>NZ_PSQO01000004.1:0-3933389 GCF_003000705.1 Acinetobacter sp. AR_0276 | reverse complement strand
AATTAATGGCTGGGTACGGGAGTTTGATTGTGTACCTAATTGTTTAGTCCCGGCATTGATGGATCGGATCAATTTTAAAAAGTTCAGGTTCATCTGTCCACTGTTTGCAGATGAATTCGTAGGGAGTCAGGCCCCTGAGTGTTTTGAGTCTGCGGCCGAAGTTGTATGCAGCAATAAAATCAGCAAGGTGAATGCATAGCTGAGTGTGATCGTCGTAATGGAACCGTTTGACAGTAGCTTCTTTAATCGTTCGGTTCATCCTCTCGACCTGTCCATTGGTCCATGGATGCTTAACCTTGGTAAGACGATGTTCAATGCCACATTCAGTACAAACCCGATCAAAGATGTGCTCAGAGGCGTAGCGATCACAGGTGCGGTTCGTGAACTGGATGCCGTTATCTGTTAGCACCGTATGGATTCTATAGGGCACAGCCTTAACCAGATTGCGCATGAACTCCGCGGCTGCCATCTTACTGGCTTTAGTATGCAATTCAGTGAACGCAAACTTGGAAGTGCGATCAATGGCAACGAAGAGATAAAGCTTACCCTGTGCTGTTTGCATCTCAGCGATGTCGATAGAAGTAACCAATGGGGTAGCTCTTGAAGCGCTTCCTGACAGGGCGATCACCTTGTACCTCAGGCAGTCGTGAAATACCATGCCGCTGTAAGCAGCGGTGTAACGACGAGCGTGTCAGATAAGGAATATCGGCTGCAATGCATAAAGGCAATCGTCTAGCGGCAACAAAGTGCGTTTTCGAAAGCAACAATGCCGCCTCATCTTCAGGCGATAACACGCTTGAGCGAGGTTCTTTGGGCCGGTTGTAAGATCATCTACTGAAGTACGTTTCTTCCATTTTGCGACGGTCTTTTGATTGATGCCGTAACGCTTGGCTAGCGTTCTTAAGCTCTCTTGACTATTTTGTATGCTCGACGCACTGCCTGTGTCGTTGTGGCGGCTGCTGTGTAGAACTTGTCCCATAGTGCTTCCTTCCATTTATCTGAGATATTGCACCATTAAAATCTGGGACTAAACAATTAGCATGACTTAAACTTAAGATTTTAATCGAATAAAATTATAATTATTTAAATACCCTCTAATAACCTTCACAAAAATACCAACTTAAAAGATAGCTAACCGTTATGATCTTATGCTTGGCTGTTGGGGAATGAAATTAAATGAAAATTTTTGCTGTTGACCAAAATAGTGCTTTAACACGCTATGCAGGACAAAGTCTGGTTATTAAATTTGATGACGGAAAAATACTAGAGATAATGACAGCCAAGAACCTTTAGCCGCGTTCCCTGAAGGCATTCTTATATGGAGTGGTCGAGCTCCCAATCAAGATGCTATAACTGATTTGCAGTTTTCACAACTGAGCATCACGCCAGTCGCTAGTAATGGAATTATTATCGCGCCATACCAAGAACAAATAGCGACAGCTATAAGCCTGACCCTGTTCGTTACCGATGAAAATGCGCAATTATTCCCAATTAAAGAAAAAAATGTTGTGATTGAGCTTAAAAATGGAAAAACCATAGAAGTACTCGAAGACTATGCTAAAAAAGGCTTGTTGGTTTGGGGCGGGCGTGAACCGATTTCAGGACTTTCTATAGAACAATTGAAAGAAAGAACCGAAAGCTTAGGGATTTATCCTATGGCTAGTAATGTCATTTACGTATTTCCATTTAAGTTGCCATAAAAGGCTCAAGGTCGGCTAAAAGAATTGCTAATTGGAACGGATATTTGAGCAGTGACACGAGTAGAGTGTTTTGTTTTTATGCATTTTATAAATAAAAAATTAACAATAAATTTTAACTATTTATCCTTACTTTTAATGATCTATTTTAAAGCAAATGTCATTTTGTATGCTTGACTGTAAGTGACTTGGATACTATCCTTTGCGGGCTGGCCTACATTGCCAGTCGGTTTTGACGGACCGCTATTTCAACCACTTCAGGACTATTTCTTCTGAGGAATAGTTTTGTGTGCACACCTCGTTCCCTCCCGTAGCGGTAGGACGGGAGTGGGACACTTTCGAGTGTGCTGGAGTTGAAACCAGTCCGTCAACCCGCTTCCGTTCTGCCACCATAATTATAATGTTTCGGCAGAACTCCCAAAAGAAGGAGTTGGCTATGCACATTCATAAATTATTGGCAGTCACTGTCAAAAACTATCTCGACACAACTTAAATCACTTTAAAGAAACTTGATTGCCTATAGGCTTTTCAGGCTTTAAATCATTACGTCTAAAACTTAGCAACAATAAAACTTGAGATGTGCCAAGCACAGTCTTTACGGCTTTGCTGTGCCTTTTTTTCTCCCAGAAAAGGCACAGGCTTTTTAATCTCATTTAGAAACAACAAGAATTTATAACGGCAAAACTATGTCAAATTTAGAAATATCTTCGAAAAACTATATGTTCTTCAAACTGCCATACACCTATTTACAACTTACGGGTTTCACACAGCGGGCGTAGACCTGATTGCTAAAGAAGCCCAAATTACAAATCCACCTTTTATAAATATTTTGGCTCAAAAGAAGGTTTAATTGAAATGTGCATTGCCTTTCAAAAAAGCTTGCTCAGAGAAGAAGTGCTCTCCATTATTTACTCAGGCCATTACCGCACTTCAAAAGATAAACTCAAAGAAATTATTGTTTTACATGCCAACTTTAATAGCCTGTACTACCTTTTACTAAAAGCCTATTTTGAAATTAAAATCGCTTACCCACAGGCTTACCGTATGGCAATAGAGTATAGAAAATGGTTGCTTCATGAGATTTTTGACCTGATTTTAGTTTAGAAACTCATGCATTAAAGCCCGATGCCAATTTGGTTTTAAACCTAATTGATGGCTTGATGTTCCAGATTTTAAGCTCAAATAGTTTGGATGAGCGGGATATGGTGGTGGAGAGGTTTTTGAAATAGGAATTAATATTTTTCAATTTAAATGAAGTAATAAATTTAATTTTTAATAATTGATTACCTTTTTAAGTTACTTAAACTTTTATTATTACGTCTGATAATTAAGAAGTTAAATCTGAAAATTAATTATTTCTTATAATAAAATTTTAACTTATTATGCTTAACCGCATTTTATACCACTCAATAAAAAAGAGTAAATTTTATGACACTTAATAAAGCTATTTTCCTTTTTCTACTTTCAGGTCTTATGGTCGGCTGTGGTGGCGGGACTGGAAGTAGTGATACAGTTACAACAACAAAAGATGAAATTCTTAGTAGCGAGTTTGATAATACTACTTCTTACAAATGGGCATCTATTCAGTTTGATAATACATTTGTTGAGATTACTAGAAATTCAAGAAACGGAAATATTTGGTATGCAGATTATCTTAAATTAGATAAAAACACTCAACCAGATATTGGTCGCCTAATGTTAAGCACAGATGGTCTTTACAGACCAGATGAGACGAAGTATCCATTAGGTTATAGACGATATATTTTAAGATCTACTTCACAAGATGGAACTACTCTTCGAAAAACCCCTTATAACAAAGATGGCCTTAAGAATATTGTCGTAGAAGAGAAAGGGCGCTGGATTGATTTAAAGAATGTCAGAATAAGTGACAGAACCGCCGTATATTGGAATCTGCTTGCAGAGAAAATTCCTACAAGCGTATTTTTTCATCGAGAATCTATTGGTGATCAATTTAAAAATTTTTTAGCTTTAACTAAAAAAAATACATTTCCTGCAGGAGCTAAGTGTTTTCAGGTTGAAAGAACAAATTATTCAGTCCCTTACTATGTAATTACTAATACAGAAAGTTTAGCTTCTGTTAATGGTGTTAGCGTTAATAACTTTTCAGACTATGTTTCTTTAGCTGGAAGTAATGCTGTTACTGGAAAATGGGGTAATGTACAGTGGGCTTATTTAAATACAGAGGCAAACGATCCAAAGTATTATACAGTTTCGGTGTATATGAATATAGACAATAAACTAGCTTCAGGTTATTGGCAAAAGAATCCTAACACTTCAATTGATAGTATTGTTGCAGGTTATAAAAAATCACTTGATTCATTTAATAATTACGAGGATGTAATTTCTTTCCAAAGTGCAATTGAAGAAGCAAAGAATGAATGTACTTACTATAATTCTGTTGCTTCTCAAAAAATTGAATCATTGATTAATCAGACTTTAATCAACTAGATTCAGATTATTTAATTTTGATCAAGGCTAGTAATTTTTTGAATTATAGTGATCATTATTTATCAGTAGAAAACTCCTAAGGATAAAGCTTACTCGAAAGAGTAAGCTTTTTTAAACTATCGAAATTATATTGTTTTTTCTTAAAAATTTTTTTGAAGATCAAATTAATAAGTATTCGGGAAATATTAGAATTAATGATTTTTATGATCCCAGAGGCACAATGACATGAATTTGTATCCAATACCTGCTGATTTTATTAATGAAAAGGTGACACTTTCATGGTGTGATATCAAATGGGGCTATAAAAATAATCTTCTCACTTCAGAAATACCAATAAAAAAAGCAGAAAATAGTTTATTAACGGAAGACTATACTAACGCTGAACTTGAACTATCATTCCTTATACCGAGTGAATCAGATGATATCGGTCCCTTTTTGAATGAATTATGTTCAGAGACTAATGAAGATTCGATGATTAGGGAAAAATGGCTTTATTGATATACGCTGAATTATCAGGAGACTTTCCCTTGGGAGATTCTAGGCAGCCAACTTATAAAAGTCTTCGGCCATTTGATTTGGTGTCTTAAAACCCAAACCCTTTTGAATTCTTCGATGATTATAAAATAACTCAATGTATTTTATAATATCTGCTTGGGCTTCTTCTCTGGTTTGATAGTTGTAATGATGCACTAACTCATTTTTCAGTATTCCCCAAAAGCTTTCAATCGGTGCATTATCGTAACAGTCTCCGCGCTTGCTCATTGAACCTTGAAAACCATATTGCTCAAGTATATTTCGATATTCCTGGCTGCAATATTGACTTCCTCTGTCTGAATGCACAATCAGTTCTTTGGTTGGTTTTTGATTGTGAATAGCCATATTTAGCGCATTACAAACAAGCTGTGTTGTCATGCGCTCATTTAAGCTATAGCCAACCACTTGCTTCGTGTAAAGGTCTTTTACCGCTGCTAAATACAGCCATCCTTCAACAGTCCATATGTACGTAATATCACTTGACCATGCTTGATTTGGTCTAGTCATTGAGAATTGTTGCTCCAGCAGGTTTTCATAGATCGCTCGATTATGGTCACTATTCGTAGTCCTTTTAAAACGCTTGTGTCGCTTACAATACAGCTGGTTCAGCGCTTTTATCTGACGTACAGCGTACATACTCATTTTTATACCCTGAGCTTGTAAGTATTTGGTTAATCGAATATAACCATAGCTCTGCCTTGTCTCCTCATGGGCTATTTTCACCAATATCGTCTGTTGATTTCGTTGAATCGTTCTTTTGCTCACGCCTCTCTTGAGCCAATCATAAAAACATGAAACTGAAACATGAAGTAATCGAGCCATTAAGGTAATTGGAAAAGAATATCTTTTTTGTTTCATATAGGCGTACCTTACTGACTTTCTTTGGCAAAGTACGCTGCTGCCTTTTTTAAAAATTCACGTTCCATTTCAGCTATTTTGAGCTGTTGTTTGAGTTTTTTATTTTCTTCGAGTAGAGCGTTTAGATCAGGTGAATACTGTTTTGTACCTGCTAAAGTTCCAGCCTTTGCTTTGGTATTCCAATTTGAAAGAGTTTGCATTGAAATGCTAAGTTGTCTGGCTGTTTCCGAGACATTGCCTTGATTGGCTTCAATTAATTTGATGGCTTCAGCTTTAAATTCTGTGGTGTAAGTCTTGTGTTTCTTGCTCATGGTAAACTCCTGATGAGTGTGTTTAGTTTACCAAGTTAAAACCTCCTGTTTTTTCAGCACACATCATTATATACTTCTTAGCTGGCTTTGGATTAATCGAGAAAGTTTTGAAGATCCTTTAGATGAAGTAGAAAGTATTTATACAGATTTTGATTATCCTGCTGAAATAGAAAGTTTTATTAAATATATACCTCCTACGGATGGATACGATCCCTCATTGTATTCGTATGCAGAAAATATTAATCGCTTAATGAAGAATTGGGAAATTTACTTACAAAAGGGTGCTGATATATTCAAATAAACCCGAGGCTATCCCTAGCATTAATAAAATTAGTTAAAGTTCTTTAAGTATTAGATTAAATCTTAAAATAATATATTGAAATTTGATAGAATATTTTTCCCTAAATATTTTTAGAAATATATGTACATAGAATTTAAAGATCTAATGAAAAAAAGAAATATCGCTTTGATCACTATATTTATTCTTATTATTGGAAGTGGCTACTTATTTATTAATAATAAAGAAAATACACAAAGGGTTAAATCAGTGGTATATACAGATAAAACCATAAGACAGAAATTTGGAAAAATTAAAGACTACAGTATTAAGCAGTATGGATCTGATTTTTATACTGATGCTGAACGGCCACTTTACTCTTATAAAGTTGAAATAACTGGACAGAAGCAAGATGGAGTGGTTGATATAGAAATGAGGAAAGATTTTAATAAAATTAAATACTTATATACTATTAAAGTCAAAGAAGAAGGGCATTCTATGGGATTTCGTATAAGATTTGGAAAACATTAATTTATCTAAATTATGGGCGTTAAAGAAGGCTCTCAAAGTTGTAGGCTTATTTATTACACATTGCTTAAAAAATATACAGAAACCTCGTTAAAACGAGTTGGAACGCTACAAACGCGGATGTTAAGTTGAAGTCCACTCTTCCCAATAAGTGAGGTGAGCAATGAAATTGTTAGCTTTAATTAGCATGGGAGTTGCAGCAAGTTATTGGTATATAACTATAAAAGATAGCAAGCCAACTCTTCTGAAACCAAATTTTGATGAAATAGTAAAAAACTTTGTAATAGCAGAATTTAAAGTCTAATGCATTTGATAATCTTAATTAAATAAAAAGCTCATCGGAAGATGGGCTTTTTGTTGGAGTAAAGACAGACAAACTTATAGTTTTCATATAAAAATAAGAAAATATTGATTCATCTTAGCATCTATATATTTGTTATAAATAAAAAAGAGACCATCAATGGGTCTCTTTTTATTAAATCTGTTATTTCTAAAACCTAAACCAATTTTTGAACCTTTTGTGCTTTCGGTAAAGTTGGTTTTCTTCCTAAATACAACGCAATCACGGCGCCAATAAATGTCAGAATGCAGAGCGGTAAAAGTGAAACAGGGAAACTACCCGAATAATCTTTGACTATACCCATAATAGAGTTCATAAGCCCAGTACCGATATGCGCAATGGTATTAACCGCTGCGATGCCTACGGCTACCAGAGTCGGCGGTAAGCGCTCAGAAACCAATGCCCAGAAAGGACCTTTAATGGCATAGTTACCCATCAAAACGAGTGAGAATAAAAGTAAGCTCAAAGTTAAAGACGAGGTAAAAATAGTAAGAAGCAAACCAAAACTGGTTACAAATAATGGAATGGCTGTGTTGAGACTTTTATTGCCACTTTTATCGGCATGTACGCCCCAAACAATCATGAAAGCAGCAGCTAAACCAAACGGAATCATATTTAAAAGACCCGTCTGCATGGCAGTTAAATGGAAAGCCTTTAAAATCTGAGGCATCCATAATGATAAAATATTGCTGGTTGCTGAACTTCCTGCATAAATAATTGCGAAGAACCATAGATATTTATTGGTAATCAGCAGTTTGAACTTACTCTTTTTCTGTTCGGCACTGTCTTGTTTTTCAGTATTTAACTGTTGGTTTTTTTCAAAAGTTAAGGTACTCGATAGCCATTCTCTTTCCTCAGAACTTAACCATTTAACATGATTCGGTTTATTTGGAAGCCAAACTAAACATAATATGCCAAGAAGAATTGCAGGCAATGCTTCAAAAATTAAAAGCACTTGCCATCCACTTAAACCAACTAAACCATGTAAGCCCAACAGTAAGGCAGATAATGGTGAACCAATAAAATTAGATAAAGGAATGGCAACCATAAATACGGCAACAATTCGAGCCATATATCGTTTAGGGAACCATAGGGTTAAATACAGTAATACACCAGGAAAAAATCCGGCTTCGGCAGCACCAAGTAAAAACCGTGAGATTGCATATGAAATAGGGCCAGTAATGAAGGCGGTACAGCAACCGACAATGCCCCAAGTAATCATGATTCTGGCAATCCAGATACGTGCACCTAGCTTTTCCATGGCCATATTACTTGGAATTTCAAATATGACATATGCAATAAAAAATAATGTCGCACCAAAACCAAAGGCAGTCGCGGTTAAACCAATTTCTTGATTCATGGTTAAAGCGGCGAAACCAATGTTTACTCGGTCAATATATGAGATGAAATAACAAAGAATGAGGAAAGGAAGAATACGAAAAGAGAGTTTACGGATCGTTGACTTTTCTACTTCCGATATAGATATATCATTTTTCATACATACTCCTTATGTACGTGAGAAACCAAACAGCTCGGTAGGGTTCTGATTTAAAATTAAACATTGCTCGTGTTTATCAAACACAATCTGTTTAAAAGCTCTAAATGCATTTTCATAAGTAATTAAAGATTCATGTTGGGTATGTGGCCAATCACTTCCCCAAATGAGTTTGTGTAAAAAGCCTTTTTCTTTAAGAATGTTATAGGCCAGTCGTGCCGTATTTATGTTGTTTGGAGCGGCACCCAAACGGTAGAAACCGGACACTTTAATCCAGTGCTGTTTTACGTTAAGTAAGCTTAAAAATTTCTGATAATCCGGATCTTCAATCCCTTTAACAGGGTCAACTCGGCCAAAATGGTCAATTACGACATCAAAGCTGTATTCATCTAATTGTGGCAAAAGCTGAACCAGATATTTTGGCGGTGCGTGTAATTCAACTTGCCAGTTGAGGCTTTCCACATTACGTAAAAATTTTTGCCAGTCAGGCGTATTTAGCGCAGGAGGGTTAAGACCGAATAGATTTAAGCGAACACCAACGATGCCTTGTGCCTTGAGATTCACTAGCTCCTCAAAAGTCGTCGTATGTTGAACAACGGCGATCCCTTTTAAACGCTTAGGGTATTGCTGAATTGCGTTTAACATCGCTTGGTTATTGGTACCCAAAAAGCTGGGTTGAACCAAAACACCATGCGTGAAATTGTATTCATCAAGATGAGAGATAAAACTTTGTACAGTTGCCTCATAATCAGGTGCATAACGTGCTGTTTCGATACTGTGGTCCTGTGTCGAAAAAACATGTGCATGTGTATCTATACAGTTCATTTTCATCTCACATTACAAATTTTAAAGCGAAAATAGTGATTAAAGCGGCAATGACTCCTACAGGAATTGCTTTAAATAACAGTTGATTAAAAAATTTGGTTTTGTCGATATCTGCAGGAGCTGAAGCCATAATGAGGCTACCGCCAGAGGAGAAAGGGGAAATCGCTGTAGACTGAGCGCCAACTACAATACAAATGAACAGCACAAGTGGATTTAGGCCAGAGCTAAGTGCAAGCGCCGGAACAATTGGGAATAAGGTAGGAGCAACTACACCTAGAGTGCTTGAAAATACAGACATAATGGCACTGATCAGACATAACAGTACTGGTATAACCCACACAGGAACATTGTTTGCTAACCATTCAGATAGGGTCGTAATAATGCCAAGTTTCACACCTAATGCGATGAGCATACCAACACCGCAAATCATGATTAGTGTTCCCCAAGGCACAAGAGCAATGACCTTTTTCTCATCGGCAAGTTTCATAAGTAAACTAATGAGCGAGAAGGTAATGGCAAGGAAGGCAATATCAATTTTGGAGTTTAAAAAGCTAATCGTTTTTACATCGGGAAAAACAAGGTGCAAGATTGGAAAAACTAAAACAATCGACATCATTAAAACAATAAGGAAGATGGATTGTTTCTGTTTTTTGTCAAATGGCTCAGGCTTTTGATCTTCAATCACAATTGAATTACTTTTTCTATTCCACAGGGTATAAATGCCCAACACCGCAATTGGAATAATTAAAGTTAATACAAAAATTCCACTGCTATATGAAAAAGCGGTTTGTGAGCTAATACCAGTATTTTCCATTAAGCTTCGGAAAATAATGCCACTTTGTGATGTCATAAAATTTGCGCCAGCTAAAGCGCCGTAATTTGCCGCCATCCCGCCAATAACCATATTCATATTGGTTTTTTACACAGCAGCAGTGTAATGGGTGCCATAAAGGCAAGTACCGTATAAAAACCAGCACCTAGGCCAGCAATAATGGTTGCTGCGAAAAAAATCGCTAAAGGTAAAAACTGAGGAAACTTACGGCATTTATATAAGAGATGGCTGGCAAGTTTTTCTAAAGCGCCATTTGCCAAAGCAAAGTTATAAAACAGAGTGACAGATAAAATAATAAAGAAAATTTTGACAGGCCATAATTCAATAACTTCGGAAGGTTTAAGACCCATGCCAAAGCAACCAATCAGGTAAGCAAACGCTATCGTAAAAAATCCGATATTGATTTTGTTTTATAACCTAAGCCTATAGATACAGCTAAAGCTATCAGCATCAATGCGGTCATATTATCTTCCTTGATAAATATATAAACATCTAAACATATATATGTTTGCTTTTTGTATTACACAGAACTATGCTAATATTGTCAAATCGATTTCATAATGTTTAACGCAAATGCTTGATGAGACTGCATTTAAAAATTTTAAATTGCCAAGATATGAAAAGGTCCGTTGGGAACTTCAAAAACTACTGATCCAGTCAAAATGGACAGTCGAAGAGCCTATTCCAAGTGAACAAGAACTTGCGCAAATGTATAGCGTATCGGTAGGAACCGTTAGAAAGGCGGTTGAAGGACTGGTTGAAGATGGCTTATTGGTTAAACAGCAAGGAAAAGGAACTTTCCTCAAACAACCTAATTTTGAAAATTCACTCATCCGTTTTTTTAGACTACGTAATAAAAAAGGCGATTTTATTCAGCCACAAGGACAAATCAAAAAAGTAGAAGTGTGTGATGCAATGCCGGAAGTAAACGCCGAGTTAGGGCTTGGGCACACCGAAAAGCTGATTTATATCGAGCGTGTTCGTAAGCATGAAGACGTCGTTGTGTTAAGCGAAAGAATCTGGCTGCCTGAACGCTTATTTAAAAATCTGGAAGAAATTCCAATCGCTGAGTTTGGGAATCTACTTTATCCTTTTTATTATCAGCACTGCGGTCAATTTATTTCTACTGCAACAGAACGGTTAACTTTTGAGAAAAATATCAAAGATAGCCATTTAAATAATCACCTTGAAGACCCTTTAGTGAAGGTATGCCGTATCGCAAAAAATCTTGAAGGCGTAGCAGTCGAATACCGTGAGTCTTATGGTTTGGCCGATAATTTTCATTATGAGATAGCAATTAATTAGTATCTAACGGTGATCCCTGATTTCAGAGTTTATTTGATTGCTGCAATCAGGTGTTTTTGTCTTTACAAATGATGATTAAAAGAAAAATTTAATTCTGCCAATACGGTGTGTCTCCATAGATTTCAGCAAAATAATCTATTACCACTCGAATATTTAAGGGCGGATGGCGAACATTGGGATAAATGGCTGCGATATGCTGGGGGTGTGATTTAATCGCGACTTCATATTCAGGTAAAAGCTTTATTAAATCACCTTGTTTTAAAGCTTCGCCAATCAGCCAATCAGGAAATAAAACAATCCCCATGCCATGAAGCGCGGCTGTCATTAAACTCTCGGCATTGTTTGAAGACAGCAATGGAGTAATTGGATAATGTACCCATTCTTCATTGGGCTTTCTTACTAACCAGCGGTTAGGACCTTCAAAACCTTTATAGACTAGGCATTTGTGCTGATTAAGTTCTGTCGGATGATCAGGCGTACCGTATTTGGCAATATATTGAGGAGACGCTGCCAAATGATATTTTTGTGTACCAAAAATACGTGCATGAAATGATGAATCAGTCAGTGCTCCAATACGAAATATTAAATCTGTGCTTTCGCGTAATGGATCTATAAATTCATCGGTTTGAATGAGTTCTATTAGAAGCCTTGGGTAACGCTCTGATAAACCCGCCAACCACGGCGCAATATGCCGTTGACCAAAAAACACAGGGGCATTAATGCGGACGAGTCCCGATGGCTCTATGGTTTTATCTTGCAATGCCTTTTGGGCTTCATCAAATTGTTCGGTAATTTTTTTCGCGTACTCAAAAAATAATTTGCCCGATTCGGTCGGTGTGATTGCTCGCGTATTTCGGTAGAAAAGTTGCTGGCCCAATGCATCTTCAAGTTGTTGAATGGTGCGTGAAATCATAGACGCTGATACATCTTCTTTACGTGCTACATTTGAGAAGTTTTGCGCGTTATAAACACTAATAAAGAAGCGAAGCGTGCGGATATCAATCGAATTTGTTAAATCCATTTGTGCAATTTCTGCAAAAGTGATTCATGAATTATGCTGTTTTTCTGATGAATTGGCTACCTTACTATTCGTTGCTTAGATACAGATGAGGCAATGTAGATGCAAATTCTATTACTACTCCTAACCATTTTAGGGGGTATGGGGCTATCGGTCGAAGCAGGGCTTTTAGGGCCGTTAGGAAAAGAAGTGGGTGAGTTGTGGGCCACGTTTAGTATTTTTGGCGTGGGTGCAGCACTTACTTTTCTACTCATGCTGTTTTTTAGCCCACGTAATAGTCCTTCATTTTTTACACTTCCATCTTGGCAATTACTCGGTGGTGTTCTTGGTCCTGCTTACGTCATTATTTTGACAATTACGACTCCAATTATTGGTATTGCAATGACCATGATTGGCATTTTAGCGGGACAGGTATTTAAAAGTCTGATTATCGACCACTATGGTTTACTGGGAACTCCACATCGAAAAGTAGACCGTAAACGGGTAGTGGCACTCATCTTTATTGTTGTCGCACTTATACTTGTGGCAAAAGCGTAGGAGATAGCCATGACAATTTTAATGATTCTTCTCGCCGTCATTGGTGGTGCTTTGCTGAGTGTGCAGGCCGCAATTAATGGTCAACTTGGAGCGAAAGTTGGTGTATTTCGTAGTGCTTTTCTGACTTTTTCGGTCGGTGCTCTAATTACGGCTCTCCTTATTTTTTACTTTGAACCTAAACAAACTTTAACGTTACTAGATGTTCCTAAATGGCAGTTATTAGGTGCTATGTGTGGCGTACCTTATATTGTCATTATGGTACTGGCTGTACAAAGAATCGGAGCTGCGGTTGCTACTGTTGCTGTGATTTTTGGACAACTTTTGATGAGTATCTTGATTGATAACTTTGGCTGGTTCGGTAATGAAATGCTTCCTTTTTCACTGTATCGATTAGGAGCGCTAATTTGCTTAGGGATTGCTTTGTATTTTATCTATTCAAGTAGCAAGGACAAAAGGATAGAAGGGTAAAATACGAGCCAAATTTAGTATTGAATTTAATGAGCCCACATTAGGAGTAAGACTAACAATGAGGCTCATTTAGAGTTTTTAAGTGCTCAGTTGATTCCGTTTATTTAGTCGTATCCACAGAAACCACAACAGATAGACCAGGACGCAACAACTTAATATCCGGCTGGTTCTCAAGGAGTTTGATGCGTAAAGGTAAACGCTGAACAATTTTAGTAAAGTTACCCGTCGCATTTGTTGCTGAAATTGGCGAGAAAAATGCACCAGTCGATGGTGAAAAACTATCTACCACACCTTTTAACTCAACATTGTAAGCGTCGACATAAACAATGACAGGTTGGCCGATTTTAATTTGTTTTAGTTCAATTTCACGGAAGTTTGCTTCTACATACACTTGATCTAAAGGCACAACCACCATGAGTGGATTACCTGCGCCAACAAAGTTGCCCACATTTGCAGACTTTTGTCCAATCATGCCATCAATAGGCGATCGAATTTCTGTATAGCTCAGATTCAGTTTTGCTTTATCAAGCGCAGCTTGAGCTTGTTTTAAAGCGGCTTCTTTAGCCTGTACCTGAATTTTATATTGGTTGAGCTGATACTGTGCATCTGTGACTTTTTCTTTACTGCTGTCCAAGTCGGCATATTGCTCGGTCAATGTGGTTTTTGACTGTTGCGTAATCAATCTAGACTCAGCACCAAGCGCCTGTAGTTGCTCATAACGTGCTGTATTATCTTTGGTGAGTTTAATACCGGCTTCTACTTTTCTAAGCTGGGCTTCTGTTTCTCGGATAACAGTGGGTTGTCTTTCTACTGCCAGCTTTGCTTCATTTAAGTCAGCTTGTGCTTTAGCATAATTAGATTCTGCTTCAGCTAAAGCCGCCTGATAATCTCGTGCATCAATCCGTGCCAAAAGTTGGCCTTTTTTTACGGTCTGGTGATCTTTAATATAAATTTCTTCAATATTGCCTGACACTTTAGGAGCAATGGTTGAGTACTCGACATCTACCCGTGCATCGTCAGTTTTAACCACTGAAGAAGGTAAAAATATAACTTTTAAAATCCATAAAATGGAAACTAGAACGATAATAAATGCAATAACCATAACCCAGTGTTTCTTAAGATATTGCATCTTTGTTAACTTGGGTGACTCGGTCATGGAGTGATCTTGGGCTTCGAGAGTACTCATAAAGATTTTCCTGAGTTATGACTATTCATTAACTTAATGAGAGCAATGCGTGGTGGATAAGTTCTAACTGGCAAAATCAGCATAACGATAAATAAAATTGCAGTAAGTCCCGCTAAAATCAGATATTGGTCACTAATCACCAACACCGATTGCTGTGCCTGAATCGCAGAATTTAAGGCAGATAAACCACCGGAAACACGTTCGGTACCATCTGCACTTAGCACAGGCGGGGTAAGCGGGTTAATAACAGGACCTTGAATATTTTGAAAAACATGTTGTGAGGTATTTTCAATCAGCCGTGTTGAATGGTATTCACCACGTACTCGATTGACCCAGTCCAAAAGACACACACCGAGTACGCCGCTAATAGCACGCGGGGTATTAATCATAGGCGAAGCATAGATTGCCATAGTTGGGTGGACACTATTTGTCCCCATCATGAGGAGCGAAAGCACTACACAGGTTTGTCCTAAACATGAGATTGCATGCCAAAAATAGAATTGGTCTTGGTTCCAAGTGGTATCAAGTTGACTTGCACCTAAGCAGCCAATCATCACCAAAAGTAAACCAAACCCATGTACATATCGGCTATCAACCCAAGCTTGGTTTAAAACCTTAATGACAATTGGAATATAGATAAACTGTAATGCGGCAATTTGTAAGCCAATCCACATGGTTTGAGTGGGCTTATAACCATGCACAGCGCTTAAGTAATTAAGGGGTAATGTACTGGTTGACATACCAATAATCACAAAGCAAAACAGCGCAATAACAGCATAGCCAAAATTTCGTATTTCGAGCATTTGCGGTTTAATTAATGGTGTTGGATAGCGCCATTCATGTATTAAAAATAAAGGTAGGGTAATGGCACTCATTAAAGCCAAAACACAAATCAATTTTGAATTGAACCAGTCCAAATGATTGCCATGCAAAAGCATGGTACTTAAGCTTGCCAAGCCAATAATGGCTAGAATCGCACCAGTCCAATCATAAGTTTTTATTCTTGAGTAATTTAATGGATCTTGCGGAATACCGAAGTAAACCAGCGCAGCACTTAAAGCACAAAAAGGAATGGTTTGGAAAAATATCATCTTCCAACCAATCACATCTAAATAAAAGGCAGCAAGTGCAGCACTTAAGTTTGGGAAAAAAGTTGCTGTTAATGCATAGCAGGCCAAACCCCATAGACGAATTTCAGGTCCTAGGAATCTAAGGGCACAGGCCATAAGTAAAGGAATGGTTAAACCATTAGCGAGTCCTTGCAAGCCCCGTAATAAATAAAATATTTCGATATTTGGGCTAAAAGGAATTAAAACGCTAGAGAAGAGGCAAAGTCCTATCGCAAAAAGAAGAACTCGACGCATAGAAAAAATAACGGCCCAACTGGTGGACAGGATCATGCCAATAATCATGGCACTGGCATAAATACTACTGACCCAATAACCAGCGTCGACACTAATGCCCATTGCACCGCGAATATCGACCAAGGTAATGCTGCTAATTCGGTTATTAAATTCGACAGTCATGGCTGCAAAAATTGCACCTGCCAAACCGATGAGTGGTCGTATATTCATCTTTTACCTTAAATTTTAAAATGAGCTTATTGCACCGAACAGGGCAAATCTTAAGCTCAACTGTACCGATCGGTACTCTACTATCTTATTAAAATTACGTCAATTCTCGATTTTGAACTTTTCGATGAGGTACACTAAGAATGAAATTGCTAAATATGTTTGTAGGTTCGTATGTTAGATTGCACTAAAACCAAAGAGAAAGATCAAAAAATTCTAGATGCAGCAACAAAGTTTTTTCTGATCCACGGATTTAGTGGCACAACCACAGATATGATTCAAAAAGAAGCAGGTGTTTCAAAAGCCACCATGTATGGTTGTTTTAAAAATAAAGAAGCAATGTTTGCTGCCGTCATTGAGCGCAAATGTGCCAATATGCAAGAGCAAATTATATTGGTTGAGACAAAGGCCAAAAACTTACGTTCAGCTTTAACTGAAATTGGGAAAACTTATTTGTGTTTTATTTTATCGCATTCGGGTTTGGCATTCTTTAGAGTCTGTATTGCAGAAGCCGTAAGATTCCCGGAATTATCGGAAAAGTTCTTTGAAGTGGGGCCACAACGTCTGGCAAATATTATTGCGGGTTATCTTGAAAAGTCGGTTAAACAAGGAGAAATTGAATTAACTTCTTCTTCGGAAGTCGCAGCAAATATATTTTTATCACTGTTAAGAAGTGATGCTCATCTAAAATGTTTGACTCATCCTGATTATTTAATATCAACCGATGAAATTAGTGCTTGGGTTGATTACGCTGTTGATTTATTTTTAAAAAATATCAATTACAAAACAAGTTAATTTGGCAATTTATATTATATACGTAAGATTTGAATATCGATAAAAAAGAGACCATCATCTGGTCTCTTTTTATTTTTTAGATCGCTTCTCTAGTCATCTCACCATTCACCAGTCTTAAAATCTGCAATGGGTTGCTGTCTTTTAAGGCTTCTGGCAATAAACTTTGCGGATAGTTCTGGTAACACACAGGTCTTAAGTAACGGTCAATGGCCAAGGTTCCAACTGAAGTGCCTCGTGCATCTGAAGTGGCTGGATATGGCCCGCCGTGTACCATCGCATCACAGACCTCAACACCCGTTGGGTAGCCATTTATAAGTAATCGACCGGCTTTTTCCTCTAAAACTGGCACTACATCTGCAAACTCGGTTAAGTCAGCTTCATCGGCAATTAAAGTCGCAGTCAGCTGACCATTCATGCTTTGTAGCGCCTGAATGAGTTGGGCTCTATCTTCAACTTCAATGATGACTGTGGTTGGCCCAAAGATTTCTTCCTGTAAAAGCTGGTCACCCGCCAGTAAAAGCTCAACATCCGCTTTAAACAGTTGCGGCTGCGCCTGATTGCCTTGTTGAGCCTGACCTGCCAAATGCTTAATGCCTTGATGCTGGGTTAAGTGCTCAAGACCAGCGGTATAACTTTTTAAGGTTCCGGCATTGAGCATAGTTTGTGCAGGTTTAGCACCCATAATGTCGGTTAGTTTGCTAATGAGCTGGCTAAATTCGACCGATTTAATACCCAAGATTAAACCCGGATTGGTACAGAACTGGCCACAGCCTAAAACCACTGAATCTGCCAAGTCCTGTGCAATTTTTTCACCACGGTTTTTTAAGGCTTCTGGCAACATCAACATCGGGTTAATGCTGCTCATTTCAGCAAACACCGGAATCGGTTGTGGACGGGCTGCAGCCATGTCACATAAAGCGCGACCACCTCGCAATGAACCCGTAAAACCTACAGCCTGAATTAAAGGATGCTTAACCAGTGGTTCACCTACGCCATTACCATAGATCATGTTAAACACACCTTTAGGCATATTCGATTTTTCTACAGCACGTTCAATTGCCTGCGCTACAAAGTCTGCTGTGGCCATATGTCCACTATGGGCTTTCACCACTACAGAGCAACCCGCTGCCAGTGCCGAAGCAGTATCACCACCCGCAGTTGAGAATGCTAAAGGAAAGTTACTTGCCCCAAATACTGCCACAGGGCCAACACCGATTTTAATCTGGCGTAGATCTGGTCGAGGTAAAGGCTGACGCTCTGGTAAAGCAGTATCAATACGGGCACCTAAAAAGTCGCCACGGCGCAGCACTTTGGCAAATAAACGCATTTGCCCACTGGTACGGGCACGTTCACCTTGTAGACGTGCAAGTGGCAAAGCGGTTTCCTGTGAGACAATTTCAAGAAAATCTGTACCCAATGCATCAAGTTCATCGGCAATGTTTTCTAAAAAAACAGCACGCTGTTCAAGAGACGTATGACGGTAAGTCTTAAACGCTTGACTGGCTGCTTCACAGGCCTGATTAACCTCTTGCTCGGTTGCATGATGAAACTCATAAGGCAAAGTTTCGCCCGTTGTTGCATTTACACTTTTCAATAAGCTTGTACTTTGTGCACTACGTGAACCGCCAATAAAGTTGTGTCCGATAATGGTCATAACAAATATCCTGAAATTAATGAGAGTGTCTTGGAAGGTTGTCTTGGTTTACGACTCGCATATATAAAGTTGCGGGTTCCAAACAACCGCCAGTCGATAATTGACCTACCATGTTGCGATACATTTCTTGCCAAGGTGTTTGAGAGGCAGAGACCGTCGGTTTCCATTCACGGCGGCGTTGTTCTAACTCTTCGTCAGAAATGAGCACGTTGACAGAACGTTTATTTAAATCAATACGTAAACGGTCATTGGTTTTAAGTAAGGCAATTCCACCGCCTACAGCCGCTTCGGGTGACATATTAAGAATAGAGGGGCTGGCAGATGTTCCGCTTTGGCGGCCATCTCCTAAGCAAGGCAGTGAGCCAATCCCTTTTTTTATCAACTCCGCTGGAGGAGCCATATTGACGACTTCAGCACTACCCGGATAACCCACTGTACCTGCGCCACGAATAACCAAAATACAATGTTCATCAATGTTTAAGGCAGGGTCATTGATACGTGCGTGATAGTCTTCGGGACCTTCAAAAACAATTGCACGTGCTTCGAAGCTATTTTCATTGTTTGGATCTGATAAATAGGTTTTTTTAAATGCTTCGCCCACCACGGACATTTTCATAATGGCACTGTCAAAGAAGTTGCCACTAAGCACAATGAAACCGGCACCATGTTTAAGAGGTTGCTCATAAGGAAAAATGACATCTGCATTTGAGGTTTTTGCATTTTTGGCAATTTCCCCAATTGTTTTACCGCTAACCGATGCACAATCTTCATGTAATACACCAGCTTTTTGTAATTCGTGTAGAACGGCAGGGACACCACCCGCACGGTGGAAACCTTCACCCAAATATTTACCCGCCGGCATACAGTTCACAATAAGCGGAATATTTTCCCCAACACGTTGCCAGTCTTCTAAACTCAGCTCAATCCCCATATGACGGGCAATTGCAATGAGGTGAGGAGGGCAGTTACTCGATGCGCCTAAAGCGGAGGCTACAGCAATTGCATTTTCAAAAGATTGTTTGGTCATAATTTTAGAAGGACGTAAGTCTTCTAAAACCATTTCACATATTCTTTTGCCAGTCATATAGGCCATTTGACCACGTTCGCGATACGGCGCTGGAATACTGGCACATGTTGGTAAAGACATACCCAACGCTTCTGCCAAAGCATTCATAGAAAGCGCTGTACCCATGGTGTTACAATGTCCGACCGAAGGTGAAGCAGAAGTGGTCATTTCCATGAACCCTTCATAGTCAATCTCACCGGTCGCGAATAAATTGCGCGCATGCCAAAGCACAGTGCCGGAGCCAATTAATTCACCTTTAAAATGACCATCTAGCATTGGCCCACCAGACAACACAATTGCAGGTATATCTGTTGTGGCTGCTGCCATTAAACATGCAGGAGTAGTTTTGTCACAACCAGTGGTCAGCACCACACCATCAAGCGGATAACCATGCAAGATTTCAACCAAACCTAAATAGGCTAAGTTGCGGTCAAGTGCAGCAGTTGGACGACGGGTTTGTTCTGCAATCGGGTGGACGGGGAATTCCATTGGAATACCACCCGCGTCTCGAATACCCGCTTTAACGCGTTCAGCAAGTTCTTTGTGATGACGGTTACATGGGGTCAAATCACTCCCGGTTTGTGCAATTCCAATAATTGGGCGACCTGATTGTAACTCGGCACGGGTCAAGCCATAATTCATGTAACGCTCAACATATAAAGCGGTCATATCGGCATGTTCAGGATCATCAAACCATTCTTGGCTACGTAAAAAAATCCGTTTATTTTGATCATTCATTTTTTGATCCTTTCACTCATACTTTTTGAAATTTAGTTTATTTACGAGATGAATCTTGCAATTCAACCGATCGATAATACGTGAAAATTATAGTAATTCACGCTGCTTCAAATTACGCATCAAAGCATTTATTCCAAAATTCCACGGCGTTGCTTTGTCACTGGTCATAACCGTGTTGTACAAAGTACCAAGTTTAGGTGAATGAATACGGACAACATCTCCTACTTTATGGGTAAAGCCAGCCCCAGCTTGTTCTCGATCTTGAGTAGGTGCAAATAAAGTACCCAAGAACAAAACAAAACCGTCTGGATATTGATGGTTTTCATTAAGAGTTTGTTGAATTAAATCTTCAGGATCTCGGCTAATTTGCGACATAGAACTCACCCCATTTAACACAAAGTTATCGGTGCCTTGAATTTGCAGTTCAACATCGCAAGCACGAATATCATTTAAAGTAAAAGTATGGTCAAAAAGGCGAATAAATGGGCCAATCGCACAAGATGCATTGTTATCTTTCGCTTTACTCAACAGTAAGGCACTACGGCCTTCAAAGTCCCGTAAATTCACATCGTTACCTAAAGTCGCGCCTAAAATTTTACCTTGGCTATTGGCAACTAATACGACTTCCGGCTCTGGATTATTCCATTCAGACTTTGGATGAATACCAATATTTTGTCCTGTGCCTACAGCTGCTAAAACAGGGGCTTTAGTAAAAATCTCGGCATCTGTACCAATACCCACCTCAAGATATTGAGACCACATTTTTTGTTCGATTAAATATTCTTTGAGTTGTAGCGCTTTTTCAGAACCGGGTTCGATTGTTTTTAAACTATCACCGATTACGCCTTGTACAACTTCACGAATCGATTGAGCTTTTTGTGCATCGCCACCAGCTTGTTCTTCAATCACACGTTCTAACATACTTGCAGCAAAGGTAACACCTGCCGCTTTAATTACTTGTAAATCAATTGGGGCTAAAAAGTATGCCTTGTTGGTATCTGGCTCGGCGACAGTATTGGCAAATAACTCATCAATTGAACCAACTTGTCTTCCTTCAATTTCAGATAAAGCTTTTAAAGGATCAACGCTTTCAAGTAGCTCGGAAATAGTATGAAATTTTTCCGAAATATCAAAAACTTGATTGCCTCTTAAAATAATAGGGGATGGACCCGAAATTTGACTTGGAATCCACGCACGGCCAATTAAACATCCTTGAGTCGCGTCGTCTGGTAATGAGTTCTGGGAATTTAACGTAAAGTTCATTTAAAGCATCCTTCTTTTATTTGAAATCATGATATGTTTCTTATTTAATAAACACCAATCGTAATAATTTAATTATTAATAACCTGTGGTTATTGAAAAGGAATTTTAAAAATGGCAGATCTGACTTACTCAAGTTTAAATAACTGGCTTAAATTCAAGCACTTGGTTTTGTTAGAGACGTTAGCTCGAACCAATAACATGCATTTGGCTGCCGAGCAGATGAATTTAAGTCAACCTGCTGTAAGTAAAATGCTAAAGGAAATTGAGGGCCTTCTTGGGTTTCAGGTTTTTGAGCGTCTGCCCCGAAATATGCCCGTAACGGCATTGGGTGAACATGTCATTCGTTATGCACAGCGTGTTTTGAATGACGCAAAACATTTTGTTGAAGACATCGAGATTTTACGATTGGGTGGACATGGGTTTTTAAAAGTAGGGGGAATATTTGCAGCAACCGCCGTGGTAATTCCAAACTCAATTATCGAAATTAAGAAACAATGGCCGCTACTTTCTATCGATGTTGTTGAACAGACCAGTGACCATTTAATGGAAATGTTGAGTGAACATACTCTAGATTTAGCCATAGGCCGTTTTACCGATGTTACGCAAAGCCAGTTTTTCGATTTCCAGCCTTTAGGCCCTGAACCTTTCTGCATTGTTGTCAATAATGCGCACCCATGTGCCCAGAAAAAGTTTTGTACATTAGAAGAATTATTAAAATGGCCGTGGGTACTTTATCCTAAAGGCACACCCATTCGGGAGCGTATGGAAGGTGCATTCGCCCGAGCTAAAGTCAAAATTCCTTTAAATACGGTAAATACCATGTCGATGCAAACCTTTTTACAGATCTTAAAAGGTGCACCTATGGTGGGCATGTTGCCAGAAGCAATGGTGATTGATCAGGTGAAAGAAGGACAACTACAGATTTTAGAAACAGACCTGATTTTAGATGCCCAAGATTATGGAATTTTGACACGTAAAGATGAACCAGTGTCTGATATAGCCGCAGCATTTATCAATATTTTACTTAAAAATGCAAAACGTAAGTAAAGTCCTCAGCCTCAAGTCATAGAAGACTTGGGGCTTTTAAATTAAAAGAAAGCTTACTTAATTTAGTCAAAGTTTCATCATAAAACTGATATTAAAAAGTTATCAATATTTAGAAATTATTCATTGGAAATTATTACAGGGACTCCTTATCGTTTAATTCATGATGATTAAAAATCTTTAAGTGAATAAGAATTAGGAAAGGATCCCTGTATGAATGTGTTAATTACTGGTGGCACGGGTTTTATTGGAAAGCAAATTGCCAAAGAGATTTTAAAAACCGGAAGCCTAACCTTAGACGGTAATCAAGCTAAGCCTATCGATAAAATTATTTTGTTTGATGCATTTGCTGGTGATGATTTACCGCAAGACCCTAAGATTGAGGTGATTGTAGGGGATATTACCGACAAAACCACAGTCGCAAACATCACAGAAAATATTGATGTTGTTTGGCACTTGGCTGCTGTGGTGAGTTCGGCAGCAGAGGCTGATTTTGACTTGGGAATGGATGTAAACCTTTATGGCCTTTTAAATTTATTAGAAGAATTAAGAAAAAAACAAACAATGCCTCGAGTCATTTTTGCGAGTGGCTGCGCTGTATTTGGTGGTCAATTACCAGAAGTTGTAACAGATGATACGGTGGTTACACCAAAGTCCTCTTACGGTATGCAAAAAGCAGTAGGAGAATTGCTCGTTTCAGATTATTCGCGTAAAGGCTTTATTGATGGCCGTGTTTTAAGATTACCGACAATTGTGGTTCGTCCGGGTAAGCCTAATAAAGCTGCATCTACATTTTTTAGTTCAATTATCCGCGAGCCTTTAAAAGGTGAAACGGCTATTTGTCCAGTCCCACCAGATACTCCAGTTTTCATTACTTCACCACGACGCTGTGTTGAGTCAATGATTAAGGCTGCGTCAATTTCTTCAGAAGCACTCCAAGATAACCGAATTATTCCCTTACCGGGATTGACCGTTACCGTTAAGCAAATGCTTGAGGCTCTTGAAAAAGTTGCCGGTAAACAAGCAACTGATTTAGTGCAGTGGCAGGAAGATAAAACGATTCAAAGGATTGTTCAAAGTTGGCCGGTTCAAGTGAAAGCCGAATATGCCGAATCTTTAGGTTTCCAAGCAGATGAGAATTTTGAAAGCATCATTCAGGCACATATAGAAGATACCCAAAATTAATGGCAGTGATCGCCAATTCATGTGAGAGTTATTATGGAAGATATCAAAAATGTCACTGCTCTCGAAGAGCAGACAATTAAGCGTATTTCGAGTCGAATTATCCCGTTTCTTATTATTTTATTCATTATGGCCTTTCTAGATAGAACCAATATTGGTTTTGCTGCGCTACATATGAATGATGCAATTGGAATTACCCAAACTATTTTTGGCTTAGGTGCGGGTGTATTTTTCTTGGGTTACTTTATTGCAGAAGTACCGAGTAATGTTTTACTTCATCGGTTTGGTGCACGGATCTGGATTGCCCGAATCATGATTACTTGGGGAATTATTGCCGGACTTATGGGATTTATCCATAGTGGGGCTCAATTTATTATTTTACGGTTTTTACTGGGTATTGCAGAAGCGGGTTTCTTTCCGGGAGTTATTTTTTATTTAACCTTATGGTTTCCTGCTAAATATCGTGCCCGTGTCTTCGCGACCTTCTATTTAGGGTTACCAATTGCTCAAATTATCGGAGCACCAATTTCGGTCGGTCTTATGCAATGGGGCAATACCATTGGCTATGAAGGCTGGCGTTTGATGTATGTTTTAGAAGGGATTCCTTCCATTATTTTAGGACTAGTTTGCCTAAAATATTTAACCAATAACCCAAAAGAAGCACAGTGGTTAACAGCTGAGCAGCGTCAATGGCTCATGAATACGCTAGAGCGTGAAGAACGAGAAAAACAGCAATCTGCCGATGCTGCTTTAACAAAAGGTGAACTCATTAAACAAGTGTTTAAAAATCCTTTAGTGTGGATTATGGCAATTGTTTATTTTGGAATTACGTCTGGTTCAAATGCGATGTTCTTCTTCTTACCAAGTGTTTTAGAGTCGTTCCGTAATACCTTCGGTATGCAAATCAGCCTTATCCAAAATGGCTTACTCACTGCTATTCCATATGCATTTGCGGCGGTTGGAATGGTTTTATGGAGCCGCCGTTCTGACCGTAAACAAGAACGTTATAAACACGGTGCTTGTGCTGCACTTATGGCGGCTTTCGCAATCGCGATTGCTTTGATTGTGAATCAACCGTGGGCAATTATTGTGGGCTTTATTCTGCTCGCAATCGGTGTATTTAGTGCGATTAATATCTTCTGGACTATCCCTGGGCAGACTCTAACAGGAGTGGGCGCTGCAGCCGGTATTGGCTTAATTAACTCTGTAGGTAATTTAAGTGGTTTTACTGGTCCATATTTAACAGGCTACTTATATACCACCACGGGCACCTATACAGTAGCGTTCCTTGCCATTGCCGGATTTGTTGCCATGGGCGGTTTGGGGTTACTGCTTTTGGCAAAGTTAAAGTCTGATAGCCTAAAAGTAGAACAACAGCGACTTAAAGTGCGGACTGCTACGGAGATGAAATAATGGCTCGAATTGGTTTTGTTGGAACGGGCATTATGGGAATGCCAATGGCCATGAACTTATTAAAAGCTGGTCATCAAGTTAAGGTTTGGAATCGAACTTCATCTAAAGCAGAAAGTTTAAAAGAAGCTGGTGCACATGTTTGTAGTGAACTTGAACAAGTTGGAAAAGATGTAGAGTTTCTGATTTGTATACTCAGTGATGGAAAAACCTGTGATGAAATTCTATTTCAAGAATGTGGTGCAATCTCACAGCTAAAACCCGAAAGCACGGTCATAGTAATGAGTTCGATACCTGTTGAAGTTGCAAAGACACAAAGTGAAAAATGTAAAGAAAGAGGACTTGGATATTTAGATGCACCTGTTTCTGGCGGTGAAAAAGGTGCTCAAAATGCAAGTCTGGCAATTATGGTAGGTGGTGATGCTCAAATATTTTCACATGCTGAACATGTTCTATCTGCCATGGGGCGACCAATTTTAGTTGGAGATGCTGGCTGTGGAATGTTGGCAAAACTCGTCAATCAAATGATAGTCGCATCTACCATTGCAACCGTGAGTGAGGGTTTATTGCTTGCCACTAAAGCAGGAGCTGACCCGATAAAACTAAAAGAAGCACTAACAGGTGGTTTTGCTGATTCACCGATTTTGCAACAGCATGGCGAACGCATGTTAAATCGAGATTTTAAACCGGGAGGTACAGCTCGAAACCAGCATAAAGACATTCATACAGCCGTTAGCTATGCTAAATCGCTTGAGTTGAATTTACCTATTGCCCAAAAAGTCAGCCAATTATTCGAAAATATGCTTACTGCCGGAGACGGTGAGCTTGATCATTCTGGCTTAATTCGTGAATTAGAACGCATGAATCATATGTAATTATTGCTTTACTTAAGACTGGTAAATTTTAATTTTTTTATAAAAAAGCAGCAGATTCGTTCTGCTGCATATTCAAACTCATTTGTAGTGCTGGCATTTTTATTGCTTAATCATAATTATCTTCTTCACAACTTTTAATTTGCTAACGTATTAATGATAATTCCAACACTCTTGCTCACTTATGGTGTTTTTTTCACATGAAAAATGCACTAAATAAACACATCTTTTTATTTTGCACTATGTTTGTGCATTTGGGGCCATCATGAGGTTGTTGGCTCCCATACTCACATTGTTGATTCTATGCGGATGCTCTTCATCTGAGCAAAATAGAAAAACTCAAGAAAACTCAACTTCCCATTCAATATGTGTTTTTGATAGTACAAATACTAAAGTCTGTGTAGCTAAACCAGCGCAAAGAATCGTTTCTCTGTTTGAGTCGGGTTTAGATGGCCTCTATATGCTAGGGCAAGGTCATAAAGTGATTGGTATACCTGCCGAAGTATATATTCAACCTTTATTATTTAATGCCTATTCAAAAATAGATCAACGCATTGCCAATAAGCAGCTTGCAGCACCTTCACAAGGAGCCAATGCAACTAATATTGAAAGTCTCGTGTTGCTAAAACCAGATTTGGTCATTTTGGGAAGTGGGCAAACCCAAACGATTGAACTGTTACGGCAATTTGGCATCGCTGTATATGTAATGGAGTCAGGCACCTATAAACAGGTGAAAGAAGAACTATCTGAAATTGCCCTTCTTAGTGGTGCCCAAAAGCGTGCTCAAGAAATCTTAAGTTTCTCTGATGAAATTGTGGCGGAGGTCGCAGCCAAAACTGCACGTCAGCCAAATAAACAATCGATTTATTATGCATGGTCAGGAGGGCGAATTTTTTCTACTTCAGGACGGGAGTCGATTACCAATGATTTTATTGAGCTGGCTGGTGCTTACAACATTGTTCAGACTGCTGCTAACCAGCCCAACGTAAACCCTGAGACTTTAATTGAATGGAACCCTGACAATATTGTGCTTTGGAATACCAATCCCAAACTAATTTATGAACGAAAAGAATTACAAGACTTAAGTGCCGTACAAAACCGAAAGGTATTTAATTTGAGTCCTGCATTTATATATAACCCGCATACCATCAAAATTATTATTACGGCGATTTATCTAAATCACAGTATTTATCCTGAACAGTCCGACTTACCTGTAAGTGCTTTACAACAGCGTATTTTAACCAAGTTGTATGGTGAGCAGCTTGCCAAAGTGTTGGTGTCATAAATATGGAAAAGCTGAAATATTATTGGTTTTACCCGTTACCTTTCCTCATGATTTTTATCTCTTTGCTCATTGGACCAACTCAAACATTAAGTGCATGGGATTATTTGCGGTGGGGGGTACAAGCAGTCTTTGGTACACCATATTTTGATGCAGAACAATTTAGGCTGATGCAGAACATTATTGTGAATGTCAGATTGCCTAGAATTTTACTGACCTTTATGGTGGGAGCCGCATTAGCAACTGCGGGTAATGGCTTGCAAGCATTGTTTCGTAATCCCTTAGTCGATTCGTATGTACTCGGTATTTCATCTGGTGCAGCGTTCGGTGCAGCTTTAGCGCTTTCATTAAGTTGGCTTTCGCCAAATCTATCAGCCTTTATTTTTGGTGTATGCGCTGTTGGCTTAACCTATTTATTTGCGCACCAGAAACATGAAAGCCAGACGTCTTTAGTCATGGTAATTTTATCAGGCATGATTGTTTCGGGGCTGTTTTTGGCAGGACTTACCGTTATTCAATACTTAAGTGATCCATTTAAACTACAAGCGATTGTGCAATGGACGATGGGCAACTTACATCAGGCGTCTTGGCAAAAAGTTCAATACGCCGTGCTACCAATCTGTATTGGCCTTGCCGGATTATTTGCGATGCGTTGGCGTTTAAACTTAATGGCACTCGGTGCTGAAGAAGCGCAGGCGGTTGGTGTTAATCCAAGATGGGAACAGCTTCTTTTAATTGTACTAGTAACTGTATGTACATCAACGTCTGTGGCTGCTGCTGGCATTATTAGTTTATATGGGCTATTTATGCCGCATATTGTGAGAATGTTGGTTGGACCAGATCACCGCTACAGTATTCCTGCCAATATGGTGCTGGGCGGCAGTTTTCTACTGTTGATTGATAACTTTTCTCGGGTTTTACTGACGTTTGAAATACCAATTGGTATTTTTACCATGTTACTTGGTGCGCCATTTTTCTTATTATTAATGAAAACACAGAGGACTCATTGGGCATGATTCAAATTGATCAGTTAAATTATGCCTATGGGCACAAACAGGTTCTTAAAAATATTCATCTGGAGTTTCCCGAAAATCAGTTTTCAGTGATTTTAGGGCGTAATGGCTGTGGTAAATCGACACTTTTTAAATTGATGGCGGGTCTAGAACCCGTAAAAGATGGCTTGATTCGTTACTCTGGAAAACCATTATCGGACTTTAAAGGAAAAGATCGGGCTGCGTTACTTGGCTTTTTACCGCAGTTTCATAAAACCGTATTTCCATTTTTGGTTAAAGATGTGGTGATTACAGGGCGTGCTGCTTTTAGCAGATATAGACCTTCAAAATCAGACTGGGAACGTGTAAACCAAGCTTTGCTTGATTTAGATATTGAGCATTTACGTGACCGTCCTTATACCGAGTTATCGGGTGGTGAACGGCAATTGGTTATGATTGCCCGTATTTTAGTGCAAGCTCCAAAAGTTATTTTGCTCGATGAGCCAACCAATCATCTCGATGTTTATTACCAGTCTTATTTAATGAAAAAGTTGCGTCAGTTGTCGCGGCAAAATTTTACGG
This sequence comes from Acinetobacter sp. AR_0276, assembly GCF_003000705.1. NCBI lineage: Bacteria > Pseudomonadati > Pseudomonadota > Gammaproteobacteria > Moraxellales > Moraxellaceae > Acinetobacter > Acinetobacter sp. AR_0276. The sequence continues at coordinate 3,904,258 of NZ_PSQO01000004.1, read as the reverse complement.
TGATTGCAATTATGCATGATCCCAATTTGGCCTTTTTATTTGCAGATCATCTATTTTTTATGCGCCAACATGAGGTGGTTAAGCCTGAGTCAAAAACTCGAATCACCGATCCGAAGTTTTTAAAAAGTGTCTACGATGTTGAGTTTCATGAAGCCATGATTCAAGACAAAACCATTGTGATTCCTGATCATTCTTGGCTATGAATATGTTGAATTATCAGGTGGTTGGCAAAACAGATTATGAGCCTGCGGTGGAGTTTGCACTTTATACAAGACAGTTGTTATTCCCAGAAATCTATCATGGGCAAATTCCTAAAGATTTACAGAATTTTGAGCAGTCCTATGTTAAAGACCCATTGGGCTGCTTTATTACGGTAAAAGACCAAAACCGTATTATTGGTACCATTGCATATCGGGCGTATGACCATCGTTTTGATTTAAATTTACCGTCCAATACGGTAGAAGTCGTTAAGTTGTTTGTATTGCCTGAATACCGCCGTAAGGGCATCGCGACTCAGCTATGCAACATGTTGTTTAGTCATGCAAAAAACAGAGCAATTACAACTTTGTATTTGCATACCCATCCATTTTTACCTGCGGCTGAAGAGTTTTGGCGGCTCCAAGGCTTTGAGGTTATTCAACGCGAATGGATCGATACCTATGACACTATACACATGAGTAAATCTTTATAGCGATTTATTATGTGCATGAAATCTTTTTTGAAAATGGGTAGGCGGATAACCCATAATTTTACTGAACATTGCGGTAAAAGCTGCCGAATGTTCATAGCCTAAACTAAAAGCAATTTCTGTAATTGAGATATTCTCTTTTAAGGCATTTAAAGCATAAATAATGCAGACTCGATTACGCCAAGCTTGAAAGGACAAGCCAGTTTCAGACTTAAACCAACGATGAAAAGTTCGTTCACTTTTATTGTGGTCATGTGCCCAATCTTTAGGGCTGCTATGAATATCGGGTTGCTCCATAAACTCAGCACACTGTTTAGATAATAATGTGTTGTGAGGCAATGGAATAAATAGAGGTAGGGCTGGTGCAGCTTCTAACTCATATAACAATAAATCGATAAGAGCACCGTCACGGCCTGAGTGCGAGTAATCAATAGATAATTGATTTGCTTGAATGAGCAGTTGATGTAACAAAGGCGAGACTTGTATAACCTCGCAATAGTTTGCTTGTCTTGGGGCATTACTCACTTCTATATACAAACTATAAGTACTGACTTTAGATAACCATACCTGATGTGGTTTGCCTGCCGGTATCCATACACCGCTGTACGGTAACACGAGCCATTGTCCATCTTCAGTTTCAACTTTCATGAGGCCTTCGGGTGCATATAAGAACTGTGCACGGCGATGGCTATGCGTATCTAACAAGGTATCAGCAGGATAGTCCGATCCTAACGCTAGAACCGCTTGCTGTAGATGGTCTACATCGTTAACTGAAATATTACGCATATATTTTTGTCTGAAATAAATAAAAATATGGCTTTTATACGTTAGTTTGCCATAAAGCTATTTTATATCATGCCTCTATAAACGTGAGGAAGATAACGATGCTATATGAGCTATTTTTATTTGGATTGCTTTCAGGCGTTACCACTTGGTTATTTGGTTTTGGTGGCGGATTTGTTGCTGTGCCTTTGCTTTATGCAGTCATTATTCAAAAGTGGAGCAGTGAAAGTAGTGTCGGCATACATGCCATGCAAATCGCCGTTGCTACGTCCGCTTTTGTCATGCTGTGTTCGGCAAGTTTTGCAACCTTTCGACACTATCGGTCTGGACACATAGATTGGCAAAAGATCAATTTTTTATGGGGTGGTATCGCATTTGGGGGAATTGTGGGTGCAGTAATGGCCTCATTGTTTAATGGAAATTGGCTTCGCTGGATATTTATGGGTTATGTATTCATAACCATTCTAGATTGTTATTACCGACCAGGCTTTATGGTTGCATCAAAACAAAAGCAAGACCATGGTCAAAACAGTGAACTGATTAAAGGCGGAATAATTGGTTGGGTTGCGGCACTTTTAGGTGTGGGTGGCAGCGTAATGACAGTTCCGTTGTTGCGGCGGCGGGGTAGTTCTATGGCAGAGGCCGCGGCTATTGCAAATATTCTCACACTGCCTCTGTCTTTAACTGCAACGTTTACTTACTGTGTATTGTCAATTTGGCAATCTACATGGGCACCTAGTGGATTTATCGGACTAATCTGGTTTGAAGCTGCTTTATTCTTGGTTGCTGGAACATGGATCGGACTATATTTTTCAGAAAAATTTATTTCAAAACTACCTGATTTATGGCGGGCAAAGTTATATCCGCTACTTTTAATAATAGTTCTACTCGTCATGCTTTTCGTAAATTAATTTTTTATTTCAAATGTTTGAAGAATAAATTTTCTTAAATAACAAATCTCTAAATGCTCTAAAACTGCAAATTTTATGTTTTAAAGGGCTTTGAAAAAAGTTTGAAAAATAGACTTGAAATATATAGTGGCTTTATGCCACTATATATTCATCGAAGGTCATCAGACAAAAAGAGGATGATATGGCTATCCAGCTTTTAGATGCGGCAAGAAATGAAATTCCAGTGAAATTTACGCAGTTTTCTGGTGGCGAGCGTCATGTTCAAATTGATGAGACAACCTTAGGTTCACTATCTGGCAAGGTATTGGTCCGCGCGCAAATGACCTCAAGTCACGATGTGATGGACTATTTACTACTTGAAAATATATTGCTGACTCAAGGTTTAACCATTGACCTAGAAGTTCCGTATTTTCCATATGCACGTCAGGACCGTATTTGTGCAGTAGGCCAAGCGTTCTCGCTTGATGTGATGACTAAGTTACTCAACATTAATGCAGATAAAAAAGCAGGCAAACAAGGCAAAGTGACTGTTTGGGACTGCCATAGTGAAGTCACTACAGCCTTACTTGCTGCCAATACGTCTTTTAGTGAAGTTGTAAATGTGAGTTCAGTCGACATCATCGAAAAGAGTGAAGCGCTAAGTACATTATTAAAAGATGAAAAAACAGTACTGATTTGCCCAGACAAAGGCGCAAAAGCACGTACACAAATGGTTGCAGATGCTTTTAATTCTGAGCGCAAACAACCAATCAATATTGTTCAGTGCGATAAAAAACGTGATCCAGTGACTGGCAAAATTTTGGGTACACATGTACATACAACTGATTTATCAGGCCTAACAGCGGTCATTACCGATGACATTTGCGACGGCGGTGCAACCTTTATTGGTATTGCCAAAGAACTGCGTCGTCTCAATTGCCATAAGGTCGTTCTATACGTGACCCACGGTATTTTCAGTAAAGGAATAGAGGTTTTTGATGGATTGCTTGACCAACTGTTTACCTCAGACAGCTTTCCTCAACAACCATCAGACAAAATTTCAGTAATTGCTTTTGCAGCAAAATAAAGAGAATAAAGATGACTATTAAACTTAATCCATTAAACGCTATCGATTTTTATAAAGCTGATCACAGACGTCAGTATCCGGCAGGTACAGAGTACGTTTACGCAAACTTTACGCCACGGTCATCTCGACTCGCAAAAATGTTGCCTGACTTTGACGATAAAGTTGTGTTCTTTGGGCTTCAAGGTTTTATTAAACACTTTTTAATGGATACATGGAATGAAGGCTTTTTCAAACAACCTAAAGACAAAGTCGTGGCTGCTTATAAACGCCGTATGGATAGTTCACTAGGTGAAGGTGCTGTACCAGTCGATCACATTGAAGCATTACATGACTTGGGCTATTTACCTTTACGGATTAAAGCTTTGCCGGAAGGTAGCCGCGTCAATATGCGTGTACCTGTGCTTACCGTCATTAATACAGACCCGCGTTTCTTTTGGCTAACCAACTATATTGAAACTGTATTAAGTGCTGAACTTTGGAAAAGCTGCACTACAGCAACGATTGCCTACGAGTACAAACGTTTATTAACGCAATATGCCGTAAAAACTGGCGCACCACTCGATTTTGTACCTGTGCAAGGACACGATTTTAGTAGCCGTGGCATGAGTGGAGTTTATGATGCGGCACAATCGGGTGTGGGGCACTTAACCAGTTTTATTGGAACAGACTCGGTTGCTTCAATTGACTACGCAGAAGAATATTACAATGCCACAGGTGTGATTGGGGTTTCTGTACCAGCGACCGAACACAGTGTGATGTGTATGGGTACAGAAAACAGTGAGCTAGACACATTTAAACGTTTAATTTGCGAGCTTTATCCGTCGGGTGTTGTCAGTATTGTGTCTGATACTTGGGACTTTTGGCGAGTCATTACAGAATTTACGGTGGCTTTAAAATCTGAAATTCTGGCGCGACAACCCAATGCTTTAGGTTTGGCTAAATTGGTTTTCCGTCCAGACTCTGGTGACCCAGTTAAAATTATTTGTGGTGATCCAGACGCGGAAAGTGGCAGCCCAGCTTATAAAGGCGCAGTTGAATGTTTATGGGAAGTGTTTGGCGGTACAACAACTGATCAAGGCTATAAAGTACTCAATGAACGTGTTGGTTTAATTTATGGTGACTCAATTACCCTAGACCGTGCACAGCGTATTTTAGAAGGGCTTGAAGCCAAAGGTTTCGCTTCAAACAACTTGGTGTTTGGTATAGGCAGTTTTACCTATAACTACTTAACTCGCGATACCTTTGGGTTTGCTGTGAAAGCAACTTGGGGACAAGTGAATGGTGTAGGCCGAGAACTATTTAAAGACCCAATTACTGACTCAGGTGTAAAAAAATCTGCGAAAGGTCTGTTACGCATTGAAGAAAGTGAAAATGGTTTTACCTTGTTTGATGAGCAAACAGCCGAACAAGAACAAGGTGGAGCACTAAAAACTGTCTTTGAAAATGGTAAACTTCAATATGAGTGTACTTTGGATCAAATACGTGAGCGTTTATCCATCGCATAACTGAGTTTAGATGAGCCGTTGCATGTGTATCGGCTCATCATTTTCATTGAGAGACTGAACGTGACTATTCAAACTGAACAAGAATTCCTTGCCAGTTATGATCGCCGAGATTATGACGCACCTTTACTCACTGTAGATATGGCTATTTTCTCGGTATTTAATGGTCAGTTACGGGTATTACTCATTAAGCGGCCCAACTTTCCAGCTAAAGACCAATGGGCTTTACCGGGTGGTTTTGCCGATTTAAAGCACGATCAAGATTTGATGGCCACCGCATATCGTAAGCTGGTCGAAAAAACAGGGATTGCTTCACCTTACTTGGAACAAGTTGCCTCTGTGGGCAATGCCAAACGTGACCCGCGTGGTTGGGCAGTGACGATTTTGTATTTTGCTTTAATTGATTTTAATGCTTATCAACATCAAGCCTTAGCTGAGTACAGCGAATGGGTGCCTGTAGCAAAAGCACAAGATTTAGCATTGGCGTTTGATCATAATGAATTGCTCAGATTAGCTTTAGAGCGTTTAACCAATAAAACCCGCTATACCGCTTTGCCAGCGAGTCTCATGCCCGAGTTATTTACACTGACCGAGCTACAGACTATTTATGAAATTATTCTTGGGCAATCCTTAGATAAAAAAGCATTTAGACGCCGTATGATAGAAGCAGGCGCAGTTGAAGAAACCAACCACAGTAAAATTGTAGGCAAACGACCAGCTCAGCTTTACCGCTATGCACTTGATTCTTTCGATTTTATATTTCCTCGCTCACTCGAATTACCTCGAAATAAAGAGGGTGAAGATAAGCAAAACAATGAGCTTTCTGACTAGAGCATCTTGATGCGCTTTGATTTATAATGCCGCGCTTATGATTGATGTCATGTTTTGATAAGCGCTTTGCCTATGTCACACGTTTCTCCCTGCTTCCAGCAAAACCAGTTTTTTGTGTTGGTGGAGTACCTCACTTCACTACATGAAATTTATCCTGTAAGACTTGAGTTTGCAGGATATCCGGCTGCAATAACATTGGCTGATCGCGTACATTCAGATCATGATATTGCGCCGCTTGAAGCCAGCAAAAGCTACCCTGACTCAATAGAGAAAGTTTTACACTTTTCAGGTAAGGCCCGAGACATACAAGACTTTGAACAATTTTTAGAACAAGCTCAAGCAGCCAATATTCAAAACTTGTTATTGCTTACAGGCGATAAACTTAAAGAACACCATAATGGTCGAGATGGACAGCCTCGTAGTCGTTACTTAGAGTCAGTAAACGCCGTAATGGCTGCCAAGCAACATGGCGGGTTTCGTATTGGGGTGGCTTTTAACCCATTTAAATATGTTGAAGCTGAGCGTGATGCACAGTATTTAAAACTACATAAGAAAATTAAAGCAGGCGCTGACTTTATCATTACCCAATTGGGCTATGACATTGAAGCCTTAAAGAAAGCCAAATCATTTTTAACCAAGAACAATTATTCACAGCAAATACTGGCTTGTGTCATGCCACTGACTTTAGGTCGTGCCAACTTCATGGTAAAGCATAAAGTTGCAGGTATTGTAATTACTCCACACATGCTAAAAGTCTTGGCAGATGAAAAACAGGCAGGGCATACAGACCGAGTTTATTTGCGCTGCGCTTTACAAATTTTAATATGTAAACATTTAGGGTTTGCAGGAATCCACTTATCTGCGTGCCATAAGCCAGAAGAACAAATGTTGCTTGAAAGCTACATTGAGCAATACAGACATCTGGAGCTTAACGTTTTAGAAGAGCTTTGGAATTCACTTTGGCAAGTCACTACAGGTAAAGAGTTTTCGCCTGAAATTGCTCGTTTTTCACGTCAGCCAACATCTAAACAATTAATTAAATATCGTCAGCTACATGTTATGCATGAAGCAATGTTTGGATCAAAAATTGCCAAAGGATTTGGACGTTTTATTTTCAAAGCATTTTTTTGGGAAAACGCTTTGATCGCTAAACTCTTACTTAAAACAGAAGTGCTGAGTAAACATAGCCTAGTGGGCTGTGAAAGCTGTGGTCAGTGCCGTTTAAGTGACACCTTATATATTTGCCCTGAAACATGTCCAAAAGGTTTAGCCAACGGGCCTTGTGGCGGTACAACTTTAGACCGCTGCGAATTTGGTGACCGTGAATGTATTCATTCCGTTAAAGCAAGACTTGCTAAAGCTGTTAAGCAAACCGAAGTGCTAAAAGAAAAACTGATTCCAACGGTACCACTTGAAACGAGAGGAACCAGTTCTTGGAAAAATTGGTATTTAGGGGCTGAGGCTTAAGTTTTGTATTAACCCTTAAGGACGGCGATAATTCAAATTTTTAATTTTTTTGAATAAACTTAATAAATATGAGAGCTGATTTATAATTTTCATAGAAATTTTTTAAAAGCTAATACTGTAGGTGGCGGATAGATTAATTCCGGAATAAAAGCCCCTTTAAATATAGATTATATACTCACAATTCTCAGATTCTGGTTGATATTCAACAAATCATCCCTTTACCGGAAGCAAAGGATTATCAGATTAAGGCACAGAAAAAATCAGAAGAAAGACGAGAAGCCAAGCTTACGAATGCAAGGGATTACTCAAGCTTCATCTTCAATGGTAAAACTCTGAATAAACGTTACCTGGCTCTGGAAATTATTAAATGCCGGTTTGATGAAATCGATAATAAGAATATCGAAGATCTTAGAGCAGAGTTTAATGAATATCCGAATCTGGATAGATTGCTGGTTAAAATTAACCAACTGGATGAACAAAGATATGACCGCTATTTTATTGAGAAGGAACATCATTTACAGATGAGTAATGGAGATATATATGTTGTTTCCAACCAATGGGGAAAAGGTAATATTTATCAGTTAATAGAAATTGCAGCCAACTTTAACTATGAAATTATTAACACTTCAAAGGATCAGTTGAAACGTTAAGTTGAATATAGTGATTATTTGATAGAGCAATTGGAAGATACTACTATTCTAGTTTATAAAAATGGCGAGAAAGTAACAGTTTACGGGGCTTTGCTGGAATTGGCATCTTCTAAGGGCATAAGCCATTTAAATAGTAAGGGTGGCAAAAACAATACAAGACAGCTTGGGAACGACATAATCAATTCTTAAATCTAATGAATTTTAACCAATTAAAAACGTGATAAATTGTATACAAAACTTGATCCTGTATAGAGTAATATTATTTTTGCATTATAGTAGTTGAAGTCTAAGCGATTTACAGGTATTAAAGCTCATCAATAATAGATGGGCTTTTTATTTTTAATTAATTTTATGAGGTTAATTTGTATATGCGACAATTAATGTCGCTTGTGCTGTAAGTTGCATTGCTTTTGAATTATTTAAAACATATATTAATAATAAGTAAATAATCAATTTATCAAAATAAAACATATATTTGTATTGGTTTTTTGCGCTCTAAAATTTTATATGTGGATAAGGTTATGAGTACAGTTACAACAGTAGAAAGTATTGCAGAACTAACGGCTATTCAAAGTCCAGAAGAAGGACAGACCGTATATGTGAAGTCTTATTATCAAGGATTAAACAAAGGTGGTGGTAAGTTTATTTATGCATCTGGAAAAAAAGCCATAAATGATTATGGATTAACAATTAATGGCTGGGTACGGGAGTTTGATTGTGTACCTAATTGTTTAGTCCCGGCATTTGATGGATCGGATCAATTTTAAAAAGTTCAGGTTCATCTGTCCACTGTTTGCAGATGAATTCGTAGGGAGTCAGGCCCCTGAGTGTTTTGAGTCTGCGGCCGAAGTTGTATGCAGCAATAAAATCAGCAAGGTGAATGCATAGCTGAGTGTGATCGTCGTAATGGAACCGTTTGACAGTAGCTTCTTTAATCGTTCGGTTCATCCTCTCGACCTGTCCATTGGTCCATGGATGCTTAACCTTGGTAAGACGATGTTCAATGCCACATTCAGTACAAACCCGATCAAAGATGTGCTCAGAGGCGTAGCGATCACAGGTGCGGTTCGTGAACTGGATGCCGTTATCTGTTAGCACCGTATGGATTCTATAGGGCACAGCCTTAACCAGATTGCGCATGAACTCCGCGGCTGCCATCTTACTGGCTTTAGTATGCAATTCAGTGAACGCAAACTTGGAAGTGCGATCAATGGCAACGAAGAGATAAAGCTTACCCTGTGCTGTTTGCATCTCAGCGATGTCGATATGAAAGTAACCAATGGGGTAGCTCTTGAAGCGCTTCCTGACAGGGCGATCACCTTGTACCTCAGGCAGTCGTGAAATACCATGCCGCTGTAAGCAGCGGTGTAACGACGAGCGTGTCAGATAAGGAATACTCGGCTGCAATGCATAAAGGCAATCGTCTAGCGGCAACAAAGTGCGTTTTCGAAAAGCAACAATTGCCGCCTCATCTTCAGGCGATAACACGCTTGAGCGAGGATTCTTTGGGCCGGTTGTAAGATCATCTACTGAAGTACGTTTCTTCCATTTTGCGACGGTCTTTTGATTGATGCCGTAACGCTTGGCTAGCGTTCTTAAGCTCTCTTGACTATTTTGTATTGCTCGACGCACTGCCTGTGTCGTTGTGGCGCTGCTGTGTAGAACTTGTCCCATAGTGCTTCCTTCCATTTATCTGAGAATATTGCACCATTAAAATCTGGGACTAAACACCTAATGTCTTTATGTTTGGGGCAATTGGAGATAACACTAATAATGATACAGATGCATTCCAAAAAGCTGTAGATGCAGTTACTGATCTATATGTACCTAGAGGTGTGTTCCTATGCAATGTGAATCTTAAAAAATCATTCAATATCACTGGTTCTGGGAAAGAGTCTATATTAAAACCTTACGACATTAATAAGCCTATTTTAACTAACATCAATATATCTTCTTTAAGTTGGTCTAACGATTCTGTATCTAATCTAGCTTTAAAATCATCGAATTTCACAGGAGTTGGTTTCAGTTATGGTGTGCTACCTGCAGTTAATGATTATTATGGTGTTGGCCGAGTGGTTATGAATAACGTGTGGTTTAGTGGTTTTATGCACGGTATTCGAAAAGTAAATGGAAACATCGGTAATAAATACTACAATTGTAATTTTGAAAACTGCAAATACGGTGTTTATGCATCAAGTAACCAAGTAGCTATCCCTAACTCACTTGCAATCATGCATTCGGGTTGTGATATGTACTATAGCTGTAATTTTAGTGAGAATGCTATTGCGGGTGCAGCTTATTATGATAAAACCCATGGAACGGGACAGTGGTTATTTAATCACTGTACATTTCAATTCAATAAAGGCTTTGGGTTATTTATGGACTTTGATATCCCAAGTACTTTATTTTCTCCGATTATTATAATGAATTCTTGGTTTGAAGAAAACGGAGGAAACCAAGTAGTTATTGATCGTGTTAATGGTACATCGCAATCTATGAATTCTGAAGCTAGATATATTTCAGGAACGATTGATGTAGTGGTAGTAGGTAGCGAAGATTCTAAAACTCGTCTTGGTATAGGAGTGGATAAACCTAAAAGTACTCTACATATTCATGATAAGAGTCTGCCGATGTTACAACTCACATCTGATTCTACTGGTTCAGAAGATAGAAATAATGGTGGATTGATCTATGTCACTGAATCAGACCTAATGATACAAAACAAAGAAAATGGACGGTTATATCTTGTTAATTCAGCTGGTATGGTGGAACTAGACTTATCAGGTAATTTTCTTTCAAGAAAAGGTAAGATTGGTTATGGTGGAGGAGCAGGATCTTATATTCTGCAGTATAGTTTCAAAGACAGGTCGGTAACTTGTAACTTTCCATCCGGTTGCGTTCGCATGGCCGCAAGTGCGTTGGGAGCTAATTCTTCTGTTGCATTCGTGTTGGAAAACAATTTCATTTATCAGGATGATGTGGTGATTGTAAATGTGAGAAGTATGCCGAGTGGTAATTCTGATTTATATTCAGTTAGAGCTTCAAATATAAAAACGGGCTCATGTCATATTATTCTAAAAAATGAATCAAATACTATTCTCTCTGAATATGTAGAAGTAAATTTTTGTATAGTCTCATGTGGTAATAGCTAGCCTAGCTAAGCAGATTAACATTAGTTTATATTGTGAACCCTCCTTATGGTGGGTTCTTTAACTTCTCAATTAGGGGGCTTTAGATTTAATTTCACCTGAAGTTTTAAGGTGCAAGATTTTTTTTAATTTTTAGTAAAACTGCTAGTGAGATAAAATATTTTATTTCTGTTTATTTTGACAAAATTTAAAACTAAAATTATTTTTTGTTATTAACGTAAACCCTAAACATGGCTAGAGCTGTTATTGATGATCAAGAATTATTTACTTTCTATGAAAAAGCCATCAGTGAAGCTCGTCCACAATTGATTGAACTCTACCAAAACACATTTAAAGCGCATAACTTACATGCTTTATTATTTCCGACATCACCGATTGTTGCACCACTAGCAAACGAAGACGTCTATTCAATTGAAACTTTCCAGACACTCATGCGAAATACAGACCCCGGCAGTAATATTGGAATACCGGGCCTGAGTTTACCTATTGGAAAGGGCGCGAAATCAAAACTGCCAATCGGATTTGAAATAGATGGCTTAGCTCATCAAGATAGTGAATTGCTTGCGATTGGAATAACTTTAGAAGAAATTTTTAAGGTTTTAAATCAATAGACAAAACCGCTTAAATCACTATTTTTAAAGCTTTGTTTGTCTTTTAATAATAGGTCTAAATTTATTTTAAGACTGTTTTTTATCCAAAAAATTATAAGCCATTTTACTTGTTATAATGGCTTATTTATTAAGCAATCATTGCTTGTTAGATTTAATATTTTGTCAGTTTGTTGTTGTTAATTTTATAAAATATAATATTTATAAATCATATATATTCTATTTTTATAAGTATAACAATTTTTATTGTTAACTCATTTTTAAATTACATATTATTTTAATTAATAATACTTAAATATTACATAATAAAATTTATTCTTAATATTTCTGCAATATATTGCTTTTATTAAAGGAGTTTTATTGAAGCTTAAATAAAAATTAAATTGTTTATTAACAATAGCTTGTATTGAATTTTTAGATGGATTAATTACGAGAAATCTACACTAGTTCGAATTACATAATTTTTAAACATAGTTTATATAATATGCTTTATTGACATAAATAGAAAAAATATATGGCAAAGAAGTCAATGATATTTAATTAACTTCAGAACCATAATTTGCACCAAATTTTACGCTGTCACGATTCATTGAATAAAACCAAGTGAAAAGTTACGTAAAAAAGAAACCAATAATTTTATTGGCTTAAATAAAAAATCGAATATTACAAATAAGCGGAATGAATATGGATAACGTAGCTCAGCTAGAAACTGATACTAATTTCCAAAGTCGAAAGAAAATAACTTGGGGTGTTTTTAGTGTCCTGCTGTTATTTTTAGTTGCCGGTATCGTATATTATTTTTTGGTATACCGATTCTATCAATCTACTGATAATGCTTATGTGCAAGCCGATGTGACTTGGGTCATGCCAAAAATTTCAGGCGAAGTGATGGAGTTATTAATTAACGATAATCAGGTGGTAAAAAAAGGGGAAACTTTAGCGGTATTAGACCATCGTGACTATCAAGCTCGTTATGACCAAGCCCGTTCTGTGGTCAGCTTAAAAGAAGCCGCACTGGGCGTACAACAACAAAATGAAAAGTCTGCCAAGTCTTCAATTACCGAAGCAAATAGTGGTGTAGTGGCAGCACAAGCCGACCTATCTCGTTTGAAAAAAGAGTTCGAGCGTTATCAAGACTTATTAAAAGATGGCGTGATTACCCGACAAAATTTTGAAGGGATCCAGTCTCAATATTTAACAGCTCAAGCACAGCTCAGCAAAGCACAAGCCGCCGTAAATGCAGCAGAAGCTCAGTTGGGGAGCTTACAAGCGAGCCGAGCGCAGCTTTTAGCAGATATTCAAAGTGCCAATGCAAATTTAAACTTGTATCAGGTTGATTTAGCTTCTTCAAAAGTGATCAGTCCTGTTTCGGGTAAGATCGGTAGCCTTGCAATTCAAAAAGGTTCACGCGTTTCTCCACAAACCCGCTTAATGGCGATCATTCCTGAAAATAGTTTGTATGTACAAGCGAACTTCAAAGAAACCCAAATTGAAAAAATGCATATCGGTCAAAAAGTGAAGTTAAAACTTGATGCCTATCCGAGCCTCACCTATACCGGAAAAATTGAGAGCTTTTCACCAGCTTCAGGCGCAACTTTTTCACTCATGCCACCAGACAATGCAACGGGTAACTTTAACAAGGTTGTACAGCGTATTCCTGTACGTATTGCCATAGATTCAAGCCCACATATTGATTTGATTAAACCTGGAATGTCGGTGAGTGCCACCGTTGACCTAAGAACTTAATAAAAAAATTTTAGGTAATAAAAAAATGAATAAGCATGTTGAAGCCGAGTGGAGGTTTCCTGCAAAAACTGCATGGGCAATTTTTGCTGCCATGATTTTTGGCAACTTCATGGCGATTCTTGATATTCAGATTGTGGCGAGTTCTCTAAACGAAGTTCAAGCTGGTATGAGTGCAAGTCGTTATGAAGTCACTTGGGTACAAACGGTTTATTTAATTGCCGAAATTATTGCAATTCCAATGTCGAGTATTGTCTCGCGAGTGCTTTCAACACGGGTGTATTACACCATGTGTGCAATTGGGTTTACGGTGAGTTCTTTACTTTGTGCTTTGTCATGGAACTTGGAAAGTTTACTGGTGTTCCGTGGCATTCAAGGCTTTATGGGTGGCGGCATGATTCCGACTTCCATGACGGCGTTGTATTTACTCTTTCCAGAAGCAAAACGCTCATTGCCTTTGGTCATGTTTGGCATGATCAGTACTTTAGGTCCAGCGATTGGTCCAACCATTGGCGGTTGGCTCACCAATAACTTCTCATGGCACTGGATGTTCCTGATCAATATTATTCCAGGCATTATCATTGCTACGGTCATTTACTCAGGCCCAAATATTGACCGTGCCAATTATTCACTCATCAAAAGCATGGACTGGCTCAGTCTGGTCGGTATGGCAATGTTTTTGGGTGGGCTTGAATATTTCCTCGATGAAGGCGCACGACATGACTGGCTTGCAGACACGGGCGTTCGTATTGCTTTTATGATCTGCGTTGTAGGCGGCATGATTTTCTTCTCTAGAAGTTTTACCCAGCCTAAGCCTTTGCTCGATTTATCGGTATTTAAAAATAAAAACTTTACTTTGAGTGCTATTACAACGTTTGTGATTGGCATGGCGCTGTATGGCTTGGGTTACATGATTCCTGTGTTTCTTGGGCAAGTCCGTGAAATGAATAGTAGCCAGATTGGTCACATCATGATGGTGACAGGCATTGTCATGTTCTGCTTTGCACCGTTTCTTGCGTGGCTTATTCCTAACTTCGATACCCGCAAAACCGTATTTGTTGGAATGGTTCTGGCTGGTTTTGGTGTATGGCTCAATTCGCACCTCAGCATTCATAGCGATTATGACTTCATGTTTTGGCCGCAAATTTACCGTGGTATTGGTCTTATGATTTGCCTGATTGTGGTGTCACATTTGGCTATGAGCACCTTGCCACTCAGTAAAGTAGCCGATGCCAGCGGTATTTATAACCTCATGCGCAATATTGGCGGCGCGGTTGGACTGGCACTTATCAACTCATCCTTAGACTGGCTAACAGCCATGCACGTCACCCAGATTAATCAGGCGATGACACCGCAAAACTGGATATTTACAGAACGACTCGACCAACTCACGGCGCAATATCAGGAAGTCGGCGCAAATGCTCAGCAAATCGCGCTAAGTGTGATTTACCGTGACATTCACTTTCAAGCATTAACTTCGAGTTTCAACGATTTATTACGCATGCTCGCAATCATCATGTTTGTGACCGCTTTTTTAACCATCTTTATGGATAGGGGGAAGAAAATGAATATGTAAGGTTTTAGCAGTAGAGGGCAGCTTTTAAAGAATGAAAAACAATAGGGCATATCAAAACGTATCCCTTCATAGAAAAAGAACATTTATACGAGTTTCTAATATCGCCGTATAAGCGATTGGAACTCACAGATCTGAATGTGGGAGATTAAAGTATTATGATTAATACAACATATAAACTGATTTCAAAATTGAACCTGAAAAATGCAACTTATGGGCAATATTTTGAAAAAGAGCAAATTGATACTGATCGACTAAAAGTGATGTATTCCATTTACGAACAGTATTATGAAAATACCAGATTTTCTATTTTTGTAGATGATTTTGAAAATAAAAGCGGTGCGATTTTAATTTTTGACTCTGAAACAGACGAAATAGTCGGTTTCTCGACGGTTGTTGTGCAGCACTTTTATTTAAACGGTAAAGACTACACCGTACTCTTTAGCGGTGATACGGTTATTTTGAAGAAGTTCTGGGGCACGCGTAGTTTACAAAGCACTATGCTTAAACTCATGATTAAGCTCCGAATCAAATATCCTTTTAACGAACTTTATTGGCTCCTTATTTCTAAAGGCTATAAGACCTATCTCTTACTAGCCAATAATTACTATGTGTATTACCCAAACATTAAAGATGAAAACCAACATCTTTCGGAAGTGGTTGAGCACTACTGTGAAAAATTCTTTGGTGAATATTATGACCGTGAAGCAGGCTTGCTTAACTTTGGTGATGACTATCAGCCACTAAAAGGCGAAGTCGCACCGATTACTGCCGAAATGAGAGAAAAGAACCCAAATATTCATTTCTTTGAACAGAAAAATCCAACTTGGAAAGCCGGTACAGAACTGCCGTGTATTGGTCGTCTTGGCTGGAAAGATATTGCCCGTTTCCCCGTAAAGCTGATGACTAAGCCGACCAGTAAAGGAAAGTTTGAAGCCCGTGTAACTCATAAAACAAAACGTAGAGAGGCTATCCAATGAAATCTAATGAATGGCTGACTCTCGGCTCGCATCTTATTTTAAAAAAATGGTGTGATGCATCTGACCGTAATTTCCAAAAGCAGTTTAATGCCCTAGAGACCACACAACGTCAAATTTTGCATTCGATATTACAGACCTCGACCTTTGCCAAAGATAAGAAGGTTCAAAATTATGAGCAGTTTGTAAAAGCATTTCCTGCCACTCGCTATAGCGCTTGGCGAGAAGACATTCAGCGTTACCGTGAACACAAGCTTTCACTCTCAAGCAGTAAATTGGTTCGTTTTCAGCCGACCAGTGGTTCGAGTGAGCAAATCAAGTTTATTCCATACACCAAGCTGTTTTTAGATGAACTTGACCATGCGATTGCACCGTGGATGGCAAGTTTATACCGTAAATGCCCACAGCTGAGTTCGGGTACACACTACTGGTCGGTGTCATGGTTGCCAGAAAGTCAGCGTGAAGTTTTAAAAGATAAAAATCTAAATGATGACAGTGCATTACTCGGTGTGGGTAAACGTATATTGTCCAAGTTTACCCAAGCGGTTCCAAGTAACGTTGCCTTTGCAGCCAATGCAGACGATGCACTGTTTGCCACCATTTGCTATTTGGTCGCAAACCGCAACTTAGCCATGATTTCGGTGTGGAGTCCGACTTTTGCGCTGCAATTACTTGAGCGTTTGGAGTCACTGCAAAAAGAAGTCATTGAAGTTTTGCAAAGTGGTAAATGGGGCAATCGTCAGGATTCATTAAAAGAAGTGACCGCACCGCATAGCCCTGAAAGTGCTCAAGCCTTAATTGCAAGTTCAAACGGCGCACAGATCGATTTTAAAAAGCTCTGGCCAAAGTTAAGTCTGGTTTCGAGTTGGGATACCGCAGGTTCAAAAGCTTGGGCCGAAAAATTAAAAGAGAAATTGCCCAGTGTTCAGTTTGAAGGCAAAGGATTATGGGCGACGGAAGGTGTAGTCACCATTCCCTATAACGACCAATACCCACTCGCATACCAAAGCCACTTCTATGAATTTGAATATTTAGAAGGTGAGAAACAAGGCCAAATTGTTCCTTCATGGCAACTTAAACAAGGTGATGTGGTCAGCCCACTGATTACTTCGGGGAATGGCTTACTGCGTTACTGTCTGGATGACTGTTTACGAGTTACTGGCTTTATAGAGCAAATCCCGTGTTTTGAGTTCCAAGGCCGCCGTTTTGGTGTAGATCTGGTCGGTGAAAAGTTAGCACCTGAAACCGCTCAACAGTTGTTGTCTCAGTTAAACGAAACCGAGTCAAAAGCGATTTCCTTACTGGCGATTGATACGGAGCAACAGGTTAAACCATTTTATTGCGTGCTTTTTGAAGGTGAAATTCATCACAGCATTAACAATGAATATATCGACAGTATTTTGCGTCAAAACTTCCATTATGAACTTGCGCGAAACTTGGGACAGCTTGATGAGCCGCAAATTCGCCAAGCCAATAATGGTTGGAATGCTTATAAAAAACTGGTCATGTTTGATGGCATTATCGAAGGCAATATCAAGCCTGAGCCACTTAAGAAAGTCACCCTCAATAGTTTGGAACAACTATGAAAGGGATGAAGCACTTTAATACTCGTTTTTTAACACTTCGACACGCCTTGTATTTAGGCGTGTTGGTTGTGTCCAATACACATGCCATGACTTTAGACGAGGCGTTGTCTGCCAGTTTAAGACATGAAAGCCAGCTTGAAGTCAGCCGTTTAAGTGTAAACCAGTCTACCGCTATGCTTGAGCAGGCCAAACAGCGTGATGGACTCAAAGTCAATTTAGTCGGGCAACTTGACTATGAAAGAATAGATACACCGCCAAAAGTCATGTTTCCAACTGAAGGAAACCGTAAAGGACGAAGTTTGCAGTTACAGGCAGATTATCCGATTTATACCTCTGGGCGGCATCGCTTGGGTGTAGATATTGCCGAAAGTCAGCTTTCTGCCCAACACCAAGGCTTGTCAGATCAACGGTCGGAAACCATTTTAAATACCGTGATGGTCTATACCGACGTATTAAAAAAGAAAGCCATTTTAGAACTTAGACAAAAGACCATGGCGAACCTGCAACGGTCTTTATATGAGTCAAAGCGCCGTTTTGATGTTGGTATGATTACCCGTGCAGACTTGGCTCAGGTTTTGGCGCAAGTCGCCCAAGGCCAAGCCGATATTACACAGGCGCAGTCTAACCTGACTGTAAGTGAAGCACAGTTTTACCAAGTGACAGGTACAACACCAGACAACCTTGTTGCAATAAAACAATTACCAGCTATACCGAATGGACTAGATGAGATTTTGGCGCAAACCAAGAACCATCCCGCTTTAATGCGCGCGAAATATGAAATGCAAGCCGCAGAGAAACAATATGCCTTAACTAAACGGGAGCTTTGGCCAACGGTTATGCTGACCAGCCGTGCCGGAAAGCAAGATGAAGCGAGTTATATTGGTTCTGAAAGTAATAACTATATGGTTGGGGTGCAGCTTAATGTACCGCTCTATGACGATGGTTTAAATCGGGCCAATGTTAAAAAAGCACAGGCCGATATCGATTTGGCTCAGCAGAAAATACGAAGTCTTGAACTGGACTTAAATAAGCGTACCCGTACCACCTATGCGCAGCTTCAAACCATCCGACAAAATAAAGACGCACTGGCAAACGCTATAGAGGCAGCGTCTATTGCTTTCGTCTACACACGTAAAGAGTTTGATGTCGGCACCAAAACCACTTTTGATTTGCTCAACACCGAGCAGAAACTACTCGATGCCCAAACCCAAAAAACCGTAAATGACCAAGACGAAGTAGTGTTTGTCTATCAGCTACTCGACCAAATGGGACGTTTAAACAGTTTGGTTCCTGTGCATACCGCACAACAGGTGAATAATGAATAAAACAAATACACCACTTGCGAATAACACTCTCATTACCCGTGAAGCGACTTCGGCAGATGACGAGGCTTTGCGAGAGTTAATTGCGGTGCCCATGACCACCAAAGGTATACAAATTAGCTTTCAGCGTGAACCGAGTTATTTTAAGGCGTCCGACATTGTCTATCGGCATAAACTGCATGTAGTAATTGAAGATACCGAAAGCCAAAAGAAAGTGGCTTGTTATAGCAATGGCTATCGTCCTTGTTATGTCGACCGAAATATACAAAACTTACGCTACGCGGGCGATTTACGGGTAGATCATAGCTATCGGGGTAAATCACTGGTGAAGGTATTAGGTAAGCATGTGAAAGATACCATGCACGCACCTAACTTTAGCCAGATGATTATTTTTGATGATAACCATGCCGCACGCGCCGCTATACAAACGGGCAAAACGGGAATGCCCGATTATTATGATGAAGGGCTTATAGAGACACTCAGCCTGACGAGCACTGGCGCAAAAAGAAAAGTCACGGCTTTTTTAAAGCAGACTGCTAAACAGAGTCATCTTCAAGAGATCCGTAGCTGTGTTGCCGAAGCTCAGCATGTACCAGCTATGAACCAGTTTATTCGCGACATGGCAGAACACTATAACTTTATTCCGGCCTATAACTTTGAAGAGCTTGCCCAAGGTCATCAGTATTTTTCAGGGATGAAACTTTCGGACTTTTCACTTTACTTTAAGGGTGAAAAACTGGTGGGTATGTTTGGCTTGTGGGATCAGCATAGTATTAAGCAAACTAAAATTTTAAATTACAGCTCGGCCATAGCTGTGCTTAGACCCGTTTATAACTTATTGACGCCAATAACTAAGGGCATGCGTTTGCCTAAACTTGGCGACTCTATTCAATACCACGTACTGCATACGCTTATGTGCCATCCCGAAGATTTGGCTTTGCATCATAAAATGCTCGAAGATGCCTATAACAAGTCAAAACAGCAGGGTGTTGGCGTGGTGAGTTTTACGCTTTCCCATAAAGACCCGCGTTATCAGTTAAACCAGTTTTATAAAGGTGAGCGTTTAACGGGTATGCATGGCTTTATTAGTTTTGAAGGCGACCCACGACCAAATTTTGATAAAAACCTAATTCCATACTTAGAAGTTGGGCGTATTTAATTTAAAGCCTGAGGTGATACTTTTAATGAAGCCCACGAAAGTGGGTTTTGTCATTCTTAACATGAACAATGAGGCTGATAATTAGTTGATAAAAAGAAATATAGCAATAACTTATAATATAATTATTTAATTTTTAATGGAAAAATATTTGGATTTTTACGAGTGCTTAGTCACTAAACCTACATATAGCCCAACTACTATACAAATCAAAATTTAAGAACATGGTAGTTAAGTGATGAAAAAAAGTTTATTGGGCGGCCTTATTCTGTCTTTGTGTACGACTCAAGCTTTTGCATTAAATATTTTATTGGTTAATGATGACGGTCTAACCAGCAATATCAAAGCACTCTATGATGAATTAAAAGCAAATGGTCATAACGTGCTTGTGTCTGTACCATGTTCACCACAAAGTGGTCGTGGTGGTGCAATTGTCATGTACAGTTCAACAACGATTAACGCAGATAATGATAAGCAAATTACGGCTGAAAACGGTTGTCACAATGGTGCAGCACCGATTGGCGCACCTGCGGCTGGAACCTTTACCAAAGCGGGCTATACCAATGGCGACTGGAATTACACGCATGGTACGCCAGTCATGGCAACCGTTTATGGACTAGACGTGGTTGCACCAAAGCATTGGGGTAAAGCACCAGACTTAGTTTTATCTGGCCCAAATGAAGGCCAAAATGTCGGAAAAGTCGTTGTACACTCTGGCACGATTGGCAATGTACAGTTTTCAGCAGGTCGTGGCATTCCATCTATCGCATTAAGTGCCGATACCAACACGGTAGATGACAAAACTTTAAATAACCCTAACTCTGCGATTGTGGCAAAGCAAACCGTAGTGTTATTAAAAGAATTACAAGCTAAGGCAGGCAAGGGCCAGTTGTTGCCAAAAGGCATTACCCTCAATGTGAATTTCCCTAAAAATTTAACAACCAGTACGCCGTTTGCATTTTCAAAAATTGGGACGTATGACTTATATAAATTAAAGTTCCAAGTGACCAAAGATAGTAAAGGCAACAACCAATTTGGTTTAGGAATAGACGCGGCACCATCGGCACCAACTGCCGCTCAAATGTCGGATGAAAGTGCTGTAATGCAAAGCAAAATTGCTGTGACTGCCATGCAAGTTGCTTATGACCAACGACCAGCAGGTCAAGAATGGCTTAAAATCCGTTTAAAAAGCTTATTTAATAAGTAAGGAGAAAGACCATGAAACGTTGTTTATTGGTTTTACTCCTTGGGTTTGGATTGGCGGCTTGTAATGACAATGATCATGATGACCAAGTCTCGACTGAAAAACCTGCCTTAGCACCAAGCTTAGATGTCGGTACTTATATTATTAGTACCGAAACTGATGAAGAGTTACCTATGGCGGGTAAATACTATTCTGGCGCAGATGGAACTAAATTATTGGTTTTAGATGATGATGAAAACCGTGCCAAGATTGTGATGAGCTACGATGCCAAAAATAAGACTTGGAAGAGCAACCAGTCTAATCAAGCGATGACAGTTGAATTGGCACATTATGAAAAAATTGCTGATCAAAAACTTTTGCTTAATCAATTGGTCGGCACCTACGATTTATCGTTTCCAGATGGAACAACGGTAAATGCCGAGGTGAATGCACAAGGCAAAATTGTCTCGAAAGATCCAAATTGTGTGTTTACGGGTGTGATCACTGAAAGTGCATTAGCCAATACGGCAAACTATCAACTTACCGATAACAAGTGTGATGCGCTAAAAAATAACTCGAAAGGTTATGTTGTGGTAGATGAAGATTTAGAGCCTATGAGTTTTAGACTTGTATCTGACACGGTTGCATCAAAAGACATTTGGGCATTTGCACAATCTTAAAAATAAAAAAGACAACGGATTCATTTCGTTGTCTTTTATTCCAACCTATCTTGCGCCGTTGAAACAGTTAACATGGTTTGAAGGTAATAGTCGACACGTGACTGATTATTTTCTTTATGTGAATTATGCGCATTAAAAGCTGCATCATGAAGTTTTACGACTCGAGCGATCGGGTTCAAACCACAACGAATTAAATATTCTTCGCGTGTTTCATCTTCACGTTTAGTTAATGCATCTACTGCATCACGGACTTCTTTTCCAAATAAGCTTTCGATTTTTTCTAGGGTAAGAGGCGTGTCTTCAACACTATCGTGGAGAAGAGCGGTAATAATATAGACTTCTGAAAATTGATGCTCGATTAATGAATTGACCACACCTTTAATATGGTAATCAAAGTAATCATGAGGACCATACTTTTGACCTCGATGCGATTCTTTTGATAATTTCTCTGCCAATTCAACTTTATTTTGAGTCATTTTTTGCTCTTATTACTTTAAGTATATGACACGGCCTAATGGGCGAGATGGGTAGTTTAAGTCATAATTTTATACTGAATAAGCTACTTTGTTGTGAATACTCTCGTTTGTTTGGTGAATCTCCACAATGTAATATTCAACATATGAAAACGGATAAATAAATTATTGCTATCTATAAATATGAGATGCGCAAAAATTTGCTCACTTTTATCTAAAATAAATCAAATTGAGCAAATATATTCACAAAAACTTATTTTTATAGTATTTTTGAGAAAATAATTGCTCATTTACACGAATGAAAAAATTAACAATACAGGCTTTACTAAATAAAAACTGGATAGATATAGCAGAACTAAAACTGCTGAAACCTAAGTTGGGTTCGGCTAGCGCCAGTGAACTAGAATATGAATTGGATTATGCAATTCAATATTTAGACAGACGAGATGAGCACGCCTGTAGTTTATCACTTCCTGTACAAATTCTTATCAAACACGAATCGGACACATGGTTTGGCTTTTTAGATGATATTGTTCCATCTGGCGCTGCACGCCGTTATTGGGTGAATTATCTAGATTTACAACGCTTAACCTATGCGGAACAAGAAAGTATTCTATTAGAAAAAGGTGGGATGGCACCTGTTGGTAATTTACGAATTAAAGAAGCATTGCCTCCACTAAACCCAGAGTCAACCTTGCACTTACGTTATTTTAGTAAGGAAGATGTGGCTGAGCGTAATATTGATTTTCTGGAATATGCTCAACAAATGGGAGCAATTAGTGGTGGTGCAACTGGTGCAGGCGGTGAAGCTCCCAAGTTGCTTATTCGTGTTTCACCAGAACAAAAAGTCTGGATTGACACCTACCAAGAAAAATTTGATCAGCCAGATCAGCATTATTTAGTTAAATTTCCGCGAAATAAACGTAGCGAGATTGATTGCGATATTCTCAGAGCTGAATATTATTACTATCAAATACTCAATGAGTTAGGTTTCAATACGATAGAGACGACTCAAATGCAGCTCATTGAAGGTACAAAATATCCGTCATTGTGGCTTCCAAGATTCGATACAGAATGGTGTGATCAATATTGGCACCGCTATGGTCTAGAGTCTGTGTATTCGGTACTAAATAAGTCTTCTGGCAGTCATCTTAATCATTTTGAAGTGATTGAAGATCTATGTAGATTACTCACAAGTATTGATTCAGATTTTGATGTACCACAATTTATTTGTGAGTGGTTACAACGAGATTTACTCAATATCATTTTTGGTAACTCAGATAACCATGGGCGTAATACATCATTTCTAAAAAAATCTGGAAAAATTTATCTTTCGCCTATTTATGACTTTGCACCTATGAAAGCCGATCCGGAAGTTGTGACCAGGTCGACGACTTGGGGAAGTCCGTACGAGGAAGGTGGTGAATACCGTTGGGCGCAAATTACACAAAAACTTGCTCCTTGGTGCGATCCCGATTTATCTCTAGCAACATTAAGGACTTTGGCGAATAACCTGCTTGGCTTAAAGCAACGATTAGTTGATAAAGGTGTACCAAAACAAATTATTGAAATGCCAGCGCTGTCATTTGATTACATAGAAGCTAAATTGAAAAGATGGGAACTGCTATGAATGTAAAAAATCAAACCAAAGACCGTCAGCAGATTCTTATAGATTTATATAAACAATATTTGTTGAGTGAGATTACTTTGGGGCAATTGCTATCGTATTTACGCAAAAATGTGTTGGGTTTGTCGCAAGAACAATATGCTAATTTGGTGGGTATAAGCCGTCGGACTTTAACGGACATTGAGCAGGATAAAGGTAAACTCACTCAGTCTGTGTTAGATAAAGTGTTTAAACCACTTGGTTTAAAAGCAGGGCTTGTACCTACGCATGAACATATTGTTAGCAAAATTATAAAGCCAAACGAGTAAGAAACTATTTAAATGTTCACAAGGGAACGCTTGTGAACACTAAAATGATAATTTTTGAACCAATCTAATATATAAATTTTTTCAACTTTAAAATTTAACTTAATGATATAAAAGCAGATTGTAAATATTACTTAAGAATATCCTTAATTATGTAATTAAATGAAAAATAATAATTATTTAAATATTTTCTAGCCAATTTCACATTGACACTTCAAATATTGGAGATTACCATTTGCGGGCTGGCCTACATCGCCAGACGGTTTTAGCAGACCGTTCACTCCGCATCAGAATTTATTCCTTCTGAGGGATAGTTCTATGTGTACCTCTCGTCTCTTTCCCGTAGCGGTAGGACGGGAGAGGGACACCTACGGGTGTGCTAGTTGAGTGACTAGTCTGCTAACCCTCTTTCGTTCTGCCACCATAAATCTTATGCTTTGGCAGAACTCCATATATAAGGAGTTAGCTTTGCGCATCCATCATTTCTTGGCACCCATTGCCAAAAGCTATAACAACACAGCTTAAAACATTTAACACAGCTTGGTCGCCGTAAGGCTTTTTCAGGCTTTAACTCGTTATTACTTAAAACTTTCATCAACAACTAAAACTTGAGATGTGCTAGGCACAGTCTTTACGGCTTTGCTACGCCTTTTTTTCACCTTTAGAAAAGTGGAAGGCTTTTATATCTCATTTATATACAACAAAAAATTTAATTTATAACGGTAAAAATATGCCAAATTTAGTTCTCCCAACACGTGCATTAAAAGTCGTCAATAAATCAATTGAGCTGTTCCATTACAACGGGTTTCATATCGTGGGTGTCGACAGACTTGTGAAAGAGTCAGAAATACCAAAAATGACGTTTTATAACTACTTTCAATCTAAAGAACGCTTTATTGAAATCTGCCTGATGGTGCAAAAAGAACGACTTCAAGAAAAAGTAGTCACTATGCTCGAATACGACCACGACACAAGCGCAGCCGATAAACTCAAAAAGCTCTATAACTTACACGCAGACATAGACGGGCTGTATTACCTATTATTTAAAGCCATTTTTGAAACGAAAAATAACTACCCAAACGCCTATACAACCGCCGTGAGATATAGAACATGGCTCACCAACGAAATATATAGCCAGCTTAGAGCACTTAACCCCGATGCTTCTTTTACCGATGCCAAACTATTTTTATATATGATCGAAGGCGCTGTCATTCAGCGTTTAAGCTCAGATGAAGTTGATGAAAGGGGGTTGGAGGTGTTTTTGAGGGGGATGGGGTGAGGGTATTATTATAGCTATTTTATAATACCCTTTTAAAAATGTAAGTTTAGGTGCTTTTCTGAGAAGAAATTAAGTATTGCAGGCTTCAATATGTTTAAAGATCTTTTCGCAAAGTTCTTTTGCAGGTTCGGTAAGCACCCAATCTTCGTAAGTCATTAAAATTTTGCATATTTCACAAAAACTGACTTTGTCATCAATTGTACCAGAAGCATCTGAAAATAAGCGAGGTGGATTTGATTGAAGTAATAAGTTCTTATCTTTGATAATAATCTCATCAATAATTTTTCCGATACCTTCACTACTTATAAAATTAGTAGAAGAATTCAATTGATCGATATCAAAATTAGAAGTATCTTTAGTAAATCCTCTATGATTTAGATTGATAATGGTTTCATCGTTTAATGTGATTTGATCCTTTGTTTTATTTATTCCTTGAAACTTTATCAAACATGCCTTATGAATTATCGATGAATCCAATGTATTTTCTATTTCTTTACAAGGTAGAATATAAACATTCTCTGGTTTTAATTCAGATTCCCATTCTTGTAATCTTTTTGCTTTTCCTTCATTATCCCCGTCCGCTAATAATAATATATTTTTAGAAATAGCTTTGGCAGTCAGGCCTTTGCTATTTTCAAGAAATTTTAGTGCCTCTTCTTTTGATGGATAATCATCAATAAAACTCCAATGTGTTATGTTTCCACCAGCATATTCAATAAAAGTATAATGGAAGTTAGGCATAAAGCTTTTGTATTTTTTATACTTTTCAGGTTTTGAAAATTCGATTTCCTTTAAATATTTATCCATTAATTTAGATAAATACATTCTGTCAGTAACGCCTTCAACCCAAATTGTACAATTAGCTAGATAAACAGATGAGGGGCGAACTCCTAAAGATGTTAATAATTCATGGTCTTTGTCACAATTATAAATTTTGAAAGAAAACGTCTTATCATCATCTAATACTTTGATAATTTTTTGAATTGTGACTTGATCTGATTCATCTACCATATCTAACAAGTGGTTAGAATGTGTGGTAAAAAAATAGTAATGCTGTGTTTCATTTAAGTAGAAATTCATTAACTGACGCACCATTCCTGCGTGCATGTGTAGTTCAGGTTCTTCTATAAAAAAAGCATGAGTCTTATCTTTTTTAATAAAAGCCTCATAGGTCATAATGATAGCTTGTTGTAAACCATCTCCTAATTTATAAATTGGAAATTGTTCTTCATCACCAATTTTAATATGGACTACGTCATTTTCATTTCCATTCTCATCTTTACCAAACATCGGAATTAATGTAACTACATCATTATCAAAAAAATATTGACTCAATTTTTCTTCATATTTTTTGATAAGTTCACGTTGTTCAGGTTTACCAAGTAAGTGAATTTTTAATTCATAGTATAAACATTCACCGGTAATTATATTTTCAGCATTAAACCTAGACTTATCTTGAAAGTAATCCTTTTGGGCACGTTCCAGATAAGGTTGTTTATTATTTATATCTGTTACAGGTCGCATACCTCTTAAAGTAGGGATATAAAATTTATCTTGAAAAAGATCATTTATCTTTTCTATATCATCTTGACTAAAATTAATATCTTGATAATTGGCTTCCGAGCGATAATTCGTTGGTAATCTGGAAAACATTTGATCTATTTTTGAAATATAATATATAAGTTGGTTGAAATTACCTATTTTAGAGTTTGTGAAAAAAGCATCATAATATCCTTTCATTTCTATTAATTTTTCACGATGTTGAGAAAAATCGTTAATTAACATAAAATTTTTCAATCTTTTGATATTTTTTAAAATTTCAATATGTCTAAAAAAATTGCTAGGATAATCGGAAATAAATAAATTTCTAAGAAAACGGCTTTTTCCAGAATTATTTTTACCGATAAAAAAATTTAGACGCTTTATTTCAATAATTTCGCCATAGTCTTCCACATTGTCAGAAGAATATTGATCTAAATCATGCCCCCAATAGTATAATTTTTTGTTCATTTGAAAACTCTGAAATTTATAGGCTAAGTTAATTAATCATATAAATTTAGTATATAAAACTATGAAAATATTAACAATGATGAGAAAATTGCTTAATTGAAAGTTGTCTTTTCTACACATGCTAAATCTAATTAAGGATTGCGAACCATCCTAATAAATTTTTTTCAAATAACTTTGAGAAGAAATATGAAAAATATTGAAATTTTAGAAATAAATGAAATTGGCGATTATGAAGAAGGCTTATCGCTACTGTTAGAAGATTCTATTAATAGCGGAGCTTCAATCGGTTTCTTAGCTCCCGTAGAAAAGGACGATGTTTTAAATTATTGGGGTGAGGTCAACCATAAATTAGCACAAGGTAGTAGCCGTCTATGGATTGCCATTCAACAAGGAAAAATCGTAGGTAGTGTCCAATTATCCTTAGTAAGTAAAAAGAACGGCGTTCATAGAGCCGAAGTTGAAAAACTCATGGTGCTCACATCTACAAGAAAACAAGGGATAGCAACATTACTAATGAATGAACTAGAAAATTTTGCACGAGAAAAGGGCTTGCGATTACTTGTTTTAGATACACGTGAAGGCGATGTGTCCGAACTTTTATATAGCAAAATTGGATTTGTTCGTGTAGGTGTAATTCCAAGTTTCGCATTAAGCTCAAACGGGAACTATGACGGCACAGCCATTTATTATAAGCAGCTTGTTTAGTTGCTATAAGTATCTATAGAGCAACTCATTGATCACTTAATTTTTATATTCAAAGTCTTTTCAAATAAATATTCAGTTAAAAATTTCTAGCTGAGAGGGGTATTATCTTCAATCTTTTGCGCTGATTTTAGAAAGGAAACAACTCTCAACTAGAAAATTTAGTCAGAAACTATCTGAGTTTATAAAGTGCTCATATCAATGACAAAACGATACCGCACGTCAGAACGTTCTAGGCGCTCAAATGCCTCATTAATTTGATCCATACGAATCATTTCACAGTCAGGTAAAATATTTTGACGGGCGCAGAAATTCAACATTTCCTGAGTTTCAGCGATACCGCCAATCATAGAGCCTGCAATTCGACGGCGGCCCATAATCATTGGAACGGTAAACGGCTCTTCAAGTAACCCTAATTGCCCAACCACTACAAAAGTTCCATCAATATCTAATAATGGAATATAAGGGTTAATATCATGTTTTACCGGCACTGTATCCAAAATCACATCAAAGCCATTCAATGCTTGTTGCATGGCAGCCTCATCTGAAGTATCTAACAAATGATGGGCACCCAATTGCAAAGCATCCGCTTCTTTATTTTTTGAACGGCTAAGTACCGTGACATCTGCACCTAGGCCTACAGCAAGTTTTACTGCCATATGACCCAAACCACCAAGCCCGATAATACCTACACGAGTACCGGGGCCAACATTCCAAGTACGTAGAGGAGAATAGGTAGTAATGCCTGCACATAGTAAAGGTGCTGCACGCGAAATATCTAAACGGTCCGGAATGCTTAAAACAAAATGCTCCTTCACGACAATATGTTTGGCGTATCCACCATAGGTATTTTCACCTGTGACACGATCCTGACCATTATAGGTTTCGGTCAGGATTTCACGGCACATGTGCTCTTCACCTTTTTGACATTGATCGCACGCCATACAACTATCAATAAAAGTTCCCACGGCGACATGATCACCAATTTTGAACTTGGTCACATCTCGACCAATGGCAATTACTTTGCCAACAATTTCATGACCGGGAACCAACGGGTAGACCGCGCGTCCCCAGTCGTTTTTTGCCATATGTAAATCTGAGTGGCAGACGCCTGAATATAAAATCTCGATTGTCACGTCATCGCCATTTGATTCGCGACGTTCAAATGTGAAAGGCACAAGGGACGTGCCTTGCTCTACAGCAGCATAGCCATAAGTTTTCATCTTTAAATCTCAACTTTTGAATTTATGAGCCAAGAACTACTCGAGGGTAAATAAGATCTTTGAGATCGAAGCCATTTTGCTCATTGACAATGCCAACCACTTTGTCGCTTTGATACAGTTGGTAGGCATAATCCGCTAATTGTTCAGCGCTAATAAATGCTTCTGGACTAAATAGGTGGTCGCCATCTATGCCGCCATTAACAGAAGCTTGGCCTACAAATTCGGTTGCCGTTGCACCCGGTGCCAAGACTTTAACTCGCATTTTTTTGCCTTGAGACTGCATAGCTAAAGCTAGACCTTCGGTAAACGAGGCAACATAAAACTTGGTGGCGCAGTAGGTGACTGCAATATCAAATTGGGCGTATCCACCAATTGAAGCGGTATTGATTAAGGTTGAATCTTTGTCTGCATAATCTTTTACATACAGCAAAGATAAATCCGTCAAAGCCTTAATATTCAGGTTGATCATATCGTTGGCTTTCTCTAGGTTAACATCCCATGGAAAGCCATAATCACCAAAGCCAGCATTGTTAATGAGGACATCAATCTGGAAAGAATTTAACTTTTCATAAAGTTGTTTTGCACTGCCATCTTTACTTAAGTCGGCAGTTTCAATATGTACTTTAATGGCAGGATATTTCGATTCAATATCTTGTTTGATTTGCTCAAGTGCCTCAATGCGGCGGGCAACAATAATTAAATTAAAACCTTCAGCCGCAAATTTATAGCTCAGCGCTTTACCGATACCCGAGCTGGCACCAGTGATAAGAACAGTTTTCATAGATATATTCAGCTTATAAAGAGAGGGTGAAACACGAGGTGAAGGGAGTGGAAAGTTTCCCTGCTTGAGAAACTTTCCAATTTATGAATTAAAGATGTTTTTGAAAAAATGGAATAATTTTTTCTAAGGCTTGAGCAACAGGTTCAGGTTGATCATATAAGTCATAATGACTTGCATCTTTAACCACAAAGAGGTTTTTATCTTTAGAAGCCGCTTTGCTATATAGCTCATAACCGTCACGATATGAACCGAAGCCTCCCGGAACTCCACCAATCACAATTTGTAAGGGTTGGGTGAGTAGGTGATCTGCCAAATGAAACGCATCAAACCCAACAGCAGCCGCTAAACCTGAAAAGCGAAGTTTATTTGGTGAACCTTCTGCCTGACCGCGCGGGGTTTTGTAGTAATCTACAGCTTCTTTAATATCAATATCATGAATGCCAGCTTGTTCACGCTCTTGTTGTGAGTTTGGAATGTACTGGGTAATAAATGGTTCGGCACCACGAGCTTCCGCAGTACGCTGTGCTGCAATGGCTTCTAAAGTTTTAATGGCAGCTTCAGGTGTTTGGTCGCCTTCACGCATTAAACGACCATAGTTTGCTGCAACCACAGTTGCGACTGCTTTAAAACGGCGTTCAGTCATAGCAGCATTAACAGCATAACCGCCACCACCACATACGCCTAATACACCAATACGGTTTTCATCGACATAAGCAAGCGTTGTTAAATAGTCGGCTGCACAGCGGAAATCTTCTACACGTGTTGCAGGGTCTTCAAGGAAACGTGGTTCGCCACCGCTAGCACCTTGATACGATGCATCAAATGCTAAAGTAATAAACCCAGCTTCAGTAAGTTTTTCACCATAGATTGCGCCGGCAGTTTGTTCTTTACAGCTACTAATTGGGTGGGCGCATACAATCGCTGCATATTTTTTGTTTTCATCAAAATCTTTTGGAAAACGTATGGTTGCAGAAACATCAATATCTTTATTTTTAAAAGTTACAGTTTTCATCATTTTTCTCCAAGAGAAGAACTATCTCGATGAAACCAATATACCCCTAGTGATTCATTATGATAATCCACTATAATGAGATAGCACTTATATTGAATACTTATAAATAATGAAAGAAAATCTGAATGATTTGCATACATTTATTGTGGTTGCACAGGAGCGAAGCTTCACTCGTGCGGCTGCAAAACTTAGAACTTCACAATCAGCCATTAGCCAAACGCTCCGTAATTTAGAGGACCGAATTGGTATAAAGCTATTATCAAGAACTACCAGAAGTGTCGCACCGACAGAAGCAGGTGAATATCTGCTTAGCTTGATTCAACCTGCCATCGAAGAAATAGAACATGGCATGAATCAGCTCAGTGCTTTAAAAAATGATCCGGCAGGAACATTACGTATTAGTGCCGATGAATATGGCATCCAGACTGTTTTATGGCCCGCCGTTGAAAAAGTTATACAACAATTTCGAAAAATCTCAGTCGAAATTACCTCTGATTATGGTCTGGTCGATATTGTAGATGGTCGTTTTGATGCAGGGCTTCGAAGAGGCGGTTTGGTTTCTAAAGACATGATCGCTTTACAAATTAGTGAACCTATACAAATGCTGACAGTGGCTACCAAAGAATATTTAGAACGTTATGGTCATCCTAAGCAGCCAAAAGATTTAGTTGAACATCAATGTATCAATTTAAGGTTACCCACACATGGTGAACTCTATCGTTGGCAATTTACCAAAGGAAATAAAACGCAGAGTGTTAACGTTAACGCTAAAATTGTTTTCACAACCTTATCTCCCGTGCTTCAAGCAGTAAGAAGTGGAGTAGGCATCGCTTATCTACCTATTGATATGGTTCAGCCTTATATTGAAAGTGGTGAACTGAAAGAAACGCTAAAGGACTGGCGACATAGCTATGAACCGTATCACCTGTATTATCCGCATAGACGTGAGCAAGCGCCTTTATTAAATATCTTAATCAATGCATTAAAAGAAAATTTTAATAAGGTATAGCGCTTAATCAGATTGATCTTCTTAAGCGCACTTATTTGAAATAATAAGTATTAATTCATTACTGTGGTAATCACGGACATTCCCGGACTTAAGCGATTTAAATCTTTTTGATTTGGATCAATCGCAATTCGCACCGCAATGCGCTGTACCACCTTGGTAAAGTTTCCTGTCGCATTATCCGGTTTAATAACACTAAATTCAGAGCCGGCAGCAGGTGAAATTTCTTCTACATGACCTGTGAATTTTTGATGGCCCAACGCATCGACCGTAAAAGTAGCTTTTTGGCCAATACGCATGTTTTTCATTTGGGTTTCTTTAAAATTGGCAATCACCCAAGTCTTTTGGGGAATTAAAAAAAGCAATTGAGAACCCACTGATACATATTGTCCAACACGTGGATTGACTTCACCCAACTGTCCATCCATAGGTGCATAAATCACACTATAATTTTTAGTTGTTTTTGCCTGATCCAGTTGAGCTTGGGCATTATTAACCTCAGCCTGTAAACCGACTTTAGCCACTTGCGCCGTTTTTAAAGCCTCCTTTGCAACCGACAAATTTGCTAAAGCTTGTTTAAGAAGTGCCAAATTATTTCTTTCATTGGCAAAAGCTTTATCTTGTTCGGATTGTGAGGCAGCACCAGAGCTTCCTAATTGTGAATAACGTTTTGACTCAGCCACAGAAAGATCATATTCAGCTTGAATCTGATCCACTTTTGCTTGCGCTGAGGCAATATCGGCCTGACGCTGTGCAATAGTCTGTTGTTGATTGGCCAAATTATTTTTTGCTTGTTCAACCATTGATTGTGCCTGAACTACTTTTTGATCATAGGTTTGAGCATCAATAATCAGGAGCGGTTGACCTTTTTTGACATGATCAAAATCTTTCACTAAAACACGTTTTACATAACCATTGATTTGTGAGGATAAAATCGTGGTTTGACCTTTAATATAGCTGTTATCGGTTTGTTCACTGTTTAGAGCAAATGGCGGTAAGTGCCATGCCCTGAAAATAAACAGTACTCCGACCAGTAGTACAATTGCCATAATAATAAGGGTCGATTGCTTCGGTTTAATTAATTTGGAACTAAACTGAGCTGAAGAACCCAGTGTTTGTGCTTGTTCAGCCATTTTAATTACTCACTCATGCTTGTTTGCGTGCGCTATAACGCGTCCATAACAATGAAGTCACGCCAAAGATAAATACGAGGGTTGCCAGTAGCGCATTGATTTTGATTACGTCATTAAATGCGAGAACTTGAGCTTCACGGGTAACAACTTGATTTAAAGATTTTTGTGCATAATTCTGCTGAAAATTGGGATCGGTACTGTTTTGTCGAGCCTGATTGCTATATATCTGAAGCCGAGACTCTACCGTAGCATTGGTTGTATCTAGATTTGTGTAGATCGCATTTTGATGTAGACGAGTTTGATGTTGCTGGTAGGTTGAAAAGAAAGACGTACCGATTAACCCACCTAAGTTTTGAGTAATTCCCAATAACACCGCAAAAGTCACCACACTCCATTGGCTGTGTTGTAGTACACGGAAGTAGCCAATCAATACGAGTGGTCCCATAAAAATACCGCCTGCGCAGCCAATCAAAAACTGCGAAAGGTAGAGATTATGAGGTCGAATATCATGCGTGAGGCCAAGATCTAAACCGCAACCGATCAGAATAAGCAGTTCTGCAACCAGTAATTGCTGCATTAATAGGTGTTGTTTAAACGTTAAGATACTTGCAACGCTTCCAACGAGAACACCCAGCCCAATCATGCCGTAGAGTCCTACTAATTGTTCGGGTAATAAGCCCATCGCTTGTAAAAAATGTCCGACCGCATAGTTTTGTTCTGACATGAGAATGCGAATTGAAAAGGCACCGATCATAAACGTAAGCGTCGATTTCATGACAAGCCATTGGGTCACGATGAGCGGATGTTGGCGATGATGTTCAATCACAAGACCAATGACTAAGAGGACAAAGCCCAAAGCAAGGGCATAAGCAATCCAAGTGTTGTTAAACCACCAAACAATAGGGCCTTGAACAAGTACTGCACTGAATAAAGCTATGGCAGGAAAGATAAAAAGAAGGGGAAAAATATCGGCTTTTTCTAATACGGCAGCTCGGATACTACGCGGTAATTTGAGGCTGACCACCATTGCTAAACAGCATAGATAAAGTCCAAGTTCAAAATAGGCTAAATCTGTCCATCCTTCACCGTGGGTAATGCCGGGTGAAATCATCCATGCCAAAGGTAAACCAAACTGTTGTAGGCCTAAAATGACATAAATACCTTTCAGTGCTGACGGTTTTTTAAAAGACTGAATAACATAGTGTGCGCTCATCGAAGTCAGAGGAGCTGCGACAATACCTGCAAAAAATCGAACCGCTAAAGCCATTTCATAGCTATTTACAAGTAAATGTAAACCAATACAGATACAGCATAAAACTAAACTGATTTCAGCAAATAAACGAAGTCCAAACTGTTGCCTAATTTTAATGACATATAAATTTGCAGCAGTGTTTCCAATAACGAAAGCTGCAGGTAGCCAAGCTGCTTCACTTGGGGTAAGGCCAAATTCACCTTGAAAGAGCAAAGCATTGGAAATAATTAAACCATTTCCTAGACTTGCCGAGAGTGCGATAAATACACCAATAAACAAGTAAGCCACTCTCAGGTGATTCGGATGCTCAATTGAGGCAGGTGAGCCAATCAATGCTGGACGTTCTGTCTCCGTCCAGTTAGGCATAGGCTCTAAATATTTTGGCGTTCTTTGCATAACTGAAGCCTCTGCTTCACAAATTTAAGGCGTAAAAATCTACCGACGCATTTAAAATGCAATCGTTTAGATAAGTGAGAACGTAAAAAAGAACGAGAGCTGGGTACGCTTCGTTCTTAAGAAATGAGCATATTTCTAGGCTTATTCGAGCTTATGAAAATTTGTATGAAATAGCGCATATAAATTTGTACGGAAAAGATTATTGATATTGATTGTCTCAATATTTTGTAGCATGCCGTTATATAAGACACCCATCCATGTGGGTGCAATGAGTAATAGAGAAAACTCTTTTGTATTTACAGGCGCAATTTCTTTGCGATCTATAGCAATTTGGATTAATTTTTCAAATTCAACCAAATATGGGGAAAGGATGCGTCGAAAGTAAATTTCCTTAATATTTGGAAAATTTTCACCTTCTTTTAAGACCAATCGTGAAATGCCATCTCGGCCAGATTTTTCAACAGTACCCACAATTTTATCTAGATGTTCTAGCAAAAAAGAATAAACAGTTTGATTTTCCTGTAAATCTGTAGCCCGAATTAAACGAAGATCTTGTTGTAAGATATCTTCAATCACACCTTCAAAAAGTTCTTCTTTGGTTTTGAAATAAGAATAAATCGTACCATTGGCAATGTTTGCTTTCTTTGCAATATCGCTAACTTTGGCTTTAGCAAAACCCACCTCTGCAAAATGGATACGTGCAGCTTGAAGAATAGCTTCTTTGGTTGCTTGTGTTTTTTCGAGGCTAGGGCTACGTTTACGTTTTACAAGCTGAGGCTCAGTCATAGTTAATAAAAGTGATTATTTATTCATTTTTATTGTATTTAAAAATGAATATTAAGTCAATTTTATAAATTTATAGCGCTTAATGGTGTTTGGCTTATGCAAACCGAAGTTTTTTTAAACTGCTACAGAACACGAAACCTCTTACTTAATAAAGAAAAAAATGTATAACATTAAATGTTAAAAGACTTATTACACATCGCATCTATGAAGAAAAATACAAAACTTGATCAAGATAAGTTGTTTATTAAATTACTATTTAAGTCCTCATCGGAAGTAACCGAAGACGAGGTTGAATACTATCGAAAATATCCCGATCAAATTGATCAAGTCACAGCACCTATAAACATTCATAAAGTATTTTTGTGGACGGGTGCTTTTTTAGGAATTGTGGTGGTCGCTATAGCGAAATTCTTCAAATTTTCTGGCACATTAGATTTTTTGTCTGAAGGCGTGCTCGAGTTTGTGATAGATATTATTTATGAAACCGGCATTGCCTTAATTGGGGCAGCAGTCACAGCTTATGTGTTAGGTGTACTCTTAAACAAACAACAGGAAAACGCCACAAAGTGGCGAGAAGAAATTCGTAGAAAAATAAATGAGAGTGAAGAGTTGTAACGCTAAGGTTTTTCTCGCTAACCCATAGAAATTTTTATGGTAAAAATACTTTTTGGACCCTGACTACTGTATTCAATAGTACCTTTCATTGCCACAATAATTGCGTGTACAACAGCAAGTCCTAAGCCTGTACCACCAAACTCTTTATTTCTTGATTCTTCTAATCTAAAAAAAGGTTTAAACAAATCATCTCGGAATTCGGTTGCAATTCCCGGGCCTTCATCTTCAATTTTCAATGTCCAGTTTTGTGAATCAACTACTGAAGAAATTTTAAGTTTACCTGCATTTGAATAACGAATAGCATTGTCAATTAAAGCAATTAAAACTTGCTCTATACGACGGCGGTCACTAAAAACAGGAGTCGTTGTCAGATCTAGTTCTGGCACTAGCTTCGCTTGTTGCAAGCGATCTTCAAATGCATTGAGAACCTTTTCAAGTACCGACTTAAAGTCAAACAATTCATAATTTAATCTGAGTTGCTGGTTTTCGACCAAACTTAAAGTCCGTAGGTCTTCGACTAAGTGTGATAATCCTTCAACTTGGTTTAAAAGGCTTTTAAAAAGAACTTCATCAGGTTTAAAAACACCATTAATAATTCCCTGTAATCGACCTTGTAAAATGGTTATGGGAGTTCTTAGCTCATGGGCTATGGCAGCATTCCAAACTTGCGCATTTTTAACAGAAACTTCTAGCTTTTGAGCCATATTATTAAAGTTATATAAAAGTTCTGACATTTCAGCAGAATGAACTCGATTGTCATAAGCTCTAGCAGAGAGATCGCCTTGACTAATTTTTTTGGCTGCTTCTGCTAAGAAATTAATCGGTATAATGAAACGCTTCGCAAGATGCATACCGATCACTAAGGAAATCATACTGCCACAGAAGATTACAGTACATAACCAGATCCAATCTACGAGGTGGAAGCTTGTCCAGTCTTCTTGAATTGAGCTTAAAGTAATCCAGCCTTTTTCAAGCGCATAATTATAAACCAGATACCCCATTAAAATAGAAAATAGGGTAACACTTAAGTTAACGATACTTAATGCGATAAAAAGCTGTTTGCTAATTCCTAACTTATATTTCATAACATATTCTCTAGCTATATTTTTATATTATTTAGACATCATCTTTCACAGCTAGTGGATTATCCAGTCTATATCCCACGCCACGTACATTAATGAACATTTGAAGGATTCCTTGTTCTTCTAATTTTTTTCTCAGTTTACTGACATGGCTATCTACGGTTCGTTCTAGGGCATCGCTATCATTCATACAATGATTCATGAGTTCACCACGTGTAAAGACTTTATGTGGTTGGTCAATCATGAAGGAAATAATTTTATATTCGGTCAGCGTTAAATTAAGCAAGATTTTCTTATTCTCAGAGTGTATATAAACACTATGAGTGTCAGTATCAATTTCAATATTTTTATAGATCTTATTTTTATTAGAAGCTTTATTTGCAAATTGAGTTCTTCTTAATACTGCCTGAACTCTAGCGACCACTTCATTTGGGTTAAATGGCTTAACCACAAAGTCATCTGCACCTATGCGTAGTGCCATCACCTTATCAATATCTTGATCGAGCGCCGTTAGCATAATCACGGGAGTTTGAGCTTTTTGACGTATTTTATTTAGCACTTCCCAGCCATTTAGCTCGGGTAATTTAATATCAAGTAAAATTAAATCAATAGGTTGGCTAGCGTGCAATTCAATGGCCTGTTTTCCATTCATGGCACGAATCACACTCATTCCTTCACGTCTTAAATAATTTTCAATAATGTCGCCAATATCGTAGTCGTCTTCTACCACAAGAATAACTTTATCTTGGCAATCAAAAGAAAAAGAATGATCGAACATAGAAAATCTATCTATTAAAGCGCTTCAATCCATCATACGCTAAATTATCCGTGTTTCTCCACACTTCCTCCACACTTTAGCGATTATCCCTACACACTCATCAAAAATAATACGACCATCAAAAAACTCCCTAGGTTCGGACAGTATGCAAAAGCATCTTTTACTTCCTTTATTTTTATCTATTGGGCTTATATTACAGGGGTGTGATTCAAAAGAAGCAACTCAACCTGAGCCACCGCCGGCTAAAGTCAGTGTATTAAGTATTCAACCGCAATCGGTAAACTTTAGTGAAAATCTTCCTGCACGGGTACATGCGTTCCGTACGGCTGAGATCCGTCCACAAGTGGGAGGCATCATTGAAAAGGTTTTATTTAAACAGGGTAGTGAAGTTAGAGCAGGGCAAGCTTTATATAAAATTAATTCAGAAACTTTTGAGGCAGATGTAAATAGTAATCGGGCTTCGTTAAATAAGGCTGAAGCAGAGGTTGCGAGGCTCAAAGTTCAGCTAGAACGTTATGAGCAGCTCTTACCAAGTAATGCAATTAGTAAGCAAGAAGTAAGTAATGCCCAAGCTCAATATCGTCAAGCTTTAGCTGATGTCGCTCAAATGAAAGCAGTATTGACTCGACAAAACTTGAATCTGCAATATGCAACAGTTCGAGCGCCTATTTCCGGCCGGATTGGACAATCTTTTGTTACTGAAGGTGCATTGGTTGGTCAAGGTGATACCAATACCATGGCAACCATCCAGCAAATTGATAAAGTCTATGTTGATGTAAAGCAATCAATTAGTGAATATGAGCGTTTACAAGCTGCTTTGCAAAGCGGTGAGCTAACAGCAAATAGTGACAAAACCGTTCGTATTACTAACAGTCATGGGCAGCCTTATAACGTAACAGCAAAGATATTATTTGAAGATATTAATGTTGATCCTGAAACGGGCGATGTTACGTTCCGTATAGAGGTAAATAATACTGAACGAAAATTACTTCCTGGCATGTATGTGCGCGTCAATATTGACCGTGCTTCTATTCCTCAAGCGTTATTGGTTCCGGCACAAGCGATCCAACGTAATATTAATGGTGAGCCGCAGGTATATGTTATTAACGCTAAAGGCACAGCGGAAATTCGTCCTATCGAAATTGGACAACAATATGAGCAATATTACATTGCCAACAAAGGCTTGAAAATTGGCGATAAAGTTGTTGTTGAAGGCATTGAACGCATTAAGCCAAATCAAAAATTGGCAATGGCTGTATGGAAAGCACCAGCCGTTGTAAATGACGCTCCAAGTATAGAAAAGAAAGCTTCTACAACTGAAGGAGCTCAATCATGATGTCACAATTTTTTATTCGTCGTCCTGTTTTTGCATGGGTTATCGCGATCTTTATTATTATATTTGGATTGCTAAGTATTCCTAAATTACCAATCGCGCGCTTTCCAAGTGTAGCTCCGCCACAAGTAAATATTAGTGCGGTTTATCCGGGTGCTACAGCTAAAACTATTAACGATAGTGTCGTCACCTTAATTGAGCGCGAATTATCGGGTGTAAAAAATCTACTCTACTATAGTGCGACAACAGATACCTCCGGTACAGCAGAGATTACTGCTACGTTTAAACCGGGCACGGATGTCGAGATGGCTCAGGTCGACGTTCAAAATAAAATCAAGGCTGTAGAAGCTCGTTTACCGCAGATTGTGCGTCAGCAAGGTTTACAGGTGGAAGCTTCATCGTCCGGATTTTTAATGCTGGTCGGGATTAACTCTCCAAATAATCAATATTCCGAAGTTGATTTAAGTGATTACCTTGTTCGTAATGTTGTAGAAGAGCTAAAACGTGTCGAAGGTGTAGGGAAGGTTCAATCTTTTGGTGCCGAGAAAGCTATGCGTATTTGGGTCGACCCAAATAAGTTAGTTTCTTACGGTTTATCAATTAGTGATGTGAATAATGCAATTCGAGAAAACAACGTCGAAATTGCACCCGGTCGACTTGGTGATTTACCCGCTGAGAAAGGGCAACTCATTACTATTCCACTGTCTGCACAAGGGCAATTGTCTAGTGTCGAGCAATTTAAAAATATCAGTTTAAAAAGTAAAACTAACGGTAGCGTTATCAAGTTATCTGATGTTGCAAATGTTGAAATCGGTTCCCAAGCCTACAACTTTGCTATTTTGGAAAATGGTAAACCTGCGACTGCGGCAGCAATTCAGTTAAGTCCCGGTGCGAATGCCGTGAAAACTGCCGAAGGTGTTCGAGCAAAAATTGAAGAGCTAAAGTTAAATTTACCAGAAGGCATGGAGTTTAGTATTCCTTACGACACCGCGCCGTTTGTTAAAATTTCAATTGAGAAAGTAATTCATACATTACTTGAAGCCATGGTTCTGGTTTTCATTGTGATGTATTTATTTTTGCACAATGTCCGCTATACGCTTATTCCAGCAATTGTGGCACCTATTGCCTTACTCGGTACTTTTACCGTAATGCTACTTGCCGGTTTTTCAATTAACGTACTCACCATGTTCGGTATGGTGCTTGCCATCGGGATTATTGTCGACGATGCGATTGTCGTGGTTGAAAACGTAGAAAGGATTATGGCGACTGAGGGATTAAATCCTAAAGAAGCAACATCTAAAGCAATGAAAGAGATTACCAGCCCGATTATTGGTATTACACTGGTATTGGCAGCAGTATTTTTACCAATGGCATTTGCGAGTGGTTCTGTAGGGGTTATCTATAAACAGTTTACCTTGACCATGTCGGTGTCTATTTTATTTTCAGCGCTATTGGCACTCATTTTAACACCGGCACTTTGCGCTACGATTCTAAAACCAATTGATGGGCATCATCAGAAGAAAGGCTTCTTTGCATGGTTTGACCGCAGCTTCGATAAAGTCACTAAAAAGTATGAGTTGATGCTGCTTAAAATCATCAAACATACTGTGCCAATGATGGTGATCTTTTTAGTGATTACCGGTATTACCTTTGCCGGAATGAAATATTGGCCAACTGCATTTATGCCAGAGGAAGATCAGGGCTGGTTCATGACTTCATTTCAATTACCTTCAGATGCAACTACGGAACGTACCCGAAATGTAGTCAATCAATTTGAATATAATTTGAAAGATAACCCCGATGTAAAAAGTAATACCACTATTTTAGGTTGGGGCTTTAGTGGTGCAGGACAAAACGTAGCGGTGGCTTTTACTACCCTTAAAGACTTTAAAGAACGAACTGGTACGGCATCAGAAATGACGAACGCCGTGAATACCTCGATGGCAAATAGTACGGAAGGTGAGACCATGGCTGTATTGCCACCTGCTATTGATGAGTTAGGTACTTTTTCTGGTTTCAGTTTACGTTTACAAGACCGTGCTAACTTAGGTATGCCAGCTTTATTGGCTGCTCAAGATGAACTTATGGCAATGGCAGCCAAGAATAAAAAGTTCTATATGGTTTGGAATGAGGGGTTGCCACAAGGTGACAATATTTCTTTAAAAATTGACCGTGAAAAGCTGAGTGCACTTGGTGTTAAGTTTTCTGATGTTTCAGACATCATTTCTACATCAATGGGTTCAATGTATATCAATGACTTTCCTAATCAAGGACGCATGCAACAAGTCATTGTACAAGTTGAGGCCAAATCACGTATGCAATTGAAAGATATATTGAATCTGAAAGTCATGGGTTCAAGCGGTCAATTAGTATCTTTATCTGAAGTTGTGACGCCACAATGGAATAAAGCACCGCAACAATATAACCGTTACAACGGACGTCCATCTTTGAGTATTGCCGGTATTCCGAACTTCGATACTTCATCGGGTGAGGCAATGCGTGAAATGGAACAATTGATTGCGAAATTACCGAAAGGTATTGGTTATGAATGGACGGGTATTTCTTTACAGGAAAAACAGTCTGAATCTCAAATGGCCTTTTTACTTGGTTTATCCATGTTAGTTGTTTTCCTTGTATTGGCTGCACTCTATGAGAGCTGGGCAATTCCACTTTCTGTGATGCTGGTTGTGCCACTCGGTATTTTCGGCGCAATTATTGCCATTATGTCTAGAGGCTTAATGAATGATGTGTTCTTCAAAATTGGACTCATTACCATTATTGGTTTATCGGCAAAAAATGCAATTTTGATTGTTGAATTTGCAAAAATGCTGAAAGAAGAAGGCATGAGTTTGATTGAAGCCACTGTTGCAGCAGCTAAACTTCGATTACGTCCAATTTTGATGACTTCTCTTGCGTTTACCTGTGGTGTAATTCCTTTGGTGATTGCTTCTGGTGCAAGTTCGGAAACTCAACATGCTTTGGGTACAGGAGTTTTTGGCGGCATGATTTCAGCAACCATTCTGGCTATTTTCTTTGTTCCCGTATTCTTTATCTTCATTCTGGGTGCAGTAGAAAAGCTATTTTCCTCTAAGAAAAAAATCTCTTCCTAAATTCAATGCATCAGAGGGAATACTAAATTTCCTCTGATCTACACAGCTACTCAACTCATTTTGTTATTTGGAGAATACTATGTCGAAATCGGCAACTGTATCTCGTGGACTCGTTATTTCTACACTCTCAATTGCACTCGTTGCATGTGTCAATATGCAAGCTCCACAACCTGCAATTACATCTCATATTCCACACAACTTTTCTCAAAATACTTCTGGAAAAACGATTGCTGAACAAAGTTATAAAGAGTTTATTTCTAATCCGAAATTAGCACAGGTTATTGAAATAACTTTAAATAACAACCGTGATTTACGTACTGCCACATTCAATATTGAACGTGTACAGCAAGAATACCAAATCACAAAAAATAGCCAGTTACCCACCATTGGTGTAATGGGAGGTGCAGCAAGACAAGTTGATCCGTCTATTAATCCTAATAACCCAGCTTCTACATTTCAGGTTGGTTTAGGAATGACCGCATATGAACTAGACTTTTGGGGACGTGTGCAAAATTTAAAAGATGCGGCATTAAATAATTATCTAGCAACACAAAGTGCTAAAGAAGCAGTTCAAATTAGTTTAATCAGCAATGTCACGCAAGCTTGGTTAAACTATGCTTTTGCTCAAGCTAATTTAAATCTTGCAGAGCAGACTCTAAAAACACAACTCGATTCTTATCATCTTAATAAAAAGCGTTTTGAAGTTGGTATTGATAGTGAAGTTCCGTTAAAACAGGCACAAATTTCGGTTGAAACAGCACGAAATGATGTGGCCACGTATAAGACTCAGATTCAACAGGCAAAAAATTTACTGGATTTGCTAGCAGGTCATCCTGTTCCGCAAAATTTACTTCCTGATCATACAATTCAAAATATTACCTTTGAGAAAACCTTTGCAGCCGGTTTACCAAGTGATTTATTAAATCATCGTCCAGATCTTAAAGCTGCCGAATATGAGTTACGTGCTGCCGGAGCGAATATTGGTGCTGCCAAGGCACGCATGTTCCCGACCATCAGCCTGACAGGTTCGACGGGTTATGCATCGTCTGAACTGAAAGATTTATTTAAAACAGGCAATTTTGCATGGTCGATTGGACCTAGTGTTGATCTACCAATTTTTGATTGGGGAACACGAAAAGCTAATATTAAAATTGCAGAAACTGACCAGAAAATTGCATTGGCTAAATATGAAAAAGCTATTCAATCGGCATTCCGTGAAGTCAATGATGCTTTGGCTACGCATGCACATATCGGAGAAAGGTTAGATGCACAACGTCGCTTAGTCTCTGCGACTGATGCAACCTATAAACTCTCCATGGCACGTTATAGAGCAGGCGTTGATAG
Organism: Acinetobacter sp. AR_0276; assembly: GCF_003000705.1. Classification (NCBI taxonomy): domain Bacteria; kingdom Pseudomonadati; phylum Pseudomonadota; class Gammaproteobacteria; order Moraxellales; family Moraxellaceae; genus Acinetobacter; species Acinetobacter sp. AR_0276. The sequence continues at coordinate 3,860,136 of NZ_PSQO01000004.1, read as the reverse complement.
CTATTTTACGGTTTTAGATGCGCAGCGTTCTGCCTATGCAGCACAACAAGGCTTACTTGCGCTTGAACAGATGAAATTCAATAACCAAATCGAAATATATAAAGCTTTAGGAGGAGGAATATCTAAAAGCTAACTAGTTGTGGTCTAAAAAATAAGCTGATATAGAGATTCCTGATCAGCTTATTTTTACTTTAGATGATTAAATTTTGCTATGACATCATATATTCAGCGCTTAAGTTCATATGAACTATTAGGTTAAATTTAAGCAATAGCTGTACACACGTACTATATCAGTTTTTCCAGGCGTGTAAAGAGATTTTTAAAAATTTATTATTAAATTTCAATGTAGTACAAAGATTTAGTATTTTAAGCTTTAGCGTGGGCAGGCTAAGAATTTTGAGACTAAAAGGTGATTTAGAAAAAGAAATTTGTATAGCAGCCAGTAGCCATAATACGGCTCGTAAATTTAGAATTTAGTAAGGTAGCTCGGCTCACTAGGGTAAATATAAAAGTGTAATTACATTTTGTAGAAAGCTGCCAGAACTATTTTGGCTAAGATTAGAAATAGGGTTAGCCAGTTTAAGTCTTTAAGAGTGGCACGGCTTGGTAAGTTGCTTGAGCAACAGATACCAAGCTAAAAATTTACTGTAGTAAAGAATAAACGGCGTAGCAGTAATGTAGAGTAGCCAGAGTCATATATATGGTAGGTTTTCAGATATTCTATTTAACATAATATACATTATACGAACAATCGTATTGTTTTAAAGTAAGCCTTTGATTTCAAAGGCTTTTTTAGTTTTAAATAGCTGGTTTGTTTGGCGGTGTTGGTAGCTGTACATCTACTACAACATATTTAACGCCTTTGCCTGATGTAACCATATCGAAAGTAATATCAGCTTCGATTGGAAAGTCTGATTGCTTAAACTTACGCAGTAACGCAATGTTTGAAGAATCCTGCCAGTTGAAAGTCTCACAACCATTACCAATAGCTGTACCTTGTGACAAATCCATTGGAACTTGGCAATAAAGCGCAACATGATCGTAATGACGACCTGAGCCGTCAGTCGGTTTAAAATCAACAGCTTTAGCGCCTAAAATTTTTACTTTAGATGTATGCATTACATTCTCCGAGCAGTTAGAAGCACATGATCAAGTCGCTTGGGATATGCAAGCGGATCAGAGCAACAAATTAAATTAATGAGTTCTTCAGGTTCGAATACGTCCTTAAAGACGTTGATATATTTGCCATACTGGTGCTTGAGATTATCAATAGCAGTCTGGAAATTGATTTGAGCTGTTTTACTAATAGTTTCAATGCGTTCAGGCTGTAAATGTTTAGCTAAATCACGGAAACATGGATAAGCAGCAATAAAAAATTCGCTAGGAGCAAGTAACATGTCAAACGGTAAGACACGATCAATTGCTTTAAATTCAACCTCAGCACGTTGCCAATTATCATCAGGATCACCTTCGGCACGACCTTTTTCGTACAATCTCAGATACTTACCAGAATCACGGCTACCGATACATAAAGTACGACCTTTACCATTTGGTCTGCGCCAATTGCCTTTATGTTCAATGTTTGGAGCACGGTTACCGAGCTGAAAACCCCCTAACCCATCTTGCATATTGCCCCAATCTACACTGACATGTTTACCTTCAAAATCATCGTGTGCAATGTCTACACGGGTTAATTTCGCTCTTTTCGCTTTGGTAACTAAGAAGTGATAAAGTCTTAATTCCCAACCGCTTTTAGCGAAATTACAACCACGGCCATTGATCATAATTAGAATCGTATTACGCTGACCACCAATACATAAAAAGCCAAAATCTTCGCCTAAAACATAACTTTCATCATAGAAATTAAGGCCTTTCTTACGACATAAAGTCGTTGTAAAGCCAAAGATATGCTCTAAGTCGGCTTCAAGAGCTTCTACAGCAGCAGTAATACGATGTGATTCAAGAATAAATTCGTCTTCTTGCCAGAATCTATCGCCAACAGTCTCGATACCAAATGTGAAATTGACCCAGTCAATCACAGCAATTTCATTGTCAGCAGGCATTCTGTACTCGATGTGCTTCACACCATCATTCGTCATGATCATGTGAGTCCGAGGAATGGTATATAGCGAATGCTCTTGGAACGGGAGATCGGCGTCTTGAGGTTGTGTATCAGATACCTTTACCCCCATCTTATTAATGGGGGTTACAACTGCCGCTTTTTTCATTCCCCCCGATAATACAGTGGGGATTGGTTGTTTTTTATACTTATCCATTAGCAAATCCCCATCGCTCTAAAATTGTCATTCTCTGCTTTGATAGCGTCACAGTAAGCTGCGACTTTAGGATTCTTATAGCCCCAAGCAAGCATGGTCGACTCAATGTAAAAAAGAACAAACTCAGTCTCGAAAGCTGGATTGCCCCCCACTATTAGCTCGACGCCACGGTCGTGGACGATCTTAGCTACGATCTCAAAAGCTTCTTCTTTACCCATTGCAACAGCATCACATGCAACTATTTGACAGAAATATAACAGAATTGCGCGCAACACTGCAACGTGTGACACAATAATATTGTTGCATTAAACATTGTTGGGACAATGAAATGAAAAAGTCAGACTTATCAAAAACATATAGAGTTCGTGGGGAATTCGTAGAATCGATCAAAGAGAAATCTTTAGATTTCATTATCGAAACGAAAGAAAGAATTGAGGAAGCGGATATTATTAATGCTTTGATTTATAAGCATTTAAGCTCGATAACAGCGAAAGATGTAACAAAATATATCGAAGAAGTAAAAAAAGCAGATTAGTAGTATTTGTTGATCCCGACTACTAACCTTTCCCCTGCTCTGGCGTTCGCATAATGCCGACTATGTAAAAAAACGCCGATTTGCTATGAAAGTATGGCAAATCGGCTATGTTACATAATCAGGCATCACATTATGCGAACTCTCAGTCCCCAAAAATTTCATTCATAAGTTTATGTGCCAAGAACCAATAAAGAGGATATGCAATCGCAAATCCCACAACGACTAACACATCGATAATTGTAATATTATTCAAAAAATCCATATTGCCCACCTAATCAACTTCTGTAAATGAATCTTGAGCAAATGTAGTAACTTGTTCAAGAATATCAAAAGCTTTATCAATATCTTGTTTTTCATCAAAGATATGGCATTTAACTAAAATATCAATTGCTCCTGAAAGTTCATTCATATGTTTGAGACATTCGAAAGGAGTCAAAGAAGAATCAATTACCTGCTGAGCTTTGTTTTCAAGATGCTCAAAAATCCGTTGTTTATTGTGAATCATATGCCCCTTAATGCTCAATTTTTAACTTAACAGACTTCGCTAGTTAAGCTAAAAATTCGAGCTCATAATCACTTATCAAAGACCATGTATTGCTAAAATAAGAACGATCTTGGATTCAACCAAATAAGCTAGCTAGGTCGCTCAGCGCTCCCATTTATTAAGACGCTAGACTATTTTGAATCCCATTTTTAGAAATATTTGTTGTTTTCAAAATAATGAATTTACAGGTCACTATCTTTTAAAAAAGCGGTACGAATGTAGTTGTACCAAATATAACCACAAAAAACAAAAACGTTTAACAAGATTAAAAATAACTCAATGTAATCAACTTTATGCATTTTTATTTCCCCCCAATTTGTTCCTTAATAATACAACAAAAATTTAGTTAATAATCAAAAAGAAAAAGAACTTTGTGCATTAGCCCCGTTCACACTAGAACGTTGTAAATTTTGCTGTACTTGGTTATTAGCCTGCACAGGCTCAACAACATTAGATACTTGAGTACTAGTATATTGCTGTGTAGTTTGTTGGTATTGGTTTTGAGCAAAATAATTAAATGGACGATCACCCTTAATAATCCGTTTGCAATCAGACGGATTAAGATCATGAACAATTGTACCTTGTTGAGTATAACCAACTAGTTTACCGTGACGATCTGTCATACAACCAGACAAAACAGGCTTAGCCGTAACTTGATAAGTAACCGTTTCTTGAATCTTATCGGCAGACTCAAAAGGCTTAGATGGATCATAGCTGACTTGCTGTGTCGTAGAGCCTACAGATTCGCCATTTTTGGTTAGTCGATTGAAATATTCTTTACACTCTGGCTTATCAACATTTACACCCTTACGGCAATCCTCATCACTCAGTTTGACCTGATTAGTAACATCTTTAACAGGATCAGCTTCTTTTTTAGGTGCATTCTTTTCAACAGCAGTTGTAAACTTCTTAGCATCCTCTTTTGTACCTTTCATAAGATACCAAGAAAGCCCCGCAATAATGGCCACAATAATAGCCATACCACCAATAAAGCCCATTAACTTAATGTTGCGATGATATGCTCGACCAGAGGAATTACCGTCCTTCGTAGACGTATACAGCTTGTAATACTTCTCCTCGATTGAGTATGTATATTCATCATAAGCCTGAACCTTAACAGACTTAGTAATCGAATTCTGAACCTTCGTAAAACAGTAAGCCTTTGAAGTTTTACTACCGTTAGCCTCACAGTAAATATACTGATTCACTAATTTACGTACATCCGCATTTAAGAGCGCAGGATCTGGCGAGGTCATCCAAATATCACAGTGGTTATGACGCACCATGGTTATATCAACAATCTCAGAATCTCGACGACTAGAAAAGTGTTTTGAAAACTTCTCATGTGTCTGTACTTCATCAATAATAATCAGACTGTAATGCTCACACTCACGCCAATCATCAGGCAAAGGTTGAATGTAATCACATAGCTCAGCATGCCCCCGAACATTAGAATAAATGTTTTTATAAATACCGCTTTTATAAGCAGCTACAGCATCTTTAACAGTAAGATAGGTTTTACCTGCGCCAAAGGCGCCACAGGTTAAACGAAGTGTTCCACCTGCTTGTTTTTGATCAAACATTATTGTTTCTTCCTAATCATTAATTTGCCTGAATTAAGTGTCAGCAGAAATAGAGCTACTGAAACAAAAGAGCTAATAAAATGGTCAATTCGACAAATGCCCATCATCTGTAAAAGCATTGAAGGAATAGAATTAAGATCACCAATCATTGAATTGAATGCAGCACGTACAGCAACCAAAATTCCGACATAACTAACAACTGATAAACCAGCGCCAGCAATAACCTTTTGTACTGAATTTTTAAGAAGCCATTCACCGAGAATTGCAAGAAACTTAAGCATTACCGTTCCTCAATCCAAGCATTAAAAAATACGGCTTACCAAATAACCTAAGCCCATGATTTTTTGATAAATCAACTAAAAAAAATTGCAAAGATTTAAGCATTTCCATTCCTCAAACCAAGCATTAAAAAAATAAGACTTCCCAAATAACCAAGCCCCTGTATATAGGGCGCAGCTTGCTCTCCATAAGTACAGAAAAAAGTTAAATCTTTATCAAAATCAATAGAACCAATTAAACCCATTGGAATAGAGACACGCTCAGGTGAGAAAGGACATGTTTTACCAAAAACAACCATGTCTTGACGGTGATATGTTTCAATATCTTCGTTTTCTACTTCTAATTTTTCATCTTTTAATTCTGGTTTATCCTTCATCCACTCATCTGTTTTTTTCCAATCGTCATACCATTTACAGACCGTAAAAGCCCATTCACAAAAAACAGGAAATGTAAAAGAAATGGATTGTCCACCTGTAGGATTACCATCAGGGTCCTTGATAGGTTCTGCTTTACCATCTGCCTTAGCACCATCATCACGCCATGAGCGGTCATTAGCATTTGGTTTATCAGTTGTAGGAGCATTTTTATATCGAGAGTCGCCAAACGGTGCAGGCTGTCCATCTGAAGTAGGCGGAGCATTTTTAATCTTGTCATCCATTTCCTTTGCTAAATCATCGCCAATACCGGTTGGGTCATGTTCATAAGCATTAGCTACAGACGGGTCCATCTGACCTTTATTTGCAATTGGATTATATCGAGCCGGTTCAACTGGGTCGTCATATCCTTCACCCATCATTGCAGCACCCAAAAGTTCAGGTGTTAAAGGAATCTTTTGTTTTGGGGCATTGGGGTTGTAATCAGGATTTGTATAAGGAGTAAATGAAGAACTTCCTGTTTTTATAGCTCCTGTACCATCAACCCAAGTAAAAGTACAATTTCTAGGGTTCTCAGTAGAAGATTTAAAAGCATAATTACGTGCAGGAAATTGTTTTTTTAAATACTCAACTTCAAGTAAACAAGAATCACGGACAGTACAAGCAGATGTATTATTTTTACCGCCATTCATTGCATAAACTAGAGTCTGACATACTTGATTAGTCGGCTTATATTTCATATATGATTTTGAACCTTCATCCATGACCCAACCGATAGCTTCAAGTAGCTGTGTAACAGCATAAACCCCAACCATCTGCACGCCTGGATTTCTTGCATAGAAAGCCACACGTTGTAGCATTGTAGAACCGACTCGGCTAGCTGTTGGAGTTGCTTCAGCAATAGCAATTTTAGTAACTGTTTTACTCTTAGCTGTTACTGGGTCAGTTTCAACAAATGAACGAGCAGAACGACCATAAACTCGTTTTGCATAATCCTCACGATTTTGCTGTAGCTTAATTTCACGTTGTAACCACCAATCACCCTCATCGGTTGCACGCGCCTCAACACTAAATAAAGCAAGACAAATCAGTAATAAACGAATGAGCATACTAATCCCCAGACAATACAATCCAAAACGCTGCTAGAACTACAAAGATGAAATAGAATGTCATTTCATTTACTCCATTAAAAAAGGCGGATGCGGTGCGTACGGTCGTGCGCTCCTATCCGCCTTTTTTATGTTATTCGTTAGCCCAACATAGATAAGGCTTTACGAATTCCCCAAGCTACATAAGTTGGTAATGCTTTAAGCGTACCAGAAGCCATTAGGCCCCCAATTACAGCAACACCCGCAAGACCAACGGTTAAGTCGATAGATGTAGAACCTGTGTCCGCAAAAGCATTTGACATAGTTACAAGTGTTACGCCTGTAGTAGCAAGTGCATAGCGAACTGCTGTATTAGGTTTTTTAACTGGTTGTTGAGTAGTGTTTTTAGTTTGCATGGCTATACCTCCATATCGTTAGAGCCAAGTAGTTTTAAATTAGTACGAATCGCAGAAGCGACGTACCATATCAAAGCCGTAGCGGAGATTAACGCTGCCACCTTTTCAGGCGGTAAATTGTTTAATTCATCCATCCAAGACTGTTGATGCAAGACGACGATGCAGTAATTTATGCCGTCAATCACAGTTGTAACTGAGCAATCGTCAACTACCATCGTCAGAATCCTTTAGCCTTTACAATTAGAGATATGAGCCATGTACACCCCTTCATAAAAATAGGTGTTTCCACATTCTTGACAAATGTAAATCAAACAGCTCATAATATCCCCAATATTTAATATAAGTTATTGATTTTTAACATATTATACATTATACGAACAATCGTATTGTTTTAAAGTAAGCCTTTGATTTCAAAGGCTTTTTTAGTTTTAAATAGCTGGTTTGTTTGGCGGTGTTGGTAGCTGTACATCTACTACAACATATTTAACGCCTTTGCCTGATGTAACCATATCGAAAGTAATATCAGCTTCGATTGGAAAGTCTGATTGCTTAAACTTACGCAGTAACGCAATGTTTGAAGAATCCTGCCAGTTGAAAGTCTCACAACCATTACCAATAGCTGTACCTTGTGACAAATCCATTGGAACTTGGCAATAAAGCGCAACATGATCGTAATGACGACCTGAGCCGTCAGTCGGTTTAAAATCAACAGCTTTAGCGCCTAAAATTTTTACTTTAGATGTATGCATTACATTCTCCGAGCAGTTAGAAGCACATGATCAAGTCGCTTGGGATATGCAAGCGGATCAGAGCAACAAATTAAATTAATGAGTTCTTCAGGTTCGAATACGTCCTTAAAGACGTTGATATATTTGCCATACTGGTGCTTGAGATTATCAATAGCAGTCTGGAAATTGATTTGAGCTGTTTTACTAATAGTTTCAATGCGTTCAGGCTGTAAATGTTTAGCTAAATCACGGAAACATGGATAAGCAGCAATAAAAAATTCGCTAGGAGCAAGTAACATGTCAAACGGTAAGACACGATCAATTGCTTTAAATTCAACCTCAGCACGTTGCCAATTATCATCAGGATCACCTTCGGCACGACCTTTTTCGTACAATCTCAGATACTTACCAGAATCACGGCTACCGATACATAAAGTACGACCTTTACCATTTGGTCTGCGCCAATTGCCTTTATGTTCAATGTTTGGAGCACGGTTACCGAGCTGAAAACCCCCTAACCCATCTTGCATATTGCCCCAATCTACACTGACATGTTTACCTTCAAAATCATCGTGTGCAATGTCTACACGGGTTAATTTCGCTCTTTTCGCTTTGGTAACTAAGAAGTGATAAAGTCTTAATTCCCAACCGCTTTTAGCGAAATTACAACCACGGCCATTGATCATAATTAGAATCGTATTACGCTGACCACCAATACATAAAAAGCCAAAATCTTCGCCTAAAACATAACTTTCATCATAGAAATTAAGGCCTTTCTTACGACATAAAGTCGTTGTAAAGCCAAAGATATGCTCTAAGTCGGCTTCAAGAGCTTCTACAGCAGCAGTAATACGATGTGATTCAAGAATAAATTCGTCTTCTTGCCAGAATCTATCGCCAACAGTCTCGATACCAAATGTGAAATTGACCCAGTCAATCACAGCAATTTCATTGTCAGCAGGCATTCTGTACTCGATGTGCTTCACACCATCATTCGTCATGATCATGTGAGTCCGAGGAATGGTATATAGCGAATGCTCTTGGAACGGGAGATCGGCGTCTTGAGGTTGTGTATCAGATACCTTTACCCCCATCTTATTAATGGGGGTTACAACTGCCGCTTTTTTCATTCCCCCCGATAATACAGTGGGGATTGGTTGTTTTTTATACTTATCCATTAGCAAATCCCCATCGCTCTAAAATTGTCATTCTCTGCTTTGATAGCGTCACAGTAAGCTGCGACTTTAGGATTCTTATAGCCCCAAGCAAGCATGGTCGACTCAATGTAAAAAAGAACAAACTCAGTCTCGAAAGCTGGATTGCCCCCCACTATTAGCTCGACGCCACGGTCGTGGACGATCTTAGCTACGATCTCAAAAGCTTCTTCTTTACCCATTGCAACAGCATCACATGCAACTATTTGACAGAAATATAACAGAATTGCGCGCAACACTGCAACGTGTGACACAATAATATTGTTGCATTAAACATTGTTGGGACAATGAAATGAAAAAGTCAGACTTATCAAAAACATATAGAGTTCGTGGGGAATTCGTAGAATCGATCAAAGAGAAATCTTTAGATTTCATTATCGAAACGAAAGAAAGAATTGAGGAAGCGGATATTATTAATGCTTTGATTTATAAGCATTTAAGCTCGATAACAGCGAAAGATGTAACAAAATATATCGAAGAAGTAAAAAAAGCAGATTAGTAGTATTTGTTGATCCCGACTACTAACCTTTCCCCTGCTCTGGCGTTCGCATAATGCCGACTATGTAAAAAAACGCCGATTTGCTATGAAAGTATGGCAAATCGGCTATGTTACATAATCAGGCATCACATTATACGAACTGTTGTGTAATTTACACCTAGGTCTTTGATCCTCCTTATTTTTATACACTGGTGCTGTGCTTTGCTTAGCCAACAATGAAATTTTTGGCTAAAGTCTGATAAAAATATTATATCTTATCTTTCACGCTCCATTTTAGCTATTGCACTACATCCTAGAAAGCATGGCATTTTTATAAATTATTTCTTTACTTTTTTAAGCTTCATTGTGCATTAACGCCAAAACTGTGATTTAACTAAAAATTCAAAATTTGAATTAAATTACAGATATGAAACTTAATTGTTAATTGAATAACCAAATTTAGGCAGCTTTCTTCTCTACAACTGTAAAATAATTTTCTTATATCTAAATGCTACTTATTTAAAATTAAATTACCTAGATTTCAGCAAAGTTACAACTTGCCTCATACAATGAGAGTTTATTTAATTGTGCTAAACAACTCTACTTACTGTTTAAAATGTATTCAATATTGTTCTTATTAACTTAAAGCTTTTATATTTTAATTTATATAAATCACCACAAATTAGAGTTAAAGATCTAATTACATAATTGTTTTTTAGTAAAATATATTATTTTATTAAATAATATAAATTTTTAAATCATCGAGTTTTTTAATTTTTTTAAAAAAATAAGAATATTTTAAATTAAAGCATTCATTATCAGTAATTTAATTTTATACAAACTAAGATTCATTATTTGTTTAAAATGTGATTTTATTATCATTTTTAGCAAAATAGCTATAAAGCAATAACTATTTATATAAATAAAATAATTAGTGAGATATGCGTCACATGTTATTTATTATTTTTTTATTAAAATGAATTTTCATATTGTTTTTAAATAAAAATTATTGTATCTCTTATATTAACTATTTAATAAATAGGTATATATAAAATGAAAAATAATATATTTAAAATTGTAGTTTTGGCGGTACTTTCCACTTCCCCACTATTTTGTTATGCGAATAACACAATAATGATTAAAGGAAATATTGTTGAAGATACTTGTTCTACAGTAAATATTGAAAAAGAATGCGCTCAAATCAATTCTTTGAATACAACTATTGATACTCAATATTTAAACAAAGATAATGTATTCAACTTAGCGCGACATACTGAAAAAATGGATACGAGTATTGAAACTATAAGTGCTAATAAAAAAGTAGTGCTTGTTAACTATCATTGAAATGAACGAGCTTTCAACATCAACTCAGTCTTAACTCTTTACGGTTACTTGAGTATGAATGGCCTTATAAGAGTGAATTTTTGACTTTATAGTGCAATACTTAGCTAGAGTTAACAATTCGCTCTTATTTGCTTAATAAATGATAAATTTTTCACGTTTTTTCATGCATAAAGATAAATTGTTCTATATAATTACTTCATTAAATTTTTCTTAAAATAATTTTCTTTAATTGTATTTTTCTTTTGCAATTATTCTTAATAGAACTTCTATCAAATATTTCATATTTAAAAACAAAATCTTAACTCAAAAAGAGCATTTGTCATGTTTACTCTAAATTCATGGTATTTTTTCTTATTCTTTAAAAAATATGTGATCTAGTTTGCATTTTGTTTAAAAAATGTTAGTATCGCCGCATTACTTTTCAAGATGTCAACCTCTGGAAAAGTAACAGATTAAACTTTTATCCAGACTTTTTGAGAAAACACTATGAAAAAACTTGCTTTGATCGCTGCTCTTTCAGTTGTAGGGATTGCGAACGCTCAAGCTGCTGATGGTACAATTACAATTAATGGTTTAGTTACAGACAAAACTTGTGACATCGTTACACCTGCTGGTAAAGATTTCACAGTTACTCTTCCAACTGTTTCTAAACAAACTTTAGCAGCTGCTGGTAACGTTGCTGGTCGTACTCCTTTCCAGATCAAATTAGTTAACTGTTCAGAAGGTAAAGTTGCGACTTACTTCGAACCAGGTGCAACGGTTGACTTCAATACTGGTCGTTTACTTAACCAAGACGCTACTGGTGCTAAAAACGTTAACGTTCAACTTTTAGGTAGCAACAACCAAGTAATTCCAGTTCTTGCTGCTGGTGCAAATGGCGCTCAAGCAAACTCTCAATGGGTTGACGTTGCAGCAGCTGGTAGTGCAGACCTTAACTACTATGCTGAATACTATGCAACTGGCGCTTCTACTGCTGGTAAAGTCAACACTTCTGTTCAATACACAATTATCTATCAATAATTGATGGATGATAGGGTTTCTATATCCGTATAGAAGCCCTATTTTGTGTAACGCTTTCCCGAACTTCCTTGGCTGAGAATCCTGAAATGAAATTGAACAGTTATAATTTTTTGTTAGGTTTGGCATTTGCTTCAGCGGTAGCCGCACCTGCCTCTCATGCAGAAATTGTAATTCATGGCACTCGTGTAATTTATCCATCAGATGCCCGAGAAGTTACGCTACAAGTTAGCAATAACGGTTCAAAACCAGCACTTGTCCAAGCTTGGATTGATGAAGGCGACCCAAAAAGTACTCCGGATCAATCAAAAGTTCCTTTTATGATTGCTCCTCCAATTTCTCGTGTTGAAGCAACAAAAAGTCAGACTTTTCGTATTACTGCTCTACCCACTGCTTCTCAGTTAAATCAGAAGCAAGAAACTGTCTTATGGTTAAATGTTTTGGATATTCCTCCAAGACCTACCTCAAAGGGCTCAGATGCGACACCTGATAATTTTCTGCAATTAGCAATTCGTTCACGTATTAAATTCTTCTATCGTCCAGCTTCGATTAAAGATGATGCGAACTTAGCGGCAGATAAGCTTCAATGGGTTAAATCTGGTCAAAACTTAACGGTAAAAAATCCAACACCTTTTCATATCACCATGACTTCTGTTTATCAGAAAGTCGGCGATAAAAAAGTAGATTTATTACCTGAAGGGCTAATGGTTAAGCCTTTTTCTGATGCATCCATTCAGCTTAAGAATGGCAATCTTCAGGATATGAGTTTTATTAATGTGAATGACTACGGTGGCCGAGTCGAACACTCAATAAAACTTCAATAATCAGATTTATATTTTTTAATAAATTTTAAGCACCTATTATGTGAGTAGGCGGACTTAGCTATGCCAAAAAAACGGCAAGAATCTTATAAATTATTAAAACGCCATATTTGTTATTACTTGGCTTCCGGTGTTGTTACCATGACAATGCCTGTATTCGTGCACGCTGAAGAAACAGCTGCGAGTGCTCCTGTCGAAGCTGAGTTTGATTCTGCTTTCTTAATTGGCGATGCAAAAAAAGTTGATATTTCTCGCTTTAAATATGGCAACCCTGTTTTACCTGGCGAATATAACGTTGACGTATATGTAAATGGTCAATGGTTTGGTAAACGTCGTATGGTGTTTAAGGCGGTAGACCCAACACAAAATGCGGTCACTTGCTTTACAGGAATGAATCTTCTTGAATACGGCGTAAAACAAGAGGTTTTGTCTAAGCATGCTCCCCTTCAAAAAGAAAATAATAGTTGCTACAAAATAGAAGAATGGGTTGAAAATGCATTTTACGAGTTTGATAACTCTCGTTTACGTGTCGATATTTCAATCCCTCAAGTCGCATTACAAAAAAATGCGCAAGGTTATGTCGATCCGAGCGTATGGGATCGCGGTATTAATGCAGGCTTTTTATCTTATAACGGTAGTGCTTATAAAACGTTCACTCAATCGAATGATAGAAGTGAAACCTCAAATGCGTTTATGGGTATCACAGCCGGACTAAATTTAGGTGGTTGGCAGCTACGTCACAATGGTCAGTGGCAATGGCAAGATACACCTGCTGAAAATCAATCTAAGTCAAGTTACGAAGAAACAAGTACTTATTTACAGCGAGCATTCCCGAAATATCGTGGTGTTTTAACACTTGGTGATAGTTTTACAAACGGCGAAGTATTTGACTCTTATGGCTATCGTGGTATTGATTTCTCAAGTGACGATCGAATGCTGCCGAATAGTATGCTTGGTTATGCCCCACGTATTCGTGGTAATGCTAAAACTAATGCAAAAATTGAAGTACGTCAGCAAGGCCAACTTATCTATCAAACAACGGTAGCACCGGGTAACTTCGAAATTAATGACCTGTACCCTACTGGATTTGGTGGCGAGATTGAAGTTACCGTTATTGAGGCGAATGGGGAAATACAAAAATTTTCTGTGCCTTATGCATCTGTTGTTCAGATGTTACGTCCGGGTGTAAACCGTTACTCACTCACTGTAGGTCAATTCCGTGATCGTGATATTGATCTTAATCCTTGGGTGGTTCAGGGTAAATATCAACAAGGTATTAATAACTATTTAACGGGTTATACCGGAATTCAGGCTTCTGAAAATTATACAGCTTTATTGCTGGGTGCTGCTTTTGCAACACCTATTGGTGCTGTTGCATTTGACGTTACGCATTCTGAGGCGGACTTTGAAAAACAAGCTTCGCAGTCTGGTCAAAGTTTCCGTTTAAGCTACAGTAAATTAATTTCACCAACCAATACGAACTTAACACTTGCAGCTTATCGTTATTCAACAGAAAACTTCTATAAATTGCGTGATGCCCTTCTTATTCGTGATTTAGAAGAAAAAGGTATCAATACTTACGCTGCGGGTCGCCAACGTAGTGAATTCCAGATTACCTTGAACCAAGGACTCCCTGAGGGTTGGGGTAACTTCTATATGGTAGGTTCATGGGTCGATTATTGGAACCGTAGTGAAACAACTAAACAGTATCAGATTGGTTATAGCAATAATTACCATGGCTTAACTTATGGTTTGTCTGCGATCAATCGTAAAGTTGAATACGGCGCAAGTAACCAATCACGTGATACTGAATACTTAATGACATTGTCTTTCCCAATGAACTTCAAGAAGAACTCAGTTAATGTCAACATTACTGCATCTGAAGATAGTCGTACAGTGGGTGCAAGTGGAATGGTGGGTGATCGCTTTAGTTATGGTGCTTCTATGTCGCATCAGGACTATGCAAACCCAACATTTAACGTAAATGGTCGTTATCGTACTAACTATACAACTGTTGGCGGTTCTTATAGTGTGGCTGATTCTTATCAACAAGCTATGGTGAGCTTAAGCGGTAGTATCGTTGCTCACTCAAAAGGTGTGTTATTTGGACCTGAACAAGGTCAAACAATGGTACTTGTACATGCACCTGATGCAGCTGGCGCAAAAGTAAGTAATACCGTTGGTCTAAGCATTAATAAAGCAGGTTATGCCGTAGTTCCATATGTTACTCCATACCGTCTTAATGACATTACCCTTGACCCTCAAGAAATGTCTAGCAAAGTAGAACTTGAAGAAACAAGTCAACGTATTGCACCGTTTGCTGGTGCAATTGCTAAAGTAGATTTTGCGACTAAGACAGGTTATGCAGTTTATATTAATAGTAAGACTGCAGATGGCAACAGCTTACCTTTTGCAGCACAAGTCTTTAATCAAAAAGACGAAGCTGTAGGTATTGTTGCACAAGGTAGTATGATTTACTTACGTACCCCACTTGCTCAAGATCGTCTGTATGTAAAATGGGGAGACGAAAGCAATGAGCGTTGTTCGGTTGAGTACAATGTTGGTAATCAGTTGCAAAACAAGCAACAAAGCGTGGTAATGACGGAGGCTGTCTGCAAATGAAAAGAATATTATTAACGGGTGCTCTATTTACCGCGGGCTTAGGTGTGTATGGTGAAGCTAATGCTGCATGCTATATAGTCAATTATGAAGCAAATGATGTTCTTATGGCGGTGGGACGTGTTGTCGTACGTCCTAGTGATCAAGTAGGTGCGATTTTAAGAAAAGCGACTTTTCCTATTACCCGGACTAGAACACAAGCAAATAATTGTGATAGCCGCGATGTTGCCGTTGCGGAATTAACACAGGCTTATCCGTTAAGCTCCTTAGGCAATAGCATCTATACAACCAATATTCCTGGTATTGGTATTCGCCTATACCGTGAAGCAGATAATAATACCAATTTTTCTGGTTATTACCCTTATCAACGTGGTGGAATCTCAGGTAATCGTTACTTAGCAGATGGCTATTTTGTTGTGGAAATAATTAAAATTGCCTCACAAACAGGTTCTGGGACTTTAGTTCCTGGTAGATATAGTAGTTATTATATCCGTGGTTTTCCAGATAAGCCTTTCTTAACAAGTACTGTTAATGCCAATGCGATTACCATTGCATCTTCTTCATGTGAAATTCAAGGTAATATCAATAAAGTTGTACAACTACCAACAGTTACTAAAGCTGGCTTTAAAGGTGTTGGTTCAACTCAAGGTGAACAAACTTTTGATATGAACATCCTATGTAATGGTGGTATTAACCCTACTGGCTATGAAGAGAAAAATCTTATTAGTTTGACCTATGACTTTACTCAAGATGGTACAAACAATCAGGTTTTAGCGAATACAGCTGCAGCTTCTGAAAAAGCAAACGGTGTAGGCGTTCAGTTACTTTGGAATTATCAAAATAAAAATCAGGTTATCAAAAAAGGTGACAAGCTGGCTTTAGGTACATTGTCTTCTAACCAGACACTTCAATATAACGTACCGATGACTGCCCGCTACTATCAAACAGCAACGAATGTTACACCGGGTAAAGTTCGTGCTATGGCAACTGTAACTATTGAATATGATTAATCATATTCAATAGTTTTTAAATTTAACAATATCAAATATTTAAGAATTAATAATAACTTTTTCTTTATCCATACTTTCTAAGAATTTACTTAACTTTATAGGAACATCTATGAAAAAAATAGGCATAGTTGCTGTTAGTGCAATTACCTTATGCTGGGCCATGTATGAGGTATCATCTGATAATACCAATACAGCATTACGTAATGAATCTAACCAAAAAGTCGCATCTAAAAGAATTTCATCAACTACAAAGAATGAAAAATTGGCATCTCAACCCCTTTTGACTCAAATGAATTCCCCTAATTCTTCTACCCCAATCTGCCAATATCATTTTGATGCAACTCAAGAAGATTATGACCTATGGAATAATGAACATCCTGATTATTTTCCTATGAAAATATTTCCAATAATAAGTGGGCAAAAATTTAGCCTTAAAGTAGATCCTATACTAGAAAATGAATATGGCAATATAGATTATATAGCGAGAAGTAAAGCAGGTCTCAACTCGACTAATGATATTGGCGATTTCTCTATACCTAATAAGGGCATTATTGCCTTTGAAATGGAACTAAAAATTCCAACTGTAGCCGTTGGTAACTCTTCTTATATCTCTAATATTGATTTTACTGGCGTAACAAATAATGGATATACCGTTAGATCAAACTACGGGTTTCATACAGGGACTTATGACCCAGATTTTGGCGAGAATCCTCCAACTTTAAATTACTCTTTAGCATATCGAGTTAGTGATAATAGCGGACCTGATCATCCTTACTTCAAAAGTCAAAATATGACAAATAATATGAATGGATACCAACGCTTGGGTATATATATTAATCAGAACACGAAGCAAGTAGGCTTTATTTTAAATGGAGTTGATCAGGGGTATCAATCTAATTTGCCAGCTCCGCTTGCGAATATACGTTTTTCTATTATGAATGGTATAGCAATATATTCTGAACAATTATTTGGACAAGAGTTATCTAGTGAACTTATAACTGATCGAGATGATCTTCAATTTATTTACCCACCAGATACAACTGATATTTGTGGTAATACCATTTAAAATATAAAACTATGAAGCGTAAAAAAGGGCTAAATCATAGCCCTTTTTATTTCCTTTAAAAATGAATGACAGTACGAATTGATTTACCTTCATGCATTAAATCAAAAGCAGTATTAATGTCTTGTAAAGGCATGGTATGAGTAACAAAAGGTTCAAGTTGAATATCACCTTTCATAGCATCTTCGACCATTTTAGGAAGTTGTGAGCGCCCTTTCACACCACCAAATGCTGTACCCAACCATTTACGGCCAGTAACTAACTGGAACGGACGAGTTGAAATTTCTTGGCCTGCACCCGCTACACCAATAATGACAGATTGTCCCCAACCACGATGTGCACACTCTAGAGCTGAGCGCATAACATTGACGTTTCCAATACATTCAAATGAATGATCTACGCCCCAGCCTGTCATTTCTACAATGACTTGCTGAATAGGTTGGTCATAATCTTTAGGATTTAAGAAATCTGTAGCGCCAAACTGTTTTGCCAGCTCAAATTTATCTGGATTTGTATCTACGACAATAATGCGCCCTGCTTTTGCTTGACGTGCTCCTTGTACAACGGCTAAACCGATACCACCTAAGCCAAATACAGCAACAGAGTCGCCCTCTTGTACTTTCGCTGTGTTATGCACGGCACCAATACCTGTAGTTACCCCACAACCTAATAAACATACTTGCTCGTGATTCGCCTCAGGATTAATCTTAGCTAAAGATACTTCGGCTACTACCGTATATTCACTAAAGGTTGAACAGCCCATGTAGTGGTAAATTGGTTCGCCCTTATATGAAAAACGTGTAGTACCATCTGGCATAACGCCTTTACCTTGAGTTGCACGTACAGCAACACAAAGATTGGTTTTTCCAGATTTACAAAATAAGCATTCTTTACATTCTGCCGTATAAAGCGGAATAACATGATCACCCGGCTGAACGCTTGTTACCCCCTCACCAACTTCAATTACTACCCCCGCGCCTTCATGACCTAAGATTGCCGGGAAAACACCTTCCGGATCATCGCCAGATAAGGTAAATGCATCGGTGTGACATACTCCAGTATGGGTAATCTTGATTAAAACCTCTCCCGCTTTGGGTGGTGCAACATCAATTTCAACAATTTCTAAAGGTTTTCCTGGAGCAAAGGCGACAGCTGCACGAGATTTCATCTTTGGGTTTCCTTTATATCATTCGGTATTTATAGTCGAGCAAAATAGATAATGTAATGCTAATACAAGAGCTTAATTTTGCTTAAATCAAAATTGGCTTTCATAGCAATCCATTACAGCATAGCCAGTCACATACGTCTAAGCAAGCCTACATTTAAAAAACGAGAAAACCCCTTACTTGAAGAGGTTTCTTATCAAATCATTATCTTGTAACCAGCTTATTTTTACTTATAGGTAAATATCCGGTGGGTATGGCGTGTTATCACTAATAGGTGTATAGAGCGTATTTTCAACAAAGAAGCCATTTGGAGCTTGAGTAGTATCGATTGTAATCGAGTCAAACATAACTTGTGGATATGCCCAGATAAATTGCTTCATAAGCCCTAGAGATACATTATTTTGCATATCTCCAAAAATACGTTGCCAGATAGGTGTTCGATATGGTTTGTTTTTGTCGAATCCATAGATATAAGCAATAGATGCATCTGGTACAAACCCTGATAAATAAGCAACTTTACTGGCAGGATAGCCTAAATCTTGAGTTGGTATTTGTGAAACAGCTTGATGGGCTAAATCTAATTTCGCTTCTAAAAGCCAATCATAGGCTTCAGTCATAATGTAATCAAAATGAGGGTATGAATAATGCTCACTTGGATAATTAATATAAGTTGCTAGGGTTTGTATTGGTGAGCGAATAGATGGGAAAAAGATTAATGGGCACACTTGGGCATTTGCATATTTTGTTTTAATTGCTGTTCTAATATCTTGGCAGGTCTGCCCTAACTTATTTCTTAACCATGTTTTAAATTCATCATACGGCGTTCCTGTTTTATTCATCGCCTCATAAATTGTTCCTAAGTCTGGTGCATATAAACCTGTATCTGCATTAAAAGCTAACTTGGTTGGATAGTCATAGACACATGGTAAGTTCGTATCTGTGTTATACCACCACCAAGGCTCACCAATTTGCATGTTGACATCACACCCACCCGTCACCATGGTATCTGCAAACTCAAAAAAAACTTTATGTAAATATGCCAAAGCATTTTGATCACTTAAACTGAAGAAATAACTTGGTGGCTGGTAGCCTGTTTTACCCAAATTACTATTCCAGTCTCGCTGTGCCCAAAATTCATTTGCGCCTAGCGAGTACATTTCAAAACTTACCCCAAAAACGGGTTGCATATTTGCATTATGCAGAGCTTGGGCATATTTCTCATGCCATTTACGGGTACATGGGTTAATAACATCCTGTCCTGTAACGAGTGTGTCAGGAATCTGGAATCTATTAATATCACTTCTCCAGATTATTTCAGGATAATGTGACATACCACAGTAATGATTAATGAAACCGTGATAACCCAAAGCAGCCATGTTATCTACTATACGCTGCGGGTTCAGGTCGTAATGATCGTCATAGCTGGTACATAAGCCATAGTTATGCTGTGGTACAACCACTCGGCTTAGATTTAGTTTTGCATTTGCACCTGTCACGACTGAATTAGTAATGCGAATATAACCATCTTCAGCCTGACTTAAGGGCAATGATGAGTGTGGGTTATAACTACTTGTAAAAGCCGAAAATGTAATTTGCTGAATATTGGTAACTGGAAAACTGTCTGTAGCTGAAAAACCTGCTTTGACCGTATCCCAGTTGATATGAATATGGGCAGACCTTGAAGATGGAGTATTTGCATAGTTGAACAAGACGATATATGCAATTTTATCTACTCCATTGTCGTTATAATAAACCGTTAAAGTTGGAGTTAGCGACTCATTATTTAGAACTGGCATAGATGGTGATAGTTCAATATCAAAGTCCCATACCACACCTGAATAGCTATATTTAGTTTCATAAGCTAAAAATTTATGGTCTTTAGAGTCGTAAGAGTCCCAACTAATACCAGCCAAGTCTGTAGTCATGCGTGAGCGGAAAGACGCCTCAAAACCGTTGCCATAATTGGTAATCGCAAAAGACATGGTTTGTGGACCATCTATTCTCCAATAAGTTGGGTTGAACCTATCAATAAGTATATTTTGAGTAATGGGTTGAGGTGAAACAGTCGAATTATTTTGTACATTTTCTGAATTATTTATCATGTCATATTGCTCTTAATAGTTTTAAGAAGCTTTATATTAAATAATAATTTTATTTATATTGTTCAGATAAGTAGACCTCTTGCGAAAGTAAAAACCACCTCAATCTAAATTTCATGAGATATCAGAAATTAAATCGTTTTTCAGATTCTGAATTCCAGCGCTTGGTTGGTGTACCTCGACCAGTTTTTAGTGAAATGATCGAAGTTTTAAAAGAAGTAGAATCACTTAAAAAGAAATCTGGGCGTCCTCATACTTTAGCTATAGAGGATCAATTATTATTAACACTCAATTACTTACGGAATTACAGCACTCAATTGGAGTTGGCTGCAAATTACCATATCGCTGAAAGTAATGTGAATCGAACCATTAAAAAGGTTGAAGATGCATTGATGAAATCAAGACGGTTTACTCTGCCAAAACGAAGCATTACCACAGCAGACGAACAGTTTAACTGGGTCATTATTGATGCGACAGAATGTTCAATAGAACGTCCGAAAAAAAAATCAGAGTAAGTTCTACAGTGGTAAAAAGAAGAAACATACGCTAAAAGCACAAGTGATCTATCATCCGAACAGCAAACAAATCATAGGGCTAGATATATCGAATGGCAGTCAGCATGACATTAAATTGGCAAGAAGAACGGTTAAAAAATTCAAACATTGTAAATATGTTATGACCGATTTAGGGTACTACGGATTAGAGCAAGATGGCTTTAAATTATTGATGCCAATAAAGAAAAAGAAGAATTTACCCTTATTTGATGTTGAGAAAAAGTACAATAAAATGATTGGAAAAATACGAGTTGTGATCGAACATATTAATAGTCAATTGAAAACATTTAGAATATTAAGTGAACGCTATCGAAATAGACGGAAAAGATTCGGTTTACGCATTAACTTAATCGCTGCACTGGTAAATCGGATGAACTTGCAATAACGACTTTCGCAAGAGGTCTAGTAACAATTTAGTCTAATCTATTAACAGTAGATAATAGACCTCTTGCGAAAGTAAAAACCACCTCAATCTAAATTTCATGAGATATCAGAAATTAAATCGTTTTTCAGATTCTGAATTCCAGCGCTTGGTTGGTGTACCTCGACCAGTTTTTAGTGAAATGATCGAAGTTTTAAAAGAAGTAGAATCACTTAAAAAGAAATCTGGGCGTCCTCATACTTTAGCTATAGAGGATCAATTATTATTAACACTCAATTACTTACGGAATTACAGCACTCAATTGGAGTTGGCTGCAAATTACCATATCGCTGAAAGTAATGTGAATCGAACCATTAAAAAGGTTGAAGATGCATTGATGAAATCAAGACGGTTTACTCTGCCAAAACGAAGCATTACCACAGCAGACGAACAGTTTAACTGGGTCATTATTGATGCGACAGAATGTTCAATAGAACGTCCGAAAAAAAAATCAGAGTAAGTTCTACAGTGGTAAAAAGAAGAAACATACGCTAAAAGCACAAGTGATCTATCATCCGAACAGCAAACAAATCATAGGGCTAGATATATCGAATGGCAGTCAGCATGACATTAAATTGGCAAGAAGAACGGTTAAAAAATTCAAACATTGTAAATATGTTATGACCGATTTAGGGTACTACGGATTAGAGCAAGATGGCTTTAAATTATTGATGCCAATAAAGAAAAAGAAGAATTTACCCTTATTTGATGTTGAGAAAAAGTACAATAAAATGATTGGAAAAATACGAGTTGTGATCGAACATATTAATAGTCAATTGAAAACATTTAGAATATTAAGTGAACGCTATCGAAATAGACGGAAAAGATTCGGTTTACGCATTAACTTAATCGCTGCACTGGTAAATCGGATGAACTTGCAATAACGACTTTCGCAAGAGGTCTAATGGTTGGAATCATTAAAATAATGTAAAGCTAACATATTATTTTAATTCTAAAGTGGACTTTGCAATAAGGAGCAATGAATGCCAAACTTTTCTCATTTAAGCCACTTTAGACTACTCGTTATTTTTACTCCAGTTCTTTCATTATTAAGTGGCTGTAGTGATCCAATATTTTATAAAAATACTAAAGCTTCTGCTATTTCTACTTCTACCTATACAACTAATTATCCAATCCCTGATGAATATTTAAATGAAAAGCTCCAACCAAATGAAAAAAAACTGGCTCAAGAAATCTCTACCGTTATTGAAGAATCAATACGTAAAGAGTATGCACCTGGTAAAGCCTTAAGAGATGCACATCCTAAAGCACATGGATGTGTGCGTGCCGAGTTCCATGTACTTAAAAATATTCCAACTCAACTTGCAAAAGGTATATTTGTTCCTGATAAGAGCTATCAAGCCTGGATTCGATTTTCGAATGCATCTAACGATGCATCTCAAGCAGACATTGAAAAAGATGCTCGCGGCATAGCCATAAAAGTCTTAGGCGTACCGGGTCAGAAAATTTTAGAAAGTGAAAAAGAAGCGACAACTCAAGATTTTATTATGATCAATCATCCTGTCTTTTTCGTAAATGATGGGCAAAGATATCTTTCTTTTATGCAGGATGTTAACAGCAAAAGTACTCTCAGAAAGCTTCATATTCCGTTTGCTTTAGGGCTTAAAGGAACAATCAATGCTTTAGGAGCGCATAATTCTAAAATTTCTAATCCATTATATGTACGTTACTGGTCTATGGTGCCCTATCAATTAGGATTAGATAATGACCGTCAAGCTGTTAAGTACTCCGTAAGAAATTGTTCTAAGGTGTCTACATCTCTACCTGACCATCCAAACCATAATTTTTTAAGAGCTGCACTACAAGATACGCTGCAAAAACAAGACGCTTGTATGGAGTTTCTTATACAGCCAAGAACTTCAACCCAAATGCAAGTTGAAGATGCAATGACAGAATGGAAAGAAGCAGAAGCACCTTTTTATCAGGTTGCAACTATTCGTATTCCAAAGCAAAGCTTTGATACACCGGAACAGAATCAATTTTGTGAAAATCTCTCCTTTACGCCGTGGCATGCTTTACCTGAGCACAAACCTTTAGGTGCAATAAACAGATTACGTAAAATTATTTATGAAAATATAAGTAAAGTGAGACACGATATGAACTCGGCCCCTCGACAAGAGCCTTAAAAATGAGTTCGTCATACTTTACATATAAAAGAACTACCGATAAAAAAGATAGTTCTATATCAATGGACCTTTAAAAAAATGGCTATACTAAGCTAAAGCCTATAGATCAATTTTCTCAACAATAGAGTGTAGGATGGCTAACTTCTTTTTTATTGAATAATCTCCTTTACTTGTGTCGATAGTGATTCGATCAATGAAATCTGCTAACCAAAAAATAAAGTCTTCTTCACTTTTATAGATGGGAATCAAGCTAATATCTAACTTGAAAGGTAACTCATCCTGAAGATTAAGAAGTGTGCCTCCGAAATCAAAAAAATTATATAAAAACTTTAATTCTGTACCATTAATTGCTTTTTTGATTTCCATAATTAAATTATTTAGGTTTTTTAGATGATTATTGGTATGTTCTTTTTTTATATTTTTTGAAATTTTTTCTGCTAATAGTAAATATTTTGGCATTTCTATCTCCTTATTAATTTATTGTAAAATATAAGTATAAGATTAAAGTTATAAATTTAAGTTTTTAGTTTTTATTGAAGTGTTATTTGTTTTTTAAATTTAATATAAATTTATGTAAATTGAAACCTTTTATAATTTAAAAATGTGATCTAATTTGAATTATATTCTGAGTAAATTAATAGGTTTTTTATTATTCATAAATAAGCCCAATACTTTTAAATTATTGGGCTTATTTTGTTAATATGCTTAAAATCACTTTCTTTAATCTTAAGTCATTTTATGGGAACTCTTCACTTTATGAATTTTCCCACATTTTCTACATTCTCTTATCTCATCATGAGAAATATCAAAATCATATTCCCAGATGTGCATGCAGAAAAACTGTCTAAAATTATGGAGCATAGACACCTCCTTTAAAAAACTAACAAACATGAAAGTTCTTTATAGATTCAGAATACATCTAGACTAAATTGTCTACAAGGAAGCAATTTAACTCTCTTTTAAAATTTCTATATCTCCTTAAATCATGAAGATAATAAAAAGCTAACATTGATTTCTGTATCCATTTTTATAGCGAACAAGTGAGTTATGTTCATAGTGAAAACTTATGTGAAGACATCAACATAACAAGGAATTTTGCTAATTCCATAAAAAAACCGCCCCAGAAGGCGGTCGCTGAATTTTGACAGCGATATAGAAGTGTGGTGGAAACACTTCTATTCTTTAAATTATTTTTCTTCTTTTATAATTTTCATGAAGGGCTCTGATTTAAAGTAATTAATGATAAGTTCCCCCTCATCATGTCTCTGTACTTCTACTGGCTGAGTATGACCACTATCAAATTCACAGTTAAATTTAAAGTCTGGTGGAATAAATTTTGAAATAGGAGGAAGATGAGTCTCCCCACCTGTCGTCATTCTTTCTATAAATCCCGCTAACCATAAAATATATTCGTCTTTATTTTTATGGCTTGGCATTAGGCTAATATCAATCTTAACGGCGCATTCATCCAGTGGCTTTGTTAAACATTCTTCAAAGTCAATAAAGTTATATTTAAGCTTAAATTTTGTACCTTTAATCTCTTTACGGATTACGCCTATCAAGTTATTCAAATGTTCAGTCGGAGTATCAGAAAAAAGATTATTTTCTTCAATTTTTTTATATACCTTTTCAGCAATCATTAAATATTGTGGCATTTCCTATCTCCTTCCTTCTACCTTCCATTGTTTGGTAGGTTGCTTATGCAGCTTTTTAAGGAAGTATGATAGAAATCATGTGTTTTAATGTAGTAGTTAGTGTCCTCATTGTAAGTAATGTGAACTTGTGAAATTAGGGCGCATGTTAAAACACAACTTATAAAAATAAGGAGTAATATGTCACAGTTTTATAAGTGAAATTCATAAATTATCGAAATAATTTCTTGCAGTAAAATACAGCTCACACAATCAAAATGATTATTTAACACGCCGCTAGTAAAATTTTAATCTCTACTAATACATTGTTTTCATTATATTTTAATTTTATAGTTTTTTAGAGTACAACAAAATCATACAGTTATTGAGGTTTTTGACATATAAATTGAATATAAGAATGCTCTGATAGATCTAACTTGGATGCAAATTAAATGCTTACATGATCAATCAGCTATATGAGCAGTATAGTACTATGGCCTTAAGTGCTTGGGGTTTTACTGATTTACCTTCTTATACAGATACATACGATCCTAATGAGAAAGATATAGTGATAAAGACAAATAATTGGTTGAATGATGAGGCAGCAGAAGAAAAAACACGTCAGGGTCTTACCGCTTTTGTAGCCCTCGATGATGCATTTATGAGTATCGCTTCACGTATTTATTTAATTAGAAATGCCAAAGAAACCATAGATCTACAATATTACATTTGGACTAATGATTTTGTGGGTAATCTGATCTTGCATGAATTACTGAAGGCGGCAGATCGAGGCATAAAAGTCAGACTGTTAATTGATGATCAAAACGGTATAAAACTCGATGGCATATTAAGAAGCCTTTTACAGCATTCCAATTTTGAAATTAGGTTATTTAATCCTTATAAATTTAGATATTTAAGAATATTCGACTATATTTTTCGCTTCAAAAAAGTGAATCACCGTATGCATAACAAGCTCATAATTGCAGATGCTTCAATTGCAGTAACCGGTGGTAGGAATATCAGTAGTGAATATTTTGAAGCAAGCAGTAAGTTTCAATTTACAGATTTAGATATTTTGTTTTATGGAGATGCTGTACGGCATGCCCAAGCTGTATTTGCTGACTTTTGGGAAAGTACCTTAAGTGTAGACGCGACTAAAGTGATTGGTACTTGTGCTGAGCATCATTTAAAAGCACTAAGAGAGCATTACGAACAATTACACCATGAAAACCATAGTCTGACTGAAGATAAACTTTATGATGCTCAGTCTTATCTAAAAGAGCTTTTAGAGCACAACCCTATACAATGGTCTAAAGCACACTTTGTAGCAGACTCTCCCAAGAAAATTTTAGGTACCGCAGCTGAACATGAAATGCTGTATGGGCAAGTCATGTCTATTATGGGTAAACCCAAGCAGCACTTAGAATTAGCTTCTGCTTATTTTGTACCCACTCAACAAGGTACGTATTATTTGAAACAACTGCGAGTTGAAGGAATTAAAGTTCGTGCTTTAACTAACTCTTTTGCTGCGAATGATGTTGCGATCGTACATGCTTTTTATAGTCAATACCGTGTAGAAATGCTTAAAAATGGTATTGAGCTTTATGAGTTTAAACCTGTTTTAGAACGGCGACGTAGAACTTGGTACGAAATCGTAACGGGTAGCGTTATACCGGCAAAAGGTAAAAATAAATCAAGTTTGCATGCGAAATTTTTTGATGTAGATGGCAAAGTATTTATTGGTTCTTTTAATTTTGACCCTCGCTCTACTTATTTAAATACCGAAGTAGGTTTAGTCATTGAATCTAGCCAATTACAAACTCAGATTTCCGTTATGTTAGATCAACATTTACCACAAGTGGCCTATCAGTTAAAACTAAATAGCCAAGGTGAAATTACTTGGCTAGATTACCAGTCGAATGGGCAAGTCATTGAATACGATAAAGACCCGGGAACCAGCCGTTTTCAACGAACAATGATTAAAGCTGTTTCTTACCTGCCTATTGAGTGGATGATGTAAGTTTGAATATTACAAGAAACCTATTTCATTAAAGAATTTTTGATAGGCTTCTGCTTTCTTCTCAAGCGCTAGTGGATATGCTCTAGAAGATGACGGTAACCGATATAAATGAATATTGCGGTCGGCAAAATAAGTTGTTGTCGATGTTCCAATTAAAGGTTTTTCAGTGTTCTCAGGTAAAACTGAAATTAAGGTATCAGTTGCTTTGTCCCCTGTAGTCATAATAGTTTGGCATAAAGGGATTTTTTGAAGCAAAGCCGCCAAGTCTGTGGGTGTGACAATTTCCAGAAATTTGTCGGAAGCATTACCTTTGAGGCGTTTAATTTGATAAGCCGTATCGAAAATGGCAATACCTGTTTCAGTTAAGAAGTTTCGGATACGTTCTTCATTAAATGTTTTCTGATTTTCGCTTAAAAAATAGGTCTTGTCTTGGAAAAAGATTAAGCCAAAAATTCTCCACATGTCATTTTGAAAGTTTGGATAATAAAAGTCCATCTTCCATTTATTACGAGGAGGTGGGAAACTCCCTAGCATTAATAAACGGGCATTTTCAGGTAAAAATGGTTGTAGTGGATGGGTTTCTATCTCAATTATCATAAAAAATCAGTATTTACTTCAAAAATTATAAGTAACTTAACGCATTTTTAGGTTAATCACGAGTCAAGAAATGCAAATTCACTTAATTAAATGATTGAGGCGAAACATTTTGTTGTTTCGCCTCAATCATTTCGTTTATATGCATGTTAGTAACCAAACTGCTTAAGAGTTTAAAATTTTAAAGACTTTACCTGTTCTTGGATGGGCAAAGGTATTGTCTTGATCTAAATTGATAACTTTGTCTGAAATGACAATCTTCGAAAGTGGTAACCAGTTTTGCTCTACTTCGGTTGAAGCTAAATTTTTTTCCAACGCATTTTCAAAAATTTGCTCTACCACAATTTCCATACCACACATACTTTTTGCATTAACTTCTTTTAAAATATGACGTTTAGACATTTTAGTCTCCATTTTTTATTCTTAACGTTAAAGATAATAAAGGGAGTTTTGCTACAACATGTAAAATTTAGCATTTGAAGTGTTTTTTTTGTTTTAAACATATTTATTTAATAATTAAATGAATAGTGAAATAATTATTTAAAATAAAAATTAATATTAGATGAACTTGTAAAAAAGTTTATTATTTTAAATAAATTTAATTTATAGAAAATAATATTTAAAGGGCCCACGTATGAACCCCTTTATTTACTTTTAAACCTGTACAGCATTATCTAGAGAACTATCATCTTTGTTTTTATTATTATCTTTACTAATCAATGTGTCAGTATCGCTATCGGTACTAAAACTCTTACTATTTTTTTGCTTCTTCTTGTATACGCACATGCCAATGGCAATACCTGTTCCTAGTACTAAAATTGATTTTAACATTTTGCACCTCTTCAGTTGACGGAGAAACTTTTGAGAAATTAACTTAAATTAATAGCACATTATTTGTTATTTAAGGGCTTTGATTTGAGTCGCTTTTGTAAGGTATTTAATTTTTATGTTAATTGAAGAGTATAGTAGTTTCAAAAATAAATTTTGATACAAAGCAAAAAGCCTATTCTAAAAATGGAATAGGCTTTTTACTGTATTTCAGGATTAAGCAGTATTATTAATTGCTTTAAGCAATCTTATTTATCTTTAAATACAGTTCCAATGTATTTAATGCTGAACTTTTAGTCAAGATGGGAAAGGGACCATTTGCAATTAATTGGTCATTCTTGTGATGAAATTCTCATTTTTAAAATAAGCAATAAAAAACGCCCATTTCTACTTCTCAAAAAGAAATGGGCGCATGTGAAAACCACTAAAGACCTGAAATACCAAATGTTCTTACATTCAGTAATATTGATTCTAATTAATTTACCGAATGGTTGACAATTAAACCATTTGTACTTTTTTTAGTCATTTCGGCCAATAAAAAATGCAAAATAATTCGCTATTTTCAATATGTTTAGCAATAAATTATTTATCTAGAATGCGATTGAGTACGGTTAACCAGTTAGAAAAACAAATTTTTTCTATACTTTCATTGGAATAATGTCGCTTTTGCATTGCTTCAATAAGTAGGTGTAGTCCCCTTACATCTTCAATTTCATCGCTAATAAGTGCTCCATCAAAGTCGGAACCAAAACCGACATAATCTTCTCCCATTTGATCTATTAAATATTCAAGATGCTCTAAAAGTACATCAATAGATGTGTTGGCATCGCGCTGCCCGTCTTTACGTAAAAATGCAACGTCAAAATTTACCCCGACTATGCCTTTAGAGTCCCTGATCGCCCTAAGTTGGTCATCTGTTAGATTTCTGGCTTGTGGACATAAGGCATGTACATTCGAATGGGTCGCGACTATGGGCTGTTGAAGAATGTTAGCGGTATCCCAAAAAGCTCGTTCATTCATATGGGAAACATCAATCACCATTTTTTTATCAGTACAGCGTTTTATAAATGCTTTCCCCTCGTGTGTAAGGCCGGCTCCCGTATCTGGTGAATGGGGAAACTTAGCATTTAAACCATGTCCAAAACGACTGGGTCTATTCCAAAGCGGCCCAATGCTACGAAGCCCTGCATCATAAAATACATCGAGTAAATCTGGATTGTGCTGTAGTGCTTCGGCGCCTTCCATATGCAATACAATGGCTAACTTTTGTTTTGCTAAACAGTGCTGAATATGCTGAACAGTTGTGCAAATTTGAATATCGTTAGAATACTCGGCAAGTTGTTTTGCTAAATCGAGTTGTGCCAGACAAATTTGCTCAATTTGCTGTTGGGTAAAGTCAGACGCGTTTTGGTCAAATAGTTTGTTGGGATGATGCTGCTTAACATAATGAAAAGGCGGCAAGAAAATAGCAAACATCCCACCGACAAAACCCGCTTCTTGACAGCGTTTTAAATCGAGATGCCCTGCTAAACGTTCCTGAATAAAAGCCTGAGCAGGATTGCTATGATCACTTAACCACAAACGGGTTAATATATCATTATGGCCATCAAAAACAGGCAATATGCCATGGTTCATATCGGTTTTCTCATAGCTAATCATCTACAATATTTTGAACCGGAATGTTTTGTTGAACCGTAAATTGCTTTGAATTTTTAGTGTTACGGAATACCAGTTTTTCTAGAGTTGCATCGAATTCGCTCTCGGCACGTGCCTGTTCAATGAGCTGATGATACGGCGATTTACTACAAACAGGATCTGCATTACTTGCATCGCCTGTTAACATATAAGCTTGACAACGACAGCCACCAAAGTCGCGGTCTTTATCTGGACAACTACGGCATCCTGCTGGCATCCATGCATCACCACGGAAGTGGTTAAAACCGGTAGACTCATACCAGATTTTTGATAGGCTTTGTTCACGAACATTTGGGAAAGAAATCGGTAATTGTCTTGCTGCGTGACAAGGCAGAGCCATACCATCTGGAGCAACTGTAAAGAAAATTTTACCCCAGCCATTCATACAGGCTTTTGGTCTTTCTTCATAATAATCAGGCACTACAAAAATAAGTTTGCAAGGATGATTTTGCGCTTTTAACTTTTCCCGATATTCATTGGTAATACGTTCAGCACGTATGAGTTGTTCTTGTGTCGGTAATAAACCCTGACGGTTTAAAAATGCCCAACCATAAAACTGACAAATTGCTAGTTCGACTGTATCTGCATTGAGTTCAAGGCAAAGCTCAATAATTTTATCGATCTGGTCAATGTTATGCCGATGAATTACAAAATTGAGGACCATCGGATAATCATATTTCTTAACAAGTCGGCACATTTCATACTTTTGTTCAAAAGCATGTTTCGACCCAGCTAAAGCATCATTAACGACCGGATCACTCGCTTGAAAGCTGATTTGAATATGGTCTAGGCCAGCTTGCTTTAAATGCGAAATACGCTGTTCGGTAAGTCCCATGCCTGAGGTAATCAGGTTGGTGTAGAAGCCTAGTTGGTGTGCATGCGCCACAAGCTGTTCCAGATCTTGACGCACCAAAGGTTCGCCACCGGAAAAACCGAGTTGTACTGCCCCCATTTGACGCGCTTGATCAAAAACATCAAACCACTCTTGTGTGGTCAGTTCATTTTTATGCTGCGCGTAGTCTAAAGGGTTTGAGCAATATGGACATTGTAGCGGGCAACGATAAGTTAACTCCGCTAATAACCATAAAGGTAGGCCAACACCTTCTGTCATACTAAATCAATCCAGTGTTGTTGCTGGGCAACTAACATGTAATCAATAACATCGTTGTCAATTTCGGCTATATCGCCAAATTGTTGCTTGAGCTGGAAAATAATGGCAGAGACATTATTTTTCCCATCAATATACTGTCCAATGGCCCCTGCACTTTCATTTAATTTAATCATGCCTTCAGGATATAAAATGACAAAACTATTTTGAGCAGGCTCAAATTGAAAGCGATAACCTTGTCGCCATGTAGGCACAAGATTTACATCAAATTGTTCTTTATTCATTTAAATAGTCCTTTGTGCCATACCCGTTCTTGAGTCACGCTATGATATGGTGCTTCATTGTGTACGTATGCCAGTGTTAAGGCATCTAAAATGCTCCATAAAATATCCAGTTTAAACTGCAATATTTCCAGCATTCTTTGTTGTTGCTCATGAGTGGTAAATGAATCAAGCGTAATTGTTAAACCATGTTCAACATCACGGCGTGCTTGACTTAAACGAGAGCGGAAATATTCATAGCCCTTGTCATCAATCCAAGGGTAATGTTGTGGCCATGATTCAAGGCGAGATTGATGAATCTGCGGTGCAAATAATTCAGTTAAAGAGCTGCTTGCGGCTTCACGCCATGATGCACGACGTGCAAAATTTACATAGGCATCTACAGCAAAGCGAACACCCGGCAAAACCAATTCTTCGGAAATCACTTGTTCACGACTCAAACCTACAGCTTCGGCTAATCGTAACCATGCTTCTCGTCCACCACCGTCAGGATATTCACCATCTTGGTCAATCATGCGCTGAATCCATTCCTGACGTACGCGTTGGTCTGGGCAATTTGCCATGATCGCGGCATCTTTGAGTGGAATATTGATTTGATAATAATAGCGATTTGCAACCCAAGCCTGAATTTGTTGTTGAGTGGCTTTACCTTCATACATCATCACATGAAATGGATGATAGATATGATAATACTGACCTTTATCAATAATGGCCTGTTTAAATTGTTCGGTTGTTAAAGCTTCAGGTGTTTGAGTCATGTTTCACCTTAGAGTTCGATCTGCATGCCATCATAGGCAACTTCTACACCATGTGCTTTTAGTTCAGCAAATTGAGCAGAGTCTTCATTTAAAATCGGATTGGTATTGTTAATATGAATCAGCACTTTTTTGGGTGTATTGAGTTGGTTCAAATAAGACAGTGAACCGCCTTCCCCACTAATATATAAATGTCCCATTTCACGGCCAGTTTTTTTACCTACACCCGTTTGCTGCATTTCATCATCGGTCCAGAGTGTGCCATCAATCATGACGCAGTCAGAATTTTGCATAATCTGCATGATTTGATCATCAATCTTTCCAAGCCCTGGTGCATAAAACAACTGTTTTTGTGTTTTACGATCTTTGATGATTAAGGCAATATTGTCGCCCTCATGCGGGTCATGGCGATGTGGTGAATATGGCGGTGCCGCGCTTTGAATAATTAAAGGTAAAAATTCTAAATTTTCAAAACCATCAATTTTAAAAGCTTGTTTAGGATTAATTTCATTGTATTGAAGACCGCCATTCCAGTGCTTCAACATATTAAAGACTGGAAAACCTGTGGTCAGGTCTTGATAGACCATTTCTGTACACCACACATTCATTGGACAGCCTTCACGTAAAGTTAACAGTCCAGTGGTATGGTCAAGTTGGCTATCCATCAAAATAACGTTGGTAATGCCCGTGTCACGTAATTTACGTGCAGGTTGAGCTGTTTTAAAGTCAAATAATTGCTGACGGATATCTGGTGATGCGTTTAATAAAATCCAGTCTACGCCGTTTTCTGAAACCGCAATTGAAGATTGAGTTCGTACTTTGGCATTAATTTTACCTGTACGAACACCATGACAATTAGGACAATTACAGTTCCACTGAGGGAAGCCGCCTCCAGCCGCTGAACCTAAAATATAAATATACATAAAATTAATATCTTATTAGAAAGACATAAGCCCTAGAACAAAACTAGGGCTTATGTCAGATTTGAATAGAAATAATTAACGTGCTTCAAAGTACATTGTTACTTCAAAACCAATACGTAAATCAGTGAAAGCTGGTTTTGTCCATTGCATAAATTTTTCTCCAGTCAGGATTAATCTTGCGAAATGAATCACTTGATTAAATCTTATAAAGCAATTAAAAATTTATTCTAATTAAAAATGCCACGTTTGTAGATAAGGTTGATACAAGATATTGTTCGATAATTGTGTTTTTTGTCCAAATTTTAATAACTCCTTATCAATCAAAGGTGATTAAAAGGTCATAACAGACAAATATTCTGCTATGACCGAACTTTTACACGGCTAAGTTCATTAAGTATTGCTGTGCAATATAAAGATCTTGCTCTGGTTTAGGCTGACATTGCACCCAAGTTCCATCGGCTTGTAGTTCCCATGCTTGACGATTATCTTTTAGATAATTGTTTAGCCCATCTTCAATCACTTGTTTCTTTAATTTTTTACTTTCGATTGGGAAGCAGGTTTCGATACGAGAGAACAAATTACGTTCCATCCAGTCTGCACTAGCGCAAAACACTTTTGTATCACCATCATTATAAAAATAGTAAACTCGAGTATGTTCTAAATAGCGTCCAACAATTGAACGTACTCGAATATTATCGGACAACCCTGTAACTTGTGGTATTAAACAGCAAATTGAGCGAATAATTAAATCAATTTGTACACCCGCTTGAGAAGCTTTATAAAGCGCGCTGATGAGCTGTGGTTCAGTAAGCGCATTCACTTTAATGATGATGTGTGCTTTTTTGCCAGCAAGGCTATTTTTAATTTCTTGTTCAATAAGCTCTAGCAACTGAGAGTGCAAGGTAAAAGGTGCATGAAAAAGTTTCTTAAGCTTTGCCATTTTGCCCATACCGGTCAGTTCTTGGAAAATCTTATGTACGTCTTCACAAATTTCAGCATCACTCGTAAGCAGGCCAAAATCGGTATAAATTTTGGCATTCACCGCATGATAGTTGCCTGTACCTAAGTGGACATATCTTTTAATTTTGTCTTGTTCACGGCGAACAACTAAAATCATTTTAGCGTGAGTTTTATAGCCAACAATGCCATAAACGACAACTGCACCTGCTTCTTGCAATACGTTAGCTACTTCAATATTGGACTCTTCGTCAAAACGTGCTCGTAACTCAATAACAGCAGTGACCTCTTTACCGTTACGCGCCGCTTCTGCAAGAAGTTGAACGATTTCCGAGTTGGCACCACTACGGTATAAGGTTTGTTTAATTGCCAAGACATTTGGGTCTTGAGCAGCTTCCCGAAGAAACTTAATAACGGGTGCAAAAGAATCAAATGGATGATGAAGTAAAACATCCCCTGCTTTTAACACATCAAAAATTGGCTTTTTGCTATAGAGAAGTTTTGGTAAAACCTGTTGATACGGTTTATAGCGCAACTCTGGCAAATCAAAGTTGGAAATAAAACGGGCTAAATTGACAGGACCATCGACGTAATAAAGATGTTCTGCATCTAAATCAAATTGCTCTAATAAATAGTTCGCAATTTCTTCAGGACATTTTTTTGCTACTTCCAAACGAACTGCTTGACCAAAACGGCGTGAAGATAATTCACCTTTTAAAGCTGCCGCCAAGTCTTCTACATCTTCAGAAACGGTTAAATCAGCATTTCGGGTCACACGAAATTGATGACAGCCTGTCGCTTTCATACCCGGAAATAAATCCGAAATATGCTGGTGAATAATGGCAGAGAGCAGAATGTAATGTTCTGCACCACCGGAAATATGCTCCGGAATTTTAACAAGTCTTGGTAAAGAACGCGGTGCCGGCACAATAGCTAAATCAATCTGACGTCCGAAAGCATCTTTGCCTTCCAAAGTCACAATGAAGTTAAGACTTTTATTAACTAACCGTGGAAATGGGTGTGCAGGATCAAGACTAATTGGTGTAACTACAGGTTGTACTTCTTTAAAAAAGTACTCTTTAATCCATTCTTTATGTTTTTCTAATATATCGCCGTGCTGAATAAAGTGGACGCCATAGCCTTGCAACTGTGGCAACAACGTATAATTTAAAATCTTATATTGCTCTTCAACGGCTTCATGAGCATTTTTCGAAATTTGCTTTAATACTTCTGGTAATGGCAGACCTTCTGGTCCAGTCGCTTGTGTCATTAGGCTAATTTTCTGGATTAAACTTGCCACACGAATTTCAAAAAATTCATCCAGATTACGTGAAAAAATAATTAAAAAATTTAAACGTTCAAGTAATGGGTGTTCAATATCTTTGGCCTGAGCGAGCACACGCTTATGAAACTCTAATAAAGAGAGTTCTCTATTGATATATGTCTCTAAATTATGCTGGTTTGAGCTAGATAATGTAGGTAATGATGTCATTCTTGACTCTTATAATGGATAAAAAGTGAACATGAATAAAAAAGATTAATTTAAAAATATATAACCGATTTTATTCACTGAACATTTTGTAACTGTTTTATTGCAAATTCATGAATTTTTTATGAAAAACTTAAAAATTAACATCTATTTATGTGTCTTAAATATTTCCTTTTATTAGTTTACCTCTAATATTATCTTAGCATTAATTTTTTAAAGATCATCTGATTTTGATTAAGATTTAGTTTTCATCAAATATTCACACAGTATGCGTATTTTTTATGCATCTTAATTCACCAATTGATAAAAAATGACAACTTTAAATATATTATTTAAGACAACATCTTTATGTCTGGCGATGGCTTTATTAGCCGGTTGTAATGATAACAATGACAGTGATTCAAATACATCTGCGCCCCGAAGTAACCAGATTGTCGATATTTTAGCTTTTAATGACTTTCACGGAAATCTAGAGCCACCTAAACGCTACGTTGATGCCGCTAACCCTAATGACGCGTCTCGAACAGTTCGTATTCCAGTTGGTGGTGTGAGTTACCTTGCAGACGCAATTAAAAAACTTAGAGCTCAAAATCCAAATAATGCTGTTGTTTCAGCGGGTGATTTAATTAGTGCTTCGCCACTCACTTCTTCATTATTTTTAGATGAGCCAACCATTGACGTCATGAATGATATTCAAATTGACTTTAATGCAGTCGGTAACCATGAGTTTGACCGAGGTACAGATGAGTTACGCCGTTTGCAAAATGGTGGATGTCAACAATATACAAGTACAGTACCCTGCCAAATTAATAAAAACTTTAGTGGGGCGAAATTTAATTTCCTTGCAGCTAACGTCGCAATGAAAAACGATGCAAGTAAAACTATTTTTCCAGCTTATAAAGTCAAAATGTATGGCGGAATTCCAGTAGCATTTATTGGTTTAACGCTTAAAGCGACTCCAAGTATTGTTTCTGCAGCCGGCATTAAAGATGTTGAATTTCGTGATGAAGCGGATACGGTCAATGCGCTAATTCCTGAACTACAAAAACAAGGAATTCAGGCAATTGTTGTAGTTGTTCACGAAGGTGCTGCACCAAGTACTAAACTTAATGAAAAAACTTGTGATGGCTTAAGTGGACCTATTTTAGGTATTTTAGATCGCTTAAATCCGGCAGTTGATATTGTTGTTTCAGGGCATACGCATCAATCTTATATTTGTGACTATGCAACTAAAAATCCAGCTAAGCCATTCTTACTGACTTCAGCTGGCCAATACGGCACACTTATTACCGATATTAAGATTGAGCTAGACGGTAAAACTGGCGATATCATTAAAAAAGATGCTAAACAAATTCCGATTCAAAGTGAGGCCTATACTTCAGGCACAATGACCGTAAGCCTTACAGATCTTTATCAAAAATTTAGTAAGACACCAAGTATTGAAGCGATTTTAGATAAATACCGTCAGGCGGTAACAACCATTTCTGGACGCGTAGTTGGAACTTCTACTGCCGTTGTGAGCCGTACTCAAGTCGAAAGTGGTGAAAGTCCGTTAGGTGATATGATTGCCGACGCACAACAAGCCTCTGCTCTTAAAGCAAGCGATCAAGGTTCAGACTTTACACTCATGAACCCAGGTGGTGTACGTGCCGACCTCTTAATTAATAACAATAACCAAATTACTTTTGGTGATATTTTTGCGGTTCAGCCTTTTGGTAACTCTATTGTGACACTGAGTTTAACCGGTAAACAAATTCGAGATGTGCTTGAGCAGCAATGGTCTGGTGGAAATGCAAGTTCTCCTAAAATTTTACAGCCGTCTAAAGAGTTAAGTTATCAATATTCAGCAAACACAACCGTTTCACCACGAGCAAGCAATATTATGGTTGCTGGTTCCCCATTGGTTGATACGAAGGTGTACCGTGTAACGGTAAATAGTTTCTTAGCAGATGGTGGTGACAACTTCACTGTATTAAAAGATGGCCAGAACCGCGTTGGTGGTGGTCAAGATATTGATGCCTTTGAAAGCTATGTTGCTAAAAATTCACCACTCATTATTCCGTCTACAACTCGAATTAAAGTCATCAAATAATTTCATTTAATGAAGTATAAAGGACAGTACGAAGCTGTCCTTTATTTTTATATGAAAATTTAAACGAAATTTTTATTCAGTATAGAGGTTAAGTTCTACACTGCTGATGTCTGTTCCAGTATTTGCAAAAATAATATCTATAACTTCGTGTAATAGTTCCTTCACTTTTTCATGTTCAAAGCTTGAAGTTTCGGCTGTTTTTAAGCAAATCAGATTACAACTCATTTTGTCTTTTCTGAGTTTATAAATACTTTTACTTTTTCCCAAAAACACTCTTTTGACGAGTTTACGATTTTCAAATTCAGATAAAATTCGGTAAATAGTTCCTAGCGTAATTTTATATTCATTTTTAAGTTGTGCATAAATACTATCCGCACTTAAGCCATGTGGGTTCTGATTTAAAATTTCAAAAACCTGTATTCTCGATTTTTTTATCGGTAGTCCATTTAATAATGATTTTGATATTGTCGTCATGTTAATTAACCTGAATGTTTAGAAATATAGGAATTTTTAAAAATTATTTTGTCTATATTTACTTGAAATCATGGG
The DNA here is from genome assembly GCF_003000705.1 of Acinetobacter sp. AR_0276. NCBI lineage: Bacteria > Pseudomonadati > Pseudomonadota > Gammaproteobacteria > Moraxellales > Moraxellaceae > Acinetobacter > Acinetobacter sp. AR_0276. The sequence goes on along the minus strand of NZ_PSQO01000004.1, from coordinate 3,821,438 downwards.
TGTTTTACTAAAAATCTCAAAGCCTATTCCCCTATGAATAAGCTTTGAGTCTAGATTTAGCTTAGAAACTATAAGTCGCTTTTAAGAAGTAATTGCGGCCATAAAGTTTGGTATTAAAGGTTTTGTTTTTATCCTCCAAATCAACATCGGTCAGGTTTTTTACACCATAGTCCAGTGTTAAACGTGGCGTAATAGGAGAAGTAAATGTCACGTCATAGGTGGTATAAGCTGGCAACTCTTTAGTTGCAGAGTACATTTGTTTGCCTACATAACTCACGCCTGCATTTACACGAAAGTCTTGAACTGGTGCCCAGGAAATAGAGCCATTGGCAAGCCATTCTGGTCGTTCGGTTAAGTCTTTACCTGTGGTTTTATTTTTTGCGTCGAGATAAGTTGCGTTTGCCTTAACACCTAAATTGTCAGTGAAATCATATCCACCTGTAAGCTCAACACCTTTGAGTTCTGCGCGACTCACATTGGTCCAGATTTTTCTAAAATCACCTACTAAACGCGGGTCACCATCACTCAAGGTAATTGCTTCAATCAAGTTCTTCACATCGTTTTGGAAAACTGTAACGCCAGCATTCCAGTTTGGACGGGTCACAATTAAGGATGCTTCATAGTTTGTACTTTCTTCGGGTGCTAGGTTTGGATTACCTCGAATGTGACAACTACCTCCACATGAAATCATCGAGTAGTTAATGTCTAACTGAGCAGGAGCCGGAACTTTATAAGCTTGTCCCACGCCACCTTTAAGTATGACTCCTTCAGCGAGTTGATATGCTAAATAGGCTTTACCTGTGGTTTTACCATCAAAGTCATCAAAATCGTCATAACGACCACCTAATGTTAAGGTAAGTGCGTCATTAATATGGGTATCGTTTTGAACAAATATACCGTAGCTCTTTTGCTGATTCTTTCCAGTGCCGATATAACTTACGACATCTGTAATTTTCTGATCTTTATAATCAAAACCACTGGTCGTATTATTCATGAGCCAGTCAAAGTTGGCAAAAGCACGGCCAATTAAATTTTCTTGTTTATAGTGACGGCTTTGAGGCGCATCGTATTCACTGTCATAGTCATAAATTTTGGCGGTTTCTTTACCGATATAAGCTTCTGTTTTACCCCAAGCCCATTTACCACGGTGAGCAATCCCCACATTGGTACGTTTCATTTCTGATTCTTGAATGGAGGTAGCTGCATCTTGAGTTAGCGGGCGTTTATCGTTGTTATAGCCCAAATCTAGATCTAAGGTTTGCTGGTCATTAATATTCCAGCTTAAAGTACCATTTACGTTTTTGGTGTCTTTTTCTACAAAATATGCACCATCTGGATCTGGCTGGCCCTTTCTATACCATGCATCGCGGTTATAAGCATCACCTGCCAGAGTGAAACTTAAATTATCGGTTAAACCACCGTATAGATTAAACCCGTAACGGTACTGGTTTTTACCATCACCACGGTCTGCTCGGTTATATTGACCAAAAATAGAACCGTGTAATTGTCCATCTTCTGCTTTTTTGGTAATAATGTTAATAACACCGCCCATCGCATCTGCACCATAGAGAGATGACATTGGCCCACGAATCACCTCAACACGCTCAATACTATTTAAAGGAATCGCACTCCAGTCAAAGTCATTGCCTCGCCACATGGCGCCATTAGATGACATGCGTTTACCGTTTAAAAGAATTAAGGTGTAGTTCCCTGAGGTATTCAGCATTCCCCGTATAACGATTTTATCTTGACCACTGTTATAGTTATAAACCCCAGCTTGTTTTTGTAAAACATCGGCAAGGCTGAGTGCCGCGCTACGTTCAATATCTTCACTTGTGATTACACTAATCGATGCAGGTGCTTTATCTACATCTTGTTCTTTTAAAGCAGCAGAAACCACAATAGTTTTAAGTTTTTGAACAGGTTCATTTGTGCCTTGTTGGTCAATATCGGTATTTGCTTGGACTGCAAATGGAAGCAGTGTTGAGAGGGCGACCACCAGCGCCTTTTTTGTTAACGTCATTTCTCGGTCCTTATATTTTATAACGATTACCATATGATAATTGTTATCATTTATGATGTGCCGAGCATGATAGCCCCATGACTTTTATTGTTCAAGATAAAAGTAATTATTATTTATATAATGATAATCATTATTGTTTGTTTGGTTTAAAAAAGTTAATATTGCAATTTGGTGTGCCTAAAAACCTATTGAAAACAAGCTTAAAGTAGACATAACAATGCTCTCTCGATTTTTTATTTATCACCCTATTTTTGTATCTGTCATTGCCATCACTATTCTTATTTTTGGTTTTTTTTCTATTCGTGCAATGCCGGTTGAGCGTTATCCAAACCTAGCTCCTCCAAGTGTCACAGTGATTGCTAATTACCGAGGTGCGTCTGCTGAAACTGTTGAAGAAAGCGTAACTCAGATTTTAGAACAACAAATTAAAGGACTAGATAACTTACTTTATTTCACATCAAATAGTGAATCGTCAGGAACGACCAGTATTGATATTCATTTTAAAATTGGTACAGATATCGATAAGGCACAATTACAAGTACAAAATCGCATTAACAGTGCATTAAACCGTCTACCTGAACAGGTCCAACGACAAGGGGTAAATATTTGGAAAACCACAGGTGATATGCTGTTAATTGTGGGGCTATACGATGAAACAGGAAAAGCCAGCAATATCGAATTATCGGACTATATGGTCAATCACTTTGAACAACCACTCTCACAATTGCAAGGAATTGGTGAAGTGGATGTGTTTGGTTCAAGTTATGCAATGCGTATTTGGTTAAATCCAAATCAACTTAGAAATTATCAACTTATGCCGAGTGATGTTGAACAGGCACTTGAAGATTACAATACTCAAATAGCTGCTGGCTCAATTGGTGCTATGCCTTCTGCTTCTGATCAGAATATTTATGCCAAAGTTACTGCTGGTTCTCGATTAAAAACAGTCGATGATTTTAAATCGGTTGTCGTTAAAGCTAATGTAGATGGCAGTCTGGTTTATTTAAAAGATGTGGCGAGAGTTGAATTAGGCGCCGAAAACTATGAAAGTATCAATACGCTAAACGGCTACCCTTCCGCTGGTTTAGGTATTTCACTCAGTCCTGATGCGAACGCGATTGAAACCTCTGGTCTAATTAAAGCAAAAATTGAACAGCTCAAGCAGCATCTACCTACTGGATATAAAATTGTTTATCCACGTGACAATACACCGTTTATTGAAGAGTCCATTAAACAAGTCATCATTACTCTGCTTGAAGCTGTGGTGTTGGTCGTCATTGTCATGTATCTCTTTTTACAAAATTGGCGCGCTACACTTATTCCAACCATTACTGTACCTATTGTGATTTGCGGTACCTTTGTTGTGTTGTATTTGACTGGTATGAGTATTAACACTCTTACCCTGTTTGCACTGGTTTTAGCGATTGGATTATTAGTCGATGACACGATTGTAGTGGTTGAAAATGTTGAACGGCTTATGCATGAACAACATTTAAGTGTTCGGGATGCATGCTTAGCATCGATGCAGGAAATTACTGGTGCATTGATTGGTATTACCTTGGTACTAACCGCCGTATTTATCCCGATGGCTTTTTTTAGTGGTTCAACGGGTATGATTTACCGCCAGTTTTCAATTACCCTAGCGGCTGCGATGTTGTTATCTTTATTGGTAGCCATGTTTATTACGCCAGCTTTGTGTGCTGTCTTACTAAAAAAACAAACTCAAAAACCTAAATGGGGACAAAAACTTGAGACTTTGCTTGAAAAAGTTAAAGTTGGTTTTAGTTTTTTAGCAACAAGTTTAATCAAATTTAAAGCACTTTCATGTCTTGTCGTGTTGGCTTTAGTTGCTGTTTTAATTGTGATTTATCGTAGTTTGCCGACGAGCTTTATTCCAAATGAAGATCAAGGTTTGTTGGCTGTGCCTTATAGTTTGCATAACAGTGCTTCTATGAGCCAAACACAAGAAGTAGGTAAACTGGTCAATAACTATTTCTTTGAACATGAAGCTAAAAATATTAATACCGTACTAGTAGTTAATGGACAAAACTTTTCAGGAAGTGGTCCAAATTTAGGCATGGCCTTTGTTTCCTTAAAGCATTGGAATGAACGTAAAGGTGAAGCTAATACTGCAAGTGCTATTCGTGAACGTGCGCAAAATTACTTGCAAAAAAACTTACCAGCTAAAGTTATGGTGGGTATGCCTGCAAGTGTTTCTGGTTTGGGCCAATCTGATGCTCTAGAACTTTGGCTCAGAGATGTAAATGGTCAAGGACGCAATGAACTCATTAAACAATATAAAGCTTTAGAAAATGAATCTCGCAATTATCCTGCTTTTGAAAATTTAAGCCCGCTTGTAAGTGAGAATAAGGCTGAGGTTTTCATTCAGCTCGATCAGAATAAAGCCAAAATATTAGGGATTGATCAACAAGCGATTCGCTCAACCCTATCAACTGCTTGGGGTGGAAACTATGTGGGTGATTTTGTTGAAAGAGGCAAAATTAAACGAATTATTATGCAAGGTGATGCTGAATTTCGTTCTAAACCTGAAGATTTAGCTTATTGGCACGTCCGTAATAATACAGGTGGAATGCTTTCTCTTGCACATTTTGGTCGAAGCGAATGGATTGGTGGCCCAGAGACCTTAACGCGATTTATGGGGCTTGCTGCCATACAACTTGAAGCAAATGTCAGTTCTGGCTTTAGTTCAGGTCAGGCGATGCAACAGTTAAGTGATATGGTGGGCAAACAGTCTGGTGTAGATGTCGCATGGAGTGGCCTCTCTTTACAAGAGCAGCAATCGAGCCAACAAGCCTTATTTTTATACATTATCTCTATTTTATTTATTTTTTTATGTTTAGCCGCTTTATATGAAAGCTGGAAAGTACCTCTTATTATTTTACTAGGACTTCCACTAGGAATTACTGGAACTCTTGTATTTGCTCAAATCTTTAGCTTACCAAACGATGTGTATTTCCAAATCGCGTTACTAACGGGTATTGGTTTGTCTTGTAAAAATGCGATTTTAATTGTGGAGTTCGCAACTAAAGCCATAAAACAAGGTAAAGGCTATGTTACTGCTGCGTGTGAGGCTTTAGCTTTACGCTTACGTCCAATTTTAATGACGTCTTTAGCTTTTGGTGCAGGTGTTATTCCCCTTGTCGTTGCTACAGGTGCTGGTGCCGTGAGTCGCCATGAAATTGGTATGAGTGTATTTGGCAGTGTAGTTATAGGAACTTTACTGGTGCCTGTATTTACGGTCTTTTTCTTTGTTTTGGTACATAGTTTACCGGTTTTAAAATGGTCGCTTGGCCGTGTATTTAGATATAGAAAAGACCATTCATCTTTATAAAATAAAAAAAGCAGATCAATGATCTGCTTTTTTTATCATTTGAATTTAAGCGACTAGTTTCTCAATCCATACTTCTAATGTAGGTTGTTCTGCCAAATCTTCAAAGCTTACCTGAGCACCATAAGCCTGCCATTTACCCACTAAAGTCATTAAGCGAACTGAATCAAGCCCAAGCATGAGTAAATCATCATTTAACTGAATGTCTGAAGCTGGAATTTGTAATTGTTCACTTACCGCGAGAACAATTCCTTCTGGGGTTAATGGCGAGGTTGCTTGTTCGAGTTCCCAAGCACGAGTCACTTGTTGAGTTGTCATCACCTGAGCACAACGTGTACTCGCATATTTTAATGCCATATCGTGCTCTTCGCGACTAAAGTCAGCGAGTGCATCTCCACATAAAAATGGTTGTATGTTTAGCATAAATGCTTCTGCGGCACTCATGAGACAGCCAATATGGGCATAAACACCACAAATAATAAGTTGATCACGGCCCGACTCACGCATGAGTTGTTCAAGTGGGGAAAACTTAAATGCGCTATAACGCCATTTTGTTAAAACAGTATCATTTTTCTGAGGCGAGATTTCCGGCAAAATCTGAGTAATATACGGATCATCTTTTAACCCGGTTCCCCAAAAATCGGTCAATAGTTGACGGTGTTCAGGCGTCTGATTACCGGGCTGTGCAGTATAAACCACTGGAATATTAAATTTACGTGCGGTTTTAATCAGTTCTTTGGTATTTCTAATGAGCTCTGGAATAGGTGCTTGAGTTTGGTCATAAAAATCTAAAAAATACTGCTGCATGTCATGGACCAGTAACACGGCGCGATTGGTATGTAACTGCCAATGGGTTTTATTGGGCGTAAACTCATGGGCTTGAGGCATACTGTAGCTAGCAATTTTGGGAATACTCATTAAATTTTCCTTTTTTATCTTTAGGCAAGAACATTGGTTTTAGTTTCAAGTTGTTGACGTAATCTTTTTTTGTTGATTTTTCCAAAAGCTGTATATGGAAACTGCTCGATAAATTCGACACGATCAGGAATTTTGTAGGTAGCAAGCCCATAGTCTTTCAGATGTTGTCGAACTGACATCGCAAGGCGAATTGGACTTGGATCATCAGGTTGTGATTGCCATGCCACGAAAGCACAACTTTTTTCACCCATAACTTCATCGGGCATAGCAACCAGCGCTGCCAAGCGGATTTGTGGATGAGTTAATAACGCTTGTTCCACTTCTTCAGTCGCAATTTTTTCACCAGCACGATTAATTTGTTCTTTTGAACGCCCTTCCACAACAATGCAGCCATCTTCACGGATACGGACTAAATCGCCTGTGCGATAAAAACCGTCTGGTGTAAAAGAACGAGCATTATGCTCCGGTGCTTGGTAATAGCCGCGAATGGTATAGGGGCCACGAGTGAGCAAATGCCCTACCTGTCCAGCTTCTACGGGTTGGTCATGATCATCTAGTACTAAAATTTCGTCATCTGGCGAGATTTTTAAACCTTGGGTATGAATAATTTGTTCTTTTGACATGCCAAAACGGGTGTAGTTCACAAGCCCTTCAGCCATTCCAAAGACTTGTTGCAAACTAACCTTAAATTCATCAATTAAACGTAAGGCAGCAGCATCGGGTAAGCGTGCTCCACCGACTTGCAAGCAACGTAGAGTTGATAATATTGAATCTTGATCTTTGGCTGCTTTATCCATCCACGGTCGAACCAAGGCAGGAACCAAACAAGCATCTGTCACACCGTGTTTTTTAATAAGTGGGAATGCAGTTTCAGGGCTTGGATCTGTACCTAAAACCACCGCGCCGCCAGCATAAAAAATGCCTAAAGAACCAGCCGAGCTCATTGAAAAGTTATGTGCCGCAGGTAAAACCATCAATAAACGTGAAGTCTGATTGAGTTCGCAAATTTTGGCACTTTCACGCACACTGTATAGATAATCATCATGAGTACGTGGAATCAGTTTTGGAACACCTGTGCTACCCCCCGAAAGCTGTAAAAAAGCCACTTGATCTGCTGTAGTTGGCGAGATTGCTTCCGCTAGAATTTCTGTTTCTTTTAATAGATTTTCGATAGCAACAAAATTGCCAGCATCTCCAAGTACAAATACATACTCTAAGCAAGCTGCTGTTTGCTGAAGCTTTCCGGCAAGCTCTCGGTAGTCAAATTTTTGTGCACCAAAATCAGAACAGAAATAAGCTTTTGCTTGCGTTTGTTTAAAAAAGCTACTGAGTTCAGCATATCGATGGGCAGGCAATGACATGATAGGTAAAGCACCTAATCGAATCAGGGCGAAAAATAGAACATAGAACTGATAGTGGTTTGGCATTTGTACGACGGCTTTATCACCCGCGCGTAAGCCATATTGATATAAATGGCTTGCACAACAGTCAACTAAGTTGTCAAATTTTTCATAGCTAACAGCTTTATCTCCATCATAAATTGCAATATTTTTCGCATACTTTTGAGCACTTTCCCGTAAAAAGTCACTCAGATTTTGCCCAATCCAATAGCCTTTTTTACGGTAAGCCATGGCAAATTCTTCTGGATATGGTACAGCGCCCTCTAAATACTTTATTGTTGTCATCTGTATATTCCTTATCGTGGTAATTGGTCTGGTGAAATGTGCAGGCCATCAAGTACAGTACGGAACTTTGCAGCAGTTTCAGCATGTTCAGCTTGTGGACGTGAGGCTTCCACAATTCCTGCACCGGCAAATAAACGGGCAATATTTTGATAAATACGAGCACAGCGCACGGTCACAGACCATTCACCATTACCTTCGGCATCGGCCCAACCCATGGTTCCGGCGAATAGTTCACGGTTAAATGGTTCAAGTTGCTGAATCAAATTTTTTGCTACGGAACTTGGCTCACCACAAATTGCAGGTGTTGGATGTAGACGTTCAATTAAGTCAAAAACATGAGTATCGGCTTGCTTAAGCTCGCCCGTAATGTGTGAGGCCAAGTGCCAAAGACGTTTGGTGCGAATAAGTGAAGGTTGTTTGGGCACATGTAGTTGCTTGCAGAAAGGAGTGAGTTCATCGGCAATCATTTCGATGACAAGAGCATGCTCATGTTGATCTTTTTGTGAAGCCAGTAAAGCTCTTGCATTATTTTGGTCAACAATTGGGTCATCATCGCGTGCTAATGTGCCCGCAACAGGTTTACTCCAGATTTTATTATTTTGCTTTGCAATTAATAGTTCAGGACTTGCACCAACAAACCAACCTTCGCTTTGAGGGTGTCTTGCGACTGCATAGTTATATCCTTCAGGATTATGCTTGGCCAAGTTATAAAATACATCTGAGACTGGAAGATTCTCTTCAAATTCAAGTTGTAAAATACGTGCAAGTACTGCTTTATCTAGCTTTTGTGCCCGCATTTGTTGTACTAAATATTCAACCTGTTGTTTATAGTGTTCACCTGAAGGTAAATAATCGGCCTGCTTTAAGATTAAGTCATCAAGATTAATATCAGTTTGTGAAAATAAAGCTTTCTGGTAAACCTTGGCATCTAGCATTAGCATTAAATTGACATCTGCCGATGAACTAAATGGCAACCCACCCATAACCTTGGCATCGCTATAACCATCTGCAATTGCTTGTTGTAATTGTAGACGGGCTTCGTTTAGCCACTCTTTTAGCTGAGTGTCTTTTGTAACCTCAATATCTTTAAGTTTTTGATGACTCGATATGATGTATTCAGGAGTCGTAAATATAAAACCAGCGTTATCAGTGCAATTTAAAACTTCTTTTGCGAGTGTAATTCTGCTTTCAGTAAAATTTTCTCGTTGGATAAAATACGGATGCTGTACCGACATCTCGCAACTCCTTATAAAATTATTTTGTTGTGATGAATTAATATTTAAACGCCTAATGTGGCTCCCCCATCGACCACAATTTCTTGCATAGTAATTTGTGCTGCTTGGTCTGAAAGTAAAAAGCTAACGGTATTAGCGATATCTTCAGGCTGGGCAAGTTTTCTAAGTGGAATGCCAGTGCGGTACTGGTTTAAGTCGCCATCAATAACAGCAGGTGGAGGCGAATTGTCTGTCCAAAGCTGTTGTTGCATTTGCGTTAAAGTAGAACCTGGCGAAACGATATTGAGTCTGACTTGATGAGGTGCGATTTCAAGTGCAAGATTACGGCAGTAATGACTCAGTGCCGCTTTACTCGTTGCATACATGCCGAGCTGCATACGTGGCATACGTGCACTATTTGAGCTAATAGTGACAATACTTCCCTGTTTTTTTTCACAAAAGTGCTTGGCAAGTTGTTGACTAATTGCGATGGGTGCCATGACATTCACCGCAAAAAGTGTTTGCCAATCTTCCGGTTTTGCTTCAAGCATAGAACGCATAATTAATACGCCCGCTGCATTTACTAATCCTGTAATGTTGTGCTTTTCCAAAAGCTCTGCAATTAAATTTTGAGTAGTTTGTTGCTGTGTAATGTCTTGTGAAATTCCTTGCCAACGTGATATTTCATGGTTTTCTAGCTTTTGAATGATTTCCCATTGTTCTGGGTTTTCCTGTTGATCAATACCAATCACTTGATGCCCTTGCTGCAATAATTTTTTTGCAATAGCAGCTCCAATACCTCTTGCAGCACCTGTGACCACGATGGTAGAGCTCATATTTAACTCCTATTTGAAGCGATATTAAATTGCGCAACATAATTGCAAATAATTATCATTATTATCAAGTGCAATAAATATCAAACATATGATTACAATCTAAATCCAGCTATTTATTAACCATAATTTTAAATTAAGTTATTGTTTTTAATTAATATTATAAAAATAAGCATTTCTTTATTGATTATAATGATAATTGTTTTCATTTACTAATGAGAATCATTTTGATAATTTGACCGCGCTTTCTTGTCAAGATGGACTCAAAATGAAGCCATTTTCTCATCCTTTACATCCCCTATTTCAACAACTCAATGTTGGGAGTGAACTCTGGTGGAATACCATTAAAAAAGTAGGTAGCCCACTCGTTAACCTACAAAAAAATAAAGCGCTATGTACCTTTGTTTGGCGTAGTGCTGAGTCTAAAGAAAGTATTGGTGTTTACATCGATATCTATTCACAGAGCCCTTCTATCTATGAAAAGTGGAATCGTTTTAGCCATATAGCTGGAACGGATGTGTACTTTTTTGAAATAGAACTTCCTCTAGACTGGTCTGGGAGTTACGTTCTAGTTGTCACGAAAGATGAAGCTCCAAACTCAACCTGTACTACTACTCGACGTCAGTGGTGGCAAACACAACTAAAGGAAAACGCTCAAATTGATCCTTTAAGCCACCAAGCAGTTTATACAGGACATTTAGCGCGTTATATCAATCAGATTCAACTCAAAAACACAAAATCTTTAATAGACGATTGCCGAATTACAAAGACATTTAAATGGTCAAGTCGCTTATGCCAACAAGATTACTTGGTTGATATTTTTATTAGTGGTGAATTAACAGAAGAAAATCTGCCATTAATTATTTTGCTTGATGGCCAAATCTGGAGTCGAGAGCTTTCTCTTCTTCCTGAAATTCAACATTTAACTGTTTCATCTAAGATTCGACCAGCAGTTTATGTTTTTGTTCATAGTTTAAATAGCCAACAACGTCAGCGAGATTACGGATGTCATGATCTGTTTTGTCAGGCACTTTTAAATGAGTTAATTGAACAACTTATTCAAAAATACACCTTTATTTCACATCAAAATATCACATTGTGTGGGCAAAGCCTAGGCGGGTTATGTGCACTTTATAGCGCTCTGCTTTATCCAGATATTTTTCAGCGGCTAATTTTGCAATCCGGATCGTATTGGTGGTCGGATTTTTCAAAAAGTGCTTTAGCCAAAGAACACATAGGTAACCTTTTAGAATTCGTTAAAAAATCTCCAAATGCTTTATCTCAAAAAGCACAGATTTATATCAGTGCAGGCATCTATGAAACCGATATGCAAGAAGATGCACTTCAACTTTACCAACAATTGCAAGCATTTAATGACGTGAGTTTCCAATGTTTTGCAGGAGGCCATGATCCTGTGAACTGGCGCCCAGACTTACTTAAAGCATTGCAAGTTTTTCTTTCACTATAACCATTTGTTTCATCAAGGATAACAATACTATGAGTAACTTACAGGAAAATTATATCAATCCATTTGATAACGAAAGTTTGTCTTTTCAAGTTCTAAAAAATCAGCAAGGTGAATTTAGTTTATGGCCTGCGCAGCATCCCGTTCCGTCTGGATGGGATGTGCAGTATGGTCCTGACACACGGTCTTCATGCATTGCTTATGTAGAAAAGCATTGGTTAACCATTAATCCTTTTCAGCAAGCGTAATGGAGAGCAGCTATGAATCAAGCATTACATAATGAGTTTACCCAAGATCTTTCTGGTCCAACACGTTTTGAGCTGGCTTCTACACAATTGGGGATATTTCTAGCCGACCATTTAAGTTCTATTAACGATCTATATACCATTGCACACTGTCTTGAACTGCCTAAATCAGTTGATCTTTCATTATTTAAACAAGCCATTCAAATCGGTTTAAATGAGGCTGATACCGTTATTGCTTCATATTCATCTGACCCGTCAAAACCTTTTATTGAGCTTAATCATCAGGTCCAAATACAAATAGAGGAGTTTGATTTTTGTCATTTAACACCTAAAAAAGCTCAGCAACGCCTATGGGATTGGATGCCAACCGATCGGTTATGCGCAAAATCACTCAAAGAAACCGATAATCACTTATATCGTCAAGTGTTATTTATTACTCATAATAAAGTGTATTGGTATCAGCGTTATCATCACATCATGCTGGATGGCTTTAGTATGATTAACCTGACAAAACGTATTGTTGATTTGTACCAGCACTTGCAAGCAGGAAAAGCTCTTAACCCTTCGCCTTTTATTGATGTTCAACAGGTTATTCATGAACGTCAAGCTTATGAAAATAGTCATCAATTTAAGCAAGATCAAAATTTCTGGAAGACATATTGCCAAGATTTACCAAGTCCTGTCACTTTAAGTACGCATCATTTAGCATCAAAAACTACTGCACAATTTGTTAAACATCATCTTCGTTTTTCTTCAGGAATTTTAGCCCTGATACAACAGATTGCTTCAAATCTCAAAGTTGGTTTGAATGACATGATGATGTCATTGTCATTACAATATATTAACAAAATGACCGACAAAGCAGAATTGGTTGTCGGTATTCCATTTATGCGCCGTTTAGGTTCAAAAGCAATTCGCTCGACTTTACCCGCGGTAAATGTCTTACCGGTAAAGTTCAGTGTGAGTGAAAAAGACAGTTGGGCGAGCTTAGCGCTGCATGTGCAGGCACAATTGCAACAGATACGTCCACATCAGAAATATGATGCTGAACAAATTTTAAGAGATTTAAATAGTATCGACATTCATGAACGAATGTATGGCCCTATTTTAAACTATAAAGCTTTTGACCAAGATCTGGTGTTGGATGGTGAAAAAGTTAAAACACACCACATTTCTACAGGTCCAATTGATGATTTTGAGTTTTCTTTTATTGTTCAAGATCAAGAACTCATTATAGAACTGCGTGCAGATGCAGAGCGCTATACACAAGATGAGCTCTTTATGCATGGGCAACGTTTAACTCTATTGCTTGAACAAGCGCTGATTCAACCAGAACAACAATGGAATAGTTTTAATATTACCCCACAGCAGGAACTTGCTGCCCTGACTCAAAGTGGTATTGGTCCGCGTATTAGTCATCCTGAACAATATAATAATGTTCTAGATATTTTTTATGAACAAGTTAAAAAGTATCCCGAACGTACGGCAATCGTGAGTGGCGAACGTCCAAATCTTGAGCATCTTAGTTTTGCTGAGCTTGCAGTACGCGTGAATCAATTGACTCGTTTTTTACAAGAAAATGGTGCTAAAAAGCAAAAGGTTATTGCTGGGGCTATTCCTCGTTCGATTGACTCAGTTGTGGTGATGTTATCTGTACTAAACTCTGGTGCGAGTTTTTTGCCTCTAGATTTAGATTATCCAATCGATCGTATGCAAATGATGTGTGAAGATGCCAACCCATTATTTGTATTAACCACTCAAGAACTTGCACAAAAGCTACCGCAAAATATTCCGCAGTTATATCTTGATCATGAAGATGTTCAAATACAAATCCGAAAGCAAGATGCGAGTGATATTCCTGCCGAAAATCGTAAATTTAATTTCCAAGACGTCGCTTATGTAATTTTTACCTCGGGAAGTACGGGCCGTCCTAAAGGTGTAATGAATACACATGGTTCTTTACTTAACCTTATTTTAACACATAAACCAACTATTTATTGGCCTGTATTAGAAGCTGTAAATCAGCGTTTCCCTAACCGTCCACTACGTGCAGCGCATACACACTCTTTCTCTTTTGACTCATCTTGGTTGCAAGTTTTCTGGATGTTATGGGGCCAAGAGCTACATATTTTTGATGAAAATATGCGGCGTGATGCATTTGGTTTAGTGCAAGAGATTCAGCAACGACAAATCGATACACTTGATTTACCGCCATCTTTTTGTGCGCAAATGATGACGAATGGTTTATTTACTGAAAACCAGCATCAACCAACGCTTATTTTAATTGGTGGTGAAGCTGCACCGTTAGCTTTATGGCAACAACTTAATGCTCAGCCTGAACTTTTTGCTCATAACTTATATGGCCCAACGGAATATACGGTTGATACTTTCCGAGCAGAATTAAAACAGACAGCTCGTCCTGTTATCGGTAACCCTATTGGTAATACACAAGCCTATGTACTCGATCGTCATTTACAACGATGCCCGACTGGCGTTATTGGTGAGCTTTATATTTCTGGTTTTGGGATTGCCAACGGTTATTTAGGTCGCGCGGACTTAAGTGCTGCCCGCTTTGTAGCAAATCCATTTGAACATGGACAGCGTATGTACCGTACAGGTGATTTAGTTCGCTGGAATAGCGTGGGTAAACTTGAATTTATGGGACGCTGTGATGACCAGATTAAAATTCGTGGTTATCGTGTGGAGATTGGTGAAGTTGAAAATGCGCTTTCGATTTTAGCCAATGTTGAAAGTGCTGTCGTGATTGCAGAACCGATTAATAATAGTCATCGTTTACTCGGTTATTGTGTAGTCAAAAACATTGAACTTGATGAAAAAACCAGTGAGCAATTAAGTCAGCAATATCTAAGTCAGTTACGTCAAAACTTACCTGAGTACATGGTGCCTTCTGCCCTAACGGTTATGTCCGAATTTCCACGAAATGTAAGCGGCAAAGTCGATAAAAAGGCGCTACCACGTCCTCAAATTCGTGCCCATAGCCGAATGCCCGAAACACCTGAACAGCAACTTCTATGTCAAATTATTGCATCTGTTCTTAAGCTTGATGCTATTGGAATTGATGACGACTTCTTTATGACAGGTGGTGATAGTATTTCTGCGATTATGCTTTGTACTCAATTGCGCCAACGTGGGTACGGCTTAAGACCAAGTGATGTATTCCAATTTAAAACAGTCGCCGCTATAGCACAGCAACTCACCCGACTAGATGAGCAACAAGCAGCCATTTCAAAACCGTTATTTTCAGCTGAACTAGAACAAAAGGTTCAAGAAAAATATGGTAAAAACAGCACCATTTTACCTTTGCTTCCTTTGCAAAAAGGCATGCTGTTCTTGTCTCAAGTTGAAAAACAATCGAATTATAATGCTTTTACTCGTCTTAGCTTAAATGGAGACATTGATCCGGTACGTTTGCAGCAAGCGTTGATTACTGTATTAAAACGTCATCCTCAACTAGGTGGACATTTTGATAGCGAATTAGCTGAAGAACCTGTTTTTATTTATTCATTACACCCTACTCAAGCTTGGCCAGTTCAGTTTTGTTCAGTCACTCCCGATCTGCTTGAGCAAAGCATTCAAGAAGTCTTACAGCAGCCGATTCACCTTGACCAACCTTATGGCCTGATTCGGGCGACTTTAATTCAACATGCTCCTGAACAGTCAGAACTATTGATTATGGTGCATCATCTGTTAACAGATGGCTGGTCAACTCCACTATTTTTACATGATTTTATTAAGGCCTATCAGCAAGTTAACCAGCCATTGCCTGCACTTGAACATAGTTATGAAAAGGTCATTAAAGCCTTATCTGTACGTGACCATGAAATATCAAAAGTGATATGGCAACGTGATTTAGCTGATTTGCAGCCACTTATTTTATTTAATCAACCACAGAAAGCTGTACAGGAAACTTCATATCGTTTAAGTGCTGAGTTGGGTGCAAAACTTCAGCACAAATTACGCCAGCAAGGCATCACGCTTAATGTCTTCATGCAAATGATTTGGGCAATAACCTTAAATATTTATGCTCATCGTGAAGATATTGTATTTGGTACACCTGTTTCTGGGCGTTCAGCACCTATTAATGGTTTAGAACAGCAAATCGGATTATTTTTAAATACAATTCCAGTGCGTGTGAAGCTCAACATGCAGCAATCACTTTGGGAACAATTACCTCATTTACAGCAATTGCATGTTGAGCATTTAGAACATGATGGTTTAGGCCTACACGGTATTCAACAGTTAATAGCTCAAGGCAATCTTTTTGATAGTTTGCTAGTTGTAGAAAACTACCCAGATAGCCAATATTTACAGCAAAAACTTGGTAATGCTGCAATTTCAAAGCTCACAAATCGCGGTTATAGTCACTATCCACTTGCGTTACTGGTCATCCCTGATCATCAAATTGAGCTGTTGCTCGAACAGCGTGGTGTAATTGATCAGCCTGAGCATTTTCTTGAGCGAATGGTTCAATTAATTGAAATCGCATTAAATGAACCGGAGACTTGTCTAGGTCACTATTGCTTACAACTTGCTGGGGAGCGTGATTTAATCCAGAAAGTTAATCAAACTCAACATGAAGTTCCTCCAACAACCTTACAGCAATTACTCAGAGAACAAGCTCGAAATACTCCCGACAAAACAGCGTTATGTGATGAACATCATCAGCTCAGTTTTAGTGACGTACGTTTTCAAGTTTGTGCTTTAGCTCAGCAATTACAAAAAATGGGCGTGCAGGCTGGAGACATAGTTGCCGTTGCCCTGCCAAGATCAATCAAACTCAGTATTGCTATTTTAGCGGTGATTGAAGCAGGTGCAGCTTATTTACCTATTGATTTACAACATCCGTCTGAGCGCATCAAATTTATGTTGCAGGATGCCAAATCTAAACTTGTGATTGGTGAACAAAAAGATCTAGCTGCTATTGCCCATCCATCAATAGCTACCTTTGCTTTTAATGATTTATTTGATGAAACAAAGGTTGATTTAAGTAGTTATAAAACGACAGTTATTACCCCACAACATCCAGCATATTTAATCTATACATCGGGTACAACAGGCCAACCCAAAGGTGTCATGGTTTCTCACCACGCCATTGTGAACCGTATTTTATGGATGCAATCAGAATATCCACTGTCAGCCAACGATACGATTTTGCAAAAAACGCCATGCACTTTTGATGTCTCTGTATGGGAATTTTTCTGGTCGTACTTAGTAGGTGCACGATTGGTTATGGCACCTGTAGATGCACACCGTGATCCATTGGCATTATTAAGCCTTATTCAAAAATATCAGATAACGACATTACATTTTGTACCTTCAATGCTGGCTGTTTTTGAAAATGCTGCCACCGAAATTTTGTCATCTGCTCAGCTCCAAAGTTTGCCAATCCGCCGAGTATTCTGTAGTGGTGAGGCATTACCAACGGCTTTAGCAAAATCATTTACCGAGCACTTTAGCTGTGAGTTGCATAACTTATATGGCCCAACAGAAGCTGCGGTAGATGTGAGTTATATGGATGCAACACTGGGATTACACCCAGAAGAAAGTAGCGTTGCAATTGGCTATCCAGTCTGGAATACCCAGCTTTATATCTTGGATCAATACTTACGCCCTGTTCCTGTTGGAGTAGATGGTGAGCTTTATCTGGCAGGCCACCAACTGGCTATGGGTTATTTACATCGAGCGGACTTAACAGCAACACGTTTTGTGGCAAACCCATTTGCAGCAGGTCAACGCATGTACCGCACTGGTGATATTGCCCGTTGGCATGCAGACGGCAGTATTCAATATGTGGGCCGTGCTGACGACCAGTTAAAAATACGTGGGCAGCGTATTGAACTGGGTGAAATTGAACAGCAATTGTGCTTAATCAGCAGCCTTGATGTAGTTGTACATCCTATTTCTTCTGAACAAAATAAAGCTGATGTTCAGTTGGTTGCTTACTTGCAAACAACAGCACCTGTGGATATTGAGAAGTTAAAGAAACAATTAGCGAAACAGCTTCCAGCTTATATGGTGCCTACACACTATGTGCTAGTTGAGAAATTCCCATTAAGTCATAATGGGAAGCTAGATCGTAAAGCACTGCCGCAACCAAAAATTAATCCTACAAATACAGAAAAACAGTACGCCACCACTGCTTTTGAACACGAACTGACACGTATTTTCCAGCAAGTTTTAAATACGGATCAAAATATTGGTGTGAATGAAGATTTCTTTGCCCTTGGTGGACATTCTATTTTAGTAATGAAGCTTGCAATTGAAATCCGAAAGGTATTTAAGCGGACCATTCCAATAGGTCAGTTGATGAGTCATGTCACAATTCAACGTTTGGCGGCTTTACTTCTTACACAAGAACGTTTGGCAGAAGTCGAACAAACTGGCATGCAACCCATTTTACCGATCCGTTCTGGCTCTGCGCATCCATTGTTCTGTTTTTACCCAGGTTCTGGTTCCGCATGGCAATATACGGTATTGAACCGTTATCTACATCCTGATTTACCAATTATTGGGTTGCAGTCACCTCGCCCAGATGGCTTATTGGCAAATAGTACAGATATGGATGAGCTGGTTGAAAAACAACTTGAGATTATTCGCAAGCAACAACCAACAGGCCCATATACTTTATTAGGTTATTCACTTGGCGGTACGGTGGCTTATGCGGTTGCAGCGAAGTTAATTGAACAAGGTGAAAAAGTTGATTATCTCGGCTTATTAGACACTTACCCTGCTGAAATTCATCAGTGGTTAGATTTGTCAGTAGAGGAAATGAATGCTGAAGCTGAACAAGAGCAGCTTCAATTCTTTAATGATATTTTAGCCGATGCAGATACGGCATTAAGTGAAGAAACACGGCGTTTACAAGAGGATATTTTCGCAAACTATCGCGATGCCGTCCGTTTATTAAAACCTTATAAAATGCCACATTTTGATGGTGAACTACATTTAGTTGTCGCTGAAAAAGACTTGCTACCCTATATCCAACCAGAACAACAATGGTCACCCTTAGTTAAAAAACTCAATATTGTTCGACTAAGCGAAGCAGACCATACTGATATATTGTCACCGCAGCAGCTTGAAACACTTGGCCCGATTTTAAACCGCATGATCTGTCAGGCACGCGGTTTAGAGGAGCACACGCCATGAGCTTCAAATCTATATTGACCGATTTTACTCTTTTAAAACGTAATGCTCATTTCCGACATGTATTTATTGCCCGCACATTGTCATTGTTAACCATTGGCATGTTGGTCGTGGCTATTCCAAAACAAGTCTATGAAATTACGGGTAGTTCGTTAAATGTTGCAGTTGCTATGGCTTTTGAAGGCATCGCCATGTTTATTGGTATATTACTTGGTGGCTTACTTTCAGACCGCAAAGATCGAAAATGGCTGATTCTATTAGCACGTGGTGTGTGTGGTTTAGGTTTTGCTGGTCTCGCCATCAATGCCATGTTTGAGCACCCTTCACTCTATGCCATTTATTTTCTATCCGCATGGGATGGTTTCTTTGGTGCACTGGGTGTAACTGCAATGATGGCAATCATGCCTGTGATTGTAGGGCGTGAAAATATCGTACAAGCTCGTGCGATTAGTATGGTATCCGTACGTCTTGCAACCGTGATTTCACCAGCAATCGGCGGTATTTTAATTGCTGCTAGTGGTGTCGCAACTGTGTATTGGGTCTCAACGGTTGGTACTTTACTTACTGTATTTTTATTGATGGGATTGCCTGCACTTAAACCGCAACATACATCAAATGGTGAAAGTCCTCTTCGACAATTAGCTCAAGGGTTCAAGTTTGTTTTTAAAAATAAAGTGGTCGGTAGCACCATTTTAATTGGAACATTGCTTAGTTTTAGCAGTGCTATTCGAATTATTTTTCCACAAATGGCAGATGAAATTTTCCACGGCGGTGCATTTGAACTCGGACTTATGTATTCAGCTGTTCCTTTAGGTTCAACCTTGGGTGCCTTACTCAGTGGATGGACAACACGTTTACTCAGACCCGGCTTAGTCATGCTCTATACCTGCTTAGGTGTTTTTGGTTGTATGATTATGATTGGGCTCTCTCCTTGGTTACTGGTGACCTTGCCCATTTTATGTTTGTTCGGATATTTGATGTCGATTGCGAACTTGCTTCAATACAGCATTGTGCAAGGACATACACCTGATGAATATTTAGGACGCATTAATGCTATCTGGCTTGCACAAGATGCTTTAGGGGATTCAATTGCCACAACAACTTTAGGCCTTTTAACTCGGTTTTTACCAATATCAGGAAGTATTCTCTTCTTTGGGATAGTAAGTTTTGCGGTAGGATTTATGTTCTTATTCCATTCTCAAGATATGCGTGAAACCGGATTTCAAGATCCTAAACTACAAGAAAATTAAAATCTAAATAAAAAAGAAGGCAATGCGTTGCCTTCTTTTTCTTTAAACAGAATAGCTTGCTTGATAAACCCAAGTCATAACACAGTCTTGTTCTACAACCCATCCCCCTTGATATTGTTCTAAAAGTTGATAACGCTGTTGAGTTTCTAATGTAAAAGCTAACGTTAATGTTTGATTGTCAAAATTAATATCAACAATAGATGCCTCTAGGAAATCAATATATTGCTTTGCTGTGGAATAAACTGCTTTATATAGGCTTTCTTTTACAGAGAAAATTAAGCTTACGTATCGGGAAAAATCAAAAAACTTAGTCGCCTTACAGCTCCATAAATCAAGCTCAGATGGCGCTAAAATAAGGTGTGCACTTTCTTTTGCAAATTCTGAAGTTACCCAGTGCTCGATATCAACTCCCAAATAAATCGCGTTATTTGATAGCCCAACAATTAACTTATTTTGTGAATGACTAATACTACCCAAAATATGATTTGGCCAAATGGGCAAATGTTCATACATAGAAGTTATTGGCTGATTCAAACTGAAATGATGATTTAAAACAGCCTGTGCTAAGACCCTACCACATAAGTACTCATTTTTACGCTCGATACGCGCTTGAGCAATTTTTAGGGGATGCTCTAACTGTTGATCTATATGCAAATGCTGTGTTTTTGATAAGTCTACCCCATAACAGAATAGCCCCGATGTGAAAAAAATAGAGCTCGAAATTTCATAAATTGATTTGCTGAGTTGTTCAGGAATATATAGATAATGACTCACTGTATTTGGCTTCAAAATAAATACTTTTAATATGTTCTCTCTTATCTTAACTTACGAGCCGCAATTTAATAAATAATTATACTTATCATTTGATAATAATTATTATTTACTTATACTGTTGGGTAAATTTTGACTTTAATTTACTTATAAACATCGATTATGAAACTTATAGGACTTTTTTTGACCCTGTTAGGAGCGGTCAGTATCTATTGTAGTCATAGCAATCAAAATCTGTTGTCTCACCATCTTCCAGCTCTATTTAAGTATTTGGGTCTAGTACTGTTGAGTGTTGGATTGATTGCACTCTTTGCGAGCTTACCAAAAGTTGTTGCTGCTTTCTGCTGGTTCATGCTCATCATTTTTGCATGGTCGTTTCTTCCCTTTATAGCGCTTTTTAAACGGAAATTGGTTTCATGAAAGCTAAAATTCAGTCTCCTATCCAGCCAGACTGGTGGAGTAAAACTTTTGCTGGCGGGGTTTTAGGACTAAGTCTTTCCATCGCGGTTGGCAATTTAGTAGTTCTATTAGGTCGTCCTTATGTTGCCATGGATTTATTAGTGCAATTGGGAATGTGGAGTGTGCCTTGGGTTTGGATGCCTATTATGTTTGCCAGTTATTTTTTTACGACCGGACAAAAAGCACTGATCTATTTATCCATTGCGAATGCCCTAGCGTATAGCTGTATTTTCGTATTGCGGGGTTAAACATGAAAGTACGTTCAGACATTATGAAATTAGCAAAAAGCATGCATACTTGGGTGGGTGTATGTGCAGGGATTTTGCTTTTTATCTGTTTCTTTGCTGGTGGGCTTAGCATGTTTCAGCACCACATTAGTAAGTGGGCTACGCCAACGCAGCAAGTTTTACCTAAAGTTTCCCCCAACCAATATAATGAGCTTATTCAAAAAGTTCAGGCTACCTATCCTGCTGCACAAAAGAACTTCACACTAAATTTATCGTCTAATGAATTTCACTACGCGCCTATTACGTGGAGTGAACATGAACGTGGAGATGGCTTTAATACTGCTCAGTCTACGTGGATGGCAAGCTTAGACGATAAAGGTCAGTTAATCGTTGCTCAGGAAAACTTATCTAAAGCAGGCTGGCTAATCGAACAGTTGCATGAAACAGCAGGCATACCCGGCATGGCAGGTCATCACGGATTAGGACTTTACGTGATGGGCGTGGTTTCGATTTTATATTTTCTTGCTTTACTTTCAGGAGTGATTATTCTTTTACCAACTTTGGTGAAGGATTACTTTGTCATCCGTCCTGGTAAAAATAAAAAGCGTTTTTGGTTAGATGCACATAACGTGATTGGAATTACGAGCTTACCTTTTCACATCATTATTAGCATTAGCGTTATTGTCTTTGCTTTTCATGACTTTTTTTACGATGCGATTGGTCAGCTGGCACTCAAAGGACAGCCAGTTTTTCAGCGTTCTCCCCCTGCGCTTATTCAACCTAAACAAACACAAATAGATGTGCAGCAAATATTAGCTCAAACAAAAAAAGTAGCACCTGAATATTCAGTTGACTATATCCAGTTCAGTAACCTCGATAAACCTGAAAAAGCCAATGCACGTATAGCCTTGTATAGCCCCGATCAGATGTTACGTGGCGCAAATCAAGACTTTATGCGTATGAACCCCTATGCCGTTGAGCACTTTAACCATAAAGGTATTAATACTCAGACTGATGGAGGTAATAAGTTAATCAATGCCATGTTTAGCCTACATTTTGGAAGTTTTGGGGGTACGGGCGTACGTTGGATTTATTTTGTGTTAGGTGTCGGTGGCGCTTTCCTATTTTACACAGGGAACATTCTTTGGGTTGAAACTCGTGCACGTAAACAAAAGCGTGCTGAAGACTCTGTTCCTGTTCAACGTAAAGATGTGGTGTTCCTCGCGAACTTAACTATAGGTGCATGTTTAGGGTGTGTTCTAGCTGTCGTAGGCACAATGTTAGCTAGTCGTTGGCTTTTCGCTACACTCAACATTGAAAGTATAAATCACGTCTTCATGTATGGTTATTATGCGATTTTCCTACTGACTTTGATTTATACCTTTGTGATTGGCTACGCAAAAGCTTTACCACAACTGCTCTTAACCTTGGTTTTTGTGTTATTTGCGATTCCACTTACATCTCTTTTAGCCTACTTCATTCCCCAAAGTGGCTTATGGGTCCATGGAGGAGAAATCTTAGTAGTTGATTTCTTAGCTGTCATTTTTGCGTTCGCTTTCTGGCGTTTTTATCAACAAGCCCAAGATCGCCGAAAATCTGCTCCAACGGGCAGTTTATGGGCTAGCTAACAACCATAAATCAACATGGCTGAAATAATGTGTGAAATATGAAAAATTATAAAACCCACATTGTTTCGGTCAGTTGTTTAATTTCTTGAATATCATGACTTACATAAATCATCGGAATTTTTATTTCCTCTTTTACCTTCTGAAAAAAAGGAATAATTTCAGCTTTATGATTCGCATCTAATGCTGATAACGGCTCATCTAGTAGTAACAGCTTAGGTGAATATAACAATGCTCGACCCAGTGCCACGCGCTGTTTTTCCCCTCCTGAGAGTTTGATAGGCATACGTTGTAATAAGTGCCCTAACTTTAATAATTCAATAATGTAATCTGCTTCAAAGTGACGTTCTTGTTGGGAAAGATGCTTAAGACCAAATAATAAATTTTGCTTTACCGTTTTATGCGGAAAAAGCTGAGCATCTTGAAAAACCAATCCAACATGCCGCTTTTGCGTGCTCAAGTTAATTTTTTGACCTGAATCAAACCATGTTTGGCCCTGTATTTTAATGATTCCACTACGCGGAGTGTTCAGCCCTGCAATGGCATGTAAAATGGACGTTTTACCTGAACCCGATGCACCAAATAGCCCAATAACAGAAGCATCGGACTGGAAACTAGGCTCAATATGAAATTGACCCATGTGTAGCTGGAAACGGCAATCAATCAACATAATCTTACCGCCCTAAGCGCTTCTTTTGATAACGATGAAACCACTGTGCAAACCATAGTGCTAAAAAAGCCACGCTTAACGATAAAACAATAAGTCGTTGAATAGCGGCCTCGGTATCGGGTTGTTGCATTAAGCTATACATGGCTAGAGGCAAAGTCCGTGTTTCATTTGAAATATTACCAACAAAAGTAATAGTGGCTCCAAACTCACCTAGACTCCGGCAAAAGCACAAAATAGCACCAATTAAAATACCACTGCTGGCAAGTGGCAATGTGACATGGAAAAATGCCCCTAAAGATGAGGCACCTAATGTCTTTGCTGCCATTTCTAAACGCTGATCGACCAGCTCAATTGCTAGTCGAATCGATTGTACCAACAGCGGAAAACCCATTACTGCGGAAGCAAGAACGGCGCCTTTCCAGTTAAATGCAAAATCAATTCCGAGTGGAGCTAAATATTGCCCAATAATCCCGCGGCTCCCAAAAACTTGTAAAAGCAAATAACCAGGCACCACTGGCGGTAATACCAAAGGTAAAAACACCAATGTTTCAATGAATGACTTACCCCAAAAGTCTTTACGTGCTAGAAACCATCCCACACAAATTGCAGGAATAATACTGACAACAAGACAACTTGCTGCCACCTTACAAGAAAGTTGCAGCACGCTGAGTTCTTCTGGGGTTAAAGAGAACATCATGGTTTAACTGGAGCTAGCACACTAAAGCCATATTTTTTAAAGACAGCTTTGGCTTGGTTGCTTTGTAAAAATTGATAGAACTTTGTTGAATTTGGAGTCTTTTTAACTATCCCTATAGGGTAAGTAATTGGCGAATGTGTATTTTCTGGAAATACGCCAGCTACAGTCACATCTTTGCTAATCGCTGCATCGGTTGCATAGACAATCCCAACCTGACATTCACCACGCGCAACAAAATTTAATGCCGCTCGAACATCTTCTGTTTCAACTAACTTCGGCTCAATACGACTCCACCAACCTAAATTGATAAAAGCTTGTTTAGCATATTTGCCTACAGGCACACTTTTGGTATCTCCTGTACAAATCTTGCCTGTGAACACTTTATTGGGATCAGTGGTTTTATCTAATTTTATATTTAATGGTCTTCCTTTAGGTGTAATTAAAACCAAACGGTTACCTAATAAATTTATACGGTCATTTGCTGCAACTTGTTTTTTGTTTTGTAGATAATCCATCCACTGTGTATCTGCTGAAATAAAAATATCTGCGGGCGCACCTGCTTCAATTTGCTTAGCTAAGGTCGATGAGCCTGCATATGAAGTCTTAATTTCTACTTTATTCTGTTTTTCGTAAATTTTTTCTAAGTCTGCAATCGCATTCGTTAAGCTCGCTGCTGCATAAACGGTAACTG
This sequence comes from Acinetobacter sp. AR_0276, assembly GCF_003000705.1. Classification (NCBI taxonomy): domain Bacteria; kingdom Pseudomonadati; phylum Pseudomonadota; class Gammaproteobacteria; order Moraxellales; family Moraxellaceae; genus Acinetobacter; species Acinetobacter sp. AR_0276. Next base: position 3,796,152 of record NZ_PSQO01000004.1, on the reverse strand, counting down.
ATTCAGCCTTGGCTGAAATATTAAAGATCCCTCCTATGCTGAGGATTGAACAAGCTAAAGCTAATTTTTTTATCTTTGTATTACTTACCATTATGTTTTACCTTTTTTGTCGTTTTTTGCAGCGATATATACCCAAGAATATAGCGATAAGCATAGACGATGAAAAGTAGAAATTATTTATAAAGATGGATATTTTTTCTGAGCAATTGAAAACTATTAGTAGATAAAACTGATTCGCGCTTAAATTCTTTGATTTATAAAGAATTCCTAATCTTATTTCTTTAAATAGCTACTCATAATTTGATAATCATATTCTAAGGCTTGTCGAGCATTGATTTCCATTTGGCGGTAATGCTCTAAGACTTTGTGGCCCAAAGCTGTAACAGCTGCCCCACCACCATGTGTTCCACCCGTTTGTGTTTCCACTAACGCTGTTTCAAAGCATTGATTCATGGTGTCGACCAACTGCCATGCACGGCGGTAGCTCATGTTCATAGATTTTGCTGCCTGTGAGATTGACCCCGTTTTCTCAATTGCTTCAAGTAAGTCTGCCTTACCCGGACCAAATGCAATATTTTGCTCTAAAAGAATTCTAATTTGTAATTTTAAATTTTTTTCTTTCATAGACTTAGTTCACAAAGTTTCATTTTTATGCTGCTTAACATTATAGGGAACTTTAATAGGTTAAAACACATACAAATTTAAATCTCTACTCTTTCTTCAAAAGAATTCGATTAAAGAATCAAAACTGCACAAAGTGGATAAAGATCTGGAAAAAACGGATAGAGAGCAACGCTTAATCGCGGTTCAATCAGTTAAAAGCTGATTGATTGGAGGATTGAGTAAATGACCTCATCTAATTTAAAACAATGGAATGATTTTATAGATGGATGTATCGACTTCCGTCCTAACGATGGTGTGTTTCGTATTGCACGCGACATGTTTACCGAGCCAGAACTATTTGACTTGGAAATGGAGTTTATTTTTGAAAAAGTTTGGATTTACGCATGTCACGAAAGTGAAATTCCAAACAATCATGATTTCCTAACCGTTCAAATTGGCCGCCAACCGATTATTGTAAGCCGTGATGGTAAAGGCGAACTACATGCCATGGTCAATGCTTGTGAACACCGCGGTGCGACCTTAACACGCGTTGCTAAAGGCAATCAATCTACATTTACCTGCCCATTCCATGCATGGTGTTATAAGTCAGATGGTCGCTTGGTTAAGGTAAAAGCGCCTAGTGAGTACTGTGAAGATTTTGATAAATCAAGCCGTGGTTTAAAACAAGGCCGTATTGCCAGCTATCGTGGATTTGTATTTGTCAGTCTTGATACTCAAGCAACAGATTCACTAGAAGACTTTTTGGGCGATGCAAAACTGTTCCTTGATTTAATGGTTAACCAGTCCCCAACAGGTGAACTCGAAGTATTACAAGGTAAGTCATCTTATACCTTTGCAGGTAACTGGAAGCTACAAAATGAAAATGGCTTAGATGGCTACCATGTCAGCACTGTTCACTATAACTATGTCTCTACAGTCCAACACCGTCAGCAAGTCAATGCATCAAAAGGTGCGGAACTCGACACGCTCGACTATAGCAAGTTGGGTGCGGGTGACTCAGAAACTGACGATGGCTGGTTTAGTTTCAAAAATGGTCATAGTGTTTTATTTAGTGACATGCCAAACCCAACAGTTCGTCCGGGCTACAGCACGGTTATGCCATATATGGTCGAAAAATATGGCGAAAAATATGCTGAATGGGCAATGCATCGTTTAAGAAACTTGAACTTGTACCCTAGTCTATTTTTTATGGACCAGATTAGCTCACAACTTCGTATTGTTCGTCCTGTGGCATGGAATAAAACCGAAGTCATTAGTCAATGTATTGGGGTTAAAGGTGAATCTGCAGAAGCACGCCGTAACCGTATTCGCCAGTTTGAAGATTTCTTTAATGTATCGGGCCTTGGTACACCAGACGATTTAGTTGAATTCCGTGAGCAACAAAAAGGTTTCCAAGCACGACTTGAACGTTGGAGCGATATTTCACGTGGTTGTCAGTCTTGGGAATATGGTACGACCAAAAACTCACAAGATTTAGGCATTCAACCCGTTATTACTGGCCGTGAATTTACCCATGAAGGACTCTATGTAAATCAACATGGACACTGGCAACGTCTCATGCTGGACGGCTTAAATAAAAAAGCCTTGAAAATGCAGGATATTACTTTTGAAAATAATGCCGTAATGGATGAGGTGTAACCATGTCACAAGAACTACATTTTGCTGTATCTCAGTTTTTGTACAAAAAGGCAGAGCTTTGTGATGCTTATGACTGGGATGCCTACCTAGAGCTTTACGATGAAGATAGTGAATATCATATTCCACAGTGGATTGATGACCATAACTATGTTCAAGATCCAAATCAGGGCTTGTCTTATATCTATTATGCGGACCGTACAGGCCTTGAAGACCGTGTATTCCGTATTCGTACCGGAAAAGCAGCATCTGCAACACCGTTACCACGTACTTTGCACAGCATAAACAATATTCGAGTTAAAACACTGGAAGATGGTCTTATCGAAGCAAAAGTTGCATGGCAAACGCTTTATAACCGTCAAGGTTTAGAAGGCTGTTTTTACGGACATGCCACTTATCTTTTACGTCAAACCGCTGATGGTTTCCGTATTCGTCGTCAGCACAGCATTTTGCTGAATGACAAAATTGATTCCGTTTTAGACTTTTATCACGTTTAAGGGGAATGAAAATGGGACATTCAGTTGCACTTAACTTTGCCGATGGCAAAACCTTTTTTATTTCGGTAAATAAAGACGAATTGTTGCTTGATGCAGCAGTTCGTCAGGGAATTAACCTGCCGTTAGACTGCCGTGAAGGTGTTTGTGGTACCTGTCAGGGACAGTGTGAAACTGGTATTTATGAACAAGAATATGTCGATGAAGATGCATTAAGTGAACGTGATTTGGCCGAGCGAAAAATGTTAGCTTGCCAGACCCGTGTAAAATCCGATGCAGCTTTTTATTTCGATCATGATTCTGCTATCTGTAACGCTGGTGATACCTTAAAAATTGAAACCAAAGTGACTGCGGTTGAGCTGGTTTCTGAAACGACAGCAATCTTACATCTTGATGCGAGCAGTCATGCTGAACAACTTCAGTTTTTGCCAGGTCAATACGCTCGTTTGCAAATTCCAGATACTGAAGATTGGCGCTCTTATTCTTTTGCAAACAGACCAAACGCAACCAATCAATTGCAATTTCTCATTCGTCTGTTGCCAGACGGTGTGATGAGTAATTACTTACGTGACCGTTGTCAGGTTGGACAGACCCTACTCATCGAAGCGCCACTTGGTAGTTTCTATTTACGTGAAGTACAGCGACCACTTGTTTTTGTGGCGGGTGGAACAGGTTTATCAGCTTTCTTGGGAATGCTTGATAACTTGGTTGAGCAACCTAACTCACCTGCCGTTCAGTTGTACTACGGCGTAAATAGTGAAACCGACTTGTGTGAACAACAGCGTTTACATGCCTATGCTGAACAGCTACCCAACTTTAGTTATCACCCGATTGTGACTAAGGCAACGGAAACTTGGCAAGGTAAAGCAGGCTATATCCATGAGCACTTAAATAAAGATCAACTGGCCGAGCAGGCTTTTGATATGTATTTATGTGGCCCACCACCAATGATTGAAGCCGTTAAAAATTGGTTAGATGAGCAATCTTTGCAAAACTACCGTATTTACAGCGAGAAATTTTTACAGAGCAATACATCACGTTAAAGTATAAATAATTTAAAAACCACTGAAACCTGAAATGATTCAATATACTCTGCAAGGGGTATATTGAATTTTTGCATTTAAACTAAAAATTCCTATATATCAACAATATAAAATAATGAATTCCGACAAAATAAATTGACCAGTTCGCTCGGATTTGCTATAAATTTTGATAGATCTTAAGGAATAAGATCATGATGAGATTAAGTTAAAGTACCTTTTATATCCCCCTATTCTATTTCTCGAATATATTAAATTGATGGATAAAATTCGACTTAAAAATTTGAGAAAATCATATTAATTAGCGGTTAAATTGGTCTGTATTTTGCTTATATCTCATTGTATTTTACGCGTAACTTAATTTTTTTAAGTGCCGTATTTACTTGATGTAAAGCGAAGTTTTAAAGCTTTTGTAACACAGGTAAATACAGGAGTGAGCCAAAAGGGATATATATGAACCAAGCCAACTCCCATGAACTCAATGGACGTCATTTTCAAAATGAGTCTATCTTTACTGATCATAATTTGGTGTTCGATCACCACGATTTAAGCGAAACCTGCCGAAATGTAGGCCAAATTTTTAAACCGCATGATCTTAAAGTCTCTCATCAGAAGCGAGATTTTAGTGCAACTATGCACCATGTTAAAACAGGCGCATTGTCTATTAGCCGCTTGGAATATGGCGCAGATGTCATTATTGAACCAGATCATCTGGATAACTTTTACTTAATTCAAATTCCAACTCAAGGCTACGCAGAAATCGAGTTTGGTTCGCAAAAGTTTATTTCTTATTCTCAAGTTGCTTCTCTTATTTCACCTCAGCAATCTTTGCGTATGCGCTGGCATGCGAACTCACCCCAGCTCATTCTAAAAGTTTCAAAGGATGATTTTACTTACCATTGCCGACAACATATTGCCGATTCAGAAAATAACTTACTTATTTTTGACCCAAAATTAGATTTTTCTACCCAAGGTGGAGCCTATTTTTTGCAACTTGTTAGAACCTTAATGGATGCTTTAGCATGTGATCAGCACCCGCTTCATCATCCATTAGCCTTTAAACAGTTTGAGTCAAATTTATTTAATGCGCTCATTTATGGTCAGCCCAACAATGCATTACATAAGCTTGATCATTATAAAGAAAAAACCGTTTCTCCTTATTTCGTGAAACGTACAGAAGCCTACATTAAAGAACATTTGCATGAGCCGCTCAATGTCGAGATTTTAGCTGAACATGCAGGCGTGAGTGTAAGAACCCTATTTACTGGTTTTAAAAACTATTTGGGGACCACCCCAATGTCTTATTTAAAAGAATTACGCTTTGAACAAGCTCATTTAGAACTCATGCATAATGAAAATCTATCGGTTACTGACGTTGCATTTAAATGGGGATTTACTCACTTGGGTCGTTTTTCTCAAGAATATAAACGCCGTTATGGTGAGTTACCTTCGTCTACTCGCCGTTCTGGTCACAGTGAAGGTTCAGGCTTAATTACTTCAATTTTTTCTTAAACTAAAATAGATAAAAGCCTTTTATATTTGTTGATATAAAAGGCTTTTTTTATGATTTAAAAATGATGGACATAACGAACTTGTAGTCGCGTACCTTCTGGTCGGTTTTCAGCATCTTGCTCAAAATATGCATTTGCAACCAAGTGATCATTTTTAGAAAAACTATACATCGCACCGGGACCAATTGCCCAAACTTGTTCACGTCGACCTTTGACTTTTTCACCATCGACTTCGGTATCTGTAACTTGTTTTAGCCAATAGCCATTGAGCCCTAAACGGAACTGTTCGGTAATGGCATAGTCTGTTGCGAAGTTTGCATGAATTGCTTGCCCTGCCTGCATATCATTTGCTCCAGCAAACGCATAGCTTGGGTCATCATTTTTAAAGTTATAGAGATAATGGATACGTGTTGAAGCTGTCCATTTTGGATTAAACCAATATGTGGCAGCCCAATAAGGGTCAAATGAAACAGCGTTATTACCTGGATTAATATCTTTTTGCTGGTCGTATTCGCCAGTAGGTAAATTCACCTGAAACTCAAAACGATGTACAAACTTCGGTCCTTGTGCGCCCATGACTGGATCGAACTGAATAAAAGGCCCAATCATAATGTCCCCAAAGCCACTTTGGGCTTTAATTGCCGCATTATTCAAGCCATCATCCATGTCCATTTTACTGACAAAAGGAATCAGAAAATTTATGCCTAGACTGGCTTTATCTTTTACTCGGATATTCGATAAATAACTAATCTGCTCAACCAGTACTTGATAATTTAAATCTGTTTTAGGTAAACCGAGTTTTTGTCCATTGGCATCGACCAGTTTATTGCTATCGTAATTTTGAAAATAGGTTTGAGCATACCAACCGGGTCCTGCGGGTAATCCACCATCGAGAAAGCTGGTCATACCTAAGTTTACGGTCGGTAAATCATAGGCATGTGCAGCCAAAGGCACACCCAACAATGTCCCTGCTAAAAAGCCATGTTTAATTAAAGTGCTTTTCATCTTCTTATTTCCTATAAAAAAATCACGACCGGATTGATCGTGATTGTGGTGAATTAATGGGCTAATTCTGGATGCTCAGCAGCAATCCGATACTTTCCTGCGTGAAATACCAATGGTTCACCTTGGCGTTGTTGGTATTGTTCAATTTGACCAATAAAAATCAGGTGATCTCCGCCTTCATACTGATTTACATTGCGACAAACCAAGGTTGCGAGTGCATCAGTCAAAATTGGAACGCCAGCATTGCATTGTTGATGAGCAATGCCTGCAAATTTGTCTTCGGCACCTCGAGCAAAATGCCCCGAAAGCTGATGATGCTCTTGTGCCAACATGTGAATGGCAAAATATTCAGCTTCAACAAAATCAGGCAAACTTGGCGCCGTTTTTGAAAGGCTCCACAAAATTAATGGTGGGTCTAAAGACAGTGAGGAAAATGAATTGGCGGTCATACCTATTTTCCGGCCATCTTTGCCACGAGTTGTAATCACGGTAACACCAGTTGCAAACTGACCAAGCAAATTACGAATTTCTCTTGGGTTTTCGGCATTAATCGCTTGTAAAGCTAAAGTTTCAATTGTGTCCATTTTTAAATCTCCCTTTGATATTTTGACCTTAAGCGACTTTTGCTGCGGTTTTTGAGGCCAAGAATGCCTGAGCCTGATCTGCATCAAACCACCACGGGGCAAAAGAGCGCGGGTCATCAAAGTTATTGGCCATAATTGAAGCAATGCTCTGGTTTTGGCTTGCAGCTGCTAGGAGTTCAACGACATGAGGCTCTGGTGGTAATAACAAGCTATTGGTCCAAGCCACGACTTTTTCTGCATAAGCCCAATAGCGTTCAAAAGTTTGAAGCATCCATTGTTCGCTAAAGCTTTGATTATCATTGGCTAAAATGGCATCAAAATAGATCTTGCTACACTTAGCCGCATTGTTTGAGCCTTGACCGGTAATTGGATCATTGACCACTAAGGCATCTGCCATACCAAAAATCTTTTTGCCAGACGGTAAGGTTAAAACGGGCTTACGTACCGTCGGCGGGAAACGCCCTGCCAAATAACCGCCAGCATCAGTTAATTCAACATTTGCGCAGCGTTCATATTCCCAAGGCACAAATTTCTTGAGTAAGTTCAGACTACATTGCAGGTGCTGTTCTGGTGTTTTCACATCTTGCCAACAGTCCATTGGCCCATTTGGAATACCTTCAAATACCATAATGTCGCAAGGCCCATTGATGGTTAGTGCCGGAAATGAAAAGTACTCACCGACTTCGGGAATAATGTTAAAAGTCACACGTGAATAAGGTGAAATTGGCTTCATGTTTTTGACGTAGGTCAATGCCAAAGCGCGCTGCGGTTTATCGAAAACACTTCGTGCATCATCACGCTCAAACTGTTTAACAACTTCACCTTTACCAGCCGCGAGTAATACAAGCTCGTAGTCGTTTGCGAGTTGTTCTAACTCTTGTATTCCAACATCCTGAATCACCAATTGACCGCCACGGCGTTCAAATTCTTCCATCCAATATGGCATTTTGACGCGTTGATCGACCGATTGAGCGTAGCGCTCAAGACGAGCACTCCATTCAAATGCTTTACCACCATTTTCAGGATTAACTAAAGCTAGCCCAATGCCTTCTACGGCTGGACATTGTTCTTCCCAAAAATTTAAACCTAAATCACGTTCAGTTTGTAAAGCAGTATGAAACATACATTGGCTTGACATGACTTTACCTTGACGGATTTCATCGGCAGTTCGGTTGGTGATCATGGTTACATCGTAACCTGTATCTAATAACCCCAAACCAAGCTGTAAACCAGACTGTCCTGCTCCAACAATTGCAATACGGCGCATAATCTTCTCCATAATTTTCTAAATGTGCTTTTAAAACGCTGTGCTATTCGGCTAAACGCGGAATAGCGGGCTGTGATCCTTCAGGGCCCATTACTGAATAGCCACCGTCGACTGCGTAATCTGCTCCGGTCACAAAGCTCGCAGCGGGTGACAATAAAAACAAAACAACATTGGCGACTTCTTCGGGATGACCCAATCGGCCTAGCAAGTGATAATCGGCTGCAACGCTATCGGCTTTTTCACGGTTATTGCCGCTGACTTCTGCAATGACTCGTGACCATGTCCAACCCGGAGAAACTGAATTGACGCGAATACCATCGGCAGCAAAATCCATTGCCATACTTTGTGTGAGTTGACGTATCGCGGCCTTAGAAACCGGATATAACCAGCGTCCTGTTTGTGCCACTTTGGCCGAAATGGAAGTAAAGTTAACGATTGAACCTTGCTGTTCTTTTAGGTCATTGTATAAAGCACGGCTCAGCTCAACTGTAGAGATCAAATTAATATCGAGTGCTTGTAACCAGTCCTGACGTGAAGATTTAAAACCATCATCTAAGTAGGTACATGCTAAATTCACCAAGTAACTCACTTCACCTAAATGTTGATGAATATCTGCCACAGCTTGTTGAATAGCCGCATCACTAGTTAAATCGGTTTGAATAAACATCACATCATGGTTAAAGCTTTCGGCAATCGCCTTACCTTTTGCATCAATATCTAAAATAGCGACATGAGCACCTGCACTGACTAAGGCTTGCACAACAGCTTTACCAATGAGTGTTGCACCGCCACTCACCACAGCGACTTTTCCTATTAAATTTATATTCATTGCAGATCCTCCTTAATTGACTAGCTTGCCTTCACTACTTGACCAAGATGGCATCAAAGTATTGGACGGAAGATCTTCATCAAGAAGTTTTCGTGCTGTCTCGACACCTGCAACGGGTAAGCCTGTTGGGTCTAATAAACCAATTTGAACAAGTACAGATGCTTGGTCCCAGTAAATATGCTCATGACACAGCTTTGAACCTCTGAACTGAATTACACCTAACATTGGTATTTCGACATATTTACCAGTTGGTTTTACACCCGGTAATAACCAGTCAATTTCAGCGTCGTGGGTAAAGCTCATAATGAATTCGTCTACCACTTGCGTTGAGCCAACCGTACGAGAGATTGAAGTAATCTTCATATCTTTTGGGTTTTGATGAACAAAGTGATATTGATAAAAACGAGCAAGCTGGCTTTGGCCTACACCGCCAGTCAAGGTTGGGATATGGTTGACATAAGGTTCTGCAACCATTGTTGCCATGGTTGCTGGGACGTCACGCGTATCGAACTCATGACGAATATGCTCTTCCCATAGTGCAACTAGGTCATATTTCGGCCCAATTATTTCATGTAGAGCTGTTACTGTACGCTCGTGAGCGAAGCGTGCTGAAGGTTTGTGGTAATGGTTGCTTTTTGGTCGTGCAAAGGCATGATCAACGCCTTCGTAAACATAAGCTTGTACATTTGAATATTGGTTAGCTGCATCGACAATCGCTTGTCTCACATCTGGCGGTGTAAATTGGTCCAGTTCTGCAATATGTAAAACCAAACGTCCTTTTACGTTAGCTAACTCATCTAACGCTTTTTCAATGCCTACACCGTAATAACCTACGGCACATGCCACATCAGAAAGTCTGCAGCCTGCCAAATAAGCTAGCTTTCCACCTAAACAATAGCCCACTACGCCGAGACCTGTAGAGATATCACATTCTGGTCGTGTCTTTAGAAAAGCTAAGCTGTCTTGAATATCTTCAACACCAAGGTTTTCGTCATATTGTTGATAAAGTTCAAAAGCTTTTTGAAAATCATCTGGTGTATAACCGAGTTCAATATTAGGTGATATACGCCAAAATAGATCAGGAACCAAAACGGTATAGCCTTCTTCTGCAAGAAAATCTGCCTTTTCCCGCATTGCTGCATTCACCCCAAAGATTTCCTGACAAAGCACCACACCAGGTCCTTTTCCTGTTTCTGGTGTCGCTAGATATGCACTGAACTGCTTTCCAGATGCAGTTTGAATTTGAATGGTTTGACCAGCCATAGTGTCAACTCCTGACATTGTTATGGCTTTATCTTCTATCTGAAAATTTTTTTAGACTGTCCAAAAGCTGCAAGCATTATCCAATCTCTGCGCAATTATCAAAATCAAACAAACTGGATAGAAAAATTAAAAATAAGAAACACCTATATTTCAAATGATTAAATTAAAAAATGAAATGAATGCTTTTTATCTCATTTGGAAAAAATGGATGAATATTCGGACTTATTGGATAGTGAATATTGGTTAAAAATAATTCAATTAAAGACTCAGGTTTTGTAACGAATACATTGAATTACTCAGGGAATTAAATAATTTTAAGAAGGAATACATATGAAAACGATAGATGCAAACACGATTATCAATCGCGAAAAACTGTCTCCACTACAGTGGATAGTTTTTATCCTAGGCTTTTGTGTCTTTTTCTGTGATGGTCTAGATACAGGAATTATTGGTTTTGTTGCACCGGCATTATTGGATGATTGGGGAATTACCAAGCCTCAACTTGCTCCCGTTTTAAGTGCTGCTTTAGTCGGTATGTCAATTGGTGCAATCATTTCTGGCCCCTTAGCCGATAAATTTGGCCGTAAAGGTGTTATTGTTTTTACAAGCCTTTTGTTCTCAATATTTACGATTTTGTGTGGCTTTGCTAATTCAACTCAAGACTTAATGATTTATCGCTTTATTACTGGCGTAGGTTTAGGCGCAGCTATGCCAAACATTAGTACCATTGTCTCAGAATATATGCCTGTAAAACGTAAAGCATTTCTCACAGGGCTTGCTGGCTGTGGATTTATGCTGGGTATTTCTTGTGGCGGTGTGTTATCAGCTTATCTGTTAGAAAGCTATGGCTGGGCCAAAGTGATTATTATTGGCGGAAGTATTCCCCTAATTTTAGTGGTTGCTTTATTACTTAAATTACCTGAATCAACTCAATACTTAATTACACGTCATCAACAAGATAAAGCACAGCGTATTTTAGAAAATATTCAAGGCCATTCCTTCCAAGAGCCAGTAAAACTTATTTTAGCTCAAGCAGAAAATCCTTCAGATGAAAATCCGGTTAAAGTGGTTTTAGGAAAATACCTGTGGAGTTCAAGCATGCTTTGGATCTGCTGTTTTACCAGTCTTTTGGTGTTCTATCTTTTAACAAGCTGGATGCCAACAATTTTAAAAACAGCAGGTTTCAATACCCAACAGTTTAGTTTAATTGCTGCGATTTTCCCTTTTGGTGGTGTAATTGGCGCAACCATTATGGGATGGTACATGGATAAACTGAACCCAACTACAGTGATTAAATATTCATATCTCATCGCTTTCAGCCTATTTATTGTTGCTGGTCTAGTGAGCTCAAATATTTTCTTATTAGGCCTTACTATCTTCTTAATTGGTGCATTACTGGCTGGTGCACAGTCTTCATTACTGCCACTTGCAGCTATGTTCTACCCAGCGGTATGCCGCGCGGTTGGTGTTTCATGGATGCATGGTATTGGTCGTATTGGTGCAATTTTAGGTGCTTTCTTTGGCTCACTCATTTTCACCTTTAACTTAAGTTTAAGCGGTATTTTCTTTATTCTCGCTTTACCAACTTTCATCTCATTTATTGCACTTAGCTTGAAAGTAATTTATGAGAAATCTAAACACAAACAGGTGTTAAAGCTCGAAGAAAGTCTATAAACATTAATCGATAAATAAAAAAAACTGATTTAATTACTTAAATCAGTTTTTTTATTGTGAAAGTTAAATATCAGAAAATTTTGCCTTTAGTCTCACTTGGATTTTCGCCAAACTCTTCACGATATTCTTGAGAAAAACGACTTAAATGATTAAAGCCCCAGTCATAGGCAAGCTTTGAAATAGAAACCTTTTTATCTGCTCCTGTAGTGCTCAAGATTTTGTAAATTTGTTGGAGTCGATATTTTTTCAAATACGACATTGGGCTGGTGCCGTAGTACTGTTGAAATTCGTCATACAATTTTGATTTTGAAACCCCAGCCAACCGTTGCAAGTCTTCTGCACAGATTTCTTCGTGAGCATGTTCAATAATAAAATTACGAACCTTACGAATATAAGCTGGCTCATCTTGATATGAAAGTGACTTTAAAGCTTCAGAGTAGTTGTTTTCTTGAGATAATAGTAAGGCTTTAATTACAAAATTTTCATAGTCTTCAGATAACATCTGCAAACCATAAAAATTGCTATATTTCGATTTTAGCTGTAAAAAATTCTGAATATTCTTCCACCATGCGCCAATCAGTTGCTCAGAGTCTAAGTGCATTTCAGGGTTAAAAATGATAGGCGTTTCTATAGGTTTATTCAGTAAATCTGCAAGGACAATCTGCATACTTCGCTCAGGAATAACCACCTGAAATTTTCTACAGTCTTTATCGATAATCAGATCTTGTTGATCATTATTTGAAACAATTAGGCCTCTGTTTTCATCAGATTGATAATGTGCACCACGAATGTTGAGAGCTTGTCGCCCCTGTATAGGTAAACTAATGCTATACGCTTTTAAATTTGAGATGTTAATAGCGACATTTGCACCATAACTGATTGTGCCGATTGCCATTTTTTTATTAGGCAAACGCATTCCGTCATAATGGAAATCGAGATTGTCTTTATAAATCGTGTCTAGACGGTGTTCACCACAAATTGTGGACATCAGATTCTGCGCAAATTCAGCTTTGCGTGAATAATGATTGAGTTCCATCTGTTGGCTGAGTGATATCATATCCTTTTCACCTAGCTAAAACTTATTGCTAAAAAAGCAACTTGTATGCCAATTAATACCCTTTAATTGACGAGTTTTCCTGAAAGTATCTAATCAGGACATGCGTAAATATTACTTTCTCATACTCTATTAAATTTTAAAAATGGAAATAAGTTAAATACCTTTAAAGTATAAATTTATACCTTAACGAACTTATTTTATTCGTTTTTTTTATAACAAGTTATAGTAGAGATAAAACATTATTTTGAACAGTAGACGATCGTAAATTTTTAATGAATAAAAAAACCGCTTATATAAAATAAGCGGTTTTTATAAAACAATTAAATTATTGGGCCGTATAACCGCCATCCATCACGACAGCTTGGCCTGTTACCCCACCTGCTTTTTCGCTTGCGAGGAAAATTGCATAGTCAGCGATTTCTTCAACAGATAGCAAACGCTTTTGAGGAACCATTGCCAAAATTACATCTTCAAGTGCACTGTCTAAACTTACATTACGGGTTTTAGCCAAATCTGCAATTTGCCCACGAACCAATGGTGTATCTACATACCCCGGACATAAAGCATTTACTGTAATACCGTCACGTGCACATTCTAATGCGGCAACTTTTGTTAGACCAATTACGCCGTGTTTAGCACTGTTATAGCCTGCCTTTCCAGCGAAACCAATCAAGCCATTAATTGAAGCCATATTAATAATACGACCATATTTTTGAGCTTTCATGATTGGGAAAACATGTTTAATACCAATAAATGCCCCTGTTAACATAACCTGAACTAACTTTTGAAAAACGGCCGTTGGAAACTCTTCAATAGGCGCAACATGTTGGAAACCAGCATTATTAATTAAGATATCAACCGTACCAAAGGTCTTTTGAGTCAGCTCAATTGCTTGTTTATAAGCGTCTTCATCAGTTACATCACATGGTGCAGATAAGGCATCAAAACCTTGCTCTTTAAGTGAGTTCGCCGTTTCTTGGCATTTTTCGGCATTCATATCAGAAATGACAACTTTGGCACCTTCTTGAGCAAATTTCTTAGCAATCTCTAGACCGATACCACTTGCAGAACCTGTAATAAAAGCAACTTTACCGTCTAAAAGTTTAGTCATCTATTTACTCCTTAATACTTATAACGTGCTGATTTAAACAATACCCGTTACGGTAAAGACCGTAATCACCACAAATACTGCTAATGTTTTAATTACCGTAACTGCAAATATATCTTTATACGATTGTTTATGGGTTAAACCTGTAACAGCGAGTAAAGTAATGACAGCACCATTGTGCGGTAAGGTATCCATACCACCTGACGCCATCGCAACTACACGGTGCATAACTTCTGGTGGAATACCCACAGCTAAAATCGCGGCGTTATAATGTTCAGCCATCGCACTTAAAGCGATACTCATACCACCAGAAGCTGAACCGGTAATACCTGCTAAAACAGTTGTCGTCACCGCCCCATTTACTAAAGGATTTGTAAAAGTACTGCTCATTGCATGACTAATCATGGCAAAGCCCGGTAATGACGCAATAATGGCACCGAAACCGTACTCAGAAGCCGTATTCATCACGGCTAAAAGTGAGCCGCCGATACTCGCATTAATACCTTCTTTAAAGTTCGTTACTACACGTTGGTAATCAAACAAAATTGCAGTAATAATCCCTACAATGAGCGCAAGTCCAACCGCCCATATCGCACCAGTTTTCGCAACATCTACGGTGTAATCAGCTAGACCAACTGAGGCAAAATCAAAGCCATTTGGATACCATTCTTTGATTGCTTTAGATAAATATTTGTTCATTACTGCAACAAGAATGAGCGGTACAAATGCTAGAAACTGACGAGCCGAACTTCCATTATTTTGCAAGTTCATATCAGCTTCAACTTCTTGAGACGGTGTATTGTCTATACCAAAACCAGAGAATCCTTCCCCCGCTTTTGCAGCAGCGCGGCGACGCCATTCTAAGTAACTTAAACCCATGCATAGAACAAAAATAGCACCAATAATTCCTAGAAATGGTGCGGCATAAATATTGGTACCAAAAAAAGTGGTTGGAATTACGTTCTGGATTTGTGGCGTACCTGGCAATGCATCCATAGTGAATGTAAATGCACCCAGCGCGATGGTCCCCGGAATTAAACGTTTTGGAATATTCGCTTGTCTAAATAACTGATTGGCAAAAGGATAAATGGCAAATACAGCAACAAATAAACTAACACCGCTGTATGTTAAAATTGCACCTAGTAATACAACCGTTAAAATTGCTTTTTTTGCGCCAATCCATCTCACAATGGTTCGAGCGATAGACTCAGCAATCCCTGACATTTCAACGACTTTACCAAAAATTGCCCCGAGCAAAAACACAAGAAAGTAATCTTTAATAAAGTTCACCATTTTGGGCATAAAGACACCCGAATAAAACGGTAAAACATTGGCTGGGTTAATGAGTAAAACTGCAAGTAAGGCACAAATTGGTGCCATGAGAATGACAGAAAAGCCCTTGTAAGCTGTATACATTAACAGCCCAAGCGAAAGTAGAATTACAAATAATTCCCACATATATTCTTTCTCCCTAAAGAATAGATATTAGGTTCAATAAAATTACCAAAAGATATTTAGGTTATCCCAAACCTAAAATGATAAAAATCACAATATCCACGATTGGTAATAGATAAATGAGCTTAAAAATAAAATATCACTAAAATATTTAAAAACAATGTAATTTATTTAAATTTTAAAATATCAATAAAATACAGGTACTTATATAAATCTTCTAGTAAAACAAATTATTTAAAAGCCATTATTAATTTATAAAACTTATTAATTATTGAGTAAATTAAATTAATAATTTCATATTATTTAGTAAAGACAATTAAATAATATATTTTTTAAAATAATTTAGTAGATTTTCATAATTTAATCTTAAGAAAATAGTGAGAAAGCTGTATCTTAAACATCAAATCGCTATCCTCCCTACATTAAAAACTAGTCTTTACTAATTTATTAATTTGAATTTTTTGAGAGCTATTTATAGATTGAGCCAAAGGCTTTTTAAAGAGACTGGTTCTGAAATGACTTATCAGTAAGAATGAATGAAAAACAAACATAAACACATAAAAATTTAATGAATGGTCATATTTTTTTATGAATAAATTAGGGTCTAATTATAGCAAAGGCGTTAAAATATAAAACTTTAATTACTGCGACCAACCTACGAGTCCAATAAAGATGAAGAAAAAGATATTGTTTACAGGAAGTATATTGCTGACTTCTCTATCTGCCTCAGCTACACCATTAAAGTTACCTGATGACTGGACGCAAAATACTCAGCCATTCCAAATTACTGAAAATATATACTATGTAGGTACTCACGGTCTTGGAACCTATTTATTGACCTCTGATCATCAAGCTTTATTGATAGATACAGGTCTTCCGGAAAATACAGAGCAAATAGAGCAGAATATTAAAAAATTGGGTTTTAAGTTATCAGATGTAAAAATTATGGTTACAAGCCATGCTCATTGGGACCATGTAGGTGCACTTGCCCGCATTAAACAAGACACTGGCGCCAAATTAATTGCTATGCAGCAGGATGTTAAGGCTTTAGAAATAGGAAAACCAATAGGTGAAAACACCTTCCAAAGTATTCCTTTTACTCCAGTTAAAGTTGATAAAGTCATTCACGATGGAGAAGTAGTTAAACTAGGGAAATTAAAACTAAAAGCTACTCTTACCCCAGGCCATACTCCGGGTTGTACAACTTGGTCAACTGAAGTTAAATCTAATGGTAAGAATCTAAATGTTGTTTTCCCTTGCAGTCTCTCTGTTGCTGGCAATGTTTTACAAAATAATCATCAATATCCAAATATTGTAGAAGATTATCGTCAGAGTTTTAAGCGTTTAAAAAATATGAAGGCAGACATTGTGCTTACTAGCCATCCAGAAGTTGCAGATGTTATGGGAAATAAAGCGCGCAAAGATGCAGGTCAAGTTAATGCATTTATTCAACCAGAAAAACTTTCTGCTATTGTAAAAGATGCAGAAATGGCATTTGAAAAATCATTAGTTAGTAGTAAGCCGTAAATGTAAAATAGTACTATTTAGATTTAATATAAATTTAAAAGCCCTGATTGTGCAGGGCTTTTTTAGAAACTTTAATATCATCACCCTTCAACATTTTCTTTTTGGATCTATATCCAATCAAAAAATATATTTTTGGTTAAACTTGATATTGATCCGCTTTCAAATTGGGTTGATCTACAAGTAATTCAATAAAAGATGGGATTGAATTAGTGTTAAGTAAATACGGATTAAACTCATCAACATGATGATGAAAAAAGAAATCTTTTATTTTGGTATTTATAGGCGCAAATTTCATACTCCAATGTTTAAATAACCGCTGTTCGGACGGTTCCAAAAAGATGATTTCGCAGTTTTGATGTCTCGAATCTTTCAAAATTGATTTATAAAATAGCGTCTCAACTTGTTCTTTCTCCCCTTCTAAGTATTGTAAGAAGTATCCATTACCATAGTAAAGCACACCAGTAATGTCATTTTGAGAGTTGAATTTGACTGCTTCTGTGAGGATATCAATTAAATCTTGTTTTATTTGACTATGTTCACTATTGGTTTTACTTGCATACATAAAGCCTATTAAACTCATAGCGATAACTCGAAGATAAATGTCAACTGCATTCTGACACTTAGATATAAGCCTTACAATGCAACCTACTTAAAACCTTGTATTTCAAGAGTAAAGATTATTATCATTTTGAAAATGACAAACTTTAACAAGTAGAAATGTTTTGTAAATGAATGCCAACCTAACCAATTAACCAGAAAATCTTATTTCAAGTACACTTAAAACCTGTTTTTTAATTTGTGGCGGTCTAATGGAGAACCATGAAATTATTCTTCAAGACGAACACCATAAACAGCTTAAGATTGTCAAAGTTCAAGATGTTCGTTTTGATACTCATACACTGAACCATAGCTACCAATGGTTATGGGTATTTGATCATAGCTCAGAGTTTTTTCCATTTGAGCTGTGGGATCAACTCGACAGTGCAACCGTCCATCAAAAACTAAAGCTGAATAATCAGGTCTTTAAGATTATTAAGATTTTGACAAAGAAAACCAAATTAAGATATTCGTGATCAAAACTTTCTTTAACTAATTTTAATTAATAGAGAAGCTCCCGAAAGTGAGCTTTTCAAAACATTGTCTAGTGTAAAATTATTAATTTAGCGTACGTAATTAGGGTGTAACCATTAAGCCAGTGAGAGCTCCTTCTGGACTTAAAAAACCATTAACTGATTGTCCCTACAGCACACAGCTGCTTAATCAGACGATAAAGAAAATTTTATTTATAGGAATTTTCATCAAAAATATTCCGTAATAATAATTTTAAAGCAGTTAATGATTCTTAGTTCAATTAAGAAAAAACCCACTTAATAATGAGTGGGTTTAATCAAAACTTAATGAATATTAACTTTAATTAACTCATTGGCGTAGAGATTTTTAATCTCTTATTTCATTCGAGTTAGTCTTAAGTTAAAGTCAGATGGAAGTAAGATTCGATATTCGATCTCTGCCCCAGGTTTGACTTCTGTTTCTTGAGAAGTTGCAATATTAGGACACATCCCTGCACCAGTTTCTAATCTAAAAATATAATATTTAGGCTCAAGATAAATTGTAGCTATTTCATTTGAGCGAATTGAAAATACCTTTTCATTATTAACATAAATATCATGAGTACAGCCAGAACCCAAAAAACCTTTATCTCTTAAGAACGTAACTTTTGCTTGTTCAGGAGTGTGTTTCTTTAAATAATTCTGATTATACACTCTCTCATTAGGTATTGGTTTCGCTGTATTTGAAACAACAGGACTTGTTGAACACCCAATTAAACTCAAAACTAATCCTAAAAAAATAATCTTTTTCATGATATTATCCACTTTAATAATGAGTTAAATTTAACAGTTAAGAATAATAAAAACCACCCGAAGGTGGTTTAATCAATTTACAAACTATTATGAATCTCTACAGTTCAGTTTTTAAAGTAGGCATTGGCGGTAAAAAATCTGATTTTATCAGTTGATCTGTATCATAGAGTTCTAAACTCACAGGACCTGCGGCATATGGAGCCAATTCGTAAAGCTGAAAATCAAATGTAATCCCGCCTGATTGATTAATATAGAAATTTTCACTTACTTTAAAGTCTTCTTTACTAATATAAGGCTGCATATCTTTTTCTTGACACCAATATCCGTATTGTTTCCACAATTCTTCTTTAAGCGCATTCATCTTTCCATTGATAACAATATCTTTTAATTCAATGCGTTTTTTACTTTTTAAGTCAAAAATATAATCTTCAAAAGTTGCTATACCATGAGCCCCGCCAGAATATTCTGAACTTACTTTCGAAATTTGCACATATTGACCAAACTGTCCATTAAAGCGATAAACCACATTCTGTGACCAGTTATTAAACCCTTCAGCTTGGGTTTGATTTAGTTGCTTTTGCTTTTCTGAAGGAGGTATAAGAGCATCTGCATAATCTTTACGGATTTCCTTATCGATTACTTGATCAATCCATTCAATATTACTTTTAAGTGCAATCGCTTCTTTAGAGGTACATACAATTCCATCAACATCTGGATTTGGAGCACAAATTTTGGGTTGTTGAAACTTCACAAGAAAATTACGTACTAGAGAGGTGGATCAGGAAATTTGAACAACACTTATAAGTGATATTTTGCTCCCCAAATGATGTTATAAACATCAATATATGGAGTATTTTATGGCACGTAGACCAAGAAGAAATCATTCAAATGATTTTAAAGCTAAGGTAGCACTTGCTGCGATTAAAGCAGAAAAAACACTTGCTGAATTGAGTGCTGAATTTGATGTTCATCAAAACCAAATTATCGACTGGAAAAATCAACTGATTTCAGCTTCCTCGCAAGCTTTCGATCAATCAAAAGCTCCAACAGAACCACCCATCGATCTAAAAAAACTACATGCAAAAATCGGTGAGCAGGCATTAGAAATTGATTTTTTAGAAGGTGTGTTGAAGAAACTGGGCCGCTTCAACCACAAAAGTTAATCGATGACTCACTTCAGATTTCAGTATCTAAGCAAGCTCAGCTGCTGAAAGTCTCCCGTGGTTGTTATTACTATCGCCCAAAACCTGTGAGTGCATCAGATCTGAAGCTGATGCGCTGTATGGATGAGTTACATATGCAATACCCTTTTGCAGGTAGCCGTATGATGCGTGATTTGTTGAATCGTCAAGGACATCATATAGGACGACGTCATACACGTACTTTAATGAAGAAAATGGGCATTAATGCGTTATATTGCAAACCAAATTTAAGCCAGGCTAATCAAGCTCACCGCAAATATCCATATCTGCTCAAAGGATTGGCTATTCAGCGCAGTAATCAAGTGTGGTCTACGGATATAACGTATATCCCTATGGCAAAAGGCTTTGTTTATTTATGTGCTGTGATTGATTGGCATAGCCGCAAGGTACTTGCGCATAGAGTATCGATTAGTATGGAGGTTACATTTTGCATAGAAACATTAAATGAAGCTATTGAAAAATATGGTCGACCTGAAATATTTAATACAGACCAAGGCAGTCAGTTTACCAGTGATGCATTTATTGATGTATTGAAATCAAATGGCATTCAAATCAGTATGGATGGTAAAGGTCGATGGGTTGATAATGTGATGGTTGAACGATTATGGCGGAGCGTTAAATATGAAGAGGTGTATCTCAAAGCCTACAGCAATGTTTTGGATGCGAAGAAGCAATTAAACGCATATTTTGAATTTTATAATTTGAAACGACCTCATTCGAGTCTGGACAAAATGACTCCAGATGAGTTTTACTATGACCAGCTACCACAACAAAATAAGGTAGCTTAACTAGAGCAGAGTATCACTTATAAATAAGCTTTTAGTTGTTCAAACATGTGGGACCACCTCTCTAGCATAGCAGGAATTATATTTTCTTCTTTTGGTGGCTGTTCAGTTGCTTTTATAGTAGAGGTTTTTTCCATTTTTTCTGTTGGTTTTTCCTCTGCTTTTTTTATACATCCACTCAATACAAGTGGTACTACCATTAAGCCAAGAATAGTTTTATTCATCAATTATACCCTTACATAATTTATTTATCTTTTAAATTAAATTTTAAAGAATTTAAAAATTCATAGATATATTAATTGAAATTAGAATGACTTTATATGTTGATATTTTTTGAAAATAAATTTTGAAAAAATAATATTTATTTAATACAATAGTGAAGTAAGATATTGATAAGAAAACAAAATATGATGTGGATTAAATTTATATTGTATCCTTTGGGGATGTTTGTACTGTGGCAAACTATTTTCCTAATTGAACAAGTTTCCTTAGAAAGCTTAAATGCACCAAAATTACTTATGACTATAATTACACTTATTATAAATTGGGGAATGCAAATTTTGATTGGATATAAAATTGCTCAATTAGCACCAAAACATAAATTGATAGTAAGTACGACCTATATTATCTTTTTTACGTTTATGATCACTATCTATTCTATAACTATATTATTAGAGGGTTTGAAAGTTGCCCCTCAAAAAATTTGGATGTGTTATTTATTTTTTCATCTAATTGGCATGTTCATATATTTTGCAAATAATAAGGATGAATTTTGCTGGAACGACTTACTAAAGTAGCTAGTATTTTTAATAGTTATTGCTTATTCCATATTAAGTAAGAATTTGATCATTCTTTTTCATAATTTTTTGTCAAAAAACATCATTTTAGGCAAATTTTCGTATAAATTACTCTTCTAGGTAAGTTGAGTAATTTAAAGGAAAGAAATGACGCTTAAACAACTAAAAGCTTTTTTAGCCCTTGCACGTACACTCAACTATGCCAATGCTTCTTTAGAGTTACATTTAAGCCAATCAGCTTTAAGTCTCACCATCAAAAGTTTAGAAGAAGAGTTAGGCGGTAAACTGTTTAACCGTAATACACGCCGTGTTGAGCTTACCCAAGAAGGCAAATCCCTCATTCCGTATGCAAAAAAATTACTCGCCAATTGGGATGAAATGGAAAATGATGTCAAACAACGCTTTAAGCTTAATCGGGGAACTTTAAGTATTGCATCTATGCCTTTTGTGACTCACGCAATTTTGCCTGAAGTAATTCACCAGTTTTTAGCACTTCACCCCAATCTTAATTTTTCAATTCACGATATTCCAAATGAGACCATTATAGAAAAAGTTCAGGATGGTATTTTTGAGCTTGGTATTTGTTTTGAACCAGATCTCACCGAAGGTTTAGAGTTTAAACCCCTATTTGAAGAAGATTTCTTGGCTCTATTGCCAAAGACTCATCCACTTGCTCAATCATCTTCTATTACATGGCATGAGCTTTGTTCAAACCCATTTGTGACCTTACAGAAACCTTCAATTGTTCGATATTTAGTGGAGCAAAATTGTTTGCGAAATAATATAACGCTCGATTTAAAAGTGGAATGTCATCAAATTTCATCACTCTCAAGTTTTGTGGCTTACGGTATTGGAGTAAGTGCAATTCCAAGACATTTTGCCAAACACGTTGATAAGGAACATAACGTACTGATTGATTTAAAAGATGAAGCCATTCATAAAACAGTAGGAATTGTTTATAAAAAGAACTTTGAAATTTCAAATATTTCTGCTCAATTTATTGAAGCACTGGTTCAATATAAATTTTAAAAAATTAAAGACTGTCTTTTAAGATGAATTAAGCACACGTTTAAAATAAATTTATTAATTATTATATTTTTCAGTATATTGCAATCAGTTTTTAACATTTTTTGCTCAGTGTAAAACTTTTTTTTTGTTGAGAGTTTGATACCATTCATTGATTATACTTATTAATCCTTTAAAAAAATTAACTTCTATAACGCAAAATGTGATGCTAAAACTAAATTACTAAGGGATATAGGAAAACAACAGAATGAATAAAGTTTATGCCAATGCAGAGGCAGCACTGAAAGATGTTATTGCAGATAATCAAACACTTGCTGTAGGCGGTTTTGGTTTATGCGGAATTCCTGAAAAACTGATTATTGCAGTTAAGCAAAGTGGCGTGACTGGTCTCACATGTATTTCTAATAATGCAGGTGTAGATGATTTTGGTTTAGGTATTTTGCTTCAAACCAAACAGATCAAAAAAATGATCTCTTCTTATGTTGGTGAAAATAAAGAATTTGAGCGCCAGTATTTAAATGGTGAACTAGAAGTTGAACTAACTCCACAAGGTACCTTAGCTGAAAAGTTACGTGCAGGAGGCGCTGGAATTCCTGCATTTTACACACAAACTGGCGTAGGTACACTCATTGCCGAAGGTAAAGAAGAACGTACTTTTCATGGCAAGAACTACATTCTAGAAGAGTCGTTAACAGCAGATGTGGCTCTTGTTAAAGCATATAAGGCAGACAAGGCAGGTAATTTAGTTTTTCGTAAAACTGCTCAAAATTTTAACCCTGAATGTGCAATGGCTGGAAAAATTACAATTGCGGAAGTTGAACAGGTGGTTGAAATTGGTGAATTGGATCCAGATGAAATCCACTTGCCAGGTATCTATGTAAACCGCATCGTATTAAATGCATCACCTGAAAAACGTATTGAGCATAAAACTTTAAGCACGGAGGCAGTATAAAATGGCTTGGTCACGTAATGAAATGGCACAACGTGCTGCAAAAGAACTTGAAGATGGTTTTTATGTCAATTTAGGTATTGGCTTACCTACTCTTGTTGCCAATTATATTCCTGAAAATATTAATGTTTGGCTTCAATCTGAAAATGGCTTATTAGGTATTGGTGAGTTTCCAACCGAAGAAACTGTTGATGCAGATTTAATTAATGCCGGGAAACAGACGGTTACTGCTCGTCCTGGTGCAGCCTTTTTCTCAAGCTCAGAATCTTTTGCCATGATTCGTGGTGGCCATGTCAACATTGCAATTTTAGGTGCGATGGAAGTTTCTGAAAAAGGTGACTTAGCGAACTGGATGATTCCGGGTAAGAAAGTCAAAGGTATGGGCGGTGCAATGGACTTGGTTGTTGGTGTCCAAAAAGTTGTGGTTCTAATGGAACACTGTGCAAAAGACGGTACACCAAAAATCGTGAAAAGCTGTAGTTTGCCTTTAACAGGTAAAGGTGTTGTTCATCGCGTGATTACAGACTTAGGTGTAATGGATATTACGCCACAAGGTGTAGAGCTCATTGAACTAGCTAAAGATGTTACGCTCGAACAAATTCAAGCTGCTACAGGTGTTGAGTTTTATAAAACCTTAGTTGCGTAAATTCTAAGATTTAGTTAGCTGTACAAGACTCAAGTTAGTAAGTGAGCTTGGGTCTTAACCCTTTTAAGCACCGGATGTGCTGTTTATAAATAAGAACGAGAAGGATTTTTCAGTTATGGAAAAACAGCAAGGAATTTTTGAAAGATTTGCACTTCGGATTAGTGAATGGTCTGAAAAATGGTTTCCTGATTCATATATTTTTGCTCTGCTTGGCGTCATTATTGTCTCTGTCGCTGCTTTAGCTATTGGCGCCCCAATCCACGATGTGGCCACTTCATTTGGTAATGGCTTCTGGAGTCTTATTCCCTTTACCCTGCAAATGACGATGCTCATTATTGTAGGTTATGTCGTTTCTGTATCTAAGCCCGTAAAATTCCTGATCCAAAAAATGGCACGTATTCCAAATTCTGGTCGTGGTGCTATTGTTTTAGTAGCAACTGTAAGCTTATTAATTTCTCTGGTGAATTGGGCTGTTAGTACAATTCTTACTGCACTTTTAGTAATTGCATTAGCAAAACGTAAAGAGCTGAATATGGATTATCGTGCTGCTGCGGCAGCCGCAATCATTGGTATGGGAGCAACTTGGGCGCTTGGAATTAGTTCATCAGCAGCACAGCTTCAAGCCAATAAAACCAGTTTACCTGAGTCAATTTATAACCTGACTGGTGTTATTCCATTTACCGAAACTATTTTCCTTTGGCAATCAATTGCTATGACCATTATTTTGGTGATTGTTTCAATTGCAATTGCTTACTGGTCAGCTCCAAAAGGTAATAATGTTAAAACAATTGATAGTTTTGATGTGCAGTTTGAAGAAGACAAACCACATGAGGAAAAATCGACACGCCCAGGCGACTGGTTAGAAAACTCACCTATTTTAACGATTATTGTGGTGGCTTTAGGCTTAATCTGGATGTTTTTTGAATTTTCAAAAAGTAATCCAATTATTGCGATTTCAAGCTTAAATACATACAACTTTGTGTTTTTAATGCTTGGTTTAGCTTTACATGGCACACCACGAAACTTCTTAAATGCTGTCGCAAAAGCAGTTCCAGCCGTATCAGGAATTTTAATTCAGTTTCCACTTTACGGAAGTATTGCATTTATTATGACCCAAGCTTTAAATAGCCAAGACTTATCGCTGTCACATTATATTGCCGAGTTTTTCGTTTCAATCGCATCAAAAGAAACCTTTGCGATTGTAATGGGAGTTTACTCTGCGGTACTTGGATTCTTTGTACCGTCAGGTGGTGGAAAATGGATTATTGAAGCCCCATATGTTATGCAAGCAGCAAATGATTTAAAGGTTCATTTGGGCTGGTCTGTACAAATTTATAATGCAGCCGAAGCTTTACCAAACTTAATCAATCCATTTTTTATGCTTCCAATGTTAGGCATTTTAAAACTAAAAGCAAAAGATGTGATTGGTTTTACAGTGACTCAGCTCGTTGTGCATTTTCCTTTAGTTTTATTCTTGCTGTGGTTCTTTGGTAGAACGCTCAGCTATACCCCTCCAACTTTTTAATTTAGTGGCGCCTTTAGTTTAGGCTAAAGGCAAATTTAGCAAATAAACCAATAAGAGATATTAAGATGAGTTCAATTGTTATAGTTTCAGGTAGCCGTACTGCAATGGGTGGTTTTCAGGGTAGTTTATCTTCTCTAACTGCTCCAGAACTTGGCGCTGCTGTCATCCGTGAATCGATCCAACGTGCAGGTGTTAAACCTGAACAAGTAGATGAAGTGATTTTCGGTTGCGTACTTAGTGCTGGTATTGGTCAAGGTCCTGCTCGTCAAGCCATGCGTAAAGCTGGTGTGCCTGATCATGTCGGAGCTGTGACCATTAATAAACTTTGCGGCTCTGCAATGAAAGCGGTGTTAATGGCATCAGATACCTTAAAAGCAGGCAGTGCCAATATTATTGTGGCTGGCGGCATGGAATCTATGACAAATGCACCTTATATTTTGCCTAAAGCTCGCGGTGGTTATCGTATGGGACACGGTGAAATTAAGGACCATATGTTTTTAGATGGCCTTGAAGATGCAGAAACAGGTCGTTTAATGGGTTCTTTTGCGCAAGACATGGCAAACACCAAAGGCTTTACCCGTGAGCAAATGGATGACTTTGCAATTTCTTCACTTAAAAAAGCGCAAACTGCGATTACGGAAGGTTATTTCAAAGAAGAGATTGTTCCTGTTGAAGTAAAAACCCGCAAAGGTGTTGAAGTTGTTGATCAAGATGAGCAACCATTAAAAGCAAATCTTGAGAAAATTCCAACTTTACGCCCTGCTTTTAGCAAGGACGGTACAATTACAGCCGCTAACTCAAGCTCGATTTCTGATGGTGCTGCTGCATTAGTACTAACCACTGAAGAATATGCTCAAAGCCATGGGTTAAATACCTTAGCAAAAATTGTGGCAACTTCGACGCACTCTCAGCATCCAAGCGAATTCACAATTGCTCCAATTAGTGCAATTCAGAAAGTACTTGAGCGTGCTGGTTGGTCTGTTGATGAAGTAGATGCTTGGGAAATTAATGAAGCTTTTGCAATGGTGGCAATGGCACCAATTCATGAACTAGGTATTGATGAAGCTAAAGTGAACATCCATGGTGGTGCATGTGCATTAGGCCATCCAATTGGCGCTACGGGTTCAAGAATTATCCTTTCTCTTATTTATGCACTAAAACGCTTAGGTAAAAAGAAAGGCGTTGCGGCTCTATGTATTGGTGGTGGTGAAGCAACGGCCGTTGCGATTGAAATTTAATTCAAAATTATAAGAAGGTGTAAGGATTTTCTTACATCTTCTTTTTTATAAGTAAAATTCCTAAGCTGTTTTAAATAGCTCATAACAAGTTTGACGGAACCATTTATGGCTACTCTTATGGTGACAAGACATATGCCAATGTTGCTTAACGTCATAAGTTGGAAAATCAAGCGGTGCAGGTAAAATTTGTAAGTTCTCTCTAACCAATAAAACTTGGCTTAAATAATATGGAACAGTGGCAATCGCATCTGTTTCCTGAACGACTAGACCTACACCTAAGTAACTTGGTAAACGAATTAAAATATTTCGATCCAACCCTTTATTTTGTAGTTCATTTTTAATGTGATAATGCCCGATACCTGCATCAATATCGATATGATATTCGCGCATATAATCTTCTAAAGTAAAATTATTTGGATCTAAACGCGGATGGCTTTTTGAGCTAATCACAACATAGTGTTGACGAAAAAACTTCTGCTGATAAAAACCTTCTTCTAATTGTGGTAAGAAACCTATCGCCAAATCAATTTCACCATTTGCCATTTGATAGCTGGTTTCTGGCGTAATAGGTCTAATATTTAAACGGATGAGAGGTGCTTTTTCTTTTAAATAGTTGGTTAACTGAGGCAGTAAAACCAAATGTGACACATCAGTCATTGCAATCGTAAACAGCTGGTCTGATGTCAATGGATCAAAGTTCACATTAAAGTTATTAATACTTTCAACTTTATCAATAACTTCACTAATCAGAGGAAAAATCTGCTTTGCCAGTTCGGTCGGAATCATTTCATTGCCGACTCGAATAAACAAAGGATCATTAAAATGTTGACGAATTTTGTTTAGACCGTTACTTACACTCGGCTGTGTTAGACCAATAGCATCTGCAGCCATTGAAACACTTTTGAACCGATAAATATGATAAAAAATATTTAATAATCTACTGTCTAGATCAAACAAAATTGTCTCCGCTTGGACTTAATAATCCATTGAAATAAGTTCAAAAGCAGTTATAAATGATAGAAAAATTCTTCTACCCTACTTTTGACTTATTGAATTTTACTCTAAATTAGCAAAGAATTCAGACGAGGGGCAATGCTTTATCATGCCTTTCATCATAAAGACCCAAGCATAATCTACTTATTTGCTTAATTTATATATAAATATCGTGTACTTCACCCTTTGAATGAGTATGCGTTATAGTTCTTGCTGGGCTTTAAAACCATTCCATATTTGTTGTACCGATTTATTATCACTCAAATTATTTTTGAAAATATAAATATCTTGAGCAAGGCAATATTCTTGCTGATCTAAAATAACCAATTTCCCAGCTGCAAGGTCTTCTTCAACATTAATTTTCGGAATCCAAGCAACCCCTAGACCTTGTAAAACCAGCTCTTTTAAATTGGTGGCATTATCAGTTTCATATAACGTTTTATATACGAGCTTACCTTCAATAAGTTGGTCCACTAATTTTCTTAAGTATGCGTGTTTACTATACGCTAGTAGAGCAAAGTTACTTTGTATTGTATGTTTTGGGCTATGGTCGGGTTCAGTTGCAGAAACCGGTACAATGACCGTTTCAGCAATTTTAATACCACTTAAAATATCATCTCCAACTTTTCTAATATTGCTTTTATCTGCATAGCAAATCATGAAATCACAGGCGCCTTCTTTTAACAAAGATAGGCCTTCTCCACTATTCGTTGCGACAATTTCAATTTTTAAATCACGAATAAGAGTAGGAAATTTCTTTAAAAATGTTGTTAAAAAACCTGAAGCTAATGAGTGAACCACACAGAAACGAATGGTAGATTCAGTCTCATTCTTAATATTTTTAATAAGTTTTGCGGTCTCCTCTACCTGTTTTTCAATATTCTTAGACATCACTAATAAAATTCGGCCAATATCTGTAAATTCGATGTTGTTTTTGTTGTTCCTAATAATGACTTCAGCACCAATCATTTCTTCAATTTGTTGAATTCTTCGAGTAAATGCAGACTGGCTAATAAATCTTTTCTCGGCTGCTTTCGAAATCGAACGTTCACGTTCTAATGTGAGGAGATCCTCTACCCAACGGACTTCTAAATTCATCTTATCTATTCCCTTTTAGATTTGTAATTTTATTAATTGATATTTTTGGGAAGAAGCATAAATAAATTTAGGGATGAGAAAGAATGATAAAACATAGGGAGTACCTGCAAAAATGCGAGAAGTGAAAGGACAAAGCCAATCTATAAAATTAAGTATTTAATAATTTTGACATAGAAAAGAAGATAAGAAAATAATAGGTTTTGTTTTCACAAGACAAGAGATGAACATAAGTACAGTTCAGCTAAAAAAATTATTTAAATCAATTGATAAAAACCCATCATAAAATTAAATAAGTGATCTTAACAAGATAACTTTTAGAAATAAGCACGAAATTCTATTCGTACATTTTAATGATAAAAAAAGTCCGCACCTTGGGGAAGAATGCGGACTGTAAACTGTTTCAATAACCAATCTCTAAGTTATTGATTGAATTTTAAGAATCTTAAATTAATACACTATTCCACTATAAAAAGTATCTAAAAATCTAGTTTTAGACTCTTTCTCACTTCATCTAATCATCAAAAAAGAGAATTATTATTTACTCTTACTATAATTTGGTAAGGTAATAATTGATAAGTAAATGATTACCTTACCTCATTTCAGGATTTAAGCAGTATTAATAATTAATTGTATTTCATACAATATTTAAGGTAAGTATAAATTAATAAGATAATCCCGACTATTATACTAAAGTATCTATAGACTGACAGGGAGTGCATTAATTCATCAGTAAGAGCGATAATTCATCCACATAATGATCTATAGAAAATGAACTAATATTCACCAATTAAGTAGTATAACTTTCTTGAAATTTCAACCATCATGTTTGAGGTATATTGGCTGATTTCAAATATCTGTTTTTTCTGTGGGTTAAATACCATATTGTCTTTTTCATCACTAAAAAAAACATAAGTTGTGTATTTATCCATGTGATGAATATGCTCTTTCAAGCTTAGTTTTTCACCAGAGTTAGGGTCATATGCAATAAACTTCATTCTCATGCATTTGTCTCTTTACAGCGCTGACATCTTAATAAAATTTCAGTCAAAAGATTATTTAATAGACAATAATCTTCATTACCTCAATTACTTATACGATGCAGTAGGGATATTTTGTTTTGCTTTTTGAATAGATAACTCAGCATTCTTAATCGATTGCTCAGCTTCTTTAAGCATGTGTGAACTTTTGGTTTCAGTTTTTTCTTCATTTCCTATAAGGAGATAGCAAGTAAAACTTCCCAATATTAGTAAGGCACCAATTACTTTTAACATAAACTTAATAAATCAAAATTTTCTGTATTATAAGTATTTTTATGTGAAATGCATCACAATTTTATTAAAATTTATTAAACAAAACTCATTATTTCTTTATATAAATTAATTTTCACATGAAAATTCAAATAATTTAATAACGTTCCTGAATAAAAAACATTATTTAGTTCGCTTCAAATTTTTTAATTTACTTAATTCTTGTTGAGCAACTCACTCTAAAGAAATTATACAAGCAATTGAATATATTAAATTTTGTAAGATATATAGCTTCCAAGGCTCATCAACTATTCAATATTCATTTTATCGTAATTCAGTTTTTGATATGCAAAAAATGCATAATTACTTTAATAAATGCATTAGAAGTGAAGCATTTCGAATTCTAAGATGAATCATCTTTAATGAATCGAAGTTTAATGATGAACGCAGATATTACTACCCGTATTGAGAAGGATCTTATTGGTCATAGAGAAATCAACAATGATCATTATTACGGAGTTCAAACATTACGTGCTTTAGAAAATTTCAACTTAACAAATAGCAAAGTTGGAAATTTCCCTAACTTAATTAAAGCATTAGCTATGGTTAAACTTGCCTGTGCTGAAGCAAACTATAATCTTAAAAACTTAGATCAAACTAAATTTGAAGCGATCGAATATAGCTGTAATCAGCTTATTCGTGGAAACTTCCATGACCAGTTCCCAATCGACATGATGCAAGGCGGTGCTGGTACTTCAACCAATATGAATGCAAATGAAGTATTGGCAAACGTTGCTTTAGAATATATGGGACATTCTAAAGGTCAATATCAGTACTTACATCCAAATAACGACATTAACATGTCACAGTCAACAAATGACGTATACCCTACTGCAATCCGTTTAGGTTTGTTACTTAGCCTAGATGAGTTAAATCTTCCATTTAACAATTTGATTCTTAGCTTCCTAAATAAGTCTCAAGAGTTTGCACACATTTTAAAAATGGGACGTACTCAGTTACAAGATGCCGTGCCTATGACATTAGGTCAAGAGTTTGGTGCTTTTGCGGTAACTCTACAAAAAGACCTTGAGCAAATTAATACGCTTATTCCAAATGTTTTAGCTTATATGAACCTTGGCGGTACAGCGATTGGTACAGGAATTACCACTGAATATAGTTACCGTGAACTCGCGATTCAAGCACTTGGAAAAATTTCTGGTAAGAAAATTAAGTCAGCTCCAGATCTAATCGAAGCAACTTCAGACATGGGTGACTTTGTTCTTTTATCTGGTTTATTAAAACGTACTGCAACTAAACTTTCAAAAATTGCCAATGACTTGCGTTTACTTTCAAGTGGTCCACGCACCGGCATTAATGAAATTAACTTAGAAGCACGTCAACCGGGTAGCTCGATTATGCCGGGTAAAGTAAACCCAGTTATTCCAGAAGCAATGAACCTTACTTGCTTCCAGATTATTGCAAATGATTTGGCTGTAACTTTAGCTGCTGAAGCTGGTCAATTACAGTTAAATGCAATGGAACCACTTATTGCATTCAAACTATTTGAATCGATGGACTTACTTGGTAAAGCAATGGCAATGTTCCAAAGTAAATGTATTGATACGATTACGGCCAACCCTGAGCACTGTAAAGCTTTAGTTGAAAACTCAATTGGTATTGTGACTGCACTTAACCCATACCTAGGTTATGAAACTACAACTCGTATTGCTAAAACAGCAAATGAAACTGGGCAAAGTGTATTGGCTCTAGTTCAGAATGAAGGTTTATTATCAGCACAAGTGCTTGATGATATCTTGTCGATTAATAATATGGTTAAACCAAAAATGTCGGCTTAATTCTTAAAATAAAAAAGGAGCTTTTAAAGCTCCTTTTTTATTTGTCCTGTAACTTTTAAAAGCTAAAAGTTGTAGAAAATTGAGCTGTGCGAGGATTACCTAAGAACAGATAGTCATCCCCCATAAATGCCCCTACATCACGCCAATATTTCTTGTTAAATAAGTTATCAATATTGAATCTAAAAGTTGTGTCATGCCCAGCAAAATTTGTTTTATAGGCAGCACCAATATTAAAGACACTATATCCGCCTACTTTTGCAGTTCCCTCTTTGTTTGCATATTTACTGCTACTATATTGCATACCACTGAGTAATCTTAATCCTTCAACTGACGGTACTTTATAAGATAACTGTGCAGTTGCGCGTACCTTTGGTACATTTTGAGTTTGATGACCTTTGTAGCTGTCAGTATCAATATCAACAAGACGAGATTTGGTAAAGGTAATGCCAGAGCTTACATCAAGTGTATCGGTTAAGGCGCCTGTTAAACCTAACTCAATACCTTGATTGTGTTGTTCGCCTTGCTCAACAAAATCAAAAGTTCCATCTACATTCACTTGGCTATATTGATTGTCTTGTTTTAAATCAAAAATAGCTGCTGTTAATAAGAAGTTGCGTATTTGTTGCTTAACACCAAATTCATATTGTTCAGAATTTTTCGGTGATAGAACTTCTAGAGCATTATTAGCAAACCAAGGAGCTTCGCCACCATCTGATAAACCTTTAGCATATGAAGCATAAAGATTAGTCGTAGCAGTTGGACTATACATGAGTGCTAATTGTGGCAAAAACTTATTTAAATAGGTATCTCGGCTTTGCTGCCCATCTGAATTATAAGCTTGCTCATCAAGGTGAATAAGTTTTCCACCAAGTAGGGTTGACCATTGATCATTAAATTGAACTCGGTCAGAGATTGTAAATGCAGTTTGATCACTCTCTAGAGCTTTGTAACGATCGCCTGGACTTTCCAATGAAGGATTGTAGTCGACCGTATCTTCATAAATATTGCCTGTTCCTACTGCTACATTCAGTGGTGTATGGTGTTTTAAGGTTTTATATGTACGTTGTAATTCGAAAGCGATTTGATGCTGAATATTGCCAGTATTGAATTGGCCATTTAACCCAGCAGCAAATTGATTAGTTATACGTGTGTCATCTGGGCTGCGGAAGTCATAAATATCATAATTTCCGTGTTTATCAAAAGTATTGCCCAAGCCCGTAACTTCACAAATGCTGCTATAACAGCCCCATGGGAAAGCACTATTGTCATCAATCACAACACGGCTTTGTGATGCACTTAAGCTACCATTCCATTGATCGTTAAATGCATATTGATATTTCAAGCTCGCATTTACACTATTATTTACAACAGGTTTACTCCAAGACTGATAACCCAATAAACGGTCTTGATCTACATTTGTTGGTACTTCTTGCCCATCAAGCAGTTGATAGCCGGGTACAGAACGTTGACTTTGATGCTGGGCTTCAATGTCAAACAGTAGTTTAGAACGATCATTAATTTTCCAGTCTAAAGCTACTGAACCAAACTCACGCTTACCATTTGCATGATCAACATTTGGATGAATACTTTCATGTGCTAGATTGATTCGATAACCGAAATTATCATTAATAAAGCCGCCGACATCCGTTGCCAGTGTATAGCCGCCTTCTGAATTTGCATCGACCGTAATATTTTTAACATCGGCAGGTCTTTTGGTTACATAGTTAACAACACCACCTGGCGTCGACATACCACTTTGAATTGCAGAAATGCCTTTTAAGATTTCAACTTGTTCTTTATTTTCTAAAGCTACATTTTGCTCGCCACGTATGGTATGGCCATTAATGAGATAACTTGAACCTAAATCGAGTGCAAAACCCCGTGCTACAAAGTTTGGATAGTAGCCAATAGCAGCGTAGCCATCGCCTAAGGATGAATCATTTTTAATAACATCGGTGAGTGTTTTTGCGTGTTGATCTGCTATGCGTTCAGATGTAATGGTAGTAATAGATGCAGGAACTTTTTTTACTTCACCAGTTTGAAAGCAAGATAAATTAACTTTTCTAGACGTATATAGTGCATCAATATTTTGTGTAGCGTTCACAGTAATGGTTGGAAGCTGCGAAACCTCCACTTCATTTGCATAAACGACAGATGTTATGAGTGCAATAGATGAAGCTAATGCTGTTTTAGAGCATGTTATGAAGTGAAGATTTAACGAACGTCTTTCCATTGAATAGTTACCTGCTATTGCGAGCATAATTTATAAGGCTAAAAATGGTTATCTCCCTATTTTCAGCCACGCAAGAATACAGGCACACATATTGAGAAACAACACATTCTGTATTTTTTCGATTAAGTGAATTTTGTCCGAATTTTTGAACTTATCATTATATAAATTTTATTTATTTTCTTGAGAATTGAGACTATAACTTTTTAAGTATTATCAAATATTCAAATTACACTTAAGCTCAAAATGGAACCTAAAAAGGAGAAAGAGAATAGAAAAAATACTGGTATTAAATTAGCTCAATGATTTTAAATATAATTCATTATCAAATTGAGCGTAAGGAAATGTTCGATCATTGGTTAAAATATCTTTAAATCGAACAAAAGGACGTAATCTCACTAGAAACGAATTTTAAAATTAGAAAAAATGAATGGTTAGGAATTTTAAGGACGTGCTCAGGGCTGAGTGATTTTTAATATTTTATTCTCTTTTCTGTTTAGCATACCTAAAAAATTCCTAGTTTTTGTCTACAAAACGATGGATGTAATATGACATATACTCAGGAAGAAAAACGTAGTCGAATAGGTGGGATTGTAGGCGCAGCCTCTGGTAATTTAGTCGAATGGTTTGATTTTTATATTTATGCAGTATTTGCTGCTTACTTTACTCAAGCTTTAACCGCACCTGATATGGATAGTACGACCAAGTCTATTTATGTTTG
The DNA here is from genome assembly GCF_003000705.1 of Acinetobacter sp. AR_0276. Lineage (NCBI taxonomy): Bacteria > Pseudomonadati > Pseudomonadota > Gammaproteobacteria > Moraxellales > Moraxellaceae > Acinetobacter > Acinetobacter sp. AR_0276. The sequence goes on along the minus strand of NZ_PSQO01000004.1, from coordinate 3,760,904 downwards.
GGGGGTATTTGCAGCAAGCTTCTTTATGCGTCCGATTGGAAGCTGGCTATTTGGTCGTATTGCAGATCGACATGGCCGAAAGAAGTCGATGATCATATCAATTTGTCTTATGGCTTTAAGCTCCTTTTTATTTGCAGCTTTGCCTACTTATGATCAAGTCGGTTTATTTGCCCCTTTTCTGTTACTGCTTGTTCGTTTACTTCAAGGCTTATCAGTGGGTGGTGAATATGGCGCCGTTGCCACTTATATGAGTGAATTAGGCTTAAAAGGTCAGCGTGGTTTTTACTCGTCTTTCCAATATGTCACCCTCTCTGGTGGTCAATTGCTTGCAAGCTTACTGGGCGTTATTTTGTTGACGTTCTTAAGTGAACAACAATTACATGATGGCGGCTGGCGTATTCCGTTTGTTATTGGTGGTATCGCAGCAATTTTATCTTTGCTTGCACGTAGTCGTTTAGAAGAAACGCTTTCTCATCAAGACAGCGAACGAAAAGAGTCTGGCAGCTTAAGAGAACTCTTTAAAAAACACTGGAAAACCTTTTTATTGGTGGTTGGATACACTTCTGCCGGTTCATTAACGTTTTATGTAGAGACCGTTTATTCAAAAACCTATTTAACCAACTTAGGGATGCATGGAAAAACTGTTGGTTATATCATGACCTTCGCGCTATTTGTTTATATGTGTGCTCAACCTGTATTTGGAGCAATTTCGGACCGTATTGGGCGACGCTCTTCAATGTTGGCATTTAGCTTATTGTCCGCCATTTTTATTTATCCAGTCATGGTGATCGGGATGCGTGCCTATATAGATTCTCCGATCATCATTACATTGCTACTCATCTTTATGATGATGTTACTCAGCTTCTATACTTCCATTAGTGGTTTGGTAAAAGCTGAAATGTTCCCACCTCATGTGCGGGCTTTAGGTGTAGGTTTCTCGTATGCAGTAGGTAATGCGCTGTTTGGTGGTTCTGCACCTTCAGTTGCCTTACAGTTTAAAGCTGCCGGAATTGAAAATACCTTCTTTATATATGTGATAGTCATGCTGATTATCTGTTTCTTATGTAGCCTTGCGCTTCCGAAAAAACCAGATTATTTAGAACATGATCATTAATTAAATAAAATGCCTTCTGTCCCAAGCAGAAGGCATCTTTTATCCCTTAGCAAATTCTTTTAAAAAAGCCCACGGAAAAATCCCTTTATCATGCCCATCACTAAAGCAAATTTGGGCCCCATAACCTTGATCAAACATAGCTGTCACTTCAACATTTTGATGCTCTATTTTAATTTGTTTAATCCGCTTCGCTCGGCAAAAGCCACATGGGCAAATTTCCCTTAAACTTTGATGACTCAAACATACGCTTGAGCCATCGGTCCATATAAAGTGAACCTGCTTATTTATAGTGTCGACACGGATATCAGGTCTGATTTGCATACTTCACCTCACCAATTTGATTTAATCCAATACGAATCGCTTTTCGTACTTCAGGATCTGGATCATTTTGATGTTGTTCCAATAACGTCTGAGCTTCTGATGTGCCGATTTCGCCGAGTGCTAAAGCGACTTCTTTACGCAAGTTACTAATTTCATGCTTAAAGTTATCAGACAAATGAGCTACTGCTAGATGCGATTTGAGTAGTCCCAAGCTTCGTACTGCTGCAATACGTACTTGCCAATACAAGTCTGATACAGTATGAATTAAAGGAGCTTCGAGCTGAACAATACGTAATTTTCCAATCGTGAGCGCAGCTTCCACTCTTAGTTGCCAACTTTCCGAAGTTAAAGAATGTTGAAGTGCTTGGATGACCTCAGTTGATATACTCTGACTATAAGCCAAACCACCTGTTGCAATACGGCGGACCTCATCATCTGTATCTGTTTCTGCAATTTTTGCCAATATCGTAATCGCTTGGTCTTGTTGTAACCAACTTAATGCACTGACTGCCTCACGGCGCACAAATGCATTTTTATGGTGTACTAAAGCAGATATCTCATCAAATAATTGCTGTGGTCGTAAAGGTTTTAAAGCACGCAGAATTGCACTAAGAGCAAAAGTATCCGTATGCTTTAAATAAGGCGCAAGGATTGGGGCTGATGCCGCATTTTTCACTTCACTTAAACTTTGACTGGCAGTTTGTTTCACATTCACATCTGTATCAAATAAAGCTTGAGCCAATACTTGTAAACTGGTTGGATCTTCCCAACTTTCTAACTTTTTTGCTGCCTCTTGACGAACTAAAGCTGAAGAATCGTGTTGCAATGCTGCATGCAACCAAGGGAGTAAATCCGGATTTTCTTCATCGCCAATATTCATTAAAGCGACAAAGAGAATCTTTTCATCTGGGTCATTGAGCTGCGCAAGAAATTCCTGATTATATTCATCGAGGTCATCTAAAGCTTGATAATAAAAACTCATTCGTATTCCTTAATTTGTGATTTCTTTCCAAGCCCTAATGGATTTAAACGTCTTAACTCTTCTTGTTGAGTAGCTTCTTTTAAAGTCTGGATGCAATGTTTTTTAATGGCTGTAAATTCACTACTTGTTACAAGCTCAACATCTCGTGGACGTTCAAACTTAAGTGGAATTTCTTCAATAATTCGTCCTGGGCGATGGCTCATAATCAACACTCGATCGGCTAAAAAAAGTGCCTCATCAATATCGTGGGTAATAAATAAAACCGACGTTTGGATTTCTTGCCAAATTTCGAGTAATAGCATTTGCATTTTTAAACGAGTTTGAGCATCTAAGGCACCAAAAGGCTCATCCATTAATAAAATGCGAGGTTGATTAATCAGTACTCTCGCAATTTCAACTCGTTGCTGCATACCACCAGAAAGTTCGGCTGGAAATTTATGTTCAAAGCCTTTAAGTCCGACCAGATCAATCATTTTCTGAGCTTGTTCAATACGCTTTTGCTTAGCAATGCCCTTCATTTTCAAACCAAAAGCAATATTTTCAAGCACGCTTTTCCATGGAAATAAGGTATGTTGCTGGAACACCAAACCTCTGTCTGGATGCGGTTCAAATATCGATTCATCATCGACCGTTAAAGACCCAGAACTAATTGGTAAGTGCCCTGCCAAAGCACCTAATAATGTTGATTTACCGCAACCCGATGGGCCAAGTAAACAAATAAATTCGCCCGGTTGTATTTCGAAATTAATCCGATCTAGTGCCTGAAAACGATTTTTAGCTTGCCCTAAATGTAGCGATAGATTTTGAATACGAACATGGCCTTGTGTAATTGACATTTTAAGACTTCCTCAATTGATACCATGGAGTAAATCGGTTTCCAATCACACGCACCAATGTACTGCTAAACATACCTAACGCTCCGATCAGCACCATGCCAACCACGATATTGCTATAGTTTTGCAAGGTGAAAGATTCCCATGTGAAATATCCAATTCCATGTTGCCCAGAAATCATTTCGGCAGTCACTAAACAGAACCAACAAGTACCCATTCCAATAGATAAACCAGTAATAATGTTCGGTAATGCACCTGGAATAATGACTTCATGAATGATGGCAAGATCAGAAGCGCCTAGACTTTTTGCAGATGCAACGAGTCTTGGGTCAACTGCACCAACACCATGTACGGTGTTTAATAAAATTGGAAATAAAGCCCCAATAAACGTAATAAAAATCATGGAAGCTTCTGATGAGGGAAAAATCAGAATTGCTAAAGGAATCCATGCAACTGCTGGTATTGGACGTAATACTTCTAATGGTGGCATTAGAAAGGCAGCCAGTTTTTGGTAACGTCCTGCCAACAAACCAATACCTACACCAATTAGAGCCGCAAGCACAAAACCAATCACTACACGAAACACACTAGATTCAACATGTTCAAATGCAGCGCTGAGTTGAAAAAAAGCCCATAGCGCATGAATGACATCTAAAGGTGTCGGGACATTGCTAAAGTTCACAAAGCCTAAATTTACTTTAAACTGAGCAAGTCCTTGCCAAATTGCTATCCAAAAAGCTATAGATGTGAAAGCAATGACATAGCTTTTCAAACGCGCTGGATATGATCTCAACTGCCGAAAAAATTTAATCAAAAATGTAATTTGGTTATTAGGTTTTGTCTGGGCTAAACTACTCATTTGTTACCTCCTGCTCATTAGGTAAGACAACACATCAGCTCTGTGTTACAAGCTGAATAGCTTTAAAGTCATATACTTTTCCGCCCTGTTGTTTAGCCCATTTTTCAGCATCATCTTTTAATAAAAAGGCTTGAATTTTTCCTGCTTTGTCTGTGGCATACCATGCCAAATTAGCAAGTAACTTAATGTCGGACTGATGATCTTGGCTATAAACCACACGTACCGTTTTTCCATTGGCTTGTATTTTCTTTAAATCAGAAAAAGCATGCTCAGGCGTTTCATAGCTACGCACTTTTTCTTCACCCTTTACCCAAATTTGAGTCACCCGATCAAATGTCTTGATGGGTTGGCCCGTTAATGCGTCATTGGCAACCAAAGGTGATTTTGCATAGTCGGCCAGTTGCTGGCTGTAATTAAGTCCGGATGCCTGAAATGCATCCTTAATATATTGATTATCAATAAATTTATTTACATCAAGCGTACCGTCGTTTTTGCCTAAAACTTTTAAGGTGTCTATCGCGATTTGAGTTGCTTTTCGATATTCAGGTTTCCACGTTAAGTCACGAGTTTGCAGATCTAAAGGGCCATGAAATAGATAAACAACTTCAGCAGGAATACCGGTTTTTTCAGCAATCAGTTCACTATATTTTTCAGGTTGCTCGCGAATCAAACGATTCGCTTCAATGGCTGCTTGTAAATAAGCCTTTATAACTTCTGGATGCTGCTGTGCATAATCTTTGCTGGCAAGCGAACCATGAAATGTCGGTGATTTTGCTTGTGAACCATCATAGATTTTTTTGGCAAAACCTTGGTAAGCAAATAACTCGCCAAATGGTACGAAGTCAGCATGCGCAGCAATCTTATGACTTTTTAAGGCAGGCCCTGCTACTTCTGGCGCCTGAGCAATCACTTTAATATCTTTATCAAGTTGCCAGCCTTCTGCCTGAATCGCTCGTAGCAACAGTCCATGAGCAGTTGAGGCAAAAGGTACAGAAATGGTTTGTCCTTTTAGTTCTTTAAGCGATGTTACTTTTGAGTCAATTGGAACAACAATCGCATTGCCGCTACCATTAATACTGCCTGACAAAGGGGCTAAAAATATGCTTTCTTTGCCAGCTTTTTTAAATGCCGCTAAATTATTCACAGCAGGAAAGTCAGCCATTGCTCCCAAATCTAGACGCCCAGCTACCATTTCACTGGTAAGTGGTGCACCAGAGGTAAAGTTTTTCCATTGAATGTCATATTTAACGTGTTTATATTTACCATCTTTAGGCAAATATTTTGGTAATAAATTCAATTCACGAATGAGCAGCCCACCTGTTGCACAGTTAATGGTCGTGTCTTGTGTACCAATGGCGACACGTACAGTTTCTGTTTTACTGCCGCACCCCAAAGTGCCGAGTACCATGGCACCAATTAAACTACTGAGTAATAGTTTTTTATTGATCAATTTATTTTGTCTCATGTTGCGTATTCCAAATTAATTATTTGAGTAGGTATGGGATATTTACTTTGACTGCATCTGTTGGGCAGTCCTTTTCGCAAGGCATGCAATACCAACATTCATCAAATTGCATATAAGCTTTTTGGGTTGTTGGGTCGATTGCTAATAAGTCCATTGGACAAACATCTACACAGACAGTGCATCCTTTATCAGCAATACATTTATCCTCATCGATAATGACGGGTGCGACAGTACGGTGCTGTACTTCTTTAAAAATAAAAGTCATGATTTGAATTCCTGATTTATTTAGTCTGCTAGAGCAACATCTTTTTGAATGCGTAAACGGTCATACGACACAGCTTCATCTTGATTAATCGGAACCACATAAGGCTCGATTGGCCTTTTGAAACTGACCATGTTGCCCTGTTCATCTTTTTTCAAATGCGCATGACAGAACCAATCCGAGTTATTTTTTTGAGGGAAATCTGCTCTATAGTGGTACAGTCCCCAGCGGCTTTCTTCTCTAAACAGTGAAGCTCTTGCTGCCATTTCCGCGCAATCTCGAATAAAAGAAACTTCAGCGGCACGCATCAGCTCATGCGGGTTCCTTGCAGAAATTCGCTTAATATCTTGTTTAATTTCTTCAAAACGCTTGAGCCCAATTTCCATTTTTTGGCGAGTTTTAGGGGGCTGCAAATAGTCATTTACAAAACGGCGCAGCTTATATTCCACTTGTTCTGGAGGTAAACCTTCTGAGCAATTCAGTGGCGCAAATATTCGAGCTTTTTCTACTTCTATTTCACTTTGGTTTAATTTGCTATCTTGAACTGCACTCACGTATTGCGCGGCATTTACACCTGCAAACCAACCGTAAGTAAATGCACCAAGCATATAGTTATGAGGTACGGCCGCCATATCGCCAGCACTGTATAATCCCTTAACTGAAGTCTCAGCTTTTTCATTGACCCATACGCCAGAAGCACTGTGTCCGCTACAGAAACCAATTTCTGAAATATGCATTTCCACCATATCTTGACGATAATTGGTTCCTCGGCCCTCGTGGAAACGTCCACGGCTTGGGCGCTCATTGGTATGTAGAATCTCTTCAATGGTTTGAATGGTTTCTTCGGCCAGATGATCTACTTTTAAATAAACAGGGCCATTACCACTTTCCAGTTCTTGGTAAAACTCCCACATCATTTGACCACTCCAGTAGTCACATTCAATGAAACGTTCACCTTTACTGTTAGCGGTATAACCTCCTAAAGGACCAGTCACATAGGCACAAGCTGGACCGTTATAGTCTTTAATCAACGGATTAATCTGGAAGCACTCTAAATTGGCTAGCTCAGCACCGGCATGATATGCCATTGCATAGCCGTCACCTGCATTGGTTGGATTTTCATAAGTACCCATTAAGTAGCCGGAAGCTGGCAAACCTAAACGCCCTGCGGCACCACAACATAAAATGGCAGCTTTCGTTTTAATGACATAAAAGTCACCACTACGACAGTCAAAACCGAGTACACCATTGATTGCACCTTGCTCATTTTTTAAAAGCTTTGTGGTGACAATCCGATTATTAATTTTGACTTGAGCACGCTTTAATTGACGATATAAAACTTTTTTAACATCATGTCCTTCGGGCATTGGTAAAACATATGCCCCCATGTGATGTACTTTTTTTACTGCAAATTCACCTGTCTCATCTTTTTCAAACTTAATGCCCCATTGATCGAGCTGTTGAATGGTTGTGAAACTATGCTTCGCATATGCATATACAGTGCTTTGGTTAACTACCCCATCATTGGCAATGGTAATTTCTTTGGTGTATTGCTCAGGTGTCGCATATCCCGGAATAACAGCATTATTCAGCCCATCCATTCCCATTGAAATTGCCCCACTGCGTTTTACATTCGCTTTTTCAATGAGCAAGACTTTTAAATTGGGGTTTTCTTGTTTTGCTTTAATCGCAGCCATTGGCCCTGCAGTTCCACCACCAATCACTACAATATCAAACTCAAGATATTTAGTTTCCATTGTAAAATCCTTATTTTTATTTGAGTTATTAACGATGAATACGTAAACGGTACTGGAAGGTATCGCCTGAGAAATAGAGATATTCATAGTCAATCGGTTGACCATTTGCATCGTGAGTCAAACGTTCGACCCGTAATACCGGAGTTCCGATTTCGACTTGCAACAAGGCCGCTAATTCCTCATCCGCTACAGTGGCATCAATACTTAAATCTGCATGCCCTAAAGGAATGTCACATTCTTGTTCTAATGCTTTGAAAATATCGGTTGTGCGTAAATCAATCGCTTTTTCTTTAAGTTTCAAACCAATATGTTCTGGCAAATAAGTCAACTCATACGATACTGGCTGACGGTTGAGTAAACGAACACGCTGAATTTCATACACATTGGCTTTAACAGGTAACTTTAATTTCGGTACTACATGCATCGGGACCTGCCTAAGCTCGGCCGAGATGACACGGTTTAAAATTTCGTGACCAGCAGATGACATTGCTTCTGCAAAACCTTGCAAACTTGAAATGTTCTGGAACGTTTTTGGCTTGCTTACAAAGGTCCCTTTACCTGGCACCTTAAAAATATAGCCTTCCAACTGTAATTGGTTGAGTGCTTGGCGAACTGTGATTCGGCTTACACCGAACTGTTCAGCAAACTCGTTTTCAGATGGAATTTGACTCAGTACGGCGTATTCGCCATTTACAATTTTGTTAAGGATGAGTTCCCTTAACTGATCGTAAAGAGGCTTATGATTTTTAGCATCTGGGGGTAGCTGGCTCACGGCTTACAACCTGTTATAACAACTTGAGCAAATAATGTTTAAAATGTTTCAGCTTTGGAAATAATTTAAAGCGATAACTTTAGTTAAAAAAATAATTTCAATGAATATCAATAAATTAATTAATAGCTATCTATAAAAGTTAAATGGTTATCATAAAAAATACATTTGTGTTTGTTATGCTATAAAACATACTCCGTTGTGCCATAAACGTAAAAATTACTATTATTTTTTAGGGGATAATATGCAACAAAAACAATTAAATACCCCTGATGATTCAGTGGAACAAGTCACCTTCTGGCAATCCTTCTTATTTTGGCTCAAGCTTGGTTTTATTAGCTTTGGGGGGCCTGCTGGACAAATCGCTGTGATGCATCAGGAATTGGTTGAACAAAAGCGCTGGATATCAGAAAAAAGATTTTTACATGCACTGAACTATTGCATGTTGTTACCTGGACCTGAAGCGCAGCAATTAGCAACTTACATTGGTTGGCTTATGCACAGAACTGCGGGAGGTTTGGTTGCCGGTATTTTATTTGTATTACCCTCTTTATTTATTTTAATTGGGCTGTCTTGGGTTTATATAAAATTTGGAGATGTTCCTGTTATTGCGGGTATTTTTTACGGGATAAAGCCTGCCGTCACCGCAATTGTTTTCCATGCGACATACCGTATAGGTAGTCGTTCGCTTAAAAATAAGTTTTTATGGGTCGTCGCAATTGCGGCGTTCTTTGCCATCTTTGTCTTAAAGCTTCCTTTCCCGCTTATCGTTTTAACCGCTGGTATTGCAGGTTATTTAGTTAGTAAAAAGTACCCTGAGCTACTTTCCTCAACTGCTGGTCATAAAGCTAGTCAAAAAGATTATGGCCCAGCATTTATTGATGATGAGACTCCGACACCAGAACACGCTAAATTCCACTGGTCACGGTTAGCCAGACTTATTTTTATAGCAATCATTTTATGGTTATTACCCATTTTAGCTTTAGGCGTATATTTCGGATGGCATCACTCTTATACCCAAATGGCATGGTTCTTCACTAAAGCTGCGCTGCTTACGTTTGGGGGCGCTTACGCAGTTTTACCTTATGTCTATCAAGGCGCTGTCAATCATTTTGGATGGCTTTCACCTACACAAATGATTGATGGTTTGGCACTTGGTGAAACTACTCCTGGTCCACTGATTATGGTCGTTGCCTTTGTTGGTTTTTTAGGAGGTGTTAATCATTCACTACTTGGTTCTGAGCATCTATTTTTTGCTGGAGCACTCGGTGCAGTTATTGTGACTTGGTTTACCTTTCTATTTTCATTTGTCTTTATTTTTGCGGGTGCGCCGATTATTGAGTCTACACATAACGAAATTAAATTTACTGCACCACTCACTGCAATTACCGCGGCTGTGGTCGGCGTCATTTTAAATTTAGCACTATTTTTTAGTTATCATGTGTTATGGCCACAAGGCTTTACAGGGCATTTTGACATTGTTGCAGCCCTCATTACTCTTGCTGCATTTATTGCTTTATTCCGATTTAACATTAATGTGCTGTATGTCATTTTTGCTTCGGCACTGATTGGTTTAGGGGTTTATCTTTTATAGAAATTAGTCATGAGTTCTTTAACGTAATTGTGAAGGACTCATGCCATAAAACTGTTTAAAACGATGGCTTAAATGACTTGCTGAACTAAAACCACATACTAGGGCAATGTCTTGTAAAGAAAGCTGAGATGACTGAATGAGTCCTTTTGCCTTAGTTAAACGTCTTTGCATGACATACTGGTGAGGCGCCATATTCATGGACTGTTTAAACATATGAGCAAAATGGTATTCGCTTAAATTCACAACATTTGCCAAATCAGACAAAGTGAGAGCCTGATCTAGATGATCTTCAATCCATTCCTGAATATATTTGAGCTTATGAGGTGCCAACCCACCTTTAATAATAGGCTGTTGCCATTGAACACTGCTGTATCTTCTAATTAAATGATTTAGCAATAAACTTGCTGTTGTACTCATTTGCAAATGATTTGAAGAATCTTGCCAATCGCAATCTAGCAAGAAGAACTGATAAAGTGCTCGAATCCGTTCATCGTCATTAAAGACAACTTCGTTTAACTCAATTTGATTAGGTTCTTTGTCCCATATTTTTTCGGCAACATCACGTAAATGTTGGTCTGTATAATACAAGTGAACAAATTTAAGCCCACCTCGTATATCCCAAGTCGACTCTTGATGCTCAGGCAACAAACAAAAACGCCCTGGCCCGCCACCATTTTTCCAGCCTGCAGGTGTTTTTTGATAACTTTCATAACCATCTTGGATATAGAGACTCAAAGTATGGTGGTCGCTACAGACACTTACACGATCTTGCTGATTAGACCAAAATGCAAGTTGCATATTTTCATCAAGCACCACAGTTTCGTGAAGCTTGGCTTTAGATTGCTGTAGCTGTTCTAAAGTTTGATAGGCCATGCAAAATTAAAACGAATATCATTGAGCTTAAGTTAACCATATTCAGTAAAATTCAGCTAGTTCAGACATATAAAAAACGCAAGATCTTGCATGTACTACACAAGAATATATACGTGAAAAATGAAGCATTCCTAGATACTTAAGCTTGGTAATCGAGGATGAAGTTATGAATATTTTACTCTATGTTGCGGTGGTGTTGATTTGGGGAACAACATGGATTGGAATTGCCGTTCAGAGCTATTATGCAACACCCGTCGTTGCAATTTTATGGCGTTTTGCCATTTCAGCCTTATTACTTTGGGTTGTTTTACTATTTTCAGGAAAATTACAGCGAATTGCTTTAAAAGATCATTTGTTCTGTATGCTGCAGGGTCTTTGTGTTTTTGGCCTAAACTTTATTTGTTTTTATACCGCTGTTAAATATGTAAATAGCGGTTTAGAGTCCGTCATTTTTTCAATGGCCGTTTTCTTTAATGCCATTAATGCACTTATCTTTTTTAAGCAGAAACCTTCTCCAAACTTTGCGCCAGCTGCACTTTTGGGTCTAAGTGGTATTGTTTTACTGTTTTGGCATGACCTGATTAATAGTCAGTTTAATGCACAGTTATTAATGGGTATTGGGCTATGTGCAATAGGCACTTACGGTTTTTCTTTAGGGAATATGATTAGTGTTAGACACCAAAAACGTGGCCTAAATATTTTTTCAACAAATTGTTATGCCATGACTTATGGGGCATTGGTGATGCTAAGTCTAGCTTTATTTACTGGACAAGATTTAATGCCGCCGATGAATTTCCCATTTTTAAGCTCGGTACTATACTTAGCTGTATTTGGCACAGTTATTGGGTTCTCTGCTTATTTTTCTTTAGTTGGACGAATTGGCGCAGCCAAAGCAGCCTATAGCACGTTGCTCTTTCCTTTAGTTGCTTTAACAGTTTCTACTTTCTTTGAAGGATATGAGTGGACTTTAAATGCTGTATTTGGAATTTTGCTAATCTTACTTGGTAATTACTTAATGTTTAGTAAGTTTGAAATTGGAAAGAAGTTATTTAACACCCAAAAAAATTGTGAAAAGCAGGCTTAAAGCCTGCTTTTTTATAAATCATAATTAATTTTAGTAGCCCGTTTTTAACATCAGCTCAAAATCTTTTAAAGCTGCGGCTGCTGTGGCTAAAGGCGCAGATGCCCCTCCACTGACCACAAATTCACCCATTTCTTGTGTTAACACCCGAATGCATTTTTGAGAACCTTGCAGATGAGCAAACGCATGATTTGCTCGGACTAACCTTAATTCAACACCTGTTTCAATTTGCTGATTTTTAACATGAATAAAACCGACCAGACGAGGAATTACATTTTCTTTTTTCCAGTCACGAATATGATCGGGTGTGACATGACCGATTCCTTGTCTTGGAATATCTTGAATTTTTATATCAGCCCCCAAAACAGTGTTGGCTAATATGGTAATTTTAGCCGCGGTATCCCATCCATCTACATCGAATGAACTGTCAGGTTCCGCAATACCTTTTGTTTGAGCTTTTTCAAGAGATTCTGCAAATGCGCATCCGTGTTGCAACATATCATTTAAAATAAAATTCGTGGTGCCTGTAAACACACCTTCTATTTCTAAAATTTGACAGCCTGCTAAGTTATATTCAAACAAATCAACAGTTGGTAAGGCAGCAGCTGTCGCACCGCTAAAAAATAGTTTTTTATTGTGCTGATGTGCCAAGTTAACTAATTTTTTACCATCTACGACTAAAGCACCTTTAGATACCGCAATCGCATTCATGTTGTGTGTTAAAGCATAATTTAAATAAAATAAGCCTTTCCCACCTGTCACATAATCACTGGGTCCGGTCTCAATAATGACATCTGCTTGAACCTGTTCTAAAAACTTTTGCTCTGTTAGACCTTCCTGAAATCGTGTTTTATCTAGCCACTTTGAAGTCTGAAAACCCTCTTGATCAATTAAGCCTGATGATGAGTTGCAGACACCCACTAAACGGGCATCAATTTGATATTTTTGTTTATAGTACGTCGATCGATTTAAAAGGAGCTCTGCAATTTGTTGTCCAATCCGTCCAAAACCGCAAATTGCCACGTTAACTCGCTTCATATCGCTTTCTCAAAATTTTAAATGCTTTAAATGAAATTTCCAAAGACAATTTAAACATCTTATCTCTGGAAATTTAGTATTCATAAGGATAGTTAAAATACTATATATCTTAGATATTTGTTAGATTAACAATCTTAATAACCATATAAATTGCGACAGCAAAAACCATTAAAGCAAAGACTTTTTGTACAATTGACGCTGGAATAAAACGAATAGCTTGGCGCCCTAATAACATACCAAATGCACATGCGAGTGCGAACGCACTAGTGATTGCTACTGGATAGTGAAAACCCTCTGCAATATGCATCACAATACTTATGCCACTAATAAGGAAAATAATCATAAGTGAGGTTGCAACAATACTATGCATATCCAAATTTGTGACTTTTCTAAGCGCTGGTACAATTACAAAGCCGCCACCAACCCCTAGCATGCCAGTTAAAAGCCCCGCAATAATCCCGATACTGGCAAGCACGCCACCAGTTTTAAAATTCCAGATAAAGCGTCCAGTACTTGGGTTGACCTGACACGGCGGGTTATGAAAATCTGATACTCGGTTACTAATAAGTCGATAACCCACTGTAAACATGACTAAGCTAAACATTAACATGAGCCAGACAGGTGAAATCGCGTTGGCAATTAAAATGCCGATATGTGCCATAGGTGCACCAATTAAGGCAATCCAAATAGCAGCGCGATAACGAACTATCTTTTTAAATAAGCCTTCAATAGTTCCAATGAGTGTAGATAGCGCAACAGCAAGCAATCCAATCGGCGCTGCTTGAGCCACTGTCCAGCCTTGACTTGTCATAAGCGCGGGTACAGCAAGAATACCGCCACCTGCGCCAGTAAGACCAAGTAAAAAGCCAATCACGATGCCTTCAACGACAAGTAATAACATATCAAAAGCCTAAAATTGCATATACATCATTTGCAGTAGACTGCTGGTTAGTGAGTGAATAGAGCTCGTCTTCCTGCGAAGCTTCAGTCGCTTCTCAGAACAAAGCGTTGCTTTGATTCACCCTCTTAACTCGAGCATAGTTCTCGTCTTCTTGCGAAGCTTTAGTCGCTTCTCAAGATAAAGCGTTGCTTTGTTTATCCTCGCTCAGGTTTGACCATCCACTCGCGGCCTTTGAGCATGCCTTGCCAATAAATTGGCGGTAAAATCTGCTCTTTAAGTAACCATGCCAAACGAGATGGCTTTTGCCCATCAATCACCCATTTTGGGAAACTAGGAAGCAATTTGCCGCCATAACCAAACTCAGCTAGAACGATTTTTCCACGCTCCACGGTGAGTGGACATGAGCCATAGCCGTTGTATTCACAGAAGTCCGGCTCCCCCTTGAGCTGCGCTATCACATTTACAGCAACGATTGGGGCTTGGGCTCGCGCCGCAGCAGCAGTTTTGGCATTAGGTGCATTCATCACATCACCTAAAGCAAAAATATTGGCATGCTGTGTGTGTTGTAAGGTTTGAGGATTCACACTCACCCAGCCTGCTTCATCAGTAAGAATACTTGCACGAATAAAATCAGGTGCTTGTTGCGGTGGAACAACATGCAACATATCGAAATTAGTTTCGATTAATGCTGCATTTTCATCATTCACGACCTTAAACCATGCTTTTTTTGCAGGCCCATCTACTTTGACCAGTTGATGATTAAAGTGAAGTTCAGAGCCATATTTTTCGACGTATTGCATGAGTGCAGGCACATATTCCTTCACACCAAATAAAACAGCACCAGTGTTATAAAAATGGATAGAGATATCTTTAAGTTTGCCTTGCTTTAACCAGTAATCCGCTGAAAGGTACATCGCTTTTTGAGGAGCACCTGCACACTTAATCGGCATAGGTGGCTGGGTAAAAATTGCCTTTCCACCGTTTAGCTGTTGCACAAGTTCCCATGTATACGGTGCTAAATCATAACGATAGTTAGACGTCACCCCATTTTTACCTAAGGTTTCGACTAAACCTTCAATGCCATGCCAATTCAGTTTTAAACCGGGACAGACAACCAATGCTTTATATTGGATGGGCTGGCATCCTTCCAAAATGACTTGATTATGTTCAGGGTCGAATCCGGCAACCGCAGCTTTCATCCATTTCACTTTTGAAGGAATCACACTTGCCATTGAGCGTGCAGTTACTTGTGGCTTAAAAATACCGCCACCGACCATGGTCCAACCCGGTTGATAATAATGGGTGTCTGCCGGATCAATAATGACAATATCTAAATGAGGTTCGCGAGACAGTAAGCTCGATGCTACAGAAATTCCTGCTGCTCCAGCGCCCACAATCACAACGCTATAACAAGGAATTGTCGCTGGTTCATAATCATGTTTTAAAATACGTGGCACTAAGCCTTTTAAGTTAAAACCAAGTTTGTTACCCGTTTCAACTAGCAGTGCTGCATCTTGTGGAGCAACTTCAGCCAAAGCCCACAAACTGATTGCACGCATACCAGAGCGACAATATGCTAAAACGGGCTTTTGGGCATTCTGATAAAGCTGCTTAAACTCGGTAACTTGTTGATCGGTAATTTTGCCACTGGTAACAGGTTGATAAATTACCTTTAGACTATGTCGCTGAGCTGCTTCTTCAATTTCAATTACATTGGGTTGATCTGCACCTTCTCCATCTGGACGGTTACATATCAGAGTTTTTATTCCTTGATCTGCAATTTTTGCAATATCGTCGACTGTAATCTGGCCAGCAACATAAAAATCTTGATTAACTCGTTTAAGTTCCATATTGCCACCTTCTTATGATTGTGAAATTGAGCCGCAAGCCTGATTAGCAGGAAGTGCTTTATCGATTTGTTTTGGATATGGCAGATTTAAGTTATTCATTAATTCAATAAAATCTTCACGCGAGCGATTCTGACCTAGACGTGAATTATTTAAGCGTTCATAACCAATTGTTGAAGACAGACGACCTTTATAATCGTGTCCCGGATACACAATAGTCTCGTCAGGCAAGCTAAAAAGTTGTTTATGAATACTGTCATAAAGTGTACCTGCATTACCTTGCTGGAAGTCAGTTCGACCACAGCCGTCAATTAATAATGCATCACCAGTGAAAATCATGTTTCCAACTAGGTAACTCGTACAAGCATTGGTATGACCTGGTGTGTAACGCGCTTCAATACTGAGGTTGCTAACTTTAAGCATGCAACCATCAGTAATTAAAATATCTCCGCAACTTACTTCTGAGTTTCGGTGTAAAACCGATTTGCAATGGAAACGTTCACGAAGTAAATTTGCAGCGGTAATATGGTCTGCATGAACATGAGTGTCTAAGGTATAGATGAGCGTAAATTGATGCTGCTCTAATTCTTTTGCATAAATCTCAATATCTGATGCGACTGGATCAATTAAAACAGCCTCTCGTGTTTCTTCACATCCAAGCATATATGTATAAGTCGAACTTTCTTTTTCAAAAAACTGCTTAAAGAACATGATTTATACCCTAATAATTTATTTCTTTCCTATATTTTGCAAATAAGATGCCAATTATTTAAAATTAAATAATAAATATAAAAATCAAAAGTTTAAAATAATAAGTAAAACTAAACTTAGAAAATGAACTCAGCTTGATGTTCCTATGAAACTCAAGTATGTTTCAATGAAACGATTGTGAAACATATAAAATGGCAAAGCTAAATTTTGAGTCAGAACAGAATTTTTATATTTTATTTGAGCAGCTTAAGGCTCTCTTCCCAAATGCGAGCCTGTTTTTAGCAGACACAACGACTCAAGCAATTCACTATAAATTTAATACAGACGATATTTCTGTAGAGAGTATGGCAGCGCTTACTCAAGACCATCACAATCAATATCTTGAGATCAATACTCCTAAAATGAGACAGCGATTTATCTATCAAGAACATGATATTTATATTGCCGAGCATCGCATTATCGGAAAGCTACATATTTTACAGCCTATTAACATAGAGAATGATATTGCTAATCAAGTAGAGCTAACAGAACAGTTGCAAGACTTGTCCAAGGTTTTTAATAGCTGCTCGCCAGAAATGACCCGTATGTTTTCAATTATTCAAAGAGTGGCAATTACTGAATTTCCAGTGCTTGTCCGCGGTGAATCTGGTAGTGGTAAAGAGCTTGTGGCAAAAGCAATTCATGATTATAGCCAACGTAAAAATAAGATTTTTGTAGCAATTAACTGTGCTGCTCTCAATGCCAATATTTTAGAAAGTGAACTATTTGGGCATGTGAAAGGTGCTTTTACAGGAGCAATTCGTGACCATAAAGGCGTGTTTGAACGTGCTGCTGGCGGAACGTTGTTTCTAGATGAAATTGCCGAGATTCCTTTAGAGCTGCAAGCTAAATTATTACGCGTATTAGAAACAGGGGAATTTACGCCAGTTGGTGGTGAAAAACCGATTCAGGCCAATGTCCGAATTATTACCGCAACACACAAAGCTTTACGCGAAGAAGCTAAGGCTGGGCGTTTCCGCCATGATCTACTCTACCGTTTGCGTGTGATTCCAATTTTTATACCCCCACTTAGAGAACGAAAAGTCGATATTCCTCTTATTGTCGATCAAATTTTAAAAGAAAGCTCAGCCCAACTCGAATCGATGCCTCGCCATATTAATCAAAAAGCCATGCAGGTTTTATTGAACTATGACTGGCCGGGAAATGTTCGTGAACTAAAAAACACTCTGCTTTATGCGTTAACCATGGCAAATGGTAAGGTTGAAATTGAAGTCAAAGACTTACCGAACGAGCTCTTAAATGCTGAGGATTACGTTAAATTACCCGAGACAAATACAGAGCTGAGCCCGGAAAATGTGCAAGCAGCTTTAGAAAAATATAACCATAACCTGAATATGGTCGCGAATATTTTTGGAATTAGCCGCACTACTCTTTGGCGATACAGACAAAAGCACAAGCTTTAGCTAGGTATTTAGCTCATCTAAGGCGTATCATATTGCAGTTGGTTAGGTCCGTTAGTTCAAAGGCTTTCTATGATTGTTCGCGATAAAAGCAGCGTTTTTAAACTCTTATTTGCATGGAAAGGAACTGTTCTACCCAAGGTTTTACCAGCACTAAGTTTTGTTGTACTTATTTCAGCATGTGTGGTCTGGCTCTCTTATTATCATTGGATTCAAATTCCTACCGTACCCGCGATCGGATTTACTATCTTTGGCGTGATTCTTTCCATTTGTACGGGTTTTCGAAATAATGCCTGTTATGATCGATGGTGGGAAGGTCGCAAACTTTGGGGCGCATTAATTGCCAATGCCAGACACATTGTTAGAGACAGCCATGTTTTATCCAATGAACAACGTGAACATTTAATTCATCAGGTCTTAATTTTTAGCAATTTATTGCGTGATCGCTTACGTCAACAAACCGCCGAACCAACCAAATTTCTTGAACATGCGTATTTAAATAACTCTTCACTCGATTATTTAAATGAGCATATTAATGCACCACAATTTGTACTCGAAAATATTCAAAAAGATTTAGTCAAATCTCTAAAAGACGGCGAAATTAGTGACATTATCTATAGCACTCTGACGCGTCATATTGTTGAGCTAGGCAATATTCAAGCGGGTTGTGACCGTATTGCCGGTACACCTTTACCCTACTCATATTCAGTACTTTTACATCGTGCTGTTTACTGTTTTTGTTTTATTTTACCGTTTAGCCTTGAAGCAGCTTTAGGTATTTGGACACCGCTTATTGTTGGCTTAATCGCTTATATGTTTTTAGGGCTAGATGCTTTAAGTGCTCAAATTGAAGAACCTTTCGGTTTGCAAGAAAATGATTTACCGCTTGATTCAATTGTTCGCTTAATTGAGCGAGAGTCTCTAAGCTCTTTAGGACAGCCATTACCTCCTATTATTGAAGCCAAGAACAACAATTTACTTTAATAAAAAAGAGCGAATCATCGCTCTTTTTTATAGGCTTAAGTACTTATTTATGGATGTACAATAATCTTAACTGCCGACTCATTGTTATGAATTAAGGTTTCAAAACCCTGTGAAATCAAATCATCAAGTTGGATGCGCTGCGTAATAAAAGGTTCCAGATTTATTTTACCTTCTTCGACCAGTTTAATGGTTTCTTGATGGTCATTTACATAGGCAATTGTGCCTCTTACATCAAGCTCTTTCATTACTACACTGTGCACATTAATTGATGCTGGATGGCTCCAAATCGAAACAATAACAATAACGCATGTTGGTTTCACTGCCGCAACCAAAGTATCTAATACCTTGTTAACGCTACTACATTCAAACGCGACATCGACACCATCGCCATTAGTGATTTTCATGACCTCAGAAACAACATCAACTTCTGATGGGTCTAAAATATAATCTGCGACTCCCGACTCTTTGGCTTTTTCTTTACGTTTTGCACTTAGCTCAGTAATGATAACCTTAAGCCCTTTCGCTTTTAAAATTGCCGAAAGTAATAAACCAATTGGGCCAGCTCCGCCAACCAGTGCAATATCACCAGCCTTTGCACCACTACGTACGAAAGCATGATGACCAACCGATAACGGTTCAATTAAGGCTGCCTGATCTAGCGGAATTTTATTGGAAATTGGGTGTACCCAACGGCGTTTAACCGCAATTTTCTCCGACAAACCACCGCCACGGCCACCTAAACCAATAAAGTTCATATTTTTGGAAAGATGATAATTGTCACCCGGTCCAGTCGGCACATCATCGGCCACAATATAAGGCTCTACGACTACATGCTGGCCAATTTCAATATCATCAACATCTTCACCTACGGCATAAACCACACCTGAAAACTCATGTCCCATCGTAATCGGTGCAGATTCGCCTGAAATAGGATGCGGATGTCCACACGGTGGAATAAAAATCGGTCCTTCCATAAACTCATGCAAATCTGTACCACAAATTCCACACCAAGCCACCTTTATACCTACAGTGCCGGGAGTGACTTCTGGTTCAGGGATATCTTCAATACGAATATCGCCTCTGTCATAAAAACGCGCTGCTTTCATTATTATCTCCCTCAAATCAGGATGTTGTTTTAGCGATAGACAATTCCGCCGTCCGTTAAAATGGATTGACCCGTAATATAGTCCGAATCTTCACTTGCCAGAAAAGCAACTAATGCGGCTACATCGTCTGGTGTTTGGGCTCTACCTAAAGCAATACCTTCCACATATTTTTTATAAGTTTCACCTATAGCGGCACCGGTAATTTCAGCAAAACGTTTATCAATTTCAACCCACATGTCAGTTCCGACAATTCCGGGGCAATATCCATTTACCGTAATACCGTGACTGGCATATTCTTTTGCCGCGGCTTGGGTAAGTGCTCGTACCGCAAATTTAGTTGCCGAGTAAATACCGAGTAAAGCAAACCCGTCGTGGCCTGCAATTGAGCAAGCATTAATGATTTTACCTTTATGTTGCCGCTGCTTAAATTTTGTAGCAGCAGCCTGTATGCCCCACAGCACTCCACCAATATTAATATCAACAATTTTTTGAAATTCGTCAGGTGTGACATCAGCAATCGCTTGGACTTGTGCAATTCCAGCGTTATTAATCATGACATCAAACCCACCAAGAGTCTGCTCAGCATGATTTATAGCGGCATACACTTGCTCGCGGTCACTTACATCAGCAATAAATGTGCTCGCATTTACATCTAAAGCCTGAATTTCCTGCTGCACATCGTTTAGTCGATCTTGTTTCATATCCACTAATGCAATATGTGCCCCTTCTTGCGCCAAGCGCAGGGCAATCCCACGGCCAATGCCTTGAGCTGCCCCAGTTACTAAAGCGACTTTATTTTTTAATCCCTTAACCATGTTCAACTCCTGTAAATATAGAATTTCTACATATGAATTGCTCGTTGCATTGAAGCCAAAATGGATTCATGCATGGCTTCTGATAATGTTGGATGCGGGAAAATCACTTGAGCTAAACTTTCATCAGTTGCTTCTAGGTATTTGGCAATCGCAAATCCTTGGATATGTTCGGTCACTTCATGGCCGACCATATGTGCACCAAGTAATTCACCCGTCTCTGCATGTACCACCGTTTTAACGAAACCTGACGCATCTCCAATTGCCAAAGCTTTGCCATTTGCAGTTAAAGAAAATTTGCCGATTCGTACAGGTAAGTTCTGAGCTTTTGCTACATTTTCTGTTAAACCAATGCTCGCTACTTGTGGATGAGTAAAAATACAACCCGGAATCTGGCTACGATCGAGTGAATGGACGTTTGCTACACCAGCAATTTTCTCGACACATATCATGGCTTCATGACTTGCTTTATGGGCAAGACACGGTGCACCAGCCACATCACCAATCGCATAAAGCCCTGCTACGTTGGTTTTACAATAGTCATCAATTGCCACAAAACCTTGTGGATTGAGTTCTACACCTAAACGTTCTAGTCCTAGCCCCGTGGTATTCGGCTGTACACCAATTGCCGAAAGTACACGCTCAAAAACAAGCGTTTGAACATCATTTGCCGTTTCAACCACACAGTGAACTTGACCATTTTCAATTTGAATACTTTGAACGACAGCATCGGTTAAGACTTTCATTCCTTTTTGTTCAAATTGTTTTCTGACAAATTGGGCAACTTCTGCATCTTCGGTTGGTAAAATCTGCTTGGCTAAATCAATAAGGGTGACCTGACATCCTAAATCTTGATAAAGGCTAGCAAACTCACTACCAATTGCACCTGAACCTACAACCAGCAAACTTTTCGGTAACTGCTCTGGAACAAGCGCTTCTTTATAGCTCCAGACATATGTTCCATCGACAGGAAGCTGAGGAACATGTCGAGCTTTAGCTCCGGTTGCCAAAATGATATGTGGTGCACTCAAATCCTGACTATTACCTTGAGCATCTGTCACTTCAAGTTTTTCTTTTGCCGTAAGCTGAGCACGACCATTAAACACGGTCACCTGATTCTTTTTAAGCAAGTAATCGATGCCTTGTACTAATTGAGCTGACACTTGTCGGCTATGTTGCACAAGCTTTTGAATATCAAAATCGAGTTGGGATACCTGAAAACCAAACTGTCCGGCATGTTTAAACTGGGTTGCGAGCTCTGCCCCTGCAAGCAAAGCTTTGGTTGGAATACAGCCCCAATTTAGACAAATTCCGCCTAAATGTTGCTCTTCTACAATTGCGGTTTTTAACCCGAGCTGGGCTGCACGAATTGCAGCCACATACCCACCCGGTCCCGCGCCAATCACAATTAAATCAAATTGAGCTTCTGACATGGGGGTTCTCCTACACCAAAATTAAAGCAGGGTTTTCAACAAACTGCTTAAAGCTGGCCAAGAATTTCGCCCCAACTGCGCCATCAATGACTCGGTGATCGCATGACAATGTCGCTGTGACAATCTCACGAACCACTACATTGCCATTTTCAACAACAGCACGTGATTCAGAAGCACCTAATGCCATAATTGCACCTTGCGGTGGGTTGATAATGGCATCGAACTGTTTAATGCCTAACATTCCTAAATTTGAAATGCTAAAGCTGCCACCCTGAAACTCGTCAGGTTGTAACTTGCCAGTCTTGGCACGCGTTGCCAAATCACGCATGTCATCGGAAATCTGTGCTAAAGACTTCTGATTTGCTGCTTTTACAATGGGTGTAATTAAACCGTTTGGAATCGCTACAGCCACCGAAATATCCGCTTGAGAGAACTGTAAAATTGATTGAGTCGCCTCATCAAATTGAACATTCACCTCAGGTACTTTAATCAGTGCCGCCGCCGCTGCCTTAATTAGCATGTCATTAATCGAAAGTTTCACTTGTGGAACAGTCTCATTAATCTGCTTACGTAGTTTTTGCAAAGCCTCTACGTTAAGATCGACCACTAAGCGGAAATGCGGTGCGTTACGTTTTGCAGCCTGTAACCGTGAAGCAATTGCTTTCCGCATCCCATTCATCGCCACAGTAGTAATGGTCGATTGTGGTTGAGCTACACATTGCACAGGTTGTTCATTTACCGATGTTGGGTTATTACGATAGTAAACTGCCTCAACATCTTCTTTACAGACACGGCCACGAGTACCTGAAACACGGCAATCATTTAGGTTAATGCCCCATTGTTTTGCTAAACGGCGTGCTACAGGTGTCGCTAAAACTTGGCTATCATCGGCCGTAGATTTAACCACTTTAGCTTGAGTTTGCTGCTTAACATCAGGCCATTGACCACCAGCAGCCTGTACAGCCTTCTGGATGTCTTGAATACTAATACGTCCTTCACGACCAGAACCTGTGACTTTTGCCAAGTTTACATTGTGTTTTTCTGCAAGCTTCAAGGCATGCGGCGTTGCAAACAACTCATTAGATGTTTGATAACCTTGTAATGACTCTGGTACAGCGTAGTCATCTTTCGCTACCTTTGCAGGAGCTGAAGCACTAGCTGCTACAGTCTGTGGTTGTTCTGCTTTTTCAGCAACAGGTGCAGATGTTTCCGCTTTATTTTGCTCCGAAGGTGCTTGAGCTGCTGAACCACCTAGTGATGCGATAAACTTTTCAATTTCTGCATCAGAAACTTGGCTTTCAGCACATACGGCAATAAGACCACCAACAGGTAAAGTATCACCATCTTTTGCTAAAATTTTACGGAGCGTTCCAGCAAAAGGCGCTTCTAACACATTGACGATTTTTGTGGTTTCAATTTCACAAATTTCATCGCCTTTATTAAAGCTATCCCCCTCTTTAATCAACCATTGGGCGATCGTGCCTTCTTCCATGGATAATCCCCATTTCGGGATCTCCAGCGTTTTAATTTCGCTCATCCTAAGCCTCCAATGTTTTTCGCACAGCTTGCTCAATACGCTCTATACTTGGAATCCATTCTTTTTCTAAAACTGGAGAGAATGGAACAGGCGTATGTGGTGGCGTTACGAGTTCAACAGGTGCTTTCAAATAGTGAAAACCTTTTTGGGCGATCAGGGCAGCAACATCATGACCAAAGCCACAGCGTGCTGCTGATTCATCCACAATAACCACACGCCCAGTCGATGCGACAGACTCTAAAATTCCTTCTTCATCTAGAGGTGAAATTGTTCGAGGATCTACGACTTCAACCGAAATACCACCTTTTGCCAGTTTGTCTGCAACCTCATTGGCACGGTGTACCATCAGGCCTAAAGCAATAATGGTTACATCTGTCCCTTCACGGGTGTAATTTGCTATACCAAAAGGAATGGTATAGGCATCATCTGGAACTTCGCCTTTAATGTCATAGAGCATTTTATGTTCACAGAACACTACAGGGTCATCATCACGAATAGCCTGAATTAACAGCCCTTTCACATCATATGGGCTAGATGGAACTACAACTTTTAAGCCCGGAACCGCAGCAAATACGTTATACGGTGACTGAGAATGCTGAGCTGCTGCAGAGAAACCCGCGCCGATCATGCCACGTACAACCATGGGTGCTTTTGCTTTTCCACCGAACATATAACGGAATTTAGCGGCTTGGTTATAGAGCATGTCATGACACACGCCGTAGAAATCCATAAACATTAAATCGGCAACAGGACGTAAACCTGTTGCAGCAGCACCAGCGGCCATACCGATAATTGCAGACTCGGTAATTGGCGTATCAATAACACGTTCCGAACCAAATTCTGTCCATAAACCTTTGGTTACGCCCAATACACCACCGAAACCTTCTAACTGGTTTTCTTCAGTGTTTTTACCACCGTGCCCACCGCGAACATCTTCACCAACAACAAATACGGTTGGATCACGGCGCATTTCTGATTCAATGGCTTCTTTAATTGCATTACGAAAACTTTTATTTGGCATCTTTACTATTCCTTTAGTAAGAGACATAGACGTCAGTAAGGAGTTGTTCTGGTTTCGGATATGCCGCAGCACGAGCTTTTGCAACAGCATCATCAACATTTGCCTTTGAAGCTGCATCAATCTCGTCTAGTTTGGCTTCATCAATTTTGCCTTTGACTTTCTCACGGAAAATTTTCAAAGGATCTTTATTTTCTTTGATGAACTCGACTTCTTCTTTAGAACGTATCAAGCCAGGGTCACCTTCGAAGTGGCCATAAAAACGGTTTGTGATGGTTTCAATCACGCTTGGACCTTCACCACGGCGCGCGCGTTCAATGGCAGTTTGAGCGGCTTCATAGACAGCAAAGAAGTCTGTACCGTCAACTTTAACTGCCGGTAAACCAAAGCCTGCTGCACGGCCAGCAATGTCTTTGCTTCCTACCGCGTAATCATGACCAGTACCTTCGCCAAAGCCGTTATTTTCAAAAACGAAAATTACTGGAAGTTTAAGAACAACAGCCATGTTCATCGCTTCAAAAGTAAGGCCTTGGTTTGAGCCGCCGTCACCTGTAAAAGACAGTCCGACGCCACCAGTCTTTAAGGTTTTTGCTGTCAAAGCTGCACCAATTGCTAAAGGAGGTCCACCACCCACAATCCCGTTGGCACCGAGCATACCTTTATCTAAGTCGGCAATATGCATAGAACCACCTTTTCCACGGCACAGCCCGTCATCTTTACCGAAAATTTCCAGCATCATGGCGTGAATGTCACAGCCTTTTGCAATACAGTGTCCATGTCCACGATGTGTTGAAGTGATATAGTCTTTGTCGGTTAAGTTCTCGCAAATCCCGACTGCTACAGCTTCTTCTCCGCTATATAAGTGAATAAAGCCTGGAATATCACCATTGGTATTTTCTTCATGAAGTCGATCTTCAAATTCACGAATATCACGCATGCGTTTATATGCTGCGAGTAATTGCTCTTCCGTTAATTGCATATCCTTTTCCTTTATTATCTTGATTATTAAAAATCAACCAAGTTTCAGCGAGAGTTATATATTTCGCTACAAATAATAAAGCTCAATTTAATTTAATATGCTATTAGACTAAAAAGTTTTAAATGATTTTTGTAGCTATTATTTTTTATTTTTCACAAACTTAACTAGCAAAAATAAAATTAAAAAATTTTAATTCATTTCATATGTTTATAAAACAAACCTTTAACCAACCTTTATTAATTTATAATATTTGCTGTGCACTATACGCATTAATAAAATCTTTATTTTTTGTTTATATAAATAAGGTTTTATTATAAACAGTCTAGTTGAAAATTAATTTAATATAAAATGGAATTTTATATATGGACTTAAAAAGGCAAATAGAAACAGGTATTAAATTGAAAGGAATAGATAAAGTTTCTCGTATTCCTATTAAAATTTTACCTACCGAAGAATTACCTAAAAAACCTGAATGGATTCGAGCAAAAATAACTGATTTCGAAGAAATTCAACGTATCAAAAATTTATTACGCCAACAAAAGCTACATAGTGTTTGTGAAGAAGCCGCATGTCCAAATCTACCTGAATGTTTTGGTGGTGGTACGGCAACCTTTATGATTATGGGTGATATTTGTACAAGACGTTGTCCTTTCTGCGATGTAGCACATGGTCGTCCAATGCCTTTAGATGAAAATGAACCTAAACATCTAGCTGAGACGGTCGCTAATCTAAACTTAAAATATGTAGTCATTACCTCTGTAGATCGTGATGATCTACACGATGGTGGCGCAGCACATTT
Organism: Acinetobacter sp. AR_0276; assembly: GCF_003000705.1. Lineage (NCBI taxonomy): Bacteria > Pseudomonadati > Pseudomonadota > Gammaproteobacteria > Moraxellales > Moraxellaceae > Acinetobacter > Acinetobacter sp. AR_0276. The sequence continues at coordinate 3,734,369 of NZ_PSQO01000004.1, read as the reverse complement.
TGTGAAGTGTATTGAAGAAATCAGAAACCATTGTCCAGACACGCTAATTGAAATTTTAGTTCCAGACTTTCGTGGCCGTCTAGAAACAGCACTCTCTACATTAAGCTTATCACCACCCGATGTGTTTAATCATAATATTGAGACAGTGCCACGTTTATATAAAGCGATGCGTCCCGGTTCGGACTATCAGCATTCATTAAATTTATTAAAACGTTTTAAAAAATACTGTCCAGATATCAAAACTAAATGTGGCCTAATGGTAGGGTTAGGGGAAATTGAAGCTGAGGTTATTGCTCTACTCAATGATTTAAAAGATCATGATGTAGATTTAGTGACTATTGGACAATATTTACAGCCCTCTAAATCACATGCCCCTATTCACCGGTTTGTGAATTTACAAGAATTTGAAAGATACACACAGCATGGCAAGCGTTTAGGCTTTAAAAATATCTGGAGTGCACCAATGGTCCGTTCTAGCTATTTTGCCGATCGGCAATATTTCGGTGAACCTGCACCAAAGCCATTTTCAAGAGAGGACGTTTTGTCATAGGACGAGGCGAAATAACAAAACTTACCCAATAGGATAATAGTCAAACTGTTTAAAATTATTTAAGGTAAATGAAATAACGAGGAAATAGTCACAATAAGAAAGCTAAACCTGTTGAGCGGCCACGGATACGCCATTTCAACGATAAAGGAACTTCGATATGGATATGTCAAAACAATTATTATTGCCTTCTACAGATAACCTTCCGTCTTTCTTTAGACCGGAAACAATCTCGGAAACACCTTGTTTAGGAAAAAAGCCGTCACTCGATCTAGATGCGGCTCCTATATTTGATCTAGATCAGGAATGGCAACATTCCTTATTTGGTCGTTCAATCCAAGAGTGCCATAGAAATTTGATGCATATTGCTGAAGATGCAGATATGGCAATTGGGGTGACTGACCCTCATGGTACTTTACTCTGGACATGGAGTAGTATACCTATGCGTTCATCTGCTGAACAAGTTCATTTTGTTGAAGGTGGACAATGGTCAACTCAAGCAGTTGGTCAAAATGCAATTGGTCTTGCCCTGAATACACATTCAGCAAGCTGTGTTTATTCACATGAAAACCAGATGAACAGCGTTAGAGATTGGGTATGTTATGCAGCGCCTATCACCGATGCAAACACAGGTCAGTTTTATGGCATTATGAACTTATCAACTAAATACCAAAAGCATAACTCACTTGGAATTTTAGCGGTTGAGCGCTGTGCAGATATTGTAAAACAAGCCATTCAACTTCATCAAAAGAACATTTTATATATTAAAGCGCTAGGCACACCTAAAGTTCAATACAATCAACATGGCTTAACACTCACGCAGCGCCAAATCGAAATTTTATGTCTTCTTGCTTTATGCCCGGAAGGCATAAACCTAGAAGAGCTTCACTATGCCTTATATGGCGATCGGCCAGTGAGTACCACTACACTAAAAGCCGAGCTTTCACAGCTTCGAAACCTGATTCCCGATGTGATCGAGTCACGACCATATAGACTTAACTGTGAAATTCAATGTGACTTTCTTATGGCTGAGCAAGCACTAAACTTAGGTTTTACTGCCACCACTTTGACACTGTATAGAGGTAGTTTTTTAGCCAAATCAGAAAGCCCATTTTTGTGTGCTTGGAGAGATTGCTTTGATGCCCGCTTGAGTCATGTTATCTATCAAATTGATGATGTAGACCAACTATTACGTGTGGTTAGCCGCGTTCCTGACCGTGTTGATGCCGTTGAACGCTTACTTGAGCTTCTGCCTGAAGAAACGCCTTATCGGGCAAAGCTCTTAAAATTGCTTGAATAAAATAAAAGGGAGAATATCTAACAATATTCTCCCTCTTTTAAATGAAATTAAGCGGAGGCTTGAAGCTGTACCCTATAGCAATCATCTAAAGCTAGTTCATAATAACGTAACCCTTCTTCAGCAGCATGAAATGCTTTTTGCTGCCAATCAGGTCGGTCATTCGACAACCGCTTAATCAACTCCATGGCTTCATAAGGATGTAAATCATCATAATGAGCATGAGCACGCAACCATGCTAAAGAGCGTTTATCAATAGTGACCTCAGGATGATCTGTATAAGCGTGGATACCTTTATAAACTTGAATAGACCAATCACCTGTCGCCCATTCAATTGCCAAATTGGTCGCAGCCAAACATTCAGCCAAGTTACCGCGATGACTCATATTCCATAAAAAGTGATTCACAGCATTCATTGCAGCTGGGGGGCGCACGCTATCAAGCTGTTCTACAGTTAATCCAAAACCTTTAGCCCAATCACGATACCACTGTAAATGGCGCTCTTCGACCTTAATATTTTGAATTAACCAGTCTCGTGTTTCTGTTACACCTGGTTCTGCAAAAGCAGTCGCCTTAGCTAATGCACCAGCCATATATGACGGGAAATGTGCAACCAGTGGATAGAAATTAAGTAAAGCATAACGGAAACTTTCTAGGCTCAATCCCCCATTGGCCATTTCAGTAAAAAACGGATGTTTACTCACCCGCTCCTTAACCGGTAAAAGATCATCCCAAAACCGCTGAGACCATTCATTATGCGCTGTAATTTCTAAACTCATTCCATATTGATTTAAAGCAGTCATTGCTAATTTTCCTATTTATATGACAGCAATCATCTGTACTTCACGGCTATAAGTCTATCCGAAAATGATAAAGATACAATCTTTAATCGACCATTAGTAATTTTTTCTCAAAGGTTTTGAATCTTTAGATAATTGTGACGCTAATCATTGAAATGTCGTGATTTTTATCACAATAAGGACCTATAAAAATCATTACTTTTTTAAAAAATCTGTATTATTATTTTGAATAAACCACACAATATATAACCAATATTTTTAGATGGAACTTTAATAAAACAAGTCGCATTTTATGCCAACTTCCAATATAGAGAGCATTAATTATGAAGTTGCAAGGTTCCAATATATTGGGACAGGAACAAATAGATTTATTAACCACACGCGGATTAAATTTCGTATGGTTTCCAAAGCAACTTGAAACGATCTATCGTTTTCAATATCAAAATGGTGCGGCCTATGAGTTTCGCTATAGAGCACCTATTATTTTAATATTATATTTATTTTTAAGCTTTGGTATATACCAAGTCTTACCAACCGACCAAGTTTTATCCTGGTTAAGCTATTATTCTTGGGTAGGTATAATTGTTTTAATTGCATGGATTTTATCGTTTATTAAAAAATTAAATCAGTGGTTTGATTATTATGTCGGAATTGGCTCTGCTTCCGCTGTCGCTATCACCTTTATTTTAATTAACGTTTTAGAAAATGGCCAAGATAATGTACTTTTTCATGCAGCAATGATGTATGCGATTGTGATTATCTACGGTGCGGTAGGTATGCGCTTTTATACTGCAATCATTGCAGGATGGGTCGGCGGTTTGGTTGGTATTTTAGTCAGTACTTATGTGAAAGGTGACATAGATTGGACCTTTTTGAACCGCACATATACGTTTAGTAGTTTCTTAGGAATGACACTTGCGTATGCTACAGACCGTCAGCACCGAGAAAACTATTTACAAAACTGTATGATTGAACTCAACCGTATTGAACTCATGCAACAAGCGCAGCAGTTGTCTTTACTTTCACAGCAAGATGCTTTAACTGGACTTGCTAACCGACGTTATCTCGATGAAACACTAGACAATGAATGGCGCCGTGCGCTGAGTCATGAAACACCACTTACTATTATGATGGTGGATATCGACTTCTTTAAACCCTATAACGATACCTTAGGACATCTTAAAGGCGATCAGTGCTTAAAAGATATTGCGACTGCAATTTCTTCAATTGCTGCTCGTAGTGGAGATTTAGTTGCCCGTTATGGTGGTGAAGAATTTTTACTTCTCTTCCCTATGACCAATGCACAACAAGCTCAAATTCAAGTCGAAAGATTAATGAACGCAATTAAAAAAATTGCCATTGTTCATCCATGTAGTAGCGTTTCACCATATGTAACCATTAGTGTGGGTGTGGCAACCACAATTCCACGTTTAAATGATTCAATTTCTGCCTTTGTTAGCCGCGCAGACCATGCACTATATCAAGCAAAAACAAATGGTCGTAATCAGTATCAAATTGCTGTAAATCAAGAACAAATTGTAGATTTAACTTAATTATTAATAGGTCTTTTAATTAAAAAAATTGCGCTCAATAACAATAAAAAAGCCACATACTTTGAGTTATGTGGCTTTTTTACATCAACCAAGTATCTATGATTCAATTGGCGCAAATGGCGGAACAACATCTGCATTTTGAGCACGATTTCGTAAGAAATGGTCCATTAAAACAATTGCTAACATTGCTTCAGCAATTGGAGTTGCTCGAACACCTACGCACGGGTCATGACGGCCTTTAGTTAATACATCAGTATCTTCACGATTTAAGTTAATCGTTTTACCTGGAGTAGTAATACTTGCTGTTGGTTTTAGTGCAATCGCCACACGAATGGTTTGACCACTTGAGATACCGCCCAAAATACCACCAGCATGATTTGCCAAGAAGCCATGACTCGTCAATTCATCACGTGTTTCATGACCAAACTGACCTGCTACAGCAAAACCATCACCGATTTCAACGCCTTTAACCGCATTAATACTCATCATGGCATGTGCAATATCAGCATCTAAACGGTCAAAAACAGGCTCGCCCCAACCAACAGGAACTTTCTCGGCTAAGATTTCTAGCTTAGCACCACAGCTTGTACCTTGTTCACGTAAAGACGTAACCAATGCTTCAAAACGAGGAACAGCATCTACATCGCCACAGAAAAACGGATTATTTGGAACTTCATTCCAATCTAGTTTTTCAGCAACTTCGTTACCAATTTGAGTGACATGACCACGAATCAAGACACCAAATTTTTCTGCTAAATATTTCTTCGCAATAGCACCAGCTGCAACACGCATAGCAGTTTCACGAGCACTTGAACGACCACCACCACGATAATCACGGAAACCATACTTTTGTGTATAAGTATAATCCGCGTGACCCGGTCTAAAGGTTTGCGCAATATTCCCGTAATCTTTCGATTTTTGGTCAGTATTACGAATGAGTAAACCAATTGGTGTACCTGTGGTTTTACCTTCAAATACCCCTGAAATGATTTCAACTTGATCAGGTTCTTTACGCTGGGTAGCAAATTTCGATGTACCAGGCTTACGGCGATCCAAATCTATTTGCAGATCTTCTTCAGTCAATGCAAGACCTGGTGGCACTCCATCAACAATTGCCATTAAACCAACACCATGCGATTCACCGCATGTGGTTACACGAAAGAGTTGTCCAATAGTGTTCCCTGCCATACGTACAACTCCTTAAGCTTGTTCTGCAAATAATTTTCTATAACGACGACATTGCTCAGCAGTTAAAGCAAAAATACCTGAACCACCTTTTTGGAAAGTAAGCCAGTTAAACTCAACAGTATTGAAGTTCTGACGCATAGCCCATTCAGAGTTACCGACTTCAATTACGATTAAACCATCTTCTGTTAAATAATCTGCTGCTTGAGCAAGCATTTTACGAACTAAATCTAAACCATCTTGTCCTGCTGCTAATGCAAGTTCAGGCTCATGCAAAAACTCTTCTGGTAAGTCAGCCATATCTTCGGCATCAACGTACGGCGGGTTACTTACGATTAAATCGTACTGATTTTCAGCTGGAATCTTGGCAAACAAGTCAGATTCAAGTAACGCAACTTGATATTGCTTATTGTGATGTTCAACATTAATCGAAGCTACTTCTAAAGCTTCTTTAGAAATGTCTGTTGCATCTACTTCTGCATCTGGATAAGCATAAGCTAAAGCTACTGCAATACAGCCAGAACCTGTACACATATCTAAAATACGTTGCGGTGTCTTAGGCTTGGTATTTTCTGGTAAGTTGTTAAGTGCTTCACGCATTTGACCATTTTCATCTAAGCAATATGGTGCAAAACGTTGCTCAATTAATTCTGCAATTGGTGAACGAGGAATAAGCACACGCTCATCCACATAAAATGGCTTATTGAAGAAGTAAGCTAAATTTAATAAATAAGAAGTTGGAATACGCTCATTAATACGACGCTCCAACAAGCTTAAGAATTCTGCTTTTTCACTTGGTAAAAGTTTAGCATCTAAAATCTCTGAGTCTGCTGACCATTCAAGAGATAAGGTTTGTAAAACTAATGCAGAGCTTTCTGCAAAATAATCTTCAGTGCCTTGTCCTAAATGTGCATCATGTTGACGTAATGCTGATACCCCAAAACGAATAAAATCTCGAATTGTTGATAAATTTTCAGCAGCTTCCTGTAAATGTTCAGGGCTAATCGTCGGTCGCTCCACTTAGGCGTCTCCAAAGGCAAATTTTGCAAAGTGACTATTCTACTGAGTGAGACAAAGCAACGCAACGCTTTGCCTTGTGAAGCAGTGTTTTACATATCAATCTATGACAATCACACGTTAAAATCAGAATACTTTGTTTTAATTAAGAAATAATGAACTTTATAAGTAACGCTAAAGATAGTCTTTGAAACAAAAAAGCGGCCTTTAAATACTGACCGCTTATTAACTCTAGTTGTCTTAAAGCTTAAGCTTTTCTGCAACATAGTCAGAATCTTTATCTCCACGACCCGACAGATTCACCACAATCATGGTTTCTTTCGGTAGCTTTGGTGCTTCGCGAATTGCCCAAGCCACAGCGTGTGAGCTTTCAAGCGCAGGAACAATCCCCTCAACACGCGATAATGTCATAAAAGCATTTAAACATTCTTGATCAGTTGCAGTGCTATATTCCACACGTCCTAAATCTTTTAAGAAACTATGCTGTGGACCAACACCTGGATAGTCCAATCCTGAAGCAATAGAATGTACAGGTAAAGGTTCACCAGCTTCATTTTCAAGTACATAACACGCCATGCCATGAATTTGGCTTGGTTTACCTAATGTTAGGGTTGCTGAGTGCATATTGGTATCTAACCCATGTCCAGCGGGTTCAACTCCAACAAGTTTTACATCTGGATCATTTAAAAATGCCGTAAAGGCACCAATCGCATTTGAACCACCACCAATACATGCCACCACATAATCTGGATTTTTTCCAAAGCGCTGGTGTGTTTGATCTTTAATTTCATTGCCAATAATTGATTGGAAATCTCGAACCATTTTCGGAAATGGATGTGGCCCAACCACAGAACCAATCGCATAAATAAAGTTTTTAGGGTCTTTTAAATATTCTTCAAACGCACTATCTACAGCATCCTTTAAGGTTGCTGTACCGCGAGTGACCGATACCAAATGAGCACCTAAAATTTTCATTTTGACGACATTTGGATGTTCTTTTTCAATATCAACTTGACCCATGTGAATTTCGCACGGAATACCCACTAAAGCACACGCTGTTGCCAAAGCAACGCCATGTTGACCCGCACCTGTTTCAGCAATGACTTTCTTTTTGCCCATATATTTAGCAAGTAAAGCTTCGCCTAAGCAGTGATTAATTTTATGAGCACCCGTATGGTTTAAGTCTTCACGCTTTAAATAAATTTGTGCACCACCTAACTGTTCTGAAAGGCGTTTTGCATGAAATAAAGGACTTGGACGACCTACATAATTTGCAAAGAGATCTGATAATTCATTTTGAAACTCTGGTGTATGGCGGATTTCTTCATAAGCAACATTAATTTCATCCATTGCTTCTTTTAAATGTGGAGGAATAAATTGCCCTCCATACTCACCAAAAAATCCTTGCTCATTTGGTAAAGCAATACCATTAATTTGATGTTGCATATCATCCCTCTTTTTAAATTATTAAAGTTATCAAGTTTATCGAGAAAGGTAACGCGTTAAATCTTCAATGCCTTTTAGAGTCATTGGGTACATGTGGTTTTCAAAAATCTCTTTAATCCAACCAATTGTTTGGGTGTAATGCCAATACCCTTCTGTTTCAGGGTTTAACCATGCTGTTTTATCAAAATGCTGACGCAGACGACGTAACCAAACTTCACCTGCTTCATCATTCATATACTCAACCGAGCCACCTACCGATTTCAGCTCATACGGTGCCATACTGGCATCACCTACTACAATTACACGATAGTCACGTCCATAGGTATGAAACAAGTCCCATGTGTTCATGCGAGTCGCTGTTCTTCGATAGTTATCTTTCCAAACATAGTCATAAAGACAGTTATGGAAATAAAAGTATTCAAGTGTTTTAAATTCAGTTTTAGCCGCGCTAAACAACTTTTCACATTGAGCAATATGAGCATCCATTGAACCGCCCACATCAAATAACATGAGTACTTTAATTCGATTACGACGCTCTGGCACCATTTGAACATCAAGAATACCTTGCTTGGCTGTTTCTCGAATAGTTCCGTCAACGTCTAGCTCTTCGGCAGCGCCTTGCCGGGCAAATTTGCGTAAACGCCGTAAAGCAATTTGCATTTGGCGGGTACCAAGAACTTGGTCATCATCTAGATTTTGGTATTTACGCTGTTCCCAAACTTTAACCGCCGAACGTTTACGGCCCGGCCCACCAATTCTGACGCCTTCCGGATGGTCACCAAAAGCACCAAAAGGTGAAGTTCCACCTGTGCCAACCATACGGTTACCACCTTGGTGTTTTTTATGCTGTTCACGTAAACGCTCTTCTAGCATTTTCATCAGTTCTTCTAAAGAACCTGCTTTTTGAAGCTCAGCTCTTTGCTCTGGTGTTAAATGCTTTTCTAAAAGCTCTAAATCGAACCAGTCTTTTGGTAGTTTATGGACTTGCTTGAGTAATTCATCGATATCGAAGGTTTCTATGCCATCAAAGTAATCTTTCATGGCACGATCGAACTTATCAAAAAAGCGTTCATCTTTAACTAAAATTGTTTTAGCAAGTTGATAGAACTCTTCTTGATCGGCAAAAACTAAACCTTCACTCACCGCACGATTTAAGTCAATCAATTCACGGGTCGTGACTGGAACACCATATTTTCGTAAGGTGTAAAATAACCGCACAAACATGGGTTATTCTCTCCTTTAACGTCGCGACATGAAAGCCAAACGTTCAAGCAGTTGCACATCTTGTTCGTTTTTAATGAGTGCGCCATACAAAGGTGGAATAGCTTTTGATGTATCTCGATTACGTAGTACATCTTCTGGCATATCATCTGCCATAAGCAGACTCAACCAATCGATCAGTTCAGATGTAGATGGGGGTTTCTTCAAGTTAGGAATTTCGCGGAGTTTGAAGAAAACTTGCAGAGCTTCATTTACCAAAGTCGCAGAGATATTTGGGAAATGTACCGAGATAATTTCACGCATCGTTGCTTCATCTGGAAACTCAATATAGTGGAAGAAGCAGCGACGCAAAAACGCATCTGGTAATTCTTTTTCGTTATTTGAAGTAATAATTACGATTGGACGTTGAGTAGCAGTAATCGTTTCGCCTGTTTCATAAACATAAAAAGACATCTTATCAAGTTCATGTAACAAGTCATTTGGAAACTCAATATCTGCCTTATCAATTTCATCAATTAAAAGCACACAGCGCTCTTCACTGGTGAAAGCTTCCCACAGTTTACCGGGCTTAATATAGTTCTTAATATCGTAAACACGATCATCACCCAGTTGACTATCACGCAAACGAGACACAGCATCGTATTCGTATAAGCCTTGCTGTGCCTTAGTTGTTGACTTGATATGCCAAGTAATGAGTTTTAAACCAAGGCTTTGTGCCACTTGCTCAGCAAGTAAAGTTTTACCTGTACCCGGCTCACCTTTAACCAATAAAGGCTTTTGCAAAGCGCGGGCTGCTTTTACAGCAAGTTTAAGACTATCAGTCGCGATATATTGATCTGTACCGGTAAAATGTTGGGTATCAGCAGACATGTAGAGACCTTATTTTTCTATTTCAATGGTTAGATGGAACGCATGCTTTTGTTTGTTGTATATTTTGACCAACAATAGCCAATAAGCAAACCTAGACCGATTACAAACAGAATTAAGGATAAATTTGACCAGATTAAAGGACTGTCTTTAGTTAACACACCAAACAATAGCCCAAAAATAGCTGGAGCTACAGATGCATTAGGACCTTCCGAAACGGTTGGTGTCACCAAAATGGCAAAAACAACTAACCAGCTTATTGCGCCAAAAGTAGCAGGTAGGCGGCGCATTAAACGCCACCAACACCACAAAGCAATAATAGCGCCAACGCCATAAGCTGTTAAAGCAATGATCTCCTCAGGAACTGCATCGAGAGAAGAAAGTAATTGATTTAGAACTCCAGCTTGATCTTCACGCACCACGTAAGCCCTCTGGTTCAACTGCATTTGGGTTAATTAACCCTTCTGGCGGCATCTGAATAAAGAAACCTTTTGTTTGTAATGAGTCTAGAACATGTAAAACATTTACACGCGCTAATTTACGTGTTGGAGCCAATTCTAAATGCATGACAAACGTTGCACGACCAAATGCTTGTAAAACAGCTTCTGGAACTTTTTCAAACGGATCAGCTTGCTCCGCATCATCAGGATAGTTTGGACGAGCAATATAAATGTACATTTCATCTTTTTTGCTCGATCTATAAATATCACAGTGCATTTCAAATCAACTCTTGAACTAAGGACAGCATACATGAAAAAAAACAACAGACACACGCAGGTTTGTTTACGCATCAGTCGTTTTTTCTTTTCTCGCGAAATATTAACCCACAACAATCATTAAGGTCGATAAATAACTTTTAATTTTCTAAAGTTTTAAATTATCCAACCTCTATTAACGTATTAATTTTACATAAAAAAGCTTTTTATCAACTTTTATAAAATGAAAAAATTACATTTTGAAAACAATAAACTTACTCTCAAATAAATTAAATTTATCTTAACACATTGAAAATAATAAATTTAATTTAAATAAAAGTTAAAATAAGAATTAAAGAAGATTCAACTTATGTATACAGGATAAGACATTATTTAACCGATTTTAAATTCGGATGTGTTTCAATAATAAAAGATCTTAAAAGAAAATATGGAGGTCTTTACTATGTCTCGTGGCGACAAATCATCTTACACAGCAAAACAAAAGCGTCAGGCTAAACATATTGTTGAGAGTGAAGTAGATAGAGGTCATTCTCAAGAAGAAGCTGAACGTATCGCATGGTCTACCGTCAATAAACAAGATGGTGGCGGCAAGAAAAAATCACATTAAAATTATTACCGGATACTTCTTTAGTTAAGTTAAGGACTAAAGAAGTATCTTATCAATAAGTTAATCAAAAGTTTTAAAAGACTCTTGAGCCCTGCATATAGTCATTACTCACCTGATTTAAGGCACTCAAAATTGTGCTGTGGTTTTCAGTAAGTAACGCTTCATTTAAATGATTCATGTAATTCATTAATGTTTCTTTAGAAGCTTGTGCAAACTCGGTAGTTACCGCTTCATCTTCATATAAAATGACATAACTACGAGCAAACCCATAAATAAGATAAGCTGCGGCTTTTTCATTGAAATTTGAAGATTGCTTAAGATACTGCTCACACGCATTTTTTAAGTTTTTAAATGCATCTGTACCAGTCGATTGATTTTTGAAAGATGAAAGTATTGTTTGGAAGTTCATATCCATATTCCACTCAAAAAGTAAAGCTACAGAAGAAGCATAAACCTGTCAAACAATATATTGATTTTTATAAATTTAGATTGTAAAAAATTATAAGAAACGCCCTAATCTATGGGCGTTTGAATAGATTAAAGCTTAGAAACTGACTTCAATATTGACGGTTGTACCAGACTGATCAATATTGGTTGAAACGTTGAAACCTCGTGTCTTTAGCTCTTCCTCTACTTGCGTAATATGTTCAGGGTGCAAAGCATCTATTGGAAATTGAAACACTGCTCGACGTTTACCTTCTTTCGAGATTTCCTCAGTTCCAGTTAAGATTTTTTCCAACAATATTGCTTGATCTATTTTGACATCTTTAGCATTTTTTCTTGCCTGTTCAGCATTAAAATTATTAGCCATGTTTATCTCTCTAGTTATTAGTAACTTTCATTTATAGCATAAAAAATTAATCTCAATATTAACTTATTATTGATTTTAAAAACTTTTTAAGAATTTATATATAAAATTAGAGGCCTCCTCTCCCCGAGAAGGCCTCTATATTTCTGCACCGAAACAAACTTATAGTTATATATTGTTTATTTTGAAATTGTTTTTCTTGTTGCTAAGAATATACAGACCTATATATATACGCAATTGAATTTTTCTCACGCATAAAGTTAATTTAATTCAGCATAATCATATAAAATTAAGATGAACTCATATTTATAGTATTTAAAGTTCAAAACAACCTAAAGATATAAAGTATAACTAAACAAAAATTTAAGTTTATAAAGATAGCCTTATAAAAAGGCTTATTTTTAAAGCAAGATTAAATACAAGAAGTTGAATAAATATTAATCAAATAAAATATTTTCTAAATACAAAGCGTATTTAAACTAAAAACACCTATTTAAATTTAAAATAAGAGACTTGCTTTCTCTTCTGTAAATAGCTCAATAAGAGGTTTAGTGAGTAATTCATAGCGCCAACCTAACAAATAGTCAGGTAAGTCTTGTTCATCACCTTTAGAAAGTACATGTTGATGAATTGCATTTAACCATTTCTTACGAAGTAAAACTTCTTTCGGAATGGAAGTCTGCTCTATTGCGTTTGCAATTAATGCATCCATTTTATCTAAAGTTTCTTTTGATGTAATTTTAAAAGGTTTAGCAATTTTAGCTGGCCATTGCCCTTCTACTGGTAAATCCTTCAAAAGATCCAGAATAATTTTGCCATATTCACGAACAACATTCGGACGTATATCTCTTACCTGTGATAACTGGAAATTATTACGTGGATTTTTTTCAACCAAATCAATCATTGTAGAATTTCTAAGGATAAAACTACGTGGTTGATTGGTTGCTTTAACTATATGTTCACGCCATTCACTTAAATTTTGCAATTGCATTAATTGACGGCGTGAATGTCGATAGTTGCCTACATCTGTATAGAGTAATGACGTTGGTGTTTCACTAATAATTTCTTTGGTTAAACTGCGGCAGTCTTCAAGAACACACTCATAAAGACCTTTTTGCTTAAGCTGGTCCTTAATATGGTTAGCCAACTGCATAAGGTATAAAACATCATTTGCTGCGTAGCATAACTGTTGAGGAGACAAAGGTCTTGCTAACCAGTCAGATCGAGTTTGGTCTTTTTCAATGTCAATCTCTAAACAAAGCTTTAAAGCACCTTGATAGCTTACTTGTAAACCATGTCCTAAAAAGGAAAGTCCAACTTGGGTATCAAAAACATTTAATAGGTTTTGTTCATCAGCATAGTGATAGATTAAATCGATATCTTCACCACACGCGTGAAAAATATTTTGTTGAGCAACAAAGATTTTTTTCCAAAACTCACTTAAGTCTAGCGACACGCCATCCAGCAAATATACATTTCCGTTGACATTGACTTGACATACTCCAAGTTTAGGCCAAAGGGTATCAACCTTAATAAATTCTGTATCAAGTCCGTATGTTGAACATTGATCCATTTGTTGAAGGACATCAACCAATTCGGTTTGCTGTTGGATAAACTGAAACATGCTTTCTCAAGTAACTGCAAAGAGTGCTTTAAACTCTGGTATATATAACATAGCAATAGAAAAATGCTACTGAATCCATGATGAATAATCTATTTTTGAACAATTTTCCAAAAAAGAGATAATTTTTTGATCATTATTTTAAATCTTTCAATTTAAGATCCTTATAAAAATTTATTTTTTACAAACAGCTTTTTTAATTTATATATTCATTAAGTCATTTTTAAAAATATATTTTTGTCTTTTAAAAAGATTTTTTTAATAATAAAACTTATATTTTAAAAAAATCTTTGAAATAAGCACCGAAGTACTTATTTCATACGCATACGGTTATGCACCGCTTGACTTAATGTATGACTATCAACATATTCAAGCTCACCCCCTTGAGGTACACCTTGAGCAATACGTGTCATGTGAATAGGTAAATGTTTCGTCGCTTCAACCAAATAGTGCGCTGTCGCCTGACCTTCTACAGTGGCGTTAGTCGCCAAAATGACTTCTTCGATAGTGCCTTGGCTTAAGCGTTGAATTAGGTAAGGAATACCTATTTCCTCTGGCCCAATCCCATCTAATGGAGAAAGATGCCCACCCAATACATGGTATTTACCACGGAAACTACCACTTTGTTCAATTGCCATCACATCTGCCGGAGATTCAACCACACATAGCAGTTGATCATCTCTTTCTGTTGAAGCGCAAATATCACAAATTTCGTGCTCAGTTAAAGAGTGGCAAACACTACATTCATGAATATAACTTGATGCTTCATGTAGAGCATGCGCTAAAGCAAATGCACCTTCACGATTTTTCATCAAAAGATGTAAAGCCATACGTTGAGCCGACTTCGGTCCAACGCTAGGCAAAATACGTAAAGCTTGAACGAGTTGTTCAAATCTATCACTAAACACTGAATTTCCTTAGAACATGCCCGCTAAACCAGGAGGTAAACCCATACCAGAGTTAGCTTTTTGCATTTTTTCTTCAGAAACTACTTCGGCTTGACGCACAGCATCATTCACCGCAGCTGCGATTAAGTCTTCAATCATATCTGGTTCATCTTGAAGTAATTCTGGATTAATTTCGATACGTTTTACGATATAACGACCAGTCATGGTTACTTTAACCAAACCACCACCCGCTTCAGCGTTTACTTCAGTTTGAGCAAGCTCTTCTTTGGCCTTTTTTATATTTGATTCCATATCTTTTTGCATGCGCTGCGCTTGCTGCATGAGCATATTGATATTCATAAACCTAACTCCGTATCTCTATCAAATATAATTGATAGTCACATAACACTTCAGAACTTAAACTCTTTTAGTCACTCAACTCATCACAAAGATCATTGAGGTCATTACGTTTAAATCAAAATTAATCTGTAATTCTGACACAATAAATTAATGTTTTCTATTGCTATCTATGAAACTATTTTCGCTAACTCATGAGTTTAAAGCTTTCTGTGTAAAACTTTTTACGCTTAGAGCCAGTTCTAAAATTTAAGTGAAACTATTGTGAAGCTTGAAGGTTTTTATTGTCCGGTTTGTATTCATTTAAAGGCATTTTTTGAAAAGAGGCATTTGCCTTTTCTATGGAATGATCTGCATCTTCAACTGATTTGTTCGCATCATTAATTAACAATACAGTTTCGCTAATCTGAGTCGGTTCGTCCTTTTGGGCAAATACTCTGTATCCAACCAAACCAATTGCCCCTATAGCGACTAATATAATTATAGGTTTAAGCATGGTTAAAAACTCACTTTGTTATTTTTATTAAATTTAGAACTTTTATACGTTGTGATTTTAGAGTCATTTATAACAAAATGTAGTCTTTTTATTTCATTCGTTGTATGTAAGGGCTTTGTTGCATAAAGCCTTTGAAGGTAAAGTTTTCCTAAGTTGCTAAAATTTAGGTTACAACTTGGGTATGAGGTCTGCCTAATTCTGTAAATTTATTTAATACGGCTACACGTGCATGGATCTCATTCACTTGGCTGTCAAAATTCCTTGAGTAGAGTTTATCGCCTAATAATTTGATGCAATGCATCTTGGTTTCGACCAAACTTCGCCGATGATAACCAGACCACTTTTTCCAAAGGGCTCTTCCTAGACGCTTAACTGTTTTTAGTAATTCATTTCTCTCTTGCGAATGAACTTTTGTATCTTTCCACGGTTTCGCATTTTTTCTTGGCGGAATCACCGCATATGCTTGACGATCTGAGATCACTCGTCTGCAGCATTTAGTGTCATAGGCTCCATCGGTATAGACAGAATCTACTCGCTCATCAAGTGGTATTTGACCAAGTAAATCACCGAGCACCTGTGAATCACTGATATTGTTCGTTGTGAGCTGAACTGCACGTATTTGCAGCGTTTCAGCATCTATACCAATGTGAAGCTTACGCCATTGTCGACGATATTCAGGCTGATGTTTCTTCCGTTTCCATTCACCTTCGCCCAAAAACTTTAAACCAGTTGAATCTACGAGTAGATGTAGACCATTGCTACTTTTTTGGTAGCTAATCGCAATATCAATATGTTTTTGTCTTCTGCAAAGCGTCGTATAGTCTGGCGCTGTCCAATCTAATCCGCAAAGTTTAATCAGGCTTTGTACAAAGCCAGTGACCATGCGTAGAGAAAGACGAAATATGGATTTAATCATTAAGCAGCATTGGATGGCTGTATCGGAATAAGTTTGATTTCGACCATGTTGGCTTTTTGGTTGAGCATACCATTGTGTTTTGGGATCAAACCAAATGGCAATATTCCCACGATTAATGAGAGCTCGGTTGTATGTGGGCCAATTGGTTGTACGGTAGATTTTAGGTGTAGGCTTATTCATCTCAAAATTATATTGTGGAATAAGCCTTTAGAGATAGGTTTGTGCAACAAAGCCGTATGTAAGTAACAACGCTATAAATAAAAAGCCACACTAAAATAAGTGTGGCTTAGTCTTAAATATATAAATTAATTAGATTAAATCTAATCCACGTGAGATATCACCAATAATATCGTTAATATCTTCTAAACCAACCGAAACACGGATTAGACCTTCTTGAATACCTGCTGCTTGTTTTGCTTCAGCAGAAAGTTTGCCGTGCGTTGTGGTCGCAGGATGGGTAATCGTTGATTTCACATCACCTAAATTACCGGTAATAGAAATAAATTTGGTGTTATCAATTACTTTCCAAGCACCTTCACGCTCACCTTTAACTACAAAAGAAACAATTCCTCCAAAACCTTTTTGCTGTTTTGCAGCAAGTTCATGTCCTTCATGAGCTGAAAGGCCTGCGTAGTAAACTTTTTCTATTTTTTCATGAGTAGATAACCATTCTGCAAGAATTTGAGCACTCTCACAGTGTGCTTTCATACGTAAGCGTAAAGTTTCTAGACCTTTTAAGAAAACCCATGCATTAAACGGGCTCATTGATGGCCCAAGTGTACGGACGACACCAAAAACTTCTTCTAACAACTGATGATTCCCGACAACAGCACCGCCTAATGCGCGCCCTTGCCCATCTAAATATTTAGTTGCCGAGTAAATTACAAGGTCTGCCCCAAATTTTAATGGTTGCTGTAAAACCGGCGTACAAAAACTATTATCAACTGCAAGTAAGGCACCATGCGCATGGGCAATATCTGCAAGTGCTTGAATATCCGCAATCTCAGCTAATGGATTCGATGGTGACTCAACAAATAAAAGTTTAGTTTCTGGACGTACTGCATTTTTCCATGCATCCAAATCACATAAATCAACAAATGTAATATCTACACCAAACTTGGCAATATATTTTTCAAACAAGGCAACGACTGAACCAAATACTGCTCTTGAGCAAATAACATGATCACCCGCTTTTAAATATGCCATTGCAACTGACAAAATTGCGCCCATTCCAGAACTTGTTGCAACCGCTCGCTCAGCCCCGTCTAAAGCTGCTAGGCGTTTTTCAAACATTGATACAGTCGGATTGGTAAAACGAGAATAGATATTTCCTTGAACTTGACCAGAAAATTTTGCAGCTGCTTCAGCAGCGTTTTCATATACAAAAGATGAAGTCAAAAAAATTGGTTCGCCATGCTCACCTTCAAAACTACGAGTATGTCCGGTACGAATGGCTAAAGTATCAAGTTGGTATTCTAAATCATCAGACTGGTTCATTAAATGTGCGCCTTTACTGGTCATGTACTAAAAAACTATCATCATTTTGAGTGTCTAAGGTATTTAAGGTCAAGGTAAACCTGAAAATTTTCGCTTAGACTTCAATCAATCTTTAGTATAGTTGGTAAAACAAGATGAAACGCTTAAAGTCCCTTGTCCCAGAACAAAGTCAAATCAAGCACCTCTCTACCCGACTATTTCGTCCTCAAACATTAGTATTGTCACAAAGCACTCCGTTTGAAGTAATTGGTGAATTCAATCAAACCCGTGTTCGTTACTATGCGGCTACCCAGAAGCGTTTTAAAGAACCATTAGTATTTGTTGCTCCGCTAGCAATTAATATGGCGATCTATGATTTATATCCTTATCGTTCGCTTGTAAAATATTTTCAAAATGCAGGTTTTGACGTATA
The DNA here is from genome assembly GCF_003000705.1 of Acinetobacter sp. AR_0276. Lineage (NCBI taxonomy): Bacteria > Pseudomonadati > Pseudomonadota > Gammaproteobacteria > Moraxellales > Moraxellaceae > Acinetobacter > Acinetobacter sp. AR_0276. Next base: position 3,716,119 of record NZ_PSQO01000004.1, on the reverse strand, counting down.
TCTAGTCGATTGGGGACGTTTGGGCTTTAAAGATAGACATCTTAACTTTTTATCATTTATAGAAGATTTTATTCCTAAAGCTATAGAACTTGTTCGCACCCATTCAGGCAGTGACCAAATTTCTCTACACGGATGGAGTATGGCAGGTATATTCGTTACTTTATATACAGCACATAATCAACCAAATTATGTCAAAAACCTTATAGTATTAGGTAGCCCAATTGATAGTTATGCTTCTGGTTATATTGGAAAACTCTACCGAACTATAAATAACACTATTGCTCGCAATAAGAAGCTACAGGAACGTATCTACTCAGGTTTACCGAAGCGTTTGATTCATACACCTGGTATTTTAAATTCTCTAGGATTTAAAATTCTTGACCCTAAAGGTTGGCTCGATGGCCATGTTCAATTACTGAAAAACCTTGATGACCTTCAGTTTGTACAAGAACATGCCACTTTAAGTAGTTTCTTAAATAATATGATTGATTATCCAGGAGGGATTAATCAGGACATGTTATTCAATGTTTGGCTACAAAATCCGTTGAAGCAAGGTTCTATTTTATTAAAAGATAAAAAAATTGAGTTAAAAAATATCGAGTGTTCTCTCTTGGTTGGTGCAGGTCGTAGCGATCAATTGGTTACGGCGGATGCAGCTCAACCATTAAGCCATTTAACCAGTAGCCAAGATGTTACATTTACTCTTATTCCAGGTGGTCATTTGGGACTAATTTCCAGTCAAGCAAGTTCTCAAGAGTTTTGGCCAAAGTTAGAAGCATGGCTAAGTGAACGTTCAACAAAAATTTGAGCTTTAAAAAGGAAAAAGCCCTTATATAAAGGGCTTTTTTATACTTAGTTTTAAAATATAAATAAGATTTTGATTAGTTTTGAAGATTTGTAATGTTTTAAACATTGACCCTAAAAGCAGACTAGAAAGATATTTTTTTAAATACGAAGTATCCTACTTTGCTTTCAAAACTCCCGTCTTTTTGAATATAAAAATATTTTTTGACCACATCTGATGCATTCTCTTGTAGATACTTAAGTGTTTTTATTTGGTCTTCAGGAGTTTTCATACGCTGCACCCAGCTATCAAAATCTAGCATGAGTGACTGTTTATCTAAGGTAGTTAACTCAAAACCAGCATCTTCTATAAAGTAAACCCATTCTTTAATACTATAGTTTCTTACATGACTTGGATCTCGAATAACCTCTATAGTCTGTAAAAACGTATCTAAAATGGGAAAACTTGAGCTGATAATATCAACAAAAATAACGGTACCATTAGGTTTTAAAACACGATTTATTTCTTTCATCGCCGTTGGTACATGTTGCCAGTGATGGGCAGAATAGCGGCTAATCACTACATCAAACTGTTCATCAGTAAACGGCATATCTTCGGCTATACCTTGTTGTACAAAAATATTTTTTATTTTTCGATCATTGGCAGCTTTTGAGACAGTATCAAGCATTTCATGAGATAAGTCGTAAGCAAAAACTAAATCGGCATGATTAGCAACGTTATAAGCCACATGGCCACCACCACAACCTAAATCTAAAACGACAGCATTTGAATATTTCTCAATCTCTTTAATAAACTTATCAAACTCAATCCCTTCAGAGTGAGCTGTGCTGTTCAAATAACTTAAAGATTTATTTTGATACTGTTTTAAATTTATCTCATGTTGATTCAACATGGCTCATTCCTCTTCTTTGATGAATTAACCATAAAAGAAAAAGTGGATAAAAAATAATGATTAGTTTTTAAATAATTAATAAAATAAAGTTATAAATTTATCTTTTAAAGAATATGAGGATACAGTAATTAAAGTGAGATTGGTTAATAGTTATCTTGTTTATAATTTTACATCCCAAATATAGAAAACCACCAATTAGTGGTTTTCTATAAATAAAAAGTCAAATTTGTGTTTTTAAAATTTACTTTGCCACAAACTTGATGTTGAACTTTCTTACCTGTTTTCTTACCTCAGGATTAGAAGGCAAAACAAATGGACTTGCACGCCATATTGCCTTTTCAATACTTGATTTGAACTTTGGATCTTCTTTATCTAGAAAAATAATTTGCTCAATCTCACCACTATCACTTAAAAACACTTTAACGCTAGCGCTCATACCTATAGAAGATGGTGGGACATCCCAAATTTTAAATATCTTTTTTTGATATTGTTGCTTATATTTTTCAGCCTCTACAATAGTTTTATCATCACCGCTTTTCACTGGCGATAATGATTTAGAGTTAATAGCACACCCAGTTAATAACAATATTGAAGTTAAAATAATGATATTTTTCATTTATAAAACCAATTTTTTCAATGATTAAAATTTAACATTTTATCTTTTTAAAAACTACCAAGCTGATAGTTTATATTGAATAGTCATTATTAAATACAATCTTAGTAAACTTTATATTTCAGCTAATTTACTCGATTGTTTAGCCTAACTATTCAATTTTATTTTTAAGTAGTGACTTAAAATGATATTTTGTAACGTGAATTGATATTTGAATGCTCAGGCATATCAGCAATATCCTGCTCAGTAAAAATTCCATGCTCAAGTACTTTTGTCCCATTAAATGCAGTATTAACCGGCGTAATGGGAGACTTGGTAATATAATTTTCATCAGCTTTTTCCGTCAGTGACGCACAACCTTCTAGCCCAAATCCAGCAATAAGGACAAATAAAAATTTCTTCATCTGGCTCACCTGTTATAATAAAAATCAAACAATCTAACAAATTATCTATCAATTGTCACATTTTCAAAACGATTAAGTCTCAATCAAAGCTTTAACAAAACTTAATGAAATGTAAACTAATTTGCATAAAATGTTAAATTGTGTAAAATACCTAAATAATTTAACGATATGTTTCAACTCATGATCTTTCTACTTTTTTTATTTTTATTATTTACGTTTGTGCTTCTTTTAAATGTTCATTACAAACAATAGGAGCATTGATTAGTCATTCATCAAAGATATCTAAATATTTTTTAAAATAATAAGCTTTTACAGCACCCATAGATCAAGTTTAGTCCTCTAAAATTTTATAAAAATAAAAAAGCCCGCTTTGTAAGCAGGCTTTACCCTTTTGATTTTTTGCGCTGATCATTCAGGACTTTTTTGCTGTTTGTGACAGCGCTCGGATATTACCCTTATACTTAAAGATTAAAAAGACTAATCTTTTTTAAACTGATGCACTTATTCATCAAGTTCTATCGGATCACCATCTTCTGGACGAATATGTCGTGTGCCATCATCAGCAGGATCAACACTAGATCCATCCTTAGTGATCGAGTTATACATTTCATCCTCTTTTTTATCATCTGTGAATTCTTCATCTTCAAAATCAAGAGGCTCGTCATCATCTTCAAAATTTAAAGGCTTTTCTTCATCTATCATGTGATTCATCCTTTTTAAGTTATATCACTTCATGCTTAATTAAATGACAGATATATTCAACAGTGAACACACAGCATTTATGTAAAGAACACTTAATAAGTATTAAAGATATAAAAACTAAAGGCTGTTATTCAAAGTATTTTAAGAACTCTTCAAGAACAGGTAAATGGACAAAACTTTCATGAGCGTTCGCTAACCTCCCCATTCATGTTTTGACTTTATACAAAAAGCTTTCTTCGACCAAAGTCCCGCATTCGCTCCCGTACCCGTTTGTTTTCGCCATAAACTGCAATGACAGTAATAAATAGTTTTCAATTAAGAAATATAGAAATTTTCTTGATTACATAAACAAGAACCGATGTTACTCATATAGCGTATTTAATTCATCACTATGAAATTTTAATAATCGTTTTAAATATTTATTATGTATATATTTTTATTATTTAATCTAAAATAAAATATAACCAATTGATTTAATTTAAATTTTAAAAAAGATATTGATATGTAAAGCTTTTTTGTATTATAAGATAAAACATGATTTTTAATAACACTTGAGTAATTAATAGTCATTGAAATATTGGGAATAAACCTTATATTGAGTACAGGTTCATACCTTAACTGAGGAAAAGCTCATGAATAAATTATTGGTTGCAGTATTCACTGGAATGGTATCTCTTGCCGGCTTCAGTGCTCAAGCTGCAACACCTGAGCAAGAATGTCAAAAATTGCAAGATGATTACAATTTGATTTATGCATCAAAAGGCTTTTGCTTTAAAGACCAAGATGCTAAAGAAAAATATGGTAATGAAAACTGTCATACGACTAAGCCAAAATTCTCTGATAAAGAGCAGCAACGTCTAGACGCAATTAAAGAACGTCAAAAAGAATTGAAGTGTAAATAGTACTTAAAGGAATAATTCATGGCATATGATGATCAAAATATCTTCGCAAAAATTTTACGTGGTGAACTTCCAGCGATAAAACTCTATGAAGATGATCAAGTTCTAGCTTTTATGGATATTATGCCCCAAGCCGATGGTCATGCATTAGTTATTCCAAAAACTCCTGCAGTAACTTTACTTGATTTACCCCCTGAGGCAGCAGCTTACACCATCCAGATTGTGCAAAAGATTGCGAAAGCAATGGAAACAGCACTAAACCTAGATGGTATTGTTCTCATGCAATTATCTGGGGCCGCTGCTGGACAAACTGTGCCTCACGTTCACTTTCACCTAATTCCAACAAATGTTCACCAGCTTGGTAAACATGCTGCGCAATTAGGAGATCAAGATAAAATCAAGGCCTTAGCCGAAAAAATTAAAGCAGCTCTTTGATTTAAAGAGTTAAAAGCGGAGCTTAGGCTCCGCTTTTTTTATTTAAAAAGTGTAATAAAATCAAAATAAAATAAAGTATTTCTAATTCTTATTTGTCATAAAACTGTCATTTCTTCTTCACTCCACTGTCACAAAGTTTACAGATACTTCTTAGCAAGTTGGTGAGCTTCTGTAACTTTTTGTACATAAGCCAACTACAAAATAAAAGTTAGCTAGGCATACGCCATTTAAAAATACCTTTTGGAGAAATCTCAATGAAGAAATTGCTTCTCGCTGCCGCAGTTGCAACTCTAAGCGTAAACGCGGTGCAAGCAGCGCCAACTTTGTACGGTAAACTCAATGTTACCATTGACCAAGTTGACAACAAAAATTTCGATGGTAAAAGTGACGTTACCGAAGTTAACTCTAACGCGTCTCGTATTGGGGTAAAAGGCGAAGAGAAATTGACTGATAACTTGTCAGCAGTTTATTTAGCCGAATGGCAAATTAATGCTGATGGTGATGGTACAGATCTTGGTCAACGTAACCGTTATATCGGTATCAAATCAAATAATGTTGGTACATTGAAAGTTGGTAAATTTGACTCTTACTTCAAAAATGCCGCTGGTAACTACCAAGACATCTATAACGACCACACTATTTTAGATATTACCAACACAATGTATGGTGAAGAACGTCTAAATAACGTTATTGGTTTTGAATCTGATCCTAAACTTCTTGCTGGTGTAACATTCAACGTAATGTTCCAACAAGGTGAAACGCCTGCTGATCCAACTCCAGGCGCATCTGGTAACGATGACAAACGTAATGGTTTTGGTGACTCAGTTTCAGGCTCTCTCGGCTACGAAAATAAAGACATTGGTTTAGCATTGGCTGCTGCTGCTAACTACAGCGTACAAGGTAAATACAATGCCTATGGCCTTAGCAATATTTTCTCTGATGCTTACCGTGTAACTGGCTCTTACGATTTTAGCAAGCTTGGTGCAACTGGTCTTGTGTTGGGTGGTTTATGGCAACATGCTGAACCAACTGATGAGTTGACTAAATATAAAGGCTTACAAGAAGATGCATGGGTTGGTGCTATAACTTACAAAATTGGTGAAACACCTTTTGTTGTAAAAGGACAATACCAATCCTCTAAAGCTTCTGTAGATGGTCAGCAAGATCGTAAAATTGATCAATACGGCGTAGGCTTAGACTACAAAATCAATAAACAAGCACGTTTCTACGGTATTGTTGCTCAACAAAAACGTGACTGGCTTGCTCAAGACGATAAACGTACTGTTGTAGGTGCTGGTATGGAATATAACTTCTAAGTTATTAACCATCTTGCATAAAATAAAAGGGCTTATGCCCTTTTATTTTATTGTACCAACAAAAAAGCCGATAATTTTTATATCGGCTTTTTTTAATCTCAATCTTATTTTAAGAAACTGCTCACAAGATTCATCACGTTTTGAATGTCTTGATTCGCTTCTTGATGATCTGTACTTTCACCCTGTGGTGTTAAAGAATCAATAACCTGAGGTAACACAGACGCGATCGCCCCGTAAACTTGCTCTTTTGGCGCTTGAGTCTGTTGGGCAACTTGTTCAACATCTGCAGGGTTAAATAAGCTTTGCAGTTGCTGAGTTGGAACTTCACTATTACTTTGATTTGGATCAACCCAACTTTGAACTTGACTACCTAAACCTGCACCTTTTAACTTTTCTAAAGCAGCCTGTAAACCACCTTGTTGTTGAACCCAGCCTAAGATTAAAGGTACTACAGCAATTAATAAACTTTGTACACCGCCACCAGCTTGAGGTGTATTGTTATTTCCAGTCACTTGGCCTAATACCGAACCTAATACTCCACCTAGACCACCTTGAGTACCAGAAGAAGTATTACCACCCATTTGTCCCAATACAGAACCTAAAATTCCACCTAAACCACCTTGGTTTGATGCTTGCTGGTTCCCGCCTAAAGCTTGCTGAGCCAAAACTTCTACAATGTTGCTTAAATTTGTCATGAGTAACTCTTATGTATGGTTTATACAGGAGCATACGCGTTTTTTTGTTAAGACAGCAAAAGCGAAATTGTTAAATTTTGAAAGAGATTAAATAGCCTTTTACCAGCGGAATTTATTCCAATTTTCCGGGTTTGCCCAAAATTTTGAATTAAACCAGTCTGGAACATGTTTATAGGTCAAGATATTAAATTGCCATAAAGCGAAATCACTATCATGTGAAGTTTTATCGATGAGTTGCGTGAACCCCAAAGAACGTAATAGCTGTTCATCACTGCGTTTGCTTACCACAACAATTCGTTTTGCTAATAAATCTCTTAACTTCACTAATAATTGTGATTTATGTACATCGCTAACGCTTTGCATTTCATCTGTATCAAACAATACAAAACCTAAATCATAACGCTGAGTAAAAGGCAGACTTAAAAGCTCAGTTACGGTAAAATAGTGCCATTGAATTGCGTTATTCTGGTCAATTTTCTGGCCAATACAAAGTGCAGTATGAATGGGCTGTTCGTTTGATAAATCGTCTAGCATAGAAGTGATGACATTTTGTTCAGCCATAACTGCAACCCTTAATTGAAAGATGTGAGTTTAAACTTTATGGAACTACAAGGCATTTGCCATAAAATGCATGCAGGCCTAAAAGATGCTAGTGTAACTGATCAACAGACAACCAAGGCAAATGTTGAATACAAATTTGTATTAGACCGTTCAGAAATTGATCTTCCTTTTAATTTAGGACAAGAACTAGAAATCGAATGGACAGGTAATATTTATTGCACATCTTGTGGCGCCAAAACACCGAAGTCCTATTCTCAAGGTCACTGTTTTAAATGTTTTAAAACGAAAGCTGAGTGTGATCTTTGCATTATGAAACCTGAAACATGTCACTATCATTTAGGTACATGTCGTGAAGATGACTTTGCCCACAGTGTATGCTTCCAACCACATATTGTGTATTTGGCAAATTCAAGTGCTTTAAAAGTAGGAATTACCCGTGTTAGCCATATGCCAGGTCGCTGGCTAGATCAGGGAGCAACTCAGGCTTTACCTATTTTAAAAGTTGGATCACGTCGTTTATCTGGTCAACTTGAAACCATGTTTAGTTCCCTAATTGCTGATAAAACTGACTGGCGTAAACTTCTTAAGGGTGAAGCTGAACCTCTAAATATGGTTGAACAACGTGATCAATTAATTGAAGAGTTTGCACCTAAAATTCAAACTATACGTGAAGAGTTTAGCCAAAATCTTGAATTTAACGAGACAGTTGAATTACTAGAAAATGAGTTACCGCGTGAGTTTGTTTATCCTGTTGAACAATATCCTGAAAAAATTAAGTCTCTAAACTTAGATAAAACACCAAAAATTCGTGGTTTATTACAAGGTATCAAAGGCCAATATTTAATTTTTGATATTGGTGTTATCAACATTCGTAAATATACGGGTTACGAACTGATCGTACGTGCATAAGTAAATTTAAAAAGCCCCTAAAATGGGGCTTTTCATTAATACGATTAAGATAATCTATTCCTAAATAGCCAAGCTGCTAAAGGTAAAGTGATCAGTCCAAGTATAATCATTGGAATAAAATTAAATTGAACTTGTGTAAAGTTTGCTCCTTCCAAATACACCCGTTGTACCAAATTAATTCCAAACCTTAAAGGATTTGCGTAAGTTGCTATTTCAAGTGCTTTTGGCATATTTTCTACAGGTGTCAGTAAGCCTGAAAGCAACATCAAAGGCATAATTAGTAGAAACGTAAATAGCATGGCTTGTTGCATATTTAATGATAATGCAGAAATTGATAAGCCCACTCCAACTATAGCCACGTTAAAACTCAATAACCCAAAATAAAGCAGCCCAATAGAGCCATTCATGGGAATTTTAAACCAGAACAAAATAATCAATAAAATAATAGTTGACTGCATCAGTCCTACAAAAATTGGCGGCAAAGCTTTACCAATCATAATTTGTAATGGCGTATACGGTGTTACTAATAACTGATCAAATGTTCCCTGCTCACGTTCACGTGCGACTGACAAAGCAGATAAAAGTAGTGTCTGCATCATACTTAATGCCGCAATTAATGAAGGCATTAAGCTCCATCGAGACTCTTGATTTGGGTTATACCATGTTCTTGTTTCAAGGCTAATAGGTAAAGCTGAATTAAATTTTTGCTGATTAAACTGTCCAACTATTTTGTTTAGATATGAACCTGCTACGACTGCGGTTGATGAATTCCTGCCGTCAACAATCACCTGTATAGGAGAGTTTTGGTTATTATTTAATTTACTCTCGAAGTCTGACGGAATCGTGATTACAAGCAATACCTGACGGCTATCAATCACCTGTTTGATTTGTTCGGTATAATGAAGTGTTGCAACACGCTTAAAAATACCAGAGCCATCTAATTTTGAGATGAGTTCATGTGAGACTTGGCCATTGCTCTGATCTAGAATTGCATAATCCACACGGTTAACATCATAAGTTGCAGCGTAACCAAACAAAAGTGCTTGCATCAGTGCTGGTACAAATAGAATGACTCTATTTGCAGGGTCACTAAAAATAGTTAAGAATTCTTTTTTGACTAAAAAACTTAAATGCTTCAGCCACGTGATTAATTTTTGCCACATAACTTTATCTCAACCGTTTTTTTAGTGAAAAGTTCACGGCACATATCAAAACAATAATATATCCCAGTAAAAAACCGCATTCTTTAAGCCATAACTTCCAGTCATCACCTCCCATAAATAAGGTTTTAATTAAAATCATAAAATGTGTAGCTGGCAGTAACTGGCTAATAATTTGCACCACTAAAGGTAAGTTACGTGTATCGAAAACAAATCCTGAAAGCATCTGTGCGGGCATAAAACTTGCCAATAAAGCAATTTGACTTGCCTGAAACTGACTTTGAGCAAAACCCGATATGGTTAAACCAAGTAATAAAGAAACAACTAAATAGAGAAATGAAGCCGATAAAACTGAGAATAATGAACCGCGCATGGGTACTTCAAAAATAAAATAGGCAGCAATAATACAGATTACGATATCAATCATGCCGACAACAACATAAGGAATGAGCTTTGCTAATACAATTTCAAATGGTCTTACAGGTGTGACAAATAAGGCCTCTAGTGTTCCCCGCTCCCTTTCACGAGCAATAAGTAAACCAGTTAAAAATGCACCGATTAAAGTTAAAATTAATACCATTAAGCCAGGGACTAAAAACCAAGTACTATTAGCAGATTCGTTAAACCATATTCGTTGTTCAATATTAACGGCGCTTGACGTTGCTAATATTTGCCCACGGTCAACTTGTATAGACGGCGCGGTAGTCAAAGCCCCTGTAATATAGCCTTCCAAAGCTGTTGCTATGGTGGTGGATGTACCATTTAATAGTAGTTGAGCCTTTGCATTACCTTGTTGTGTCTGACTCGTAAAATCTGAAGGAAAGTGCAAAATGGCATCAATTTCTCCATCTCGAATGGCCTGTTCTGCTTTAGGTAAACTAGGAAACTCTTGACTTGCTAAATATCGCGAACCCTTTAAACCCGCTAAAATCTGATTAATCTGTGGTGAGGACTGATCAACTACGACACCAACTCGTGCCTGATTTAAGTCAAAGGAAAGTCCATAACCAAACAATAAAATTAAAATAACAGGCAAAACCAGACCAATCCCGAGGCTGCTTTTGTCACGAATGAGCTGCTTAGTTTCTTTCCTTACTAACGCTGTCAATCGATTCCAAAATCCAAAGCTCATTGTAGACCTCCTAAACAGCATGCCTTAAAGCACGGGCTTGCTCTACAATTGCTATAAAAGCCTCATTCATATCACCAATATACTTATCTCGACTGGCTAAATCGCGTACTTGTTGGGGTGAGCCTAAGGCCAATAATTTTCCAGCATCTTGTATGGCGATGCGGTCACAATATTCCGCCTCCTCCATAAAATGAGTCGTAATAATGATGGTAATTCCCTGATTTGCTAGCTCGCCAATGCTGTACCAAAATGAACGCCGTGTAAGAGGATCTATCCCGCTCGTAGGTTCATCTAAAAATAAAATTTCTGGTTCATGCAACAGTGCTGCAGCCATAGATAGTCGTTGTTTATAACCACCGGGTAAATCACCACTTTTAATATGAGGTTTTAAATCGTATTGCTCTAATGCATTATCAATTTGTTGATTTAGTTTTTTGCCTGTTAGACCATAGGCCCCACCAAAAAACTTCAAATTTTCTAAAACAGTTAAATTGCTATACAGTGCAAATTTCTGAGAGACATACCCCACTTTGCCCCGTGCCTCAGCACGAGCTGTGCGTAAGTTTTTACCAGCAACTTCTAGATAGCCACTACTTGCTGGTAACAATCCACATAACATCCGAAATGTTGTGGTTTTACCCGCACCATTTGGGCCAAGTAATCCAAATATTTCGCCTCGCTTTACATCAAATGATGTATTGGCAACGGCAGTAAAATCGCCAAAGTTTCTGACTAGATCTTTAACAACAATGACGGGTTGTTGTGATTTCAAATTATTGTTTTGTTCTAATTGAAAATTCTGCTCAGGAACAGATACTAGTTTTCGTTGCTTTTGAGTCTGCTGCAACAACATCATAAACGTATCTTCAAGTTCAGCTGATCGCCTATGAGCGACTAGCCCCTGAAGTAAAATATCTGTTGATAATTCTTTTTGGCGACTGATAAAGTTTACCTGTTCACCCTTTGGAACAGCATCAATAATGTCAACAGAATTTCCAAGCAATTGGGCTTGTAAAGTCCGTGCCTTAATTTGCTCTGAAAGTTTTACTTTCCATGTTTGTCCATGTGCTATTTCTTTTAATTGCTCAGGTGAGCCTTGCTTTAAAATTTTGCCCTCATACATGATATATACATAGTCACACTTTTCTGCTTCATCCATATAAGCAGTACTTATAATAACGCTTAAATTTTCTTCTTGAACAAGCTGTTCAATAATAGTCCATAAATCTCTTCTTGATAAAGGATCTACTCCAACACTAGGCTCATCAAGCAATAGTAATTCTGGGGAACGAACTAACGTACATGCCAGTCCTAGCTTTTGTTTCATTCCACCAGAAAGTTTCCCCGCTGGGCGTTGAATGAATTGAGTAAGATCCGTTATTTCTAATAACCGTTTAAATCTTTGACTGCGTACATCTTTGGGAACGCCATGTAAATCGGCATATAAATTTAAATTTTCTTGTACACTTAAGTCTTCATACAGACCGAAACGTTGTGGCATATAACTAATACGGTCTTGCACAGCTTGAGGATTTTTATCGATATCAAACCCAAGCACATTCAGAGAACCTGAAGTAGCTTTATATAGTCCAGCAACTAATCTTAATAAAGTTGTTTTTCCTGCGCCATCTGGGCCAACTAAAGCAGTAAGTTCTCCTTTATTGATTTGCATATCCAAATCATCAATTGCCTTAGTATCTGCTAACTTTTTATTTTCACCTTTAAAAATCATCGATAAATGATGGGCTTGAACCACTACATTATTATCAGTCATGAGCTTTCTCACCTGAAACAAGTGGTACTTTTACAGTCACTGGTTGACCCATTTTCAATTGATCATTCGGGTCATTTACGTAAACTCGAACTTCATAAACTAGAGTTGTTCTTATCTCATCAGTCTGTACAGTTTTAGGCGTGAACTCAGCCACAGAAGATATATAGCCAATTTTTCCATTGATAGGTTGATTCGGATCAGCATCTCGAATGACCTGTGCCGTACCACCCATATGAATGGAACTCAAATCTTTTTCATTTGCATATAAACGAACCCATTTTGGATCGGTCAAGGCCAATGTATAAACTGCCTTTTGCGCAGTGGTCATATCTCCAACTTCTTGTAGTCGCGCTCTCACCACTGCATTTACAGGAGACTTTAGTACAGCTTGAGTAAGGTTATAGTTGATTAGATCTAAATTCGCTTTGGTTGCGTCATATTGTGCTTTGGTTGCTTCTCGATCCTCTTGTCTAGCGCCTTTAATGACCAATTCTAAATTAGCTTGTCTTTCACGGACCGCTGCTTCAGCACTATGTTGATTACTTTTGGCATAGTCGAGTTCTTGTTGGCTAATTGCCCGACCATCCGTACTAATCACCAATATTTGTAACCTTTGCAAGTTTTTACTGGCTTTATCTAAATCAGCTTGAGCAGAAGCGAGTTGTGCTCTTGCTTGACTAATTTCTTCTGGCCGAGCTCCGACTTGTTGTTTAACGATAGCTTCTTGTTGAGCTTTGAGTTGTGCTTGGGCTTGCTTTGCCTGAATTTGTAATGCATTAGTATTCAGAGTTGCTAATACTTGACCGGCTTTAACTTTATCACCCTCTTGAACTAAGAGTTTTTCAATACGGCCCGGCTGTTCAAATGCAAGTGAAACTTGGCGGATATCCACGTTTCCATATAGAGTCAAATTACTATCTTCTTGATTTTTTGTCTTATATCCCCACACCCAAAAACCGATGACAACCAGAGCTATAATAACTAGGACTATGGCAATCACTTTTTTATTCATCTTATTATCCTTTATTAAATTCAAATTTTCTTGGTTTAAATTCAATTTAAATTTAAATTACTCCAATCTTTGAATAAAAGATATACTTTTATGGTGAATGAAAATTAGGTTTAAACATGTCCAGATCTAGACGAAGTGATGGTGACTTAACAAAGACTAAAATTATTGAGGCAGCAGGACCATTAATTGCCCAGTATGGTTTTGCAAAAACAGCGAACAAAACAATTGCTAACGCTGCTAATGTCGATTTAGCTGCAATTAACTATCACTTTGATGGTCGAGATGGTTTATATCAAGCAGTTTTGGTGGAAGCACATGCCCACTATCTAGATGAAAAATATTTATTAGAACTTGTCGAAAGCACTTACTCTCCTGAAGAAAAATTGAGTTTACTACTTGAAACTTTACTGCATAAATTGACAGAAAAAGATGTCTGGCATGGCAAAGTTTTTATTCGTGAACTGTTTTCACCTTCTGAGCATTTATTAAGTTTTATTGAACTTACAGGTATGAGAAAATTTTTTCTTATTCGTAAGTTAATTAGTCAAGTTGCAGGTTTAGAGGAAAATGATCCAGCGGTTTTACCATGTATTTTAAGCGTGATGACACCTTGTATGATGCTCATTATTGCTGGACCAAATACTCAAGCACCTGAGCCTCTTAAAAATATTGCTCAGATGCCATTGCATGATTTAATTGAACATTTCAAAAAATTTTCATTAGCAGGATTAAAAGCAATTAGCCAATCAAAATCCTAAAGGTTAGCTATTCAGACATTTCAAAATAGCCTGAACAGGATCTTCCGTATTTCCAGAAATAAGTTGTTTATGCATGGTTAAATGTTGCATTACTTGAATTTGCGCCGTTTCAACATTCATTAGTTTTTCTATTTCAGCTGCTAAATTTTCTGGCGTAGCATCTGCCTGAATCAGCTCTTCAATAACTTTTTTACCCGCAATAATATTCGGTAAAGAATAATAAGGAATTTTGACCAAAAGCTTAGCAATTATATAGGTCAGCCAATGCAATTTATAGAAAGTGACCATCGGTCTATGCATTAACATTGCTTCTAATGTCGCAGTCCCAGAAGCTAAAGCAATAATATCACTTGCATTCATGACCATACGGCCAATTTTCGATTCGCTATCTGTATTTTCTAAAATATTAATGCAAGCCTTTAAATGAGGTGCTAGTTGTTGAACACCCTGCTCAATCTGTTGCTTACGGGCATCATTAATGGCCGGAATCAAGAATTGGATATCTGGATATTTGGTATGCAAAATATTAGCAGCACCCAGTAACATAGGAAGAAGTCGCTCTACTTCACCTTTTCGGCTACCTGGTAATAAAGCAATATACTTCTGATTTTCATTAAGACCCAATTGCTGTTTAGCAATTTGAATTGGATTTTCGAGTGGTAATTGTTTTGCTAGCGGATGACCTACAAAGGCCGCTGGAACTTCATAGCGCTCATAAAAGACTTTTTCAAACGGAAATAAACAAAGTACTAAATCTATACTCTGTTTAATGCCATGTACACGCCCTTGGCGCCACGCCCAAACAGATGGACTCACGTATTGAACTGTTTTTATTGGAAGACTCTTTTCTTTAATACTTTTAGAAAGTCTGAGGTTAAAATCGGGTGCATCAATACCAATAAAAATATCAACCGGTTGCTGAGTCCATTGGTTAATTAAACCATCTCGCACGGCAAATAGTTTTTTTAAATCTTTTAATACCTCAACAATCCCCATTACAGATAAAGTTTCCATTGGATAATAACTGTTAAAACCCTCAGCAATCATTTGGGGTCCACCGATTCCTTCAAACTCAGCATCGATTCCTTGTTCACGGAAACTACGCATAAGTTTCACACCCAGTGTATCTCCAGAAACTTCCCCAACTACAATGCCTATTTTAAGTTTTCGATTTGCCAAGGCGATTTACCCAAAAATTTGAAATAATGCATTCTAGCATAGAGGCTTATTAATCTTGAACTTGGTAAATATATATGGCTAAAGCCAGCAGAAGCACACCACAATCTAAAATTACACTCATGCACTATCTTTTAATCAAAATTAACAATGCGATTTGAATTGTAGCTTACATTTACAAACAATAAAATAAATGAGAATTATTTACATTATCTTTACTATTATGACCATCCCACCTCGACCATTTAAACTTTCTGTAATCGCCTGCGCGATTTGTTATGCAAATCTCACTTATGCTCAAGATGCAGATATACAAGCTTTGCAGACGATTCAAGTTAAAGCTACAAGTACAGAGCAGTCTTCTGAACAAACCAAAGCCTATAATGTTAAGAACTCTAGCAGTGCAACTAAACTTAACATTGAGGCTAAAGAAACGCCTCAAACTATTAATGTCGTTACTCGTCAACAAATTGAAGATTTTGGGCTTACTAGCACCCGAGATGTTCTAAACAATACACCTGGGGTCACAGTAACCAATCAGGAAACCGAGCGAACTACTTATATGGCTCGTGGTTTTGAAATTTCAAATATTTTAACTGACGGCGTAGGTTTTCCCCTCTCAGGTTATAACTATAACAATACTAATCCTGATACTTATTTTTATGATCGTGTAGAAGTCGTTAAAGGTGCTGACTCTTTAACGAATGCATTTGGTGACCCAAGTGCAACCATCAATAATATTCGAAAACGCCCAACCCAAGAATTTCAAGCAAGCGGCGGTATAAGTTACGGGTCTTGGGATACTCAGCGTTATGAGGCTGACGTATCTGGCTCAATTCTACCAAGTGGAAAAGTCCGTGGTCGCATTATGGGCTATGAGCAAACTGGTGACTCATACCTTGACCGATATTCTTCAGAAAAAAATGGTTTCGCTGGTATTGTTGAAGCTGATTTAACAGATACAACATTACTTACCCTAGGTTATAGCCAAGAAAAAAATAAACCGAATGCAAACAACTGGGGTGCTCTACCCTTGCTTGATGCCAACGGCAAACAAATTTCTTATGATCGCTCCTATAACCCAAACCCTGACTGGGCACATTGGGATAATGAAACACAGAATGCTTTTGTTGAATTAAAACAGAAAATTAATGATCAATGGGCAGCTAAGCTGACTTATAACTATCTTGATAGTAAGCATAACAGTCGCCTCCTTTACTATTATGGTTACCCAAAAGCTGATGGTTCAGGAGTGTCTTTGACACCATGGGGTGGCCAAGAGCATCAAGAACAACATGCTGTAGATTTTAATCTTGAGGGAACTTATAAACTCTTTAACCAAGAGCATGAAGCAACGTTAGGTTATAACTATGTACGTAGTCGTCAACATGATAAACAATCTACGGGAACAATTAACGATAGTAATGTTATCAATTCGACCACCACAAACTGGGCAAGTTGGACACCTCAATCTATAACGTGGTCAGATTTCTCTGAAGCAGCGAACTATACGCAAAATATAGATTCAATTTATGCTGCTACCCGCTTACATCTCAACGAAGATTTAAAACTGTTGCTTGGCGCAAACTATGTGAAAGCCGAGAGTAAAGGCGAAAGCTATGGTTCGCCTATGGAATATAGTGAAAGTAAAGTTTCACCGTATGCGGGCTTAACTTATAACTTTACACCTGAATATACAGGTTATATGAGCTATACCTCAATTTTCCGTCCACAAACTGGTATTGATCAAGATACCAATCAAGCTTTAAAACCAATTGAAGGTAAAAGCTATGAAATGGGTGTAAAAAGCTCATGGCTAGATGACCGTTTAACTGGGACGCTTTCAGTATTCAAAACCGAACAAAACAATTACCCACTACGTAACTCGGACGGAAATCCACTTAATCGAAAAGTGCCAACCAGTGATTTAGAATCACAAGGTGTCGAAGTCGGGTTATCTGGTCAAATCACTGATAACGTCAATCTTGCTTTTGGCTATGCTCAATTTAGTATTAAAGATATAAAAAATGGTGGCGAAGCGAGAACGTATAATCCAAACCAAACCCTTAATTTGCTGACTACCTATACACCATCAGTTTTACCTAAGCTGAAAGTTGGCGCAGGGCTACAATGGCAAGATGCCGTGAAGCTATACGACTCGACAGCAAACAGCACCATCAAGCAAGATGCTTATGCCTTAGTAAATTTAATGGCGAGCTATGAAGTGAATGACCACATTACGCTCCAAGCCAATGGAAATAATATTTTCGATAAGAAATATTTGTATAGTTTCCCTAATGGTCAAGGCTTTTATGGACCCTCAGCCAACTATACGGTTGCTGTAAAGTTTAAATATTAAACGCGTAGCCAACTCCACTTTAGGTGTTGGCTTTCTTTTATTTTTTATGTGCCAGTAAAGATGTCCAAAACATTAAATCTCCCTATGTCATATCGTATAAAAGTTTTCTATCGATTTTTAGTCGTTTTCGGTATGGGTTATGCCTGTATGGCTTATTTAAGTCTTGGGCTTACTGGTATCTTTCATTTGACTCTAGATAAACCTGAAGCCATTTATTTGGCAGCATTTATCTCTATTTTGTTTTATGTATTTTTTGTGATGGTAGGTTTTTGCATTCAATCGTTATGGAAAGTGACTGGGCTATCAATCGTGCTATTTACCCTTTTCTTTATTGTGACACGGATGGTGAGTTATGCATAAAGGTATACGCCAATCTATGGCATGGCTGCATTCATGGACTGGATTAATTTTTGGATGGCTCGTATTTACTATTTTTTTAATGGGGAGTTTGTCGTATTACCGCCATGAAATTAATTTGTGGATGCAACCAGCACTTGCACAGTACGAAATAAAACAAGATGTGGCAATTAAAACAGCATATCAGTACTTACAAAAAAACGCTCCCGATGCCAAATCTTGGTATTTAACTGTTGCTACCGCAGAAAGTCCTGCTAACACCATGTATTGGGAAAAACCAGACGGTGGTTATGGAAATGCAACACTTGATGCAAATACTGGTCAAGAACTAAAACTTTCAGCAACTGAAGGTGGTGACTTCTTCTATCGTTTCCACTATCAACTTTTTGGTATTCCGATATTAATTGGACGGCTCGTTGTATCTTTAGCAGCTTTTATTATGTTAATTGCCTTAATCTCAGGCATTATTACCCATAAAAAAATCTTTAGCGACTTTTTTACTTTACGGACCTTTAAGTCTCAGCGTTCATGGTTAGATTTTCATAATGTTTCATCTGTTATTGCACTGCCCTTCTTTTTGACTATTACTTTTACAGGCTTGGCTATTTTCTTCTATTTATATCTTCCTTGGGGAATGCAAAAACTCTATCCAGATAATCCATATCAATATTTTACCGAAATTCGCACAAAGACGGTCTCTGAGAACCAATCGATTCAACCTGCTCAAAACTTAGCTATTGAGAATTTATTGAGTCAAGTTCAGCAACGTTGGGGAAATCAAACTTTAGCAACTATGAGTGTTAAAAACCCAAATACGAATCAGGCTCAAATTACATTTATTCAGCAAGAAGACCGTTCTATTACCCGTAATCAAGCACAAATCACACTAGACGCATCAACTGGCAAAGTCTTGGGTGATACACGTAATCATAGTCCTATTGCTACACTTTATGCTGGAGTATATGGCTTACATATGGCAACTTTTGCTCAGCCTTTACTTCGCTTAGGGTTGTTTTTCTCTGGTATTTTAGGATGTGTAATGATTGCATCTGGCTTGTTACTTTGGAGCCTAAAACGCCAACTTCAAAAGAAAAATAGTAAGTTTCATTTTGGGCATTATTTAGTTGATCGTTTAAATGTTGCTACATTTATAGGTTTGCCTTGTGCAACACTTGCTTATTTATATGCAAATCGATTGTTTACAGTCACGACAACTACTATCAATTATGAAATTTATAGCTTCTTCTTGGTATGGCTAATAAGCTTGATTATTGCGCTCATCACTAGAAAACAATATTTGTGGCGAACTCAACTTGGCATCTTCATTTTGCTTTGTATAGCACTCCCTCTCTTAAATATAAGTTATTTGCTAAAAAATCATTATGTCCAAAACTTTAACGCTTATTGGGATTTTGCACGCATAGATATTTTTTTCTGGTTATTTGCAGCCTTAGCCCTTTTCATATTTTTTAAAATTAAACCGATTCAACATAAAGCCGTAGAAAAAATTCAAAAAAAGCTGAATAAGTTAAATATTGAGGTGAATTCATGATGTTCTTTGTGTTTATCCTGACTTTACTAGGCATGTATTTACTATTCATATCGGCTGAAAAGTATCGCTCATCGAAATCAACTGATCATTTCAAATCTTTAGCTCAAAAATATTATCCATTGTTAAGGATATTGGCCTTTTTACTATTTGCGTTGAGCGGGTTTATTCTCATCAAAAAATATGGTTTTTCAATTGGTTTTGTCAGCTGGTGGATCTTTGCAACACCCCTTACCTTTTTACTCATACTTTGGCTTAACCCCTTAAGAGCTTTGAAATCATCATCTAAGTCATGAATTTGAATAAAATTTCATCAAAATAGGCATATTTTTGATTGCTTAGCGTTTTTTTGCATAAGTAAATCATTATTCATGACAACTGTTTATCTCTAAAAGGAATAAGATATCTGCGTTTCGTGATAAGTGGCGATAAAGATGTCTGGTGCTTTTGAATTTATCTTAGCGGGTATGTTAGTTGGTTTCTGTGTAGGGATTACAGGAGTTGGTGGTGGGTCATTAATGACACCAATTTTAATTGGTCTTTTTAGAATTGAACCGCATATCGCAATTGGTACCGATTTACTTTATGCCGCAATTTCAAAGTTTTGTGGATCAATGGTTCACGCAAAAAAACTCAATATCGTGTGGCCTATTGTTTTATGGCTAGCAGTGGGTAGTATTCCTGCGTCTTTCGGTACTGCTTGGGTATTGGAACATTATTTAAGTCAGTCAACACACTATAAAGCTGTTTTAACAATGGTATTAGGCTTTATGCTGACCTTGACTGGTGTTTCTATTATTTTCCGTACTCGTATTGAAAAGTTCTTTAATAAATTCCGAAATAAAGAGAATACCCAAACTGAAAATGAGCAATTAGCTGTTCAAAATAAACGCACCTATATTGTGATTATGGGCATTATTCTAGGTGTATTCGTAACGTTATCATCTGTTGGTGCTGGTGCCTTTGGAATTATGGCACTCGTAATTATGTTTCCGAACTTACCAATGATTCGAATTATTGGGTCAGATGTCGTACATGCAGTATTACTAACCTTAGTTGCCGGTCTTGGACATATGAGTGCCGGTAACGTCGACTTTATGCTCCTTATGTGGTTGTTGGTAGGTTCTATTCCGGCAATTATTATTGGCACATTAATTAGCTCACGTATGCCGGAACGTTTAATCCGTAAAATTTTGGGTATTACATTATTTGCTCTTGGTGTTAACTTTATGGTCCACCCAGTCAAAGCCAAACCAAAAGCAGCTGTGGTACAACAAGCAGTAGTTGCTGAAAAAACAGGCAACTCGACTGAAAGATAGTAAAATCAATAGGATTTTTCCAAACTGAATTGCCATGAGATGTAGTATTTTCATAATTATTTCATGGTATATTCAGTACACAAAACAACCTTTAGTATGATCGAACCAGTGACAGCAATGACTACACATTCAAATTCCGTTTCAAAGCCAGATATCGACGACGTTAACATTAAAAGTATCCAAACTCTTGTAACACCAGCTGAGCTTAAATCAGAACTTCCATTATCTGATGTTGCTTCCCAAACTGTTCTAAAAGGCCGCGAAACTATTCGTAATATTTTAGATGGCTCAGATAAACGTTTATTTGTCGTTATTGGTCCTTGCTCTATCCATGATCCAAAAGCTGCTCACGAATATGCTGACCGCTTAAAAGCATTAAGCGAAAAGGTTAAAGATACTCTATATCTAGTTATGCGTGTTTATTTTGAAAAACCACGTACAACAATTGGCTGGAAAGGCTTAATTAACGATCCAGATATGAATGACTCATTTAACATTGAGAAAGGTCTACGTATTGGTCGTAAACTTTTGCTTGAGTTAAATGAAAAAGGTTTACCTTGTGCAACTGAAGCACTTGACCCTAACTCTCCACAGTACTACCAAGATTTAATTTCATGGTCTGCTATTGGTGCACGTACAACCGAGAGCCAAACTCACCGTGAAATGTCTTCTGGCTTATCATCACCAGTAGGTTTTAAAAATGGTACAGACGGCGGTTTAACTGTCGCAACCAATGCCATGCAGTCTGTTAAATATGGCCATAGTTTCTTAGGCTTAAATGAAGACGGTCAGGTTTCAATTATTAATACAAATGGTAATCCTTATGCACACGTAGTATTACGTGGCGGTAATGGTAAGCCAAACTACGATGCTGGCTCTGTTGCAGAAGCAGAAAATGCTTTAGCAAAAGCAAAAGTTAGCAACAAAATCATGATTGATGCGAGCCACGCAAACTCAAATAAAGACCCATACTTACAACCGCTTGTTCTTAAAAATATTACTGAACAAATTTTAGATGGTAATAAGTCTATCGTAGGTATTATGGTCGAAAGCCATTTAAAAGGCGGCCGCCAAGATATTCCTGAAAATCTTTGCGACCTTGAATACGGTAAGTCAGTAACTGATGGTTGTATTGACTGGGAAACTACTGAAAAGACATTGCTTGAAATGCATGAAGCTTTAAAAGAAGTTTTACCAAACCGTTAATTCATCTTTTAAAGATTGAAGATTAAACCCTCATTTTTTTGAGGGTTTTTTTTATTTTGTTTGGTCGGAATTCAGCTATGACAGCTATTCGTTTTTGATTATACTTCGACGAGTTTTTCCACTACGACCGCCTAAAATATGGTGCTGAGTTTCCGTCAACATTTGCTGAAGTGGCGCACGCTTTTAAGTGCTATCACTTTGCTGTGTTTACTATGGCACATTTTTTTGCCTACTCTTGTGCAAATTGGCATCGTACCTGAATTGTATACTATGCCTAGTCACTGCCAACCAGTTGTATTAGAGCATTCAGCCCACCAACAAAATTTTAATATGGAGCAGCATCACCTTTCACATGCTCATCACCATATGGAATCTATTCAGAATAAATTTCATACCAAGCATGCTCAAGAGGTTTTCGCGTTAGCTACTCAAATCATGAAGCATTGCCCGTTATGTACGCATGGCCTAGATGCAGCAATTTTAATTCCACTCATTGCTTTGATTTTTGTTTTAATTTTACGTTGGTTTAGCCGTGTACGATGTCTGTGCCATACGTGGACCATACAACTAGAACTTCCCGTTACTTTCTATATTTTACCGATTAAACACGCCCCACCAACTGCTCTATAAAACCATAACTTTTCTCATTCCTATTTTCAGGGATTCAAAATTTATTGCTTTTTATAGGGTCATTCTATGTCATCCCTCAAATTTCGCTTATCTGTTTTAAGCGCAGCATGCTTAACTGCTTCATCTAGCTCTCTAGTTTTTGCTGAAGACTTAACACCAGCAAACAATGACACAAAAACCTTAGCGACTATTGTGGTTACGGCAAGTCGCGAAGGTGAAATACTGAATAAAACTCCAGCTGCAATTAGCCAAATCAATAGTGAGCAAATAGAGAATAAACATGCCACTTTTATTGGACAACTTGTAAACCAAACACCAGGAGTCTTGATGAATGATCTTGGTAATGAACAGCACATGATGTCTATACGCCAGCCCATGACTACTGCTGCTGTTTATCAATATCTAGAAGATGGCCTTTCAATTCGACCTGTAGGTGTGTTTAACCATAATGCCCTGTATGAGATGAATATGGCGGGTGTAGACAATATTGAAATTTTACGTGGACCAGCAAGTAGTGTTTATGGAAGTAATGCAATTGGCGGAACCCTCAACTTTTTAACCAAGGCGCCGAGTGCCACACCAACAGCAGATATTGGTCTGAGCGCAAGTAGTGAAGGTTATCGCCGTGTTGACGTGGGAGCTTCTGATACCTTTGATACTCGTACTGGCGCCCATGGGTTAAGAGTTTCTGCCTATGCCAGTGATCGTGGTGATAGCTGGCAAGATCATGCCGAAGCAGATAAACAAAGCATTACAGTACGTCATGACTGGCAAATTTCTGATTCAACTAAACTGAAAAATATATTTACCTATAACCACTTATATGCAGATATGACAGGTAGCTTAAATACTGAAGATTATAGCCAACGGCCTGGCTATAGCTATCAGACATTTACTTACCGGGAAGTAGATGCAACACGTATATCCTCCCAACTAAGTCATGACTGGAATGATCAACAGCAAAGTCAAATCACTTTATATTATCGGGATAATACAACTGAGCAAAATCCAAGCTATAACATAAAAACTGACAAGAAAGATGGAGTTGCAACAGGAACTTACAGCGGGCAAACCACTTATAATAGTTTTCAGTCCTATGGAGTCAACCTACAACACTCAGCAACTTTAGGCCAATTCAAGTTAGTCGTGGGTAGTATGGCTGAGCACTCACCGACTCAGGGCAGAACTAATGATATTGAAGTTTTTCGAGATCCTGTTACACGTATTTATACGAGTTTTAAACAGCGAAAGCTTTTACGTGATTTTGATGTCGACGTTGATAATGAAGCGATCTATGCTCAAGTGAATTGGCAAGCTTTGCCTAACTTAAACTTAGTCGGCGGCACACGTTATGACTGGATTCGTTATGACTATCAAAATAATTTAACTCCTTCTAATGTTACTGGCGCTCCGGATGAAACAAGAAATTTTCATAAGGCTAGTCCAAAATTAGGAGCAATTTGGAATATTACTCCTCAAATCGACTTCTATACAAACTGGTCACAAGGCTTTGTTCCACCAGAGGTCAGTAGCCTTTACGGCGCAAATTTAGTTACGCCGAATTTAACTGAAGCAACTTTTACCAATATTGATGCAGGTATCCGTTTTAAAACATTCAATGACCGATTGGATGGTGAAATTACGCTTTATCGTTTAAATGGCGAAGATGAAGTAATTAGTTATACTAAACCCGATAATACCCGTGAACCACGTAATGCAGGTAAAACTCTTCATGAAGGTATTGAAGTCGGTGGAACTTGGCAAATTTCCGATCAGCTTGACCAAAAATTGAAAATTTCAGGTAGCTGGGCTCGTCATCATTATGAACAATTCCAGCCGTCAGCTACTATTGATTACAGTGGAAATGATATGCCGAGCGCACCAAAAACTTTTGGTACGCTTGAATATCAAATTAAGCCAATCCCCGAATTATTACTCTCAGCAGAAGGTGTATATGTAGGTTCATATTGGATTAATGACGCCAATACTCAAAAATATGATGGTCATACGGTACTCAACCTGCGTGCAAACTATCGTAAAAAGGCCTATGAAATATATGGTCAGATTTTAAATGTGGCAGATACACATTATGCTGAAAGCACTTCTTTTAGTAATAATGAAGTGAGCTATACACCGGCAGCTCCACGTACATATTTAATAGGTCTACGCTATCATTTTGGTAATTAAGTAAATTTAAGTTTGTGGTCACAGTTGGCCACAAACGATTAATTTAACTATAAATAAAAACAACTTAAGACAAAAGTAAAAAGCAGAACGGTTTCACTAATTTCAATTGTAGCGCCCACGGTATCTCCCGTAATGCCATCAATTCGTTTTATAAACAGATATCTTAAATAAATCAGGCTTATTAAAAAACCAATTACCGCTATCAGCCCTTGCCATTCCCAATACAAAGGTAACAGTAAAATTAATGCAGCTACTATCCATGAAACAGTTTTAGGCAAATGGTCTGTCAAAGAACGACCTAAGCCTTTTTCGCGAACATATGGTGTAGTTAAAAACAAAATAGATGGCACCACACGTCCAAGTGCAGGAACAAATACTAAGAATAGCGTTTGATGTTGATCAATCAATACAAAGACCAAAGCAAACTTGAGCAAACAAATGATAACTAAGCTCAGCACTCCAATTGGGCCGCAGCTCGGATCTTTCATGATTTGTAAAGTACGTTGTTTATCCCCAAAGCCACCTACCCAAGCGTCAGCTGTGTCGGCCAGTCCATCTAGATGCAATCCCCCAGTCAGCCAAATCCATAAAGTAAGTATAATTGCGGCAAGTAAAACAACGGGTAATTTGGCTAAAAGACAGGCAACAAGAAAAAGTATGCCACCAATAATCAGCCCAACCAGTGGATAAAACAAAATAGCCCGACCATTTTGTTGCGCCGTTGGTGTAGTCTTTAACTCAATAGGTAGAACAGTTAAAAATTGCAATGCAATCCAAAAAGGTGTCATATCCCACTCTCTAACTGATCTATATATAAAAACAAACTGAATTATGAGGAAATAAAAATGGGAATAGCAATCCCTATTCCCATTAAACACTTCAAAAACTGTGAAAAACTACTGTATTTGATAGCACTGCTTTAATTTGATGTAGTCGTAGTAAAAACTAGTTGGTGTGTAACGCGCATAGTTACACGCAGATTTAAATAAAGTCTCTTTTTCGTTATAAAGCATCTTCACTAAAGTCGAGCCTTGACTATTTTGATAAACATCCCACTGTATGTTGGCTGCCATAGGTGAAACTATTTCACCACGCCATGTACTTGTTGAATAGTTATAAGTCTGGCGTAGTGGTAAAGGCTGCATCATATTATGCAAATCCAAGCTAGTTGCCAGAGGAATAATAATTTCAGCATGGGCAAAACGTAAAACTGCTTTATATGGTTGAGCTTTATTTACAACAGCATCAACTTGTTGGAATAAATCTTGTTTGAGTCCTTGAGCAATTTCACTTGTAACTTGGTTCGACTCTGTGAAACTTGGACCTTTTTCATAAAAATCATTGGCATCATTAAATTCAGCATAAAATTTTGCGGCTTCCAAAGGCATATATTTATCAAAATCAACACCTTTTAACTCATCTTTCATACCACCAGAAATTGAATAAAGCTCATAAACATAAGCCGCAGCATCTACTGCACTAGCAATGGTATTTTTACCCTTACCTTTTTCTGTAATTTGCTCACCTTTTGGTGAAGTTACTGTAAAAGACCCATTATTGCTAAAACTATAACCTGTCGTACCAAGTTTTTTAATAAAGTCTGCTTTAAAAATCGGAGTGAGTACGGACTGGGCAATTTTTTCTGCTTGAGTATTCTTCGATAACTCACTCAACTTTTGGGCTAAATCTTTATTGTTTGCTTCGAAATCTTGATAGGCCTGACTAGCATCATAAATTTTTTGTTGGCTAGCACTAAGTGGTTGAGTTAAATCTTCAGTCGCATTTAGACTATGAAAATAAAGTTTAAAACGATCAACACCCCCGTCTACAAGACTAGGAACACTTGAACTCGATAAATTGGTATAAGACACAGGAACAATTTTATCTTTCAGCTGAGGCTGTTGTTTTATCAGTTCAGCAGTGAAGAATTTAGCACTATCCACCGCACGATCTACCCCAGAACTTTGTACCAATATAGATGCTTGAGAGTTTACAAGTGTTGGCAAGCGCTGTAATAGGCGATCGGCAATCCCGCGGTGTTCTAAAATACCGGTCATGGTTTCATTTCCATAACCGTATTGGCGAATACCTTCAACCCCATAGCCCAATAAAATATTGGCTTTCATCATGGCTTCCAAGTCAGCACCTAATTGCTCACCCAAAGGCGTTAAAGCATTTTCTGTTTTCGCCTGTTTCCATAAATTATAAAGTGCTAAATCATATTTAAGACTTGATAGTCCTCTCGAACCGTGTCGCGCAACCAATTCTGTAAAAACTGGCTGGAACCCATTTGGAGCTTGCTCATAATTTTTTAGATCTTGCTGTGGTTGATAAGGTGTTTTGGTTTGATAATATTTTGATGAATTTGTAGATGGTGGAGTTTGAACTTCTTGATCATCATTATTATTACAAGCCACGAGCAATAATGAGGCTGCAAGCACACTAGTTTTAAATAAAATATTCATAAGCCAAATAAGTAATTAATTAATAAATGCCAATAGCTTAATTTTTAGTAATGACAGTTCTATTACATAGTTTAAAATATCTTTATAAAAATAATAACTTACAAGTGTATAAAAATATAAAATTCATCTATCTCAACATAAAAGTTAATTGACCATCTGCTTCAGAAAATTCAAAAGAATATAATTTCCCAAGCTCTGCCGACATTTTAAGTAAGTCATCTAAAGGTTGCTGCTCGGCTAAACAAGCCAATAGCTTAATCACCCCCCCATGAGTAACAACTAACGCATGCTGTAAATTATGTTTTTGCATATGCGTAAGCAAATCCTGCAAGCCTTTCAGAATCCTTTTTTGAAACTGGTTTAATGTTTCAGCGCGAGGTGGACAATATTGACTTGGTTTTTGCCAAAAGTTTGCAAGTAATTCAGGTGAAGTTTCATAAATTTGCTGAGTTGAGATACCTTCCCACTCCCCAAAATACATTTCTTTTAAGTCATGATTTATAAGTAAAGGGAGTTCTGCTGTTTTGGAAAGTTCCTCAGCAAAACAAGCACATCGTTTTAATGAGGAACTTACAATAATATCCCATGACTGGTCTGTGACTTGCTCAATGGTTGACTGCATTTGCTGCCAACCTTTTGCTGTTAACTCATCATCTAAATGCCCACGTAAAGTATGGCTATACTGACTTTCACCATGTCTGAGCAAATCGATCCTAAATTTACCCAATTTTATCCCCGCTTACAGCAGCTTGAGCAAAGGTAGCCATTTGGTTATGTAAGACACATGCCATTTTAACTAATGCCAAGGCAGTACCAGCCCCACTACCTTCGCCTAAACGCAAGTTCATCTTCAAAATCGGGTCAGCATTAAGTTCTTGTAAAATACGTAGGTGTCCATACTCAGCCGATTGATGACCAAATAACATCCAGTCACGTACTTTAGGGTTCATTCGTACCGCACATAAAGCGGCTACAGAACTAATAAAACCATCCACAATCACAGGTAAACCCACTTGCGCACAGCGAATATAAGCACCTGTAATTGCCGCAATTTCCAAACCACCTACAGCACATAGTGTTTTAAAGACATCACCAATGACATGTTTATGGTGAAGTTCAATTGCCTTTTCAATTACTTCAATTTTATGTCTTAACTGATCGGCACCAATTCCTGTACCAACTCCCGTTAATTGCTCAGCCGTATCATTTAGTAAAAGACAGGCTAACGCAGAAGCTGAACAGGTATTTCCAATACCCATTTCACCCGCAATATAAATATCTGCGCCATTCGCTTTAGCAGTATCTACACTTTTTTTCCCTAACTCTAAGGCAGCACGGCATTCGTCAGTACTCATTGCAGCTTGTTTGGCAAAATTTGCTGTGCCGGCACGAATACAGTGACGTTCAACACCTGCATATTGGTATGGTTCACCTACTGTGCCACAGTCAATGACTTGTAAATGGGCTTGATGATATTTAGCAATAACACTAATTGCCGCACCACCAGTTGTGAAGTTTTGCAACATTTGACGGGTAACAGCTTGAGGGTATGCAGAGATATTTTCTTCAACTACACCATGATCACCTGCAAAAATTGTAATCCAGGGATGGTTAACTTGTGGATGTGCATTTGACTGTAAACTAGCAAGTGTAATTGCAATCTGCTCTAAATCACCTAAGGCACCTGTAGGTTTGGTAAGCTGGAGTTGATGTTGCTCCGCTTGTTGTTTTGCGTCCAGATTAGGTTTCTGTACAGATTCTAACCACCAGTTCATTTTTATTTCTCACCTTTTAAAATCATTGGAAAACCCGCCACACAAAACACAACCTTATCTGCAATTTGCCCTAAGGCTTGATGTAGCCTTCCTGCTTCGTCGACAAAACGGCGGCTTATCTCACCGAGTGGCACAACGCCTAAACCCGTTTCATTACTTACTAAAATAATTTCTGACTGGAGTATAGGTAAAACTTTTAACAGCTGTTCACACTCAAATTGTTGAACGTTTTTGTCTTCTAAAAGTAACAAATTGGTTAGCCAAAGTGTTAAACAATCCACCAGAATAATTTGGTTAGGTCTATCAATTTCTTGCAGAGTTTTTGCTAAAAATAATGGTTCTTCAACCAAAGACCAGTGAGCAGGACGATGATTTTGATGATGGGCAATCCGGCTTTGCATTTCTGGATCTAGCGCTTGCGCCGTCGCCACATAAGTGACAGCTAATTGCATAGATATGGCCGTTTGTTCAGCCAGTCGGCTTTTACCAGAACGAGCACCACCTAAAATCAATTGCAACATGGCTCACCTAAAAACAAATGCTGATACGGATACAGCTGCCCTTGTAAAATTTGAGCCTCATAATAACCAAAGGTTAAATGCTCAACTTTAAGATCAAATTCAGCCTGATCGTATTGTACAGGTAATTGAGAAATTTTTTGTAAAATCAAATCACTACTATAGTCTTTTTTATACAAACCCAATGTAATGTGCGGATAGTAATCTAAAGCGGCAATTTCATTAGAAATTGAGCCTAATTTTTGACGTATGAAAGATAAGATATTTTCTTTATCCTGAATTTCTACAAATAAAGCACTACTAAAGCTATCAACCGAACCAATTTTTAATTGAAATGGTGCAATATCTTCTTTTCTTAAAATTTCCCTTTGCTGCACAAACTCACTAAAACAAAAGTCATCATCAACTTTAGTTTCATGAGTCAAGAAACCGCATATAAACAGCGTGACATGATATTGACGGTGATTAGGCTCTATTAGAAATTCTGAAAAATGCGCACGCAATTGATCTAGATAATGAACTAATTTCTGATCATTAATTTCTAGATACCATAAAGCGTAATTTTGACGCCCAAGGTGCCATTCGGGATAATCCCGCATAGACGTCGGCACCATGAGTGTGGAGGGTTTTAACAGCACAGTTTTAATTCA
The DNA here is from genome assembly GCF_003000705.1 of Acinetobacter sp. AR_0276. NCBI lineage: Bacteria > Pseudomonadati > Pseudomonadota > Gammaproteobacteria > Moraxellales > Moraxellaceae > Acinetobacter > Acinetobacter sp. AR_0276. The sequence continues at coordinate 3,685,861 of NZ_PSQO01000004.1, read as the reverse complement.
AAATCATTCAAATTTCGTATTAAAACATGTTTGCCTTTCAATTGTTGAGGTTAATTCATTAAGCACATTTAAACATATTAAGTGAGTGTAGTTTTGGCATTGTTCAACTTAATGTCCAAAGGTTGTTTACCTTGTTCAGAAAATAAATATTGAATAAGTTGAACCAACTCAACTTCAAGCTGTCTTCTTTGATTTGTATTCAATTCTAAATTCTGAATTTGCTGTTGCAGATGTTCAACTGCTTTAGTCTCTTCAATTTCTAAAAATTGAATCGCATAGGCATAACCTAAAGCAGCACCTTTTAATAAATTTTTATAAGGTAAATCATGACGAATATTCACTGCAATTGATGCTATAACACGTTCATTGTGATTGAGTTTGCGTAGTGGATCTCTAGCTACGCGTTGACAAGGATCTTTAAATGCATATTCACATGAGTCTAGAAAACTTTGTGACATTCGATCCAGATCTTTTGCATAGTTAGGTAATACAATTGCAAGTCCCTGCTTCACTTCTGCAATTAAGTTTTCTGCAAATGCTTTAACTGAATGATCACCCATGGCAACACCAATAGATTCATAACCCATTAAAGATGCATACCAAGCAAGCATCGCATGTACACCATTCCATAAACGGTTTTTAATGAGTTGAATGTCAGTAATTTGGTCAACCAACACCACCTGACGCAACTTTTCAAGCAAAGGGCTGCCTTTTTCTACATAAATTGGCATATCTGTTTCACTATGGAACAAGATTAAATCCATGCTTTGTAAGATATGTCCCGGCTGAAAATTACGGCGCATATTATCAACATAGATAGAAGCCTGATTTTGCTGATCTTGAGTCAGTTTATTACAGTCTTCAATTTCGATTTGGTCTTCTTGTTCAACATCTTCTAAATGCTGTTCAAGAAAATTATGCTTAATACGAAGTTGACGATATAAATTCTGATTAGAAAGTTTTGAAACCATACGATTAACTACGGTATCGCAAAAATAATGCTCTTTTAAAATATGCTCGGTGACATCTTCATCGTTAGTTAACTCGAGTAGAGCTTCTTTAAGATGCTTCATCACCAAATATTTCGCACCCACCTTATTTAAAATAATTAGAAAGGTTAACGGTTCTATACATGTTTCAAGTTGTGAATTAAAACGTGCATATAACCCTTTTGCGATTATCTGTGCTTCAGTTTCAATTGCTTGCTCGGGCAAACATAATGCAATCAAACTTGAATGAGTGTACATCTCTAACATTTGTTGTTCATTATCAGAGTCAACAATGGTCATATTCTCAATACGTTCATCATAAGAAAATTGCCCATAGCGAATACTATAGGTACCAAACGCATTTACAGCTTCGCGGAAAAGACTATTTCGTGTTGACGCAATAATACGTTTTGGTTTCGTATAACCATCCCAATGCGACAAGATCTGTGCTATATAACCACCACCAATAGCACCGAAACCATGTATTCCAACAGTAAGCTGATTCAGACTTTGCGGAAAAGGTTCCTGTATCTCTGGCATATCCATAACAGGAATAAATTGGTCGAGATCAGTTAAAAAATCATACATCTGGTCATAATAAAAATGCGCTTTTTCCAGCATTTCATCATTAGGTTCTTTAATATCTTTTAATAAAATTGTTAAACCTTTTGAGGTGTGAGCCGAGGTTAAACCATTTTCTGAATCTTCAAACATTAAACATTGGTTGGCGTCTAAATGAAGTTGACTAGCCGCTTTGAGAAAAATTTCTGGATGTGGCTTCCCTTGTTCTACTTCATCTCCACAAGTAATGACATCAAAAAATTTATAAACATTCGCATTAATTAAATATTCTTCGGCAATTGCTCTACGGCTTGATGTAGCCACAGCCATTCTTAGACCCGATTTTCTTAAACGCTCTAGAACTTGAACCAGACCTTTTTTAATAGGCACACCGTGTTTTCGAATATGTTCTAGTTCCATCTCATCGGCACGTTTTCGAATTTCCTTATATGGAACATCTACTCCGTATAAACGTTGTGCAAGCTTTTCCGCCGTTGTCGCGCTTAACCCCAAACATTGCATTAAATATTCGTGTGAAAACTCCTGTCCAATGAGTTCTTGAGATGCCTGTTGCAATGTTTGAAACCGTAACCGTTCAGTATCAAACATTGTCCCATCCATATCAAAGATAGCTCCATGAACAGGTTTTCCATGAAAAATAAGCACGTTTTTACCTCTTTTTTTGATCATGTTTTATTCAGGGTATACAAAAAATTGCTTAAAAAGGCAGGATGATAATAAATGAAACATTAGTGGTTATTTTTTAATCATAAATATAAGAAATCTGTTACTGAGAAGAGTTAAATACTCAAAAAGGTTGAACAATATAGATAATTCTGAAACTGAGTTTAAGTACAAAGGTAGCAAGCCTTCCTCGCTTGCTACCTTTGCTTCTTCTTTTTATGCGCTGATCATGTTTGTTTTTCTTAGGTCCATTTACTGCTAACAAACCTGCATTTTTTATTATGTCTTGCAGGTCTACCAATACCAGAAACTCATATAATTTTTGTTATTTTCTGGCAGAACCAAACAATACATAATAATGATAATCATTTTCATTTAGTGTGTCAACTTGCTATGCCCTTTTTTTAATCAATCAAGTACATCTACAAATTGCGCCGTTAATATGTGTGCCAAGTCTTTAGGATTTAAACCAATATCTAATCCTCTTTTACCACCACTTACATAAATTTTGCTTAACTCTTGTGCAGAGGCATCAATCACTGTCTTTAAGCGTTTCTTTTGACCTAATGGACTAATTCCACCCACTAAGTACCCTGTCAAACGTTCGGCATCTTTGGGATTTGCCATCTGCAATTTTTTACACCCAAATGCTGTAGCTACCTTTTTCAAATTGAGTTGATAGTTAACTGGTATGACCGCAACAAAATAATTTTTCTCATCGGTAACAAGAAGTGTTTTAAATACCTCGTTTACATCAAGGTTTAACTTTTCTGCGGCTTCCAAACCAAAACTTTTAGCATTTGCGTCATGTTCGTACTCATGGATAGAAAATTCGATTTTGTTACTTTTTAACAATCTACATGCAGGAGTCATAGGATTTTAGATTTTAATGAAATGAGCTTGATTATATTTATTTTAAAAAAAGTTTAAAATTTACTTAGGCTATTTACATCCTTTACATGAAAAATCAAACGAACATCGAACAAAAAACAATCTAAACTTGATATTGGGTAGATGACTCCAATATATTTAGTTGAGATTTAAAGTCTGAACTGGCGAATTTATGAGTTACAAACACAATAATCTGATGGCAATGCGTCACCGTTTTTGGGATGAGGCTTCAGATCATGTATTAAATGAAAAGCAATTTTTACAGCAGACCTTAATCGAACAAGGCATTTTTAATAATGCGACTTTTGATGATGTTAAGTACTTTTTCTATACACTGCCTAGCATCGTTATTGTAAAGGCTCATGCACTTGGTTTTATGCATGATTCCGTCAAGCAAATGGTTATTCAGCATATTCAAGCTAATCGTATGCACTTAATGCAAAAGGCTGAATTGAAAATTCAGTTTAAAATGTAATTTGCCGGTTAGTATCTGATACGGCGTTTTATAGTAGTTTATTTTTTCTGAATGGCGGATATTTTGATTTTCTTATTAATGCTTAGGCTATTTTTAGAAAATTAAAATCCCAAATGAGACTTTCAACTCACCATTCAGTCTGAGGGAACTATTTTAATACGTTCAAAACATGTAATATTCGTTACAATTTTAGATCACCAGCGTTTGGCTGCATGATGCGCATAGGATTCTATTTTCATGTCAAATCAGAACGATAAGCTTAAGAGTTTAAAAACTTCTTCCATGGATCGACGCTTATCAATCGCGAAAGCTTCTTTACTGGCAGGAACACGTTGGGCTACTGCAAGTGCCTCTTCCCTCTTTTCTAGTGAAGAAGAAAAAGAGAAGAAACGTAAAAAGGCAATGAGCGAACAAGCTAATTATCTTGTCTCTGAAATTGGCAAACTTAAAGGTTCTATTGTCAAGATTGGCCAAATGATGGCGCTTTATGGTGAACATTTTTTACCAGAAGAAATTACTCAAGCTTTAAATACCCTAAATAACCAGACCGTTGCTTTAGACTGGCCAGCAATTAAACCTCATTTACAAGAACAGCTAGGTTCCAAGTTAAATGATTTAACAATTGATCATGAGCCTATCGGTACGGCTTCTCTGGCACAAGTTCATCGCGCAACACGTAAATCAGACGGTTTAGAGTTAGTTTTAAAAATTCAATACCCTGGTGTTGCGAATGCAATTGACTCGGATATGAGCCTGTTTAAAAACATGCTTAAGCTTACACGTATGGTTCCTCAAACTCGTGAGTTTGATCAATGGTTTGATGAAGTACGTGAAATGATGCATCGTGAAGTCAATTATCACGTAGAGGCAGCCACAACACGTCGCTTTGCTGAGCGTTTAAAGGATGATGAGCGCTATATCGTCCCTACAATTGTAGATGAATACTGTACCGATCAAGTCTTATGCATGACCTTTGAACGTGGCGTGCCAATTAATAGTCCAGTCATGCTTTCCCTTCCTCAAGAACGACGTAATCAGCTCGGTGAAGCTTCACTAGAGATTGCAGTTCGTGAGATTTTTGAATGGGGTGAAATGCAAACTGATCCTAACTTTGGTAATTACCTTGTTCGTTTAGGTAATGGCCAAGATATTCAGGATAAAATTGTACTACTAGACTTTGGTGCGATCCGTCAGTTCGATGAACATTTACTCTCAGTTGCGCGTAATCTTATACAAGCGGGTTATCAGCATGATAAACATGCGATGGTCCAAGCAATGACTGGATATGAGTTTTTCGATGCAATGCCTGAAAGTATTAAACCCGGCATGGCCGATGTCTTTTTACTTGCGACAGAAGCATTCAGTACCCCTGCAAATAATCCAGATATGCCAGTGGGCCTAATGGATGAACATGAACGTTATGACTGGAAAAAGAGCCAGTTACATAGTCGTGTTATGCAGCAAGCAAGCAAATCAATGGCGTCTCGATATTTCTCGGTTCCTCCAAAAGAATTTATGTTTATTAGCCGTAAGTTTATTGGCGCATATACATTTATGACTGTGATTGATGCCAAAACCAATGTACGACGTATGATTCGTAATTTTGCTTAATATTATTAAGACTAGAATGATTCCGTGTCATTCTAGTCAATCCAAACAAAATAGTTCTTTTAAAAAAAATTTTTTCTTTTATAAAATCAATAAAATGTATTAAAACTTATTTTGCTTTTACCATTTATCTGCTCATTTTTTGAATGTCAGCAACGACATAGTTTTTTCTTATACAGCGTGTCAGCATAAAACAATAACAATGTGTTAGGACACCACAATCATGACAAATATGATCAATAAAGCCCAAGGGTTGGGTTTATCGCTGATCACGAAATTAGCTGGAAGCGATGTACTTGATCAACTCAAACTACGTAAATTTCTTGAAAAGTCTCTTTATCAAGGTTCAAAAGCTGGATTTAGAGCATTAAGTCAGACTCAGAAAGCATTTAAACCTAAGCAAATCCCCCAACAGCGTCTACCTCAACAGAAGAAAAACCTATTTGACTTAAGCCTCACTGAAGAACAACAAATGACTTCAGATGCAATGTCTCAATTTGCTCAAGAAGTTTTATTAGGATTAGCTCATGATGCTGATCAGGCAGGTCAATTTCCAGAAAGCCTTTGGCAATATGTAGAAGATTTAGGACTAAATTATTATGCTCTTCCAGAAGCACTAGGTGGTGTCGCCGCTGAACAAAATATTGTAAGTAACCTATTGATTGCTGAAAAACTAGCTGAAGGTGATTTTAGTCTTACAGCAGGACTTTTGAGTACGTTTAGCGTTATTAATGCTATTACACGTTGGGGTTCTACTGAAGTTCAGTCAATGTATTTACCTTGCTTTGCAGAAGACTCAGACATTACCGCCACTTTCGCTGTACAAGAAGCTACTCCGGCATTTAACCCATATATCTTAAAAACAAAAGCTTCTCTTGAAAATAATCAATATTTTATAGAAGGTGAAAAAACCTTAGTCATTTTAGGTGATTTAGCTGATGTGTTCTTGGTGAGTGCAGATTTTAATGGCAAGCCGGATGTGTTTGTAGTACAAGCGGGCGATACCATTTCCATTAAAAGTACCCCAGCTATGGGTCTCAAAGCAACAGAGACAGCTACTTTAAAATTCAGCCATACACCTGCTCTACGATTAGGCACAACAGATTTTGATTACACCGCCTTTCTAGATTTAGGCAATCTTATGTGGTGTGCAATGGCTGTAGGAACATGTGAAGCGGTAAAAGCCTATTGTATTAAATATGCCAATGAGCGAACTGCTTTCGGAGAACCAATTTCACATCGTCAAAGTGTCGCATTCATGATTGCAGATATGGCAATTGAAATTGATGCTATGCGCATGCTGATTCTAAATGCCGCAAGCCTTGCCGAAGCAGGTAAGCCATTCCACCGTGAAGCATATTTAGCTCGTATTCTTTGCGCAGAAAAATCAATGAAAATAGGAACAGATGGCGTACAAATTTTAGGTGGTCATGGTTTCACAAAAGAACACCCTGTTGAACGTTGGTATCGTGATTTACGTGCAACCGCAATTTTACATTCTGGCTTACATGCTTAAGATCAATCAGAGGATATTTTCATGAATTTACAAAATCCAAAAAAATTCAAAATGATGATTGATCAAGCACATGATGTTGCGATCAATGTATTACGCCCTATTTCCCGTAAATACGATAAAGCAGAACATGCTTATCCGAAAGAACTCGATATGCTCGCTTCACTCATTGATGGCATGAATGAAGGTGGTGAAGGAATTAATGCAGGTGCTGCCGGTGCAGGAAAACGTGGTGAATCTGATAATGAAGGTGTCCGTAACGGAACTAACATGTCAACAGCGTTAGGCATCATTGAAATGTGCTATGGCGATACTGGGCTATTACTCAGTATGCCACGTCAAGGTTTAGGAAACTCTGCAATTGCCGCGGTCGCAAATGATGAGCAACTAGAACGTTTTAAAGGAACATGGGCAGCTATGGCGATTACTGAACCAGGCTGTGGTTCTGACTCTGCTGCGATCCGTACTACGGCAACTAAAGATGGCAATGACTATATTTTAAATGGTGAAAAGATTTTCGTAACTTCTGGTGAACGTGCGGACTCGGTGGTCGTATGGGCTACACTTGACCGAAAACTTGGACGTGCAGCCATCAAATCATTTGTAGTGCCTAAAGGTACTCCCGGAATGAAAGTTGAACGACTTGAACATAAGTTAGGTATCAAAGCTTCTGATACAGCCGTTATTAGTTTTACTGACTGTCGTGTTCCGGCTGAAAACTTGCTTGGTAATCCTGAAATTGATGTTGCAAAAGGTTTTGCCGGTGTAATGGAAACTTTTGACAATACACGACCATTAGTTGCCGCAATGGCAATTGGCTGTGCCAAAGCTTCTTTAGAACGTATTAAAGAAATTTTTAAAGACCAATTAGATCCCAATTACTCGACTCCATATTTGCAAACTTCCAACCTTGCTGCGCAAATTTACCGAATGGAAGCCGAATGGGAAGCTGCACGGTTACTTATGTTGAAAGCCACATGGATGGCAGACAACAAAAAACCAAACTCCAAAGAAGCTTCCATCGCTAAAGCAAAAGCAGGTCGTGTAGGCAACGAAATCACTTTGAAGTGTGTCGAATTAGCAGCAAGTGTTGGCTATAACGAAGATGAACTACTTGAAAAGTGGGCACGTGATTCAAAAATTCTTGATATTTTTGAAGGTACTCAACAAATCCAGCAACTTATTATTGCTCGTCGTGAGCTTGGAAAATCTTCAAGTGAACTAAAATAAAGATATTGCAAGGGAGTTTTTTTACTTCCTTGCTTCTTAGCACTGTGACTTATTAGCAAAAATAAAACCCTCTAACCACATGACTAGAGGGTTTGGTATTTCAGGAATATATTTTTAATTATTCGGCTTGTGTTGTTTTTAATGACTTATCGACTACACCAAATTTTTTGAAGATTTTTGCACGACGTTTTGGTGAAATATTCGCTTTATTTAAATCACCTTTGTAGGGATCAAATACGCGCTTATCCATCATTTTAAACCATAATGAAGGAATTAATGCTGGTAGCAACATACTTGCATAACCACTTGGTAGCTCGGGTGCTTCATCAAAATGACGTAATGCTTGGAATGGACGAGTTGGATAAGCATGATGATCTGAGTGACGCTGTAACTGATATAAGAATAAGTTGGTCACTACATTGTTATTATTCCAGCTATGCTCTGGCATTGTACGTTCATATTGACCATTTTCTTTTTTCTGGCGCAATAAGCCATAATGTTCAATATAGTTAATAATTTCGAAGAGACTAATCCCGTAAAATGCTTGTGTTGCTAAATAAGGAATCGTACCTTTACCAAAAATTCCTACCATAGAAGCATGGAAAGCAGCACTCATACCCCAGCCTTGCAGTAATTCGTTATCGAGTGACCAAAACTCTTTACCTTTACGTTTTAAACGATTTTTCTCAATTTCAATTGCAGACTTAAAAGAACCAACAACTGTACGTGGCCAAAACTCATAGAATGTTTCACCCATACGTGAAGATGCCGGATCTTCAGGCGTAGCTGCACGCTTATGATGGCCATATGGATGCTCAATACGGAAATGGTTATAACCAGTAGGTACTAAAGCAAGATGAGATAAAATATGGTCGATACGATCATGTTTATGGCTTAGTTCATGGGCTGTATTAATTGCAATACCATTAATGGCACCCATCGAAATACCAAGCAAAATTTTGTCAATAAATGAAGTATCTTTACGGCTTGTTAAATAACATGCATAAATATTTGCCGCATATTGCAATGGAATAAAGCTTTTCACTAAACGCGAATAATATGGATCTTTCTCAAGAAGTTTAATTTCTTCATCAGTTGGATTACGCGCATCTTTACCAATAATTGTATCAATTGCAGGAATCACAACATGTAATAAAAGTGGACCACCTAAAGCAAATACTTTCTTTAATGGGCGTGGACCAAAATGGTATCCGGCTAAAATACCTAAACCAATTACAGGTAGAGCCGGACTAATCATCCATAAATAGCGCTTACGATCTATCTCACGCATAGACGCTGGCACTGGCATAAGTTCTTGCTGAACATTCACTGGTGCATTCATAGTCATATTTCCTTTTTCTATATATCTATATAGTTAAAGAAATACTATTTGCTTAACAGTTGTAACCGTCCAAAAAACCTATTTCAAAGTCTTTGGCATTTTCTTCCACTTTTTTGTCCTAAAAACACATGTTGATCTATTCTTATAGCTCACTATAATTTTATTAAAATAATGATTGATCATATAAACATGGATGCACTAAGTAAATTTTTTGATGATATCCACTTAAATAAGTCTGAATATATTTATATAAAAGCACAAGGTGAATGGGCTTTTAAAACACAAGATCAATCTGCTTTACTGGCTTACATCGTTTTAACGGGTTCTGTATATATTCAAATAAATAATGTCGAAAAAATAATTGCAAAAGCTGGAGATATTATTTTAATTCCTTCTGGAAAAGCTCATCAAGCTACAGATTCAAAAGCGACTGGAAGCAAACTGGTAGATTCTGTCGATATTACTCCCTTATTTAATGGGCATCGTCATGATCCAATTGAGTTAGGTTCATCAGCGCCTGAAAATACATTATTGCTCTGTCTACGCTGTCAAGTTGATACGTATATGGCGGGACCACTGATTAATGCATTACCATCTATTATGCTTATTCAACACGAAAACCAGACAACTCCTCCTGAATGGTTGCAAATAGGGCTTTATTTTTTAGCGGTCGAAACACAAAAAATTCAACCTGGTCATGACAAAATTATTGATCACTTAGTCAGTATTCTTTTAATTGAATGTATTCGTGATCATATTCAACAAATGTCAGATCAACAAAATTGGTTAGGTGCCCTCACACATCCAGAATTAAGTAATGCTTTATCCGCAATTCATAGTCAACCTGAAATAAGCTGGACTGTTGAATCATTAGCTGAACAATGCTGCATGTCACGATCTAAGTTTGCCAATCTCTTTAATAATATTATTGGTGAACCACCTCTTACTTATTTGCAGCATTATCGCTTTCGCTTAGCGAGCCAATATCTACGGACAAGTAATTTATCAGTTCAACAAATTTCAAATAAAGTCGGCTATTCATCAGAAACTGCATTTAGTCAGGCATTTAAGAGAGTATTTGATTTATCGCCTAAACAATATAGACAAAATTATATAGGTAGTAGAGATCAGTAATAAAAAAAGCGCCGAAGCGCTTTTTTTATTACATAAGTTTTATTTGATTTTAGCGTGTGACTTTAAGTATTCGCTGTAATCTTCGAGTATTTGCTGACCACGAGATTGGCGATAAAGCTGTTGTAATTGCTTTAACTGATCCGCTGGCATAGCATTTACCGCAGCTGAATTTACATTAGAAACGGCAACGACAACCAATTCATTAGGTAAGTTCGCTGTTGTAACAGACCACATACCAGGTTTCGGTGCAGGAACACTAAATGCTGCACGCTCAATTGCACGTTTTAAACCTTGTGAACGAGTAAACACACCTGCAGATTCAAAAGGTACTTTATTTTTCGCAACAACTTGTTCAGCCGGCTGAGTTTTGAATTCAGTCAACATGGTAGCAATTTTCGCTTGAGCTGCTTTGCGTGCTTTCTCATCAATTACTTTAGCTTTTGCTTCGTTCATTGCTTGAGCAAGTGGTTTAACGCCAGCAGCATGATAATCACGCACCTTAACCCAAACAGTATCACCATTCGCTAATTGAATATTTGATGAAGCGTTACGATCGCCATTTTTCACATCATCATTAAACAATTTAATTTTTACGTTTGGATCGCTTAGTTGTGGATTTTGAGTAGCTAAAGTTACACCATTTAATGATTCAATTTTTGTACCTTTAACTTGCTGTACAACTGCATCTAAAGAATCATTACCTACAATTGTTTCATTCAAACTATTTACTGTATCTGAATAAACAGTAGCAACCTTATTCTTTTCGACTTCGGCAGTTAAACGCGCCTTCTCAGCTTCAAACGAAGGAATTTGATTCGCTGGAGTCTCTGCTTCAATAATATGGTAACCATATTGTGTTTTTACTGGCTGCGAAACTTGACCATTTTTCAAACTTGAAACAGTTTTATCAAATGCATCAGAGAAAACACCAGGTGCATACGCCTCTACTAAACCGCCTTTCGTTTTTGAAGTTGGATCTTCTGAGAACTGAGCTGCTGCTTGAGCAAATGAAAGACCGCCTTGAATTTTTGCATATACCTCATTAGCAAGCTTTTGAGCTGCCGCATCATCACGAGCATCTGTCGTAATAAGAATATGCTTCACAACACGTTTAGCATTTTTTTGCTGAGTTTCTACAAATTTAGCATAGGCTTGTTTGAGTTCAGCATCTGTTGCTGGTGCAGGTTTCGCCATTAAGGACGGAGATAAAACAACATAATCTACATCAACAGAAGCAGGCTGTTTAAACTCGTTTTGATGTTTATTGTAGTAGTCAGTCGCTTCTTGATTAGATGCTGTTAAACCCGTTTTATAGGTATCTAACTTAATACTAGCTAAATGTAATGTACGCTGTTCAGTTTGCAAATTCGCAATTTGCATTACATCAACTTTACTCACTAAAGCATAATCAGAAAAAGTTGAAGTCAACATTTTCAAAGCGTGATCTTGACGCAAGCTCGCAATTAAGGCTTGGCTTGTCATACCAATTGAACGCAAATAATTTTCATATAATTTTTGTGAAAACTGACCATTTTCTTGCAAGCTTGGTTGCTGAGCTAACATTTGCTCGATTTGAGCATCGCTCAAAGAAATACCCAATTTTTCAGCTTGCTGAATGAGTAAATTACGAGATACCAATATATCGAGAGCTTTTGCTTGAATAACCGGTAAATTAAGTAAACTTTCATCACCTTTTACAGCAGCTAAATATTGTTCTTTATACCTTTGCGTTAAAGTTTCAAGGTCTTTTTTTGATATGTCCTGTCCATTTACAGTTTTTGCGACATCTGCCTTGTTTCCCCTATTAAAATATCCATTAATACCTACAAGCGCTAAAGGGGTCAAAAACAAAATTAAAAGGACTTTGCCGAGCCAACCCTTAATGACTGTACGAAACGATTCCATAAGTATTCCAATATTTTATTTCGAGGAGAATTTTAACTGAAAAACCACAATGAATGAATGAGCAATATTGGTCAATTCAGATTTTTAATAAAAAACGCGCCTATATCGGCGCGTTTAATCATCTTAAAAGATTAAGCAACTGAATCTTTAAGACCTTTACCAGCTTTAAAGCTAGGTACTTTTGTTGCTTTAATTTGAAGCTCTTCACCAGTTTTAGGGTTACGACCAGTACGTGCAGCACGCTCTTTAACACTGAAAGTACCAAAACCAACTAAAGTTACTGTGTCACCTTTTTTAAGTGCTTCAGTAATTGACGCAATTGTCGCATCGAGTGCCTTGCCTGCATCAGTCTTAGATACTCCCCCTTTTTCAGCAATTGCATCGATTAATTCTGATTTATTCATGAATAAAACATCCTCTTAATATCGTTTGTTTAAGGTCCAAGGCTATAGTTTAAAAGGCCATGACGCCTTTATAGCAATGCTTTGGGGGAAAACGCAATACTAGAGCAGAGCTTTTAGCAAAAATAAATGCTAAAAAACTGTTATATATTTGCTAAATCCCTACATTTTTTTACTTTTCATTCAATTTTGCCTTCAATTTTTGATTTTCTTCAATAAGAGCATCAACCTTTATATGCAATTGAACTAACAGTTGTTCAATGTGCTGTAAGTCCTTCGGAGTAACTAAACCAATTCGATTTAAAGAATGATTTACACTGGTATCTAAAATTTTTTCGACCTTGTCTTTTGTATCAGACACTGACTCTTTCGCCTTTTCGGTTACTTTGCCAACAGTTGTATCGGCTAAATCACCAGTTTTAGACTCAAGTTCTTCCCCTACTTTGACTAGTGAGTCAAATAGTTTATTGCCTTCTTCTTCTGCACGAGAGAAAGCACCTAAACCAGCTAACCATATTTGCTTGGTATACTTTCTAAAATCCAATGCAGACTTTCTAGAACTTTTTGATTTTAATTTGTTTTTATCTCCTTGCTCTTCTGATTGTGTTTCTATATTTGCATTATCCATTGACCTAAGCTCCTGATCGGATGAGACAGATGAAGTCTTATTTAACCACAAAATATTCTTATAATAACAAAGTCAAGACTTGATACATTTATGAAACTGTTCTACAAAACAATCATGTCATGTAAATATATTTAACAGGACAATGTGTTAAGTTTGAGATAGGATGTCTCATTCTCTTAATTAATCTCTAATATTTAAGGATAAACTTTTATGAGTGAAACGCAACAAAGACAAAAACACCCACGTCTGTTGCTGAACATTGTTCTAATTATTTTAGAAACTTTTTTCTCATTTATTCTCACCCACGATGGTGTTCTTCGCTTGCAGGCGAAAAAGTTTATCGCAAATAAAATCACAATCCGTATTAATAGCTACTTGCCATTTTTCAACTTCTATGTGCAATTTACGGAAAAAGGTTTGTTATTTGATATTCATTCTTATGATCGTCGTATTGACTTAGAAATTAATAGTACTCTCATCGACCTTATCAAAATTTTTGCTTTTTCAAATCAACGTAGTTTAAACAATATGCGAATTGATGGAGATGCAGAAACTAAAAAAGAACTCATCGATTTAATTTCACATCTCACTTTACCTAAGCTTCTAGCTGACTGGAAGCAATGGTTCAATACTCCAGATGATGAAGCCGAAGCACTTGCTTCACGTAAAAAAATTGCCCCCTTACTTGAAAAAATTGATCAACAGCGTTCAGAGATAAATTCTTTGAATGTCGAAATTAAGCAGTATCAAAATCGAATTTCACGTTTACAGCAGCGCCAACGCAACATTAACTTGTGCTTTGGTATAATTAGCCTAATATTTATTGCTTATTTCATATATAATTTGTGGGTAGCTTAACTTATTTTTTCTATCTTGATCCTGCACTTGAATTAAAAATAAAAAAACTTGACTATTTTAGTCGGGATTCATAAAATCCTATTATCTAGTCTTAACATGTGTATCGAATCATGCGCCTTACAACTCGCGGTCGCTACGCAGTGACTGCTCTACTTGATTTAGCTTTGCAGCCAACTGAACAAACGATCACGCTCGCCGAAATTGCCGCACGTCAATCTATTTCAGTTGCTTATTTAGAGCAGTTGTTCGCAAAACTTAAGCGTCATGGGTTAGTTTCTAGTGTTCGCGGTGCAAATGGTGGTTACCATTTGGCTCGAAACGCTGATGAAATTACTGTGTTAGAAATTATTGAAGCCGTAAATGAAACTGTTGATGCAACACGTTGTGACCATAAAGGTAACTGCCAAAATGGTGCAATGTGTCTTACTCACGATTTATGGCAAGAACTCTCTCATCATATTGCCGACTATTTAGCTAAAATCACTCTTGCCGACCTCATTAGCCGAGACAACGTTCAAACTGTTGCATTACGCCAAAATGTGACTGGCACAGATTCAGCTCTTTTATCGGGTACAGGTATTTGATATGAAACGTCCAATTTATCTTGATTACGCAGCAACCACTCCAGTAGATCCGCAAGTTGCAGAACGTATGATGGAGTGTTTAACTTTCGACGGTACCTTTGGTAATGCTGCATCTCGTTCCCATGCTTATGGCTGGCAGGCAGAAGAAAAAGTTGAATATGCACGTGAGCAAGTCGCAAATTTAATTAAAGCTGACCCACGTGAAATTGTTTGGACTTCTGGTGCAACTGAGTCAGATAACCTTGCTCTTAAAGGTGTTGCTCAATTCTATGCATCTAAAGGCAAACATATCATTACAAGTAAAATTGAACACAAAGCTGTTCTAGACCCTTGTCGTGAATTAGAAGAACAAGGTTTTGAAATTACTTACCTAGAGCCAGAGCCACAAACAGGTTTAATTACTCCTGAGATGGTTAAGGCTGCCCTTCGCCCAGATACTATTCTTGTTTCCCTTATGATGGTAAACAATGAAATTGGTACAGTTACAGATGTAGCGGCGATTGGTGAATTAACACGTGCCAACAAAACATTTTTCCATGTAGATGCAGCACAAGCAGCTGGTAAAGTTGATATCGACTTATCTACTATGAAAATTGATCTTATGAGTTTCTCTGCTCATAAAATTTATGGTCCAAAAGGTATCGGCGCATTATATGTACGTCGTAGCCCACGTGTTCGCTTAAAAGCACAAATTCATGGTGGTGGTCATGAGCGCGGTATGCGTTCTGGTACTTTGGCAACTCACCAAATCGTTGGTATGGGTGAAGCTTTTGAAATTGCAGGCAAAACAATGCATGCTGAACAAGAGCGTATTCGTAAACTTCGTGACAAACTTTGGAACGGTTTACAAGACCTTGAACAAGTGTTCTTAAACGGTCACCCGACTCAAAACGTTGCTAATTATTTAAATGTCAGCTTCAACTTTGTTGAAGGTGAGTCTTTAATGATGTCGCTTAAAGATGCTGCTGTATCAAGTGGTTCTGCTTGTACGTCTGCAACTTTAGAGCCTTCATATGTTCTTCGCGCATTAGGTTTATCTGATGAGCTAGCACACAGCTCAATTCGCTTTAGTTTTGGTAAATACACGACTGAAGAAGATATTGACCACGTGCTTACAATTACCAAAGCCGCTGTTGAGAAATTACGTGAACTTTCTCCGCTTTGGGATATGTACAAAGAAGGTATCGATCTTTCTACAGTTGAATGGGCAGAACACTAATTATTGAAATTAGTGTTTTAACCCTCATATTAATATTAGGCTGACCCCGAGGTTTGGAGAAGCAAAATGGCTTATAGCGAAAAGGTAATTGATCATTACGAAAATCCACGTAATGTTGGTGTTTTAGATAAAAACTCTGAAAATGTTGGTACAGGCATGGTGGGTGCACCTGCATGTGGCGACGTGATGCGTTTACAGATTCAAGTAAATGACAGTGGCGTAATCGAAGAAGCACGCTTTAAAACTTACGGTTGTGGTTCTGCAATTGCATCAAGTTCACTTGTAACTGAATGGTTAAAAGGTAAAACACTTGATGAAGCTCAAGCAATCAAAAATATTGATATTGCGACTGAGTTAGCTCTTCCGCCAGTAAAAGTTCACTGCTCTGTTTTAGCTGAAGACGCGATTAAAGCTGCGATTGAAGATTATCGTAGTAAAAAGTCAAAAGCTTAATTTGTTACCATTATAAACGTTGGAGTTTTCATGATTCATTTAACTGAAAATGCTGCGACTCATATTAGCAATTACCTTAAAAACCGAGGTAAGGGTGAAGGCATTCGCGTTGGTGTGAAAACTTCTGGTTGTTCTGGGTTGGCTTATGTTCTCGAATTTGTAGACGATATCGATGAACATGATCAAGTTTTCGAACAATTCGGTGTTAAGGTTTTTGTAGATCCTAAAAGCTTAGTTTACTTAGAAGGCTTAGAAATGGACTATGTTAAAAATGGCCTTAACGAAGGGTTCGAATTTAACAATCCTAATAAAAAGGGTGAATGTGGTTGTGGTGAGTCTTTCACTGTTTAATCCTCTCCTTTCCTTTTTCTCATTAAAACAGTGTCTTTCAACAGCACTGTTTTAATGTATTTAATTAACGTGGATCCCATTTCTAATGAATCATTTTGAGTTGTTCAATTTACCTGTGGCACTCGATATCGATTTGGCAAGCTTAAAATCAAATTTCTTGAGTTTGCAACAACAATATCATCCAGATAAAGCCGCAGATAAAGATCAAGCATTAATCAAATCAAGTGAAATCAATCAAGCTTTTAAAACACTATCACAAGTAGATAGTCGTGCTGCTTATCTTTTAGCTCTTAAGAAGCAAGATCATCATCTTGATCAATCTATTAGTGATTTTGAGTTTCTACAATCTGCTTTAGAACTTCGTGAACAACTTGACGAAGCGACAACAACTGAACATTTACGTACTTTAAAGCTAGAAGTACAACAATGGATTGATGGCCTGGTTCGTGAATTCAAAATTGATTACAGCGAAGAAGATTGGGCTGAAGCACGTGATACCGTACGTAAGTTACGTTTCTTTCAACGTGTTTTGAACGATATTGATAAAGCAGAAGATCAACTGTTAGATGAAGAAGACAGCTTTGATTTAGACGATGATTTTTAATTTTGCTTTTTCTACTTTATTTTCAAGGGATTTAACTCATGGCACTTTTGCAAATTGCTGAACCGGGTCAATCCAGTGCCCCACACCAACATCGCATTGCGATTGGTATTGACCTAGGAACAACACACTCACTAGTTGCGACAGTGTTATCAGGCAAACCTAAAGTACTCAATGATGTTCAAAATAGAAGATTACTTCCTTCTATCGTTCATTATGGGGACAATACAACTCATTATGGTGAAGAAGCTAAACCATTTATCATTGCAGATCCCAAAAATACGATTGTATCTGTTAAAAGATTTATGGGACGCTCAAAAGCAGACATTAAGTTTCAGCATCCTTATGAATTAGTAGGCTCAGAAAATGAAATGCCTGCTTTTGAAACACGTGCCGGGCGCAAAACACCAGTAGAAATTTCAGCCGAAATTTTAAAACAATTAAAAGATCGTGCTGAAGACAGCTTACAAAATCCTGTTAATGGTGCTGTGATTACAGTTCCTGCTTATTTTGACGAAGCTCAGCGTCAAGCAACTCGCGATGCAGCTCAACTTGCAGGCTTAAACGTATTACGTTTATTAAATGAACCTACAGCTGCCGCAGTAGCTTATGGATTAGATCAAGAAAGTAATTTAGAGACCGACCGTAATTATGTAATTTACGATTTGGGCGGTGGTACTTTTGATGTATCAATCTTACGTTTTTCACAAGGCGTATTTGAAGTTTTAGCGACCGGCGGCCATACCGCTTTAGGTGGTGATGACTTAGACCGCCTCATTGTGAAATGGGCAAAAAAGCAGCTTAATATTGATGTATTAAGTAATGAAGACTATGCAGTATTTATAGTTGCAGCACGTCAAGCTAAAGAGCAATTATCTACTCAAGATTCAGTTGAATTAAAACTGCTTGATAGAACTCTTACACTAGACCGACCTACATTTGAAAGTATCATTCAAGTTGCTTTAGATAAAACAATCAGTGTTTGTAAGCGTGTATTGCGTGATGCAAAGCTTGATTTGACTGACATTCAAAATGTAGTTTTAGTGGGTGGCTCTACCCGCTCTTATGCAGTTCAAAAAGCTGTACGTGAAGTTTTTGGTCAAGAACCTCTTTGCACAATTAACCCAGATGAAGTTGTAGCAATCGGTGCTTCAATTACAGCAAACCAGTTAATTGGTAATAGCCAAGATGGCTCACTTCTTCTAGATGTCACTCCTCTTTCTCTTGGTTTAGAAACAATGGGAGGACTAGTTGAACGTCTGATCTCTCGTAATACAGCTATTCCTGTTGCACGTCGTCAAGAGTTCACAACCTATCAAGATGGCCAAACTGCCATGTTAATTCATGTGGTTCAAGGTGAACGTGATTTAGTTGAACATTGCCGCTCATTAGGTAGATTTGTACTCCATGGCATTCCGCCAATGACTGCAGGTCAAGCCCGTATTGAAGTCACTTTCCAAGTTGATGCTGATGGCTTACTTACTGTTTCTGCTCGTGAAGCAACTTCTGGTGTACAAGCTCATATCGATATCAAACCATCGTATGGTTTATCTGAGGCAGATACAGAACGCTTATTAATTGAAGGTTTCCAACATGCCGAAGAAGACAAAAATCTTCGTCACTTAAAAGAAACCAAAGTTGAAGCAGAGCGTGAACTTGAAGCTCTAGAGCAAGCCTTAAAAGTAGATGCTGATTTACTTGATGAAAAGCAACTTGCAGAACTCAATTCTTCAAAAGAATCATTAAAAGTTCAGCTCGAAGGTAGTGATATTCAAGCGATTGAGCATGCAGTTCAACAGCTTAAAGTACATAGTGACGCTTTTGCAGCATTACGAATGAACCGACATATTGACCATGCCTTAAAAGGCACAAAGCTCGACGATTGGTCAAAATCAAACTAAAAGGTATAGGTGATCAATATGCCACGTATTAAAGTACTTCCTCATGCTCAGATTTGCCCTGAAGGTGCAGAATTTGAGGTTGAACAAAATGCAAATCTTTGCCAAAGTTTGCTCAATAAAGGTATCAAAATTGAACACGCTTGTGATATGTCTTGTGCATGTACAACTTGCCACGTGATTGTTCGCAAAGGTTTTGATAGCTTAGAAGAGATGAACGATGTTGAAGCCGATCTTTTAGACCGTGCTTGGGGTTTAGAACCAGACTCACGTCTTTCATGTCAGGTGAAAGTTGTAGATGAAGATCTTGAAATTGAGATTCCGAAATACACAATTAACCACGCTTCGGAAAATCACTAATAAATAATAAAAAAAGCTGCTTAGGCAGCTTTTTTTATTTATATAAATTTATACCTGATCTTGTTCTTCATCGATATTTATAGGCTTAACTTCATCCTCAAGTCTAAGCTGAGCAACACCTTGAGTATTAACCAAAGTTTGTTGAACTTTAATGCGCTGAATCATTTTTTCAAGCACTTCAACCAACTCAGGGTATTCGTAGTTTTGTACTTCTTCTAAATTTAAAACTAAATGGAAACCTTTATATTCATAATCAAACCATTGTTGATGGTCTGATTTATTTCCTGTGTATTTTTCCATGACTTGCCATGTTTTTACTGCCCCTTGAATACCCTTTAAATAAATTGGGGTCTTAGGCGCACATAGAAAATCACTTTTGATTAATTGATAAGTATCATCAGAAATGAGTATTTCATCAATTTCAGCAGCATACTGTAAACGTGCCGCTAAATTTACGTCGCGACCTACAATCGTATAAGCCATACGATGGGTTGCACCATAATTCCCTACGTGGCAATAACCTGTACTAATACCCATACGGATATGTAAGGCTGAATATCCCATTTTCTTCCATCGTTCGCGCAATAACTTCATTTGCTGTCGCATAGCAATTGCCATTTCTACACACGATTTGGCATCTTGCTCAACTCCTTGTGAATTCGGATCTCCAAAAAAGATGAGGATTGCATCTCCCATAAATTTATCGACAGTCGCCTCATATTGCTTCGCAATTTCAGTCATATGACTTAAATAGTCATTAAGCAAGAAGGCCAAGTCATCTGGAATTAAGGTTTCTGACAATTCAGTAAAACCTTGAATATCAGAAAAGAAGACGGTCATTTTTTTACGTTTATATTCGATTTTTGCTTCAGCTTCACCACGCATAATCGACTGCCATAATTGCAATGGAGCATAGCGGCTTAACTGATTAGCAAAAGCGATATAACGCGTCATTTGGTCATAATAATGCTGGCGTTGCTGACTAATTTTTTTTACCCAGCGATGTTGGTAGTAATTTCCAATAGTGATAAACATCACTAAACCAAGTAGGGTAATTACCGTTAATTCTTGGCTTGTGGCTTCAAAATATGGATGAAAACCAAATAGAAAAAAAGTACTTAAATAAAAAATAATCGCACCAAGCAGACTCGTTAAACAAATCACTGCAAACGAAATACGACTATTAATTGCTGAGTAAAATAATGCAAAAAGTGCAATAAATGTAGGAACAAGATTGAGGTGTACGCCTGCTAGAGTAACCGCCACCACAATTGCATCTATCGCAAAGAAAACACTTTTTTGGGTTTTCTTATCAAATTGGTACTGTAACCAGTGCTCTAATTTAGAACTAACAAAAAGTAAAAAAAGAAAGAAAGGAGGAATATAGATTTGATAATTAGTATTTGGTGAGGTAAAGGCATAGATCACTAAAATCAATGACAGAATGGAATACCCCATCAAACGATGAAAATATGCAAACTGCTTAGGTTCCCGATCTATAAACCTCTCTAATTGCACCCTATCCTCCACATTTCAATGTAGCCACACTCACATGTGGCATGACATTGATTTAATCCATGCGCCAATCAAAAGGCATATCACCCTGACCACGTAAAGCAAGCATAAGGGTCTGACGCATGTGAGCTAAAACATCACTTGTGTATGGTACAGCTGGTGTACCCCACACTGGTTTAGGCCAAGCTACGTCATTTTGATAGCGGACAACATGGTGGAAATGTAATTGAGGTACCATATTACCTAAAGCTGCAACATTCATTTTGTCAGCACGAAAAACGCGAGATAACTGGCTAGATAACCAGCTTGATTCACGTAAAAACTGTTCTTGGTCAGCTTGACTTAATTCGTATAATTCCGTGATTCCTGGTACACGAGGTACTAAAATCAACCAAGGAAATTGCATATCATTCATTAAACGACATGTTGAAAGCGGGAAATCGCCTACAAAAAAAGTATCTTGAGCAAGTTGTGGATGCAAACTAAACATATCTTTTATAAATGACAATAAACAATAATGGCTAATACTATCACATCAGTTTTGATGTGAATATTATTAGTAGTCCGTTTACTTACAAATAACAATGATTTTATGCACTTATTCATATCTCAAGGTATAAAAAAGTACATAAAATCCAATCACAACAAGACAAATGCCCTGATCAGTTATGGCTTATTCAAAAAACTGGACTCAGGCATGTAATTCACTCATCAATTTTTGTAGTAAATCATTGATAAATTGAATTCGTTTTTCATAGTCTTCAAGCTGCACCATCACTTTCAAGCGCTGTCCACCTTCCATACGATAATAGGTCGGGTTCTTTTGCATGAGTTGAATAATACTAATCGCCTGAACTGGAGTATCTGGTGAAAATTCAATGTTGCCGCCTTGAGTATTAATATCAATTTTTGTAATACCCAAATGCTCCGCTTTTAAGCGGATCTGATGCACGCTAAACAAGTGTTTAACTGATTGCGGTGGAACACCAAAACGGTCAATAAGCTCCATGCGAATATTATCCAGTTTTTCTTGAGTATCTGTATTACTAATACGTTTATAGAATAATAAACGTTGATGAACATCACCTAAGTAATCATCCGGAATAAGTGCGGGAATATGTAAGTTAATTTCTGCAGTTAACGACAATGGTGCATCGAAATTCGGTGTTTTACCCTGTTGAATTGCTTTAGTCGCTTTCTCAAGCATTTCCATATACAAGCTATATCCGATCGCCTGCATTGAACCGCTTTGTTGCTCACCCAACAATTCACCAGCACCACGAATTTCTAAATCTTCCGTAGCGAGCATAAAGCCTGCGCCTAATGTAGAAGCTCGTTGAATTGCATCAAGACGTTTTTCAGCATCACCTTTCAAGTGCTTGATTGAAGGCACCAATAAGTAAGCATAAGCTTGGTGATGTGAACGACCTACACGTCCACGCAACTGGTGCAATTGTGCTAAGCCAAGCTTATCTGCACGTTCAATTAAAATTGTATTGGCATTTGGAACATCAATACCCGTTTCAATAATGGTTGAACACACCAGCACATTATATTCTTTGTGGTAGAACTGCTGCATAACTTGCTCAAGTTCACGTTCACGCATTTGTCCATGTGCTACCGCCACGCGTGCTTCTGGCACAAGCATACGAATATTTTCAGCCGCTCGCTCAATGGTATCTACTTCATTATGCAAGAAGTAAACTTGTCCACCACGTAATAACTCACGCAAAATCGCCTCTTTGATTGAAGCATCTGTATGTTCTTGAACAAACGTTTTTACTGCTAAACGACGTGCTGGTGGAGTGGCAATGATCGATAAATCACGCATTCCCGAAAAAGCCATATTAAGCGTACGAGGAATTGGAGTTGCGGTAAGGGTCAACATATCAACATCAGCACGCAAAGCCTTAATTCGCTCTTTGTCACGTACGCCAAAGCGATGTTCCTCATCCACGACCATTAAGCCTAGATCTTTAAACTGAACATTCTCTTGTAATAACTTGTGTGTGCCTACCACAATATCGACTTTACCATCCGCCAAGTCTTCAATATTTTTTAAATGAGTTTTGTTTGAACCAAATCGTGATAACACTTCAATACGAACAGGCCAATCAGCAAAACGATCTTTAAAAGACTCATAATGCTGTTGGGCAAGTAACGTGGTAGGAACTAAAACTGCAACTTGTTTACCATTTTGTACTGCAACAAAAGCTGCACGCATGGCCACTTCGGTTTTACCAAAACCTACATCACCACACACCAATCTATCCATTGGTTTTGCTTGCTGCATATCATATAGTGTGGCTTCAATTGCATTGGCCTGATCAAGTGTTTCTTCATACGCAAAGCCACTTGCAAATTGCATATAAAGCGACTGATCCAATTCAAAAGCAAAACCAGGTTTTGACTGACGACGTGCCTGAATATGCAAAAGCTCGGCTGCAACATCATGAATTTGCTCTAATGCTTTACGTTTTGCTTTACTCCAAGCATCAGTACCAATTTTATGTAACGGTGCTAAATCTGGGTCGCCGCCACTATAACGGCTAATTAGATGTAAGTTGGTTACTGGAACATAAACTTTGGCATCTTCAGCATAATCTAGCTGTAAGAACTCATAGTCTTGACCTTCGATAGCAAGTGTAATTAAGCCAGCATAACGTCCCACACCATGATCAATATGTACGACAGGAGCACCAATACTTAGCTCAGTTAAGCTTCGAATTAGAAACTCTTCAGAAACTTCCTGTTGACGCTTACGACGACGCTGTACAACTCGGTGTTCATAAAGCTGATTTTCTGAAATAACTGTTAATTGATCAGTTATAAGTAAACCACGGTCTAAAGGTGCATTGGTAATCGCAATTGCAAATTGACTGGTTTTGAATTGCTCAAAATTCTCTACATTTGGAATTTCACCCAAACTTGAACGCAATGCATCTTTTAAACTTTCTCGGCGTCCTGCACTTTCTGCAACCAATAGAACAGGATGGTTTGCTTCATCAATATATTTTTTTACAGCTGCAAATGGTTTCTCTTTTTTTGGATCGACCGGTAATTTAGGGGGTTGCTCAGTTTTAAGGTTAAGTGCACCAGCTTTTTCTTCAATAGTTTCTGCACTTACAAGCATGCGCGGAAACTGATTTAAAGCACTCAGCAAATTATTTGGAGAAATAAATAACTCTTCAGGAGCAAGAATAGGTTGATCAATATTATGACGTCGATCTTCATAACGACGCATAACTTCTTTCCAGAAGTTAGTTAAATCGGTATCAACATCACTAGTTGTAATTACAATGCAATTCTTTGGCAAGTACGTTGTAAACATACTTTGCGATTGCATTTGTTCTTTATCAAAAAATAATGGTAAATAAAATTCAATTCCGGGAGATGCTATACCATCTAAAACATCTTGATAAATTGGATTTTTCTTAGGGTTTGCTGTCGGGAAAAACTCAGAATAACGATCTCTAAAAACTGACCGTGCTTCTTTTAATGGAAACTCTTTAGCGGGTAGAACAGTAAAACTTTTTAACGTTGTGGTTGTTCTCTGGGTTTCAGGGTCAAAGAATTTTAACGAATCAATTTCGTTATCAAATAGATCTATTCGGATAGGAGCTTCTTGCCCAGATGCAAAAATATCCATAATACTACCGCGTACCGCAAATTCTCCATGATCATAAACTGTATCTACCAAATGGTAGCCAGCCTGAACCAATCTTAGTTTTTGCTGTTCTAAATCAAATTTTTGCCCCACTCTTATATCAAAGTGCTTACCCAAAACCCATGAGTAAGGCGCAACCCGTTGAGCCAAAGTACTTGCTGAAATGAGTAATACGCCTTGCTGCGGCATATTCGATAAAATCGCAAGACGTTCCGAGACAATATCCTGATGCGGAGATAACCTATCGTAAGGCAAAATTTCCCAATCGGGAAAAATTGTCGGTTTTATTCCATAAAACTCAAGTTCACTTTCTAATTGAGCAACATGTTGGTTATTTCGAGCGACTAAAACTAATAAAGAAGAATGCTGATTTACAATTTCTTTAAGCAATAAAGCTGCTGATGAACCTAATAACGACCCCACCCAACGCTTTTCACCGGCCTTGAGCTGTTGCAAATTCAATTGAGAGATTTCTTGTTGAAACATGTATATGGCTTTTATGAGCTAAAAAGGTATGAGGTTAATAGTAGCATGATGTTTTTATTGAATTGAGTTATTTTTCTGAAATCAAGCTACTACTTTAAGATACTTTTTTATAGTTCTTAAACAAATGTTTGAACTTATTTATCACGTAGAAACATCACATAATATTGGTTCAATATTTGTATGATTGCTTTAAGTTCAAGCAACTTTTCTTGAGTATTACCTAACCTTTCGATATAGCGTTGATTTGCAATTTCTAAATCAATTTTTTCATTAATTTGTGGTGTGATTTGGAATAACTTACGTAAATCATCAAAGTTCTGTAATTTACGATTTGAAAAATATTCAAGGTGCTCTGACCACTTTTCATTAATCACGACATCTTTAATAACCGGACCACGCTCTGAATCAAAACTGAGCTGATTCTCCTGTAAATATAATTGCTCTGGTGACTCTTTCGAGTCTTGAAAAAGCTGGCTTAACTTTTTGAACATTTCATCACATCTTATTAGTTTCAATTTATATAGTAGAGGTAATCTACTCACCTCTACCATCTAAGTTTATTTTTTAATGCCTACTCGCCACCCAAGTCATCTAGAAAATCTACTGTCGGGACGAAAAATAAAGTACCTGTTTGGGCAGTGCTAAAGTCAAGTAAGCGGTCAAGATGACCTTGCTCATTTCCTAAGAACATATTTTCAAGCATTTGACGGGTTGTACTAAATTTACGCGAGTATCCAATAAAGAAAGTCCCATATTCATTTTTTGAAGGGTTAGAAAAAGGCATATTGGCACGCATAATTTTTAGCTCATTACCTTCTGCATCATGCGCTTTACTTACCACATTATGAGCTGTTAAAGGCTTTTCATCATCACCGAGTTCAATATCATTAAACTTCTTACGACCAATTACTTTTTCTTGTTCTTCATCACTTAAAGCACGCCATTTTTCCATATCATGGGTATATTTTTGAATAAATGCATAACTTCCCCCAATGAATTCGGGATCTTCGCTGCCCACTAGAGCCCACTGCGCTGCAATTACAGGTTCAGGATTTTCTGTTCCATCTACAAAGCCGATAATTGCACGACCATCGAAATAACGGAAACCATGTACTTCATCAATTGGATAAGTCACTTTACCCAACTGTTCATTGATAATACTTCCCAATTCATAGCAGAGAGCTTGTCGATCAGCACGAATATGAAAGAATAAATCACCTGGTGTTGAAACGGCTGTGTACTTTGGGCCTTTGATTTCTTGGAATGTTTCTAATTCTTGAGGCTTTGATTGTTCTGGAAATAAGATATCCCACGCATTTGAGCTAAAACCGAACGTGGCATTAAATTTACTTTCTGGATAACGATTAGACAAACTTCTGGTTAACGCTGAAAAATTAGCTGCAAAATCTTTTACTTTTTCTACAACAGAATCACCTTGAGCTAATCCTAATACAATAAATAATGCATTTTCTCCAGGATGACTCGTTACAGGTTGAATTCTCATACATTCCATAAAACAGGCCTTATTTTGGTAATTTACGGTAGTAATTTAGCATATTCATGTTTTTATCGTACGATTTCTTATGGTTCTTAGCTATTAAAAAAGAGATTGAACGATCCCAATCTCTTGTAATTTTTCTAAGTTATATTTAGCCACCATATTGTTGTTTTAAGTATTTTACAATTTGGGCAGATTCAAACATTTTAACGCCTGTATTTGGATCAACTAAATAAGGCACCTGCATTTTTCCTTGCATAATCTGCAACGATTTTTCTCGTTTACCACCCTTTAAGGGCACATATTTTCCCGGTTTTAAGCGAAGAATAGCAGGCCCCATATCTTGCCACCTTTCTTTAGCCACATTATGCAAAATATAAGGAATTTCAAGTTCGCATAGTACATTTCTTACTCTCTTGAATATGGGCTTGCTTCAAAACTCCATAATTCAAGTTTATGTTCAGGTGCGGTCCGATTTACTATTTTTTTATCAATCCAGACTCCACGAGCACCATTTAATAAGGTTCCAGCAAATGCAACATATGGTTTTTCAGGATAATTTGAAAATTTCTGAGGCGTTTGCCCTGTCTTACCATAATGTTTAAATAAATGATGAATAATATCTTGTGATTCGTATAGTTTATCGCCTGTATTTTCATCAATTAAAAATGGAAACTGCAATTTACCGCCTATTTCTTTTACAACTGAACGATATCTTGTTCCCCCTTTGGGACATGGGTAAATTTCCACATCCAAATTTAAAAGTGTAATCACTTCACGAACACGCCGACAAAATGGTGAACCTTCAAACTCATAAAGTTTTAGAGCTTTAACAGGCTGATTAGGAAATGCTGTACCTGTAACCCCTCTACCACCTTGAGCAATTGCAGATGCTACTGCTTGCAGCACTTTAATTTGATGATTCACCATTACACGTTCCTTTATATTGTGGAGCTAAACTAATTTTTCCTTAGCAATCACAATTCCATTGTTATCTGCATAAATAAAATCGCCAGATTGAATTGTGACTCCACCAAAATACAAAGGAATATCTACTTCACCAATGCCCTTACGATTACTTTTTTGTGGAATTGCAGCCAATGCATGTACCCCTAAATCCAGAGTCGCAAGTGCATCAACATCACGTACACAGCCATAAATAACCACACCATTCCAGTTATTTTTAACTGCTGATTCAGCAATCATATCTCCCATAAGTGCGCAGCGCATTGAAGCACCACCATCTACAACTAATACCCTCCCTGTACCATCTGTAGCCAATAATTCTTTTACACGCGAGTTATCTTCAAAACACTTTACAGTCACAACTTGTCCACCAAAAGTTTGACGTGCACCGTAACTTTTAAAGAACTTACCGTCCATTGAGGGCGTGACCACTTGTAAATCTTTTTCCGGGTTATCATCCAATAAATCACATGTCACAAATGGTACTGTTGACACTTTTATTCTCCTTATCGAGTTTGTTGTATGCTGAGATTATCATATCGTTTAAATGCTTCAATTTGCGTTAGCGCCGCTACAACCATGGTATGAGCCAATTGCTCTGCTGTAACAGGTTTATATTTGAATGGTTTATTCCATTTACTTTCAATGAATTTAAAAAGACTTTGTCCTAAATCTTCCATAAAACGCACATCGCTACGTTTACCAATTAATAAAGATGGCCTGAAAATAGATAATTTTTCGATGCCTAAACTCTGAATATAGTCTTCTAATTGTCCTTTAACCTTATTGTAGAAAATTGGTGAATTAGCATTTGCCCCAAGTGCACTTACAATTAAAAAATGGATATGTTTATCTTGGATCAAGTCTGCAAAATGAGCATTTATCTCATAATCCACCGCATAAAAGCCTTGTTTTGAACCTGCTATTTTTAAAGTTGTACCTAAACAGCTAAATGCGTGAGTATGATCATTTACGTCTTCATCGTTGAGCAATAAAAAATCTTCAATTACTAACTGAGTAACTTTTTTATATGTATTAAGTAGTTGTGATTCTTTTCTAACAACAACTGTAATCGCTTCAAATTCCGGTGTTTGTTCAAGCTCTTCAACTAGAGCTAATCCAACGAGTCCTGTAGCACCTACTACAATTGCTTTTTTCGTGCTTATAGTCATTTTTTATCCAACCTTCTTTAAGTTTGTATCAAATTTAACCTTTTCTTACGGTTTTAGCAGCCCCTAAAACGGCTTAAAATGCTCTCAAGGCTTGACTTCACGGTATTGATTCATCACAATATGGCACTTGTTTACGGGCTGGTGATGGTTACACCAGTTTACTGGATTGACCACAGCCCGCCCAGACCAACTTATTTTCAAGGAGTGCAAGAGTGGCAAACTCTGCTCAAGCTAAAAAACGTGCGCGCCAAAACGTTAAAGCGCGTAAACACAACGCAAGCTTGCGTTCTATGGTTCGTACTTACATCAAACGTACTTTAAGTGCAATCGCTGGTGGTGATTATGCTGTTGCTACAGAAGCTTACAAAAAAGCTGTTCCTGTAATCGACCGCATGGCTGATAAAGGCATCATCCACAAAAATAAAGCTGCTCGTCATAAGAGCCGTTTAAATGCTCAAGTTAAAGCTTTAGCTAACTAATTGAAGCATGTAAAAAAAGCCCAACAGGGCTTTTTTTATTACCTATAATTTTATAATTACTCTACTTTATGAAATTTAGAGACATCTAACTCGTAAGCTTCGCCTCGCCAAATCCATTTCAATTTACAATTTGGAAATTCATCCCCTTCAAACCACACAAACAGGCCTTCCATCATTTCTGGCCAATCTGCTTTTTGTATTTGATTGTTGCCTGAAATTACAGCAACTATGGCAGCAATAATTGTGTCATGACTAACAGCTAAACTCAGCCCACTTTTTGTTTTAGGATGAGTCTGATAAATAAGTTCCAACACATCTAAAACCCCAGTAATGGGATGTTTCATACCAGGTAATGCATTGTTCACAAAACTATTAATAAAGCCTAAAGCACCTTGTTTACGAAAATATGGTGCAGCCTGTTGAATATCGAGTACAAAGCTCCCCGGTTCTACCAGTAAGCCTTGTTCAACAATTTCAATTGTATGTGTATTCGGTTCAGGGCTTACCCCATCTGCACCTTCAATCATAAGTGCAGCAGTATCTACACAACGTTGAATTGGACTAGAAATACAGTGTTGAATTACACGATCCGTATTTTTGATTAAATAGCTACCCCATTCCTGTGCAAGCTCACGTCCTTGAGGTGTAAGTTGAAGGTCATATCCTGCCAAGCCTTGCCCATCTACCAGCTCTCTTAAGGAGTGACGTGTAAAAAGGGTTACAGGAGTTGAAGCATCAGGCAATAAATCAATTGCTTCAAACATGCTTTTAGGCAATAAATCGAGTGCCATTTTTATCGTGTCATCTTTTCTCAATATTTTGCCACTATAGCATGTCTGCAATAACTCTCAATCCAAAACACCCGATTGAGCCAAAGCTTCAAATGCTATTTTTTTGCTTTCCTGATCACGAAATGCGATAAAGCCCCCGTTTAATACAGTATCACGTTGGTTATATTCAAATGGTTTACCTTTTAGTGTGAGCAAACCTCCACCTATACTTTCTAATAATCCCTGACCTGAGCTAGTATCCCATTCAGATGTAGGGTGAAATCTAGGGTAAATATCAATCTCGCCTTCTAACATCATGCAAAATTTATAAGCACTTCCCGCTTCACGTCGAATTACGGTACGGCTCTTTTCAATTGGCTCAATAAACTTCTGATACTTCGGGTTTTTACTACTATGACTTAAGCCAATTTGTACAGGCGCTTGTGTCGAATAAGATTCTTTTTGATATTGGTACCATTGTTGTTGGCTAAAGTTATATTTAAAAGGCAAATCACTTAAATAACCTAAATAAACAACTTGTTCACACGGTACAACAATTACAGAAAATACAGTTTCACGCCCCTCAATCAAACTCAAATTTATCGTGAACTCATCTCGTTCATGTATAAACTCTTTCGTACCATCAAGAGGATCTAGCATCCAACAAGAAGACCAATCGTGGCGAGCGCTATAGTCGCTTTCTTCGGATAAAACTGGTAACTCTGGTGTGATTTCTGCAAGATGTTTCAATAAAAATTGATTTACTTTTAAATCTGCTTGGGTCACAGGTGAATCATCATGTTTTTCTTGAATATTAAACTCATATCCAGCTGAATAATTCTGATATTCTTGTAATAAGATCTGACTAGCCTCTTCCAATATTGGTAGTAGCTGTTCAATTAAGACATCATTGGGGCGAGTTGTTGTTATAAACATAAATAAGCTCTATTTACTTTCCTTTTCATTATAAGTGAATTGTGACAAATTCAGTATTCACCAACAGTCTAGTATTCTTACAAAAAGCTCTTATCTTTAACTAAGAAGTCTTCTATTACCTTAAAAGCTGATTCTTTATATTTTTACTTATTAAACCACTTATTACTCAAGAGAAAGTAACGTTAAATTTTGTATAAAAAACATATTATAACTTATGAAAAATAAACAACTTAATGTAAAACCAACCATTTCCTTTTCACACATTTCTTGCTATGTTCAATAGCACAATAACAAAATGGAAGACTAAATATGACGCTATATGGATATCACTTTTCAACAATTGAAAATAACTGGGAAGACTTAACCCCATTAAATGAGTTTTTACAAACATTTGCTGATGATGATGGTGATGTCTCCCAAAGAGACAAAGAATCACTGAAAGAAATTATTGCTAAATCCGATACAGCTTTGGCTTTAGCTAAAGAAATGGGTTGGGACGGTAGCTATACGGGTTGCCCTTATTTATTCTGGTTACCAAGTAAGAATACACAATCATTTGAATATGGATTTGTTTTTAAACAAACCTCAGATAATTCGACTTTTGTGATTTCACCAATTGAATTGGCTTATCTGGCCCAAGATGAGCAGGTAGAAACTTTAAGTAAAAATATTGACTAAATAACAAAGGTTATTGACTTAAAAATTAAGCCAATAACCTGACTCTACTGTTGTTATTCAAACATACTTAATTGAGGCGTGGGCTTTATAATCTTCTCTTTGGGAACGTGTAAACATTCAAATTCCTCAACAGGAAAACCTTCAATAAAGCTTGAAATATCTGGTGTTTCTAAACTTAACCATTCTTCTAGACGGTCATGCGGAATCACAATGACTGATCGTTTGACATCGCCCGGTTCATGAAAATCTTTCATCATGGGATGATCTATCGCATCCATAGTTAACATACTTGCAGAACGGATAATGGTTTCATTCATTTTGCAAATTTCATAAATTGCGGCAATGAAAAAAGCCTGTCCATCTTTACGGCGGACGCCCCATCGCTCAGGTTTATCATTTATATATTTACTCTCATAAAACTCCGTCACGGGTATTACACCAAACTTACATTTAAGAGCGGCTTCTTGAAAACTCGGTTTTTGGAAAATCGTTTCATGACGGGCGTTATAAGTATGTTTTGCTATATTTGTATCTTCGGCCCATTTAGGAACCAAACCGAACATGACTTCACGCCACTCAAAACCTTGCGGTGATTTGAATAATAGCGGCATTGTCCCACCCGGATAAACCTCATCGGCATAGCTAAAGCCGACCACAGGCAACTGAAGTTGCTGCAATTGGGCAAGAGTTAAAGGTTTAAAGTTGGCACACATAGCAAGAATAAAATACTGTACTTTTACATCTCTTATTTTATAAGTATTTATTCTATAAACCAAATAAAAAGGCACTCGAAAGTGCCTTTAACGACATAACTTTACGCTTAGGAAATGTGCTGAATTCCTTGCGGAATGGCCTGTAATAGTCGTTTAGTGTAGTCATGTTGCGGATGCGCATAGAGCTCATCTGAGTTAGCGATTTCAACAACTTCACCATGATTCATGACCATGACCTGATCAGAAATATATTTCACAACCGATAAGTCATGTGAAATAAAAATATAACTAAGGCCAAACTCATCTTGTAAGTCTTGTAATAAGTTAAGTACTTGTGCCTGAACCGACACATCTAGTGCCGAAACAGATTCATCACAAATTAGAATTTCAGGCTTTAGCGTTAAACAACGTGCAATCGCAATACGTTGGCGTTGACCACCCGAGAACTCATGCGGATATCGATAATAAGCTTGTTCAGGTAAATTCACTCGCTCAAGTAAACCAAGTGCAATTTGCTTACGTTCCGCATCATCTTTACCAATGCCATGAATTTGCATAGGTTCTAATAAAATCTGCCCAATGGTAAAGCGTGGATTTAGCGAAGCATATGGATTTTGGAAAATGATTTGGATCTTCCTTTGATATTTGGCAAACTCTTTTTCAGTTAAAGACAGAATATCTTTACCTTCAATTAAAGCCTGCCCCCCAGATGCTTCATGTAAACGCATAAGCAACAAGCCCACAGTGGTTTTACCTGAGCCAGACTCTCCCACTAAACCAAGCGTTTTACCTTTAGCAAGTTTAAAAGAAACGCCTTTTACCGCCTGAAATTCTTCTTTGCCAAATAACCCCTTACGGCTATAAAAGCTTTTTTTCAAATCTTTTACTTCTAAAATAATTTGCTCATCGCCATTTAAACCACGTTTACGCTGTGGAATTTCTGAAACATCAAAACTTTGCTCTACCAATATATTGTCTTCTTGACGCATAAAATCGCTGGTCACAGGCAAACGATAAGGTCGCTGTGATATTTGAGGACGACAATAGAGCAATGCTCGGGTATATACATCTTTAGGTTGCTCTAGAACTTGTTCTGCAAGTCCCTGCTCTCTAATTTCACCATGACGCATCACAATGACTTGATCTGCAATTTCACCCACTAAAGCCAAATCATGCGTAATAAAAAGCATCGACATTTGACGGCGCTGGCGCAACGATTCGAGTAAATCAATAATTTGTTTTTGAATGGTGACATCAAGTGCCGTAGTCGGTTCATCGGCTATCAGTAGCTTAGGTTCACAAGCAATCGCCATTGCAATCATGACACGTTGCTGTTGACCACCAGACAGTTGGTTAGGATAAGCATCAATCTTAGTTTCCGGTGAAGGTATCCCGACCTCTTTGAGTAACTCTAAAACACGTTGACGGGCGTGTTTACGACTCATACCCATGTGTAAACACAACACTTCTGCGATTTGATTACCTACCGTAAAAACGGGATTTAATGATGACATCGGTTCTTGAAAAATCATGGCAATATCTTTACCACAGATTTTTCGCATATCTTTACGGGATAAGCTGAGTAAATCTTGACCTTCAAAAACAATCTTACTTTTTTCATCAATTTTACTTTGGCCTACAGGTAGTAAACCCATGATTGCCAAAGAAGTAACCGATTTACCACTACCTGACTCACCAACTAAAGCAACAGTCGTATTTGCTGGAATATCAAAGGAGATTCCTTTAACAGTTTCGATATACTGCTTGTCTTCACCTTTAAAACTTACACGTAAGTTTTCAATGTGAAGTA
Organism: Acinetobacter sp. AR_0276; assembly: GCF_003000705.1. Lineage (NCBI taxonomy): Bacteria > Pseudomonadati > Pseudomonadota > Gammaproteobacteria > Moraxellales > Moraxellaceae > Acinetobacter > Acinetobacter sp. AR_0276. The sequence continues at coordinate 3,651,486 of NZ_PSQO01000004.1, read as the reverse complement.
ATGGGACATTTTTTTGTTGTTCTGACATTAGCGTTTCCTCTTATTTTAGTTTTGGATCTAATGCATCACGCAGTGCATCAGTAAACATTGAAAATGCCGTAACCAAAACAGCCATTGCTACCGAGGCTGCAACAAGCTGCCACCATTTTCCTAAAAGAAGTTCACTTTGAGCTTCATTTAACATACTGCCCCAAGACACTACCCCTACAGGAACACCGAAGCCCAAGAAACTTAAAATAACTTCCGATTTAATAAAGGAAACCACCAAAATCGACATTTGAACCAAAGCGATATGGCTGACATTAGGAAAAATATGAATAAACATACGGCGAAAATGGCCAACACCAATTGCCTTGGCCGCCAGAACATATTCACGTGAGGTATGTTTCATATACTCCGCACGAATTAAACGGTAAACACCAGTCCAACCCGTTAAACCTAAAATCAAAACAATAGATAAAATGCCCTTTTGTTGCAGTACGGCAGCTATCGCAAGAACTAATAATAAATATGGAATGGAAGTAAAAATGTTATAAAACCAGTTAAGGATGTCATCTACCCAACCACCAAAGTAGCCTGAAATTGCCCCTAATAATGTGCCTAAGGTCACTGCGAGTAATGCAGAAACTAGCCCTACAATAATTGAAGTTTCAGCACCTTTAATGGTTTTTTTAAGAACATCTTGTCCCCATTTGTCGGCCCCAAATATAAGAGTACTTTTTAGTTCACTTTGCTGATCGAGTAAGTGTCCACCTAGTTGCTGATCAATTGCTTTCATATCATCAGCTAGCGGGTCAACTACACCATAATAATCAATTGCACTTCCAGAGGTCTTTTCTTGTTTAATTTCAGCCTTGAGTTGGTGAATGACATCTTTTAAAGGATCGACTGGATTTTCCGGTAACTCTTCATCTACAGCAGCTGTCTTTTGCAAAGCTTCATTTGTTTTATCTGCACCAATAAATGTAGGAGGTGCATAACTGACAGCAACTTCTTTATTCCAGTCTGATGCAATCACGCCAGTAAATGATAGTAGCAATACGACCAGATAGAACAGCACAACAATGAGCGATGCAATTGCAATTTTGTCAGCCCGAAGACGGCGCATTGCAAGGCGCCATAAACCCGCTGAAGCTGGAGCTGTCTGGGTTTGTAATTTTCTTTTTGTTAGAACACTTAGCATAACCCACCTACTTCAACTGTACACGTGGATCAACCACTTTGTAGACCAAATCGGCAATCAAGTTAAATATCATGGTTGCAGCTGCGATATACACTGTAATTGCTTTAATCACAGGAAAATCACTTCGCTCAACCGCGATAATTACTTCTCGACCAATACCGGGAATACCAAAAAAACGTTCAATTAAAAATGCACCTATGAGCAATGCAGGCAAAGTCGCCATCACATCGGTAATAATAGGAATTGAGGCATTACGTAAAACATGCACACCTAAAATTCGGCTTTCCCCTACACCTTTAGCCCGTGCCGTTCTAACATAATCTTGGTTAATCTCATCAAGCACAAAACTACGGTATAAACGTAAAGTAGGTGCAATACTCACCACCAACATAATTAAAATTGGAAGCAAGGCAAACTTAAATAAATTATCGGTAAAGTTATCGCTCCAGCCCTGCACTGGAAACCAACTTAACTGATAAGCCAAAACATATTGAAAAACAATAATATAAACCAAGATACTGATCGACATACCAATAGTACATAACATCATGACCATACGATCTGTTAAAGAACCACGTACTGCCGATACAGCTAGAGCCAAGCCAATTGAAATAACGGTTTGTAAAATAGTGAGTGGAATTAGGAGCGTTAATGAAGGCCCCAAGCGAGTTAAAATAATTTGTGAAACTGGCTCGCCAGTACTCCAACTTGCGCCATAGTCAAAAGTAAGAATCTGCTTAATAAAAATCCAGAGCTGAACGTAATAAGGCTGATCGACACCTAGTTGCTTACGAATGTTTTCAATCTGCTCAGGATTAGACATCTTACCTGCCAGAATATAGGCCGGATCTCCACCGACCCAGTTAAAAAGAATAAAGATAAACAGTACTACTCCCAACATGGTTGGAATCATCTGCCATAACCGCCGAATAACATATGCCAGCATAGTGATAATTCCTTATTTAACCCGTTGTCCGGTAATTTCGTTAAAGAATGCTTTATTGTCAGGATCACGACCAAGGAAATCTTTAACCAATTCAGCTGCCGGTTTTTGGCTACCTTGCGATAAAATAGTCTGGCGATAACGTTGTCCTACTTGTGGGTTATTTAAGTTGTCACCATAAGCAGAAAGCATGTCTAAAGCTAAAACCTCAGACCACATATAACCGTAGTAACCTGCTTGATAACCACCCATCAAGTGTCCAAACTGACCAGGAAACTCTGTTGTTGGGACATATCCCAAAGCTGTAGCTGCTTCCATTTTTTGCCAAGTTTCTAAAGGTTTTACTTTTAAGGCATCAGCCGTATGAAGCGCCATATCGTACTGTGCATAAAGCGTTTGACGTGCGTAACGTAAACCGCGCCCATAGTTATGTACTGCTTTTAAACGGGCAATTAATTCATCATCAACTCGTGGGCATGCCGGGTCACAATAATCGGCCACTTTAGATAAGGTTTCTTTACGGCGTGCCCACTCTTCATACATTTGAGATGGTGCTTCTACAAAGTCACGCTCTACAGATGTTCCAGACTGGCTTGCATAACGGGTATTAGATAAAATGCCATGTAAGGCATGACCAAATTCATGCACAAAAGTTTCGAGCTCATCACTATTTAAACCTTTACGGTTAAAGTTTGTGACTAATGCTGAAACCGGTAAGCGGTTGGTTAAAGTGCTGCCACCATATACTCCCCAAACGGCAGCATGACCATATTTCCCTTCGCGAGGGAATTTATCCATATATAGGCCGCCTAGAAGTTTTCCTGTCTTTTTATCGACTACATCGTAATATTCAACTTCGCTCTGCCATGCTTTCACTTTGACAGGTTTAAAATCAATACCATAAAGATCAGATGAAATAGCAAATAACCATTTTTGTGCTGCTAAAGTCGGGAAATAATCACGAAGCTTTTCCTGATCAATTTGATATTTGCTCTTACGAAGTTTTTCACTCCAGTAAGCTTCACTCCAACGTGTTATCTCGGTTTTATCTAATGGTGTTTTTAAAGTTTGTGCTTTAAATGCACGGAGCTCTTCTACTTCTTTGCGCTCAAGTGGTGCTACCGTTTTTTGTACTTCTGCTAAGAATTGATTTACAGTTTCTGGCGTTTTTGCCATACGGTCTTTTAACGCCCAATCAGCATAACTTGCTTTGCCAAATAATTGCGCCAATTCATAACGCAAATCTATTGCCTGCTTGAGTAATTTTAAGTTTTGTTCAGTACCGCGTCGTGTAAATGCAATCTGGTATCTTTTTCTGGCATCATCATTATCTGCCAGTTCCATAAATGGACGATATTCCGGATACTCAAAACCTAATAAATAGTTTCCTTTGGCATTTTTCTTTAACCCTGAAATATAACTCTCTGGCAGACCTTTCATCTCTTCAGGTGTAAATTCAAGTTTTTCAGGGTTATCACGAATATTGCGGTTATATTCTTGCTCGAGTTTAGTCAATTCATCAAGAATCGCTTTCATTCTTGCGCGTTTTGCTGGTTCTAGCTGAACACCTGTGTCTTCAAACTGATCCAGAATATCCTGACGGTATTTCTGATCTATCGGATCAGTTGCTTTTGTATTTTTAATTACGTTATACAGTTTTGGGTTTTGGAATATATCAGTATGAAATTGATTAATTTTGATCTCACAATCTTCTGCTGCTTTACGTAATTTCGCATCTGGATCTACATTACTATATAAACCTATGGGTCCTGAAAAATCTTCAAGATGAGCAAAAATTTTATCCCACTTTGCTAATATTGGAGCTGCGGCAGCATCAGTTTTAACAGGTGTTTTTTCAAAGTTTGAAATCTCTTGCTGGATTTTTTTTAAATTAGAATCGCACCATGCTGGGAGTTGTTCTGCCTTAAGTAATGGTAAGGTTGCACGTGTGGTCTCTGCCGATGCAAACTGACTTATACCTATCGTCAACATACATAAACTAGTCATTTTCAGTGTGTTATTTTTCATCGTATCTCCAATTTTTTTCATTTAATGATTAGATTTCGTATTTGTATCAATATCGAAGTACATCCATTCAGCATGTAAAATCGGATGCTTCTTATATCCAATGATTCGTGGTTGAGCCAACATATTTCTATAACGTGCATACAAGACTTGCACTGGCATATAAACTTCTAATAAACGTGTCATTTTTCGATAAATCATGTCTCGTTCTGGGCCTGGCTTAACCTGTTGAGACTGACGGTATAATTGATCAAACTCCGGTATTGAACCGCAAGACCAGTTGGTCATATGGGTATTCGGACCATAAAAATTCTGCATAAAATTATCCCCATCCGGATAATCGGCTATCCATGCAGAGGAACCGAACATTCCGTCACACTGTTTTTGTGCCCGAATGAGGTCTGAAAAGAGCATTGGCTTGTACACCATCCGGATATTCAAACTGTCAAAGTTCTTTTTCCAAAGCTCAGCGCTTTGCTGACCAATACTGTCATTACGCGCCATATATTCAATGACCAGAGGCTTACCATTTGGTTGTGTACGCCATCCTGATGCATCTTTTTTGTAGTTATATTTATCTAATAATAAATTTGCTGCTTTAACCGAATATGGGATACTGCTTCTATATTGAGGTTCGGCCCCTACTACACCTGGTGGAACTGGGAAATGTAGACGCTCTGCATCACCGTTACGCACTAACTTAATTTCTTGATCTATTGAACGGGACATTGCAATTGCACGGCGTAAAGCGATTTTTTCTTTACTCATTCCACCAACTACAGGATTTTTAAGATTCCAATAGTTATAACTAATTTCTGGATCGACGATACGTGATAATTGCACACCCTCTTTTACAAGCTCGGGTCTTAATTTACCGTCTTTAATGGCTTTCGAGACTAATTGCCCTTCGAGCTGAATGATATCAACTTCACCACGCTGAAATGCTAACCATCTTGACTGGTTTTCCTCCATCACCTGAATATCAATTGTACCAATTTGAGGCATTTGTTTTCCCTTAAGATGCTTCACAATAGCTTGATCTTCAGGGGTACTGGCGACAAAATTCCAAGTAAAGCCACGATAATCAGGATTCGTTTTTAAAACTATGCGTGAAGCAGGCACCCATTTACTGAGCATATAAGGTCCTGTTCCTACTGGATGCCCCATAACAAAGCCAGCTTTATCTTTATATTTTTCGATAACTTCACGTGCTACAGCCCCTGTAGGGTCATGTGCCAGTAATAAAGGAAAGTTATAATCAGGTTTTATTAATCGAATAACCAAGGTGTACTTATCAGGGGTCTGCAAACCACTCACACTTTGATCATAATTAAATTTTCCTGTTTTATTAGCTGATTGTACTAACGCATCCATACCTTCAATTTTGTTTTCCAGCAACCAGCTATTTGGTGAACGTAAAGTTGGGTCCAATAACCGCTTAAAAGAGTATGCATAATCATAAGCCGTTAACTCTCTAGGTTTGCCTTTAAAAACAGGGTCTGGCGTAAAATAAATACCTTTTTTAATGTGAATAGTATAAGTCAGACCATCTGCACTCACTTCAGGCATAGCAGTTGCGATTTGAGGAATAAGCTTTGCTGGCCTTGCTAAATAGTCATAGGTATATAAAGTTTCAAATATCGAAGTAGTTACATGCGCCGAATATAAATCATGGATATACGCTGGGTCGAAACCTGTTTCAGCTGTCGGGAACGTATAATGTAAAATTTTATTCGGATCGGCTGGACTTTTGGCAAAAATAGTCGTGTTCCCCGTTAATGCCATTCCGGCAAATAATAGGCCTACACTACAGTGCTTGAGCTTTAGTCTTAAATTTTCAGTCATGATGATCTTTATCTAAAATTATTTTTTAACGGGGGTAATATCAAGATATTGCCAGCTTGTATTTATCATCGGGTGAGGTTTAAAACCCTGAACTTGTGGCCGTATCAACCAATTGCGAATTCGAGTTACATGAATGATCCAAGGATTGTCTGCTTCAATCTGGCGATTAAGCTTTTCATAATATGGTAGACGTTGTTGCGGTGGTAAATGAATGGCCTGAGTATAAAGAGCATCATATGTTTTAGACTGATAACAGGCATGGTTTCCCTGCCCAGCATTTGGTCCATATAGTAATTGTGCAAAATTATCTCCTTCGGGATAGTCAGCAATCCATGCCCCACTCCAGATCATATATTTACATTGTGTCGCGGCTTTTAAGTTATCTGCAAAATTACTTACTTTAAAGTCAGCACGAATGCCAATCGCATCTAAATTTTTTTTCCAGAGTTCGGAAAGAATAACTGCAGCTGAGCTATTTTCATTATTAATTTTTAAAACTAAAGGCTTGCCATTTGGTAAGGTCCGATAGCCATCAGCTCCTTTTTTATAACCATAATAATCAAGTAGTTTATTTGCTAACCGAGGATTATATCCTACGCTACTTTTATACTTTGGGTTATACCCGTTTACACCTTCAGGTATAAACATTTCTGCTCTAACTGCCTGACCTTTATATGCCTGTTTTATGCTTTCTTTTTGGTCATAGGCCAAAGTAATTGCGCGACGAAGTGCAATTTTTTCTGGACTAAAACCACCAATAACCGGATCACGCATATTCATCATGGTATAGGTCATTTCAGGTTCTTTATATGGAAAGTGTTTAATTCCTTTTTTTTGAAAAGAAGCTTTAAGTTGATTGCCATCTAACGCTTGAGGAACGGCATCTGCCGTAAGTTTGTCAAAATCTAATTGACCCGATTGAAAGGCTAACCATCTTGATTGTTGTTCTTCTATAATGCTCACTACAACTTTGCCAATTTGTGGCATTTTCTTTCCAGACATTTCTTTAACAAGCTGGTTATCCCACGGTGTTCCTGTTGACTTAAAATTCCAGACAAAACCACGATAATCAGGATTGGCAACCAACTCGACCTTACTTCTTGGAACATATTTACTTAACATATACGGTCCGGTACCCACTGGATGCATACCAATACGATCACCGTAATAGTCAACAACCTCTTTAGCAACGGCCCCAAAAGCAATATAAGCAAGAATATAAGGAAAATTATAGTCTTGGCGAGTTAACGTAAATTGGAGAGTATATCGATCAGTCGCTTTAAGCCCTGCAATTGGGGCGGCATAATCAAACTTTCCAGTTTTCTTTGCTTGAGCTACCACTGCATCGGCACCCAGCAATTTTCCATCCAGAAAAGAAACAGAAGGTGCTCGATTTTTAGGGTCTAAAATACGCTTAATTGAATAAATATAATCTTCGGCCACTAACTCACGGCGTTTGCCTTTAAAGGCAGGATCATCTGTAAAATAAATCCCTGGCTTAATTTTAAATATATAAACTTTACCGTCTTGCTCAACCTTAGGCATGCTTTCAGCCGTATAAGGAACTAATTGTAATGGACGAGCTAAATAATCATATTTGAGTAGTGGTTCAAAAATAGCTTCAGCAATACTAGCACTATAGAAATTGGTGGTTTTAACCATGTCAAAACCGTCATCTGGTGCTTCATAGGCAACATGCAAAATCTTGTTTGGTTGTGCTGGCGTAATTGCATAAGCACATGGAATTGAAGTAATAGCCAAACTTAAAATGGCGAGCTTAAAAAATTTTAATTTCAAGTTCATATCCACATAACTAATTTTTTTAAAAGATATTAACCTTTTGAGTAACATCTAAATCCGCATAAGAAAAGTTCTTTTTTCAGCAGATAGGCCTATTTGGGATTTGGAATTCACTTTCCTTTATCATCTTTTTATTTGATCAAATGGAAAAATAAATTCAAGTACCCAGAGTTTTGTAACTACTGAATATAAAGCGAATTTCATGCCATCTATTGGTATTCATAATAAAATATTTAAGATTATTCGAAATTCATATTTTTATTAGGTACTTAAATCCGTTTGAACTATATAAATAAAAGTTACTTTTTGCCAAATATTATATTTGTATATGTTAATCATTTAACATCTTAAATGCACAAAAAAAATACATTGATGATTTATTATGCATCATATTAATTCATTTATACCAAATAAAAAATATAAATTTAATTATTTGATATTTAAATAAAATTATGTGAAAAAATCTTACAGAAAATAGTATAACATTACATATAGTAAAGTTCTAAAACGATACATTTTTATTTATTAAGTATGTGAAGTGTCCATTAATGTATATTTTTTATACAAATAAATTTGAAACTTTTAGCCAATATAAAAAAATTTGCCAAACGGAAAATTTATTTTTCATCAAAACAAATAAAGACTCTGTCTTCAAACATAATAAAATCAATATTTATCAGTATTTTGCATAAACTAAAAAAAGAAAAATATATAGTTGGCACTTGCTTTGCTTAAAAGCATTACAGCAATATCGCTAACTACAACAAAAAGGGATCAAGTCCACGATGAAAAAAAAATACAATGTTCGATCTCAGGTAACCCCCAAGATCGGCAAGACAATACTTAAATTAAGTACCCTTAGTTTAAGCATGATGTGTCTTACCATGGCACAAGCAGCAGAAACTGAACAAACAAGTAATGATGACAAACCAGCAAAAGTTGTAAAAGTTGCCGTTACAGGCTCTTCAATCAAAGGGGTTGCTGCACAAAGTGCTTCACCAATTACCGTTGTAAAAGTTGATGAAATTTTAAAACAAGGGGTAACTTCAACTGAAGAAGCATTAGCTAAGATTAGTGCAAACCAATCAAACTTCGTAACTGCTAGCAACGTGGGCGCTAGTAAAACTGTGGGGTCAGCAGCAAACCTAAGAGCTTTAGGGGCAAACAAAACTCTTATTTTACTGAATGGTCGTAGATTAGCTGCCAATGCATACGATAGCGGAGTAACCAATTTAAATATTATTCCACTCGCTATGTTAGACCGTATTGAAGTTTTACGTGATGGTGCTTCTTCCATTTATGGAACAGATGCAATCGGTGGGGTTATCAACTTCATTACTAAAAAGCAGTTTACGGGTCTTAACTTAACTGCTGGGTATCAAAAACCAGAAGAAAAAGGTGGAGATCAACAAGACTACAGCATTTTCGGCGGTTTTGGTGACTTAGAGGAAAATGGCTATAACGTTTTTGGAGTTGTCGATTACCGAAAAGGCGATGATGTCATGGCCCAAGACCGTAAAGTCAGTCGACGTGGAGGCATATTACCTGAATTAGGTGTAAATAAAACCAGTAGTGGTTCATTCCCAGCCAATGTTCCAGGTTTAGGCAATCCTTATGCATCTATAGGTTGTAGCAATGACCCTCTAGTCAGCAGTCCTGATGGCAAAACTTGTAGATATAACAGCCAGGCTGTTATTGGAATTGTTCCAAAAACAGAAGATATTTCTGTAATGGGCCGTGCTACTTTTAAACTCAGCGATAATTTTAATGCAATTGCTGAATATTTATATGCAAGAAATGAGGTTACCACTTCAGTAGCACCAGATGTATTCTTTGATTTAACACTAGATCCTAGTAGTAAATATTATCCAGGAAATGGCATAACTCCTGCTCTTGCTGGTGCAACGGGCCCTATTGATCTTTATTTACGTTCACAAGCTGGTAATCGTATCAGTAATAGTATTAATCAGTCACATCGAATATTTGCCGGTATTGAAGGTGAAACTCATGGCTGGGATATCAATTCAGGTGTGACTTATGCGCATAGTAGTGCCTCTGATGCTATCTTGAGTGGCTATTTAAACTATGACAAAACTCAAGAAGCTTTAAACAATGGCACCTTAAATCCGTTCGGACCGCAAAATTCTGAAGATGCTGGTGTATGGGATCAACTAGGTGTGAAAGGCAAATATCTAAAAGCCAACTTAGATACTACAACTGTCGATTTCACTGCAAGTCGACCTATTTTCAAACTACCAGCAGGTGATGTCGGATTCGCCGTTGGGGCAAGCTATCGTTATGAAGATTGGACTTCAAAGGTAGTTGCAGATGTTGCTCGACTAGCTCCTAGTACAGGTACTGATCCAGACGAACCAGAAAACAAGGGCGATCGTAATATCAAATCGGTATTTACCGAATTTCACATTCCACTGCACAAAACTTTAGAAGCTCAAATTGCTGCTCGTTATGATGACTACAATGACTTTGGTGATACGTTCAATCCAAAATTTGCACTTCGTTGGGAGCCAATTAAACAGTTAATGTTCCGTACCACTTATAGTACTGGTTTCAGAGCTCCTACACTTTGGGAAGTTAATGGCCCGAACTCAGTAACGAATACAGGTGCGACATATGATGACCCAGCACTTTGTCCTGGAGGAGTTGTACAACCTGGTGGTAAACAAGAGCGCGACTGTAATATGCAGTTCAAACGCCAAAATGGTGGGAATAAGAGTTTAAATCCAGAAGAGTCTAAATCTTTTACAGCGGGCTTAGTATTTGAACCTGTGAAAAATTTAGCCTTCACTCTTGATTACTTTAATATAGAAGTGGATAAGCAAATTGCTACTCTATCCGAAGCGGCTATATTTGCAGATCCTGTGAAATATGCAGACAAATTTGTACGTAATGCTGACGGCTCACTAAATTATATTATTACTACACAACAAAATTTAGGCGGCATTAAAACATCTGGTTTTGATGTGGGCTTAAGTTGGGTTTCACCAATGACAGCCACAGGCCGATTTGGTTTCAATATTGATGGTACATATATCACTGACTACAAATATCAAGCAGAACCAGATGGTGACTGGAAAGGTGTTGCAGGGTCATATAGCGGTTTAGATTATCAATCGATTATTTTGCGCTGGAAACATACCGCAAACCTGAACTGGAACTACGAAAACTGGGCTTTAAACCTACAACAAAACTTCTCTCGTGGTTATCAAGATCAAAATGCAAATGATCAAAACCATAGAGTAAGTGACTATACAACCTACAATATTTCAGGAACTTACAAAGGATTTAAAAATCTAGAGTTAACAGCAGGTATTAAAAATATATTTGATGAAGATCCACCTGCTTCTAACGTAATTGATAACTTCCAAATGGGTTATGACCCACGTTACGCAGATCCTTTAGGACGTACTTACTTTGTACGAGGTACATATAAGTTCTAAATGGTTGTTCTGCAAATATAACTGTCAAAAGTTAGTTTGCAGAACAAATACTCATTCTTAGCCAAACAGTCATTTTAAAAAATTGTTTGTCTACAGTTTCAGGAGTAACTATGGGCATGACTTTTACAGACATAGAAAATAAATCTGCCAAACGCCTTATTGGTATTGCCGCAGTACTTTTTCTGCATCTTCTTGTTGCCTATATTCTGATGTCAGGTTTAGCAAACAATATTCAAAAACCAGCAGAAAAACCTGTGGAATTACAAATTATTCAGGATATTAAACCGCCTCCTCCACCAAAACCAGAGGAGCCAAAACCTAAGGAAAAACCACCGGAGCCGCCAAAAATGGTCGAAAAGGTTGCCAAGGTTCCTGAGCCGCCTAAACAGGTAGAAAAAGTAACGACACCGGTACAAAAAACTACTCCGGTAGCTCAACCGACTAAAGTCGCTACTCCGGCTCCTGCTGCACCTAATACTCCTTCTCCGAGCCCTGTTGCTGCACCCGCTCCAGTGGCGGCTGCTGCACCAGCACCTAAACCAACTGGCGTGACTCGTGGCGTTTCAGAAGGTTCCGCAGGTTGTGAAAAACCGGAATATCCTCGCGAAGCACTGATGAATGAAGAACAAGGTACGGTGCGTATACGTGTTTTAGTTGATACATCCGGCAAAGTTATTGATGCCAAAGTGAAAAAATCGAGTGGCAGTAAAACCTTAGACAAAGCGGCAACTAAAGCTTACAGCTTATGTACATTCAAACCAGCAATGAAAGATGGCGTGCCTCAGCAGGACTGGTATGAAATTGAATATCCATTCGTAATTGAATAAACAATTGAATTAGTAAGAAATTAAAAATATTGGAGATAACACGATGAAAAAATCAACTCAACCACTAGTACGTTTCGCTTCTGCAAGTTTAATCGCAGCATGCTCACTGCTCCCATTAAGTACAGTTTTTGCAGAAGAAACCAGTAATACTCCTGTTGCAACAGCAACTACTGAAGCGACTTCAAACGCAAGTACTCCTACTCCGCCTCCAAAGCCGGCAACGAGTGAAACTGTTAAGAACCCTTATGGTCTAGAAGCTCTTTGGCGTGAAGGTGATTTAGTTGCTAAATCTACCCTATTCATACTCGTACTTATGTCTATTGGTACGTGGTACATCATTGTCTCTAAATTCTTACAACAAGCAAAAGTAAAACGTCAAGGTAAAGAAGCAGAAAAAAGTTTTTGGGAAGCCACTTCTCTTGATAATGCCACTGATGGTTTGGAACAAAGTAGCGCATATCGTTTTATTGCGGAAAAAGGTATTAACTCAACTAAATCACACGGCGGTTCATTACTTGAACGCATTGACTTTAATACTTGGGTCAGCATTTCAATACAACGTGCGATTGAAAAAGTACAAAACCATTTAGGTGGAGGTTTAGCCTTTCTAGCAACTGTTGGATCTACTGCACCTTTCGTGGGTCTATTCGGAACAGTATGGGGAATCTATCACGCGTTAACTGCTATCGGGATTTCAGGTCAAGCATCGATTGATAAAGTAGCAGGACCAGTTGGTGAAGCACTTATTATGACTGCTATTGGTCTTGCAGTTGCAGTACCGGCTGTACTTGGTTACAACTGGTTGACTCGACGCAATAAAGCAGTAATGGAAAACGTCCGTTCATTTGGTTCAGATTTACATGCAGTTTTATTAAGCGGTGAAATTAATACTAATAATTCAGTTAACCGCAGCATTAAATAATAAGGAGCAAACATTATGGGTATGAGTGTTGGTTCTGAAGATGATGACGAAATGATTGGAACAATTAACACGACACCTTTGGTGGACGTCATGTTAGTTCTACTTATTATTTTTCTTATTACTATTCCGGTAGTTACTCATACAGTTCCGGTGAAACTACCAGAAGAAAAGAATACGCCGTATGCAACCACCCCTGAAAATATTCAACTCTCAGTCAATAAGAAAGGAGATATTTTCTGGAATGAAAGTTATGTACCAAATAAAGAAATTTTATTAGCGAAATTACAGGCTGTGGCGCAAAAAAGACCGCAGCCAGAGGTACATATTCGAGGAGATCAGCTTACCCATTTTGAAGCGATAGATCAGGTCATTAGTACGACCAAACAAGCTGGTATTGGCAAAATTGCCTTTGTTACTACACCTCCAGCCACCCCGTAATGATTTTAAGGAGAATTTTATGGGTATGAATGTCGGTTCAAATAATGATGACGATGTGATGTTGGAAGTCAACATGACACCGCTTATTGATGTCATGTTGGTACTCATTATTATGTTTATTATTACCATACCTGCACCAAACAACGCGATTAATATTAATTTGCCAAATGGCACACCGCCACCAACAAATGAAAAGCCACCTGAAGTGATTGATGTAAGAATTGATGCAACAGGCAAAGTATTTTGGAATAACCAAGCGGTTTCGGACCGAAAGGCACTAGAGACTTTATTTCAAGGTGTTGTTGCAAAAAAAGATCAAGACCAGATCAAACTCAAACCAGACCAGATGGCTGAATATAAAAATGTAGCGATGGTTATGGCTACAGCACAGCGTTTAGGTGTTACTAAAATTGGAATTGTAAGTAGCAACTAGTATTTCTTTTAATTTATATAGCTCCATTATCTCCAACGCTAACTTGAATTTTCAGTTAGCGTTTTTTTGAAGTATCCTCCACTTTAGACTCAGCAATAGAATATACATTTGGTGCAACATAGTCCTTTTGAGAATCATCTAATGATAATTTTGCGCATAGAAGCCAATTCTCACGATCGAGATTTTTTAAGTTAATCAAACTTGAAATCCTTTATTTATAAATTCACACCTTATCTGTAAGCACAAAATATACCGAAAATAAAAAAAGCCTCCGAAGAGGCTTTTTTTATAACAGGTTTAAATTAGTCACCTGTATAACCTTTTAATTTTAAGCGAGCAGCGTGTAGTAACGGTTCAGTATAACCTGAAGGCTGTTCACAACCTTTAAAGATAAGGTCTGAAGCTGCTTGGAAAGCAATATTCGTTTCAAAGTTAGCTGCCATTGGTTTATACAATGGGTCATTCGCATTTTGCTCATCAACAATTTTTGCCATGCGTTTAAGCACTTCTTCAACTTGTTCACGAGTCACAATACCGTGACGTAACCAGTTCGCAACGTGTTGAGAAGAAATACGTAATGTTGCACGGTCTTCCATTAAACCCACGTTGTTAATATCAGGAACTTTTGAACAACCTACACCTAAGTCAACCCAACGAACAACATAACCTAAAATACCTTGGCAGTTATTTTCAAGCTCATTATTGATCTCTTCTGCTGACCAGTTTGTATCAGGTGCAAATGGAGGTGTTAACAAGTCGTCTAATGACAACATTTCTTCAGCTTTTAGCTGATCTTGACGTGCTTTTACATTTACTTGATGGTAATGCATCGCATGAAGTACAGCACCAGTTGGTGATGGAACCCAAGCACATGAAGCACCAGCATTTGGATGAGCAGCTTTAGTTGCCAACATATCTTTCATGCTGTCTGGTTTTGGCCACATACCTTTACCAATTTGAGCTTTACCTTGTAAACCACATTTCAAGCCAATTGCAACGTTACGGTTTTCGTAAGCAGCAATCCATTTTTGTGTTTTAACAGCTTCTTTACGAACAACTGGTGCAGCTTCCATAGAAGTATGGATTTCATCACCTGTACGGTCCATGAAACCAGTATTGATAAAGATAGTGCGATCTTTAGCAGCAGCAATACAGTTTTTCAAGTTTACAGATGTACGGCGTTCTTCATCCATAATACCGATTTTTAGAGACTTCGCTGGTAAACCTAGTGCTTGCTCAGCACGTTCAAATAACTCTACAGCAAATGCAACTTCTTCAGGACCATGCATTTTTGGTTTAACAATATACATAGACCCTTTACGAGAGTTTTTATTTTCGTTCGTACTACGGATATCAGCAACTGATAACAATGGAGTTACCAATGCATCCATAATACCTTCGTAAATTTCTTCACCATCTACTAAAATCGCTGGATTCGTCATTAAGTGACCTACGTTACGAAGTAACATAAGTGAACGACCATGAAGTTTTGTTGTTCCACCAATTAAGTTTTTAATCTCGCGGTCTTTGCTTAACGCACGAACAATTGTTTTACCATTCTTTTCGATAGATTCTTGAAGTGTACCCTTCATTAAACCTAACCAGTTACGGTAACCTTCAACTTTTTCTTCTGCATCTACAGCTGCAACTGAGTCTTCAAGATCTTGAATTGTTGTAACCGCCGCTTCGAGTGTTAAATCTTTAACACCTGCTAAATCAGTTTGACCAATTGGGCTATTCGCATCAATTTCAATAATGACATGCAAACCATTACTTAAAAGTACTACTTCTGAAGGATTTGCTTCTTCACCATTGAAACCAACGAACTGGGCTTCATGAGCTAAACCTGTTTTAGTACCATCTTTTAAAGTCACAACAAGTTTGTTTTGCTCAATTGCATATTTAGTTGCATCAGCATGTGAACCTTCTGCAAGTGGGAAAATTTCATTTAAGAAATTTTTAGCAAACTCAATCACTTTAGCGCCGCGCACAGGGTTATATCCTTTCCCTTTTTCAGCACCACCTTCTTCTGAAATTACGTCAAAGCCGTAAAGTGCATCATATAAAGAACCCCAACGTGCATTTGCTGCATTTAAGCAATAACGTGCATTACGTACAGGCACTACTAACTGTGGGCCTGCTAATAATGCAATCTCTTCGTCTACGTTTTCGGTTGTAATCTGGAAATCTTCAACTTCTGGTAATAAATATCCAATTTCAGTTAAAAACGCTTTATAAGCACCTAATTCAAATTTGTTATTACGGTGCCACTCATCAATTTTTGCTTGTAATTCATCACGCTTAGCCAATAATGCTTTATTTTTTGGGCTAAGATCGACAACAACTTGCTCAAAGTTCTTCCAGTAAGTTTCACTATCTAAACCAGAACCTGGTAAAGCTTCATTTTCGATAAAATCGTAAAGTTCTTTAGCAATCGCTAACTTGCCTTTTTGAATACGTGCAGTCATTGTCTTTCCTGAAGTTGCTACTTTTTATACCAAGAGAAACCTAGTATACCGATTTAAATTAAGCTGAATACTAATATCACATTCCTAAATAGTAAGCATTTTCTCTTGCAAAACTATTGACAAAGATAAATTTTTCTATATAGGAAAATATTAAAATTCTAACTAGGTTTCTCAACAATTTATTCAATATTGAAAGATACTGAAACTAGACTTTTTGTTAACAGACAAAAAATTTCACTATCTTATTTTTTCTAAAGCGTATTTAGTTATATCAAACTTTGCACAATGAAAAAGTATTATTTAGCTAAATTTATCTATTTTTGTTGTAAAAAAAAGCGCTCAATTTAGAGCACTTTTCCTATCTAATGCCTTAAGAAGTTTTAGTCGCATCAATATGACGATGCTCAGAATGCAAATACTCATCTGATTGCATTTCTAATAAACGGGAACGTGTACGCTCAATCTCAAAAGCCAATTTCTCACCTTGATAAATATCAATAATACTGTCTTGAGAAGTTAAGAGTAATTTCACACCACGATCATAAAACTCATCGACTAGATAAATAAAACGACGGGTACCTTCTGACAAGAAGTCAGTTAAGTGCGGCACATTGCTCACCAGAACTGTATTATAGATATTGGCAATTTCAATAAAGTCTGCAGGACTACGCGGCTTTAAACAAAGCTCAGAGAACTCACACCATAAAACATCTTCTGTGTGACCTAGTGTTTCAACAACACGGTTATTAATCACAATTGGTTCATGAGAATTTGTTTGCGTTTGAGTTAAAGCACTATAACGCTCTGCGATCCAGTTTTGAGCTTCATTGCCCAGTGGTGATTTAAACAATTGAGCTTGTTTTAAAACACGTAAACGGTAATCCACACCCGCGTCTACATTTAAAACGACACAGTTCTTTTTGACCATTTCAATTGTGGGAATAAAACGATCACGGTGAATCCCGTTTTTATATAAACCGTCTGGTGCAATATTTGAAGTTGCAATGAGTGTTACACCGCGAACAAATAACTTCTGGAATAAATCACTCAAAATCATTGCATCTGTTACGTTTGACACGAAAAACTCATCGAAACAAATAACAACAGCATCTTTATAAATTTGATCAGCCACGATATCAAGTGGATTACGTTGACCAGAAAGTTTATTTAATTCTTTATGTACATGTTGCATAAAGTGATGGAAATGCATACGTGTTTTACGGCGAAATGGCACAGACTCATAAAATTGGTCCATAAGCCAAGTTTTACCACGTCCTACACCACCCCACATATATACACCTTTTGGAGAGGTTTGACGGCGAAAACGACGAAAAGCTTTTTTAGAAGCTTTATAACGATTTAAAAGTTCTTTCCATACACGATCTAATTCTTGCACTGCCTGTGCTTGTGCTTCATCTGCCATGAACTGGCCTGAAGCCAATGCCTCAGCATAGCGCTCTGCTGGGGAAGAAGGAGTAAATGCAGTACTATGAGAAGATTTTAAATTTAACATATCATTTTATTTCAATTTTAACTTAAGAGAGTATAGCGAACATTTTGTCCGACCACATTAGCTTTTAGCATCAAGAGTTATGCTCAGTAAAACTCTTTTCCATATTGCCGAGGGCTCTGTCCAAACCATCTTTTAAACGCATGATTAAAAGCGGCAGGTTCAGAATAACCAAGTGCTTCTGCAATAACTTCAATTGAATACTCTTTATATTCCATAAGCTTAAGCGCCTTATTCTTGATAATCTGTTCACGAATTTGTTTATAACTCGTATTAAGCTGCTGCAATTGATGCCTTAATGTCCTTTCAGGCATTTTTAAAGCAAAAGCGGTTTCCGCCATGCTCGGGATAATTCCTTGTTGTAGCTCTAAATAATCTTGCACATATTGAATAATAGGTGGTATTAGATGATCTTGTTCATTTAATCGTTTAATTTCTTTAATACATTTAGCTTCATAGATACGATGAGTAATAATATCTGCTGAAGGAATTTTTATATCAAGTACATTCCTACTTAGGCTAAATGCTGCATGTGTAGAATTAAAATGCAGATCATCTCCATAATATGAGAAATATTGAGCAACAGTATCTGGATTAGTAGGTTTAGGAAATGGCAAATCTATACGCATATTAGGCATTAATAAGCCCATCATGGTGTAAATATCTTGAATAAATTTATAAGTCCCTGAAATTTCACACTGGGCACGAAGTAAACCAATTTCTGTTTTTAAGTCGACCGGTAAATAGTTAAGAATGATATGTTTTTCGGTTTCTTGTAAACTCAAAGTGCCAAATAAATGAGTGAGTTTTTGATACTGTATCCCTTTTTCCAGGGCAGTTTGTATATCTTGACTTGTTACAAGTAGCATTAACAATGGACCATAACCTGCTAATGCATAGTGTTGCCCAATAAACAAACCTTTCTCAGGATCAACATTCTCACTAATAATTTGTTGTATATCCCATTCCAAACTGTCATGAATTGTTGAGCTTGGGTCTAAGGAATCTACTTTTATACCTATATCTGCCAAACGTGAGTCGACATCAATGCCCGCATTGCGCATTCCTTGAATTAAATAGATTAAACCAAGTGCCGATCGTTTCATTCTTCTATCAATTTCCCTAGACTGAAATGTTTTACTATAAAGAAGTAATAAAATTAATTGCCGAATATATCAATTTTCACGTCGGTACAATCATGTTTAAACTGTTCAAAAGAAGTTAGTCTTGCCTGCAATCCTCTTTAGCGCATATGCAGGGTTTCCAATGCTAAATTCAAAACAACATGCTACTCAAAAAACTAAAATCGCAATTATTGGGGCTGGATTCGGTGGCCTTGCAATGGCTATTCGTCTATTACAGAACAAGCAAACAGATTTTCTTATTTTAGAAAAATCCACTGATGTAGGAGGAACTTGGCGAGAAAACAGGTATCCAGGAGCTGCCTGTGATGTACAGTCACACATGTATTCTTTATCTTTTGCACCTAAAACAGACTGGTCAAAACGCTATGCTGAAGCCCCTGAAATTTTTGATTATATTCAAGATATAACTAATAAATATCAAATAAAAAACTACTGTAAGTTTAATCATGAAGTTACACATGCACAGTATGATGAAACGCGACATGTATGGATGTTAGATTTTGCCAACCAACCTTCTCTAGAAGCACAATTTGTAGTATTTGCATCTGGTCCATTACATATTCCACAAATCCCTCATATTCAAGGTATTGAAAAGTTTAAGGGTAAAGTTTTTCACTCCTCCCAATGGGAACATAGCTATAGCCTAAAAGGTAAATCAGTTGCTTCGATTGGTACAGGTGGTAGTGCGATTCAATATATTCCAGAAATCGCAAAAGATGTTAAGCAACTATATGTCTTTCAAAGAACAGCAGCATGGGTTATTCCACGTGATGAGCGCAAATATTCAAGCTTAAGTAAAGCATTATTCAAATCTTCTAATATTTATCGCCAACTTCATCGTAGTCGCCTTTATTGGAGTAACGAATCACGCGTTGTACCAATAGTTCAGCCTCAAATCATGAAGTATGGCCAAAAATTGGCAGAAGCATTCATACGCTTCCAAGTAAAAGATAAAGAATTAGCTAAAAAACTTACCCCAGACTTTGTGATGGGCTGTAAACGTATTCTTATTTCAAATAAATACTTCCCGACATTTAACCGTAAAAATGTGGAATTAGTGACGGATAGTATTCAAGAAATTAAAGAACACAGCATTATTACAAAAGATGGAAAAGAAAGATCTATCGATTGTTTGATTTATGGGACTGGCTTTATTACAGATCCCCGAATTTACTTAAAAGATTTTACTTGTATTGGTCGTAACCAAATTGAATTAAAGCAGGCGTGGAAGAACGGTGCAGAAAGTTATTATGGAATAGTGACCAAGAATTTCCCTAACCTATTCCAGCTGCTTGGACCAAATACTGTTTTAGGACATAACTCGGTTATTTTTATGATTGAGTCTCAAGTTAATTATATTTTACAACTTATTGAACTCGTAGATAAATCTGGTCAACACGCTGTAGAAATTAAACCGGAAGTCCAAGATACTTTCAATGAAGAAATACAGAAACAACTTCAAGGTACCGTATGGCAAGCAGGCGGTTGTAATAGTTGGTATCAGGCTGCTGATGGGAAAAACTTTTCTTTATGGCCAACTTATACTTGGAAGTATTGGTTAGAAACCCGTAAAGTTAACCCCCAAAATTATTTACTGCTAAATAAGTTCTCTAAGAGCTATGCAGCATAAAATGTTCAATACATAATAGATAGGTTAATAACAATCTATCTATTATATGCAATCTGTTAGCCTCATTATTCAAATTTTTATTGTAATAGCTTTTGGATACTTTCTTGGCCCTAAACTCTCATTAAATATTCGGCAGTTTATTTTTAAAATTTTACCCTATTTTTCATATATTTTACTAACAAGTGTTGCTTTAGAATTAACACTTGCACTTGATCAAATTAATAATCCATCTACTATATTACCACCAGCCCTATTAATTGCATTTACAACATCTTTTGGCTCTTTTTTTACTTGTTTAATCGCCTACGCAATTTTTGATAAAGAAAGTGTTAAAGGAAAAATTTCACTTCAGCTTTTTATCAATGCTCTAAAAAATATTGCTAAGGCATTTCTAGCTTTAACTGTAGGTATCATTTTAGGTATTCTTTTTACTCGACTAAATATACATATTTCATTTAATAGTTGGTATTTGTTATTAGTCTTTATTTTTCTAATTGGCATCGAATTAGCTTTTACTCATTTTAACCGAACATGGTTAAGCTGGAAAATTCTTATTGTACCTTTGGCTGCCTTTATAGGTTCATGTATAGCTGGTTTTCTCAACTATTTCTTATTAGGCAATCATTTTACACTTAATGAAATGCTGGCTTTAGCCCAAGGCTATGGTTGGTATTCAATGTCAGGTATTTTATTTACACAATTACATTCAGCTGAGCTAGGTGGAATTGCATTACTTACAGATCTATTTAGAGAAATAGTTGCAATTTTACTCATGTACACCATGGGATGGCGTTTTCCACGTCCAGCAATTTCAAGTGCTGGTGCCACCTCGATGGATGTAACATTAGCAATGGTAAAACAGTCATGTGGCACACATTATGTACCACATGCCATGATGAGTGGCTTACTTCTAAGCCTACTCGCTCCACTTTTAATTACTGTGTTTTTAAACTTTTAAGCAATTGAAGCAAGAATTGACTTCAACATTTGAGTTGGGTCTTCTGCTTTAGTAATTGGACGACCAATAACTAAATGGGTAGAGCCATCAAGCATTGCTTGTTTTGGAGTCACAATGCGTTTTTGGTCATCTGCATTACTACCTTCTGGACGTATTCCAGGGGTAACTAAAGAGAAATCTTGTCCAATTAATTCACGGAGAATTTTAGCTTCCTGAGCAGAACAAACTACACCATCTAAACCACTCTCTTTAGTCAGTTTAGCTAATCTTTTAACTTGCTCTACAGGTTCAATATCTAAACCAATATCTTTTAAGTCTTCACGCCCCATTGAAGTTAAAACTGTTACAGCAATTAACTGAGTTTGATAATTACCAGCCTTTAAACGCTCTACACAGGTTTCCATCATTTTTCGACCACCTGATGCATGTACGTTCACCATCCACACACCTAAGTCTGCCGCAGCACATACAGCTTGAGCAGTTGTATTAGGAATATCATGAAATTTTAAATCTAAGAAAACTTCGAAATTTTCTTCTTGAAGTTTTTTTACAACAGATGGGCCTTCATGAGTAAAAAGCTCTTTACCTACTTTTACGCGGCATAATGTAGGATCAAGTTGTTCAACAATTTTTAAAGCGTCATATTGGCTTTTAGCATCTAACGCAACAATGATACTCAAGAGACTTTCTTCCATCATATAAAATCAGCGCTATTATAATAGACAAGTCAGCTACTAATAAAGAAAACTATGAAGACAAGTTTTTGAATAAAAAAATATTGATTTTGAATTTAATGAATGAAGAGAAATATAGGGAGGAAATACTACTCTTTATAACCAGATAAAGAGTAGTATTACGAATAATTATAAAGGAGTAGAGTTTTTATCTTGAGGATAAACATCTACCACAGTTTTTTCATGTCTTACATTTGCAGCTGCTTCTGCTGCTGCCAATTGAGCACTTTGAATTTGTTCTTTTCTCAAATGGTCAATATCTTTTCTAAGGCGTTTAATTTCCCAACCTTTTTGGAAAACTCGGAAAACTTGTACACCTAATAAAAGTCCAACTACAATTCCAAGCGCCAAGGTAAGCAACAATAATAAACCTAAACGCATTGCAGGAACTTGAGTAAATAATAAATCAACAGGAAGTTCTGTTGGGTTCTGCAAAACAAGTGCTAAAGAATAGCCAAATACAATAATGAGTAATGCAATTAGAATATAACGCATAGGCACCCCACTTATGAGTTTTATTTATTTTCCAGATTCATTCACTGCATCACGGAGTGCTTTACCTGGTTTAAAATGTGGAACAGCCTTCGCTGCAACATCTACTGACTTACCTGTTTTTGGGTTGCGGCCAACTCTAGGTTCACGGTGGTGTAAAGCAAAGCTACCAAAACCACGGATTTCAATACGATTGTCAGTCGAAAGAGCTTCGATCATTTGATCAATCATGATTTTAACCGCTTCTTCCACCAATGGTTCAGCCAAGTGTGGATTTTTTAGCGCAATGCGTTCAATCAAATCAGACTTATTAAGAGCTTCAGTAGTCATCTACGACCTCGTTATTTATTACTACTCTAAGTCGTTTGATAATAACCTGTTTAAATACAAAACGGTAGCGCAGTATGTTGAATACTACGCTACCGTTTACAGTAATTTGTATAAAAAGTACAATTTCGTTACATGAAACTGTACTTTGTTAACTTATTACTTCATTTGCGCTTTGATCAAGTCACCAATAGTCTTAGGACCATTT
This sequence comes from Acinetobacter sp. AR_0276, assembly GCF_003000705.1. Lineage (NCBI taxonomy): Bacteria > Pseudomonadati > Pseudomonadota > Gammaproteobacteria > Moraxellales > Moraxellaceae > Acinetobacter > Acinetobacter sp. AR_0276. The sequence continues at coordinate 3,628,140 of NZ_PSQO01000004.1, read as the reverse complement.
TCTTGAGAAGCTGATGCTGTACGTAAGTTAGCTACTGCTTCTTTCTCTTCAGCTTCGTCTTTCGCTTTGATAGACAAGTTGATAGAGCGAGATTTACGATCAACGTTGATGATTTTAGCTTCAACTTCTTGACCAACTTCTAAGAATTTAGTTGCATCTTCAACGCGGTCACGGTTGATTTCAGAAGCTTTAAGAGTAGCTTCTACTTCGTCAGCTAACTTAACAGTTGCGCCACGAGCATCAACTGCAGTCACAGTACCTTTAACTAAAGCACCACGTTCGTTAGCAGCTAAGAAATCATTGAACGGATCGCTGTTCAATTGCTTGATACCAAGGCTGATACGGTTACCTTCAGCGTCTACAGACAAGATAACTGCTTCAACAGTGTCACCTTTCTTGTAACGACGGATAGCTTCTTCGCCTTGTTCGTTCCAAGAAATATCAGACAAGTGAACTAGACCGTCGATACCGCCATTTAAACCAATGAAGATACCAAAGTCAGTGATAGACTTGATTGTGCCTGAAACTTTTTCGCCTTTCTCATGAGACTTAGCAAACTCTTCCCATGGGTTAGCACGAGTTTGTTTGATACCAAGGCTGATACGACGACGTTCTTCGTCAACTTCAAGAACCATAACATCAACTTCGTCACCGATCTGAACAACTTTAGATGGGTGGATGTTTTTGTTAGTGTGGTCCATTTCAGAAACGTGTACTAAACCTTCAACGCCTTCAGCGATTTCAGCGAAACAACCGTAGTCAGTTAAGTTAGTAACACGTGCTTTAACGATAGAACCTTTAGGGTAACGGCTCATGATCGCTAACCATGGATCTTCGCCTAATTGTTTAAGGCCTAAAGATACGCGGTTACGTTCACGGTCAAATTTAAGTACTTTAACAGTAACTTCTTGACCAACTTCAACAACTTCTGAAGGGTGCTTGATACGCTTCCAAGCCATATCTGTGATATGAAGAAGACCATCAATACCGCCAAGATCAACGAATGCACCGTAATCAGTAAGGTTCTTGATAGTACCTGTAACTGTTTGACCTTCTTCAAGTTGAGCAAGTAATGCTTCACGGTCAGCAGAAGATTCAGCTTCCATAACAGCACGACGAGATACAACAACGTTGTTACGTTTAGCATCAAGTTTGATTACTTTAAACTCTAACTCTTTACCTTCAAGGTGAGTAGTGTCACGGATAGGACGAGTGTCAACTAATGAACCTGGTAAGAACGCACGAACAGGACCGATGTCAACAGTGAAACCGCCTTTAACTTTACCAGAGATAACACCAGTAACGATTTCGCCATCTTCAAAGATTTTTTCAAGTTTAGTCCAAGTTTCAGCACGTTTAGCTTTTTCACGTGATAAAACTGTTTGACCCATACCGTTGTCAAGAGCTTCAACAACTACGTCAACAGTGTCACCAACCTGAACTTCAAGTTCACGTTGTTCATTTAAAAATTCAGCACGGTCAACAATGCCTTCTGATTTAAGGCCAGTGTCAACAGTAACCCAGTCGCTATCGATGTTTACAACAACACCTTGGATGACTGCACCCTTTTCAACGTTGAGGTTTAATTCACTTTCTTCAAAGAGGGCTGCAAAAGATTCGGTCATGATATACCTGATAAAGTCAGCGGTCTTGGATCAGACAAGGCCGGTTTAGTTAAGTATCAACATAGTCTTTATAGACTGATCAAGCTATGCGTCAACTGATAATCTTAGTTGCTAATAGTACGGCTATTGACATAATCAACCATTAACTTAAATACTTGATCGATCGTTAATTCCGAACTATCAATGATATAAGCATCTGCGGCTGGCTTGAGAGGAGCTACTTCCCGCTCCATGTCTCTTTTGTCACGCGCTTGTATATTAGCTAAAATGTCGTTTATTTTAGCATCTAGACCCATGCCCTGCAACTGTTTTACTCTTCGCTCAGCACGAGACTCTGCCGAAGCTGTCAGGTAAATTTTTGCATTCGCTTCAGGGAAAATTGATGTTGCCATATCTCGGCCATCTGCCACTAAACCTGGAGTTTGCGCAAAGGCTCTTTGACGCTCAAAAAGTGCTTGTCTAAGCTCTGGTATTGCTGCAACTTTAGAAGCATATTCTCCAACTCGCTCTGTACGGATAGTTTGTGATACATCTTCTCCATCAAGGAAAACCAATGTTCCCTCTGCTGAAGTTTCAAACTTGATATTAAGCTGACGAGCATATTTCACACACTCATCTAAATGGCTATCTAATTTTTCCAATAAATCATGTTTATGTAATGACAACCCTAACAAACGATACAAGGCGCCAGAGTCGAGTAAATGAAATTGATAATAAGCAGCAAGTTTTGCCGCTAGTGTTCCTTTACCCGAACCACTCGGACCATCAATAGTAATAATTTGAACTGTCATTGAACTCTCACTAAGAAGCAAATGCTTTAGCTAATCTCGAAAAGCCTAGTGTAATCGCTAGTTTTAGCTGTGCAAGAATTAATTTACTTACAACAGGAGCTTTTGCCGTTAATTCGATACGATAAGTAACCAAAGTAATATATGGGGTTATTTCAGAAAACTCGATACGACCTAAATGGTGCTTAACTAAGGGATTATCAATCAATTTATATTCAATACGCTTGTTTTCTTCGAGATAAGTGATTTCTTCTTTAAGTGGTTTAATCGTACCAAACCCCATACGACGAACAGAACCAACCCCATCGGGTCTTTCAGGATCTACTGAGTCTTTTACACGTACAACTTGTAATGGAGCAAATGCCTTATTGTAAGTTGCATGTTTAGAAAGCAGGTTAAATACATCACTAAGAGTAGCATTAAATTCTTTTTGTATAGTAATTACATTACGCATGAAAGTTCCTTATTTAAATAAATCATGTCAATGAAACGGCGTTAGTTTGCCATAACCACATGACATTTTTTAATCATTTAAGGACGTTTTTTGTTGCTTCTCTTGTTTCTTTTGTTCACGTCTTTGTTTAAAAAAAAGACTTAACTGCTGAGCACATTTTTCATGTAAACATCCCTGCTCAAAAGTAAATTTATGGTTGTAATAACCATTTTCTAATAATTGACGTGTACTCACTAGTGAGCCCGCTTTAGGCTCTACTGTTCCAAATACAACGTGTTTAATTCTTGCATGTACTAAAGCTCCCACACACATTGTGCATGGCTCAAGCGTAACGTACAAAGTCGCGTCTTCTGGTAAACGATAATTTTTTAATAATTGGCAAGCCGAACGAATAGCTTGAATCTCTGCATGCGCTGTAGGATCAGATAAACCAATTGGAGCATTGAAACCAGCTCCAATTAACTTATTTTGGCTTACAATTACAGCCCCAACAGGAATTTCCCCCTGCTCGGCTGCTAATTCAGCTTGCTCGTAAGCAAGCTGCATCCAATACTCATCACTAAATTTAGACATTATTTATTATGACACTACACCATACTGTCTAAGTAATGCATTCCAGCTATCAATAGTCGTAATTGGTGGGTCATCGGCCAAAATGCCTCTTAATGTAAGGTCTTCACATGCTTTCCATTCTGGCGATAAATCTTTATCGACTAAACGTGCACGCACACCTTCCACAAAGTCAGGGTGGCGAATTTTCCATTCAGAAATTTGCGCTTCCAGGTCAAAAACTTCGTCCCAAGAATGAACTTGTTTACCCCATTGCCATAACAACCAAGTAATCGCTGCTGTACTTGGCGAACCCTTTTGTAAGTTTTCACTGGCTTGACGCAACCAATCACTGCTTGCATCGCGTAAGCTTACAATCGCCTGATAGTCTTGTTCAAAACTTGAACCACGACAAACGCTATGGATAACGTCTAAAGAATTTTGCAATGGTCCTGCTGCAACCGGACGGTGCAAGCTATTTAAAGTATCGTCAATCGCACGGAAATCACCTGCAGGATAGTGAGCCCAATTAATATTCAGTACTTTTTGCAGAACATTATCACGTTGTGCTTCGCAAATATGCGTCGCCCAACCAATGCTGTAGGCCCCAGCGGCAGTCATGATAGAACCCGTCAAACCAGTAAATAAACCAATTTGCCCACGGTCAGCAAGGAAACGGCTTGCACCTACATCTGGGTATAAGCCAATATTAATTTCAGGCATTGCCAAACGTGAATATGGTGTAACTAAGCGGAAAGGTGCAGCCATAAACAAGCCTAAACCGCCCCCCATTACATAACCTTCGCCCCATACAACAACTGGTTTTGCATAATTATGCAAAAGTAAATCCAAAGCATATTCTTGCTGGAAAAACTTATTTGCTGTTTCTACTTCTTGATTAATGACCAGCTGACGTAATTTGCGTACATCTCCGCCTGCACAAAAAGCTTTTGGTGTTGTCGAGTCCAACCAAATTGCTTTCACTCGCTCATCATCACGGAAGTCTTCAAATACTCGTAATAAAGCCGTTACGATTGATTCATCTAAAGCATGTAATGATTTAGGTCGATTCAAACGTACTATACGCCAACCATTTTTCGCTTCTTCAACTACCAAATCCGGATGATAGCTATTTACATTGGGAGAGTTCATCATGCGTCCAATTGCCAGTCTATGGGCTCAATGCCATGTTGTTTCAAATATTGATTTGTTTTTGAAAACACTTTGCAACCAAAAAAACCACCACGATTAGCCGCAAGTGGTGATGGATGTGCAGCAGTTAAAACTAAGTGTTTTTCTCTATTTATACGTTGCCCTTTACGTTGTGCATAAGCACCCCATAAAATAAAAACAATGTGCTCGCGTTGTTCATTTAAGACATCAATTACTGCGTCAGTAAACTCTTCCCAACCTTGTTTTTGGTGTGATGTGGGCTGTCCTGCTTCTACAGTAAGTACACTGTTTAATAAAAGTACACCTTGCTCGGCCCATTTGGTTAAATCACCATGACGCGAAATTGGTACACCTAAATCTGTATTTAATTCATGAAAAATATTACGTAAAGATGGAGGTAATGCAACCCCTCTTTGTACAGAGAAACTTAAGCCATTTGCCTGATTCGGTCCATGATATGGATCTTGCCCTAAAATCACGACTTTTACATGATCTAAAGGTGTAATATTTAACGCATTAAAAATTTGTTTACTTGGTGGATATATTGTTTTTTGGGCCTGCTTCTGTTGAAACAGGAAGTCTCGCAAACTATCCATGTAAGGACTCAGCAAAAATGGAGTTAATGATCTTTTCCAGCTTTCTTCTAATTGAACTTTACTGAGTTTGTCTTGCTGTTGCTCAGTTAATTGCATTAATGTCATCCTAGATCAATTTTCATTTCTACAAACAAAAGGACGTTAACTTACACTTCTACTTGTAAGTTAACATATGGATTCTGAAACTTAATCCCTTGTTTTAAATTTTCATACATTTGTGGATCAGTCCATTCAGATTGAACTTGTTCTGAGAAAACAATACCTTCAAGGTTTAGTAGTCCCATTTGTTCATTTTGAATATCTTCAAGAAAACTTTGGGCATACCCTGTATCAGTTTCATGAACAATCACTGAATAAACTTCAACATCACCTTCCCCATTTTGGGTAATGGTTGATTTTAATACTTGCTGAGCTAGATAGAAGAAAATACGAGAAAATTGCTCGGCAGATGGAGACACTGGTAAAGAAATCCAACGTGCACTAAAAGTTTTACAAGCATCGATATATTGTGGATCATCTTTTTCCCAGAAACAAATCGCATGATCAAAACTATCAAAAAGGTCCTTAATCACACCTTTTAATAGTCCAAAATCATATACCATTTGTCCATGATCTAATTTCGAAGCTTTAAGTAATAACTCGACTTTATAACTGTGCCCATGAATCGATCGCTTACAACGATCTGATGTACAGTTACGTACTACATGTGCATTTTCAAACTTAAATAACTTACGAATTAACATGTGCCAAATCGATCATTCCTTCTAAGAACATTATTATAAAGCAAAAGATAAAAACTTCGCACCACTTTTCAAATAGAAACAATTAGCAAAAAGTATGATAAGAGATGTGAAGGAATTTTGAAGATATTGATTTTTACTTTAAATATTGTCTATACAGAAATATGACCTCATCCCTTTTATTAATAAGCTTCAAGTATTACAGACTTAGGAAAAATATCAATAAATTTATTTAGTTAAATGGAACCAAACTCCTTGAGTAGACATATACTTGCTTATCTTTTCGCATTAATGCGCTAGTAAATTGGCGCTTTCTATTGTTTAGAACAACTTCAATTTGAGCTTGAAAGAAGTTAGATTTAACATCAATAAGACCACTTGCCTGCTTTTTCTTTTGACTATCAACCGCTGAAAAAGCACTCAATTGCCACAATTCATCAACATTTTGGAAGAACTTTAAATTTTGCTGTCGCGCCTGTAATTCTTTTTCGATCGCTCCAACATCTAGTTTTTCATCAATACTTGCTAAAACCAATGGTGAAGCAGTATTGATGTTTAATTTCGTATTTTCTGGCAAAGCAGAAATATATGGGGCGATCAAATCATATTTTTTCCCATCAAAGCCTCTAACTAGCTTTAACTCTTCAATACGGTGAAATTTAGTATTCGCAGCCATATAGCTAGGATCTAAGCCTTGATAATAACTACTTTCTGCTCCCATTTGTCCAGCTGGCTCATCATTTGGGTCTTGCCAATCAATCACAGCCTGACTTAGCTCAGCAGGTAAACCTACTCGCACAAGCAAACGTTCAAACCAACTTTTAGCATCTTCATTTACCATACCTTCCCCATTGGTCAAATTATTTAAGTTAAATTTCCCGGACTCATCAAGCAAACGCCCTGAGACAGAACCATCTTCTACTGGGAACGGTGGCATAGGTTGTGCCCATGTCTCTTTTAAATGATCTACTCCACCCGCATTATTTGCATCTTGAATTAATAACTCCGAAAAAAAAGCTTCTGCACTTTTTGCATAGAGCAAAGATTGATTTTGACGCATTAAATAAGCTGTATTTTCCATAGTATTATTTTGATGTTTGGCAATAGAAGCAGCTAAAATTGTAGCCAAGGCAACCATAATAAGTATTGTCAGTAAAGCGACACCCTGTTGGTGCTTATAATTTTTAAACATTATGAGCCACCTTGTGGGGAAAGCGATAAATTACTTTGATTTAAGCTATAGATCCATTCATAACTTACTCCTGCTACAGTAAGTTGAATTTTTATTCCTTTCGGTAATTTTTTCAATTCGTTAGGCTTTGTTGGATCAATATTAACCTCAGGCCACTTTGTTACCTCTTGCGGAGTCAAAACCATAATCTGATATTGGTCAACCTGACTTAGCAAGGTACTCGATAAAGGTTGCTCATTATTCGAAGTATTCAAATTTGTATATTTAAGACGATATAATTTTTTTTGGTCTGCATCATAACGATATTCAATTCGTTCAAACGGTGATAAACCTTGTTTTAAAGGATCCGTTACACCTGCTTTGCTAAAACGCAGAATTTGATTATCAATTTCTAAAGCTGGATGAAGTTGGCCACCTTGATTTGCAGATAAAGGAATAATTTGCAGACTATCACGAAGAATTTGTTGATAAGCATCTTGTAACTCAAACAAATGCACTTCATGTTCAGCATTACGGTCACGAACTTTAAGCAAGTAATCGAAAATTTTCCACCCCAATAAAGATAAGACCGCAAAGATAGCAATCGCAACTAACAATTCAACCAACGTAAATCCTAAGGCGCGAGTTAATCGAGCATTGCTCGATCGCGCCGCAAGACGAGAAACCATGTTTCGAGTGTGAGGCTCTCTAAAGCGAAGCTTTGTCTGAGCGTAAGACGAAGAGCTATGCCCAGAGTAGTCAGTCGGAATAACACCCGACTGAGCTCTAAGATGAGAAGCAATGCTTTGAATTCGAAAATTCTTATTTTTTATCATTATTTTGCTTTCACTGGATAATTAAAAAAGACCATATGAGTAATACCGTTTTGTACTTTTCCCTTATCCGGATCATATAAGCTAACTTGTACATCAATTTTTTGAACATTAGGGCTAACAGTTGATTCAGCTGATTTATAAATCTGCCAAGTCTCTCCTTGAGAAGTTACTTGCTTAGTTTGAGTGCCCTGCAGCCACTCTTGATTAATCTCCATCATAGCAATTTCATTCATAGCTACAAATTGAGCTTTAGTTCTTAAAATGGCATTAGAAGTAGACTGAGTGTACTGCATTGCCACTTTAGTTAAAGCAACAGCTGCTACTGCAAAGATTGCCAAAGCAACCATAACTTCTAAGAGGGTAAAGCCTTTAGATTTCATTTATTTTACCCAAATGATCTATTTGTATTTCTGAACCAATCGGTTTTTGCTCTAGATAAAATTGTATTTTGACGGTCTTGGCTTCTCCATTGCCAAACCAGATAAGCTGAGGTGTTTGTCCACCAACCAAATCGGTATTTTTAGCTTTAGAATAATTCTCACCATCTAAAGGCTGTACTGAAAAAGACACATGCGCAGGAAGTTGTCGTGTTTTAAATTCGGTATATTTCTGCCAGCGATTTTTTAAGTCTTGTACTTGTAAAGTGCTTTGATCGTGATATTCGTATAATTCATAAGAAAATGGTGAGACATCTGTCTCACCATGAGTTTCTAAAGCTAATACACGTGATTGGTCTAGTGATTCTTTATTAATTTTCTGTAAATCGAGTAAAAATAACTCTCTTGCCTGCATTGCCTTTTTTTGGTCTATACCACCGATATTCAATACAACAAGTGAAGTCATAATTGTCATAATCACAATGACTACCATCACCTCTATGAGGGTAAAGCCTTTTTGTGATTGAAATGATTTCAATTTCATATTGACCTATTAAGCGTATTGTTCAACTGCTTGTTTCGGTAAGGCCAACGCCTGATCAATATAAGCTACTCTCAAAGTGTCTCTTGAACCCAAATAACGCTGGTAAAAACTTGAATTCAGAATTGCCGCAGCTCCATGAGTAAGGGACCAAATTGAAGCCAAGTAATCTCGCGTAGTCATATGACTCTGGATTGATTCTAAATAATGATCAGTCATACGAATAATAATACGTAAGCGCTGTTTTCTTACTTGATACAGTTCATTAAAAAGATGATGCACACCTTGTGCTGTAATCGAAAGCTTTTCTTCAATTTGATGGAACAAAACTGTTCGTTCCGGGTGGTGCAAATGATGCAACATAAAGAAAGCCAAATGCTCTGGAAAAGCTTTCTCAGTGTCTTGGACCATTTCGAGTAACATGCGCTCATTACGAATAATCAACAACATGTACAATTCATCTTTGCTTTGAAAATGTTTGTACAAAGTACCTTTTGCCAAATCAAGCTCAGCAGCCAGCACATCAAGTGTCATTCCGGCTTCGCCATTTTCTAACAACAACTGTTCCGCAACTTGAAATATTAACGCTTCTCTTGCTCGGAACTGAGCTTGACGGTCCATCTTCACGCAATTACTCTCTTTGTATAGTTTCTATAAGTTAAATCGCTTTGAGTAAATTTTCGAAATTTTGCGAGGTGATTCTTGCAATTTCCTCAACCGATTTATCATATACCTCACTAAGTGCTTTCGCTACATAGGGTACGTATTTTGGTTCATTTGTTTTACCACGATATGGCACTGGAGCCAAATAAGGACTATCTGTTTCAATTAAAAGTCGATCTAAAGGCACTTGCTTGGCAACATCTCGTAAATCTTGAGCATTTTTAAATGAAACAATACCTGAAAAAGAAATATAGTACCCGCAATCTAATACAGCTTTTGCTGTTTCCCAGTCTTCAGTAAAACAGTGCAAAATACCATGCGTAGATTGTTCAGCTCGAATAATATCTACCGTATCATGTTTTGCTGAACGCGTATGAACAACTACTGGCTTTCTTACACTTTTAGAAGCTTGAATATGTCGAGCAAAACAAGCCTTTTGCTCATTAATAAAATCAGTGCTATGGTAATAATCTAGGCCTGTCTCACCTAAAGCCCACACTTTTTCTGATTGAGCTAACTCAGTCAGATACTCAGTCGTTGCTCGGGCCATGATGTCTACATCCTCACAAGGATGCACACCAACGGTATACCCAACGTCTTCATGACGCTTTGCGATTTCAGCTAAAGCAATATGATCATCAAGGTCAACTGAAATTGCCATAAACTTAGAGACACCTTCTGCTCGCGCAGCAGCAAGGGCAAGATCTAAATCACCATTATAAGGTGTTAAATCTAACATTGTTAAATGGCAATGGGTATCAACAAACACTGTTCTTTCCTATCTGCTTACATAGTATAACTTGGACGATCTAAAGACATACTACCAGCTAAAATCCGTTCAGCCTCAGCTTTATAGTAAATGCCTTTATCACCACTTAATTGGATTGCGAAGCCTTGAGGCTTAAAACCACTTTGCTTATGTGAAATCCACACTACTTTACCAGTTAAAGGGATTTTTTGTGATTGTTCTGGTAACGTAGCTAAAATAAAAATTTCTTGCCCCATCTTCACCTTTTGCTTCGATGGCACAAATAAGCCCCCACCTTGTACGTACCCCATATAGCTTGCTTGTAAGGTTGCTCTATCAGGAATATTGACCTGAATAATTCCACCCATTTGTGGTTGCATTATAATTTCCCCTTAAACGTTCATTAATTTTATAAAAAGTTGATCTATGATGAGTTGTGTTTGTACATTTTGTTCAACTAATCTTTTAGATTGCTGCAATTCCTCATAAAGACTGAATAAGCTCTCTAAATTATAGTTTTGCGCCAATTGAACGTACTGTAAATCTATATTTTTCTGTGGTTGATTGAGCTTGACACAAATTAAATCTCCTAACAAGTATTCAAGAAGCATCATAAAATCACTAAAGTTAAGCTCTTTTTGCCATTTAACCGAATAAAATAAAGGCATGTTTTTTTGATTAACTACCTTAGTCCAGTCTTCTAAAAAGGACTGTCTTTTCGCAAACCAATCACTCGTGGCAATTTCAACTGCTTGTAAAGGCATATCATTAGAAAGACCTAACAATAATTCAGGTGGCACTGACGCAATTTCAGCCAAATGCTCATTTAGATAAGATGTTGCCTGCTCATATGAAATACGGTCTAAAGCAAAATGCTGTAAGCGACTTCGAATGGTGGCTGGTAATTTCAAATAGTGATCAGCCAACAAAATTAAAACAACACGCTCACCGGGTTCTTCTAAAGTTTTTAACAGCGCATTTGATGATGCAAGATTTAAAGCTTCGGCTGGTTCAATAACAATAACACGCCATCCTTCACCAGTTTGCTGGACAAATGGCAATAGATCTCGAATTTTTTCTATTTTAATTTTTGCATTCTGTTTTTTATTTTCTTCATCAGTCGTGATATGAACATAGTTCGGGTGCGTGTCTGATTTTAACCATTGACAGCTACTACACTCACCACAAGCCCCCTGAGGCTGTTTATTTAAACAAAGGACCCATGCTAAAAAATGCTTGGCAAAAGCATGCTTACCACAACCTTGTTTACCATAAAATAATAAGCCATGCCCAATATTAGGAAAACGTGTTGTTAACGTTTCCCACATTGTCTGTTGCCACGGATAAACCTTAGAAGTCACATTCTGATTCATTAAATTAACACTTACTCAAAAGACTCAACAGGCAAATTATTTAGACGGTCAAGATCGGCTTGGGTATCAACACCCGGCGGTAAATTTGCTTCTGCTACAGCAATAGCAATACGGTGCCCGTTTTCTAAAACACGTAATTGCTCAAGACTTTCCAACTTTTCAAGTTTACCCATGTCCCATGTAACATATTCTTGTAACAAGTTCACACGATAAGCATATAAACCTAAATGACGAAATGCTTGGGTATGTAAAGTTGGTTCAGCTTGTTTAGCACCATCTCGATCATAAGGAATAGTTGCACGACTAAAATATAAAGCTTCATTTTGATTAGACATAACCACTTTCACAATGCTATCACGCTGAAATTCATCCAATGCATGAATAGGCTCACATAATGTAGACATTGAGCAATTTGGTTTGTCAACCAGAAGCTTGGCAACCTGTTGAACAAGTTGAGCTGGTAGTAAAGGCTCGTCACCTTGTACATTTACAATAATGTCATCAGCATTCCATCCTTTAATACGAGCAACTTCGCTTAAACGATCTGTCCCCGATGGATGGTCAGCACTTGTTAAAACAACATCAACACCCTCTGCACGGCATATTTCAGCAATACGCTCGTCGTCAGTTGCTACACATAAATCATCGAAGCCTTCAACTTTCTTTGCCTGATCTACGACACGTAAAATCATAGGACGATCATGAATAAGTAACAATGGCTTACCTGGCAAACGCGAACTTGAGAAGCGTGCTGGAATAACGATGTGTTTCATTTTTTCTTCCTAAGATATTTGAATATCAAGCTTTTGCAATTGCTGATTTAAAACCTGATAGCACTCTGCAGACAAAACTGCTTTAACAGGTACGACCCAAATAGGCCGTTTAAATTCTGGATACTTTTCAAGTAAAGGTAACAACTTAACCGCATCTTTTTCAGTCGTAATGATAGGCTGATCATCATTAAATACAAGGTCATCAATAACGTAATCATGATGATCACGAAATGCATGCTCTTGAAATTGATTTACACCTAAACCTTTAAGTGTTTGGTAAAAGCGCTGAGGAAAACCAATACCCACTACTGCATGGTAATTATTTTGTGTATTGAATGATAATTCAATTGCTGAAGAAGGATTCAATAAGTAAGGATGCCCCGCTTCTAGATGCATATACATTGCTGTTGAAGGGGCAAATGTATGTTCGATTACTGTACCCGTTTTTAAACGTTCAGCAGGTTCACGCAAATAGCCTTCTGGTAATAACTTTCTATTTCCAAGTCCACGATTTTGATCAAGCACAATCCATTCTATTTGACGACCTAAAGCCCAGTGTTGTAATCCATCATCACTAATAATTAAATCTAGTTTTGTGGATGCTAATAATAACTCGATTGCAGCCTGTCTATTCGGTCCTACTGCCATAGGCACACCAGTTGACTGTACAATCAAAGCAGGCTCATCCCCTGCTTCAGCTGCCTGACTGGCCGATGTTACCAACATAGGAAAAGGACCAGCTCCACCATAACCGCGACTAATTACGCCTACTTTTACATTATGCTGTTTTAAGTAATTGACTAGTTCTATTAATAATGGAGTTTTGCCACTACCACCTACTGTAATATTGCCAATTACCATGACTGGTAGAGGTGCACTATAGGTTTTTTTTAAACCTGAATTATAAAAATAACGATTCAATAAAAACCCAGCACGATACAAACATGACAACGGACGCAAAACAATCAACCAACTTGATTGCTTATTCCATGCGTTTTGTATTAGCTGGGCCAAAGACATGCTTAGTTGTCCTCAAAATTACGCTGATGTAATTGATAATAAGCACCATGCTTAGCAAGTAATTCTTGATGAGTGCCTTGCTCAACAATTTGTCCACGATCTAATACAACAATACGATCTGCATTTTCAATTGTAGATAAACGATGAGCAATCACAATCGTTGTACGGTCTTGCATCGCCTCATCAAATGCTTGCTGAATAAAATGTTCAGATTCATTATCAAGCGCACTTGTCGCTTCATCTAAAATAAGAATTGGTGCATTTTTCAAAATTGCACGAGCAATTGCTATACGTTGACGTTGACCACCAGATAAGTTTAGACCTTGTGCACCTAAAACAGTATCGTAACCATTTGGTAAGTTCATAATAAAGTCATGGGCGTAAGCAGCTTTTGCTGCTGCGATAACCTCTTCATCACTTGCATTATGTAACTGACCATAAGCGATGTTTTCACGTACAGTCCGGTTAAACAAAACAACTTGCTGATTAACCATTGCAATTTGTGTGCGCAAACTTGAAAGTTCTATATCACGTATTGGTAAGTCATCTAAATAAATTTGACCACTTGAGACTTCTTGAAAACGTACCAACATATTCACTAATGAAGTTTTACCAGCACCCGAGCGCCCTACCAATGCAACTGTCTCACCTGGGCGAATATTTAAAGAAAAGTCTTTAATCGCCTGAGTACCATCAGCATAGTTAAGCACAACATGATCAAAACGAATTGCACCTTGCAATTGAGGTTTAAGTTGACCGGTATTTTCTTCTTCAGGTAAATCTAATAATTCGAAAACTGAATGTGCTGCCGCTAAACCACGCTGCAACTTTTCATTAATGTCAGTTAAGTTTTTAACAGGTTTAGAAAGAAGTCCTGCTGCTGTAATATACGCAACAAACTCACCAGCACTGGTATTTCCTAAAATTTGTGGTCTTAAGGCTAACCATACAATAAGAGCCATTGCACAAGCCATTACAACTTGAACAACAGGACTATTTAGGTTTTGTACAATCACCATTTTTAAACCGCGTTTTAGATTCTCTTCAGACGACTTATAAAAACGCTCTTGTTCTGAGTCTTCACCAGCGAAACTTTTAACAACTGCATTACCACTAATACTTTCTTGTACGACATGGTTAACATCGCCCATAGTGTCCTGAACTTGCAGTGAAAGTTTACGCATTCTTTTTGATGCTTTGCGCACCAAAACCCCAATAATAGGTAAGAACACCATAATACAAAGGGTCAGACGCCAATTTGTATAAAACAAATAACCTAGTAGCCCCAATGTAATCATACCATCACGAACAATAGTTTTTAATGATTCAGATGAAGCAGCTGTGAGTTGCTCAACGTTATACATAATTTTAGCTGTAATATGTCCCGAAGAGTTATCGAGATAATATTGAGCCGGCAGTCTTAAAAGCTTTGCATAAACTTCTTGGCGAATACTAAAAACTAAACTACGGGAGATAACAGCAGTATAGTAGCCGCCCATAAATAGGCCTAAGCCACGGAAAAATACTAATAAAATGATTAATAAAGGGAACCAGTCTAGATCCGCTCTACTCGCATTTTGAATGGCATCAATAATAAATTTAATGAGCTTAGCAACAGAAACCTCTGTTGCTGAGTTCATACCGAATCCGATAAGAACTAATAAGGCCACGCCCCAATAAGGTTTTAAATAGGATATGAGACGCAAATAAACCTTAAAATCTTGATTCACTCAGAAAAACCTCTAGAAGGAACTTTGGTACTAATATTGATGTTAACAAAACCGAGTTGTCCTGCTACATCCATAACACGAATAACATCCTGATGAGACGCTTTTGCATCTGCAGCGATGATAAACATAAAATCACGGCGCTCTTGAGCAATTTGCTTAATTGCAGTGCTCAAATCAGCGACTTCCTTGGTAGACAATGCTTGACCATTGACAGCGTAATGACCGCTAGAGTCTACCACGACTTCAATTTTATGATCGTACTGTTTTGGTGGGACGCCTTGGGCATCTGGTAAAGTTAGATTGATGCGACTTGGCTGATTAAAAGTGGTAGATAACAATAAAAACACCAGAATGAACAATAAACAATCAATCATGGGCGTTAGATTGATATGAATGTCTTCAACTTGAGAACGTTTAAACTTCATATTGCTACCTACCCATCAACCAACACGGCGATGTTCTTGCACAACAGAAGAACGTTTATAAAACAATGATGCATGAAAGAGTGTAGATTGTTGCTCTAACTCCGCAATGTAATTTTGTACCACTCTCTGAAAATAACGATAAGAAATAAGTGCAGGAATTGCAATGAGCATTCCAACCGCTGTCGTGATCAAGGCCTTTGAAATACCAGGAATCATTAAACTTGGACTACCTGCCGAACCAAAATCAATCACGAGAAAAGACTCAATAATCCCTACAACTGTTCCAAGTAACCCAAGCAAAGGTGCTATAGCACTTAAAGTTCCCAAGAAGTTAATATTTTTTTCTAAATAAGAAATTTCTTGAGAAGCCATTGCTTCCATTTGAGCCCGAGCAAATTGCTCTCCATGCTCCTGATGCTCAAAACCAGCTTTTAGAATATTTCCTAATGCTGTACTTGAGGCATCAGTATCTTGCTCCAAATTTGTAATGATATGAGAAATATCTGCACTACCATCACTCATCAGTGCTTTAGGCAAAACTTGTGAACGTCTCAAACGTATAAAACGTTCAATACTAATAGCGACCGTTAAAATTGAACACAAAATTAAAGGCAGCATTAACCAGCCGCCCGCTTTCACAAGTTCCCACATATTTTCTTCCCCAAGAATATAAATTAGAAATATATGACCTAACTTAGAATTAATCTGGCAAACAAATATTCAAAATACCATCTAACTCATCGAGTGAATGATAATGAATAACAAGTTTCCCTTTACCTTTCTGGTTATGATCAATTTTAACATTGGCACCAAAACGTTCCGATAATTTCTGAGTTAATTGCTCAATGTCTGGTGCAACAGGAGTTTTTTCCTTTTCCTGTTTAGGTTCGTTCCAATCACGTACTAATTGCTCAGTTTGACGAACGGATAATCCCTTTTCAATGACAATTTTAGCTACTTCAAGTTGCTCTTTACCTTTTAAAGTCAAGATGGCACGAGCATGGCCCATATCAAGCTGGCCTTGTTGCATAAATTCTTTAATGTCATCAGCCAAACTCAATAGACGCAACAAGTTACTGACCGTTGTTCTCGCTTTACCTACAGTATCGGCAATTTCCTGATGACTCAAACCAAATTCATCATGAAAACGTTGTAATGCCAAGGCTTGATCAATTGGATTTAAATCTTGACGTTGAATATTCTCAATAAGTGCTAAAGCTATCGCGACCTGATCATTTAAATCACGAACAATTGCTGGAATTTCAGTTAAACCGGCAATTTGTGCTGCACGCCAACGACGCTCACCTGCAATAATTTCGTAAGGATGAGCTTCATCATCTACAGGACGGATAACAATTGGTTGCATTACCCCATGTTTTTCAATAGAGGATGCCAATTCTTGTAAATCATGTTCATGGATAAAACGACGTGGCTGATATTCACCTCGCTTCAACAAATTCACATCAATTTGCTTTAACTGACCATGATCAAGTGCTTGAGCTTCTAATTGTAATTTTTCTTTTTGAATTGAACCAAGTAATGCATCTAAACCACGCCCTTTCGCCAATCCGCGTTTTTTGATGCTCATACTTTACTTCCTTTCTTTACTTTACTTTTCTTTAACATCTCAGCTGCAAGATTTAAGTATGCAACTGCACCCTTTGAACTCTTTTCAAAATAAATCACTGGCAAACCATGCGCTGGCGCTTCGGCCAAACGAACATTACGTGGAATCACAGTGTCATAAAGTTTCTTACCAAAATACTGCTCCAACTCAGCTGATACATCGCGAGTTAAGGCATTACGTGCGTCGTACATCGTACGTAAAACACCGATAATTTCTAAATCAGGATTTAATGCTTTTTGAATACGATCGATTGTTTGGGTTAAATCAGCCAAACCTTCCAATGCATAGTACTCACATTGCATAGGAATGATTACACTATCTACGGCAGCCAAGGCATTTACCGTAATTAAACTTAAGCTAGGGGCACAGTCAACAATAATATAGTCAAAAGAATTTCTAATTTCGTTCAGAGCATTCTTTAAAATGAACTCACGACCTTCTTGTTCGGCAATTGCCAGTTCAACACCTGAAAGCTCACGGTTTGAACCCAAAACTTTATATCCAACCTCTGCCTTTTGAATTGCAGTTTCAATTGGCACTTCACCCAATAACACATCAGTGATTGAGTAAAGTAGATCATTCTTTTGAATACCAGACCCCATCGTAGCATTACCTTGTGAATCTATATCAACAAGTAATACACGTTTTTTCAATACAGCAAGTGATGCTGCAAGATTTACTGCAGTCGTTGTTTTACCAACACCACCTTTTTGGTTTGCAATCGCAATAATTTGAGCCATGGTAACCCTAATACTTTTTATTTAAATTCGTTGAAGTAAAAGTAAATGACGTTGTTCATCAAGTCTTGGTACATGCAGTTCAATCACTTTACATGAAAATTCCTGCTTAAGCTCTTCCATTTCTTCAACTGGAATCAATCCTTTCATCGCAGCAATTATACTATGCTCATGTAAATATGGACGTGCAGCCTCAACAAAATCAGTTAAAGATGCAAATGCACGACTTGTGATCACATCAAATTGACCAAGCTCATCAATTGTATCTTGATTTTCAACACGCGTTTGCACAGCTACTACGTTTTTAAGCTTAAGGTCAGCAATAAACTGTTTCAAAAAACGAATTTTCTTACCATTTGAGTCAAGCAATACACAAGAGCGCTCTGGTTGACATAAAGCAATGATCATGCCTGGCATACCACCACCAGTACCAACATCAAGCAATCGACCTGGTGGTAAATCTTTCAAAATACTTAGGCTATCTAACAAATGCTTCACTAACATCTCTTTCGGATCACGAATCGCTGTTAGATTATAAGCTTTGTTCCAAAGTACCAAAGCATCTTGATACTTTAACAATAATGTCAAAGCTTCATCGCTAAGCGACAAACCTAATTTTTGACTACCCTGTTGTAACTCTTGAAAAAATGGATGCATAAACAAATAACATCTAAGTAAAATTTAAAACAAAGTATACCCATTTATGCATCGTGGAACACTATTTAACGATTAGGGATTACGCAGTTAATCGTAGAAGCCTTCACGAATTTGCAAATCTAGCTCCATTAAACGTTCAGGCGTTCCCACATCCACCCATGCACCCTTAAGCTTTTCAGCAGATATTCTTTGATTCTGCATCGCTTGCTTCAACAATGGTGCTAACGGACGTTTACCAGGCTCCAATCCATCAAAGAGCTTAGGATTGATAACAGATACCCCACTAAAAGTGAGATTCTCGCCCTTCACATCTTGATCGAATGCAAAAGCACGTCCATCCAATAATGTAAAGTCGCCTTCAGGATGTTGTTTAGGATTATCAACCAACACAAGATGAGCTAAATCATCATTTAGCTTAATATCGCGTAGCGCTTCAAAACCCATTGTGGTCCATACATCACCATTCACTAGAATAAATGGATCTGTTCCAAGCAGTGGCAAAGCATTAATAATTCCACCAGCTGTTTCCAGCCCTTCTTCTTCTCGTGTCCAACGGATGTCCACACCAAATTGAGAACCATCACCTAAGCTACTGATGAGCTTATCAGCCAACCAGGCAGAATTGATGACTATTTCAGTCACACCAATTTTCTTAAGCTTTTCGATATGCCACACAATAAGTGGCTTACCCCCCACCTCAAGCAGAGGCTTTGGTGTATATAGCGTAAGTGGACGCATACGATTGCCCAAGCCAGCAGCAAGAATCATTGCTTTCATTATGCTGCTACCTCATAGGGGCCATATTTTTCTATAAACTTAGGCATGACTGAGTTACGAATAAACGTCATGAAGTCATCAAGCTCATGATAACCACGACTCTCTTCAATTAAATACCACATGACTCGCGGCAAGTCTTTTAAATATCCAGACTTACCATCTCGCTCAAACAGACGAACAAAAATGCCCAAAATCTTGATATGACGTTGAATTGCCATTAAATCGGCATCACGTTTAAATTGCTCAAAAGTTCGGTTTTGTTTAGCAGATGCTGGTAAAAGCTCATAGAAAACTTTAAACCATTGATAAACACGCTCAGCATTCCACTGTACATACGCATCACGTGTAATCGAGATTAAATCATAAGTGTCGGCACCAATAACCGCATCTTGAAAGTCGATTACCCCCAATTCTTCTTCATTACTAATTTTCATTAAATTACGACTATGAAAATCACGATGCACAATAACTTGCGGTTGTGCCAATGCAGCATGAGCTAAGAAATCAAATGCGTCATCAATAGTTTTCTTTTGCTCAGCCGTTGGATGAATCCCAAGTGATGGCAACATCCAATCTGTTAGCAGCTGCATTTCAGACATAAGCTTTTCATAAGAATAAGCTGGGAAATGATCAATACCATTAATTGATTGCAAATGAGTGAGCTGTTTAAAGCTTTGTTCGTAATATTGATCAACTGTTGCATCATTTAATAATGTCGACAACAGCACATCACCAAAATCTTCTAGCAATAGAAAACCTTGTGTTAAATCCTTTGCAACAATTTGAGGCACTCGAACCCCATGCCCTGCAAAAAATTCGTCAATGGTTACAAACGGAACACAGTCTTCTTTTTCAGGAGGCGCATCCATAAGCATATAAGTTTTATTTTGTAACTGGATGCGAGCATAACGGCGAAAGCTGGCATCCCCTGCTAAATAAGCGATCTGAAATTGATCATTTTCAAGAACAGATGTAAGCCATGTATGTATCAATTGTTCACGTTGTGTATTCATTTGCAATAAAATCTAAAACAAGCTGAGATTTTTGAAGGGTTAAGTGTAGCCACTTATAAACTTTTTCTCTATGATGCGACAATAATTAATTGTGAATTAGCATACTTGGTTAATGAGACAATGAAGCATCAGTTTAAATTTAATCCTTTAGCGACCGCTATTTTTACGCTCTTATGTGGCTCCATACAATCAAGTTATGCTGAGTCAGCTGGTGTTGTCTCCAACATAGACAATAATCAACTTAAGGCGAGTATTAAGGAAGCCTATCCTGGGCAGGAATTCTTTCAACAATATTATGTTGATAAATCTGCACCTGAAGCGCAGTTGCGCAATAATAAATATTTGAGTTCGGCATTTTGCCAAGGAACTTGGATTACACCGATTAATCCTGAAACTAAAGCATTAGATGCAGATAAGGCTACATCGGTTGTAACGGCGGATTATGGTCATTACAACCCTGCTGGCGATTCTGAGCTAGAAGGAAACGTAGTAATAGATCAAGAAGGTCGTACTGTACGTGCCGATAAAGTTACCATCGATAAAACTCAAACATTTGCTCATGCACAAGGTCGAGTGCAGTTAGCCCAAGGCGGCTTACTCTCTCAAAGTGATGAAATTAATTACAATTTAAAGACTCAAACTGGTGATTTAAATAATAGTTTTTATATTTCTGAACAGCAGCATGCACATGGTCACGCTGGAAAAATCGAAAGAACCTCTCCAAATGTAATGGTTCTTAATGATGCAAGCTATACCACTTGTCCACCAGGCCAAAAGCCTGCTTGGAAAATTCAGGCTAATAAAATTGAGCTAAATCAGGAAACTGGTCGAGGCGTCACTCGTAATGCAAAAATCTATGTTAAAGATGTGCCAGTTATAGCAGTTCCATACTTTAACTTCCCAATTGATGACCGTCGAACTACGGGTATGCTTAACCCACAGTTTGGTTTTTCAGGTTTCTCAAATAGTGGTGGTGGCGGTGAACTTTCTGTTCCAATTTATTTAAATCTTGCACCTAATTATGATGCAACGATTACTCCACGATATCTATCAGAACGTGGAGCTATGCTCAAAGGTGAATTTCGCTATTTAACGGATGGCTTCGGTGCAGGGGTAATATCAGGCGGTATTCTTCCATCTGATAAAGAATATAACGATAAAGACCGTAAAGATTTTAATTTCCTCCACAACTGGAATATTAATGATCAATGGTCTACTAACCTTGAATATCACTATGCATCTGATAAAGACTATTTTGCAGACTTAGACAGCAGTCCAAACTCTAAAACCGATGTAAATCTACGAAGAGCTTGGGAACTGAACTATCAACATGGTATTCCGGGTTTAAAAGCTCAGCTTAAAGTTGAAGACTTCCAGACGCTAGATCCTTCAGTTTTGGATGCGAATAAACCTTATGCCCGTTTACCACAGTTCTTATTAAACTACGTAACTGGTAATCCACAAGGTCTACAGTACGAATTTAATAACGATACTGCATACTTTAAAAAATCAATTAATGATGGTTCTGCTCAGGAAAGTAGCGGTACACGTATTTATAACCAGTTTGCAACACGTTATAACTATCGTACACCAGCAGCTTTTGTTATTCCTGAAGTTTCTGTACGTTCTATCCAGACTTTTTATGACAAAGATAGCATTGCCTCACAAGGTTTAGATGCCAGTTCAGAGTCTAAATCAGTCGTCGTACCTCAGTTTACTTTAGATACTGGTCTTACTTTTGAACGTGATGGTAAATATCTTCAAACAATTACTCCACGTGCATTTTATGCCTATGCCCCTTATAAAGATCAGAATGGTTATCCAAACTTCGATTCAACCTCTGCTTCAGTTAACTACGATCAACTCTTTAACCCTTACCGCTTCTATGGGCATGACCGCCTTGAAGACAACAATTTCTTATCACTTGGCGTAAGTTATAGCCTTTTTGATACAGTAGGTTTAGAACGTTTACGTGCAAGTGTAGGTCAAAGCTATTATTTTGAAGATCGACGTGTAACTCTACAAAATCAACCTGATACATTTGATACCGAACGCAATACAGGACCAGTTGTAAGCTTAACAAGCCAACTTAACCAGAACTTTACGATTGCAGCAAATTCAGCTTGGATGTCAAACGGCGATAACGCACAGCGTGATTTCCAAGTTTACTACACGGGTGACAAAGGCAACCTATATAACTTAGGCTACTTCTATCGTAAAGATATCCCTGGTCGCCAAGATAACTATGACCAAGTTGTTGCATCGTTTATACAACCAATTAAAGACAACTGGCGTATTATGGGTCTTGTTCAATATGACATGGACAATGATGTGGCTCGTGAGCTGTTATTAGGTGTTAACTATGAATCATGTTGCTGGGGTATCTCAGTCTACGGTCGTTCTTACTATAACGACCTAGATGATCCAAAATCTCCTAATGTTAACGAGAAACGCGCGATTATGGCTGAAGTCACACTTAAAGGTTTAGGTGGTTTAAATAACAAACTTGCATCTATACTTGAAAATCGCGTTTTAGGTTTTAACAAAATTAATCAATCTTGGACACAACGTTAATGAAGGCAAAGCATCTTAAACAGTTTTTTAAAGCAACAACCCTTGCTGTATTAATATCTTCATCAATGCATAGTTTTGCCCAACCCACTGATGAAGTTGTGGCAATTGTGGACAATAGCGTAATTTTAAAAAGTGACCTTGAACAGGGAATGGCAGAAGCCACTCACGAGTTACAGTCACAAAAAAAAGAAGTACCACCTCAACAATACTTACAATTTCAAGTTTTAGACCAACTCATCTTGCGTCAAGCTCAACTTGAACAAGTAAAACGTTATGGTATTAAACCTGATGAGAAAAGCCTAAACGAGGCAGTACTTAAAGTAGCGAGTCAATCTGGCAGTAAAAGTTTAGAAGCATTTCAACAAAAATTAGATGCGATTGCTCCAGGAACGTATGAAAATTTACGTGGCCGTATTGCTGAAGATTTAGCAATTAATCGTCTACGCCAACAGCAAGTGATGTCACGTATTAAGATTAGTGATCAAGATGTTGACAATTTCTTAAAATCACCACAGGGTCAAGCTGCTCTAGGCAATCAGGCACATGTGATCCATATGCGAATTTCTGGAGACAATCCTCAAGAAGTTCAAAGTGTAGCTAAAGAAGTTCGTTCAAAGCTGGCTCAAAGCAATGATTTAAATGCTCTCAAAAAACTTTCAACTGCAACAGTAAAAGTTGAAGGTGCAGACATGGGATTCCGTCCCCTTTCTGATATTCCGGCTGAACTCGCTGCCCGTATTACTCCCCTACAAGATGGTCAAACCACTGATCTAATTTCTGTACGAGATGGTGTACATGTTCTAAAACTCTTAGAACGCAAGCAAAATGAACAAAAAGCCTTGGTACCACAGTATCAAACACGCCATATTCTTATTCAGCCTTCCGAAGTAGTAAGTCCTGAAAATGCAAAACAAATCATTGATAGCATTTACAAGCGATTGAAGGCAGGTGAAGATTTCGCCACTCTTGCGGCAACTTATTCAAACGATACAGGTTCCGCGCGTGACGGTGGTAGTTTAGGCTGGGTTAATCCAGGAATGATGGTACCTGAGTTTGATAAAAAAATGCAGGAAATTCCTGTAGGTCAAATTAGTGAACCTTTCCAAACTCAATTTGGCTGGCATATTCTACAAGTGACAGACAAACGCGAAAAAGATATGACTCACGAATATCAAGAGCGTATGGCACGTCAAATTTTAGGTGAACGTCAATTCAATACTGAAATTGATAGCTGGTTACGTGAAGTACGTGCAAATGCTTATGTAGAGATTAAAGATCCAAGTCTCGACAAAAAGAATCTGCAAAAGTAAGTTAATTTTTATTTAATTAAAACCTGTGTTTATCACAGGTTTTTTTATGGATAAGATTTAGATAATAAAAAAACCGGTTACATAAATAACCGGTTTCCATAAATCAAACCCTATCGGGAATTATTTATAACGATCCACCATTTTCTCTAATGAAATTGGACGGATCTTGTCAGCATTACCTGCTGTACCAAAGGCTTCATAACGATCGATACAAATTTGCTTCATTGAATCGACAGTTTTAGCAAAGTACTTACGTGGATCAAATTCAGCTGGATTCTCCGCCATGAAACGACGAATTGCACCTGTTGAAGCTAAGCGTAAGTCAGTATCAATATTGATTTTACGTACACCATGTTTAATTGCTTCTACAAGCTGCTCAACTGGCACACCATAAGTCTCACCGATATTGCCGCCAAACTCATTAATTACTTTTAACCATTCTTGTGGTACAGAGCTTGAACCGTGCATTACAAGATGAGTATTTGGTAATGCCGCATGAATTTCTTTAATGCGATCAATTGCTAAAATGTCACCTGTAGGTGGACGTGTAAATTTATAAGCACCATGTGAAGTACCTACAGCAATTGCTAAGGCATCAACATTCGTGTCAGCAACGAATTGCTTCGCTTCATCAACAGAAGTTAAAAGTTGAGAATGATCGAGTACACCTTCTGCACCAACACCATCCTCTTCTCCAGCCATACCTGTCTCAAGGCTACCTAAGCAACCGATTTCGCCTTCAACAGACACGCCACAAGCATGAGCCATTGCTACGACTTGACGAGTTACATCTACGTTGTAATCGTAAGTTGTAGGGGTTTTACCATCAGCACCTAATGAACCATCCATCATCACTGAGCTAAAACCAAGTTGAATAGAGCGTTGGCATACATCAGGGCTAGTACCATGGTCTTGGTGCATTACCACTGGAATGTGCGGCCACTCTTCGATTGCAGCCAAAATAAGATGGCGTAAGAATGGAGCGCCTGCATATTTGCGAGCTCCAGCTGATGCCTGAACAATTACAGGTGAATTGGTTGCATCTGCGGCAAGCATAATTGCACGCATTTGTTCTAAGTTATTTACGTTAAATGCTGGTACGCCGTAGTTATGTTCCGCAGCGTGATCCAAGAGCTGGCGCATTGAAATGAGTGCCATAATATCCTCCCAGGTAGTGCGGCTTATTCTACCTTGTCATTTATTTCAATTCAGCAACAAATCACAGTATTTCAAAAAAAATCCCTGCATTTGCAGGGACTTTTTAACAAAAAACAACAAATTAATGAGTTTCTGAAGCAGCCGCCTCGCTAGACGCACTACCTTCAACCACATCTGTATTCTTTTCATCTAAAACTGGCTTATCAAGCGAATCAATTGTAGCTTGCTGTTCAGGAGTTACTTTATCAGAAACTGCTGTAGATGCTGCATCTTGTCCTGCTTTAGAAGACTCTTCTTTTTTCGCACAAGCAGTCAACATCACTGGAACAATTAATAAAGCAGCTAAGGTAAGTTTTAAATTCATCACTATTTTCCACAATTGGTGATTTAGTGCTCATTATTTTATTTCAGTAATATGACAATTTAATGACTTATCAATGAAAAAGGGGTTGAACCCAACCCCTTCTTATTTTTACATATATGTATTATGCACGTTCTAATAAAACAGCCACTGCTGGCAAAGTTTTACCTTCAACAAATTCAAGGAACGCACCACCACCAGTTGAAATATAACCAATTTGGTCAGCAACATTATATTTATCAATCGCAGCTAAAGTATCACCGCCACCAGCGATCGAGAATGCATCAGATTGAGCAACTGCAAGAGAAAGTGCCTTAGTACCTTCACCAAATTGATCAACTTCAAACACACCAACGGGACCATTCCAAAGAATCGTTTTTGATGTTGTTAAAATATTTGCAAATGCTTTAGCTGTTTCAGGACCAACATCTAAAATCATATCGTTTGCAGTTACATCCTCAACTTTTTTAACAACTGCTTGTGCAGCCGCTAAAGAACCCAAGAAATCTTCAAAGTTAATTTGAGATGCATCCGCTACAACAACATCTGTAGGAAGTGGAACGCTTACTTTAGCAGCAATTTGTTTTGCTGTTTCTACCAAGTCAGCTTCGTATAGAGATTTTCCAACGTTGTAACCAGCGGCCGCTAAGAAAGTATTTGCGATACCACCACCAACAATAAGTTGATCACAAATAGTAGACAATGAGTTTAAAACATCAAGTTTTGTTGAAACTTTAGAGCCAGCAACAATAGCAACCATTGGTTTTTCAGGTGTTTGCATTGCACGGCCAAGCGCATCTAATTCAGCAGCCAATAAAGGACCAGCAGCTGCAACTGGAGCAAAACGTGCTACGCCCTCAGTAGAAGCTTCTGCACGGTGAGCAGTACCGAATGCATCCATCACAAATACATCACATAAAGCAGCATACTTTTGTGCAAGCTCAGGATTATTTTTCTTTTCACCAACGTTAAAACGAACATTTTCAAGCAAAACAACTTGTCCAGCCTGAACCTCTACACCATCAAGATAATCAGTAAATAATTTAACTTCTTGGCCTAATGCTTCAGTTAAATATGCTGCAACTGGTGCAAGTGATTGTTCAGGCTTTGGTTCACCTTCAACAGGACGACCTAAATGCGAAAATACCATTACAGCAGCGCCTTTTTCTAAAGCAGCTTTTATTGTTGGAAGTGCCGCACGTAAACGAGCATCGCTGGTAATCACACCATTTTTAACAGGAACGTTTAAATCTTCACGAATAAGTACACGTTTACCTGCTAAGTTAAGGTCAGTCATGCGCTGAAAATTCATGTAAAGCTCTCTTTATGATTTTAAAAACGCGCCAATTTTAAATGATTACATCAAAAAAGGTTAGTTTTTTTGCATAAAAGCTGTAGAAAGCCAAAGTTTTGATTATGATAGAGGTAGTAATTTAATATTTCATCGATTATGTCTATTCATCCCGATCCACAAATCAATCGTTTAAATGTTTTAGGTGAGCCTTTAGCGAGCTGTTGTTTTGATCCTATTACCGGATATTTTCGAAATGGTTTTTGCCATACAGCAGTAACAGATCTTGGGCAACACACTGTATGCGCTCAAATGACGTCTGACTTTTTAAATTTTTCGCAAAAAGTTGGCAACGATCTCATTACTCCTTTACCTGAAGCTGGCTTCCCTGGCCTGCAGCCAGGTGACTTCTGGTGCATTTGTGTAACTCGTTGGGTAGAAGCATATCAAGCTGGTCAAGCTCCACCTGTCAAACTTCATGCCTGCCATCAAGCAGTATTAAGTTATGTCCCATTAGATGTATTAATGGAATACGCAGTGTAATGAAACACCCCCAAATTATTTTGGCATCGAGTAGTCAAACGCGTAAGGATTTGATGAATCATTTGGGCATCGAATATATCTGTATCAGTCCAGATATTGATGAAAGTTCTCGTGGCGAGACTCATGCTGATGATTTAGCTAAAAGACTGGCTTTTACTAAAGCTCAGGTTATTGCTCAGAAAAATCCGGAAGCAATTGTAATTGGATCAGATCAGGTTGCATGGCGAGAACATGCACCTCATGATTTTATTGGCAAACCTTTGACTATTGAAAATGCTAAAGCTCAGTTAAAAGCAAACTCAGCCAGAACAGTCTTTTTTAGTACAGCCTTAAGTGTTCAATGTCTTGAAAAAAGCTTTGAACACACTCTAGTTGAACATTATCAAGTTAAATTTCGCAATTTAAGCGACTCAGAAATTGAAAGATATATCGATTTAGATCAACCCCTTCATTGTGCGGGAAGTTTTAAGTGTGAAAGTCTTGGCATTAGTTTATTTGAGAAAATGATAGGCCAAGATCAAACCACCCTAATGGGCTTACCCATGATTCAGCTTTGTCAGATTTTAAGACAGCTTGAACTTCAAATTCCTTAATATTTATTAGTTTATTTATAGGTTATCTCCATGACAGAACCTTTAACCGTTTTAGGCGGCATTACTGCTGAACAGTTTTTATCAGAATACTGGCAGAAAAAACCATTACTTGTGCGTAATGCCATGCCTGAAATCATTGGCGTGTTAGAGCCAAATGATGTGAAAGAATTCGCTTTAGAAGATCATGTTAGCGCACGTCTTATTCGTCAAAAAGACAAAAATCCAAATGAGTGGCACGTAAAGTCTTCTCCTCTAACTAAAGGTGACTTTCAAAAATTACCAAAGCTATGGACACTGTTAGTACAAGCAGTTGATCATTACTCATTCGATTTAGCGGAATTATGGAAGAAATTTCCTTTTATTCCTCAATGGCGTCGTGATGACATTATGGTTTCTTATGCACCTAAAGGCGGCTCAGTTGGAAAACATTTTGACTTTTATGATGTATTTCTTGTTCAAGGACATGGACACCGCCGTTGGCAATTAGGCCAAATGTGTGATGCAACCACTGAATTTGTTCCAAATCAACCATTAAAATTATTGCCAGACATAGATGTTCATTTTGACGAAGTTTTAGCTCCTGGTGACTTATTATATGTTCCACCTGGCTTAGCACATTATGGTGTTGCTGAAGATGATTGCTTAACTTTCTCGTTTGGTTTCCGTATGCCTAATATTTCTGGCATGATTGACAGAATTAGTGACCAATTTGCTACCGATGAATTACTACAAAACCCTGTCATAGATATTGACCGAAAGAGTATTTCTCAAGTTGGTGAAATTAATACAGAAGAATTAGCGTATTTAAGAGGGTTGGTTTTAGCTCAATTGCAAAATTCATCAGTACTTGATGCTGCCATCATGGCATATATGACTGAACCTAAATATCCAGATAATATTCCTGAACCAGACGAGATAGAAGTTGAAGACCTCAATGCTATTTTGACAGAAGGTTATGAATTATTGCTAGAACCAGCCTCTCGCCTACTTTATACAGAACAAAATGGAGTTTTAAAGTTTTGGGGCAATGGAGAAGATTTAACGATAGTGGAATCTTTTGCCACTCAACTCAAAACAATAGCAGATGGAGAAAGTATTCCATTTAATAACCAGCTAAGCAATGTAGAGATTTTAGAAAACATTGTTCAATTATTGAATGATTCAATTCTTATGTTATTGCCACCGGCAGAATAATATTGACTAAATAGGTTAAAAGGAGAAAATTCTAAAATTTCTCCTTTTTTCTTTTATAAATAAATGTTTAAATATACCAATCTATAAATCTATTTTGCGGTTACATTTCTATGGTTTAAAATTATTTTCTAAATTAAAAAATTATCTAGTAAATACGTCTAATTAAGACATAGAAATTTTTTCAGCAAATATAAAATATATACCTAGAGCATTATGCTTTGCCCTTCTATTGTTTTTAAAAAACCTATTTTTTTCTATCAATAACAATCAATACAATGTAAAATTGTGCGTTCTTGCTTTTTATTTATACACTCGACCATTTAGGCTAAGAGCAAATTTTTTGTGTGAGGCTACTAAAATATGTCAAAAAAAGATGACATTATTACCACTGCATTAAGACTTTTTAACTCATATAGTTATAACTCTATAGGGGTTGATCGTATCATCAGTGAGTCTGGTGTAGCAAAAATGACATTTTACAAATACTTCCCTTCCAAAGAGAAACTAATTGAAGAGTGTTTATTACTAAGAAACTCACTTTTACAAAATTCTCTTACTGCTGCTATATCTAAACAAGACGAAAATGATCCATTAGCCCGTATTAAGGCAATCTTTTTATGGTATGCAGATTGGTTTAATAGCGAAGATTTTAATGGCTGTATGTTTCAAAAAGCCTTAGAAGAAGTATTAAAGCAATACCCTTCAACTCACCAACCTGCGACTTTATACAAAATATGGTTGACTCAGTTAATGCAGGATCTTCTTGTTCAACATGAAATTGAGGAATCTCGTCCTTTAGCATTACTGTTAGTCAATATTTTAGAAGGTATGACCATTCAAGCTCAGGTTGAGCACGGCTCAGTAAAAATTAATGACTACTGGAAACGTGTAGAGAAGCTTATTGAGTTTGAAAAAGTTGCACAGTAAAAAATAAAGCGTGATATTATTCTTCTTATATTGTTGAATCTTCTTCTTATTCATCACGCTGCGTCTGAAAGTCATTCTAGCCTAGAGTTAGACGTTTTTTTTGGACTATCATCCCAAACTAGAATATACAGACCTGTCTGTACAGAATCAATTATATCTTTAAAAAGTAAAAACTCAATCTTTTTTTATTACCCTTTCATAGATAAATCAGAATTAACTATAGATAGAACTTAAAATAAGATTTTTTTCCTTTGACTTTGTTTCATTTATACTTAACAATTACGCTTCTCACACAATGCAACACTTTTGACACAAAACAACTACAAATTATTGTTATACCTTAATAATGTTATATATTTATCAATTACACTTATAAACCTTTTCAACAAAAACAATTGGATTGATTAGTTTTGCTACATTCATTTTCTTAAGATCAATCTATACTATGCCGGCCATATTGATATAGGTATAAAGTATGAAAGATGGACTCCAAATTGAAGAAATGAAAAATGCGGCTGATTCAGTCGTAGGCACATTAAAGTCTTTAGCTAACCCTGACCGTTTATTAATTTTATGTCACTTAGCTCATGAGGAGTTAAATGTCTCTCAAATCGAAGAGAAAACCCAAATCACCCAACCCACTCTTTCACAACAATTGATGATGTTACGTAAAAGTGATGTCGTTTCAACACGTCGTGATGGCAAACAAATTTTCTATTCTATAAAGGATGACAAGATGCACTCAATTTTGAATACGCTTTATCAGTTATACTGTATAGAATAACTGCGCTGAATTTATAAAATTATAATAATATTAGACCTCTTGCGAAAGTCGTTATTGCAAGTTCATCCGATTTACCAGTGCAGCGATTAAGTTAATGCGTAAACCGAATCTTTTCCGTCTATTTCGATAGCGTTCACTTAATATTCTAAATGTTTTCAATTGACTATTAATATGTTCGATCACAACTCGTATTTTTCCAATCATTTTATTGTACTTTTTCTCAACATCAAATAAGGGTAAATTCTTCTTTTTCTTTATTGGCATCAATAATTTAAAGCCATCTTGCTCTAATCCGTAGTACCCTAAATCGGTCATAACATATTTACAATGTTTGAATTTTTTAACCGTTCTTCTTGCCAATTTAATGTCATGCTGACTGCCATTCGATATATCTAGCCCTATGATTTGTTTGCTGTTCGGATGATAGATCACTTGTGCTTTTAGCGTATGTTTCTTCTTTTTACCACTGTAGAACTTACTCTGATTTTTTTTTCGGACGTTCTATTGAACATTCTGTCGCATCAATAATGACCCAGTTAAACTGTTCGTCTGCTGTGGTAATGCTTCGTTTTGGCAGAGTAAACCGTCTTGATTTCATCAATGCATCTTCAACCTTTTTAATGGTTCGATTCACATTACTTTCAGCGATATGGTAATTTGCAGCCAACTCCAATTGAGTGCTGTAATTCCGTAAGTAATTGAGTGTTAATAATAATTGATCCTCTATAGCTAAAGTATGAGGACGCCCAGATTTCTTTTTAAGTGATTCTACTTCTTTTAAAACTTCGATCATTTCACTAAAAACTGGTCGAGGTACACCAACCAAGCGCTGGAATTCAGAATCTGAAAAACGATTTAATTTCTGATATCTCATGAAATTTAGATTGAGGTGGTTTTTACTTTCGCAAGAGGTCTATTAATGTATTCCTGAAATATGCGATTTTTCAACTTGGTAGCTAGTAATAAACCGAGCAAAGAGGATTGAAAATTCGCGTAGTTTTTCAAGTATCTAAAGCTATTGAAAACAACAATACACTCTCTTATTTCTTTCTGTCTCTCCCTCCACTATTTTTCAATAGGTTTTTAGACCCCACAGTTAATTTTTTATTGACTGTTATATAAGCAGAATATCTTTTTAATTAATTTAATAATTTAATTTTACTATTTTAAAAACAAATACTTAATATTACCTTTTTTTATTAATCTAATTACTTGATATAAAAAAGCTTAAGATTCACATCACTTAAGTATAAAATACTCCGCTTGTTCAACCTTTAGCCATGAATAGGTTAATAAGGCCTTTATATGCTTGAATTCTTTTCTCGATTAAGCTTAGTCACCAAAATTATTATCGCCATTATTTTAGGAATAGGTGTTGCACTATTATTTCCAACCGTTACACCTTACTTAAGCTTGTTTGGTGAGCTGTTCATTAAAGCATTGAAATCGGTTGCTCCTATTTTAGTTTTCGTACTGGTTCTCTCATCTATTGCTAACTTTCAGGTTGGTCATAGTGCAAATTTACGACCAGTCTTACTATTATATGTAGTGGGTATGCTATTAGCTGCGTTTAGTGCCGTTGTTGCGAGCTTGTCTTTTCCAAGTACTCTTTATCTTAATACTGTTTCACATAACAACCTACAAGCGCCTGGTAGCCTCGCTGATATATTAAAAAATTTGCTTTTAAGTTTTATTGCAAACCCTGTTCAAGCAATTAGTGAAGCGAACTTTATTGGCATTCTGGCATGGGCAATTGGTCTAGGTTTAGCAATGCGTCATAGTTCAGATACGACTAAACAAGTGATGCATGATGTTTCACATGCTGTGAGTGCGATTATTCACAAAGTCATCGCATTTGCACCTGTAGGCATTTTCGGTTTAGTTGCAGTAACCTTTGCCGATGCTGGTTTAGCAACGCTTGAAAGTTATGCGCAATTATTAGCTGTTCTATTAGGAACAATGCTTTTTGTTGCTCTTGTAGTTAACCCAATTTTGGTAGGTTTAACAATTCGTGGCAATCCATACCCACTTGTTTTTAAATGCTTAAAAGAAAGTGGTATTACTGCATTCTTCACACGCAGCTCAGCAGCTAACATCCCAGTTAACCTTGATTTAGCTGAACGTTTAGGTGTTAATCCATCTACTGCAAGTGTTTCTATTCCTTTAGGTGCTACAGTTAATATGGCTGGAGCAGCTGTTACAATCACTGTGCTTACTTTAGCAACTGTGCATACATTAGGGATTCATGTTGATTTGGCAACTATGATTATTTTGTCGGTAGTCGCTACAGTTTCAGCATGTGGTGCGTCTGGTGTCGCTGGTGGTTCGTTACTTTTAATTCCAGTCGCTTGTAGTTTATTTGGTATTTCATCAGAAATTGCGATGCAAGTTGTTGCAGTTGGTATGATTATTAGTGTATTACAAGATTCAACCGAAACAGCTCTTAACTCATCAACTGATGTTTTATTTACTGCCGCTGTTGATATTCGCTCAAGACAAAACTCTTAGAGAACATGCCATTTCAACGTTTACCAAACTGGTTCCAAATTGGTGCCTTTTTACTGGCAATGAATGCCGGAATGATTAATGTATTAGGGCTTATCACCCTTTTACATCAATCGGTGTCGCATATGACTGGTAATGTCAGTATGCTAGCCATGAGTTTGGTAAACTGGCACTTTGATCACGTCATATATTTGATACTTGTTATACTATGTTATGTATGTGGATCATTTTACAGTGGTTTTATTTTAGGCAATAGCCATTTCAAATTAGGCCGTCGATATGGCCTCCCTTTAAGCTTAGTTGCCCTCTTTATTTTTCTTTGCTGGTTATTACTGCCATATTTTCCCAAATATGGATTATTATGGGCTTGTGTCGCCATGGGTTTACAAAATGCCATGGTCAGCCATTATAAAGGGACCATTATTAGGACAACTCACTTATCGGGTGTCTTAACAGATCTTGGCCTTGCACTTGGTTACATAGCACGAGGTTTAAAAGTAGAAAACCGTCGTATTATTTTACATCTACTTATTTTTTCAGGTTTTCTTATTGGTGGTATAATTGCTGCTTCAGTTCACCCCTACTTAAAATTGCAATCATTTTTGCTACCAGCAATTTTAAGCTTAACACTCAGTATTTCATATTGGGCTGTTTATTTTCATCGTTCTTCCTCTTCAGATTCGGATTAAGTCATGGTTAAAAATGCCTTACAAGCTCAGTTACTCAAAGCAGGTTTAGTTGACAATAAAAAAGCAAAAAAACTCACCAAACAAGCTCAGCATGAGCAGCGTACTGGTCAAAGCAATGAAGCAGAAATCAAAGCAAATATTGAAAAAGCTCAACAAGAAAAACTAGCTAAAGACCAAGCTTTAAATCTAGAAAAACAGCAACAACTCGAAGAAAAAGCATTAAAAGCTTCTATTATTCAAATGATTAAACAACACAAAATTGTAGATTTTGCCGGAGATGTGGCTTATCAATTTATTGACGAGAATAAGATTAAAAAGGTATATCTATCTCAACAAGTCTACAATGCCCTTGTTACAGGTAGTTTAGTAATTGCTAAAGATCAAGATCAATACGCTTATCTTCCAAAAGCTTTGGCCGAAAAAATTGATCAAAAAATGCAAGGCTTTATTTTAATTAATAATGCAGAGAAAAATGAACAAACTACTGACGAAGAAGATCCGTATGCAGCATATGTTATTCCAGATGACTTAATGTGGTAATTATTATGAGCCTTTATGAATATTTAGATAAAGGCTCATGCTGCTTAGGCTAAATATCAGTATTTTATCATTTATTAAAAAAACTTATAAAAATTACATTCACATCAAATTCATTCACCACTTCATCTATTATTATCGATATAATGAATAAAACATTTTTTGTCTTTACCATGCCTTTTAGGCTTTTCCCGTTTCCAAATTTATATCTTGACTAAATCTTGTCAGTTTTAGCTAAAGATATACAACATAGACTTTGACGTGTATCCACACACCCAACAGATCAACATCTATATCGAGTTTGATCTAACTGACTTTATTGCAAATTAAATTGCGAAATTTTAATAAAGTAGCTGATGTATAAAGGTAGTCATTCATGCTGAAGTGGTTTGAAAAACTTGTAGATCCTTATCCAACCAAAGGTCTGGATGAGCCCTTACCAACTCGCTTTTTCCCATTTGTTTGGCAAGCTACTGAAGGTGTTCGTCCGTACTTATTATTACTCATTATATGTACAGCGGGTGCAGCCAGCTTTGAAGCTCTACTCTTTTCAAAAATTGGGCAACTTGTCGACTGGCTGAGTAACAGTCAACCAGAAAGCTTTTTAAGCCAACACGCTTCCAATATACTCATTCTTATTAGCGTTTTATTTGCTAATATTTTATTTGTTAATATTCAATCTATTATAAAACACCAAATTTTATATAGTACTTTTCCAATGCGCTTACGGTGGCGTTTTCATAATCTTTTGTTAAAGCAAAGTCTAGATTTTTTCCATAATGATTTTGCGGGTCGCCTTTCAGCAAAAGTCATGCAAACAGCACTAGCTATCCGTGAATTTTGGATTATTTTGGGCGATATGTTGGCTTATGTCAGCATTTATTTTATTACCGTTAGTATCGTTCTTGGTGCAATTTCACCAACTTTACTCATTCCACTTATGGTTTGGTTGGGTTTATTCTTATTAAGCGCTTGGTTCTTTATTCCCCGTTTAAGCAAAGTATCACAGCAACAAGCTGATGCTCGTGCAGTAATGACTGGACGTGTAACAGATGCCTACACAAATATTCAAACGGTTAAATTATTTGCCCATGCTGGTCGTGAGAGCCAGTATGCAAAAGCTTCAATGAAAGAGTTTATGACAACTGTCTATGCACAAATGCGATTAGGTACTCTTTTTGAAGTCAGCATTAATTTACTTTCTGCTGTTTTATTTGTAGGCGTGATTGGAACAGCAGTCTGGCTATGGACACAAGGCCTAGCAGCACTAGGTGTAATTGCAGCAACGACCGCCATGATTTTAAAGCTTAATAGCATGGCTGAGTTTATGATGTGGCATATGTCAGCCTTATTTGAAAATGTGGGTACCATTCAAGATGGTATGCAAACTCTTGGTAAGAAAATCAATATTCAAGACAAACCAGATGCAAAACCACTTACAGTAAAGCAAGGTGAAATCGTATTTAAAGATGTGACCTTTGCCTATAACAATAAAAATGTCATCGATCACTTTAATTTACACATTACAGCGGGCGAAAAGATTGGTATCGTTGGCCGTTCAGGTGCAGGAAAATCCACTCTCATCCAATTACTTTTACATTTCTACCATCTTAAAGAAGGTGCAATTTTAATTGATGGGCAGAATATTGAAGATGTTACACAAGATAGTTTGAGAGCGAATATTGCTTTAGTTACTCAAGATACTTCTCTACTCCATCGTTCAGTTGCTGAAAATATTAAATATGGCCGTCCGGATGCAACCGATCTGGACATGCAAAGTGCAGTGCATAAGGCAAAAGCAGCTGAATTTATTCCTCAACTTGTCGACTTAAAAGGCCGTTCTGGCTATGAAGCACAGGTTGGTGAACGCGGTGTTAAACTTTCAGGCGGTCAGAGACAACGTATCGCTATTGCACGTGTTTTCTTAAAAGATGCACCAATTTTAATATTAGATGAAGCAACAAGCGCATTAGACTCGGAAGTTGAGGCAGCTATTCAGTCTAGTTTAAATGACCTGATGGTAGATAAAACAGTTATTGCAATTGCTCACCGTTTGTCTACCATTGCTCAAATGGACCGTTTAATTGTTCTTGATGAAGGTAGAATTGCAGAGCAAGGTACCCATGAAGAATTAATTGCTAAAAATGGTATATATGCACAATTATGGAAACGCCAAACTGGCGGCTTTCTTATTGAGCAAAAAGTAGTACAGGGTCAGGATTAATGCTTTATTTAGAAGATTTAAAAATTGGTGATCGTTTTATCAGTCGTGAATATGAAATTACACTAGATGAGATTAAACAATTTGCAAGCCACTACGACCCTCAGCCTTTCCATACAGATGAAGAATTAGCTAAAGAAGATCCAATCTTTAAAGGTATTGCTGCCAGTGGATGGCATACCTCGGCAATTACTATGCGCTTATGGACAGAATGTATGCCTATTCATGGGGGGCTCGTGGGTTCAGAGTCTAGTTTACGTTGGCCTCGCCCGACTCGACCTGGTGACCGTATACATGTTGAAGCTGAGATTTCAGCAATTACACCATCCAAAACAAAATTGGATCGTGGTATTGTAAGCTACGTTACGCAAGCTTTAAATCAACATGGAGATGTTTTACTTATTTCAACGACAAAAATCGTTGTCTTTAAAAAGAATATTTAACGAATCCTTGATATGATTGTCTAACAGTTTTTATAAACTCAAATTATATTTCATGACAAGATGTGTAAGAAATGCACGTAGAAAATTGATGAGAGCAACGGAACGCATATGAAAATTACCTCAGCTCGTCAAGATCAAGGTATTCCAGGAGTCTATGGCTTATTGCTATTAGATGTTGTTTCACGTTGGGGATACAACGATGAGACATTATTTGCCCCTTTTCATCTTACAAGTGAACAATTGGCTGACCCTGAATATCGTATTTCAACACCTGTAGCAAATGAACTGGTTAAACATGCCTTAAATCTCACTGGAGAAAGTACATTGGGTTACCATATTGGCACTCAAATGCGTATTTCAATTCATGGATTTATTGGCTACGCAATAATGACAGCAAAAGATATTACTGAGGCAATTGCTCTCGCTGCTCGTTTTATCCAGTTACGCTTACCTTTTTTACAACTCTATTTTTCTACCTTCGGCCCAAAAGCCACATTACAACTACAATGTGATATTGAGTTAGAACCACTTCGCACCGAAATTGTTTTAGGCTTAACTATTGGCATCATGACAATGGCAAAAGCTATGACAGGTATTGAAGATTTAGCGGGCGATGTCGACCTAGATTTTCCAGAACCAGCAGGCTTTGATAAATATAAGAGCAAACTAAGCAGTACTATTCGGTTTAATCAGCCTCATTTAATTTCTAGTTTTGATAAAAAATATTTAGGTCTTAAATTAATTAATTCAGATCCAATCGCCAGTCAAATTGCTATTAACCAATGTGAGGCTGAACTCTCTGCTTTAGGTGAACGCCGCCGTTTAGCAATGCGTGTACGTGATATTTTAAGTAATTCGGAACAACATTACTTAAGCATAGAAAATGTAGCAGAATACTTACACATGTCAGATCGCACATTAAAGCGACAGTTGGCAGCGGAAGGAACTTCATTTTCAACATTAGTAGATGAAGTCCGCTATCGTCATGCGACTTCTTTACTTTCACGTACAGATTATAGTCTTGAACAAATTGCGGATGAACTGGGTTATTCTGATGTCGCAAATTTCAGCCGAGCATTTAAACGCTGGAGTGGTCGTAGTCCTAGTAACTGGCGCAAAGACCCCTATTTATAATGTTATTAAAATATTGGACACAAGCTTAAGGAGATGTCATGAATCACCCTTCAGAATTGAAGTATGCACGTACACATGAGTGGGTAAAAATTGAAGGTGATCTTGTTATTACTGGGATTACCGACCATGCACAAGATGAGCTTGGAGACTTGGTCTATGTTGAAACTCCGGAAGTGGGCAGCCAAGTAACAGCTGGCGAACAAGCTGGAGTAGTTGAATCAGTTAAAACTGCTTCTGACATCCACGCTCCTGTTTCTGGTACAGTAGTGGAAGTAAATACAAACCTTGAAGATGATCCAGATTTTGTAAATGAAGATCCATACGGGAAAGGCTGGATTTATAAAATTAAGCCAGACAACATGGCAGACGTTGAAAAACTTTTAACAAATGAAGAATATGAAGCTGGCTTATAAAATTTAGCATTGCTTTCAATATTTGATAAAAACCAGTTTACTTTTAAACTGGTTTTTTTATATATGTATAAAATAGCTATAAAACTGGATATGTAGGATCAATAACATGACAAGACTTGTTGTATTTTCTGGTGCAGGTATGAGTGCAGAAAGTGGAATTAGTACTTTTCGTGACAGTAATGGCCTATGGGAAAATTATGATATACAGCAAGTTGCTACTCCGGAAGCTTGGGATAAAGACCCTGCGTTAGTCCAACGGTTTTATAACGAACGCCGTAAAAATATTTTAGAAGCTCAGCCAAATGAAGCTCATCAATATATTGCTAAATTACAAAACCATTTCGATGTACAAGTCATTACACAAAATATTGATGATTTACATGAACGTGCTGGTAGCCAGAATGTGTTGCATCTACATGGTAATATTCGATTAGCGAAAAGCTCTGGACCAAATGCCCAATATACAAATGAATTTTATGAAATTAATGGGTGGAAATTAGATCTAGAGCATGACTTTTGTCCAAATGGCTATCCACTTCGCCCTCATGTGGTTTGGTTTGGTGAAGCAGTTCCAGCATTTGAAGAAGCCATAAAGCAAGTGCAAGAAGCAGATATTTTCATTGTTATTGGTTCAACCTTAAGTGTTTACCCTGTCGCTGCTTTAGTTCATGAAATTCCTAACTACACTGACGCCTACTATATAGATCCCAAAGCAGATCATTCTCGTGTTCCATCTCAATATAAACTATTAAATATGACAGCCACAGAAGGTATGAAAGAGCTATTTCATCAATTGACGAACTAATATTTCTTTCATTTTTATTACAAATTTCACCTCTAAAGTTGTCTCTTCACATGAAATTGATTCGAAAACACTCAACTCATGTCAAATTTATTCTAGAGTCATATACTGTCATTGCTAATTTTGTAACCAAACATGCTGATCTATTTTCTAAATTTACTATTTTTATAATTTTCTAAACAATAAATGAATTATTCATACTATCTAAGCTATTGATTAAATTTACTTTAATTTTAATTGTAATTCAAATTACATTAGTTTACATAAAAATACACAAAACACATCACAAAGATAACAGAGCAAAAAATTTCTTTTGTGGTTGAATCTCAACCTCTTGAAATGCCGTACAAGAAAACAGCGACCTGGATTAGGTTACAATCACGGATTATGGATATAAGGACACACATCCATTATGAGTTATTTTGATCCCACCCTCATCATGTTTATGGTGTACATCGTAGCAATGGTACTTATCGGCTTATTTGCCTACCGTGCTACAAGCGACTTCTCTGATTATATTCTTGGTGGTCGTAGTTTAGGCAGTTTCGTTACTG
Source organism: Acinetobacter sp. AR_0276 (assembly GCF_003000705.1). Taxonomy (NCBI): domain Bacteria; kingdom Pseudomonadati; phylum Pseudomonadota; class Gammaproteobacteria; order Moraxellales; family Moraxellaceae; genus Acinetobacter; species Acinetobacter sp. AR_0276. The sequence continues at coordinate 3,587,714 of NZ_PSQO01000004.1, read as the reverse complement.
CATTATCCGCAGGCGCATCAGACATGAGTGGTTGGTTACTCATGGGCTTACCAGGAGCGATTTATCTTTCTGGTTTATCTGAAGCGTGGATTGCAATTGGTCTAATTATCGGTGCTTGGCTTAACTGGTTACTGGTTGCTGGTCGATTACGCGTTCATACTGAAATCCAAAATAATGCACTCACTCTGCCCGACTATTTTACAAGTCGATTTGATGACAAGAAAAAGATTCTTCGTATTTTCTCTGCCGTTATTATCTTGGTTTTCTTCGCAATTTACTGTGCCTCAGGTATGGTAGCTGGCGCTCGTTTATTTGAAAATTTATTTGGTATGTCGTATACCACCGCAATCTGGTTAAGTGCTATTGCAACAATCAGTTATGTTTGTATTGGTGGATTTTTGGCAATTAGCTGGACTGATACTTTCCAAGCTGGCTTAATGATTTTTGCCCTTTTGCTCACCCCAATCGTAACTTACCTTGCAATTGGCGACACAACTCAGTTTGTAACGCTTATTGAAACTGCTCGACCACATGCATTTAACATCGTTTCAGATTTAAGTGTGGTGGCCGTTTTATCTTCAATGGCTTGGGGTTTAGGCTATTTTGGCCAACCACATATTCTTGTACGTTTCATGGCTGCTGACTCTGTAAAATCAATTCCTGCTGCTCGCCGTATTGGCATGACTTGGATGATTTTATGTTTAGTTGGTGCAGTCGGTGCCGGTTTCTTTGGTATTGCGTATTTCCAGCAACATCCTGAACTTGCAGGTGTTGTAAGTAAAAACCCTGAAACTGTATTTATGGAATTGACTAAAATTTTATTCAATCCATGGATTGTCGGTATCATTCTAGCTGCTATTTTAGCTGCGGTTATGAGTACATTAAGCTGTCAACTGTTGGTATGTTCAAGTGCGCTAACTGAAGATTTGTACAAAGGCTTCATCCGTAAAAATGCTTCTCAAAAAGAGCTTGTATGGGTTGGCCGTATCATGGTACTTGCAATTGCTGTTCTGGCAATTGTACTCGCTGGTAATCCTGACAGTAAAGTTCTTGGTCTTGTTGCTTATGCGTGGGCTGGTTTTGGTGCCGCATTTGGACCACTCATCATCTTGTCATTGTTCTGGAAACGTATGACTTTAGAAGGTGCTTTAGCAGGTATGATCGTAGGTGCAGTTGTCGTAATTGGTTGGAAAAATCTTTTCGCAAGCACCGGTGTTTACGAAATTATTCCTGGCTTTATCTGTGCATTTATCAGCATCATCGTAGTGAGCTTGATTAGCAAAACTCCAAATACTGATGTAACTGACCGCTTCGAACAAGCTGATAAACTTTATAAAGAAAGTGTATAAAAATGAATAAAATAAAAAGGGGCTTCGGCCCCTTTTTATTTATTTTTAGTTTTGATTTTAATTTTTGAACTATCTTTTACAACTTGCATCACAGGGTAGCTACGCGTTTCTTTCACACCTGGTAATTGCCATAGTACCTGCCCAGCAATACGTCTAAACTCTTCCATACTGCCACTTCGTAATTTAATTAAAAAATCAAATCCGCCACTAACCATATGGCATTCAACGATCTCTGGATAATGCACTACTGCGTCAATAAACTCATCTAAAACATTGGGTGTTGTTTTATCGAGTAAGACTTCAACAAAAACCAAAAAATTTGCATTTAACTTAACTGGATTTAATTTAGCTTCATAACCCAAGATAAATTCATCCTTCGTCAGCTTCTGCACCCGGGCCATAACTGCAGTTGGAGATAGGTTTACAAGTTCAGCCAATCTACTGTTGGAAATACGCCCATCTGTTTGAAGAATATCCAAAATTTTTAAATCTGTACGATCAAGGCTTAATAAGGGGCCATTCATCTGAATTTTCCTCTAAAAAATGGGCAAAATATAGTGAGTTATTCGGTGTTTCTTCTGTAATGATAAATTATCTAAACCTCTCTACTCAAGATGAGTTTACGAGAGCTGGTTAGCGGAAATAGATATGAACACAATGGATACTTTTCATCAAATGGATAAATCTCACCAAGGCTATATCACCGAATTCAACGATAAAAGTGAGTTTGAACAACGCATTAATACAGCTTGGCGTCGTGCCGAACCTGAAGCTGTAGAAGAGCTATTACAAGCTGCTGCGGTATCTGATGATTTAGATCATAAAATTTATGACCTTGCATTTAACCTTGCCCATAATTTACGTGAACGTAAGACCTCTTCGGGTAAAGCGGGTATTGTTCAAGGGTTATTACAAGAATTCTCTCTGTCTTCACAAGAAGGCGTGGCTTTGATGTGTCTTGCTGAAGCTTTGCTTCGTATACCAGACACAGCAACACGTGATTTGCTCATTCGCGATAAAATCAATCAAGGTAACTGGAAAGAACACGTTGGCCAAAGTAGCTTAATGTTTGTAAATGCTGCAGCATGGGGCCTCATGTTAACCGGTAAGCTTATGGAGACACCAAAGCAAACCAGTCTTTCAAGTGTACTTACTGGCCTGTTAGCCCGTAGTGGTCGTGGCATTATTCGTAAAGCAGTTGATGTAGCAATGCGCATGATGGGTGAACAGTTTGTAACTGGTGAAACCATCGAAGAAGCTGTCGACCACGCAAAAGTACTTGAAGATAAAGGTTTCCGCTATTCTTATGACATGTTAGGTGAAGCTGCCTTAACCGAACATGATGCTGAACGCTACTTTAACGATTACACACAAGCCATTCATGCAATTGGTAAAGCGTCTAATGGTAAAGGCGTTTATGATGGCCCTGGTATCTCAATTAAGCTTTCTGCTTTACATCCACGTTACCAACGTGCGCAAATTGAACGTGTTCACAAAGAACTCTACGGCAAAGTATTTGAGCTCGCTCGTTTAGCTAAACAGTACAACATTGGTTTAAATATCGATGCAGAAGAATCTGAACGTTTAGAAATTTCTCTTGAGTTACTTGAGCGTCTTTGTTTTGAGCCAGAACTTGAGAACTGGAAAGGTATTGGATTCGTTATTCAAGCTTACCAAAAACGCTGTTTCTTCGTAGTTGATTATATTATTGATCTTGCTAAACGCAGCCAAAAGCGTCTCATGATTCGCCTTGTAAAAGGTGCATATTGGGATAGCGAAATCAAGAAAGCACAAATCGAAGGTATGGATGACTACCCTGTCTTCACACGTAAAGTGCATACAGATCTGTCTTATATTGCTTGTGCTAAAAAATTACTTGCAGCGCCTGAGTTCATCTATCCACAATTTGCGACTCACAATGCTCAAACACTAGCAACAATTTATCATTTAGCTGATCCAAGCAAGTATTATGCTGGTCAATATGAATTCCAATGCTTACATGGCATGGGTGAACCACTTTATGAACAAGTTGTTGGTCCACGTGAGCAAAATAAATTAGGCGTGCCATGCCGTATTTATGCTCCGGTTGGTAACCATGAAACTTTGTTAGCTTATCTGGTTCGTCGTTTACTCGAAAATGGTGCGAATACTTCATTTGTTAACCGTATTGCCGATAAAACACTTAAAGTTGAAGATCTTATCCAGTCTCCAATTTATGATATTCGTAATGCAGCTAAGCTTGAAGGTTCAGTTGGTTTAAAACACCCATCAATTCCTCTTCCTTTAGATATGTATGGAACACTTCGTAAAAATTCTAAAGGATATGATTTAGCAAACGACGCTCCGCTTGCAGCTTTAGATAACACAGCTCAACAGTTACGTAACCGTATTTGGCAGAGTCATCCATTATTAGGAAATAGCGATTTATCGAAACAAGGTCATTCTATTGCAATTACAAACCCAGCACAAAATGATGAAATTGTTGGTTATGTACAAGAAGCTGATCTTAATGATGTAGAAATTGCACTTAATGCAGCTGAACAAATACAAATTGAGTGGGCAAATACACCTAAAGATCAACGCGCTCAATATTTAAAACGTGCAGCTGACCTTATGGAAAGCCGTATCCAAGAGTTAATGGTATTACTTTGCCGCGAAAGTGGTAAAACTTATGCGAATGCCATTGCAGAAGTTCGTGAGGCTGTAGATTTCTTACGTTACTATGCAACTCAGGTTGAAAATCTTCCTAATAATACAACCATTCAGCCACTTGGTACTGTACTTTGTATTAGCCCTTGGAACTTCCCTCTTGCGATTTTCTCTGGTCAAATTGCTGCAGCACTAGTTAGTGGTAACTGCGTTATTGCAAAACCTGCCGAGCAAACACCTTTAATCGCAGCTCAAGCAGTGCAAATTTTATGGGAAGCGGGTATTCCACATAGTGCTGTACAGTTATTACCAGGTCGTGGTGAAACAGTAGGTGCTCAGCTTAGCCAAGATCGACGTATTGATGGCATCATGTTTACCGGTTCAACTGAAGTTGCAAAAATTTTGCAGAAGACAGTTGCAAAACGTTTAGCTGCTAATGGTCAATCTATTCCTCTCATTGCAGAAACTGGTGGCCAAAATGCAATGATTGTGGACTCATCTGCATTAACTGAACAAGTTGTACTTGATGTTGTAAGTTCTGCATTTGATAGCGCAGGTCAACGTTGCTCTGCTTTGCGTATTTTATGTGTACAAGAAGATAGTGCTGCAACCGTTATTAAAATGCTTAAAGGTGCAATGCAACAGTTAATTGTAGGCAACCCTGCTATTTTAAAAACTGACATTGGTCCAGTTATTGATGACGAAGCAAAACAGACGATTGACCAGCACATCCAAAAAATGAAGTCTAAGGGCTATCCAGTACATCAATTGATGTTTGGAGCGACAAGCCAAACTGAATTAGATAAAGGAACTTTTGTTGTACCAACAGCAATTGAGTTACCTAACCTCGATGACTTACAGCGTGAAGTTTTTGGTCCGGTTTTACATATCATTACCTATAAGTATGGTGAGCTTGAACAACTCATCTCACGCATTAATGCTAAAGGTTATGGCTTAACAATGGGTCTACATACTCGTATTGATGAAACCATCCAAACCGTAATTCAACATGCTGAAGTTGGTAACCTTTATATCAACCGTAATATTGTTGGGGCCGTTGTTGGCGTTCAACCATTCGGTGGTGAAGGTTTATCTGGTACAGGTCCTAAAGCGGGTGGCCCTCTTTACATGTATCGCTTAATGCAGGATTGTTCAAACAAAGTATTAGCAACTCCATTTGCGGTAAAAAATGAGCAAACCATTTTTGAAGGCTTTAACCGTGAAGTTTATCAAAGCTTACAAAACTGGGCGAAACAACATTTACCACAAGCAAGTCGTGAAATTGAACCATTTGGTGTAGGCAAGTTTTATGAGTTACAAGGCCCTACTGGGGAAAGTAACCAATATATTATTTTGCCGCGTCACCGTGTACTTTCAATTGCCGACACTGAACAAAATCAATTACATCAATTGCTCGCAATTTTTGCAGTGGGTAGTCAAGCTGCTGTAATGCCAAATAGTCCATTGTTGGCAAAACATAAACAAACGTTGCCAAAAGATGTACTTGATGCAATTACGACTATCAAAAACATCACTACAGATGATTTTGATGCTGTTTTGCACCATGGTAGCCGTGAAGAGGTTCTCTCATTACAGCAAGAAATTGCAAGCCGCTCTGGTGCAATTGTAGGCATTACACATGTTGAATCAAACGAGTCAATTCCACTTGAACGTTTAGTAATTGAGCGTGCAATTAGTGTGAATACAGCTGCGGCTGGTGGCAATGCAAGCTTAATGACTATGTCGGATTAACAGATAATTTATCGAAAAGCCCAAATTTCAGTATTTGGGCTTTTTTGTTTAATCGAGTAATCTCTTTTTAAATATATAAATGTTATCGATTAGCGAATTTCATAATGATCTTTTTAGAACCAGAACAATATCAACAAAATTGTATTGATCTTTTCAACTCATACAAAAAGAATATCTCCTCCCTTTTACCATTTGCCAAAATTGAGCATATTGGTTCGTCTGCAATCCCAAATACGATTTCAAAAGGTGATCTAGATATTTATATTGAAGTGATGTCTGATCAATTTGAATTCGCAATAGAACAATTAAAAACACTTAATTTTATAGAAAAACAAAATACCCTTAGGACACATGAGCTTTGCATGCTTGAATCAATGAACGATGATGAAGTTGCATTTCAAATTGTAGTAGCCGATTCAGTATTTACGTTTTTCTTAACATTTAGAAATAAGCTTATAGATTCACCGCGGTTGGTGCATGAATATAATCAATTAAAATTACAGTGTAGCCATTTAGATCCCGATCAATATAGAGCAATAAAATCAGATTTTATTAACCGCGTCTTAAATCATCTTTAATTTAAGTACCCTATTTCTTTATGAATATCTGACTAAAATTGACTCCTGCAAGCTCGATTTTTTTGATACCATTCACTATTTGATTCTGTCTAAATTTTCTTTGTCTATGACCTCTTCTTATCGTCAACAACTTCAAGCTAAAATTGATCGCATTACTACTCAATTTTCTGAATTTACACCGCCTACATTAGAAGTGTTTGAATCACCTGAACAACATTTCCGTATGCGTGCTGAATTTCGGATCTGGCATACAGAAAGTGATATGTTCTATGCCATGTTTGAACGTAACGATGAAGACAAGCAAAAAACAGTTGTCCGCATAGATGAGTTTCCTATTGCAGACAAAAGTATTAACGATTTAATGCCTAGCCTTTTAGCAGAACTCAAAGCTGAGCCTTTACTTTCACAGCGTTTGTTTGAAGTTGATTTTCTCGCAACACTTAGTGGAGAAATGCTAGTTACCCTGATTTATCACCGTAAACTTAATCAGGAGTGGGAACAATCAGCTAAAGCACTTGCTGAAAAATTAAATATTAAAATTATGGGTCGTAGCCGAGGGCAGAAAGTTGTTATTGGCGATGACTTTGTTGTAGAAGAATTTGAACTTTCAAACCGTACATTCAAGTACAAACAAATTGAAAGTAGCTTTACCCAGCCGAACGCACAAGTTTGCAAAAAAATGCTGCAATGGGCATGTGATGCAGCTGAGGGTTCGAAAAAACACTTACTAGAACTTTATTGTGGTAATGGTAACTTTACCCTTCCATTATCACTAAAATTCGAACGCGTACTTGCTACCGAACTTGCAAAATCATCAGTTTATGCTGCTCAATGGAATATTGAACAAAACCAGATTGATAATATTCAGGTAGCACGCCTATCAGCTGAAGAGTTTACTCAAGCTTATCAAGGTGAGCGTGAATTCCGCCGTCTACAAGAAGCAAATATTGATATTCGAAGTTATGACTTTGATACCGTATTTGTAGATCCTCCGCGTGCGGGAATTGATGATGAAACTTTAAAACTTTTGCAAGGTTTTGAGCGTATTATCTACATTTCATGTAATCCCGACACTTTATATGAAAATTTAAAAACACTCACAAAAACTCATCGAGTGACTAAGTTTGCTTTGTTCGATCAGTTTCCTTATACACATCATGTTGAGTCAGGTGTATTACTCGAGAAGATTTAAACAAAATTTTTCAATGTAACTCTATTTTATAAGGAGATTAAATATCTCCTTATTTTTCAACACCTTTTAATTAAGTATTTAAATTTAAAAAAAATATCAAGTCATCTATTCGTCATAATTTCGTTTAACTCAACCATTACTATCGAAAATTCTCTAGTTCAACTGGTGGATTTATCACTTATAGAGACTTGTATTTTAATTTAATTTGGCTATATTTCGATCTATGTTAGGTTATATATGAAGGCTCTATGAGTTTTTGGCAAAAGCTGTTCTTAGCAGATCAACAGCATAACGAGCATAAGAATCAAACTGCTTGTGTTGAAAATGACTGCTCATGTAAAACTAATGAACAACTTCTAAGTGCGCTTGCACAAGCAACAGATGAAGATGTCATTATGGGAATAAAAAAAGTTCTTATTTCCCGTGGGTATAGCCGTAAAGAGTTAAATGAACTCATTCAAAAACCATCTATTCATTAATTATAAAGCCAGTCATGTACTGGCTTTTTTGTATTTTATTTGATTTCACAATTTGTATGGCTGACTAAACCAATAATAGGTCCCATATAAAATTTTCTATCATTACGGTTATTCTTAGGCAAATACAAACTAGAGATAGAACCATCTAGGTATAATGCCTGCTCTACGTTAAGACCTTTTTGGAAAAATTCAGCAAAATTATAAAAATTCACTCTATTTTTAGAGATCACAAAATAAAGTTTATTATTTTTTATACCTACCCCATTACGTATTTTCTTTGAATCGCTATTTGCTAGAAATAAGGGATTTATTTTGCCATTAATCAGCAACATAGGGCCTGATTGAGTTGCATATTCGGGTTGAAAAGCTTTTGCTTTATATTGTTCAGTTGTCAGTATAATAGCTTGTTTGTCATTCCATGCTAGAACTCCATTAGGCTGCAAAAAGAAGTTACCCCATCCATTATCTTCATTTAAAGGTTGACTCTCTCGCCCATTTTCAATATATAGCCCAACTGGAGAGAAGCCAGAATGAAACATACCTGCATTCATTGCAAAAGTAAGCTGTTCGCATGATTTGAGTTGGCGCTGAATATTATCGAAACTTTTATAATATTGATTCGTTTCTGGATTTTGCAAAAATAAGCGCAATTGATTTAAATTTGAAATTTCAATGACTTCAAATTGATCATCGGTAGCATTTTGCATTTGGCTATACTCTTCTGCTAAAGCAGATTGCCCAAAGACCATAAAATTAATAATACACAGCATGAGTATTTTCATTAATGGCAAACCTCATATGTCATTTTCTGTTCATAGCAATACTTTATTAAATAAAATGCTTTGATGTGATATATACCCGAAAGGCGCTTATTCCACCTAAACAATACACTAGAGCACAACTATATTCGTTATAATAGTGAACAGCTTTTAATAAAAGTGATCAAAACTTTATTGGATCAGCGTGAAAATGCAACAAACAAATAAACGCTACCCTTTAGGGGCTCATCTTATTGTAAAACATCTCGGCTATAGCCATCATGGTATTTACGCTGGGAGAGGTCGAGTTATTCATTATTCAGGCCTAGCACATTTCATCAAAAAACGACCCATTGAAATTACTTCATTAGATGCCTTTTCTCATGGCAAAAAAATTCATGTGCGTTCTTATGATGCGCCACGCTACAAAGGAAAAGTGGTTGTTCGACGTATGCGCTCACGCATGCACGAAAACCACTATCATTTAATTATTAATAATTGTGAACATTTATGCAGTTGGGCAATCACTGGTATTGAAACTAGTACTCAAGTTGAGCGTATGATGCATCGCTTAACCACCATTGGTTACGTAAGTTCGATCATGAGTTATATGAATGGCATGATGCTGACCGTAGCAACGACCTGCTTTGCTCTTGTTCTTTATATTAAAAAGAAATTACGTGATCAGGCAAAAATGAAAGTTCCAACTTATCAATTTTTAAGAGAAAAAGCCGAAAAAAGAAATGTAGATCCTTCTCAACCCTTAGTTTTTATAGAACCCGATAAAAAAGAACCAATCTAATAATTAAAAAAGTCCTCATGATTGAGGACTTTTTTAGAAAACTTACAACTTATTTTTTAGCTGCACTAGCTGCCGTTGCTTCAGTCGTAATGTTTACAGTGATCTTATCACCTACATTAGGCACATAGTTGCCTAGACCGAAATCAGAACGATTGAATGAAGTTGTCGCATTGAAACCAATCGCTGGAACTTTTGCCATTGGATGTTCACCCTGTTTGTTTAAAACAGCATCAAGTACAACTGGCTTAGTGACACCTTTAACAGTTAGGTCACCAGTAATTTTGAAGTGTTTTTTATCTTTAGTTTCTACTTTCGTACTTTTGAAAGTGATATTTGGATATTTTGCTGCATTAAACCAAGCTTCTTGTTGGAATTCTTTATCTAAAGCAGGCACGTTTGTATTTACACTGCTTAAAGGAATTGTCACATTTACAGAAGAATTTGCTGGTTTAGCATTATCAACTTTAATTACACCTTGGATGTCCGAGAAGTTAGCGCTTGGAGTTGAAAAACCAAAGTGATTCCATGAGAAAACAGTCGCTGTATGTGTTGGGTCAATTTTATAATCCACTGGTGCAGCTAATGTAACTGTACTTGCCAATGCTACTGCTAAACCGAAGCTTAATGTTTTAAGATGCATTTTTCGTATCCTTTATTGATATAGTCGTTAGTGTATACATCAAGTAATTTAATTCACTATTCTTTATAAAACGATATGTTTCATCCATGCAACAATAAAAGCGTTACAGTTGTTATTCAAAACCCATATTATAAAGTATAGATATTTTTCTATCCGAAACCTTCAGATTTATTGGTTTTTACTTCGATTTTATTGATAAATAACAAGGTAAAACATGGCTAACACTGTTCAAGCACAAAGCACTTCTACTCCGTACCGAGTGACACTGACCGATCCGTCAGGTCATCAATGGTTTGCAGACGAACCAACTGATAAAGGTGGACGAGATACAGCTCCAAATCCAGTTCAGCTTTTACTATCAGCTTTAGGCGCGTGCACTACAATTACACTAGAAATGTATGCAAATCACAAAGGGATTAAGCTTGAGCATGTACAAGTCGATTTAGCTTTAAATCCAAATAGTGATCCGGAAGCCGGTCAAAATAATATTGAACGTAAAATTACGCTAAAGGGTGAATTTACTGAAGATCAACATAAACGTCTTTTAAAAGTTGCTGAAAGCTGCCCAATTCATAAGTTATTGACTTCGAATATTTCGATTCAAACTGAACTTAATATTTAAAATTTATAAAAAAAGCGCCCCAATCGGGACGCTTTTTTCTTCTGCTTAGTTAATTCATTAAGCAGTCAATTCTTTTACTGCAGCTACTACAGCTTCAGTTGTAATACCAAAGAATTGGAACAAATCTTTCGCTGGTGCTGACTCACCATAAGTTGACATACCAATTACTTTGCCATCAAGACCAACAAACTTCCACCAGTAGTCAACATGAGCTGCTTCAACCGCAACACGTGCACGGATATGAGCTGGTAATACAGCTGCACGATATGCAGCGTCTTGTTTCATAAACTCTTCTGCACATGGCATAGAAACTACACGCACACCTTCAAGCTGAGCATAAGCTTCCATTGCTAAAGAAACTTCAGAACCAGTAGCAATAATAATTGCTTTCAACTCGCCTTTCTCTTGAGCAAGAACATAACCACCTTTTGCTGCATTCTGAATTTGTTCTTCAGTACGCGTTTGGAATGGCAAGTTTTGACGAGAGAAAATAAGTGCTGTAGGGCCATCTTTACGCTCTAAAGCAGATTTCCATGCAATTGCTGTTTCAACAGTATCAGCAGGACGCCAAGTATTTAAGTTTGGTGTACCACGTAAAGAAGCAATTTGTTCAATTGGTTGGTGTGTTGGACCATCTTCACCTAAACCAATTGAGTCATGTGTATAAACATGAATTACACGTTGTTTCATCAATGCAGACATACGCACTGCGTTACGTGCATATTCCATAAACATTAAGAATGTTGCCACGTAAGGAATGAAACCGCCATGTAATGCAACACCATTTGCAATTGCAGTCATACCAAACTCACGTACACCATAGTACACGTAGTTACCAGCTGGGTTTTCTTGAACACCTTGGCAACCTTTCCAAAGTGTTAAGTTAGAACCAGCCAAGTCCGCAGAACCACCTAATAATTCAGGTAATAAAGGACCAAATGCTTGTAATGTATTTTGACTTGCTTTACGAGTTGCTACAGTTTCAGCTTTAGCATTTGTCTCACGAATAAACGCATCTGCTTGAGCTGAAAACTCTGCTGGTAAATCACCGTTAATACGACGAAGTAACTCAGCTGCTTCTGTAGGATATTTTGCTTGGTATTGAGCAAATACTTCATTCCAAGCTGCTTCAGCTTCATTACCTTTTGCTTTAGCATCCCATGCAGCATATACATCAGCAGGAATAACAAATGCTTCTTCAGTCCAACCTAAAGCTTCACGAGTTAAGGTAATTTCATCTTTACCTAACGGCGCACCGTGACAATCTTCTTTACCTTGTTTGTTTGGAGAACCTAAACCAATAATTGTTTTACAAATAATAATCGTTGGTTTTTGAGTTTCAGCTTTAGCTTCAACTGTTGCTTGACGAATAGCATCAGCATCATGGCCATCTACACGAAGAACTTGCCAGCCATAAGCTTTGAAACGCTCTTCAGTATCATCACTAAACCAGCCTTCTACTTCACCATCAATCGAAATGCCGTTGTCATCATAATAAGCAATCAATTTACCAAGCTGTAAAGTACCTGCCAATGAACATACTTCGTGAGAAATACCTTCCATCAAACAGCCGTCACCCAAGAAACAATAAGTGAAGTGATCAACTACTTTTAAATCATCTTTATTGAATTGAGCAGCTAAAGTTTTTTCAGCCAATGCAAAGCCAACAGCATTTGCAATACCTTGACCTAAAGGACCAGTCGTTGTTTCGATGCCTGGTGCATAACCATATTCAGGGTGACCAGGAGTTTTTGAATGCAATTGACGGAATTGTTTTAAATCTTCAATTGAAAGATCATAACCTGTTAAATGAAGCAAAGCATATTGCAACATTGAACCATGACCATTTGACAAAACAAAACGGTCACGGTTTGCCCATTGTGGATTAGTTGGGTTGTGATTTAAAAACTCGCGCCAGACGACATCAGCAATATCTGCCATCCCCATTGGAGCACCTGGATGCCCTGAGTTTGCCTGTTGCACAGCATCCATTGCCAATACACGAATTGCGTTTGCAATACGACGTTCGTTTAAAGGGGTCGTCATAGATCAGAATCCAATTTTAATAGATTGATGAAAAGAAGATGATGAATAACCATTCAATGCCGCTATATTGTCTTAAAAAAACGCCTAGGGGTAAACCCCAACACGGTATATTTCTTTATTTTTAACCTTTTCTTGGTTACTCAAAAAACATTTAGCTTCTTAAGCTGTGTAAAACAATACTATTTATGGGTAGTTCTATCCTCAACATTTGTCGAGATACCCCCCTTTGATCAGCATATAAAGTTATATTTATTAGACCTCTTGCGAAAGTCGTTATTGCAAGTTCATCCGATTTACCAGTGCAGCGATTAAGTTAATGCGTAAACCGAATCTTTTCCGTCTATTTCGATAGCGTTCACTTAATATTCTAAATGTTTTCAATTGACTATTAATATGTTCGATCACAACTCGTATTTTTCCAATCATTTTATTGTACTTTTTCTCAACATCAAATAAGGGTAAATTCTTCTTTTTCTTTATTGGCATCAATAATTTAAAGCCATCTTGCTCTAATCCGTAGTACCCTAAATCGGTCATAACATATTTACAATGTTTGAATTTTTTAACCGTTCTTCTTGCCAATTTAATGTCATGCTGACTGCCATTCGATATATCTAGCCCTATGATTTGTTTGCTGTTCGGATGATAGATCACTTGTGCTTTTAGCGTATGTTTCTTCTTTTTACCACTGTAGAACTTACTCTGATTTTTTTTTCGGACGTTCTATTGAACATTCTGTCGCATCAATAATGACCCAGTTAAACTGTTCGTCTGCTGTGGTAATGCTTCGTTTTGGCAGAGTAAACCGTCTTGATTTCATCAATGCATCTTCAACCTTTTTAATGGTTCGATTCACATTACTTTCAGCGATATGGTAATTTGCAGCCAACTCCAATTGAGTGCTGTAATTCCGTAAGTAATTGAGTGTTAATAATAATTGATCCTCTATAGCTAAAGTATGAGGACGCCCAGATTTCTTTTTAAGTGATTCTACTTCTTTTAAAACTTCGATCATTTCACTAAAAACTGGTCGAGGTACACCAACCAAGCGCTGGAATTCAGAATCTGAAAAACGATTTAATTTCTGATATCTCATGAAATTTAGATTGAGGTGGTTTTTACTTTCGCAAGAGGTCTATTCTGTTTAATTATAGTCTTTCGCTTCATAGTCGAAATTTTTTGGTTAATATTTAATAAAATCAAATGTTTAAAATTTAGACATTTTTTTAAATTTTTTATATAAAAATAATTAATTTTCATCTAGCTATATCAATTTCCCTGATACTCTTATCAATTAAAACATAGTAGAAATGAAAGAAATTCATGCTTTTTAGTCAGTATGAACTGGTCCTCAAGCTCAAGTCGATGTAACATATTATGTCTTTTTGAAATAACCAAGATAGGACTTTCATGCGCGAGTACGCTGTTTTTACCTCGGAATCTGTAAGCGAAGGTCATCCCGATAAAATGGCCGACCAAATTAGCGACGCTATTTTGGATGCAATCTTAAAAGAAGACCCATACGCACGTGTTGCTTGTGAAACACTGGTAAAAACAGGCGCTGTTGTACTTGCAGGTGAAATCACAACAACTGCGAATATTGATGTAGAAGCTGTAGTTCGCCAAACTGTTAACGGTATCGGCTATCACCATTCAGATCTAGGCTTTGATGGATCAACTTGTGCCGTAATCAACATGATTGGTAAACAATCACCTGAGATTGCACAAGGTGTAGATCGCCAAAAACCTGAAGATCAAGGTGCTGGTGACCAAGGTTTAATGTTTGGTTATGCAAGTCGCGAAACTGACGTGCTTATGCCAGCTCCTATTTCTTATGCTCACCGTTTAATGGAGCGTCAAGCTGAGCTCCGTCGTTCAGGTGCATTACCATGGTTACGTCCAGATGCAAAAAGTCAGGTTACTTTTGCGTATGAAAATGGCAAGCCTGTACGTTTAGACGCAGTAGTACTTTCTACTCAACATGATCCTGAAATTACTCAAACTCAGCTTAAAGAAGCTGTAATTGAAGAAATTATCAAACCGATCATCCCTGCTGAAATGTTCCATGCAGCCACTAAATTCCATATTAACCCGACTGGTATGTTTGTTATCGGTGGCCCTGTAGGTGACTGTGGTTTAACAGGTCGTAAAATCATTGTTGATACTTATGGTGGTATGGCTCGTCACGGCGGTGGTGCATTCTCTGGTAAAGATCCATCTAAAGTAGACCGTTCAGCTGCTTACGCTGGTCGTTATGTTGCTAAAAATATTGTTGCGGCTGGTCTTGCTGACAAATGTGAAATTCAGGTGAGTTATGCAATTGGTGTTGCAGAACCAACTTCTATTTCAATCAATACTTTTGGTACTGCAAAAGTTTCTGATGAGTTAATTATCCAATTAGTACGTGAGCATTTTGATTTACGTCCATTTGGTATTACTCGTATGCTTAACTTAATTCAACCAATGTATAAACAGACAGCTGCTTACGGTCATTTTGGTCGTGAAGGTTCAGATTCTGCATTCACATGGGAAAAAACTGACAAAGTTGAAGTACTTAAAGATGCTGCGGGCCTTTAGGCCCTATATATTAAAAGCCCGCTTAATGCGGGCTTTTTTATTATTTTTTATATTTTGTTAAAATTAAGCAATAAACTTTCCAACACACATTATTTAAAAGTATGTAGCAAATTAAGCACTACTACTGTTTCGTAGTTTTATCACCTTCATTTAGTACATCTAATAAAGTCGATTGGGTAGGTGTATCCTGATGATTTTGTATATAAATATGGACAACTTTGAATACAACAACTACTGCCAAACAAGCCATCACACAAAACATCCATAACCCATAAGGACTACGAATATGATGTGAACCACAATATGGACATGATTTGTCAGTTGATGCCACAACTTTGTCACAACACGCACAATGATATTGATATAGCATAGGTAACCCTCCTTCCCTCACTTCAACCGTTGTTGTTTTAATAGGTTTGCTACAATTTTTAATTTATACATCCTTTATATTTATCCTATGTGAAATGAAAAGAGAATTCAATCTGAATGAACAATGCGTTCATTTTTAAAAACTTTAGTTTATACAATGAGATAAATTAAATATTATTTTTTCTATACTATTTTTCTTATTTTGATATTTTGCTGAATTTGTTAAAATACATGAATAGTTCATTTTCTAGGCCAATCCATGTCACACACCCAACTCATTAATAAAGGTGGCTTTCGTGAAAGAGCCAATAGAAGCCGGAAATATCAACAATCTGAAAACAAGCAGACAGCTCTACCTTCAAACAAGTATCAACCTCAGACGAAGTCAGAAGAAAATTCAACTGTAATAGCTCAAGCTGGAACAGATAATGCTGATTGTTCAAATTAATAATCGATAGAATATTAAAAAAGGCCTAATCATTTAAGATTTAGGCCTTTTATTTTTATATAAGGAATTAATCAATCCTTATTTTTATGTTCAATTTTCTTATGGTCTGGGGTAACTTCTCTCGCTTCGCCATCGATAATGCTGGAGTCACCACGGTATTGATTGCCACCTTGTGAGTTCTGCATATCCTGCATTTGACGCATTAAATCAGCAAATGGGTTTTGACCAGCACCTGCTCCGCCCATGCCACCCATCATTTTTTCCATCATTGCTTGCTGACGCTTTGCAAGTGTTCTCATTGCGATATTACGAAACGCAGTTTGCACGCCTGGAATTAGAATTAAAAGCGCTAACACATCAGATACCACACCAGGCACCATCAATAAAAAACCTGCAAAAGCATATGCTAGTTTTTTAGTTACTGTCGGATCACTGCCTAATTGCCCGGTCATCTGCATTTGTTGTAATTGCGGCATAATACCAGCCGTACTTTTGCGAATAAGCGTAAGACCAATAAAGAAAGCAATAATGAACCAGAAAAACACATACCATCCACTGATGAACTGTGCTACGCCAATCCATACGGCAATTTCAACAATCGCGCCCAGAACCACAATAAGAAGTAAATTCATGTAAAACTTTATCTATCTCAAAAAGAAAATTCATTGCAGTTTTAGCTATCTAATCCATGAACCATTTTCAGTTGAAAATACGGATTAAAGAGCTTGTAGTGAAGCTTAGGCAATGTTTTCTTTTAACCTAAAAACATGGCTAAACCCAAATGCTGCAATACTATTAATAAGACTGATTTAAATTAATAAAATAGCCATACTTTATTATTAATGAGTGCTATAACAACTTTATCAAGTGTTTTTTCTACAAGATTGTAATTTTTTCATAAATTGAGCTCTTTTATTATATGAAATAAGTGGTTTTACATGAAAAGAGATTAGAACTATTAGGTATTTTATAAATCCATGCTATGACTCAGTTCAAATTTTCTTACTTTGAACTGAGCCGTTGTCTACCCAAAAATTCAATAATTTATCCATCCACTGGTTCAAATGGTGTATTTAAAATTAGCTGATAAAATGCAGCATCTAACCATTGTCCAAATTTAAAGCCTACCTGTTTAAAAGTACCTGCATGTGTGAACCCGAGTTTTTCGTGGAGTCCAATACTGGCTTGATTTGTCGCATCAATACAACCAATCAATACATGAATCTGAGCCTCTTGAGCCCGCTGAATTAACGCTTGCATTAAAACTTTACTTAAACCACAGCCCCGATGTTCATGATGAATATAGATACTATGCTCAACCGTATACTTATAAGCCGGAAAAGCTCTGAAAGCTCCCCAACTAGCAAATCCTAATAACTTACCTGACTCATCTACAGCCCCGATTACAGGAAAACTATTTCCGGTTTTTACCGAAAACCAAGTTTTCATTGAATCAAGCGAACGCGGTACATAGTCATACAATGCTGTAGAATTAACAATTGCCTCATTTAAAATCTCTAATATAGCTGCCGCATGTTCTGCTTCATTACAATCAATTAAACGAAAATTAGAATCGAGGGAATAGTTCATGAAGATTCCTTAAGAGCAGACACGAGTTGATTAGAGACGACTAAAATATAGCGAGCGACTTGTGATGAATTATTGCTATATATGACAGGTTGATCTAATTGCATAGCTAAGCAATCCCCTTCGCCCAATGCATAAGAGTTTTTGCCCAGTTGAATATCAATTTGCCCTTCAACTACCCAAATTTGCTGTTGTACTACTTTAGAGCTTTCACTAATTTCATACGTAATTCGAGCATGAGGAGGGAATTCAATTTCAACAATTTGAAATGGTAGTTTTAAATTTGGTGGTGAGACAGTACGGCGAACATATCCAGTTTCCGGATCTTGCCACTCAGCTTGTTCATTTCGGCAAATAAATGGTTGAGGAGATGGACTAGTTGTTTCGTTCGTAAAAATTTTAGTTAAAGGTACTTCTAGACCATTGGCTAGTTTTTCAAGAACAACTGCCGTTGGACTCGTTTCCCCTCTTTCAATTAAAGAAATAGCTGAACGGCTAACTTGGCATCGGGCAGCTAGCACATCCAAAGTATATCCACGTGCTAAACGCAGCTCTCGTATTCGATGTGCAATCCTGATGTTGATATCATCCATCGACCAGACTCAATTCCATATTTATAGATAAGCATTCCATTAAACTAGAATTGTATCAAGTGATCTTAGACCAATTACGATTAAGGTCCAAAAAGTACCTAACAAAATATACATCAGTAGGGTTAGAAATCGAAAAATAACCATTTATATCAGCATTGGTTAAATTACTTATGCAGAACCTTTTTGGCTATGCAACAATACTCTCTAAACTATTTATGTAAGTCTACACATGGCATTGATTATTGGAATTGACCCAGGTTCACGCTTAACAGGTTACGGAATCATTGAAAAAGATGGTAGTAAACTACGTTTTGTCGATGCTGGTACAATCCGAACAGAAACTCAAGAAATGCCAGAGCGCTTAAAGCGTATTTTCGCTGGCGTTGAGCGAATTGTGAAATTTCATGGCCCAACTGAAGCTGCGGTTGAACAAGTTTTTATGGCACAAAATCCGGACTCTGCTTTAAAACTAGGGCAAGCCCGAGGAGCTGCAATAGCCGCCTTAGTTAATTTAGATTTACAAGTTGCAGAATATACAGCCCGTCAAATAAAACAATCCGTAGTGGGTTATGGTGCTGCCGATAAAGAGCAAGTACAAATGATGGTCATGCGTTTACTCAACCTAACTATTAAACCTCAAGCCGATGCAGCTGATGCTCTTGCTGCTGCGATTTGCCATGCCCATGCTTCAGGAAGTATGAGTAAACTTTCTGTCTTGAATGCTTTAGGTGGTATGGCACGTGGACGCAGCCGTTCGAGTAGCCGTAGACGTTAAAGCTTTATTGATTATTTACTACTCGAGTAATTGCCTGATTCATTTCATAAGCTTGTAAACCACGTATTCCGTTTTTTGCCAGTTGGTCCCCTGCCTGAGCATGAAGAGTTACAATCTCATGTAATGCAATACCTTTGTGGAACTGGGCTTTTAAGCTTGTGATCATACCCGCTAATATGTCTCCCATGCCGCCCGTTCCCATACCAGCATTACCTTGGGTACAAATATATAACTTATTCTCTAAAATTAAGCTGCCAGCACCTTTCAGCACCCATTGAGCCGCATATTTTTGTTGCAACGCATAAATAGCAGTAATTCGGTCATTTTCAATTTTCGCTGTAGAACAATCCAATAAAGTAGCGGCTTCTCCGGGATGTGGAGTTGCATAAATATGTGCACCCAATTTTTTAGGTTGTTTGGCAAGAAACCATAGTGCATCTGCATCTAATACAACCTCCAAATGTGAGTCATGATTTAAATAATCGAACCACTGTTGATAGATTTGCTGTGCCCATTCATCACGCCCTAAGCCCATGCCAAAACATACTGCATCAACCTGAGATAAAATCTCTTTAATACTGTTTTCATCGAAATTATTAATGTCACGAAGCATAATATTTGGAGCTCTCGACAAAATAGCCTGATGATGGTTTCGGTGACAAACTACCGTAACTTTGCCTGCTCCTGCATGAAAGGCAGCTTCAGCAGCCATAATGACAGCCCCGCCCATTTGCTCATGACCACCTATCACCAAAACATGTCCATAACTTCCCTTATGACCAAAAGCCAAACGTTTAGGAAGTCTGATATGTGTTGGCGTCAAGTAAGCAAGAGGTTTCAGGTCTTGGTCTACTGGAATTAAATTAATTAAATGAATTTTCCCCGCATACTCTTTACCTTGGCCTGTAAATAATCCAGCTTTAAGCCCTAAAACAGTAAATGTATGATCAACCCTTACAGCACAAGGTAAGACTCGTCCTGTATTTGCATGTAAGCCACTTGGTATATCAATTGAAATTTTTAACCCAGCTTGCTCGTTAAACTGTTGAATAGAATGTTGCCAATAATCATTTAACTCTCGATTTAAACCAATCCCAAATAACGCATCAATATGACAATCAAATGTTCTGTGTACCTCAAAACCTTGATGTATTTGGACATGATTTGCCTTAGCAAAATGGGCAGCATGGTGTAAATCGGCTGACTCGCCCAATTCGGCCGCAAATATTTCAACATATAACCCTGCTTCCTTGAGATAACTTGCTATAAAGTAGCCATCACCAGCGTTATTACCTTGTCCACACCAAACAGCAATATTCTTAATATCTTGGTTTTGAAAAAGTACAATGAGTTGTTGAGTGATTGACCAAGCTGCTTGTTGCATTAAGCCTAATGATGAGTTTTGCGCAGCAAACCAACGTTGCTCCCATGCCTGGATATCTTGGCTATGGTAAACTACTGCCTGCATATTCTTATCCTCTTGCATTTTTCGGTTTTATGACATCTTCCAACACATCACGCATTGCAGTGCAACAAATTGATCCACATGAATTAAAAGCATGGATCAAAGCTCAAGCATTAGACTTGGGTTTTGCTGATTGTGTCATTGCAAAACCAGATGCTCAAGAGCAAATGCCACGTTTTTTAGAGTACCTTGAACGTGGTTATCATGCAGATATGACATACCTAGAAGAAAATTTGGAAAAGCGGGCTGATCCGACTCTATTAGTTCCTGGTACAAAAAGTATTATTTGCGTGCGTATGAATTATTTGGTGGAATCACCAAAGCCAAGATATGTACCTTTTGAACCCAACTCTGCGATTATCGCCCGTTATGCTCGTGGTCGTGATTACCATAAGGTGATGCGAGGCAGATTAAAAACATTAGCTACACGTATCCGTGAAAAAGTGGGAGATTTTGAATCTCGCCCTTTTGCAGACTCCGCACCGATATTTGAAAAATCATTAGCTGAAAGTGCTGGAATGGGCTGGACAGGTAAACATACTTTGCTCATTCATAAAAAGTCAGGTTCTTTCTTTGTCTTAGGTGAACTATTTACATCACTCGACTTACCTTTTGATAAACCTGCAACATCTCACTGTGGTTCTTGTAGTGCTTGTATTGATATTTGCCCAACTCAAGCGATTGTCGAACCTTATATGTTAGATGCTAGACGCTGTATTGCTTATTTAACAATCGAATATAAGGGAATTATTGATGAAGAATTACGTGCAGGTATTGGTAACCGAATATTTGGTTGTGATGACTGTCAATTAATTTGCCCGTGGAATAGCTTTGCTAAGACAGCTTCTATTACTGACTTTAACCCTAGACATGGTTTAGATAATATTAGTCTGCTTGATATCTGGCAGTGGGATGAAGCTACTTTTTTAGCCAATACAGAAGGTAGCCCAATACGACGCACAGGTTATCAGTCATTTAAGCGCAATATTGCTATCGGTTTAGGCAATGCACCGTACTCAAAAGAAATTGTAGATCAGCTACACAAAGGCAAAAATTTACATGACGAAATCGTCAATGTGCATATTGATTGGGCAATTGAACAGCAACTTAATCAACTTCAGCTCTCAAATTAAAAAAATGATGTTTTTTGCCCTATAGCTTTAATACGAATTCTGTATGATTATGTACAGTGAATTAATGCCATCATCATGGATATGACAATGACTCTACGTAATGATTGGACTCGTGAAGAAATCCAAGCTCTATATGAACAACCTTTTTTGGATTTAGTTTTTAAGGCTCAGCAAGTACACCGTGAGCACTTCACTGCCAATACAATTCAGGTCAGCACCCTTTTATCGATTAAAACGGGTAAATGTCCTGAAGATTGCAAATATTGCTCTCAATCTGCACATTACGATTCAAAATTAGAAGCAGAAAAACGTATTGCTGTTGAAAAAGTAATTAGCGAAGCAAAAGCTGCAAAAGATTCAGGTTCATCTCGTTTTTGTATGGGTGCTGCTTGGCGTAACCCACATGAACGCGATATGCCATATGTTTTAGAAATGGTACGTGAAGTTAAAGCATTAGGTATGGAAACCTGTATGACATTAGGTATGCTTAACCAATCACAAGCAGAACGCCTAAAAGATGCTGGTTTAGATTATTACAACCATAACCTAGATACTTCTCGTGAATACTATTCTCACATTATTAGCACACGTACTTTTGATGACCGTTTGAATACTCTGGATTATGTACGCCAAGCAGGTATGAAAGTATGTAGTGGTGGTATTGTTGGTTTGGGTGAAAGCCGTGAAGATCGAATCGGTTTATTACACGAGTTAGCAACCTTACCTATTCACCCAGAATCTGTGCCAATTAACATGCTTGTACCAATTGAAGGTACACCTCTAGCTGATGTTGAAAAACTAGATGTTATTGAATGGATCCGCACCATTGCGGTAGCACGTATTGTTATGCCGCATAGTTATATTCGTTTATCTGCTGGTCGTGAATCTTTAAGTGATTCAGATCAAGCTTTAGCATTTATGGCAGGTGCGAACTCACTGTTTTCGGGTGATAAATTGCTTACCACTCCAAATGCAGGTGAAGGTAAAGACCAAGCATTATTTAACAAACTTGGTTTAACTGCTGAAAAGCCAAAGCCAACTGTTTCTGATTTATCAGTAGATGCAATGAGTGCTTAACAGCATCAAGAATAAAAAAGCCCTGATCATTCAGGGCTTTTTTATTCATACAGAAGTTACTAATATTCCATAAGTAGCATTCAGGAAAGTTCCAACTCGAATAATATCCCTACCTGCTGCATGTGTAACCGATAATTCTTGGCTCAATACATCAAACTGAAAAGATTCAAAAACATCTTGATGGTTTAAAAGCCATAGAATGGTATCTGAAATATTTTCATCTGCGATATAAGTCAAAGCTTTGTAGTCTTTGCTCATGAATAACTCAAATAAAAAAAACAAGCAAATTTTATCTGAGATATTCAAAGCTTAAAAGAAATTTCCTTAGGCCGCTTTAGGGTTCACTAATGAGTGACCTGACAATAAGCTATTTAACGCTTTAGGTGAAAACTCTAAAGAAAGTACATGGCTCTTTAAATTAATCGAGTGTCTACTAATCAATGGCAAAAGCCCTTCTTCAGTTTCTAAAACATACTCATCAACAATATTCAAAATACCTTCCAAATTCGTTGTGCTAGATGCTAAGTCATGACTAAAGACGTCATAAATTGTTTGTAAGTTAAACGTCGTGTTCTGTTCTGTAGGATGTTTAAGTAAATAGTCCTTTAAGAATAAGACTAATTTATGAGCAAAGAAAAAATAATTCGGTTTATAACTGTATTTCATGCTGTTCATGGAAACAAACTCCAGAAGATCTTTTATTGAATCACAACTAAAACACTAGGAATTAAACCTTAAAAAATTCTTAAAAAAATAATTATGTTTATATAAGATACACAAAATAAATTTATTAATAAAAACAAAAAGTTAATCAAACAATATATACACATTTTATAAAGAAAAACTTAACTCAATTAAATTCAATAACTTAAATTAAACTTATTATCAATTTATTTTAAATAAAATAAATTTAATATATTTTACCATGTGGTATAAATCTAAATTACAAATCAATTATTCATTAAAAAATAACCAAACAAAATACATAAAAATATAATGTAATTCTTGTTTTTTAATTTAAAGGTGCTATATTTCCACCGCGTTACTTGATCAGAATAAAAGCACTGAAAAGTAATTAATCTATATTTATAGGATATTTCGGGGAATTCATGAAAAAATTTATTTTTATAGCGGTAGCTTCACTTTTTAATATTACAACAGTACAAGCAGCTGATGGTACGATTACTATTAATGGTCTAGTAACTGATAATACTTGTACGATTGAAACAGGTGATAAAAACCTTACAGTGAATTTACCAACAGTATCATCTCAATCTTTAAAAAATGTAGGAGATGTTGCTGGTCGTACACCTTTTCAAATTAATCTAACAAATTGCGCTTCTGCTGGAAAAGTTGCGACTTATTTTGAACCAGGAGCAACGGTTGATTTTAATACTGGACGTTTATTAAACCAAGCCACTTCTGGTGCAGCTGCTAATGTCAATATTCAACTATTAGGAAGCAATAACGCAGTAATTCCTGTACTTGCTAAAGGGGTTTCCGGTGCACAAGATAACTCTCAATGGGTAAATGTTTCTGCTGGTGGTAATGCGGATCTTAATTATTATGCTGAATATTATGCTACTGGTGTATCTACTGCGGGTACTGTAACTTCGCAAGTAAAATACACGATTATTTATCAATAATTTAAAGCCAGCTTCTATTATTAAATAGAAGCTCTATTTCATCTATTATTTATTATTGAGAATATGACTCATGCTTTTTCGTGGTCGTAAATTTTTTTGGGGAATGGCTTGCCTTCAAGCAGTACTTGCTAGTATAGGACATGCTGAAATAATACTGCATGGTACACGCGTAATATATCCATCGGATGCTCGAGAAGTTAGCTTACAACTAAGCAACAATGGTACAACACCCTCACTTGTTCAAGCTTGGATTGATGATGGAAATTCAAAATCGACTCCCGATGAGTCGAATGTACCCTTTATTATTACACCTCCTATTTCCAGAGTCGAACCCACTAAAGGCCAAACCTTACGAATTACTGCACTACCAAGTGCTTCTCAATTAAATCAAAATAAAGAAAGTATTTTCTGGCTTAACGTATTAGATATTCCACCAAAACCAGAAGGGAAAAAACAAGTAAATAATGAACCACTACCTAATAATTTTCTTCAATTAGCGATTCGATCACAAATTAAATTTTTTTATCGGCCAGCAAATTTAAAAGAAAATATTGATACATTTAGTGAAAAAATTCATTGGGTGAAAAATGGGGAAATATTGCTTATTAAGAACCCTACTCCCTTCTACATTACAATGAGCTCAATTTTTCAAGAAGTAAATCATCAAAAAATAGATTTATTAAAACAAGGTTTAATGCTTTCTCCTTTTTCAGAAGACCAGATAAAACTTAAAAATAGCAATATAACGAATATGAGCTTTGTTTATATAAATGATTACGGCGGGCGAATTGAACAAACAATAAAGTTCTAAGCTTATTTACCTTTTTTGAAATTTAAACACCTATTTATGAATAGGCACAAAGACTATGTCAGAATGGTTCATACCCAGTACATGCTTTAAAAAGCGCACTAGTTATTATCTAGTATTAAGTATAGCGATTAATGTGCCATTAACTGTATATGCATCAGACAATATGAGTGGGCAAAATATACTAAAAGCTGACTTTGATACTAACTTTTTAGTAGGAAATGCACAGAAAATTGACATTGGTCGATTTAAATACGGCAACCCTATTTTACCTGGTGAATATAGTCTGGATGTATATATTAATGGCCAATGGCTAGGTAAACGAAAGTTTCTTTTTAAAACTACAAATTCGAATGAAAATGCAAAAACCTGTTTTACAGCAGATATGCTTTTAGAATATGGCGTTAAAACAGAAATTATTCATCGGGAAGCCAATAATTTACCTACCTGTAATGATCTAGAAAAATGGGTTAATGATGCTTTTTATCAATTTGATACCTCGCGTCTGAGACTTGATATTTCGATCCCTCAGGTTGCTTTGCAAAAAAATGCTCAAGGATACGTCGACCCACGTTTATGGGATCGGGGTATAAACGCTGCTTTTTTTGCATACAATGCTTCTGCATATCGTATTGTAAGTAATGACCATGAAACAAATCATGCTTTTATGGGTACAAACGTCGGGATAAATCTCTATGACTGGCAATTACGCCATAGTGGGCAGTGGAAATGGCAAGATCATAACGAAATTCCAAAAAAGACTTCTTTCTATACATCAAACAATACATATGCCCAAAAAGCATTTCCTAAGTTTAATAGTGTCGTTACTTTAGGTGATTACTTTACCAATAGTAATTTTTTTGATGCCTTACCTTATCGCGGAATTAACGTAGCAAGTGATGATCGCATGCTGCCTAACAGCATGCTTGGATATGCGCCACAAATTCGGGGTTATGCAAAGACTAATGCAAAAGTTGAAGTGCGCCAACAGGGAAATTTAATTTATCAAACTACTGTTACTCCTGGAAGTTTTGAAATTAATGATCTTTATCCGACAGGTTTTGGTGGTGAACTACAAGTTTCTATATACGAGACGAATGGAGAGATTCAAAAGTTCTCTATTCCCTATGCTTCTGTAGTAGAGATGCTTCGCCCAAAGATGAGTCGTTATTCTTTTACTCTAGGACAATTTAGAGATGCTAATATCAATTTAAATCCATGGCTAGTACAAGGTAAATATCAACGAGGCATTAATAACTATTTAACAAGTTATACTGGGTTTCAGGCAACCGAACACTACCAGTCTTTTCTGATAGGTAGCGCATTTGCAACTCCAATTGGTGCAATTGCAGTTGATGCAACTCAATCGAAAGCTAATTTTGATCAAAAACCAACACTAAAAGGGCAAAGTTACCGTTTAAGTTATAATCGACTATTTACGCCAACGAATACAAATTTAACTTTAGCAACCTACAGATACTCGACCGAAAATTATTTGAAATTAAGAGATTCAATTTTAATTCAAGATTTACAACAACGAAATATTGATAGTTTTTCTGTAGGAAAACAAAAAAGTGAATTTCAGATCACATTAAATCAAAGTCTTCCAAATCAATGGGGCAATTTTTATTTAGTGGGTTCATGGATTAATTACTGGAATCAGCCTAATCGCAATCAACAATTTCAATTTGGTTATAGTAATCAATTTAAAGATTTGACTTACAGCATTTCTGCAATTACTCATGAGCTTGATCTCGAAGATCAACAGACTAGTCACGAAACGCAGTATTTATTGTCTTTGTCTTTTCCACTCAAATTTAAGAAAAACACAATTAATTTTAATAGCTCTATTTCTGAAGATAGCAAAACTGTAGGGATGAGTGGTTATATCGGAAACCGCTTTGATTATGGCACGTCCGTTTCATACCTAGATCAAGGACAAAGCAGTGTAAATATTAATGGTACCTACCGTAGTAATTACACAACTATAGGTGCGTCATTTAGCCAATCCGATGCATATCAGCAGGAAATGATCAATTTAAATGGAAGTGTGGTTGCTCATTCTCAAGGGCTTTTATTTGGACCAGATCAAGTGCAAACCATGGTATTGGTCTATGCCCCCGAAGCCACAGGTGCCCGAGTCGGCAATACATCTGGACTAAACATTAATAAACATGGTTATGCTGTAATCCCTTATGTTACGCCCTATCGCTTAAATGACATTAGCCTTGACCCTCAAGGGATGCCATCAAATGTTGAACTTTCAGAAACAAGTCACCGTATTGCACCTTATGCAGGATCAATAACCAGAGTCAATTTCTCCACAAAAACGGGCTATGCACTTTTTATTAGTACTCAAACTCCTAATGGTGGTCACCTACCATTTGCTGCACAAGTGTTTAACCAGAATAACGAAGTAGTTGGAATGGTAGCCCAAGGTAGTCGTATTTATTTACGTACGCCCCTGTCTCATGATCATCTTTATGTGAAGTGGGGAGAAAGTAATACCGAAGAATGTCAACTTGAATATGACATTCAATCAAAAATCTCACAGGAAAAACAATCAATTATTATGACAGAGGCAATCTGCAAATGAAAAAAATACTTATTCAAAGTGGTTTATTAATCACTAATTTCTTTATTTACAACCAAGCAAATGCAAACTGTACTTTAAGTAAAGGTTTTACTACAGTTGATATTCCAATAACGATTGGCACCATTGTGGTTCGTCCAAATGATCCTGTAGGCACAGTTTTACAAAAGAATACTTTTACCATTTCACCCAATAATTCTACTGCAACGTGTAACCGCCCTGGTGACCAAATTATAGCGGCTCTACCTCTAAATTATCCAATTAGTCCAATAGGCAATAATGTTTACGCCACAAATATACCGGGTATAGGTATTCGAATTTACCGTGAGGCAACTGACTCTTCAAACTCTTCTGTTTATTACCCTTATAAGCTTACATTGACACCTCATACAGCATATACACTTTCGCCAGGCTATATTGTTTTGGAAGTGATTAAAACTGCTACCACTACTGGTTCTGGTGCATTAGTGGCTGGCCGTTATAGTACTTACTATGTAACAGGTCAACAAAATCGCCCCTTCTTAACAACTACAGTATTAGGTAGTTCACCTATTCTCATTGCATCATCATCTTGTGAAATTCAAAATGGTGTAGATACGGTTGTTGAACTTCCGACTGTGACAAAATCAGGCTTTCGAGCTATCGGAACAACTCAAGGTGAGAAAAACTTTAACCTATCCATTCTTTGTAATGGTGGCGAGAATAACTCCGGTATACCTACAAGTAACACATTGAGTTTAAGCTTTGACTACAATTCCGATGCTGCAAACAGTCAGGTTATTAGTAATAGTGCTGCTGAATCAACTAAAGCGAACGGTGTTGGTGTAGAACTTCTATGGAATATGAATGGTGCAAATAGTACGATTCAAAAAGGAAATAAACTAGGTATTGGTACTATAGGCTCCAACCAAACAGTTCAATATGATGTGCCATTAACTGCACGTTACTACCAAACTGCTGCCAATGTAACGGCGGGAGAAGTCAAAGCTAATGCCACCGTCACGATTCAATATGATTAGAGGCAATTTCATTCTTTCTGACTACTGAATCTTAAGAAGAGGTAGTTAGATACGTTGAAGAATAAAGTTATTTTGACTAATTTTTAACTAATACTAAAAGAATCATTTTTTGATATAAATTATTTTTTAAATTTTACTAACAAATAAATTAAAAAAATGCTCATAAGCGAATAAAGCCAATGAGCATTAGTGATAACCACTTAACCTGAAATACAAATTGTGGGAAATAGATCACAATTTGCATGACTATAATTTCAAAATTTAGCTTAAATATCAAGTCTTTTTTTTAACAAAAGTTTGATAAAACTATTTAACCAGTTAATTTTAAACAAAAATTAATTAAAAATAAAATTTAGAATCCCTATTCTACAGACTTTCTAAAGAATTATCATTCGATTAATTAAGAAAATATGAATTTTATAGAGATTAATGTGCAGTAAAATTAAAAAGTGGTTTAGGTAGAATGTTTGAGTTAAAGCCCTAACTTCAAATTATGTAATTCTCTGAACTATAAAGCTTTACATAACCTATAAGAAAAAAAACATAAACAAATCGGGAAATATTCTTCAATTACAGCCTAAATCCCAGTTTTTATTACAAAACAGCATGCTTATTTTTTGGAAAATCTTTTGTATTTTATTATTAAGTTTAGGGGCTTTCGGAGTTGGTTTAGGTATTAGTCATTTAGACTTTTTCTTATTTTTTATTGGGATACTTTTTCTATTGTGTTTTTTTCTAGCCCTAAAGCAAGCGCGTGAAGATGCAGGGATTTTCCCGGATGAATAAAAATTTCTTTTGATCCTAGACAGTATCGTGGACAACAAATCCCTCTAAATTCTTAAAATATTTCTTCTCAAAGGCTTCAGGGCTTAACCAGCCATTTGCAGAATGTCTTCTGACCCGATTGTAATAAATCTCAATATAGTCAAACAAGACAGCATTCGCTTCTTTTCGAGTGGCAAACACACTGCCATGGACCACATGACCTTTCAATGTATGAAAGAAGCTTTCAGTCACTGCATTATCCCAACAGTTTCCACGTCTAGACATACTCTGAGTACAATCATTTGTCAGTAACAGCGCTCTAAAATCACGACTACAGTACTGTGAACCTTGGTCCGAATGAACCATAACACCAGTTGGATAACCCTGACGAGCCATTGCATAGTTAAACGTATCACACACCAACTGGCGGTCTATTCGATGGCTGGTTTGCCACCCCACGATACGACGACTAAATAGATCCAGCATCACACATAAATACAGCCAACCTTGCTTGGTACGGATATAGGTAATATCCGTTGTCCAAACCTTGTTAGGCTGAATGACTGTAAATTGACGCTCTAACAGATTGGGTGCTGTAGGCAAACGATGGTTTGAATCAGTCGTATGCTTGTATTTACGCGCAATCCTGCTGCGTAAACCCAGATTTTTCAGCATTCTTCCAACAGTGCGTTCACTCATGCTGTAACCTAAATCATGCATGTCATGTACCAATGAAGGTGCACCCAATCGTGCATGATGCTGCCAATATACGGCTTTTAAATCATTATATTTCTCTACCGTATTGGCCTGACGTTTTCGCCAGGCATAATAGCCTGAAGTGCTGACACCTAGGTATTTACAGGCAGAAGATACCGTGACTTCATTCATATCTAGATCTTGAATTACCGTGTACTTTTCTTGGCATGATCTGTTAGAAAGTACACATGCGCTTTTTTTAAGATGTCATTGGCTTCCTTGAGCTGTTTGACTTCTTTCTCTAATTCCAAGATCCGCTGTTGTTCTGGTGAAAGTTGACGTTTGCTTGAACCCACTGGATTGGTTTCACGAATCCATTTGTCTAAAGTTGAATAACCCACACCTAATTTCTGGGCGATTGCAGCTATAGGCTCGTGTGAGTTTGAAAGTGCATAATCAATTGCTTGCTGTTTAAATTCAGCACTAAAACGTTTGGCCATTTCTTGGATCTCCAAAGTTAACGTTACGTTATCTTTAGAGGGAAGTACTGTCCATTATTTTGGCTAGGATCATTTAATTTAATAGGTACATAAGGAAAAACAGAGTTAAACAAAATTTAAAATTAAACTCTAAATGGTTCAAAACAATTCAAAAGAAAATCCATCACTACTCTTACCACAGGACTACTCCTTAGATCTTCATGGATGACCAACCAAATTTCAGCGCTCATCGGGTCATTATCTGGTAATTTTATCAAATTGCCTTGTTGGCCTAAAAAGTCAGGTAGAACGGCTAAACCTACTCCGCCGCATGCAGCTCTCCATTGCAACTCAGGATGATTAGTAACCATGAGCGGGTCTTTATTATTCAATTTTTCTTTTAATTTTTGTTGTTTCTGTCCATGTACACCACCGACCTCCACACTAATCCACTCATAATTTTCTTGATTCGTTGAAGCCAAATAACTTGGAGTAGCATATATTCCAAAAGGGATTTCTCCGACTTTACGAGCAACTAAATATTCATCTTTAGGTCGCCCAAATCTTACGGCAATGTCAGCCTCTCTATGCTGCAAAGATACATAATGAACATCTCCAAGTACACGCAGTTTTAATTGTGGATAATGACGATAAAACTTTCCGAGATGAGGCATGATTAGATGAGCAGCAGTTAACGGAGGCATACTAATAGAAACAGTCCCCGTAACCTCCTGCTGTCCAGCCAGAGCAAGTCGCTCAATTGAAAATGTCTCTTCCATCATACGTGCCACTACTTGGGCAAGCTGCTCGCCTTCAGATGTTAAAACGTAAGTGCGGGGTCTACGATCAACTAATTTTAATTTTAAGCTCTGTTCTAACTGAGCAATTCTTCTTGCAACAGTGGCATGGTCAACCCTTAACTTTCTTGCCGCAGCTGAAAGTGATTTTTCTTCAGAAAAAACTGAAAAATAATGTAAATTTTCCCAATCTATCATTGTGCAAATTTTCACATTAGAGATGAATTAATATGGAATTGTACACCTTTAAGTGATTACTCAGAATAGAGACATTCTTTTTCGGAGCCCTATCATGAATAAAACGGTGGTTTATGCCTACACAGGTGTTGTAATAACGATGCTTTTTTGGGGCTCAGCATTTAATGCGATGTCTTATATTATCCAATCGATGCCTCCTCTTTCGGCAGCAGCTGAGCGTTTTACGCTTGCAAGCCTTGCTCTATTTATTATTTTTGCGGCCATGGGAAAATTACGTTGGGCTACTTTTCAGCAGAATTTATTTATCTATCTTATTATTGGAATTATAGGGATTGCTGGTTTTAATATAGGTTGTTTCTATGGCTTGCAAACAACATCAGCAGTCAATGGTGCCTTAATCATGGCAACCACACCATTGATCACTCTACTGCTAGCAATTTTACTTGATGGAGAAAAATTAACACTTCCTAAATTTATCGGAGTTGTATTTGGTTTAAGTGGTGTGCTTTTCGTTATTAGCCATGGGCATATTTCCACGTTACTTCATTTAAAAATAGCAATTGGTGACTTTTATATCTTACTTGGTGGTATCAGTTTTTGTTTAGCCAATGTGTTATCACGCCGGTATGTAAAAAATGCTACGCCTCTAGAAACTACAACGTTCTCTATGCTGTTCAGAGGTGGATCAGGAAATTTGAACAACACTTATAAGTGATATTTTGCTCCCCAAATGATGTTATAAACATCAATATATGGAGTATTTTATGGCACGTAGACCAAGAAGAAATCATTCAAATGATTTTAAAGCTAAGGTAGCACTTGCTGCGATTAAAGCAGAAAAAACACTTGCTGAATTGAGTGCTGAATTTGATGTTCATCAAAACCAAATTATCGACTGGAAAAATCAACTGATTTCAGCTTCCTCGCAAGCTTTCGATCAATCAAAAGCTCCAACAGAACCACCCATCGATCTAAAAAAACTACATGCAAAAATCGGTGAGCAGGCATTAGAAATTGATTTTTTAGAAGGTGTGTTGAAGAAACTGGGCCGCTTCAACCACAAAAGTTAATCGATGACTCACTTCAGATTTCAGTATCTAAGCAAGCTCAGCTGCTGAAAGTCTCCCGTGGTTGTTATTACTATCGCCCAAAACCTGTGAGTGCATCAGATCTGAAGCTGATGCGGTGTATGGATGAGTTACATATGCAATACCCTTTTGCAGGTAGCCGTATGATGCGTGATTTGTTGAATCGTCAAGGACATCATATAGGACGACGTCATACACGTACTTTAATGAAGAAAATGGGCATTAATGCGTTATATTGCAAACCAAATTTAAGCCAGGCTAATCAAGCTCACCGCAAATATCCATATCTGCTCAAAGGATTGGCTATTCAGCGCAGTAATCAAGTGTGGTCTACGGATATAACGTATATCCCTATGGCAAAAGGCTTTGTTTATTTATGTGCTGTGATTGATTGGCATAGCCGCAAGGTACTTGCGCATAGAGTATCGATTAGTATGGAGGTTACATTTTGCATAGAAACATTAAATGAAGCTATTGAAAAATATGGTCGACCTGAAATATTTAATACAGACCAAGGCAGTCAGTTTACCAGTGATGCATTTATTGATGTATTGAAATCAAATGACATCCAAATCAGCATGGATGGTAAAGGTCGATGGGTTGATAATGTGATGGTTGAACGATTATGGCGGAGCGTTAAATATGAAGAGGTGTATCTCAAAGCCTACAGCAATGTTTTGGATGCGAAGAAGCAATTAAACGCATATTTTGAATTTTATAATTTGAAACGACCTCATTCGAGTCTGGACAAAATGACTCCAGATGAGTTTTACTATGACCAGCTACCACAACAAAATAAGGTAGCTTAACTAGAGCAGAGTATCACTTATAAATAAGCTTTTAGTTGTTCAAACATGTGGGACCACCTCTGTTCGGTGCTTTGACTCTAATCATACTAAGTCTAATTTTCGAGCACCCATTTAAAGCAGTTGTTATGGCGCCTATTACTGCACACTTAGCTATGGGATACGTCATTATTTGCTCTACTATGATTGCTTATTTATTTTGGTTTAACGGCATTCAAAAACTAGGCGCAGGTAGAGCATCAATCTTTTTTAACTTTGTTCCAGTTTTTAGTATGTTAGTTGCAATGTTAGCTGGTCAAACACTTAATATCTGGCAAATTATAGGTACTGCTTTAGTTATGCTAGGCGTGCTAAGTAGTAGCGGCTTTATTCAAATTAAACGCCGTCCTGCACTTATAACCAAGCCTTGTACTAAATAGTGATCACACAAATTCATCTTAATTATTGCGTTGTAACAAACAATGTATGTTTCTTTAAAACTTAACAAATGGCTGCCATATATAGTTTTAAAAACACAACAAGGAGAAATTAAGATGAATTTGGATTTTACAACAATCGAAAAACAGGCCCAATTGCTCAAAGAAGAGCAAGAGAAATTAGAACAGAAAGATCATGATTTTCAGTTAGCTTTAGACAAGCACCGAGAAGCATTAAAAGACTTATTTAAAGAACTATTTCACGATCGAGAAATTAAAACAGAAAAAGGAGGTCAATTTTGTGTCATATTTGGTGATTTTAAAATTTCTTTATTAATTGAAACAGCCAAATTTGAAAATGGTGTGCCCGTTAAATTAAACTCTGTGAACCCAATTATCGTTAAATTTAAGAAAGATAAACCAGTTGCCAAAGCTCAATTTTCCGATGCGACGCAATATCTAGATAGTGCATTTCAAACACCGCATTATCAGTACTACTATAAGCACGATGATAAAACCCAATTAGTTAAATTTTCGGAGTTACCCGTATTTTTTCAAGCCATTCTTGATGCTGAAGTCTAATTATCTGCCCTCATTAGAGGGCTTTTTTTATAGATTTTATTTACCGCTCACTTTCTCATCTTTATAAAAACACTCACCTCACCAGTCTACTGTTCTCACCACATCTAAATTTATGAGTACAAAAAATTAAAGCAATGATTTACCGAAACCATTGCTTCTTTTTGAAATAGCTTGTATATACATGTTTATATTTGTTTGTACAAAATGGATTCTAATAAAAGAAAAGCTCTTAAAGGATAAGGAGAGTGTTATGGACTCATCAACTGGAACATCGAAAAGTGGGTTTGTTGAAAACCGAAGTATTGACTTTATTCCTGAAAATGAAAGGCATGGCAGTATATTCGCCCAATTTACACTTTGGTTTGGTGCCAATTTACAGATTACAGCTATTGTCACGGGTGCATTAGCTGTCGTATTAGGTGGTGATGTATTTTGGTCAATCATTGGCTTATTTATTGGACAATGCTTTGGTGCTGCTGTCATGGCCTTGCATGCAGCTCAGGGACCCAAACTTGGCCTTCCCCAAATGATTTCCAGTCGGGTTCAATTTGGAGTGTATGGTGCATGTATTCCCATTATTCTGGTTTGCCTGATGTATATTGGCTTTACCGCAACTGGTGAAGTACTCGCTGGTAAAGCAATTGCACACCTTGCACAAGTCAGTAATACAACAGGTATTTTAATCTATGCTTGTTTTATTATTTTATTTGCAACTATTGGCTATCGCTTAATTCACTGGGTAGGAAAAGTCGCAAGTGTCATAGGTTTAATAGCTTTTATTATTATCCTTACTCAAATTTTAGCTCTCTCGAATATTTCAGAATTGCTTGCTGTACGCCATTTTAGCTGGCCATCTTTTTTATTGGCAGTTTCTCTTTCTGCTTCTTGGCAAATTTCATTCGGACCTTATGTAGCAGATTATTCTCGTTATTTACCTACAAAGACCTCTTCAAATCGGGTGTTTTGGGCAGTTGGCCTTGGGTCTTTAGTAGGTTCTCAAATTTCAATGATGCTTGGTGTATTCATTGCTCAAGTCTCGAATGGTGGTTTTGTTGGCAATGAAGTTCAGTACGTTGTAGGCATGAATCCAATCGCTCTTGTGATTACTTTTTTATATTTTAGTATTGCATTTGGAAAGGTCACTTTATCTACACTCAATGCTTATGGCAGTTTTATGTGTATTGCGACCATTTGGAACAGCTTTAAACCAAGTGCTCAAATTTCAAAATTAACGCGACTTACAATTGTTCTTGCAATGGTAATTATCTCAACATTTATTGCAGTTGTAGGTGAACATACTTTTTTAAGCGCATTCAAATCTTTTATTTTATTTCTTCTGACATTTTTCATTCCTTGGAGTGCAATTAATTTAGTTGATTACTATTTTATTTCTAAAGAAGAATGCGATGTAGATGCCTTATATGACCCAAATGGTAAATATGGCCGCTGGAACACGATTGGAATCGCTTGTTATTGTATTGGTATCTTACTTCAGTTGCCCTTTATTGATAGTAAATTCTATAAAGGACAAATTGCCGAAATGTTGGGTGGAGTCGATTTATCCTGGTTAGTGGGATTGTTATCCACTGCAGTTTTATATTATGTACTTGCCAAAAGAGCTCAAATAAAAATTTCAAAAGCTCTTGAACTTGAACGAGTAAAATAATGTGAAGACGAGATATCAAAGTCTAAATAACGCTTTGATATCTCATTAATATTTTTCTACTGTTGAGCAGTAGTTGGTTGTGCAGAGGCAGGCAATCCAAATAACTTATCGAATATCCAATTAAATATGAATGTATAAATTGGAATGATAATAATAAATGCAACATCTAACCAAAATGCAGCAACAAGAGAAATATCCATCCACCATGCAATAAGCGGAATTAAGAACATTACTAAAGTGATTTGAAAACCGATCGCATGCGCGATTCTACGTTTAACAGTGCGTGACTTATTCTCTTGTCGTGCTTCCCATTTTTCGTAAAGAATGTTGTAAATAAAATTCCATGTTACCGCAATTGTCGTAATCATGACTGAGAGCGGTCCCGTGTGCTCTACACTATCTCCGGCCAAAAGAGCTAAACCTACTGATGAAATCACCATTCCAATAATTTCATATGAGGACACATAAACAATACGACGCTTTAAACCTTGCATAACCAATCATCTTTTCTTACTTCTTTTTATTTTAGTTTCAGTTAAAATCACATATAAAGTTAACAGCTTTCAGTTTCACTGATATCAAAATGAATTTTAATAGCGAAAATATAGAGCTTTTCTTAAGTGTACTTGATACTGGATCTTTCTCGGCAGCGGCACGTAAGTTAAATCGAGTACCCTCCGCCGTGAGCATGGCTGTTGCCAATATTGAGGCAGAACTTGGTTACCTTTTGTTTGAACGTACTCACCGTAAAGTCATTCCTACTTCAGCGGCTTTAGCATTAGAGCCCCAAGCACGTATTATTGCTGAGCAGCTTAGGTTATTAAGTACCCATGCCTATGAGCTTTCGCTAGGACTTGAAAGTAAATTAAAAATTGGTGTTGTTTCAGATGCAAATACCAATTTACTTTTTAAAGCGATAAAAAAACTGGCTGATAAATTTCCCTTACTTAATGTAGAGATTATTACAGCCCCCCAAGACGATATTCTAAATTTGCTCTATACAGAAAATATTAACCTTTGTCTGGCAGGTTCTGATCTCAATATAAAAATGCGTGAAAGCTTACAATTAGTGATGAATGAAACTCTAGTTGCTACAATTTCTGTTCATCACCCACTTTTAAAACAAAATGATAAGTTAATCTCTATTGAAGAATTAATTAATGTTCGACAAATTGTAGTTGCAAGTAGTGAATTAAACATACAGGATTCACGTTCAATTGTTGGAGCAATGTACTGGAAAACCAATAGTTTACAGACCGCGATTAATATGGTTGAGGCTGGTTTAGGATGGGGAAATTTTCCTTTATCTTTGGTAAAAGAAAAAATTGAACAAGGACATTTAGTTCAACTAGATTTTAAAAATACAAAAAATCATTTACCTCTATCTATCTATCTCATCTGGCTCCAAGATAAACCATTATCAAAAGCAGCAAGAGAACTTGTTCAAATGATTCGAGCAAATTTATCTCATGCTGCTTATTAAAAACCGCCCTATAGGCGGTTTTTAGTGCTTATTTAGATTTATCAGCTTCAGCTTTATCATTCTTATGCTTATAACAATAGCCAAACATTGCACCTGCGCTGAAGAAAAACATTGCTTTTAACATGATGACACTCCTATGCCTCGTTTAGTGAAAATTAAACTTAGCATTTAGGTGTGTTTCACTTTGACTACTATTTAAATCAATTTTGTTCATAATGAAAATTTACGTGTCAATCTTTTTCAATTTATTAAAAAAAACCAAAAAAACTATTTATTTGATTCTATTAGATTAATTTTTTAAGAGATTTAGACTTGAGTTATCAATTAAAACAAAGCAAAAAGCCTATTCATGGTGAATAGGCTTCTTACTGTATTTCAGGACTAAGCAATAATAATAATTATCAAAAATACTCCACTACTGTATAAATTCCAAGTGTTTTAGTCAAGTATAAAATTCATCAATTACAAATAGTTGTAGGAAGTGTGAAAGAATATTCATTCTGTGTTTTACTGATAAAACTTACTGTAAAGTTATACTGATTTTAGAACCGGTCGTAGTCTTATTTTTTAATTTGCGAACTTCAAAATTTTTATAGATTGATAGTAATAGATTTAATAAATTTATCTCTATATGAACCCAGAATAACTTGTTCTATTCTATTCATTCTATTACGCATATCTTGAAAGTGAACCACATTGTTAGATTCTAATATTTTCTCTTTGTCATCTGCCTTTCTAATAAATAGTGGTTTATCACTTAAGTTATCTTCAAAAAATTTAAATGTTCTCCGTAAATCTTGAAAAGTAAAAGAGATATTACACTGCCCTTCTATTTTTTTTCGGAATTTTGAAATATTAACAATATGGCCAGTTTTAGACTTCACAGATGGAAACACCCATTCTTCATTAATTTTCATTTTACGATTTTTCATTAGATGCCAAAGGAAATCACCCATATAAAGTTTATAGCGCTCATTATTATAAGTATTTATAAAGGAAAGACTTCCTTCATCTAAGTCTAGATCTTCCCAACGTAAGCTTTCACACTCATTTCTAAAAAGTCCTGTTAAAACAAGTGTTAATAAAAAGTCCTTATTTGTTTCATTTTCTTGGCCCCGACCTTCATATTCAATAATTGCGTGTACCCATTTTTCTAAATTTTCTCTATGAATATAGTTACTTCGACTTGAAACTGCTCGCCAACGTTGTTTTGAATTTAAAAAATTAACTGGGTTCATCGCAGATATGATGAGTTCTTTACTTCTGTCTTGATAATACTTAACCGAAAAACGATAAATAGCTCGAAGTACTCGCATAGATAAGTTCGCTTTGGCATAACTAATTTTAGATAATTGAATATACTTATCTTCAACCATCTGTTCAGTAATATCAGTAAGTTTAAGCTCCCTCCAATCCATTAAGTATTTTTCTATGACATCTCTATAATCAACTAGTGTTCTGTCTTTTAGTTTGTGTTGATTGATATATGCTTGAAAAGCTTCATCGAGACTAGGCTGGTTAATTTTCTTATCTAAATTATTTTTTAATATTTTATTATTTTTGCTAATTAAATAATTGTTTTCAGTTAAATCTTTTAACTTCTGCTGTGCAAGTATACGAGCTTCTTCAAGAGTAATTTTTTCGTAATCTCCTAATTTACAACGTATCGATCTACCTTTTACTTTCTTTTCTACAATATAGGTTTTATATGAATTATTTACACGAATAGCAAAACCAATAATCTCACTGTCTCTATAAATTGCTGGAATGAGTTTAAGTTGATCGATAAATGACTTAGTTAGCTTTACTCGTGAAGTGCTCATAAGCTAGAATCCCTAGCGCTTGTGATAATTAACAATATAGCAAAATATTTTTCAGGTCTACTGCACACCTACTTTTGAAAAATACTTGTGTTTAATAAAAAAATTGATTAGTATTGCAGGCACTGAAAAGCCTTGAGATTAAAAGCTTTTCTTATTTATAGGGCCTATAGCTCAGTTGGTTAGAGCAGCGGACTCATAATCCGTTGGTCCACAGTTCAAGTCTGTGTGGGCCCACCAAATACAAACCCCAAAAACTATAAGTTTTTGGGGTTCTTTAATTTTAGACATACAGTCGAATATCACTACATTATTCAAAAATTGTTCGATTAAACTTAAAAAAATCTTTTCCTATTTCCATATTTTTAAACGTTCCTTTTAATATTTTGATTATTATTAATTATTAACTTAATTATTTGATCTATTTTTAGGCTAAATTTTGTTGAGGCATTGATTTCGAGTTTTCCATTTGAACATCCCAAAACTTTTTCCATAAATCACAGTATTCGAGACATAAGTTTTCTAAACGAATATAGTCTTCTTCTGTACAAGCTTGCATCAAAATAAACCAAAGGTCTTCTTCATGGTCATCATCTGCTGCCTCAGCAGTTTTGTCTTCAGAGACGCCATGAACATGGTAATATCCACCACCCTCAACCTCTATACCAACAGCACTTGTTGCTCTACGTAAAGGTGGACTATATAAAATGACTTCTTCTTCAGCTACTGCCAATAAAGCTGAAACAGCTTTATAGTCGTTATAAGAGTTTTCTAAAAACTCTCTCACTTGATGTGCAATGCTGGTCGGTTTATAACTTCGGCGTTCTTCCTCTGTTACGCCAAAATCATTAAGCACATCTTCGAATAATGGATAATGGGCATATTCAGGGTTTCCCTGATAGTAACCATCTCGATCGGCTCCAGGACGGAATCCAAACTCATCAAATATATTCAGGCTTAAAAGAAAACGCGGGAACATCTTTGCACCGGCATGCAATCTCGGCTCTAACTGCTTAGTTTGATACTGAGCCATTAATAAAGCATCTGTAAATGTTTGTACGATTGCATGACGATACTCTAAATGAATACGCTTTAAATTTTCTTTATTAATTTCTCCGTTATTTAAAGTTTCAATTGCAGGATGATGAGATACAGGATGCTGCGCAATCTTCGCTCTTAATTGAGTTAAAAAGTTAAGATTTTTATCCCAAAGTTCAGCTGAAATGCTTTGTTTCATCCCTGCGAGTGCCTTTTTCCTAGGATTATTAAAGTTCTCAAATTTTTTAGGCATAATCCACTCTCGTTAAACTTATTAAAGTTTTTTGTTTTTCCATATTTTATTTTAAAAACAAAGAGTTATACCAAAAATAAAACTCCTTTTATCAAAAATCCATATTAGAATTAAAATCATACGAAATCAAATAGAATATTTAAAAAAAGTTAAAAATAATGTCTATTATTTTTATAATATTAACTTGAATCAAATTATGTTTTTGATTATGATCAAATTGATTAAAAATTTAAAATCTATGTAAAGTAATATTAGTTTTAACTAAATGGAATAGTAATGTCAAAAAAAGAAGATATTATAAATACTGCTTTGGATCTTTTTAACCAAATTGGTTATAACGCTACAGGCGTAGATAAAATTATTGCTGAATCAAACGTCGCGAAGATGACTTTTTATAAATACTTTCCCTCTAAAGAAAGTTTAATTATGGAGTGTCTGCATCATCGAAATATTAATATACAAAATTCAATTTATGAAAAATTAAATTTACATCCAGATGCTGAGCCGCTTGAAAGAATACATCTTATTTTTAACTGGTATATTGACTGGATTAATAGCGAAAACTTTAACGGTTGCTTGTTTAAGAAGGCATTTATTGAAGTATCTAAACAATACACTTCAATTCGTGAACCATTTCAAGAATATACAAATTGGCTTATCAATTTACTCAATAGTTTATTAGTAGAGTTAGATATTAAAGACCCTACTCCACTTACTCATATCATCATCTCGATTATTGATGGGATTATTATTGATGGAACCATTGATAAAGAATTGATTGATCCTGTAAAAAAATGGAGATATATCGAGTATTTAATTAAAACCGAGAATTCATAGTATTTTTAATATATAAAAAATTACTTTAAATTGATTTATTATATATTTTTCTATTACGGATTTAAAATATAATATTAATAAATATAAATTTTATTAAATATTTCAATTTAAAAATTAAAATAAATAAAGTTTAACATGTTGATAATTTTCTACCCTTTTAGACCAACTCATATTAGAATTCCGCAACCTTATTGTCTCCCACGTCTCTATGAAAAAGTTTTTAGGCAATTCTATCTTCAAAGCAGTTGGTTGGACCTATGATGTAGATCCTACAATTCTTGAAAAAAAACAAGTAATTATTGGGTTCGAGCACACTTCTAACCTTGATGCGATCTTATCAATCGCTCTGTTTCAAATCTTAGATTTAAAAATTCATACGCTAATTAAAAAAGAGCTTTTTAAAGGCCCAATGAAGCCCATACTTGAAAATCTAGGCGGTATTCCGGTAGACCGTAAAGCAAGTAAAGATATTGTTTCTCAAATGGTCGAAAAATTTCAAAGTAATGATACCTTCAATCTAGTCATTGCCCCTGAAGCAACTCGTGCAAAAGATGGATCTGAGCGCAAACCTATTCGTACAGGTTTCTGGCATATTGCAAAAGCTGCGAATGTTCCAATTGTACTGATGTATGCAAATGCAAGAACAAAGAAAGGTGGCATTTTAGGTAAAATTTACCCTTCAGATTTGCAAAAAGATCTTGAAACAATTAAAGAACTTTATGCGCAATATGATATTGATGTGAAGATTAACTAATTTGTTCTGTAAGCGCTTTTAAGACTAATTTTTTACTTAAATTTAGGCCTTCTAAGCGTTGCTAATTGGTTAACAAAACATAGGACAACAGTTTTCAAGAAAACCATGCCTATGATAATATTCTGTCACTTTTGCATTTTTTAATTTTTGGAGTTCACTTCCATGGCGGGTCATTCTAAATGGGCCAATATTAAGCATCGTAAAGCTAAACAAGATGCAAGTCGCGGTA
This sequence comes from Acinetobacter sp. AR_0276, assembly GCF_003000705.1. Classification (NCBI taxonomy): domain Bacteria; kingdom Pseudomonadati; phylum Pseudomonadota; class Gammaproteobacteria; order Moraxellales; family Moraxellaceae; genus Acinetobacter; species Acinetobacter sp. AR_0276. The sequence continues at coordinate 3,544,850 of NZ_PSQO01000004.1, read as the reverse complement.
AAGTTTTTACTAAATATATTCGTGAAATTGTGACTGCTGCCAGACTTGGTGGTGGAGATGCTGCTAGCAACCCTCGCCTTCGTGCTGTTGTCGAAAAAGCACTTTCAGTCAACATGACACGTGACACCATTAACCGTGCAATCCAACGTGGTGTGGGTGGTGAAGATAATGATGATTTAAAAGAAGTAACTTACGAAGGTTATGGCGTTGGTGGTGTTGCTGTCCTTATTGAAACAATGACAGATAACCTCAACCGTACAGTTCCAGATGTACGTCACTGTTTCAGTAAAACAAATGGTAACTTAGGAACTGCGGGTTCTGTATCTTATCTATTTACTAAACGTGGTGAAATTACTTTTGAAGATGTTTCTTTAGAAGACAAAATCATGGAAGTAGCTTTAGAAGCAGGTGCAGAAGATATTGAAGTTTCAGAAGATGAAATTTTAGTAATTACTTCACCAGAGACTTTTGGTGAAGTTCAAGATGCTCTTGCTGCCGCAGGTTTAAAATCTGATAATGCAGAAGTTGTGATGAGTCCATCAACAAAAGCTGAAATTACAGATATTGACCAAGCAAAACAAATTCTTAAAATGATTGATATGTTTGAAGATCTTGATGATGTACAAAACGTTTATACAAACGTTGAATTCTCGGAAGAAGTTTTAGCTCAATTAGATGCTTAAACCAAACATTGAAATTAAAAACGCACCAATTGGTGCGTTTTTCTATAGTTTATTTAATAAGTTATAACAGTTAAATACATTGTACTTTTTGATGACAAAGCTCGAATGTAGAGCGACTACATTGTCAATTTTACCAATGCGTCTTAATAAAATTTCGCTATAGTCATCCATATTGCGCGCCACTAATTCAAGAATGAAGTCAGCACTTTGACCCGTAACTAAAAATGCATTTGTAACTTCAGGAATAGCTTCAATTTCAGAAAGAAATTTATCGAAGGTTTCACTATCATGTTTACTTAAAGAGACTTGTAGCAAAATATGCAAAGTAAACCCTAGTTTGCTAAAGTTAATTTCTCTTTTAAGCTGCCCCATGATATTAGCTTCAATCAAATGCTTAATACGGCGATGGACAGAGCTAACTGAAAGATTAATCCGTTCTGAAAGCTCATTCAAATTCAGGTCTTCATGAGACAAAATTTCCAGAATTTGTTTATCAAAACGGTCAAGCTCCATCCTTTTCTCCAAATAGCATTTTATATAACTTAACAGTATATCCTAAAGCCAAGCCCACTTTAAAAATCAAACCAGATTAAAAATAGGAATAAGCTTTACTTTAATATCTTGAATCAAGTCTGTGCCTGTTAACTGTGCAGTAGCCTGGCATTTATAGCGCATTTGAAATCGCTATAGCGTTATATTTTTTTAATGTTTCACTTAGCACATCAGCAAAAGTATATCTTATTTCAAAAATCTCAAGCTTTATTTAATAAAATCAGTAGTTTTAAAATTTTTTAAAAAGTTGGCACTGTTTTTGTTATGCACATACGGGAAAACTTTATCCGATGTGGGGAATGCTTGTGAAAAATATCAAAACTTTAGTTCTAGCAATGACTACTATTAGCCTAACAGGTGTAGTTATGCCAGCCCATGCAGCTACTGACGCAGAAGTAGATGCTTTACGCAAAGAGGTTGGTGAGTTAAAACAACTTGTGCAGCAATTATCAAATCAGCAAAAAACAGCATCAGCAGTAAATACTCCAACAGTTTCACAAACGACAACCGTAGCTAGCTCACCAGCTCCTCAGAGCAAACCAGATTGGATGCAAATGCCTGATGGACAGACTCAAGTTAAGCTTTATGGAAATGTACGAGTAGATGCCACTTATGACTTTAAAGGTTCAAATGGAAGCATTTCAAATGCAGCCAACTATCCTTTAAACAAAGATGATCCAAGACAGGACTCGCTAAATGTATCTGCAGCAACCACACGTATTGGTTTAGATATCACCCGACCTACGCAATATGGCGATTTAACCGGAAAAATTGAAGCCGACTTTATGGGCGGTAATGGTGACAATGGTAGTGGAACTTTCCGTGTACGCCATGCCTATATGTCTTTAGGTAAATGGTTAGCAGGTCAAACCACTTCACCCTTTGTAAATACGGACACATCCCCAGAAACATTAGACTTTACTGGCGCAGTTGGTACAGGAACAACGCGTACAGTACAAGTTCGTTATACACAGCCTATTGATGCACAACAAAAAATATTATTTGCTTTAGAAGGTGGTGATGTTGAAAAAGTAGGAAATGTGGCGGGTGGAAGCCGCTTCCCTGCTCTAACCACTCGATATGATTTTAAAACTGCTGATAATAAAGGCTTATTACAACTTCATGGACTTGTTCATGAAAACCGAGTAGCACCTAAGGATAGTACGTCTGAAGAAAAATTTGGTTGGGGTGTCGGCATAGGTGGAAAATATGATATTACCCCTCAAGATAGCGTAGTTGCCAACTATTATCATGTTAAAGGTGATGGACGATATTTGTCTTATAGCAACTCTGCCTATGCATATGACACGGCGGCTCAAGACATCCAATTAGGTGAATTTGATAGCGCAGTGATCGGCTATCAACGTAAATGGAATCCAATATTACGCTCTACTTTCGCAATTGGCGGAGTTCAATATAAAGATGACAACACATACGCAAATAGTAATTTGACTAATACCAGTTATAACAAGGAAATTTATAATGCACTGGTAAACCTAATCTGGAACCCTGTCAAGAATATTGACTTAGGTGCAGAATATACCTATGGCCAGCGCAAAACATTTGCAGATGATAAAGGCGATTACTCACGCATAAATTTATTAGCAAAATATAATTTCTAAAAACTTAGAAATAAAAAAGAGCCTTTATAGGCTCTTTTTTATTGTTGTATTTAATGCATTGCCTGAATTTTCTGCAAGAAAAGTTTAGCACGCTCATGACGAGCTTCTAAATTATCAAAAAATTCATTGGTTGGACAATCTTCAAGAATTTTACCTTCATCCATGAAAATTAAACGGTTAGATACGCGTTTAGCAAAGCCCATTTCATGGGTAACACACATCATGGTCATACCTTCATGAGCAAGTTGCACCATAACTTCAAGCACTTCACCTACCATTTCAGGGTCGAGTGCCGAAGTAGGTTCATCAAACAACATACAGACTGGGTCCATAGATAAACCGCGAGCAATTGCAACACGTTGCTGCTGACCACCAGAGAGTTGTCCTGGAAATTTATCTTTGTGAGCAAGTAACCCAACTCGTTCTAAATACTTAAGCCCCTTTTCACGCGCTTCGGCAACTGAACGTTTTAACACCTTCACTTGAGCAATGGTTAAATTTTCCAAAACAGTCATGTGCGGAAAAAGTTCAAAATGCTGGAACACCATTCCTACACGAGAACGGAATTTCGCCAGATCAGTTTTTGGATCTTTTAATGAAACCCCGTCAACAATAATGTCACCTTGCTGAAATGGTTCTAAAGCATTTACAGTTTTAATGAGCGTTGATTTTCCTGAACCAGATGGCCCACAAACAACAACGACATCACCTTTTTCAATACTCGTCGTGCAATCTGTTAAAACCTGAAAATCACCATACCATTTAGAGATATGTTGGATGTCTATCATTGGCATTTAAAATCTCCAATTAGCGAATGATGGCAATTTTTTTCTGTAAACGTTTGACTAATTGCGATAGCACAAACGAGCTACAGAAATACACCACAGCGACGATTAAGTAGAATGTTGCTTTCGTTTCAGGGCCATATGTATTAGCCAATGTATCTGCACGACCTAAGAAGTCCGGAGCACTAATAACATAAACTAATGACACGTCCTGAAACAGAATAATAGTTTGAGTGAGTAATACTGGGAGCATATTACGGAAGGCCTGCGGTAACACTACATAACGCATAGATTGCCCATAGGTAAACCCTAAAGCGTAGCCTGCATTGACCTGACCTTTTGAAATAGACTGAATACCAGAACGTACAATTTCCGAGAAAAATGCAGCTTCAAAAATAGCAAAGGTTACAACACTCGAAAATAATGGCCCCCAATAAGTATCTGATTGAAACTCAAATATTTTTGGTAACAAAAAATAGAAAATAAAGATGACCTGAATTAATGGAATACCACGAAATAGATCTACATAGAACTTTGCAAAGTTACTTGCAATGGTGCTGTTAGATAAACGCATCATTGCTAATGGAGTTCCAATCAGGATCCCCCCCATCATCGCAAGCACCGTTACCGTAAGCGTGAAGATAAAACCTTCTTTTAATGCAGCAATAACATCAGGGTTATGTAGTAGAGAAAAATCCATAATTATTTTCCTCCCGAACCTAAACCTGGTACAGCCATACGTTTTTCAATCCATGCCATCACAAATTTAATGGTGTAGGTAATGATTAAATAAACCGGCGTAGACAGAATAAGAATGATAATGTCCTGAGAAGTTTCTTCTCGCATGGTTTTGGTGTAAGCAAAGAAGTTCAAAACACTTAATGCATATAGAACAGCAGAGTTCTTGAAGACATTCATTGCTTCTGAAGTAATGGTTGGCCATACCGTACGATATGCAACTGGTAAAATCACATAACGATAACTTTGCGCTGTTGTAAAACCCATTGCAGAAGCGGCAAATTTTTGTCCACGAGAAACCGTGTTAATCCCCGCTCTTACATGCTCAGAAACACGTGCTGCGGTATATAGACCCAAAGCAAAAACGCCAATAACAGCAGGATGATGATTTAAAATATTTTTCCACCAGCCACCTGCTACGACGTCCCCACTTCCGGCACTTAAACTATCTGGTAAGAACTCCGGGAATACAAAAGCCCAGAAGAATAACTGTACAATTAAAGGAATATTACGGAATATTTCGACATAACAGTTGCCGATAAAAGCAAGCGGTTTATTGGGTAAAGTACGAATTACCCCGAGGAGAGAACCTAATAAAAATGCGATAAGAAAGGCTACAACGGCAGTCCATACCATAGTAAAGACACCAGAACCTAACATTTGTAACCATGTGGGCGCCTCAGAATAGGCATTGTAGCTAGAGCTACCAATGACTTTACAAACTGATTCTGCCCATGCGGCTTTATCGACACCATATTCATTAGACTCCGCACAGAATATAGTCCAGTTTAGCGAGCCGACTGACATGTTTGCCCCTTAAATGAATATCTTAGAAAATAGACCACTTGTGCAAATGAGGTTTTACACTTGCACAAGTAAATTTAGGACAAAAGGATCTGGTTAGATTCCTGCATCTGTTGGGTGAGCTTTAAGTTTTTTGTAAGATGAACTTGGTTGCATGTTCAAATTAGTATTTTTTGGTGGGATTGGCGATAAGAACCATTTCTTATATAAAGCGTCCATTTGACCAGTTTTCCATAAATTATTTACGGTACGGTCGGCAATTGCTTTAAATTTTGGATCATCTTTTGCAATCATGATGCCATAAGGTTCTGATGAAAGTACTGGCCCTACAATTGCGAACGCTTTTGGTGTAGATGACTTAGCAATTAGTCCAGCTAAGATATTGTCATCCATAACAAATGCTGCGGCACGACCAGATGCCATCATGGCAAACGAGTCAGAATGGTCTTTACCATAAATGTTTTGTACATTAAGTGACTGACCTTTTTCATTCATTTTAATGTACTTGTCTGATGTTGTACCTTGAGTCGTAACGACCGCTTTACCATTTAAATCAGCTAGACTCTTAATACCAGAGTTGGCTTTAACAGCCATACGCACTTCTGTTGCATAGTAGTTTGTTGAAAAACCAACTTGCTGCTGACGTTGTTTAGAGTTTGTAGTTGTACCACATTCCATATCAATATTGCCGGCTAAAAGCTCAGGAATACGTGTTGATGAAGTTACTGCCTTGTATTCAACTTTTAAACCAGGCATTTTCAATTCTTTTTTAATATCATTTGCGAACTGGTTACAAATGTCGACTGCATAACCTACCGGTTTACCTCCAACAACGTATGAAATCGGGTCGGATGATTCTCGGTGACCAATAACGATTTTTCCAGTACTTTTAATTTTAGCTAATGTATCTGCTGCCTGAATTTGAGAAGTAGCACCAACCGTACAAAGCATAATTGTTGAAACAATGAGAGAGGTTGCAGAACGTTTCATAAGAACTCCTTGATGATCATTCTCTCTATTTGTCTACAGAATCATTCTTGTAGAGAAATAGAGCGATTTATTATTAAATTGCAATTATCGAGCCAACTTTTCCAAGCAGGACTCCATCCATTTGCTTCACTTATTATTCATCTGTTTCGCAGAATTAATACCTTTAAAACTGCTCACATGTTTCTACTTTAATCTATGTTTTAATCTTCTGTCTATTATTAAGCTCATCTATTTACACTTAAATGTGGCAAATATTGATTACAATGTAAACATATGCACAATAAAGTCGCTTAAATTTTTCTAAAAACAGTTTTTAGAAAAAGATTATTTTTTAATAAAAAGAAAAAGCAAACTTATTAAATAGTTAGAACAACGTGGATTAATTTTCTCAAAATAAGATAAATCATCAAAATAATATTTATAAATGTTTTAATAAAATCCATTTATAAAATTGATAGTAATATTTTTTACAATTAAAATGCTTTTAGAAATATGAAAAAAAGGCCCGATTTATTTCGAGCCTTTTTATAAAACCTATAGATTAAATGCCTCTCCAATCAACGCGGGCATTTCTTTCAGTTTGATAGATTCTTAAAACATATTGTCCAAGTGGCAAATCAAGTAAACTTTTTTGATAATTGCTCCACTCTGGAGACACCTCTTCATCCTCTTCGGGTTCCCATGGCGTACCTTTTATTTCTAATAAAGGTGCAAGCATAGAACATACTGAAATATCAGCGAGGCTTAATCGGTCTCCAACCATATAACGTCCTTGATTTTCAATAAGATACTGATTCAGTTCATTGATGAGTTCATCCATACGCTCTTTTGACTGGCTCACCACTTCCCCTTCAAGCTTATAGTTCTTTTTTACTAAAGTTTTGAGGAAAGGTTTTGATATTTTTTCAAACTGACGCAAGTAACCTTGTTCGCCCATCATAATCTCGAGAGCATGGTCGCCATGGGCTAAAGTATGCGCTAGTGCCCAACGACGTACATGCACACCCAGTTCATCTGCCAAACTATCAATCTTAAGTGTTTGCTGCCTAAGTTGCTCATCACGGCGTAAAAGTGCATGTTCTGGATAAGTATCATCCAGATAAAGCGCAATTTTAGTTGATTCAGCAATCCAGCGATGGTCATCTTTCAAAATCGGCAATAAGTTTTGCCCTGTTTTGAGTTGTGCAAAAGCACGATGAAAGCCAGGAATCAAATTATGTGCAACGTAATCAAGTTCTTTATGGTCTAACAACCAGCGAGCTTTTTCACAATAATGAGATAAAGGAAACTGATACAAAACCCGCATAAAATCTCCACGTTTATTTTTATTTGACTATTCGTACAAAAATCGTCTTCGGTAAATAGATACTTTAGAAGCTATTTTTAATGAAAACAATGGATATTGTGCTCATTTTTCACTGACAGTTAGGTCTATATTTTTTATATCTTTTTTTACCGTACTTATAGCTCTTTTTCATATTAAAAAGGCTTTAGTAATTCATTTTGCAAATAAAAATTATAATTCTTTGATTTTTAATATGTTTCTATATCTCTATTTATCTATTAAAAATCAAAAAAAGTGCTTTGCATTTTTATTCATAAGCTGAGCATAAGTCTTCGTTTAGTGGAAAAATATTTCTTTTGTAAGGTAATGACAGCAATACAAGGTGTCATTATGTCTAATTCTCTATCTAAAACGACGGCATACGTCCAAGTCATTCAAAATGATCAACAAGCGATTAATGCTGCTTATCAAGTGGCTGATTTTGCTTTAGAGGGTCGTAATACACGTGATCAACAACGCCAACTTCCTTATGAGCAAATTGAAAGTTTTAGCCAAAAAGGTTTAGGTGGAATTCGCATTGCAAAAAAATATGGCGGTGCATTTGTTTCCAATAAAACACTGGCACAAGTTTTCCGTATTTTAAGTAAAGGCGATGCAAATGTTGGTCAAATTCCACAAAATCAGATTAGCCTGTTGAACCTGATTGAAATCATGGGTACAGAACAACAAAAACAATTTATCTTTTCAGAAATATTAGCTGGTAAACGTCTTGCCAACGGTGGTCCAGAGCGTAATACACATGACTCAAAAACACTAAAAACTACCCTTACCATTGAAAATGGAAAATATATTTTAAACGGCGAAAAGTTTTATTCGACAGGAACAAGCTTTGCGCATTGGCTCGCAATTAAAGCGGTTCATCCTGAAGGTCATGTTGTTTTAGTGATTGTTAACCGAGATGCTCAAGGCATTGAAGTCATTAATGACTGGAATGGGTTTGGTCAGCGTACTACAGCGAGTGGTACGGTTAAATTAAATCAAGTTGAAGTTAATCCTGATCTTATTTTTGATGAACGCTTATTAACACAAGTTCCTACCTATCGCGGTGCGTATTCGCAGTTATTACAAGTGGCAATTGATGTCGGTATTGCGGAAGCTGCTTTTGAAGATACTTTATCGACTATACACAAAGCACGCCCAATTATTGATGCAAATGTTGAAAAAGCCAGCTTTGAACATTACACACTGCAAGAAATGGGTAAGTTAAATATTTTACTCGACGCAGCAATTTTACTGCTTGATGAAGCTGCTGAATATTTAGATGAACTTGACCAACTTGAAAATGTGACTGATGAACAAGTAGCTAAAGCTTCAATTTTGGTTGCTGAAGCAAAAGTCTACGCCAATGATGCGGCTCTACAAATCTCTGAAAAACTACTAGAGCTAGGTGGTAGCCGTTCAAGCTTAAGCCAACACAATTTAGATCAACATTGGCGAAATGCCCGTGTACATACCTTACACGACCCTGTTCGCTGGAAATTACATGCCATTGGCAATTATTACCTTAATGGTCATTTCCCTGCCCGCCATGCCTGGATTTAAGGAGCAATTGTCATGACTTCATATCAATCAGTTCAAACCAAACAAACATCGGTATCTGGTCAAGCACATATTATTCAAAATGATGCTGAAGCTTTAGAAGTAGCCAAACAATTTGCCGAACAATTTAAAAAAACCGCAGTTGAGCGAGACGCTAAACGAATTTTACCGTATACCGAAATTGATGCATTGAGCCAGTCTGGACTTTGGGCAATTACAGTACCCAAGCAATATGGAGGTGCGGAAGTTTCAAGCCATACCGTTGCCAAAGTAATTGCGCTTTTAAGTGGTGCCGATGGTTCAATCGGACAAATTCCACAAAACCATTTCTATGCATTAGAAGTGTTACGTAATACGGGCACAGAAGCTCAGAAACAACGTTTATATGGCGAAGTGCTAAATGGCACTCGCTTTGGTAATGCACTTGCTGAGTTTAAAACCAAAACTTCAACCCATAAACAAACCAATATTCGTCCGCATGAAAATGGATATCTCATTCAGGGTGAAACGTTTTACTGCACAGGAAGTTTATTTGCTCACCGTATTCCAACCTTAGTTTTAGATGATGCAGGTCGAGAGTATCTAGCCTTTGTAAAAAGTGGTTCACAAGGATTGAAACTTGTTGATGACTGGTCTGGTTTTGGACAGAAAACCACAGGTAGCGGAACGGTTAAATTTGATCAGGTTTTTGTAGATGCAGATGATGTCATTCCTTTTGATACTGCATTTTTACAACCAACCTTAGTCGGTCCTTTTGCCCAAATTATGCATGCATCTATTGAGGTAGGCATTGCACGTGCAGCCTTTGAAGAAAGTTTGCAAAGAGTGCATCAAGCTCGCCCATGGATTGATTCAAATGTAGAAACTGCAAACCAAGATCCTTTAACGATTTATGAATTAGGACGCATTGCGGTAGATGTACGAGCTAGTGAAGTCCTATTAAAACAGGCAGCTCAATCAATTGATGCTGCAAAAATTGAAACCACACCTGAAAGCATTGCTAAAGCATCCATCGATGTTGCAAAAGTACGTGCTCATAGTACCGATATCGCACTCAAAGCATCGTCTAAGCTGATTGAACTTGCTGGTAGCCGTGGTAGTCAGTCTCAAGATGGCCTAGACCGTTTCTGGCGTAATGCGCGAGTACATACCTTACATGATGCTGCACGATGGAAATATTACTTTATTGGGAACTATGTTCTTAACGGTGTTCTACCACCTCGTCGGGGGACATTGTAATGGCAGACTTTAAAGCAAAAGAAATTCTACTAAATGCCTTTGATATGAACTGTGTTGGTCATATCAATCATGGCTTATGGACACATCCACGTGATGAATCACATCGTTTTAACGAATTGAGCTACTGGACAGAACAAGCCAAAACCTTAGAAAGTGGTTTATTTGACGGTTTGTTTATTGCGGACATTACAGGTGTGTATGACGTCTATCAAAATGGTATAGATCTCACTTTAAAAGAGTCCATTCAGCTTCCGAGCCATGACCCGTCTACACTTATTTCAGCTATGGCAACAGTTACACAAAACTTAAGTTTTGGTGTCACTGTGAATTTGAGCTATGAGCATCCGTATCAGTTTGCACGCCGCTTTGCGAGTCTCGACCATTTAACTCAAGGTCGTATTGGCTGGAATATCGTGACAGGTTATTTAGATAGTGCCGAACGGTTAATTGGTCAAAAAGGTTTAAAAGACCACGATGCTCGCTATGAACAAGCCGAAGAGTTTTTAGAGCTCTGCTATAAATATTGGGAAGGATCTTGGGAAAACGACGCCGTTAAAAAAGATAAAGTACAGCGTGTTTTTACAGATCCATCTAAAGTTCACACTATTCACCACCACGGAAAATATTACCAAAGTGAAGGTGTGTTTCAGGTGTCTCCTTCTGTGCAACGCACCCCGACACTGTTTCAAGCAGGTGCTTCACCAAAAGGCATGCAGTTTGCGACTCGTCATGCTGAGTGTGTATTTATTGGCGGCGACAAACCCGAAAAAATACGTGAACAAGTGAAAAAGATTCGTGATCTTGCAGAACAACAAGGCCGTTCAGCGGATGACATTAAAGTCTTTGTCGGTATAACCGTTGTTGTGGCCGAAACACATGATCTGGCCGTACAAAAACTTAATGAATATCGTCAATATGCAAGTCCTGAAGCAGGCCTCGCACATTATGCGAGTTCAACAGGCATTGACTTAAGTAAATTTGCTGACGATGAAGCAATTCCTTACCAAAAAAGTAACAGCATTGTTTCGATTACCGAAAAATTTAAAGAACAGCAAATCACAAAAAATGACTTAAAAGCTCAACATGTTTTAGGTGGCCGTTATCCCCTTATCGTGGGTAGTGGCGAAGAAGTTGCTGAATACTTAATTCATCTTTTAGATGAGACTGATATTGATGGCTTTAATTTGACACGTACAGTTGCGCCTGAGTCTCACCACGACTTTATTCGCTTGGTTATTCCTGAACTACAGCAACGTGGTCGCTATAAAACTGCATATAAAACGGGTTCACTACGGAACAAAATTTTTAATCGGGGTGATCAATTACCAGAACAACACCCTGTTCAAGCGTTCCGATGTAGTCCCTATAACAACAGCAAAAACCTAACAAAAATTGAAGAAATAACCGCTTAAATTTGGAGATAGACATGGCTCAAACAGCCTCTAAAAAATGGCTAGGCGTAGGCTTAGTCGTTGTAGTCCTTTTTGTTGCTTTATTCTTATGGAATAAACATCGTCAAAGTGGCTCAAATGAACTTGTGATTGGCATTAGTCCACCATTTGCAAAACCTTTACAAGCTGCTGCCGATGAAGCAAAAAAACAAGGTTTAAATGTAAAACTGGTTGAGTTTTCTGACTGGAATACCCCAAACATTACCTTAAATCATGGGGATATTGATGCGAACTTTTTCCAGCATCAACCTTTCTTAGACAATGCAATTAAAGAAACAGGCTTTAAATTAAAGGCATTTGCAGTAGGTGCAGCGTCACATGTAGGACTTTATTCAAAGAAATATAAAAGCCTTGATGAAGTGCCACAAAACGCACGTGTAGTCATTCCAAATGATCCAGTGAATCAAGGTCGTGCACTACTACTTTTACAGCAAGCTAAATTAATTACGCTTAAAGATTCAAACAATCATTTATCTGCACTTAAAGATGTAGTTTCAAACCCTAAAAATTTGCAATTCGTAGAGGTTGAAGGGCCACAGACTGCCCGTGCGATTGATGATGTTGACTTGGCTTTTGGCTATCCACATTACTTACGCTTAGCAAAAACAGCTGACCCTAATAGTGCGCTTTTACTTGATGACAATACCAATAAGCGTTATGCCATTTTGTTTGTAGTGCGTGATGACTATCAAGATAAGGGCGACAAACTAAAGAAATTTGTTGAGATCTATCAAAACTCGCCAAAAGTTAAAGCTGTGTTAGACGCTGAAATTGGGCCAAAACTTTGGTTCCCTGGCTGGAAGTAATAACGGAAAGATTATGGCGATTCAGTTCAAACAGCATAAGCCTTGGTTACTCGGAATTACGATTTTAATCGTAGTTCTGGGCCTCGTCGGTTACCGTTATATTAAAAATAAACAAACCGATGATGTTTTAACGATTGGCATTAGCCCGCCTTATGCTGAGCTATTACAAAGCGTTGCCAATGAAGTAGAAAAGCAAGGCGTTCATGTCAAGCTTGTTGAATTTTCTGATTGGCGGGCACCAAACGTTGCCGTACAAAACGGTGATATTGATGCAAACTTTTTCCAGCAAAGCGTATTTCTACGTAATGCTGTTAAAGAAACGGGCTATGACTTACATGCATTTGGTGTGGGCTCAGGAAGTCATGTCGGTTTATATTCAAAAAAATATAAATCACTTGAAGAATTACCTTCAAAAGCACGTGTGGCTATTCCAAATGATCCAGTCAATTTAGCTCGTGCTTTAATTTTATTGCACCGTGCAGGTTTAATTCAGCTTAAAGACATAAATAATGAACTCTCAACAACCCAAGACATTATTGCAAATCCTAAACAACTGAGCTTTGTTGAAGTTGAAGGCCCTCAAACTGCACATGCATATAATGATGTCGATTTAATTTTCGGCTTCCCCCACTACTTAAAAATGGCAAAGGTAACCGACCCACATAGCGCATTATTTTTAGATCCAATCGATAAAAAATATGCAATTTTGTTTGTGACCCGTCGCGATTACCAAGACAAAAACCAAAAACTTGCAACCTTTGTTAAAGCATTCCAGAACTCAAAACAAGCACAAGACATTCTGGATAAAGACTTTGGTAAAGGTTTGTGGTTTCAAGGCTGGAAATAAGGAGAATGGCAATGGTGAGTTTTGGATCACAAGTTGATTTTTCTCTACCTCATATCAAAATTCGTGGTTTAAATAAGTTTTACCAATCTCAAGGTCAAAAACTGCATGCGTTAAAAGAGATTAACCTTGATATCCCACAAGGTAAGATTTTAGGCATTATTGGTAAAAGTGGTGCGGGAAAATCTTCCCTACTCCGCACTTTAAATGGCTTAGAACAAGTAAATACTGGCAGCATTCATATTCATCAACAAAATATTGCTGAATTGAGTCATGCTGAACTCATTCAAACCCGCCAGCGCATTGGAATGATTTTTCAACATTTCAATTTGATGTCTGCAAAAACGGTCTGGGAAAATGTGGCATTGCCCTTAAAAGTTTCCAATTACAACAAAGCAGATATCGACCAACGTGTAAATGAAGTTCTGGCACTCGTAGGTCTTGCAGATAAATCTAACTATTATCCATCACAACTTTCTGGCGGACAAAAGCAACGTGTTGGTATTGCACGTGCACTTGTTCACCACCCTGAAATTTTACTATGTGACGAGGCGACATCAGCACTCGACCCTGAAAGTACTGCCACTATTTTGGCTTTACTTAAAAAGATTAATCAGGAACTTGGCCTCACCATTGTATTAATTACTCACGAAATGCAGGTCATTCGAGAAATTTGTGATCAAGTCGTTGTGATTGATCAAGGTGAGATTGTAGAGGCTGGACAAGTTTGGTCGGTATTTTCACGACCAGAACAACAAATTACTCAAGAACTGTTAAACCTTGAGCAAATTACCCTGCCTTTTAAAATCAGCCCTCTACCCGATGAAAATTCGACGCATATAATCCTAAAACTGAAATATGAGGCGGAAGCACATCAGGTTCCGGATATTCAAGAACTCCTTGCTAGATTTAAAGCACCAGTCAATTTATATCAAAGTCAGGTGGATACCATTCAAGGGCATATTATTGGCTCGCTTTTAGTTGGTATTCCTAACGTAGAAATTGATCTTTCATCTATACAACAAGATGCATTAACAGCAAATGCACAATTTGAGGTACTTGGCTATGCAAGACCAGCTCATTGATTTATTAATTACTGGAACTGTAGATACCTTACTCATGGTAGGTGCATCTGCATTTATTGCTTTTTTAATTGGCTTACCTATTGCTGTTGTTTTAGTCAGTACTTCTGAACATGGCATTCACCCGTCGCAAAAGATTAATCAGTCTTTGGGTTGGGTCATCAACATTACTCGTTCTGTACCTTTTCTTATTTTAATGGTTGCACTTATTCCTCTTACTCGCTGGATTGTCGGCACAAGTTATGGCGTATGGGCAGCGGTGGTTCCACTAACTATTGCCGCCATTCCATTTTTTGCGCGTATTGCAGAAGTCAGCTTACGTGAAGTCGATCAAGGCTTAATTGAAGCAGCACAAGCCATGGGTTGTAACCGTAAACAAATTATTTGGCATGTACTTTTACCAGAGGCTTTGCCGGGTATTGTGGCAGGCTTTACAGTGACTATTGTGACCATGATTAACTCATCTGCGATTGCTGGTGCTATTGGTGCGGGTGGCTTAGGAGACATTGCTTATCGATACGGTTATCAACGTTTTGATATGCAAATTATGTTGGCTGTAATTTTAGTGCTCATTATTTTAGTCATGTTAGTACAAGCGACTGGCGATGCATTAGCCCAGCAACTTGATAAACGTAAAGTTTAAAAGTAATACACCCCTGCTCTAGCCATGACTTTGTCATGGCTTTCATGTAAAATCAGCGACAATTTTTAATTTACACATTTGTGAGTGGTTTTCATGGGTTTTAATTGCGGTATTGTTGGTCTGCCAAACGTAGGGAAATCTACCCTTTTCAATGCATTAACGAAAGCAGCGATTGCAGCGGAAAACTTCCCTTTCTGTACCATTGAACCAAACACAGGTATTGTTCCTGTACCAGATCCACGTTTAGACAAACTTGCTGCGATTGTTAAACCACAGCGTATTTTGCCAACCACAATGGAATTTGTGGACATTGCAGGTCTTGTTGCTGGTGCCTCAAAAGGTGAAGGTTTGGGTAACCAGTTCCTTGCTAACATTCGTGAAACTGATGCGATTGCTCACGTTGTACGTTGTTTCGAAGATGAAAACGTCATACACGTAAATGGCAAAATTGATCCGTTAGACGACATCGCAACTATTAATACTGAACTTGCACTTGCAGACCTTGAAACTGTTGCTAAAGCAATTTTACGCTTAACTAAAGTAGCTAAAGGCGGTGACAAAGAAGCTGTAGCAACTAAAGCAGTTTTAGAAAAAATTCAACCGTTGCTTGACGAAGGTAAACCAGCTCGTGCAGCTGATTTGTCTGATGACGAGCGTAAATTAGTTCGTGGTTTTGGTTTAATGACTTTAAAACCAACTATGTATATTGCAAACGTTGCAGAAGATGGTTTTGAAAACAACCCACACTTAGAAGCAGTTAAAAAACTTGCGGCTGAAGAAAACGCTATCGTTGTTCCTCTTTGCAACCAGATTGAAGCTGAAATTTCATTATTAGAAGATGAAGATCGTGCTGAGTTCTTAGAAGCAATGGGTATGGAAGAACCTGGCTTAAACGTGGTTATCCGTGCAGGTTATGCGCTTTTAGGTTTACAAACTTATTTCACTGCCGGTGTACAAGAAGTACGTGCTTGGACAGTAAAAGTTGGTGCAACCGCTCCTCAAGCAGCTGGTGTGATTCATACCGACTTTGAAAAAGGCTTTATCCGTGCTGAAGTTGTTGCATACGATGACTTCGTACAATACAACGGTGAGAACGGCGCTAAAGAAGCTGGTAAATGGCGTTTAGAAGGTAAAACTTACGTCGTTCAAGACGGCGATGTTATGCACTTCCGTTTTAACGTTTAAGTTAAAGCTAAAAAAGCCCCAATATATTGGGGCTTTTTTTATATTTAATGACTTAAATCCATCGCCTCTCGTTTACTACGGGCCTCTTGTAGAATACGCGCATGCAAAGGCTTTCTAAAACCTAGCATAAATATAAATTCTGCCAATACAAATAATGGACCTATCGCAAGTCCTATTACATCATCAACAAAAGCAGGTTTTTTCTTTTCAAAATAATGACCTACAAACTGAAACACCCATCCCACTACAAAGAAACCAATACTTGCAGCCAACCATTGTCCTAAAGAAAGCTCGGCAATTTGACTCGCCAATGGATACACAGCCACCAATATAATGAGCATGATTAAGCCAAAAACTTTATCTAAAAATAAATAGTAAATTGAGCTTATTGCAATCAACACTATGGCTAAAGTGAGTTTAAAACTGTAAATGTCTAGTCCAGCTCTTGCTGTTAAACATAAAATTGAAAATACAATAAGCGGAATACCAACAAAGTGCGTCAAAATATTTTGATGATTTAAATGATAAGCCGCATATTGGCTCAGTTTCTGTTCCAGATTTGACATAAGTTATTCCCTATTCACCTAACTATAGCCATACTGTACAAATAAGGAAAATTTAAAGTTGTCAGCTATTTGACAAAGTAATGAATTTTTTCATGGATGGGCTGATATTGGATCTTATTTATATTAACCGATTAAAAGAAAACACATGGTTTAGTGTGCTGCCGGAAACATTCCAAAAGTTTATTCTAGAATATGGCAAGCAAATTACTTTTGAGAAAAATAGCTACGTTTTCCACGCTCAAGATGAGTTTGATGGTATTTATACCGTCCTTGAAGGCTCAATTAGCTTGGGTTATGTCGATGTAAATGGTAATGAAGCACTTTCTGCAATTGCTGAGCCGATTATGTGGTTCGGTGAAATATCTTTAATTGACCATGAACCACGTTCGCACGATGCGATTGCTTTGAAAAAAAGTACAGTTCTACATATTCCTGCAAAACCATTAAATGACTTACTCAAAGATAATCCGTATTATTGGTACTATTTTGCACGCTTAACCAGCCAAAAACTCAGGTACGTTTTTTTAGAACAGATTGCCATACAAACACGCAGTCTTTCTCAAAGACTTGCTCAACGTCTTTTATTTATTTTAGAGGGTTACGGCAATCATCTTATTGTCCAAGAAAGACAAATTCATATTTCTCAAGACCAATTAGCTAATATGCTAACCGTCTCAAGACAAACCATTAATCATGAATTAAACCTTTTAGAAAAACAAAATATTATTAAAATTTCGTTTAGAAAAATTGAGATTTTAGATATTGAAAAATTAAATTTAATTGCAAAATCGCATACTTAAAGGTGCTATATAATAAAAACTTAAAATTAAATTAAAAAATCAGATAACACTGCAAAATAAAACATTGTTCAAACTCTATTTCACAAAATAAGTATTCCAAAACAGAAATTTTCATCTTACACTCAAACTGAGCAATAATACTCAACAAGGCGCTGATTAACATGAAAAAATTATCAACAATTCTTACAGCTGGCGTATTGGCAATGTTAAGTGTTTCGGCATTTGCATGTCCAAAAGGAACTCAACTCCAAGGAGGAACTGGACCACATCATAAAGGCGGTAAATGTGTTGCTGTAAGCGGCAAGACTACTGCTCAAAAAGCAAAAAAAGAAGCTGAAAAAACAAAAACAGATGTTAAAAAAGATATGAATGAGCAGAAACATGCTGCAATGACTAGCGCAACTCACGCTAAACAAGAAGCAAATCAAGCTACTCATCAAATGAAACAAGATGCTGTAAAAACTGCGAACACTGCTAAAACCGCAACAAAACCATAATTAATATTGATTAATTTATGGATATAAAAAGGCGAGATTTAAAATCTCGCTTTTTTATATGTAGTCTCTTTATTTCGGAGATGTATTTCCTAAATTAGGATTATCAATCGCGTCCTTACATTGCTGCTTATCACGCTCATAATCAGCCTGTTTTTGAGCAACAGAATTTGCATTTTCCACAGTTTCTCTCGCCCACACATCTAAACTGGTTAAGGCTTTGCGGCAAAGCGCATATTTTCCTTCAGTGACCGAATCCGTCATTTTCACATTAATACGCCAATCCGTACTGAGCTGACGCAGTGGTTTACGAACTTTATCATTTATCTGACTAAGCTGTTTTCCATAGACTAAAGGATCAACGGTATTAATGAGTGTCCATGCTTTGTTTGCATAGGCCGTTGCATCATTGGTTAATTTCGGCGCTGGTTTAATTTCAACTTTTTTATCCGTGCTCTGATTTCCATTATCACAGCCTTGCAATATAAATACGCTCGCACTCAGGATGGCGATATAAACTAAACGAGTTTTTGACTTGAACATATCAAACTGCCGAATTAAACATTTCGGCACTATGCTATTAAATTCGGCTACAATACTCAATCTTTCAAGTTATTATAATTGGTTTACTGCCAAGGTGTCTTGTGTCAAATCAACAACAGATGGCTGCTCAAACAGCAACTTTTTGGCAGGGTGCCAAAGATAGTCAAGCCATCGTACTTACTTATTTACCGGTTTCTTTTGCCTTTGGCGTTTCTGCATCTCAATTTGGTTTTAGCCCATGGGAAGCATTTTTTCTTTCATGTTCAATGTATGCAGGTGCTAGCCAATTTTTAGTGGTGGCTCTTTTAGCAAGCGGCTCCTCTATTTGGCTAACTGCCCTAACGGTTATTGCACTTGATATTCGCCATGTACTTTATGGTCCAGCACTATATAACCTAATTCCAAATAAACTGAACTTAAAAAAGACGGCTGTTTGGGCTTGGGGCCTTACAGATGAGGTTTTTGCGAGTGGAATGATTCAGCTTTCACAGCGCAAGCAGCAATGGTCTGAATCTTGGATGTTAGGCTTAAGTCTGTTCAGCTGGATGTCTTGGGCAAGTGGTTCATTGTTAGGTGGGCTATTTGCAGATCAAGTCGCTCATCTTCCAAAGTTTTTACAAGCAGCTTTAGATTTCTTATTACCTGCTTTATTTTTAAGTTTTTTACTCGCGGCTTTTGAACGTAAACATACTTTAGTCGTCGGTGTATCCTTAATCGTTTCAGCCTTGGCCTGTTATTGGATTAACTTATCTGCTGCTATTTTTATTGGTATTTTTTCAGGCATTTTAGCGGGTCTATTTAAACATTATGTGCTGAAACAGTTTGATGAGGTTGAAGCCTAATATGAACTTAGAAATTATTTTGGTCGGCATTATTGTTGGTATTGCTAATTTTGCTTCCCGCTTCGGACCATTTTTTGTTATACAGAAACTACAAGTTACTCATCAAAAACGTGGGGCTGTCTGGATAAAAATTGCTTTAGGAAGTATTGGTATATCTGCAATTAGTGCAATGCTTGTGGTTGCCACCCTGCCCCCACTTCTTAAAAATCCAGATAAAAGTTTAGCAATGCTCATCGGCTTTCTGGTTTTAGCAGGTCTTTATTTTAAATTTAAGAAAATTGTTCCTGCGACGTTAACTGCTGCACTCGTTTATGGCTTGATCTACACTTATTTACCTTTATAAATAGATAAACTTATCAACATTATATAATATATAAATGCTAGAAGTGATTAAAAATAATGACTTCTAGCATGAAAAACTCATTTTTGAAATTTATTAAAAGATAACACCATCTAGCGATTAGAGATAAAAATGTCACAAGTTAAAATTTATGCAAATGAACAAACGATCATGCAATATCGAGAAATGCTTTCTCATGCGATTCATCAAGCGCTCATTGAAGAGTTGAAATACCCAATCGAGAAAAGATTTCAAAGGTTTATTAGCCTTAAACCAGAAAACTTTATCTATCCTTCAGATCGAAGCCAGCGCTACGTTATTATTGAACTTTCAATGTTTACTGGCCGAAGCACCGAAGCCAAGAAAAGATTAATCCAAACCTTATTTCGTAATATTCAACAGTATTGCCGAATTAATCCTCAAGACATTGAAATCACAATTTTCGAAACCCCTAAAGAAAATTGGGGTATCCGTGGTCAAAACGCAGATGAATTACATTTAAATTATCAAGTTAACGTTTAAAAACGACTTACCTCATTGTCTGACAAAATTCATCTTTTTATGCGTTATAAGGCTTAACTCCACCATAAGTTCTGCTATGCTTAAAAAAATAATTTTGTCAGGATGATTCGCATGAGCGTGACACTCGGTACCCCACTTCAATCTTCTGCATTTAAAGTTTTATTGTTAGGTTCAGGAGAGCTTGGCAAAGAAGTTGTAATTTCCCTACAACGCCTTGGTGTAGAAGTACATGCAGCCGACCGTTATGATCACGCACCAGCTATGCAAGTTGCACATTTTTCTTATGTGTTAAACATGGCTGACCCTACTCAATTAAAACAGCTCATTGAAAAAGTTAAACCGAATTTAATTGTTCCAGAAATTGAAGCGATTGCGACAGAAGTTTTGCTTGAGATTGAAGCTAACCAAACAGCAACTGTCATTCCTTCTGCTAAAGCTGTAAACCTCACCATGAACCGTGAAGGTATTCGCCGACTTGCTGCTGAAGAGCTTGGTTTACCTACTTCTGCTTATCGTTTTGCTGACTCTTTAGAAAGTTTCCGCGCAGCTTGTGATGATATTGGTTATCCGAACTTTGTAAAACCAGTCATGTCATCTTCAGGTAAAGGTCAGTCTCGCGTAAAAAGTTTCGATGAAGTCGACGCGGCTTGGGAATATGCAATGCAAGGTGGTCGTGTTAACCAAGGCACTGTCATTATTGAATCTCAAATTGATTTTGATTTTGAAATTACCTTACTTACTGTTCGTGCTAAAAACCCTGAAACCGGTGAAATTGAAACTCACTACTGTGACCCAATTGGTCACCGCCAAGATGCAGGCGACTATGTAGAAAGCTGGCAACCTCAACCAATGACACCTGCTGCACTTGAAGAAGCAAAACGTATTGCAAATAAAGTGACAACAGCACTTGGTGGCTGTGGTATTTTTGGTGTAGAACTGTTTATCAAGGGTGATAAAGTTTGGTTCAGTGAAGTTTCTCCTCGTCCACACGACACAGGACTTGTAACTTTAGCGTCTCAGTATCAAAGTGAATTTGAATTACATGCACGCGCCATTTTAGGTTTACCTGTAAATACAGCACGTCACAGTGTGGCCGCAAGTGCCGTAATTTATGCTGGAGTCGATGCTAATAATTTAAGTTATAGCAATCTGAATGTAGCCTTAGCTCACCCAGATACTGACTTACGTTTATTTGGCAAACCTGAAGGTTTCAAGCGTCGCCGTATGGGTGTCGCAACGGCTCGTGCTGAAAATACTGATATTGCCCGTACTTTAGCGAAAGAAACCGCTGATCAAGTAAGCGTTCAAACAAACTCTTAATTTTTACTTATTGGTAGACCCATTTTCATGATCAATACATCGCCATTGTTGAACTATGTCTCAAGTCATCATGATATTAAAGCCATTAATCAGTGGCGAACGGATGTAGAAAAACAGTTGCAAGATTCATATGAAAATGGGCAATCTATTCGTGAAATTATTAAAGCTCGTTCAGATTTAGTTGATGAAGCACTGATCTTTTTATGGAAACATGCTGAACTTGATCAGACTGAATTGGGTCTTTTTGCTGTAGGTGGTTATGGGCGCCGTGAAATGCTGCCCTATTCCGACGTCGATATCATGATCCTATCGGAACATGAAATTAACGAAGAAAATGGAAAACGCATCTCTACTTTTATTTCTTCATTATGGGACGTTGGAAACTTTAAACCCGGCATTAGCGTTCGTACCATTCAAAGCTGTGTTGAACAAGCCGCTACCGATTTAACGGTTGCAACCACTTTAATTGAAGCGCGTTTAATAACAGGTAATACTCAACTTGCAAGATGGCCTCGCCGCATTGTTTCACAAACATGGACAGATAAAACCTTTTATGACGCAAAAATGGCAGAACAAGCCAAGCGTTACCACCAACACAACAATACTGAAAGTAATTTAGAACCTGACATTAAAAATGCACCAGGTGGTATTCGTGATATTAACCAGATTGGTTGGATTGCTAAACGCCACTTCCGTGTAAACCGTATTTATGACTTAGTACATTTAGGCTTTATTTCAGAATTTGAATTGGGTGTTTTAGAAGAAGCAGAAAGTTTTCTTTGGGAAATCCGTCACCACTTACACCGTTTAGCCAAACGTGATGAAAACCGTTTGCTTTTCGATCACCAAAGGGAAATTGCCGCTAAATTTGGATATGTGCGCCAAGAAGGCCAACCTGTAAATTATGGCGTTGAGCAATTCATGAAACGCTACTATCGTACGGCACAACAGGTTTCAACACTGAATGAAATGTTGCTGGCGTATTTTAGTGAGTCTGTCATTACTCCTCGACTCCCCAACTATGAACGCAAAATTGAAGTTGTTAACGATCACTTTAAGATTGTCGATAATAAACTTGCCGTACAGCATCATAAAATATTTGCAGAACATCCAAGTGCGATTTTAGAGTTGTTCTATATTTTAGCGAATCGACCAGATATCGAAGGTATTCGTGCTCGAACTTTGCGCTTACTTATTCTTGCAGCAAAAAGAATTAACCAAAGTTACCGTAATAACCCAGAAAACCAAGCACTGTTTATGTCGATTATTCGCTCACCGTATCGTCTATACGATACCTTAGTTGCGATGAAACGTTATGGTGTTTTAGGAAACTATATTCCTGCTTTTGGGCAAATTATGGGTCTTATGCAATATGACCTATTCCATATCTATACGGTCGATGCTCACACCTTATTACTACTACGTAATTTAAATCGTTTTAGAGAACCTGAATTTGCCAAAGAGTTCCCTGTGGTAAGCTCAGTTTTCCAACGTCTTGCCCGTCAAGATATTGTCTTTATTGCTGCATTATTCCATGACATTGCAAAAGGCCGTGGTGGTGACCACAGCGAACTTGGTGCAGAAGACGCGATTGAGTTTGGACGTGCACATGGCTTTACAGAGCGTGAATGCAAATTAATCGCATGGCTCATTCAAAATCATTTACTCATGTCTTTGACAGCTCAGAAAAAAGATATTTCCGATCCGGATGTTGTTAAAGATTTCGCTGAAAAACTTGGTGATATGGAGCATCTTGATTATCTCTATACTTTGACGGTTGCCGATATTAATGCGACAAATCCAAAACTCTGGAATACATGGCGCGCATCACTTATGCGTCAGCTTTATACCCATGCCCGTGATGTAATCCGTACTGGTTTAGGTCGTCCTGTTGACTATCAAATGCTGATTGAAGACACTAAGTTTGCAGCAAGTGAATTACTGGTAAATAACTTTGCATTAGCTGATGTCGAAAAAGTATGGCAAGAACTTGGTGATGAATACTTCATTAAAGAGTCAGCAGACGAAATTGCATGGCACACACAAGCAATTTTAAAACATGGTGATAATCCGGAGCCATTAGTCCTCTTGCGTGCCCACCGTAAAGCAGCTCAGGATGCTGTGCAAATCTTTATTTATACACGCGATCAACCTAATCTCTTTGCCACAACCGTTGCTGTTTTAGACCGAATGAACCTAGACGTTCAGGACGCAAAAATTATCACGGCAAGTACAGCATTTAGCTTAGACACTTATGTTGTACTCGATCGTTTCGGTACATTACTTACCGACCCAGAACGCGAAGAAACTGTTAAAAATGCATTAGTGAAGGCACTTAGCCAACCAGACCAATACCCTGGGCTAATGCAACGCCGTATTCCACGTCAATTACGTCACTTCGATATTGAAAATACAGTCGACGTTACATTGAATGAAGCTCTACAGCAAAACATGGTCGAAATTTCAACACTTGACCATCCTGGCCTACTTGCACGTGTAGGTGGTTTATTTATGATGCAAGGTTTAGACATCCATTCAGCCCGAATCGCAACTTTAGGTGAACGTGCCGAAGATATTTTCTTTGTCACCAAAAAAGATGGAAAACCGCTGAATAACGAAGAGGTCAAACTCTTCTCGGAAAAACTGAAAGCTGCATTAGATGAAGCATCTAATCAAATTTGTCAGCACTGAAACTCAACTACTTGGTAACTGTTTAATGAACTCTAGCTTGTCGTTATTACATCCGTATCCATTTGAAAAGTTAAACCAACTTTTTAAGGATACTACTCCTGCTAACCTTCCCTTGATTCCACTATCAATTGGTGAACCTAAGCATCCAGCACCAGAGTTTGTTAAACAGGCTATTATTGATAACTTTAATCATCTATCCACTTATCCAAACAGCAAAGGCTTACCTGAGCTTCGCCAAAGTATTGCAGAGTGGTTAACTAAGCGCTTTAAACTTAATAGTATTAGTGCTGAAAACCATATTTTGCCTGTATCTGGTACACGTGAAGGTATTTTCTCTTTTGTTCAAGCTTTGATTAACCGTGAAGATGCACCCTATGTGGTGATGCCAAATCCGTTTTATCAAATTTATGAAGGTGCTGCTTTACTCGCAGGTGCTAAGCCATACTTTATTAATTGCACAGAAGAAAATGGTTATTTAGGTGACTTTGACGCAGTACCAGCAGAGGTTTGGGAAAAGACAGCGCTTCTTTTTGTATGTACACCGGGCAACCCAACAGGTACTGTACTTTCTAAAGAGCAATTTAAAAAGCTGATTGCCCTATCTGATCAATATAATTTTGTTATTGCTTCTGATGAATGCTATTCAGAACTTTGGTTTGACCAAGCCCCTACAGGTTTATTAGAAGTTTGTGCTGAACTTGGCCGTGATGACTACAAAAACTGTATCGTCTTCCATTCACTTTCAAAACGCTCAAATTTACCGGGCATGCGTTCAGGTTTTGTAGCTGGTGATGCTGATTTGTTAAAACCATATTTGCAATACCGAACCTATCACGGTGCAGCAATGCCCGTACAACATCAGCTTGCTTCAATTGCTGCATGGAATGATGAAAATCATGTTGAAGAAAACCGTAAGCAATATCGTGCAAAATTTGACTTATTCCAATCTGAACTAGGCCATTTGCTTCCATTACAAAAACCTGATGCTGGTTTTTACTATTGGCTAAAAGTTGATAATGATGAAACTTTTGCCAAGATGCTCATGGAAAAAGCACACATTAAAGTTTTACCGGGTCGTTATTTATCTCGTGACACTGAACAAGGTAACCCAGGAGCCAACCATGTACGTATGGCTTTAGTGGCAGACTTGGCACAATGTGAAGAAGTGGTTAAACGTTTAAAAGCGATTCTGTAAGCTTCTTCTTACTTAGTTGTACAGCCTTTACTCAGGTTGTACAACTAGGCTATAAAGCTATTTATATGTAATCAAAAGCACAGCAAAAATAATAAAAGCAATACTAGAACAATAGTATAAACCTGTCGCAGAGCGCTTAATTTTGTCTAAAACCCGCCCCTGAGCAAGTAATCCAATCAGCAGAATATTCCAACCAAGAACAACTCCAACCATCCATACACTCATGAGCAGTTTTTGAATTAAGCTAAACTTATATTGTATAAGCAGCATCAAACTACTATAAAACATAATATTTTTAGGATTTAGAAGACTAGACTGCACACCTAACATTAAACTTTTAATTTTGTTTTTCTTAAGGTTGGCTTGATCACTTAAATTATTGTCTTCAGGTGAAAAAGATAAAACACTAGATCTGGCTGCCTTAAAGCAAAGAACACTCAAATAAACTAAATACGCTGCACCAAGCCATTTCAATAATGTAAGAATGCTACTGCTCAAATCTCCAAGCAGCATAAAACCAAATAAACATGCAGCTAAAATTAAAGCATTTCCGAAAGTAATGCCCAAAACAACACCATAGGTATAACGGCGCCCTTTTTGCAAAAGACTAGTGAGAATTAAAAAGAAATCCGGACCCGGTGATAACAGTGCCAAAAAATGAGTAAATGCAATAACTAAAAAAACTTCCATAACGGCTTCATCTATAAAACAGTCTGGAAAATCTTAGAAATAGAGCTAAACAATTTCTTGTAAATTATTGCGCGGCTGCGAGCTGGAACTGCCGAGGAGTTACCCCTGTATGCGCTTTGAAAGCTTTATGAAAATGGCTTTGATCACTAAAACCTAAGTTGACGGCCAGCTCTGCGAGTGAAATTCCCTGTTTAAGGAGTTCTCGAGCTTGGTTAATTTTTAAATTTATTTGAAAAGCATGGGGTGTTAGACCGACATTTGCTTTAAATAACCGTATGATCGCATAACGGCTCAGACCAATCTGCTGGGCAAGTACCTCTAAAGAAATAAAATCCTCAGAAGAGGTAATTACATTAATTAAATCTAGAAAATCTCTATATAAGTACTGCGGTTTTTGTATTTCTTCTAAAATAAAATGAGGCAATAATAAATCTATAAGACAATCAAAAAGCGCCTGTTCCTTTTCAAGAATTAGCTTTTGCGTATCAAAAAGTGTCTTATTCATTTCAGTAAAAGCTTTGTATAAAGTTTCATCTTTTATAATGATCGGCTTATGCTGTGGCAGATGCAAATCAAAACCTTGCTGTTGAAACTCTGAATATAACTGGCTTAACCAAGTCAGATCTAAATGCAACATTTGGTAACTCCAAGCCATATTTGGCTTAGGATTACAAGAATGCTCAATATGGGCGGGTACAATAACTAAAGTACCCGCGGAGATCTCTTGCGCAGTGCTAAAAGAACTTTTAAAAATACTATTCCCTTCGTCTACAGCACCAATTGAAAATGTTGGATGGCTATGAGACTTATAACATGTTCGGCTAAAACACGACCTTCGAGTTTCAACATATGGCATTCGCCGATCTTGCCAAAACTCGAAAGGTTGAGGAATAGCGTTCATTGAATCGATTAGCCCGCTAATGCTTTTTCAATATCGGCTTCCAATGCCTCTGGTTTAGTTGTAGGTGCATAACGATTTAAAACTGAACCATCTTTGCCAACCAAAAACTTGGTAAAGTTCCATTTAATACTACTACTTCCCAAAATTCCTTTTGCTTCACGTGTTAAATATCTAAAAATCACATGAGCTTCAGGCCCTTTCACATCGACTTTGGCAAACATAGGGAATTTCACCCCATAATTTCGCTGGCAGAAAGCCCCGATTTCTTTATTATTTCCTGGATCTTGCCCACCAAACTGGTTGCAGGGAAAACCTAAAACTTCCAAACCTTGATCTTTATATTTTTCATAAAGTTTTTCGAGGCCCGCAAACTGTGGAGTAAAACCACATTTACTGGCAGTATTTACAATTAATAAAACTTTACCTTTGTAATCAGCAAATTGCTTAATATCACCTTCTAACAATTCAGCTTCAAACTGATAAATGTTACTCATGGATAAGTTTCCTCGTCATTTTTTTCTTGTGTTTTAAGTTGTAATGATGCCGAGTTCACACAGTAGCGTAAACCTGTCGGCTGTGGTCCATCTTCAAAAACATGCCCAAGATGGGCTTCGCAATCATGACAAACAATTTCAGTTCTGACCATACCATGTGTTAAATCTTCATGTTCATCAATAACAGTTCCATTTACTGGGCGAAAGAAGCTTGGCCAACCGCAACCGCTATCGTATTTTGCATCTGACGAGAACAATTCCGCGCCACAACAACGACAAACATAAGTACCGTGCTGCTTAGTATTCCAGTATTGCCCCGTAAAAGCTGGTTCAGTGCCCTTTTGTCGTGTTATCCGATATTCTTCTGGTGATAACTCTCTTTGCCATTCCCGGTCTGTTTTATTAACTTTTCCCATGACATGCACCTTTTATTCTGATGTAAACATAAATTGATAATCGTATTTTATATTTACGCCATTCATCAAAAAAACACTAGTCTCTGAACGTAAAATTTGTTGGAATTTAATCATCTAAGCAATAGAAAGCAAAAAGTAAGCAAATTACAAAAACAAAAGTAAGCATATTTATGCTTTATTTTCTTTCAAGGAAGCAAAGATGGTGCTATTCTTGTTTGGCACGGTTGTATAGGACAAAACATGTCTCAGAAAAAAAGTGTGCTTTTCCAGCAACTATTACCAGTTATCAAAGAGTATCAGCAATCGGGTTTTACCCATGAAAAAATTGTTGAATTACTAAAAGATCAACATGATCTAAATTTGGTAACGGTTAAAACATTTAAAAGTTATTTATACCGATATGCAAAAGTGAACCCAGCTATGTCTAAAAATACTGCTACTCTCCAATCCATGCCAACTTCTCGGGAAATTAAGAAATCATCGAAGCTTGAGCATGTTTGCTATGACATTCGCGGACCTGTATTACGAGCCGCCAATGAAATGGAAGAGCAAGGACATAAAATCATTAAGCTAAATATCGGCAACCCTGCTCCATTTGGTTTTGAAGCACCACAAGAAATTATTAATGACGTTGCTTTAAACCTACCAAATGCAATTGGCTATGTTGACTCAAAAGGTATCTTCCCTGCACGTAAAGCGATCTGCCAGTACTACCAACAAAAAGGTATCTTAAATATGCACGTTAATGACGTGTATATCGGTAACGGCGTGTCTGAACTTATTGTAATGGCTATGCAAGGTCTACTTGATGATGGCGATGAAATGCTAATTCCAATGCCGGACTATCCGCTTTGGACAGCAGCCGTTAATCTTTCGGGTGGTACTGCTATTCACTATAAATGTGATGAAGAAAATAGTTGGTATCCAGATATTGCCGATATTGAAAGTAAAATTACTTCAAATACCCGTGGTATTGTGATTATTAACCCGAACAACCCAACTGGCTCGGTATATCCACGCCACGTGCTTGAACAAATTGTGGCTCTTGCCAAGAAATACGATTTGATTTTATTTGCTGACGAAATTTACGACAAAATTGTTTATGACGGAATTGAGCACGTTTCGGTTGCCTCTTTAGCTGGCGATCAGTTATGTATTTCGTTCAATGGTTTATCAAAAGCTTATCGTATTGCTGGTTTCCGCTCAGGTTGGATGGCAATCACAGGCGATAGAAGTCGTGCGGCAGACTATATTGAAGGCTTAGATATGTTAGCTTCTATGCGTTTATGCGCAAACGTACAAGCTCAATATGCAATTCAAACTGCGCTTGGCGGCTATCAATCCATTAATGACTTAATCCGCCCGGGTGGTCGTCTATATGAACAGCGCAATATCGCATGGGAAATGTTAAATGAAATTCCTGGGGTAAGCTGTGTAAAACCAGAAGGTGCAATGTATTGTTTCCCACGACTTGATCCTAACATTTACCCAATCGAAGACGACGAAAAGCTAATGTTAGATTTACTTCGTGCCGAAAAAGTACTTTTGGTACAAGGAACGGGATTTAACTGGCCAACACCAGATCATTTCCGGGTTGTTTTCTTACCTGCAGAAAATGAATTACGCGAAGCAATTGGTCGCTTAGGTCGTTTCTTAGCAAATCGCCGTTAAAAAATGCATAATTAAAAAAGGCATCTCAATTAGATGCCTTTTTTATTTTTATACCATTTATGCAGGTAGTTAAAAACTTAACCACTTCATTTTAAGCATACTTGAAAAACAACTTAGTATGTTGATTCAAATATGTTTTTTATAAAACAAATTCATTCTAGTCTTTTCTTAAAAAGAAAATAATATTTTTTACCATTCGATTAAATTCTTATATTTTTCCTGTATTTCTCTTCTCGCTATTATGCAAAAAATGCATGAGTTGATATTTTTTTGCATTTCACACTGCTTCAAAATCGAGCAACAATCCCTTTCCATAACAACATCACCATATTCGATTCGGTTAACACTGATGCAGATTTAGGAAGATGAAATCAGTTAACGGACCGAACTGAACTTACAAGGAAAGCTTTTCAATCATCTCTAGCCCATCTAAAAGATGATTGAACCCAAAGGATAGAGGTTCATATGAAGCAAAAGAAATTGCTCAAGTATATTGTGGTTGCTATTTTATTAGGAGTATTGACAGGTTGGATCTGTCACCACTTCTTTAATGAAGGTGAGCAACTGAAGCAAATCGCTTCTTATTTCAATATCGTCACAGATATCTTTTTACGTCTCATCAAAATGATTATTGCACCACTGGTATTTGCCACAATTGTGTCTGGCATTGTATCTATGGGTAAATCAACTTCTATTGGTAGTATCACGCTTAAGTCAATGACTTGGTTTATTACTGCGTCATTTGTATCGCTTGCAATCGGTATGGGTTTAGTCAATTTTTTTCAACCTGGCGCGGCATTAAATTTAGTATTACCAACAGCTCAAGAACTCAGTAGCGCCTCTCTCCCAGCGACTACTGGCTTTACACTACAGTCATTTTTAAGCCATGTTTTTCCACGCAGTATTGCAGAAGCCATGGCGAACAATGATATTTTACAAGTGCTTGTTTTTGCTATTTTCTTTGGTTCAGCACTCGCATATGTCAATCAGGGTAAAGAAAAAGACTCCGTTATTATTCGTCTAACAGATGAACTCAGTAAAATTATGTTCCGTATTACTGATTACGTCATGAAATTTGCACCTATAGCAGTTTTTGCAGCGATTGCTTCTGCAATTACAGTACAAGGTTTAGGATTAATTGTTGACTACGGAATTTTAATTGCAGAATTCTACTTTGGGCTTTTATTACTCTGGGTTGTTTTATTCTCGGTGGGTGCAATCGTACTGAAAAAAGATATCTTCCGTTTAGGCAAGTTAATTCGTGAGCCTGTAACCCTTGCTTTTGCTACAGCTTCTAGTGAATCAGCTTATCCTAAAGTTATGGACGCCCTAAATAAGTTCGGTGTGCCTAAAAAAGTGACGAGCTTCGTTTTACCTTTAGGTTATTCATTTAATCTTGATGGTTCAATGATGTATACCACCTTTGCGGTACTCTTTATTGCTCAGGCTTACCACATTGATTTGAGCTTTACCCAGCAAATCTTAATTTTGTTAACTCTTATGGTAACAAGTAAAGGTATTGCAGGTGTTTCGAGAGCTTCTATTGTTGTAATTTCAGCGACACTCACGATGTTCCATTTGCCTGAAGCTGGCATTTTGTTATTGCTTGGAATTGACCAATTCTTAGATATGGGCCGCACCGCTACAAATGTGGTTGGTAATAGTATTGCTACCGCAGTTGTGGCAAAACTTGAAGGTGACAAAGTTGCTGATATTGAAGAGTCGCCAGAACCTGTATTAATTAAAACAACACAAGAACAAACGATCGCTTAAGTTTCTCTTTTCTCCCACTCTCCCAACTAAAGAGCAATTTTATATGACCAATAAAATTGCTCTTTTTTTATTCTAAAATTAAACAATAAAAATTTACCGACATTTTTATATTAAATAATGAACTCAATAATAGGTTTTAGTTCCTATTAAATTTCTTAATTTTAAACCTTAAAAAAAGAATAAAAACCAAACAATCAAAATTTATATTTTTAAAAATATAGATCAAATGCTTACTTTTTAATTCAATTTATTGTTTATTATTTATATTAAATAACTGAAATTATTATTGAGTTTAACTATATGAATTTTAATATTATTTATAATTTTAACTATAACATTAAAAATCAACAATATAAAATTATCATCTGGTAAATAAAACTTTAAAACCACCTATTATTTTTTATTTTTATAATAATAAAAAAGTCATTTGTAATCTTTATATAAAAAAGTGAAAAAAGAGAGATAAATTAGAAAAACTTAATAGATTTTTTATTTTTTTCATGATATTTATTAGCGCTGAATAAGAGCAATGACTAAATGATTGTTGTTGAAACAAAATGATATTCAGGGATGCTTCTTATTCAAATAAGTTGTGAATATGTTTTACATGGTATGTATTTTGCTTAGGAAAAGCAGGCGTATTCAGCAAACTTCTACTTCGTCACTTCATAAGGATATTTTCGATGTTGACTAAAACTGTTAAATCTTTCGGTTTAGCTATGGGCTTATTGGCCTGCTCTCTCCCTCTTTACGCAAAAAACAACGTTGTTGTCGTTGCTACTGGCGGTACAATCGCTGGTGCTGGTGCAAGCTCAGCAAATAGTGCAACTTACACAGCAGCAAAAGTTCCAGTTGATGCTTTAATCAATGCAGTGCCACAAATCAAAGATTGGCAAATGTGAGTGGTATTCAAGCATTACAGGTTGCTTCTGAAAGTATTACTGACAAGGAATTATTACAAATTGCTCGTCAAGTAAACGACCTTGTTAAAAAGCCATCTGTTAATGGTGTGGTAATTACTCACGGTACAGATACTTTAGAAGAAACAGCGTTTTTCTTAAATCTTGTTGTTCACACTGACAAGCCGATTGTTGTTGTTGGTTCTATGCGTCCTTCAACTGCACTTTCAGCAGATGGACCACTTAACCTTTATAGCGCAGTTGCTTTAGCAGCTTCTGATGAAGCAAAAAATAAAGGCGTAATGGTTCTCATGAACGACTCTATTTTTGCTGCACGTGATGTAACTAAAGGCATTAACATTCATACAAATGCTTTTGTTAGCCAATGGGGTGCTTTAGGTACATTAGTTGAAGGTAAACCATACTGGTTCAGACAGTCTGTTAAACGTTTTACAAATGCTTCAGAATTTAATATTGAAAATATTAAAGGTGATGCACTTCCACTTGTACAAATCGTTTACGGTTCAGACTCTATGCTTCCTGACGCTTATGAAGCATATGCAAAAGCTGGCGCTAAAGCGATTATCCATGCAGGTACAGGTAACGGTTCTGTTGCGAACTATATTGTTCCAACTTTACAAAAACTTCATGATAAAGACGGTATTCAAATTATCCGTTCATCACGTGTACCACAAGGTTTCGTATTACGTAATGCTGAACAACCTGACGATAAATATGGTTGGGTAGCTGCTCATGACTTAAACCCACAAAAAGCACGTCTTCTTGCAGCTTTAGCTCTTACTAAGACGAATGATGCTAAAGAAATTCAACGCATGTTCTGGCAGTACTAAATTTTTCAACCAGCCCGAATCAGTTTGGGCTGGTTCTTTTCTCCTGCTTCAAAAGACGCAACATCTTTGATCAATCCTCTACTTTCGTGTTCTCAACATTCTGTTTAAATACTAAAATCCATAACAGTTGCCAAAATATTAAGCATTTCGTTTGAACTTTGCGTGTTAAACTATGCTTCGGTCGCATTAAGGATTGGTTTATGCAGTTTGTTCATCTCGGTATTTACACAGAATTTTCGATTACAGAGTCGATTGTTCGCATACCCGACTTGGTCAAGGCTGCTGTAAAGGATGAAATGCCTGCGCTGGCACTTACCGACTTATCTAACCTTCATGCTGCTGTAAAGTTTTATAACTCTTGCCTCAAGAAAGGTATTAAGCCTATTTTGGGTAGCACAATCCGTCTTAATGATGCCCAGCATCGTGCAACTTTGCTTGCAATGAGCGATATCGGATGGAAAGGACTGACTGAAATTGTTTCGCGTGGCTTTATTGAAGGTCAGCAACTCAGTATTCCTTGTGTACAAAAAGAATGGGTTCTAGAGCAGCATCAAGATATTATTGTTTTACTTGGCCAACATAGTGATGTTGGGCAAATGCTTTGCTCATCTAATCCGCAAAAAGCAGAACCCTTACTTGAAGAATGGATCGAAAAGTTTGGCAATCGAGTTTATCTTGCTTTAACACGTACTGATCGTGCCGGTGAAGAAGATTTTATTCAAGAAGCTGCCAAGTTAGCAGCTAAATATAATATTGGGGTAGTTGCCCACAACGATGTGCACTTTGTTGAAAAAGAAGATTTCGAAGCACATGAAGCACGTGTATGTATTGCAGATGGTTATGTTTTAGCAGATGACCGACGTCCACGTTTGTATAGTCCTGAACAGCATTTCAAAACTTCAGATGAAATGATTGAGCTGTTTTCAGATATCCCGAGTGCTATTGAAAACACCTATCATATTGCTAAACGCTGTAATGTCAGCTTAAAACTCGGCACTTACTTCTTACCTGAGTACCCAATTCCTGATGGTTTTACCATCGATACCTATTTTGAGCACTTATCAAAAGAAGGTTTGGAAGAGCGTTTAAACTATCTTTACCCAGTTGAAAAACGTGGTGAAGACTGGCCTGAAATTCGTAAGCCTTATGATGAGCGAATTGATTATGAAGTTGGAATCATTCTTAAAATGGGATTCCCTGGCTACTTCCTCATCGTCATGGACTTCATTCAATGGGCAAAAAATAACGGTGTCCCTGTAGGGCCAGGCCGTGGTTCTGGTGCTGGCTCATTGGTTGCCTATAGCTTAAAAATTACCGACCTTGACCCTCTTCGTTATGACTTGCTCTTTGAACGTTTCTTAAACCCAGAACGTGTATCGATGCCCGACTTTGACGTCGATTTCTGTATCGCAGGACGTGACCGTGTTATTGACTACGTATCACGTACTTATGGGCGTGAAGCAGTTTCTCAGATTGCAACTTTCGGTACCATGGCTGCAAAAGGTGCGATTCGTGACGTTGCCCGTGTCTTAGGTAAGTCTTATGGTCTAGCTGACCGTATTTCAAAAATGGTTCCAACTAAACCACTCGGTGTAGATTTAGCAACCGCTATTGAGATGGAACCTCAGCTTAAAGATATCGTTACCAACCCTTCAAATCCAGATAATGATGATGCCAGTGAAATTTGGGAAATGGCATTAAAATTAGAAGGTATTACTCGAAATACAGGTAAACATGCCGGTGGTGTTGTTATTGCGCCAGGTAAAATTACTGACTTCTCTGCAGTACTTTGTGATGCAGACGGTACGAACCGTGTAGCTCAATACGATAAAGATGACGTAGAAGCTGCAGGTCTCGTAAAATTCGACTTCTTGGGCTTACGTAACTTAACGGTTATTGAAGATGCAATTCAAAATATTAATAAAAACCGTGGCAATGACCCTTTAAACATTTCACACGTCCCTCTTGACGACCCTAAAGCTTACTCTGTCTTTGCCGATGCAAATACAACCGCGGTATTCCAGTTTGAATCCGTCGGTATGAAGCGAATGCTTAAAGAAGCACGTCCAAGTAAATTCGAAGAAATTATTGCGTTCGTGTCTTTGTATCGTCCGGGCCCGATGGACCTGATTCCTGACTTTATTCACCGTATGCATGGTGGAGATTTTGAATATCTTCATCCATTGCTGGAAGGCGTATTAGAGCCAACCTACGGGATTATGGTTTACCAAGAACAGGTAATGCAAACTGCACAGATTTGTGCGGGTTATACACTCGGTGGCGCTGACTTACTTCGCCGTGCAATGGGTAAAAAGAAACCTGAAGAAATGGTGAAACAACGCCAAATCTTCCTTGAAGGTGCTGGACAAAAAGGCATTGACGAAAGCACAGCCAACCATATCTTTGACTATATGGAAAAGTTCGCAGGCTATGGTTTCAACAAATCTCACGCAGCTGCTTATGCCCTTGTTGCATACCATACAGCATGGTTAAAAGCTCATTATCCTGCCGAATTTATGGCAGCGGTAATGTCATCGGAAATGCAGAACACTGACAGTGTCGTATTTTTGATTGATGACTGTCGAAATAACGGACTTGAGGTCTTACCTCCGTCAGTTAACATGTCAACTTATCATTTCCATGCCAGTGATGATAAAACCATCGTTTATGGTTTAGGTGCAATTAAAGGTGTTGGTGAACAGGCAATGCAGTCTGTTATTGACTCACGTCGTCAACAAGGGCCTTATACTGACCTATTCGACTTCTGCCACCGTATTGATTTGAAAAAAATCAATAAACGAACTTTAGAAGCACTTATCCGTGCTGGTGCGCTTGATTGTTTAGGTATTGAACGTTCAAGTTTAATGGCTCAATTGCCTGAAGCCGTACAAGCAGCTGAACAGGCACGTAGTAACCGTGAAAGCGGTATTATGGATTTATTTGGTGAAGTTGAAGAAGTTCAACGTAAACCAGCTAAACCTGTTAAGCCATGGAGTGATGAGGTTCGTCTTAAAGGCGAAAAAGATACACTTGGTTTGTATTTAACGGGTCACCCAATTGATGTGTACCGCCAAGAACTCAAAGCCTTTATTCCTGCAAAACTTAATGAAATTACCGCAACTCGCCGCGGTGTAACGACAGTTTATGCAGGACTCGTCCTTGACGTAGCGAATTTCCCGAACCGTGTTGTTATCGTACTTGATGACGGAACGGCACGTATTGAAGTCAGCTGTAACCACGAACGTTTCCAGCGCTTTAAAGATATTATTCAAGTTGAGCGTGTAGTTGTCTTTGAAGGCGAGATTTATGAGCGTGAAGGCTTTGATCGTCCAATGGGACGTCTGAACAAAGCATTTAGCTTAAATGAAATCAGACAAAAACGTGCCAATAGTATTCAAATCAAATTAACTAATGATTTAATGCAACCAAGTTTGGCAAAAGATCTACAAAATATCTTATTGCCTTATTGTAATGTTGATATGCATCA
The DNA here is from genome assembly GCF_003000705.1 of Acinetobacter sp. AR_0276. NCBI lineage: Bacteria > Pseudomonadati > Pseudomonadota > Gammaproteobacteria > Moraxellales > Moraxellaceae > Acinetobacter > Acinetobacter sp. AR_0276. The sequence continues at coordinate 3,508,047 of NZ_PSQO01000004.1, read as the reverse complement.
GCATATTGCAATACATTTACAGATTGACCAATCCTATGCTCAGGCTGAGCTTCAGCTTGGGCCGCAGTGGAAAGTCGCACCTTTAGATGAACTACTTGCCAAACTAAGAGATTACTTTGGTAAAGATAATATTCATATTGAATATCAGGTAAAATCTAAGGCAGCTAAAGCAGCAGAACCTGTTCGTCCACAACCTGTTGCCTCACCTCCTGTGGACATGACTATTGATGATGCGTTGGATTCATACCAAAGCGAAGTTTCTCAATATTCGTAATTTCTGGAAATCTTATGAGTTTGTTTGACGACACCGCCGTGTCAAAACAATTAGCACAAGTGCGTATTGTCATGGTCAATACCACTTTACCAGCTAATATTGGCAGTGCTTTACGCGCAATGAAAACAATGGGCTTGAGTAAGTTAGTTCTGGTTTCACCAAAAACCTATCCACATCCAGATATTCAGGCGCTTGCTGCTGGTGCACAAGATTTATTAGAACAAGTTGAAATTGTTGAAACACTCGAAGACGCCATTAAAGACTGTCATTTAGTTTTTGGAACGAGTGCGCGAAGTCGTACTATTCCATGGCCTTTGCTTGACGTGCGCCCTGCTTCAAAAGAAGCAATTAAGGCAGCTTCACAAGGTCAACAGATTGCGATCGTTTTTGGACGTGAAGACCGCGGTTTAACCAATGAAGAGTTGGCATTAGCAAACTATCACCTTACTATTCCTGTAAACTCAGACTATGGTGTACTTAACGTTGCTCAAGCGATTCAAGTCGTATGTTATGAACTTCGCATGTCGGTATTAGAGCAAAAAGAATCAGTTTCTGATGATGGGCAAATGCCACTTGCTCAAGGTCAAAGCATGCAGTGGGATGAGCCTTTAGTCACTCAGCAGCAAATGGAAGAGTTCTATCCTCATTTGGAAAAAATGCTCACTGAAATTGAATTTTTAGATCCAGAAAATCCACGTTTATTACCTTTACGCTTGCGTCGTTTATTTGGTCGTATACAATTAGATCGTATGGAATATCATTTACTTCGCGGTATTTTTAGTCGTGTTCAAGCCCTCACAAGCGGCAAATGGAAAAAAGCATCATCGGACAAGGAGGATCAATCCAATGCTTAAACAGCTTAAAGAAGATATACAGGCTGTATTCGCGCGAGATCCTGCTGCACGAAATACACTCGAAGTACTTACCACTTACCCAGGTATACACGCTTTACTTTTGCATAGACTTGCACACGAATTGTGGAAAAAAGATTGCAAAGGTACTGCCCGTTTTGTTTCGTCATTTAGCCGTTTTGCAACCGGTATTGAAATTCATCCCGGTGCTAAAATCGGCAAACGCTTCTTTATCGATCATGGTATGGGTGTTGTGATTGGTGAAACTGCTGAAATTGGTGACGATGTAACGCTATACCACGGTGTTACCTTAGGTGGTACGACTTGGAATAAAGGTAAGCGTCACCCAACTTTAGAAGATGGTGTAGTTGTAGGTGCCGGTGCGAAAATATTAGGACCGTTTACAGTTGGTAAAGGTGCTAAAGTCGGTTCAAATGCAGTGGTGACAAAAGCGGTACCCGCTGGTGTAACAGCAGTTGGAAACCCTGCTCGCTATATTTATAAAGATGCCGACAAAACTAAAGATAAAGATGAAGAGCGCCGCCGTGATTATGCGCAGAGTATTGGTTTTGCTCCGTATGCGACTACTGCTGATCAATCTGACCCAATTTTAGAAGGAATGCGAGTTTTACTTGACCGTATTCAGCACAATGAAACGCGTATGAATAATTTGTGCCAACGCTTATCCGAACTTGACCCCACTTTCAAAAAAGAAAGCCAAGATGAACAGCCTTTTAGTGATGAAGAGCTAAAAATTCTTGAAGAAGTTCGTCGTGAATGCGGTGCACAAAACAAGACATCAAAAACGTAATATTCTTGATTCATAATGTAACACGCTTACCCTTGCATGTGGGTTTAGCTTTTCCTAGACTTAGCTGTACCAAATCTGACTTTACTAAAATGAACGGAAGATCCTATGAATTTTAAGCCATTGGCGTATTTAATCCTTGCAACTTCTAGTTTAACAGCGTGTACAATGGCACCTGTAAAAGAACAAAAAATCGAACCTTTTGTTTTCAAGGAACCAGAGCTTACTCCTCCATTTTATGCGTTAAATCCATTTAATTATGATGCTCCACCTGCCTTTGAAGTTGCTTTAAAAGATGCCGCAGCACAGCCTGTAACTAAAATGGTAGTCACTCGTCAGGACGATCCAACTAAATCGCTTACATTAGATACAAATAAACTGATTGTACCTACCATCAATAATTCACAACGTTCGATGAAGTATGCAGTTTTAGCTGGCGATAATGAAATTGACGTGACTGAAATTGATGACTTCTTACAGCTTGTTGAAGGTAAAGCTCGTCACTACCCGCCTCGCTTTTCTGATCGCCAAGAACGTAAAGGTTTTGAGAGCAAACTCAAAGAAGTAACTCAGCGTTTAGATACTTTAGCCGCTAATCCAAATGCTTCATTTGATATTTTAATTCGAGCATTTAAAGCAAGTGTACTTGCTCGTAACCTTGATTTAGGTACTGCCCATACCACTAGATCTTTAGAATATGCACAAAGACTTTTAAAAATTAGCCCAGATGATCCAGAAACTAATTTCTGGTTTGGTTTTGGTTTGTCTGAAGGTGGTGGTCAACGTGAAGCTATTCCATACTTAGACAAAGCCATTAAAGGTGATGTTCAAGAAGCATATTTAGCTGCTGCAAACAACTATATTGCAATGGAACAAAAGAAAAACGCGATTCAGACCTTAAAAAACTACAAGGTTAAATATCCTGACGAAGCTGAAGTTGCAGATCGTTTGATTCAAGAAATTGAAAAACAAGGTCGTTGGAATGTATGGCAAGTTTTAACAAACCCTGCTATGGCACCAGCTACTCCAACTGCACCAGCAAAAAAATAAGAGTATAAACTTACTAAAAAGGGCTGATTTGACAGCCCTTTTTTATATTTGATCAATTGAAAAATACTTTAAAATTTGTATGATCTGCATATTACTGATCCACATATTTGACCATAATGTTTGTTAGAAAAAGAAACTCAGCGCTCTTCACGGTCATACTCCTCGGTTCAATTCTGAGTGGATGTCAGGTGGTAAATGTTAAGCAACAGGCCCTCAACGTCACTATTGCAAACGAACGTAATAGTATTCTTACCCAAGATAAATTGAGTGAAGCAAGTCTTAACGTTTTGTCTATGTCAGGACAAGAAGCCAAAACTTGTACAGATTCCCCTGATACCTGTGTTAATCAGCTTAAAAATCTTCCACAAATTTTAGATGAACAGCTTTTATCTGCCGCGAGTGAAATGTATCTGGCAAAAGCGATGGCTTTATCAGATTCTTCCGAGTGTAAAATTAGTCGGTTCACTAAGCACAAAGCCTCTGATGAACAAAAAGCAATTCAGAACAAATATGACGATTGCTTAGACCAACAATTGAGCTTACTCGATAAGAGCATTCGTTATAGTTATGCCTACTTATTTTCAACAAAACGTCAGCCGACCGATCGTATTTTTGATAATAGGCAAGTTCAAATACGGGACTTTTATAATCAAGCCATTGCTAAAATGGTGAGTATTTATGATCTAAGATACCCTAAAAAAAATGTGGTAGAACCACAAATCCATATTGGTAAGAGTGTCTACTCAATTGACTTTGAGTTTCATAGACAGTTAACTGGTCAAAAGTTAGAAAAATTAATTTCAAGTTATAACTTAAATTTCTCTGGTTTAAGAACAATCAACCGTCGTGATGGTTTCGGTTCCGAATTTGTGGCTGTTTTCCCAAGTTCAGAAAAAGAAGATATTAATGAATACATTTTAGATCCCCTCAATTACAGCTATAAAAATGGTGTGAATCCGAATATTCACCATGCACGTTATTTAGCAGCAACTATTGTTGCCGAACCTAAAAAAGCCAAAACTGTTGAAGAAATTATTAATGATCCAGAATTTGTAATTCGGGTTTATGATCCTTATCGAACAGATAATATTAATGTCGCTGGTAAGCAATACCCTTTAGCTGCCAACTTCTCGGCTCCTTATGGTTTATGGTTAGCTGAAAATAACTTAGGTGTAGCCGCTTATTTAAGCCTGATTGATCGTGATCAGCATTTAACCATGCCGCATCTATATATGCTCGAACCTTATAATCCAAACAAAAAAATTATTGTGTTGGTACATGGTTTGGCAAGTAGCCCCGAGGCATGGATTGCTCTTACTAACGATGTGATGGGCGATACAGTTTTAAGAGATAACTATCAGGTTTGGCAAGTTTTCTACTCGACCAATATGCCAATCTTAGAAAGTCGATTCCAAATTTATGCACTATTAAAACAAGCGTTCGGTTCGTTAAACCCAAGTGACCCTGCTGCACATGATGCCGTGCTTGTGGGACATAGTATGGGAGGTATTATTAGCCGTTTACTGGTCAGTGATGGTGATATTACTCAACCAGCTTTGAAGCTAATGACTGTACGTCAACAGAACCGCTTCAAAAAACATCCTATGGTGACTGAACGATTGCAAATGCATTCAATTGCTAACTTTGATCGCGCAATTTTCTTAGCATCACCTCACAGAGGTACAGATTATGCAGATCGATGGTTTACTTTAGCTGCTCGTAAAATTATTCGTTTGCCGGGAGCTTTTTTATCTGCTGTAGCGACATCACTAACCACTGAAAACCTAGATGTTAAAGATTTCTTGAATAACATTGATAATGGTCTGATTCAAAATGGACCAAGTGACTTAAGCCATCAATCTAAGTTTATGGAACTCACTGAAAATATTAATCCACACCAAGGCTTAGTCTTCCATTCAATTATGGGTAACATTACTAAAAGCGATGATCCAAATGTCATTACCGATGGTATTGTTCCTTATAAGAGCGCTCACTTAGATGGTGCAAAGTCTGAGAAAGTACTTCCGGGTGGACACTCTATTCAGTTAACACCTCAAGCTGTACTAGAGCTACGCCGTATTTTACGAGAGCATTTAGTTGAACATGGTTTGTATAAACCATAAAAAATAAAAAAGAGCCAAAGGTGATCCTTTGGCTCTTTTGTTTTAGGTTAGATTTTATTGCCCAGAACGGATGATGTAATCAAACGCAGAGAGTGATGCTTTAGCGCCTTCACCTGTAGCAATAATGATTTGTTTGTAAGGTACAGTTGTACAGTCACCTGCAGCGAATACACCTTTCACATTGGTTTCATTGCGGTCGTTGACAATAATCTCGCCACGATTAGTTAACTCAACTTCACTTTCTTTCAAGAAGTGAGCCTGTAAATTATTTTGTGTAAGTTCCATTTTTTATAAATGATCTTTTAATCGATCATCGAACTGAATCGTAAACCAATTCATTGCTAAACGCCAATTTTGAATTGGCATCGTCCATTTCTTCGCAGCATTTGATGTTGCTAAGTAAATGACCTTCTTTACTGAGTCATCAGATGAAAAGATTTTCCTTTTCTTCGTTGAATGGCGTATTACGCTATTCAACGACTCAATCGCATTTGTTGTATAAATTGCATGACGTATTTCGGCTGGATAGCTAAAGATCGTTCGGATATTTTCCCAATTGGCCCGCCAGGATTCTCCAATTTTGGGATACTGGTGATTCCATTGATCACAGAAGATGTCTAGGGATTTTAAAGCATTTTCCTCTGTACTTGCCTGATAAATCGCTTTCAGACCCGACGTAACAGCTTTGTAGTCTTTCCAGCTTACAAATCTCAGGCTATTGCGTACAACATGCACGATACACAGTTGAATATCAGTATGAGGGTAAACAGAGGCTATCGCGTCAGGGAAGCCTTTTAATCCATCTACACAGGCAACAAGAATGTCCTGTACTCCTCGATTTTTTAGCTCTGTCATGACTGACAGCCAGAATTTGGCACCTTCTGTCTGAGCAATCCACATACCCAGTAATTCTTTTTGCCCATCCATATTGATGCCTAAAGCAAGGTATACGGACTTGTTAATCACATTGGAGTGCTGACGGACTTTGACAACAATACAGTCAAGATAGACAACAGGATAAAGGCTATCTAAGGCTCTATTTTGCCACTCAGTCACTTGCTCAATCACAGCATCGGTAACTTTGCTGATGAGAGATGCTGACACATCGGCATCGTACATTTCTTTGAAGAAGGCTACAATTTCCCTATTAGTCATTCCTTTTGCATACAGTGAGAGGATTTGGTCATCCATACTGGTGATGCGTGTTTGGTGCTTTTTGATAATTTGTGGCTCAAATGAACCTTCTCGATCACGGGGAATATCTAAAGCCAGTTGTCCATCTTGAGTTGTAATGGTTTTAGAACTAAACCCATTACGGCTATTTGAGCCTTTCTTGGGCTGATGCTTTTCATAACCGAGATGGTCTGAAAGTTCAGTATTGAGTGCAGTTTCAATCATGAATTTTTTAAAGACTGCTGTCATTTGGTTTAAGTCTTCTGGTGTTTTTAGACCTTTAGCCAATTCGGCAGCCATACTTTTGATTGTTGCTTCATCCATGTGAAGTACCTTTTGTAATTATCCTCTGAAGGATAAATGAAAATTAAGTACTTACACAAAATTTAGAACAGTCCCCAAGAAGTCAGTGTTTGGTAATAAACCAATCTGTACAAAGATTCCTGCAAGCTCGACCACATGCTCTTCATCAGTCGCACGGTCTTTATATTTAAGACCGGTTACTTGTGAACCATCACCCAATACTTCGGTGCTTAACGCATTCATAATTACTGTGGTGTTTGGCAAGCTGTTTAACTTGTTTTGCAAGACTTGGTCTGCACGAAGTTTAGTATCAAACTCAACCAGAGTTACATGCTCAACAATACCTGCAAGGTCAATTGCCGCTTCCACACCTGAGTTACCACCACCAATCACTGCAACACGTTTACCTTTGAACAATGGACCATCACAGTGTGGGCAGTACGCTACACCACGGGTACGGTATTCAGCTTCACCCGGTACATTCATTTCTCTCCAACGTGCACCTGTAGAAAGGATCACAGTTTTCGATTCAAGTTTTGCACCGTTTTCAAGTTCAACTTCAACCAGACCATTTGCTGTTTGGTTTGCACCAGTGATTTTGCTGACACGTTGCAGGTTCATGATATCAACATCGTATTCACGAACGTGTGCTTCCATCTCGGCTGCAAACTTAGGACCTTGAGTCTTTTGCACAGAAGTGAAGTTTTCAATGTCCATGGTATCCATGACCTGACCACCAAAGCGTTCAGCTACAATACCGGTGTTAATACCTTTACGTGCTGCATAGATGGCTGCTGTTGCACCTGCAGGTCCACCGCCAATCACCAATACATCAAACGCATCTTTGGCATTAAGTGCTGCTGCATCTTTTTCCGCCGAGTTGGTGTCAAGCTTTGCCACGATCTCTTCAAGCGTCATACGACCTTGACCAATGTGTTCATTGTCCTGGAATACCATTGGCACAGCCATGATTTTGCGTTGTTCCACTTCGTCTTGGAAGAAAGCACCATCAATCATGGTTGCCGTAGTGTTCGGGTTATAAATGGCAATCAGGTTAAGCGCCTGTACCACGTCCGGACAGTTATGACAGCTAAGTGATACGAATACATCAAAGTTAGCTTTGAGGTTTAAATCTTTAATCTGGTTAAGCACTTCATTTGACACTTTAGGTGCATAGCCAGACACTTGTAACAGAGCCAAGATCAAAGATGTAAACTCATGTCCCATTGGTAAGCCTGCAAAGAACACACGAGGCTGTTCACCTGCTTTAGCCACACCAAAGCTTGGACGACGTGTATTGTTACCGTCAAAACGGGCTGTTACCTTGTCAGAAAGCTCAGCGATTTCAGTTACTAATTCTTTAATTTGGGCAGCTTTATCTGATTCATCCAAAGCAGCAACTAATTCGATTGGACTTTCTAAACGTTCTAGGTAAGCTTTTAATTGAGTTTTAATGTTTTGATCTAACATCTGTTTTTACTCCAATGCATCCAAATTCTTTCAATAGATGCATAGTACGTGAAAACAATGAATAGGTAAAACAGTATGTTTTTATGTATTTGATCGGTTTTTTAGATTTTATTATTACTTACTTCAAATCAAAAAAAGCCAACCTGAACTTATCCCAGCGCAGATCGGCAAACTGGTCAACTAGAGCAACACGACACCAAATACAGCCCCAGCAATCAAAACATGCAAGGGATGAACTTTTTTAATTAAAGATAATAAAGTCGCAATGACTACCATAATGATAAGTAAAGTATTTATTGCTGCCGCCTCAGAAATAATCCAAGCACTGGCAAGCACAGTCCCCACAGTAACAGGTTGTAAAGCAAGCTGTAAAACACGGCGCCATTTTTTGTCTTTGAACTTAGACCAGCCTCTCATTACAAATACAGTAATAAGAGATGACGGTAAAAATTTAGCGGTAGAAGCTACAAGTAAACCTGACAATCCCGCTACGTGCCACCCTACCAACGGTACAATCATCATGTTTGGCCCAGGAGCTGCTTGAGCCATAGCAAACAATGCACTAAATTCTTGTGCCGTCATCCAATGATGAATGTCGACTACTTGGCGTTGCATTTCAGGTAAAATTGTATTCCCGCCACCAAATGCAATGAGAGACAACTGAGTAAAAATGATCGCTAAAGCAAGTAGAACTGCGCCCATTACACACGTCTCCAAATAATAGATGAATAAAGTGCCAATAAAATCAACATAGTCAAAAGTAAGGGAACTTTTAGAAAAGCAATACTGACAATTGCAGCTACGACAACACACATCGCTATTGGATTACGTAATAAAGGCTTAATCATTTTCAATCCAGTTGCAACCAAAAGCCCAGCTGCTGCTGCCCCTAAACCTTCGAAAAGATGCTTAACCATCAAGTTATCTTGGAACTGTTCATAAACATAATGTAAAAGTACAACAATTACGGTAGGTGCAAGAATCAAACCAATAAGTGAGCTCACTGCTCCACGGACACCGCGAAACTCCATACCAATCGCAACAGATAAATTAATAATATTGCCGCCCGGTAAAAATTGGCACAAACCAAGTAACTCGGTGAACTTTTCAGGACTTAGCCATTGCCTTTGCTCTACAATAACTTTGCGGGCTAAAGGCAAAACACCACCAAATCCCATTAAACCTAATGTTAAAAAACCTAAAAATAACTCTGTGCAGGTAGGTACACTCTCCTTCTGCACGGCAATCTCAACATGGTTCATTTTCGTTACTTTTCACTTTATCTGACCAAGATAGAATGATACTTTTGTGGTATATCTACAAATGCTTTTATTTTCGTTAACCATACCCTAAAGGTATTTCTATGCTCGATTTACATAAGCTTCATGCCTTTGTTGTAGTGGTTGAAGAAAGAAACATTACGCATGCAGCAAACCGATTGTTTATCCAACAGCCGCCTCTAACGCGTTTACTCAAAAAACTTGAAGAAGAACTCGGTACACAGTTACTTATTCGTCAACCGCGCGGGATTGAACCGACAGAAGCAGGTTTAGCACTATTTAAAGAAGCACAACTTTTATTAGAGCATGCTCGTCATATTACCAAATTGGTCCAAGACGTTAGCCAAGGTAAAACTGGACAGCTTAATATTGGTTTTACAAGTTCCGCAGGTTTACATCCGCTCATTTCACTTGTATTACGTTCGTATCGGGAAATGTACCCTGCTGTACAAACTAAACTTGAAGAAGCAGGTAGTCAAAAGCAACTGGACTGGTTAATTTCAGAAAAACTTGATATTGCTTTTTTAAGAGCGCCGATTAGCCGAGATATTGGTTTGAAGCATCTTCATATATTAGATGAACCCATGGTGGTGGCCCTACCTATCGGTCATCCGCTTACACAGAAGAAAAAAATTAGTTTAAGTAACTTGTCAGAGGAAAATTTTGTTTTATACCGTCGCTCTTCAGGGCAAGGCTTATATGACAATATTTTATATAGCTGCTATCAAGCAGGATTTAGTCCACGCATTATTCAAGAAGCTCCGCGCCCTACTGCGACGCTCAATTTAGTGGCTGCTGGTATTGGAATTAGTATTGTACCCGCATCAATGCATAACTTTTGGGACCATGAAATCGTCTATCGCGAGTTTGATGATTCGATAAAACTAAATGCGCCTATTTACTTGATTACTAGAGAAAATAAAAACTCAGCTAAAGTTTCAAACTTCATTGAACTCATGCAAAAACTTTTACCGACAATGACCTAAGTTTAAAAGCCAGACAATAAAAAGTGCCTATATAAAGGCACTTTTTTAGCGATCTTTAGAAAATAGTTCAAATAAATTTTGCGATTTTTTAAGAGTAATACTTTTTCTTTAACCAAAGCGAAACCGAAACCAGTGAGATCAACACTGGTACTTCAACCAATGGCCCGATCACTGTAGTAAAAGCAACTGGTGATGCCAAACCAAAAGTTGCAATGGCTACGGCTAAAGCCAACTCAAAGTTGTTTCCCGCTGCGGTAAATGAAATAGCAGTGGTACGTGGGTAGTTATTCCCCATCCGTTTACTCATAAAGAAACTGATAAAGAACATTACGACAAAGTAAATCGTCAGTGGAATCGCAATACGTAATACATCTAAAGGTAAACTCACTACATCTCCACCTTTTAGACTAAACATCGCCACAATGGTAAAAAGTAATGCGATTAAACTTAATGGACTAATTTTTGGTAAAAATTTGGTTTGATACCACTCCAAGCCTTTTAATTTAACTAAAATCAAACGAGTTATGAATCCCATTAAAAATGGAATACCCAAATACACTAAAACAGCATGGGTAATGGTCCAGAAATTGACATCAATCACTTGCCCTGCCACACCAAAATACGGTGGTAAAAAGGTTAAGAAAAGCCATGCGTAGCTACTAAAGAATAAGATTTGGAAAATACTGTTAAAGGCAACCAAAGCTGCAACATATTGGTTATCACCGCACGCTAAGCCATTCCAGACCAATACCATTGCAATACAACGTGCTAAGCCAATTAAAATAAGACCTGTCATATACTCTGGATAGTTATGCAAAAAAACAATTGCAAGAATAAACATTAAAACTGGAGCAATAATCCAATTTTGTACCAATGATAAAGTTAAGGTCTTTTTATCTTTAAATACTTCCGGCAAAGCTGCATAGTCCACTTTTGCCAATGGCGGATACATCATTAAGATCAAACCAATCGCAATTGGAATATTAACGTTATCTACACTTAACTTATTTAAAGACACAGATGCCTGAGGAAAGAAAACTCCAATAGCTAAACCTAAAGCCATTGCAATAAAAATCCACAGCGTCAGGTTTCGATCTAAAAAGGAAAGCCCTTGTTTGGTCATGTTTTACTCGAAGAAAGAATTGATTAATTTTGCTCAATACACACAAATGACTAATACATTTATGCTAAGAAAATCCGAATTTTTAAGACAAAAATCTAGAAAGATTAATCACAGCACGTTGTAGTGATAGAAGGCTGATCTTGTTGTTTTACCCTTGTCTCAATCTCGTCATTTTCTATCACCTTTAAAATATCTAAAGCCCATATAGGTAAATCAGGATTTAAGCTGTAATAAACCCACTGTCCTTTTCTTTCATCCAGTAATACGCCATGAGTTCTTAGTAAGGCTAAGTGTCGAGAAATTTTCGGTTGGCTCAACTCAAGCTGCTCTGTTAGCTCACAAACACAAATATTTTGTTTGTTTAGAACTAATTTAAAAATGTTTAACCGAGTTTGGTCAGATAGACATTTAAAGAAATCGACTTGGTTGATCATATCTTCAACAGAGTATATTCGATATTGCAAATATACGGATATCCATATATAAATGCAATAACTTAATTTGAAGATCAATTTATCATGAGCGATCAATTGAAAATCTATCATAACCCTGCTTGTGGAACTTCACGAAATACATTGGCGCTTATTCGTCATGCCGGGTTTGAGCCTATTGTTATTGAATATTTACAAACACCTCCAAGTAAAGATGAACTAATCCAACTCATTCAAGATTCAAACTTAACTGTACGGGAAGCCATTCGTAAAAATGTTGATCCCTATAAAGAATTAGAGTTAGAACAAGACCATTGGACCGATGAACAGTTAATTGACTTTATGGTGCAGTATCCAATTTTAATTAATCGTCCATTTGTGGTTACATCAAAAGGTACACGACTTTGCCGCCCTTCTGAGGTTGTATTGGATATTTTAGATTCAAAAAGCTTAGGCTATTTTGCAAAAGAAGATGGTGAAGTGATTATTGATGAGCAAGGTCATCGTATAAAGTAATTGAAGACACTTACCAATATAAAAAGCTAAATGGCATGGCACCATTTAGCTTTTTATAAATGAAACGGATTAAAAATAGGATTTAATAAAAGGAAGCAGCTGCTCTCCTATTACCATGCCCAATAAACCAACTAATGCAACAAGAGGTGGAGCTGGTGACTTCACATTTAAAACATAATATAAGACACCAACAAGCAACCCTACAGCCAAAGATAATAAGTACATTTTCATGGTACATACCTTAGAAAACCAAGCCATTTAAAGCGGCAGGTTCCCATACTGTTTTATTTAAAATGCAAAACACGAGCACCCTAGTGCGCCCCAGAAAGACTTTTTGTCTTTATTGTTTACAGGAACATCAAGCATCCAAGCGTGGCTGTGTCCATGCATGCCACAGCTGCTAGCACATGCACACAATGCACTTTGTGACTGTAGTGACTCATTGGAAGGCGCATTACGGTTTTCAGATAAACGCCACTGACCACCAAAGCGTTTTACCGGCGACCATGTTGGAGATGCTGGTGGTAACGGCGGATCATCTTGCTTAAACTCTGCCGCTGCGTACACCACTTTTCCGCCCAAAACAGTGAGTACAGACTCAATCCACTGAATATCTTCTGCTTCAACTTTAAAGTAGTCATCGGACAGAACAACCAAGTCAGCAAGTTCTCCTGCTGTGAGTGAACCTTTGATATCTTTTTCACCCGAAAACCATGCCGAACCTTTAGTCCAGAGTTTTAGGGCTGTTTGACGGTCTAATAGATTTTTTTCATCATAGAGCGGTAAGCCACCCACTGTTTTACCTGTAGTCAGCCAATACAAACACACCCAAGGGTTATAAGACGCAACACGAGTCGCATCTGTCCCGGCACCCACAGGAACACCGAGTTCTAACATTTTTTTAACTGGTGGCGTTGCCTGAGCGGCTTCGGCACCATAACGTCTTACGAAAATTTCACCTTGATATGCCATACGGTGTTGAATGGCAATACCGCCACCCAACGCACCAATACGCTCGATATTGCGCTCAGATACAGTTTCGGCATGGTCAATAATAAATCGGGTCGCAAATGGCTGTTTAGCATTTACTCGCTCAAATACATTGAGTAACCGACTAATGCTTTCATCATAGGTTGCATGAATACGGAATGGCCATTTCTTTTCAGCCAAGTGCTCTACAATGGCTTCGAGTTCACCTTCCATTTTTTCTGGTAAATCTGGACGTGGCTCATAAAAATCTTCAAAGTCACCCGCAGACCACGTCAAATTCTCACCGGCTCCATTCATTCTAAATAGTTCATCACCATCGCCCGGAAATGTCATTTCTGTCCAGCGGCGATAATCATCAAGCTCTTGGCCTGCCTTCTGAGCAAATAGGTTATAAGCAATACGTACGGTCATTTGATTTTGGTCGTGTAATTGCTTAATCACATCATAATCTTCAGGGTAGTTTTGACCGCCACCGCCCGCATCAATTGCAGAAGTAATGCCTAATCGGTTCAGCTCACGCATGAAATGACGCGTTGAATTGACTTGATCTTCAACTGGCAATTTCGGTGCTTTACCTAAGGTTGAATACAAAATCATAGCGGATGGCGTTGCGAGCAACAGTCCTGTTGGCTCACCTTTTTCATCTCTTACAATCTTGCCACCCGGCGGGTCTGGCGTGTCTTTGTTAAAGCCTAATACATCAAGCGCAGCTCGGTTGAGCATTGCACTGGCATATAGATGTAAAACGAATACAGGAGTATCTGGCGCAGCTTTATTAATTTCTTCTAAAGTCGGTAAACGCTTTTCGGCAAACTGGAATTCAGTCCATCCACCTACTACACGAACCCATTGTGGAGCTGGAGTATTGTCTGCTTGTTCTTTGAGTAAGCGTAATGCATCTGCAACGGATGGCACACCTTCCCAGCGCAGCTCCATATTGTAATTGAGACCACCGCGAATAATATGCAAATGACTGTCATTTAGCCCCGGTATAACACGACGACCATTTAGGTCTACAACTTTACTTGTTGGTGTTACGAGCTTCATGATCTCATCATTTGTACCCGTGCGGAGAATTTTACCATCTGCAATCGCAATTGCTTGTACTTCGGGGTTCTGAGGATCTAGTGTTGTGATTTTACCGTTTTTGAGTATGAGGTTTATTTCGGTCATTCTGAACTCCATTCTTGTGAATTATTGTTTTAAAAAATAAAGGTATAGCAACAAATATATTTCATTATTCTTTTTTGATTTTACACGACGGAGTCTGACCGTTTTACATCCAATAAGAGGAGTTAATTCTGTTACTTTTCTTTCGGGAAAAGTAACCAAAACCTGAGCTGCCATTAAGGCAGCGCAAGATCTGCAAAACTCGTTCAATTACAATCTTTTTCAGATTTTGTCCTGCCTCGAACAGTTGCAGATGGCTTTTCCGCTTATCCAATATAGTCAAAAATCGAATAAATCAACTTAAATATCGAAATACCCTTAACTCAACTATTTCTTATTTTGCAGGAACTGGTGCAAGTACTTCGTGTTTTGAAGTTGTACGTTCAGGTGCCTTATGTACCATGGTATAAGCATAGTCCACACCCATACCGTAAGCCCCTGAATGTTCGCGTACAATTGCCATGACTGCATCATAAGTATCGCGATTTGCCCAATCACGTTGCCACTCAAGTAATACTTGTTGCCAAGTTACTGGAACAACACCTGCTTGAATCATACGTTGCATGGCATAGTCATGTGCTTCTTTCGATGTACCACCAGAGGCATCTGCGACCATATAAATTTCATAATCACCTTCAAGCATGGCACCAAAAGCAAAGGTGTTATTGCACACTTCAGTCCACAAACCTGAAACGATTACTTTTTTACGATTATTTTTTGCAAGTGAATCACGTACTTTTTGGTCATCCCATGAATTCATTGAAGTACGTTCTAGTAATGGAGCATCTGGAAATACGTCTAAAAGTTCTGGATAGGTATGACCAGAGAAGCTTTCAGTTTCAACCGTGGTAATAGTGACAGGAATATTGAATGTTTTAGCTGCTTTTGCTAACCCGACCGTATTATTTTTTAATACTTGGCGATCTATTGA
This sequence comes from Acinetobacter sp. AR_0276, assembly GCF_003000705.1. Lineage (NCBI taxonomy): Bacteria > Pseudomonadati > Pseudomonadota > Gammaproteobacteria > Moraxellales > Moraxellaceae > Acinetobacter > Acinetobacter sp. AR_0276. The sequence goes on along the minus strand of NZ_PSQO01000004.1, from coordinate 3,492,568 downwards.
CTGTACCCCAAAAGCCATTTGTGGCTGATGATCAATAAAAATAACCTGACAATTCGTTGCTGATAGTTGTTCTAAAAGTGATTTATTCATGGGTAAACTCCATTATTCCTTAATTGAGGCTTTTAAAACTGCCTTCTGCTTATTATCAAAACAGATAAAAATGTAAAAACATAGACAGCAAATCAGCTCGAATCTGTATGCTGTACGAATACAATCAAAACAATGATTGCTTTTTAATTTTTATAGTTTAATCATTGATATATATTTTTTACCTTTCGCTTATCCATGGATCGATTAGACTGTATTTCCACTTTTGTAAGTGTCGTAGAACATGGGAATTTTAGTAGCGCAGCCAGAGCACTCGACATCTCTCGTGACTTAGTGGCCAAACGTGTTTGCTACCTTGAAAATGACCTTAGAACTACACTATTAACCAGAACAACAAGACAGATGAACCTGACCTCTTGTGGGGAAAAATTTTATCAACATAGCAAAGTCATTTTAAGTGAGTTTGAATGGGCTGCATATGAAATTAGCTACAATCAGCAGTACCCTGAAGGCGAACTCAAGCTTAATACACCAATGTCTTTTAGCAATATTTTTCTTCAACATATTATTTCAGACTTTATAGAGAAATATCCCAGCATTAAAATTGATTTATTCATGACTGATCAGCTATTAGACACGAATAATAATAAATTTGATTTAACAATCCGTGTTGATGGTTCTCCTCCAAATTTGGCAAATAGTAAAATTTTGAATACCTATCAACGATATTTATATGCAACGCCTGAGTATTTTAATCAGCATGGATTACCAGGCTCATTAGAAGAACTTAAAGAACATAAGTTTCTGATTTACTATCAAGATAGCCGACATAAAAAATTGATTTTTCAAAAAGATCACAAAGAAGTGTCTTTTAATTGCTTCCCTGTGATGACCTGTAATAATGGTGAATTATTATTAGATATGTGTCTAAAGAATCACGGTATTGTTTTTCTTCCAGAGTTTATTGCAGAGCCTTACTACAAAGAAGGTAAATTACAGAAGTGTTTAGAGGATTACACTAGTCAGCCACTTCACTTATATGTGACATGGCCAAACCGTAAGATTTTATCGAAGAAAGTAAAACTATTTATTGATTTTTTAACACGTCAAATCATTCCCATAAAATAACCAATCTGGGCCTTTTCCATAGGAATTGGCCCATGATTTTTAGTTAGTTTGAGGCATTTCAATCTTCTTATTTTTAAATAAATTTAATAAATTTTGCTCTGCAGACACTGTGCTGTTTTCTTCAATAAATGTAGTTGCGTAGTGTTCTAAATGCTCTTCCATCAATTGAGTTGCGCGCTTTTCATCGCCTTGTTCAATGGCTTCTAAAATTGCACGGTGTTCATCTGCCGAACAGTTATTATGTTTTGGAATCTCATACAATCCAATTAATAACGAAGTTCTCGCAATAAGCGTCTGCAAATAACTGGACATGATCGAATTTTGATTAGCTTCAATCAGCTTTAAATGAAATTGACCTGATAGCTTAATCCACTCAGCCCAATTTCCAGCTAAACGCTCTTTAGACTCTTGATCGACCAAGCCTCGAAGCTCACTAAAATCTAAGTGATGAGACTTTTGAGCCAGCTTTTTTACAGTGGCAATTTCAAGCATGCTGCGCGCTTCAAAGACCTCTTTTGTTTCATGAGCACTATGTTTTGCGATGAGTGCCCCACGATTGGGCTGAATTTCAATAACCTTATCATGGGCAAGTTTGACAAAAACACGTCTTAACACGCCTCGTGTTACACCGAAAGCTTCACATAAAGGTGCTTCAACTAAACGTGCACCAGGGGCAAGTTGTCGATTTAAAATAGCATCTACAATAGCGTTATATATATGGTCATCAATTTCATCATTGCTCATTTCTACGGCTTTTTTTGGTGCACTCGATGACATTGATTTCTCCATTTTTATTAACGTCTCCTCTTTTTAGAACTTTATCTATTTTGAATAGTGTAAGTTTAACTTAAGCATTTGGAAATATTTCTCTAACTTTCACAATATCTATACTGAGCTGAATAATTCAATATTAGATCTCTAAATATCTACTTATACACCTAAATTTATTTACTTTTTATAAAAAATTAAGCACGTCTCAGTTTATAAATTTGTCTATTCATATCCCGAAATCGTATCAAGCTAAATCACTCATCAATACTACATCTCAAGTTTGGCATAACTTTTGCTCAATGAATTGTGCACAATCTAAATAAAACATTGTGCACAATTTTAATTTCATTCTTTTAGTCAGTATTTCAAGCTGCTGAAGAACGTGCCCGCCCAACATAGGGAAGTGAGTGTTCAAGATGAATAATACCGAAGCAATAATTAAACCTTCTTATGATGCAAAGCTAACAAATCAAGACTTAGCTCCTTTAAAAAAGCAAACTTGGGGTGCTTATAATATTTTTGCCTTCTGGATGTCTGATGTTCATAGTGTCGGCGGTTATGTTATGGCTGGAAGCCTTTTTGCACTAGGGCTAAATAGCTGGCAGGTACTTCTATCTTTACTGATCGGCATTGCAATTGTTCAGTTTTTTACAAATCTGATTGCTAAGTCTAGCCAACAAACTGGTACACCCTATCCTGTGATTTGCCGTGCCACTTTCGGTGTGCTTGGTGCAAATATTCCTGCTGTTATCCGCGGTCTTATTGCTGTGGCTTGGTATGGCATTCAAACCTATCTGGCCTCAAGTGCTTTCTTATTGGTCATTTTAAAATTCTTTCCAGAATGGACAGCTTATGCCGATGCTTCAACTTACGGCTTTCTCGGGCTTTCCTATTTAGGATGGGTTGGCTTCATGCTGCTTTGGCTACTGCAAGCGATTGTTTTCTGGTCTGGCATGGACAGTATTCGTAAGTTCATTGACTGGGCGGGTCCGGCTGTCTACGTTGTAATGTTTGCGATGGCAGTATGGCTCATTTGGAAAGCTGGTTGGCAAAATATTGATTTAAACTTGAGTGGTGTTCAATACGACGGGTTTGCGGTTGTACCAGTCATGATTGGTGCTATTGCGCTTGTTGTTTCATATTTTTCAGGGCCTATGCTGAACTTTGGTGACTTTTCTCGTTATGGCAAAAGTTTTAATGCCATTAAAATGGGGAACTTTCTTGGACTACCGATTAACTTCTTAGGCTTTTCGTTACTTACTGTGGTGTGTATTGCGGCAACGCTTCCAGTATATGGCAAGCTCATTACCGACCCTGTCGAGATGGTTGGAAAACTTGATAATACATTTGTAGTCATTTTAGGTAGTTTGACCTTAATGATTGCTACCATTGGGATTAATATTGTTGCGAACTTTGTCTCACCTGCCTTTGATTTTTCTAATGTTTCACCAAGCAAAATTAGCTGGCGTATGGGTGGAATGATTGCAGCAGTAGGTTCAATTTTCATTACCCCATGGAATTTGTTCAATAACCCTCAAGTGATCCATTACACCATTGATATTTTAGGTGCATTTATCGGTCCACTTTTTGGTGTATTGCTCGCCGATTTTTACCTCGTTAAAAAACAGAAAATCGTGGTAGATGATTTATATACTTTAGATACTCAAGGCTCGTATTGGTACAAAAATGGTTATAACCACTCTGCTTTTTATGCCTTAATTCCAGCTTCATTAATTCCTATTCTCTGCGTACTTTTACCACAACTATCGGGGCTAGCTAATTTCACATGGTTTATTGGTATGGGATTTGGTTTTGTTATTTACCGATTTCTTAACCAACCGCTTAGCCATGCTAAATCAGCAATGACTAAGGTAAAAGTACAATGAAAATTAAAATTATTAATCCCAATACTACTCAAAGCATGACAGACAAAATTGCAGCATCAGCAAATATAGTTGCAGGTTCTGGTACTCAAATTATTGCTGTGAGTCCTCAAATGGGCCCTGCAACGATTGAAAGTTATTATGATGAAGCACTAAGTGCCGTAGGTGTGTTAGAGGAAATCCGCCAAGGTGAACAGCTAAATGTAGATGCCTATATCATTGCCTGTTTTGGTGATCCCGCGCTTTATGCTGCCCGTGAAATGACGTCAGCACCGGTGATTGGGATTGCCGAAGCAGCTATGCGAACTGCAAGTTATGTAAGTACTGGTTTTAGTGTGATCACCACCTTACAACGTACAGTGAATATGAGCTGGCATCTGGCTCATCGCTATGGTGCTCACCCCTTTTGCAAAAATGTTCGGGCATGTGACATTGCAGTTGAAGAGTTGGAGCTTCCTAACTCAGACGCTTATCGGACCATACGAGATGAGTGCAAAAAAGCGCTCGTTGAAGATAAAAGCGATGCGATTGTTTTGGGCTGTGCAGGTATGAGTGATTTATGTCTAAAGCTACAAAACGAGTTGGGAGTAATCGTTATTGACGGCGTTGCAGCAGCCGTTAAACAAGCTGAAATGTTAGTCCAGTTAAATTTAAAAACCAGCAAAATTGGTGATTGGGCTTCACCTCCTGTAAAGAACTACACAGGCATATTGTCAGGATTTGGAATGCGCTAAAGAGTTATTGTTTCAATTCCAGCTCAAAATTCAGAGTTGGAATTGAAACAAAGAATAATTAAAAGAATTAAGCCTCTGCTAACTCTGGCTGTTGTTCTTCTTTATAAAATGGCACATCACCATTAATAGTTGCGCGGTGCATAATTCGATGGGCATCGCCATAATCAAATAATGCTTTATGTTGTGTGCAACGGTTATCCCAAATCGCGACGTCACCGTCTTGCCATTTCCAGCGTAAATGAAATTGCTCTTGGGTCGCATGTTCAAACAAGAAATTAAGTAATTGCTCACTTTCTTGTTCAGGTAACTCATTAATATGTGTGGTAAAACCCTCACTTACGAACAACAAAGGCTCACCTGTAACCGGATGAGTACGCACCACTGGGTGAACCACTGGCGGGTTACGCTTAAAGGTTTGCAAAAGCTTTTCACGTTCTTCTTCGTTATGGGCAAAACGTTCAAGTGGAAAAGACTTACGAATATCGTGTGTTGCAGTTAAGCCACGCAATTTTTGCTGTAACTCAAGCGGGAGTCCTTTAAAAGCTGCTGTGTTGCTCGACCATAATGTATCGCCGCCTACAGGTGGAATTTTAATGGCTTGCAACACACAACCTAAAGGTGGAGTTTTACTAAAAGTCACATCTGTGTGCCAAAGTTCATTATCACGCAAATCTTGTTTCCAACTGTCGAGCACCATCACCTCAGGTACATCTTCAATTGAAGGATAAATCGGGTGCACATGTAAGGTGCCAAAACTACGTGCCAAGTCTGCTTGTACTTGTGGTGCTAATTGTTGCTTTCGAAAAAAAATGACCTGATGATCAAGCAAAGCCTGCTGGATTTGTTGCGTTGTCTGTTCATTTAACGCATTCAAATCAATATCGTGAATAATTGCGCCAATGGTAGGCTTGATCACTTCTATATTTAAGTTTGCCACTACTGTATTCATCTTCTTTACTACAACTGCTGACCATACCAAGGAGAAAACTGTTTTTGTAACCAACGTAAAAACAGCTCAAAACTAACTGCGACAATCGCAATCACAATAATGCCCAGAATCACCGTATCGGTAATTAAGAACTGCGCTGCCGATTGCACCATAAAACCAATACCGCGGTCCGCTGCAACCAATTCTGCTGCAACTAATGTTGACCAGCCCACCCCAAGACCAATACGAATACCGGTAATAATATGAGGTAAAGCCGTTGGTAAAATGACATGCCAAAAGACTTGTGACTGACTTGCCCCTAACGACAATGCCGCACGTTCACGATTCAACTGATGGCTTAATACACCGTGCGCACTACTAATAATCACAGGCGCCAAAATCGAGAAGAAAATCAAAAGTACTTTTGTGGTTTCGCCAATACCGAACCAAATCACGAGTAACGGCAAATAAGCTAACGGTGGAATTGGACGTAATAATTCAACCAAAGGATCTAGAACAGCGCGAACCCATTTGTTCAGCCCCATCCATAGACCTAGTGGTACACCAATCACTACGGCTGCAATCAAAGCCAAAAATACACGTGAGATACTGGCTGCCAAGTGTTGCCACAAAGTTGCCTTCATAAAGCCTTCTTGGCTAACCGATATAAATTTTTGCCATACTGCCTGTGGACTCGGTAAAAATAGTTCAGGTACAACATGCAAAGCAGTAATGAGGAACCAGAGTGCAACCACACTTCCTACACTGATTATGCTAACTGCCAAAGTGTGGTGCTTTTCAAAAAATGACGATAAAAATGAAGCTTTTTCTGTTTGCACATCTGGCTTAATTTTTAGCTCTGCTTTGTCATATTCATAGACGTTATCTTTAGTGTTCATGTAGGTAACGCCTCCTTACCGCTTTGTTTTTGTGCCCTTAAACTTTCAAACAGCTGTTCTCTGAGCTGAATAAATTGAGGGTCCGATTTAATTGAGCGAATAGACTCGCCCTGACGATATCGATTAGCAAAATCGAGATGTAGAGTTTCTACAATTTTGCCCGGGTGCGCTGTCATTAGTACCAGCTGATTGCTGAGCAATAATGCTTCTTCAATGTCATGAGTAATTAAAAAGAAGCTTTTATTTTGTTGAATCCATAAATCGAGCACTAACTGCTGCATGTTTTCACGCGTAAAAGCATCTAATGCGGCGAAAGGTTCATCTAATAAAATAAACGGCGCGTGACTGATCAAAGCTCTAGCAATACCAACACGTTGTTTCATACCACCGGAAAGCTCCCAGATATTGGCTTTTTCAACGTGACTTAAACCCACAATTTTTAAAATTGCGCTCACTTGTTTCTCAATCTCTGCACGCTTTAAACCTTTTAACTGCAAAGCGAAGCCAACATTATCTGCAACATTCAACCAAGGGAGTAAGGCGTGATCCTGAAATACAACAGCACGAGTTACATCTGGTCCAGTTACGACTTCATGATTTACAAGCACATCACCAGAACTCGGCTTTTGAAACCCTGCCAAGATATTAAGCAAAGTTGTTTTGCCACAACCCGACTCACCTAAAATCACGGTTAAAGAACCTTCTTCAATGGTTAGGTTAATGTCTTGTAAAACTGGCTTTTGCTGTTTAGGAAAAGTCAGATGAATATGTTTGGCTTCTAATACGCTCATGACAACTCCTTAAGGCTGCAAAAATGAAGAATTCACATTGCCTTTATAATCGGCTTTAAGTTGATCGACTTTGCCCTGACCTTTTAAGAATTTCGCTGTATCAAAAATATTTTGTGCGAATTCACCATCTAACGTTTGTTTTTGCTGAGCATGGTCAAGGTAAATATTTCCACTTAATAAAAGCGGGATATCTTTTGAATCAGAACCTGTGAGCTGCGCAATTTTTTGCAAGTTATCGGTATCTTTAACGTAAGAAGCTGGGTCTTGGTTATATTTTTCGAGTTGCTCTAGTGTGGTTTTAACAAAAGCTTTTAAGAAGTCAGGATTTTTCTCTGCAAAATCTTTACGTACAACCCATAAGTCATAAGTTGGAGCACCCCATTCACCGACTTGTTTCGAGTCAGTTAAAACCGTACCAGATGCTTTGGCTTTACTTAAAGCAGGTTCCCAAACATATGCTGCATCAATATCACCACGTTCCCACGCCGCTGAAATTTCAGGTGGACGCAAGTTAATAATTTTTACTTTGTCTTCTGGAATGTTCCAATGTTTAAGTGCAGACAAAAGGCTGTAATGGGTTGTTGAAACAAAAGGTACAGCAATGGTTTTGCCAATTAAATCTTGAGGAGTTTTAATGCCTGATTTATTACTTACCACGAGTGCTTCAGACGCACCAAGTTTTGAAGTAATTAAGAATACTTCAATTGGTAAATCACGGCTTGCCGCAGCAGCAAGTGGGCTTGAACCAATATTACCAAGTACGACATCACCTGATGCCAGAGCGTTAACAACGTCTGAGCCTGCATCAAATTTTTTCCATTTAATATTACGTTGACTATTTTTTTCGTAGTCTCCGTTAGCCTGTGCAACTTTGCTTGGGTCAACCCCTGTTTGATAAGCAATCACGACAGGTTTGTTGTCACGAACTGAAGCACTTGTATTATTGTCTTTTTTATTTTGCCATACGATAAATGCAACTATTGCTACAACCACAATTGCCGTGATAATCAACGGTTTGGTCTTTGTGCTCATAATTTCATGATCTTTCAATAATATAAGCTCATGGTATGCAGCTGGCTTTATAATGAAAAATAAAAAAATATGAGTTGCTTATCTATTTTTGATAAATAACTTTTTCATATAAGTTTTTATCTTTTGGTAAAAAGCAAATATCAAGCAAACTTACAGATTAGCCATAAAATTAAAATACTTATATATCAATAATTAAAAAGGATATTCAAAAAACACATGATGAGAAAAACCTGACATACCTACTCTAATTATTTTATCCTACTCATTTCGTCATTTTTATTTTTTGCTTATCGCATCCAGAGTTTTGCATCTAATTAATTTTCATTCTTTTATATAAACTTAAGATTTTATTATCTTTTTATCTTAAAACTTCTGCAAATATTAAGATTTGGACAAATCTTTTTCTGGTTTATACATGACGCAAATTTAATTTTTATTTTTAAGAGGAGAAAAATTCTTTTGTTTAAACATTCTCAATTTTTGAAAAAAACATTAATTACAGCGTCTTTAATTACATTTAGCCTTTCAAGTCATGCGGCTCTCACCTTTGGTAATGCTGAAGAAGGTCAACTTAAAGTGAGTGGTACTGTTCGAGCTAAATATGTTTATGATTTTGACTCTGACCCCACTACCAGTAAATTTTCCTTTAATGACGCGGTATTATGGCTAGATTACAACTCCCCAAAATGGATTGGCCGCCTAGATTATCGGGTTTATGAATATTACGGGCGTTTAGGCGATGCCAATTGGCTTACCGATGCGTGGTTGGGTTATAAAATTAATGACAATAGTAAAATTATTGCTGGCTTAAACCCCGTTCCTTTTGGCTTGGGTCGCTTTTGGGGAAATACTTATTATTTAGGCATTGCCAATAGTGCTGGTTGGGAAGATGTACACAACCTTGGGGTGAAATATGATTTCAATGATGGAATCAATGAAGCACAACTCGCCTTTTATCCTACCGATGGTGGCACCTATAGAGGTAAAAGCAAAGACTCGAGTCGATTTAGTATCAACCCTGTCAATGCAGATGACTCAGTACCACAAGGTACCAATACCAAAGAAAAGAACTCCATTGTTGTTCGTGGTGCTCATACCTTTAAGAATGTATTAGGCCAAGAAAATTTCTCTACCCAACTGGGCGCCTCTGCATGGTATTCCACCATTGAAAATAAACGTTCAGGGCAAGATGGCGATCGCCAAGTCTATTCAGTTTTTAGCAATACCAATTATAACCAATGGAATTTACAGCTTTTGGCTGGTTATCAAGACATTGATAATGCCGACAATGAATATAAAGATCATCTGACTTTGGGCGGTTTCGATTATTCATTTAATTCGGCAACCAAAGGTCAGATTTATTCAGCCGAACTGAGCTATCTATTTCCTCAGCAGTTTGGACCAATTACTTCTGTTCGCCCGTATTTAAACTATAGTTCTTATCGAAAAGAGCAAGATGGCTTTAAAGATTCAACCCGTTTTATTCCCGGCATTGCCTTTAACTATCAAAAATTGACAGTACAAGCTGAGTTACTAATGGGTAAACATGATCCATATCTAGGAGACAGTGAAGGCCTTGCGGCTGGTGGAACTAATGATAAATGGAATAAAAAAGCATTTGTAATTTTTGCTTATTACTTCTAACTCGAAAAATAAAGGCCAACAGATGTTGGCCTTTGTTTTTATCTAGATATTTATTTTTACTCTAATCGATTACTGGTGAATTATTGAGAGGAAGTTCTGTTTTATCTTCATCTATAACATCGACATCTTGGGCGGTAGGCTCAAACTTAATCAGTAGCCCAATCACAATTAAAGGAATAAACGCAAAAATAGAAATAATCAGGTAAACATCAGTTTTATATCCCGCCATCCAGATTGGTAAAACAAACAAAGCAATTGCTTGAGCAACACCCGTTACTGCACGGTTAAAGCCAACACCAACACCACGAATCGAAGCTGGATAAGCCATAGTTGGATAAACCATCATTTGTGCACCTGGCCCAAAACCTTCAGCAAAAAGCCACAAACCGAGCATGCCAATTGCGGTGTAGAGTAAAAAGCTATTACCCGGTTCACCAATGAATGCTAAGGCAATGAGGGCTATAAACTGGAGTAAAAAGCCTGTAAGCAACACATGACGAGATTTAAATCTGCTAGCAACAAATACACCTAACAGCCCGCCCGTAAATGCAAACAGCAAATTGAGTCCGAGTGTTGTAGTAAGGGTCGTCAAGACATCTGTATGAAAGAATCGCGTTAAAATAGAAGGTAAAAAGAAGGCAATGGTCGTGTACTGAAATGCCACCGAAATATGAATCACAATGGCCACAATAGTTCTTGGCAAATAGGTTTTATTAAATAAAACCGCAAACCCCTCGCGCTTTTTCTTTTCAGCAGTTCTTTCTACTTTTTCAACTGTAGCGACTGCATTAATTGCATAGGAATCTTGTAGAACTTTAGCTGCATCTTTTAAATCGCCTTGATTTGCAAGCCAAATGGGTGATTCAGTTAAATATTTACCACGAATAAAAATAATGAGTAACGCTGGCACTGCTCCAAAAATTAAAGATGCTCGCCATAGCCAGTTGCTATGCTCAGGGGGTAAAAGAAAAAAAAGCGCCAGAACTAGACCAAAACAGACCGAAGAAGCGGCATACCACATTGGGCACCATGCAGCTAAACGCGCTGCCTTGTTGCTACTCCCGTTAAATTTGGAAAACTCAGATAAGTATGACATTGCCACCGGCAAATCAATACCAACACTAATTCCCATAATAAATCTGGCTAAAATCAAAACCCAGACATTCGGTGCAAAACCAGCAACAATTGCAGCAATGACAAAGAGCACCATGTCCGCCATAAAGACCCGATAACGGCCAATTTTATCTGTCAGCCAACCACCAATCAGGTTACCAACAATGGTTCCGCAGACAATTGCTGAAGCCACCACACCAGTCATGACAGGGCTTAAAGAAAACTCTGAGATAACTTGCTCAATACCAAAGGACAGCGTTGTTAAATCATAGGCATCAATAAACACCCCAATCAGCGCCAACCAAATAACTTTATTCGATTTACCCTTCCCTGCAAATTTTGAAATTAATTGTGAAACATCATCGGGAGATTTAATTTCATAACGATGGTTATGATCGAGTTCTTGTGTGCTCACTTAATAATTCCTAAACTTTAATAACAGGAACAAAATAATGATTATTCACATAATACAAAAACAAATTAATCTGATGTTTTAATCTAAATTATAGAATTATCTTTTCATTATTAACTCAGCAGTAAAACCGATATAAAAAGACAAAATAAAAGCTGGTATTTAACCAGCTATTTATTTAAAGAATTTCCAAAATATTAACTCGCCTCAGCAAGTTTCAGCTCTTTTAGATTACGATATTTTGCACCGCGGTGATTTTCAGGCAAATATGGCCCAGCACCAAATAATTTTTCTCTTAATGTTCCTTGTGCATACGAAGTTTGATATACCCCTCGTTTTTGCAACTCCGGAACAATAAACTCAACCACATCGGCAAAGGTTTGATGAGCCAAAATATAGGCAAGGTTAAAGCCATCGACATCTGTATCTTCAACCCATTGCTGTAGAGCATCCGAAACGGTTTCTCCCGAACCCACTAACACAGGCCCATTACCGCCTAAGCTGTTCCAGTTTGCAATTTCTTCAATGGTCCAAACACGTTCTGGATCTGCATTTACATAAGAATCTAATAAAGATTGAATGGCGTTGGTTTGAATATATTCAACTTTATCGGTGGGTTGATATGGTGAAAAATCAACACCCGACCAGCCAGATAGCAATGTTAAAGCGCCATCGTAGCTTCCATAGCTTTGATATTCTTTAAACTTAGCCTGTGCTTTTGCATCGGTTTCATCAGTGACAATCGACAAAAGTGCATAAATTTTAACTGAGTACGGGTCGCGGCCTTCTTGAGCCAATTTTTGGCGAATGCCCTGTACCACTTTTTTAGTGGCAATTTTAGACGGCGCCGCTATGAATACGCACTCGGCATTTTGACTGGCAAACTTCTGCCCGCGTGAAGATGCACCTGCTTGGTAAAGTACTGGTGTTCTTTGCGGTGATGGTTCACAAATATGGATGCCCGGTACAGTAAAGTATTTACCTTCGTGCTGAATTGGATGCACTTTTTTATGGTCAGCAAAGATACCGCTTTCACGGTCACGAAGTACCGAACCTTCTTCCCAAGAACCTTCCCAAAGTTTGTAAAGGACTTCTAAGTATTCATCAGCAATATCATAACGATTGTCATGATTGACCTGAGTTTTCAGGCCCAAGTTTTTCGAACCACTTTCCAAATAAGACGTCACGATATTCCAACCCACTCGCCCTTTGGTTAAATGGTCTAGCGTGCTAATACGCCTAGCAAAAGGATAAGGATGTTCAAAGGAAATAGAGGTAGTGACACCAAAACCCAAGTGCTTTGTGACTGCTGCCATCGCAGGCACGATCTGTAGCGGATCATTGACTGGAACTTGTACTGCACCGGTTAAGGCATGTTCAGCACTTTGATGATAAACGTCATAAATACCAAGCACATCTGCAATAAAAATACCGTCAAAAAAACCACGCTCAAGAATTTGTGCTAAATCTGTCCAATATTCTAAATCTTTATATTCAACAGATCGATCTTGAGGATGTCGCCATAATCCAGGAGATTGGTGGGCAATACAATTCATTTCAAAAGCATTAAAACTAATTTTCTTAGTCATAAAATATCAACCAGCATTTTATTTAATTTTTATACTAAAGCAATTTTTACATTTTCTTTATAATATATACCCCAAACAAAATATGATTTTATTCTAATAGATTTTTATAATTTAATTTTAATAATCAAAATAATATTAAGCCGCTAAAAGTAGCAGCTTAATATCTATATTATCAATTATTATTTAGTGACATTGCCTATTCGCCATTGATACGGTGGTAATGTACCGTTCACACTAAAATCACCAATAATTCGATTTTTAAATACTCTCGGGTTATGTGAAGATAAAGTTCGTACGTTACGCCAATACCGATCTAGACCTAAATCTTTGTCTGTTGCAGAAGCACCCAAAGCATCAAATAAAATTGTAGAGGCATTTAAAATTAGATCGGTAATGACCGTTTGGGACTGCGCACTTTCAAGCTCGGCAAGTGCATTTTGCTCTTCTTCAAATTGCTCATTATTTTGAAATGCAGCTAAGTAAGCACGCTGTAAGCTTTGTGCAACTTTTTCAACAATCGCTCCTGCACTATAAGCTGCGCCACGAATTTGTCCTACGACTTGTAAAATTTGGGGATCTTGTTTTACAAATTGAGCATTTGCATGCGTGTAGTTTCGGGTACGTTTTGCTACAGCTTGAGAAACATCATAGGTTGCAGCACGCCCTAGACCTGTAATGATTGCCAGTTGGACCAGTTGATAATAAGCCGCCGAATATTTAAAACGGTCATCGTCAGGTAAAATTTCAGCTTCATCGACCAATACATCATGGAAATATGCCGTACCACTTGCAGTGAGCTGCTGTCCAAAGCCATTCCAGTCATCGACAATTTCGACGCCTTCATCTTCACGGCGAACAACAACTGAGCCAGACTCTCCTTTTAAATCTGTTACCCCAACATCCACCCAGTCTGCATATAGGCTCCCTGTGGTGTAGTATTTTTTGCCTTTAACGCGAATTTTTCCGTCACTGTCTCGATATAAATGTGTTTCAAACTGATCGATTGACTCTTTGCCGCCTTCAGACCATGCACTACCGACAGTTTCCCCATTGGCAATTCGGCTCAGCCAACGCTGTTGAAACGCTTTATCTTTACTTACCAAGACATCCTCAGTAAAACCAAAATGCACACGTAAAGCTTGCGGTAAGTTTGAGTCGGCCTCTGCAAGTTCAATAAGCAATGCAAATAGTTCAGGAATAGTTGCATCAAAACCACCATGAGCTTTTGGAAGTCGTAACCGTGTAAAGCCAATATCTTTGAGCCACTGAAGTTGCTCATACGGCAAAATATGCTGCTGTTCACGGATTAAAGCCCCTTCTTTAATACGGGCAAACGTCGGTCTGAAGTTACTTGCCAATTCATCATAACGTGGTGACGGCCCCTCACCCCATACCCGCGAAATGATTGAAGCCTGGCTCAGTGCAGCGTGAGTTAATGAACCGAGATGATGCTCAAAATTTAAATTTGTCATGTAAGTAAAACCAATATTGCTTTGCTTTTACCATAAAATATTTATTTCACATGAAAACGATTATTTTTTTATAACAGTATTCAATCTTGATATAACACCAATTAAAAGCATGACAGCCCTAAGCGATCTCTTTCTTGGTAAGACTATGCTGACTTTGCAATAAGGTTTGCATATATTCTGAATAGACAGAAAGTTTTTCGAAAATATGCTCTGAATAAAACATATCATCGATTAAGTGCGTCATTTGACTAGTAGTAAAGGTATCGCATAGCCCGACCAGTGCTGCATTCATTTGCGCAAAATGAGCACATAACTGTACATATGCTTCATCTTTATTTTTAAATAATAATTTTCGCATATCCAACTGATCTACACCTTTTAGACCCTCATCTTTTACGACTTTTACCCAATGAATTTTTATTTTTAAGAACTGTTCAAGTTGCTTTAAAGCCTCTAAATCAAGCTCTAAATGGGTGATTAAAAAAACTGTAGAGATATCACTTCGGCACAATGCTTTGATTAATTTTAAATAAATAAAGTCAGCTTCTCCCATCTCTATTAATTCTAAATCAAGATATATTTTTAGGCTTTCTAAAACTTCATCTATCTTAAATACGACCTTCTTGTCTGCTTGATAGTATTTATTCAGAATAGTAAGCACAGGTGGTGTTGCAGGTGTTGTATAAATAGCAGCCTTGTTTAAGTTCGCAAAAATAAATGGCGAGAATAGATAAGCCAGACTACTTTGCTGTGGCTCAATATGCGACTGAATTAAATACACGATTTGAGTTTTAGAAAAATCCCTGAGTACTTTCGCTCTAAGTAGGGTTGCTTCAAGATTCACATAAGACTGTTCCAACTGATCTACTACCGAAGTGGAAATAGACTGATTTTTAATAATTTTATGAATGATATTCAGTTGAGACGTGATAAACATTTTTTAACATCCAAGCTATTTTAGAAGCGCTACACTTACACTTAGGTCTTTAAGAAACACGCAGCAACCGGACCCTACGCAAAACAACAATGGAAATAGAAAAGAAGAACATAATCATGTGCTTAAATAAAATCTAAAGCAGCGTTCACATTGAGTCTTGAAAGTTGGTTTAGGTCGACGGTAAATCCTGTTCATTTTTATTCTGAACTTTAGAGGACTGAATATATAGCTACAGATGATTGAAAAAAAACTATAGCACACCTTCGAAACCATACTGAACTGTTATAGTTTTATAAAAAATTTCTGTATCTACATATACAAATAGAGCGAGTGCATGATTAAGAAAACTTCTTAAGGTAGGTAGTTTTCATGAGACGATCTATTGCATATCGCCAGATATTTCATCAATGTTTCAATGCAACATGCATTTTTACAAATGCAACATCAAGCATAAACTTTGCTAACAGATTGAAAACAATCAATCGCCCTATTCTATTGAAATATCAAGCAATTATATTGCTTTACCCTGTTGGCATTTTACTTGCTAAGAACATTTATCACAGAAGTAAGTTTAATCGCCAGAGTACTTTTTTGCCTGAAAATAAGTATTTAACTCATTCAATCATCATCAGCTAGTTCACAGGGGGAAAGTTTATGAGCCTCGGTCTAACCGCTCTAGAATTAGCGCGAATACAATTTGCTTTCACAGTATCCTTCCATATTATTTTTCCGGCCACATCCATCGGACTTGCCTGCTTTTTGGCAGTTTTAGAGTGGAAATGGTTAAGAACGCAAAACCCAATTTATAAAGATCTATTTAAATACTGGATTAAGATCTTTGCTGTTGCGTTTGGTATGGGAGTGGTTTCCGGTGTCGTAATGAGCTATCAGTTTGGTACCAACTGGAGTGAATTTTCACGAGTAGCCGGAAGTATTACTGGTCCTTTACTTACCTATGAAGTGTTAAGTGCCTTCTTCTTAGAAGCAGGTTTCTTAGGCATTATGCTGTTTGGCTGGGGCCGTGTTGGTCCTAGAGCCCATTTCTTTGCAACGCTTATGGTTGCCATCGGAACATGTATTTCAATGTTCTGGATTTTATCGTCCAATAGCTGGATGCAAACACCGCAAGGTTTTGCCATCGAAAATGGCATTATTGTGCCAAAAGACTGGCTAGCTATTGTCTTCAACCCGTCCTTCCCTTACCGCTTTGCACATATGGGTGCTGCTGCCTTCTTGGTTTCATCTTTATTGGTGGTGGGAACATCTGCTTGGCACTTGGTAAAAGGTCGTCGTGATGAATTGGTTAAAAAATCATTCTCGATGGGTCTTTGGATGGTGCTTGTGACTTCTTGTTTACAAGTGGTGATTGGCGATAACCACGGTTTAAATACTCGTGAGCATCAGCCTGCCAAACTTGCTGCAATGGAAGGTCACTGGGAAACCAATCATAACGAGCCTATGCCGTTACTGTTATTTGCCATTCCAGATATGAAAGAAGAACGAAATCACTTTGAAGTGGGTGTTCCATATTTGGGTAGTTTAATTTTGACTCACAGTTTAGATGGGCAAGTGACTGGCTTAAAAGAATTCGCACCTGAAGATCGTCCAAACTCGACCATTATTTTCTGGAGTTTCCGAGTCATGGTGGGACTTGGCGTTCTTATGGTCACCTTGTCACTTATTGCTCTTTGGCTGCGTAAAAGTGGAAAACTCTATGAAACATCATGGTTTCATAAATTTGCTGTAGTGATGGGGCCTGCAGGTTATGTCGCAATGCTGGCTGGGTGGATTACTACCGAAGTAGGCCGTCAACCTTGGGTGGTATACGGCATTATGCGCACCAAAGATGGTTTATCGCATACTGTTTCGGCAGATCAGGTGGGTCTAAGTCTTTTTATTTTTGTTGTGGTTTACACCATCGTTTTCGGTAGTGGTATCTACTACACCTTAAAACTCATTAATAAAGGCCCTGTATTTATCGACACACCAAATATGGAAACAGGTGGCGTAGGTCACTTCAAAACACCGATGCGTCCACTTAGTGCAGTCGATGAAAATATTGACAGCAAACAAAACTCTGGGGAGAACCGTCATGATTGATCTTTCTTTAATATGGGTCGGTATTATCGGTTTAGGTGTTTTAATTTACGTGGTCATGGATGGCTTTGACTTAGGAATCGGGATTATGTTTCCCTTCATTAAGAATAGCCAAGAACGTGACGTGATGATGAATACCGTTGCTCCTGTCTGGGATGGCAATGAAACCTGGATGGTACTTGGGGGTGCTGGCTTGTATGCAGCCTTCCCACTGGTCTATTCAACGGTTTTATCTGCGCTCTACCTGCCTATTATTTTCATGGTGATTGCCTTGATTTTCCGTGGAGTTGCTTTTGAATTCCGTTTTAAAGCTCATCGAACCAAACATCTTTGGGACCTAGCTTTTATTTGGGGTTCGGTTTTAACAAGCTTCCTCCAAGGGATTATTTTAGGTGCCTATATTCAAGGCATTAAAACCGAAAACGGTATTTTTGCCGGTGGTCCTTTTGACTGGCTTACTGCATTCTCCATTTTCACAGGTATTGGTGTAGTTGCGATGTATGCCACTTTAGGCTGCGGTTGGCTCATTTTGAAAACTGAAAAAGGCTTGCAGCAACGTATGTATGAGCTTATGCCAAAGTTAATTATTGCGCTGCTCATTATCTTTGGTGCCGTTAGCTTATATACACCTTTAACACACCCTGAAATTGCAGATCGCTGGTTCTCTTTACCAAATCTGTTCTATTTTAGTCCTGTGCCTATTTTGGTCTTATTGTTTGTTGGCCTGATTTTATCAGCATGTAAAAAGCAGCAGGACCATAAACCATTTATATATACCTTGGCATTGGTCTTCCTTGCCTTTACTGGTTTTGTAATTAGCTTATGGCCAAATATCATTCCACCATCAGTTACGATTTGGCAGGCGGCAGCGCCTCATTCCAGCCAGATGTTTGCTTTAGTGGGTGCACTTATTCTGATTCCAATCATTATTACTTATACGGTTGTGTCTTACTGGGTATTCCGTGACAAAGTTCGTGTAGGTGATGAAGGTTATCATTAAGGTCCGGGGGTGTTATGAAAAAGTCGTCAGTTAAACTCAGTCAAACCCAATGGTTTATTCTGTTATGGCTTGGTGGTTTTTTAGCCTTAGCTGTGATTGCAGGTTTGTTTAAAGTGATATTGATTTATGCTGCCCCTTACTTAAAGTAAACCCATCCTTATAAAAAAATGCCGTTTGTAGATTCTACAAGCGGCATTTATTATGGGTTCAGTGCATCTTTTATTTTATTCTTTCGTGCAGCTCATACATGTATAAATCAGAACAACTCGCGCATAGCATTCGCCAACTTATTGAAAGTGGTACTTTAAGTGCACATGAGAAATTACCTTCATTAAGAGATCAGGTCCAACGTTCTGGGTTTAGCTTAATGACTGTGATGAATGCTTACCAAGAACTTGAATCACAAGGGCTGATCTATTCAAAGGAAAAGTCTGGCTACTTCGTTGCCGAGCAAATTGCACTAAAGCCACTCGAGCAATATTCAGTTGTTTCACTAAACTCTAAAATCGAAATTAACTCATTAGTTTTTAAATACCTTAAGTCAATTCAACATGAATCTGTCGTAGCTTTTGGTTCAGCTTTTCCAGATAGTCAGCTTTTAGCTGCTCCCAAACTTATTCAAATTATGGGACAACTTGCTCGGCAAAGACAAAGCTATGACCAGACAGCAAGCCTACCTCCCGGTAATTTAGCGTTAAGAAAACTGATTGCTCAACGCTACTGTATGCAAGGCATACAGACCGATCCAGATGACATTGTCATTACATCTGGAGGATTAGATGCACTCAATCTTTCTTTACAAGCAGTTGCTAAACCGGGTGACTATATTTTATTGCAACAAACCGTGTTTTACGGTGCTTGGCAGGCTGCTGAACGTTTAGGACTTAAGGTCATTACCATTCCCGAACATCCTCAATATGGTTTTGACTTAGAAGCTTTTGAGCAAGTTATTCAAACATATCCTATCAAGGTGTGTTGGCTCATGCTGAATACCCATAACCCGATTGGATTTACGGTCAGTGATGAGATTAAATATAAAATTGCCAAACTACTTCATGAACACCAGATTTACTTAATTGAAGATGATGTGTATGAAGAGCTTTATTATGGCGGGCAAAAACCACTTTCGATGAAGTATTTTGACCAACAAAATCTGGTACTGCACTGCTCTTCATTTTCTAAAACTTTAGGGGCAGGTTTTCGGGTAGGTTGGGTCTATGCGGGTAAATTTTCGGACCATATCCAACACTTGCAGCTCATGAGTACTATTTCAGTGAATGCACTCATCCAAAATGCCTTGGTTGAGTTCTTGTCTCATCATCATTATGAAAAGCATTTGCGCACACTTAGACTTTCACTTGAACGTTATAAAAAGCAGTTTTACCACTATTTGAAGCAACATCTGCCACCGAGTTGCGAGATTTATTATTATCCAAGCGGTTATTTTCTATGGGTTAAATTGCCTTATAAGCTTGATAGCATGCAAATTTATGAAGAACTCATCCAACGAGACATTGGCGTTGCCCCAAGCCCACTCTTTAGTGTTTTACCCGCACAGCAACATTATTTAAGAATCAATTGTTCATTTGAGTGGAACGAAAAAATTCAAGTTGCTTTAGATCAAGTCATCAAAACTATTCAACAAAGAGTTGAAGCAGGTTTATAAGAAGGTACGACGCCTTAATGAAATCGAGAGAATACAAACAACATCCCCTATGTAAATGGACTTATTTAGGGAAATTGGGGCTTCGACTGTTTTGTATCAAACTATCAGATGATAGAATATTAAGTCTGATAATTCAGCTGCAATTACTTGATAAAAAATAGTTTAGGCCAAAGAAATATTGTTATCTCTACCGCCAAGAACGCCTCAACATTTTCAAGCTGAGCTGTTGATACTTTCTTCCTATGTAAAAACGCAGCATCCAGACTCATCGATTAACACATATAATTAAAGGCTCTCATGCTTCAAAATACGATGCACCGCCAAGTTCTTATTTTGGCGAGTTCTCAGTCACTTTATCAAACCGTATCGATCATGGTCATGACGATTGGTGGTTTGGCTGGGGCAAATATTTCTAATACACCGATACTTGCAACTTTACCCATCGCATCTATGTTTTTGGGTACAGCCTTAATGATGTTCCCTGCATCAATGTTGATGGCACATGTAGGACGGCGTAAGGGTTTTCTTTTCGGCGCTTTTTTAGGTGTAATTGGCGGTATTATTGCCGCCATTGGTATCTTTTATAGTTCACTTACTCTCTTAGCCTTAGGCACGTTATGTGTCGGAGCCTACCAATCCTTTGCCCAGTTTTATCGTTTCGCTGCCAGTGAAGTAGCAGATGATGCATTCCGTTCACGTGCTATTTCTTGGGTTATGGCAGGTGGAATTGTTGCCGCACTGATTGGTCCGACTTTGGCGCGCTTTGGTGGCCCATTATTTCAACATTTAGAATATATCGGTTCATTTTTAATTATTAGTATCATTTCACTTGTGGCAATGGGCATTTTATCTAGCCTACATATTGCCAATACAGTTGAGCAAAAATCTAATTTTACTGCTGGTCGCCCATGGCAAAAGATTGTTTTTCAGCCTACCTATTTAGTTGCTTTGTTTGGTGCCGTAACAGGCTACGGCATCATGATTTTAGGTATGACCGCAACACCCATTGCTATGCGACATTCACACCATGAACTAGGCACGATTACAACTGTCATTCAGCTTCATGTGCTTGGTATGTTCCTACCTTCATTCTTTACTGGACATTTAATCGCCCGATTTGGTGTGCTTAAAATCATGTTTGCAGGTCTTTTATTATTTGCCTGCTATATCGGATTTGCTCTCTCCGGTATTCAGTTCGCATCGTTTGCAATCTCACTCATTTTATTAGGTGTGGGATGGAACTTTTTATTTATTGGTAGTACTTCTTTGCTTACCGGAACGTATACAGCGGCTGAAAAAGCCAAGGCCCAAGCCATTAACGACATGACTGTTTTTGTTGTCGGTTTAATCTGCTCTTTTAGCGCTGGTGCTTTACTTGATTTATTTGGCTGGGAAGCAATGAATATGGCTTTAATACCGTGGCTGGCAATTGCAGCATGCTCATTACTATGGTTAAGCAAAAGACGACCAAAAGCTTTAATTTAACTTTGTGTATCTGCTCTTATGTCCAGAAAATGATATTTTAAAAATTTGGCGTACTTTGATTAAACATTGTCGCCATTCGATTTGGGTAAATATCGTTCAAATTTCTATGATGTCTCTATCGAAAAGCAAGTTCCTTAAAACTTTAGTTGAGAGACAGAATATGAACACAGTTAAAGAAAAAATCGTTCTCATCACAGGCGCATCATCTGGTATGGGAAAAGCATTTACCAAAGCATTACTCAAAGAAGGTGCAACTGTTTATGCCGTTGCTCGTCGCGTTGATGCTATGCAAGAACTAAAAGCACTTGGTGCTCATACATTAAAAATGGATATTACCAATCAGGATGATATCGACCAAGTTGTGAAGACTATTGAAAAAGAAACCCATGGTGTTGATATTTTAGTTAACTGCGCAGGCTTTGGTATGTATGGTGCTATGGAAGATACCACCCTTGCCGATGCACGCTATCAATTTGAAGTGAATCTGTTTGGTATGGCCTATTTAACTCAAAAGGTTCTACCTAGTATGCGTAAAAAAATGCAGGGTAGAATTATCAATATTTCATCAATGGGCGGGAAAATTTATACACCACTTGGTAGTTGGTATCATGCGAGTAAACATGCTGTTGAAGGTTGGTCTGACTGTCTACGTTTAGAGTTAAAATCATTTAATATTGATGTTGTCGTCATTGAACCCGGTGCTATCGCAACTGAATTTGCAGATGTAATGGTCCAACCTATGCTGGAACGTTCAGGACAAAGTGCGTATAGCCATATGGCAGCCGCGGTTGCTAATGCAACACATACCTCTGTTGAAAAAGGTGAGCTTTCAAACGTGCAAGTTGTCGTTGATATGCTGATGAAAGCCGTCCATGCATCCTCACCTAAAACACGTTATGTGGGTGGCAAATATGCCAAACTGATGATATTTGTACGTAAATGGTTTGGTGACCGTGTGTTTGATCGTATGGTGATGTCAGTTATTAAATAAATTAAGTGCCCCTTATAAGTTTAATGTTGAGATGCTCAAATGAAATATGCTTCAAATTTTGCCCTAAATACCAACTGGAAATTATTACTGAATGACCTAGGCATAAATGTTGAAGATGCATTACGTTTGGCATCTCTACCGTTTGATTTATTCAACCGTAAAGATGCAAGCCTTACGCCTGTTCAATATTTCAATTTTTGGCACGCAATTGAACAACTTGCTGGAATAAATGACTTACCTTTAAAAATTGGTCAAATGATTACAGTTGAACTGTTTGACCCAGCGATTTTTGCTTGTATTTGTAGCCCTAACTTTAATATTGCGATACAGCGTCTATCTGAATTTAAAAGACTCGTTGGGCCAATGCAGTTACAAGTAGCAATTGATAACGACACCACAACGCTAGAACTCAAATTTTATAATGTATCTACGCCAACGCCACAAAGTCTTGCCATGTCAGAACTGGTCTTTTTTGCTCAATTAGCAAGAATATGTACAAGGCATCAGGTTATACCTTTGAAAGTTACACTGCCCGATTTACCTAATAATCTGGCAGAATACAAAACATTTTTTGGCGTACTTCCACAAAAAAGTGAACACATTTCGATTGTCTTTTCACGCCAAGATGCTGAACGTCCTTTTTTAACAGTCAACCCAACCATGTGGTCTTTTTTCGAGCCAAACTTGCAACGTAGTCTTATACAACTTGATGAAGATGCAACAGTTAGTGAAAAAGTTAAAGCAATACTTTTAGAAAACCTACCTGCTGGACTATGTACGATAGAAGATGTTGCTCAACGACTCGCGATGAGCAAACGTACACTACAACGGCTACTTTTAGAAGAGCGAACTAATTTTAAAACGCTTTTGGATGCGACACGTCAATCTCTTGCCCAACATTATTTAGAAAAATCATCAATGAGCACGGGTGAAATTTCATTTCTATTGGGCTTTCAAGAGCACAACTCATTCAGCCGAGCATTTAAAAACTGGACGGGTAATACTCCGCAAGAATATAGACTTATGCATTAATTCCTAACGCGGCTTGTTCAACATCCATTCCAGATTTTGGCGAACCGCAGGCCACTCATGTTTTAAAATGCTATAAACGTGAGTGTCCCGTAAAATATCATCTTTCACAATTTGATGGCTTCTTAGCACACCATCGAGCTTTGCACCTAAGCGTACAATCGCGGCTTGACTTTGAACATTTAAAGAAGATGTGCGTAACTCAACCGCAATACAGTTTAAAGTCTCAAATGCATGAGCTAACAGTAGTTTTTTACATTCAGTATTGACAGGTGTACGCTGTGCAGATTTGCGGTACCACGTCGAACCAATTTCGACACGGCGATGCGCTTCTTCAATATGCATTAAAGTTGTCATGCCCAGCGCTCGTCCCGTTTTTCGGTCTTCAATATAAAAAGGCAACATAGAACCAGATTTTTGTAAACCAAGACGTCTTTCAATTTCAGCAGTCATCTGTTCAGGTCTTGACACACGGGTATACCAAAGATTATAGAGTTCCCCATCGCAAACGGCCTCTGCCAGTGATTCAGCTTGAGTGACATCTAGCGGCTTTAAAATAACGTGTTCGCCTACCAACTCAACAGGTGTAATCCAAGCCATCTTTATCTCCTCCATTAATATTAAGCTTTTATATTTCCAAAGTTATTTATTTAAATCAGCCACACTATACATAGCGTCTGCTATGGTTTGATGACCAGATTTTGATAGGCCATCTGCCGCACCTAAAATGTCTCGACGTTCTTTGTTTTGCCCCAATTTTAATTGGCCTTGCAGCTTAGTAATTTCAATTTCTATTCCCACAATCGCCTTTAACATCGGTTCAAGATAGTCCTTTGGTGCATCTGACATTTTCCAGGGTTCAGGTTGAGAAGCTTCATGGCTACGGGTTAAACGAGCCACCACACCGCGAACATAACGTTCATCATCGTGAACTGTTACTTTGCCATGAGCATGCACAACCCTATAATTCCACGTCGGCACTTGTCTGTGCTGTTCATGTTTGGATGGGTACCAGTTTGGTGAAATATAAGCATCACCGGCTTGGAACACGACCAACACCTCATCTCCATTTTTAATGTTATGCCAGACAGGATTCACTCGAGACACATGCGCATGTAGAGCGCCAAACTTCCCTTCATTTTTCTGAAGTTCAAAAGGAAGATGATTTGCATCTAATCCATTACTTCCATGCGTAAAAAGCACACCAAACGGATATTCTGTAATAAGAGAATGCAATACATCCAAACGGTTTTCTGCATAATCATCGGGGATATACATGGCTCAAAACCTCACTGTAAATCTCAGGGTTATTTATATTTTGTGTTGTAAATTTTCTGGTTTATGTGGTTTATTAAAAAGAACCACTTTGTATTTTTTTAAGTAGACCAGAATTATGGCAAGAATGGCAAAAGTTGTTGAACTTCCGTCGATTGCAAAGATTGATAAAAGCAAAGGAAAGATAAGTGCTCAACTGACCCAAGCCTTGCGTGAAGCTGTACAAAGTGGTGATTTACAACCCGGCGACCCTTTACCATCCTCGCGTGAGCTGGCTCAAACACTTGAAGTCGCTCGCGGAACCGTTATTGAAGCTTATGATCAACTTCTCGCTGAAGGTGTTTTTTCTTCACAAGCCCGAACTGGCACTTATGTATCTCATGCTTTAACTAAAAAAACTGTATTGGAATCTTCCCAGAAAGAAACAATTTCTAGCTCAATCCCTTTAACCAAATCAGCTCTTTGTTATGCCGAGGTACTCAAAGAGTTTAAACCCCTTCCTCATGCCCCTTTTGCAGTGTCTGTTCCGATTGCTCGTACTCAACCGAGTGATATTTGGCGTAAGTTTGGTAATAAATTTAGATCTCGGGGTGCTGGTGCTCCATCAGGTTATGGTGAACCTCAAGGGGTATTATCATTAAGAATCGCTATAGCAGATTATGTACGTCGATCCCGCTCTGTACACTGTGAACCTGAACAAATCGTGATTACACCTGGTATTCAACAGGCACTTTATATTTGCAGCCAGATTTTATTTGAAGCGAAAGATGAAGTCTGGATAGAAGATCCAGCTTATCGTGGTACTACAGCCATTTTTGAACATGCCGTAAAAAATATCCGTACGGTGCGTGTTCCTGTCGATGAAGAAGGTATTCAAGTTGAAATTGGGATTAAACTTTCAAAACATGCGCGTGCTGCTTTTGTGACACCATCTCACCAATATCCACTTGGCATGCCAATGAGTCTAGCAAGACGCACGGCTTTATTGGCTTGGGCAAAACAGCAAAATGCATGGATCATTGAAGATGACTATGACAGTGAACTTCGTTATAACGGTCAGCCCTTTCCATCTTTACAAGGTATGGCACCCAACCAAGTCATTTATCTTGGAACTTTCAGCAAAGTCTTATTTCCATCGCTTAGGCTTGGCTATGCCGTATTGCCTAAAGAACTGGTGGCACCTTTTTGTGGGCTAAGAGTATTAATTGATAGACACCCACCTGCTGCTGACCAACATGTTTTAGCTGCTTTTATTCAAGAGGGTTATTTGGAACGACATATTCGACGTACTCGACATGTTTATGCGGAAGTTCGGCAATACATTATTGGCTTGATTGAAAAACATATACCTCAAGAACTGGCTTGGTTACAGCCGGGTGATCAAGGCATGCATATGGTGTTATGGCTTGCTCATCATATTAATGATATTGACGTTGCAAGCTCGGCAGTCGATGCAGGTATTGCCGTTAAAGCAATTTCACCAACATTTTCAAAAGAGCAACAACGTCCGGGTTTAATTGTTGGCTTAGGTGATTTTGAACCCGAACAGATGCAACAAGCCATTAAAAAACTATCAAAAATTATTCAACAACATGGCAAACCGTCTTAATCCAAGCTTACAACATCAACCATAGATGAATCGCAAATGGCCCAATCAGCACCATTAAAATACCAGCGATGACCATAGTTAAACTGGCAATTACACCTTCTTCACTATTTCTTTGCTGTGCTCTGACTGTACCAAAACCATGCGCTGCATTACCAAAGGCAGCTCCATTTGCTACATTAGAACGGATTTTAGTAATCGCTAAAATCGCATCGCCGCAAATCATACCAACCAAACCGGTAATAACGGTAAATAGTGAAACCAATGCTGCCGAACCATGAATATCTTCCGCTAGAATCATGGCAAATGGTGTTGAAATAGAACGTGCCATCAAACTGTTGGTCACTTCAGGGCTAAAATGGAACCACTGTGCCATCTCATAGGCAGACATCACACCTACACTCATACCCACAATAATCGCAATCGAAAGAACCCCAAGGTTTTTACGAATTGTTTCCCGATAGCGATAAATTGGTACAGCAAAAGCAACCGTTGCTGGTCCTAACAAATTAACAATCCACTGCGTATCTTCTGCATAAGTTTGATATGAAATTCCAAAAATCGTCATCAAAATAATGGTGAGTACAGGCACACTAATTGCGGGTGATAACCAAAGTTTTGGATTTTTCTGATAGATTCGCTTTGCCACCACATAGGCAACCAAAGTCCAGATGAGACAAAGAATTGACCAAATATTCATGTCGTTTTGCTCTCTAGATATGCTTATGTTGAAGACGTTTTCGAGCTTGTAAATAAGCTTTTAAACGATTGTAATAGTGAATAGTCAGCGAAGTACTTAGCATGACTAAAATAGTCCCAATGGCAATACTCAAGACAATTTGCCATCCTTCGGTCATAAACAGGGTTTTATACTGGACAACGGCGACTACTACAGGGACAAAGAACAGTAATAGCTCACCTAAAACCACAGTTGCTCCCATTGCCACCTGATCCATTTTGATAATTTTAAAGAACAGACATAAAAGCAATAAAAACATACCTAAAATACCCGCCGAGACAGGGACGCCGAGTTTTTGATGTAAGAGATATCCGACCCACCAAAATCCAGCCAAAATCAAAATTTGTTTAACTAAAACTAAAAGTGATGGTTGTGAGGGTGTTCCAGAAGCAGATTCAGTACTCATTTTTTGAAATTAAATGGTTAACTACATCATTATGCTATCTTGGTTAAACCAGCCAAATATGAATTATTCATGTTAATATTATTCTAAAATGGAATAATCTATTCTTTATTATGCTTTCTCTAAAATCATTACAGTGCTTCGTTACACTGGTAAAAACTAAAAGTTTTACCCGTACTGCTGAAGAGTTGTATCTGACTCAGCCCACTATTAGTAAAATATTACAACAACTCGAAGAACAGCTTCAGGTACAACTTTTTGTCAAACCCGATCATGGACGAAAAAGACAAATTGAATTAACTGAAATTGGAGAGCGTATTTATCAACATGCAATTGAGCTTCTTCAGGCAGAACAAAACATCTTTTTGGAGATAGAAAACTATCAACAATTAAAAACAGGTACTTTAAAACTTGGCGTTCCACCTTTAGGTTCCCAGCTCCTAACAACAGCCCTGTTTGACTTTCATCGCCAATGGCCAGCTATTGAATTAGCTTTTATGGAAGTAGGTTCACGCGGTATTGAACAAGCTTTACTCAATAACGAGTTAGACGTTGGCGTTTTATTGCAGCCTTTTGATGAGCAAATCTTTAATAGCATTGAGCTATGTAACTACCCTTTAATGGTACTTTTACGTCGTGATGCAACTTGGGCAACCCGCAAAAAAATAAATCTAGAAGAATTACAACACCAATCATTTTTAATGTTTCCTGAAAATTTTTCTTTGAACAGTATTATTCTCGATGCTTGTAAGCAGCATGGTTTTTATCCAACTATTGCTTGCCGTACCAGCCAATGGCATCTTTTGGCAGACATGGTGTTACAACGTATGGGGATTGCGCTTCTCCCTCAATATTATACCGACATGCTTGACCCTACTTTATTTGCAGCAGTACCACTTGAAAAACCAAATATTCAGTGGCACTTAGTCATGGCTTGGAAAAAAAATCTTCCTGTCTCACCAGCGGTACAAGCGTGGCTGAACATTGTTCGTGAGCATTTCCAGCACGTTAAGCCTTAACGTTGAATATTAAAATGGCTTAATTCAAAAACCAATAAAGCTTTTCCACAAAAAAGCTACCCAATCTTGGCTTAGCTCACTTAGACTAGATCCGATTGTTTTATGACATGGACAATAACAATGAATAATGAACATTTTAAGCTGTACACAGATTCACAATTTCTAAGCCCTTATGCGTTTACAGTTTTTGTAGGGCTACATGAAAAACAAATTCCATTTGAAATTGCGACCATCAACTTAGGCCAGCAAGGCCAATTTGAAAAATCTTATGTAGCAAAGTCATTAACTGCCAAAGTGCCTGTACTTGAGCACAATGATTTTGCCTTATCAGAATCTTCTGCCATTTTGGAATATCTTGAAGAACTTTATCCAAACACATCTATTTATCCAAAAGATATTCAAGCACGCGCAAGAGCAAGACAAATTCAGGCATGGCTCCGATCAGACTTAGTAGCACTAAGAACTGAACGACCAACCGATGTTATTTTTATTCAGCCCAAGTCCACTCCACTTTCAGAAGAAGGTCTAAAAGCTGCGGAGAAACTTTTCTTTGTTGCAGAAAAACTTCTCGCATCTGATGCCGAATTTCTTTTTGGTTCATGGAGCATTGTAGATGCTGAACTTGCCCTGATGTTGCAACGCCTTATCCAAAATGGTGATGCTGTACCAGAACGCTTAAAAACCTATGCACTACAGCAATGGCAAAGACCGACCGTACAAAAATGGCTTGCCTTGCGACATAACTAAACCCTTATATTTACACCAAACATGAGATAAAAAATGAGTGATTCAAACTATATTCCTCCACAAGTTTGGCAATGGACTGGAGAAAAAACCGATTTAAACCAACCTACCTCAGGTGCTCGTTACGAACATACACTTCCAGTAGGAAAACATCCGCTCCAGCTCTACTCTTTAGCAACGCCTAATGGTCAAAAAGTCACTATTTTGCTTGAAGAGCTTTTAGCGTTGGGACATAAAGATGCTGAATATGATGCTTGGCTGATTAAAATCGGAGAAGGACAGCAATTTGGCAGTGGCTTTGTAGACATTAATCCAAACTCTAAAATTCCGGCATTGGTTGACCATAGCCAAAACCCGCCATTAAGAGTGTTTGAGTCTGGCTCAATTTTGCTTTACTTGGCTGAAAAGTTTAAAGCGTTTATTCCGACTGATATTGCTGCACGTACTGAATGCCTCAATTGGTTATTCTGGCAAATGGGCAGTGCACCTTACTTAGGTGGCGGTTTTGGGCATTTTTATGCTTATGCACCCGTTAAAATTGAATATGCGATTAACCGCTTTGCCATGGAAACAAAGCGTTTACTTGATGTTTTAGATCAGCATCTGGCAAAAAACGAATATTTGGCTGGTTCTGAATATTCGATTGCTGATATTGCGGCATTCCCTTGGTATGGTGGTCTTGTTAAAAACTGGGTGTATAACGGCGCGGAGTTTTTAGGTGTCGATCAATATAAAAATGTTCAGCGTTGGGCAGATGCGATTTTAGCGCGCCCTGCGGTTCAACGCGGGCGTATGGTTAACCGTACTTTTGGTGATTTAGCTACGCAGTTGCATGAACGCCATGATGCGAGTGATTTTGAGACCAAGACTCAAGATAAATTGCAGAACCAGTCTTAAAAATATCATTCAGTTTTTGACTTACCCGCAAGATATTTCATTTTTGCGGGTATTCAAAGGTGGCAAAATAGCCCGTATATAACTCACTCAGCCAAGCGACAAAAACTCGTACGCGTGGCGAGAGCTGCCTGTGCTGCGGATATAAAGCAGAAACAGACATCTTCGGGATTTCCCACGCAGATAAAACCTCAACCAACTGCCCGTCTTTTAACTCATTCGCCACATGGTAGCGCGGGACCTGAATTAAACCTGCCCCACGTAAAGCAGATAATACATAGTTTTCAGCATCATTTACCGCGATCCAGCTTTTTAAAAAATAATCTTGTTTTTTACCGTTCACCATCAATTCAAATGGATAATTTCGCCCGCCTGTTGTCGAGAAGAAATTAACACAATAATGTGATAACAAATCTTCTGGTTGCTGTGGCGTTCCATTTTTATTTAAATAGTCAGGACTTGCACAAATGACTTGTGGCATATCAACCAAATGTCTAGCAATTAAAGTGGAATCATCCAAACGCCCCGCTCTCACCACACAATCTATCCCTTCTCTAATCAGATCAACCAAGCGATCACCTGTACTAATTACCAGTTCAATGTCGGGGTACAACTCGTGAAATTGATCAATATTAGGTAAAACAATTTTGGTCGCATGCGCACCGGATAAATCGACACGTAGCAAACCACGGGGCTGTGCAATTACATTGCGTAAAGACGATTCGGCATCATCAAGTTCCGATAATATTTGTGTGCAGCGTTCATAAAATGCCTGTCCATCTAGTGATGGTCTTACATGCCGAGTCGTCCGTTCTAGCAAACGGCACTGTAAATTACTCTCTAACTCCTTAATGGCATTACTTGCAGTAGCACGTGGGATATTCAGCTGATCGGCTGCCTGACTAAAACTACCTAGCTCTACGATGCGGGTAAAAAGTTGCAAGGTATCAAATTTATCCATGGTGCTATCTTTTAACCCTATCCATTATTAATGTATACGGAATTATCTTATCCAATTCTGATGATTTATCCCATATTTCTATATTATTAAAATAAGCCATACTTACTCAAACAGGCAATCTAAAAATGAATATTTCAAGAAAAACAGCTCTGGTTACTGGCGCATCACGTGGTATTGGTCGTGCTATTGCTGAACGCTTAGCACAAGATGGCTTTTATGTCATTGTTAACTATGCTGGCAATAAGGTTCATGCCCAAGCAACTGTAGATCATATTATTGAGCAAGGTGGTCAAGCCTCAGCTATTAAAGCGGACGTTGCAAATGAACATGAGGTGAACCGTTTATTTCAAGAGGCAAAGGCCATTAATGGTCAATTAGACGTTGTGGTTCATAGTGCCGGTATTATGCCTATGGCAAAAATTACACCTGAAAGCCTGCCAGATTTCGATAAAGTGATTCATACTAATTTACGTGGCTCGTTTTTAATATTGGCGCATGCGGCCGAAACAGTGCCAGATGGTAGTCGGATTATTGCGCTTTCAACCAGTGTAATTGCCAAATCTTTTCCAGCATATGGTCCTTATATTGCTTCAAAAGCAGGTGTCGAAGGTTTGGTACATGTGTTAGCAAATGAGTTACGCGGACGGAATATTACTGTAAATGCCGTTGCGCCCGGCCCGACAGGTACTGACCTTTTTTATAATAGAAAAACTGACGAGCAAGTGGAAGCTATTGCAAAACTTGCTCCATTGGAAAGAATCGGGACACCTGACGAAATTGCTGGCGTAGTTGCCATGCTGGCTAGTCCAGATGGACGTTGGGTAAATTCACAAGTCATTCGAGTAAATGGTGGATTTGCTTAATGTTTAAAACCGTGTGGATTATTTTAATTCACACGGTTTTTTACTAACTATTAAAATTTCTTAAATCTATTTTATTTTAATAAGTTTATAAGATTAACTAATACTATTTTTATAAAAATATCCCTCATTCTTATTTATCAAAATAATATATATAAATAGATATTCCTTATTTTTGCTTATATTTAAAAACGCGTAAATTGAACCTTAACAATCTGAATCAAAGATAAGGATATATTCAATG
Source organism: Acinetobacter sp. AR_0276 (assembly GCF_003000705.1). Classification (NCBI taxonomy): domain Bacteria; kingdom Pseudomonadati; phylum Pseudomonadota; class Gammaproteobacteria; order Moraxellales; family Moraxellaceae; genus Acinetobacter; species Acinetobacter sp. AR_0276. The sequence continues at coordinate 3,460,174 of NZ_PSQO01000004.1, read as the reverse complement.
AACGCTAAATTAAATACAGAAGCTCCGCAAAGCTTTATCTCAAATGATTCAAATACATCCTTTTCAGCCGAAGAAATTCTTTATAAAGCACAGCAATACACACAGGACCATGAACTTAATTTTAGTGGCAGTTTATCACCTACTGATGCATGGCAACTCGTACAACAGGGCGAAGCTGTTTTAGTTGATGTGCGTACCAATGAAGAACGCAAATTTGTGGGTTATGTCCCTGAAAGTGTTCATGTCGCTTGGGCAACAGGCACGTCATTTAACCGTAATCCACGCTTTTTAAAAGAACTTGAATCAAAAGTTGGCAAAGATAAAACCATTCTTTTGTTATGTCGTAGTGGCAACCGTTCAGCACAAGCTGCCGAGGCCGCATTTAATGCAGGTTTTGAGCACATTTATAACGTTCTTGAAGGCTTCGAAGGCGATCTAAATGATCAGCAACAGCGTAATCAGAAAAATGGCTGGCGCATCCATCAACTTCCTTGGCAACAAGACTAATATTTTAATCAATTTTCAGTGAATCAAGGAAAGCTTGTGACTCAATGGAACATTAATGCGGTTGTACAAGGTTTACAACAAGCAAGGCATGACTGGCGTCAACAACAGCACCGGACCAAAGAATTTGGGGGTCGTGAACTTCCATCTAAAGAGGCTTTAAAAGCCATTTTAGATGATCTGTGCGGAATTTTATTTCCAATGCGTTTAGGCCCTGCCGACTTACGTCAGGAAACTGAGGATTCTTATATTGCCTATACTTTAAATCGGGTACTCACAGCCTTACATGCTCAAGTACAACTGGCTTTAAACTATGAAGCAAAACGTCATTTGAGTCATTCGAACACAGTCCAACAGCCAGACGAACTTGCTCAAAATATTGTGCAGGATTTTGCCAACACCTTGCCCTCTATACGACGTCTTTTAGACGGCGATGTGCGTGCTGCTTATGAAGGCGATCCGGCGGCGCATAGTGTGGATGAGGTATTACTTTGCTATCCGGGTATATTTGCGATTATTCATCATCGAATAGCGCATCAACTCTATGCCCAAGTGCCTTTATTGTCTCGCATTATTTCCGAGTTGGCGCATTCTGCAACTGGTATTGATATTCATCCGGGTGCAAAAATCGGTAAAGGATTCTTCATCGATCATGGTACGGGTGTGGTGATTGGTGAAACTAGCGTTATTGGAGAGCGTGTTCGTATTTATCAGGCAGTGACCCTTGGAGCGAAACGATTTGAAACGAATGATGATGGTGGTTTGAAAAAAGACTATACACGCCATCCAATTGTTGAAGATGACGTGGTGATCTATGCAGGTGCCACTATTTTAGGTCGTATTACGATTGGTCGAGGGTCCATTATTGGGGGAAATGTCTGGCTTACACATAGTATTCCCGCAGGAAGCCAGATTTTACAGTCACCACTGGAGGCTTATCAAAAAAATCCAGAATTTAAATAAATCGTACTCACAATTTTATATATAAGAGTTTTAACCAATATATTAAAAATATGAATTTGGTATATATAAATCAGTTTATTACTTATTTATATTAAATTTTCATAAATATATGCTTATTAATAATAAGTGACCTGTATTCATTTATTTATACCTTATTCATATTTTGAAAATCGAATATTTAATTCTAATCTGTTAACACGATAATTTAAAAATTTAACATTTTATAACCAAGCCACTGTAATAAGGAAAAATGATTCATGGCGAAAAATACTGACAAAGCCCAACTTGCGCTGGGGGACCACGCAGCCCGTCAACTGGCCAATGCAACCAAAACTGCTCCCCAACTTTCTACAATTACTCCCAGATGGCTGACTCACTTACTTCAATGGCTTCCTGTTGAAGCAGGTATCTACCGCTTAAACCGTGTAAGTAATACCGATGATATTCAAGTCGCTTGCACACAACGCGATGAAGCAACTTTACCTCAAACTTTTGTTGATTATGACCCAGAGCCACGCGAATACTTTTTAAATGGTGTATCTACTGTTTTAGATGTACATACACGTGTTGCTGACCTTTACAGCAGCCCACACGACCAAATTAAAGAACAGCTCCGTTTAACCATTGAAACCATTAAAGAACGTCAAGAAAGTGAGCTTATCAATAACCCTGAATATGGTTTACTGGCAAGTGTGACAGATGACCAACGTATTTCGACTTTAAATGGCCCACCTACTCCAGATGATCTTGATGATTTGCTACGTAAAGTCTGGAAAGAACCGGGATTTTTCCTAGCACACCCTGATGCGATTGCAGCATTTGGACGTGAATGTACACGCCGTGGTGTGCCACCTCCAACGGTTAGCTTATTTGGTTCGCAATTCATTACATGGCGCGGTATTCCAATCATTCCATCAAATAAAATTCCTGTAGAAGATGGCAAAACTAAAATCTTGCTGCTTCGTGTTGGTGAAAAGCGTCAAGGGATTGTTGGTTTGTTCCAACCTGGTCTTGCTGGTGAACAGTCACCAGGGCTTTCAGTACGCTTTATGGGAATCAACCGTAACGCGATTGCGTCGTATCTAATCTCGTTATATTGCTCACTTGCAGTACTCACTGATGATGCGTTGGCAGTATTAGATGATGTGGAGGTGGACAAATATCATGACTACCCAGTTAACTACAAGTAATCTGCAAGGTAGTCCAACGGGGCCTGAAGTGACTGGTGTTAATCCACCAGCCAACTTCCCTGATGAGTCCACCATTGCTCGACTTGCTAATGAGTTTTTTTCAGCATTACCAAGCTCAAGCAGTTCAACTTCTCCATCGGGCCTAAACTTGGACTTACCTGTCGGAGCGCCACCACACCCACCACAACCGGGTGAACCATTTTCTGCACTCAGTGGTCGTGCGCCCAATATCGCCTTTCAGAAAAGTCTTAATCCGGAATATCCTGAACATATTCCAAATTTGCCAGACTACCCTGAACGTCGAATTGTAGCGTCTGCGCCTGTGGTTGGTGGAGCTAATTTGCCGCGCCCACCATTTGAGCCACATTTGCCACAAGCTGCTCATAGTGAACCCAATGTGCCACGCATTGAACCAAACTTACCCACTGGTGCAGGTGAATCACCTTATTATTTTTTAAATGATTTTTCTGCTCCCAATACAGCAGAACCGTCTGTTAAAGGTGTTGAAGATAATTATTCAGTTGCACAGTCTTTTCAGTTGCCACATGGTGACCAGCTGAAGTCATTACTGACGGAAGATCGTTTTGCAACGAACACGCCCACCCAAAGTTCGGCAAGCTCTGCATTTTATTTTTTAGACTTGCCTCAAAGTGGACAAAGTTATAGTCACTATCAACCATCGCAACCCACTTTTGTAGCAAGCAGTGCTCAACCACTCGATGTGCATGCCATACGTCGCGATTTCCCAATTTTACAGGAACGCGTCAATGGTCGACCTTTGGTCTGGTTTGATAATGCAGCCACTACACAAAAACCGCAGCGCGTGATTGATCGGATTGCTTATTTTTATCAGCATGAAAACTCAAATATTCACCGTGCTGCCCATGAGTTAGCAGCTCGTGCAACCGATGCCTATGAGCATGCAAGAAATGTAGTGGCCCGATTTATTGGTGCACCCTCTTCTAAAGAAATTATCTTTGTTCGAGGAACAACCGAAGGCATTAATCTGATTGCAAAAACATGGGGTGAGCAAAATATTGGTGAAGGTGATGAAATTATCGTTTCTCACTTAGAACACCATGCCAATATTGTGCCTTGGTATCAACTCACTAAAAAAACTGGAGCGAAATTACGAGTCATTCCTGTGGATGACACTGGGCAAATTATTTTAGAAGAATTGCCAAAACTGATTAATGAGCGCACCAAACTGCTGTCGATTACTCAAGTTTCAAATGCTTTGGGTACAGTCACACCTGTTGCTGAAGTCATTAAAATTGCGCATGCCAAAGGTGTTCGTGTTTTAGTTGATGGTGCTCAATCTGTTTCGCACATCCCTACCGATGTACAAGCTCTTGATGCAGACTTTTTTGTGTTTTCTGGACATAAAGTGTTTGGTCCAACAGGTATTGGTGCGGTCTATGCAAAACCAGAATTGCTAGAAAGTATGCCTGTTTGGGAAGGCGGCGGTAACATGATTCAGGATGTTACCTTCGAACAAGTAGTTTACCAACCTGCACCAAACAAGTTTGAAGCTGGAACTGGAAACATTGCCGATGCTGTTGGTTTAGGCGCTGCACTTGAATATGTCGAAAGTCTAGGCATTCATAACATTGCTCGCTATGAACATGATCTACTCGAATATGGTCAAAATGCGCTGAGTAGTGTGTCAGGTTTACGCCTGATCGGAACCGCACATCACAAAGCCAGTGTTATGTCCTTTACCTTACAAGGCTATTCAACCGAACAAGTGGGTAAAGCTTTAAATCAACATGGTATTGCTGTACGTTCTGGGCACCATTGTGCACAGCCAATTTTACGTCGTTTTGGTGTAGAACAGACCGTGCGTCCGTCTTTGGCTTTTTATAACACGACGGAAGAAATTGATTTATTGGTGTCAGTGTTACATCAACTGACACGTAATAGGCGTAGCAATTAAATCTATTTTTAGACTAGAAAAGACTGCTTTTGAGCGGTCTTTTTTATGGATTATTTATTAAAACTACTTGAACTCAACTTCATATATAGGAATAAGACAAAATAGCTATCACAGTTGAGTCTTATTATTTGAAATTCGATTTCTAAGTTAGCCTTCGGCTCGAGCTAAAAATTATTAGTACTATAGATAATTTAAAGTGCTTATCACGGCGGAGTCTTACCGTTTTCAAATCCAAAGAAAGTAGCTAATTCCGTTACTTTTTTAAAAAAGTAACCAAAAACTTTCTCATCCACAGAACCTGTTCTCTGTTTTCATTTTTCAAATAATATTGCAAATACATTATCTTTATAAATTATGGGCAGGCTGTGGATGAAATTTAGCACTAGCAAATGCAAGTATGGGCTCCGTTGTGCTAGTCTAAAAACTTGCAGATGACTTTAACCTGAGGAAATATCAATAGATATCCAACTTAATTAAACAATCCCCAAATCAATCTCAACGCAATCCCAATCAACAACACTCCCATCACCCGCTCAAAATAAACTCCAAATTCTAAAAACCGTTTACGTACAATAGGCTGTGCAAACAGTACACTCACCACCATAAACCAAATAGCATTGACCATACACATCCATATTCCATAAAAGACCTGAACTTTCATTGGTGTAGTTGTACTTACAATCGTCGTAAAAATTGCCAGAAAAAAGATAGTGGCTTTTGGGTTTAACGCATTGGTAAGAAAACCCATTGTAAAAGCTTTAAATAAACTCGGCTTATCACTGCCTGCTTGGCCATTAATTTCAATATTGGTATTCGGCTGGCTACGTAAACACTGCCACCCCAAATAAATTAAATAGACTGCTCCCGCTGTTCTAATAAGCGACATGAGCCATTCACTTTGTTGAATCAAAAAACCAATCCCAACCAAGGTATAAAAGACATGAACCGAAATCCCAACACCAATACCAATTGCGGTTAGACATCCAATCAAATAACCATAACGTACACTTTGTCTGACCGTAATCACAAAATCTGGTCCCGGTAAAATCACCGCCATAAAATGAATAAGAGCTAGCGTTAAAAACTCATGTCCATACAACTGCCACATAACAATTTAGTTTCCTGAAAATCACCTAAAAGATTGTATTGCGATTTTTTAGACGCGATAATCTAATCAAAATCCAAATAATTTTTGCCTCATGAGCACAAATCAAAATCTGGTTCTGTTAAATGAAATGGCGACTTTCGTTAAGGTTGTCGAGTCGGAAAGCTTTTCTGAAACTGCCCGCCAGCTTGGTACAACACCTTCTGCTGTGAGCCGCGCGATTGCTCGTTTAGAACGTGCTTTAGGCACCCGCTTACTCTATCGGACTACACGGAAACTTCGTTTAAGTGAAAGTGGACAACAGGTCTATCAACGCTGTTTAGATATGGTGAATGCGGCACAAGCAGTCATGGAAAGTTCGGGTCAATTTCATGTTGAACCAGAAGGTATTATTCGTATGAGTGTTCCAAAAGCTGTGGGACATTTTATGATTCATCCGCATTTACCCGAATTTTTAGAACGCTACCCTAAAATTGATATACAGATGCTTTTAGAAGATCGCTATGTAGATCTCATTGATGATGGCGTCGATTTAGCACTTCGAATTACAGAGCAACCACCAGGTGGTCTTATGGGCCGAAAACTCATTGATATTGATCACTTGGTTTGTGCTACGCCTGAGTATTTGGCCAAGCATGGCATACCGAACCACCCTCATGATTTAAAGCAGCATGAATGTATTTACTTGGGTGAACAAGCCAGTGACTCAAAGTGGAAATTTCAGCAAGGAAATAAATCGATCAGTGTTGCCGTGCGTGGTCGTTATGCAGCAAACCATACAGGTGTGCGTTTGAGTGCCGCATTACAGCATTTAGGTATTGCGAGCTTGCCATACTTCGTTGCACGCCATGCACTACAACAAGGTACCTTAGTGCAGGTTTTACCAGATTGGTATTTTAAGACCTATTATAGTGGTGGGCTGTGGTTACTTTATCCACCGACACGGCATGTCCCGCCTAAATTGAGTGTGTTGATTCAATATTTGGCAGATAAATTAGCAGCAGAGCCGACTTTAAAAATCTAGTCGGCTCTTAACTCGAGCAAATCCTATCTAGAGTCCTCTTTATTAGAATTACTCAACCAATAAATCTTTTGGATTAATCGTATCGCCATAGACAGGTTTTAAAGTCTTTTCATAAGCCTGATGAATCACACCTTCTTTAGCCAGTTTCTCTAAATCTTGATTCAACCAGTCCAATAACTCTTTATCACCCTTTTTCACTGCTGGTGCAATTAAGTCCTGCTCACCTAAATTGGTAATGCCAACAGTGTAATTTGGATTTTCTTTAGCCCAAGCTAAAACCAGCAAGTTATCATGTGCAAGCGCAGCACCACGACCATCTTTTAAAGCATCAAAAGTTTCAGTGTTTTGCTCATACTTTTGTAGTTTAATTTCAGGATGAGTCTTGGTGAAGAATGAATCAGCTGTCGTCCCTTTGTTCACCAACAAAGTTTTATCTTTAAGTTGAGCCACATCAGTAATCGGATGACTTTTAGGAGAAACCACACCGAGCGCCACTTTTAAATAAGGTTTAGCAAAATCGACAACTTCTTTACGTTCTGGTGTAACAGTAAAGTTGGCAAAAATAATATCCACTTTATTGGCTTTTAAGTATTCGACACGGTTAGCCGCTTCAGTTAAAACAAACTCAACTTTGTTTTCATCACCCAGCAAATCTTTAGCGACATGCTTAGCAATTTCTACATCAAAACCTTGATTTTTACCTTGAGCATCTAAATATCCAAATGGCGGTTTATCACTAAATACACCAATTCGTACCACACCATTCTTTTTGATCTGTTCAATACTCGACACAGTTTGTGTAGTATCTGCCGTTTTTTCAGTAGACTGAGTTCCTTTGTCACATGCAACTAAACCTAAACTCAGTAAAGACGCAGCTAAAATATGCTTCACGTTTTGAAATGTTAATGTTGTCATTATTTCACCCTATCGTTCTTGTAAAAGTCTTATTTAAAAATAGCAGCGCCTACTTTCAGACACTGCTCTAGCGATATCGAAAATTATTGGCCTACATCTAAAAACACATTCGGATTGACCGAGTCACCGTAAATTGGTTTCAAGGTTTCATCATAAATTTTCTTAATTTCACCACTAGTTCTTAGCTGCTTAATTTCAGTATTGAGCCAATTCAATAGTTGGGTATTGCCCTTTTTCACTGCTGGTGCAATAAACTCTTGATCACCAATAGATTGAATACCCGCCACATAACTTGGGTTCTTCGCGGCCCATGCCAAAGCATACGTACTATCTTGTGAAATTGCGTCACCACGACCGTCGGTTAAAGCTTTGAAGGCATCCGAATTTCTTTCAAACTTGAGTAAATTCACTTTCGGATAATGCTTGGTAAAGTAAGTATCCGAACTTGTGCCTTTATTGACAATTAAGGTTTTACCTTCTAATTGGGCAATGTCGGTAATCGGCTTGGCTTTAGGCGAGACAATACCAAACGCACCTTTTAAATAAGGCTCAGCAAAATCGACAACCTCTTTACGTTCAGGCGTTACCGTAAATGTCGCGAATACAACATCAGCTCGATTTGATTTTAAAAACTCCACCCGATTTGAAGCTTCAGTCACAATAAACTCAACTTTCTTTTCATCACCGAGCAAATCTTTAGTAACCCGTTTTGCTAAAGCCACATCAAAGCCCTGATTATTTCCAGCACTGTCTACATAACCAAACGGCGGATCATCAGCAAAAACCGCAACTCGTAGAACTCCATTTTTTTTGACTTGCTCTAAAGAATGGTCTTCTTGAGAATTACTTGCCTGTTCAGTTGATGGCGTTTTACTACATGCAGTTAACAACACCCCAGCAACAGCAAGACTGCTTAATATTTTTATTGAATTACGTTTAAACATTCACTTCCTCATGATTCAAATAATAAAAATTTAGTACGACAAAATATTTAGAAAGGCTTTCGCTCGTTCTGTTTTCGGCTGTTCAAAAAATTCTTCTGGTGAAGCCTGTTCAATAATCTTGCCCTTATCCATAAAAATAATGCGGTCGGCAACCTTACGGGCAAAGGACATCTCATGTGTCACAATCAACATGGTCATTCCTTCGTTCGCTAACTTAAGTACTACATCGAGCACTTCCCTAACCATTTCCGGATCAAGCGCAGCGGTAATTTCATCAAGTAAAATCACTTGAGGTTGCATGACCAGTGAACGAACAATGGCAATACGCTGTTTTTGTCCGCCAGAAAGTTGTCGTGGATAATCAAGTTTTCGCTCATATAGCCCGACTCGCTTTAGCAATTCATCTGCGACTTGTTCAGCTTCATCGCGGTGGCGTTTTTGTACTTTGAGTGGTCCAAGCAAAATATTGTCAATAACATTCATATGCCCAAATAGCTCATAGTTTTGAAAAACCATGCCAATTTTTTGACGAGCATTAGTCCAGTCCACATCTTTACCGAGCACGCCTGAACCAGTTAAACGAATCTCACCACCCTGAATCGGTTCTAAGCCATTAATACAGCGCAATAAAGTACTTTTACCGCAGCCCGATGGACCTAAAATAACAACCACCTCTCCTTGTTCTACATCCAGATCAATGCCCTGTAAAATATGACTTTGTGCAAATGATTTCTGTAATTGTTGTATCGATAACAAAGGCATAATTACTCCCAGACCTTTTCTAAATGTGCCGCCAAACGAGATAAGGGATAGCAAATTAGAAAATACAAAATAAAAATAAAGCCATAAATCCAAAGAGAAGCACTCGGCACGGTTAACAGCGAATTTTCAATAATTTGCTGGCCAACTTTAATGACCTCAACTACACCAATCAGGACTGCCAAGGAACTAGTTTTCACCATTCGGGTAAATAAATTAATCGCGCCAGGAGTTACTCGTTTTAAACTTTGCGGAAAAATGACATAGACCAAAGCTTGAACATGGGTAAGTCCGAGCGCATAGGCCGAATCACGTTGATGCTGATCAATCGAAGTAATGGCAGCACGAACCAAATCGCCCATTTCAGCCGTACCCCATAAAACAAACACAACAACGCAAACCCACATTGCAGAAAACTGCCAGTTAAACCATGTCGCAAAGCCGAAATAAAACACAAACAGCAAAACTAAAATTGGAATGATTCGAATCGCTTCTAAATACAGACGGCACAATGCTTTAACGACTATGTTTTTAGAAGTCATAATGACGCCGAAAACTGTGCCGAAAATTGCAGAGAAAAAGACCGAAATAAAAGCAATTTTTGCAGTTGCCCAAAGTCCCCACATTAAACGTTCGAGGTGACTCGCTTGAAATAGATAATCAAGTTCCATGGCTCACCTTCCGACTTCTGTGCTCCAGATAACTGGTTAAAATAGACACGGGCAATAAAATAATCAGATAAGCCATGATGAGTAAAAACAGAGCTTCCGTAGTTTTATAGTCCATGCCAATTAAGTCTTTGGTCACAAAAAGCAGTTCAACGACAGCAATGGCACTCACCACAGAACTTTCTTTAATTAGAAATAGGCAATTTGCCCCTATTGCCGGAATTGAAATAGCCAGTGCTTGAGGAAAAATGACATATCTAAAAATTTGAATCGGTTGCAGACCAATACTTTTTGCTGAGTCAATTTGCCCTTTTGCCACAGACTGCAAACCTGCTCGAAAAGCTTCAGCCATATAGCTTCCGCCTAAAAAGGTCAGTCCGATTACACCGCAAGTAAAACCATCGATTTTGATGCCCAGTTTTGGCAAACCGTAATACAAAAAGAACAGTTGAATTAATAAAGGGGTATTTCGAGATAACTCAATATAGAACTGGGCAATTCTATTTAGTACCCGCACGCGATATGTGATTAAAATGCTGCAAATCAGTCCTACAATAATCGCCAAAATAATGCTGATAATTGAAATTTTCAGCGTGGTCAAAGTTGCAGAGAAAAATTGCGGCAACACACTATGGATATACTGCCAGTTCAAGGAAAATTCCAAAAATAATATTAAAACGTTATAAATATTTAGCTTTCATCAGCCATTAAATATTTGTGCAACGAGTTTATTTTTTTCCCAATTGGTCTAAAACTATTTTTATTAGATAAGCTTTTCTATAAGTTTGATAAATTCGATCTGGCAATCGAAAATCTTCGAATCAGTTGAATACAATCGCTCAAAACATATTCACTAAAATAAAGATGAATAATAAAACCAATAAAAAATCGGACACCAAGGCCCGATTTCTATTAAATGATTTTTAATCTATTGCTTACTTTCTAAGTACATCGCCAATGCTTGGGTCTTTATCAAAAACCGATTTAGCATATGGGCAAAGCGGAATTACTTTTACGTCTTTTTCACGAACAAAAGCCACTAAAGCATCAAGTAATTGGCGACCTACGCCTTGTCCACGATAATTTTCATTCACATCTGTGGCATCAATAATTAGCATGCTTTCGCCTGCCCATGTATAAGTCATTTCGCCTGCAACGGTTTCACCATCAAGTAAGCTAAAGCTGCCGTGTTTTGTATCATCTTTTTGTTGAATATTCACAATGAATTCCTCGTATTACGACTCATATTTATTTAGAAATGACTTTGTATAATCTTTATCTATAAGAACAAATCTAAGTGTAAAAAAATAGCCTGTTTTTAGCAGCGAGTCTGTATGCTTTTTAAATACAATTCATGCATAAAATTCATAATTCTATTCGTAATTCAGCGTCTAATCCTCTCAAATCATTGTTGTTAAGCTCTGCGACCAGATTTTATTCATTTCATTTATGAAAATTCAATGGTTTTGAGATTGGAACTTTTATGCCTTCTTTTCATCAAATTGAGCAAAGCACATATGAACATTCAACACCTGCTTGGGGTGCCGTCTTTGTAATGTCGCTCTGCTGCGCAGTATTAATTGCATCTGAGTTCATGCCCGTAAGTTTACTTACCCCCATCTCTTTAGATTTAAATATGAGTGAAGGCCAAGTGGGTCAAGCAATCGCAATTTCTGGTATTTTTGCTGTGATGACCAGCTTATCGATTAGCCGTGTATTTAAGGCATGGGACCGACGACATATCATTTTATTACTCACCCTACTGATGATTTTCTCTGGCATAGTCATTACATTTGCCCATTCTGCGGCTTTGTTTATGTTGGGTCGTGCAATCTTAGGCGTAGTTATTGGTGGTTTTTGGGCCATGTCGACATCAATTGTTATGCGACTCGTTCCTCCGCTTTCAGTACCTAAAGCACTCGGTTTATTAAATGGTGGAAATGCGCTAGCCACCACAATTGCAGCACCATTAGGAAGTTTTTTGGGTTCAATTATTGGCTGGCGTGGTGCTTTTTTCTGTATTGTCCCCATCGCGATTGTTGCACTTATTTGGCAATTTAAAAGTATGCCCTCTCTTCCTGCAATATTGTCAGTTGAGAAATCTAAAAATCCATTTGGTTTACTAAAACGCCCAATTGTACTTTATGGGATGACCGGAATTTTATTACTCTTTATGGGCCAATTTGCGCTATTTACCTATTTACGCCCATTTCTAGAAAACGTTACTCATGTCGATGCGACAATGCTATCCATTTTATTATTAATATTGGGTTTAGCAGGTTTAGTGGGTACATTTATAATTAGTTTAATCCTCCACCAACATGTTTATCGTTATCTGATTCTTATTCCATTCATTATGGCAGTGATTGCTGGAGCTTTTGTGTTTGGTGGTGAACATTTATAGTTTGTTGCCATATTGATGGGGTTATGGGGCTTTATTGGAACGTCGGCACCTGTTGCATGGAACACGTGGCTTGCCCAAACACTACATCAAGATGCCGAAATTGGTGGTGGTTTGATGGTTGCGATTATTCAATTTGCAATTACTCTAGGCGCAACTATAGGCGGATTGTTATATGACTCACATGGCTATAGCGTCACGTTCTATATGAGCGCAACTATTTTGCTATTAGGCGCGCTGACTGCCTATATTACATGGCGGAATGCTACTCACGTAACACATCAATAACCAACCGTAATGCAGGTGAAAGTTGTCTGCGATGTGGATAGTACAAATGGTATCCAGGAAACTGGATACTGTACTCTTCCAAAACTTGAATCAGCTTCCCTTCTTTTAGATCTTCTCGAATCAAATCTTCTGGAATATAAGCCAGTCCAAATCCAGCTCTAACCGCCTCGACGATATCGTAGCTTTCATTAAATATCCATTGCCCCTGAATTTTGATTTTTGTCTCTTGACCATCTTTCACAAATTCCCACGCATACACACTGCCTTGGGTCGTTAGACGAAATCCAATACATTGATGACTCACTAAATCTTTAGGTGTTTGTGGAATTCCATATTTTTCAAAATATGCTGGTGTTGCTATTACCGCCATTTTGACATCTGGACTAATACGTACCGCAATCATGCCATCAGCTACGCGGCTTCCGAAACGAACGCCTGCATCAAAGCGCTCTGCCACAATATCGACCATCCCACTATTGGCAGTTAGTTCAACTTGCACATCTGGGTAATCACCCGCAATCTTTTTAAGTTTTGGAATCAGCACTTCCCGTATCGCATGGCTACTAGCATTAATCCGAACCGTACCAGCGGGTTGGTCTCGAAATGAAGTCAAAAGTGATAATTCATTATCGATTTGGTCAAAACTAGCACTAATCGTTTGTTTCAACCTTTCGCCTGCTGCTGTAGGTGAAACACTACGTGTAGTTCTGGTCAGGAGTAACATTCCCAAACGTTCTTCTAAACCCCGAATGGTATGGCTTAGCGCAGATTGTGAAATTCCCATTTTCCCTGCGGCTTTAGTAAAACTACCCTCTCTTGCCACCATTAAAAAAGCATAAAGATCATTATAGTTTTCTTTATTTATCATCTGCTTTTATCTCTGTTCAAGGTTCAATATCATTATAGAGTATAAAACTATTCATGAATATTACTCATAAGTCCATGTTTGTTTTTTAGACTAATTATTAAAAAGAAGATTCGTTAAAATCCATATCAAGCAGTAAACATGAAGATTTAAATAAACTGAGGCGATTATTATGAGGCATTTTATTATTGTAAAAAATTAATGAATTCCACTCATATCTTTACGTTAAAGAATAAATAGCTTCATTGTATTTATATGCTTTTTTCTTAAAGAAGTGAGGTGATTTGATATGGCTAATCATAGGTTTTTTAAAGGCTTAGTCAGCCTATGTGCTTTGTTCTCAGTTACTTTCGCTTCTTATGCAATAAAGCCTCAAGATAAAAATCAACAAAGGGTATCGATGATGAAAATCCGTATTGATATTGATGGAACACAGCAACCGCTATTTGCCACATTAGCCATGTCACCTACTGTTGAAGATTTTGCCAAGCAGCTTCCACTGACATTAACACTTAAAGATTATGACTCCACTGAAAAAATAGCTGATCTACCCACCAAGCTAACTACACAAAACGCGCCTCATGGATATGCCGGAAAAGCGGGTGATCTTACCTATTATGCTCCTTGGGGTAATCTGGCTTTTTTCTATAAAGATTCTCATGTTGGTTATGCCAATGGCCTTATTTTTCTTGGAAAACTAGATGCTATTCCCCAAGCATTCAAGCAAAACCAACCGATCAAAATTTCAATTTCACAAATCAAATAAGCATGCACCTACTCACCCATTCACATTGTTTAAATTGAGGTATTTATGACTACATCTCCCTTTTTTAAAAAGCTTAAAACACATACAGCGGCGGCAGTTTGTGCAGCAACAATTGGATTATTTTCTTCAACTTCAGCTATGGCAGCAGACATGAGTAACGGCGCGAATAATTTTTATCAAAGTCAGCAAGTGACTATTCAAAAAGTGACTTTTAAAAATCAATACAATATGGATATTGTCGGCAATCTGATTATTCCCAAAAATTTGAATAAAAAGACTAAAGCCTCTGCAATTGTAATCGGTCACCCGATGGGGGCTGTAAAAGAGCAAAGCTCTATGCTTTATGCACAAAAACTGGCTGAACAAGGTTTTGTGACGTTAGCAATTGATCAATCATTTTGGGGCGAAAGCGCGGGCCAACCAAGAAATGTGGTTGCACCAGACATTTATGCAGAAGCGTTTAGTGCCGCTGTAGATTATTTGGGAACACAATCTTTCATTGACCCTAATAATATTGGTGTACTGGGTATTTGTGGAAGCGGGAGCTTTGTCATTAGTGCAGCAAAAATTGATCCGCGTATGAAAGCGATAGCAACTGTCAGCATGTATGATATGGGTGCAGCAAACCGCAATGGTTTACGTCACTCACAAACCTTAGAGCAAAGAAAGCAAATTATTGCAGAAGCCGCTGCACAGCGTTATGTTGAATTTAAAGGTGGTGAAACCAAATATACCAGCGGAACCACGCATGAGCTAACAGTAGATACACACCCTATTCAACGTGAATTTTACGACTTTTATCGTACTCCACGCGGAGAATATACGCCTAAAGGCTCATCGAGAGAGCTTACGACTCACCCAACGCTCACAAGTAATGTCAAATTTTTAAACTTCTATCCTTTTAATGACATTGAAACGATTTCACCACGTCCAATGCTATTTATTACTGGTGATCAGGCCCACTCAAAAGAGTTTAGTGAAGAGGCTTACAAACGCGCAGGCCAACCAAAAGAACTTTACTACGTTAAAGGCGCTGGACATGTTGATTTATATGATCGAGTCGATCTCATTCCATTTAATAAATTAACCAGTTTCTTTAAACAGAGCTTGAAGTAAGAAAAATGATAGAGGCTCTCTAAGGGCCTCTAGCTTTTTAATTAAGTTAATGAAACTCTTGTACCAAGCTATTAATATGCGCCACCGCAGCAGTTCGGTTTTCAACACAAAGTTTTTCAAAAACATGCTCTAAATGTTTGTTCACCGTCCGTGGACTAAGCTCTAAAATTTCTGCAATATCTTTATTGGTTTTCCCTAACAACAACCAGTGCATGACTTCTGCCTCACGTTGAGTCAACTGTGGGCAATATTTCAAAATATCAGCCATTTCCAAAGCTGGTGTAGAAGTTTTTATCTGGATAAGATAATTTTTAGCCACACTTGGCTCACTCTCCCACGGCGTGAGCAATAAAAGCTGTAATTGCTGAGATGGTGTTGAATAAGAACAGCTGGTTAATTTTTTGGGGTCTTTTTCTTGCTCTAAATCTGAAAACCAAGCTTTTAAACCTGCTTCAAAACCCTCTAATTCAGGTAAATATTGATTCAGTAAATCGCTGGCTTTTTGAGTTTTCCACACAATTTTACCGTGAACATCTAGCGCGAGAATGGCTGTTTCCGTTGCATCAATCACCTGTTTTTGCTGTTGCAATAGTTTGGCATGTGCCAAATGTGTTTTTACCCTTGCTAATACTTCTTCAATATTTAGAGGCTTGGTTACATAGTCCACTCCACCGACCTGAAAACCACGCACGATATGTTCTGTCTCAGACAAACCTGTCATAAAAATGACGGGAATAAACTGCGTAATTGGGCTCGCTTTAAGCTGTATACAACTTTCAAAACCATCCATATGTGGCATATTGCCATCAAGTAAAATCATATCCGGTAAGCATCGGTGTGCAATTTCAATAGCACTTAATCCATCCGTTGTAACAAGCACGCGATAGCCTGCATGATCCAGACTTTCATGTAACAAGCCCAGATTTTCCGGCACATCATCCACAATCAGAATAACAGCCTGCTCGTTTGGCGAAGCTTGCTGAAAAGAAACATGTTGCGTACTCATTGCTTATCCTGAATCAATCGTTGCGCGTGTTTTAAATCAAACTTTCGAATAGCCTGTTCAAGCTGTTCCCATAATTCGTTATGCTCCGGAAAATTTTGCCGGCATTGCATTAAAGTCTGTTGAATTCCTCGAATATAGCCCTGCCCAATTAAATCATTTAATTGTTGCAAGCTTTGCGGTAAATCAAGCAGGTCTTTATTTTCAGGTTGTGTAATTGATGTATGAACAGCAGCTTGCTCCTGCTTAAACACCTTTACATCAAGTGCTTGAACTTCATCATTTTCAAGGAATGTCTCTGATTTGGAATCAATCCAAACTAAGCCTAACTTGTCTCCAATTTTACTCAACAACAAATTCAGGTCGATTGGTTTTAGCATAAAGTCTTCACTTAAGACTGCATCTTGTGGATTGACTTCGCGCTCGCCTGCATTGGCGGAAATAATTAAGATCGGCACATTGGTAATATTATTCTGACGTAATAATCGTGCTGTTTCCCACCCGCCCATCAAAGGCATATTTAAATCCATCAAAATCAGATTAGGTTGGAAAATAGGTACTCGTCTTAAACAGTCAATGCCTGACTCGGCTTCTTCAATTATAAACCCTAATGGTTTTAGAAAATTAGCAACCAAACCTCGGTCCACCGCTTCATTATCGACAACTAAAATTCGTTTTCGCTCGCCTTGATAGCCTGTAATCTGGTTGGAGTAAACATTAGAAATTGGATGAACCACTTCTTTTGAAGGTAAATAAAACTTAATCTTAAACTGAGAACCCTGATTGAGCTGACTAGCCACCGATAACTGCCCGCCGAGTAAATCGACTAATAATTTTACAATTGGTAGTCCGAGTCCTGTTCCGGTAAATCCGCCTTGTACTACATTACTGCCCCGTTCAAACGGGTTAAAGATTCGCTCTAAATCTGCTTCTGCAATACCACAGCCCGTATCTCTAATTTCAAAATACGCCGTTTGAAAACGGTACTCGACTTTCAAAGTAATTGTACCGCTCGTTGTAAACTTTAAAGCATTGCCCAGCAAATTGATGAGCACTTGCTCTAAGCGTTTTTTGTCGGTACGGACGTAATGCGGTAGGTTATCTCCAATTTCATAAACAAACTGTAAATTCTTCTGTTCAAACTGCGGCTGAAACATTTGAATAATCTGTCCAATAAAATTGGGGAAATGGACATCCACTACATTTAAAGAAATTTTACCTGTTTCGATTCGTGCTAAATCTAGTAAACCGTCAATCAGTGAAGTCAGATGTTGACCACTGCGGCTAATCACACCGAGCGCCATTTTTCCTTGTTCAGAGAGTTGCTCTTGTTTTTGAAGTAATTGGCTATAACCCAAAATACTATTTAGAGGTGTCCGTAGTTCGTGGCTAATGCCAATGACATAACGGCTTTTTGCATCATTGGCCCGTTCTGCTGCTATTCTGGCATCTTGTAAGTCTTTTGAAGTGACTTCATGGGCAGCAATTTCATCAATCAATAATGCTGTTTGTTGATGTGTCTCAATTTCAGCATTACGACGACTTTCATCGTTTAACACTAACCACCATGCAGCAACGCTCATCAATAAAAATAAAATCGTGTAAATTTTGACAAACAGCGTAAATAACTGCGGAACGGCTGCGGCATTAATGGCTTCTAAGTAGGTTTTTTCTTGGATATAAACCAGACTTAAACTCACTGCCAGAACAATAGACAACCCCAGAGTCAGTAATAAATACAAACTGACCCTGCTATTTAAACGGCTGGCCCAACGTTCTGGTAAACAGTGCCAAATGGCTTTTTTGAGTTGTACTGACCAACGTGCATCGGGTTTACATAAATCGTGACAGCGTGCTTCAAGTGAACAGCATAGAGAGCAAATCGTACCGTTATAGGCTGGGCAACCCGCCATATCGGCAAGTTCATAGTCCCGTTCACACACAACACAATTTGCAACCGAAGTCGCTTGAATTTTTTCAGGCTGGCGTGCAATGTAATATTTACCTTTGGTTAAGTAAGCAATAACAGGCACGCATAACACCGCACTCCCCAAAGCAATAAAACTCGCCAAGCCTTTCGCCATCAATCCGAAAAAGCCCAAGTAACTCAGCATCGATAACACTGAAGCAATCAGTAAGGCGCCCACGCCTACGGGATTAATGTCATATAAGTAAGCACGGCGAAATTCAATTCCTTTCGGGCTTAGACCTAAAGGCTTACAGATAATTAAATCGGCAACAACGGCGCCAATCCATGCCAAAGCAATATTGCTATATAGTCCCAAAATACGTTCAACCGCATGGCTAATCCCCATTTCCATCAAAACAATGGCAATAAACACATTAAAAAGAAGCCAAACAATTCGCCCTGGATGGCTATGAGTCAAGCGGGCAAAAAAATTGGACCATGCTAATGAACCAGCGTAGGCGTTGGTCATATTAATTTTAATTTGCGCCAAGCAAACCAGTGCTAAAGTTAATATTAAAGCTAGCTGAGGATTTGGAATAAACTGTTGATAAGCAACCCAATATAAATAAGTCGGATTGTCTAGTTCAGAGACAGGAATAAACAGCTGAAAAGCCAACACCATCAGCAGCATGCCCATTAGAACTTTTAGAAAACCAAAAATAATCCAGGATGGGCCACCTAAAAAAACGGCAAAACGCCATGCGGTTCTGTTTTTTTCTTGTTGGGGTAAAAAGCGTAAATAGTCGGCTTGCTCACCAATTTGGATCACAAATGAAAAAATAAGAGTGCACGCCGCACCAAAGTAATACAGATTAAAATCAGTCGAGTTTGAAACCGCACCAACAAAATGTAGGCTACTACTTAAAATTTGTGGCTGTTTCCAAAGTACAAAAAACCACGGTAATAACAGCAATAAGAGCCAGATTGGCTGAGTGACTGCCTGAACTTTATTAATAAAACCAATGCCTTTAACCACTAAAGGCAAAATCACTAAGGCAGAAATTAAGTAACCAATAACTTGTGGGATACCTAAAGCAAGCTCAAGTGCCATCGCCATAATGGCGGCTTCAAACGCAAGTAAAATAAAGGTAAAGCTGGCATAAATGAGAGATGTAATGGTCGAGCCAATGTAGCCAAAACCTGCACCACGAGTAAGCAAATCGACGTCTACATTATATTTTGCAGCGTAGTAACTAATCGGCCAACTGGTTAAGAATATGATGGTACATACGACAATTGCTGCCCAGACTGCATTGCTAAAGCCATACTGCCAAAGCATGGTTGCCCCAATGGCTTCCATAGCCAAAAAGCTAACGGTCGAAATTGCGGTATTGGTAACAGTCCAAGGTGACCATTTTCGTACTGAGGTGGGTGCGTAGCGGAGCGCATAATCTTCGATACTTTCATCTGCCACCCAAATATTATATTCACGGCGTGTTTTGATCACACGTTGTGGCGCTTGTTGGGGGTGTGAAGTATCTGGCATAACACTCATGTTTGGCATGTGGCTGCATTAAACCCAGCAATCCTTATGCCAAAAGTCATTTATCATGGCGATTTTTTCTAATACGCACATATACGCAAAATAACGTATTTTCAATTTTTCCCAAAAATCACACACTCAAATCCATCAAAAAACAATGATCAATATTTGTGTTGATTGACCGAAAATGATTGGGAGATTGATGTTATGAGTGTATCTGAACATCCAAATCTGGACACTGTGCAAGGTACAGATTCACAAAAAGCAGTGAATGAAACCTTAGAAGATTATACTTTACGTTATGCTCCACACAGCTTTCGGCGCTGGAGTCCCAAAGTTGTCGCTATTACTGCACTTGGTGGTATTGCCTATCTTGCTGACTTTTCTATTGGTGCCAGTATTGGTATGTCTTACGGAACAACCAATGCTGTTTTCTCCATTTTATTTGCAGCGATTATTATCTTCTTAACCGGCATTCCTTTAGCCTATTACGCAGCGCGCTATAACATCGACCTTGACTTGATTACCCGCGGCGCAGGTTTCGGTTACATCGGTTCGGTTCTTACCAGTATCATTTTCGCCAGTTTCACATTTATTTTCTTTGCCCTTGAAGGTTCAATCATGGCGCAAGGGTTATTGCTCGGTTTAGGTATTCCGCTTTGGGCAGGTTATCTCATCTCAACCATTATGGTCATTCCACTCGTCATTTACGGCATGAAAGCTTTAAGTAAATTACAAGTCTGGACTACCCCACTTTGGCTCGTTCTAATGATTGGTCCTGTAGCCTATCTGATTTACCAAGAACCTACCTTAGTTAGCCAGTTTGCAACGTTTACAGGTCATGAAGGTTTTGCACCTGTAGATATGGCAGCGATTATGCTCGGTGCGGGTATATGCTTATCTTTAATCATGCAAATTGGTGAACAAATTGACTACCTACGCTTCATGCCTGCAAAAACAAAAGAAAATAGCAAAGCATGGTGGGCAGCAGTTATTTCAGCAGGTCCGGGTTGGGTGATTTTAGGGGCAATCAAACAAATTATTGGAGCATTTTTAGGATTCTATTTACTTACTAAAATACCGGGCGTAAACAGCACTGAACCTGTTCAACAGTTTAATGCAGCGTTTCATGACATGCTTCCGGGTTGGGCTGCTTTAACACTCGCGGTTATTTTAGTGGTTATTTCTCAAATTAAAATTAATGTGACCAATGCTTACTCTGGTTCCCTTGCATGGACAAGTGCCTACACTCGTATTAGCAAACATTATCCGGGGCGTATTGTCTTTGTGATCGTAAACTTGGCAATTGCGCTTGCTTTGATGGAAGGCAACATGTTTGCGGTATTGGGTAAAATCTTAGGATTCTATTCAAACTTTGCGATTGCTTGGGTGGTGGTGGTTGCAACAGATATTTCGATCAACAAATATGTTTTAAAACTTTCACCAAAAGAACCGGAATACCGCCGTGACATGCTCTACAACGTAAACCCTGTTGGTATGGTTGCGTTCCTTGTATCAGCAGGCTTATCAATTGCAGCATTCTTCGGCTTACTGGGTAGTTTCCTAGCGCCTTACTCTCCAATTATTGCGCTTGTACTTGCCTTTGTATTAACACCAATCATGGGCCTACTAACCAAAGGAAAATACTACATCAAGTCACACGATGATGGCGTTAAAGAACCACGTTACGATGCTGAAGGTACACCAGTAGCAACTGTTTATCACTGCCGCGTATGTGAGCAAGGCTATGAGCGTCCAGATATTATGTTCTCTCACAAACATAACGGTACAATTTGTTCTTTGTGTAAAACACTCGATGCTTAACTCCCTTACCAATTAAAAAAAGAAGCTTTAAAGCTTCTTTTTTTATATCTGATGATTCTTAGCCAATCGGAAATAAACGTTCAGGCACTACATCTTTCATCACAATGGTTGAGATGAGCCTTTGCACACTTGGAATAGCAGATAATTTTTCATCGTACAAACGCTGAAAAGCCGGCAAATCTTTAGCGACCACATGTAGCAAATAATCTGGTTCACCAAATAAGCGTTGGGCCTGAATAATTTGCGGGATATCAATTACGGCATTTTCAAACTTCTCTA
Source organism: Acinetobacter sp. AR_0276 (assembly GCF_003000705.1). NCBI lineage: Bacteria > Pseudomonadati > Pseudomonadota > Gammaproteobacteria > Moraxellales > Moraxellaceae > Acinetobacter > Acinetobacter sp. AR_0276. Next base: position 3,438,172 of record NZ_PSQO01000004.1, on the reverse strand, counting down.
CTGCCTGTTTATCACCTTCTTTAAGCGTAATAAAAACAATCGCTGAAAACTCAAAACCGACTAAGTTTGGGTCGAGTTCTGCCCGATAGCCTTTGATAGCTCCCGACTCTTCTAAAGCCTTCACTCGTCTGTGACAAGGTGAAATGCTCAAACCAACTTTTTCTGCCAATTCAGTGATAGATAATCGGCCATTTAATTGCAATTCAGCAAGAATCTTTTTATCTGTGCGATCCATTTAGAAAAATTTACCCCAAATGTATGTGATATGAGCAAACATTTAAAAGCACATTCTAAATACATGAGCATATTATTTTCAACAAGCTCGAATAAATAGGGATTTTTTCTAAACCACGGGCGAAACCTTTGGAAAATAGTTTGCCGAGATAAGTATATGGCTTTTAATATTTTTATTGCATTTTGGAGTGTCTCTATTCTTTTTATTATTACACCAGGGGCAGACTGGGCCTATGCCATTTCGGCAGGTATTAAGGGTAAAGTCGTCGTACCCGCTGTTGCAGGTATGCTATTTGGGCACTTTATTACGATTTTATTGGTAGCGGCTGGTGTTGGTCTGCTTGTAGCAAATAACCCAACTGCTTTGATGATTCTTACTGTGGCGGGTTCTGCTTATTTGTTATGGATGGGAATAAACTTATTACTTACCCCTCCTACTCCAAATCAGTCTGGTTCTGAAAAGGCTCAGTCATGGTTGAGCTGGGCAACTAAAGGTGTTTATGTGAGTGGCTTAAACCCGAAAGTTTTTTTACTCTTTTTAGCCTTGCTTCCTCAATTCATTGACACCACTGCTTCATGGTCAGTGACAACTCAAATTCTTGCCTTTGGTGTTGTCCACATGATTAGCTGCGCCATTATTTACTTAATGGTGGGTTATGGTTCGGAGGCCATTTTGAAAACCAGACCGCAGGCAGCACAGTTAGTCGGCCGTTTTTCAGGTGGTTTGATGGTCGTTATCGCTACATGTTTATTGATTGGGCAAATTTAAAAAGATATTCAGCAAAAAGTTACTGGCCTCCATTTCAGGTCAGTAACATGAATAATAAAATATAAGAAAAATTTATCTCATACGTTTGAGGTTATACGTCACAACGCCCCAAATCACCAGTTCTTGCCCCTCTTCAATATAAATATTTTGATAATCAGGATTTTCTGCTTTTAGCCACACTTTAGGAGGTTGAAATTGGGTATCAATCATTAAGCGCTTAACAGTGAAATCATTGTCGATAAGTGCAATCACAATATCGCCCGATTTAGCAGGAATACTACGGTCCACAATAAGCGGATCATCAATATCAATTCCGGCATCTAACATGGACAACGAATTGGCTTTGACAATAAAGGTGGCATTTTCATTTCTAATTAAGTACTCATTTAAGTCGAGTGCTTGTTCAATATCATCTTGTGCTGGCGATGGAAAACCCGCAGCCACGCGTTCTGTCGCCAAAGGGATATGGTAAATTTTATCGTTGTTCGGATGCACCTGCTGTATTTTTAGTTTTGAGGTGAAATCTGTCTGGTTATCGGTTTTGACATTATTCAGTAACCAATTTTTGATAAAGTTGACTTGAGACTCAGGAACACGAATCACTTTGGTGGGTTCATTGAACTGTGCTTTACGGCCGGCGTTTTCCCGTGCACCGCCATGCTCGAATTCTTTCTTCTTTGGCATATCGCCTCCATTTCACCGTTCAAATCCTACACAAACAATGTAACTTGAAAAAGTTACATTTTCAAGTTGACGAAATATTTTTTTTGCATAACAATAAATTTCATGATCAGATTTTAATCCATTTTGCTTTTAACAGGGATGTTAAAACAAAAATGGTAATTTGAAGAGAATCAAAACCTATTGTGAAATAGTCCTTATTACTGACTGTTTTGATTTTTATCAATGAAATTCTGAACACTTAAATATGAGTTAGATTCAGTTTTTGGTATGGAGACATGCGAAATGAAAAATCAACGTGATGCAGTTTTAGGTTATGCGAATGAACAACATGCCTACTATATCCGTCTTATTGAAAATGATGCGGTATTAGGCGAAAGCTATGGAATTTTCTGTGAAAATCCGGAAAGTGAAGCAGCCGAAAGTATTATGACGACATTATTTTTAAAGAAATCTTTTTGGATAAACGGCTCAGAATTTACAGATATTGTAAAAGGCCTACACCCTCTTACTCATTCATAAGTTTAAAAATAATAAAAAATAAAGGAGGCATAATGCCTCCTTTATTCTCAAAAACTGGTTGCTTAAGACGTAAAGCGTCCATAAGCATCGCGTTTTTGATTACGAGAGTTTTGTCCACGGCCATCTGAACGACCACGTCGATCATCATCGTCATCGTCATCGTCATCATAACGGCTACGGCCACGACCTCGGCTACTTGAACGACCACGATCATCGTCGTCATCGTCGTCATCACGGCTGCGACCACGGCCTCGGCCACTTGAACGGCCACGATCATCATCTTCGTCGTCGTCATAACGGCTGCGACCACGACCTCGGCCACTTGAACGACCGCGATCATCATCTTCGTCATCATCGTCACGACGGCTGCGACCACGACCTCGACCACTTGAACGGCCACGATCATCATCTTCGTCATCGTCATAACGGCTGCGACCACGACCTCGGCCACTTGAACGGCCACGATCATCATCTTCATCATCGTCACGACGGCTGCGACCACGACCTCGGCCACCTGAACGGCCACGATCATCATCTTCATCGTCGTCATCATAACGGCTGCGACCACGACCTCGGCCACTTGAACGACCGCGATCATCATCTTCGTCATCATCGTCACGACGGCTGCGACCACGGCCTCGGCCACCTGAACGGCCACGATCATCGTCTTCATCGTCTTCATCATAACGGCTGCGACCACGACCTCGGCCACTTGAACGACCGCGATCGTCATCTTCATCGTCGTCATCATAACGGCTACGACCACGACCTCGGCCACTTGAACGACCGCGATCATCATCTTCGTCATCGTCATCACGATTGCGACCACGGCCTCGGCCACTCGAACGACCACCGCGATCATCATCTTCGTCGTCATCGTAACGACTGCGGCTACGGCCTCGGCCACCTGAACGACCGCGATCATCATCTTCGTCATCGTCATAACGGCTGCGACCGCGACCATTGCGATCATCATTCTTATGACTTAAAGCACCAGCTTCACGAGCCTCTTCCGAGGTAAATTCATGTGCATTACCACTAGCGTGTGCAGCTCGACCAGCTTCACGAGCTTCTTCTGAAGTAAATTCATGTGCATTACCACTTGCATGCGCAGCACGCCCACCTTTACTGGCTATTTCTCTTACTCTTTCAGGATCCATACTTGCAAATCCACGATTTGAAGTACCTGAACTATTGTTATCGTGATCTTCATATCTAGTATTAGCCATAGTTATATCTTCCTATATTTAAATTATAGTAGCTACCGCTTTTGTTGAACGGATAAATTTAAGATAAGAGATTTAAAATATTTTTATACCTATGCTATGTTTCAACCTTTTTAAATGTATATAAATTAAAATACGTAAAAAACTCTAAGATGATTATTTAAATAAAGATTTTATCAATTAAAATATTTATAAAATATTCTATAGTTTTACTTTTTAAATACTGGCCATACTTATTATTACTCAATCCTACATAATAATATATTTTTACAAATGCCTTTAAAAGATCAATGTGAATAACATAAACTTTCACAATGTACAAATCAATAATAAACAAAAACATCTTAACAATTGAAGAAACAAATAAAAAATACAATTAAAATTATTTAAAAACAATAACATAATCAATTACTTTTTCAGAAAAAATTTACTTGAGTGAGCAAAATCAAGATTTAAAATTAAAATATAATATTTATGAGAGATGAATCATGCAATTACCTCAAACTCAGTCATCGCTACAATACATTCATATTTCTGTACCTGAAATTTTACTTAGTAATATACAAATTAAAAATATTTGGCAAGATTATAACCAAGAATGGAGCTATAGATTAGATCCACCTCATGCAAGCCATCCTTTCCAAAGAGATTTACATATTATTAAATCAAAAAATATTGAGAAAGAAGATATAAAAGAACCATTTGATAATTTAGTAGCTAAAAATAAACCAGAATTAAAATCTATAGTAGAAGCAGAAACCGTAATAAAAGAAATTTTAGATTTATCGGATTATATACCTATAGAAAATTGGTTAGAGGATACAGGTAATCGATCAATTATTGAAAGTATGATTGATAAAAACAAGGTTAAATTATTGGATATTATTTAATAAAAATTTAGATGTTATATTTTTTTACATCCTTATATATAAAATAACAAAGACAACTTTTTAAAAAAGACTATTTACTTATATTCACGTGCATATTAATCACTATAAAGGGACTGAAATTTAAATAGAGGTAGTCTAGACATGGAAAATACAACAAATGAGTATCCAACAGCAGTTCCAGCACAAGTTCAACCTCATCAGCCAGGCGATCAGGAGAAGATGCATCCTGAACCAGAAATCATTAAAGCATCTCATAAAGGTAGTGAGAAACTAAAAGGCAAAGTTGCCGTCATTAGCGGTGGCGATAGCGGTATTGGCCGTTCGGTTGCCGTATTGTTTGCCCGTGAAGGCGCCGATATTGCAGTTCTGTATCTTGAAGAGGATCAAGATGCTGAAATCACCAAACAACTTGTTGAAAAGGAAGGACAGCACTGTCTTCTATTAAAAGGTGATATTTCCGATGCAGACCTTGCAAAACAAAATATTGATAAGGTTTTACAGCATTTTGGAAAAATTAATATTTTAGTAAATAATGCTGGAGTTCAATATCAGCAAAAAGAAATTGAAAGTATTAGTAATGAACAATTAGAAAAAACATTTAAAACAAATATTTTTGCCATGTTTTATTTAACCAAAGAAGCGATTCCTTATATGGAAGAAGGTGATAGTATTATAAACACCACCAGCATTACCAGTTATCAAGGTCATGATGAGCTCATCGATTATGCGAGTACTAAAGGTGCGATTACCTCTTTTACTCGTAGCTTGTCGAACAACTTAATGAAACAGAAAAAAGGTATTCGCGTAAATGGTGTGGCACCAGGGCCAATTTGGACTCCTCTCATTCCAAGCAGTTTCGATGCAGAAACGGTTGAGAAATTTGGTAAAGATACACCAATGGGTCGCATGGGTCAGCCAAGTGAAGTCGCCCCTGCTTACCTTTTTCTTGCCTCAGATGATGCAAGTTATATTACGGGTCAGGTAATTCATGTAAATGGCGGTCAAATTGTTAATGGCTAAGCGCTAACGTCATTTAGAAAAAGCCCTGAAAGCTTCAACTTTCAGGGCTTTTTTATTTAAGCCGGTACGTGTGCGGCTATTTGTTCTCGTGACCAAACACGATGAGCTTTAATCAGATTTTTAAATTTTTCTGCAATATGCTGGAACTCATCCTCAACCAAAGTTCCTTCATCTGCAACTAAACCGAGTGGTTCAAGCAAATCAGATTTATTGCCTAAAAATGCAATTGGTTTTAAATGCTTATAAGCTTCTAGTACATAATGGCGCGCTACACCATCTTGCATCACTGCATTTAAATTATCGCCATCTGGAACAATTACAGCATCATAAGCAATTGAAGGTTCAGCCATTTGCATACCATCAGCTACAATAATATTGTCTTTATGGTCTTTTACTGGAGCCAAGCTCGGCGCTAGTAAATGAACAACTACACCTTCTTTAATTGCCCAATTTTTAATTGCTTCAAGTGTATCTGACTTCACAAGATTATGAATAAGCACAGCGACTTTTCTACCTTGAATGTCTTCAGGAGGGAAAGCTAAAAAAGACAACTTGGCAGATTTTTCAATTGCTGTTTTCTTATAATCTAAGGTTAAATCCGGCACTTCAATACCTAAATTCGCACCGACTTGACGTGCCAGATCGAGGTCGATATTTGCCAAAATTTGTTGAACTTGGCGCTCACGAATATGTTTTCTTTGAACTTTACTTAACTCAAAAGTATAGGCATCGACCACATGTTTTTGCTCATGCGGCGCAAGGCTTTTGTAATAAAGTCGAGGCTGTGAGAAATAATCAGAAAATGTCTCACTTCTTTGACGAAGTTTATGTCCGCTGATTTTTTCAGGATAACTTTCAAAACCACCATTTGATGCTGCTGGCGGTGTCTCAACTGGCCAATTTCCATCGATCGAGTTTGGTTGATATGAAGCTTGACCTTTATGAATGGTATGTTGATGAATGCCATCACGTTGATTGTTATGGAATGGACACACAGGTTTGTTAATCGGAATTTGGTGAAAGTTTGGTCCACCTAAACGGCTTAACTGGGTATCTGTATATGAAAATAGACGTGCTTGTAAAAGTGGGTCATCTGTAAAATCAATACCAGGCACTACATGACCCGGACAGAAAGCCACCTGCTCTGTTTCAGCAAAGAAGTTATCTACATTTCTGTTTAAAACAAATCGACCAATTGGCGTAACAGGGACTAATTCTTCAGGAATAATTTTTGTTGGATCAAGCAAATCGAAGTCAAAGTTCATTTCATCTTCTTCTTCGACAATCTGCACCCCGAGTTCCCATTCTGGATAAAAACCTTGCTCAATCGCTTCATAAAGATCACGACGGTGGAAATCTGGGTCTTTACCAGCAAGTTTTTGAGCTTCGTCCCATACGAGCGCACTTAAACCTTGTTTTGGTGTCCAGTGAAATTTCACAAAGTGTGATTTACCTTCGGCATTAATTAGACGGAAGGTATGCACACCAAACCCTTGAATTGAACGTAAATTACGTGGAATCGCACGGTCTGACATTGCCCAAATTACCGCATGTGCAGATTCAGGTACTAAAGACACAAAATCCCAGAAAGTATCATGTGCAGTTGCACCAGTCGGGATTTCTGTATCTGGTTCAGGTTTTACTGCATGGACAAAGTCCGGAAACTTAATACCGTCTTGCACAAAAAAGACTGGGGCGTTATTACCAACTAAGTCGAAATTACCTTCTTGGGTATAAAACTTAATTGCAAAACCGCGAATATCACGGACAGTGTCGGCTGAACCACGCGGCCCTTGCACTGTTGAAAAGCGTACAAAAATTGGAGTTTGAATGGTTGGGTCTGTTAAGAACCCAGCTTTGGTCAAACGTTCATTTCCTTCATAAGCCTGAAAATAACCATGCGCCCCTACACCACGAGCATGCACAATACGCTCAGGTATACGCTCATGGTCAAAGTGGGTGATTTTTTCTCTTAAGATAAAATCTTCCAACAAGGTCGAACCACGAATACCCGCTCTTAAGCTATTTTGGTTATCAGCTATTTTAACACCTTGATTTGTGGTTAATGCCTCATTGGTTGCATCATCTCTTACTGTGTCTAACTGTTCAGTTTTCTGGGTAGTATTGGCTTTATTTGCTGCATCGGCACCAGCCATTTCACTTGTTTTATTAGTTAATTTAGTTTTGTCGTTCATGTCCATTACCTATGTTTTGAAAGTTAAACTTGGGTTGAAGTTGAAAACGTTTATCAAACTAGTTTTTAAACGTCCCTAAATAAGGAAAAAGAAGTTCTACGTATTTACGAGTACTCCAAAGACCAATACTTTTATGATGAGAATCAGGGGCTAGAAACGGAGTAAGTTTGCATATTTTTATTGCAAGATCACTTGATTGCAGCACGCGCTCTTGCAGTGCATCAAGCTCGCCATCAGAGATATAGCTAAACAGATAATCTTGAATACGCTGGCTATTCTTTAGTTCTCTGCTGTATGCCAAGAAGTTAGAAGAATGATCACTACCAGCGATCCAGTCATGAATAATTTGACGCTCTACAGGGTTAAATACCCCAAACATTTTTCCATTTTCTTCATTAATCATCCGCCAGAACACGCTCTGTTCAGGGTCGGTATTAAATTTAATCCATTTCTGTTCAGTTAAATGATTGATCAATCCTGCAATATCATCGGGGTTTGATAACCATTGATTAATAGTTTTGCAGCCAAACTGTCTGGTTTCGTTATGAATTAACTGACCGACAAGTGCTTTTCTTTTCAAAATTTTATGAACAAAGTCTTCAAGACTTAAATTCTTTATAATATTTGAAGAAGATTCACCACGGTTATTCAAGGCAAAACCTTGTTTTAACTTGGTAAAGAAGAGCTCTTTATCCCTGTATTTATTGTAAATATCTTCAATAACCTTAATCGCTTTATAAGCATGGCCATTGTCAATATTGTCGATAGTAATGTGTAAATTAAAGTATTTAGAATCGATACCTAATTCAGCAAGCTCATAATTTGAAATTAAAAGATGCAGAGGAAGCTGCTCATAACCTAAGTTAAAACCAACAATTTCTGGAATAAACTCAGGCGGTGCATACCCTAATGCAAGCTGTACTACGGCTTGATGGTAATAATCATCTTCTAAAAGCAGGTCGAAACTGTCGAGTCCAAGACTACGTAAAAGATCATCATAGATACACACATGATTCGCTTTCGGTTCACCTAATCCAAGCTCTTCCAGATAAGTAATAATAAGTTCATGAAAGACAGGATCATTCCAGTAATGTACAGAGCTATATAGCCAAGCACCATCTACTTTTTTGGTCGGAGATACCTTTATTAAAAACTCAAACGCCTGAGCAACATTCTGAAAATACTCTCTACCATGACCATCTTGTCTACGATTTAAATATGCCTGAAATTCCTGACAATTTTTTTTATTATCGTTTTCACACCATTCTTTAATCGAATCGATACTTGAAGGAAAATCTATTTCCGTCATCTCTAGTTTATCTATTTCTTTAATAAGAAAATCTCTTGCCTTTTTCTCTTTCTCAAAACTTGAAACATCAGGGTCAAGAAAAAAAACAAACAATTCATAATAATTTTGTTGATTATCTTGTAATAAGTCTAATAATCTTTTTTTCACTACAACAGGCATTTTCATTCTCCGTTTGTGAGATATCAATTACCATACGTCACCCTAACTATAATCAAGTTTTAACTTTGTTATTTTGCGTTATTAAAAATTAAGATCAAACCTGAAAATTAAAATATTTCAACAACATAGTTACTAACGCAAAATTACATTTAAACTTTTAGAATTATTTAAGCTGCTGTTTTTATATAAAATTTGCAAAACTTAATCTAAACTTACATTAGTTTCACCATCAAAATTATAAACATTAAAAAAATAACAAAGCAAATAGTTATATATTTTTATAACATTTTAAAAACAATTTAAGGGAGAATTAAAATGTTTAATTCATGTTGTAAATTATTAGCTAAGGAAAAAATTAAAATTGCTTTTTTTGAAAGTGCTTCTGCCGGCTATCTGGCTTACCGCTTCTCTTTGAGCCCTTATTCGGGGGATATATTGATTGGAAGCCTTGTGAGTTATGATCTTCGTGTCAAAGAAAATACCCTACATATTTCAGAAGAACTTATTGAAAAATATACAGCAGAATCAATGCAAGTAACTGTTGAAATGATTAATAAAGGAAAAGAGCTTTTACATGCAGATATGTATGTTGCATGTACGGGTCTACTCAAAAAAGGGGGTTCCGAAACACAAGAAAAACCAGTAGGAACGTTCTTTTATTCAATATATTATAAAAATAATTTTTATAATTTTAGGCGTGTATTAAAAGGACCAGCTTTTTTAAAGCTTAGAAAGTTGACTTACTACATTACTCAAGATATAAAATTTATTATATTAGATAAAAAAACACCTTAACCTATATAAAAGATAACAAATATACATTTAGACATATTTATTATCTTTTTTAAATGTTGTGTACTGAAATGTAATTTATTAAACATTCATATTAATAATGTTTATTCTAAAAAATTACTTATATTAAAAATCAGCAATTTATTCAAATTTTAAATTTACAGTTAAATATAGGGTAACACCCCTACCCTACACATTTAAAATCTACATGTTTTAATAAACCTATCTGAAGCTCTCAGATAAAACACATCGTCATAATTGATATGAGGTATTAAAAAATGAGCACTACTAATAATCAAGCAAATCAACGTAATAATCAGCAGCAACAACAGCAAAATGACAACCGTAATCAACAGCAACACGGTAACCAACAGCAAAACGATCAACAGCAACAAAATAATCAGCAGCAACAGCAAAATGATAACCGCGGCCAACAACAAGGATCTAACCAAAAAGATTCTGGCCAACAAAACTCAAATAACAACCAACAACGCTAATCGTTTTTAGTTGTTCTTTGATGCGGTCAATCATTTAGGAAGGTGAAAGCACCTTCCTAAATCAAAATATAAACATAAAATTCAATAAAATATGAGGGAATTCTGATGACAGATCAAAATACAGATCATGCTCAACTGGTAGCTGGCGATCATAACTATTCTGACTCTCGCTGGCGTGAAAGCTATCTTACTCGTCCTTATTATCAAGAAGCGCAATTAACTACACCAGATCTAGATTATGATCGTGATTTTTCTGCAGCTTATGAACTTGGTCATCGGGCTCGTTCTGAATCTAAAGAAGGAACTCAGTTTGAAGATATGGAAGGTAGCTTAAAGCAAAAATGGGAAGAGCTAAAAGCCGAGTCCCGCCTTAAATGGGAACACGCTAAACAAGCGATTAAAGATGCATGGGATGATATGTAACATTCTCAACTGGTCCAAAGCTATAAGCTTATTTCCTATTGGCCCTGGGAAATAGGCTTTTTTATTGTTTTAAAAATATGGTGGCATATTAAAATTATGATTAAGGTACTGATTTGCTAAATTTGGATCATCAAAAACTTCTTTCTTAAATTGTACGCTCACGGTTGTAGTGAGTACATGAGTCGGCTTAATAGTCACTTCCACTACATATTTATTTTGCTCGTGCTTAGCTTTTACGCCATAAATTTCAGAATCATTAATGCAAGTTCCATCTGTAAAATATACAAACATACGTACTACCTTAAATATCACTAAACATAAAGGTCCTATCAAACATAAAGCCTGACTCAGTTAATCTGGTCAGGCTTTCCTCAAAATCAACTTTGATTTTTTTTAAAATATTCAATTATTTCTTCCCCATTATTTACAGGCTTTTTCTGCGAGGGGTAAGTTTCTTCGTAGGCATAGGCGGGTAAAGTAATTTTAGCTCGAATTGGGGGTAATTTCTCTTGGCCCCCTGTGGTAATTCGCTCAATAAAACCAGCCAGCCAAAGTACAAATTCTTGAGTATTCTTACTTTTAGGAATAAGACTTAAATCCAATTTAATTTTTGACTCTTGCAAGGGCTTTATGAGTATTTCGGCAAAATCAATATAATTATATAAAAGCTTTAACTTTGTCCCCTTTATTTCTTGTCTGAGTTCGATCATCAAGTTGTTAAGATCTTCCATTGGATCATCTGTAAAACCTTTTTTTTCTTTAACATTTTGATATATTTTCTCAGCTATTTTTAAATATTGGGGCATATCCTTACCTTTATAGTTCATTATTACTAAAATGAATTTTGGATGAATATAAGTAAGCTATTGTGTTTGTTTTATTAACTTTTTGAAAAGATATATTCATTTTACAACAATTCAGTAACATTAAAAATTCCAGTCATTTAAACAACATAAATTATTGATTTATATTTTATTTTAAAATATTTGATTACTTGTTAAGTTATATTCTTTAGATAAAATAACGATAAAAAAAGCCCACTTATAAAGTAGGCTTTTTTAGTAAAAACTAATTTATTACGAGTTTTTATTCATATCATGAGAGGTCGCTGGATCACTTGCTCCATGCATGCCATCATTTCTTGAATTACGGTCTTGGCAAGCACTCATGCCCATAGCAATTGCCAGCACCATACTTACTGCACAAAATATTCTTACCATTTAAATCACCTTTATAAATATTAAAATGTAGGTTTATGAATAACATTATCTTATGTTGGCCTACCGCAGTGGTTCTCTTAACTTTTGTAGATTATGCAAGCTTTTGTAAAAACCCAAAAATATGATTAATAAAATTACATTTCTTGCAATTGAAATTTTGGTTATTTTTTGGCATGCAGTGTTTATACTACATCGTCTAGGTTATAAAAATCGAATTATTAAATAGTTTAGCCAAACGATACATCTAATTAATGACATTGACATACTATACAAATAAACAATTAATAAATATTTGATATATAAGATTAAAAAGCAACTCCAAAGGTGAAATAAAAAACAGTTATATACACATTATATTTTTTAATTTTTCTATTTTCTAAATAAAAACAGGCAAATATTTATATCAAATTATATAAATCAATCTTTTATTTTTGCAATTGACCCACCCCAATGCTCAGCTTATGATGCTCGCGCTGACCAATTTTGTCAGTCGGTTTTAGCAGACCGTCTACCTAAGTGCACTAAAAAACACGTTTTTTGGTGTGATGCCCCTCGTGCCTTTGATGGAGGAACGAGAGTGGGACACCTTCGGGTGTGCTGGTTTCTTAGGTATCAGTCTGCTAACCCTCTTTCGTTTCGCCACCATAATGATTAGCAATGAGTGGGCATAACTTCTTTTAATCAAGGAGTCACTCATGACTATTCTATATTTTTTACGTACTTTTATTGATTTTACTTACATTCGGCATTTTTTATTTGTTCAAGCATTTTTAGAGATCGTACCCATTTCTCAAAAATAAAAACTTTCTATAGAGTTCAAAAATCGTTTACTTAAATCTTTTTTCTACCCTTTTTATATAAGTTTGGGTTAAAAGTTTTAAGTATTCAAATACCACATAAAGATTAGAACTTCTATCAACATCACTTAACGATAACAACAACCCATGCAGAGTAACAACAATGTTTTTTCTCTATCGTTTTGTTTTGGTGAGCCTTGTTACACTCAGTGTTTTAAATCTGATGGGCTGCAGACCCATGAGTAAAAATGAATTTAATACACGTTGTGTTGGGGCGGGACATGACCTTTCACAGTGTAATTGTATCTATAGCTCGTTAGAGCAGCACTATTCACCACAATTTGTAGAAAGCTTACCAAAAGTGAGCTTGCAGAATATTGATACTAAAATGAATTTTGTAGAAACAATGAATAAAACTATGCAACAGTGCCAATTTAGTGCAAGGAAACAATGAGTTACTGTATAGGAGCATGCTCTACCAAAAAATCTAAAAATGCGCGAACACGATTTGGAACATATTTATCATGACCAATCCAGACAGCATGGAATTCTTCACAAGCATGAATATTCCAGTCTTCAAGAATCTTGATGAGTTGCTTTTGCTGTATTGCTTTTTGAATTTGAAATTCATTCAGCTGAGCAATACCAACACCTGACACTGCTAACTGTAAAATTGCTTCACCCTGATTTACTTTTAAAACTCTAGATGGCGTTAAGTTAATTTCCTGAGTTGCTTTTTTGAATAACCAGGTTTTGTTCTGGCGTTGATAACTTACATCTAAAAGCCGATGTGCATGTAGCTCATCCGGATGTTTGGGACAACCATACTTTTCAATATATGTAGGTGAACATACATAATATTTATGTGTACTCCCGAGTGAGCGAGCTACCAAATTGGAGCTTTTCAAAGGTCCTGTTCGAATCGCAACATCAATTCTTTGTTCAACTAAATTAATTACTTCATCACTCAAATGAGCTTCTAATTCAATTTCCGGATAGCGTTGATTAAACAAACTAATGCAAGGCAATAAAAAGTGAGTCCAATATGAAAAGCTGGTATGGATCCTAATTCGTCCTTGCGGTTTATGGTGAGCAGTAACAGATTGTTCAAGTTCATCTAAATTATTGAGTATTTGAAGGCCTTGCTCATAAAACTGACACCCTTCACTGGTAAGCTGAAACTGACGTGTTGAACGGTTCAATAGTCTGATGCCAAGTCTTTTTTCCAACCGAGAAATTAACTTACTGACTGCAGACGGCGTCATATCACATGCCCTTGCTACGGCTGAAAAACTTCCAAGCTCGACCACTCGAATAAAAATTGCCAACTCGCCAGATCGATTAATATCAAAATAAGACATAACAAAATTTATTTATGAATTGTATTCACAAATCTTATTCCGCTTAGCCCGCTATAACAAGCCAGCAATTTATTTAAAGATACCTTTAATTTGTTTTAAAGAGTTCACGAGATGAAACTTTCTCAAGCCACCGTATTTTCTTTGGTTTTATTTACAAGCTTTACACGAGCAGAAGTATCAAATAACCAATGGATCACGACTTGGTCTGCTAGCCCTCAAAAAGTCTGGAATAAAGATTTCGTTTTTCCGACACTCATTCCAGAGCAAATATCCAACCAAACAATTAGGCAGGTAAGCCAAATTAGTTTAGGTGGTGAAGCTGTTCGGCTTGTTTTTACCAATCAATATGGCGAGCAACCGCTTTATATTGATCAAACAACGATTGGTTTAGCGAACGCAGTAACTCCAAAATCTAAGAGCACCTATTCCGTTTATTTTTCTGGTCAACTTAAAGCAAAAATTTTACCTGGCAAACAACTGGTGAGTGATCCAATCAAGTTAGCTGTTCCCGATCATGCTCAATTGGTGGTGAATAGCTTTATTCAAAAGCCTACAACGTTTAAAACATTTCATTGGGATGCCAAACAAACCAGTTGGCTCATTAGTGGAAATCAGACAACAAATTTAAATGCGCCTACGAATGCAAAAACTACAACAGCACGATTATTACTGTCTGCAATCGAGGTAAAACCTAAACAGAAAGCTCGGGTGGTTGCTGTTATTGGAGACTCAATTACCGATGGAGCGACTGCAACCTTAGATGCGAATACGAGATGGACCGATTTTTTGGCTAAGCGTTTATCTCCCCATCAAGTAGCGGTAATTAATAGCGGAATTTCAGGAAATCGACTGCTTACCGATGGTATGGGCGATAGTGTTTTAAAACGTTTAAACAATGAAATATTTCAATATACAGATGTTAAAACTTTAATCGTTTTAATTGGTATAAATGATATTTCATGGCCCGGCACAGCGTTTGCTCCTAAACAGCAAATACCTTCTTTTGAAGCCTTAACTAAAGGTTATCAGCGTGTTGTAAATGAAGCTCACAAGCAAGGTATTCAGGTGATTGGTGCAACTTTACTTCCGTTTTCTGGTGCTTTACCCAATACGCCTTTAGATAATTACTATCAACCCAACAAAGATCAATTACGTCAGCGCATTAACCACTGGATAAGAACCAGTCATACATTTGATGGTGTACTTGATCTTGATGAAGGCTTAAAAGATCCAAAACATCCCAATCGTTTAAATCCCATTTATGATTCTGGAGATCATTTACATCCTAATGATCGTGGCAATCAACATATGGCGGAATTGGTAGATTTAGATCAAATTACTAAAAATTAATGATTGCCCCATCAGGTGAGCCTTTCATCTGATGGGAATAGCTATTTAGAAATCATAACTTGCTATCATGTTGAAGCGGTTATCCACCCCGTTTCGACCATCGAAAGTTTCTCGTTCGCCATATACATATTCAACACCTAAGGTAATTGGCTTGTATGGGTTATACATGGTATTTACCCAGCCCTGCCAAAGCTGTTTGTTTTGAGTCGTGCTATTGTGGTGTAATTCGGCAAAACGGTTATCGTCTTTAGCTTTCATATAGCCATAAGCTAAAGTCGAGCGAATTTTTGGCGTGAATTGATGAGTTACCCCCAAAGACACCGTATCAAATTCATTGCTATGCATGTTGTTCTGCTCATCTATTGCATAGCCACTATTGCTCCACAATAAGAAACGTCCATCGCCTTTGACATGGTAATAATCGGCTTTAAGTAAAGTATCGGGTGTCATTTGGTATTTACCGCCGAAACCTACGCCCCAAGCCCATTCACTGTCATTATTGGTTCTTTTTTCTGCAACAAAACTACGGCCTGAAAGCATCGAACCATTGGCAAATTTATGATTTAAACGCCCCACTAAAGCAGGTAAACGCATTTTGTTATCTGGGTCTGTTGCCGCAGTATATTTCGGGTCTTCAACTGATACTGCAAAACTTGTATTTGCCGTTAAATTATCGCTATAGCGAACCATTGGCGATCTAAGTAAAGCACTGCCTACAAATGTTCCTGCATCGATTGTTTCTGGGTAATATTCAGGGGCAATGAATGTCGACCATGTTTGACCAATCAACCATTTATCAAAAGTTAAATAAGCATGACGTATACGGAACTGATCACGAGTAGCCGCCCCAAAAAAGTCCATTTCTAACTTTCCACCCACATCACCAGCAGTTGTTGGTGTTTTAAAATTCAATCCGAAACGGGTCACATAAACCGTACTGTGCAATTGGTCCCTCTGGGCAGATTCTTCTGGCGTATGTTCAAGTGGAACCCCACTAATATTGTTATACATCGTAGATGCACCCTTAATTTGGTAAGAAGCATCTGCTCGTATATAACCATATAAGTTAAATTCTGTACCCGATTTAGTTAATACTTGTTGTATGGATTGTGGAGCTTGAGTAGCCACAGGAGCAACTTGTTCTACTTTTTCTTGGGTTAAAGATTTTTGAGTTTGTATATCTGCCTGTAGCATTGCCCGTAATTCGTTTACTTCTTGGCGAAGTTGCTCTATTTCAGGGTTTACTTGACCAGCAAAAGCAGAAGACATAAGCAGAGTCACAGAAACTGCCAACAAGCTTTTTTGAACCGTTGTATTTAAAACTTTCATCATGAAATTTTCCTTTAGACCTTTAAGTAGTCTTAAAAGTCTCGACATCCTTTTTGTTATGTACCTATCTAAAATAGATCCTTAAAAATTTGCCTTTCTTTCACAAGAAAGACCTTCCCTCATATTTTTTAGCCGTATCCTCCCTAACGCAGCAAAAGCAACTTTTTAATTTTCCATTTTTTATATTCTCTTCCACATTGAGAATATTCAGTTTTAACCCCTTATTTATATTCCCCAATAGTATTATTTTTTTGCAATAAACCCCTGATAAGTCAAAATTTGCGTATAAGGCTGTACACTTTCAAAGCCCGTCTTTTCCAAAAGTTTTATATATCCTTCAGTCGTTAAACTAAAAAAGTCCTCCGCCATACGCTCCAACATTTTTTGACATTGTTCTTCTGTTAACCCTTGAGCCAAGCACAAGTAACGCAATGCTTGAAGCTGCTGTGGATTTACACAAGTCATGAGGTCATAGGTAAGTAAAAGCGCTTTTTCTTTTAAGCGATCATAAATATCCTTAAAGAAGGCTGGTTTTATGTCATCTGCAATAAAATGAGCCACAAGAATAGAAAGTGCAGCATCGAAACATGGTTCCAAAGGCAGTGCTGAAGTATCACCATGTACAAAAGTGACTTGGGTAGATTTACCTAAAAGTTCAACCTGCTCCTGAGCTTTTTGCAGCATGGTTAAAGATGGATCGACTGCTGTAAATTTCCAGTTTGGATGTCTTTTAAGTAAATATTCGAGTTCATAACCCGTACCACAGCCCACAATTAAGACATGAGCATCGGGTGGCAACACCGACTGTAAAATGGCATTCACCTGTAGATGGATGACTTCATAACCCGGAATTAATTTACGAATATGCGCATCATATCCTTCAACTACTTTAGGGCTATTAAAGTCTTTTGCCATTTTGTTTTATCCCTTTTAAAACTGCTTTTCGGTTTATCATTTTCTGCACTTTGAACGAGCTTTTAACTTATTTAGTCAAAGACATTGCCCGTTAAATTAAGTTCAGCTCGCATAATTTCCTGCAATTTAAACTTTTGCGCTTTGCCAGAAGCAGTCATTGGAAACTCATTAAAAAATCGGACATAGCGCGGCACTTTATTATGAGAAATATGCTCTTTGCAAAATTGGCGAATGCTGTCTTCATCGACTTGGTGATGCTCATGCAAAATAATGCATGCGCAAAGTTCTTCACCATATTTTGCATCTGGCAAGCCAATCACCTGTACATCGCTTACATCTGGATGGGTATATAAAAAGTCTTCAATCTCTTTTGGAAAAAGGTTTTCTCCTCCGCGAATCACGACATCTTTAATGCGGCCTTTAATTTTAATAAAACCGTCTTGATCCATCTCGGCAATATCACCCGTATGCATCCAACCAGCAGCATCTATCACTTCACGGGTCTTTTCTTCTTCACCCCAATAACCGGCCATCACTGAATAACCACGAACGCATAACTCACCTAATGTGCCTTGCGGAACAATTTGTCCTTCTAAATCGACAATTTTAATTTCAACATGCGGATGAACATGCCCAACTGTGCTTACCCGTTTATCGATTGAATCGTTTACCGAGCTTTGTACACTCACTGGCGAGGTTTCTGTCATGCCATAACAAATGGTAATTTCCGACATATGCATTCGGTCTATGACACGTTGCATAATTTCACGTGGACAAGGACTACCTGCCATAATGCCTGTTCTTAAGCTCGAAAGATCAAACTCATTAAACTGTTCATGTTCTAAAGTGGCAATAAACATGGTTGGTACACCATAAGCTGCCGTGCAACGTTCTTGATGAATCGCTTTTAAAGTTTCCAAAGGATTAAATACAGCCGATGGATAGACCATGGTTGACCCATGCGTCACACACGCCAGATTCCCCATCACCATGCCAAAACAATGGAACAATGGCACAGAAATACAGACTTTATCTTGAGCAGTTAAACGGATGCCTTCACCGACAAAATAACCATTATTTAAAATATTATGGTGGGTTAACATGGTCCCTTTCGGGTTACCTGTTGTACCTGAGGTAAATTGAATATTAATGGTTTCATCAAACTGGAGCTGTCTGGCTAATTGTTTTAATTGTTCTAGCTGTTCAGAAGTTGGTGTGGTGACTAAATCACTAAAACGATAAATACCCGTATGTTGTTGGTCATCAATTTTAATGACAAATTTTAAATGCGGCAGACGCTCTGAACTGAGCACTTTATCTGGGCTATTAGTTAATTCAGGGGCAATTTTTGTGAGTAATTCTTGATAATCCGTCGTTTTGAATTGAGAAGCAATAATCAATCCTTTGCACGAGACTTTATTCAACACATATTCAAGTTCATGACTTTTATAAGCTGTATTCAGGTTAACTAAAATAATCCCTGCTTTAAAAGCTGCAAATTGGGTTACCGTCCATTCCACACAGTTAGGTGACCAAATCGCTAATCGGTCTCCTTTTTTTAATCCCAATTTTAATAGGCTACAAGCAAAAGCGTTTACTTCATCTTGTAAAGCTTTATAGGTTAATCGTCTATTTTGATGAAAACTAACGATTGCTTCCTTTTCAGCATATTGCTGACAGGCCTGATCAAATTGTTCACCAATGGTCATACCCAATAAGGGTTGTGTACTTGGTCCCGAGGCGTAGCTTAACCGTTCTTGTTGCATTGAATCATTCTCCTTGATTCTTCTAATTCTCTTCTTACCTGATCTAATTGTTGTTACTGCAACTACTTTTCCAAACTACTTATTTTGTGTTGTTTTATCCTTTATATGCCCTATTTCTTTTGCACAGCATCCACACAAAAGTCCGCAATCTGTTTTGAAAAATAGTCTTTGTGCGCATGATCAAACTTTGTATTTTGAGCTGGGTCTAGGGGTTCAACCACCACATAAGTCATAGCACCGACTACACAAAGTGCTGCTGTGTTTAAATCATCCAAGACAAACTCACCACTTGCATTTCCATCCGCAAGTATTTTTTTAATACTTTGTTTAATCAATTGCTTCACACGAAAACGCTCATGTTCAACCGTGGAATCGACAGGTTCAAACATGAGTGAATACGCAAGCTGAGGACTATTCAGTGCCCGTTTTACAAAAGTTGCCACCGCCTTGTGTAATTTCTGCTTTGCCGATAAGTCACTTTCGGTAATCGAATCGATGACCAATAGCTCTGTATTAATGGCATCAGACAAAACTTCTATTAGCACTTGGCTTTTATTATCGAAGTAGCGATAAACCAGTCCACTAGATACACCTGCTTGCTCTGCAATTGTTTGTATTTGTGCGTCCTTAAATCCTCCTTCTGAAATTATTTTTCTAGCTGAATTCAAAATCGATTTACGATTTTGCTCCATCCGCTCTTGCATTAAAGATGATCGTTTATAGCTCATAATTTATTCTCTAACAAATAAAATGAATTGTAAATCATTTTATGAATCTGTATTCACTTTTTCAAAAAATCATTGTATGGTAATTATCAAATACCCACAAAATATTTTATGGACAACAAATATAACCAATAGGATGAAAATATCATGAACCTACGCAGCTTGAATTTCGGTCTAGATGAAACTTTAATTGCGCTTCAAGATTCGGTAGCCGCATTTTGTGCAAAGGAAATTGCACCAATTGCCCAACAAGTTGATCAAGACAACAAATTCCCTGCACATCTCTGGAAAAAATTCGGAGATATGGGCCTTTTAGGCATGACGGTTTCTGAAGAATATGGCGGTGCCAATATGGGTTATTTAGCTCATATTATTGCCATGCAAGAAATTTCTCGTGCTTCGGCAGCTATTGGCTTGTCATATGGTGCTCATTCTAATTTATGTGTAAACCAAATTAACCGTAACGGTAACGGGCAGCAAAAACAAAAGTATTTACCAAAATTAATTTCCGGTGAATATGTTGGTGCCCTTGCCATGTCTGAGCCAAATGCCGGTTCTGATGTGGTCAGCATGAAATTACGCGCCGAGCAAAAAGGTGATCACTTTGTTTTAAACGGTTCAAAAATGTGGATTACCAACGGCGGTGATGCAGATGTACTGGTCGTTTACGCTAAAACTGATCCACAAGCGGGCCCTAAAGGCATGACCGCATTCTTGATTGAAAAAGGTATGAAAGGCTTTAGTCACGGCAACCACTTAGATAAGCTCGGTATGCGTGGTTCTAATACTTATCCACTGTTCTTTGACAATGTAGAAGTTCCTGCTGAAAACGTACTCGGTGGTGTGGGTAACGGGGTTAAAGTACTCATGAGTGGTTTGGATTATGAACGAGCAGTTTTAAGTGCCGGACCTTTAGGCATTATGGATGCTTGCTTAGATGTCGTTATTCCCTACTTGCATCAGCGTGAACAGTTTGGTCAGGCTTTAGGTGAATTCCAGCTTATGCAAGGCAAACTTGCCGATATGTATTCAACATGGCTTGCATGTAAAGCTCTCGTTTATGCGGTTGGTGCTGCATGTGACAAAGCAGATCATGACCGCAGCTTACGCAAAGATGCCGCAAGTGCCATTTTATATGCTGCCGAAAAAGCAACATGGATGGCTGGTGAAGCCATTCAGACTTTAGGTGGCAACGGTTATATCAATGAATTCCCTGCTGGCCGTTTATGGCGCGATGCCAAACTTTATGAAATTGGTGCGGGAACTTCTGAAATTCGCCGCATGCTAATTGGCCGCGAACTTTTCAATGAAACCAAATAATAATTATAAATAAGGACGCATCTTATGAACCAATTACAAAGCAAGATTAATGTTCGAAGCGAAGACTTCAAAACAAACCAGCAAGCCATGCAAACATTGGTCACAGATCTCAAACAGGTTGCCCAGCGTATTGCTTTAGGCGGTGGTGAAAATGCCCGACAAAAACATTTGGCTCGAGGTAAACTTTTACCCCGTGAACGTATTGATCAACTGATTGACGTCGGCACGGCATTTTTAGAAATTGGTCAATTGGCAGCGTACAACGTTTATGAAGATGATGTTCCTGCTGCCGGTGTGATTGCTGGTATTGGTCAGGTCAACGGCGTAACTTGCATGATCGTTGCCAACGATGCAACGGTTAAAGGCGGAACGTATTACCCACTTACAGTTAAAAAGCATTTACGCGCACAAGAAATTGCTGAACAAAATCACTTGCCTTGTATTTATTTAGTAGATTCAGGCGGTGCTTATTTACCAATGCAAGATGAGGTTTTCCCAGACCGCGATCACTTTGGGCGTATTTTCTATAATCAGGCACGCATGTCGAGCCTAGGTATTGCTCAAATTGCCGTGGTGATGGGGAGCTGTACCGCTGGTGGTGCGTATGTGCCTGCCATGTCTGATGAAACCGTTATTGTCCGTAATCAAGGTACGATTTTCTTAGGCGGCCCTCCTCTGGTAAAAGCTGCAACAGGCGAAGTGGTAAGCAGTGAAGATTTAGGCGGCGGCGATGTACACACACGTCTTTCAGGTGTAGCTGATCACTTAGCTGAAAATGATGAACATGCCATTGCGATTGCACGAAACATTGTTGCTAACTTAAATAAAAAGCCAAATGAGTTAAACAAGCAAATTGATGAGCCGCTGTTTGATGCATCGGAACTCTATGGCGTGGTGCCAAGTGATGCGCGTAAACCTTTCGATGTGCGTGAAGTCATTGCACGTATTGTAGACGGTTCTCGTTTTGATGAATTCAAAGCACGCTTTGGTTCAACCCTCATTACTGGTTTTGCTTCACTCTATGGTATGCCAGTCGGCATTATTGCAAATAACGGGATTTTATTTTCTGAGTCTGCACAAAAAGGTGCGCACTTTATTGAGCTATGTACACAGCGCAATATTCCATTGTTATTCCTACAAAACATTACGGGCTTTATGGTTGGTCGCCAGTATGAAAATGAAGGGATTGCAAAAAACGGCGCTAAATTAGTGATGGCAGTTGCCACCGCAAATGTACCTAAACTCACCCTGATTATTGGTGGTTCGTTTGGTGCAGGTAACTACGGTATGTGTGGCCGCGCTTATTCACCACGCTTTTTATGGACTTGGCCCAACTCTCGTATTTCAGTCATGGGCGGCGAACAAGCAGCGAGCGTACTTTCGACTTTAAAACGTGACCAGATTGAGCAAAAAGGTGCCCAGTGGTCAGCGCAAGAAGAAGACGAGTTTAAACAACCTATTCGTGAACAATACGAGCGCCAAGGCCATCCGTACTATGCTTCTGCCCGCCTTTGGGATGACGGTGTAATCGACCCAGCTCAAACCCGTCAGGTACTTGGTTTAAGTTTGGCTGCGGCCATGAATGCCCCTATCCAGCCAACCAAATTTGGCGTGTTCCGCATGTAAGAGGTGTATATGAGCTATCAATTTTTACAACTCGAACAACAAGGTCAGGTTGCCTATGTTTGGCTGAATCGCCCTGAATTGCACAATGCATTTAATACAACAGTCATTGAAGAATTGCATGCCTGCTTTAAGCAAATCAATACACGTGATGATATACGTGTGGTCGTTTTAGCTGGACGCGGTAAAAGCTTTTCGGCAGGTGCCGACCTGAACTGGATGAAACAGGCAGGTCAGGCATCTTCAGCAGAAAATGAAGCAGATGCATTAAAACTTGCCCAAATGCTTGATGCACTTGCAACACTTAAACAACCGACTATTGCCCGCGTGCATGGCATTGCCTTTGGTGGCGGCATGGGTTTGGCATCGGCATGTGATATTTGTATTGCCAGCACCGATGCCAAGTTTGCTACGTCTGAAGTTCGTTTAGGACTTGCTCCATCAACCATTAGTCCCTATGTGATTCGTGCGATTGGTGCAAGACAAGCCTCACGTTATTTCTTAACTGCCGAGCGGATTTCAGCACGTGAAGCCAAACAAATTGGTTTGGCACACGAAGTAGCAGATGCCGAAGACCTAGATAAAAAAGTTCAAGAAATTATTGATGCTCTATTACTCGGTGGCCCGCACGCTCAAACGGCCTCCAAACAACTCATTCAAATGGTGAGCAACCAGACCATGAGCAATGACTTGCTGCAACAGACAGCACATCATATTGCTCAAGTTCGTCAAGGCAGTGAGGCAAAAGAAGGTCTGAGTGCCTTTTTAAATAAACAGCAGCCTGCTTGGGTTTCTAACTCGAATAACAACAATTAAGGACGATCATCATGTTTGAAAAGATTTTAATTGCGAACCGTGGCGAAATTGCCTGCCGCGTAATTCGTACAGCTAAAAAATTAGGTATTAGAACGGTTGCCGTTTACTCAGATGCAGACGCAAATGCACAACACGTCAAACTTGCAGATGAAGCGATTTATATTGGTCAGTCCCCTGCAACACAAAGTTATTTACAGGTTGATCGTATTATTCAAGCTGCCATTGATACAGGTAGCCAAGCGGTTCACCCAGGCTACGGCTTCCTTTCTGAAAATGATCAGTTTGCACTCGCTTGCCAACAACACAACATTTGCTTTATTGGCCCGCCAGTGGATGCCATTTTAGCGATGGGCTTAAAAGCAACCTCGAAAGCTTTAATGGAAAAAGCAGGTGTTCCTTTAACACCGGGCTATCACGGAACCAACCAAGATGCCGACTTTTTAAAACAACAGGCAGACCGAATTGGCTATCCTGTTTTAATTAAAGCCAGTGCTGGCGGCGGTGGTAAAGGCATGAGTCTGGTTGAACGCAGTGAAGATTTTCTGCATGCCTTAGCCTCTTGTAAACGTGAAG
This sequence comes from Acinetobacter sp. AR_0276, assembly GCF_003000705.1. Taxonomy (NCBI): domain Bacteria; kingdom Pseudomonadati; phylum Pseudomonadota; class Gammaproteobacteria; order Moraxellales; family Moraxellaceae; genus Acinetobacter; species Acinetobacter sp. AR_0276. Next base: position 3,413,660 of record NZ_PSQO01000004.1, on the reverse strand, counting down.
CCAAATCGAGCTTTGGTAATGATGATGTCTTGATTGAGCGTTATGTGATTCAACCGCGCCACATTGAAGTGCAAGTGTTTGGCGATACACATGGCAACTACGTACATTTGTTTGAACGTGATTGTTCGGTACAACGCCGTCACCAAAAAGTGCTAGAAGAAGCCCCTGCTCCACAAATGCCAAGCGAGAAACTCGAGGCAATGCGCCAAGCTGCAATTGATGCTGCACGCGCGGTAAATTATGTTGGCGCAGGTACAGTTGAGTTTATTGTAGAACAAGACGGTACGGCGTATTTCATGGAAATGAATACACGTCTACAAGTCGAACATCCTGTTACTGAAATGATTACAGGTGAAGACTTGGTCGAATGGCAACTTCGTGTGGCCTATGGTGAACCTTTGCCTAAACTACAAAACGAATTGCAGATTCACGGCCATGCGCTCGAAGCACGTATTTATGCCGAAGAACCAGAAAAAGGCTTTTTACCAGCAATCGGTAAAATTGACTATTTGCACTACCCAACGCAAAACCAATATGTACGTGTAGACAGCGGTATTGTTGAAGGCGATGAAATCACGACCTATTATGACCCGATGATTGCCAAACTGATTGTATGGGGTAAAAACCGTGAAGCTGCGCTTATTCAAATGCAAAATGCTTTGAGCCAATTCCATGTCGATGGCTTAGGTAACAACATTGCCTTTCTTGAAAAGATTGTACGTAGCGAATCGTTTAAACAAGCTAAGCTTGATACCAACCTGATTCAACGTGAACAAAACTTCTTGTTTAGCCCTGAAGAGATCAAACCGGAACTGGTAGTGGCAGCGGCATTTATTGAGTTTTTAAGCAAACTTAATAACAACAGCTCAAGCCAAAAACAGCTTTGGCAAGCTCAACCTCTATGGCGTTTAAATATTGCTTATCAGCACAGCATTAAACTGAATTATTTAAACCAAAATATCCAAATCAAATTTGCCTCAAATGAAGATGGCTTCACCGCAGAATATAACGGCCAAAGCTACCCGATTTCAGGTCAATTGCTTGATGCACATACGGCCTCTATTCAAATTGGTGGGACTCAGCAAAAGCAACCTTTTAACCAAAGTCAGCAAGGTATTACCTTGTTCCAAAATGGTCAAAGCTATAAGTTTGCTTATATTCGCCAAGACTTTAATCAGGCAGATAGCCAAGCCGATGAAGGTCACTTAAAAGCCCCTATGCCAGGTGTGGTCACTCAAGTGCTAGTCAGTGCAAATCATAGCGTGAAGAAAGACGATATTTTAATGACGCTTGAAGCAATGAAAATGGAATATACCATCCGTGCTCCTAAAGACGGCGTGATTGTAGATTCCTACTTCCAAGTAGGTGATCAGGTCAAAGCTGGCGATGAGCTTGTGGAATTTCAACCTGCACAGGAGGAAGTTGCATGAGTGAATTTGTCAAAATCGTGGAGGTCGGTCCCAGAGACGGCCTTCAAAACGAAAAGCAGGCTTTAACAGTTGAACAACGCTTAAACTTCATTAACGATCTGATTAATGCAGGCCTGAAATCAATTGAAGTGGGTTCATGCGTTTCGGCAAAATGGGTGCCACAAATGGCTCAAAGTGACGAGCTATTTAAGTTATTACCCCAAACAGCCGATGTGCAATTTAGCCTGCTCACCCCCAATATCAAAGGTTTTGAAACTGCTCAAGCGGTCGGATGCAAAGAGGTTGCCGTGTTTACCGCAGCTTCGGAAAGCTTTACCCGCAAAAATATCAACTGTTCAATCGAAGAAAGCTTTGAGAAATTTAGCGATGTCATGAGCGCGGCAAAAGCCCATAACATCCGTGTGCGAGGTTATGTCTCTTGTATAGTCGATTGCCCTTATGAAGGCGCAATTGCCCCTGAGCAAGTCGTAAAAGTGGTTAAACGACTCTATGATATGGGCTGCTATGAAGTGTCTTTAGGTGAAACCATTGGTACCGCAACACCAGATCGCGTCCAAAAGGTATGGCAAGCCTGTCTTGCTGAGCTCGACAGCAAGGTTTTAGCCGGCCATTTCCACAACACCTATGGCATGGCGATTGCCAATATTTATCAGTCTTTACAACAAGGTATTCGCGTTTTTGACTCGTCTCTTGCAGGACTTGGGGGTTGCCCTTATGCCAAAGGCGCCTCAGGTAATGTATCGACCGAAGATTTGTTTTATTTACTATCCCACATGGGTTTTGAAACTGGCATTAATTTAGAAAAACTGATGCAAGCCAGCCAAAATATTAGCAATGTATTAAACCGAAAAAGCTTGTCGAATTATGCAAATGCTTACTGGCAAACCAAGTGTGCCTAGTCATCAATTAAAGTAGCTCAGCATCTGGTATAAAGCTGAATATTAGGTGAAATACCAGATCATCCTATCTCATCTTTATCTCATTCTGTTCAGGAATTGGGACTCAATCCCTCATGCAATTTTTTTAAAATCTATTATTTATCTTTGTATTAAATGCCTCTTTCAAAAGAAGCATTTTCTACCCTATTTTTATTCTAATCCGTATTATTCTTCATCCTTTTTCAATTGTAATCCTTAAAAAATTTATCTCATTATTTATAAAAATAAGATGCATCCATTTCAATTCTTGGAGAAATATATTCTTCTACCCAATCTAACCATGCACGTGTTTTGGCATCAATAAAATGGCGTGAAGGCAATAAGGTATAAACCCCGATATCAGGTGAACGCCACTCTGGCAAGATATGACATAATCTTCCATTTTGAACTGCATCTAAAGCCGAAAACATCGGCAATAATGCGATGCCCATATCCTGCTGCACCACATCTAATAATAACTCAGGGTTATCTGCAATGAGTTGCCCGCCAATGTCGATTTGGTAAGACTCACCACTTGTATTTAATAAGTGCCAATCTGGTGTAATAGACGGATTTACCAAGCGTAAACAGGCATGACTTTTTAAGTCTTCGGGGGACTCAGGTATCCCATGTTTTTCTAGGTAAGCAGGTGATGCACATAAAACAGAAAAAATAGTGCCAATTCTGCGTGCGACAAACCGTGAGTCTGTTAATGATTCAGTCAGATAAAGACTAACATCGACCCCTTTTGCCAACAGGTCCGGAACGTATTGTGAAGTCGTATATTCCACGGTTAATTCGGGGTAATGTTTACAAAACTCAGCCATCACTGGAAAAACATAATGATGCCCAAAGCTTCCCATACTTAACACGCGTAAACGGCCTTTGGGTTTAGAAGCTGTTCCGGTGACTTCTGACTCCGCTTCATCCACCATTGAAATGACTTGGCGACAGCGCTCTGCATAAGTCGCACCAATATCAGTGAGGGCCTGCTGGCGCGTTGAGCGTTGTATTAATTTTGTACCTAAGCGTGTTTCTAGCTCGCTGATAAGACGTGAAACCTGTGCTGTGGTCAGATCCATCTGCTCAGCTGCTGCTGTGAAACTCCCGCTATCAATCACTTTCAGGAATGCATGCATAGCATGCAATAGTCCACCATCGAGATTTTTGCGCATAACGTAAATATGTTTTCCTAAATTACGGATTGTTGCACCAGTTTAGTTCAACCACAATGACTAAATGTACATACATTGGCACCAATTCTTTTTAAGAAGAGGAACCGATCTTTTTTTATTTCGTATGTCACTTGCTCCAAATATTCAACTGGATGTTGAAAAAAGAAAGTAGTCCGAGCTACTAAAAATTCTAAGGAGATATAAATGAATATAGCTACAAAAGTCACTCCAAATATTATTGCAACAAAGGATGTGTCACTTGAAGATAAATATGTAAGTGATAACGGTACAGCATATATGACCGGCATTCAGGCGCTTGTTCGTTTGCCTCTTGCCCAAACTCGCCGTGACGCGATTAATGGTTATCATACTGCTGGTTTTATTTCTGGTTATCGCGGTTCTCCTGTTGGTAACTATGATAGTTTCCTTTGGCAAGTTCAAGGATTACTTAAATCCCATAATGTTGTATTTCAACCTGGCGTAAATGAAGACTTGGCTGCTACCGCAATTTGGGGTACCCAACAAGTTAACCTTTCAGGTCAAGGCAAATATGATGGAGTGTCTTCATGGTGGTATGGTAAAGGCCCGGGTGTTGACCGTTCAGGCGACGTACTCCGCCATGCTAACTTAGCTGGTACCTCTGAACGTGGTGGTGTCGTTGCTTTATTTGGTGATGACCACTCTTGTAAATCTTCTACAATTCCCCACCAGTCTGAACATGTCATGATTGGTTGCGGTATTCCAATTTTCTACCCAACATCCGTTCAACAAATTTTAGACTTTGGTGTTCATGCCATTGCTGTTTCACGTTTTTCTGGTCTGTGGACTTCCATGAAGCTGGTCAGTGAAATTGTAGAAACTTCAGCTTCTGTTCATGTCGATTTAGACCGTGTCACTCCTGTTATACCAAAAGATGTCAATTTCCCAGAGGGTGGCGTTAATATTCGTTGGCCAGATCATGGCATTCAACAAGAAGAACGTCTTTATAAATATCGCTTACCTGCTGTTTTGGCTTATGCCCGTGCGAATAAAATCAATACCGTAACATGGCCTTGTGAAAATGCCCGTATTGGTATTGCTGCAAGTGGTAAAGGTTATTTAGATACCATTGAAGCCCTACGTATTTTAGGTATTGAGGATGAAACAGCCCAACAGCTTGGGTTACGTGTTTATCAAGTTGGGCTGATTTGGCCTCTAGAACCACAAGGTCTACGTGAATTTGCCGAAGGTTTAGAAGAGCTAATTGTTGTTGAAGAAAAACGTCCAATTCTTGAGACACAAATTAAAGATGAGTTGTACTCACTTCCTGATGACAAACGTCCTCGTGTTATTGGTAAAGCGATTGATGGCAAAGGTGAATGGAGTACCTCTATTGAAGAAGCACCGCTCATTGGTCACTATGAGTATCAGCCTGAACCGATTGCAAAAATGCTAGCTGCTCGCTTCTTAAAACTAGATATTCCAGAAAGCTTAAAAGCACAAATCCAAAGCAGAATCGACTTACTGCTAAAAGCAGAGCAAGAATCAAAACGTGTGATTGATCTTGCTGAACGTAAACCATATTTCTGTAGTGGTTGCCCACATAACTCATCAACAGTCGTTCCTGAAGGTAGTCGTGCGTTAGGCGGTATCGGTTGTCACTATATTGCTGTTTCGCTTGACCGTGGTACCGAAACGTTCTCTCAAATGGGCGGTGAAGGTGTAAGTTGGGTGGGTGCATCACCATTTACCAATGAAAAACACATTTTTGCTAATCTTGGTGATGGAACCTATTTCCACTCTGGTTACTTAGCAATTCGTCAATCTATCGCTGCAAAAACAAATATCACCTACAAAATCCTCTACAACGATGCGGTCGCTATGACAGGTGGTCAGCATGTAGATGGGCATTTGAGCGTTGCACAGTTAACTCGCCAGCTCGCTGCCGAAGGTATTAAAAAACAAGTGATTGTCACTGATGAAGTTAAATTATTAAATGAAGAAGACGGTATTGCAGCGGGTGTAGAAATTCGCCACCGTAATGAGCTTGATGCAGTTCAACGTGAGCTACGTGAAGTTTCAGGTGTAACCGCTTTAATTTATGTACAAACCTGTGCCAGTGAAAAACGCCGTCGCCGTAAACGTGATGCCTACCCTGACCCAGCTGAGCGTTTATACATTAACAGTGATATTTGCGAAGGTTGTGGCGACTGTTCTAAAAAATCAAACTGTTTATCTATTGAGCCAGTAGAGACTGCTTTAGGGACTAAACGTCAAATTAACCAAAGTAGCTGTAATAAAGACTTCACTTGTGCCGAAGGGTTTTGCCCAAGCTTTGTGACTGTTCATACACGTGATATGAAACGTCCTGCTAAATTTGAAGGTATTGGTGCAGGCTGGCCAACATCACCCGTTATTCCTCAGTTATATGACGTTCCAAGTCGTATTATGGTCGGTGGTATTGGTGGTACAGGTGTTGTGACTATTGGTGCACTGCTTGGTATGGCGGCTCACCTCGAAGGTAAAGCAACACGTGTTATGGACATGGCCGGCCTTGCCCAAAAAGGTGGTACGGTTTATTCATACGTTCAACTTGCAGCAAGTGATGAGCAAATTTCTTCTACCAAAATTCCAGCGGGTCAATGTGAATTACTCATCGGTGCAGATGCCGTAGTCGCTGGTGGTAGCGCTGCTCTATCTCGTTTAAAAGATGATGCTTTAGTTATTGTGAATGAAGACAGTACCCCTACTTCTGAGTTTATTAAATCTCGTGACTGGTATGCGCCTATTACCGATTTAATTGACCGTCTCCGTGGTCGTGTTCGTCAAGGTCAGCTGGTTTCTCTGCCAGCGGCTCGTATTGCAACTCAGCTCTTAGGTGATTCAATTTATACCAACCAGTTATTGCTCGGTATGGCATGGCAATCTGGTCGCATTCCGCTATTACGTGAAAGTATTGAAAAAGCAATTCGCCTAAATGGTACGGCTGTTGAAAAGAACCTTGAAGCTTTCCGTGTAGGTTGTCATCTTGCAAGTGACCCGACTTTAGCTGCTCGTTTACTTGCAGCAATGCCAAAAACCAAAACTCCGCAAACTTTAGCTGAACTTGTTGAAGACCGTTCTGCTCGTCTAACAGACTACTGGAATGAAGCTTATGCAGCTAAATACCGCACTCTTGTAGAATTGGCAGCTAAAAAGTTACCAGAAGAGTTAACAGGTACGATTGCAACTCAGCTTTACAGAGTTATGGCTTATAAAGATGAATATGAAGTTGCACGTCTACTAACAGGTAAAAGCTTCAAAGAATCAATTGAAACCCAATTCGGTAAAGGCTTACGTTTAACCTATCATCTTGCTCCACCAGCGTTACTTGGTGGTCTGAAAAATGTCCGTAAACGTGCGTTTGGTTACTGGATGCGTTTCCCGATGATGATGCTCGCTCGCTTACAATGGCTTCGTGAAACTTTCCTTGACCCATTTGCGCGTCAAGAAGAACGTCAACACGAACAAGCTTGGCGTGACCGTTACATCGCATTTGTTGAAACACTTGTTGAGACACCAGACAATCATAACTTGGCAGTTGCTGAACAAATTGCAAAATTACCGGCAGAAGTCCGCGGTTATGGTCATATCAAAATGAAAGCAATGGACGCTGCAAAACAACGTTGGGATGAGCTTACGCCAACATTGCTAAAAGTCCGTAACTAACAATTAAATCTCAATAAAAAAAGTCATCCTTGGGGATGACTTTTTTTATTGGCTCAAAAATTTATTTAGTCATTTTACGTAAAGTCAAAATCTGCTCGCTTCGTCCAAATGGACCATACACATCATGTAAAACTGCACTGGTTAAACCAATGCCATCCGAACCATATTGCTGAACGGTTTCCAGACCTAACCATTTACCTTGCGGATAACGGTGCATGTGGATTTGTAAATCAAGATTTGGGAAGCCCCAAGTAAATTCTCCTTCTTGTCTTGGGACAATGCCGTTTGCGGTATCTACCATACCGATCAAATGCGCAAAATCTGTGGTCGGCTGCCCTTCAACTATTTCTTTATGATTGTTTAGCCAAACAATGCCTTTGCCCGCACGATGCTGATCATCAGTTTTAGTGACTAATGTCTGGATAAAACCACCCGGCCATCTTTTCATACCTGTCCATTCGGTAAAAGTATCTGGATGATGAATTGGTTGATCTTCAAGCCCAGCAATATCGGAACTGTCTTGAGTGCACATGCGCCATGCTCTAGCCACAATACAAGTTTTACCTTGTGCTTGTAGTTCTGCTTCAATCAATTCAATCGTTTTACCGGCACGAATGACATGTGTTTTAATCGTAAATTCACCAAATGCAATCAATCCAAAAATATCAAAACTAATTCGACCAATTCGCATATCTTGTCGTGGTGAAAACTGTTCTAACTCTACTGCGATCACGCCACTTGCAGGCGCCATATGCTGTTCATGAGGGTTCCAAGCACCTTGCGCATGAACAGTTGAGCAATAATGAGCAATCACTTCACCTTGAGGACCAATTGTTCTATTCAGTAATTGATAATAAGCATTCATGATTTTCTTTCCTTAGTCCTTGTCCAACATCAATATTTGATGAAAATTCACGTTTTAATACTTATGTTAACCCTCTATTTCTTTGTCTCAACTGGTTTTTCCTACCAAAAACTGATGAGTCTAAATTTACAAATTTAATCAATAGGTAAAATTTCGTATGTCAATTTCACCCAATGATTCTAGATATTACGATTCATTAAAATGCAAAAGCATCTTGATCGAGCTCCATCACAGTATCAGCTCCAGACTCAATAGAAGCGGCATAACTCTGTGTACGATGCAAAAGCTTTTGATAGAAAAACTTAGCTGTCGTTAATTTTGCTTTATAAAAAGCTTCTTCTTGTGTACCCGATGCTAATTTTTCATGGGCAACTTGTGCCATTCGAGCCCACAAATAAGCGAACACGACGTAACTAGAAAAATAAAGATAATCTACTGAAGCAGCCCCTATTTCTTCTGGGTTGTGTTTGGCTTTCTCTGCAATAGATTTGGTCAGTGACAGCCATTGCTGCTTAAGCTCAGCTAATTTTTCTAAATAAGGTTTCAAGACTTCATTTGATTGGTGCTGACTAATAAACTGATCAATTAAATCGGTCATGTTCTTTAGAAGTTTGCCTTCCGACTTGAGGACTTTACGTGCCAGCAGATCTAAAGACTGAATCTCAGTTGTACCTTCATACAATGTCGAGATACGTGCATCACGTACAATTTGCTCCATGCCATGCTCAACAATAAAGCCATGTCCACCAAATACTTGAACACCATGCTTTGCAGACTCATTACCCGACTCTGTTAAAAAGGCCTTAGCAATGGGTGTTAAAAAAGCCAATAATTCATCGGAGTGTTTTTGCTGTTCCTGATCGTTTGAGCTTTCCACAATATCGACATGCTGAGCCAGAAAATAAGCCAGTGCACGACCACCTTCAGAAAAAGCTTTTTGTGTCATTAACATTGAACGCACAGCGGGATGCACAATAATTGGATCGGCATTTTTCTCAGGATATTTAGGACCAGATAACGAACGCATAGCGAGACGCTCTTTAGCATAACTTAACGCGCCTTGAAATGAGATTTCAGAAGCAGCAAGCCCTTGTACGGCTGTTCCAATACGTGCGGTATTCATAAAAGTAAACATACAATTGAGCCCACGATTTTCAGGACCAATTAAATAACCTTTGGCACCATCAAAATTCAGTACACAGGTCGCATTTCCATGAATCCCCATTTTATGTTCAATCGCACTACAAACGACTTTATTACGGTCCAGCACCTGACCATCATCACTCACATTAAATTTAGGCACAATAAATAAAGAAATACCTTTAGTCCCTGCAGGTGCTTGAGGCAAACGGGCTAAAACAATATGAATAATATTTTCAGAAAGATCATGTTCACCCGCCGAAATAAAAATCTTTTCGCCTGTAATCGAGTAACTACCGTCCGAATTTGGTTCTGCTTTAGTTCTAATTAAACCAAGGTCCGAACCCGCATGTGACTCGGTTAAACACATGGTTCCGGTCCAGACACCACTAATAAGTTTAGTCAAAAACTTCTGTTTTTGTTGCTCGGTACCATGGTGCTCAATTGTTCTCATTGCGCCATGAGACAATCCCGGATACATTGCCCAAGCCCAATTAGAACCACATAACATTTCAGAAATCGCAATCCGCAGTAATGTTGGTAAGCCTTGCCCACCATATTCCGGATCGGCGGTTAATGAAGTAAACCCAAGCTCGGCATATTTTTGGTAGGCTTCTTTAAAACCTTTAGGGGTTGTCACCACACCTTGATTTAAATGACAGCCTTCTTGATCGCCATTTTGATTTATGGGCGCTAATTCATTTTCACAAAAATCTGCTGCTGCCTCTAAGTATTGATCAATTAATTCTCGATTTACGCTTTCCTGATATTTGCTTAAACCTTGATAGTTCTGTTCTGTTTGAAGCATTTCATGCAGTACAAATTGCATATCGCGTAATGGAGCTTTGTATAAAGGCATAGTTTTTCCTTTCACCTCTCTGCCTGTGTCATGGGCAGATATCGTTTTTCCTTGAAATGGACTTTTATTGTTTCAATCTCACCAAAATATCAAAAAATTTCTTATAGCAAAATATATTTTCACTAAATTAATAAAATTATCGTAACTCATAAATGGATATAAAACATAAATACATGTTTTAAAATACAAATACAGAATAAAAAGTAATTAGCATTACATAATCAAAATAAATTTAAATTTTGTATTGCAAAATTTTATTCCGTAAAAATTCAATTTATAGTATGGTGATTAGATTGCTTAATCATCCAAGGACGATTCATGGAAAGCCCGAAATACACAGGTCTTGAGTTTTTAACCGCTTTAAAAAATGGTGAAGTTTCTCCATCACCTATGGCTCACACCATACCAATGGAACTCGTTGAAGTATCCAAAGGTAAAGCAACTTATAAAGTTACCCCTCGCAAAGAACATAGAAATATTCAAGGCGGTGTACACGGCGGCTTTTGCGCCACAGCTTTAGATACAGCTACTGGCAGTGCAGCTCATACATTGCTCGAACATGGCGTCGGCTATGGAACCATTGATTTAAATGTAAAAATGATCCGCCCCATGCAAGTTGATACGTCTTACTATGCGACAGCCGAATTGATTAATGCGGGCCGTAATATTATAAGTACCGAAGGAAAAATCGTAGATGAGAACGGCAAAGTGTATGCTTTTGCCTCGGCAACCTTAATGATTATTCGCAAATAATAAAATTTTAAAGCTCCTGTTTATGGAGCTTTTTCTTGCTTGGTAATCTTACCCATTTCATAAAAATCTAAGCGATCAATCACGAAACTTGTTATTGCCATTGCTAAACCTAAAGCAGCACATGCTTCCCATCCCCAGTGTTTCCAAGCATACACCGCAATAAAAGAACCTAAGGCGGCTCCACCAAAATATAAAGTCATATAAATTGAATTAATACGGGAACGTGCCTCGGCCGAAATCCGGTAGACCAGATTTTGGTTGAGTACATGAAATGCTGACAAACCAAAATACGCCATAATCACGCCAACAGCGTAGGCAACCAAAGACTGCTGTGCAAAAAATAGTGGTATCCATGCACTCATTAATAGTGCCATACAAACCAATGCAATCCTATTTTCAAGGCCTGCTGCAATTTTCTTGCCTGCCCATGGGGTCGCAAATACGCCAGCCAAGCCAACAATACCAAATAAACCAATCTGGAAATCGTTAAAGTGATAAGGCTCATTCGCCAAAATAAAAGTCATGGTGGTAAAAATGAGAGCCAAAATTCCAAAGCCAATTCCCCCTGCCAAACCACGGCGTAGTAAATGAGGCTGATGAACAGCTAATGAAAATAGCGAACCATAAATCTGTAGAATATTGAGTTGATGGGATTTTCGCGCCACTGGTAACTTTACCCACATTACCCAAGCAAACACCAAAATGACAATTCCGCTAATTAAATAAACCGCATGCCAAGACCAAACTGTAGAAAGTAAGCCTGCAATAGAACGTGCCAATAATATTCCCAAGAACAAACCACTCATGAGAGTCCCTACAACTTGAGGGCTTTTTTTCGGGCTGGCTAAACCCGCGGCAAAAGGAACTAAAACTTGAGTCGCAATCGAAAAGAATGTAGCTAAAAAGGTAAAGCCATATAAAGCTGGCAAGGTTTGACTTAAGGATAGCCCTACTTGTGCAAGCCCCGTACAACACATGAGCAGGCAAATATAACTACGCTTTTCAAAAAAGTCGCCTAAGGGAACTAATATAAAAAGGCCAACTGCATATGACAGCTGGCTAATCACAATAGTTAAAGCGACCTGATCGGCATTGACTTTTAATGCTTCTGCAATGGAATAGATTAAGGGCTGGTTATAATAGTTTGAACCCGCACAAATTCCACATGTCATTGCCATGATAAAAATAAAGCTTTTTGACAGTATATTTTCTGCATTGGGCTCAACTATTTTTTCCATTTTTAATTACGCCCTATTTTAGAATTTATACATTGATACAAAGTTTATGCGTGACACATCAGCGGTTCGGCCATCGAACACTTCACGTTTGCCTTGGTGATATTCCATCCCAATATCCATTTGCTCAATTGGAGAATAAAAGACGTTAGCAGCATAGTCCGTTAAGCGTTTATTAGCATCGGGGTTAAGTTTGGCATAAGCCGTGTCGTCATCATAATCAAACATTGAAGCCGATAAGTTCGCACGCCATTGCTCATTAAATTTATATGAATAGCCAATATTGACGCTATTCAACTTATTCATCACCAAATCTGTTTTATCTTCGTTTAAAGAAAAATCACCCGCAGCATTTAAACTTGTTGAATTTGCCAAACCACTTTGGGTGGTATACGGCATAAATTTTTGATCACCGACAATATATTGATAATTTGCTTGTAGCGATTGTTGTGGCGTGAGTTGATATTTTAAGCCGCCTCCTGCACCCCAACTTACTTTCTTCACTGTGGCAGTGGCGACATCTGCGGATTTTTCATTGATAAAACCTTGCGCAAGAGCAGTTAAAGGACCTTGTTTAAAAGTATAGCGCCCCGTTAAAGATGGCAATGCCGAGACTCTCGAACCTGTATATTCCAAAGCTACTTTTAAATCATTATTGGCGTCGATTTTCCAGTCATAGCGAATTTGAGGAGTACGCGTATAGGAAGTTCCCACAAATTGGGTGTAATCAACAGCTTCTGTACGGGTTTCCATGTTAGACATGAGTGACCATGTTTGACCAAAGGTCCAGTCTTTATAGGTAAAAAATGCATGACGGATACGGAATTTACCATCCCCCGTTCCCATGTTAGAGCTATCAAAGAAATCGGCTTCGATATTTCCTGTAACCGCTTTATTTGGGCTATTAAAATAAACACCGAGTCGGCTTGCATTAATCATGGCATCCGAACGCGCATGATTCGAACGTTTTTCACTTTCAAAAGGTGTTCGGTACAGACTGCTGGTCGTTCTACCGCCCGAGTCTGGTGATGACTTAAAATCAACCGCTGCATCAATACGGGCAATACCATAAACCTTAACGTTATCCGTCCAAGTCACCCATGAAGGAGCAACAGGCTTTTCTGTTACCGTTGCTTTAGTTTTTTCAATGTTCTCTTCGATCTTAACCTGTTTGACCTGTAAATTATTTTGAGTTTGTTTCTGAGCAGCAAGTTCTGCTTTTAATTTTTGCAGCTCGGTTTCTAGTAAATTAATTCTTTGTTCTGTGGTATCTGAAGAATTTGCAAAAATAGTCCCTGAAGCCGCAGCGCAAGCTGCAGCTAAAATTAATTTTTTCATCTTTTAATCCTTAAAGAAGCGTTTTTTCCGTGTGTATTTAGGCTACACGTGCATCAATTAGTTCACAGTCAGTAACTGCCTGTAATTCATCAAAAGTTAAGCCGTCTACCATTTCCTTGACGTAAGCTTTTTGGTCCTTGAGTTCAATAATGCATAAATCGGTGTAAATACGGTTTACACACTGCTCACCCGTTATTGGATAACTCAGTTCTTTTACAATTTTGGGCTCACCTTTTTTAGTGACATGCTCCATATAGACATAAATCGTTTTTGCACCAACTGCCAAATCCATAGCACCGCCAACTGCAGGTACATCATCTGCTTTACCGGTATGCCAGTTTGCCAAGTCTCCATTGACCGCAACTTGGAATGCACCAATCACGCAAATGTCCAGATGGCCGCCACGCATAATGTCAAATGAGTCACCATGATGCATAAAACATCCACCATCTAATAAAGTGACAAGTTCTTTTCCGGCATTTACCAGATCTTCATCTTCCTCACCCGGTTGTGGTGGTGGGCCAAAAGCCAAAACACCATTTTCCGAATGTAAAAAAATTTCTTTGTCTTTTGGCAAGAATTTAGCAACGTTGGTCGGTAAGCCAATGCCTAAATTGACATAAGAACCTTCCGGAATGTCATTGGCAATGAGTTTGGCAATATCTTCACGAGAACGCTTTTGAACTGACATTAGATATCTCCTACTTTTACAACGTGCTGAACAAAAATTCCCGGTGTAATAATGCACTCTGGGTCAAGCGTTCCTAGCTCTACGGTGTCATTCACTTGAACAATCGTGGTCTTGGCGGCTTTTGCCATAATTGGTCCAAAATTGCGAGCCGCTTTGCGGTAAGTTAAATTGCCCCAGCGGTCGGCTTTATCGGCATAAATCAGTGCAAAGTCAGCTTCCAGTGGATATTCAAGCACATAGTTTTTACCATTAATGGTTCGGGTTTCTTTGCCTTCGGCAATTTTAGTGCCATAACCAGTCGGAGTAAAAATAGCACCCAAACCTGCCCCTGCGGCTTGAATACGACATGCCAAATTACCTTGCGGTACCAGTTCTAACTCAATTTTTCCCGCTCTATATAAGTCTTGAAAAACGGTTGATCCTGCAGATTTCGGAAATGAGCTAATCATTTTTTTGACACAACCGGCAATAATCAGCTTGGTTAGACCACGGTCACCCGAAGCTGCATTATTGTTTACAATGGTGAGTTCTTTTTTTCCTAAATCGATTAAGGCTTCAATTAATTCAGCAGGTTGCCCCGTCACACCAAACCCGCCTGTCATGATGGTTGCTCCATCAGGAATAGCTTTTAAAATCGGTTCAATGTCACTGGTGATTTTATTTATCATCTCACTTGTCCCTTTTCATCCTTAATTTAAGGTGACAGATAAATCTGTCACTCTGCCTTTTGCGGGTTAAATAGTCGGTCTTTAATAAATAACAATGGAATTACCCCGCAGATAAAATAAGCCGCAGCCATTACCAAAAGTCCTAAGCCAATAGAACCGTTTTGCGATAGATAACCAATTGTTAATGGAGAAAAAATTGAAAGTACTTTGCCAATGTTATAAGCACCGCCCACTGCCGAACCTCGAATAGAAGTCGGGAAGCTTTCTGTCATATAGGTGGCATTAATTGCATATGGAATACCGTAAAGGAAACCGAAAAACAGCATCATCCATAAAATGTTGGTTGGTGTATTTAAGTAAACAATGACTGGAATAAATAAGGCTGTACCAATGGTTCCAAAAGCGAATACAGCGCGGCGTCCTAATTTATCGGCAACAATTCCTGCAATTACTTTGGCGAACATCATAATCAGGAAAGTACCGACCATATACATGGCCATTTCTTTAAACTTGATGCCTAGATCAGACTCTAAATAAGCCGGTAACCAGTTACTTACGCCGTAATAACCAAACTGTAGTGCACCAGTACTAATAATCCAAAGTACAAACATGGTGCCATGTTTTTTATCTCTTAAAATCTCAAGATATGGATTTTGACGTTTTTTAGGTTGGCTACTTTGAGCTATTTTTAACGCTTTTAATTGACGCGCTTTTTTCCATGACTCAGGTTCAGGTACACATATGTGCATCAAAATTGATAACACCACAGGCGCAATTGCAATCCAGTAAAGGAAACGCCAGCCGTGTTCAGGAATAATGTGTCCTGCTAGTAATGTCGCTAATAAAGAACCTAAGGTATAACCTGTCATCAGCGTTGCTAAAACGGTAGAACGATGTTTGGTCGGAACCATTTCTGACATTAAAATATTACAGGCAATATAAAGTGCACCTAAACCCATCGCTCCAAAAGTTCTTAAAACTGCAAATTGCATATAAGAGTGTGTAAAGCCTAGCGCACAGGTTAAAACTGAAGAATAAGCAATAAAGAAAACAATAATACGAACCCGACCAAAACGGTCACATGCCCAACCACCAATGAGTCCACCCACGGCCGAGCCAAATAGAGTCAGGCTTCCTAATGTTCCAGCTTGCACACCAGTTAAATGAAATTCTGTTTTAAGACTAGTGAGGCTTAATGCCAAAAAACCTAAATCTGCCCCATCACATAAAAGTGTAAAAAAAGCGAATATAAATGCAGTAATCCAAATCTTTTTGGGCGTTTGAATAGCTTCAGTGCTATTCATATTCTCTGTAACAGTCTTTGTTGTCATGTCCATATCCTCAGAAGGAACATGAGGCATCCCATGCCTCATGGCATTTGATTTTTTATTAGGCTGTAGCTTCCCTAATCATGTTTTTGGCAATAATAAGTTGTTGAACTTGCGTCGTTCCTTCATATAAACGGAACAAACGTACATCACGATAAAAACGTTCAATGGCATATTCACTGATATAGCCTGCGCCACCATGAATCTGTACACAGCGGTCAGCAACGCGGCCACACATTTCGGTCGCAAACATTTTTGCGCAAGAGGCTTCCGTACTAATGTTTTCGCCATTATCACGGCGGCGAGCTGCATCTAAGACCATACATTTAGCGGCATATATTTCGGCTTTTGAGTCGGCAAGCATGGCTTGAATAAGCTGGAAGTTCGCAATAGGTTGACCAAACTGTTTACGCTCAATCGCATAGTGCAATGCGTCGTTTAACATGCGTTCGGCGACACCCACGCTATAGGCACCAATGTGCAACCGTCCTTTATCCAGCACTTTCATGGCCGTTTTAAAACCGACACCTTCTACCCCACCAATCAATGCAGAAGCAGGTACACGGCAATTTTCAAAAATTACATCACAGGTGTGTGAACCCTTTTGACCCATTTTTTGGTCAATTTTGCCCAAGGTAATACCTGGTGTATTCGCTTCGACTAAAAAAGCTGAAATACCTCCCGACCCTTTAATTTCAGGATTCGTTCGAGCCATTACGGTAAAGGTTGCAGCATGGGGTGCATTAGTAATAAAACGCTTGGTACCGTTTAACACATAAAAGTCACCATCTTTTACCGCACTGGTTTTTAAAGAGGCAGCATCAGAACCAGACTCAGGCTCGGTTAAACAAAATGAACCAATAATTTCGCCACTTGCGTAACGTGGTAAATATTTCTGCTTTTGCTCTTCTGTACCATCAATCAAAATTGCACTTGAGCCAATACCGTTATTGGTTCCAATTAAAGAACGGAAAGCCGGTGAAGTTTGTCCAAGTTCAAATGCAACTCTGACTTCTTCTTCCATGGTGATGCCTAGGCCACCATATTCTTCGGGAATTGTGAGGCCGAACAAACCTAGCTCACGCATTTGCTGCACAATGTCATCTGGAATTTTGTCTTTCTCTACCACTTCGTTTTCACGAGGGATCAATTCATTTTTTACAAAATCTCGAATTGTTGAAAGTAACTGCTCCAACATCCCTTCATCACGGATCATCTTTGATCTCCCTTTTTATATATTTCCATCGTATCCATCAGCCATTTCCAGCTGGTCTGGATACCATGCTTTTAAATCTTGTTTAGTGCGGATGTGTTTCATAGTACGAGAACAAAAATACAAATTTCAAGCTTTTTTGAAAATTAATTTCGTTTAACGAAATTTAAATTTAGACCATTACGCAATATCAATAACTTATCTATTTTAAAAGATGATACCTACGCTATTAAGAGAAATAAGACTTGAAATAAATTCCAAAATAAGCATCATAAAAGGAATATAGTTTTGATATGCGAAACAAGGAATTCAAAAATGAGTGTGTCAACAGGGAATAATTTCGTAGAAGTCGACTTTTCTATTCAAAAAATAGCAGTTGTTAAAATTAACCGCCCAGAAGCAAAAAATGCTTTAAACAGTGAAGTTCGCAAACAACTAGCACAAGCTTTTACCGAGTTAAGTTTTAACGATGAGATCAATGCGGTTGTGCTCACAGGTGGTGAAGAAGTCTTTGCCGCAGGTGCAGATTTAAAAGAAATGGCAACCGCAACTTCCACAGAAATGTTATTGCGTCATACCGAACGTTATTGGAATGCAATTGCCCAATGCCCTAAACCCGTGATTGCTGCTGTAAATGGTTATGCATTAGGTGGTGGCTGCGAACTTGCAATGCATGCTGACATTATTATTGCAGGTAAAGGCGCAACCTTTGGCCAGCCGGAAATTAAAGTCGGTCTAATGCCAGGTGCTGGTGGTACACAACGATTATTCCGTGCTGTGGGTAAATTCCATGCTATGCGCATGATTATGACAGGTGCCATGGTGAAAGCCGAAGAAGCTTATTTGATTGGTCTTGTTTCACAAGTCACAGAAGACGACCAAACTATTCCAACTGCAATCCAAATGGCACAAAGCCTCGCAAAAATGCCTCCTATTGCCATGCAACAAATTAAAGAAGTTGCACTAATGAGCGAAGATGTTCCATTAAATGCAGGCTTAACTCTAGAACGAAAAGCATTCCAGTTGTTATTTTCTACCGAAGATAAAAATGAAGGCGTTCAAGCTTTTATCGAAAAGCGTAAGCCGTCGTATCAAGGTAAATAATTTAAAACCATAATAACAAAGGAATGAAAATGGCCAGAAAAGTATTAATTAGTGCAGGTGGTTCAGGGATAGGACGATGCATTGCCGAGGCATTTTTAAACAATCAGGATGAAGTTTTTGTTTGTGATATCAATGCTAAAAGCTTAGAACAATTTCAACAAGATTATCCAAAGCTACACATATATACCTGTGATTTAGCCGACCATGAACAAATTAAACTCATGTTTAGTCAAGCCATTCATAAACTTGGCGGTATTGATATTTTAGTCAATAACACAGGCATCTCAGGCCCGACCGTTGCAGCAGATGAGTTAAGTTTTGAAGACTGGAATACAGTTATTAATTTAAACCTGAATAGCACTTTTTTAATTACCCAGTTAGCCATTCCCTATTTAAAGCAAGCACAGGCAGGCGTGATTATTAATATGTCGTCTATTGCCGGCCGCTTAGGCTATCCATATCGACTGGCCTATTCCACTTCAAAATGGGGGTTGATCGGTTTTACCAAAACGCTTTCTATGGAACTCGGTGCAGATAACATTCGGGTTAACGCTATTCTTCCTGGAGCGGTAGATGGTGATCGGGTTCAGCGCGTATTACAGGCCCGTGCCGATGTAGCCCATACATCACTGGAAGAAGTGACTCAAAACGCACTGAAAAATCAGTCGCTCAAATATTTTGTCAATCCAAAGCATATTGCAGATTTATGCCTATTTTTAGCGTCAGATAGTGGTCGCTCAATTTCAGGGCAAATCTTACCCATTGATGGTGATAAACAATGCTTAAGCTAAATCACCCAACCTTATTTTTCCATTTAATTTCAAATATAGATTAATCATCAGGATGATCGACATGACTTATGATATTAAAAGCATGGCTGTGATTGGTGTAGGTGTCATGGGCAGTGGTATTGCTCAAATTGCTGCGCAGTCAGGTCATACCACTTATTTATATGATGCCAAAGCAGGCGCCGCAGAACAGGCCAAAGAAAAACTGGCTGCTACATTTCAAAAGTTAGTCGAAAAAAATAAGATTACGCCTGAGCAAGCAACAGCGGCAAATAACCATTTAATTGTTGCCCATCAAATTGAAGATTTAAAAAATTGTGACCTCATTGTAGAAGCAATTGTTGAACGTCTCGATATTAAACAAAGCTTGATGCAACAGCTTGAAGACATTGTTTCGGATACTACTATTTTAGCCTCAAACACTTCTTCTCTCTCTATTACAGCCATTGCGGCAAATTGCAAGAAGCCTGAGCGTGTTGTGGGTTATCACTTTTTTAACCCAGTTCCACTCATGAAAGTGGTTGAAGTCATTCGTGGTTTAAAAACAGATCCACTTATTATTGATGCTTTAAACGATCTGTCTCGTGCATTTGGTCATCGCCCTGTTGTAGCAAAGGACACCCCTGGATTTATTATTAACCATGCGGGCCGTGCTTATGGAACTGAAGCGCTCAAAATTTTAAACGAGAATGTCTGTGATATTAGTGAAATTGACCGAATTTTACGTGACGGCGTTGGTTTTAGAATGGGGCCATTTGAATTAATGGATTTAACTGGCCTTGATGTTTCGCATCCTGTGATGGAGTCGATTTATCACCAGTACTATGAAGAAGCCCGCTACAAACCAAGCCCGCTGACCAAGCAAATGCTAGATGCCAAGCAACTTGGACGTAAGGTTAATCAAGGTTTTTATAACTATGAAACCGGTTCAAAAACAGGTGAACAACCAGCCAAATTGGTAGAGCGTTTAGCACAATATCCAAAAGTTTGGATCGCTGCCGATTTCTTGGACGATAAAAAACAACTCGAAGATTATTTAACTCAGCAAAATATTGCCCTAGACACCAATTCTGAACCGCAAACAGATAGCTTATGTTTACTCGCTTGTTATGGTGAAGATACAACTCAAGCAGCTACTCGCCTAGGAGTTAATCCAAAGCATACTGTTGCGATAGACATGCTTTATGGCATTGCAAAACATCGCACCTTAATGCCATCACTCATTACTAAATCTGAATACCGACAAGCGGCTCACTCTATTTTCAATCTAGATGGAAATATGGTCAGTATGATTAATGAAAGTATTGGCTTTGTTGCGCAGCGTGTTTTAGCCATGGTCATTAATTTAGGCTGCGATATTGCCCAGCAAAATATTGCCACAGTAGATGATATTAATGCGGCTGTACGTCTTGGCTTAGGCTATCCATTTGGACCAATTGAATGGGGCGATCAAGTCGGTAGCGAAAAAGTCTTACTTATTCTGAACCGTATAACAGCACTTACCCATGACCCGCGTTACCGCCCTAGCCCGTGGTTACAGCGTCGTGTCGCACTTCATTTACCTCTTACTTTTACTCACGAGTCTTGAAAAGGAATTTCTCAATGTTAAATGCATATATCTATGATGGTTTACGTAGTCCATTTGGCCGTCATGCAGGTGAACTTGCCTCAATTCGTCCTGATGATTTGGCCGCAACTGTCATTCAAAAACTACTAGAAAAAACAGGTGTACCAGGCGCGGATATTGAAGATGTGATTTTAGGCGACACCAACCAAGCGGGTGAAGATAGTCGTAATGTGGCACGAAATGCACTATTACTTGCAGGCCTACCTGTCACTGTACCAGGCCAGACAGTAAACCGCCTATGTGCTAGTGGTTTAGGTGCTGTGATTGACTCAGCACGCGCTATTACTTGTGGTGAGGGTGAACTGTATATTGCAGGTGGTGTAGAAAGTATGTCACGTGCACCGTTTGTGATGGGTAAAGCGGAAAGCGCTTATAGCCGTGATGCAAAAATTTATGACACCACGATTGGCTCTCGCTTTCCAAATAAAAAAATTATTGCGCAGTACGGCGGTCATTCAATGCCTGAAACGGGCGATAACGTTGCAGCCGAGTTTGGTATTAGCCGTGAACAAGCTGACTTATTTGCAGCCCAATCACAAGCCAAATATCAAAAAGCCAAAGAAGAAGGTTTCTTTGCCGATGAAATTACGCCAATTGAGGTTTTCCAAGGCAAAAAATTGCCACCTAAGCTCGTTTCTGAAGATGAACACCCTCGCCCAAGCTCAACTGTTGAAGCACTTACAAAGTTAAAACCACTCTTTGAAGGTGGCGTAGTTACTGCGGGTAATGCCTCAGGTATTAATGATGGTGCAGCAGCACTTTTGATTGGTTCAGAAGCGGCAGGTCAAAAATATGGCCTAAAACCAATGGCAAAAATCTTGTCCGCTGCGGCAGCCGGTATTGAGCCACGCATTATGGGTGCTGGCCCGATCGAAGCGATTAAAAAAGCTGTTGCGCGTGCTGGCCTTACTTTAGATGACATGGATATTATCGAAATTAATGAAGCCTTTGCTTCACAGGTTTTATCTTGTTTAAAAGGCTTAAATGTTGATTTTAATGACCCACGTGTGAACCCGAACGGTGGTGCAATTGCAGTTGGTCATCCACTTGGTGCTTCAGGTGCTCGTCTTGCGTTAACAGTAGCGCGCGAGTTAATTCGCCGTAAGAAGAAATATGCCGTGGTGAGCCTATGTATTGGTGTAGGCCAAGGTCTTGCAATGGTGATTGAAAACGTTTCATAACCATTGAACCAGATATCCATTCATCACAACAGCGCAGTGATGAATGGATTTATTTTGCAGAGCGAAATATAATGGCAAAACTATTGCTTTAATTATATTTGAGGATCGAATGTCTCAAAACACGGAAACTGAAAAACCAATAAATTTTGATGAGATACGTTTAGATCCTATTTCGCATATACATCGGGAAAATAACCCGCAGTTTATTGCTTCTTTAGCACGCGGCTTAGAACTTTTAAGATGCTTTTCTGCAAATAATCAGGTGCTTGGTAACCAAGAATTAGCAAAAATGACAGGTTTACCTAAACCGACCATTGCACGTATTACCAATACCCTTGTGTCATTAGGTTATTTAAAACAATTACCTAACTCGACCAAATACACATTAGATATTGGTGTCTTATCCTTAGGATATGCAGCTTTATCTAACATCTCGATTCGTAATATTGCTCATCAATATATGGAAGAGATGAGTCAGTATGTTCAAGCGCCCGTAGCGATGGCAACGCGTGATCGCTTAAATATGGTGTATATCGATGTTGTGCAAATTGAAACAGCCTTAAATATGCGCCGTCCAATTGGTTCGACTTTACCACTGCATAGCAGTTCTATGGGACGAGCATGCTTGGCTGCGACTCCTGAACGTGAGCGCAACTTTCTACTTGATGCATTGAAACAAAAAAATCCAGAAAACTGGCCAGCCATCAAACGCTCATTAGAACGAGCTTTCCGTGATTATCAAGATTATGGATATTGTTTGTCTTTGGGTGAGTGGCATAAAGAAGTAAACTCAGTGGCTGTACCTTTGGTTAGCTCTAAACACGGTCTTTATGTTTTTAACTGTGGTGCGCCAAGTTTTCATCTAAATCCGGAAAAACTTGAAGGTGAAATTGGACCACGTTTAATCCACATGGTGCACAATATTCAAGATGCTTTGAATGAAACGCACTAACAATCGTACTTAAAACAGTTATGGTTGTGTTGATTAAAGTTCCACTTTCATTATGACGATAGGCATGATGAAAAACGCACTCTATACCCCAACCATTATTCTAATGGCGATTGCTGCAGGCATTTGTACAGGTGGAAATTATTTTAGTCAGCCACTTATTCATTCAATTAGTCTAAGCTTAAATTTAACTGAAACCACTACAGCATGGGTGCCCACTCTAGCCCAAATCACCTATGCCTGTGGCTTACTCTTTTTAATGCCGTTGGGTGACATATTAGAAAAGCGCAAGCTGCTATTTATCTTTATGTTACTAGCTTCAAGCGGATTAATTATTAGTGGCTTTTCACACAATATTTATCTTTTACTGCTTGGCACTGTTATTACCGGTTTATTTTCCAGCGCAGCCCAACTTTTATTACCGCTTGCTGCAAGTCTGGTTCCGATTCAACAAAGTGGCCGTGTTGTTGGCTTTTTACTGAGTGGGCTGATGATGGGTGTTTTACTCGCCCGTTCCCTTTCTGGGCTGATGTCTACACTTTTTGCGTGGAATATTATTTATCTGGTTAGTGGCTTTCTATTACTCATCATTGCCATTATTTTGCATCGTAATATTGGGTTATTCCCACCCACCAAATCTGAAAACTATGTAAAAACCATTCGTTCTTTACCAAAGATTTTTATTCAAAATCCACGTTTAAGAACCAGAACTTATATTGGTGGTTTTACATTTGCTTGTGTGAGTTTAACCTTTACCACCATGTCGTTGCTTCTGGCTCCGGCACCTTATTATTTTAGTGACTTTACCATTGGCCTTTTCGGTTTTGTTGGCGTGTTAGGAACTTTCGTTGCCAATTTCTCAGGCAAATTTATTGACCAAGGCTATATCCATAAAATTTCGATTTATTGCGGCATTGGGCTGATTTTAAGTTGGATACTTTTTTCACTTTTACCCTACCATTTCGCTTTTTATATTATTGCCTTACTTATTCTCTACGCTTCTCTTTCTGCGGTACATGTCACCAACCAAAGTATTGTATTTAAACTTAATCAAGAATTACGTTCACGGTTTAATGCCATTTATATGACAGGTTACTTTGCTGGCGGCGCTTTAGGCACAACGGCGGGAAGCTACGCTTGGAAACACTTCGGATGGAAAGGTGTCTGTATTTTGGGCTTAATTTTTGCCATTCTATGTCTTTATTATTGTGTGCGTGATGCAAAAAATCAGCACAATTAAAACTTGTGCTGATCTCAAAGTAGGCTAATAGTTCGTTATAAAAGCCCTAATAAACGTCCACGAATAATGTCTTCTGCCTCTTTGATAATGCAACTAACAAACTTAATATTCACTTTTTAAAACGAGTAAATTTTTCTTATTTTAATATTTATAACCAACAAAAAAATAATAATAAATTGCTTAGATTAATTATTTAACATACCATTACCAATATTAAATTTTTAATAATTAAGTGTATGTTCAACAAAAAAGAAATATTTTTCTTACCAATCAAAATAGATAATGAAACAGTCTATGCTGGTTTTTGGAAACGTCTTAGTGCTGGCATTATTGATATGCTAGTGATGATACCTTTGATGATAATAGGTTATTTTACTCAAAATATATCTATAATTATTTCAATGATCACTGTAGTTATTGCAGCTCTCTTCGCGATTACTTATATAATTTACTTTCACTATCGATTTGGTGCAACGATAGGAAAAATGGTGGTTGGAATAAAAATTACACGTCCCGATGGTAGTAAAATCACTCTTATACAAGCTGTGTTAAGATCTTCAGTTGATATTGTTTTTTGTATTATTACGGTTATATCCGAATTAATCGCATTAAGCTATGCTGATCCTGAAATATACCTAAATGCAGGGAAAATTGATCAAGCAAAATATATTCTACTTTTTTATCCAGCTTGGTACAGTATAGTTAACTCAGCAAGTGAATTATGGACTTGGAGTGAGTTTATTGTTTTACTTTTTAATAAGAGAAAAAGAGCTATTCATGACTTTATTGCTGGAACTATTGTAATTAAAAAACAATATTCAAAAAACTAATATAAGAGGGTGTTCTATATAATGATCTAAATTTAATCTATTATTAAATTTAGATCACTATATTACTTACTACAAAGAAATCTTGCTCTATTATTAAGATTAATATAGATAATAATTTTACTTTATAACAAGCTTAATAAACGTCCGCGAATAATATCTTCTGCCTCTTTGACAATTCGGCTAACCAGTTCATCGCATGTCGGAATATCATGAATCAAGCTTGCCACTAAACCGCATGACCATGCACCTGCATTAACATCTCCATCAATCATAACTTTTGGATAGACTCCCGCAACTTCTTCAATAATATCTTCAAATTTAATGCTATCGCCGAGCGCTTTTTCTTTTGCCACGATTTTTTCTACGGCCGCATTATTCATGACACGTTCAGTATTTCGCAAAGCACGCATAATTAAACGCGTATCTCGTTCGGTTGCATTCAGAATCGCCTGTTTCACATTTGCATGTACGGGAGCTTCCTGAGTCGCAATAAAGCGCGTTCCCATATTAATTCCATCGGCTCCCATCGCTAAAGCAGCCGCGAGTGAGCGTCCATCTGCCATACCACCTGAGGCAACAAATGGGATGTCTAACGCATCGGCAGCTAAGGGCAATAAAATCATATTGGGCACGTCATCCTCACCAGGATGCCCACCACACTCGAAACCATCTACAGAAACTGCATCACATCCAATTTGCTGCGCTTTTAAGCTATGTCGAACCGAAGTACATTTGTGAATTACTTTAATACCAGCAGCTTTTAAATACGGCATGACCTGTTCAGGATTACGCCCTGCTGTTTCTACAATCTTGACTCCACCTTTAATGATTACTTCTACAAAACCCGGATAATCAGGAGTATTTACGGTAGGCAAAAAGGTTAAATTTACTCCAAAAGGCTTGTCGGTCATTTCTCGGCAACGTGCAATTTCTTTTGCCAGATTTTCAGGCGTACGCTGAGTCAGACCAGTGATAATACCTAACCCACCCGCGTTCGAAACTGCAGCCGCAAGCTCTGCAAAACCAACATAATGCATACCACCTTGAATAATTGGATGCTCGATTTCAAATAGTTCTGTAATTTTGGTCTTCATATTCTTTCCACTCACCATTCTATAACTAGCTTCTCATTTCCTTAGTAGAGCTAGATGCTTATTTACGCATAAATCCTGTCATCATTTAAAGTGACTTAAGATAAAAATTTCACAATACAAAATTTTATACCACAATATAAAACAAAATAATTGATAACGGAATTATTTTTCGATAGCATCATTTTAATAAGTTTAAGTTTTAGACAGCAAGTTATCTGAAAAGTATGAGCTTTCACCAACTGAAAGAATATATTTTTCAAATAGTTAATTTAAAGGAATAAATGATGCAACAGGACAATGTAACTCAAAGCGAGCTTAAAACAGGTACAATTCAGGAGCATTTTGATAAAAATATACTAACGCTCACCATGAGTAACCCCACTAAAAAGAATGCAATTAATTATGAAATGTATACGGCTTTAAGTCAGGCATTAGATAAGGCTGCAACCAATCAAGATGTCCATGTGGTCATACTTACTGGTGAAGGTTCGGCATTTACGAGTGGTAATGACGTTAATGCTTTTGAAAAACGCGATACCACCAGTTCAGAACCACCCGCTTCCATTGTTTTTTTAAAAAGCTTAGCAACGTTTCCAAAACCGATTATTGCTAAAGTAAATGGTATGGCAATTGGCATTGGCAGCACTATGCTTCTACATTGCGACCTTGTGTATGCAAGCCAAAACTCTATTTTTCAGTTTCCCTTTGTGAATTTGGGACTTGTACCTGAAGCAGGTTCAAGTTACATCTTGCCAAGATTATTGGGTTTTGCTCGTGCTTCGGAACTTATTTTACTAGGTGAAAAATTTTCGGCAGATCAAGCAAAAATTTATGGTTTGGTTAATGAGATATTTGAAGTAACTGAGCTGGATCAAGTGGTTGAAGACGTAGCCATTAAACTCGCTCACAAACCAAGCCAAGCCTTACAGCTCAGTAAAAAGTTACTAAGAGATATGCCAATCGATGATCTACTCAATCGTATTGATCATGAGTCGACTATTTTCTCGCGTTGTTTACAGGGTTCCGAATTTAAAGAAGCATTAAATGCTTTCAAAGAAAAAAGAAAACCGAACTTCCATAAGCAAACGGCCTAAAATTCGCACACTAAAAAGCCAGCCTTGAAAAACAAAGCTGGCTTTTATAAATGAATCAAATACGTTTAGCTAATCTCGGTACGAATATTATTCACCATGTGTAAAAGACGCGGTGCAATATCTTCTTCGAGTTTTTCACGGTTCATAATAAAGCTTGGACCACCACAGTTAAATACCAGCAAACCATGTTGTTCATGAATGAGTGGAACCGCAACCGAGTTAACGTCTTTATGCCATTCGCCAATTGAAAAACAGTATCCAAAATCTTGGTAGTCTTTAAAGGCTTTGTCTAGATCACGGTTAATTTTGATCCAGTCTTCTTTGTGCTTGTTACGAATGGCATTAAGCAAGAACTCTCTTTCATCTTCTGGCATGGCAGCTAAACATGCACGCCCCATTGAACTTAAGTGAATCGGTAAATAGGTTCCGACTTGACGGCGCATGGTCATATTGCCTTTACCTTGAACGACATCAAGATAAATCATATTCAGTCGATCGCGTGTTGCCATTGCTACAGCAGCACCAGCATAGTCTGCCAAATTTTTCATATATGGATGAGCAATAGAGCGAATCGATACGTTAGAGAGCATGGAATAACCAAAAGCAAGAACACCAACTGAAAGCTGGAATTTGCTTGAGTTTGGCACTTGTTTGATATAACCCAAACGCGACAAGGTATGTGTCAGGCGAGTAATGGTCGGTTTTGGCAAACCAGTCATCTGAGCAAGCTCTTGGTTGCCCAAATGCTGATGCTTAGGCGTAAAACAACGTAATAGTTCTAAACCACGTGCTAATGCAGTAATAAATTGGCGATCATTTTCATCCTGCATGTCTTCAATCGGATGTAATAATTCATGCCTTAAAGGCGCGAGTAGTTTTTCTGTCTGTTCTGCATCAACTGCATCGTTCATTGTCATACCAATCCATATTTTGTTTCGCACTGCGAAAATTATAATCTATTTTTTCTATAAATAGCAAAAGAGCAAACGTCCAAGTCTGCATTTATAAAATAACTTCATTTAACTCATTAAAGCGAAAGATTAAATATTTTATTTTCTGATTTTAAATATCATTTTAACCTTTCGCTTTTAAGTTACTTATCCAATTACGCCCTTTTCTTTAAGCTCTGCTAACTTTTCTGTAGATACTACTCGCCCTAAAATCGCCTGCGTATGTTCACCCAACAGTGGAGGTGCTGTTTTGTATTCAACAGGAGTTCTAGAAAGTTTGATTGGTGAGCCAATTATCTTCAATTTTTTACGTTGAGGATGGTTCATCTCGACTAACATTTCTCGGGCTATCACTTGTGGTTCTTGGAAAGCTTGTTCCAAGTTATTAATGACACCGACCGGAACTTTAGCCGCATAGATTGCGTCTACCCATTCATCTGCTGTTTTTGTTAAAAAGTGAGTTTGTAAAATTCCGATAATTTCATTGCGATGCT
This sequence comes from Acinetobacter sp. AR_0276, assembly GCF_003000705.1. Classification (NCBI taxonomy): domain Bacteria; kingdom Pseudomonadati; phylum Pseudomonadota; class Gammaproteobacteria; order Moraxellales; family Moraxellaceae; genus Acinetobacter; species Acinetobacter sp. AR_0276. The sequence goes on along the minus strand of NZ_PSQO01000004.1, from coordinate 3,385,010 downwards.
TGATTCGGTCTGCATTTCGGGCAAAACGCGCATCATTTGGTAAATCGGGTAAACCAATACTTCGACAGAGTTGAATAAACTGAGTGTCATTTCCACATGCAATAATGAAGTCACGGTCAGAGGCTTTGAATACTTGATAAGGCACAATATTAGCGTGTGCATTGCCATAACGTTTAGGGATATTACCCGATGAAAGATAGTTCATTCCCTGATTTGCCATTGTGGCAATTTGAACATCAAGCAAAGCCATATCAATGTATTGGCCCAAACCTGTCACATGGCGGTTGAGTAAAGCAGCCTGTATGGCAATCGTAGAATAAAGTCCTGTGGCTAAGTCAGAAAATGCAACGCCTACTTTTTGTGGTCCTCCGCCCGGCAAATCATCACGCTCACCAGTGACCGACATGAGTCCGCCCATACCCTGAATAATAAAGTCATAACCGGGTTCTTCTGCTCTGGGACCAGTTTGACCAAAACCTGTAATTGAGCAATACACCAGTTTAGGGTTAATTGCAGATAAAGACTCGTAGTCCAAACCGTACTTTTTCAAAGAACCCGCTTTGTAGTTTTCAATCACGACATCGGTGTCTTGAATAAGTGCTTTAATCAATTCTTGGCCTTCAGGATTGGCAATGTCGATGGCAACCGATAATTTATTGCGGTTAGTTGACTGATAATAAGCGGCTTCTTGAGTGTCTTGACCTGAGTCATCTTTCATCCAAGGTGGTCCCCAAGAACGAGTATCGTCACCAACTTTCGGCCGTTCAATCTTGATTACTTCTGCGCCTAAATCGGCAAGAATCTGTCCACACCAAGACCCAGCCAATACCCGACTTAAGTCAAGCACCCGAATTCCATTTAAAGCACCCATCTTCATCCCACTATAATTTGTGATTCATTTCCTATAGGAAAACTTATCCATTTAAAATTTCGCATAGCGATATATATTTTTAATATACACGGCTCTTTTTAAAAATCAAACTTTAATTTTCCACTAAAAATGATGATTTTTTATAAGAAAATATAGCTTAAATAAATCAATAAATTAGCCAAAGATAAAACAATAACAAAGTATCGCATTGCGAAATTAATTTTCAAAATATATTGTTTTGCGCTCATCCTTTGATTACTATCACTTCAAATATTGGTGATTTTACGAACATCACATTGATGTTTTTTGCATAGAGTAAAAGGACGAGACTATGATTCGAGATCAGGAAACCTTAAATCAACTTGTTGATATGATTCGACAATTTGTTGAAGGTGTCTTAATTTCTCATGAGAATGAAGTCGCTGAAACGGATGAAATTCCTCAAGAGATTGTTGAGCAAATGAAAGCTCTCGGCTTATTTGGTTTAACCATTCCTGAAGAATACGAAGGTCTTGGCCTAACGATGGAAGAAGAGGTCTATGTCGCTTTTGAATTAGGTCGTACCTCTCCTGCTTTTCGCTCTCTTATTGGGACCAATAATGGCATTGGCTCAAGTGGTTTGATTATTGATGGGACCGAAGCACAAAAATCATTTTTCTTACCGCGTCTAGCTCGTGGTGAAGTGATCAGTTCTTTTTGCTTAACCGAACCTGACGCAGGTTCTGATGCGGCATCTTTAAAAACCACCGCAGTAAAAGATGGTGAGTTTTATATTTTAAATGGTACCAAACGCTTTATTACCAATGCGCCACATGCTGGCGTATTTACAGTCATGGCACGTACAAACTCTGATATTAAAGGCGCTGGTGGCATTTCTGCTTTTATTGTGGATAGCCAAACTCCGGGCATTTCTCTTGGCAAACGCGATAAAAAGATGGGACAAAAAGGCGCCCATACCTGTGACGTTATTTTTGAAAATTGTCGTATTCCTGCCTCAGCACTCATTGGTGGTGTTGAAGGTGTTGGTTTTAAAACGGCCATGAAAGTACTCGATAAAGGCCGTTTGCATATTGCTGCCTTGAGTGTCGGTGCAGCAACTCGAATGCTAGACGACTCTTTAAATTACGCCATCGAACGCAAGCAATTTGGACAACCAATTGCCGAGTTCCAACTCATTCAAGCCATGCTTGCCGATTCAAAAGCTGAAATTTATGCAGCTAAATGTATGGTCTTAGACGCTGCCCGCCTACGCGATGCGGGACAAAACGTTAGCACGGAAGCTTCTTGCGCAAAAATGTTTGCAACCGAAATGTGTGGCCGCGTTGCTGATCGCTGCGTACAAATTCATGGTGGTGCGGGTTACATCAGTGAATATGCCATTGAACGTTTTTATCGAGATGTTCGTCTGTTCCGTCTCTATGAAGGGACCACTCAAATTCAACAAGTGATTATTGCCCGAAATATGATTCGCGCTGCGTCTTAATCAAATTTAAAGCACTTCAAAACGACTTGAAGTGCTTTTTATCAAATGTAGGTAATGGATTATGGCTACAAATTACAAAGAAGGTCTTTCTCGTATACAGCCTCATACGTGGAAAATAGCATTTATTTTTGCATTTCTGGCACTGTTGGTAGATGGTGCAGATTTGATGCTGCTGTCTTATAGCTTAAATAGTATTAAGGCAGATTTTGGATTAAGTTCAGTACAAGCAGGTATGCTTGGCAGTTTTACATTAGCAGGTATGGCTGTTGGTGGCATTTTTGGGGGATGGGCATGCGATAAATTTGGTCGCGTGCGCATTGTGGTTATTTCTATTTTAATTTTCTCACTTCTTACCTGTGGCTTAGGTTTTACCCACAGCTTTCTTCAGTTTGGTATTTTAAGATTTTTTGCATCTCTTGGCTTGGGTTCACTTTATATCGCCTGTAATACTCTCATGGCCGAGTATGTCCCAACACGTTTCCGCACAACAGTACTTGGCACTTTACAAGCTGGCTGGACCGTTGGCTATATTGTTGCGACCTTACTTGCAGGCTGGATTATTCCTGATCATGGCTGGCGCATGCTGTTTTATGTTGCGATTATTCCCGTCATTATTGCTGTTCTCATGCATGTGCTTGTACCTGAACCAGAAGCATGGCAAAAGTCTCGACTACAACAACCAGTTGTGGCTCAAAACGCCTCGAAAACTTCGGCATTTAAGCTTATTTTCCAAGATAAACGAAACCGCAATATGTTTATCTTATGGGCGTTAACGGCAGGCTTTTTACAGTTTGGCTATTATGGCGTAAATAACTGGATGCCGTCATACCTTGAAAGTGAACTCGGTATGAAATTTAAGGAAATGACCGCCTATATGGTAGGTACATATACCGCCATGATTTTAGGTAAAGTTCTTGCGGGTATGATGGCCGATAAATTAGGGCGTCGTTTTACTTATGCCTTTGGTGCAATCGGCACTGCTATTTTCCTACCTCTGATTGTTTTTTATAACTCGCCAAGCAACATTTTATATTTACTGGTGACCTTTGGTTTTCTATACGGCATCCCTTATGGCGTAAATGCAACCTATATGACCGAAAGTTTTGCGACTGCCATTCGCGGTACAGCCATTGGCGGTGCTTATAACGTCGGACGTTTAGGCGCTGCATTAGCCCCTGCAACGATTGGTTTCTTGGCATCCGGCGGGTCTATTGGTTTAGGTTTTGTCGTGATGGGTGCTGCCTACCTAATTTGTGGTGTGATACCAGCCTTATTCATTAAAGAAAAAATATACGACCCACAAAAGTCGTAAAGAGATCCATCAAAAAATCCTATAGGTCCTGTACCTATAGGATTGATGGTACTAACTATCTAAACATATGTTTTAGATGGTTAGCAGGAAATAAGGAATTGACGTTTCAAAGTTACTCCTTATTTCCACGTATGTAGAGTTTATTACTCTTCATTTTAATTTTTTAGGTAAGCTTAGCTCCCAAGGGAGCTAAGCTTAAAAATATATAGACCTAAACTCTGTTTAAGGTCGTTCACCCTGCCCCAAACGGCGTTCAATATCATCGAGTACATTTGGTAAGTCGGCGACACTATCAATCACATAGTGAGCGCCCGATGCATTCATTTTTTGGTATGCCTTATCTTTTAGTACAATCTGTTCATCAGCCGATAACGCGCTCCACTCTTCATAGCTTAAACCGACTTCATTGCCACTAATCGCAAGTCCTACTGTCCAACATCCGGCATTTAAACCTTCATCAATGCCCACCACGGTATCATCTACTTTTACAACAGTTTTGATGTCGGATACGTCGAGTTGAATTAAGTTCTTCCATAGCATTTCAGGATATGGACGGCCAAATTTTACGTCACTTGCCGTAACGATACAGTCCGGTCGATAGCCCTGATCGGCAGCATCTTTAACCAAACGACCAATCATCATAGATGCATAGCCCGTGTTACTGCCAATTTTTGCACCACGCTTTTTAATATTTTCAAACGTTTCCAATGCCCCCGGAATTAAAGCAGAACATTTCGGAATAGAATTTAATTGATATGGAATAAAGTCTTTATATAAACGGTCAATATCTGCTTCAGTTGCAGGCTTCCCATATACTTCCTGCCATGCCGCTGCTACACGCGGCATTTTTAAAACTGCTGCAATATGATCACGTTTTTCTAAACCCAATGGTGCACGAGCTTCTTCAACCGTAATTTCAACTTTATTGTCTTTAAATAAAGCCATAAAAGCTAAAATTGGTGCGCGTGAGCCAAAATCTACAGTTGTACCAGCCCAGTCAAAAACAACAGCCTGAATTTGTGTATTGTTGGTCGTCATGGTGTAATTCCTTTAATGCAAATGATTTAAACAATTATGCTGTTACAGCTTGATTGAGGAGGTTTTTGCAATAACTCGCAATTGCAGCAAGAAGTCCTTCAATGTCATGAATATAAACTTCGCCAATATTGCCAATACGGAAGCAGTTGAGGTCGGTGACTTTACCCGGATAAATCACATAACCTGATTTTTTCAAAGCTTCATAAAATGACTGGAAGCTAAATGTCTCGGCTGTTGGGTAAAGAAAAGTAGTAATAATGGGTGATTGTGGGCACTCTTTACCGAGCACCAATTCAAAGCCCAGTTGTTGCATACCTTTAGATAAGGTTTGCTGGTTTTGTAAATAACGTTGATAACGTGCAGCGACTCCACCTTCGGCTTCAAGCTCAAGTAATGCTTGATAAAATGCACGTACTACATGGGTTGGCGAGGTAAAACGCCATTTACCGTTATGCTGCTCCATCGTGTTCCACTGGTCATACAAGTCGAGACTAACCGAACGTGCCAAACCTTTACATGCCTCTAGGCAATCACGTTTTGCCAAAATAAAACCAAAGCCCGGAACACCTTGAATGCATTTATTTGCACTTGAAATCAGGAAATCAATTTCAAGCTCGGCAATATCCATAGGCACACCACCGAATGAACTCATGGCATCCACAATCCAGATTTTTCCTGCTGCTTTCACCAAACGGCCAATGTCTTGAATCGGATTTAAAATTCCTGTGGTGGTTTCACAGTGTACACACGCAACATGGCTAATGGTTTTATCGTGTAAAACGCGCTCAATTTCTTGTAAATCTGGTGTTTGAGTTTCTAAATAGTTCAGCTCTACAACTTCAATATTTAAGCAACGCGCCATTTGCACCATACGTGCACCATATGCACCGTTATTAATGATCAAGATTTTGCCATCACGCGAAATAGCTGAACCAAGCACAGACTCAACCGCAAAACTTCCACTGCCTTGCATTAACACAGCCGTATATTTTTCAGGTTGGCTGGTTGCCAAGTTGACTAGACGAGAGCGGATATCTTGTACCAGCGAGTTGTATTCTTGGTCCCAAGTACACCAGTCTTTTTGCATGGCACGGCGTACTGTTGCCGATGTTGATAATGGCCCTGGAGTGAGAAGCAAATACTTGTTCTCTAAATCCATATCGAGTTGGGGTTGCATGTTCATAATGTTACTCATTTCTTTTGCGTTCATTTCAATATACATTAATCTGGTTTAAACCAGATGACAAACTAATAAATATTTTGTTCTAATATTTCTTTCATAAACCCAGCCCCTGTGGTCATGCCTTTGCCGGCAATCCCACTCACCAGAAAGATATTTTTTTCAGCTTCAGTAACACAGGCCAACTCATGTTCATGAGTCAGGTAATAACCATTCCAGCGTTTTTGAATTGGAGGTAAAGTCAGCCCTAATTTTTCGTGACAGTAAGCTTGGATAAACTCATTAATCTCTTCACGCTGCTCAAACTGGGGCGCTTCATTAATCGGATGGTATTCGTGACTATCGCCCACGATCAGTTCACCAAATTCGTTTTGTTTAATCAGAATATGGATACCAAATTCTTTAATGAATCCCTGCTGTGACGCTTTAACCAACTCAGAATGACTTGGGCAAATTTCAAAAGCCGGATAACGTGAGATAGATAAGCCTGAATAAAGAGAAGCATTTAATTTTTGTTGAAATGGTTGCGTCAGCGCCATTTGTAAACCACAACGTTTCAGGTTCAAGCTTTGTAAGAGATCTGGATATAAAACATCGATGATTTCACCGTGACAGATCAAAACTTTATTTGCTCGATAAGTCTCACCACTTGCCAAACGAACCTGACAACTTTCCTGCTGATATTGAGTTTGAACAACACAGGCATTGGTATAAATCTCTACACCTTTTCTTTCGGCATATGCCAACAGTCGCTGCCCAATCACATGTGGTTCGACCGAATAATCTTCCCCAAAAACCAAACCGCCTTGAAAATGCTGCGAAGGATTTAAATAAGAAAATTGGGTGACCAGTTCATCATGGTTTAGCAAATGAACTGGAATTTGATAATGATTTGCACGCTCGACAAACTCATTTAAAACTCGCCATTCAAGTGACGTATTGGCGAGATAGACACCTTGTCTTTGCTCAAATGAAATATCGGTTTCAGCCTGAATGCGTTGATAAAAACAACGCGTTTCAAGAGCGTACTTTCGCCACTGTTGCTCTGGATGGGTTAATGTCGAAGTTCCGACCATGCCGAAATTACGACGAGTTGCACCCACAGGTTTGGCATTTTTCTCGAACATACAAACTTTTAAGCCTTGTTCTTGCGCTTGTATGGCAGCGGACAAACCTAAAATACCGGCTCCGACAACAATTAAATCAAACTGTGCGTGATTCATAAGACTTCCAATTTGCGAAATTTAGGATGAATAAACCCTTGCCTTGTTGAACAAAGCATTCAATTTCAGTCAGTTAAATAAAAATTGTGTTTAGCTAAAACTTAGTGAGTGCTTTCACGCCATTGCTGACTTCTTGCCATAATTTTTCTGGTAAATAACCAGTGAATGAGTTTTACAACACATGAGGTGGTTAAAATCAAAATGCTCATAGCAACAGCAGCAACGGTATCTCCTGCATCATCCATATTTAAAACAGCTACCGCAGCTAAACTGGTGTCTGGTGAATAAAGGAAAATCGCAGCTGACACAGTGGTCATGGCATTCACAAAAATATAGACCGATACATCGCATAGCGCTGGAAAACACATAGGCAAATACACTTTCCAAAAGGTTTTCCACTTCGATGTACCTAAAGTTTCTGCTGCTTGGTCGAGCTGTAGCGGAATTTGTTTAATGGCATTGGTTAAAGTGAGGTGTGGCACAGTGTAATAATGCACGATGGTTGAAATCACCAAAATGGTCATGGTTCCATACAGCACATTTAACGGATTACTCTGCTGGTTAAAAAACAAAATATAAGCAATACCTAGAACCAGCCCCGGCACAGCAAGTGGTAATAAAACCAAAGCTTGCACATAGTTTTTAATGAATTGATGTGCCTTAAAACGTTCGGTTAATAGTGCCACCATAAAAATCAGTGCTGTTCCAAAAACCGTACTAAAGAGTGCCATGCGAATCGAGTTAAAGTACGCTGCCCAACCGCCACCATCGACATATTCAAAACTGTAATGCGCTAAGGTCAAAGACAAATCATAAGGCCAAGACTGAATGAATGAAGCCAGCACTGCCGTAAAGATAATCAGTAAAATCGCCCCTGAAACCAACCCACAAAATAGGCTCAGAACAACTTCAAGTTTTTTATTCGATGCTGAAACATAAGGTTTAGCCTGAAAGGCTTGAAACCGTGCATGACGTTTGCTTTGAATACGATCGAAAATAAAGACGAACACTGCTGGTAGCAATAACAGGATGGAAATTACCGCACCCATACTCACGTTTTGCTGACCAATAATCTGTTTATAGACATCAAGCGCCATCATGTTAAATGAACCGCCAATGACTTTCGGAATTCCAAAATCGGTTAATACATAAATAAAAGCCACCAAACTTGCGCTAATAAGGCCATAGCGAATTGCAGGTAGTGTGACATGGTAATGCGTCTTCCAGATATTTTTACCCAGTGACAAAGATGCCTCAATTAAACGCTGATCGACACTGCGAAAAGACACCATCATCAACATTAAAATTGCCGGAAATAGCCAAAAGCAGTAACTGATTAAAATGCCGATTGGACCATAAATTTGTATATCGCCCAGCAAAGGTTTAAACACACCTTGCTTACCAAACAAATAAACCAATGCCAAAGAAGGCAAAAGTGACGGTGCTAAAATCGGTAAGAAAGCAACCAATTTAAAGAAGCCTTTGCCTTTTATATTCACATTGGTGAGTGCAAAAGCATAAATACTGGCAAGAAATACTGTAATGACAGTGGCAGCACAAGCAACCCACACCGAGTTAAATACAGAGCTGAGTAAAGCTGGGCTTGCAAAATAATTATAGAAGTTTTCAAGACCAACAAAATTTTGATTTTCATCAAAAAATGCAGTTTCAAACAGCATCATTAAAGGAGCAATAATCACTAAAGTCAAAGCAATTGCAACGCTTGCTAAAGCAATATTTGATCTTAATGAATATTCAGTTTTTCGACGCGGCTGTGTTTTTAAAACCGCTGAAGCAGCTTCATTTAACATAGTGCGTACCCTTGTTCGTCAAAGACATGAATGAGCTGATTAGGCACTTTTATAAACATGAGTTCTTGCAAAGATTTGAACTTGGTATTTTCAATTTCAATTTGCAAAAGGTGTTTTGCTTGCTCAATTCCATCAATATGAATAGTGCAAAACAAACGACGTTTCGCACCTAAAAATTCAGTGCTTAATACTTTAACCGGCAAATACAACGACTCTTTATCACTACCAAAATCATCAACCAACTCGACAGCTTCGGGTCTAAAACCAATGTTGTAGCTTTGCCCTGCTTTAAGTTTTTGCTGTTCCAAATTCAGAGGAATAAAACCCAAAACCTCGAGCTGATTAACGACCGAACAAGTGGCTGCCAAAAAGTTCATGGTGCCAATAAACTTTGCAACGAATTGGGTTTGTGGCTTGTAATAAATATTGTGCGGCGTATCAATTTGCTCAATGACGCCATGATTCATGACTACAACACGGTCAGAAATGCTTAAAGCTTCTTCTTGGTCGTGTGTGACCATAATGGTTGGCAAATTAAGCTGTGATTGAATCGAACGAATCTTCTGTCTTAGGTTTAGACGTACCTGAGCATCAAGTGCAGACAATGGTTCATCTAGCAGTAAAATATCAGGCTTCGGTGCAATTGCCCGAGCAAGCGCAACACGTTGCTGCTGCCCGCCCGACAATTGATTTGGGTATTTTTTTGCAATATCTGGTAATTCAATCAGCTCTAATAACTGCTGAACTCGTTGACTACGCTGTGCTTTATCCCACTTCTTTTTGTCTAAGCCGAAAGCAATATTTTCTTCAACGTTTAAGTTTGGAAATAATGCATAGTTCTGAAACACAATACCGCAGTGACGCTTTTCAGCACTGAGCAACGTAATGTCTACGCCCTTTTTTATGACTTTTCCATAATCAGGTTTTTCTAGACCCGCAATTATCCGTAATAATGTAGTTTTACCGCACCCTGAAGGCCCCAAAAAGCTCACGAACTCGCCAGCTTTCAGGTCTAAATTAATATGCGTTAAGGCCTGAAAGTGTTGGAACTTTTTTTGGATATCCACCACTTCTAAAACCGACGGGCCGTGTTCAGGATATTTATAGGTCGTTAATGACGACAGTAAATGCCCTGCTAACTCGCCTTTTGGGTTTTGACCTAGCAGCGATGATTGCAATGACGAAGGAATTTGCATAATGAGGCCCTTATCTAAAAGATCACTTTTCAAAGCGCTTTGACCATTCAGCCAAAATACGTTCACGCTGCTCGGCCGCCCAATAAAAATCATTTTTTACGAGCATTTGAGGAAGATTTTTTGGGAAACTCATGGTCGTATTTTCAATGCCTTTATAAGCCACCATTGAAAAGTTATGTGCATAAGCTTCATTTGCCGCTTTGCTTACCGACCAATTTATAAATTTTTGTGCGCTACTTAATTTTTTGGTCCCTTTCACAATTGCTGAAGCTTCCATTTCCCAGCCTAAACCTTCAGTTGGATAAACCACTTCTAAAGGTGCACCTTCTGCTTTTAACTTAAATGCCGGATAACCAAAAGAAACACCAATTGGAATTTCACCTTGTGCTGCCATCTTGCAAGGTTTTGAACCCGAGTGAGGATATTGTGAAATGTTTTTATCTAAAGCCTGCATATAGTCCCATGCCTGCTTTTCGCCCCAAATCTGCATCCAAGCCGTGACATCTAAATAGCCTGTACCACTTGAGGCTGGGTTTGGCATCACAATTAAGTTTTTATAAATTGGGTTGGTTAAATCTTTCCAAGTTTTTGGAATTGGTAGCTTACGCTTTTCTAATTCGACTTTATTGACACAAATTGCAGATTCCCATGCATCCATACCCGTCCAAGTCGGTACAGGTTTTTGGCTTACAAATTCCGGTTTTAAATTTTGGATGCCTTCTGGTTTAAAAGGCTCAAGCATGTCCTTTTTTTCCATGACCAGCAAACTGGTTAAAGCCACACCAAAAACCACATCCGCTTGTGGGTTTTTCTGCTCTGCCAAAAGTTTAGCCGTGATTACACCTGTTGAATCACGTACCCATTTTACTTTGAGTTCAGGATAGGCTTTATGTAATTCCTCTTGGTATTGCTTAAGCTGGTCGGCTTCCACTGCCGTATAGACTGTAATTTCTTCTGATTGTTTTGATGTTGCTGATGAACATCCCATTTGAATAGCGACCACTACACCTAAAACTGATGCAGTGCCGAGTTTAATTGTCTGTTGAACGTACTGTTTCATCTGCAAACCATCGAATGCAATTATTTGATGATCGTATTTCAACAGGTTTATATGACAGTTTAATTAATCTGGTTTAAACCAGATTGTATTTTTACGCTCGCGCTTCGAAATGTAAATCTAAAACATCATGTAGCCAATATTCTTGGTCAACATCGGTAATCACGCCTTCTTCATTTCTGTTGCTACGGCAAATATATAAACCCAGTGCCCCAACATTCACATGCAGTGCTTTAGCCTGTTGTTCAGATAAAGCAGTTGGATACAGGTTAATGTCAGCTCTGGTGATATGGCAGTTATATTGATTTGCCATCAGTAACGTAATGGATTGCTTGAGATCATGATTTAAAAACTCGGGGAAAAGTTCGGCATTTACACGTAAATGTTCAACTAAAACAGGGCGACCATTAATACAACGACGTCGCCAAACTGAATAAATCGGATGCCCTTTTTCAACTTTTAAATGCTTGGCATCCCAAGAAGTAGCCTGAGTCAGTTCACTCGAAATTACTTCTGTAGAAGGTTCATAGCCTTGTTCAATCACAAACTGATTAAAGTTTTTTGTCGATTGCGGATGATAAATAATACGAGGAGAACGAACATACCAACCACGGCGATCTAATCGATAAATCAAACCATCGGTTTCCAAAGCCAGTAAAGCTTCACGTGCAGCCACACGAGTGGTTTGAAACTGTTCAGAAAGCACTCTTTCTGATGGGAGTTTTGCGTGGGCTTCTAATACGCCAGATTCAATATCATGGGCAATTGCATCGCGAATAGGAATATATTTAGGTATGCGTGCTTGGTCCTGTTCCATACAAACTTAGAATTTATAAATAAAGAAATTAATAGCAATATACTGAAAAAATGTGACAAAAGCTTTTATTAATGCTGATATTTTAAGCAAAACAATCTCTTAAGCTATTACGTCCTACTTAAATTTTTATATAAAAAAAGAGCATTTTCATGCCCTTTTTATTTTTACTTAGCCTTTAGCTTGCGTGCTTAAAACGATCTATTTGCTTAATTTCATAAGGCAACCCAACATAGTTTTCAGCCAATGTGGTTTTACCCGCAATCGAACCAAGTACATAGCTCAACTCGGCTTGTTTAATCTTGTGGTCAAACTCACTTTCAGTTTCAAAACGATGCAATAAATGAGTCATCCACCAAGAAAAACGCTCTGCTTTCCATACGCGTTGTAGGCATTTTTCTGAGTATTCATTTATCCCTTGTTCGGAACCTTCGGCATAATATTCAATGAGTGCGCTTGATAAATAAGCAATATCAGATGCAGCGAGATTTAAGCCTTTTGCTCCAGTCGGTGGAACAATATGAGCGGTATCTCCTGCTAAAAATAGTTTTCCGAAACGCATTGGCTCGGTCACAAAGCTACGTAACGGCGCAATACTTTTTTCAATAGAAGGTCCTGTGACTAACTTTTCACGGCTTTCAGGGTCTAGGCGGTTTTTTAACTCATCCCAAAATTTTTCATCCGACCAGTCTTCGACGTGATCTGTTAAAGGGACTTGTAAATAATAACGGCTACGCGTTTCTGAACGCATACTACATAAAGCAAATCCACGTTCAGACTGTACGTAAATGAGTTCATCGGCTACAGGCGGGACATCGGCCAACACCCCTAACCAACCAAACGGATAAACTTTTTCAAAGGTCTTAATTTTGTCTTCTGGCACGCTGGCACGGCAGACACCGTGGTAACCATCACACCCTGCTATAAAGTCACACTGAATTTGAAAAGCTTTACCTTGATACTCAAACTCAACTTTTGGTTCAGTGTAGAAATCTTTTACCTGTACATTTTGAGCTTCATAAAATGAAGTGAGCTGTGCTGCTTCACGCGCAGTCATTAAATCTTTGGTGACTTCGGTCTGGCCATATACAGTTACTTGTTTACCACCTGTAAGTGCTGCCAAATCAACCCGATGCTTTTCACCATTGGTTAAGATTTCAATACCCGAATGCGGTAATCCTTTATCTTTTAAGTTTTGGTCAACGCCTGCTTGTTTGAGTAAGTCGACCGAAACTTGCTCTAAAATTCCTGCACGAATCCGTGAAGCCACATATTCAGCACTACGTTGCTCAACAATAATATGATCGATGCCAGCTTTATATAGGAGTTGCCCAAGCAATAACCCTGCTGGGCCAGAACCAATAATTGCAACCTGTGTCTTTAAAATATCCATAACTTCATCCTTGTTTCATCCTGACTTTTAAATTACTGGCTTTAAGTTTTGTTCACTATGTATCCAAGACGAAAATAACCGTTTATCATTTAGTTTGTCCGAATATCGGACAGAAACAATCAAAATAACAGGAATGAAAGGATGCCTTCTCTCGATGCTTTTCTAGAGCACCCGAACTCGCATGAGAAAATACGTCAAGATGACTACATTGCAGGGTTAGCAAAAGGTTTGGCTTTACTGGAAGCTTTTGGAACAGATCGGCAACGGCTTAATGTCACTCAAGTAGCCGAGCGAACCGGTATTAGCCGTACAGCGGCAAGGCGTTACCTAAAAACTTTAAAATACTTAGGCTATTTAGAAACCGATGAACATTACTTTTGGCTTACTCATCGCGTGCTGCGCTTTTCGAGTTCTTATCTAAGCTCTGCCCACTTGCCTAAAGTTGCTCAATCATTTTTAAATCTTTTGTGTGCACAGACATCTCTTACTTTTTCAATTGTGGTGTTAGACGATAACGAAGTGGTGCCGATTGCCCGTAGTTATTTACCACAGCAAGATAATTTACGTGTCAGCCCTTATGGTATGCATTTAGGAAACCGACTCCCTGCCCATGCCACTTCTACGGGTAAAGTATTGCTGGCAGCACTACCCGAAGAAGCTCAACATACGTGGGTAAAAACTTACGGTTTAAAGCGCTTAACACCATTTACCATAGTAGATGAATCAAAGTTTTTTGAAGTGCTTAAGGGTATTTCATTATCGGATTATTGTCTTTCCAAAGAAGAACATGAGCTTGGCGTAATTGCGATTGCAGTGCCCGTATTTAACGCCCAAGGTCAAGCCATAGCAGCGCTTAACTGCATGTCTCAAACTAACCGTGTACAAGAAGATTATTTGGTTCAGCAAATTTTGCCATTGCTGCGCAACACGGCAAATGAACTGAGAAATGTGATTTAAATAGACTTAGAAACTCTTGTTATCAATTAGAGGTACAAGAGTTTCAACCCATAATTTTAAATAGTGAATTCTTTAACTTGCTGGCTTGCCAGATCTAATGCATTGCTGCGATAAGCTTGCATGTCTAAGCCTTCTGCATAAATAAATTCAACATCATGAATGCCCATTAACCCTAACACTGCCTTGAGATAAGGCGTGACTGCCTCAGTTTCTTGGCCAACATGAATGCCGCCCCGACTGCTTACCACCACCGCTTTTACCCCTTCAACCAAACCTTGCGGGTAAGTTTCGGTGTAGCGGAATGTTTGTCTTGCTCGTGCCACTAAATCAAACCAGTTTTTGAGTTGAGTAGGCACATTTAAGTTGTACATTGGTGCGCCTATCACCAATAAATCAGCACTTTTTAACTCAGCAATTAATTCATCAGATAAAGCAACGATTTGCTGAATGTCTTGATTGTTATTTTCCGCACCACGCAGCGCCTGAAAAATTTCCAGATCTAATACAGGCAGGTTCATTTCAGCTAAATTGCGTATGGTGATGTCATCTTGCAAACCTTGATCTTTACGGTGTTCAAGCATTACATCAATTAAGCGATTGGTTTGTGAACCCTCACCCATAATGCTGGATTTTAATACCAATATTTTAGCCATGACTGTCTCCATATTTTTGATGAAGCCATAGTAACCCCACAATAAATTCAACAGTGGTGATATTATTTCTTGTCATTGGTTCCTTTTAGGCAACAATCATGCAACATGAACTAAGTGCAATATCTATATTTGTGACTGTGGTTGAAGCTGGAAGTTTTGTAAAGGCTGCCGAGCAATTACATTTAACTCGCTCAGCCATAAGTAAAAATATTGCTCGGCTTGAAGAACAGCTTGGTGTAGTTCTATTTAAAAGAACAACACGTTCACTCAGCATGACTGACGAAGGTGCTTTGTTTTATGAACATAGCCGCCGAGCGTTAAGTGAAATACAAAATGCAGCGGCTTTATTAGACCAAGGGAAAATTAATGCAACTGGTCGATTAAGAATGTCTGTGCCTGTACTTTTTGGGCAACTCTTTGCTGCCCCGCTCATTGTTAAATTTGCTCAGCAACATGCGGACTTACAGTTAGAAATTTCATTTAATGATCGAACTGTAGACTTGGTCGAAGAAGGTTTTGATTTGTGTATAAGAATCGGGGCACTGCCTGATACCACTCAGCTCGTTGCCAAACCGATTGGTCAGCATCGAATGCTACTTTGCGCCTCACCTGACTATTTAAATAAAGCAGGTTCCCTAGAACATATTGAAGACTTAGACATCCACACCACAATTGCCGATCCGCATTTTGGTCAAATAAAAAAGTGGCAACTTCAAAAGGAAAATAGCGAGCCTTTATTTATTAAGCCCAAAGCAAAACTTCTTTTAAATGACTTACAAGCCATTAAAAATGCAGCGCTTGCTGGAGGAGGTATCGCTTGGCTACCCGATTGGCTCATTCAAAATGAATTACAGGACGGTACGCTCGTACAAGTATTAGAAACCATGTCGAGCATTGCTTTTCCGATTCATTTGGTGTGGCCTACGCTACCCTTTATGCCACTCAAAACCCGTCTTGCAATTGATTATTTAGCGCAGCATTTACCGTCTGAACTGAACAAACAAGCTTAAAATAAAAGAGGCCTTAACATAAGGAATTAAGCTTTAATAAGCCTCGTCTTCTCAATCAAATTTTCAACCGTACCTCTTCACTATGCAGCGCACTTAAGATAACTGTTAAGTTATTCTTTTATTAGAAGAAAAATAATAAAGCAACGGTCAACTTTCTTGACACTAAAAAACGTTTATGTGAGTATTCGCTCGACTCACTTTACAAGAATTACTTATATGAAATATAACGTTATCGCATTGCTTACAGGTTTGTTATTGGTCTCTGCTGCTCACGCCGAGGAAGCCCCTATGGATGCAACTCACTTGGGCTTGAGAGCTTTTGTATACAATGCATTTACAGGTATAAAAAAAGCAGCGGATATGCCTCAATTTCCTAAAGGACATCCGTTGACGAAAGCTGAACTTTATAATGGTGTGGCGGCTGGTGTTCGAGTTCGTGGTAAAAACTGCAATAGTGTGGTTGACGCTCGTGCACTAGATGCCAATGGTTCAAAAATATCGGTGAAGTGTGCTGGCGGGGAAAGCTATCAAGTATTGCCTCTAACAGGTGAGGTTAAAGGTAAATGAAATCACGCATTTGCCTATTTGGGTTTGTTTCAGCAATGCTGAGGAGCAATGTTAATGCGCAGACCCAACAAGAATTGTCTCAAGCCTTACTTGGTCAATTACTCGGTTTTACGCAAAATGTTTATTTTAATGCCAATCAAATAGCTGAAATGCCAAAGATGCCAACCGAGCGTGCTGCAACTCAGACCGAAATATTAGAGGCTGTGGCTAGTGCGCTGAGACTGCAACAACATCCATGTAGTTCGGTTTTAAATGCTGACTATGTTGATGAGAGTGGTAATCTGATATCAATTAATTGTGTGGATGGCAATTATGTCGTGGATGCACGACGTGGCAAGATCAATCCTTAATTCCCTTAAGCCGCCCCGTTAACGCCTACACCTTCTTACTCTCTGTAGCAGTGGTAAAAATGAACCCATGTGGCGGCTCTGTAATTAATTAGCACTTGGCTGCAACCATAGATGCCTATCGCTTTACCCCAAAGTTGCCATATACGCATTAACTTGTCGCAATGGCTACTTACGCAAACCAAAACTTTTAGAAAACGCTCCAACAACTTTTCCTGTTTAAATAATAAAAGCCCATTAACGGGCTTCTATTAAATAAATAATGTTAATTTTATAATTTCATTTTAAAGAAATCAGCAAGTACGTTCGAAGCTTCATTTACATATTTAGGAATGTCATATAACTCCATGTGGTTTGAACCTTCAATAATATGTAAAGTTTTATCCTGACTTGCAGCACGCTGAATTAGGTCTTCACTCATCCATTTACTACATGCAACACTTCCAGCAATTGCAATTAATGGTTGAGTTAAGAAAGCTTCAGCTTTGTTATAAGCATCGTAAGTAATAATTTGAGTTAAGCTACGGGCTGTTGCAACCCCTGGTGAGTTAGGGTGCTCAGCTCTTGGCGTATGGTAATATTCCCACGCCTGACGAAGCTCTTCATTCGGTGCATCTTCTTCTTTTAAAGGTGCAAGCGGAATGGTTGCAACATTTCCACTATTTGCATCTGCTGTACGCGCATCTGAACCCGCTTGGATATATGGAATAGCATCTGCATCTTTAACTGTGTTTTCCCAACCATTTCTGAACATTGAACCAATATTCACTGCACTTACCGTACCTACTGCTTTAATACGGCGGTCATTGATTGCTGCATTTGCGGCATATCCACCGCCCGCACAAATACCCATTGCCCCAATACGGTTTTGATCGACATAACTTAAGGTGGTTAAGTAATCAATCACGGCACTAATGTCTTCTGTACGAATGTAAGGATTTTCTAACTGGCGAGGTAAACCTGTACTTTCGCCCTGAAAACTTGCATCAAATGCAATTGCAATAAAACCTTGTTCAGCGAGCTTGGACGCATACAAACCTGCGGTCTGCTCTTTTACGCCTCCACCCGGATGAGCAACAACAATTGCTACGTACTTTTGTGTTTCATCAAAGTTTGATGGATAGTGAATATTTGCTGCAATAGTAATATCTTGACCATTTGAATTTTGAAATTTAACTGTATTCATGGCTAGCTCCTTTATAGGCTTAACTTAGATATTTTTTTGAAAAAATGGGATGAGTTTTGCTAATGCTTGTGCCACGGGTTCAGGCTTGTCATATAAATCGTAGTGAGACCAACCTTCTACAATCACAAGCTCTTTATTTTGTGAACGTGCTCGACCATAGATTTCCAAACTGTCTCGATATGAACCAAAACCACCGACCTTATCACCTGTAATCAGCAATAAAGGCTGTGTAAGTAATACTTCAGCTAAGTGAAATGCATCCCAACCAATTGCCACAGCCGAATGTGAAAATAATGTTTTAGCAACACCATTTGGTTGATAGCCACGATCGGTTTTGTAATAGTCTGTTGCTTCTAGTACATCAATATCTGTTATTCCAGCCGATTTGGCTTCTTCAACAGAACTTGGCAGCAAATCATCGATTCTTCTTGTTTCTCCGCGAGCTTCGGCAGTACGTTGTTTTGCAATAAGCTCTAGTTTCTCTAAAGGATTCCAGTTGCTAAAGCCTTCTCTCGACAAGCGACCAAAATTTATAGCGTCTACTGTAGCAACCGCCTTAATCCGTTTTTCGGTCATTGCAACATTGAGTGCGTAACCACCGCCCCCGCAAATTCCTAATACGCCAATTCGGTTTTCATCGACATAGTTCAGCGTCATCAAATAATCCGTCACTAAACGGAAGTCTTCTACACGAAGTACCGGATTTTCTATTGAACGTGGTTCACCGCCACTTTCACCCTGAAAACTTGCATCAAATGCAATCACAATAAAGCCAGCTTTTGCTAATGCTGCACCATATACATTTCCAGAGGTTTGTTCTTTACAGCTTCCGATTGGGTGTCCACTAATAATTGCTGGGTATTGAATACTTTCATCAAAATTTTCTGGGAAATAGAGATTTGCTGCGATTTCCCAATAAGGTGCTTTAATTTTTACGTTTTTCATTGTTGACTCACCTGTGTTGAACTTCATGAAAAACATAGTAACAAGCAAATATTATTCTGATTAAATGCTATAATCTGATCGTAACTATTAGTAGAACTTATGAATCATGAAAATTAATCTGAATGATTTAAAAACATTTTCTGAAGTAGTAAAAACTAAAAATTTTACGAAAGCTGCGGCATATATGGGCGTGACCCAATCGGCTGTAAGCCAGAGTATTAATAATCTTGAAGCACAATTAGGGATAAAGCTATTAAACCGTTCTACCCGTAGTCTCACCCTTACAGAAGCAGGTTCGCGCCTTATAGAGCTCGTCGGTCAAAACATTGAAAATATTGACTTAGGCATAGAACAAATTAGCTCGATGAAAGACCTGCCAAGTGGTCATGTGCGTATTTCTGCCGATGCATTTACCATTAAGTATTATTTATGGCCAAAGCTTAAAAAGCTTGTAAAACAATATCCCGATATATCTTTGGAACTGACTTCAGAAAACAGACGAATTGATATTGCAAAAGAAGGATATGATGCTGGAGTACGTGTTGGAAACTTGGTAGAAAAAGATTTAATTGCGGTTCCGATTAGTAAAGAAATTCCCTTCCGATTGGTCGCTTCACCTGAATATTTAGAAAAGTACGGAACACCACAATCTGTAGACGATCTAAAAAAGCACAAAGGTATTTATATCCGTCTTTTAACTGATAACTCTTTAATGGCATGGGAGTTTAAAGATAAAAATAAAAGTGTATTTTTTAGAGGCCCCGTTCAACTGGTCATGACCAGTTTAGATGAAATGCTTGATGCTGTACTTGATGGTTGCGCAGTAGCTTATTTGCCCTACTTTCTAGTGAAACCAGCTTTAGAAGAAAAAAAATTAGTAAGTTTATTAGACCAACACGCTGTTACCTTGCCACCTTTTTATTTGTTTTATACGAGCCGTCGCTTAATGTCCCCTGCCTTTAAAATTGTTAAAGATACGTTGAGTGAGATATAACTTATAAAAGCTAAAAAGAGGCCGAAGCCTCTTTATTTTTAATGCACTCAAACTCAGTCATCAATCATGGCGAACTCTTGTTCAGGCGTACCTTTCACTAAATGGTGACGGCTATATAACAAGTAATAAAGTATAAATCCGACATAAATCAGCGCGGCCAATAACCAAACTTTTGGATTCACCATTAACCCTGCCACTACAGCAACAGCAGCAAGAATCAAGGCGATACAAGACGTCCATATTCCTCCAGGCGTTTTATAAGGGCGTGGTAATTCAGGGCGAGACAAACGTAATTTGATATGTGAGAGCATCATCAACACATAAGAAATGGTTGCGCCGAATACTGCCATTAAAATGAGCAGGTCACCCTCACCTGTTAAAGAGAGTAAAAAGCCAATAATGCCCGGAATAATAATGGCCCAATATGGCGCTTTATTTTCATTGGTAAGCGATAAGTTTTTTGGTAAATATCCCGCACGTGACAATGCAAAGATCTGACGTGAATATGCATAAATAATTGAGAAGAAACTTGCGACAAGTCCAGCAAGACCTACAAAGTTAACAAAGCTTGCCAACCATGTGTGCTGACCATACACCGCAATGAGCGCATCAACTAAAGGTGCTCCCGAATTTTTTAATGCATTTGAACCCGCTGCGCCTGCTCCTAAAAATAATATTAGAAGTGCAAACGATGCCAATATCAGCATTGAACCAATCAAGCCTCGTGGCAATGAACGTACTGGATCTTTTGCTTCTTCGGCTGCCAGTGGCACTCCTTCAACTGCAAGAAAAAACCAGATTGCATAAGGTACTGCGGCCCATATTCCCATATAGCCAAACGGTAAAAAGCGACTCGCACCTGCATGAGAACTGACTGGAATATCAAACAAACGAGCACTGTCAAAATGTGGAAGCATCGCAACAATGAATACAACCAGTGCAATAGAAGCAACGGCGGTAATTCCAAACATGATTTTCAGCGCTTCACCTGCACCTTTCAGATGAATACCCATAAAAACTAAATAGCAAATTAAATAAACAGCCCAGCCGCCAACTCCAAAGAGTGATTGGCAATATGACCCAATAAATACGGCAATGGCAGCAGGTGCAATTGCATATTCAATTAAAATCGCAGTTCCTGTGAGGTAGCCTCCAAAAGGACCAAATGCAACGCGGGCAAAACTATAGCCACCACCAGCAGTGGGCAACATTGTTGACATCTCAGACATCACAAAGCTCATGCAAAGATACATAAACGCGACGATGACTGTTGCAATAAAGAGTCCCCCCCAGCCGCCTTGTGCCAGTCCAAAATTCCAACCTGCAAAGTCACCCGAAATGACGTAAGAAACACCCAACCCCACTAAAAGTAACCAACCTACTGCCCCCTTTTTTAACTGACGTTTTGCAAAATACTCTGCGTCCTGTTGTAAAGCACCAACATCTACGCTTAATTCTGACTCTTTCATTGTCGTATGCCTTATCGACTAAATTTACACCACCAATAGTTGCGCAAAAGATATTCATAAAACTTGACAGCAAAACATCTCCCCGACCACTTGAAGTCAAGTTGATTCATTTTTTCTTTTATAAGATCGACGGCATCTCAACACGAAACGTGTTTAAAAATTAAATTGAGGAGATGGGTTATGTCTGTAGAACAAAATGAATTTTTAAGCCAAGTTCAATTACAAATACTGGCAGAACAAGCAATTAAGCAATATCCATCAGACTATCAAGGACAGGTCAAACTACTGTGTCAGTCTGAAAATGCAACCTATCAAGTTTCGACTGGATCTGCCCGATATGCACTTCGAATTCACCGTCCGAACTATCACAGCAAACTCGATATACAAAGTGAGCTTGAATGGTTAGATGCTTTAAATGCGAGTGGAATCCAAGTTCCTGTTGCGATTGCAGATCAATCGGGTGAGCGCGTCATCACTTTAAAGCTATCGAATGATATTTATCGTTATGCGGTACTTTTCAACTGGGTTGAGGGCGATATGCCGACTGTTGAAGTTGACCCCACTGCATTTGAGCAATTAGGACAAATTACCGCAAAGTTGCACGTACATAGTAAGACATGGCAAGCGCCTGAAAACTTTCAACGTATTGTGTGGAATCATGAAACCATGGTCGGTGCAGATGGACACTGGGGAAATTGGAAAAATGCCCCTCATTTAAGACCACAAGATCACGGCGTGATTGAAGAAGCCATTACACAGATTTCGAAAGATTTAAATTTCTTTGGCAAAACCCAAGAACGCTATGGCCTGATTCATGCCGATTTGCGTTTAACCAATCTATTACTACAACAAGAACGTATCGGCGTGATCGATTTTGATGACTGCGGAATGAGCTGGTTTATGCATGACCTTGCTGCTGCGATTAGCTTCAATGAACACTATGCAAATGCACCTCATTGGGTTGATTACTGGTTAAAAGGCTACGAGCGCGTAGGTCATATTCAGTCTGAAGAATATGAAATGATCCCGACTTTTATTATGCAACGCCGCATTCAAATGATGGCTTGGAATGGTTCTCACGCACAAACAGAAATGGCTCAAAGTCTTGGAGACCAATGGTCCAATGAAACTGTGCGTCTCTGCAAAAAATATCTAAACGGACAAATGCCTGTCGGACTTTGAAAAGTGATTTAGATCGCTTTTCTTCATTTTCAATTTTTAGTTTTTAAATTTTATAGAATTTAAAGGAAGGGTTTATGCAAGCTACCCATCAACTGAGCAAAGTTGCCAAAGCACTATTACTCACCAGTAGTCTGGCAAGCATGATTGCTCTAAGCGCATGTAACTACAACCCTCTACAAAGCACATCTCCCGCAGTCACTATTCCCCAAAAGGAATATATTCAAAAAGGTCAATGGGACGCTTTTAACTTTGACCAACTTAATCAATTAATTGCTAGCTATGGAAAAGATAGCCCGAACTATAACCCTGAAAAACGCCCGTATATTGTCACTGACTTTGACAATACCTCGGTATTTTTAGACATCGAAGAAGCAACTTTAATTTATCAGCTTGAACACTTAGCGTTTAATGTCACGCCAGAACAGCTTAATCAGATTATTCGTAAAGGAATTAGCTCGCAAAACTTTGAAGCGGCCTACAATAACCAGCAAGGCCAAGCCGTCAATATTGATAAAATTGCCCCAGATATTATTGCGAGCTACACATGGCTTTATCACCACTATAGCGGTCTCAAAGGTAAGCAAAGTCTGGATCAAATTAAACAAGATCCGCATTATCTCGATTTCATTACTAAAATGAGATATCTATATGCGGCAATTGGAGACACCTTTGATCATGAAGTTGCATATCCATGGGTCACTTATTTATTTACTGGGCTTACCGAACAAGAAGTCCGTAATTTGGTAAAAGCAACGGTGGCTTGGCAAATGCAGCAACCGATTGGACCTGTGGCATGGGCTTCTCCCGTAGCACTTTCGGGCCAAGCAGGCGTTGTGAAAACCACTTGGGAAAATGGTTTAAGGCCATACCGTGAAATGCAAAATCTATTTAAGGCCTTTCAGGACAATGGCATTGATGTCTATGTATGCTCGGCATCTTTTATTGATGTGATTAAGGAAATTATTTCTAATCCAGAGATCGGCTATAACATTAATGAAAAAAATGCCTATGCCATGGAGTTGGAACGAGATGCACAAAACCGAATTTTACCCGAGTTTCGTCATGGCTATGCGCAAACTCAAGGTAAAGGCAAAACTGCAACCATCCAGCGTTTTTTAGTCTCTAAATATGGTTACGGGCCAATTTTTATCGCGGGTGACAGTGAAGGCGATCAAAATATGATGCAAGATTTTGCGGCGACTCAGAAGGTACTAATTATTAATCGATTGCGCAGTCCAAGTTCTGATATCGGCAAGTTTTCTCAGCAAGCTGTGCAGAGCTACGGTCAAGCCAATACTAAGTTCTTACTACAGGGCCGCGATGCCAACACAGGTCAATTTAGACCCTCAATGGCTAGTTTAAGTTATGGTGCGCAAACGGCGAAAACTACAAAAAATTAGTATTTCACTTATTTTCTCATGCCTACAATACATGTTGTATGCATGAGAAGCCGCTTAATTTCTTGTTTTAGTTCTGCCCTGTTTGCCTATCTCTAATGCATTTTCTGCCTTCTTTTAGTTCGCTACCCAACCTAAAATACAACTCTTGATCTCTTCTTAAAGAATCAAGCCTGAAACTTAAAACAGCAACACATAAGTCATTATTTTATAAAAACTTTTAACAACACAAAATCATGGACGTAAGCAAAAACTGGTATGGCTTTTGCTTAATATAAGAATAGTTAGGAATAAATATCATGAGACTTGACATGTTACATCTCAACCCAGCTCATCTTGTCGACTCAAATATGTGTAATCAAGGTGTATTGTCTGCAGCTGCCTCTGGATTAAGCGAGTTTATTTGTCAAAAAGGTGCCGATGTTGATCGCGTTTTAGGTATTTGTGGTATTAATCCTGAACTTTTAATCAGCCCAACTCTAAGCTTACAACTACCCAATTATTGCAAGGTGCTAGAACAAGCAGCGCTGGTTTCTGGTTGTGATAATTTTGGCCTGCATTATGGTCAACAGTTTCAACCGAAATCATTAGGGCTCATTGGGTACATTGGTCTTTGTTCAAACACATTAGAGTCTGCACTCATGAACATGACCAATAATTTTTATTTGCATCAGAAAGATACCCTTAATCGAATGGTCGATTTGGGAGATAGCTGGCGCATAGATTATCAGGTTCAACACGGCGCAATTTTAACTCGCCGCCAAGATGCAGAACTGACCATGGGCATGTTTATGAATGTGATTCGTGAAGTGATGGGTCCTCATTATTCACCTCGCGCGATTCACTTTGAGCATACTCGACCTGAATTCTGGCAAGAACATAGTAAATTATTTAACGCGCCTGTTTATTTTGATCAGCCTTTTAACTCCATCATCATTTCAAAAAAAGACGTCCAGCATACTATGCCGGGGCGTGATTCTATTTTATTAACAGTAATTTTAGATACGCTGTTGTTACTCAATCGCTCTTCTCAAAGTCAAAGTCTTGCAGATCAGGTTCGTTCTCACATCCAACTTGAACTGAGTGAAGGTGAACCAAACCTTGAAAAAATCGCTCATGATATTGGTTTAACGAGTTGCACCCTTACCCGCCGTTTAAAAAATGAAGGACTCACCTTTACCCATTTAGTCGATCAGGTCCGTTGTGAATTGGCTGAACATTATATTAAACAGAAAAATATTCCAATTTCAGAAATGGCATTCCTGCTAGGTTACTCAGAAGTAAGTGCTTTATCTCGTGCATTTAAGCGCTGGTTTGGTGTTACACCACGTCAATTAAGACACTAAAACCTTGCAAATACAGGCCTTGAATAAAGGCCTTTTTATTATTTACGCAATTCGAGATAACTTCTAAAGACGAATAAAATAATTGAACAACAAAATACCCCTCAAATTAGATTTAACATCCAACTTGAAGGGTATGTTTTATATTTAAGCGACTTACTTTAATTTTGTTAAGGCTTGATCCAAAGCACCGACTAACCAATCGATATCTTTTATTTGGAAAGCCAAAGGTGGGCGCAGTTTTAATACGTTGCCATAAGGACCTGCAACTGAGGTTAAAACTCGATGAGTATTTCTGAGTTCCTCAATAAGATTCAAAGCCAATGCTTTATTCGGCTCTTTTGTGGCTCTATCTTTAACCAGTTCAAATCCTATAAATAGACCAGCGCCACGGACATCACCGACCATCTCATGTTTATCCATAAGTTTAGTGAGTTCTTTTAGAAGTAGCCCCCCCACATATTTGCTATGGGTTTGTAATTCTTCTTCCTGAATGACTTTAAGTACCGCCTGTGCCGCTGCCATAGAAACAGGATTACCACCAAAGGTATTAAAATATGGAATTTTATCGCTAAAAGCAGCAAGAACTTCACTCTTGGCTAAAAGCCCTGACACTGGAACTCCGTTACCCATTGGTTTACCTGTGGTAATGATATCAGGCACAACATTGTGTCGACCAAAGCCCCAGAACGAATCGCCAGTGCGTGCGAAACCCGGTTGTACTTCGTCAGCAATAAAGATACCGCCATTGGCATGCACAACATCAACCGCTTTTTGTAAGAACCCAACAGGATTAGGCATCACACCGTCAGAAGAGAATATTGAGTCCGCTAAAAAACCTGCAAACTTGATCCCTTTTGCGTTCATATCGTCAATTTGTTGCTGGATCTGCTGTGCAAACCATGTGCCTAAATCATCAGTTTGAATTCGATAATAATCAGGTGCCGGAACTAGACGAGTTGTAGCATCTAAAGGTTGCTCAGTTCCAAGCGCTGGAGAGCATCCTGAGGTTAAGCTACTGGTTCCATGATACGACTCTTGAGACACAATGATTCCTGTACCGCCGCTATATTCACGTGCAATACGAATCGCTAAATCATTCGCCTCCGAACCAGTACACATATACATGGCACGGTCAATTTCATCGGGAGTGGTCTGTAAAAGTTCTTCGGTATAATCCAAAATATTTTCATGTAAATAGCGAGTATGGGTATTGAGCATTTTCATTTGCTCATTTACCGCTTCAATCACGGCAGGATGACAATGACCAATACTGGCAACGTTGTTGTAAACATCCAGATATTGATGACCTGCTGCATCCCATAAATATTGCCCCTGTCCTTTCACCAGATGCACGGGATTACGATAAAACAAGCGATAGGATTCACCTAAAATTTTATTTCTTTTATCGGTCAGTTTGCGGGTAGCATGGTCCAGATCAGCAGCATGTTCTGGACGAAAGCTATTGGTATCCATAATGGTTGAACGCGTACCCATGAATGACTCCTCTATTTATATTCAGCATACTTTTGCACGAGACGATGACTCACTTAGGCAACTCATATGCTGATTCGAAATATTTCAGTATTTGATTGAAGTTACGCAAACCATATTGCTTAAGTATCTTTAAAAAAACTTGACCTCAGACCACTTAAGCCACGTTTTGAAGTCAACTTATTGGTCTGATATTGCAATGCTCAAAGCTCATCTAATCGCTATTTATCATTAGGGCTTATGCTTCCCGTAATCGTGGGCTAAAATTTCTAGCAAAAGAATTTAGAAAACAATCCAACACCACATCTCGTTCATCCAAACTGTTCGAGCCTAAAACTTGTAGCAATAAACCGTCTATCAGGTTTACCACCATGTTGGCATCGAATTGTGGCTCGTGGATTTCTCCGCTAAAAATCAGGTCAAAAATTTCATGGCGCAGCCACTTTCGGTACTCAACCGCCATACGGTAAGCCTGCGGGTGAAGTAGTTTTATTTCAAAAATAGCTTTTAGTAAAAGGTTATAGAGGCTGTTTAAATTAGTATGTAATACAATAATTTCTTTGAGTTTATCTTTTGACGCGTAATAACGGCTTGAGTAAATAATAGCGAGCACTTTCTCTCTGAGCAGGCTTTTTTGAAAGGCGATGCACATTTCAACTAAGCGTTCTTTTGAGCCAAAATATTTATAAAACGTAGATTTGGTGATTTGGGATTGTTTAGCAATCAGGTCTACACCTACGGTGTGAAAGCCGCGAGTGGTAAAGAGTTGGATTGCAGTTTGAATAACCTGTAATTTTTTGGAAGAGATTTCTAAATTTCGCATAATTTTTCCGTTATAAATTCTTGTTGTTTCTAAAAGAGAAAAAAGCCTGTGCCACTTTTGGGAGAAAAAAGGCACAGCAAAGCCGTAAGACGGTGCTTGGCACATCTCAAGTTTGTTGTTGCTAAGTTTTAAGTAAAAATGACTTTAAGCCTGAAAACCCTAAAGGCAATCAAGCTGCTTTAATTTTTAAGCTGTGTCGTTATAGCTTTTGGCATTGATAGCCAAGAAATAATGGATGTGCAAAGCCAACTCCTTTTTTATTGGGAGTTCTGCCAAAACATTAAAATTAGGGTGGCAGAACGAGAAAGGGTTCGCGGACTGGGAAAGATAACCAGCACACCCGAAGGTGTCCCTCTCCCGTCCTGAACTGCACCCCATAAGTTAGACTTTTTAAACTTATGAGGTGTGCCCTATGCCAATTCCGAAGCATTCAAAAGAGTTAAAATTAAAAGTCATTCAAGCTTATTTAGATGGAAGTAAAGGATATAAAATCCTTTCACAAGAATTTAATGTTGATCTCCAAACCATCCGCTTATGGATTGAAAACTATAAGGCACAAGGTGAAGATGGCCTGAATGTTAAAACTAAAAAAACCTACTACTCTTCCGAATTTAAAATCAAGGCTGTACAAATGCTTCTTGATAAGATACCGGTAAGAGAAGTTAGAAGACGGTTAAATCTGAGCGGGACGTCAATTTTAAGAAGGTGGCTCGCTCAGTATCATAAAGAAGGGATTGCCGGGTTTAATACTACGAGGATTTATACCAATATGGTTAAACAACATAAAACCAAAATAACTAAACCTATAAAAGAAGACAAAGATAAATCTCAACAGGAGCTCATTGATGAAGTGACTGCTTTACGAGCAGAGGTTGCCTTTTTAAAAAAGCTAAAAGCCTTAAAACTGAAGCAACGTACTTAAATACACTTTGTACTGCAGACACTGTTCAGGTTATTTCAGAATTAAGGCAAATTTATCCATTAAAACTCTTACTCAGTATTGCAAAGATTGCTCGTAGTACTTATTTCTATCACATGAAAGCTGTACGCTCTAATGACAAATATACTGAGTTAAAACAGCAGATTAAGTCCATATATCACAAGCATAAGGGATGCTATGGCTATCGTAGAATTACTCTTGCCCTGAAAAGTACAGGAATAATAATCAACCATAAATGTGTATATCGCCTTATGAAAACCATGGGACTTAAATCACGTATCAGAGCATTGAAATATCGCTCATATAAAAGTGGTTGTGTCGGGACGGTGGCTGATAACATTATGCAACGGCAATTTAAAGCGAACCATCCCAACCAGAAATGGGCAACTGATGTGACGGAATTTAATGTTAACGGTGAAAAACTTTATCTATCACCAATTATAGATTTGTTTAATGGGGAAATTATTACTTTCCGGATCCAACGTAAACTCAATTATGAGTTAGTGAAAGATATGCTCATTCATGCCTTAGCTAAACTTAAGCGACATGAGAAACCAATTCTCCATTCAGATCAAGGATGGCAATATCAAATGGCTCATTACCAACAGCAATTAAAGCAACATGGTTTAATTCAAAGTATGTCTCGTAAAGGAAATTGCTTAGATAATGCTGTAATAGAAAGCTTCTTTGGAATATTAAAATCGGAATGCTTTCATGGAGAAAAATTTCAATCAATTGATGAATTAGAGAAAACGATACGAGAATACATTCATTATTATAATCATGAGAGAATCAAGGTGAAGCTACAAGGTTTATCCCCGGTACAATATAGAAACCAGTTTATAAAAACTGCTTAACTAACTGTCCAACTTTATGGGGTCAGATCATCCTACCGCTACGGGAGGAGACGAGGAGTTTACACATAAGAGTATCCCTCAGACGGTATAACTCTGATGTGATCTTTCACCACGGTCCGCGACGACCGTCTGGCAATGTGGCCAGCAGGCAAAGAATAGTGCCCAACCCTTTTACAGTCAAGCACACAAAATGCCATTTGTTTTAAATTAAATCATTAGAAAAGTAAGGCTAAATAATTAGTGGGTTATTGTTAAGTGGGGAAATAAAAACAGCCTTAAGATGGAATGTTTTATTTGAGCTAGAAAGATTACGTATAAGGTATATTATGTTGATTTTAAATAATCTAAATTATTCAGTATGAAAAAATTAGACTTCCAAATAAGTAAGATAACAGAAGTAAAAGATCCTATTTACTATGGAGATGATTTTTTACATTTGTATATTCATACTGAACAAGCAAGCTATATTCAATTTTTTTGCTTGGATTTGTTTTACTATGAAGACAATTTTAATGAGTTACTTGCATGTATTCTGAATAAAGAGACAAGAGCAGACTATTCATTTAGAGAATGGATTGTTAATACAGAGTTTAAAGAAATATCCATCGAAGAATTAGTAATACAAGCTAATGGTCTAATAAATCAATTAGATATGATTTTAAAAGAATCTCCAGCGAGCTTAAGTGCCAAACTCTTGAAAGAATACTTATGTACTTTAAATTTTGAAAATACTACAAATAGTTATGAAATCTTAGGTTGTTCTAAAATTGTCCCTAATAGTCCTGATGAAGGCGGCCCAAATTATCAATTTTTTTGGGAAAATAAGGGAAAATTTTACTTTTTACACATTCATTTAGAATCATAAATTCTTCTATTTAACACAATCGACGTTATCTGAAGTATAAAAAATTCTATCTGAGAAAAACTTTTCAATATAAATGTACTCAGATGTTTTATACTAGGTTTAATATACTAACTTTATTCAAGCCAATAGATCATATCTAAAACTATGGAAAGAAATGAATACCAAGAAGAAAAACACACAAAGTTCATTTATTCGAGTAAAAGACGTATTCAACGAAGGGTTCTACAATTAGAGAAACTTACAGCCGAGGCCATTCATAACTATATTCACCTCAACTACAAAGATGAATGGTTTGAAAGTAACTTTTCAATTTTAAGTTGTTGGAAATTCTCTAAAAAAGACTTTGATAATGCCGACAAATTTTGGTGTGATGCCATTTATTTTGAAGACTTTCATATAGAAAATGAACGAGTATTTACTTTTAATGGACACGCATGGATTGGCTTGGCAAGTAATGTCGACTCTGAATGGAAAGTTCCAGTCTCAGGCAAATTTTTTATCAGTTCAAATGGGAAAACTTTAAAAAGCTATACCTTAACTTTTTACAATGAAAGTCAGGAATTAGTTTTAGCAAAAAATAGCAAATGCTAAAAACATAAAAATAAGATCTCCCCTTTTGCAGTCAAGAATGAGTGCATTATTTTTAAGTGAGGGTTTAAAAGGGGAAATAAAAAACAACTACGGGAGGCTATTTTTTAGACTAGGAATCATTTGTTAATTTGATATAAACCTAATTTATCTTTTTATTTAATTTCTGAGTTATTTGCATTAATTTATTATTAACTTCTTTAATATCATCACGAATAGCTCGATTTAAAAAACTATCAATATTATGAAAACTTCTTTTTTCATTTTCTATATTCGTAAACATTTTATTCAAACATTGATTTAATACTTTATAAATCTCATTTAATTCACTTTTATACAAACAATTAGATTGTCTTAACCTTTCATCTAGCTCTTGATTTATTTGAAATAATCCCAATTCAAAAAAAGTGTTTTTTAAAAATTTCCTCTGTTCTTCTAAAGAAGCTAATTGATTTATTTCATTTTGTTTCTCTTGAATTAATAATATGAGATCGAATTCGCATAAATCCTGAAATTTTATAAGCTGATTACATATATTTCTTGCATTTAAAAATTTATCTTGTTCTTTCCAAGCATCTAGTGATTGTACGACAAACACTAGGCCAATTACTGCGATCAAAATTGATAAATAATCACCTAATGATAAAAACTCCAAGCAATATTTTCTTTGGCAGAAATTATTCATCCAACCTTTTAATACTCCTACCATAGCAACATAGTAGCCCAAAAGCAGTACTATCACTAAGAAAGTAGTTATAAAAATTTTCTTCATTTTTAAGTACTAAATATTCTAATAGCTGTGCTAGATTTTATAGAAATGTTTACAGTTTATCCAACCCAGTAATGACTGATCCGTGTTGTAAGTTCAATGAAATTAATAGAAAAATGCAAATATAATTAAAAAATGTTTTTCAGTTTTTTACTTTCTAACAAAGTTCACATTAAAAAAATTTCCTTATCTCAATTTTTAAGAATAGTAATCTTTAGATTAAACCCAGCAATCTATAGAGTTCAACGGAATTAACATGAGTATTTTTCTAATCCGACATGCTGAAAGTGAAGCCAATATTAATGGTAAGACCCTTTCACATGCTTCAATTGCTTTAAGTGAACATGGGCATAAACAAGCTCAAGTACTGTGTTCAAAACTACCCGTGATTGATCATGTGATTGTGTCTCAATATTTGCGTACACATCAAACCGCCCTTCCACTCTTAGAAAAATATAATCTCAATTTTGAAGTAGATGAGCATTTGCATGAGTTTAGCTATTTGTCAGAGCGTAAATGTGCCAATACCAATATGGATGATCGTAAAGCTTGGGTAAATGCTTACTGGGAGAAAATGGATTATCAGCATAAAGATGCCGATGATGCAGAATCTTTTGAAGATCTATATATACGAGTTCAAGCTTTCCATGAGAAGTTAAAGGCATTGACTGAAAATTATGTCCAAAAGAATTTGGCTGTTTTTAGCCACGGACAGTTTTTACAGCTTTTGATGATGCAGATACAACAACCTCAACCACTTTCAAAAGATTTAATGCAGCAGTTTAGATACAACTTGGTTAATCAACCAATTAGAAATACTCAGGTTTTTACTTATTGAACTGATAAATTTCGTATAAGCTACCTTTAGTTTTTTTAGGAAAAACGTTAAAGAAAAAAATCTATGTGTGAATGTCAAAATGTCGGTGATTTTTTTGTATGCCCTGACAGCTTTTCAAATATTTTCAGCCATAATTATGAAATGAAACATAGGTTTCCTCACTACATCATTCAAGAGGCTCCATGCGAAGAAACTCATCCAAAATTTGATTATAGTGAGTTTTATTATGTCTGCTCTGAGTGCGAGCAAGCATGGTATTTCGAGTGTTATCCAGATACACCAACAGCACCTATTTTTGGAATTAAACTTTCAAATGTGAACCAAACCTTAAGCCAAAATCGAATAAACAGTATTAAGCAATTCTTAGTTGTTTTAGCTCATGAAGGCTTTTCAGAAAACAAGTGCATTCATAAAGGCTGTACGGACTATTCACTTAACGGAATTAACGTATGTCTTAATCACTTTGGTTACAAGTTGAGTACCTGATAAGTTTTGTTCTAGATCTAAGGCATATCACGGCGCAAGCCTGTAACACGTAGATGTAAATAAAGCGACTCTATTATTTAAACCGTCTGTGATTACCACTTCATAATGCGCAAATTTTTTACTACTACCGACCTTGGTTGCCGTTGCAAATAACACCCTATCTTTCGCACCGCTCATATAGCGAATATCAGCCTGTAGGCCAGTATATGGCGCATCCCCTGCATTACAAGCCATCGCAAAAGCAATATCAGCTAATGAAAATATGATCCCACCATGTACGCCGCCCAATGCATTCATGTGCTCGTCTTTCACATTAAGCTTGCAACGCGCTTCATCAAAACTGCGATGCAGCACTTGTACACCCAATAGTTCTGCGAATTGATCAACCGCAGTAGTTTCCATATTTTGCACAAACGTCTCCCTACTCGTGCGAGTATTCCTTAAGTGTTATGAATCTATCTATATTGAAATCGACTTGTTAAGAGCCGTTAAACGCTATCTTGTTTAATCTGATAGTTTGAAGAACTAAAGTCCTTATAGGTTAGGCGGTCATCCAACTCTGAAGTTAGAGGCTGAACTTCTTGCATTGAATTTAGGCATCGCTGTGCAAGCTCAATGTATTCTTGCGTACCGCGGGTTTTCCACTTTTTTTCTTGTTCTGATAAATCACGTGCAACCTTGGCAGGACTACCCATTGCCAAAACATTTGCCGGAATTATATCTTTGGTTTTGACCAGACTATTTGCACCAATAATGGTGTTTTCACCAATTTCGGCATAGTCCAAAATTACGCTGTTCATGCCGACCAAAACATTTTTACCAATGCGGCAGCCATGTAAAGTTGTGCCATGCCCAATGTGCCCCATTTCCTCAACTAAAGTCACGCTTTGTGGAAAGCCATGTACGGTGCAGCTATCTTGTATATTGGCATTTTGCTTAATATGAATACGGCCAAAATCGGCACGCAATGAGGCAAATGGCCCTACATATACGCCCGCTTCAATAATCACATCACCAATTAAAACAGCAGTTGGGTGTACAAAAGCCTCTGGGCTGACCACGGGAATAACACCGTCAATACTATAACAAGGCATGATTTAACCTCTCATTTGTTGCCACCAAACCTCCGAAACGGCGCCAATAATGTGCTGTGGCATTTGGCATTGGTCCTTCTGCTGTTGCGGCAACAGACAAGAAGTATTCATCGGCAGGTTCAAATACTTTTTTATAAATATTCATTGATAAAGTTCGTGCACCAATCGCGGGCCAGTCAGTTGGCAACAACTCAAGCGGTAGTGCTGGGTCTTTCAATAAAATCCGTCGATAGTAATGAATCAGCAAAGTTCGAATTTGAAAGGCCTGAACCGGTTCGAGTTGTTCGTTTTCCTGCATCAGCAACACGCCAATTTCTCTAAAAATATCGAGAAACTGTAAATATCTTTGGCGTAATTCATCGATGGGCCAGTTGGTTCTGAGCATACGACCAATGGTATCGACCGAATTATTAAAAAGCTGCAAGGTTTCGGCTTTAAACACCACCACTTGCTCACTCATATTTAAGTCAACCAACAAGCGTTGCAATTCAATACGGTTACAACCCGGATAAGCCATTAGGTTTGTAGAAATATTGGCAAATCCTAACCATTCGAGTTCTTTCTTTAACAACGCTTTATTTTCAGTGTCGAGGCTAGACATCAGAATAAGGTCCCAATAATGATCCCACTCTTTCATCTGGTCGTTATAAATACGTTGTTCGGCTTGCAAATAAGTCGAACGGCTCGAATCGGTAATGCGATAAAAACTGGTTCTACCGATTTTGTCCGAACATAACCAATCATTTTTAACTAAACGAAAAACAGAGGTTCTTACAGCGCGGTCATTAAAACCAAATAGCTCTAATAACTGAATCAGGCTTGCAAGACTAATGTTTCCACCTCTATGAAGTACTGAATCTCCAAAAATTGTCGAAATAAGCGAAGTTCCACTTAAGGTTTCATTCTTTACAACAGAATCAATTATTTGCTGTATTTTTGCACTCATACTCATGTCTTGGCGTTTAGTTTCAGGGTATAGATTCTATACCCTGAATGATCTTGATGTTAAGCAATCTGACGCATATCGATTACCCGCTTTGCCTTACCTTCCGAACGAGGTAAGGTCGCTTCTGTCACAACTTCTACAGTAACGCTAATCCCAATCATGGTTTTAATGCGTTTCATCAACTCCTGAGCAAGTTGATTGGCCTGTATAGTACAGTTATGACACATCTCTGTACGAATATGCAAAGTATCCATATGGCCTTTTTTAGTCACCAAAATTTCATAATTTGGAACTAAATGTGGAACTTGCAAAATTTGCTCTTCAATCTGAGTCGGGAAAACGTTCACGCCGCGAATAATCAGCATGTCGTCACTACGACCCACAATTTTATCCATTTTGCGCATCGCTAGATTTTCACCCGGTAGCAAGCGGGTCAAATCACGGGTACGGTAACGAATAATCGGTAAGCCTTCTTTGGTAATGGTGGTAAAGACTAGCTCGCCAAGTTCGCCATCTTTACAGACTTCACCCGTTTCAGGGTTAATAATTTCTGGGTAGAAATGATCTTCCCAAATGGTTAGTCCCTCGCCCTCACCTAAACACTGCATTGCAACGCCCGGACCCATCACCTCAGACAAACCATAAATATCGAGTGCTTTAATATTTAAGCGTTCTTCAATTTCACGGCGCAGTTCGTTGGTCCACGGCTCGGCACCAAAAATACCCACTTTTAAAGACGTATTACGTGCAGTTCCAAATTGCTGTTCAAGCTTTTCAATAATACTCACGCAATACGATGGCGTAACCATAATTGCAGTCGGTTTAAAGTCTTGAATAAGCTGAACTTGCTTTTCAGTTTGCCCGCCAGACATTGGAATAACTGTTGCACCTAAACGCTCGGCACCATAATGTGCACCTAAACCACCTGTAAATAGTCCATAGCCATAAGCCACCTGAACCATATCTTTCGCGGTTAAACCTGCCATGCGTAAGCAACGCGCAACAATGTCCGACCACGTATTAATATCTTTTTGGGTATAACCCACCACGGTCGGTTTACCCGTTGTACCCGATGATGCATGTAAACGTACAATTTGCTCTTGTGGTACGGCAAACATCCCAAACGGATAGTTGTCTCTTAAATCCTGTTTGGTGGTAAATGGAAACTTCGCCAGATCGTCTAAAGTGACGAAGTCATCAGGATGTACACCTGCTTCATCGAACTTTTTCTTATAGACCGG
The DNA here is from genome assembly GCF_003000705.1 of Acinetobacter sp. AR_0276. Lineage (NCBI taxonomy): Bacteria > Pseudomonadati > Pseudomonadota > Gammaproteobacteria > Moraxellales > Moraxellaceae > Acinetobacter > Acinetobacter sp. AR_0276. Next base: position 3,348,641 of record NZ_PSQO01000004.1, on the reverse strand, counting down.
ACTATTTTCATATACAAAAGTCAGGGTTTGTTTTAACCGTTTAGTTTGCAGTTCTCTAAGCTCTGCAAGTGTTAATTGTTCAACATTATCCGTTGTAAGGCTGTCCATCGCCTATCTCCTCATTATGTAATTTTTAAAACCGTCTAAATTAATTTAAATTTTCCAAAATCAGTGCAACGCCTTGTCCCACACCCACACACATCGTGCAAAGTGCATAGCGTCCACCTCGTTTTTTTAGCTCACGTGTTGCCGTAATCACTAAGCGTGTACCGCTCATACCTAGCGGATGCCCTAATGCAATCGCACCACCATTTGGGTTAACGCGTTCATCATCATCTTTTAGACCGAGTTCACGCATACAAGCCAAAGATTGGGCTGCGAATGCTTCATTCAGTTCAATCACATCCATCTGATCTAGCGTTAAACCTGTTTGCTTTAAAATTTTCTGCACAGCCGGAACAGGACCTATACCCATATATTTGGGTTCAACCCCCGAACTTGCAATGCCAATCACGCGCGCTAAAGGTTTTAAACCATGTGCATTTGCAAATTCACGGTTGGCAATTAACACACAGGCTGCTCCGTCATTTACACCAGAGGCATTTCCGGCAGTCACCGAGCCACCTTCTTTTTTAAACGGCGCTTTTAGTTTTGCGAGTGCTTCAAGTGTCGTTTCACGCGGATGTTCATCGCGATTAACAACGTTCACGTTTTTCTTACGGTCTACAATCTCGACAGGCAAAATCTCGTCGTTAAAGAAACCGTTTTGTTGGGCAGCAGCCGTTTTTTGTTGGCTACGCAATGCAAACGCATCTTGGTCTTCACGACTAATTTGATATTTTTCAGCTACATTTTCGGCAGTTTCAGGCATGCTGTCTGTGCCGTATTGCGCTTTGAGTTGCTTATTTACAAAGCGCCAGCCAATGGTGGTGTCATAAATTTCAGGTGTACGGCTAAACGCTTCTGTTGGTTTAGCTTGTACAAATGGCGCACGACTCATTGACTCAACGCCACCCGCCAACACAAACTGTGCTTCACCTGCCTTAATTGAGCGTGCTGCAAGGCCTACTGCATCTAAGCCAGAGGCGCACAGGCGATTGACTGTCATCGCTGGCACTGTATCAGGTAAGCCTGCTAACAGTGTTGCCATACGTGCAACGTTACGGTTGTCTTCACCTGCTTGGTTAGCACATCCTAAAAATACTTCGTCTACCGTATTCCACGGTAGGTTCGGGTGTTTATCTTTTAAATATTTGATGGGCAATGCAGCTAAATCATCTGCACGTACTGCACTTAGGGCACCTGCATATCGTCCAATTGGGGTACGAATAAAATCACAAATTAAAACGTCTTCCATGTTGACTCCTGATTATGCAAATTCGGTCATATCACGTGAATATTGAGTAGCAATGTTTTGAGTTTTTGCTACATATTGCTTGAGGTAGATACTCGCGCGATATTTTTCCTCTCCATACAGTGCATATAAGTTATTTAAGGTTTGGAGCACATAAGCACCGCCCATTTGTGTCAACCACTGGTAAGGACCCTTAGGATAATTCACTCCATATTTCATGGCATTATCAATATCTTCCAGACTCGCAACACCATGTAAACTTGCTTCGCAGGCTTCATTAATGAGTAAAGCGATGGTGCGTAAAGTTAACAGTGCCGGATGGTCTTTAATCCACATCACACTCATACCAAACTGTGCAAAGTAAGCCTCAACTTTAGCCAGATCACTTGCTTCACAAAGCTCGTTATGACTGAGTACTAAAGCCTCTGCGTGCTCAAAATCATGATGCCAGTCCATTAAAACCACTTTACGGCTTAGGTAATGAATATTGGCTGACTCACCTTGGCTTAAACGCAAGTCGATATCATCAATTTGAAGGATATTGTCGTCACTCGCAGATCCGCTTTTTAAACCTAAACGCGTTAAAAAAGCAGGTAGCTGAGACCAAGTCCCTTTTAGCTCTACATGGGCATCAATTGGTTTGGCAACCACAGCTTGAGGCTGAAATGTCTCGTACTGATTTTTTTCGTTATAGGTATAAAAGCCCTGTTTTGATTTACGGCCCCAAGCACCTGCATCGACTAATTCTTTTTGAATGAGGCTTGGACGGTAGCGTGGCTCGTAAAAAAACTCTTGGTAAACGCTTTGCGTCACCGAAAAGTTAACATCTTGCCCAATGAGGTCGGTAAGTTCACACGGCCCCATCGCAAAACCGCCGCATTGCTTCAAAGCATAATCTAGCTGGTCGTAGCTAGTGACTTGTTCTTGCAGTGCTCTAAAGCCTTCTGCATAAAACGGACGTGCAATTCGGTTAACAATAAACCCAGGGGTCGACTTGGTGAGTACCGGAATTTTTTTCCAATTCAACATCAAGTTTTTTAAAGCCAAACATAAGCTGTTTGGGGTTTTTAAGCCTTGTACAATTTCAACCAGTTTCATAACTGGTGCAGGGTTAAAAAAGTGTAAACCCACTATGCGCTCAGGGTGAGCAATGCCCGCCGAAATTGCAGTCACCGAAATTGAAGATGTATTGCTTGCAAAAATGGTTTGCGCACTACAAATCTCAGCGAGTTGCTTAAATAAAGACTGTTTAACTTCTTTTTTCTCAACCACTGCTTCAATGACTAAGTCAGCCTCACTTAAAGCTTCAATTTGATTGACCACCGTTAAACGCGCTAAAGCTTCATCCGCTTGCTGTTGTGTGAGCTTGCTCTTTTCAACCAGCTTTTTAAATGTCTGCCCTAAGCCGTGAACGGCTTGTTGCGCTTTTTGAGCGTCCAGATCATATAAAACGGTCGAGTGCCCATTAACGATGGCTAACTGGGCAATGCCGATGCCCATGGTGCCAGAACCAATGACGGCAATTCGGGCACGAGATAAGTCTAAATCTGTCATGCTTAGCGCCCTTTAAAATTTGGTTCACGTTTATTCATAAAGGCTTGTACCCCTTCACGATAATCTTCGGAACGACCCGCAATACGTTGTAAATCTCGCTCTAACAGCATTTGCTCATCAAAGGTGTTATTGCTTGATTGATGAATCGCTTTTTTAATGAGAGATAGACCAAAAGTAGGCTGTTTCGCTAAACGCTCCGCCAGTTCAGTCACTTTTGCTTTAAGCTCAGCGTCTTCAACCACATCCCAAATCATGCCCCATTCTTTTGCAGTTTCTGCTGGGAGCTTGTCACCTAACAAAGCCAATCCCATCGCACGTGCATGGCCTACAGCACGTGGTAAAAACCATGTACCCGCAGAGTCTGGAACCAAACCTAAGCGACAAAATGCTTGTACGAAGTTTGCCGATTTAGCTGCAATCACCAAGTCACACGCCAGTGCAATATTTGCCCCTGCACCTGCTGCCACGCCATTTACGGCGCAAATCACAGGCTTTGGCATATTTACAATCATTTTAATGAGCGGGTTATAGTAAGTTTCAATGGAATATCCTAAATCTGGAGCTTCAGCGTTTGGGTCAACTACGCGATCACCTAAATCTTGCCCTGCACAAAAGCCGCGACCTTCGCCACTAATCACCACACAGCGAACATCCGGATTTTTGGTCCATTGGTTTAAAACCTCAGCCACTTCACGGTGCATATCAACATTAAAGCTATTCAGTGCTTTTGGGCGGTTAAATGTTAGGTAGCCAACACCATTTTTTTCTTCAGCAATAATATTTTGATAGTCCATCACTCACCTCTAAACACTGGCTTTCTTTTCTCAAAGAAAGCATTAATCCCTTCGTTTCGATCTTTTGTAGCCGCCAGCCAGACAAAGTTTTGACGTTCAAACTTGAGTCCCTGACTTAACGTTGTTTCATGAATACTTTTAATTGATTGTTTAATCACACGAATCGCTAAAGGCGCTTGTTTGGCAATTTTGGCTGCCAGTTGAACCGCATATTCAACGGTTAATTCAGTCGGCACCACTTGACTGCAAATGCCATGTTGCTCTGCCTGTTTTGCCGAAATCATTTCCCCTGTCATAGCCCAGCGCATGGTGAGTTGTTGTCCAACCAAGCGAGCTAAACGCTGTGTTCCGCCGGCACCCGGCAACATCCCTAAGGTAATTTCAGGTAAAGCAAAACGAGCATTTTCACCGCAAACGACCATATCTGAATGCAAAACCAACTCGAACCCAGCGCCTAAGGCATAGCCATTGACTGCACTAATCAGTGGCTTACTAAACGCATCAATTTTCTGCCAAAGCTTCGGGCGAATATCGAGTTGCAAAGACACCGCGTCCATTGCAGCTAGCTCACTAAGATCTGCTCCAGCCGCAAAACACTGAGCCTTACCCGTTAAAACCACTGCTTTGACTTGAGCATTATGTTCAGCTTCTTCAAGCAACTCGCACAAACACTGCAATGTTGCATTGTTTAAAGCATTTCTTTTTTCCGGACGGTTTAAGGTTAATAACAAAACACCGTCAGCAGCTGTACTGGCTTTGATCAACTCTTGCATGACAGCCTCTATTCATCAAAACTCAAGCGAACATTTGAGCCTTTTGGTAAGGTCTGGCAGCTCAGCACATAGCCCTTTTCAACTTCATCTTCTTCAAGACTATAGTTAAGGAACATGTCGACTTCGCCTGAAAGTACCTTACAGCGACAGGTCGCGCACACCCCCCCTTTACATGCATACGGTAAGTCGGCACCTGCACGTAAAGCCGCATCAAGAATACTTTCATCATCTTGAGCCACAGAAACAATCAGTTCACGGCCATCTAAAATGATGTTTACTTTTTCTTCTTTACGGTTTGCATCCGCTTCAACACTACGTTTACGCGCTTGTCCTGTATGGAAACGTTCGGTGTGAATGCGCTCTTTGGCAATACCAAATTTTGGTAAAGTATTTTCTACGGCATTCATCATTTCGTCTGGGCCGCAGGCAAACACATGGTCAAAGTTTGTTTCAAGCACTTCAAAATCAAAAAGCTGTTTAAGCTTTTCTGCATCAATACGACCGTTCATTAGCTCACTATCGTTGAACTCACGAGAAAAAATATTGATGAGTTGAAAGCGTTCTTTAAACTGATCCTTCAAATCCATAATTTGCTCGGCAAACATGGTTTGTTTCCATGAACGATTGCCATAGAGCAAGGTAAAATTAGCTTCAGGTTGTTCAAATAAAACTTGTTTAATAATTGATAAAATTGGCGTGATACCACTACCCGCAGCAACGCCTAAATAGTTTTGTCCGCCCATCTTGGCTGCTTTTTGAAAAAACACGCCTTGTGGTGGCATCACTTCAAGCACATCGCCCACTTTTAAATGGTCATTTGCCCAGTTTGAAAATTGACCCTGATCAATCTTTTTAACCGCAATACTGATGTCTTCTTTGCCCGCATAGCTACAAATTGAATAACAACGGCGGATTTCACCCGCTTCGGTTAAATGGCGAATGGTTAGATGTTGCCCCGGTTGAAAATGAAATTGTTCTTGTTGTTCAGGTACAACGTCAAATGCAATACAAATTGCCTGATCGGTTTGCGGCGTAATACTTTTTACTTTTAATGGTACAAATTGGCTCATGGCTGATTTCCTTATCTAAAGACTTAAATACATTTGAAGTAATCAAAAGGCTCAAGACAGTCCTGACATTTATAAAGTGCTTTACAGGCGGTGGAACTAAACTCTGTTAACAGTCGGGTATGTCGGCTTTTACAACGTGGGCACTCAACACCATCATTTAAATGAACGTGAGTTCCACACTGATGCGCCAACCCTTCAGGTGGTGCAATGCCATAAACTTGCAGTTTCTTTTTCCCTGCTTCAGACATCCAGTCCGTGGTCCATGCTTCTGATAAATCGACCATGACTTTGACCGGTGTCAAAGCTTCTGCGGTAAATGCCTCAACAATTTGTGCTTTAAGCATATCTGTTGCTGGGCATCCGCTATATGTCGGAGTTAGACGAACAATAATTTCTTGTTGATCGTTAATCTCTACACCGCGGATCATGCCTAAATCGACAACCGATAAAACCGGAATTTCAGGGTCACTTACCGTTTGTAGAACATCCCAACATTGGTCGATGCAATGACGAATCATTTGCATGGCTCACCTCCTTGTCTTACCAGGTCATGCCCGGATAAGTTCTTTGAATACATTGCATTTCAGCCAACAAATAACCTAAATGCTCGGTATGCAATCCTTGTTTCGCACCACGGCGATAAGCACCGTTTACAGCAACATTTAATTCAAAGCGCTTAAGCTCATCTGCAATGGTTTGGTTCCATTGTTCTTTTTCATTTGAAAAATCTGGAATCACGCCTTCTGCAACCAATGCTTGTTCGTCTGCACTCAGTTCAAATAATTCAGCGGTAAAACGCCATAAATTATTTAATCCGTCTTGCACACGTTGATGTGCTTCATCTGTGCTTAAACTTAAACGTTCCATCCAGCTTGTCGAAAAACGGATGTGATACTTCACTTCTTTTAAAGATTTCACAGCAAGCGCACTTAATTCAGGAAGTGAGCTTTGCGCTAAAGCCGTAAATAAATGAAAATGGTAATGGTCCATCAACCACTGGCGCACAATCGTTTGAGCAAAATCGCCATTCGGTTGTTCACACAACAATAGGTTTAAAAACTCACGTTCAGTACGGAAATACGCAAGTTGGTCTTCATCACGTTTAGCTTCATCGTATTGACCAGCCAAAGTCAGAAAGTTTCTTGCCTGACCCAATAAGTCCAAGCCGATATTTGCTAAGGCAATATCAATTTCTAGCTCAGGTGCATGCCCGCACCATTCAGCCAAACGCTGAGATAAAACCAGTTGACTATCACCAATATGTAATAAGAATTTAGATAAAACTGAATGATTCATTTGCCATTCCCCTTACATGTGCTCAATGCCGTCTGGGATATGGTAAAAAGTCGGATGACGATAAACCTTGTCTAAAGAAGGATCGAAAAATTCAGCTTTTTCATCTGGCTGTGATGACTTAATCAGTTCTGAACGAACCACCCAAATGCTAATTCCTTCATTACGGCGCGTGTAAACATCACGGGCATGCTGTAGTGCGATTTCATCATCAGGTGCTCTTAAGCTGCCTACATGACGGTGGCTTAAGCCTTGTTTACTACGTACAAATACTTCGTAGAGCGACCAGTTGTTTTTATCTTCCATTTTTATTTCCTCAAATTTTTCCATAAATCTTGTTAAGCCACTTTGTTCGCTTCAAGCTGCTGTTTTTTCGCATAGACCACTGCTGCATCACGAACCCATTTGCCGTTTTCCCATGCTTTACGGCGTGCTTCGATACGCTCGTGATTACATGGTCCACGTCCGGCAATCACTTCATTAAATTCATGCCAGTCAATCTCGCCAAACTCGTAGTGACCAGTTTCTTCATTGAACTTTAAATCTGGGTCTGGTACTTCCAAGCCAAGTTGCAACACTTGTGGTACGGTGTTATCGACAAACTTTTGACGTAACTCATCGTTACTAAAACGTTTGATTTTCCACGCCATGCTTTGTGCGCTGTTTGGAGAGTGTTCATCACTTGGACCAAACATCATGAGTGCTGGCCACCAATAACGATTTACCGCATCTTGTGCCATCTGTTTTTGTTCCGGTGTACCGTTTGCCAAAGCCATCATGGCTTCAAAACCTTGGCGTTGGTGGAAACTTTCTTCTTTACAAATACGTACCATCGCACGTGCATATGGCCCATACGAAGTACGGCAAAGCGCAACCTGGTTCACAATGGCTGCCCCATCGACAAGCCAACCAATTGCAGCGACATCTGCCCAAGTCAAAGTTGGATAGTTAAAGATTGATGAGTATTTCATTTTCCCATTAATCAACTTTTCCATCATGTCATCACGGTCAGCACCTAAGGTTTCTGCCGCGCTATACAGATATAAACCATGACCCGCTTCATCTTGTACTTTCGCGAGCAAAACCGCTTTACGTTTTAAAGTCGGCGCACGCGTAATCCAGTTTCCTTCAGGCAACATACCTACAATTTCAGAATGGCCATGTTGCCCGATTTGACGAATCAATGTTTTGCGGTAGGCATCAGGCATTTGATCCTTAGCCTCGATCGTAATTTCATTGGCAATATTTTGTTCAAATTTCTGGTAATTGTTTTCCATTCTTTCATTCCCTGTAGGTATCACCCTTAAATCTATTTTTCGATACACAAAAAACAAAGTCAACTAATTTTTTAGTATCAAATTAAATTCACAACAATAAAACAATTCAAACTATTGAAATTAATAAAATTAAGTTAAATGTAAAAAACTTTTTTACTTTTAAAAATCAAAATAAAGTTGACTTTTATACAAATTAATCTGAAATTATGAATCATATTTTTGCAATTTTTATAATTGATGTATCAAATAAAAAAGGAGTTTGGTCATGCTTGAACAAGCACACCTAGAAGGAACCTCAACTGACACAGATTTTCAGCAGTCTGAGCATCAACTGCCTCATCTTGCTTCTTATGTCTATGGAACATGGCATTCGTCTGACGAAGAATTACGTACCGTTTATCATGCCATTACAGGTGAATCGATTTATGCCGTAAGTAGTCATGGCATAGATATGAAACGTGTTGTTCAGTATGCCAAACAGAATGGTTCAGAACTGGCTAACTGGACGTTTCATCAACGCGCTAATGCTTTAAAACAAATTGCCCAATATTTACTTGAACGTAAGGAAGAGTTTTACAAACTTGCGTATGCAACAGGCGCAACTCGTAAAGATGCGTGGATTGATATTGAAGGCGGTATCCAGACATTATTTGCTTATTCAAGTCTGGTTCGTCGTGAACTCAATGACGAAAAAATTATTACCGAAGACAGCTGGATTCAATTATCTAAAAATGGAACTTTCGGTGCTAAGCACATTTTAAGTCCTAAAGCAGGTGTTGCCGTTCACATCAACGCATTTAACTTTCCAATTTGGGGAATGCTTGAAAAGATTGCACCGACGTTACTTGCTGGTGTTCCATGTATTGTTAAGCCTGCAACCGACGGTGCCCAATTAACTCAAGCAGTTGTAAAAGCGATTGAAGAAGCACATGTATTACCAAAAGGTTCGCTACAACTCATTTGCGGTCAGACTTATGACCTGTTAGAACAGTTAGGCCCACAAGACTGCGTTACGTTTACAGGTTCGGCTTACACAGGCCAAAAATTACGTAATCACCCTCACCTCAATAAATATTCAATTCCATTTAGCATGGAAGCCGACTCGGTAAACAGTGCAATTTTAAGCCCTGAGGCAAATGAAGAAACTATCGATTTATTTGTGCGTGAAGTCTTTCGTGAAATGACCACCAAAGCAGGTCAAAAATGTACTGCGATTCGTCGTGCATTTGTTCCTGAAAATTTGTTAGCGACTGTACAAGAGAAGCTGACTGCCAAACTTGCTAAAGTTGTGGTGGGCGACCCTCAAAAAGAAGAAACCACCATGGGTGCTTTAGCGAGCATTAAACAAAAACATGACGTTGCAGAAAAAGTTGCCGAACTCAGCAAAGACGCAAAAATTGTTTTTGGTGGCAACGATAGCTTTACATTTAATGCAGATCATCCTGAAAAAGGTGCTTTTTTCGCTCCAACTTTATTGCTTTGCGAACAGCCTTTACAAGCGACGAATGTTCATACCACGGAAGCGTTCGGTCCGGTATGTACACTCATGCCATATCAAAACATTGAAGAACTAGCTGATCTTGTTTCACGTGGTGAAGGTAGCCTAGTGGCTTCTGTCGTTAAAAATAATGATGAGAATATTGAGCAGATTATTCAAAAAATCGCGCCTTGGCATGGCCGTGTGCATGTACTCGATTCAGAGTCTGCAAAAGAAAGTACAGGACATGGTTCACCACTTCCACATTTAGTACACGGTGGCCCTGGCCGTGCAGGTGGCGGTGAAGAATTAGGTGGTATTCGTGCAGTTAAACACTATATGCAGCGCACTGCAATTCAGGGTTCTCCAAACAGTTTGACGCAAATTACTCACTCATGGACTGCTGGCTCGAAAGTTAACGAAGACCGCGTACATCCATTTAAAAAGTCTTTTGATGAATTAGTGATTGGTGAACGTTTATTAACAGCGCGCCGTACAGTCACCGAAGCAGATATTGTCAATTTCGCGTGTTTAAGCGGTGACTACTTCTATGCACATACTGATAAAATCGCAGCGGCGGAGTCTTTCTTTGGTGAACGCGTTGCACATGGTTACTTCATTGTGTCTGCTGCAGCAGGTCTATTTGTAGATGCAGCACAAGGTCCTGTGATTGCCAATTATGGTATGGACAACTTACGTTTTGTTGAACCGGTTAAAATTGGTGACTCGATTCAGGTTGAACTCACCTGTAAACAAAAAACACCTAAACCACAAAAAGACCCTTCTCAGCCTGCGCATGGTGTTGTGGTATGGGATATTAAAGTCAAAAACCAACGCGGTGAACTTGTCGCAACTTACGACATTTTAACTTTAGTTGCTCGCGAGGCTTAATGTTTAAAATGAGATGGGGTCACCTCGTCCCCATCTCATTTTTTTAGCACTCAATGGCGTTAACAGCGAGGCCACCTTTTGAAGTCTCTTTATATTTCTCAGACATATCTTTGCCTGTTTCTTTCATGGTCTGAATCACTTTATCTAGGGTGACAAAGTGTTCATCATCATCATCATGAAGTGCCATTTGGGCTGCATTAATGGCTTTTACAGCTGCAATTGCATTTCGTTCAATGCAAGGCACCTGAACCAAACCACCAATCGGGTCACACGTTAAACCCAAGTTATGTTCAAGCCCAATTTCAGCCGCATGTTCCACTTGCTCAGGTGATGCACCTAAAATCTCGGCTAAACCTGCCGAAGCCATCGCACACGCCGAGCCGACTTCGCCCTGACACCCTACTTCTGCACCAGAAATAGAAGCATTGAGTTTACATAAAATGCCAACGGCTGCCGCACTTAAAAAGAAACGAACCACTTTATCTTCGGAAAAGTCTTTAGAGAAAGTCACGTAGTAATATAAAACTGCCGGAATAATTCCTGCGGCCCCATTTGTAGGTGCCGTCACTACTCGACCGCCAGCAGCATTTTCTTCATTTACCGCTAAGGCAAATAAATTGACCCATTCCATCGCATGAAAAGTCGTCACAATCAGGTTTGAGTTTTTCTTATTTAATAACTTATCGTGAATTTTCTTGGCCCGACGTTTTACGTTTAATCCGCCCGGTAATATTCCTTCATTAATTAATCCGTTGTGAATGCACTGCTGCATCACTTTCCAGATTTCCATAATCTTGCTGCGAATCTCAGTTTCACTACGCCAGCTTTTTTCATTTTCAAGCATTAACTCGCTCACTGATAAATGATGAGTCTTACATAAGTTTAAAAGTTCAGCCGCACTGTGAAATGGATATGGAACCTTAACATCGTTAGTTTCAGTTTGGGTATGTGTTAATTGTCTTTGGCTAACAATAAAGCCACCACCTACTGAATAGTAAGTTTCTGCATATAAAATTTCTTGAGCCTCGTTATACGCAATCAATTCCATTGCATTGGGGTGATAAGGCAAAGATTCATCTAAAAAAAGCACATCATGCTTATAGTCAAAAGAAATACTCTTTTGCCGATTAAGCTGGATTGTTTTATTTTCAAGAACATCTTCAATCAAGCTTGTACTTACTTGGGTATCGATATGTTCAGGGTCAAAACCCATTAAACCTAACAGAACAGCCTTATCTGTCGCATGACCGACACCGGTTGCCGACAGCGAACCGTATAACTTCACCTGAACTCTAGCTGTTGCTTGTAAATCGTTTTGCTTCAATAAATCATCCACAAAACTGTATGCCGCACGCATTGGTCCAACTGTATGGGAGCTAGATGGGCCGATGCCAATTTTAAAAAGATCAAATACACTAATAAACACGTAGTCCTACCTTCGATTCATTATTATTCGTATGTTCGTCATTATTGTGTCCTTTCGGATAGCTCTAAAATTATCATTAAGCCAAGTACAAATCACGAATAACTATTGGGTAGTCGCATAAAAAGACAACGGTTGAATCTTCTCTCTAAACTAATTGCTACACAATCACAGATTTTGAAGCTTTTAATTTTGTCGTAGACGTTTTGAAAAATTCTTAAATTAATTTAGTACATCAATTTGTATAAATAACAAACAGCACATATTAGCCATTAGTCGCACTTCCATATTTTTACTCATTTTTACTGGTAAAGTGCTTTACATGGTTTGATACAACCTACTTAACTCAGATGCATAATTCACCTGTTACCTGCATCTGAAGTTTTTCTGCCTCTAGTCCGCTAGGGGCTTTTTTTCGTAATAGATAAAAACTGCTATATCAGGTTCATAAGCATAGCGAAAAACAATATCCTCTCTTCCATTCTTCTTAAACTAAAAAAATAAAAGCCCATCTTTTGACAGGCTTTCTTATTCAGTCTTCTATCAATTTTTAGTTAAAAAATTAACCGCAGTTCGCGTTGGTAATTTTTTGAGTTGCTGGATCAATAGTAACAGTTACTCGGTTTGAACGGTAATCCATCGTCATTGGCTGACCAGGAGCTACTTTACGTACAATTTCTGACTTCGTTTTTTGCTTAATTTGGTCATCAGTTAAGCCAGATTGCCCTACTAATTTTTGAGCTTCTTCTGCTACGCAGTTAGCTTGGTTATCACGGAATAACTTCCACTCTTCGACCACTTGACCATTTGGCAGATGACAATATCCAACCTGACCATTTGTTTCATTTCTAATTTCTAATTTTCCGCCTTGTTCAACACAATATTGACTTGCCGGATTTGGTGAACCAATTTTTGGTGGAGTTAATTCTTTATGCTGTACTGCTGAACAAGCCGTTAACGAAACAAGCGCTAATCCAAGAAAGATAGTTTTTTTCATAAATTTTACTTCTTACTAAAAAAAATAAAGATATCAAAAAAATTCATGTTTTATATAAACTGTTTACAATAAAAAACCTTCATAGAGAGTAACTTACAAAATAATTAATTATTCCAAGCGGTACATTATTAGCAATAGAATCAATCAACAAATTTATGCGCTATGATCTTTCTAAAATACGTGCCCCAACACCTTCTTGTCCCAATACATCATTTGGATTTCTTAGTGGACATTGCTCTAATGACAAGCACCCACAACCTATACACCAATCCATTTCATCTCTAAGTCGCGTAAGTTTTTGAATACGATCATCCAAACTTTTCCGCCAATCAAGAGATAACTCTTTCCATTGCTGTGCAGTTAATTTAGATCCCATCGGATACTTACTTAAAGCTTGTTTAATTTCATCTAAGGGAATCCCAACTTTTTGGGCAATTTTAATGATCGCAATGTAACGCAACACCACTAAAGTAAAACGACGTTGATTACCATTGGTTCTTATACTTTTAATTAAACCTTTAGACTCGTAAAAATGAAGCGTTGAAACTGCAACACCACTGCGTTTTGCAACTTCACCTACAGTCAACAAACGGCTTTGATTCGTTTCAGTCATTTCTATTAATCACAACTTTAGTTGAGGTTTTATAAAAGGATGCTTAAATTTTGTCAAATAAGAAATTTAATTTTAACAGTTCAAGCATTTAGAATATTTATCTAAATTTTAAACTACTAGAATGAATTAAGAATATATATCCAAAAATGAACAAAAAACAATCAACTTGTTTAAATTAATACTTCAGGTCAGGCCATATAAAACAAAATACTATGGTCTATTTTCACAGCCACAAACCCAAAACATATTGTAAACAAATGGCATAGGTGCGCCGAGTGGATAGACTTTAGCTTCTTCTATTTTATATGTCTTTTTTCTCGATTCAATATGTAAAATATTATCACAGCGTGCAATCACTGTTTCTTTTTTATATAGCTTTTTTCTTTCATTTTTTGCATCAAATTTATATACCAAAAAGTAAACTTTTTCCCCTACCTCTATATTTGAATGATTAACCATAATGTAACCATTACAATACTTACATTGCCAATCGTCCATATCTTAAAATATCACATACTCAAATTAAAAAATAGAATAACTGTTTTAGTATAAATAGACCTCTTGCGAAAGTCGTTATTGCAAGTTCATCCGATTTACCAGTGCAGCGATTAAGTTAATGCGTAAACCGAATCTTTTCCGTCTATTTCGATAGCGTTCACTTAATATTCTAAATGTTTTCAATTGACTATTAATATGTTCGATCACAACTCGTATTTTTCCAATCATTTTATTGTACTTTTTCTCAACATCAAATAAGGGTAAATTCTTCTTTTTCTTTATTGGCATCAATAATTTAAAGCCATCTTGCTCTAATCCGTAGTACCCTAAATCGGTCATAACATATTTACAATGTTTGAATTTTTTAACCGTTCTTCTTGCCAATTTAATGTCATGCTGACTGCCATTCGATATATCTAGCCCTATGATTTGTTTGCTGTTCGGATGATAGATCACTTGTGCTTTTAGCGTATGTTTCTTCTTTTTACCACTGTAGAACTTACTCTGATTTTTTTTTCGGACGTTCTATTGAACATTCTGTCGCATCAATAATGACCCAGTTAAACTGTTCGTCTGCTGTGGTAATGCTTCGTTTTGGCAGAGTAAACCGTCTTGATTTCATCAATGCATCTTCAACCTTTTTAATGGTTCGATTCACATTACTTTCAGCGATATGGTAATTTGCAGCCAACTCCAATTGAGTGCTGTAATTCCGTAAGTAATTGAGTGTTAATAATAATTGATCCTCTATAGCTAAAGTATGAGGACGCCCAGATTTCTTTTTAAGTGATTCTACTTCTTTTAAAACTTCGATCATTTCACTAAAAACTGGTCGAGGTACACCAACCAAGCGCTGGAATTCAGAATCTGAAAAACGATTTAATTTCTGATATCTCATGAAATTTAGATTGAGGTGGTTTTTACTTTCGCAAGAGGTCTAATTTAATAAAAATATAAATCTAAAAAAATATTTAAAATTAAAAAATAATACTTATTTGTGACGTTTATCACACTAATTGGCTGTCAAATTATAAAAAATAAATATATAAAAGACAAATAGTTAACAGAATATAAAATAATTATCATTTTCAATTAGATCAAATATTTTAAAATCAAACTTAATACTTATAAAATTACATAAACATAATATTTATATTATTATATAAAATAAAAAATAATTTAAATTATTTTTTAAGAACTATATTAAAATCAATAATTAAATATTTTTCATCTTGAATTGAAAAAAATTCACTCCTATATTTATTTAAAAAACTTAGAATATATAGAAATATATCTTGATTTTTTCCTTATGACTACTCAGAGACAAAAACTTGAACTTCCTTTAGGACATAATAAATTATTACTTCATTCATGTTGTGCTCCCTGTTCTGGAGAAGTCATGGAAGCATTAATTGAGTCCAATATAGACTTTTCTATATTCTTTTATAATCCTAATATCCATCCAGTGAAAGAATATCTCATTCGTAAAGACGAAAATATTCGATTCGCAGAGAAACATAATATTCCGTTTATTGATGCAGATTATGACACAGACAATTGGTTTGCTCGTGCTAAAGGAATGGAAAATGAACCTGAACGTGGTATCCGATGTACCATGTGTTTTGATATGCGCTTTGAGCGTACTGCTTTATACGCTTATGAACATGGTTTTAGCTTAATCAGTAGTTCTTTAGGCATTTCAAGATGGAAAAATATGGCACAAATCAACGATTGCGGGATTCGCGCTGCTTCACACTATCCAGAAATCCAGTACTGGGACTACAACTGGCGAAAAAATGGTGGCTCTAGCCGTATGATTGAAATTAGTAAGCGTGAAGAATTCTATCAGCAAGAATATTGTGGTTGTGTCTATTCTTTACGTGATACAAATCGCTGGCGTATGAGTAATGGCCGAGATCGTATTAAACTTGGTGTTAAGTTTTATAGTAATGCTATGGAAGAAGATTAAAAATCTCTCTAGCTATTTAAAAATAAATAAGTTAATTATATTTATTTCATTTTCTAAATTTTTAACCTTAAATAAAAAGAGCCACATCTGGAGAATGTGGCTAAAAGGTGTACTTAGACGAGCTTTGATGTTTTTATAATAATTAAGTTAGCTTAAAATAATATTAATAAAATTTTTTTATTTTAAAAAGTCATAAAAATAAGCAATTTCTTTTCTCATTAGATTTATTGTGTTAGTTTTTAATACTTTAATGTTTCTATAAACTATTTATATCCAACATATAATTTCATCAATCAGTCAGAATGAAGTGTAATTATGATTCAAAATGAAATAATCAAAGTCTCGCCAGTTCAACAACAAGACTATACTCAATGGTTAGAATATTGGGTTGCCTATCAAAATTTCTATCAGGTCAATTTACCCCTCCATATCACAAAAATGACTTGGGATCGTTTTTTCGATGAAAAAGAACCCATTTATTGTGCTGTTGCCAAAAATAAACAAGGTATCTTAGGTTTTGTCACTTATATGTTTCATCGGTCTACTTGGGCAGAAAATAACTACTGTTATTTAGAAGATCTGTATGTATCACCTGAAGTTCGTGGACGACACATTGGTAAACAACTTATTGAGTATGTCCAGAAGCAAGCCACCCAACATAGCTGTGAACGTTTATATTGGCATACTCAAGAAAGCAATCAAAAAGCACAAAAACTCTACGACTGGATTGCACAAAAGCCCGGCATTATTCAATATCGTATGTCTTTAACCTAACAAGTAAAAACACCAAAAGCCTTAATTCTTTTGGTGTTTTATTTTTAAACCTAGAATAATGTTTATTTAATTCTTGCTGCGAATAAACTTACTTACTTTATCATTAACAGTTAAACATTGGTTAAATGCTGCGAAAAGTTTGAGTTCTTGCTCTAACTCGAAAAAGAAATGCTCTTTATCTTTCACTGTTTTTTCTAAATGTAAGCTAATTACCTCTAACTCTTTCACACTCCGATGCGCTTTACAGTCAATTCGGCCGACCAACTCATCTTGATAGAGAATAGGTAAACAGAAATATCCAAATACCCGTTTGGCTGCTGGTACATAGCATTCGATCCGATAATCAAATTCGAATAAAGAAGTTAAGCGGTCACGATGAATAAGCGAGTTATCAAATGGTGAAAGTATTTTTAAACCAAATTCACTATCCACTTTTTGCTCTATTGCTGCTACATCTACATATAGGGTTTGACCGTCAGCAACTTTAACCGCTGATACAATACCAGCATCAACCTGCTCTTTGAGCACAACACGCATAGCATCTTTTAAATCATTTTTCTTTAAATGAACTAATTGTTTCCATGTAAATGCCCCATGTGCTCGAAGCGTATTAGTAAATAAATACTGCGCATATTCGTAAAGCGTAGGCATTGTTAAATCAATATTTTCAGGCAAGCAACGCTCTGTCAAATCATAAACTTTTTCCATACCGTTACGCTCACAAATCATCAGATCGCCTTGCATATATAACTGCTCAAAAGCACGGCGTCCCGGACCTGTATTCCACCAATTCCCTAAACTTTTTTTATTTTTCTTGTCAATATCACGTAATCGAATTTTACCTTCAGCACGAACACGCGCCAATATTTCATTCATCAGGTGTTGATCACCTCTATTGAAATAACGGCTTTCCCCTTTCTTAACCGACATCATGGCAGGTAAAGCATAGCGATAATCTTTCATAGGAAGATAAGACGCCGCATGATACCAATATTCGAAAATCTGACGTTCGCGAACCAAACTATTTAAATGGCTTAACTCATAGTCACGCACTCGGTTCCATAATATATGGTGATGAGCACGCTCAACCACAGAGATGGTATCAATCTGCACATATCCTAAATGTTCAATCGCCTGTAAGGTTCCATCTACTCCTGTCGCAAATGGACTATTTTTTCCTAAGCCTTGTTTAAGTAAGGCAATTTTTTTCAAAGTAGATGTCATAAAAATCAAATATTGTTTTATTCATTTCAAATCTAAAAATTTCAGAATCATCCTATCACTATTCTTTAATCTTCTTTGCAACTAAATCGTATTTCTTTAGATATGTAATATTCTCTACTCACATAAAAATTTATAGGCGAATTTTGCGATAACTTTTAGGTGCTAGTCTTATCACTAAAACTATCACCAGTATCACACTACATAGATGAAAAATCCATCCCGCTTTATAAGTCCCTGTAAAGTCGTGTAATGCTGCGACTAGCCAAGGTGGTATAGCCGCAAGTAAAAAACCACCCCCTTGCATAAGTGCAGATAAAGCTCCTGCATTGCTAGGTTCTTCAAAATGGTCAAGTGCAACAATAAGTGTTAGAGCAAAACAGCCTCCCAAGCCAACCCCTAAACAAATTGCCCATAAAATAGATGCAAACTCGGGCACAAATGCAAGTCCAGAAAAACCAGCAAATTGCATGAATAGAGTAAACCATAGCCATGGACGGCGATCTTTATATTGTCTAGCTAAAATAGGCAAAATCAGTGCCGATGCTGCTTGGCTTAAAGCAAGTAAAGCGAGCAATTTTCCACTTTGTCCACTACTCCAACCATGATCTTGAAAAGACGGTGCTAACCAAGCAACAACCGAAGAATAACCACCATTAACAAGCCCAAAACACAGCATTAATAACCATGTTCTAGGTTTCTTAAGCAACGTCTTTACAGGTGCTGCAGATACATTCAAACTTACGATAGAGGGTAAAAAAATAAATGTTGAGATTAATGCCAATACAGCTGGTAGAGCAAAGAAAGCCAATCCCACAGGCCATAAACCCATTATATTTGAGACCACAGGCGCTAACCATGCGCCTAATGCACCGCCCCCCATAAGCATAGCGGAATAAAGTCCCATCATCGGTCCAATATGTTGACTAAACTCTCTTTTGATAATGCCTGGAAAAGCTGCTTGTATCAGCGCGACGCCTAAACCGATCACAACCGCACTGATAATTAAACCCTCAGCTGTAGGAAATAAAAATCTAAGGCCACATCCAATACAAATAGTCAGTAAAGCACCCAAAACAACTCTGCGCTCGCCAACTATGCTTTGTACGATTGGACCAATAAATGCAATGACTCCCATTAACATCATCGGCAATAAAGTGAGTAAAGCTATTCCTTGTAGACTCAACCCAGTGCCTGCTCGGATACTGGAGACTAATGGACCAATGCTTGTCATAAAAGGTCTTAAATTGAGTCCAACCAAGGCGACTGTAACGATAAGCATGGATCGAGCAAAAGAAGCTCCAGACTGATTCATTACTTTAGGCCTGACTGATTGCTTTGATAATTCTTCCACAGTACGTAAAGATCGGTACGGCCTTCAAATCGAACAGGTACATATTCAATTTTCATAGACTGCTCAGCAAAGGGTTTTGCAAGATCAGCATATATTTCAGTTGTAGATAAACCAAAAGGTTTTCCGTCTTCATTAGAATAAGCATAATGAACTGTTTTTATACCTGCTAAACGCATTGCGGCCATACACATAGGACATGGATGCCCACTTGCAAACACAGAACAACCTTCTAAATTTGCAGTTCCTAGAACTTGGCTAGCTGCACGAATTGCAAGTAATTCAGCATGAGCCGTCGGGTCATTGGTTGTTAAAATCTGATTTACGCCAGAAGCAATTACTTTCCCATCTTTTACAATTACTGCTCCAAATGGTCTGCCGCCTTTTTCAACATTGTGATAAGCAAGTTCTAACGCTTGGCGTAAAAACATTTGATTTTCTTTCATCATTTATCCTCAACCCACTTTGCGCCGACTAAAAGAAGTAACTTTCAATTTCACAGTATTCACTTGAATGTACATGCTGTAGCAATGATCCAATTATCTAGATAAGAAACTTAGGTATGAAAAACTCTAAGTAAGCTTTAAGAGCAGAACAATTTGGAACTAGAATAAATGTGCTTAAAAGTATTTGGAAATTAAATTATTTAATCGATTGTATTAAGATTATAAATACTTATTTATTGTGCTTTTTGCATTGTTGGTGATAATTCTTATGTTTGACCCTCGTCTTCTTCGTGCATTCGTGACTATTTTTGAAAGTGGCAGTTTTACCATCGCTGCTGATAAGTTACATCTGACACAATCAACGATTAGTCAGCAATTGGCACGTCTTGAAGAATCTGTTGGTCATACTCTCATTGATCGTACATCACGACCTTTACAATTGACTGCCTCAGGTGAATATTTAATTGGTTATGCTCAAAGAATTTTGACACTTCAACAAGAAGCAGAAGCTGTTTTAAAAGATCCAGCAGGTAGTATTCCTATTCGGATTGGCTTACCAGAAGATATGATGAGTACTGTTATGGCAGAAATTTTTGGCATGTTCGCGCAAGCCCATCGGTCTATTCGCTTAGATGTTACTTCTGGTCTAAGCCGTAACCTAACAGAGCGTTACCGAAATGGTGAACTGGATATTGTTATCGTGAAAGAGCCTGCTGCCAGTGCTGATTGCTATGCATCTTTTCCTGAAGAAATGGCTTGGTTTGAAAGTGAAAATACGATTACATCCATAACCGATCCCATTCGTTTAGTAACTTTTCCCCAAGGTGGACTTTATCGAGACGAAATGTTTGAAACCTTAGAGCGAGAACGGAAACGTTGGTATATTGCTTTTACAGGCAGTAGTTTAGAAAGTGTTTTAGTCAGTGTCGAAACAGGTTTGGGAATATCTTTACTTCCTGTAAGTACCACTAAAGGTCGTCGTGTACGTAAATATAGATCGTTAGGTGAAGCTTCACCTATGGTAGTTTCAATTTACACATGGGAAAAAGCTGGGTTGATTTCCCAGCTGGGACTGTTCTAAATTTTGTGTAAGTACTTAATTTTCATTTATCCTTCAGAGGATAATTACAAAAGGTACTTCACATGGATGAAGCAACAATCAAAAGTATGGCTGCCGAATTGGCTAAAGGTCTAAAAACACCAGAAGACTTAAACCAAATGACAGCAGTCTTTAAAAAATTCATGATTGAAACTGCACTCAATACTGAACTTTCAGACCATCTCGGTTATGAAAAGCATCAGCCCAAGAAAGGCTCAAATAGCCGTAATGGGTTTAGTTCTAAAACCATTACAACTCAAGATGGACAACTGGCTTTAGATATTCCCCGTGATCGAGAAGGTTCATTTGAGCCACAAATTATCAAAAAGCACCAAACACGCATCACCAGTATGGATGACCAAATCCTCTCACTGTATGCAAAAGGAATGACTAATAGGGAAATTGTAGCCTTCTTCAAAGAAATGTACGATGCCGATGTGTCAGCATCTCTCATCAGCAAAGTTACCGATGCTGTGATTGAGCAAGTGACTGAGTGGCAAAATAGAGCCTTAGATAGCCTTTATCCTGTTGTCTATCTTGACTGTATTGTTGTCAAAGTCCGTCAGCACTCCAATGTGATTAACAAGTCCGTATACCTTGCTTTAGGCATCAATATGGATGGGCAAAAAGAATTACTGGGTATGTGGATTGCTCAGACAGAAGGTGCCAAATTCTGGCTGTCAGTCATGACAGAGCTAAAAAATCGAGGAGTACAGGACATTCTTGTTGCCTGTGTAGATGGATTAAAAGGCTTTCCTGACGCGATAGCCTCTGTTTACCCTCATACTGATATTCAACTGTGTATTGTGCATGTTGTACGCAATAGCCTGAGATTTGTAAGCTGGAAAGACTACAAGGCTGTTACGTCGGGTCTGAAAGCGATTTATCAGGCAAGTACAGAGGAAAATGCTTTAAAGTCCCTAGACATCTTCTGTGATCAATGGAATCACCAGTATCCCAAAATTGGAGAATCCTGGCGGGCCAATTGGGAAAATATCCGAACGATCTTTAGCTATCCAGCCGAAATACGTCATGCTATTTATACAACAAATGCGATTGAGTCGTTGAATAGCGTAATACGCCATTCAACGAAGAAAAGGAAAATCTTTTCATCTGATGACTCAGTAAAGAAGGTCATTTACTTAGCAACATCAAATGCTGCGAAGAAATGGACGATGCCAATTCAAAATTGGCGTTTAGCAATGAATTGGTTTACGATTCAGTTCGATGATCGATTAAAAGATCATTTATAAAAAATGGAACTTACACAAAATAATTTACAGGCTCTCCCAGCTTGCTGATAAGATGACTACTGTATTGCAGGATCGTTTCGAATCGCTCTCTTAAGCTTTTAACTTATTTCATTTAAGCTTTCAGCAATCAATTTTTCCGCCATTTCCTGAGTTTTCTTCAAACCAGGCATTCTATACTCGGTATGACCATAGTCTTGTATAGATTTCCAGCGTCCACCCCATGTCAGTCCAACGGACTCTGCAACTTGCCCATACAGACGATACCCCTGCATAGCCCATGGATCACGTTCAGAAATAACCACTTTACCATTTCGTTTAAATGCTACATCTGCTGCTAAACCAAATTGATGGTAGCTCTGATAACCTTTTGCCTTGGTTGTATTCGGGTTGCCTGCCAACATATTTTGGCGCCCTGGACTGCGATAACCTTCAAGCAAGACTAACTCATAACCATATTGCTCTTTCATAATTTTAAAGACCATAAGCAAACGCTGCTTATAGCGTGGGTTCATTTTGTCCCACTTACGATTGACCATATTGGTATCTAAAATTGCACGACCATCGAAACTTGCTTTATCAATAGGTGAAGAATTAATTGCACCACTGTCTTGAGAAGCATATTGTTGTTCTAATTGAGTCGCTTCAACAATTGCCGCTTCAATCAGACCTTCATCCACTTCAGGTGGTGGTGATAAGATTTCTCCATTTAATAATGCGTAAATTTGCGGATCAGTTTTTTTTAAGTATTCGGCTTCAATCCGAGTTGAACTAATCGGACGAGTAAAGGCAAAAACTAAAATGCTGGCAAATAAAAAAAATCCTGCAATTACAATCCACCATTGTTGCAAATGCCAATGAGATTGTAATTTTTCAGGTGCAGCTGCCTGATTCATGGTCTGGGCAAATTGCCTGACCTGATTTAGTTGCCGACGTCCCTGAGGTAATAACGATAAAACAAATGTTCTACCTTTACTTCTGAGTTCGTAAGACATTAAAAATGCCAGCCCTATAGCAAGGCAGGCAAAACAAAAGAAAATTAGAAAAATCATCATGAATTTACTAATTCACCGCAAATGGACTGCGAGTCACTTTGATATCAACCGATGCTTTCGGTGTTTCCGCCTCAGCCTCTGGCTCAACTGGAACTTTCTTAGCTTCAGCAGGTTTAGCTTGAACTACCTTAGGTTGAGCGATAGGTTTTTGCTGAGCTGGTTGTATTGGTTGAGTGGGTTTAGCCACAACTTGTTGCTTAGGTGCTACCCGTTCACCTGTTAACTGTGCATCAAAAGGTGAAACACGTTGCTGAGTTGGAGCCGCATTTTTATGAGGAGCAGGTTTAAAAATACCACTCAGTTCATTTTCTTTAGGTTGCTCAAAACCATCATGGCTCATTGGATCAGCTTGCTCTTGCTGATCAACTGTAACTTGTCCATGCGTAGAAGAATTCGTCATCAATACTGGATCACGTTCCTGATCTTGATTTGACTTACTCTCAACAGTGGTAGGATCTGACGAATACGGTTGAGACAAGAACAGGAACAGTGAGATGCTTACAAACACCCCGGCAATAATACCAATGATGATATAGTTTACTGGTGATCTCGACTTTTTTTTATTCGATTGCAAAACTCGAATAGAAGTTGGTTTTTCCTGAGCCATTTCGTTCCATCATCAAGGTAAATAAATTGTAATATGTGCCTGCTCTTGTGGGGCAGAAATCACATTTTGATAAGTAGATA
The DNA here is from genome assembly GCF_003000705.1 of Acinetobacter sp. AR_0276. Classification (NCBI taxonomy): domain Bacteria; kingdom Pseudomonadati; phylum Pseudomonadota; class Gammaproteobacteria; order Moraxellales; family Moraxellaceae; genus Acinetobacter; species Acinetobacter sp. AR_0276. The sequence continues at coordinate 3,324,775 of NZ_PSQO01000004.1, read as the reverse complement.
ATGCTTTATCATTTTGATTGTTCAACATAAATCTTAGACCCGCGAAGGTAAGCAATGCAAAAATCAATAAGAAAATCAAAATCCAGAAAAAAGGTAATTCGCGATGAATAATATTTCGTATCTGATCAGGAATTGCCGAGAACGGCGAAAAAGCAACTTTTTTACCTTTTAAATAATCAATTTCGTCACCTACTCGCGCAACCAAATGATTTAAGCTTTCGATAGACTCAATTCGATATTTACCCTGAAAACCTAATAATAGACAGTAATGGAATACTTCAAGAGCAGCTAAACGATCTTTTCCACGGCTTCTCAGCTGTTCTAATATTTCGAAGAACTGATAACCCGCCAATTGAGAACCAAATAAGCTCAATTGCAACGGACTAATCAACCAAGCATTTTGCAAATTAAAATAGCTTGGGTCTTGTTGGGTCACGATTGTTTCATCAATCAATGCACAAAATGCATATTTAGCATCATGAATATCATCTGCTGAAAACTGCAACTTTTTAGCTTGTTGTTCAAATCGATTAAGCAAATCTAAAATCTTTTCACGAAACCGCTGCGCGTCAGCTGGCACATACTGATTTCGAATCAAAAAGATTAAATAAAAACCATCGTGCAATAAATCGATCAGATTAATCGCCTGTAGTTTTGCTTGGGACTGGCTATTATTGTTTCCCCCTGTCCCGATTTGCCCGTCATCAAATAAAGAAGGAGCACCTGTAGATTGTGACATTTTTCTCTCCTTTATCTTTAAGCGTTCATGACCGCAATCAGCTCAATACTGATATCTTGGAAGCCCGCTGGAACGTAAATACAAATCGTCTCTGAATCTAACATGCGCTGATAGAGTTCATGATGCGGTTCGATTTCGAAATAGCTCACGCCAGAACGCACTGGAATAGCCGTTGGAACTTGAATTAAGTGGTGTAATGGAATGGCTGGTAATGCTGCAACAACACGCTGTTCAACATCCAGCGTACTACCGATTTTAAACCGTAGAGGTACAATCTGAATCAACTCGTGAGTCTGCATTGCACTGCTGGAAACGGCTATATAAAGTCTAGTATCACGAGTAATCTTATCTGTCTCGAGGCTTCCCACCCAATATGAAGGACGAATTTCTTTAAGGGCAATACTGATGTAGCGACTAGAAATAATGGGATCTAATAAATCACGCAAAATGGTGTCGAGCTGGGTAAAACTCTCTTGCAAATTGTGATGTTTATAGGCCGGTAACTGATCAACTTCATAAGCTGTCGAAAAAGTTAATAATGAGCCCGCTAAACGCAATAGTTCAAAAAACAATCGTTCCGGATGAATTTGTGGATATTGCAGGAAATGATTCAGACCAGCATGTGCAGTGTTTAAAGCATTGACTAACCAAAACGAAACGATATCACCTGAACGGAATTCAATTAATTTCTGTTCATTTTCACGGTTGTTGGTTTGAATGGTTTTAATTTTTGCCTTAATAACATTCAATGTTCTTTTTAAATTCGAAACTAATGTCTCAGATGCATCGACATGCAAAATAGGTGGAATAAATTTACGATCAATTTCAAAAGCACCTGAACTCTGACGTTTGATTTTACCAATTGGCAAATAAAGAAAACCATCCAGATTATGATCAGGATTACTGTTTGCATCTAATAATTTAAACACAGCTCGACGACGCAATAAGCTGATATCAGCTTCTGTCGCATTTGTGAACAGATCGTGGGTCTCAACCAAATGTGATTGATAACGCCCCTTCTGTGATTGATTCTGATCAATTAAATTCTGTTTATTGGCTTGTAATAATGGTAATGCCAAATAGATGACCATTTCACCACGTAAATTAAGCTCATCAAGCAAAATTGGTTCAGGTAATAAATCGTAAGCCGGTGCCTGATATATTTCACCGTCTTGCCAAATCATTTCTACCGATTCAAGCGCAAGAATATGTGTACTAAGCTGTGCTTCATCAAAACTTAATTTTTGAACACCATATGAAAACGGCACAACAGCACGAACAGTGTGATTTAAGCGTTGTTCATGATAGGTATCTTGAATTTGGAAATGTTGAGGTCTTAAAAATAAACCTTCGCCCCACAGGACTTTTTCAGCTTTAAACATATGTCTTTACCAATCTTTATTCATATTCATTTTTAGGCTGCACACCTAACATTTCCTGAACCATTTGTAATGGGTTTTCATCTTTAATGACTTGTGCCAACCATTCATGTAATGGCATTTGACTCCATTTAATGGTCTTTTGAAGCATATAACTCACAGGACTATGTGGCTCGTTGGCCTGAAAATAATCGGCTATTTCTTGTAGCACTTTCATTGCTTGCTCACGGTTAGCCAAGTGAGTTTGTGCTTGAGGCTGAAACATAAACTTTAGTTCCCTCGTCTTCTTAACTCATCGAGAGCATCTTAAAGATGGCACTTATTTTGCTTAACAATATTACGTTTTATGAAAATCGTAATACTGATCAAAATGGGGAGCTCTCGATATGGGTTATGTTGCAAAGGAATTTACGCGAAAGAACAAGCTGATTCTCAGTATTTGTTCTTTCGTTATTCCAATATGTCTTTGGTGCGCAATCAGTTACTTACCTTTTATTTGGCATCCTCAAGTACAAATCACGAGTTCAGGCAGTGTTCCTTACTTACAAGTAGGCAGTCGTGTTGATAAAAGTGTGTTCTATCTCGAAGCACAAAATGCAATCAATCGAAATTCTGCACCACCACAAGGTATTTTGGTCAACCCTATTTATTTACCCGCTCCCCATGAGGTCGCTAAGGCTTTGGTCACCGCCTTTACCACACCACCTGAACAACCTGATTCGCCGTGGTTTCATCAAAGTTTATGGCACAGTATTAAACTGGTATTTTCAGCTTTTTTTATTTCTTCGCTTATAGGGATTCCACTGGGTATTTTGTGTGGTTTTTCTAAGCGGATCTCCCTGTTAACAGAACCGTTTGTCGAGTTTTTCCGTTACCTACCCGCACCTGCGTTTGGTGCACTTGCAGTGGCAATTTTAGGGATTAATGACGCACCTAAAATTGCCATTATTGTGATTGGTACTCTGTTTCAGCAGATTCTCATTATTGCCAATACCACACGAATGGTTGATCGAAGCTTAATTGAAGCTGGCTATACGCTTGGCACCAATAAGCTCAAAAGTTTATTTCATGTGGTGATTCCTGCAGCTTTACCTGATATTTACCGTGATTTACGTGTGTTACTCGGCTGGGCTTGGACCTACTTAATTGTTTCAGAGTTGATTGGTACGACCTCGGGTATTACGTGGTTTATTACCCAACAGGCTCGCTATCAAAACTTTGACAATGTCTATGCGGCTATTTTGATTATTGGGGTGATTGGTCTGGTCTGTGATTGGCTATTAATGAAGCTAGGTGAACGGATGTTCACTTGGAAAGTAGGAGCAAAATAATGAACGATTCAACATTTAACGCGCATGAATACTTTCAAAAAATTTATGAACGTCCTGTGATTTTAGAAGCCAAACAACTGAGCCAAGTCTTTAAGCATGGTCAAAGCGAACGCACTGTTTTAAATAAGCTCGATTTAAAAGTTCATAAAAGAGAATTTATTTGCGTAATTGGTCCTTCTGGCTGCGGTAAATCGACACTGAGCCGTGTCATTGCGGGTTTAGACCCATATCATAGTGGAGAGGTTTTAGTAGACGGCGAATGCATTACGGGACCATGCCCTGAACGCGGCATGGTATTTCAGGGCTATACCCTTTTCCCTTGGAAAACCGTAAAAGAAAACGTGATGTTTGGTCCTCAAATGCGCGGCGCGAGTCAAATGACAGCCGAAGCTCAAGCACGTGAATGGATTAATATTATTGGTTTAGAAAAATATGAAAATCAGTATCCACATCAACTTTCTGGTGGTATGAAACAGCGCGTTGCGATTGCTAGAGCTTTGGTTAATCAACCTAAAATTTTACTCATGGATGAACCTTTTGGTGCGCTCGACCCGCACACTCGTCAAAAAATGCAAAAGCACTTGATGGATTTATGGCAAAACATTGATATCACCATTATTTTTGTAACCCATGACATGGATGAAGCCATTTTACTGGCAGACCGAATTGTGGCACTCAAAGCCAACCCCGGTGAAATTAAGGAAATTATTGAAGTTAATTTACCTCGTCCACGTTCACTCGATTTAATGAGTACATCTGAGTTCAAACAACTTCGGGCACGAGTTGATTATCTGGTTCACGCTGAAGAAGACGAGCTTGACCCTGCGTTGCAAGACTTACCAAAAATACCGCGTATGACTCAAGTCAGTACAGAAAAATAAGCCAAACACAAAAAAGCCCAAGTTCAACTTGGGCTTTTTGATTTATGGGGTTTATTTAAGTTGCTCTATGAGTGTTGGATAAATCAGCCCATCTACATTTTGTTCGGTTTTATAAATACCGTTTTCGACATTAAATTTATTGACGTGATAGCTAGAGCCATAAATCGAGTCAAAGCCTTGAGATTTAGTAAATACTTTTTTATTGGCATTGATATCTAATAAATGCGTACCGCTGACCATTAACTCATATTGTTTTGGGTCAACCCCTGAACGGTTTGCCATGATTTTAACCGCATCGGCATGGGTTGCAGGGTCATTAATATATTTAACGGTTTTATCCCACACCTGAATGATTTTTTTCCATTCTTCTTGATGAGCAGTTAAGTGGCTCATGTTGACTGTTAAGGTGTCGTAAATTAAACCCGGCTTGTCTTTAGAGGTATAGATAATTTTAGAACCTGCCACTGCTTTTAATGCCTGACCTGCAACAGGTTGCCAAACAGCAATCGCGGAAATATCGGGGCTATTAAACACTTGAGGTAATTGGTTCGTCGCTGAATTTACCAGCTTCACCTCATTCACTTTAATGTTATGGTCGGTTAAAGCTGTTGCTAGTAAAAGATGGTCAACCAAGCCTTTTTCGACACCGATCGATTTTCCTTTTAAGTCTTGAATGGTATTAATGCCCTCTTTTGCAATAATGACATCATTGCCCGCAGAATAATCCGTTGCCAAAATCATCATGCCTTGCATACCACCCGAAGCTGTTACCAAGTTATCACCATTGGTGACCAACACAGCATCGAGCTGATTTGCCGAAAAAGCCGAAAGCGACGCGGAATAATCAAACCATTTAAACTCTACATTTAACCCTGCTTCTTTTAACCAGCCTTTTTCAATAGCCACTTGCCAAGCCACCCAGCCCGGCCAATCACTATATCCGATGGTAATTGGTTTTGTATTTGCGGCTGCCTGAGCGTCTTGTTTAGCCTCAGGCACTTTAGCGGTATTGTCACAACCACCCAATACAACTGCCGATAAAATAGATACGGATAAAAACGCTTTTTTAATCATATAGAAACTTCCCCAACATTTTTACTAACAACACTTTGAGCGGTTTGATTGAGTGACTGTATGTAAGCTCGCCAGCCTCCAAAATGACTAATATCGGTTGCATCTTGAATGGCATACGCTTCGCAAATAAAGCCTTTGACCCATGTTCCATCTTTTAGTTTCAGGTTCCCAATACCAAGTGGTGCAGGTACTTCAGCCACAATGGCTCCAAAATTTGCTAAAGGAACATCCCACACTTCGACTTCAATAGATGTCCCTGCTTCATCGAATTGCAGCCCTGGTTTTGGTGGCGTGGTATTTTTTAAGGCAAAAAGTTTATAAGTCTCTGCGGTCTGTGTTTTCTTGAGCAAAGTGGCATTACGGCTAGTGAGCTGAAAATTAAGTGGCATGCCTGTTAAATGCGCTCCGACTACAGCTAGCTGTACTGAATGATTTGACTGGATCTCTAGACTTTTTTGATAATGTTGAGTTGATTTACCTAAACTCAGCGATGTTTCGGTTTGCCAAAGCTGCGCAAAATTGGCGAGTGCCTGATCATGCCAAGCTGGTGCAATAAAGGTTACCCCGCTTGGTAGGCCGTCTTCACGAAGTACATTTGGCAAAGCTAAAGCCGAAAGATCAGCAAAATTAACAAAGTTGGTATACGCTCCCATGTGCGCATTTTTAGTCAATGGGTCGGCTTCAACTTCAGCAATGGTGTAAATGGTTGGCGCTGTCGGAACCATCAAGGCATCAAAAGGTTGTAAAGCCAAATTAATTTTTCGAGCAAGTACGGCGCGGTTATATTCGGCTTGAAGTGCATCTGTTGCCTTGAATTTATCTACCTGCGCAATAATTTGAGCAATGACTGGATGAGCCTTTTCACGTGTTGTCATGCGTTCAACGGCGACTGTTCTTTCTGCTACCCAAGCATCGTTATACAGTGCGGCAGCAAGCTCATTAAACGCGCTGAAATCAATACTCTCAACGTCATAGCCCAGTTTTTTTAAGCGCTCAATTGCAATTAAAAAGGCCTTTTCAGATTCAATATCACCATAAAACTCAAGCTGAGCAGGAATAGCAATTTTTCGTTTAGAAAATTGATTTGGTACATTGGCTGGATGTGCTCGTGAATATTCATCTGTTTCATCGTAGCCCTGCATTAAACTGGCGACTGCCCAAGCATCATCAATATACAGCGCAAAAATAGAAATGACATCAATGGTTCGACATGCAGGAATTAAACCTGTGGTAGAAAACCAGCCCTTTGTTGGTTTAAGGCCCACAATATTGTTATGACCCGCAGGAACACGTCCTGAGCCCGCCGTATCTGTCCCTAAACTAAAAGGCACAATGCCGTTGGCAACCACTACCGAAGAACCAGAGCTTGATCCACCGCTGATATATTCAGGGTTAAAACTATTTTTTACTGCACCGTATGGAGAGCGAACGCCAACTAGTCCCGTTGCAAACTGATCGAGGTTAGTTTTACCAACCACAATCGCCCCTGCTTTTTTTAGCTTGGCTACTACGGCAGCATCTTGTGTCGCTAAATATTCAACTTCTTTACAGGCAGCAGTGGTGTGAAAGTCAGCGACATCAATGTTGTCTTTAACTGCAAATGGCACACCGTATAGAGGTAAGTCAGCAATATTCTGGTCTTTTAAAATATCAATTTGCGATTGAATCTGCTCCTTCGATGCAATTTCAATCCACGTATGATCATCATTTTTAACTTCTGCCACATAGCCAAGCAGATCCTTAAGATGGATTTGCCCGTTTTGATATGCTGTTTTCCAGTCTTGGATGGTCCATAAATTCTTCAACACGCTACTCCTCATTTAGTCATTTTGCTGTATAGGCGGCATGACAGCATCCATCAGTTCTAAATGCCCTTTAATCACCCCTTTCAACACAATAAATTGCTGGCTAATTTGTCTAAGCTCAGAACTCGCGCCCTGCATTAACATGACTTGCAATATTTTTTGTTGGTCGAGCTGGATATGAAGTGAACTAATCACCTGTGCTAAAAACTGTTGTTGTAAATCGACCAATTGATTGCGCAAGGTCATTTGGCTAGCGTCGTAAAGTAGCGTTAATGTGCCCACCATGACTTCATTGGCCTGTGCTTGCTCTGCAATCAGGTGCTTATTAATCATGTCGACAATGGCTTGCGAGCGGCTTTCATAGTTCTGCTCGACAATTTTTTGGTCGAGTGCGTTAAGTGTCGTTTCAGGTACGGTAATACTGATTCGAGCCAACTTTTGTTTTGCCACAGTCTTATCCTTTTGTTTTAGGCGGCTGATTGTTTTGCTTGATATATACGCCTGCACGTACACTAAGCAATTCGACTAAAAAGGCTTTTAAAGTTGGCTTTGGTTGAACCACAGGTTTTACATCGTTCATATCGCACCTCTAGTTTGGTATTACCAAATTCAGTTTTTGTATTACTGGTAAGAGATGCAGAAAATGTGCCAGTTTTTGAGGTTAGTTTTGATGGGTTTGGCAGAAATTTGTGAGTGATTTTTGGGCAGAAAAAGCCCCATGCACAGGGATGGGGCTTTAAATATTATCATTAGCTTTTAACGCAAATTAAACAGCAACAAAATTAGAGAAATCATTTATTAATCCGTATATTTTTAACTTTGCTACTCAATAAATTATAGATTTCAACTTCTAAATCTTTTTGAAAGCTTCCAGATATAGAAACTTTGTTTAATTTATTTAAGTCTAAACTTTTAAAAAGTTCTAAATTTAGATTATATTTCAAGTCATTATTATTAATAATGAGTTCAAAATTTTCTAGTTCACTAATTTTTGAACTCATTATAAAATCAAGGGTGGTTTGGCTAATTGCCATAACATCGTTGCAGTCTTCAATGGCTTTGTTGCACAAAGCTATTCTTGAAGGCTTCTTCAGTAATATAATTTCCAGATGAAGAAGCCTACACCTAAAATCTATCGTACAACCAATTGGTCCTCGTATAACCAAGCTTTAATCAAGCGAGGAAATATTTCAATCTGGTTTGATCCTAAGACGCAATGGTATGCACAACCACAAGGCAAGCAAGGACGAAATCAAACTTATTCCGATACAGCGATTCAATGCTGTTTAATGATCAAATCTCTATTCCGTCTTTCTTTACGTATGGTTACTGGCTTTGTTCAAAGCCTGATTAAACTCTGTGGCTTGAATTGGACAGCACCAGATTACTCCACCCTTTGTAGACGACAAAAGCATATTGATATTGCGATAAGCTATCAGAAAAGTCATGATGGGTTACACCTACTTGTCGACTCTACGGGTTTAAAGTTTTTAGGTGAAGGCGAATGGAAGCGTAAAAAACATCAGCCTGAATACCGTCGGCAATGGCGTAAACTGCATATTGGTATAGATGCTGAAACACTGCAAATACGTGCCGTTCAGCTTACTACAAATAATGTCAGTGATTCACAAGTACTAGGTGATTTACTGGATCAAATTCCACTAGATGAGCGAATAGATTCTGTCTATACCGATGGCGCGTACGACACGAAGTGCTGCAGAAAAGTGATTTCAGATCGTCAAGCACATGCAGTAATTCCACCCAGAAAGAATGCCAAGCCCTGGAAAGATTCTAAAATAAGTTCAATAGAACGAAATGAGTTACTTCAAACGGTTAAACATTTAGGCAGAACCCTATGGAAAAAATGGTCGGGTTATCACCGTCGTAGTTTGGTGGAAACCAAGATGCATTGCATCAAATTATTAGGTGATAGGCTGACGGCAAGACATTTTCAAAGTCAGGTCAATGAAATTCATGCGCGTGTGGCAGTTCTGAATAGATTTACGGAATTAGGTAGACCTCGCACCCAAGTTGTGTCTTAAATTTGAATGGATTGGGGAGAACTCAGCTTTTGAATGTTTATGCAACAAAGCCGTCTTCAATACCTAAATCCACCTCTATAGACAATGATTTTAAATATTTGAAATTTAAAGGCTTTGTTAATTCAAATGCTCCATTAATCTCTAATATCTCTAAAGCGGGCATTTTCTCTATAATTTCTGTGATGTCACCTAAATTAGGATATATTCTGCACTCATTAACATAGAGTTCATCAAATCCATATTTGAACACTTTTAATTTAGGAAAGTATTTTTTACTTAAAGCTTTGCTAATTTCACTAAAGTCATCAAAAAAACTCTTATTAAAATCAATATATTCATGCTGTAAACCTATCAACATAAATTCTACTTTTTCATTTAACTCTAATTCAATCATACGGTTAAGATAAGGATAAAATTTAGTAGAACAAAGTGAATAAATTGTTCTAGTTTTTTTGGGAAAGTCTGTTACCGTGAATTCATTATCAACCTCACTTAAAGGCAGTCCAAAGATACAAATGTCACCATGAATATATGGAATAGATAAATACTCAACATTGCCTGACTTATACATCCAAGAAACAGGAAAATCTTGTTTAATTAAAGTAGACTCATTACCATTCATTTTTAATAACTCTTTTTTAAATTGTGTGAAAATAAAAGAAATAAATGCCTCATTCACACGCACATAGTCTAATCTATTCAATATTTTAATATTTTTTAGTCTTATGCCTGATTAATCATCGTATGCGCCCATATCGATAAAGACTCTAAAACAGGTTTAAAAGACTGGCCTAATTCAGTCATTTCATACACCACCTTAATCGGCGCTTTTTCACCATAAACCGTTCTAGAGATTAAGCCACTTTGCTCTAATTGCTTGAGTTGAAGGCTTAAAGTCATTTCTGTGATAGTTGGCATTAATTGATTGATTTCATTAAAACGTTTTGGCCCATCTTTTAAATAATACAAAATAACGCTTTTCCATTTTCCACCCACCAAATCCATAGCCATACTGATATGACATGGATACGTTTTTCCATTCATGCTGATTTCACATTTATTTTCAGTATTTGTCATTTTTAACGCCACCTATCAACTTTGATAGTTATTGTACACTCATACTATAAAAATTATAGTGACTATGATTTTTATAGCTACAAGGCATTATTATGGCTTTACTTATTTTGGCCCATCCCTACTACGCTCAATCAATTGCAAATAAAACGATAGTGAATGAACTTATAAAAACCTATCCGGACCTTGAAGTCCGAGATATTTTCCAGCTTTATCCAGACTATAAAATTGATGTCAGCGCTGAACAAGAAGCGTTGTTACGCCACGAAACGATTATTCTGCAATATCCAATGTTCTGGTTTAATATGCCGGCAATTTTGAAGTTATGGTTTGATGAAGTTTTTACTTATCAGTTCGCTTATGGCTCTCAGGGCGACAAATTAAAAGATAAAAAAGTCATTATTAGTATGACGGTCGGGCAAAAAGAAGCGAACATGGTGAACGACCAAGAAAACTTAATCGATAGCTTTTTAAAAGCGGTTCAACATTCAATTCAATATACGCAAATGCAGTTAAACGGCACATTTTTGCTTTATGACGTATCGCCTTTATCGGGTAACTCAGAGTCAAAAATTAAATTAGAAGCTGTTGAACATGGCCATAAATTATTAAAGCATTTGACCGAAGCATAATAAAAAAGAGAGCATCAATATCGATGCTCTCTTTTGATTTAAGCGACTGGCGCTAAGGTAAATAGCACTTGCCCCGTTTTTACGGTTTGTCCTTTTTCAATAGTAATGGTTTTGACCTTCATGCGTTCGGGTGCAATAATTGGAATTTCGATTTTCATCGCTTCAATTACTGCAAGGGTTGCACCTTCTTCAACAATATCTCCCGATGCACATTCAATTTTCCAGATTGAGCCTGGCATGTGCGATTCAACTGCACAGCCGCCTTCAGGGATCACTACGGTTTCGCCTTCATCTACAGCATCTAGGCTTTCAGAGATATATTCTTGTAAGCCCGCTTCGTGCCAACGGCGGCGTTCAGCCTCGAAATTAGCTTGTTGCGTGTCTTTAAAAGCTTGAATGCTGTCTTGATGTATTTTTAAAAACTCGTTGTATTCTTTTAGGTTGAGCACACCATCTTCAATGCGAAGTTGTAGTCGGCCTGCGTTAAAGTCTTCACGCATTTGCAGAAGTTCAGCCTCAGACACTTCATAAAACTTAACTTGGTCAAAAAAGCGCAGTAACCATGGTTTGCCTTCTTCGAAGTTGGCATTTTTACGGTAACGGCTCCACATTTGAGTGGTACGGCCAACGAACTGATAGCCGCCCGGTCCTTCCATACCGTATACACACATATAAGCACCGCCAATGCCGACCGCATTTTCAGGTGTCCAAGTTCGCGCAGGGTTATATTTTGTGGTGACTAAACGTTGGCGTGGATCGAGCGGCGTCGCAACGGGTGCACCTAAATACACATCGCCTAACCCCATTACTAAATAGTTCGCACTATAGACCACATCTTTAACCGCTTGCTTAGAAGCTAAGCCATTAATACGGCGAATAAACTCGACATTATCTGGGCACCACGGTGCATCTGGTCGAACTATTTGTGTGTAACGCTCAGTTGCAAGTTGAGTCTGCGAATCTTCCCAAGCCAAAGGCAAATAGACAGTCCGTGAAGGCACCTGCATATTTTGAATATCGGGTAACTCGGCTTCTGCTTGTTGAAGTTTCTGTAAAAGCTCCAGTTGATCGAGTTGAATCGAATCAAAATGAATTTGTAGTGAACGAATACCCGGTGTTAGGTCGATAATGCCCTGAATGTTTTGATCTTTGACCCATTGCATAAGCGCATGAATACGGAAGCGTAAATTTAGGTCGAGTACTAACTCGCCATATTCCACCAATAAATAGCTATTTCCTGCTGGTCGATAGGTCACGCTTGGTAAGTCAGCTTCACCGTCTAAAGTAGCTAAAACGGCATCTTTTAAAGTATCGGGTTCTGCTTGAATAGCTGGGTTAAAATCGATCTGGGTTGTATCAATCGCGGTTAAACTTTGATGATATTTTTGATCGAGTGCTTTTGCTTGCGCATAACTCACAGGTACAAATTTGACCTTATCGCCGGCTTTAAGTTGTCCAATTTTCCAAAGCTCGGAATGAATGACTACCGCAGGGCAAACAAAGCCACCTAAGCTAGGACCATCTGGTCCCAAAATAATAGGCATATCACCTGTAAAATCAATTGCCCCAATCGCATAAGCGTTGTCGTGAATATTGGATGGGTGTAAACCTGCTTCACCGCCGTCTTCACGTGCCCACTCAGGTTTTGGCCCAATTAAACGAATGCCTGTACGGCTTGAGTTGTAGTGAATTTCGAACTCATTGGCAAAGAACGTATCAATATCTTGTTTGGTGAAAAAATCTGGTGCGCCATGTGGGCCATACATGACTGCAATTTCCCAGTTTTGGGTAAAACTAGGAATTTGCGCTTGAGCTAGAGCTGTGGTCGTTTGAGCGGAATATTCAGTAATTGGCAGCATATCCCCAATTAATAAATTACGACCTGCATGCCCACCAAACTGCCCCAAAGTAAAAGTCGCCTGTGACCCTAAATACTCAGGAACATCGAAACCACCTTTCATACCAATATAGCTACGGCAACCTGAACGGATAATTCCGCATTTTAAAACTTGGCCTTTTTTCACATTGATGGTTTGCCACATCGGTACCAGTTCACCATCAAGTTTTGAAGGCATATCACCACCCGTAATGACAATTTGGCTGTCGCAGTGAAACTTTAAAGTTGGCCCTTGCAAGGTACATTCAAGCCCTGCGGTATTTGGCTCATTAGCTAGAAGCTGGTTTGCCACAGTTAAACTGAGTGGGTCAATCGCACCTGATGGCGGCACCCCAACATCCCAATAACCTAGTCGACCTGTTACATCTTGAATGGAGGTTTGAATGCCAGCCTGCAACACCTCAATTTTTTGAGTTTTCCATTCAAACGTATTTAAAAATCGGGTGGTTTGAGTGCCTAAAGCAAACACATCACAAGCAATAATATTTTGTAAATATTCCAGATTGGTTTCGATACCAGCGACTTGTGTGTTGGCAAGACTAGCGCTCATTGCCTGTATGGCTTGGTCTCGTGTTGCAGCAGTCACAATAATTTTGGCAATCATTGGGTCATAAAAAGACGACACTGTTGAACCTGTTTCTACCCATGTTTCGACTCGGGCTTGCGGGTCAAATTTAACCTGTGTGAGTAAGCCTGCACTCGGCTGGAACTGTTTAATTGGGTCTTCGGCATAAAGACGAACTTGAATGGAATGTCCTGTTGGCTCTAACTTTTCTGTTGGTGCTGACCAGTCACCGCTTGCCAAAGTAACCATCCACTCGACTAAGTCGACCCCAAATACTTGCTCGGTCACGCCGTGCTCGACTTGCAAACGCGTGTTGACCTCTAAGAAATAAAATTCTTGGGTTTCGGTGTCCATAACAAACTCAACCGTGCCTGCCGAACGGTAGTTCACTGACTGCATGAGTTGAACCGCAACTTTTTGGAGGTAGTCACGTTGTTGTTCATTTAAGTGTGGCGCGGGTGTTTCCTCAATCACCTTTTGATTACGGCGTTGTACCGAACAATCACGCTCACCCAACGCTAAAACTTGCCCTTGCCCATCACCAAAAATTTGTACTTCGATGTGGCGTGCATGCTGTACAAATTTTTCTAAATACAAACCTGCATCTTTAAAATTGACTTGCGCTAAATAAGACACGGTTTGATAGGCATCTTTTAACTCGGTTTCATTCCAGACCAGACGCATACCAATACCACCGCCGCCCGCGGTACTTTTCAGCATGACCGGATAGCCAATACGGGCTGCTTCAGTTAAGGCTTCGGCTTCATTGGCAAGTAATGAGCTACCCGGAAGTAAAGGCACATTGCTTTTAATAGCCAGCTCACGCGCGGTATGTTTTAAACCGAAGTCGAGCATTTGGCTTGAAGTTGGCCCAATAAACGCAATACCTTGGCTTTCGCACAAATCACAAAACTCGGCATTTTCAGATAAAAAGCCATAACCGGGGTGAATGGCTTCTGCTCCCGACTGTTTAGCAACCTCAAGGATGTTTTCAATATTTAAATAACTTTGATTGGCAGGTGCAGGCCCAATCAGAAAAGCTTCATCGGCCAAAGTCACGTGTAAAGAATCACGGTCAGCTTCGGAATAAACCGCAACCGAAGCGATCCCGAGTTTTTTAAGAGTGCGAATGACGCGACAGGCAATTGCACCGCGGTTAGCAATCAGAACTTTTTTAAACATGCTTATACCCCTTCCGCTTCACGGACAACCAGTTGAATTTTGGTTGGGTTATAGGCATTGCATGGGTTATTGAGCTGCGGACAATTGGAAATTAAAACAATCAGATCCATTTCTGCCCGAACTTCGACATATTTACCCGGTCCTGAAATTCCATCATCAAATTTAAGCTGACCATCTGGCGTCACAGGCACATTCATAAAAAAGTTAATGTTTGGACCGATGTGACGGACATTTAAGCCATGCTTTTTTGCAATCGGGTGTTTTGCCAAGGCATACATAAAGTTGTTACGGCAACTATGCATTGGGTAGGTTTCATGTGCATAGCGAACCGTATTACTTTCACATGAACAGGCACCACCAATGGTGTCATGACGACCGCAGTTATCATCATGAATAACGGCAATTGGACGGCCAAAGTTACTATAGAGCTTGGTGCCCTTTTCTAAATAGATTTGTTGGTTGATAGCCAAAGTATCCATTGCGCTATAACGCTCAGTCGGGTTTTCGGCACTCATAAACAAAGTATCGACCGCTTGGTTTCCCTCAAGGTCAATAATTCGGAAATATTGACCCTTTTTAACCTCGCACATCCATGCTTCACCCGCAGGACAAACTTCATTTAAAACTGCTTTTTCAAATGATTGTAAAACTGTCATGATGCTTCTCCTGATTTAAATATTGCTAAATGCGTAGTAGCGGGCTGTGTTTTGGAACGCACGCTGATTTTGCGAACATGCATCACGACAAATATCGCTGTCTGTTAGAGAATTGGCTTTAAATAAACTGAGTTGAATATCGGCAGGTTGATAGCTTGGGCTGGTGTCTAAACCGTGCGGCGCAGCAGATAAAAATAGCAAGCAGTCCATTTCAAAACGCAGTTCAATAGTTTGATTGGTGTTGTCAGAACTGACATAAGACAAAGCCCCGTTTTCATCAGGCACAACTTTAGAAAATAGGTTAACGGCGGCACTCAGGTCTTGGCTGGCAAGTCCGTATTTACACATTTCAATGAGTAAGCTGTCTAAGCCATTTTGGTACATATCATTGCGGGCATCTTGAAAGGTGCGCGTTCCAAATTGCTTTTCAATTTGTTCTGGTCGGCTTGGGCCACAAAGTGCATCGTTCCAGCCATGACCATCATGAACAATAGAAGCCATGACACGGCCAAGGTCTGAGTACAGCACATTGGAAGCTTTTAAATAGGCGGTGTGTTGCCCTTTTAAACTGTCGGGCATATTGAAACGTTCAAGCACATCGGCAGCATTTACACAAAACAAAGAAACATTTGCCTGAGCGCCAAGCGATGTAAATCTAAGAATAGTTCCTTTTTGAATACGACCCGACCAGTGATGTCCTCCGGGTAAAAGTTCGGTCCAAATCGCCTGATTGTTATGATAACTTGCAGTGTTCATAGCCACTCCTGTCGGATAGTTTTAGACTTCCTCCCGGGCTTTTATCCCTCCGTGTAGTTCGCTAGGAACCGTGAACTCTCGGTCCAGTCATACGTAAAGTATCGGAACCCTAGATCACTTTTGATTGCTTAAGACTATGCAAAGGACATGCCAGCTTAGTATTACGTTTTTGGTAAAAAGTAATACTCAATTTGGGCAAATTGGGTGCGCTTTAGAATGGAAAATAAAAAGCTGCACTAAAAATTGTGCATTTCAAAATAGAAAAGCCCCTTTTAGTAAGAGGCTTTTAAAGTGAAACTGTAAACTGAAGGATTTAAGGAATCAAAATTACCTTACGGCATTCCTGTTCTCTTTCATTAAAAATACGATAACCCTCTGCGGCATCTTCTAATTTCATTCGGTGGGTAATAATCGTTTCAGGTGACAAGTCACCACGCTCAATAAATTCTAGTAAAAGCGGTAAATATTGATGCACATGAGTTTGGCCCATTTTAAAAGTCAGTCCTTTATCAAAAGCATCACCAAATAAAAAGCCATGAATTGGACCTGCATATACACCCGGTACACTCACCACACCACCACGGCGAACCGCGGCTATACATTGACGAAGCGCTGCGCCACTTGAACCTTCAAGTTTTAAATTGGTCAGGACTGTTTCAATAACACTGCCCTTTGCCTCGAAACCAATGGCATCAATCACTGCATCGACGCCACGATAATTGTCGGTATTTTGAATAATAAATTCGGCCGCATCGACTTCATCAAAATTAACTGGAATAGCGCCGTAGGTTGCCGCCGCATAGTTCAATCGATATTCATTGTGATCGACCATAAATATTTTTTCTGCGCCAAGCATCTTGGCACAAGCGGCACTTAATAGTCCGACTGGCCCTGCGCCATAAATTGCAACGGTTGAACCACGAGTAACTTGAGCGTTGGTCACTGCCTGCCAAGCGGTAGGTAAAATATCGGTCAAGAAAAGTACTTTTTCATCTGACAATGAACCGGGCACTTTAAAAGGCCCCTTATTGGCTTTTGGGACACGAACATATTCTGCTTGGCCGCCCGGTACTCCGCCATATAAATGGCTATAACCAAATAAAGCTGCACCAGGTGGAATTTGCTTTTTATTAATAATTGCACCACGCCCTGTATTGGTGGTTTCACAGGCAGCGGTCAGGTCAAGTTGGCAAAAGAAACATTCACCACAAGCAATCACAAAAGGCACAATTACACGGTCGCCTTTTTTCACGTGAGTGACTGCGGGGCCTACTTCTTCGACAATACCCATAAATTCATGCCCAAAAATATCGCCATGTTCAGTCTTTGGGATTTTGCCTCGATATAAATGTAAGTCGGAGCCACATATTGCTGTGGCGGTTACACGTAAAATAATGTCATCTGGTTCTTGAATAATAGGGTCTGCAACCGTTTCAACTCGAACGTCTTCGGCACCGTGGTAAGTAAGAGCGCGCATTTATTATTCCTCAATTTCCTATCATGTCATTTGATTATGAGGAGGCTTTCTTTACGGTTTGCAACGATTCTTACTTTTCACGTAAGGCTTATAGCTCAAATGCAAAGTGATCTATGTTTAAGTAACAATAAAAGTAAAATATAGTTTCTTAACTTTTTCTTGGTCAGACGTGATTTGAGCTCACTTTGCCCTCTATATTTAAAATTTAAAAAACGGGTAAGAACCTACCCGTTATTTCACTGTTGTTGTATAAAAACTATCTATTGCATCAACCATTTGAGATAACCCCGGTTGCTCTAATGGATAATGGCCTGCATTTTCCAATATCACAGTTTTTACCGGCACTTTATGAATACGGCTAAGAAAAGGCGTACTTAAATCAAGTGGTGTCCAACGGTCTTTTTCAGGTTGGGTCAATAAGACAGGACATACGTCAAAGTCTTCAGGTGCAACCTCAGGTTTATAATGTATATATGAATCTAAAAAGGTCAGAGAAACCGAGTTACCTGCTGAAGTTTTATCTTTCATAAAGACCTTTAAGGCATCTTTATTATTCACCAAAGTACTCATTTTACTTGCCCAGCTCATTGGAACACGCATTGATGCTAACGGCGTTTTAGCAGTTAAATGTGTAATTGGCGTACCTACCCGACTCATAAACAAATTGCTTGCTACAGTATCTTTCACTTTTTGATTGCTTGTATCAAGGAAGGTCATTCCAACTATAGCTTTAACTTTTTTATTTTTGGCAGCAACATGGTAAGTCAGCATACCACCAGCACTTAAGCCATACAGTACAACTGGACGATTATCTTTGGCCAATTCCACATCAATTAAATCGCTACCTGCCTGTGTACCCAATCGTTATAACTAATCGGCTTACTCTTTTTAACTTGAGTGACACCATAGCCGGGCATGTCTACAGCAATTGTTTCATAACCTCGATCAGCCAAGGGTTTTCCTAAAATCATCGACATTTGTCGACCATTGGTCCCCACACCGTGAAATAAAATCACTTTAATTTTGGCATTGGGATTACGGTAAGTATCCAAATGGATGTTATGACCATTCCAAGACCACCATTCTTCTTTGGGTAACTGGTCTTTAGGAATATGAAATTCTTGAGGAAGGAATTGTTCAATTTGTTGCCAAGCTGCTTGATTTTGATAACCCATGACAGACTCTCCTGATTTTATTTCTTGAGCTGAAGATACACCTGTTACACATACCATTAGGCCAATTACACCTAATTTACTCATTAATTGCCGCATCATATTTATCGGCTTTGCTGGTTGAACGGTATTCATTGTTTTACTACTCGTTGCTATCTGATGAATAAATATTAGGCTTTAGTCTTCTCATCAACCATGCTAGATTGGGACACGCATTTTAGTTTTTAGGCCAACTGATGTTAGAGTTTCAAGATTATTTACGAGCTCCATCTAGCGTACAGCTATTATTAGAACTAGGTGATCAATTAAACATTCAAAGAACACATCTGTTAGCCGGCACTGGTTTAACCCTAACTCGTTTAAATGATACTAACAGTGTTGTTACACCCGATGAAGAACTGGGTGTTATCAATAATTTAATTAAAATTTTATCTGCGCACACCGCAGGTTTAGGTCTCATTACTGGTTTTAACCACCAACTGACAACTTATGGGATTTTGGGTTACGCATTAATGAGTAGTGCAACAGGTTTAGAAGCAATGCAACTTGTGCAACGTTATCTGGCCCTCACCTATACCTTTGTTAAAATAAATTTTCAGCAAAAAAATAAAGAGTGCATGATTTGCTTTACTGAACCTGTGGGCCTAACACAGGAGTTACAACGGTTTGTACTTGAACGTGCGATGGCTGCAACTCTTCGTGTTATTAGCGATATTTATGAAGGTTCATTTCAATTAGATGCATTTCATCTTAAATATGGTGAACCTGAGTCTTGTTTGTTAAATATACCTAAAGAATATTTAGGCGCTCCAATTCAATTTAATCAAAAAGAAAACATTTTAAAATTTAATAGTTCGCAATTACTCCACACTCTACCCCATGCAAAACCGAATACTGCTGCTATGTGTGAAAGGCTGTGTATGGAGCTTATTAGCCAACGCCATACCACCTTAACAACCACAATGATTGTCCGCGATTTTTTAATGAACGCTCCTTCTGGCACATTACTTAATATTAAAGAGATTTCAAATAAGTTAAATATGAGCGAACGGACGCTAAAAAGGAGGTTACAAGACGAGAATATCTCTTTTAGAGCACTTCAAAATGAAACCTTGCATCGACGTGCCGACTCCCTTTTAGCGCAAAATCTAAATTTAGGCCAAGTGGCAGAAATATTAGGCTTCTCAGATTTATCTACTTTTTCTCAAGCTTATAAACGTTGGACTGGCGTTGCTCCAAGTCATTATAAAAAGCAAATGATTAAATAAACTCTATTTAGGATTTTTAGTTTTTATCCGGAGTTACTCCGACGAACTAGAATTCCACCCTAGTGAAAAGCGTGCTAATATCCAAATTCTGACAATTACTCATGTCAAATTTATTTTAGAGGGAACAAGATGTTAAAAACTCAAAAAATCAACATCGTACAAGAATTTGATGCACCCATAGATAAAGTCTTTGCGACCTTAAGTGAACACGAAAATTTAAGCAAAATTTTTGCCCCTGCTAAAGTTACTCGCATTAGTAATGGAAAGGATGCACGCAATGGTGTTGGCTCTGCTCGCAAGATGACTATTCCGTTTACACCTTCATTTGTTGAAACAAATTTAGTCTATAAAGAAAATGAACTGATCGAGTACGCGATCACAAGTGGCATTAGCCCAATTAAGGCACATCGTGGTGTGATGCAATTTACTGACTTGGGAAATAACCGAACTCGTTTGAATTACACTATCAGCTTTAAAGGCCGCGTTCCTTTTATTGGCCCGATTATTAAAGCGGCCTTACAAAATGGCGTGAGCCGTGGACTTAAAAAACTTAAATTTTAAGAAGCCAATATCATAAGAAAGCCCAATGATGGGCTTTCTCATTTTAGATTGAATACTAAGATAGGGTTATTAAAAAATATTCTAATAATTTATCTCGTTCATCTGTTTCCTCTTTACTTAAAAGCTGAACCATTGCCCCATCAATCTCAAATAAAAACATGTGAGCATCTTCGATTAAAGCTGTGGGTTTAATAGTTAAAAGTAGGTCATGTATTTGGGTCACTAACCAGTTTCTATAATCCACCACCACTCTGTAAGCAGTTGGATAAAACTTTTCAATCTCCAAAATGGCCTTAAAAGGCAAACGGTACAGTCCTTCGAGATTGGCATGGAGATAAAATATTTTTCTTAGCTTATCAAATACCATAAGTTCACGATATGAATGAATAATAGATAACACCTCTTCTATTAACCCATCTTTTTGAAAGGTTAAGCACATTTCAATGAACCTTTCTTTTGAATGAAAATGTTTATAAAACGTGGCCTTATTCACTTTGGATTCGGCAATAATTCGGTCAACACCGACTTTGTGAAATCCATACTCCATAAATAAATCTTTTGCTGTATGAAGCACTCTGAGTGCTCTAAATGAAGCTTCTAAATTTGGCATAGTTATACCGTTTAAAATAATTTTTTGTTGTATGTAAAAGAGATAGAAATGCCGTCACTCTTAAATTGAGTGCTAAAAACAGGCATGCAAAAGCGGCACAATAAAGGTGTGCTCGCCTATCTCAGGTTTATTGTTGCTATGATTTTTGAGTCGTAACGATTCTTAAGGTGTAGAAAACCTAGAGTCGATTAAACCGATTTAGAGAGTATTTAAACGGTATAAATAGAGAGATTTTGGCAAAGGCCAAAAATTGAGAAGAATTTGTACGCACGAGCGAACTCCTTTGGCTATAAAAGAAGTTTCACCGCATTACTGCTAAATAATGGTGGCGAAACGAAAGAGGGTTAGCAGACTGGAGCCAAAGAATCCAGCACACCCGAAGGTGTCCCCCTCCCGTTCTGAACTGCACCCCATAAGTTAGACTTTTTAAACTTATGAGGTGTGCCCTATGCCAATTCCGAAGCATTCAAAAGAGTTAAAATTAAAAGTCATTCAAGCTTATTTAGATGGAAGTAAAGGATATAAAATCCTTTCACAAGAATTTAATGTTGATCTCCAAACCATCCGCTTATGGATTGAAAACTATAAGGCACAAGGTGAAGATGGCCTGAATGTTAAAACTAAAAAAACCTACTACTCTTCCGAATTTAAAATCAAGGCTGTACAAATGCTTCTTGATAAGATACCGGTAAGAGAAGTTAGAAGACGGTTAAATCTGAGCGGGACGTCAATTTTAAGAAGGTGGCTCGCTCAGTATCATAAAGAAGGGATTGCCGGGTTTAATACTACGAGGATTTATACCAATATGGTTAAACAACATAAAACCAAAATAACTAAACCTATAAAAGAAGACAAAGATAAATCTCAACAGGAGCTCATTGATGAAGTGACTGCTTTACGAGCAGAGGTTGCCTTTTTAAAAAAGCTAAAAGCCTTAAAACTGAAGCAACGTACTTAAATACACTTTGTACTGCAGACACTGTTCAGGTTATTTCAGAATTAAGGCAAATTTATCCATTAAAACTCTTACTCAGTATTGCAAAGATTGCTCGTAGTACTTATTTCTATCACATGAAAGCTGTACGCTCTAATGACAAATATACTGAGTTAAAACAGCAGATTAAGTCCATATATCACAAGCATAAGGGATGCTATGGCTATCGTAGAATTACTCTTGCCCTGAAAAGTACAGGAATAATAATCAACCATAAATGTGTATATCGCCTTATGAAAACCATGGGACTTAAATCACGTATCAGAGCATTGAAATATCGCTCATATAAAAGTGGTTGTGTCGGGACGGTGGCTGATAACATTATGCAACGGCAATTTAAAGCGAACCATCCCAACCAGAAATGGGCAACTGATGTGACGGAATTTAATGTTAACGGTGAAAAACTTTATCTATCACCAATTATAGATTTGTTTAATGGGGAAATTATTACTTTCCGGATCCAACGTAAACTCAATTATGAGTTAGTGAAAGATATGCTCATTCATGCCTTAGCTAAACTTAAGCGACATGAGAAACCAATTCTCCATTCAGATCAAGGATGGCAATATCAAATGGCTCATTACCAACAGCAATTAAAGCAACATGGTTTAATTCAAAGTATGTCTCGTAAAGGAAATTGCTTAGATAATGCTGTAATAGAAAGCTTCTTTGGAATATTAAAATCGGAATGCTTTCATGGAGAAAAATTTCAATCAATTGATGAATTAGAGAAAACGATACGAGAATACATTCATTATTATAATCATGAGAGAATCAAGGTGAAGCTACAAGGTTTATCCCCGGTACAATATAGAAACCAGTTTATAAAAACTGCTTAACTAACTGTCCAACTTTATGGGGTCAGATCATTCCGCCGCAGAGGGGGCACGCAGGGATTTCCACAAAAAAGTTAGACTTTTTCGTGTACTTTGGCTTATGGTCTGCTAAAACCAACTGGCAATGTAGGCCAGCCCGCAAAGGATAGTATTCGCTTTTCTTGTCGTCAAGCGCAGAAAATATAGTTTGTATTAAGTTCGAGCATTTCAGTTAGATTTTAAACTTAATTGAATATGGGTATATAGAAAATAGTTATAAAAATTAAAAAATATAAAATTTCGATAGGTAAAAATTTATTAAAAGTAAACTCAGATATAAATGAATATAAAGTTTAATCTCTACAAAATAATGATAGTGATAGATAGAATGAAGAAGGGTTAGCAGACCAGACATCTAGAATCTGGCACATCAAAAGATGTCCCCTTTTCACTCTACCCGAGAAAAGCATAGTATTCACTTTTGTTATCGTCAAGCGTGGGAAATGACAATCGTATTAAAGTAGGGCGGTTGGGGAATAAAATTTATTTAATAGGTTTAAGTTATAATTTAGATCATTATGAAATTTCTAATATTTTTAGTATGATATATTTTCATTACAAAATAATTAGATTCAACTAATGACATTAAAGACTTTATATATCGAGTTCTATTATGGAGAATATTCAGCTCAAGAAAGAACGGAAAAGATTAATAAATACATTAAAGAAAATGAAGATGTTCACATAGATTTTTTTACCGAATTACTACTAACATTTAATGATTATAATTCTTTATTACTGCGAATCGTAAACTTAACAGATCCTATTTTTTCATATAATTGTATTGAAGCAGAAATATTAGCAGCTCGATTTTTTTTTAGATATTTTAAATAATTATCAAGAAAACAACCTAAGCCCAGTTCAGCTATGTACTATTTTCAATAATTTAGAAACAGGTTTTATGGGCGCACCAAGAAATCTTCCAGACAACATAATTTATTACCCTACTTGGCTCGAATCTTTCTACGATGCTTGCGATTGGTGCGATGAAACATGGACTTTAGAGAATTCTCCTCACCTAATTGAAGCCACAAAACAGCAAGTCCATATCATAGAAAAATGGCTATTCTTCAAATAGTGATAAGGCATCCTTATTGCCATTTTCGGCTGCTTTTCTTAGCCACTTTTCGGCTAATTCATTGTTTTGCGGTACACCCTCACCTTTATAGTACATCATCCCTACTGTAAATTGCGCTTCATCATTTTCCTGTTGAGCAGCTTTGCTATACCATTCGAACGCTTTTTTATAATCTTGATTTACACCTATCCCAAGAGCATATACGGCCCCCAAGTTATTTTGTGCTTTTTCATTTCCTTGCTCAGCCGCTTTGCTATATAACTCAAAGGCTTTTTTATTATTTAGCTCTACGCCCTTACCTTGTGCATAAAGTGCTGCAAGATTATTTTGTGCAGCAGCTTTGCTATACCAATCAAATGCTTTTTTATAATCTTGGGTTACCCCATAGCCTTCTTCGTAAAGTATGCCCAAATAGTATTTAGCTTCGGCATTATCTTGTGCAGCAGCTTTGTTAAACCATTCAAATGCTTTCTGATAGTTTTTAACACCACCATCCCCATTTGCATAATACGCACCTAAATTATTCTGTGCTTTCACTTCACCTTGTTCAGCAGCTTTACTATACCATTCGAATGCTTTTTTATAATTTTGCTCTACCCCTTGTCCAAGAGCATACATTGCTCCCAAGTTATTCTGTGCCTCTGCATTTCCTTGATTAGCAGCTTTACTATACCATTCAAAGGCCTTTTTATAATCTTGAGGAACAACTTCTCCCTCTACATATAATTCACCAAGTTTTGCTTGAGCTCCTGCATCACCTCTTTCTGCTAAACGAGAAATATCTTTAAAATCTGGTTGATGACTACAAGCTAATAAATTGATTGCTACGAAAATAATGGCGATTTTTTGAAGTTTTTTTCTTAAAATAAAAAACATAATAAATATTAAATTGCTTGTGATGAGAAATATATCGAATGAATTTTAGCATAAATTCTCAAACATGAAAAAATTTAAAGTTCTAGTTTAATGGCTATAGTAATTTAATGAAATTATAAATTATCTATAATCCTTTAATTAGATTACTTTAAAAGACATCATGCCGAATAGCCCACACAACCAAAATTAAAATAAACGTAACAAGTGAACTTAAAGATGAAGATATTAATAAAGAAAAAAGTGCTAAGTGATTAGGGCCATCTTTAGTAAAAAATTGCGCATTGGTCCAATCTTTAGGAAATAAAATTGCTAAAATAAATAGAGTGATAATAAAAAATGATAAAAACCATATTGGCACTAAATAGCGAAGCTTCCACCGTGCTTTAACTACAAAATAGCCAACTCCATATAAGCATATAAAAAAAATAGCGAAATCTAATATAGACATAACACCCTCTTTAATATTAGACCTCTTGCGAAAGTAAAAACCACCTCAATCTAAATTTCATGAGATATCAGAAATTAAATCGTTTTTCAGATTCTGAATTCCAGCGCTTGGTTGGTGTACCTCGACCAGTTTTTAGTGAAATGATCGAAGTTTTAAAAGAAGTAGAATCACTTAAAAAGAAATCTGGGCGTCCTCATACTTTAGCTATAGAGGATCAATTATTATTAACACTCAATTACTTACGGAATTACAGCACTCAATTGGAGTTGGCTGCAAATTACCATATCGCTGAAAGTAATGTGAATCGAACCATTAAAAAGGTTGAAGATGCATTGATGAAATCAAGACGGTTTACTCTGCCAAAACGAAGCATTACCACAGCAGACGAACAGTTTAACTGGGTCATTATTGATGCGACAGAATGTTCAATAGAACGTCCGAAAAAAAATCAGAGTAAGTTCTACAGTGGTAAAAAGAAGAAACATACGCTAAAAGCACAAGTGATCTATCATCCGAACAGCAAACAAATCATAGGGCTAGATATATCGAATGGCAGTCAGCATGACATTAAATTGGCAAGAAGAACGGTTAAAAAATTCAAACATTGTAAATATGTTATGACCGATTTAGGGTACTACGGATTAGAGCAAGATGGCTTTAAATTATTGATGCCAATAAAGAAAAAGAAGAATTTACCCTTATTTGATGTTGAGAAAAAGTACAATAAAATGATTGGAAAAATACGAGTTGTGATCGAACATATTAATAGTCAATTGAAAACATTTAGAATATTAAGTGAACGCTATCGAAATAGACGGAAAAGATTCGGTTTACGCATTAACTTAATCGCTGCACTGGTAAATCGGATGAACTTGCAATAACGACTTTCGCAAGAGGTCTATTAATTTTTACATTAACTAGTTACCCCTCATTTAAAATTATTATCTTCCGGATGAAATCCAAAAAATATTGCTCCGACTACCCATCCTGATAGATATATAAGCTTACCTAGTTCTGTTATTCCAGCAAAAAGTATGCCCCATAATATAAACCCTCCCGTTAAAATTAGAGAGAATAAAATAAAGAACAAAACAGCTAAAAGAAAAAAGACAAAGTATTTATTTAAAAATTTATCAACAGCAGATATAAAAATAGATAAAGACTTTTGAATTAAAAATATAGTATATCGGCCAACAAGTAACCCTACAAAAAAAGTAAGTATCATAATAACTATTGACACTGCTTAAGTTATTCCTTTTTTTAATATTAAAATAATTTTCTATTTCTCATTATAGTCCCCAACAAGAGATAGAACTACATTTCTTTTCATTTGCTTATCACTTTTTATTAAGCATTTAATATGCCAATTTTTATCATTTTTATTAAAAAAGAAGATTTAATAGGAGTTAAGCAACCTAAAACCACTCAACTCCTTAGAAAGGCTTAATCAATCCATCAACTTTTTACGGCGATACAACCCACAATTTCCAGAAAATAGCGCTGCCAATAAACAGGTAATAATGGCATAAGTCGCAACATTCATTCCAAATAACTCAACAGCTAAAATAATTGAGGTTAACGGAGCCTTACTCGCCCCTGAAAACAGACTTACTAAACCCAAGCCAGCAAGTAATGAGAGTGGTAGGTTTAAAACTGCGCCTAAAGCATTCCCTAATGTTGCACCCACATAGAACAATGGCGTAATTTCACCACCTTTAAAGCCCGAACCTAAAGTGATGGCTGTAAAAACAGTCTTGTTAAAAAAGTCGTAAAACTCAATCGGTACATAAAAAGATGAAATAATTTTATCTGTACCTAAACCGTTGTACTGCTGATGTGCAGTGAACAACGTAAGCAGCATAATAATAATACCGCCGACCATCGTTCTTAATGGCAAATAACGAATGTATTTATAAAAGAGGTCACTTGCCAAGTGAATGGCTGCAATAAAGAAGCGCGCAGCCAAACCAAAAACTAATCCTGCCGCAATTAAGCTCATGAGTGTGCCAAAATGAATGGCTGGAAACTCGCTAATTACATAAAAAACGTGCGGATGCACAATTTCAAATAGCTCAGGAATGGTCGATGCAATCAGCGCCGACACAAAACATGGAAAAATAGCTGAGTATCTTAAATTACCTAAAGCGGTAATTTCTAAACCATAAATTGCACCCGCCAAAGGCAGACCAAACACCCCAGCAAAACCCGCGCCAATACTGGCGATTAAACAGATTTTTCGGTTGTCTTCCGAGATTTTTAATATATAGCTTAAATGGTCAATTAAGGCACCTGAAAGCTGAACCGCTGGCGCCTCACGCCCTGCCGAACCACCAAACAACTGCGTTAAAATTGAGGTAATAAAAATGATAGGGCTCATTCGTTTTGGAATAAACGATTTGGGTTGATGAATCTCATCTATGAGTAAATGTGTTCCCCGTTCAATTGGCGAACCATATTTTTTAATGAGATAGCCAATACCAAAGCCCACAAAAGGCAGAAAGTAGATGAGCCAGTGATGCAGACTGCGGACTTTGTTTGAAATATCAAAAGCCACAAAGATTAGAGTGGATGCCAGCCCGGCAACGACTCCAATCACAATTGATATGACGAGCCAATAGACACTGTATTTTAGAATTTGATCGTATTCAGATGAAGGTAGAATTTTCATTCGCTTTCTTCAATTCGCCTGTGAGTGAGTGCCAAATTCTCAAATTTTTTTATGCTGCCAGTTCATTAAGTGAGAAATGCTTAAACTGGGCTAAAAATTAAAGCTCGCATAAGCGAGCTTCAAATACAGTGATCAATATTTATACCACCAATCTGTGACAAATATCTCATAACCCGTTCTGGCTTTCAAGTTGAAAATGGTTAATGAAAACCTAAAATATGCCTGATTGAGTTAATTAATAAGCACTCGATTTGACCTGATCAAGCTAAAAACATTCTCAGGCCAAATAACCTATTCAAATTTTAATTAATGCTGGCAATCATGGTTTCAGCATGGCAGGTTGCGCCCTTCTCTGCACTAATCTGAATAACACCACTCCGGTGTGCAAGTACCTGAACTTCCATTTTCATGGCTTCCATAATGGCAACCACTTGGCCTTCTGTCACTTGCTCACCATTTTCCACTTTCCAAGCGCTAATCACACCATTAATAGGCGCAAGTAAATGCTCGGCACCCACTTCTGGCTCGGCAATCTGCGCTTGAGCTGCGGTTACTGGGCCTTGTGCAAACATACCCGCAGGTAAACCTAAACGGTGTAACTTGCCATCAATTTCAATGTAGCTGAGTAACATCGGTTGTTGATGATTTGGAATGCCACGTTTAGTCGGCTTTAACTCTTGCTTAAAGTCATTTTCGATCCAACGCGTATGTACATTAAATTCATTTGTAAAGTCGGGTTCATTAAGTACCGCACGGTGAAAGTCTAAAACTGAAGCTACACCTTCAATTTTAAATTGCTTCAAAGCACGTTTGGCACGGGCAATTGCAATTTCACGGGTTGGACCAGTCACAATCAGTTTTGCCATGAGTGAGTCGAAGTGACTAGACACTAGAGAACCAGTGCGCACACCTGTATCGACGCGTACACCATTACCAAATGGTGCTTCAAATAAACTCAACACACCAAAGGCTGGAATAAACCCGCGAGCTGGGTCTTCGGCATTTATACGAAACTCAATCGCATGACCTTGTGCCTTTGGTGTTTCTTTAATAGAAAGCTCATGGCCCTGTGCAACACGAATTTGTTCAACTACCAAATCGACTTTTGAAGTTTCTTCAGTCACTGGGTGTTCAACTTGCAAACGCGTATTTACTTCTAAGAATGAAAGCTTGCCGTCACGACTCAGTAAGTATTCAACTGTTCCCGCACCCACGTAGTTTGCAGCCTGACAGATATTTTTTGCCGAGCTTAAAATTTGCTGGAAAATCTCATCACTAATAAATGGCGCTGGTGCTTCTTCGACTAACTTTTGGTTACGGCGTTGCAACGAACAATCACGTGTACCAAGCACAACAATGTTGCCATGTTGGTCGGCAATCACTTGCGCTTCTACATGGCGCGGTTTATCGAGATATTGCTCCACAAAACATTCACCACGACCAAAGGCAGCTTTTGCCTCGCGTACTGCCGACTCATAAAGCTCTTTCACTTCTTCGAGTTTCCACGCGACTTTTAAACCACGGCCACCACCACCAAATGCGGCTTTAATAGCAATCGGTAAACCAAACTGCTTGGCAAACTCTAAAGCTTCATCTGCATTGTTGAGTGGGTCTTGCGTACCCTGAACTAACGGCGCACCCACCGAAGCAGCAATTTTACGCGCTTCGATTTTATCGCCTAGTTTTTCAATGGCACTTGGAGATGGCCCTACCCATTTTAAGCCCGCATCAATCACGGCTTGGGCAAACTCAGCACGTTCAGATAAAAAGCCATAACCCGGATGCACCATCGTCGCTTTCGATTTTTTTGCAACTTCAATAATAGCAGGAATATTTAAATAGGTTTCACTGGCGGTCGCACCAGCCAAGCCCCATGCTTCATCTGCAAGTTCGACATGCATGCTACCAATGTCGTCATCTGCATATAACGCGACCGATGAAATTCCCATATCACGGCAAGCATGGATAATACGAACAGCAATTTCACCACGATTAGCAATCAATAATTTTTCTGTATTCATCATTCATTCTCAAAATCTGTAAATTCGGCAATTTTTTTAAATTTGATGTGGCAACCTGCCGGAATCTGTGCCACCAAGTCCCAATGGTGTTTAGCAACAGAGGCAATGACCGGATATCCGCCCGTTAAAGGATGATCATTCATAAACAAAACGGGCTGACCACTCGGTGGAATCTGTAATGCACCAATGCAAGTGCCTTCACTTTCCAGTTCATGGGTAATTTTGCGAGTTAGGGGCTGTTCACCTGAAAGCCTTAGCCCAACTCGGTTGCTTTCATTGGTCACGAGCCATTCTTGCTGACAGAGCAGTTCAATACTGTCTTGTTCGAACCAGTCTGTGCGTGGCCCCATCACAATATCTAGCTCAACCATTTCACCAGCTCGTGGCAAATCGCTTTTGCCCACTTCATTTACATTAATGTTGGCTGTCTTCACCTGCCCTTGGTAAATAGTATCTCCGAGCTTTAATGGTTCTGGTCCTAACACTGCCAAGCTGTCAAACGAAGCACTATTAAGTACTGGTTCAACGTCTATACCACCACGAACGGCCAGATAGTTTCTTAAGCCTGCTGTTGGGGGCTGAATTTGAAACTCATCGCCTTCATCCAAATCAATCGGTTGATAACTTGCAAAGTCTGCGGTTTGACCATCGGTAAATTTCACACGAATGTTTGAAATAGCCCCAGCCACCGCAATAACACCCGCATGCTGCATTTTGGCTTTTAGGCCTCCATTTAAAACTTCAATGACGGGTGCATCGGTTGGATTACCGACAATACGATTGGCACTATGCATTGCAGACAAGTCCATTGCTCCCGCTACGCCAACACCAATATTGGTCTGGTTTAAACGCCCTTCGTCTTGAATAAGCATTTGTAAACTTGGCGCAGTAATCGTAAACAGCGGTACAGATTGTTTCGGTTTAACCTTAGGCGTAATTTGCTGCGGCACAGTCACTGTTGTTGGGTTATGCGTAACATCCTCAAAATGTACAGTCATGCCCGGTAACAGCAATGCAGGATTTTTACGCTCTAAATCCCACATTTTTTCCGAGGTGATCCCAATAAGCTGCCAACCACCCGGACTGTCTTTTGGATAAATACCAGAGTATTTTCCAGCCAAACCCAAAGAGCCTGACGATATTTTTTTACGTGGAACCGTTAAGCGCGGAATATCGGTAAAAGGCTTATCGGGACTGCTCATATACGCAAAGCCCGGCGCAAACCCAATAAAAGCCACATTCCACACGCTTTGGTGATGTTTTCTAATCACATCGGCAATGGACAGCCCTTGCAACTCGGCAACCTGAGCAAGGTCTTCGCCATCATAACGAATCGGCACAATCACTTCTTGGCCGCTACGCTCAAATCCAGAATCAACTTTGAGGCTCTGAATTGAAGCAACTAGCGTTTTAAAATTGGTTTCGATCTCATTAAAAAAAACCAAAATTGTTTTTGCAGCGGGGACTAAGTCTTTAATTCCATTCAATTGCGTATTTTGCAATTTATTGTACAACGCCAAAGTTTCCTCTAAACTCGCAAGCTCAATTAGAAAACAATCGGCGTTTACCGATAAAAAACGCATTTGCTTATCCTTTTAATTCTTCTTTAGCTATTTAGCTCATCCAAGCGCGGTCAGGAATATCGGTAATAAACATGTAACCCGGTGCATGACTAATGGCAAAAGGAATTTTCGAGTTCATCACTGCTGCTTGCGGTGTTACCCCACATGCCCAAAACACGGGAATTTCACCTGCTTCAATACGAGAAGCATCACCAAAGTCTGGCTTATTTACATCCTTAATGCCTAAGCTTTCAGGGTGCCCGATATGGACAGGTGCCCCATGTACACTTGGCATACGTGCTGTAATTTTTACTGCTTCACTAATTTGATGAGATGGAATTGGTCGCATGGAAACCACCATATTTCCTGAAATGCGCCCTGCCGGTTCACACTTGATATTACTCAGATACATCGGCACATTGGTGTCGTCATGAATGTGGCGAACTTCAATACCTGCTTCTTGTAAAGCGGTTTCAAATGAAAAACTGCAACCAATTAAGAAAGTCACCAAATCAGGATGAGCATTATAAATCTCTCTTGCATCAGTCACTTCGTCGACCATTTCGCCATCTTTCCAAATGCGATAACGCGGAAAGTCGGTTCGAATGTCTGAGTCTGCTGCAAGCTTAGTTGCATAGATGCCTTCTTCGAGCACATCAAGCACTGGACAGCTTTGCGGGTTACGGTGTGCATAAAGCAAAAAATCATACGCCCAATCTTTTGGCACCGAAATCATGTTGACCTGTGTCATACCCGCAGCCATGCCCGCTGTTGGTTTATCAAAACCTGCACGGATTTTTAAACGTGCATCTAATGCGGCTTCAAGCTGAGCTGGGTCGACTTTAATATCCTTATACATTGCGCTCTTCCTTATGCTTTATTTACAAATGGGCGAATTTCAATATTGTTTTTTACAAGCTCGGCTTTAATGGCTACCGACATCTCTAGTGCGCCGTCAGTATCACCATGTAAGCAAATCGTATCAGCCTGAATTGGGGTAAATACACCATCAATTGACTCGACCCCACCATTTTTAAGCATAGACACCACACGGCTCGCAACAAATGCCGAGTCGTGTAAAACTGCACCTTCTAAACGGCGGGAAACCAATGAGCCATCACTGTTATATGCACGGTCTGCAAATGCTTCGGACACAACTTTTAAACCCGCAGCTCGTGCCTGTTCGACTAAGTTCGACCCAGCTAAAGCAACTAGTACGAGTTCAGGGTTATACATTTTAATAGCGTCAATCACTGCGGCTGCCTGAGCTTGGTCATGGGCAATGGTGTTGTAGAGCGCACCGTGTGGTTTAACATACTGCACTTTTGAGCCAGCTACTTTAGCCAAACCATCGAGCGCAGAAATTTGGTAAAGCACATCGGCAATAAGCTCGTCACGCGACAAATCCATATTACGGCGACCAAAGCCTACAAGGTCTGGGTAAGACACATGAGCACCTATGGTCACGCCAAGTTCAACTGCTTTACGAACCGTTTTTAAAATGCCGAGCGGGTCACCAGCATGAAAACCACAAGCAATATTGGCACTGGTCACGACAGGTAAAATCTGGTCATCATTACCCATTTTCCATGAGCCAAAGCTTTCACCCAAATCACTATTTAAATCTACAAACATGGCATTATTCCTTTATCAATTCATGTCGTCTGGCTTAAAGTTTGGTCAAATAGTTAAACACTGTCGTAAATGACATATAACCCATCCACCACGTTAACAGACATGTTAATCCACCTAAAATAAGCAACCACTTTGGATAGTTATAATTACCCATTAAATCTTTACGGCACGCAGCTACGTATACAAAAATTGTAAGACCAATTGGCAATACCAAACCGTTAAAACCACCCACAAAAATGAGTAGACCTGCCGGAGTTGCACCCAATAACACATAGAGCAATAAAGCCAATGCGATAAAGGTAATGGTCGTATAGTTGGTCTGTTTTGGCGTTAAGTTCTTTTTAAAGGCGGTAAAGAATGAAACCGAAGTATATGCGGCACCAATCGTACTGCTAATACCCGCGGCCCAGAAAATTAAACCAAATAATTTAAAACCGAATGTACCTGCTGCATATTGAAATGCTTGGGCTGCCGGATTGGCGTCATGGCTGGCTAAATCAATATGGGCACCGCTCACCACCACCCCTAAGAATGCCAAGAACAACACATAACGCATAATACCTACTACAACAATGCCTTTGGTTGCAGCTTTAGCAACTTCATCAATATTTTCAGGACCAACAGCACCTTTATCGAGTAAACGGTGCGCACCTGCATAACAGATATAGCCACCCACTGTACCGCCCACAATCGTGGTAATAATGGCGAAGTCGATATGATCTGGAGCAAATGTTTGATGTACAGCTTGACCAACTGGAGGCATCACAATGACGGCAACAATAATAATCAGGAGAATTTTAAGCAGTCCCAACACGATCATGCTTTTATCCATGGCGAGCGTTGCTTTTTTAGAAGCAAAAATTAAAATCGCTAACGCCCCACTTAAAATACCGCCCCACTTTGTATCTAGACCAAAAAGTGCATTTAAACCTAAAGCTGCACCTGCAATATTACCGACACTAAAGAAAAAGCCACCCAAAATCACCAGAAACGCCAGTAAATAACCACTACCCGGTAAGGCTTTATTGGCAATATCAGATGCACGCATCTGGGTAAGTGTCACCACTCGCCAAATATTTTGTTGGACGACATAATCAATCAGAATAGAAACTAAAATGGCAAAGCCAAATGCCGCACCTAACTTAACTGTAAATACAGCAGTTTGGGTTAAAAATCCTGGCCCCATTGCAGAGGTCGCCATCATAAAGATTGAGGCAACAATGGCCCATTGGCGATCTGATAAAAAAGAAGATTTCAGTAAAGACATATTAATGCGTTCCTCATCCATTTGAGCTTAACAACGCTATTTTCAAGTTGAATCAAGAACACCATTTTTGTCCTAAACGATATTCTTTAATCCTTTAAAATGACAAAGATTCCCTATTCCCCAATCAACACAATCGGTGATCAAATCTTGTGTCTAAAATAAAAACATAGCTAATCCCTACGAACAATAAGACTTTTTACAGAAATTTAAAATTTTAAATAATTGATTTTTATAGTTTTATATTCAAACTAAAATACAGGATAAATTTTACTTATCGATGTACATAAGCTGTTTTTATGGTTTTACATATAAAACAGCTTTTTTAAACAAGGAAGAATAAGAATAAATGATACTCAAAAAAAAAAGCTTATTTTTTGATTTGCTCATTAAGCCTTTTCATAGCACTCGCCGAGACTTTAACAGCAACCTCGGTTAATTTTTCTTTCAAGGCAACATCGTTACCGTGAATATAAATAGACGTGAAATGAAAGGTTTTTAAGCGAATAGGTGTATTTAATATTTCCAATCGTCCGTCGGTAATTTCCTTTAATGCCGTTAAAGTTGGCACTACCGCAATACCTAAGCCTTGCTCGGCGAGACACAATAAAGTCGCTAAAGAATAGCTAGTAATTGACAGTGGTTCATCAATCCCTTTTTCTTTCATTCTTGCCTTTAATTCTTTATAGGGGTAGGTAATTTTTGGATAGGTTAAAATGGTATGTGACATCAAGGTTTTAAAAGACATTTGTCCAATTCCACCTTTAAATGATGGCGCTGCCAAAAAACTTAACTCGAAATCACAAAGTGCTTGTTCAATACACTCAAAAGCCAACGTTGGCCCGAGTAAAAAGGCCATGTCCAAGTCCCCAGTACGTACCCCTTCTTGTAAGTTAGGTGTCAGATCCACCACAATTTCGACTGAAACTTTTGGGAACTCTTGTTGAACTTTTTCGATATATTCGACTAGCCATGTATACACAATCGTTTCGGAAACGCCTAAACGTATAGTTCCTGTGAGATGCTGATTTTCAGTAAGCTCTGCAACTAGGTCGGTTTCTAAACGCATAAACTTTTCGGCATATTTAAATAATGTTCTGCCTTTATGGGTCAATTTAAACTGTCGCAAGCTTCGGTCTAAAACTTTAAAACCTAATTCATTTTCAAGAGATGTGACTTTTTGAGATACCGCAGGCTGTGTCGTTTGTAATTTAGTCGCGGCCTTATTGAAGCTATTTAAAGTCACAACCCAATAAAATGCTTCAAGATTCTTTAAATTCACGTTTCATCCTGTCTTAAAAATTCCTTTACTTTTATAGTATGGGAATTTTTAGCGTGTTAAGGCTAGCAATAAATAAATTTTTAACTAAAGTTAGCCATCCAAATTTTTAAATGCTTTAGAAAGCTGACTAATTATTTTGATCTGTTTTGCATAACGACGGCATGATCGGCATGCCAATAAATGTAATTGCAAACTACTTTGCTCACGTAAAAACAAAGGTCTATCTTGTTTCTCAGACAAAAGTTGAGTGGCTTGTCGACATGTCAACATGAACAATCCTCCTTCAATAACCATTTATTTTCTAAGCATTCGCGTAATCGGGTACGACTTCGATACATCAACACATTAAAGTTGGAAATAGATAACTCTAGCTTGCTACAAATCTCATTAGAACTCAGCTCTATCACTTCTCTCATCATAAAAACTTGAGCATATTTGGCTGGTAAATGATCTAAGCAAGCTTCAAAAATTATCCAAAAATCTGACTGCTCTATCATTTCTTCAGGGCTTTGCCATGCTTGAGGTGCTTCATATTTATGCCAGTGTCCTGAAGCATCAAATAATTCATCAACACTGAGTTCACTTTCTTCGTCTTTAAATAATTCAGACATGGCAACCAAGCGCGACTTTTGCCGAAGTACATCAATAATTTTATTTTTTAAAATAGAAAATACCCATGTTTTGAACGCAGCTCGTCCTTTAAATGAATCTAAATGTTGAAAAGCGCTCGTTAATGCTTCTTGCACCACATCTTCAGCTTGCGCAAGTGAGGACAACTGTAAAAAAGCAAATTTAATCATTTGCTGCCTTAAATCTTGTAAAAAGGCTGGGCTATGCAGTTGATCCCCTAGATCGTCATGATGTGATGCCGCGGCTGAAGTCATCCTTGTACCTCTTTAAAATCATGGGGAATTTGAATTAATTGTAGTCGAGTTAAGAGGTTTTTGAGTTCTTGAATTTGTAGATAAATTTCAGGCTCAGACAAGTCAGTAAGTACAGAATGAATGAGTGTGAAAATATCATGGTCAGTTAACGCTATATTTTGCGTTAACTGTTCAATCAGCATAGCAAACAAAGGCGAAAGCTGTTCAATACATACTTTATCTTGTTCATCGCGCCAGACCATTACTGCACCTGGTGCAAGTTCAACTTGTTCTGGCGTCATTAAGGTCGTCCACGTATAAACGGGATATTGATAAACCAATACCCATACTTTGGTGGTTAACTGCCAAGCACAATTTTCGTGTAAAACATCATTTTCAATTTCGACAGTATCTAAATACAGTTCAAGCCATTCAAACTGCAATAACTCAGCCAACCAAGGATATTCTTGCAATATCGGATGCTGTTGCTCTGTTAAATACTCTCTAAATTCTAAAGAAATATCATTATATAAAGGTGAGCGGCTCTTACCTTTTTGAAAGAACTCTAACAGCAATTGTTGCCACTTTAATTCTGGCAACATCGCACGAGCTACCGGATAAACTAACTCAATAAATGAGCTGACATTATTAAAAAGTAAGTCCCGATAAATTTGCATTCGTTGAGCAGGAAGTGCTTGAGGTATTTCCAAATCAGGATCACGAATCCATTCACAAAACTGTCGTTGCATGGTTTGGAAGGATATTTGATTTCCCTTCATAGCCACTCTCCTGTTGTTGAATGAGTTTAATTTTGGCGAGTTCCTCTTCTAATTCTTGCCATGATGGAATATTAAAGTCGCGTTCTAATAAAGTCGGTTTTACTCCACACACTTGATAGGTATATCTCAATAGCTCCCAAACACGGTCACAAACTTCTGCCCCATGGGTATCGATTAATAAGTTCTTCTGAACTTTTTCATGCCCAGCAATATGTAAATAACGGATTCTTTCTTTTGGCATTTTCTGGATAAAACCAAATGCATCGCTACCATGATTGATACTGTTGACATAGACATTATTTACATCAAGGAGCAAATCACAGTCTGCATGTTGCATTACTTCACGGATAAATTCAGCTTCACTCATTTCGGCATTCGGCATTAAATAAGTAGAAACATTCTCTATAACTAATCTTTTTCCTAAAATATCCTGCACACGTAAAATACGTTCAGCCACATATTTAACAGCGGCTTCTGTCATCGGTATGGGCAACAAATCGTATAAATAGCCGCCGTCATTTGTATAACTTAAATGTTCAGAATAAATTGGTACATCATATTGTTCTAAAAAGTGTTTTACTTTACCTATAAATTCGAGATTAAGCGGATGCGGCCCTCCAATAGATAATGACAAGCCGTGACAAATTAACGGCGCTTTTTCAGCACACTGTGCAAGTAGTTTTGCATGTCGACCACCAAAACCTAACCAGTTTTCTGGGGCAACTTCGATAAAGTCCGGATATGTTTTTGCAGCTAGAAACGAATCTATAAAGTCACGTCTCAAACCAAGCCCCACACCATTCAACTCCATCATGGTGATTACTCCTTTTGGAAATGATGCCGACACTTACTAGAAGGCCGACATCATCCATGATTAGATTGTTTACTTGGCGCCACACTTGCCATCAGCAACTTTTTTATCTGCCCGACTATGGCTCTCTTCTTCGTCTTTAGCCAAGAAGCAAACACCTGCAAAAATAAGAATAGCGCCAGTAACTTTTGTAAATGTTAGCGGTTCATTAAACAGCCAAATCGACAAAAACATGACCGTGATGAGTTCTAAATGTGAAGCTGCAAAAGCCGGCCCTATAGGCGCATGCTTTAATAAGTTCATCCAGATAAAAAAGGCACCTATATATCCAATAAAAGCCCCATAAATCCAAGGATGTCCAAAAACTCGGAACAGCCAATCTACATCAAAAGTTAAAGGCATCGCATGAATGGAAGCTAACTTAAAACTGATTTGAGCCAATGTATCGAAGAGCATTAATATTAAAAAACCAATAATATAAAATTTTTTCATGCCCCAATCCCAACAATAGTGACACCGACCGCAATCAGAACTACACCAATTAAGCGATTTCGAGTTAGTTTTTCATTAAAGAATAAGCGCCCAGCAAGCATAATCACGACAATGTTGATACAGCCTAACATGACCCCAATAGAGAGTGGAACTAACGAGAGGAAAGCAAGCCAAACGACAAACTCAAAGATATAGCAAAAAATACCGAGCCATATCCATGGACGTTTCGCCATGAACCACCAATGCTCAAGCCCTTCATTGGTTTTACTTTCATGAGCAGCGGCCTTAAAAGCCAACTGCCCAACAGTATCAATCAAAATGGTTAGCATCCATACACTGAACACTACAATATTCATAAAAGCTCACCAATTTTTTCAGGTGAAGTTTTACGTTCGTGATGAGTTGATGGATGCTCTGACTGCTTTTTTGGATGTTGGTATTGTTCAATAAATCGAATGGATTCTTCAATGACTTGTTTACGGTCATTATCAATCGTGATCATGTGATAGCTGTTATAAAGCCAGATTAAGGTCTTAGGACCCTTCACTTTGGCATAAATTAACTCACTATTTCTTCGGTGAGCAATATCATCGTCATAGGCATGTAATAACAGACATGGAGCCGTAATATTTGATAAGTTTTTACGAACATTACGCGAAAGACGCTGTAACTGGAACAATGAATGCCACGGGTTTCCCGGTAAACCTGCTTCACTACTTTCACCGCTATTCATAGCCTGAACAATACGCGAACGTAATACCTCATTTTTGATTCCGTATGGTTCAGCTTCGTCAAAGGTATTATTACGGCAGATATTTAAATAATGAACACTCGGCAAAACAATAGGCGCAAGCACTTTTGACCACAAAGGAATGCTCCAGCCATCGTATTGAAAGGTTGGACTATAGGCAATTACGCCATCGACAGGATAAGCTGAGGCATACTTTAATGCCAATAAAGATCCCATCGATAAGCCTGCCACAAATAGCTGATCTGTATGCTCTCTTAGCTTTTCTGCGGCTGCAACTACACTATTAAACCAGTCTTCCCATCGGCTATTTACCAAATCTTCGACATCACCACAGTGTCCAGCCAACTGCACGCCATATACACTATAGCCAGCTTGATGAAGTACACGTGCAATTCCTCTCATTTCATTTGGCGTACCCGTCAAACCATGAATAAGTAAAATACCAGTTCGGTTCCCCGATAAAAAGAATGAGTTGTCTTTTATCATGTAATCACCGTCACTGGAGTGTCTATTCCAAAATCACTGCTTAATAGCTTAGCCAAGGGTTGATAAATTTCTACAAAGTTTTCAAACTTTGTATGGAAAATATGGTTTTCTCTACAATGGTCTATCAAAGATTTTTTTGCAAAAACATAATCTGCATTTCCGGCTAGACAATAGTCTGAACGCCCATCTCCAATCAAAATAATTTGATTTTGAGGTTTCTGGTTTGCAATCTTACATTTGCAAGTTCCACTTTGACTTATGCAGCTCGCTTCTTGATTTGGAAACTCGAGTCGCCATGATCTCTCACCTGTCTGAACGAGATGGTTTGCAATTACAGGCAAATGTTCCAAATTATATTTTTTTAGAATATGACGAATAACAAAATCAAGCCCATCACTTACAATCGTCAACGGAATTTTATACTGGGCAGTAATCTTTACTAATTCAATAAAGCCGAGGTCAATTTCAATTTGGTCAAGACATTGCTGCAACTCATCAATAGAGACATCTAATAGCTCAATTTGTTTTTGCATACAGACTTTGGAACCAATTTTGCCTTGCTCCCACTCTTCCTCAATTTCTTCCCAACCAGCTTTTGCATAAGTTTCAAGCAAATAGTCCGTCGTATCTTTTAAGCTGATTGTCCCATCAAAGTCACATAAAATATGCCAAGGTACAGTGTGATCTGTATAGTAATGCTGGTTGACCATGAACATAAAATGCCTCACACGAATAATTTAAGAATTTTTATAAAAAACACCGTCTGACTTTAGGTGGGAAATCTTAAAAATTTCTTTAATTAAAAATATTTCAAAAAAATATGAAAAAATGATTATATTATTCTGTAATTTACAAAATTATAGGTCGTTAATAATTTAACTCAAAAATGTTGAGCCACTTCTTAAAATAAAAAAATAATTAATAAAAATCAAAAATTTAATAAAATAAAATGTATAAACAATCAATCATTATACCTTCTTCAAAAATCTATTTTTATGCAAAATTAAAGGGTTTTAATAGAAAAATACAAAATTAAGATTTTTTTAATTTTTCATTAAGATTTGTATAAGAATTAACTTTTATATTCAAGAAAATTTTGAACAGAACACAACCAGAAAACGATTATTTTTTCACCCTAGAAAGACTGATTATGATTAAACCATTGAAAAAAATCTCCATAGCAGTAGCAATAACCAGTAGTTGTTTTTACTGCCCTGCTTATGCACAAGAAAGCTCCTCACCAGATTTAACAATGGGTTTTAACTATTCTGTAAATTTTCAAGCTTATAAAGGTCATAAAACCTATCAAACAATTTTACCTGTTTTTTTCTATGACAATGACAAATTCTATATTGAAGGCGACGATGCCGGTTATTACCTCTTCAAAGATGACAAAAATCAATTACGCCTCGATGGACACTATGATGGCAACTCATATGATCCAAGTGGTGAACTTTACTTATTAGATAAGCGCAAATGGTCTGTTCTAGCGGGTGCAAGTTATATGCGTATTACACCGTATGGCGGATTTAAAGCACGGCTTAATACCGATGTCCTGTCCCGTAGTAAAGGTACTATCTTAAGGGCTTCTTATCTTGCTGAGCTAGACAAAGGCAATTTGACCGTCTATCCGGAAGCTGGTTTCCAATGGAACAACGCAAAATATAACCAGTATTACTACGGCGTCAGTGATGCTGAAAGTAAACGCAGGTATCGCAGCATATGAACCGGGCCAGAGTATATCGCCTTTTGTGAGCATGACAGCCAACTACAAACTTTCCAAACACGTAAACGCTTTTAGTTCTGTTGAATTTAACTATCTATCAAACGAACAGTTTAAAAGTCCAATGGTAAAAAAACGCACAGATATTACACCTGCTGTGGGGCTTACCTTTACTTTTTAACTCTAACCAATTTTTTCACTCAGCCTCTGTATCTAAAACATACATACTGAAAATACCAACCGTAAAAGGAATAGAAGTATGAACAACAATCATACATTCAAGCAAGAAAGCGCTTCTGCAACTAGTTCTAATAATCGCGTTCCACTTAATGAAGCGCAACTTCTAGCAGATGAGGCAAAGTATTGTTCACACGGCGATACAGTACACTATGTAAACCCACCTAAAATTTTTACGGATTGTCAGGGCAGCTATATTTTTGATGACCAGAATATCCCCTATCTAGACTTACAAATGTGGTATTCAGCGGTTAACTTTGGTTATAAAAACCCACGTTTAGATCAAGCGCTCATCGACCAAATTCATAAACTTCCTCAAATTGCCAGCCAATATTTGCACCCAACTAAAATTGAACTCAGCAAAGTCATTGCTGAAGACATGCTTAAAAAAACAGGTGTACAAGGTCGTGTTCACTATAACGTAGGTGGTTCTCAAGCAATTGAAGATTCATTAAAGCTTGTACGTAACTTCTGCAAAGGCAAAAGCCGTATGTTTGCCTTCGAAGGTGGTTACCATGGCCGTA
The DNA here is from genome assembly GCF_003000705.1 of Acinetobacter sp. AR_0276. Taxonomy (NCBI): domain Bacteria; kingdom Pseudomonadati; phylum Pseudomonadota; class Gammaproteobacteria; order Moraxellales; family Moraxellaceae; genus Acinetobacter; species Acinetobacter sp. AR_0276. The sequence goes on along the minus strand of NZ_PSQO01000004.1, from coordinate 3,282,305 downwards.
CTTTAGGTGCATCTTCAATTACTTCAAGCTACCGCTACCGCCGCCGCTATGGTCATTTTGGTGAGCGTGCTCAGTTCATTCCATTCCCATATCCGTTCCGTCGTCCTAAAGGTATGACACCAGAAGAATATGCAGATAAGTTAGTTGCCGAATTCGCACGTCTTTTTGAAAATGAATACCACGGTGTGTGGGACCCTAAAGTTCGTGAAAGTGAATTTGCGGCTTTTTATATTGAAACAATTCAGGGTACTGGCGGTTACGTTATTCCACCGAAAAACTTCTATAAAGGCCTGAAAAAAGTTCTAGATGACCACGGTATTTTATTGGTTGTCGATGAAATCCAAATGGGCTTCTACCGTACCGGTAAACTTTGGTCTTTCGAACATTTCGATATTACGCCAGACGTTGTTGCATTTGGTAAAGCGTTGACCAACGGATTAAACCCACTTGCCGGTATTTGGGCAAAAGAAGAAATGATTAATCCTGAAACGTTCCCAGTGGGTTCAACTCACTCAACGTTTGCTTCTAACCCGCTTGGTACGGCAGTTGGTCTTGAAGTCATGAACATGTTGGCTGAAAAAGACTACGAAAAACAAATCATGGAAAGTGGTGCTTATTTCCTAGAAGGTCTAAAAGACTTGCAATCACGTCATCCAGAAATTGGTGATGTTGATGGATTAGGACTAGCATTACGTGCAGAAATTTGTCAGGCTGATGGCTTTACTCCAAACAAAGAATTGTTGGATAAAATGGTCGATATCGGTCTTTCAGGTACCCTTGAATACCAAGGTCAACAATGTGGTTTGGTGTTAGATGTAGGCGGTTATTACAAGAACGTAATTACATTCGCACCTTCACTAGAGATCTCAAGAGCCGAAATCGATCAAGCGATGGTATTACTTGACCAATTATTAGTTCGAGCTAAACGGGAAATATAAAATTAATTTATGACTATAAACCTGAATCAGTTAGAACCTCAGGCGGTGGTGGATGCTTTTTTAAAGCATCCACCTTTAAGTTTTCAGGTTCATTCGCCTAGCGATTTTTTACCTTATTTTTATACAGAGTTTGATTTATTAACGACTCTAGATACAGACCTTCTTAAAAAAATTAAATCATTACCAGGCTATCAAATCTGGGGAAAACTCCTTCATTTTAAAACGTGTTTTATCGGGACAACGGTCACAGAATACAGCTTATTACCTAATGGACTTCCTCTGGACTCAATAGCAGATTTTTTAAAAAATAATGACCAGAAAATTAAGTTAGGTATTATTAAAGATCTTCCTTTAGACTCACCTTTGCTCAGCGATCTTGAAAATAATTACAGTCAAACTTTTATTCAAGAAGCAGAAAAAAAAGGTTTTCTATCTGTAGAAGGACAAGCTTTAGCTTATGTTCCTATCGATTTTTTAAGCCGTGAAGAATATCTTTCTCGACTCTCTAAACCACGCCGTAAAAACTTTAAACGTAAACTCAAAAGTTTAAATGAATTAAACATTGAACAGTTATGTACGGGCGATGAACGCTTTAATGATCATGAGTTTAGAACATATTTATATGAACTCTATCTGGCCGTTTATCACCAAAGCGAAATACATTTTGACCTACTCAGCCCTGAGTTTTTTTCAGAAATTCTTCAAGATGTACACAGTGGCGGTAAAGTCTTTTTATATTGGGCAGATACAACCCTAGTCGGTTATAACATTTGTTATGAATACAAAGACAATCTGGTTGATAAATATATTGGTCTCAATTACCCGCTCGCAAAAGACTACAATTTATATTTTATTAGCTGGTTCGTAAATTTAGACTATGCCCTAGCCAACAACCTCAAATTTTACATCGCAGGCTGGACTGACCCTGAAGTCAAAGCTCAACTAGGGGCTAAATTTACATTTACTCGACATCTGGTATGGATACATTCACCTGCCTTACGTTTTATTTTAAAGAAATTACGTCCTTTATTTGAAGCAGATCATCAGTGGCATGTTAAACAGGAAACACGATCATGAGTTCAGTAAATAACAGAACACCTGTCGTTTTAAACTTTGATGATTCTGCTGGTGATCCTGATGATGCTGTACGCGTTGATCTCACCTCATGGCAAGAAATCATTCGCTTTGGTTGTAAATTAAAAGAGTTCGACGAGTTACGTACACATCTAAACCAACATTTACATTCAAAGTTGGGTTGTGTCCTGTTAGGTAGTGGTGATTATCACCATGTTACCCAGCTTTTACTGGAAAGATTGCCATCTGCTGAGCCAATTCATCTGATTGTCTGTGATAACCACCCTGACAATATGCGTTACCCTTTTGGTATTCACTGTGGCTCCTGGGTGTATTGGGCAAGTAAACTTCCACAAGTTGCCAGAATAGATGTACTTGGAATTAGCTCAAGTGATATTGGATGGCTACATGCAGTAGAAAACCATTGGTCACCGCTCTATAAAGGAAAGCTGCATTACTGGAGTATTCAGCAAAATGCATCATGGGTGCGTTTTACAGGCAAAAAGAAAGCATGGCAAAACTTCGATCATCCAGATGAGTTACTAACTGCATTTCTCACAGAAATAAAAGCATCGAACTTACCTGTTTATTTATCGATTGATAAGGATGTGCTGTCGAGCGAAGTCGTCATGACAAACTGGGATCAAGGTAAGTTTCTAGAGAAGCACTTACAGAGCTTGATTGAAGCGTGTAAGGGTCGATTAGTAGCTGCGGATATTACAGGTGACGTTTCAGCCTATCATTATAAAAACTACTTTAAACGGTTTTTAGCAGCTTCGGATGGGCAACAAGAACCGACTGCCGAAGAACTCTCAAACTGGCAATTAGAACAGAAAGCTCTGAACCTACGGTTAATTCATGCCATAGATTCAGCTTGGTCAGATCAATAAGAAAAATCCCACAAGCTGTGGGTTTTCTCTTAATTACTTCGCTGCGTTTACGCCAACGATAAATTGGCTACAATTCGAGCCTTCAGAAGCATTGCCTAACTGCTTTTCAGAAAACTTAAATTTTGATGCCACAGAAGCATAATCTTTCTTAAGGGTTTGACCTGTAAGCTCACCTAACTCTTTTACTTGTTCAGGCTTTAAAATCTCGTGTTTAACTGCTTGATTGACCATTACACATGCAGTGGTCATCGCATCATAACGTGCGGCAGTTTTCGAATAACCTAACGCACCGATCACACCACCAACAATTAAACCGACTACTACAGCCAAAGTTACATGCATTTTATTCATTTTAAATACCTAAAAATCAAACTAAAAACGAGCACTTTAAGAGTTTGTGCTCAAGTAGAATTAAGATAACTTCTTTTATTTGATATAAAAAGTTAGATTCTGTCAGATTTATTGATAGTTGAGTTGTCGTAAAGACATTACCATGCTCTCTGTAAGTATGGATGTTTACTCTTTCTATTCAATACATAAGAAATATCCGTGTTTGGACTTAAATTTAAAAATTAATCACATCATTTTTTGTTAGTTAGAATATTCCCATAAAAAAAAGTTTCCTCATATGAAAAAATAATTTTTCCTTTGTTAACTAGATAAACAATACAATCATCATCACTGGGATAAAAAAAATCACTCCATGCTTTTATAAGTATACTTGATGGAATAATTGCACAATTACTCCTTCCCCAAAAAAAAATTAATAATTCAGTTGGTTGCAATTTTTGAACAAAAAAATCTCTCGACTTATCATCTTCATCAAAATCCAAATCTTTTTTTTCAGCTAGTAAAAAATAATTTTCTTTAATTTCCATCAGGTTATTAAACGAAAATAAAGAATCCCAAAGTTTTTTTGACTCATCTTTTATCAAGAAAATAATTTTATATTTATCCTCATCTGATAAAGAACAATCAACTGAATTAAAACGCCATGTTATGGGATATTTCTTTTCATCAAAAATTAATGTTTGATTATTCATCATAAAAACACTCCACTCCCCAATCATTTAGTGCTACTATCTTTAATGTAATCACTAAATTTTACATATAGAATATTATACGGAGTTTAGATATCTTTTAATGATGCTCTAACCCTCTCCATCATAATAAACAGAAATACCCTGAAATATCAATCCACTCAATTCTACAGAAAAATTAAATTTCCCATTTTTTGACTTTATAATAATGCCATTATCAGTCTTTTTAACATTTAATTCTTTATAACCATTAAGCAACCACTCAGTTATCAAAACATCTCCGGTTATTTTCCCTTTAGTTTTAATAACAATAGTATTATAATCAACACCCCAAACTCCATATTTCTCAACAGAAATATCTGGTTCTTTATTCACATGAAATTCGATATCACAGTACCCTGACAAGTCAATACTAAATCTCCCTATTAAGATAGAGGAAGTTATATCACCAGAATACAATTTCTTTAAAAAAACATTATTAGTCATTTCATCAATAATCATAAATTAACTACCACCTTTAGGTTTAAAGTATTGTAATACCTATATCTTAGGAGGATGGATATTTAATTGATAATTAAAGTTGATTTCTAACTTTTCATAACCGAACTCATGACCATTAACAATATTTTGCTGGGTTAAACGTCCCATCGTATCGTAATGTTGTTCTTGGCTAATTCCGTTGGCATAGTGACGTACAATTTCACGGTGTAAATCATCACGCTCAAAGCTAATAAGGTCTTGACCATTCACTATTAAACTTTGTACATGACCGCTACCATACGAAACACTATTAATGTTTTGGTATCCCAAGAAATTTATTTCAAGTTCAAATTTATTAACAATATCTACAATTTTTTGTTTACTACGTAGATATAAGTTTTATCAGTATCTCTAACAATATAATTAGACAAGTAGATTTTTTAAGAGCTCAAAAATCATTCTATTAAACATCTTATTTTAAAGTAGTACTTCAAATATATAGAAGTACTACTTTTAATTTTGGAATACCCTTTATACCTTAACCATAAAAAAATTCTAAAAAATAGTCTACATCCAATACTACATTTTCTTTTATAAGGGTTTTCTTTAGTTCTTCTAAGAAACCTGTCTTATATCCTCCATTTTCACCTCTAGGGTTAGAGTCATATAAATCAATAATTAAATTTTGTATAACATTAATTTGCAAAAAAAATCAAATAAATTTTTAGCAATGATATGTAATTCATCGCCTGAAATACATGCTCCTATCTCGCCACTATTATGATTTATGTATACAATATTTACATCATGCTGTGTTAAGAATACTGTAGCACTTTCCCCATCGAATATATCTTCAAACATATATTGAATATTGTCTAACGAATCTTTTCCTAAAAAATCATTTATATTCCCTCCTAGATCAATATTAAAATCATTTTCAGGAATACAACTTAAATAGCTTTTAAACAGATCATCATTAACAGAATTAACCTGATTAATAAGGAATCCTTCACCATAAATTATTTCATTACATTCACCAACTTCCTCTAATAATTTTTTAAAACAAACTTGCACTATTAAGACTCCCTATTTAATACAATTAAATAGTATCAAATATTTTATCTAAAAATCATTAAAACCCAACACAAAAACTAAAAATATTTAAAGGGATATCTTTCATATAAACCTTCATTAATAGAATTGACTAATTTCTTAAATTGATCTTGTTCAACTTTATTAAGCTCTTCGTTTATATCCAATTCTTCTTCAAGTTGTTGATAAGAAAATGCCATTTTAAGAAAGTCTTCAAAAGTAATTCTCATATCTATAAACTGATTAATATTCAAATACTCCCCTTGGTTATGGTCATAAAACAAGATATTATTTTTTTCCTTACCTATAAACCATTCATCACCTTGACCGGTACGACCAATTATCCAAACTTTCTCACTAATTTCAGGATAATTTTCATGAAGATATTGATTTTCTTTTAATGCTGTTTCGTACCCCAAAATTATAATATCAGGTGTAATTTCTATTTCTCTATATTTACCTAAAAAAGATAAATAATTATCATCGAGCTGAGGTAGTTTGCCAAATTTCTTTATTTCGCTAGTTCTTTCAAATAATTTCGCTTTAATTTCTTGATCTGTCAACCTTGTCCCGCGCGCAAAGCTCCCCATTGGTCCGTACGCAGTTCAAAACCCTCTCCGCGGTCTTCACCTTCCGCTTTATCTTTAGGATGACTGAGTTTCCCCAGATTTAACTGGCTTGCACCATGACTGCTTTGTAGCTGGGTACTAATTTGGCCCGGGGTATCATCAAATCTGAGTTGTCCAAAACCACCACCCGACACTTCTTTGGAACGGATACCACTCAGCTTTTTAGTATCGGGAAGTTTACCTTTGTTATCAAACTTGGTTGGATGACGCTGTGCCTCATGAATTCGGCCCATCACAAATGGTCGGTCTATATCACCATTAAAGAAGTCAATAACGACAATTTCACCAACACGCGGTAAAAAACGCGCACCATAACCTTCTCCAGCCCACGGCGTTAAAACGTCAATCCAAGCTGAATCGGTGTCATTATTATTGGCTCCTGCACCCCCATCATGGCTATGATCATCACTACGGGTAAACAGGAAACGGACTTTAATACGTCCCCATTCATCTACATAAATTTCTTCACCTTCAGGACCCACCACTTTTGCGCGTTGTGGATGAGTAACCGGACTATGAGTTTGTGGGTTATAAGCTGGCGTTGTTGGAATATGACGACGTTGTAAAATCAACTGATTCGCTTGGCGTTCATCACTGTTCTCGGGGTTTTGTATTGACCAGTTACTTTTCGCCAATAGACCATTAATTTGGTCATTTAAGTCTTTAGGTAAGTTATTCTGATTAAAGAAATTTTTAGAAACAATCAAAAAGCTTTTATCTGAGCCTTCATGCTGGTCTATTTCTGGGTGTTCATTGAGTTCGAAATAGTAACCCACATAGGCATCGCGGACTGTCGTTTGCGCAATAAAGCGTTTAGACTGTGCATCGTAATAATTGTTGAGGTTCTGGTTTAAGCGTTCAACTTGTTGATTTCCAGATTTAGTTACACCATCCTCACCCTTTAAGTCACCAGTCCATGCAGGCGCATAGTTCCAAGCTTGCTCTAAGCCAAGTGTAGCATTGTCATATTGTTCACTATGCTGATGCTTACTTTGAACGCTTCCAACTCCTTCTTCTTGTTCTAATATTTCTGCTTGCCAACGTTGTATATGCATAACGTTCGGTTGAAGAGAACGTTCGGCAGTTAGGCGAGTCATACTGTCGTATTGCTCCACTGCACTACTACGATGGTAACGAATCGTTTTACGGTCTAAGGGCTGATATTCACTATTGGCATCAATCAACCTGAGTTTCTGAGCTTGAATAGATGTATCGGTACTTGGAACAATATGCTGAGCTTCATCAATCAGCCAGTTAATCCCTTCACTACGAAGTAAGCGTGTGAGAAAGTCCCAATCACTTTCGTTATGTTGCATAACAAAAGGACGAACATCATAAGTTTTTGTTAAACCACTTAAATCTAAACTTAAACTTGCAGCAAATAGCGGATTTTTAACTTGCCATTCTTTAAAGAGTATTTCCCATATTTCAACGACGCTTTTATTCATAAATACGCGCGAATTGCGACGATATTTCCATAATGCGGTTGGGTCTTCTAAGGTCAGCTTATATAAAGTTAGACTGCCATCTGACTGGCCCTGTTGAGCATGAGTAATAATGCCTGTAACGCGAGTTAATTCACCTCGCTCCGTCACTATATCTACAGCGGCCTGACTGCCAATGAAAGATTTTAGTTGAATCGTTGCATTAGTTGATAGGCATAAAAGTTCTGCTTTTAAACCATCATTGAGTGCATGTACACCATCAATTCTTTGCAGAAATACTTGGTCATTCAATATCGGAGAAGTAAATTGAATGTGAATAGCACGTTTCTGTGGGCTAATGCCCAAACTATCTAAAACTTGATGAATACTGTTCAACATCTTTATAGGACTGAATTATATTTAGCATTATTTTACAAAGCACGTACAGATCTGTCCATTTAATTAATAATTAATTTTACATTTAAATTAACTATAAAAAATTATTCTATCTACTCGAATATTTTTCTAACGGAGCAAGATCAAATAATTTTTTAATTTTTCTATATTAAACCTTATTTATAAAGTATTAATTATTAAAAATAGAACAATAAATCAATTACTTAAAAATGTATAAGCAATAAATAAACTTATACATTTCGTTTGTTAGGTCAGATTGCAAAAATATCACAATCCTATGTTATATATAGCATTTTTTAATTTCAACATAAGTATTCTTTTATAAAAAAATACATCTAAAAATATTTTTACTGATAGATTTATTCTAAAATAATTTAGAAATTTTAAATTATAATTAGAAACAATTTTTAACATTTCTTAACACTCCTTTAAGTCTGACTAAAATGTATTAAAACTCGCTCAATTCTTCCTTCTCTTACATCTGAATTATCTGAACTTAAAAGCTGAATAATGGCGCCTTCAATCATATATAAAAACAATTTGGCATCATGAAATGAAGCATCAGTGTTAACTATTCTAAGCTGGCTATAAATTTCATTGGTCAGCCAAGTTCTGTATTTAATAGCGATTTGGTAAGCGTTTGAATAAGTATTCTTAGTTTCAAAAATGGCTTTAAATAATAGATAGTACGGCCCTTCTAAATCGATATGTAAGTTATATAGTTTGTTGAGTTTATCTGTCACGCTTGTGTTGTGGTCATATTCAACCATTGCAACAACTTTGTCTTGTAGCCGTTCTTTTTGTACTAGTAGACAGATTTCAATAAACCGCGCTTTAGACTGAAAATAATGATAAAAAGTCATTTTTGTAATTTCAGACTCTTTCACAATTCTATCTACACCGACGAGATGGAATCCGTGATGATGAAATAAATCAATTCCCTTATTTACAACTTTTAAAGCACGTGTAGAAAGTACTAAAGGTGACATAGTTTTACCGTTATAAATTCTTGTTGTTTCTAAATGAGATACTTTTTTGGGAGAAAAAAGGCACAGCAAAGCCGTAAAGACTGTGCTTGGCACATCTCAAGTTTTATTGTTGATACAAATTTTTGAGCCGTAATGACTTAAAGTCTGAAAACCCAAAAGGCTATCAAACTGTTTAAAGATGATTTAAGTGGTGTCGTTATAGCTTTTGGCATAGGCTGCCAAGAAATAATGGATGTGCAAAGCCAACTCCTTTTTATTGGGAGTTCTGCCAGACATTAAAATTATGGTGGCAGAACGAAAGGGGGTTAGCAGACTGGCCGAAAAAACCCAGCACACCCGAAGGTGTCCCCCTCCCGTTCTGAACTGCACCCCATAAGTTAGACTTTTTAAACTTATGAGGTGTGCCCTATGCCAATTCCGAAGCATTCAAAAGAGTTAAAATTAAAAGTCATTCAAGCTTATTTAGATGGAAGTAAAGGATATAAAATCCTTTCACAAGAATTTAATGTTGATCTCCAAACCATCCGCTTATGGATTGAAAACTATAAGGCACAAGGTGAAGATGGCCTGAATGTTAAAACTAAAAAAACCTACTACTCTTCCGAATTTAAAATCAAGGCTGTACAAATGCTTCTTGATAAGATACCGGTAAGAGAAGTTAGAAGACGGTTAAATCTGAGCGGGACGTCAATTTTAAGAAGGTGGCTCGCTCAGTATCATAAAGAAGGGATTGCCGGGTTTAATACTACGAGGATTTATACCAATATGGTTAAACAACATAAAACCAAAATAACTAAACCTATAAAAGAAGACAAAGATAAATCTCAACAGGAGCTCATTGATGAAGTGACTGCTTTACGAGCAGAGGTTGCCTTTTTAAAAAAGCTAAAAGCCTTAAAACTGAAGCAACGTACTTAAATACACTTTGTACTGCAGACACTGTTCAGGTTATTTCAGAATTAAGGCAAATTTATCCATTAAAACTCTTACTCAGTATTGCAAAGATTGCTCGTAGTACTTATTTCTATCACATGAAAGCTGTACGCTCTAATGACAAATATACTGAGTTAAAACAGCAGATTAAGTCCATATATCACAAGCATAAGGGATGCTATGGCTATCGTAGAATTACTCTTGCCCTGAAAAGTACAGGAATAATAATCAACCATAAATGTGTATATCGCCTTATGAAAACCATGGGACTTAAATCACGTATCAGAGCATTGAAATATCGCTCATATAAAAGTGGTTGTGTCGGGACGGTGGCTGATAACATTATGCAACGGCAATTTAAAGCGAACCATCCCAACCAGAAATGGGCAACTGATGTGACGGAATTTAATGTTAACGGTGAAAAACTTTATCTATCACCAATTATAGATTTGTTTAATGGGGAAATTATTACTTTCCGGATCCAACGTAAACTCAATTATGAGTTAGTGAAAGATATGCTCATTCATGCCTTAGCTAAACTTAAGCGACATGAGAAACCAATTCTCCATTCAGATCAAGGATGGCAATATCAAATGGCTCATTACCAACAGCAATTAAAGCAACATGGTTTAATTCAAAGTATGTCTCGTAAAGGAAATTGCTTAGATAATGCTGTAATAGAAAGCTTCTTTGGAATATTAAAATCGGAATGCTTTCATGGAGAAAAATTTCAATCAATTGATGAATTAGAGAAAACGATACGAGAATACATTCATTATTATAATCATGAGAGAATCAAGGTGAAGCTACAAGGTTTATCCCCGGTACAATATAGAAACCAGTTTATAAAAACTGCTTAACTAACTGTCCAACTTTATGGGGTCAGATCATTCCGCCGCAGAGGGGGCACGAGGGTTCGTCACTAAAAGATTGCTCTTTTAATGCTTTTCGGAACGGTCTGCTAAAACCGACTGGCAATGTGGCCAGCAGGCAAAGAATAGTGTCCAAGTCTCTTGCCGTCAAGCACACAAAATGACATTTGCTTTAAATTAGATCATTAAAAAAGTAAGGCTAAATAATTTAGCTTTATTATTAAAATTTGGTTTATAAAATCGAAGAAATTTATATAGATATATGATTTTTGATAGGTCAAAATGAACGTTTATTTTTAAAGACATTTATAAAAAATTATAGATGAGACCGAGTATAAGAGGACATTGAATGAAGAACTTTCTAACTAAGAAAATGTACGCGTCTAGAGCTTTATTTTTTGCTGTAGGCGTTATGGCTTTAAATGTGTCCCCTATTGTTGTTTCTACTGCTCATGCAGCAGCAGAACAAAAAATAGATACTTTATCTAGTAAGCTTTCATCAATTTTTGCAGATAAACCCATAGAAGCTTCTTTATTTAGCTCTCAATTTTTAGGACAAGTTTCCATCACACAAATTCAAAAAATCGTTGATGACTTAAAAGTATCTTTAGGCACTCTTAAAAGTATTAATGTTTCTAATGGTTCAGGAACGATTGATTTTGAAAAAGGAGAATTACCTGTTTCAATTAGCTTAGATCAGCAAGGGCAAATTAGTACCCTTTGGTTTAGCGCACCTCATTTTAAGATAGTAAGCTTAGATGAAACAGTCAAAGGTTTACATGAAAATGCAGTCGGTAAAACCTCTCTTTTAGTTGTTGTAGATAACAAACCTGTGATTGTTGAAAATGATAAAACCCCTATGGCTGTAGGCTCGACTTTTAAGTTACTCGTTTTAAAAGCATATGAAGATGCGATAAAAAAAGGCGAATTAAAAAGAGAAACTATTGTTTCTTTAAAAGAAAAAAATCGCTCATTACCAACAGGAGTTTTACAAAACCTACCTGCTGGTACACCTGTAAATCTCGAGCTTCTCGCGCAGTTAATGATACAAATTAGCGATAACACAGCGACCGATAGCCTTATAGAGGTATTAAAAAAGCCTCGTATAGAAGCGTTGTCACCTAGAAACTCTCCTATGCTGACCACACGAGAACTATTTCAACTGATTGATTCGAGTAATGAACAGCTCAGAAATAAGTTTAAAACAGGTACAAAATCGGCTCGTTTAGAAGTGCTCTCTGAGCTAGATAAACTGCCATTACCAAGTGTGAGTAGCATTGGAAAATCGGCTACTTGGCAAGATGCTGAATGGTATATGTCAGCCAATGAGATTTGTCCTCTTCTTGAAAGTGTTCAAAATGCCCCTGCTCTGAACAGTTCTTTAAATCCACTGTTTAAAAATTTAAATTGGCAAAAAATTGGTTTTAAAGGTGGTTCCGAATACGGCGTGATTAACTTTTCAGTAATTGGAAACACTCAAAAAGGCCATAAAGTTTGTGCAGTATTTACCGCAAATGGAAATGAGCCACAACCTGAGTCAAAACTAGCAATATTATTTACAAGCTTACTTCAAGCAGTTGATTCTATAAATCCTTAACTATAAAGACCCATCATGACTAGAAGACTTTTAGTAACGCCTTATGAGGGGTTGTTTTTGATTTGGAGTTATTCAGAAAAGAATCGTAAAAGTATTTTAATTAAACTGAACAATAGATAGAAATTCGCTATAAGTATTAGACCTCTTGCGAAAGTCGTTATTGCAAGTTCATCCGATTTACCAGTGCAGCGATTAAGTTAATGCGTAAACCGAATCTTTTCCGTCTATTTCGATAGCGTTCACTTAATATTCTAAATGTTTTCAATTGACTATTAATATGTTCGATCACAACTCGTATTTTTCCAATCATTTTATTGTACTTTTTCTCAACATCAAATAAGGGTAAATTCTTCTTTTTCTTTATTGGCATCAATAATTTAAAGCCATCTTGCTCTAATCCGTAGTACCCTAAATCGGTCATAACATATTTACAATGTTTGAATTTTTTAACCGTTCTTCTTGCCAATTTAATGTCATGCTGACTGCCATTCGATATATCTAGCCCTATGATTTGTTTGCTGTTCGGATGATAGATCACTTGTGCTTTTAGCGTATGTTTCTTCTTTTTACCACTGTAGAACTTACTCTGATTTTTTTTTCGGACGTTCTATTGAACATTCTGTCGCATCAATAATGACCCAGTTAAACTGTTCGTCTGCTGTGGTAATGCTTCGTTTTGGCAGAGTAAACCGTCTTGATTTCATCAATGCATCTTCAACCTTTTTAATGGTTCGATTCACATTACTTTCAGCGATATGGTAATTTGCAGCCAACTCCAATTGAGTGCTGTAATTCCGTAAGTAATTGAGTGTTAATAATAATTGATCCTCTATAGCTAAAGTATGAGGACGCCCAGATTTCTTTTTAAGTGATTCTACTTCTTTTAAAACTTCGATCATTTCACTAAAAACTGGTCGAGGTACACCAACCAAGCGCTGGAATTCAGAATCTGAAAAACGATTTAATTTCTGATATCTCATGAAATTTAGATTGAGGTGGTTTTTACTTTCGCAAGAGGTCTATTAATCTATTTCTTAAAGATTTTAAAATGAAAAAAGTACTTTTGTTTGACCTAGACCAAACCATTCTTAATCGCAATGAATCGCTTATAAAATTTCTAAATTGGCAAGTAAACTTCTTCAAATTAGTACCACAAGAATTAAAAGAGTCTTTTATTAAAAGCTTCATCAAGTTAGATAACAATGGAAGTGTTTGGAAAGATATTGTTTATGATCAATTAATTAAAAACTTTAATATCAAAAGATATGATACAAATGAATTGCTACAGTCTTATATTAATAATTTTAATAAATTCTCTACAGCTTTTGAAAATGCTCAAAAAATCATTCAAAACCTTCATGCTCAAGGATATACATTGGGCTTAGTATCAAACGGAAAAACACCGTTTCAAGAACATAATTTTTATGCTTTAGGAATAACAGATTATTTTTCAACTATCGTGATTTCTGAAGCCATAGGTTTAAGAAAACCTGACCCAGCAATTTATCTATATACTTGCACTCAATTGGGCTGTAACCCATCCGATGACATTTTTATTGGAGACAATCCCAAAGCAGATATAGAAGGCGCCAAAAAAGTGGGTATGCAAACAATATTTTTCCACCCAACTCTCACTCTTGAACACCCTCTTTCTGATGCAAGTATTCATCATTACGATGAACTTGAAGAAACAATTAAGAGATTAGTTACTAATCCCCTTTATTAAGCCAATCAATATTATAAAAAGCTTAATTTAAATGCTTTGATAAAGTATTTAGCCTATTTTGAGTTTTATAGCTATCATCGAAAAGCCAAACTTAAAAATTACAGATAGTACTTATAGGAAGAGTAATGGAAATTTCATTAAGACTTGCTAACGCTGCCGATCTCAAAGCTATAAACGAACGTTATGCCGAGGTTGATTTTGTACCATCACATGAAGATGAACTTATTGTACTAGCTTCTATTGGCGAGAAAACTGTTGGTCAAGGTAGAGTTGTCTCCATTGATTCGAACAGCGGTGAACTCGGTGGAATTTATGTTTTTCCTGGCAATGAAGGGTTAGGAATTGCTCGTAAAGTGGTCGATTTTCTAATTAAAAACTCGGAATTTTCCAAGCTTTACTGTTTACCCTTTGCTGAACTGGAAGGCTTTTACGGATCAATGGGTTTTAACCCTGTAAAAGATATGGTTCAGGTTCCCAAAGCTGTACTCAAAAAACATGAGTGGTGTAATAGTAATTACGACAAACCAGTTTTACTTTTACAAAGAAGTGAATGAGGCAATACCCATAAAAAAAACCGCCCCAGAAGGCGGTCGCTGAGTATAACCAGCAGGTATATAGAAGTATGGTGGACGAATACTTCTATATTCTTTTATGAAGGAGCTTTATTAGATTTCATAAAATCTTCAGATTTAAAATAATTAATGATCATATCTGCATGCTCTTCTTTTGGAGGAGCAACTGTCACAGGAAGCGATTCTTTAGACATTTTAAATCCGTGTGGGATTAACTGTGAAATTGGCGGGAATTTAGGTTTTCCTCCTTCTGTAACCCGTTCAATAAAACTGGCTAACCAGAGTAAATACTCTCCTTCATTTTCAAACTTTGGCATTACACTTACATCAACTTTAACCTTGCACTCACTAAGCGGTTTAGTTAATTGCTCATCAAAATCGATATAATTAAACTTAAGTTTGAATTCAGTTCCTTTAATGGCCTTACGAATCTGACTGATTAAACAATTCAGATTTTGTGTAAGGTCATTGGTGAATAAGTCATCTTTTTTAATATTCTTATAAACCTTTTCAGCCACGGCTAAATATTTTGGCATTTTTAACCTCCTCAATCTCAATTGTTATAAAGTTTTGATCTTAAAATGATTTATGGTTCTGATTATGGTGAAACAAATGTTAAGGAGTGAAATGTTATTATTGTTGAATGTAAGTAGTTAAAGCTTTCTGTAAGTTGCACCAAAAAAACACCGAAAAAAATTATGGTTTTGTTAAATCCTCCGCAATATTTTTTAAATTATTCTCTTCTTTTGAAACATTTATTTTCAATTAAAATTTACCATTTGGTAAATTAATACGATCTCATTTGCTGATCGCGTCTTACCAGTCCTAAAACTGATCTACGCACCCTAATTTCTTCTTCAGAAAATGGCAGATGTTGTTTCAACTCATCAATAGAAAGAGAATTATTTTCTATTAAAAAACAGTCTTGTTCGGTCGTCCATTGAGAAACTACCGATTCAGTTTGCTTGTAGTAACGTTTCATATGTCCTAGTAAATTGATGAGGCTAAAAAGCTTATAAATAGAACAGGCTTTTTAGTTTTCGAGCAGAAAGAAGAGTAAGAATACTACCGAAATACACAACAATAGAAAAGCCAAACATCACTGTAAAGCATTGTTTGGCACCTGTTAAAAATTAGCTTAATCCAAGTTTAATTGCTGTCATACCTGGCAATGATTATGATGTACATGTAAACCAGATGAAATTCTCTGTCCTTAACAATGGGTTAGTTCGGGCTAAAGGAAAGAACTTTGGTGAAAACTCTCAAGTAGATTTTAAAGTTCAGTGTGATGGGAAAAATTGTCAAATTGATGATATTTACACTCCTGATAGCTATAAAAAAGAAGTAATAGCGATTGTCAAAAATAATCAGTGTTAATAAATATTATTCAGAAGTAAAAGCTACGCTAAGTAGCTTTTACTTAATTTAAGAATGTAATCCAGCGATCATCAAATTATCTAAAATAAGTTCACTACGTTCTAAATCAAATGGAATTACCCAAATTTTTGGTTGTAGTCCAGTCTTCAATAAGTCATGAAGTTTAAACTCAAAAGGCTTTAGTGCTATCTGGAAATTTTTATGTTTTGGATAGATTAATACGATATCTGATGTGTGGCCCTGATACATATGATTATAGGCAAACATCTGATACATATCGCTTTGTTTTATCCCAAATTTTTCCTCAATATTATTGCTATTAATAAGTTTCCATTTAGTATCAAGTATCAAATATTTTTTAGACTTTGATTGTTCACAATAATATTGGATAGCTAAATCTGGTATTAAATTAAATATATCTTTTGAATTATATTGAGCTAAATATTTACTAGATTTCTGAGTCTCAAGCTTTGCTCCTTTTACAAGTTGCTTTGATAATTGTATTTCTACATATTTTTCAAATAACTTTTCCATAGGAAATAGAATACTTTTTGCCTGATTAATACCTTTTACAGCAAATGGGATTTCATTGCCTAAAATCAATTCACACCAATACCTTATATCGGAATAATGCGACATTAGTCGATCATTTTTCCATTTTTTAAAATCTTCCCTATAATTTGTAGATTGAGGCACTTCTGAGAACAGTAAATGAAACTCATGTGATGTTCGCCACAAATCAGCAGTCTTAGCTCTTTTACAGACCACATCAATACATGACCGAATCAACCGATTCTCTGCCCGATTTGACGTAAAAATATCATGTTTTATACTTAATTGATGTTGCCTTGTTAAAGGTTTTCGCATTTGTTGTGCTGTATCTAACTGTCCTCGTAAGAAGTTTTCTTCAGCCTCTACTCGCTGATAATCAAATCGTATCCCTGTACGATAAAGTTTCTGCAAAGCATCTAAAAATTGTGCATAGAACCAGTCTGTTAGAGGTACTTTGAATTTTTCAATCGAGGCAAGACCTGTATCACGCTGTGGCAACTGTAAAACCTGTTTCAAGATTTTAATCAAGATAGCCCTAGCATTACCATTATCCTCTACTGAATCAGCATGTTTTGGTAAGATCTCAATTTCAGTGCCGCATGGGGTTTCAATAACTCCAACAAAATTCTGTACTTGAATTTCCGATGCTGTTCTACCTAACTTTAAAATTCGCTGCCCATTTCTGAGCAGTTCCTGATTCAGTTGAAATAGGTAATCAAAACCACTCTGTGAAATTTCTGCAAAATCCATTTTCTGATTCTGCTGAGGAGGATTTTGTGAAACTCTTAAATATGCATATTCACGGATAGTGATATTCGACATAATCACAATCCACTTAACTCATTTCTGACTTCGGATGTTTCATCATAAATTGCAATATACTTCTTCACATCACTGAATGCTTCAGCCTTAATTTCCCAAATATTACGATTAATCAAGCTTTGATCTTTAAATAATCTATTTTGCGAACTTAGCTCATACTTTTTATGAAGCATTCCATTCCCATTTAAAACCGCATCAATCTTTTCCCAATCGTCAAAGAAATATTCCTGTAATTGTGGAATGATTTTTTGCTGAAAAATTTTAGCTAATTTTTGGATTTCTGGTTCTACTATTAAAGGCATGAAATTGGCATGTCCAATACAGTGGTCTCTATCTAATAGTATTTCGATGCGTTGATTTATTACAGTCAGTAATTTCACAATATTAATACCATCAATCTCTATGTCGTTCTCTTCCTGATCTCTTAACAACTCAGGTTTTGGTGGCATTTCAATAAAATCAAAACGTCGACGTAACGCAACATCCAGCCCAGTTAGAGAACGGTCTGAACTATTCATTGTCCCAATAATATAAAGATTATTAGGAATACTAAATTCTTCTTTTGAGTAAGGCAAAATTGTACTTAACTCTTCATCATTACCTTGACGTTTAGAATCTTCAATTTGGGTAATCAACTCACCAAAAATACGGGAAATATTCCCTCTATTAATTTCATCAATAATTAATACATAAGGTTTAGGTTTTGCATAAGCAGATACACTAGCTTTTAGTTCAGCTCGAAGAGCTTTTGCTATCGCCCATTCATAACTTTTCTGATCAATAATTTCCTCATTCTGTAATTTTAAGTAATTACGAATATGTCTTAACGACAAACTGATATCTATATCTTTTTGAGTTAAGGCAAATAAAGTGCCTTGCTGATTTGCAAAAACTCGTATTTCTTTGCCTGCTTTAGTATGAAAAACAAGTTTTTTCTCTTTTGCTTTCCTTATTAATCGTTCAATAGCTTGATTAATACTTTCATCTTCTATTTGAATACTATTTGAGCGCTTAGCTTCATACTCCATTCGAGCATCATCACAAAGTTCTTTAAACAAACCAGGTTTAACATCATAACTTAGTCCTTTATCATTAGCCTCAGCTCGAATACCCTCAACAAAATCTTCATAACTAAAACTTTGGTGAAAAGTTATAAATTTAATTTGTCCAATTTCTTTATAGTGATCAAATATTTTTTTTAGCTCAGTACGATCTGGATAAAGTTCATCTAACTCTTCAAAAGTTTTATTCAATAAAATACTGAGTGAATGATTAATTGTATGGTAAGTTTTACCAGTACCAGCTGCACCAAATAAAATACGATTTAATGGTCTAATCAACGAATCTTTATCACATTTTGTTTCGTTATCATCTGAAGTAATTGAGTCATGCTGGCTAAATTCCTCCATAGCACTCTTTTTAGGGTTAGCATTTAAATATTGTTCAGCTAATTTATTTCCATATTCCTGAATGGGAATATTTTTATCCTTTTTTCCTAAAAGATACTTATATGCTTGGGAATAAGTAAAATTATTATTTCCACTCAAAAAATCCAACCATGTCTTTGAAAAGATAGGAACAATATTTGGATTTTTTTGATCCTGGTATAAATATGCAATTTTCCATTTTAATACTGGAGAAAAGTCAATCTGGTCTATAGCTTCCATTTCGCCTAATTGACTTGCTTTAATAGTTTCCAATATTCTTTTCTTAACTTCATCAAATGCTTTTTCTTTAGTTTGACCATATTTTTCTAACCATGCATAGTCAGTCTCATAAATTTTACCTTTACCATTCTCTTTCTCATCAGAAGCATTTCTGTGGTAAATACCAAATTTAAATGCAGACCCACCTAAAATATTAGCGATAAGTTTAGTCTTATGTTCAAGCCAATAGCCAAATGTATCAATATTACCTACCTGGGAATACTCTGGCAGAGTCATTTTCTGAACTTTTTCTACTGACCATTGATTTAAAAATTCATTCCAAAGAGTTTGGATTTGCTGCTCACTCATTTCACTTACATCACTTCTATAAGTTGTGCTTAAAATTAAAGCTGACTTTTAATAAAAAATATTTAATGCCTATACTAAATGATAGTAATTAGGACAGTTGACAGGTTATGTCCTATATAGTGTTTCTAATGCAAATTTACTTATAGATTATATCTCTAGATATAGCTTTAGATCATTTTCCACACTATATTGGAGCTCAATAGGTGAGATTACCTTAACATGAGGTATCCAGAATCTAATTAGTGATTTAATCTGATCTTGATGTACTATACGACTTGAAATAATCAGGCTTCCATCATCATTTTTTTTCATAATTTGTTGCTCAGGAAAAAGCTGTCTTTGTTCGAAATGTTCAGCAGCTTGATATTGAACTGACAATACTATTTCTTTTTTTTCCTTGCCAAACCAAATACTCTCCTCATTTTCTAATTGTTTTATTATTTCTATATCAGATTCAAATGGATCTAAATGATGTTGTATTTGGCAATCTTTGCCAATTCTACTCAAGCGATACGCTCGTAGCCCTAACTGATCATTTCTTACCGCTGCTAAGTACCAACTACCGTGGTGATGTATAAGTTTATATGGCTGTACTGTACGTAACTTGCTGTTGTATTGAAAAGCTATATGTTTTCGACCTTGTATTGCTTCGCGAATTAATTTAAATAGCTCTGAAAAATGAGTTGTGTTTTCAAAAAAATAACCTTTTGCCGCATAAACTTCAGATGAACGGCTATCGAGTAATTCTCTTAGAAATGATAGATCCAAATTCGGATATAAACCCGTAATTCCAGAAAGCTGAGCAAAATTTTGGATATCTTGAGGGCTAATTTTACCAACATAGTTTGCTCCTAAATAAAACTTCTTTGTTTTTTCATCTATAACTAAAGGTAAACCTGCGATTGATAGCCTTTCTATATCTCGTTGTATAGTTTTTTTAGATACACTAAAATCTAAAGTCAATTCATAAGGGTCTAAATGCTCTCCTCTATTTAAACGGGTTATAATATTTGCAAGTCGCTCTGCTAAACGCTCATGAGCTTTTAAACTTTTTGACATCTTTTGAACTAAACACTTTTAAGTTTACTAATTTAATTATATTGTAGGATGTTATTCCCTTGATATACTACAAATAATTATAAATTTTATATTTTTCAATAGATAGTGAAGATAATTTATCAATATTTTACTTAGATCTTGCTATCCAATTTTCTTTTCTAAAATAACTATTCATAGTAAATAATTTATACCAAGTACAATTCAAAATCTTGGCAATATTTTTATAGAATTACGTGTATATTATATGACTAATTTATACGTTAATTCCAATATGACCAATACACTTTCTGAGCACAAACAAGTTGAAGTGGTAACTACTTTTGCTGAGCTTGTAAATACACAGTTTCAGGGGGATAAGAACGCTATTTGTTGGGTCAGAAATTTGGCAGGCGACTTTAAAGAAATTGTGGCAAAACTTCAGTTAAAAGAAAATATTACTGAAATTTCTATTGAAGATTTATTAGCACTGCCGCTTTCAGAACAAGGTGATTTGGCTCGAGACATTATTTTAAAGGACATACAGCTCTTAACTGATATGGGTGCATCACCTGTACTGAACTTACTTAAATATTATGAGCGTGATGATGAGCTAGATTTTATTTCAACAGATGTCTATTCATTTCACGTTGATCGCTCCCCTATTGAAACCGATACGTTCTTATGTACTTATCACGGTGCAGCTAGCGATATTGTGCCTAATGATCAAGTTGAACAAAAAGTTTTAATTCCAGAAATTAGAGAAAAGCTTAGAGCTTTACACGACGGGTCAGAAGCCGAATTTGAAAGCTTTTTAGCAGAGTATTTCTTTGATTTACATTATCAACCTAAATCCAATGCACAACCTATAAATTTAGGTACGGGACACTTGTGGCGTTTGGCGGTAGACCATCCCACTCAAAAGGTTTTACCGTGTGTGCATAGAGCACCTGTTGAAAATGACGGTGAATATCGGTTGCTACTTATCTGTTAATTTCCGACATGTTGCTAATTTTAAAGACTTAAATATCTGTTCTTTCATTATTAAATTGGCTTAAAGTCAATTTATATTAAAAAGGATTTCTAATTTCCCGTCGTTCAGTCCAATAATGAATAAAATAAATTTGAATATTTACTAAACCGAAAAAAATTAAAAATATTGAGCTAAAGTAGTTGACCCTCACGTAACGTAAGCCCCTAGCATAAAACACGCCTAAGGAAGAAGGAGCAAAAAGATGCTGTTAAAAGTTGGTGAATTGGCTAAGCAAACAGGACTTACTGTCCGTGCTCTTCATCACTATGACGATATCGGTTTACTTCAGCCTTCGGTCCGTTCTGATGCTGGTTATCGACTATATACCCGTAAAGACATTACCCGTTTGCATCAGATTCAAGCATTACGGGGACTGGGAATGTCGTTAGCCGAAATCCATACGGTTCTTGAAGACCCCAATCTTGCACTTCTACCAATTATTGATCAGCAGATTCAAGCAATAGATCAGAGATTGAACGAGCAAAAGAATTTGCGAAATCAACTCAGCAAATTGAAATCTCAAATTATAAGTGGTGAAGAGCTTGGATTGGAGGATTGGCTAAAAACACTGGAGCTTATAGCAATGTTTGAGAAATACTTTACAAAAGAAGAGCTTGAAAAACTTACTTTCTTACAAGCAGGTACTAAAAGTCATCAAGAGTGGCAAGAATTAACACTGGCAGCAAATGCATTATTTAATGCAGGTGAACCATTTAACAGTGAAGCAGCTCAAGATTTAGCACGAAAGTGGATGAAAACTCTTGAGCATAATACGAGGGCTAACCCAGAATGGCTTGTTAAATTAAATACCATAAATTCAGCCGAGCCTGAATTTCAGGAAAAATTAGGGGTAACACCCGAAGTTGTTGAGTTTTTACTTCAAGCGTTTTCTGAAAGTAAGCTGAGTATTTTTGCCCGTTATTTATCTGATGATGAGTTTAATTTTCTCAAAGAAAATTACATTCGTGAGATGAAAAAATGGCCTCAATTATTGGTCGATATTGAAAAATTGATTGATGCCGAGGTCAAACCAGATAGTGAAGGCGCGCAGCGTTTAGCAAAACAATGGCTTGCTATGTTACAAGGCTATGCTGGCAATAACCCAAGTACTCAAACAAAAATTCGTACTGCAATGCAAAATGAACCAAGCCTTGCTGACGGTACTTGGCTCAAACCAGTTACTCTACAATTTCTGGAAAAAGCCGTAGCAGCCTTAATGCGTAGTGCCTAGTTATAAGGAAAAGCTAAATCTTATTGACAAAAAAAAAGCCCTCTTTAGAGGGCTTTTTTATTTATTCTACAGAAATAATTACTGTGGAATAATGTTAGTAGCGCTAGGGCCTTTTTGACCTTGCACAACATTAAAAGTCACACGTTGACCTTCATGTAAAGTTTTGAAGCCAGAAGATGCGATTTCTTTGAAGTGAGCAAAAACGTCTGGACCTGAATCTTGTTGAATGAAACCGAAACCTTTAGTTTCGTTGAACCACTTAACTGTACCAGTAGCTGTGTTGTTAGACATGATATACATCCTATTGAATTTTAAGAACTTAAAGTCATGAGACATGACGGGTTTAACTTGGAAAAAATAACGAATTGAGCTTAAGATCTTAAAAACGGAGGATTATGAATAAAGCTTCGATACTAAAAGAGGATTTACTAAACTAATAAGTCTTTTTTCTAGTTAAGCTAATTATACACTAAAAAATCACTTATACAAACATTTTATATGAATTATTTATTACGGTTATTCTAAATATTTGTTTACATCTGTACAAATAATTACACATTATTATCTAAACATATAACATTTTATTTGTTATGTAGACTTTTAAAAAATGATATTTATAATCATTTGAAAGTTTGTTTTACACTCTCGGTATTTATTAATTACAATAACTTAGGCTATCTATCCGCCCTCCTCTATAATATGCATTAATATTATTAGTATTTAGATCTATTCCATATCTTTTCATTTCACAAATATAGGACAACATAATTATCTTTTAAAACTCTATTAGAATAAATATAAATTACATTAAATTTAAAATAAAAAATTCTAGTTTTTAATATATTTTAACCAATTCGGTTAAAACTATGTTTAAAGCATATAGGCTCCTGCCAAATTTATTTAATTTAAACACTCCCTACTCTCACTGGACCATATAACTTTAAAAAACTGGATGTATTCATTAGACCATAGGCTTCGTAACCTATAGATGGCTTAAATCTAGCAATGAATCTATCACTACACTCTTTAAATTTTGAGGACTATTATGCGCCTACATTTTATTGTTCATGAAAATTTTGAAGCACCGGGTGCATATGAAATTTGGGGGCAAACTAATAACTTTGAAATGACATATTCAAGAGTGTATTTAAACGAACAATTACCCTCTACAGTTGAAAATATTGATTTTCTTATTGTGATGGGTGGTCCACAAAGTCCTGATACGACAGTTGAAATGTGCCCTCATTTTAATTCGCTCGCAGAACAAGCTGTCATAAAGAAAGCTATAGAGGCGAATAAAGTTGTGTTAGGTATATGTTTGGGTTCACAACTCATTGGTGAAGCTTTAGGTGGTCAATTTGAACATAGTCCTGAAAGAGAGATTGGTAAGTTTCCTATCATGCTGACTGAATATGGCGTTAAAGATTCTCTATTTTCACACTTAGGAAAAATGACAGAAGTTGGCCACTGGCACAATGACATGCCCGGGTTAACAAGCAATACCAAAATTATTGCTTTTAGTGCAGGTTGTCCGCGGCAAATCGTGGAATATTCGAAATTAGTCTATGGCTTGCAGTGTCATATGGAGCTAACGCCTGAAGTCGTTGAACTACTCATTCAACACTCAGCAACTGAACTCGACCAAGCCCCTGCTTATAAATTTGTTAATACCCGTGAGGAATT
The DNA here is from genome assembly GCF_003000705.1 of Acinetobacter sp. AR_0276. Classification (NCBI taxonomy): domain Bacteria; kingdom Pseudomonadati; phylum Pseudomonadota; class Gammaproteobacteria; order Moraxellales; family Moraxellaceae; genus Acinetobacter; species Acinetobacter sp. AR_0276. The sequence goes on along the minus strand of NZ_PSQO01000004.1, from coordinate 3,257,884 downwards.
GAGAAATCATGACTATCAAGAAATGAACCAAAACTTGTTTATTTTCCTAGATAAATTAAAAGATGAGTATTTAAAACTTAACTAAATCACGGCAAAGCCCTTTTAATAGGGCTTTCTTTCATAAAATTAGATGATCTATAAAGTTTAAATTCCCTTTTGCACTGACAGTAAACGAACATAATTTCGCAGCAACAAAATCCCAAGTAATAGATGGTCGCACTGGTAGCCAAGGTCTAACAAAATAATAGCGTCTGTCACACATGAAACAGCTGACGTGCAGAAAGTTAGCTTTTAGGTTTTAAGACGGCTATATAACATTTTCAACACGCATTTGTTCTGCACACTGTAGGGCGTATTGCAAATCTTTTTGTAAATCGACCACAGATTCCAGCCCAATATTTAAGCGCACTAAATAGCCATCTTTAGGTAAATTGGTATGTGTTCGATAAGCTTGCCCAACAGGTAAAATCAAACTTTCAAACCCTCCCCAAGACAAACCAATATGAAATAATTGCAACGAATCAAAGAATTTTTGCACATATGAAGGTTCAGATTCTTTTAAGTAAAAAGCAAATACTCCAGATGAACCATCAAAATCTCTCAACCACAAATCATGATAAGGACTTGTTTCTAAAGCAGGATGAAGCACTTCTTTAATAGCCGGATGTGTTGCTAGAAATCGGGCAATAGTTAAAGCACTATCTTGATGCTGCTTTAACCTTACCGCCAAACTTCGCAAGCCACGTGATGCCAAATAAATATCGTCTGGGCTTGTGGTCTCACCAAACAAATGACCTGTTTTAGTGAGTTGTTGGTATGTTTCGGCATTTGCAGTAGCCACACCCATGAGTATGTCAGAATGGCCACCAATGTATTTGGTTACGGACTGAATAGAAATATCAGCACCGTGCTTTAATGGTTGAAAAAGTAATGGCGTTGCCCAAGAGTTATCGACTAATACTTTTGCGCCGTATTGATGACTAATTGCAGAAATCGCTGCAACATCACTCAATTCAAATGTCATTGAACCAGGTGACTCAATAAACACCGCAGTGGTACGATCATTAATTTTTTCGGTTAATGCTTCAAGATTGGTAGAGTCAAAATATTCAACACTTACCCCCATTTAGACCAATATATTGTCAGCAAAATTTCGTGTTGGACCATAGATATTATCGGCAATCAAGACATGACTATTTGCCTCTACACAAGCCATAAGTGCATGTGTACAAGCCGACAACCCAGATGGAAATACCATACTACCCGCACCGCCTTCAAGCGCACTGATTGCACTTTCAAAAGATTTAGCTGTTGCGGCGCCGAAACGGCCATAATGTCGATATACCCCACCATTTCGCTTAAATTCTTCCCACTCACTAAAGCTATTTACAACAATAGTAGAACCACGAAAAACAGGTGTGTTGACTAGACCATCAAAGCGCTCGGGTGTTCGTCCTAAATTAATGACATCTGTACTGAATTGATTCACTTTTATATTCCGAGAAACATATCAACTTTATTACCAATTCATGATAGTGAGGTTTCCATGGATATAAATTTTAATTTTTTCTACTTTTTATCTTTAAATTAGATTTATATTTCCTATTTTTACTTAAAATTAGAATTTAAATCCAATACTTATTTCTTAGGGTAAAATATTATTTTATAACGCTCTATGCATTGATCTACTTGTTGTTCGAACTAGCTCTTATGAAAGGTACTTCTCACACTATCCTTCATCTATGATTTGCTGGATACGCTTTTGGTAATTATTTAAAAAATCATGTGTCACACGGAAATGTTCCGTTTGTTCATACTGGATTTCACGAATCCCTGTGTCAGAAAATTGATAGATTTTAGCGTTAGGGTAAGCTAGTAAAATTGGGGAATGCGTTGCAATAATGAGTTGTGACTGGCTTTTGCATAATTCATGAATAGCCGACAAAGCTACAAATTGCATGGTAGGTGAAAGAGCAGCTTCAGGTTCATCTAATAAATAAAGCCCCTCACCTTGTAATTTATGAGTGAGCAACTTTAAAAAACTTTCACCATGAGAACAAGCATGGATATTGCCACCATAACTTTTTACATAGTTCAATTCATTCATATATGTGCCAATATTGTAATAACTCTCAGCTCTTAAAAAATAATAGTCTTTCGGCTTTTTAAAGCTTTTAATCATTCTTAAATACTGAAATAAATTTGATGAACTACTGGCTGAATTAAGCCGCACGTTTAGAGTGCCGCCTTCTTCGGAAAAGCCAAGTGCCAAAGCGATGGCTTCCATAATAGTCGACTTACCAGAACCATTTTCGCCAACAAAAAAAGTAACGTCTGGATGGAAGGTTAATTGTTCAATATCATTAACGGCTGGTATCGAAAATGGATAAATTGACCAGTCTGCCTGCATATTTGCTTTAATTTGTACCGAACGTAAATAAGGTTTAGCTTGTAGCATTTTGGCTGGTCCTTAATTTTTAATAGTATCTTCAGTTTTTATTAGAAAAAATTTAAAGGAAGTTCTGTCGTATATTTAATTTGCTCCATGGCAAAACTCGAACTCACATCTGCCAACCCTTTAATTTCAATTAATTTTTTATAAACTTTATCGTATTCAGCAACATCCGATACGGCGACTTTAAGTAAATAATCTGTTTCACCTGCCATTCTATATACTTCAATCACCTCATCTATGTTATAGATATGAGAGTGAAATTTCTCAATCCACTCAATATTGTGTTGTGCAGTTTTAATAAACACCATCACAATCACATTAATGTTGAGTTTTTTACGATCTAGCAAAGCGACTTTTGCACGAATAATACCTTTTTCTTCCATCTTATGTATTCTGCGCCAGCAAGCCGTATTGCTTAATCCCACTTTTTCAGCAATATCACCGATTGCCAATGTGCAGTCCTTCTGTAGAAGATCTAATATTACACGGTCATATTTATCTAAATTTAACTTCATACCTTCAAGCTTCTCTGCACAATGTATTTGCAATAAATCAAATCAATAAACAACATATTAAATTATTATTCTAATTTTAATAAAAAGATATTTGCCCTACATTTTAAACAATCACCTCATATTCGAAATGCATTTATTTCTAGTGTCCATCTAACAATCTATTTTTAAAGCTTGAAAGTTGAGATGAGCTTTTATTATTATCTTGTACATATTCGGTACAATAAAAGAGACAAGAAAAATGCCAAATCAATTTGATGCTGTTTCTATAACAAAAAAAGCGAATGTTCATTACGAGGGACACTCCATTAGTCATGTTATTGAACTTGAAGATGGTACAAAAAAGACTTTAGGGGTGATTCTTCCAACAGAAAAAGCTTTAACTTTTAAAACCCACGTTTCAGAACGCATTGAGATCATTTCAGGCAAATGTAGTATTCAAATTGGCGATGATCCGGAGACTAAAATCTATTCAAGTGGTGAATCTTTTAAGGTTCCAGAAAATAGTAAATTTAAAATTATTACAGATGAAGTGATTGATTACGTCTGTCATTTAGAATGAATCAACATTACAAAGTTATAGCTTTCATAGGATGTGTTTTTTCTATGAACCTTCCTATCTTTTTTTAAATTAGGCAAGATGAAGTTTAAATTTTCAGTACCTAAGCATTGTTACGATTATCTATAAGCTTTGATACCTAATAATATAAATATATAAGAGTGATGAGATAATTGTGGGATTTAGCGGGATAAGATGGGATTGAGTGGGATAAGATTTGAAAAGATTTTTCATACTGTGAAATAGAAAAAGCGGGCTTTTAGTCCGCTTTTTTATTCGAATAAATCCAGATTCTGGTCTAAATGGAATTTAAGCTTTTCTTCACCATTTACGATATGACGAATTGTTCTAATTGGAGTCAGGAATTGATTAATAAGCTCAATACATTAATCAATGTGACGGGGCAGAATAAACCCACATTTAATTTTAGTGGCGGCCTACTGGGAGCAATTTCCGAACATGCAGCAACTGAAGAAAAACGTCATGGTGCTTCTAATGTGCCTTTTTATCTACAACGGCACTAAATTAAGCGGAAGCATTTCCGCCTTATATCAAGGTCAGACATTTCACAGAATAGCCTCACAATAGTGAGGTTTTTTTATGGGCTGGGATACAGATTTACAAGATGCAAGTTTCCGTGGTGTGCCGTTTGAATGCACGTCAACTAAAGACACTGCGCCTAGAACTCTTGCTATCAAACAGGCTCCATATTCAAATGAAGCTGAAATTGAAGATATGGGTAAAGACCCAGTTAGAATTTCAATACAAGCAGTTTTTACTGGGTCAGACTATTTAACTCAGGTCAATGCGTTAGAAGCAGCATTAAGTGCGACTGGGCCGGGTGAATTAATCCACCCAATCTTTGGTATACAGCAAGTGTATGTTGCTAATCATGAAATTGATCATGAAGCAACTACAGTAGACTCCTGTACGATGTCTATCGAGTTTGTAAATGGAAAACCTAAAAAGCGTGAGCTATTTGTTCCTATTGCTACACCTGAGAAAATTGCCACAACAACAATTATCGATGCACCTGCTTCAGCATTAGAAAGTGCATTAGAAAAACTCAAAATTGTCGACACTGATAAGTTATTTAATACAGTCAACACGATTCGCAACGGCATCGATCAAGCCCGCTCTTATTTAGGTGTAGCAAAGCAAACAATTGAAGATGTTTTATCACCTGCAAACTGGATCGTTGGTTTAGTTGATGACGTCACCAAACTTGTAACCTTTGATACTAATATTTCTGCTCTATCGAAATGGCGTGATGTAGTACACCGGGTCGAGCGATTTGAAAACCTTTTTCAAAGTGATAACAGCACTCCAGAGCTTGACCGAGTCTGGCGTTCAACACAGGCAGCCAGCCAAGTTGCGATAGCTCAACAAGTTATCGCAACGACACGCACTGAAATGGCAAACAATCAAGATATTAGCTTTTCACCAGTCGATTTAGCGCTTGTCCGTAAAAAAACACGTGAAGTACTTCAGCAAGCTATTCGTGAAGAACGTGCCATTAATTCCTATGAAAGTATTACGCAAATACAAGTCTATAAAGACGTTGCTGCTCAAATACAGGATCAAATCCAAGAACTCATTGAGACACGTCCACCAATAACTAAAACACAAGTGCCTGTACCTTGCACATTGCATTGGTTAGCTCACTTTTTATATGGGGATATGAGCCGTGCCGAAGAAATTCGACGCTTAAACCCTGATTTAGTGAACCCTGCGGCATTGCAGGTCGGTATGGAGCTAACCATCTATGCAAGATAATCAGGGTAATGAAATCCGACTTGTGATTGCGGGTTTAGAAGCTACAGGCTGGGATCAAGTTGAAATCGATAGTCAGATCGATACTCCAGCAGAAAACTGGAGCTTTACGCTATTTGAAACAGGTGGACAAGCGTTAAATGCTGATATTAAAGGCGGTGCCAAGGTTCAAGCGTACCATGCAAATCAACTCATTTTGACTTCTGTTGCAGACAAAATTTCTGAAGCTGCAAGCCGTGACGGTTATGGTTTACAGATTTCCGGCCGTGACCTTGCAGGTCAATTAATTGATTGCTCCGTACCGATTTTTAATGGACGTCAGATAACGCTCGAGGAGTTGGTAGGTCGTTACGTCTTGAGCGGCGATTTAGGTTCACTGTTTCATGATGTCCGCATTCAAAACAATGCTTGGCTGAAGAATAAAGTCTCTGTTGAGCCGGGTGAATCTCTCTGGGATGCATTAACAAAAGCAGCTCAAATCACAGGTCAACATGTTTGGCTTGACCCTGACGGGACGTTGCAGATCGGTGACCCATTTGCCAATCCATATCACGTGCAAACACCATTACGCTTGATGCGTCCTTTGAATAACAGCAACAACGTTCTCAGTCTTCAGTATGAAAATGATGTTTCTAGGGTGTTTAGCGATATCAAGGTCTTAAGTCAGGATAGTAATGCCACCTCAATTCTGTCTGAGACTACCGCTCAAACACAGTATGACTATAACCGTCTAAAAATCGTCACTTTGGGCGATGTCGAAACTGAAGCAGAAGCCAATGCTGCGTTAGAAAAAATCAAAAAAGACAACGACCTTGAAGCCCATATGCTGACTGCAACAGTATCCGGTTGGATGATCGATGGAAAACTATGGTCAACGGGCTGGTACATCAATTTAGAAACCAATGTTTTATCAAGAGCGACAGCCAAATGGGCTGTTTATGGTCGCACTTTTCAACTTGACCGTAAGAACGGGAAAACCACAAAACTTCTTCTGAAACGTCAGGGTGACTGGGCAAATCCATTGGTATTAAAGGAGAAAAAATCATGATGAGAGCTGTAGCTTCCCAGATAAATAAGGCTCTTAAGCAAATCAGACAGCCATTGTTCGCCCTGGTCGCACGTGGTGGTTCAAAAGTATTGCAATTAAAGGGTTTTGCCGATGAGACATTGCAAGAAATTGAACTTTTTCAGCAAGTCGGTTTTAGCTCATATGTACCCGATGGAGCACGTGTTGTAGTTATTCCTCTTCACGGAAAAACCTCGCGCTCAATTGTTGTTGCAACGACTGGGGGAACCGTCGTGGTCAATGTTGATGAAGGTGAAACCTGCGTTTACGACCAATTTGGGCACAGCCTTTTACTTAAAGAAGATGGTACGCATATCACCGCTGGTGACCTTTTTATTGATGAGGGCAATTTGCATGTGCCGAATGGCAATGTCTTAGATCAGAAAGGCTCAATGCAGGAAATGCGCGATATTTATAACAAACATAAACACGGTAATACACCGACTCCAACAGAACCAATGTAGGTGCATCATGGCGAATATTGATTTAAAAACAAAAGATTATGTGCTGATGAGCCTTGATGCTGCCTTCAGTAAAAATGAAGTACAAGCAATTTGCCAGCGTTTAAACATTCATCGACGCAAGTACTGGGCTAATTCTAATATTGGCAGCCGCTTATACACTTTGAAACGGTCTAAGGATGTAACTCGTACCATTCAAACAGTTAAACAATTTGCTGAAGAAGCTTTAGAAGGCTTAGTGCCCAATCGTTTTGCTGCAATTTTGGTAAATGCTGTTCAAACAGTTAAAAGTCAGGTGGACCTAAATATTGAAGTTACACAGCTATCTGGTCAGAAACAAACAATCCTTTATTTTGTTAAGGTTGGAGGCTAATCAATGGCATATCCAATCAGGACATTTGACCAATTACGTGCTGAAATCATTCAGGAAATCCAAAATTTAACTGGATTAACACTAGATGATGAAGATGATGCAGCCATTCGCGCAGATGGTGAAGCTGCTGTGGTTGAGGGTCTTTATCATCATCAAAGTTATATTCAAAAACAGCTTTTTGTTGCTACAGCTGATGAACCTTTTCTTTATATCCATGCAAAACGCTTAGAGTGCCCGCGTAATGGAGGTTCTAAAGCTTCAGGGCGTGTCAAAGCGACATCAAATATTGCGGTCACTATTCCAGCTGGTACGAAAGTCACAGATGGCAAAGGTCATTACTGGCTAACTATATATAAAGAGACACTTACAGCAAATAAGCCTAAAGAAATCCAAGTTATTGCTGAGTTTGAAGGTGTGAGCTGGAATTTCGATGGTGTGCAGCTGCTTTGGGTTAGTCCGTTGCCGGGTGTCGCTGCACAAGTGGATGTTATTGAAATATCTGCTGGTGTTGATGTTGAAGACGTTGAAGCTTGGCGTCAGCGGATGATGGATAAAGAGGCTCTAGGTCTTATTCGTGATCGTGAAGCTGACCTTAGACGTATTGTGAAAGATGTGCCGGGTGTGGCCGATGTTTTTATTTTTCCAAAACGTCGTGGACTTGGTTCTTTGGACGTTGCAATCACGGCAGCGGGTAATCCTCCAAATTCTCCAAGTACTGCATTGTTAGCTTTGGTTCAAACGGTGCTAGATGAATATGCTGGATTTTGGGGAGATGTAAGAGCTTATTCACCAACTAAAGAGTATTTGAATGTCACTGTATTAGTAACAGGTAGTGTGAGTCAAACTGATGTTGAAAAAGTCATTCGTGATTATGTTGGACTTTTAAAGCCGGGAGAAACTTTTGTTGCTTCTACTCTTGTTAGTCAAATTAGAGCATTACCGGGTGTGACAGATGTTCAGCTTACACCAGCAACAAATCAGGCACCTACTTTAAATGTGTTTGTGACTGGTTGGCTCCGGATCGGTATATTAACGGTGACTATGTTATGACCTATGAGCAAACTGTTGAGCTTTATGCATCCGTACTTCGTCAATTACTGCCTGCTGGTGGCTATGACACCTCACCTAAAGGAATCATTGCAAAAGATGTATACGCTCATGCAAAAATACTTGCACAAGCTGATGTCGATGCAAAACGTGTTTTGACCACATTAGAGAAGATTCCAGAAGAATTATTAAGTGAATATGAATCTGCTTTGGGTTTGCCTCTGAAATGTACTGTAAATACAAATAAAACAATTGAAGAACGTCTTCAGATTATTCAGTGGATTCAACAAACAAAGAATGTTTTAAACCGTGCTTATCTTGAGGGTTTACTAGGTTTATTTGGTATTGGGTTGATTGATTTAGTGCGCTACAGACCTATGCAATGTACAGCGACATGTGTTTCACCAATCAACATTGAAAACCTGCGGTTCAAAGTCAAACTGATCTTAAAAGCCCCAGTGCAAGCTGATATGGCATGCATCATTGAAAATTATTTACCAGCTTATTTGCGGTACGACATCATTGAGGAAAAAGTATGAAACGAGTTGATAGTGTAAATGCACGACCAGATATGTTTGGTAAAGGAAAGAATGGGTTTCATTCAAATGAAGATGTGCCGGGACAGGATGCAACCTATCTTACCCCTGACTGGTGCAATATGGTTCAAGAGGAAATAGCAAACGTACTAGAGAAACATGGCGTTGTGTTAAACCCAAATAATCGTCAACAACTTTATGAACTTTTAGCAACATACCCAGACTTAGAAAAACTATCAGATGCAATTGAAGCCCGCTTTGTCAAAGAGGCTAGTTTTAATAAGCAAGCACGTGATGAACTTCAAGCACAGATTACAGCTTTACTTAATTATGTTTCATATCCACGAATCCTCGCGTCAGGTGTTTTTTATTATAATGGCGGCGAAAACGGTGGCACAGTTACAATGATTGGTGGCTCAGATGGTTGGGTTGCTGATAACGATAAGATTAAAGCACCTGATATTTACAATTTGACAGATCGTAATATTGGGATTTTTCTAAGTCCTGAATCTGGTAATGAGGCTTCTTCATTTGATCGTGATGTTAATTCATTTAAGCCAAAAATATTTAACCGCTCAGGCCAAAACCGAGTTGTATATTCAGGTCAAGTAAGTTTCCAAGTTCTTCAGCATAAAAATCCCAATAGCACCACAGTAGATGGAGATTATCCGGTTGGCTCATATAGTTTTATTCTTCAACCGGGTGAAACGAAAGTATTCACGTTGATTGGTGCTGGCGGTGGTGGTGGAGCATCTCGACGTTCTAATAGTTCTGATTATCCCTTAAGTAATGGTCAGAATGGTGCAGATGTTCTACTTAAATTAAACGGTGAAAACATAGCTATCGTACATGGCGGCGGCGGCGGTACTCAGGGTGTATGGAGTAATGGTTCCTCTTATGACAATGGTCTTGCTGGTACAATTGGAGATGTTGATATTATTGGAGCCTTCGATTCAACTACTATTACTCAAGGTAAAGCAGGCAACGCAACCAGAGAAGATCATACAGGTGGAACCTCTGTAAGTCCTATTGCTTTGTTTGGCAAAGGTGGTGATGGTGCACAAGGAATTGGTGACGAAGGCTGGTCTTTTGGTGGCGGCGGAGCATCTGGCTCTGTTTTAGTAGCTCAATACACTAATAGAAGTACAACTAATCAGACAATTACTCTGGTTGTTGGTCGTGGAGGTGTTGGGGGGCAAAAAGGAGGCTTTGACTGGGATGTTGTAGGAAGTAAAGGAACAGATGGTTTCGCTAGAGTTTCTAGTGGTTAATATTTGAAAATCTTTTACATGATGTGCAACGAAATAGAAAAGCAATTATCTCAAAAAAATGCTGAATTTATCTCGTCGCGCATCAAAGCTTCCACCACCATCAACATTGAGAACTTGACCAGTAATAAAACCTGCATGATCTGACAGTAAAAAGATAATCTAATTAAAAAGTTAAATTATTATTAATTTTTCCCACCCCTTTATTCACTCCAAACCATTGCAAATGAGTCTCATTTATATATACTTTACTCACTTTTTTTGAGTCTAGTCAGCACTCTTGTTTGTTCGCTTGAATAGTCGCTCTTTTTTAGCCTTTCACGATTTTTATATCACTTAGGTATACTTATGTTTGCTTTCTCCCCGCGTAAAAATTTAATTACTGTTGAAATTTTAAAACATAGTAGCCCCTTACTCTTATCCCTCATTCCAATGATGTCTTGGGCAGAAGCAACCGCAATTCAACCGGCACAACTAGAAACGATTAAGGTTCAGGCTGAAGCAGACACAAGTTATATCGCAACACAAACGGCGTCGACGCTAAGAGGCAAACAAAAAAATCTAGAAAGCCCGCAAACTGTAAACGTCGTATCTAAGCAATACATGAAAGATTATTTACCTGCGAACTTGGACAATGCACTGACCCAAGTCAGCGGCATTACACAGGGTAATACTTTAGGGGGTACACAAGACACCGTAATGAAACGCGGTTTTGGTGATAACCGTGACGGTTCAGTTACCGTAAATGGTATGCCAATTGTGCAAGGCCGAACCATGAATGCGGCCGTTGAACAAGTTGAAGTCTTAAAAGGTCCTTCTTCATTACTCTATGGCATTATGGACCCGGGTGGTGTGGTCAATGTCATTACAAAGAAACCTGAGACGACTCAGAAAACTGAACTTTCCGTTTACGGCTCAAGCTTTGCTGCGGGCAAAAATGGTTTAGGTGCAAGCATAGATACTACGGGTGCAATTGGTGACAGTAATTTTGCTTATCGCTTTATTGCCGATCATTCTGATGCGGACTACTGGCGTAATTTTGGTAATCTCAAACAGACTTTAATTGCTCCGTCTGTAGCATGGGATAATGGTCAAACTAAAGTGAACCTGAGTTATCAATATCGTCACTTTGATGTACCTTTTGACCGCTCTACCGTTTTTGACCCGAAAACCAATAAAGCCCTACCGATCTCTAAATACCAACGTCTAGATGAAGCTTTTAACCAAATGAAAGGTGAAGATCATTTGGCGCAATTGTTAGTTGACCATCAAATTAATGATAACTGGTCAGCTCACTTTGGTTATACCTACAACTACGAAACTTATGATGCCAACCAGTTACGTGTGACCAAGTTAGATACAACTAAACACACCGTGACACGCCGTACCGATGCGACTTTAAATGCACAAAGCGTAGATAGTAATGCTCAAGCTTATATTAATGGTTCAACCAACCTGTTCGGTTTAAAGCATGATATTCAATTCGGTTCAGACATCGAATATCGTAAGTATTTCCGTCCAGATATGGTTCGTAGTAAAACTACTTCCACAATAGATTATTTAAATCCAAGTTTTGGAACTGTCGAACCATCTCGTGAGATTAGCAAAGATGATAGTGATCAAACCGATAAACTGCATACCTATGGTTTTTATGTACAAGATGCAATTCACCTAAATGAAAAATGGATTGCAGTGCTTGGTGGACGTTACCTGAACTATCAGCAAACTGCTGGCCGTGGCAGACCATTTAAAGAAAATACCAACACCAATGATGATGCTTGGCTTCCACATGCAGGTTTAGTTTATAAATGGAATGACCAGCTTTCATTCTATGGTAGTTATACCGAGTCACTTAAGCCGTCTTCTTCTATTGCACCTTTGGGTGGCGATGCTGTTATTAACTCTGATGTTCAACCGGAACAAGCCAAGTCTTATGAAGTTGGTGCGAAATATGAGTTAAATGACCGTGTTAAAGCAAACTTTGCACTCTATGATATTAAAAAACGTAACGTTTTAGCTAAAGTGACTAACTCATCAACTGGTGAAGTTGAACTGCATACTACAGGTGCAGTACGTTCTAAAGGTGTTGAACTCGACCTAACAGGACGTGTAACCGATCAGCTTGATGCGACCCTTACCTATGCTTATACAGATGCGAAAGTAACTGAAGATGAAAGTGGCCTTGAGGGCAATCGCTTAAATAATGTAGCGAAAAATACTGCATCTTTGGCACTAGCGTATAACTATGGCGAACTTTACAACGGTAATTTACGTTTTGGTATAAGCGGTAATTATGTTGGTAAACGTGCTGGGGATTCGGAAAATACCTTTGACCTGCCCGACTATACCCTTGCCAATGCTTTTGTCAGTTATGACACGACCATTGCCAAGCAAGCAGTTACGTTCCAATTTAATTTAAATAATATCTTTGACAAAACCTACTACACAGCCAGTGTAAATAATTTGGCCGTGTCTCAAGGTGATTCTCGCCAAGCGGTATTACGTGCAACCTTTAAATTTTAAAACATGGGATTAGAGCAGTGCCTAAATCGCTGCTCTTTTGAAATCAATATGAAAAAGCTTCTTTCTATCGTAGTGTTGATTGGCACATTGTTTAGTTCTGCTGTTTATGCTCAAACGCGAATTGCCTTGATCTCTCAAGTTAAAGGTGCCTCGGCGAGTACAGATATTGCCATTCAAAAATACTTGCAAAGCAAGGGCTATCAAGTTGAGGTGTTAGATCAATCTGTTTCACCAAACAGTTTAAAGAACACAGATTTAGTCATTATCTCTTCTACTGTTGCTTCTAAAAACCTTCAATCTGGTTGGCGTCAACTTCCTCTTCCAATCATGACATGGGAAAACGACTACCTTGATGATTTGGCAATGACCGGTAAACGTATTAATACCGATTTTGGCGAAGTCGAGAAAGAACGTTATTTGTGGCTAGTCAATGCACCGCATCCCCTCTCTGCACAGCTTCCTGCTGGAACTCGCAATGTATATAAGGCTCAAGCGCCTATGAGTTGGGGCAAGCCCGGTTTAGGTGCCACCATTATTGAAACGATTTATGGACAACCTGAAAAAGTAGCCATTTGGGGATATGAGAAAGGTGCAACAATGGATTATGAATCTTTAGCGCCTGCAAAGCGTCTTATGTTCTTCCTTAACAATGACACCTTTACCAATCTATCTGACGATGGTTTAAAGCTGTTTGATGCCTCAATTCAATGGCTTACCCATAAATAAAACCATTTATGATGCAGCTCTCAAGGTTTTTATAACACTTTGGCGAGCTGCAATTAATAAACAACATTTACGCGCACCCAATCCTCATACTTTGTAGCCTGAACATTGGTACTTGATGTAATTACCCCATGTATAGGAATATTTTCTTTCATTCCCGTTGCAAAACCTGAGTGTATTTTACTTCCTGCCCCACCCCAAATTTGGGTATGACCAGCATCCTGATACAACACATATGCCACAGAAGCCGTGCTTGCAGCAGACTTAAGCTCAAAGTTATTGTCTGAGGTGACGGCGACTTGATACGGTGTATTTTTGCTGCATTGGACAGAGACATCGGTTCTTGTGGCTGAAACTGGCTGCGCACGTACAACTGTACCAAAATCTAGATTTCCTTGGGTTGAAACTTCGCAAGTGTCTACAATGGTTAAACTCACCTTTAATGAAGTAGATGCATTTCCAGCATGTGCGCTATTTATTATCAGCATTCCCATAAGGGAAAATAAGGCGTACTTAATGACTTTCATTTCTTCTCCTTATCTTTTTTTGTTCTATTTTCTACTCATCTTTATATTGTCATTTTTCTGTTTTACTAAAGAAACAGTTTCAGGGTCTTTTAGTTATAAAGCTTAATATTGCCTACTGTCAATCGATAATAATCACATGATTTTCATATTAAACTTATAATTTGTGATGAATTAAACGTAATTTATTTAGTTTAAAAAGTAGTTAATATTTTTTATTTCTATTAATTGTCTACACCAATCTATCTAATGATGAATTGAAAATTTTAGATGTCTCAGTTCAATAGCTAATTAACAAATAAGACCTTTTGTACAGCTCTACCTGTTTTCATTCAATGTATCGTGTTGAGGCGCACAAGAAACATTTCATTCACGACAAAACAATTAAGAGAAAAATATTATTTTATTTTAAAAACAGATATATAACTTAATACTTGAAGAGCAAATATAAAGGTAAAAAATGAAATCCAGTTATAATTATCAACTAAATAAGATGCAACTGGTACAGATACCAAAATTAAAAGCATAGACAAAGATGTTAAAATAGAAAATTTAAATGATGACCTAGCACTATTAACAGCTTGCATTAAATAATTGGAAAAAGAATAAGTAACAAAGCTAGATGAAACAATATTGAGTGAGAACAAGACAAGTAAATAAACTTTATTAATTTCATTATAAAAACTTACATAGATAAAGAACAACAAGGTTAATGATTTCAGTAACAAAGAAAACAACATTATATAATTTGCTGGAAATTTACTACTCATCCGTCCCCAAGCATAACCACAAAATACAACAGCAAGTAGCGGTAAAATAGTATTAACCACACCAAAAAACTCAAGAGTTAGCTCAAACTTTTTAATAAAAAATATGATCACAAAAGAAGATAAGGTTAAATCAAAAAGCTTATAAAATGTTGAATAAAAAAACAATTTACTTATATCAGAAAGAACAGAAAACGAATCTTTTAAATTGTATAGACTAGTTTTCACAATAAAAAATAAAGAGATCGGTGGTAAAAACATTAAAAAATAGAATAAGTTTTCCCGACTAAATTTCCAAAAATCGCTTAACTTATTAACAGTAAAAACTATAAAAAAAATCAGAAAAATCAAAGAGGAAAATACAAATAAGTGGCTTAAACTTCCTTGGAAGATTTTATTAAAAATAAATAGAACTGCCCCACCTGCAAAAATAGAAGCAATTCTCCACCCAAAAATGTAATAAGACAATAAAGAGCTACGCTCTTCATCTGTAAAATTTTTAATTAAGTTTGCATCTGTCAAGATATCAAAACATGCTCCTAAGAATGCCAAATTGATTAACATTATAATAAAAACAATACTATATAAATCCGAAAAGAGGATTAATAAAAAGAAGCTAAAGCTGATTAAAATTATAAATATGGATATTAAAAATTTGATAGATGATTTATCAACTGAATCGGCAAAGCCACTCCATAAAAATTTAAAAGAATAAGGCAGTAAGGCAAATACCATCGTAGAGATAAAAGAAACTGGATAGCCCAAATGTGTGAAAGCTGCTTGAAGTGTAACTGTTAAAAAGCAATATATATAACCAGACAAAAACCCGAAAAATGCTAACTTTAAATTATTCATAAAATACAACCAGTTAATTACTCCATTTAACAAAGAGAACTATTTAAAAATAATTCTTTTTTAATTTTTTAAAAATATATTTATATCCACATTTATCAACTTATATTATTTTTTTAGTTTTTTTAAATTTTTATATTAGACCTCTTGCGAAAGTAAAAACCACCTCAATCTAAATTTCATGAGATATCAGAAATTAAATCGTTTTTCAGATTCTGAATTCCAGCGCTTGGTTGGTGTACCTCGACCAGTTTTTAGTGAAATGATCGAAGTTTTAAAAGAAGTAGAATCACTTAAAAAGAAATCTGGGCGTCCTCATACTTTAGCTATAGAGGATCAATTATTATTAACACTCAATTACTTACGGAATTACAGCACTCAATTGGAGTTGGCTGCAAATTACCATATCGCTGAAAGTAATGTGAATCGAACCATTAAAAAGGTTGAAGATGCATTGATGAAATCAAGACGGTTTACTCTGCCAAAACGAAGCATTACCACAGCAGACGAACAGTTTAACTGGGTCATTATTGATGCGACAGAATGTTCAATAGAACGTCCGAAAAAAAAATCAGAGTAAGTTCTACAGTGGTAAAAAGAAGAAACATACGCTAAAAGCACAAGTGATCTATCATCCGAACAGCAAACAAATCATAGGGCTAGATATATCGAATGGCAGTCAGCATGACATTAAATTGGCAAGAAGAACGGTTAAAAAATTCAAACATTGTAAATATGTTATGACCGATTTAGGGTACTACGGATTAGAGCAAGATGGCTTTAAATTATTGATGCCAATAAAGAAAAAGAAGAATTTACCCTTATTTGATGTTGAGAAAAAGTACAATAAAATGATTGGAAAAATACGAGTTGTGATCGAACATATTAATAGTCAATTGAAAACATTTAGAATATTAAGTGAACGCTATCGAAATAGACGGAAAAGATTCGGTTTACGCATTAACTTAATCGCTGCACTGGTAAATCGGATGAACTTGCAATAACGACTTTCGCAAGAGGTCTATTATATTTTTGTATTTCTTTAAACATTATAAATTAATTTTCTTCGGGTTTTACTTTTCTAAATATTTTAGAAAACAATTGATGATGAAACCAATCAACCTAGAGCTTTGGTAAAGTTTAGCGAAGATAAAAACGGTCTTCTCACTGTAAATATTGAAAAAATCCTTGTTACAAGTGAAGCCAATAAATGTACGATGTGTGAAGGTACTTATAAAAACAAATCTTTAATTGGTTTAACCATTGTCAAAAATTTAAAAAATGTTGGTCAAAATAAATATGACAAAGGGTCTATTCTTGACCCACAGTCAGACACAACCTATCGCTTTAGTGTAACTGTATCACCAGATGGCGAAAAACTTACTGCGCGTGGCTATATTGGTATTTCTGCAATTGGTCGAAACCAAACATGGTACCGAGTTAAATAATTCATAAAGTAGCTTTTGACCAACGCCCTGTAGCTACTCACCGATCATAAATACGGTCTATATGTGATGTAAAAATTATGTAGTAGACAGTGTTATGATCGGTATTTAGCCTGAATGATCAGTGTGATAATCACGAATAACGAAGGGATTGCAGCAATCACAAATAAATGGGTAATGACCAAAAATTGAGAGAGATACCCGCCAAATAACGGCCCAATAACCGAACCCAAACGGGCAATTCCAATACTCCAACCCACCCCTGTAGTACGAAGTGAAACTGGGTAATAACTGGCAGACAAAGCATTAATGGCAGGTTGTCCGCCAACAATGGCAAAGCCAGCAATAAAAATAATAATAAACAATAAAACGATATGACTAACAGCATACCCAATTAAAGCAACACTCATCACTGCGACAAAAAAAACAGGAATTAATACTTTATAAAATCCAGTCTTATCAATTTTAAGGCCCATCACAACACTACCAATCGTACCGCCTAATTGTAGGGTGGATCCGATCATTAATGCCTGATTCAATGAAAGTCCTGACTCTTTAGCCAAAGTCGGTAGCCAGTTCGACAGGAAATAAAGGCTGATCATATTTAAAATACTGATGATCCAGATGGAATAGGTAAAAAACGCACGCTTATTTTTAAACAACTCTAGCGGCGACTTTTTAACCTCAACTTCAGTGTTATTAATGATTTTTATTTCTGAATTAAACGTTAGTGCGGGATAAAACTTCTTTAACCAAAACAAAATTTTAGGGTTGTTTTTGTTGTCTTCACTCAAAAAATATAAAGACTCTGGCATTTTAAAGAATGTAATAAAGAAAATAATTAAAGGGATAATTCCGCCAAAATAGAAAATCGACTGCCAACCGCCCCAAGGAACCAATAAGGCTGATATACCGCCCCCTAGCATTGCCCCAACCGTATAACCACAAGATATAACCATCATGGTAAAAATACGAGATTTATATGGAACAATTTCGGAGCTATAAGCCATCACATTTGGCATGATACCGCCTAAAAAAACTCCTGTAACAAAGCGAATTACGGTCAATTGCTCGATATTGCCTACATGTGGTGTTAACAGCATTAATATCGAGAACATAAAGGTCGAGATGAGCAGTATAGGACGGCGGCCAAACCGATCAGAAAGTGAACTTAATAAAAATGATCCGACAAATAAACCAAATAAGCTTGCGCTAAACACAACGCCGAGCATGGTTTTTTGAACGCCCCAGTCTTCTATAATCATTGGAGCTGCGTAAGCCATGGACTGGATGTCATAACCATCCATAATCATTAGCAATAAACAAGTGACCAGAATAAATTTTTGATAACGCCCAACTTTCTGCTGATTGATCAAATCACTTAATGCAACTTCTTTCATGGTATTCCTTTCTCCATGACGCGCTTTAAATTAATTCCATTTTTACGATATACGTAATCGATTTACGATTAGCGTAAATAAAATAACACACCTCATCTCACGGCGTCTATGGTCTGCTCATCTGATAACAATCAAGCAAACCATATTCCCCTTTATTTAAATAACTCGTTTACTTCAAACAAATAGGTTTAAAAAAGCAGTCCATCGCTGCATCCCTGTTTTCCACACTATCTGTACTTAAAAACTCAAACATTAAGCCATCTATTAAGTTTAAAACCATGTCGGCATCGGGTTTTAACACACTCATTTCTAAGCTAAAAATCAGTTCAAAAATTTCACGGGTCAGCCATTTTCTATACTCAACTGCCATACGGTAAGCCTGCGGGTAAACCACTTTAATTTCAAAAAAAGCCTTAAGTAATAAGTGGTACAGGCTATTAGAATTAACATGTAAAACCACGATTTCTTTGAGCTTATCAATGGGTGTGCGGTAATGGCTTGAGTAAATAATGGCTAGTACTTCTTCTTTGAGTAAACTTTTCTGAAAGGCAATACACATTTCAATCAGCCCTTCTTTTGAGCGAAAATAGTTATATAGCGTCGCCTTGGGTACTTCGCACTGTTTGGCAATCAGGTCTACACCTGCGGTGTGAAATCCATAAGTGGTAAATAGACCAATAGCCGTTCGAATAATGTGTAATTTTTTGGAAGAGATTTCTAAATAATTTGGCATAGTTTTACCATTATAAATTCTTGTTGTTTCTAAACGAGATACTTTTTTGGGAGAAAAAAGGCATAGCAAAGCCGTAAAGACTGTGCTTGGCACATCTCAAGTTTTGTTGTTGCTAAGTTCTAAGTAAAAATGACTTACGGCCTGAAAACCTGAGGGCGTTCAAGCTGCTTTAATTTTTAAGCTGTGTCGTTATAGCTTTTGGCAGCCGCTGCCAAGAAATAATGGATGTGCAAAGCCAACTCCTTTTTATTGGGAGTTCTGCCAGACATTAAAATTATGGTGGCAGAACGAAAGGGGGTTCGCGGACTGGCCTTAAGATTCCAGCACACCCAAAGGTGTCCCCCTCCCGTTCTGAACTGCACCCCATAAGTTAGACTTTTTAAACTTATGAGGTGTGCCCTATGCCAATTCCGAAGCATTCAAAAGAGTTAAAATTAAAAGTCATTCAAGCTTATTTAGATGGAAGTAAAGGATATAAAATCCTTTCACAAGAATTTAATGTTGATCTCCAAACCATCCGCTTATGGATTGAAAACTATAAGGCACAAGGTGAAGATGGCCTGAATGTTAAAACTAAAAAAACCTACTACTCTTCCGAATTTAAAATCAAGGCTGTACAAATGCTTCTTGATAAGATACCGGTAAGAGAAGTTAGAAGACGGTTAAATCTGAGCGGGACGTCAATTTTAAGAAGGTGGCTCGCTCAGTATCATAAAGAAGGGATTGCCGGGTTTAATACTACGAGGATTTATACCAATATGGTTAAACAACATAAAACCAAAATAACTAAACCTATAAAAGAAGACAAAGATAAATCTCAACAGGAGCTCATTGATGAAGTGACTGCTTTACGAGCAGAGGTTGCCTTTTTAAAAAAGCTAAAAGCCTTAAAACTGAAGCAACGTACTTAAATACACTTTGTACTGCAGACACTGTTCAGGTTATTTCAGAATTAAGGCAAATTTATCCATTAAAACTCTTACTCAGTATTGCAAAGATTGCTCGTAGTACTTATTTCTATCACATGAAAGCTGTACGCTCTAATGACAAATATACTGAGTTAAAACAGCAGATTAAGTCCATATATCACAAGCATAAGGGATGCTATGGCTATCGTAGAATTACTCTTGCCCTGAAAAGTACAGGAATAATAATCAACCATAAATGTGTATATCGCCTTATGAAAACCATGGGACTTAAATCACGTATCAGAGCATTGAAATATCGCTCATATAAAAGTGGTTGTGTCGGGACGGTGGCTGATAACATTATGCAACGGCAATTTAAAGCGAACCATCCCAACCAGAAATGGGCAACTGATGTGACGGAATTTAATGTTAACGGTGAAAAACTTTATCTATCACCAATTATAGATTTGTTTAATGGGGAAATTATTACTTTCCGGATCCAACGTAAACTCAATTATGAGTTAGTGAAAGATATGCTCATTCATGCCTTAGCTAAACTTAAGCGACATGAGAAACCAATTCTCCATTCAGATCAAGGATGGCAATATCAAATGGCTCATTACCAACAGCAATTAAAGCAACATGGTTTAATTCAAAGTATGTCTCGTAAAGGAAATTGCTTAGATAATGCTGTAATAGAAAGCTTCTTTGGAATATTAAAATCGGAATGCTTTCATGGAGAAAAATTTCAATCAATTGATGAATTAGAGAAAACGATACGAGAATACATTCATTATTATAATCATGAGAGAATCAAGGTGAAGCTACAAGGTTTATCCCCGGTACAATATAGAAACCAGTTTATAAAAACTGCTTAACTAACTGTCCAACTTTATGGGGTCAGATCATTCCGCCGCAGAGGGGGCACGAGGGTGTACACACTAAAAGTATAAAACCTTTAATGCTCTTAAGGGGCGGTCCGCGACGACCGACTGGCAATGTGGCCAGCAGGCAAAGGATAGTGTCCTAGCTTCTTACAGTCAAGCACACAAAATGACATTTGCTTTTAAATAACGCATTAAAAAGTAAGGATAAATAATGAATAAGATATTGTTAAATTGGAGTTTATAAAGTGGTGAGATCAAGCCATAAAAAATCCCGCAGCCTATTGCGGGATTTTTTGTAGTGAGTTGAATTACATATGACCACGTCCGTGGCTATGCATATCAGACCCATGATCGCCATGGGCTTTATTATGATAGTAGCCCTTACCATGATGATTACCACGATAAGCATAAGCTTTACCATAATGACTGCCGTGATAACCATGATGTGAGCCGTGGTAAGCGTGACCTTTTGCAAAGGTTGGAGCAGAAAGCGCGATAACTAATGCGGCGAAAATATACTTAATGTACTTCATAATAAATTCCTTTTTATTGTAGTACTGGAATTTAAAGTAATACATAAATGTATAACTCGTATCAATAGATGATCTGTACTGGAGTGTAAAGTTTACTAAGCAAAAATAGGCTTACTTACTCGTTTTTAACTCAATAAAAAAACCGCGATTAAACGGTTTTTATAAATACACTCAACCATTACTTTTTCACAGTTTTGGTAAATGCTTCTGAATTAAAATAGTCGGTAATTTCTTCACCTTTATTTAAAACCTTTTCCTTTGGAACAGTTAAAAAATCTAGTTCTGATTCGAGGCTAATAAATTCAGGAATATATTTCTTAATTGGTGGTGGCGGTTTGGGCCCACCCTCCGTAATTTTTTCAACAATTCCAGCTAGCCATAAAATATATTCGTCTTCCATACTATGGTGTGGAATAAGACTAACATCTATTTTTACTTTACATTCACTTAAGGGTTTTGTTAAAGCTTCTTCGAAATCAATGTAGTTATACTTTAATTTGAATACACTCCCCGTGATCTCTTTACGTATAAAAATCATTAAATTATTAAGATTTTCAATAGTGTCATCTGAAAAAAGCTCAACTTCTTTAACTTTCCTATACACACTTTCTGCAATAGCTAAGTATTGTGGCATTAAGGTTTTTTCCTTATCTTTGAAGCGGTATTAGGTGTCTTTCAAAGTAAGTATGCTTCAAGTTATATTTCAACTTGTAATCTTATGTAACAATAAGTAACTATTGTTAATTATTTGTTAAAATTAAGCCAATAAATAACCATTTTTTGTTTTGCTTTAAGCTTTTTTTAATTTTGTAATATAAAAAAAGCTCATATAACATTGGATTGCGTGATTTTTATCATTAATAAAATAATATACCTTTATCTTCTATACTTTCTATTAATTAATTTTTCAACTACTTATGAAAATATGGCAACTGTTTAATAAAGTCATTTAAAGGCATCGGACAACCCCATAAATAGCCTTGAAATTCAGTACAGCCATTACTTTTAAAAGCGTTAAATTGTTCAATCGTTTCTATTCCTTCTACAAGCACACGAAGGTTTAAGTCTAAACCGATTTTAATAATACCTGTGACCAGTTTATTGCTACGCTTATCATCCAAAGCAGCTTGTACAAAACTTCGATCAATCTTGATTTGACTCATAGGCATTTTTTGTAAATAGCTTAAAGATGAGTACCCTGTACCAAAATCATCAAGTGAAAGCTGAATGCCATGTCTAGACAAGAAATTCATTTTTTCGATCATGCTTGCACAATTATTTAAGGCAATATTTTCAGTAATTTCTAAAATGAGCCGAGATGGATTTATGTCTGTACCGAAAGCTGCGAGTACGGAACCTACTGCAGTTGCACCTAGATTAAGGTGCTTACCGAACCATTCGATACCATTGACGAAATATTCACAGGCGAGATAAATCGCTGCGGCGGACACAAAGAATAAGATAAAAGTGAGGAGCATAGGAATAGTTCCAGCCGGGCGAATAAGAAACCATTGGCGCGTCAACACGCCTCGCCCGACTAGCAAAGCACGTTGCGGCCAAAGGTCTCGCCTAGCTCATACTGTATATACAGTGGCTGAACACGCCATGAGATACTCATCTCAAGTTTGTTGACGTGGTCTTCCTAGCTGGGTACTAGGAATGGCTACTCCCCAATGACAATGGGTGAAGTTTACCAGTGATTTAAACGTAACTCTACAGAGATAGTCAGACAAAACCAGAAGAGCTTATAAAAAGACATGAAAACGTTTAGCCAGTTTCTTTTGCAGAACAATCACAAGAACTGGGAACCCTGCTGCTGAAATTGCACATATCGCTAGTAACGTATTTACACTTTGTGGCGTCATACCCTGATCAGGCAATAAAAAAGCAGATAAGAAAAATGCAACGGTTGTCATTAAATACATGATGGATGTCTGTAATGAAGAAAATCCAGCTCGTTGTTGGTTGTTAGGAAACTGAATCGTAAGCACTGAACATGACACCAAACGGCTGTAAGATGCACCGAGAAATAAACCAATAAATAACGCTGCATGCTGATAGCCTAGTATTGGTATTAGCAAACTCAGTATAAAAACAATGGTTGAACCTGTACCCAGCACTAAAACAGAAAAACGAGAGGTTAACGCCCCTGTAATTTTTGTAGATAGGTAACCTATAACACCTCCACTGAAGAAGAGCCAAGGCAATAGATTTTGTGAAGCACCCAACTGCTGAATCATTAAGGGTGCCAAAATAGGAATGACGAGCATAGGACTAAACTGTACGAGTGCATTAGCAGAGGCGAACAATAATGTGTTCATATCCAGAGGCAGCGCACGAAGCATATCTAAATAGACTTGGTCTTTGGGTATAATGGATACAATTAATGGCAATGCCAACACACACAATGCACTTATGAGCCACAAAGCCACATGCCAACCATAGTGAGTGCATAGAAATAATATGGTAGGCATTCCGACAATATTTACTATTGAAAATGATGCAATCACCGTCGCTAACATTTTTCCTCGTAAATTAGGCGGAGCGTTGTTTATTAATATACTTATACCCACACCCATTGTAGTGCCGCCGACCAACCCTGCACAAAATCGAAGTGCAAGTAGCAGACTAAAACTGGATGTGCAGGTAGTCCAAAGTGTGAGTAGACCTAGTAGCGCCATATTGATAGTTAAAAACCGCTTTTTATTGAAATGATCAATCCAGTAAAAAGCAATAATTCCCGAAAGAACGGCGCCAAGCGTATACATCCCTGAAACATAACCTGAGAATGATACTGGCACTGCGAAATCTGTCGCCATAAAAACAAAAATAGGATTGAACACCATATATTTCAGTGCATTCGTGAACTGAACGAAAGCAATTACAGTGGCTATCCGCATGAGGACTTTATAATTAAACGTCTGTGTGGCTAGGGACATCGCAGTAACCTATAGATAAAAGATGTCCGAGTTTAACTGCTATCAATAGTATTGATTATATGGTAGAAATGGCTTTTATTATTATCAAATATGGGACAATTGATGCGTCCGGCTCTGGATTTTAATACCCTGAAAGTATTCATTGCTGTGGTTGAAAAAGAAAGTTTTGTGGGTGCATCGAAACTGCTTGAAATGCCAACATCAAACGTGAGTCGCTGCATTTCTCAGTTAGAAGAAAAACTCGATCTTCAGCTCATTGAGCGTAGTACTCGACATATGAAACTCACTCAGGCAGGGCAACTACTCTATACCAGAGCAAAGCCATTACTCGAAGCGCTTGAGCAAACGGAGACAGAATTAACGTTGCGTCAAATGCAGCTTAAAGGTCCATTACGAATTTGTATTCCAAATGAAATAGGCCCTGCACTGCTAGGTTCTGTGATTG
Source organism: Acinetobacter sp. AR_0276 (assembly GCF_003000705.1). NCBI lineage: Bacteria > Pseudomonadati > Pseudomonadota > Gammaproteobacteria > Moraxellales > Moraxellaceae > Acinetobacter > Acinetobacter sp. AR_0276. The sequence continues at coordinate 3,233,155 of NZ_PSQO01000004.1, read as the reverse complement.
CAGAATTCGCCTGTCAGTATCCAGACTTAGAAATCAGCTGTGTCACAAATTTGTCGGGTTTTGAATCTCTACGAGATGATCTGGATTTAGCGATTATCATTAGCCGCGGTCAGATGGATAACAGTGACTACATCGCTCGTCATCTGGTGACTATCCCATGCACGATTGTTGCAGCCCCTTCTCTCATTCAGCGTTATGGCACCCCTACTCGTATCGAGCAATTTGAAGAGTTACCCTGTATTACAACAGTCAGTGCACTCAAAGGTGCTCCTTGGCAATTTGTCAATAAAAAGGGGGAATTCGAGGCCATTAAGGTTAAAGGACATTATCGAGTAAACAGCGGAGAGATGGCAGGACAAGCTGCTGTAGCAGGTATCGGTTTTGCAATTCTATCAAAACAAACTTGCCAACCCTACATTAGCGACGGACGGCTAGTCGAGATTGAATTTGAACAAAAGGCAGCCCCTTTGCAGTTATTCGCACTGTATTCAAATCGTCGTTACTTACCCGCTAAAACAAGAGCGCTCATTGACTTCATACATCAAAAATTGAGTCATATTTCTTTATAAAATTGGGCTTTCCACAAACAAGTCCAAACCAATATATTTCACTATATGGCTTTGAGTTTGTTTATCTAATACTGTTATACCAAAGTTATTAAAAATCATAACTTCATTACGCTTATGGTCAGCGTAATGAAGTATAAATGAGATTAATTTTGGTGATTAAAACCAAGCTTCCTGCATATTTAATGGCGTAGTTTCAATTGGATCAAGAACAGCGAGCCAACTGTAAATTTTAGGCATTTCCCAACCAAAAAAATAATCACAGGCAGCTAACTTGCCATTTAAAAAATCTGTTGCTGATGAAGTGGCTAGATTTTCATGAAGGGTTATTGCCTGATCTAGCCATAACCAACCAACCACTAAATGTCCAAATGCTTCTAAATAATTGGCAGCGTTTGCCAATTGCATATCCATATCCTTAATAGCATGTAATGCTGCCGTTACCTCCTGAACCCGTTGCCATGTCTGAGCAAGAGTATTGGCATGGCGCTGTAATGCTGCTATTGACTGAGCTTGAGCAATTGTTCCTGTGATTTTTTCATTCAAAACGTGCATCGCCAGACCATCATTGATCCGTGTTTTGCGTCCGAGTAAATCCATCGCCTGAATGCCAAATGTACCTTCATGAATTGGATTGAGTCGGTTGTCCCGATAGAACTGCTCTACATTGTATTCACGGGTATAGCCATATCCCCCATGTACTTGAATGGCTAAATCATTGGCCACGAGTCCCCATTCTGATGACCAGCTTTTTACCACAGGGGTAAGTAAATCGAGGAGTAGTTGTGCCTTTTTCTGTTGCTCGCTATCTTCAAGAGAGTGAATATCATCTGTTAATTTTGCAGCATACAAACAAAGTGCAAGTGCTCCAGAGGCATATGATTTTTGTGCCAAAAGCATACGGCGCACATCTGCATGTTGGATAATTGGAATTTGTGGAGAACTCGGATCACGTTCACTACGAGAGCGGCCTTGTAAACGGTTTTTTGCATAGTCCAGTGCATGCAAATAACCTGTATATCCCAAGGCGGCTGCGCCCAGACCAACTGAAATTCGGGCCTCATTCATCATATGGAACATATAAGAAAGCCCTTTGCCAGCTTCGCCCACCAGCTCACCAATAGCGCCTGGTTCTCCTTCTGGTGTATAACGACCTTCACCAAAATTTAATACACAGTTGACGGTGCCACGGTAGCCCATTTTATGGTTGATTCCGGCCAAAGCGACATCATTGCGCTCACCTATATTTCCCTGCTCATCAACTAATTTTCGAGGTACGGTAAATAGCGAAATGCCTTGAACGCCAGCAGGTAACTTCCCTTGTTCATCTGGAATTTTGGCTAGAACCAAATGCACAATATTGCCTGAAATATCGTGCTCACCACCTGAAATCCACATTTTATTGCCAAATAAACGATAACGTCCGTCGGCTGTTGGCACTGCACGTGTCCGAATATCTCCCAAACTAGATCCGGCCTGTGGTTCAGATAAGCACATCGTACCAAAGCAGTCACCTGCAATCATGGCATCAATATATGGCTTTACTTTTTTAGGGTCTCCATGGGCCATCAATAAATTTGCATTACCAATCGTTAAAAAAGCGTAGCCTGTCGTACCCGGATTTGCACCCATCAGGTAAGCCATACCTGCTCGTTCAATGGTATTGGGTAAACTCATTCCGTTCCATTCAGTAGAAAAAGCTGTGCTCATCAAACCTGCATCTGCAAAGGCTTTTAAGGCGACACTTACCTCTGGATTAACAGTTACACGCTCACCATCAAAGCTAGGTTCATGGCTATCATTTTTTTTATTGTGGGGCGCAAAAAGATCAGTTGCCAAGTCTTCATATACATTCAATACTGCCGCATAATCACTACGCTCTTGCCCTGCAAAACGAGGACGCTGATTGAGTACTTCAATGTTAAGCCAATCAAACAGTAAGAAATCGACATCCTGTCGAGAAAGAATCATTTCATTATTCACACGGTTCTCCCAATTAAAAATTCATCAGCGTTAACCATTCGGCAACGAGCGCTGGTTTGGGGTGGTTTTCAATTTCAACTGTCACACCTAAGGTCAGCTGATAGCTTCCCGCTCTTTTTTCTATGATTTGTTTTAAGGTAAATCTTCCCCGTACACGATGTCCGCTCGGCACAGGACTTAGAAAGCGTAAATTATTCATGCCATAGTTTACCGATGAGGTTTGTCCCTCTACAGAGGGCAATACTTCGGCCGCCATAGCCGATAGTAAAGATAAAGTCAAAAAACCATGAGCAATCGTGCCACCAAATGGAGTTTGTTTAGCTTTTTCGGTATCAATATGGATGAATTGCCAATCTCGCGTAACATCCGCAAAAGCATTAATCATGGCTTGGTCAATGGTCAACCAATCAGAGACACCTAGTTCTTTATCTTGCAAGTCAAACAGTTGCTCAATCGTCACTATACTCATGTTAGTCCCCGCTTAAACCCGCTTTTTGCAACTCTAAATTGCCTTGCGCTGCGCCCATCGTAGGAACGATTTCATTGGTACGATCAGTAAGCTCACTTAAATGCTGTACCAAGTTATGCACTACCTCATCGCCAGTTCCTAAATGAATGCCTTGGGTCAAGGTAATATGTGCAGCTTCAAAACTTCCGGCCCCTGCACAAATAATCATTTTATTAGGGGCTTCTTCGCTGACTAATACAGCAATCGCTGGACTAACTGCACTTGGTGCAAGTGCTTTGAGTGAGGTTTCTGGTAACAAGCCTTCCAACATTCGGGTTGCTGCTGTTGGGGCAATACAATTGACTCGAATGTTATATTTTTCGCCTTCTAAGCCTAATGTTTGCATTAAACCTACTAAAGCCATTTTTGCAGCACTATAGTTAGACTGACCAAAGTTTCCGTATAAACCCGAGGATGACGTGGTCATGACAATACGACCATATTTCTGCTCGCGCATGATTTCCCAAACTGCTTTAGTGCAGTTCACGGCACCCATCAAATGCACATCGATCACTAGCCGAAAATCTTCTAATGTCATTTTGCTAAAGGTTTTATCACGCAAAATGCCCGCATTATTGACTAAAATATCAATGCGTCCCCAACGAGCCATAGTGTCATCGACCATACGCTGGACTTGCTCCGCATCGGTGACGGAAGCACCATTGGCGATCGCCTCACCACCGGCTGCAATGATTTCATCAACCACTTTCTGTGCAGCTGAAGTTGATCCGCCATTGCCATGTACATCACTGCCTAAATCATTGACTACAACTTTTGCGCCTAAACGAGCCAGTAATAGCGCATGCTCACGTCCTAAGCCTGCACCGGCACCTGTAACAATTGCAACACGGTTGGTTAAATTGATTGTCATAGTTTTTTCCTAAATAGATTTATTAATATTTTGTTCTTAATAAGTATTTAATAAGCCGTAACACCACCATCAATTGCAATGGCCTGACCTGTGAGATATGAATTTTCTCTAGCACACATCATCAGCATCATTGCAACAACTTCACTCGGATGGGCAAGACGCTTCATCGGAGAAGCCTGTGCCAGAAAGTCTTGTTTCGCGTTCAGTTCACTGTCGAGCACCATCGGTGTAGTGGTATAAAATGGACAAATTGCATTAACCCGAATCCCTTTATTTGCATATTCCACTGCTGCTGTTTTGGTTAAACCCACCACTGCATGTTTTGCTGCCGAATAAGCTGCCAGTTTTGGAGCTGCTCCTAAACCTGCAATAGAAGCAACATTTAGAATAACGCCACCACCTTGTTGTAGCATTTGTCGAATTTGATGCTTCATTCCAAAAAATACGCCTTTGGCATTTACAGCAAAACTCAAGTCCAGATCTGCCTCATTGGTATCAATAAAGCTTTTCATTGGCGGACTCATACCCGCATTATTTATACTGACATCAATTCTACCGAAATGATCCACCGCACTTTGTACCAATGCCTGTACTTCTGCTTCAAGACTAACATCACAAGCCTGCGCAACTACTTGTATACCCGCTTGTTGTAATGGTTCAACCACTGCATTCAGCCCTGCGATATTGCGGTCTCCCAAGACTAATTTTGCTCCATGTTCTGCCAATTGCTGGGCCAGCAGTGCACCAAATCCACTCGCCGCACCTGTGATTGAGACCACTTGATCTGAATACTGATCGTACATTGCTACCCGTCCTTAAATGGTTAAACCACCATCAACCACAATACATTCACCATTGGTATAACTTGCTGCATCAGAGACAAGATATAAAACCGTTCCAGCCATTTCACGTGGCTCCGCATGACGGCGTAATGGGATTTCTTGCAACCAACGGTTATATACCTCTTCATTGCTAAATAGGGCGCCAGCAAATTTGGTTTTTGTTAGACCTGGGAGTATGGCATTAACACGAATCCCTAAAGGGCCGCATTCTTTGGCAAACGCTTTCGTCATATTCACCACGGCTGCTTTGGTAATTGAATAAATAGCTTGGCGGTCGCCTGGTTGTAATGCATTCACAGAAGCGGTGTTGACAATCGCACCGCTGCCTTGAGCTCGCATCAGTTTTCCAGCTTCAATCGACATAAAGAAATAACCACGAATATTGACCTCAACCGTTTTGTTATATGCCGCAAGGTCTGTATCGAGAATATGGCCATAATAAGGGTTTGCTGCAGCATTATTGACTAGAATATCCAAACGCCCATGCTTAGAACGGATATGATCAAAAATAGCCGTAATATCCTCCATTGAACCCACATGACATGCAAACGCTTCTGCCTTGCCACCTGCCTGAATAATTTGATCGGCAACCGCTTGGCAATCATCAATTTTTCTACTCGAAACAATGACATGTGCGCCAAACTCAGCTAAAAGTTTTGCAATTTCTTCACCAATCCCACGACTTGCACCAGTTATTAATGCGACTTTCCCTGTTAAATCAAACAAATTGGTTGGCATATTTTTACTCCTGAGCTTGGTCTATTTTACTGTTGGGCTTTTAAATTCTTGTGTTTGCCTATCAGTTTTGGAAACGAGTTTTTATTTGCTATCGAACATATAACATCGCTGGTACGATGCTTATAAACATACCCAACCTATAACAATGAATAAAATGAATTATTTGAATATTCAACTATGCATAAAATTAATATGTATGTTTCTTTTCTCTTATACAGTTAAGCTTCTACTCAAGAAAATCGTTTTTAAGCTTAAGTTCTTTTTCAATACATCTTTACACTGTTCAAGTACTTCAATAATTCACTACTCTTTTTTTCAATAACTCAAATTTGTTACCATTGCACCGCTGGAATGGTCTGAAAACACTTTATACTAGGGATGCTGGTTCTAAGGTTCATCCAGTTATTGTACTTTTCTTGAATTACATTCATTTTTTAAAAACTTGAAATTGGTTCATTAACCAAAAGTAAATTTTTCGTTTTTTTAAGGGTTTTTTACGCATGAATAGCGCTGAAATCATGGCTGATCTCTCCAACCACACTCCAATGATGCAGCAATATCTCAAAGTCAAAAAAGACTATCAACATGCGTTGCTGTTTTATCGTATGGGCGACTTTTACGAACTGTTCTTTGAAGACGCGCATTTAGCAGCCAAACTTTTAGGCATTACTTTAACCCATCGTGGTAAAGCAAATGGCAACCCGATTCCAATGGCAGGCGTTCCCTACCATTCAGCCGAAGGTTATTTGGCGCGTTTAGTAAAAGCAGGCCGCACTGTAGCCATTTGTGAACAAGTGGGTGAAGTCACCGGCAAAGGTCCTGTTGAGCGTAAAGTTGTTCGTATTCTTACCCCTGGTACATTAACCGACGATGCATTACTCACAAGTTATCAGTCCTCTAATCTTGTTGCGTTATGTATCCATCAAAACCAGATCGGTTTTGCTTTACTCGACTTAAGTGCAGGTATTTTTAAAGTTCAACAACAAGACTACAAACCGGAACAACTTCCAATTGAACTGGCACGCCTCATGCCAAGTGAAATTTTAATTGATGAAGATCTTGTCGATCAAAATATTATCGAACAAATCAAAAAGCATTTAGATTGCCCTGTAACCAAGCGCCCAAATGTAGACTTCAATTTAAACAATGCACAAAAAACCTTATGTGACCAGTTCTCTGTATCAACGCTTTCTGGTTTTGGTTTAGATCCGCTACCTTTGGCTAAAGCTGCTGCTGCTGCTCTAATTCACTATGCCAAAGAAACCCAGAAAACGGCGTTACCACATATTCGTTCAATTCTTTTAGAACAAAGCACTGACTTTATTGCGCTCGACCCAATCACGCGCCGTAACTTAGAAATTATTGAACCTTTGTTTGAACACGGCACATCATTATTCCAACTGGTGAACGACTGCCAAACTGCAATGGGTGGACGTTTACTTAGCCGAACACTCATGCAACCTGTCCGTGATACCGCATTACTTGATGCACGTTTAGATGCAATTGAACAGTTAATTCAGGGCTACCATGAAAGTCCGGTTCGTTTAGTGCTTAAAGAAATTGGGGATATTGAACGTGTACTTAGTCGTGTGGCGCTGGGTAGTGCGCGACCACGCGATTTAGTTCAGCTTCGTCATGCTTGCGCGCAAATTCCATTTTTACGAAATGCATTAGCACCTGTTGTACAAGCAAAGAAATCCAAGTTATTAGGACAGCTCGATCAAGAATTGGGTGACTTTAAATCGCTTCATCAACATTTAATGGCTGCGATTGTTGAAAACCCACCGGTATTACTTCGTGATGGCAATGTAATTGCAGAAGGCTATGATGCTGAACTCGACGAATTACGCCAAATTCGTGATCATGCAGGCCAATTCCTCATTGATTTAGAAATAAAAGAGCGTGAACGTACTGGCATTAGCACCTTAAAAATCGGTTATAACCGTGTAAGTGGTTACTATATTGAACTGACTCGCTCTCAAGCCGAACAAGCCCCTGCCGACTATATTCGTCGTCAGACCTTAAAAAATGCCGAGCGCTACATTACGCCTGAGCTAAAAAGTTTTGAGGATAAAGTTTTATCAAGTGAGTCTCGTGCATTAGCACGTGAAAAAGCGTTATTTGAAGCTTTACTTGAAAACCTTCGTGAAAATATTGCTCATCTACAAATGATGAGTTCAGCAATCGCACAAATTGATGTAATTGCAAACTTTGCTCATCAAGCGCGTTTAAACAACTGGGCACGCCCTGAATTTACACCAGAAACAGGTATTAAGATTCAAGGTGGCCGTCATCCTGTAGTTGAAGCGTTAAGTAAAGCGCCATTTACACCAAATGATACTTTCCTTGATGCCCAGCACCGTATGGCAATTATTACCGGTCCAAACATGGGCGGTAAGTCTACTTTTATGCGCCAAACAGCATTAATTAGTTTGCTTGCTTACTGCGGTAGTTACGTTCCGGCACGAGCTGCCAAACTTGGCCCAATCGACCGTATTTTTACCCGTATTGGCTCAGCCGATGACTTATCGACAGGCAAATCGACCTTTATGGTTGAGATGACTGAAACTTCACAAATCTTGCACCATGCGACGAATCAATCGCTTGTGTTAATGGACGAAGTTGGTCGCGGAACCAGTACCTATGATGGACTTTCTTTAGCGTGGGCTTGTGTGGTTGATTTAACCAAACGCATTAAATGTCTTTGCTTGTTTGCGACTCACTATTTTGAATTAACAGAGTTGGGCAGCGAACCTGGTATTGATAACTATCATGTCACTGCTCAAGAGTTAAACGGTAATCTGATCTTATTGCATAAAGTCCAACAAGGGCCAGCAAGCCAAAGCCATGGTTTACAGGTTGCAAAATTAGCTGGTATTCCAGCTAACGTGATTAAAGAAGCTCAGAAGCGTTTACGTATTTTAGAGAAGCAACAACAGCAGCACTTACAAACTAGTGTTCAAAGTGATTTGTTTGCAACTTTAGATTCAGAAGTTACACCAAGTACTCAAGTCATAGAGAAAGTGATTGAAGTTGAAGTCTCTTCACCTGCCCTCGATTTACTTAAGCAAATCGAAGTAGACAACCTGACCCCTCGTCAGGCACTTGAACAGCTTTATGAGCTAAAAGCAGCGCTTAATTCATAATCACTCATTGAGCAAACATGTGTATAGGCATGTTTGCTCTTACTTTAAGGAGAATAAAATTTCTATTTTCTTAAGGCCACTACAATACAAAGAGATCGATTTAATTTGGCAACACATTAGTCGACGTGAACTGATTACCCAACTCTACATACAAAAACAAGATCAACTCGAATTAATAGATTGTTTTTATGATGTTAAAAATTGGGATGCCTATCATTTAGAAAATGACCCACCAAAATTAAAAGAACTCTATCAACAAGGTGCTTCATTTGTAGGTGCTTTTAATACGGCTGAACAGCTAGTGGGCATTAGTGTCGTATCTAACCAACACATTGGTGATTATCCTGCTGCTAAATTACTGCAATATTTTTATGTCGATGCCAATCAACAAGGCCAAGGTATTGGCGCAAAGCTGATGCAAGCAGCCAAAGAGTCGACCAAGCAATTGGGCGTTCATCAACTTTATATTTCAGCTACGCCAAGTAAACGTACAGTCGACTTTTATATGAAGTATGGTGCGGCAGTATTGAAACATCCAGATCGGGAATTATGGGAGTTAGAACCAGAAGACATTCATTTGCTCTGTATGCTTTAAGACCCATAATTTAAGGATTTTTTAGCTATAAATGCAGCATAAAAGCAGCATAAAAGCAGCATTTAAGCGCAAGAGTCGGATTTAAGGTATCTAATCAAATAGATACCTTGACCCAAATGACATTTAAACCCATCAGAAAAAATTTATTTAACCTTTTGTTTTTAAAAATATATTTTTATCTCAATTTTACAATCTGACCAATCTTAAGGCCAGAACATTCCTTTGAATATCAAAGTTTTAACTTATCTTCATATGTATAAATAAACAATATCAATAAAAGCAATTGTTTGTTTACCCCTTTTTTGCCTAAAATAAGCTATTCGAAATGAAACCATATTTTTTAGGTAGCTGTCGCCATGACCTTTGTTGTCACTGAAAATTGTATTAAATGTAAATACCAAGATTGCGTAGAAGTTTGTCCTGTAGACTGTTTTTACGAAGGTCCGAATTTCCTAGTGATTAATCCGGATGAATGTATTGACTGCGCATTATGTGAACCAGAATGCCCTGCAAATGCAATTTTCTCTGAAGATGAGTTACCAGAAGGTCAGGAAGTATTTATTGAGTTAAATGCTGAACTTTCTCAAAAATGGCCTAACATTACTCAAATTGGCGATCAACCTGCTGACCGTGAAGAATGGAACGGCAAACCAGATAAGTTACAGTATCTAGAAAAATAATTTCAAAAAAAGATCAGCAACCGCTGATCTTTTTTATACCCTATTCAAACATTTCATTGCAAATTCCTCGTAATTTGTGCACTGTTTTGCATTAAAATAGGCGCAATATTTATTAAGCTTTTGATTTTTCTTATGCGGAAGTTTTTGCAGAGTCTGCTGCCCCTATGCATAATCCCTGCGGTTATGGTAGGTTGCGCCAGCTCTCCCCAACACACAACAACAGGCAAAACCTCTCCAAGTAAACGCATCTTTATTCCTCAAGAACGCGTTATTATCGAACGTCCAATTCCACCTAAAGTTGAGCCTGCTTCTTATCGTGCTTGGTTAAATACTGGCGATCATTATGAACGTGTACGCGAATACGAAAAATTTCTAGCGCGTCATGATGTTGCTGGCATCGTACCAAGTTTTGAATTATTAAGATCAGCTCGCGATTGGCAAAAATGTGGCAGTTCAGAATATGCTGTTCCAAACCGTGAACTTTGGAATAACTCTTTATCGACCTTACGCGTCTTTAAATATTTAATTGCTGCAAAAGTTTTAACCGACTTTGAAGTGACTTCGGTTTATCGTGACTTACCTTTAAACCAATGTGCTGGTGGTGCAAGTTCTTCTAAACATTTGTTTAACTCTGCCATCGATTTCCGTATTGGACCAGAAGTTCCACAACCGCAAGACTATGCGTTTATTGAAAATACCAAGTTTAAATTGTGTCAGTTCTGGGCCCAACATGGTCAAAGTTTAAACTTAGGTATTGGTTTATATAGTTCAGGACAAATCCATATTGATACTCAAGGCTATCGTACTTGGGGACCTGACCTAACCCGTAATACTTCCATGTGTAATTTCTAAAATATAAATCCCCTTGTGCGCTTCAGTTTAAGGGGATTTGCTCATTCTATAATCAACCAAAATTTCTTAATCCGAAGATTTTTGCACTCTAGTCATAAACGTTTAAAATACGCCTATCAATATACAGGTAAATTTGACTATGCAGCAGTTGTGGACAGACATTGACGAATATATCGACTCACATTTAATTCCCGAAGATCCCCGACTCGACTTTGCATTAAAAAATACCGACGAACACGGCTTTTCAAATCATCTTGCAGTTGCTCCAAACCAAGGCATGTTTTTACAAATGCTTATTCAGATGAATAAGTGTAAGCGAGTTTTAGAAATTGGAACTTTTGCTGCCTACAGTACAATTTGGCTAGGACGTGCCCTGCCTGAAGATGGCTATTTGCTTACCATTGAAGGTCGCGATACACATGCAGAAATGGCCAAAAAAAATATCGACCATGCGAATCTTCCTGTAAAAGTTGAACTAAAAGCTGGCCGTGCTGCCGATATACTTTCAGCGATAGATCCACAGTCGATTGAGCCTTTCGATTTTATTTTCATTGATGCAGATAAACAGGGTTATCCGGAATATTTAGAACTCAGCCTTAAGTTCTCAAAATCAGGTACGATTATCGTGCTAGACAACGTCATCCGTGCGGGCGATATTTTGAATCCTGAAAACAAAAAACCGAGTATTGAAGGTATTCGTGAAACCTTTAAAGCTTTAGAAAACCATCCGCAAATTCTGTCTTGTACAGCTTTACAAACGGTTGGCTCAAAAGGTCATGACGGCTTCGCGATTGCAATTGTTAAATAGTGATCAAAAAATCATCTTTTCTATTTTATTATTTATAATCAAATAATTACTTTTATTACCCTTGCTTTTCCATATAGTTATCCACAAGATTTGCGGATAACTATATGCTGATCTCATCATTTAGCCACAAGTAATGGCACAGTCGCGTTTCGGAATATGGTCGTTGCAATACTTCCCAAGAAGAACTGATGAATTTTGCTATGGCTAAAAGCACCGAGCACAATAATCTGAATACCGTGTTCTTGTTGGTACTCAAGAATATTCTGGGCAACATCACCATATCGGTAAACAGTGACGACATCTAGGCCGGCTTCTTTAAGGAAATGTTCTGGTTCATTCAATATTTCAGGATGATCGCCCACATACACTAAATGGCACTGTAAAGTCCGTAATAAATCACTTTGTGCAATACGGCGCATCATTTTTTGACACGTAGGAGAGTATTCATAAGCAAATATAAAACGTGTCGGTACTTTGAAGTTTTCACCAATAGTCAGAACCGTGCAATTTGCGCCTCGAATGAAGTTTTCGACATTGCTACCAATTGGTTTATGCTTTTCGGCAGCCCTTTCGCCCACTCGCCCTAAAATAACAATATCATTTTCATGCAAGAGATTGAAACTTTGCTCTAGAAAATCCCCTTTTTCCTGAATTTTGGAGCATGTAATTCCGTGTTTTTCTTTAATTAGATCAGAGATATGTTTGAGTAAGTTATTGCTGTAATCTAAAGCGAGTTCACTTTGTTTTTGCTCTAATTCAGCCAACTCTTTAAGCAACATTGCATTGCTTTCAAAGCCGATTACACCACTTATTTCACCTAAGTGATAACTTGCTGGGTAGTAATCTAAAATTTGTAATAACACAAGCTCTCGTCCAGTTGCTTTCGCAACCCAAGCCGCTGCATCTGCAATAGCATTAATACAAGGTGATGAATCAATACACGCAATAACACGGTTCATTTTTGCCTCTCTTCTTCAGGTCTATTTGCCTTGGAGATTTTTCTATAACTTAGCTTTAACTTAACATAGATAAAAATCCGTATGTTAAGGTTTATGTATTAAAATCCACTTTTTTGTTTAAAGATCAAACATTTTATTACATTCTTAAGACTGTATTATTCTCTTAAACGGATAAATTTTGCTGGGTTTCCACCCACTATATGGTACGGCTCCACATCTTTTGTCACCATACTATTCATACCAACTACAGCGTGTTTACCAATTTTAATTCCGTCTTTAACTCCAACATGCGCGCCTAACCAAACATCTTTTTCAATTTCGATTCCCTGCGAACGAACAGGCTGTTGATAAAGCGGACGGTCTAGTTGCATACCATGATCAAAGGCATATAGATGACAATAAGCAGCAATACGAACTTGATCGTGTAGTTTTATAGCAGCTCGACCACCATCTAAAATACAGTGGTGGTTAATAGCGACTTCGTTACCAATCTCAAGCGGTCCATGTAAACTACAATCTGCCGCAATAAAACAATTGTCACCAATCTTAATTTTCCTACCCGGCTCGGCAAAAATATGGGCTAACGGTGAAATAAAACAGTTCTCCCCGATCTCGACTGTTTCCATATCCATTAAATAAGCCTGATATTCTTTTTGCCATTCTTCTGCCCAGGCACGGTGTTTGGGCTTTAAAGTCCAATATAGCCATGGCATATAATTTAAACGGTGCTTATGTTGATCACGGTATTTGAGTAAGGAATCAGTCATCTGCTAACTCCTCCTCAACTTTTAATTCTTCTCGGCCACGAGTGACATCACGGAGCTTTAAAGCAAGTGGCTCAATCTGGTGGATTTGTAATCTAGCTTCAATATCTACCCCTATTGCAGTATAGGTTTCCTGAAAATCAATTTGCTGCTGCGTAAGCTCATATTGAAAAATAGCCCATTCATTAAAATGACAAGAAAAGTGAATGGTCTTCTTTTCAATAAGTTCAATTCGCTCAGCTAACAATAAGGATTGCCCAGCACAACCGCCATAGGCCCGTACTAAACCACCAGTTCCCAGTTTTATACCCCCATACCAGCGGTTCACCATGACGATAATATTAGTTAAGTCGTTGCCTTCAATAGTTGCCAGAATTGGACGCCCTGCTGTACCAGATGGCTCACCATCATCATTAAAGCGAACGTTATGCCCAATTTTCCACGCCCAACATTGATGGGTAGTCGATATATCTTTATTTAATTCTAAAAATTCTTTCACTTGCTGTTCATTTTCTACTGGCGCAGCAATAGCCTGAAATCTACTTTTTTTAATTTCTTCTTCAAATGTAACCGGTGCTGCAATCGTAAAAGCCATAAATTAAATAAAGCATAATAAAAATCAAATTATAACGTGAATTTAATAGAAGCGAACCTATAAAAAAAGCCCCGAATTTCGGGGCTTCTTCTGTTATCTTTCTCGTAATGCTTCTTTCGCTTTATTAAATGGTTTAAGCAAGTAATCGAGTACAGTTTTCTCACCAGTACGAATATCTACCGTTGCCACCATACCCGGTGTAATACCAAAAGCCTTACCTTGTTTATTGTAGAGCTTGTCTGTATCAGTTCGGATATAAACGCGATAATAGAATTGATCCTGTTTAACTTCATCACGAATCGTGTCTGGAGAAATAACGGTAACTTTACCTTTTAAACCACCATAAATTGAATAATCATAAGCTGTAATTTTTACTAAAGCTTCCTGACCAGGGCGAATGAATGCAATGTCACGTGGCAAAATGCGAGCTTCAATCAGTAACTGTTCATCAATTGGAACAATCGTCATTAACTTACCATTTTGCGGAACGACACCACCATGAGTTGTTACTGTAATTTCTTTTACAACACCGCGTACAGGTGCTCTAAATACGGCACGCTCTAAACTGTCATTACGGCCCATCACGACCTGTTGTTGAGTTTGAGTGTCAGTATTTGCTTTAGATAACTCTTCACGTGCTTTAACGTAATATTGGTTACGTGCATCGTTCATTTTATTTTGCAAATCATTTGCTTCACGGCGTAAACGTAAAACCTCAACCTCACTGGCAGCGCCTTTGGCAACTAAGGGTTCAGTCATCGCTAATTCTTGTTGAACCAACTGTAATGCTTGCTTCAAGCCAGAAAGCGTTTGCTGTAAATCAGCTTTGCGAGACTCATATAAAGCAGTCTCTTCGCGTACAAGCTTCGGATCTTTCGCTACAATTTCAGGAAAAACCAACGGTGTACCATTCACTTCTGCACGCAAAAGTGCCGCTGTTGCCTGAGCGGCAATTAATAAAGATCTTGATTCACCTACATTCGAAGCAAAACGAGTCGGATCCAACTGAGCAAGGATTTGACCTTTTTGAACAATGTCACCTTCTTGTACATTTAATTTAGTTAAAATACCGCCTTCTAAAGACTGAATAACCTGTTCTTTAGATGATGGAATGACTTTACCTGTACCTGTAGACACTTCTTCTAATTGGAAAAACCATGCCCAAATAAAGAAAATAACGAGTCCAATTCCCACAATCCAAATGACCAAACTGGCACGTGGTAATGGTGGTTCACTATAAGATACATTCATTGAACGGGTGAGTTCTTGTTGTTGTTCGCTCATGAATTATCCCCCTTGGCTTACTTGTTTTTGTTGGGCTGTTGATTGATTAAGTACTTGATCTCTTGGTCCATCCATCACGATCTTGCCCTCATTCACGACAATAATACGATCGACCAGTTCTAAAACAGCGCGGCGGTGTGTTGCCACAATCAATGTGCGATGCGCCAACCATCCTTTAAGATGATCAATGAGTTGCTTCTCGGCAACATCATCAATGGCTGCTGTTGGTTCATCGAGTAATAGAATATTCGGTTGACGTATTAATAAACGTGCAAGTAATAAAGCTTGTTTTTGACCACCAGAGAAACCGACACCACCTTCTAAAATGAGGTGATCCAGCCCTTCTTTTTTCTCTTGAATGAAAGGTAATGCGCCTGTCACGACCAAAGCACGAAGAATATCTTCATCGGTCGCAAGTGGTGCACCTAAGGTCAGGTTTTCACGGATTGTTCCGTAAAATAAATGAGCATTCTGGTTGAGTAATCCCATATCACGACGTACATCGGATGGGTCAATTAAAGACAGATCTAAACCGTCCAGATGCACAGCACCTTGAGTCGGAGATTGCATGCCAGATAAGAGTTGAAGTAATGTCGATTTACCTGCTCCATTACGACCTAAAATTGCAATCTTTTCACCCGCACGAATTTGCAAATGGCGAATTGCCAGACTTGGTTTTGGGTCATCATCCCCGTATTGGAACATGACATTTTTTAATTCGTAATTACCGTTTAAAACAGCTTTATGAACCAAATGTGCACGATCAGCCTGATCAATTGGGCGCTGCATGAGTTCATCAAGACTTTGTTTAGCAACTTTTGCTTGCTGTAAACGACCTAATACCCCTGTAATTTGGGCAATCGGTGCCAACATACGTGAAGAAAGAATTGAACACGCAACGAGCGCACCCGTGGTCATTTCCCCATCCATTACCGCAAAACAGCCCACTAACACCACAATAGCGTAAGTTAAGCCCTGAACCATTTGGGTCCAAGCCATTAAAGTACCAACAATTTTACGCTGTCTCATACCAATGTCGGCTGAAACTTCATTCATGTGGTTCCATTGGTTTTGGAAACGTGATTCAGCACGTAATAGCTTGATGTCTTCAATACCCTGTACTGCTTCTACAAGTATTGCGTTACGAATTGAAGACTCTCTCATACCTTCTTGTGCAAGTTGAGCCAATTTCTTCTGTACTAGAACACCTGGCAAAATCATAAGCGGCACAACAAGCAACATAACCCAGAATAATTTTCCTCCAATAATCGCAAAGATAATCAGGAACAAGAAAAAGAATGGGAAATCGGCAATTGCACTAATAGTAGTTGAGGTTACTAACTCACGAACACCTTCGAGTTCACGAATCTGGGAAATAAAACTACCGGTAGATTTAGAGCGATCTTTATTTTTGATACGTAAAGCATGGCCAAATACACGGTCTGAGACACGTAAGTCGGCACGCTTACCAATAATATCGGATAAATACACTCTCGAAACGCGTAAGGTAAACTCGAAAAGAGCCGCAATGAGTACACCACCTGCCAGCACCCATAAGGTCGGGATTGACTGAGATGGCACAACACGGTCATAGACTTGCATCGAGAAAATAATGGCTGCCAATGCCAAAATATTGGCAATTAAAGAGGCAAACATAATATCGATATAACGTTTCCAGTCTCTTAAAACAATCGACCAGAACCAGTTAGCTTCGTATGGCTTGATATATTCATCAATACGGGCGTCTGGAATAGACGTTTCAGGGCGTAAAATATAGACATTTTTGAGTGTCGTTTTTAGAACGTCTAAAGATAAGTTTTGTGAAAGACCTTGATCTCCACTGAACTGAATACTCACATTACCTTGCGTATCTGCTTTATCGATTACACCGACTTGTCCATCATTAAACTCCACCATAACCGGTAAACGCCATGGGTTTAATAAGTCTAAAGAAAATGGCGCCTTACGAAGATTAAGACCGACCTGACGCGTCATTAATTGCAAGACATCATCTAGATTCTGGTTTTGGTTCCAGTCGAGTTGTAAACGAATTCTTTCTTCTGACGGTTCGATTCGGTAGTGTTTGGCAATAGTTAAGACCGCCTGTAACCAAGGCTGGTAATTTATTTTTGTCATCATGGTTGTACTTCGAACCCCTGAATTGAAATATTATTTAAGCCATAGGCTTGGCGGGAACGTCCTGTTGCTGCAATGTATTGAACAATGCTGTTATAAATGTCATAACGTGCTGATTCGAGTTCTGAGTTGGCACTATGAATGGCTTGTTCAGCATTTAATAAATCGACCAGTGAACGGGTACCGAGCTTATATTGCTCTTGGTAGAGTTCACGTGTACGAACCGTCGTTGCTTGGCGACTTGCCAAAACCTGCATTTGACGTTGTTTATTTTCAATTTGTTCACGACTTGTTCTAATTTGATCCAGCACATCCAGATAAACGGAATTGACTTTAGATTTAGCCGCTTCTTCAGCATAACTTGCCATTTTTACTTGTGAAGCGGTTGCACCACCTTGATAAAACTGACTTGTTGCTTCCAACATGACTGAACTATATAAGCCATCATCCTTATCATTATTTGGATTTTTACCGTTAATCGCCTGACTGACCGAGCCTTTAACAGCTAAGGTCGGATAACGTGTTAAACGGGTTTGTTCTTTTTGTGCTTTAGCAACCTCTACACTTGCCTGTGCGGCAATCATTTTAGGAATAGTATTAAACTCAGGTTCACCATAAAGGTCAGATTGCTTTACGAGGTCTTCGGAAATAATCCATCCAGTACGAGTAACATCTGCGCCGAGTAACGTTCTTAAATGCTGTTGATATTGACGTAACAATGATTGCTGCGCAATTAAGGTCGACTGCGCTGCTTGTAAGTATGACTGCGCCTGAATTGGATCTGCCTGACTCGCGACACCGGCGTTTG
This sequence comes from Acinetobacter sp. AR_0276, assembly GCF_003000705.1. Taxonomy (NCBI): domain Bacteria; kingdom Pseudomonadati; phylum Pseudomonadota; class Gammaproteobacteria; order Moraxellales; family Moraxellaceae; genus Acinetobacter; species Acinetobacter sp. AR_0276. The sequence continues at coordinate 3,215,020 of NZ_PSQO01000004.1, read as the reverse complement.
CTCGTAGATTAGCAATGTCTTGAATGCGTTGAATACCGGCAATTTGCTGCTCAGCAATTTTATTAAGTTGAAGATAACGCTGAATATTCACAATAGTTTGTGCAACATCCAAAGCTAGAGTATCAACACTGACTAAAACATTCGCTTGTTCAACCTGAACTTTAGCCTGTTCAACATTCACACCTGATTTGACCTTACCAAAGTCATAGAGCATTTGAGTAGCACTTAAAGTGAGTAGCTGCCTACCACGCTCGCCAGTGCTTAAATCACCAGTTGAAATTCCTCCAGCCAGCTGGGGATAGTAACCGGCTTTAGCAACGTCAACTCCTGAATTTTGACCTGCTAAAGTTGCAATAGATTGTGAAATATCTGGACTACGCTGAATGGCAATTTTTACCGCATCTTGCAATGTCATCGTTCGAGATGGCAAGTTGGAAAAAGATGAAGCCGACTTATCATTAAGTTGAACAGTTGGAAATTCCTGCACAATAGAACGATCTAGCTTGAAATTACTAAGCTCGTGCATCTTGGCAACTTTAAAATCATCACTACTTTTAGGGACAAAAAGTTGTGACAAGTTTTCTTTCAGGGTGTGGTATTGCTCACTTGGTTTAGCAGCGTATATCACAACAGGAACATGTAGTGTACTTAAAAGCATCAGCCCTTTCAGGAAAGCCTGCTTTCTACATTTCCCTTTCACTCTTTTCTGGTTATATCCAATCATGCTTATCTTGTTGATCTTGTTGATCTTGTTGATCTTGTTGATCTTGTTGATCTTGTTGATCTTGTTGATCTTGTTGATCTTGTTGATCTTGTTGATCTTGTTGATCTTGTTGATCTTGTTTGTTATCGTTTAAAAGCATCTCCATTCTACATAGTTTTTCAATGAAAACAGCATAATTGGTCGAATAAATCACACATTATTTTTTTATTAAATGAGTGGTATATGTAATTGTTTTTATTTATAAAACATCAAAAAACAAAAAAGAGGCCTTGACCTCTTTTTAACCAATTAGATTAATGACTTTAATTAAACTGTAAAATCATCACCCAAATAGACTTTACGTACCTGTTCATTGTCTAAAATTTCTTGTGGTGTGCCTTCAGCAATTACCGAGCCTTCACTTACAATATAAGCACGTTCACAGATTGCCAAAGTTTCACGAACGTTGTGATCGGTAATGAGTACACCAATACCACGATCTTTTAATGTTTGGATAATATCTTTAATATCGCCCACTGAAATTGGATCGACACCCGCAAATGGCTCATCCAATAGCATAAACTTAGGGTCTGCTGCCAAAGCACGCGCAATTTCCGCACGGCGGCGTTCACCACCCGATACACTCATTCCTAATGAATCTTTGATATGACTAATTTTAAAGTCGTTTAACAACTCATGAAGACGTTGTTGGCGTTGTTGCTTATTCAAATCTTTACGCGTCTCTAAGATCGACATAATATTTTCAGCAATCGTCAACTTTCTAAAGATAGAAGCTTCTTGAGGCAAATAACCAATACCTTTACGCGCACGCTCATGCATCGCTAGATCTGACATATCGAGGTCATCAAGATGAATCTCGCCCTTATCCATACGCACAAGCCCAACGACCATATAGAAACTGGTCGTTTTTCCGGCACCGTTAGGACCAAGCAAACCAACAATCTGTCCACTTTGCATACTAAAAGAGACGTCTTTGACAACCCAACGCTTACTATAGTTTTTGGCTAAGTGCTTAATACACAAAGTTTGCGGTTGTTGAAGAGCTTGCTGCATTAGTCACGCGCTCCTGGGAAACTTTTAGAACTTGAAGGTGGAATAATAATTTGTACACGGTTTGAAGAAGAACCTTGAGCTTCAACATCACCTTTGTTCATACTATATTTCAGAGAATTACCACGAATACTTGAACCATCTTGGTATAAGTATGCGCCGCCAGACAGAGTAATAATGCCTGTATCTGCATTATAGACAATCGTTTGCCCTTCACCACGTGCAACACCTTTATTGGCATTGATTTGCTGTTGGAACTTAGCTGGTCGGCCTTTGGCAGTAATCACTTGAATTTCACGTTTCGAGTTTAGATTGGCAACAATTGAGTCAGCTTGAAGCTTCATCGTACCTTGCTCAATCACAACATTACCCGTGTAAGTGGTCAAACCAGTTTTGTCATTATAAGTTGCACGGTCTGCGACCAATGAAATTTGTTGATTACGGTCAGACGGCAAAGCAAAAGTCGAAGCAGATGATAAAGCAACGAATGTAATTACCGCAGCTTGTTTTAGGAAAGCTGAAGAACGTTTTAAATTAAGACTTTGGTGCATACTTTCCTCGAATATTAAAAAATTCGTACTGACCGTTATTCAAATTGCCTTTTAATCCTTTACTCACAAACTCGCCTTGTGGAGACTGAACAACCACTTGATGGTTTGTTTCAATGTCTCTGGTTTTTGGATAACCTGTTAGTTCATCGGTTTGGAACTCAATGGTTCCTTGAGGTGCAATCTTGGTTGCGACCACATCGCCCGATAACACAACCTTTTGATTATCATCATATCCATAAGCTTGTTTAGCAAAGAATGTTGCATCAACTTTACCTAATTTATACATAGAGGCGTTAAGTTGATCCAACTTTGACGTTTTTTGTTGCATATCCTGCTCAAGCTGACGAACTTCAGCACGAATATACAAATTGCCTTTGTCATCAGTTTGAGTCAAATGGACGCCCTGCGCCGAATACGTCATATTCTTCGCCGAACCAATGTCCAGTTTTTTTGCCTTGCCACTATAGTAGTAATAACCACCACTCACAGCAGCAACTACTACAGCAACAATATATAAAACTCTGGTATCCATGAGCAGGAATAGCCTACCTTTTTAAGTAATCTTGTTATTAATGCGGTACTGCAAGATATTTTTCAAGAAGTTCCTGGTAAATGCCTTTTGCGATCAGCAACATATCACAGACTTCACGAACAGCTCCACGACCACCCATTGCTTGGGTCACTAAGTGCGCACGGCGGCGCACTTCTTCATGTCCGTTTGGAACGGTAACACTCATTCCTGCAATCGCAAATGCTGAAAGATCTGGCCAATCATCGCCCATATATAAACAATCTGAAGGCAAAATATTAAACTGTGCACAAGCTTCGCGAAGTGCCGAGCCTTTGTCTTCACGACCCTGAAAAACGAGGTCTACACCCAAATCAGACATACGTTTATCAACAATATTACTTTTTCGACCAGTAATAATGATGACTTTCATGCCCGCTTGTTGCGCAAGTTTCATACCCAAACCATCACGGATATCGAATGATTTAATTTCATCGCCCGTGTTAGTTAACGTCACAAAGCCATCACTTAAAATACCATCAACATCCAGAACCAATGCCTGCAAATGACGTGCTTGTTCTAACAATGCATACGATGCCATGGATTAATTCACCCCTGCCTGAATAAGATCATGCATACTAATTACCCCAATCACTTTATTTTGGTCGTCGACCACCACAAACTGACTGATTTTTTTCTGGTTAAGTTGTTGTAACGCTTCTACAGCACGTGCTTCTTGAGAAATAGTTGACGGTTTTTTGGTCATGACCTCAGACACAGGTAAATTCACATCAAACCCTTGCTGTTTATCAATGAGACGACGTAAGTCTCCATCTGTAAAAATACCAAGCAAGTGGTCTTGTTCATCAACAATTGTCGTTAAACCTAAACGCTTATTTGAAATCTCGTAAAGCACTTGATTCATTGGAGTCTCAGGTGAAACTTTTGGTAACTCGTCACCTGTATGCATTAAATGTTTTACATGTAAAAGTAAACGCTTACCTAATGCCCCTGCTGGATGCGAACGTGCAAAATCATCAGCAGTAAAACCGCGTGCTTCAAGCAAAGCAACCGCTAAAGCATCGCCTAAAACCAAAGTCGCTGTCGTACTTGAAGTAGGAGCCAAGCCTAAAGGGCAAGCTTCATCCGACTCACCTAGAGTTAAAGCGATATCAGCATTTTGCGGCATTGGACCTTTATCATCACGACTAATCGTAATCATCGGTACGCCGAGATGTTTAATAAGCGGCATAAGCATCATGATTTCATCGCTTTTTCCTGAGTTGGAAATTGCAATAAGTACATCACCGCGAACCAGCATACCTAAATCGCCATGGCCCGCTTCACCAGGATGCATAAAGAAAGACGGCGTACCTGTAGAGGCAAATGTTGCCGCCATTTTTCGACCAATATGCCCAGATTTACCCATACCTGTAATCACAACACGACCTTTACACTGCAACAGTACTTCGCAAGCACGGTTAAAACGGTCATCAATTTGTGTTGCTAATACATCTATGGCTTGTTGCTCAATACGCAATGTAGCTAATGCACTGCTTTGGAAATCTGTAGGATTAGGCATACGAGTTTGACTCAAAATAATTGATCTGATCTCTTAATTGAGATCGGTGATTTTAATCAAAAGATTTGGGGGCATTCTAGCATAACTCAATCAGTTACACGTTTTTAAATGTATAAGATTTCACAAGCTTATAAAATTCATGCATAAAACTTTGTTAAAAATGATGCATCAGTTATGATGTAACACTATTTTTGTTGAGTGTTTGAAAACCCTTATGCAACCGTTTGTTTTATATAACTCTGAGCAACGAAAAAAAGTTGAATTTGTACCTCGCAAAGAAGGTCACATCGATATGTACGTCTGCGGTATGACCGTTTACGACTACTGTCATATCGGGCATGCTCGAGTTATGGTTGCATTTGACTACATTATCCGTTTCTTGCGTAGTCAAGGCTGGAAAGTTCGCTACATTCGCAACATTACCGACATTGACGACAAAATCATCAAACGTGCGAATGAAAATGGTGAAACGATTCAACAGCTCACCACTCGTTTCATCGACGCTATGAATGAAGATGCAGCGAACTTAGGCTGTTTAGCGCCAGATGAAGCACCGAAAGCGACTGAATATATCGACCAGATGCAAAACATGATTGGCAATCTGGTCAATAAAGGCGCTGCTTACCCTGCTTCAAACGGCGATGTTTATTTTGAAGTCACCAAATTTGAAAAGTATGGTCGCCTCTCTGGTCGTAAGCTTGATGACATGCAAGCTGGCGCGAGTGAGCGTGTCGATGTAGAAGTTGAAAAGAAACATCCTTTTGACTTTGTGCTTTGGAAACGTGCCAAAGAAAATGAACCGTCTTGGGCATCCCCTTGGGGTAATGGCCGTCCGGGTTGGCACATCGAATGTTCTGCAATGTCAACTTGCTGCCTAGGTAACCACTTTGACATTCATGGTGGTGGTTCAGATTTAATGTTCCCACACCATGAAAATGAAATTGCACAAAGTGAAGCCTCAACTGGTGAGCAGTATGTGAATTACTGGATGCATGTTGGCTTTATTAACGTTGATGGCGAAAAGATGTCTAAGTCTTTAGGCAACTTCTTTACGATTCGTGACGTGATGGAGAAGTTCCACCCTGAAGTGATCCGCTATTTTATTGTGTCTTCACACTACCGTAGCCCAGTGAACTTCTCTGATGTAGCGCTTAAAGAAGCAAAAACTTCTTTAACTCGTTTCTACCATTCATTTAAAGCTTATCAACAAGTATATGGTCAAACGACAACTGAAACGCTTGATCAAGGCTTTATTGAACGTTTTAACAACGCCATGTGTGACGATTTCAACACTGCCGAAGCAATGGCTGTATTGTTTGAACTCAACAAAGAGTTAAACCGTGCTGTAAAAGAAGAGCAAGCTGACCAAGCGACTGTGCTTTATTCGACATTACGTTACCTCACCAACATTTTAGGTTTGGTACAACACAATGTAGATGATTTCTTAAAATCAGATATTGGACAAGAAGCGCTTGCATTGTCTGATGCTGAAATTGAAGATTTTATTCAACAACGTGTTGATGCTAAAAAAGCTAAAGACTTTGCGAAGGCAGATGCTATTCGTCAGTCTTTACTTGAGCAAGGTGTAGTTCTCGAAGACACCCGTCAAGGTACAGTTTGGCGTCGTGCTGATTAAACGTTCAATTAGATCACAAGAGTGTTGACAGTTTAATGAAACACTCTATAATGTGCTCACATTGCGGGAATAGCTCAGTTGGTAGAGCATAACCTTGCCAAGGTTGGGGTCGCGAGTTCGAGTCTCGTTTCCCGCTCCAAAATTTAAAAACCACTTAATTCGAAAGAATTAGGTGGTTTTTTTATTGTCTATTGGTCAATTCAAAATTCGCATTAAAAAAACGCTTTATATTTCCATTGCAGTACCATGAAATTTGGAGTGTTATTATGCAAAAGCCAGTTAAACGCGGGGACGGCGTGGCGCATCACTGTTCGTTATCTAGGCAAACGTTATACGCCTACTCGAGATACAGCGAGTGAGTGTGAACAATGCGCCGCTAAAAAATTATTAGAATTACAATCTGAATATGCTAATCCTGAGCCTGAAAAAATCCATATCTCCTTCTATGCCCTTTTTGAACAGTACTATCAAGAAGAAGGCAGAAAAATGAAGAGTGCCCGCTTAATTGTTCAAATACTTAAATGCCTAAAGAAAAAAGAATAATGAAAATATAATTAATAGACCTCTTGCGAAAGTCGTTATTGCAAGTTCATCCGATTTACCAGTGCAGCGATTAAGTTAATGCGTAAACCGAATCTTTTCCGTCTATTTCGATAGCGTTCACTTAATATTCTAAATGTTTTCAATTGACTATTAATATGTTCGATCACAACTCGTATTTTTCCAATCATTTTATTGTACTTTTTCTCAACATCAAATAAGGGTAAATTCTTCTTTTTCTTTATTGGCATCAATAATTTAAAGCCATCTTGCTCTAATCCGTAGTACCCTAAATCGGTCATAACATATTTACAATGTTTGAATTTTTTAACCGTTCTTCTTGCCAATTTAATGTCATGCTGACTGCCATTCGATATATCTAGCCCTATGATTTGTTTGCTGTTCGGATGATAGATCACTTGTGCTTTTAGCGTATGTTTCTTCTTTTTACCACTGTAGAACTTACTCTGATTTTTTTTTCGGACGTTCTATTGAACATTCTGTCGCATCAATAATGACCCAGTTAAACTGTTCGTCTGCTGTGGTAATGCTTCGTTTTGGCAGAGTAAACCGTCTTGATTTCATCAATGCATCTTCAACCTTTTTAATGGTTCGATTCACATTACTTTCAGCGATATGGTAATTTGCAGCCAACTCCAATTGAGTGCTGTAATTCCGTAAGTAATTGAGTGTTAATAATAATTGATCCTCTATAGCTAAAGTATGAGGACGCCCAGATTTCTTTTTAAGTGATTCTACTTCTTTTAAAACTTCGATCATTTCACTAAAAACTGGTCGAGGTACACCAACCAAGCGCTGGAATTCAGAATCTGAAAAACGATTTAATTTCTGATATCTCATGAAATTTAGATTGAGGTGGTTTTTACTTTCGCAAGAGGTCTAATATTTTATGATTAAACCCATCATTAAGTTTTTATTGATATTGAAATTAAAAATTAGCTTAAAAGTATATTATCGCAAAGTCTCCCGAGCAAGGGCTTTTTTACGTCCAAAATAAAATGTTAACAAGATTTCATTTAACCTTTTGCGCTCAAATAAAAAAAGACCACATCCTCCAACAGAATAATGCAGCCTTTTTTAACAGTTAAGTTAATGTGCTGTCTCTGCTGCTTTAGGTTTAAAGACCATTAAACAGACCACAATAAAAGCCAACAAAACGAAAGATGCGCTAAATCTGCTTAGCTCTAATCCACCATGTGCGATAGGTTTATCGAGGAAATCACCTAAAACCGCTCCGAGCGGTCGAGTAAGAACAAAGGCCAGCCAGAATAATAATGTTCTTGAGATTTTGGTATAGAAATAGCAGATTGCTAAAACCAATAACAAAGTACCAAAAATTAAAGCAGCGCTGGTATACCCTAACCCTTGAGTATCCGCAGTCCAATCACCTAATGCTGTTCCCAATGTTTGAGAGAACATAATGGTTAGCCAATAGAAGGCTTCACTTTTAGCAGATTGAATACTTTTTACCGAAATTGTGCCGCAGCTTAAATACCAGACAAACAAAGAGAGACCTAATAAAATAAGCAATATTAAACTTCCGCCTGCATAACCCACACCTAAAGTTCGGTCAACAAAGTCGGCAATTGTCGTTCCTAATGTGGTCGTGGCAATAATGGTCGCCCAATAAAAAAATGAATTGTATTTTTTGGCTTTAATTTGCAAGCCAACAAAAACTGCAAATATCACTGCGAAAATAGCTGTACTAATTCCATATCCCAAATTAAGGGACATAGATAGCGCATCTCCAGCAGTTTCACCTAAAGTGGTAGCAGCAATTTTAATGATCCAGAACAGTAACGTAACTTCTGGAACTTTACTTAAACTTTTAGATAAACTTTCATGACTCATCACTGCATGTTCTCCAAACATATTCACCGATTAGCCAATATCTAAAAGATCAAGCCTTAAGCTGAAATTAAGAGTAAAAATAAACTACAAAGTTCCCCAATAATGAATACTTTGATCTGTTAATTGAAAGGATGAGTTCTTAATTTGTTGCAAACACTTTGTTATACAAACTTTTTCATCTTAATGTCATAAATATTAGGTTGTTCTTTATTACTCTCAAGTTTTGTAGTTATTTTTATAACTTTCACTTTATCTATAGTTTTTATTTTCTAATAATTTTATTGTTATTTGCTTGAATTAAATAAAAAACCTACTCCATGAGCAGGTCTTAATTATGTATATAGCTCAGCTTATAGAACTCTTCGCTAAACATTTTTCATGCCATATCATTTGAAAGTCTTCAACAGCTTTTGTCTTGGTTAAAGGATCTTCAAATAACTTAGAAGAATATGCTGTATCTATAATTTGTTGATAAAGCTCTTTTGCCTCTGCTTCTTCAAGATGATTAGCAATCTCTTGTAGTTCAATCACTGGTACATCATGTTGTCTCGCATCCATAACGCCTTTTGCAGCATTTTTCACAAGATAACAATAATGCGTTTCCATAGTTTCAGATGCAGCATAGCATGGAAGAGTGATCGCGCTCATAAAGAGGAATATAAATTTCATAATCTCACCTTAATTTCACGCGCAAGGGTAACAAGTTATCCTTTAAAATTACAGCCCAAGTATTTTAAAGGTTCGCTCATCGAGCTCCCTTAGCTCATCCAAAGTATAAAGTCGGCCTTTAGGATCAAAGAATTTGTCAAAATCAAATTGCCCTTCTTTATATAATTTATAGCGTTTAGGGCCTAACCATTCTTTTTGGAAAAAATTATCGGTCAGTTTAAAAAACTCTTTAAAGGAAATATCTGCATCTATTTGACCCATTAATTGAGCCCGTTCATCTTTAGGAATGTCTCGCATCCTTCTTTCATCCATAATAAAAGATCGATTACCAATAAGCCTTCCGTCCTTACTAACAGGAACCAGAATACTCCGGCAATTGGGATGCAAAGGTGGCACCCTTTTCGCTGGATCATTCAATTTCCAAATTGAACCGTCAATGGCTGCACAAACTTTAGAAGTCCTCCCATCAAGTACACTCACAAACCTGACATATTCAAAATTAAATTTTTTGAAGTTATATAAATAGACCTGATTTGAGATATGGCTCCGCAGGGTTCTGACAATACGCTCAATATCAATTCTGGTACTGTTGAGCAATCCATCTTCATACTTAAGGCGTTTCGTACCAGTAATACGCCTAATAATTTGCTGAGGTGTCATGCCTGTATTCATTCCATCGCGAATAGCATATTCAATTCTTTGCAGGGCATTCTCACTAATTTGAGCTAAGGATTCACCAACTAAGGCACCACCCGCTAAAGGCACTCGTTTTATTGACTGATAAAGCTGTTCTCCCTTTAATTCTTTAATAACCTTACCAAATAGTTTGGCCATATAGTTTGACTCATATATAGCCAAAGCAATTGCCGAGTGAGTAAAGATTTCCGGCAAAACAGTGTTAATTGAATTAAACCAATCTGAAATTACAAGTTGAATATTTTTAAGGTGACGAGTTGTGTATTCTCCACCTGCTAAAGCCGCCCTTTCAGTATCATTAAGCTCTTTTATTAAATGCCCCAAACGATCAAGCATAGTTATTGTTTCAGTATTAAAAAATCTAAAAAGCTCATTTACCGATCTGGAAGATGCTCGATAAAGATAGGCTTGATGTTGTGTGAAGACATCAAAAAGCGATTTTTCAGTAATATTCTTCATGAAAGTTACCTCTAAAAAGCGCACTTTATTATTTTTTTTATATCGCTGATCTGTAGAAATTTTAAGGAACTAAAAATTTGAAAAGCTAATTAAACTGGTAATTTTGTTTTATAAATTTTTTCTGAACGCTAATGTTTCCAATAAAATTGGCCAACCATAAAATAAATTCATCACGATACTCAAAGCGCGGAAGTAAGCTCAAGTCAACTTTTATCTCTCTTTCAGAAAGAGGCTTACTTAAACATTCTTCAAAATCAATTTTGCTATATTTTAGTTTTAAATTGATTTGCTCAGCTTCTTTTCTAATTTCAGCCATGACTCTATTAAGATTAGTCACCGGATTATCAGTAATCTGGTACTTTTCATAAATATTGGCGTATACATTTTCAGCAATATCTAAATATTTAATGAGTTCAGCATTCTCATTCATCTCGTTATCTTCCTATTTTTTTGGAAATTATGTACGAGTAAATGTTTCTATACGTAATTTAAGCGTATTTTTATGTGAAAAATATTTTAATAAAAATAACAATTCATTGCTTAACCTACTATTTTTTATATCATTAATATTTTCTCATAAAACATTTCCATATTTTCTGACATTTTTAATTGGCATAAATATGTACCATTAACGGTTTTAACAGAAAAAACCGCCCCAGAAAGCGGTAGCTGAATTCTATCAGCGAGATATAGAAGTATGGTGGATGAATACTTCTATATTTTATGAAGACAGTTTACTATTTTTAATATAGTCCTCAGATTTAAAGTAATTAATAATCATCTCTGCATTTTCTTCTCTACTTGGATCAGCAGCAGCTGGAATCTCGATCTTATCCATTTTAAAGTCTTTCGGAATATAGTTTGAAATTGGAGGCAGCTTTTCCTTTCCGCCTACCGTCATTCGTTCAATAAAACCAGCCAACCATAAAATAAACTCGCCTTCATTTTTAAACTTAGGCATCAAACTTAAATCTATATGGACTGATTTTTCTTTATTAAATTGATTTAGGCATTCTTCAAAATTTATAAAATTATACTTAAGTTTGAACTCAGTACCTTTAATTGCTTTACGAATCAGGCTAATTAAACAATTCAAATTTTGAATCATATCATCCGTAAATAAATTGTCTTTTTTAATTTCCTTATATACTTTATCCGCTATAGCTAAATACTTTGGCATTTCTTCCTCCTCAATTTTTTATAAATAATTGAAAATAAAAAAATTCATATTTTGATTATGAAGAATTAATTGTAATTGAGTGAAATCAAATTAGCTTTCAATGTAAAAATTACCAATATTATGTAAAATTGCACCAGAATGAACCACAAAAAAATTCATATTACGTTAACTGGTCCACAATTTTATTTAATAATTTTAACTAATTAGAAATGTTTTCTTTCAATTGTAAATGATTATTTTTTAGACATACTCTTCTAAGATAATAGTTTTATAAATCAATGAGAAACTTATTTTTTAAATTGCTTTTTCTATGATAAAACTCAATATCGAGATTGTCTTTCTTTAAGTTGATAATTTAAAAAAACTTAATTAAAGATAAATTTATAACACTGATCTATCTGTTATATTTTTTTGAAAAAATTCTGTATCTATGATTACACATTGTATTTCTTCATGATAGTAACTATCTAGACACGAGGTAGCTAACATGAATTTTTTAAGAAAGAAAAATAAAGCTAGTTTTGTATTATTTATTATCACTCTCTATTCAATGTTAGGGTTTGGCTTAGGCTATGTTATTTGGGAATATTTCCTACAAATTCCATGAATTATTAAGCATGAAAAGTACCTTTCAAAATTTAAGTTATCTCAAGATTGAAAGGTACTTAGCCATCAGTTAACGCTATGTCTGGCAATTTCAGCATTAATCTCTAGACTTATTTCTTTACTGCGATGATAAGCTGCTTTTAAAGCCAGTCGAATATCATCGGAAAGATTGCCTAGCTCAAACATTCGTAATGCAGATTCAGTAATGCCATTAGCTAATGTGACCTTGCCACATAACTCACTTGGCTGAACATTACTTTTACGCACCATGTCTACAGCACCTGACGCTGCTTGAAGTGCCAGATCTAAAGCAAACTGCTTATCTAGCCCCATAGAAACACCAGTTTTTACCATACTGTCGAGGATATAAAAGAAGTACGCTGGGCCTGAACCCGATAACGCGATAATGGCATCACTTTCTGATTCTGAATTTGCCCAATAGGTCTGCCCTGTGGCTGAATAAATTGTCTCAACTAACTCTTTATCTAAAGGTTCTAGATATTCTGAACCAATCAACACATGAGTACCTGTATAAGTTAATACTGGTGGGTTAGATATGATTCTTATAACCTTTTTTGAACCCGTAATATTCATGAGTTGTTTGATATTAATTCCAGCCATCATCGATAGAATAGTTTTATCAGCTAACCATTTTTTTAATGGTGCTAAGATGACTTTTAGATTTTTTGGGTCTACTAATAGAACAACGATATCAGCCTTTTTTACCTCATGCTGCTTTTGCTTTAGAATGATTTCATTATCAAACTTTCCTTCCTCTATAAGATTAATTTTTTCTTTTTGAAATCCTTTTAAAACCAAACCTCCAATTAAAGCTAAAGACAAATTACTACTACCGATGAAGCAAATATTTGGTTGTACTATATTCAACATTTAGAATTATTTCCTTCCTTTAGATATACTACAAAAAGAAATATTATTTATGACTTAAGTCATGGACCGTTAATACAATAAAAATTTAATAAATTTTTATGAATGTTAAGTTTAATTTTACAACTAAACTCTATTTTGAGCTAAGATTACTCTATTACTTATGACGTTATGAATAACAAATTAAACTAAATTGTTAAAAATATGTAATTAAAAATTAATTATAGCTTATCTGATTTAAGCAATATACTTGCCAGACTTAAAGTGGTTTTATTTAACATCCACTTAAAGATCTTTGTTCTTTTTTTAAGAAACTTTCCGCTATTCGTGATGCTTCCTGATAATTTATTTCGCTGTATACCCAAAATGACAAAAGCTTTCCACCTAAATGAAAGTATTGCTTATAGTACTCATTTATATCATCTGAATGAGGGTTTCCAACACAGAAACTATCTTCATTAATTTTTCTTACTTTACCGTTTAAAATACCGCCAATACAAATATCCATTTTTATACCAGTTATAATGTTAACTTATACAACACAAATTTAATTTTTATATTATATAAAACAAATAATCAACTTATTTAATATTTTATATAAAAAACCCACAAAGGAAGAAGTGGGTTTTTTAACTACGTAGATGATTTCATGTTATTTAATTGAGCAAATGGCCAAAAAATAAATCAAATAAAATCATCAAATTATGTTATTTAAGCATTCGTCACAATTGTGATATTCGAAGCTTGAGGGCCTTTTTTACCCTGTGTCACAGTAAACTGAACACGCTGGCCTTCTAGAAGAACTTTAAAGCCTTGTGTTTGAATCTCAGAAAAATGTGCAAAAACATCTTTACCTTCATCAGTTTGAATAAAACCAAAACCTTTAGTTTCATTAAACCATTTTACTGTACCAGTAGCATTAGACATAAATTAATCCTAATTTTAAAAACATTATCATTTGTTATTGGGTATTCCAATTGAACTAAAAAATATACACTCTACTTAAATATCTAATAATATACGGAGGATTATAAATAAAACTACGAAAAGAGAGATTTAGGGTAACATGAATATTTTTGTAGTTAATGTCGACTATACACGCTTCTTAACGAATTGCAATCTCTATCTTGATTAATTGATTTTCCACACAATTTGTGCGTCTCTAACGATCACTTATCTATTGATTTTAAATGCTATTTTTTAATTTAGTTAATTGTTTTAACTTCAATATATTAATTAAATATATCTTATTTTTATACTATAAAATTTTATCTTTTGAAAATTATTAAGCCTCTCTTTACGCTCTAAAACTACTTTAATATCTTACTAAAATATTTTACTTTTTTATAAAATATACAGACCTGTATATATACACTTTATGTATTCTGATTTAAAGTACGTGTGCAGCTTAACATATTGATGATAAACAGGAAGTAGCCACGTGAACGGTCTCTTAGTTTTTATAACCATTGCTTTTCTTACCTTATCTAGCCCTGGACCAGGCGTTTTATTTACAGTAACAAATTCAATAAATTACGGTGTTCGTACCGCTTTATTCGGTATTAGCGGTTTAATCATTGGTATGTTCATTATCGCTGTGATTTCTGCAAGTGGTGTTGGTCTCATTATTACCAGTAACCCCACCATCTTTACTGTTTTAAAGTTTATTGGGGCCTTTTATCTTATGTATTTAGGTTATAAAAACTTTATAAACAAATCTCCTACTCAAGATTTACTAGAAACTGAACACAACGATAAAATCGTGAAGAAATCAAAACTTTTTTATCAGGGGCTATTTGCTTCATTACTTAATCCGAAAACGATTGTCTTTTTTATTGCACTTTTTCCTCAGTTTATTGATATTAAAAAAGAAATATTAAATCAATTTCTCATTTTATCTTTAACCTTTTGCTTTATCGGATTTTTAATTCATTTAGTTTATGCTAATTTTTCTTCAATTTTTAAAGAGAAAATGCTTGCCGGAAATAATTTTGCAAAACTGAATAAAGTGAGTGGTTGTATTTTCTTTCTTCTCGCCATTTTACTTATTACTCAATAAAGAATTTGTATTATAAAAAGAAGAATGGATCAACTTGCTATATGTATTCAGCTCAAGCAAGTTGGTCTTTTTAAAAACTCACACGGTTAGCAAGCCATCCGTAAAAGAATTGTTCATACTTTGGATTTTTCTCTGTAATTTCAATATAGCGTTGGCCTTGCATAATATTTAGAAGACGTACCATCACTCTTTCCCCTTCTTGACCGCGATTTTTAATATAGAGTGATAAAGCCTGTAAGGTAGAAGTCCCATATTGACCATCTAATTTAAGATCGCTCCATCCCTCTTTTCCTTGTCTGTTTAACAAATTCAAAGCACGTTGTAGAAGTGGTTTTGTAAAACCAAGACCACAATTTACTCCTGTATCGAGCAGTTCTTCAGCAATGATTGGACTAATCAAATTAATTTGATCAAATCGCGGCTCAAGCCAATATTGCTTTTTATAAATATCTCTTGCAGTTTCTAAAGGTAAATCCTCCATTTCACCTTGATATCCATAGCTACGTGCAACTGCTTGAGTAATTCCAAATTTGGTGGCATGTCCAGAGTCAAGCGTATCATTTACATAACCACCTTCACGTTTTATAAGTGCATCTAGATATTGTTCAACCTTCATGGGCCTGTCCTCATTTATATAACTCGCTGATAGCTATTAACTTTGAATATCATCTTTTGCTTTTTTTAAGTCTTTCATTACTTCAACAATAGTTTTTCCTTCTTGTTTATTAATGAAGTTAAATATCCACCTCACAATTGCCCAACCAGGTAAGCCACAAATAAAGAAGAATCCACCTAAAGTGATCATGCCCCATATATCAGTCACCCATTCATGTAAGTCCCATTTCATGATAATGAATGAACCACCAGTCAAGCTTGAGACAATAGTACAAATCAAACCTACTACCCATTCTTGAGGCGAACGTGGGAAACGCATGATTAAAACCACCGCTACGACTAAGCTTACTGCTAAAGCGATCATCATGACCGTACCATACAGCTTAAAAATAGAAGCTAGTCCATTTAATGTTAAAAAATTTTCCATAATACAATCCTGTCTCATACTTAAAATTTGAAAAATAATCGTACTTACTACATTGTTATTTCTCATATTTTTATAAAAAATTGCTATACACCCGTGCTTAGCCTAGCCGTTCTTTTTTCTTTTAAAACTGGCATACATATATGACTTATCTTTTTTGACCAAAAAGTTGAGATAACACGCTGCCGTATATCGGAAACTTTTGTGAGCCATTAAATTCTTTGTTAGATTCTTCATGTTCTTGATACCCTTTATCGACGAACATTAAGCCTGATCCACGGAATCGGGCTTTTTTTATTCATTTTTTATTTTTTGATAGCCGATCTCTACCACTGATTTACTATCGCCATTTTATATTCTGTCGTCCATTGAGGCAGAATACTGATCACTACTTACCAAGCCATTGATACAAAATAAAAATATGTTTTAGTAAAAATATTGCATTAGTTCTATCAATGAGCTCTTATAATTGATATTATAACTATAGTTATTATTAGTCAATAACTATAGTTGTTTTACTAGATATAACTTTAGTTATATATTTGTGATAAGTTAGCTGGTGCGATCATTATGGCTCTTAAAGACCGTTTAAAAGATTCAAGGATTAAAGCTAAGAAAACTCAGGCAGAAGTTGCTGAAGCAGTAAAAATGTCTCAGCCTGCCTATCAAGCTTTAGAATCGGGAAAGAATTTAAAATCTGCTTTTCTTCCACTCATTGCACAGTTTTTAGGTGTAGACGCTTATTGGCTTACTACTGGTAACACAGAAGACTCTTTTAGAGAAAGTGATGTATTTAGTCCCACCGTTGTCAGCAGTGATGTAGTAGATCAATATGTCTGGATTGAAGTAGTTGAAGCAAGTTTTTCTTGTGGTACAGGTGAATCAATCGAATTTCATTTTGATGCAATTAATGGAAAAATTCCTTTCCCTGCTTCTTTCTTTAAAGAAAAGCGCGTTCCTCAGGAATGTATGCGCATTATTAAAGCTAAGGGCGATAGCATGACTGACTACATCAAAGATGGAGATTTGGTCGGCATTGATATTTCTCAGACAGAAGTAATTGATGGAGAAATCTATGCTGTTTATTTCGCTGGCGAGGGAATGATTAAACAAATTTTTAAAGAAGCTGATGGCTCTTTAATTTTGCATAGTTTAAATGAAAAATTTAGAGACCGCCGTGTAACTGAAGAGAACGGGAAAAACTTTAAAGTAATGGGCCGTCAGTTCTGGCGAGCAGGTTAAATGAGTTATTAAATATAGCTAAAATAATAATTCTATCATTTTCAAATTTCTTACTTTTTTATAATTTTAATTATTTATATGACTTATAGATATAAAAAAACCTATCTCCTTTAAAAGAGATAGGTTTTCTTGCTTTAGTACCATGATGTTATCAACAATATGTATTTAAACGATAAAGTTGATTAAAACCAGCATAAAAGCTTTTTCCATCTTGGTTTAGCTCAATTTCTTCACCAGTTTGAAGCTGAATTTTCTTTCCAACTTCTACCCAACGATATCCATCAAGCGAATTTTGCTTACGCACATGAGGAATAATCCTCACATTGATTTCATTGCCATTTACGGCTGTGGCAATGTGCCACTCATTTACTATATTCACAATCGTATTCACTCATTACTGAGCTCATGTGATTTAACGGTATTTAATTAGAACGCTAGATTTAAGGTATGGACAGTTCGTCTAGAATTTAATATTTAGCTTGATATAGGGTTATTTATAAGCTAATTGCTTTTCATGAGTTCGTATCATGAAAAGTAGTACATCACAGAGCATAATATTTTTTGGATGCGGGAGTCGGATTTGAACCAACGACCTTCGGGTTATGAGCCCGACGAGCTACCAGACTGCTCCACCCCGCAATTGGAAGTATGCTTTATACGCCTATATATTTTATAAAGCAAACTTTATTTTTTAATCGGTTGTAATTATTAACAATTATCTTTTTATTAATTTTTATTTTTACCATTCAGTCCAAATCGACATCGTAATTTCTAATTTTTGTTTCTTTAAATTGTTGTATTTATTTTAAATAGAACGCGATATTCATAGACATCAATTGCCTTGCTTGGATAGCTTTTATACTATCTAGTTTCATCCCATTATTAATAGTTTATATGTCTGATCCTCAGTTCTCTCTAAGCGAATATCTCGGCACTGTGCAGGAAGTCATACGCCTGACCTTTGACGAACCGGTATGGGTTAGAGCAGAGATTCGGAATTTAAATATTAAAGGTGGACATTACTATTTAGAACTTGCAGAGAAAGATGTTGACACCGATAAAGTGATTGCCAGTTGTAAGGCAACCATCTGGAAATTTTCAGCGAGTAAAATTGTTTTAAAGTTTGAACGTGAAACAGGAATTGAGTTAGCAAGTGATTTAAACGTTTTAATTAAAATTAGAGCGCGTTTTGATCCACAATACGGATTTTCAGTCAATATCGAAGAAATTGACTCAAGTTTTACACTTGGGGAAATTGCAAAACGTTATCAACAAATTGTAGAGCGTTTAACCCAAGAAGGTTTGATTCATAAAAATAAACTTCTCCCTACCCCTTTTGATATTGCAAATGTTTTAGTGATTGCTCCTCAAAATGCTGCAGGTTTGGGTGACTTTAAAAAAGATGCAGATGCTTTAGAAAGAAATAAGGTTTGTCATTTTGTTTATCAAAGTGCGACCTTTCAGGGGAATACTGCTGCTGTTAGCCTTATGGAGTCCTTGGCAACAGGTTTAAAGCAATGGGCAAATCGTTATAACTTTCCACCAGATCTGATTGTAATTATTCGTGGTGGTGGTGCTGTAAATGACTTAGCTTACTTAAATGATTATGAGCTTGCCGCACTTCTCTGTAAACGCAGCGTTCCGATTTGGGTCGGTATCGGGCATGAAAAAGACCGTACCATCCTTGATGAGATCGCACATCGTTCGTTTGATACTCCAAGTAAAGTGATTGCTGGTATTCGTAATCATATTGTTGAACATGTACAAGAAGCGGTAGATAGTCTACAAACGATTAAACTGCTTTCTCAGCATCAAATCACGACTTATCAAAGCAAAAATGATCAATTGCTTCATCACATTAATTCTTCTGCACAAAATCAACTTAACTCGGCGCATCGTCTACTTGACCAGATGAAAGAACGTATTCAGTTCAGCTCACAGCAACAAGTTAAATTTTCCTTAGCTCAAATCGAGTCATTAATGAAAGAAATCCTTTTGCAAAACCCTAAACAGGTTCAAGCTAAAGGCTATGCAATTGTCAGATCCGAAGGAAAAGCGATTCGCTCTATACACCAAATTTCAAGCCCCTCCATTGCCATTGAAATGCAAGATGGCGTAGTTGAAGCCAACATTACACAGGTAATCCCAAATGAAGAATGAAGAGTTAACCTTTAAGGATGGCCATGACATTTTGAAGAAAAATGCTGAATTGTTAGAATCACAGGAAAGTCCTGATATAGATAATTTAATGAAAATTGTTGAAGAGTCTATTAGCGCTTATAAAGCTTGCAAATCTCGAATTGAAGCTGTCCAACAAGCTTTAGATGAGACTTTTAAAGAATAAAATTTCCATAAAAAAAGCCCATTTCTACTTCTCATTGAAGAAATGGGCTTAGTGAACACCACTTAGTCCTGAAATGCAAAAATGAGGATTAGGTCACATTTTTGCAAAAACATAGTCCCATAACGACCTGCGATGTTCAATATTTTAATTGTGTCTATACGTTAGTTTGGCTTAATTTCCACCATCTAAGACCGTAAGAAACACAAACTCTGCTGATGCTTATTTTTAAATTTAATTTAAGAGTTATTCCTCACTGCATGGACCAATTAATTGATAAATTTTGCCGTCTTTAGGATTCTCATATAACAAATCCATGTTTGGTAAAATGATATCGTCATTAATTTCAATATGTTCAACACTTTTATGAAGTTCAAGTGCATGGTCATTCATTGGTCTAACTTTTGCCAAAGCGATTGATTCTTTATCAAACTGGTCCTTGATAATTACTTTTAATCTTTTCATAAAAATCTCCTGAAAAATAAATTTTTAATATAAATAATGGGTTAAGTTTAAAATGAGCTAATCGCAGAATAGCCGATTGGCATAGCAAAAAAAGTTAAAATAAATGCAGCTGTACGTTGTAAATTGCGTTGATTTAACCAAGTTACTTTATTTGAAATGAGGACAGTTCCAAACATAATCCATAAAAAAGCAATTGGGGTAATTAAAGATAAAAAGACAACAATGTGAATAAAATACAAATGCGGAACTTCCCACGCTGCATGTGGAAAAATCGCCGAAGCAAAGAGCAAAGCTTTCGGGTTTAAAAGTGTTGCAAGAAATAAAGCTTTTGGCGTAATCAGTGGGCGATCTAACTTAATATCTTCGGTTGAAGTGATCCAAAGTTTAAAAGCGAGATAAAGAATGAAACTCGCACTCATCAATTTTAATATAGCAGGAAGCCATGGAATAAAATGAGATACCGACTCAAGTAAAACACCCCATGAGGTAATCGCGATCAGATAACCTATTACCTCTGCCGGAATTAGCTTAAGAGAGTGCTTTAGCCCTGCTTGCAAGCCAGCCGAGGCTAATAATGTATTTGTTGGTCCTGGAGTCAACAAAATAGTGACCACAAGTCCAATAAATAAAAATGACACCATAGGCCAAAAACTCGATTGATTACGCTAGGCGAAATATGTCAAAAATGAGCATCTATTGTCGACAAAATCGTTGTAACAAGAAATATTACAAATACTTTTTATTTTTTAAAATTAATAATTTAATAAAAAGTGAATTTATATTCATTAAAATTTGTTCCAATTTTAAATTTGCAAAATGCGTCACACATTTATAAAAAAACACTGCATTAACTTAAAAAGATATTAAACTCCAAAATCATATATTTTTTTTAAAATAAGTGATTATTTATATATTTTTTAGGCCATTTTTCCCACTTCTTAAATAGCAAAAAAACAAATATCACACGCCTTGAAATTACCAAATTGATCAATATATATACACATGAAAATCGTGATTTTACTGAATAGATGTATCGTTCCCCATCAATTCATTAATCGCCGCTTTCATCGAATTAAATAGTTGATGGAGGATGCATGATGAATGCTTATGTTCGCCCTCATCCCGATGGTTTTAAAGCTTATTTAGGAAAGGATGCAAAAACCGGTCTCTACATGGTAAGAGTTGGTTGGACAATATATGAAACTAATGCCAATGGTTCTGTTTTGTATATTGTTAAACAGGAAAGTAAAATTCCATTGGATGTAGAAAAGTTTAAAACTGATCGTCCCAAAATTTATGATGCACTTTTAAGTGAAGTGCAATTTCAACGCAAAAAACAACTGTCTATTGATCTTCAAAAGTCCAATATTCCCTCTTATGATCGTAAAGCCTATAAAAAACGGCGCGGCTTTACAGGCTCTTAAACAAAACTATCAATAGTCAATAGATACAGAAAAAGCACCCGTGGGTGCTTTTTCTTTTAACGACCAGTTGCGATTAATACAAACAGGCTCAGTATTAATGTGCTTAATGATCGTTTGCAGTGTACGTGGACTTCATGCTCAGCTCCGTGAGCGTACTGTTCAATGTTTTCCATTACGTGTGCCCTTAAAGTTCACACTGATAATTTGCCTAATTTTCATCCATAAAAAAATTAGCCAAAAGTATTATATGAAAATAAATTTTGTAGTTTGTCTTGAGCAATCTATTTTTTACCTTTTAAAAAATTTAATTAGAAAAACACTTGTAACATTCTTATACGAGGTTAATTCCTTATTGAGCATTTGTAGACCTTTCATTTCAAAGTGCCCAATAGGAAAAATGATTTTATAAAATGAAAAAAGATAACAATATTCGGTTTTTTAATAATAGCCTTTCAAAAGGAGAATATTAAAATGAATAGCTCGCAAGAACCAAATCAATCTCTGTTTAATCAAGCATCTACTTCAGTTCAAGCCTGCATTGAATGCATGTTTGCTTGTAAACATTGTGCCTCAGCATGTTTGCAAGAAGAACATGTGCATATGATGCGTGAATGTATTAAACATTGTTTAACCTGTGTCGAAACCTGTCAGCTTTGCACATCTTTAGAATTAAGACATTCAGAGCTTGCTGAACAAGCCATGCAATTATGTGCCAGCGCGTGCCAACTTTGTGCAGCTGAATGTAGCAAACACGAACATGAGCATTGCCAGATTTGTGCCAAAGCTTGTTTAGCATGTGCTAAAGCTTGTCTGGCATATCGTGCTTAACTTCTAGTTTTATTGTAGAAACCTACGGCCTATTAGGCTCGTGGGTTTTTAATATTTAAAGAACAAACAATTAGAAAATTAAAGTTTTTAGATGAGATGAAAAACTACTTTTCTTTAGGCATAAAAAAACCCGCATCTTGGGGAAAATGCAGGCTCTTAGATCTCCCACAACGACCATGAGTTCATTATTAAGCTTGAACTTTAAACCGTTGACTAAATGTACCCTTAATAAAAACAAATTGCAATACAGAATAGTCTGTATATTTAAAATATTTTGTTATTTTTACATTACTTTTTCATAAATAGTTTAAAAAACTATAATCTTTCCAAATAAGAAATAGTTTTTACAAGCATTAAAAAAGCCCGTTTCACGGGCTTTTCTGCAACGGTGAGCAATCTAAGATTTGTGTCTATCCATCTCTTACATGCTCTTTGCTAGCTATATGTAAGGTCTTATCGTATCTTTTGCCCTGTCCCAAGTTTCCCTGTGGATCGAGGAGATATTACGATTACCTTAGGTACAGTTATAGCACATTATTTATTCATGACTAGTCTTATTCACGTTTTTTTACAAATAAACAAAATACTTTCAAACCTTCATATTTCAAGGGTTTTCTACCGCATTTGGGTATTGGCGGGCATTATCGCATATGGGATACCACTTCACTTTTGAAGCAACAAAAGCATGAGAGATAACTCGCGTCGATATATCTTCATTAATGAGCCCTACTCTTAAACGCACCACTTCTGGTTTATCTAAACGTTCACTCCAGACAGGCGAGCCACAAGTTTTACAAAATACTCTTTTTTTATTATGCGATGCAAAATAAGCCTGTAAAAGGTTTTCACCCTGTACCACATTTAAGTCACTTTTTTGTACTTGAGTGATGGCCGCAAAAGCAGCGCCTTGGGCTTTTTGGCATTGTTTACAATGACAAACCATAATGGGTTCTAATTCGGCATTAATACGGAGTTGAATGCCATTACAAAGACAAGAAGCTGTATAAGCCATGATTTTTCCTTTTTTATTTTTATAAGGTTTAACTTACACCTACACCTTTTTCAATGTGGTCTAAAATCGCACACGAAGCCTGCTGGTCACCACAGCAATCATCGGCAGAAGCCTGCAAAATATTAACCATTTCTTGTAAATGAGAAATTTTTTGCTTTAATTCAGCAATGTGTTTTACTGTTAAGGCTTTCACCTCTGCACTATGCCGATCGGTATTTTTCCAAAGTGAAATAAGCTCTTTCATCTGTTCAGATGAAAAACCTAACTCTCGAGCATGCTTTAAAAAGTTTAAAGTTTTAAGGTCTGTTTCTGAATAAATGCGATAGCCAGAAGCTGAACGCTGAGCTGCTTCAAGTAAACCGATTTCTTCATAGTAGCGAATCATTTTCGCCGAAATGCCCGAATGTTTGGATGCCTGACCGATATTCATCTCACACCTCAAATATTAAATTTGGTTTAAGACCTGCTGTCATGATCTTAAACTAAAAGTTGATTTTCAGCACGCTTACTCTACTGGCGCATGAAAACGTTTTAAGCGTAACGCATTGCCTAAAACAAAGACTGAAGAAAGTGCCATCGCGCCTGCTGCAAACATAGGTGAAAGTAACACACCAAATGCTGGATATAGGGCACCTGCTGCAATTGGAATCAGCGCTACGTTATATACAAATGCCCAGAACAGGTTTTGACGAATGTTTCGCATGGTTGCTTTACTTAACGCAATTGCGTTCGGTACACCTTTTAAACTACCAGACATCAGCACAACATCGGCAGCTTCAATAGCAACATCAGTTCCAGTACCAATGGCTAAACCGATATCTGCTTGCGCTAAGGCTGGCGCATCGTTAATACCATCACCAACAAAAGCTAAGCGACCATATTGTTTTTGCAATTGGCGAACTGTGTCTACTTTACCTTCTGGTAAAACCTCGGCTACAACTTCATCAATATTCAGCTTTTTAGCAATCGCTTGCGCCGTATGACGATTGTCTCCTGTAATCATGGCAACCTTGAGCCCTAATTGATGTAAGGCTTCAATCGCAGCATAGGTTGTTTCTTTAATTGGGTCTGCAACGGCGATAATTGCAGCAAGTTGTTGATCGATAGCAACATACAGCGGTGTTTTGCCCTCTTCACCTAACTGAGCTGCAATCGTTTGGAATGAGCTGGTATCTAAACCAAGTTGGTGCATATAACGATCTGCGCCAATTTGTACTTTTTGGCCTGAAACTTCTGCTTCAATACCTGAACCCGTAATCGAGTTAAATGCTGTTACTGGTAATAAGTTTAGGCCTTCACTTTCTGCTGCTTGAACAATAGCTAAAGCGATTGGATGTTCAGACTTAGCTTCGACTGAGGCAACTAAAGTCAGCACTTGTTTACGTTCAAAGCCAGATAGCACATTAAAGTCAGTGAGTGTCGGTTTACCTTCGGTGAGTGTTCCAGTTTTATCAACTGCAACAACCTGCGCTTCTTGTAAAAGCTGCAAAGCTTCACCTTTACGAAACAAGACACCTAGCTCAGCACCACGCCCAGTACCGACCATAATTGAGGTTGGTGTTGCAAGCCCCATCGCACAAGGACAAGCAATAATCAGTACCGCAACAGCATTCACCAAACCAAAAGTGAGCGCAGGCTCTGGCCCCCAAATAAACCAAACCAAGAAAGTAATTGCAGCAATTAACATCACTACCGGTACAAACCACATAGTGACTTTATCGACCAACCCCTGAATCGGAAGTTTAGAACCTTGGGCTTGCTCAACCATGCGAATAATTTGTGAAAGTACAGACGAAGAACCAACGGCGGTTGCCCGAATGTTTAGAGTACCGTTTTGATTGACTGTACCCCCAACTACTTGTTGCCCTACTATTTTTTCAACAGGGACAGGTTCCCCCGTAATCATAGATTCATCAATGTAGCTGTGCCCTTCAACCACTTCACCATCGACAGGTACACGTTCACCTGGGCGAATTTCTACAATAGTTCCATTGACCACTTCGGCAACTGCAACTTCCACCACTTGACCACCACGCTGGATACGAGCCGTTTTAGGCTGCATTCCCACTAGGTGTTGAATGGCTTGTGAAGTACGTCCTTTAGCTTTGGCTTCGAAATAACGTCCGAGTAAAATTAAACTGACAATAACAGCAGCCGCTTCAAAGTAAACATTGACGGTACCTTGTGGTAAAACCTGCGGCATAAAGGTAGCTACGACTGAGAAACTGTAGGCAGCCAAGGTTCCAACAGCGACCAACGAGTTCATATCTGGTGCTAAACGCCATAAAGCTGGAATCCCTTTTTGGTAAAAACGGCGACCAGGAAAAATGAGAACTAATGTGGTCAAAACAAACTGTAAAAGCCAGCTATTGTATTGACCAATCGTGTTCATGACCCACATGTGAAAAGCTGGAATGAGATGTGAACCCATTTCCAAAATAAACACAGGTAAGGCCAATACAATCGAAATGATCAAATCTTTTTTAAGCTGATCTAACTCTGAAGCTTTTTTATCGAGTTGTACATCTTGATTTTTTTCAGATGCTTTCGCGTCGTAACCTGCTTTTTTAACAGCACGAATTAGGTCTTCAACATTGACTGAATTATCTGCCTGCACCCAAGCTTGCTCTGTTGCTAAGTTGACGGTTGCCTCTTGAACGCCGTCTACTTTTTTTAGGGCTTTTTCTACACGTGCAACACAAGATGCACAGGTCATGCCCTCAATAGACAACTCCACTGGCGCAGCTTTTGGAACATCATACCCCGCACGTTCAACTGCTTTAACCAGTGCTTCACGCTGAATCGGTTGACTTGAATAAACAACAGCTTTTTCTGTTGCCAAATTAACATTGGCAATCTCAATATTTTCAACTTTCTTAAGTGCTTTTTCGACACGACCTACACACGAGGCACAGGTCATGCCTTCGATTGGAAGTGTTTCACTATATGCTGGCAATTTTGTGGTTTTTGAGTCCATCAAACACCTCTGCAAATCTGCAAAATTTAATATTCTGTATTGAGCATACAGATTCCCATCATGGGAAGGTCAAGCATATTTTTTTAAAAATTTGGTCTTGACCTTACAATCATGACAAGGTTTAGACTCAGTGTTATCCAAACAAATATCTCATTCTTGATGGAGTATGAAGATGAAACTACTTATTGAAAATATGACGTGTGGTGGCTGCGCGCGTGGTGTGACTGCAACGATTCAAGATGTCGATCCAAATGCAAAAGTAGATGTAGACTTAGCGACTAAAATCGTAACTGTTGAAAGTAGTGAAAGTGTCGATAAAATTACCGAAGCACTTGAAGAAGATGGTTTCCCAGCGAAAGTGCAATAGTGAATAAGGCCTAACTTTTAAAGTTAGGCCTTTATTTTTTAGCTTGTTGATATTGACTCAAAGCTGAAATTTTTTAATTCGATAATCCAGTGCTGCCCGAGTTAGTCCCAATAAGCGTGCCGCTTCAGACACCTTATGATTTGCCTTTTTTAAAGCTGTTAAAATTAACTGCTTCTCGTGTTCTTCTAAATTAAACTCTGCCTGCAACAGTTGTTCAAAGTCAGTTTTAACAGCTACAGCCTGCTCTGGGTCATGCTTAATCTGTGGGAAAATGGCATTTAACTTAATCAACTGCTGATCGTCCGTTAATAAAACCGCCCTTTCTAATAAGTTTTCCAACTCACGAATATTGCCCGGCCATTCATATTGCTGCATAAAAACTTTGGTCTTATCACTTACACCCTGAATGGTTTTACCGTACATTTTTTCAAAGCGATGAAGAAAGTGTTCAACCAGTAAAGGAATGTCTTCACGGCGCTCCCGCAAAGGCGGAATCTGAACTGGAAAAATATTTAAGCGATAGTACAAATCTGCCCGAAATCGTCCTGTTTTCACAGCTTGTTCAAGGTCTTCATTGGTGGCTGTAATTACACGGACATCTAAAATACGTGTCTGTGAATCTCCTACTCGCTCAAATTCACCTTCCTGCAAAATGCGTAATAGTGCTGCTTGTGCACGAGGAGAAAGCTCAATCACTTCATCTAAAAAAATCGTACCGCCATTGGCTCGCTCAAACTTACCCAAGCGAGACTGATGTGCTCCTGTATAAGCACCCTTTTCTACCCCAAATAGCTCAGACTCAATTAACTCTGGTGGAATCGCTGCACAGTTTACCGCAATAAAAGGTTGGTCTTTTCTTTGGCTATTTGCATGAACTCCTCGTGCAAAAGCTTCTTTACCAACGCCGGTTTCACCTTGTAATAAAATGGTAACTTTCGAACCTGCTGCTTTGGTTAATAATGCACAGACCTGTTTATAAGATGCTGACTTACCCACAGAACTAAATAATTGGTAATCGGCTTCACTGTCGCTATAAATTGATTTTTTTAGTTCAAAAAGTTCAGCCTGCAACGCAATCAGTTCTTTCTCCATGGGTTCCGGTGACATGAATTGAATCAGCTCATCTGCATTTTCCCACTCTTCTAAAGGCTTACCAATAATACGGCAATGCTCATCGCCGCAAGCTTTACACTCTATTTCTTGATAAATAATGGTCATGCCTGTCGCAAAACTGCTGTATCCGCATGCATAACCCAGAAGCATCCAACACGCAGGTTCATCACTTGGGCCAAAATGCTCTAAATGCACATCGGCTTCAAAAGAGTTAAGCCAATTTAAATCGGCATAAAACTGTTTTTTATCGTGGCTTAAATTGAGCTGGTTGGCCTGTACTTGCACCATTCCACGAATCGCATGCATTTGTGGGCCTGCCATAAAAGCATCGTGTTCATTTAAATCGGGACGCATTTTTGTTGTAACTTCTGCATCCTTTAACCCAGCTTGATACCCTAAACGAATAAAAAAACGCTTGGTTCGCTCAAGCCCAATCATGTGCGCTAAGTCTTTACGCAAATATCCCATAATGCTGGTGTGTAAAAGCAGCATTCGATATTCATCAAACCAGATTTGGCCGTGGGCAGTATCAAAGTGCAGTTTAGAGAGCAAATCGTGAATTTCTTGCGGATGATCTGCGTATCGTCCCGTTTTATCGTATTTTACTCGAGCCATGAGTGATCTGTTTTAATCCATTAAACACATTTTGGTTTTATCTCATCTTATCGAAGAACCAGATAAATGTCCTAGTACCTTAAAGACATAACTTCATACTAAAAAAGTATTTCTAAATCTCTCCTTTTAAAGCCCCAAACAATCTAAAAAGAAATTTTTACGACCCACTTCATCAAATCATGAATATCTCTATTTCACCATTCAAAAAAATTCATGAAATGGTGAATTTTAAAAATGCTGTACTTTTAATAAAAATACTAAACAATTGTTTTTAATTATAAAAATAAAGTTGGCATAGCTTTTGTAAAGCTTATAGCGAGAGCAAGGAGCATTCATCAATTTCAAGACCATGTCTTGATGGAGTACAGCATGACGCAACCTCAAGTCGAAGCATTAACCAAATATATTCGGGTCACTGGCGACTTAAACGCAGAGTTTATCGAATTCGATTTTGCCATTCATGACCCAAGTCTATTTGTGGAACTGGTTTTGCCTAAACATGCATTTAATGATTTTTGTAAGACCAATCAAGTGGTTGAAATGACCCAAGAGCAACAAGCTTTTAATGACGCTCAGGAAGAAAAATGGCGCTATGGCACTGAAGCAACCTTAGTCGGCACGCAACGTAATAGCAACGATCACGATGATCAGATGTAAAAAATATAAGGAGATAAAGCCATGACTTTAGAAATCAAAACGTCAAATGTCGAACCTATCCGCCAGAACTACGCCTATATCGAAAGACGATTTGGTAGTAAGCCAGCAACTCGATATCAAG
The DNA here is from genome assembly GCF_003000705.1 of Acinetobacter sp. AR_0276. Taxonomy (NCBI): domain Bacteria; kingdom Pseudomonadati; phylum Pseudomonadota; class Gammaproteobacteria; order Moraxellales; family Moraxellaceae; genus Acinetobacter; species Acinetobacter sp. AR_0276. The sequence continues at coordinate 3,185,799 of NZ_PSQO01000004.1, read as the reverse complement.
AAGTAAGCTTCGATGTACAAGCTGAAACTAACTTCCACTATCGTCCTTTGTGGAAACCTGAAAAGACTTTAAATGATAAAACCCATACTGCTCTGCAAATGCAAGATTGGTATGCATTTAAAGATCCACGTCAATTCTATTATGGAACTTATGTTCAACACCGTGCACGTTTACAAGACACCGCCGAAAGTAATTTTGCTTTTTTTGAAAAACGTCAGCTTGCAGAACATTTGTCTGATGAAGTCAAAGCTAAAGTCATCGAGTACCTATTGCCATTTCGCCACGTTGAACAAACTGCAAACTTACACATGATGTCTGGCAGTGCCTATGGATATGGCACCGTGCTAACCCAAGCTTGTATTTATGCCGCGATGGATCATTTAGGAATTGCACAGTACATCTCGCGTATTGGCTTAGCTTTAGATGGCAACAGCGGCGACTCACTACAGCAGGCAAAACAGGCTTGGATGCAACATCCTGCATGGCAAGGCTTACGCCGTCTGTGTGAAGAAAGCCTCACCGAGCAAGACTACTTCAAACTCTTTTTATTACAGAACCTTGTGATTGACGGCTTTGTGACAGAGCTTGTCTATCAACAGTTTGATCAGTGGTTAGTCACTCAAAATGCTCGCGACTTAGCCATGCTGACTGAGTTTATGAAAGACACTTTAGGTGATTTACGTAAGTGGTCAGACACCGTCATTAAAACTGCGGCAGCAGAATCCGATCACAACAAACAGCTATTAAATGAATGGTTCACTCAGTCTTTAACTCAAGTAAAAGCAGCTTTTACACCGTGGGCAACAGCAGCCTTATCAGCAGATGCAGTCAATCAAGCAGAACATGCCGTTATTGAACGCGCAAAAAAACTCGGCCTACAACCACTTACAAATGCTTAAGGAGAAGCAACATGTCTAAAGTCTATCTCGCATTACAAGATAACGATACTTCACGCTACATCATCGAAGCGATTGAAGAAGATAACCCTGAAGCTTCAATTCAGTATTTACCCGCCATGATCCGAATTGAAAGTGAAACTGATTTGGTCATTAAAGCCGAAACTGTATCTGAAAAACTAGGCCAAGATTGGGACATCCAATCGTTACAACTCAACATGATTACGCTGGGCGGCAACGTCGAAGAAGATGACGATACTTTCCGCCTTCACTGGAATTAATCACAACATAGACGTTGTTTAACAAAGATTTAAGGATGATCAATCATGACAACTCAAACGAAAGAAACCAGCAAAAAGTTAAATGCTAAAGATCGTTACCGCGCATTAACCCGTGATCTGGACTGGGACTTTTCCTATGCTGACCGTAAAGACGCCTTCCCTTATGAGGAATTTGAAGGCATCAAAATTACGGACTGGTCTAAATGGGAAGATCCATTCCGTTTAACCATGGATGCTTACTGGAAATATCAGGCAGAAAAAGAGAAAAAACTTTATGCCATTTTTGATGCGTTTGCTCAAAACAACGGTCAGATGAATGTCAGCAATGAACGCTACTTAAATGCGATCAAACTCTTTTTAACGGCGGTGACTCCACTTGAATATCAGGCCTATCAAGGCTATGCCCATGTAGGTCGCCAGTTTAGTGGTATTGGAGCACGTATTGCTTCTCAGATGCAGTCGATTGATGAGCTGCGTCATGTACAGACCCAAATTCATGCCATGAGCCATTACAACAAGTTCTTTGATGGTTTTCAGGACTGGGCACATATGCATGACCGTGTTTGGTATTTGTCTGTGCCTAAATCATTTTTTGAAGATGCCCGTTCTGCCGGACCTTTCGAATTTTTATTAGCGATTAGTTTTGCTTTTGAATATGTACTTACCAACTTACTGTTTGTGCCGTTTATGTCGGGAGCAGCTTATAACGGCGATATGGCAACCGTGACCTTTGGTTTTAGTGCGCAGTCAGATGAAGCGCGTCATATGACGCTTGGTCTTGAAATCGTAAAATTCTTGCTCGAACAGCATGAAGACAATGTACCGATTGTGCAGGAATGGATTGATAAATGGTTCTGGCGTGGGACGCGTTTGCTTTCAATTGTGGGCATGATGATGGATTACATGCTGCCAAATAAAGTGATGTCGTGGAAAGAAGCTTGGGAAGTTTATTTTGAACAGGCAGGCGGTGCGTTATTTAAAGATTTAAGCCGTTATGGCATTCGTATGCCGAAATATAGCGATGTGATTGTGAAAGAAAAAGAGCATGTCTCACATCAAGCATGGTGGATTTTCTATAACTTTGGTCATGCTGCCGGTTTCCATACTTGGATTCCAACCGACGAAGAAATGGATTGGTTATCTGCTAAATATCCAGACACTTTCGATAAATACTACCGTCCAAAATGGGAGTTGGCTCGCAAAATGGAAGCTGAAGGTAAACGCTTCTATAGCGCAGGTTTACCACAGCTTTGTCAGGTTTGTCAGATTCCAATGACCTTTACCGAAATGGGCGATGACCCAACTCAGTTTAGTTATCGCCATAGCATCTACCAAGGCGAACGCTACCACACCTGTTCAGATGGTTGTCATGACATTTTCGAACGCGAGCCTGAGAAATATATACAAGCATGGCTACCTGTAAATCAAATTTTGCAAGGTAACTGTGGTGGCGGTGACCTCGAAACCATGCTCCGCGATTATTACCGCATGAATGTCGGTGCCGACAATCTGGATATTGAAGGTTCTCCAGACCAACAGCGCTGGAAAAAATGGAAAGGCAACGCAGCTTAAGCACAAGGAATTGTTCAGGCAGTCATCAAGCTGCCTGATAGGAAATAAGGAGATTGAACATGACTGTTCGCGCGATACACAACAACTATCAATTTGAACCGCTTGATCTGCAAAAAAATTATGGCGATCAATTCTTACTTTACGTGGGTTGGGATCATCACACCCTTTTTTGCTCGGCACATGCCATGCTTGCCTCGCCTCAACAAACTTTTGGACAGTTGATTGAGCAACAAATTACAGGTGGTTTTGCCCAACATCCAGATTTTTCCAAAATTGATTGGTCAAAAGTGCAATACACCTTAGATAGTCAAACAATTAGTCCTGAGAGTACAAAAACTTTGGTAGAGCTTGGTTTTGGGCATAAGTCATTACTTCGTTTCGTTACGCCAGAGTTAAATGGCTATAACGACAGCTACGTTTAATTCGGAGGTGTGTCATGAGTTATCAAGTCACCATTGAACCGATCGGAACAACGATTGAAGTAGAAGAAGACCAGACCATTTTAGACGCCGCTTTACGTCAAGGCGTTTGGTTACCCTTTGCTTGTGGTCACGGTACTTGCGGGACATGCAAGGTTCAAGTCACCGACGGTTTTTACGATGTTGGTGAAGCTTCACCATTTGCGCTCATGGATATTGAACGCGATGAAAATAAGGTGCTTGCCTGCTGCTGCAAACCACAGTCTGACATGGTTATTGAGGCCGATGTCGATGAAGACCCAGATTTCTTAGGTCATTTGGTTCAAGACTATCAAGCAACTGTCATTGAAATAAAAGACCTGTCGCCAACCATTAAAGGAATCCGACTACAACTAGATCGCCCAATCGAATTCCAAGCTGGCCAATATATCAATGTCCAGTTCCCAGACATTGAAGGAACTCGTGCATTTTCAATTGCCAATTCACCAAGTGAAGTTGGCATCGTTGAGCTGCATATTCGTAAAGTTGAAGGCGGTGCAGCGACGACTTATGTACATGGACAACTTGCCACGGGCGATCAGCTTGATATTTCAGGCCCTTATGGTCAATTTTTCGTACGCAAGTCAGATGATCAAAATGCTATTTTCATTGCAGGTGGTTCAGGTCTGTCAAGTCCACAATCAATGATTTTAGATTTGCTTGAGTCTGGAGATAGTCGCACAATTTACCTCTTCCAAGGAGCACGAGACTTGGCAGAACTATACAACCGAGAATTGTTTGAACAGCTCGTAAAAGACTATCCGAACTTCCGCTATATCCCTGCCCTGAATGCACCAAAAGCAGAAGACCAATGGACTGGATTTACCGGATTTGTGCACGAGGCCGTTGCAGATTATTTTGAAAATCGATGTGGTGGACACAAAGCCTATTTGTGCGGCCCACCAATCATGATCGACTCTGCAATTTCAACACTCATGCAAAGTCGCTTATTCGAACGGGACATTCACACTGAGCGCTTCTTAAGTGCAGCCGATGGTGCTGCTGGACAATCGCGTTCTGCTTTATTCAAACATATTTAAAAATAAATCATTCAACAATCCACTTTTTCAAATGAGCTTTGTATTTGTAATTTAGAAAGAAAATACAAAGCTCACAGGAGTTTGCATCCCAAATTTTTAGGTTAAACAGACTTAGATTTTTAAAAATCGTTAAGGAATAACGTTTTTTAGTGACAAGCCAAACAACACAGAATAGGACATTCTATGAATAACAAAATTGCTGCAATCATATGTGGTGTAATCAGTGCCCTTTACCTTCCCTCTGCATTTGCGACAGAAAATGGCTCAGACTCTTTTGCATTAGGTGCCGAAGGTATGATGGCGGGTGCCTTACCACCTGTTGGTGTCTACTTACTCAGTTATTATCAAAATTACCACGCATCAGAGTTTCAAAATGGTCCCGATCAGTTCCATGTTGATGTCAATGCTGTGGTTCCTCGTTTGGTCTGGATGACCGATCAAAAAATTCTGGATGGACAACTCGGGCTTTATGCAGCCCAGCCATTGGTTGATCTAAGACTCAAAATAAATGGAATGGCTGACTCAAACCAAGGACTCGGAGACTTGATTTTGGGTGGTATGCTCGGCTGGCATCAAGGAAATCATCACTGGATTGCAGCTTTAGAAACCGTACTGGGGACAGGTGAATATGAAACTCCAAGTGAGACACATCCAGTTGAAGCTAATCTCGGGAAAAACTATCACACCATTCGACCTATTCTTGCCTATAGTTATGCCAATGCGGCAGGTTTAGATCTTTCAACTAAATTGTCTTATAGCTGGAATACACGTAACGATGCAACCGACTACCAGTCTGGACAATACATTGCAGGTGACTATAGCTTAGGTTACCGCATTAACCCCAAACTCAAACTTGCAGTTGAAGGCTATGCTTTTAAACAAATCACAGATGACAAAGTAAACGGAAATGACATTGGTTTTAAAGGACAGGCTTTTGCAATTGGACCAGGCATTCAATATGCCGATAAGAACTGGTCTATCGAAGCCAAATTTTTAAAAGAAACCGAAGTCGAATATCGTCCCGAAGGCCATACCAGCTGGCTAAAACTGATTTGGGCTTTCTAGAACCATTTAACGCATAGCTTCAACCTTGAGGCTATGCACCTCCCTTATTTAAGAGTCGATACCATTTGAATCATCTATCGGGTTCTGGTCGAGTGTAAAAACAGTCCGTTGATAAGGTATCCCTTCTAAGTCATAAACCTGATAAATACAATCGAACAATGATTGTAAGTCTTCACTTCTGTCCATTGCCCGTGCAGTAATAAAAATTGGACTGACCGCGCCGTTATCTAAAATCGGAATATAGTTTAAGTGTGGAAATCGAATGGTATCGGCACTTGCTGGAATAATACAGATCCCTTCTCCCGCTGCGACTAAGCCCAGAGCCAATTGAATTTCTCGTATCTCATGCATATTTTTTGGAACCAAACTATGCTCGGCAAAGATGTTCAAAAGCTGGGTTGAAAAGTTAGGTTTTGGCGAGGTGGGATACATAAACATCTTTTCATCAATGAGGTCGGCCAGATATACCCCTTCCGTACGCTGAGCAATTGGATGGCTGGTATGCGCGGCAACGACCAAACGCTCTTTACGTAAAAGGATACGCCTCACGGCGGGATCACTAATTCTTAAACGTCCAAATCCAACATCAATACGGCCTTCTTTTAATGCCTGTAACTGTTCAGTAGTACTTAATTCCATGAGCTGAATATTCAGATGGGGTTGCTGCTGACGAAATAAATAAATGATTCGAGGCAGCAAACCATAGAGTAAAGACCCGACAAAACCAATGGTCATGCTTCTTTCGATGAGACCAATACGCTTGGTCATACTTTTTATTTCTTCAGCATTCGACAAAAGTTTAACGGCATGCTGGTAAAAGAAATGCCCTGCTGGTGTGGTTTGTAAAGGGCGGCTTCCACGCTCAAACAGTTGAATGCCAAGCTCACTTTCCAAATTTTGGATTTGCCGACTCAAAGGCGGTTGAGCAATAAATAGTTTTTCGGCTGCCTTGGTGAAGCTCTGTTCTTCTACAACAGCCACAAAATACCGTAAATGTCTTAGTTCCATCAGGTTTCCATACCTTTAAGATATATTAAAATGCAAATTCAGTCTTAGACACAGTTTAACCATTCTTTTAAGGTATATACAAGCAATAACCCGATGAAGTTATAGATCACTTGTATAGCACCGATTGAAATCATACTGGCCAACATTCGATCTATCTATCTTTATCCATTCGCGGTTAAACACCCGACGCGTTTATGCGCTTCATTGACATATTAGGATATCAAGACCTTTTAAATCGTAGCGAAGGTCTTGATGACTTCCACCCTTTGGAAAGTCGGAGAACGGACATGCCACGTATTCCTGTAATCAATACCAGCCATCTTGACCGTATTGATGAATTACTTGTAGACAATATCGATACAGGTGAATTTAAACTTCACCGCTCAGTTTTTACTGATGAAGCCTTATTTGACCTCGAAATGAAATACATCTTCGAAGGTAACTGGGTTTACTTGGCACACGAGAGCCAAATTCCAAATAATAATGACTACTATACGACTTATATTGGTCGTCAGCCGATTATCATTGCCCGTAACCGTAACGGCGAACTTAATGCCATGATCAATGCATGTTCACACCGCGGAGCACAACTTTGCCGTTACAAGCGTGGTAACAAAGCAACGTATACTTGCCCTTTCCACGGCTGGACGTTTAATAACTCAGGTAAATTACTCAAAGTAAAAGACCCAACTGACGCAGGTTACTCTGACTGTTTTAACCAAGACGGCTCACACGATCTTAAAAAAGTAGCTCGTTTTGAGAGCTACAAAGGCTTCTTATTTGGTAGCTTAAATCCCGATGTTCCTTCACTTGAAGAATTCTTAGGTGAAACCACCAAAATCATCGACATGATTGTTGACCAATCTGAACATGGTTTGGAAGTTTTACGTGGTTCATCTACCTATACCTACGAAGGTAACTGGAAACTCACCGCTGAAAATGGTGCCGATGGTTACCATGTTTCTGCTGTTCACTGGAACTATGCAGCAACGACTCAACACCGTAAAGAAACTCAAGCTGCCGATAACATTCGCGCAATGAGTGCAGGTTCTTGGGGTAAACAAGGCGGTGGCTCTTATGGCTTTGAAAATGGCCACATGTTGCTTTGGACACAATGGGCAAACCCAGAAGACCGTCCTAACTTCCCAAAAGCAGATGAATATACCGAAAAATACGGTGAAGCGATGTCGAAATGGATGATTGAGCGTTCACGTAATCTTTGTCTGTATCCAAATGTTTATTTGATGGATCAATTCGGTTCGCAAATTCGTGTACTTCGCCCACTTTCGGTTAATCGAACCGAAGTCACCATTTACTGTATCGCGCCTAAAGGTGAAGCACCTGAAGCTCGTGCACGCCGTATCCGCCAATATGAAGATTTCTTTAATGCCTCAGGTATGGCAACACCAGACGATTTAGAAGAATTCCGTGCTTGTCAGGCAGGCTACGCCGGTATTGCACTTGAATGGAATGACATGTGCCGCGGTTCAAAACACTGGATTTATGGACCGGACGATGCAGCAAACGAAATTGGTTTAAAACCGATGTTAAGTGGTATCAAAACTGAAGATGAAGGCCTGTATCTGGCCCAGCATCAATATTGGTTAAAAACCATGAAACATGCGATTGCATCAGAGAAAGAAATTGCTGATCAGGGAGAAACAGCATGAGTACTCAAGACAAAGCAACTTTAGAAAATATTGCTCAGTTTCTTTATCGTGAAGCACGCTTTTTAGATGATGAACAATGGGATGACTGGCTTGAATGCTATGCGCCAGAAGCTTCTTTCTGGATGCCAGCTTGGGACGACGACGATAGATTAACTGAAGATCCGCAATCTGAAATTTCACTTATTTATTATCCAGACCGTCAAGGTTTAGAAGATCGAGTGTTCCGTATTAAAACCGAGCGCTCATCCGCAACCATGCCGGACACACGTACAAGCCACAATATTGCCAACGTTGAAGTTCTCGATCGCGACGGCGACAAAGTTACTGTTCGCTTTAACTGGAATACCTTGAGTTTCCGTTACAAGACAAATTACAGCTATTTCGGTATGTCACGTTATGTGATCGATTTTTCAGGTGATCAACCAAAAATCTTGAGCAAGTATGTCGTTTTGAAAAACGACTATATCAATCAAGTGATTGATATTTACCACCTTTAAGACATACCCCCTCAGTTATCCGGACTGTTGGCTGAGGGTAAAAGTTTCAAATATTTTGTAGGATACATGCCATGTCAAACCACAATGTTGCACTTCAATTTGAAGATGGTGTTACACGTTTCATTAACGTAGCTCAAGGCGAAACCCTATCTGACGCAGCCTATCGCCAAAAAATTAATATTCCTTTGGATTGTCGTGATGGTGCATGTGGAACTTGCCGCGCATTTTGCGAGTCCGGTAGTTATGACATGCCAGAAGAAAGCTATATTGAAGATGCATTAACCCCGGAAGAAGCTGAACAAGGCTATATTCTTGCTTGCCAATGTCGACCAACTTCAGACGCCGTATTCCAGATTCAAGCGTCGTCAGATGTTTGCAAAACAGAAATTCATAGCTTCCAAGGTACTTTAGCCCGCGTTGAAAACTTATCAGACTCAACCATCACATTTGATATTCAGCTTAATGAAGGCCAACCGGATATTCATTTCCTTGCAGGTCAGTATGTGAATGTTGCCATTCCAGAAACTGGCGAAACCCGTTCATATTCATTTAGCTCAAAACCGGGCAATCGCTTAACGGGCTTTGTGGTACGTAATGTACCAAATGGCAAAATGAGCGAATTCTTAAGTAAGAATGCCAAAACTGGCGACAAAATGACTTTTACCGGACCATTCGGCAGCTTCTATTTGCGTAATGTAGTGCGTCCAGTGCTTATGCTGGCAGGTGGTACTGGCATTGCCCCATTTATGTCAATGTTACAAGTACTCGAAGAGAAAGGTTCAGAACAGCCTGTTCGCTTGGTTTTTGGCGTAACCAATGACTTTGATTTGGTTGCTTTAGAAAAGCTCAACGAGTTGCAGGAAAAGTTCCCGTGGTTTGAATACCGCACTGTGGTCGCAAGCCCTGAGAGCAACCATGAACGTAAAGGCTATGTCACTGGTCATATTGAAAGTGAATGGTTAAACGGTGGCGACGTCGATGTTTATCTATGTGGCCCGGTACCGATGGTAGAGGCTGTACGTGGTTGGTTAGAAACTGAAAATATCAAACCAGCAAATTTCTTGTTTGAAAAATTCTCTGCGAATTAACAGGTGGAGAAATTATCTATGTCAAACCGTCAAAGATTTATCGATAAGGTCGTGATTGTTACGGGTAGTGCCCAAGGCATTGGTCGTGGTGTGGCACTACAAGTTGCAGCTGAAGGTGGACAAGTCGTCATGGCTGACCGCTCTGAATATGTTGAAGACGTTCTCAAAGAAATTCAGCGTGCAGGTGGCGATGCTGTCACGATTAATGCTGACCTAGAAACCTATGCAGGCGCGCAAGCGGTAGTTGTAAAAGCCATTGAACACTATGGTCGGGTCGATGTCCTGATTAATAATGTAGGTGGCGCGATCTGGATGAAACCTTTTGAAGAGTTTTCCGAAGAAGAAATCATTAAGGAAGTGAATCGCTCATTGTTTCCAACTTTATGGTGCTGCCGCGCTGTGTTACCGACCATGATTAAGCAACAAGCGGGTGTTATTGTAAATGTATCTTCCATTGCAACCCGTGGTATTAATCGTATTCCCTACTCGGCATCTAAAGGTGGGGTAAATGCTTTAACAGCATCGCTTGCTTTTGAACATGCCAAAGACGGAATTCGAGTCAATGCCGTTGCGACGGGTGGAACCGAAGCACCGCCTCGCAAAGTACCACGTAATACCAACCCGTTAAGTCAAAATGAAAAAGACTGGATGCAACAAGTAGTTGATCAAACAAAAGATCGAACATTTATGGGCCGTTATGGCACAATTCAAGAACAAGTCAATGCAATTTTATTTCTTGCATCAGACGACGCATCGTATATGACGGGATCGGTCATTCCGGTCGGAGGTGGAGATCAGGGTTAATCCTGATCTTTTTATATGTTTGGGTAAATAACATGATTTGCATGGAGGCAATCACACATGGCAACCCTGTTCAAGACATTAAAAAATGACTGGTCCATATCAGCAACAGTTGCTGGCTTTCTTGCAGTTTTAATTTCTTACTCAGGCCCACTGATTATTTTTTTCCAAGCTGCTCAGCGTGCCCATGTGTCCACCGATATGATGGTGTCATGGATTTGGGGAATTTCAATTGGTGCTGCCGTTTCAGGTATTTATCTTTCGATTAAATATAAAACTCCTGTCATCACCGCGTGGTCTGCACCGGGCACTGCCCTGTTAGTTACCCTATTTCCCAATATCTCCTTGAATGAAGCAGTAGCCGCCTATATTACTTCTGCCATCGTTATTTTTTTAATTGGTATTACAGGTTACTTCGACAAATTACTAAAATGGATTCCGCAAGACGTCGCTGCGGGCATGATGGCAGGTATTCTTTTTCAGTTCGGTATTAACCTATTTACTGCATCTGATAGCATGCCTTTTATTGTATTTAGCATGCTCATTGTCTTTTTAATTGCCAAACGTTTAATGCCGCGCTACACCATGATTTGGGTGTTAGCTGCCGGAGTTTTATTAAGCCTTATTTTAGGCAAGATGAATCCGGTTGATGTAAGTTTTAATTTAGCAATCCCGCAGTGGATTAGCCCAGAATGGACTTGGAATTCAACACTCAATCTCGCCGTTCCTCTTATTTTAGTTAGTCTAACCGGCCAATTTTTACCGGGTATGGCGATTATGAAACTCAGCGGTTATGACACGCCAGCCAAACCCATTATTACGGCCACCAGTATTGCCTCGTTAGCCGTTGCCTGTGTCGGTGGTATTACCATTGTGCTTGCCTCAATTACCGCTGCTTTATGTATGGGTAAAGATGCACATGAACTGAAAGAAAAAAGATATATCGCAGGGATTGCCAACGGAATTTTTTATATTTTAGGAGGCTTATTTGCTGGCAGTATTGTCATGCTCTTTAGCTTACTACCTAAAGAGCTGGTGGCAGCACTGGCAGGTTTAGCTTTGTTAGGTGCTATTGCCACCAATATTTCTGTTGCCATGAAAAATGATGGTCAACGTGATGCTGCACTTATTACCTTTTTAGCTACCGCATCAGGTATGCATTTTCTTGGATTAAGTTCAGTTTTTTGGGGCATTTGTATTGGTGTAATCGCCCATTTCATTCTTACCCCACGCTCAAATCCAGCCACAAATTAAATTTTTATCTAAACGCCCAGCACTAAAATAAAGCTTCAAATGCCAAATCAGGATGCAAATAATCCGCTATTCCTGATTTGGCAATTTTCATTTAATATAAATTAAATTTCATTTTTAAGATGAGTTTCTAAAATAATTGACTTTAATATTTTTATTTATTTCCACTTCAACCCTTAATATAAATTTAGCTATATTTCTAGCTGTGATTCTCAGCAATAAAATCTGTAAAAAGATATCTATAAAAACCTTAAAATTCTCACAATATAATATTTGACCCCATTTTAAAAACAAAAGAAGCAACAACCAAAATTATTAAAATAAATTATAAATTTCAATATATTACTTTATTAAAAACACAATACCTTAAAGACATAAAGATATATCAATTAGGTTTTTGACTCTATTCCAATAACAAAATAGTTTATTAAAAAATAACGCGATGCTTCACAAATTGGAGGTGAAGAAAATGGATATGAGCAAGGTTAATATTAATGAGTTAATTGATAAAGCCCGTTTTACACCTTTTCATTGGAAAGTTTTAATCTGGTGCTTACTTATTATTATTTTTGATGGGTATGATTTAGTTATTTATGGGGTTGCTCTTCCTCTATTAATGCAGCAATGGTCGTTAACTGCTGTTGAAGCTGGTTTACTCGCCAGTGCCGCTCTATTCGGCATGATGTTTGGTGCCATGATTTTCGGCACACTTTCAGACAAACTTGGACGTAAAAAAACCATCCTGATTTGTGTCACCTTATTTAGCGGATTTACCTTTATAGGTGCCTTTGCCAAAGGACCAACTGAGTTTGCCATTTTGCGCTTTATTGCAGGTCTAGGAATTGGTGGCGTTATGCCAAACGTTGTAGCACTTATGACCGAATACGCACCGAAAAAAATCCGCAGTACATTGGTCGCAATCATGTTTAGCGGTTACGCAATTGGCGGCATGACATCAGCGCTACTTGGTGCATGGCTCGTGAAAGACATGGGCTGGCAAATCATGTTTTTAATTGCGGGTATTCCTCTTTTACTACTCCCGTTAATCTGGAAATTTTTGCCAGAGTCTCTCGCCTTTTTAGTGAAATCGAACCATAGCGAACAGGCAAAAAGTATTGTTTGTAAAATTGCGCCAGAAATGCAGGTAAACGCCAATACACAACTGGTGTTAAACGAAAGCACCACAACCGATGCCCCTGTCCGTGCGCTTTTCCAACAAGGTCGTACCTTCAGCACATTTATGTTCTGGATTGCTTTCTTTATGTGCTTACTCATGGTGTATGCCTTAGGAAGCTGGTTACCTAAACTCATGCTGCAAGCGGGCTACTCGTTAGGTGCAAGCATGTTATTCCTGTTTGCACTTAATATTGGCGGCATGGTCGGTGCAATTGGTGGCGGTGCTTTAGCGGACAGATTCCATCTAAAACCTGTCATTACCATTATGTTTATTGTGGGATCGGCAGCTTTAATTCTGCTTGGCATTAATAGTCCACAATTTATTTTATATAGCCTGATTGCGATTGCTGGTGCTGCCACAATTGGTTCTCAAATCTTACTCTACACTTTCGTTGCCCAGTTCTATCCGACGGCACTTCGTTCAACTGGCATGGGCTGGGCCTCTGGAATTGGCCGTATCGGTGCGATTATTGGACCAGTTTTAACTGGAGCGCTACTCACACTTGAGCTTCCTCACCAAATGAATTTCTTAGCAATTGCAATTCCGGGTGTGATTGCTGCACTTGCAATATTTATGGTCAATCTAAAAGCCTCTGTTACCGCACAAACGCCATCAACTTTTAACCCTCAAAACACGCTTACCCAGCAGTAAACACAAATGCGCCGAGGATTGGCGCATCTTTTTGGAAATGGATTATGGAATTATTACACCGCTTTAAACCATGTAATTTAGCAATAGCCACATTATTAGGTTTATTGACTAGCTCAAGTTTATGGGCAGCAGACACCACTCAACAAAGTGAAGATGAATGGAAGTTCACGCTAAAAAATGCCTATATCAACCGTAATTTTGACAATGACACTCTCAAAGACACAGGTAGCTGGTCTCAAGCAGCGTCATTATTTTATAAGTCAAAAATGCATGACACTCCACTAGTCATAGCAGATAAGCCTATAACCATTGGAGCTGATGCTTCTGTTCAATATGCCGTGCGTTTAAGTTCAGACAAACACGTTGCGGACACGGTTTTGCCTTTTAATAAAGAAACTCAATCACAAGCATCCGACTTTTTAAAATACGGTGCAACCTTAAAACTAGGCTATGACAAAACCCTTTTAAGTGTGGGTGAACTCTGGTTGGATTTACCTGTAACGGCTGTCGATGCCAGCCGACAATTACTTGCCTCTTATTGGGGAACCAATCTTAAGTCACAACTTTCAGATCAGCTTTATGCTGAAATTGGTCGGGTTGAAAAAGTGTCGCCACGAAATGAAGAGGATTTTAAAAAGTTTTCGTTCACTTCAAATGGCATTACCAAAGAATCTGATGGCCTGAACTACATTGACCTGCGCTATCAATTTACGCCGACACTCAAGGGTGAATATTACTTTGGTAATTTGGAAGATCTCTACAATAAACACTATGTAGGACTTGAGCATAATTGGAAACAACCTAATTTTGCCCTCACCTCTAAGTTTAAATACTTCAATGCAAAAAATGACGGTAATGCTTTTGATATTGATGCGCAAAACATTGGGGTATTAGAGACACTTAAAGTGAAAAATCATACCTTTGGTTTGGGGTACCAACAAATTATCGGCGAGTCGGCTTATCCCTTACCGGATGGCTTTTTACCAGAGACTTATTTCATTAACTGGAATGCCACGGGATTCTTTAAAAAAGAAGAAAAGTCTTACCACGTTATGTACGGCTACGACTTTAAAGATTACGTGCCGGGCTTAAACGCGATGGTGAAATATGTCTATGGCCATGACTTTAAAGCAGCCAATGGCGAGAAAAACCACGAAACCGAGTCGAATGTGATTTTAAACTATGCATTTCAGCAGCCTTTCTTAAAAGGTCTTGCCCTGCAATACATTCGAATTGATTACAACGTAAAACATGGCAATGACTTTGGTGAAGATCGTCTGTTTGTAAACTACACTAAAAAGTTTTAATCATTTTGATTTAACTTAAGCGGGCCACTTTTGGTCCGCTTTATTATTTTTGAGCCATAAAAAAACGCTCTTACGAGCGTTTTTTAATTAATCTAGTAACTTAAGCAACGTGCTTTTGTACAACAATCGAGCCTACTGAATAACCAGCGCCGAAAGATGAAATCACGCCATACTCACCATCATCTACTTCGTGGCCTGTACGGTGTAAAGCAATAATTACACCTGCTGAAGAGGTATTGGCAAACTCATCTAGAATAATTGGTGCACGGCTTAGATCTGCATCTTTACCAGCCACATATTTCAAGATTAATTCATTCATGTTGGCATTAGCTTGGTGTAACCAGAAACGCTTAATATCGTTTGCAGTTAACTGCATTTTTTCCAACTGGGCATTAATGATTTTTGCCACCAACGGACAAACATCTTTAAAGACTTTGCGGCCATCTTGACGGAATAACTTGTCGTCAACCACTGCATCTTCGCTACGGTTTAAGAAACCGAAGTTATTGCGAATGTTGTTTGAAAATTGAGTAAATAAATGAATATCTAAAATTTCAAAACCAGTTTTAGTAGTGGTTTCTTCAATAATAGAAGCGGTCGCAACATCACCAAAAATGAAGTGACAATCACGGTTACGGTAGTCTAGGTGACCAGATGTAATCTCGACATTCACCAATAAAACACGGCGAGCGCCTGAACGAATTGCATCTGCTGCTTGTTTCAAACCAAAAGTAGCAGCTGAACATGCCACGTTCATGTCATAGGCATAACCTTGAATACCAAGTGCCGACTGGATTTCAATTGCTACAGCCGGATAAGCGCGCTGCATATTTGAACATGCCAAAATCACAACATCGATATCTTCAACAGTTACCCCTGCATTTTCCATTGCCTGTTTTGCAGCAATTACACCCCATTCAGCTTGAAGTGAAAGTTCGTCATTTGAACGTTCAGACAAACGCGGACGTAAACGCGTTGGATCGAGGATACCTGATTTCTCAACAACGTAGCGGCGCTTAATACCAGAAGCTTTTTCAATAAATTCAGCACTAGAACCACGTAATTCTTCGAGTTCACCTGCTGCAATTTCCTCTGCATTCTCTTGGTTATATTGTTCCACATAAGCATTTAAACTGTCGGCCAGTTCTTCATTAGAAATGATTTCTGTTGGGTGAAATAACCCAGTACCTGTGATACGAATGCCCATGTAAAACTCCTAAAAAAATGAATAGGGTCTGTTAATCTTTCATTTATAAATTGCGTTGTAGGCTAAACAAACGCATAAACAAACCCCGATCTATCTTAACTGATTCCCAAACGATCCCATAACTTTTGCAGTCGAGTTGGTGAAATAGGCATCTTGGTTTTCATCGGCTGAGAAAATAAAGAAATGCGAAATTCTTCCAACATCAAATACAATTCTTTGATTCTTGGATCGTTTTTGAATTTAAATACCTTGTCCATCCATGGATCGACATCATCAATAGCGGCATGATCTCGCTGTAGATTATTTGGCAATCGATCTAAACGCAATAGCAGCGCTTTTAAATAACGCGGATATTCCTGCCAAAGATCGACTGGTTGGCAGTAAACAAAGTTACCAAGTGACATGAGATCTAACTGATCTTCAATATCATCAATACTGCGTCCAAACACATCCGGATCAAGTACTAAAAGCTGACGACGAATTTGCTGCCATTGAATGTAAATATCACTTAATTGCTCAAGTGCTTGCTGACCATAACTCAAAAATTGCTTTTTGACCTGATCTAGCAGCTTATTAAATTCATCAGCATTAATTGGCAAAGTTGTAATTGCCATTTGCAACGTAGCATAGACCAGCATCTGCTCAAGCTTAGCTTTATCACCCAAAGGTGAATATGCCAAAGCAAGCGGTTTTGAAATCTGCTTTTTCAACTGGCGAATCAAGTCACCTAGTTGCATATGGACCAGACGGATAATCCCTTCACGATGCTGCTTAATGGCTTCAGCCTGATCATTAAAGGTTTGTATAACCACACCGGACTCATCTTTCGCTTCAAGTTCAGCAAAAGTTTTGGTCGGTACTAAAGCTTGATATTGTTTAACAACAACACCTGTCACCTTTTGTGAAGCTTCAAAGGTAAAGTTTTCAGGGAAAGTTTTAAACTCGCCTTTTTGCTGTTTTACTGGACGATGAGTTTCAACACGACAGCGAGCTTTCAACTCAGCTAAATCACGGCCTTTGGCAATTAATTTACCTTTTTCATCAATGACCTTAATAAAAGGCACCAAATACGGATCTATTCGTTCAAATGAAAAATCTTTATCGGTAATTTGCTCACCGCGTAAAGCAAATGCAAGATAGCTAAAAATATGCTGTCGCAAATGTACCGCATCTATGCCCTGCATTAGCTTACGAGCTGTGTCAGGAATAGGCACTATATTACGACGTTTATCTTTTGGTAGAGCTTTTAATAGCGCTTCAATTAAATCTAAACGCCAGCCTGGAATACCCCAAGACCAGATGTTTTCATCCACTTGCGGCAATGCCTGTACCGGAATTTGAACCGTTGCTCCATCTTCATCATGACTTGGGTCAAATCGATATGTCGTTGCCAAACGTAACTGACCATTATGTAAATGATCAGGGAATTGCTGCGTGGTCGGACGATCATTGAGCCAAAGCGCATCATCTTCTACATATAAATAACGCGGATTTTTTGCTTCTACAGTTGCACGCCAATCTTCAAAACTACGACGACTCGCAATTTCTTCAGGAATTTTAGAGGCATAGAACTGATAAATCGTTTCTTCATCGACCACTAAATCGCGGCGACGCAATTTATCTTCAACTCGCTCTACTTCTTCAAGTTTAAGCAAGTTATGTTTTAAAAATGGTGGAACTGTCCCCAGATTTCCTGTGGTTAATGCATCACGTAAGAAAATCTCATGGGCAGCAGGTTGGTCAACTTTCTCAAAATTAACCAAACGCTTCGGTTCAATAATTAAACCAAACAATGAGATTTGTGCATAAGCATTTACAATACCGGCTTTTTTAGACCAATGCGGCTCGAAATAGTGATATTTCAATAAGTCGCGTGCAGCAAGTAAAATCCATTCAGGATCAATTTTTGCTAATGTACGCAAATAAACTTGAGATGTTTCCACCATCTCAAAAGCCATCACCCACGCAGTATTGGTTTTATGCAACGTACTCGCAGGGAAAACTTTAGCCTTTTGCTGACGCACTGCCATAAAGGTATTACGTTCATCAGTTTTATTGGCAATGAACGATAATAAACCAGTCAGCAACGCACGATGCAAGTTTTCATAATTTGCAGGTTTTTCATTAAAACTAAGTTTTAAACCTTCAGCCAGCTCAACTAACTGCTGGTGCGTCTGTTTCCATTCACGTAACCGTAACCAGCTTAAGAAATGCTGCTTAGCAAATTGACGACGCTTGTTTTCCGACATTCCTACTTCACCTTTAGGATTTAAAGTATCCCAAAGTTTTAAATAAAACAGAAAATCTGAATCTGCCTCTTTAAATAAGGCATGCTTTTGGTCAGCCTGCATCTGTTTATCAGCTGGGCGCTCACGTGGGTCTTGCACTGCAAGTGCACTCACCACCACCAAAATTTCCTTGAGCACACCAAAATGAGCACCGCCCACAATCATACGCGCGAGTCGAGGGTCAATCGGCATACGGGCCATCATTTGACCGACTTTAGTCAGTTCGTTTTTCTTCTCGTTTAGCGCACCTAATTCAATGAGTAGCTTACGACCATCATTAACTAGACGGAAATCTGGCGGCTCAATGAAATCGAAGTTTTCTAGCTCACCTAAGCCTAAGCTCTGCATTTGCAGAATTACCGATGCCAAATTGGTTCGCTTAATTTCAGGTTCGGTAAATTCGGGACGGCTTAAAAAATCTTCTTCGCTATATAAACGAATACACACACCCGGAGCAATACGACCACAACGCCCTTTACGTTGATTGGCCGCAGCCTGCGAAATTGCCTCAATTGGTAAGCGTTGCACACGTGAGCGGTAGTTATAACGAGATATACGTGCAAAACCGCTATCAATTACATAACGAATATTTGGAACAGTCAGCGCAGTTTCTGCAACGTTCGTGGCAATAATAATACGGCGGCCCTTTCCACTTGGGCTAAAAATCTTTTGTTGCTCGGAAACGGCTAAGCGTGCATACAAAGGTAAAATTTCGGTATGCCTTGGCCCATATTTTTGCAAAGTTTCCTGTAATTCTCGAATTTCTTGTTCAGTACTTGAGAAAATCAGAATATCTGCATGTTCTGGATGGCCTTTTTCTTCTGCATCGGCAAAGCATTCTTCTACAGCTTGTACGACGGCACGCGGAAGGTTTTCTTCAAAATCGTCGAACTCGTCATCATCACTACCGCCAATATTCATCTCTGAAATTGGGCGATAACGTACTTCGACCGGATAGCTACGACCTTCTACCTCAAAAATAGGCGCATCATTAAAGTAATTACTAAAACGATTTACATCTAAAGTTGCCGAGGTCACGATGACTTTTAAATCTGGGCGTTTTGGCAACAATTGCTTTAAATAGCCCATAATAAAATCAATATTGAGTGAGCGCTCGTGCGCTTCATCAATAATGATGGTGTCATATTTGGACAGAAAACGGTCATTGCCTAACTCGGCAAGTAAAATACCGTCAGTCATTAACCTTACAATCGAATCTTGTGAACCTTGTTCATTGAAACGGATTTTAAAACCAATTGACTCGCCAAGCTTTTCGCCGACTTCTTCTGCAATACGCTGAGAAACACTACGTGCAGCTAAACGACGTGGCTGCGTATGACCAATCATGCCCGTTAAGCCACGACCCGCTAACATGGCAATTTGAGGAAGCTGAGTAGTTTTACCCGAGCCTGTTTCACCTGCCACAATAATAACTTGATGCTTTTGAATCGCTTCAATTAAACGGTCAGCATATTGCGAAACAGGTAAATCCTGATTCAGTTTAATTTTAGGGAGACGTTCAAAACGCTGTCTAACTTTTGCATTAGACTGTTCAAATAATTTTTCAATCTCTGAAGTATCGGCTTTTTTATCTTTACGCAAACGATTTAAACGGTAACGATCTCTCGCCATCACCCATTGATCTATATTTAAACCATTCAGCACAGATAAATTTTCCTGAAAATTCAACAATCCTCTATTTTACGCTTTAATGCCCCTCAGGTAAAACAGTTGGTTTTTTATATATTTTTAATTTTTTAAAATTTTACCCTTGAATTTTATCTAGATAGACTTCATGTTGTTAGGCAAGTTTCTTTTACTATAACTGTCATTTGATTTACATGTTTTTGCAGTCAAATCGAATACAGTATTTGGGGACTTAAAAATCGGAAATTTTCCAATTATTCAATTTTCCGATTTTAGTCATGTAAAAATACTATTTCCCCAATAAAGAATTTTTATTTATTCTACATCTCGTAAACAAGTTTAAATATAAACCTCAATCATGGAGACAATGATGAGCTTGATTAATACTGAAGTTAAACCATTCCAAGCAACTGCTTACCACAACGGCCAATTTGTTGAAGTTAACGAAACTAACCTTAAAGGTAAATGGTCTGTTGTATTCTTCTATCCAGCTGACTTTACTTTCGTTTGTCCTACTGAGCTTGAAGACTTAGCTGACAACTATGCTGAATTCCAAAAATTAGGCGTGGAAATCTACGGTGTTTCTACTGACACTCACTTCACTCACAAAGCTTGGCACGACACTTCAGACGCGATCAAGAAAATTCAATACCCATTAGTTGGCGATCCAACTTGGACTCTTTCTAAAAACTTCGACGTTTTAATTGAGTCTGAAGGTTTAGCTGACCGTGGTACTTTCGTTATCGATCCAGAAGGTAAAATCCAAATCGTTGAAATCAACGCCGGCGGTATCGGTCGTGACGCATCTGAACTTCTTCGCAAAGTAAAAGCTGCTCAATACGTACACTCTCACCCAGGTGAAGTTTGCCCAGCTAAATGGAAAGAAGGTGAAGCTACTCTTGCTCCATCTATCGACCTAGTTGGTAAAATCTAATCTCTCTTAGATTTTAAAAACTCGAAGAACCATCCTTTATCGGATGGTTCTTTTGTTTTGAATAAGCACATCACATTTTCTACTGATACTTTTACAATTCTGCCCTTCCCCGTTACTTAAACATTGAGTAATGTCAAATAAACAACTGGTTAATTTTTGAGTAAGTTTGATATGAAATAAAGGGGTGCATTTATGGTGAATACAGCGGTCGTCACTTCATGGAAATATAATGCTACATCGCGTCATTTAAAAATCTTTTATAGCGACGGTTCTGGAGATCTATATCATCCTGTCCCTGAGTTTGTTTATGACAACTTATTACGTTCAACAGACAAAGCTGCTTTTGTACATAAATATTTAGAATTTAATTTGCACTTTACTCGACTTTCTTTGGTGATTGCCTCATAACAACTATAAAAAAGACCTGCTCAAAACAGGCCGCGACTGGAATATGAAATTATTTCAGTAAAACTATTTTGTGACCACTAAACATAAACCTGCACCTACAGGCAAAATACTACTCATAAAATCTGCATCCTTTTTAATCAAAGATAAAAAAGGATTTACTTCTGCTGCATGAGATATCACATTATCAACCACTAAAACACCACCTTTAGCCTTAATTAATCGTTTTAAATCTGGCCAATAACTTTCATATACATCACGTTCAGCATCTAACAAAATAAAATCGAATGTTTCTTTTGCCTCTTTTAAGTAATCGGCTGCATCTCCTACCCAAAATTGAACAATTTCACTGAGCTCTAACTCAGCTACATGGCGTTTTGCCTCTGCACTTCGTTTTTCATCGATTTCAACTGTGGTCACCTGCCCTTCCGTTGCCTGTGCAGCTTCAGCTAACCATAAAGTTGAATAACCTGTCGAAGTGCCAATTTCTAAAATAGTTTTGGCTTGCTGCATACGAATAAATTGTGAGAGTAATTTTGCAGACTCTACTTCAATATTGCGATATCGCTGTAAACGATCAGGCTGCTGTGAGTCATGCTGTTTAAAGGTGTCATATAAATCAGCAACTCTTTGTAAGAAAATAGTATTTGGCATCTATTTTACTCCTTCTTTATATGACAGCTGTTTTAGTTAAGTACTTTGGATTAATTTAAAACGCGGTACGACACTACCATCACTCATTTGGACGGTTTCAGTAAACATATCAAGTGGTCGAACCCAAGTTGAATAATCACCATATAAACATTGATAAATGACCAATTCCTCTTCAGTTTCACTGTGTTTTGCTACAGAAAAAACCTGATAGAGATTACCTTTATAATGCTGATAAATACCGCGTTGCAATGACATGAAACTACCTTTTAATGTTATGACATAAAATCTTTACAGCCATATAACATATATAAATTTTCAAACACTTTCACTTTAAAATACCGCAAAAGTAAAAATGAGATTGGGATTCTCTTTTTAATATTTTCAACTCATGCCTAAATCAAACAAACATTCAAAAAACCGATCAAATACATAAAAACATACTGTTTTACCTATTCATTGTTTTCACGTACTATGCATCTATTGAAAGAATTTGGATGCATTGGAGTAAAAACAGATGTTAGATCAAAACATTAAAACTCAATTAAAAGCTTACCTAGAACGTTTAGAAAGTCCAATCGAATTAGTTGCTGCTTTGGATGAATCAGATAAAGCTGCCCAAATTAAAGAATTAGTAACTGAAATCGCTGAGCTTTCTGAAAAAGTAACAGCCCGTTTTGACGGTAACAATACACGTCGTCCAAGCTTTGGTGTGGCTAAAGCAGGTGAACAACCGCGTGTGTTCTTTGCAGGCTTACCAATGGGACATGAGTTTACGTCTTTGATCTTGGCTCTGTTACAAGTGTCTGGCTATGCACCTAAAGTGTCGGATGAAGTTTTAAATCAAATTAAAGGCTTAAACCTAAAAGCTAACTTTGATGTATTCGTATCATTAAGCTGTCATAACTGTCCGGACGTGGTACAGGCGCTTAACCTGATTGCCATTTATAACCCGAACACTACAGCAACCATGATTGATGGTGCTTTCTTCCAAGACGAAGTGGAACAACGCAAAATCATGGCTGTGCCGATGGTATTTCAGGACAACGAACACATTGGTCAAGGTCGTATGACGCTTGAAGAGATTGTGGCAAAACTTGATACCAACTCGGCTGAAAAAGATGCAGCAGCACTCAATGCCAAAGATGCATTTGATGTATTGGTGATTGGTGGTGGACCTGCGGGTGCAACAGCAGCAATCTATGCAGCACGTAAAGGTATTAACACCGGTATTGTAGCTGAACGCTTTGGTGGTCAGGTCATGGATACCATGGACATTGAAAACTTCACTTCTGTGCAAAAGACTCAAGGTCCTAAGTTTGCAGCCGAGATGGAAGCACACGTTCGTGAATATGATGTTGATATCATGAACCTGCAACGTGTCAGCAAAATCACGGGTGCCAACCAAACAGCAAATGGTCTGGTTGAAGTTGAACTTGAAAACGGTGCAAAACTTGAATCGAAAACTGTGATCCTTTCAACAGGTGCACGTTGGAGAGAAATGAATGTACCGGGTGAAGCTGAATACCGTACCCGTGGTGTAGCGTACTGCCCGCACTGTGATGGTCCACTGTTCAAAGGTAAACGTGTTGCCGTGATTGGTGGTGGTAACTCAGGTGTGGAAGCGGCAATTGACCTTGCAGGTATTGTTGAGCATGTAACTCTGGTTGAGTTTGACACTAAACTTCGTGCAGACCAAGTGTTGCAAAACAAGTTAAACAGCTTGCCAAACACCACAGTAATTATGAATGCGTTAAGTACAGAAGTATTGGGTGACGGTTCACAAGTAACCGGTCTTAAATATAAAGACCGTGCGACTGATGAAGAGCATGTGGTAGAGCTTGCAGGGATCTTTGTACAGATTGGTTTATTACCAAACACTGACTTCTTAAAAGACAGTGAGGTTGAGTTAACCAACCGTGGCGAGATTATTGTCAATGACCGCAACGAAACCAATGTAAAAGGTGTATTCGCTGCAGGTGACTGTACAACTGTACCTTACAAACAAATCATTATTGCCACAGGTGAAGGCGCTAAAGCATCACTCTCTGCGTTTGATTACATCATCCGTTCTGGGCAATAAAACTGGTTAAATCCTGTTATTGAGCGAAAGCCTAGCATTGCAAAATGCTAGGCTTTTTTAATGTTGAAGTTACAACTTTTTAACAATTTTTGATCTTTATTAATCAGTTACTTTATGTTTATATTTTAGACATCCATAATTTTGGATGCCATGAATTAGAAGGAAAAACACAATGAATAAATTACTTGTTGCTTTAGGTCTTGCTGCGACTGTTGCCCTTGTTGGTTGTAATAAAGAGAAAGCTCCAGAAACTGGTGCGACTACAGGTGAACATTTAGAAAATGCTGCTAAACAAGCAACAGCAGATATTAAATCTGCTGGTGACAAAGCTGCGAGCGATATTGCAACTGCTACAGACAACGCTACAGCTAAGATTGATGCTGCTGCTGACCATGCTGCCGATACTACTGCAAATGCTGCTGCACAAACTGAAGCGACTGCGCGTAAAGCAACTGCTGATACAGCTCAAGCTGTTGAACATGCAGCTGCTGATGTAAAAGAAAAAGCTCAACACTAAGTTATATTCAATATTAAAAAAGCCCCTATTGATTAGGGGCTTTTTTAATGCATCTAAAAGCTTATGAAATTAAACCTTCATCACGCATCGCGATTTGTACAGATTGACGTTCTGCAACTTTATTACGTAGTGCAATAATATTTTTATATGGCGTTAGATCATGCTCAATTGAATTTGACCAATTTGTTAACACAAATAAGTATGCATCAGCTGGACCAAAATTATCATTTACCAAATAGTCATAATCTGACTCAGCCAGATAATTATCGATATATTTTAAAAGACGGTCTATTTCAGCGTAAGCTTTGGTTTTTTCTTCGCTTGTTAACGGTGCGCCAAAAAATACTGCATAGGCGTCATGTAATTCAGAGTTCAAATAACCCAACCATTCCAACACTTTCGCACGGCCTAAGCCTGAAGGAGGAATCAAATCTTGTTTAGGATCATGCTGAGCAAGAAACGGTAAAATCGCCACGTTTTCCGTCAAAATCAAACCTGGGTTAATTTCTAAAGCTGGTACATAGCCCTTTGGATTAATTTCGTAATAATCTGCACCTTTTTCTGTTTTATGTGTTTTTAAATTTACTCGTTCTAAATCAAAATCAACATTAATTTCATTTAAAATAATATGTGCAGCTAAAGAACATGCGCCTGGCGAATAATATAATTTCATATCTGATCCTTCTTATCTTACATTAACGTTTTAAATTGCTTCTAAAAAACCTGCAAGGTTTGTACAATTCCTTAATTGTAAAAAAGCGTAAATTTATAAATTACTTACACTACCTAATATTCTTGAAAAAGTTTGACCTTGCAAGTTGTCTTGCGTGACGATTGTTTAAAATATGATAAAACACATTCCTATCACGCATTTTTTACCGTTAATTACGTTTAAAAAGTTGGCTAATCCATTCCACTAATTGGTTTAGGAAATCCAAAATAGGATTTTTGTTGCCATTATCAGGATGACTTGAATCTTTACCATTTAAATCTAGATCGACAATGACAGGATCATGGTCCGAAGAACGATAAGCATCTTCACCATAAAACAGAGCCTTTTGCTCATCAGTTTTATATTCTTCGTTGTAATCTAGAACAGTTGGTTCATCTGCATTGATATGCCAAGCAAAAGTACGCACTACTTTTGGATATAAATCTGCATCGGCAATTGCATGGTCTAAGTTACCCGCTCCCCCATTACCATTTGCATCACTTGCCACACCAAACACATAGCTATATGCCTGAGCGCCTTGTCCAACCTTAGCATCATTGAGGAGAACCTTATAGTTAGCTTTTTCAAAAGCTAAAATTGGTGCTTCTTTTGCATAGCTATTCATATCTCCAACGAGTAAAGCATTTTGCTTAGGAACTTGAGTTGGATTTTTCGCTAGCCACTGCACAATTTGGTCAACTGCTTTCACACGGGTTGGATTCCAACATCCTTGACCATCATTTTGATCAGCGTCAGTAGAGTTCGCATCTACTCCAGTACAACCTTTTGACTTTAAATGGTTTGGAATAACGGTAAACGTTTTATTACCACGAACAGCTTGGAAAGTTTGTGCTAAGGTTGTTCGGTTTTTATCACCCAAATCAAGCACAACAGGTTTGTTTAAAGGCTTAACACGCTTGCTGTTATAAATAATCGCAACAGCAATAACATCGCCACCTAAACGATCCAAATTTTCAGGAATAACATATTTCCAATCAGGACCTAATGCACTGGTTAAATGAGCAATTG
Organism: Acinetobacter sp. AR_0276; assembly: GCF_003000705.1. Classification (NCBI taxonomy): domain Bacteria; kingdom Pseudomonadati; phylum Pseudomonadota; class Gammaproteobacteria; order Moraxellales; family Moraxellaceae; genus Acinetobacter; species Acinetobacter sp. AR_0276. Next base: position 3,159,564 of record NZ_PSQO01000004.1, on the reverse strand, counting down.
CGCTGTTTGGACCATAACCATTGTTTGCAATTTCCATCAAACCGTATACGTCAGCATCAATCGCTTTTAATGCACTCACAATTTTACGGTGCTGTTTATCAAACTCTGCTTGTGTGTTTGCACCACGCTCTGTTGGGAAACCTGTTGCACCATTGTCATAGTTCAAAACGTTAAATGAAGCTACACGAATATGATTGGCATTTTTTGTAATGACACTCTGGCGTGGATTTGTTTGAGTAACAACTTCTGGTTGCGTACGTCCAAGCACTGGCTGTACTCGCCAACCATTAAAACGATACTCTAAAATCCCTTCAACATTTTTAAGCTGATAGCCAGAACGCAATGTATTAGCAGCACTAAAATTTGTTGGTAACCATGGCGTACGGTTTTGATTGTTATAACCATCATCAAAGATAATTTTCGATAATAAATTTTTCTGAGCTAAAGCTTTTGCTTCTGGCGACAAGGCAGGATATAAGTTGGTTGGAATATATAAACGGCCTAAACTTAACGATAACTCACCATAACGACCATAATTATAGTTTTCACTCACCGTTAAAGTCTGAGGTAATTTAACCAACATTCCTTGATAGCGCTGTGGAGAATTGGTTGAACCGCCTGTTAAGCTGGTAAATGGTAACTCTAAACTAATTGGCTGAACCTGATTTGCCATATTAGTATTACAGGTCTGAATATCTTGTTGTAATTGGTCGATCTGTAGTTGATTTTGATAGCTTGTTAAACGACCACGTAAGATGACTTCATCACCAACTTGCCCACCTTTTACCATGCTGCTATTTGGTATATAAACAAAAATGGCATTGCTTACATTTGCACGTGCTTTAGTGTCAGGTGTTTGAACATAAAAGCCTGAAAAACCATTAGCATAACGATAGTCAGCAGTAATTACGCCACGTACTGTATAAGTTTGATTTTGTGTGGAAGATGCTAAATCGGCAATTGGTGTATCTGAGCTTGAACAACTGACCGTTTGCACAGGCGGTTGAGTAGTCGAACCCGATAGATTTGAGAAATCATTTCGGTTTGCCCATGCTGACCACGAGTGGTCCAAATCAAATGCTGCGGTTGGATCGATACTCAAAGCTGGGTTTTCCGTTTCAATACGCTTAAAACTATTTCCTAAACTTGAAACGGCTGTTCCCCAACCTGCCTCTGGTCGTTCACCAATACGCCCAAAACGATCGACAGGTGTGCCTTTATAAACCAGCACAACTGCATCATCACCATTAAAAGATAATGCAGCAACCTGATTTACTTTACTACCAAGCTCAGTTTGCAACTCTGAGCGACCTACTAAAAACTTCTGTTTACTTGGAAGCGTACCTTGTAAACGGAAAGTCGCTGTCTTTGCAGTGCCACCATTATTAAACTGTTGAATCTCATAATCGGCTAAGTTAACTGTAGTACCATCTGGGTTATAAATTTCTAAACCCTTTTTATTACTACTGCCATCAACATACTGACTAAACATAAGCTGCGCCTGAGCAACAGAGCTATATGAAAATGCACCAAATGCACTTAAAAAAACCGAAAGTGTTCTTAACTGAAAAGTTTTCATGAGTAAAATTGTTCATGTGAGTTTTAATTAGTCTCTTAGATTAAATATTGATCATGACATCTACATGAAGAAAAACACCGAAATATTTGACTTGACCACCTGAAGACTTAAAATACCGCATTTGAATTTCAATATTGCCAAGGTTATGTCGATCGATCAGTTAGAAACGCAAATTGCAGACTTAGACAATTTGCCTGAACACCGTGAAATTGTGACGTTTATGCGTCGTTCAGCACCACTTAATACGTCTCAACGCACGGCATTAGAACAACATCGCGATTTAATTTTGGAATATCCTGTTGGTGACTTACGTCAACACTTTGAATATCCAGAGCGCCCTTTAACTGTTGAAATCGGTTTTGGGATGGGCCGCTCTTTAGTTCTTATGGCTAAAGCAAATCCTGAACGCAACTATGTAGGCATTGAAGTACACGTACCTGGTATTGCCCAATGTTTATATGAAGCAGGTATAGCGGAACTTAAAAACTTACGTGTACTCGATGCAGACGCGATTCAAGTTTTACGTGAAATGCCAGACAACAGTATCAACTGCGTACAACTTTACTTCCCAGACCCTTGGCAAAAGAAACGTCATTTCAAACGCCGTTTTGTTATTCATGAGCGTATGCAACTGGTCGAACAGAAGCTTGAGCTTGGTGGTACCTTCCATGCAGCAACAGACTGGGAACCGTATGCAGAATGGATGCTTGATGTACTAGACAACCGTCCAAACCTTGAAAACTTGGCGGGTAAAGGCAATAGCTACCCTCGTCCAGACTGGCGCCCAGTGACTAAGTTTGAACGCCGTGGTATTGAGTCGGGTCATAAGATTAATGACTTTATCTTTAAAAAGATTAAGTAAATAATAAAAAAGGCTTAGTAATAAACTAGGCCTTTTCTTTTTAATATCAAAAATAAACATATATCTTATATATTCTATTTCCACTTATTAATTAATGATTGCCAATCTAAACGAATCTAGCTATTTATAGAGACTGGTACTTGCCATACTAAAAAATACTAAGGAAAACCCATGTTAAAAATTTTAGGGCGTGATAACTCCATTAATGTTCGCAAAGTCTTATGGCTGTGTGAAGAATTAAATCTTGAATATGAGAGAGAAGATTGGGGACGAGGCTTTCGCTCTGCTCAATCACCTGAATATTTACAATTAAATCCAAATGGTCAAATTCCTGTTGTTTTAGATGGCGATTTAGTCCTTTGGCAGTCCAACAGTATTATCCGTTATCTCGCCAATGCTTACGATAAAGAGCATAAGCTTTACCCTACTCAAGCAAAAGATAGGTTCTTTGTTGACCAGTGGCTTGATTGGCAAGCGATCGAGCTAAATAACAGCTGGACTTATACGATTATGTCTCTTCTTAGACATTCACCAGATCATCAAGACCCTAACTTATTGCAACAAGGTATTGAGAACTGGAATCATCATATGCAGATTCTTGACCAACAACTTGCAAAAACTCAAGCCTATGTTGCAGGTACTGAGTTTACTCTAGCGGATATTCCAATTGGTCTATCTGTACAACGCTGGAAGGCCACTCCTTTTGACCATCCAACACTTAAACATGTCGACCAATATTTTGAACTATTAAATCAGCGTGCTGGCTTCTTAAAATGGGGCAATAACGGCGAACCTTAATTTTTAAATAAGTTTTAAGCCGAGTGATGGCGCTTCACGATGCCATCACTTAAAAGTTGATAGACCTGTTTTAAGTCATCCCTATTTGCTTGAGTTAATAGACCCTCATGCATTGCCAAGATATTTTCATCTCCCCTTACCGCAGGCCCAGTTTGCATTTGTTTCGGATCATTTTCAGTGGCTTTTTTTGCTGTTTCTACCATTAATGGATAAAGCAAGCTAAAGTCGACTTGTTCTGCATCTACAATCTGTTTAGCCATATCAAAACAGTAGTTACTAAAATTACAAACAAATACAGCCGCCAAATGTAAAGTTAAACGCTGTTTTGAGGTGTATTGATATACTCGATTACTTAGGCTATTTGCTAAATCAGAAAGTATGACTAAATCGTTTTTATTAGTCGCCTCTACAAATAATGGTGTGGCTTGCCAATCGACGTCTCTTTCAAAACTAAAAGTCTGCAAAGGATAAAATACCCCAGCTTTTTTATGAATATTACTAATAACTTCAATATTGGTACTACCCGAAGTATGAACCATAAGCGTTTCTGGAAATAACGCGTGTACTTGCATTGCAAGTTCACTAATAGCACTGTCTGAAACAGCTAAAATAATTAAGTCACTCGCTTGAAACTCTTGAAGAAACTGACATGCTTTTGCTTGAATTTGTTCTGCAAATTTCTGGGTTTTCTCAAAATCACGCGCATAGACTTGTGCGATGTTATGCCCCTTAGCCAAAAGTGCCTTTGCCAAATGAAAAGCAACACGGCCACTTCCTAACAAACTGATTTTCATACCAACCCAACAATATTGATGTTTATAAAAAAAGCTTCTCAAAATGAGAAGCTTTTTTCAAATCAGAATTCAATAAAATCAAACTTTTTTGTGAATCTATTGATTATTGAGCTACTGAAAACTCAATACGACGGTTTTTAAAGCGTCCTTCTTCAGTTGTGTTTTCTGCAACAGGGTTTTCTGAACCATGGCCTTGGGCAACAAGTTTAGATGCATCTACGCCTTTAGAAACCAAGTAATCTACAACGGCTTGAGCACGGCGTTGAGAAAGGGCTTTATTGGCAGCAGCATTACCTGTTGAGTCAGTGTGACCGCCTACGTTTAATTTCACACTAGTCACTTTATTTAACAGTGTTGCAGCTTGGTCAAGAATGGCTTTGTTATCTGCAGGAATTTCACTTGAACCACTCGCGAAGTTAATAATTTGTAGGTTAAGCGCTTTAACCAAAGCATTTACATCTACATTGTTCGGGTCAATTGAGCCTAAAGCAGTTTGTGAAGCAGTTAAGCTATTACTTACAGATTGCTCAGCTGTTTGTGGTGCAGCTGAAACAACTTCAGTATGAGGAACGAGTGCTTTTACTTTTGCAGTTAAAGCTTCTAAAGCTGCGGCATCACCTGCTTTCAAAGTGATTTTGTCACCAACCCATTCTAAAGACGCGTTTGGAACTCCTTTTAAGGCACCGAGCACACCTGCTAACGCATCTTTATCGGTAAATGCAGCAGCATAAGTTTGACTGGTATCAACATTACAGTCTTTAGTCCCTGAAAGAACTTTTTTAACTTGCGTTTGTAAAGTTGCCAAGAAGCCCTGATCACCAATGCCTGCCTGACATTGACTTACTGCCCCTTTATCGTCCGTACTTAAAGTTAAAGTAGCCGGTGCAGCTGCTGCGGCCGCTACACCACTTGCAGGAGTAGTCTCGGGTACAGGTGTAGCTTCTTTATGCTGGCAAGAGCGCCATAACCAAGCAATTAATAAACCAAGAATAATAAGCGCAATAATCGGTAAAAAACCACGAGATTTACCAGTCGTTTCCGTTGCCGCTGCAAGCGGAGGTGCAGTTGATGTTGTTACTGATGATAAACCCGCACCAATACCCAATGGAGCTAATAAGCCGACTGCCCACCCTGGTAAATATGAACGAATCGTTTCCGCATGTTGACGTAAATAGTTCACAATGCTTTGTTGATCGCTTCCAGCGACTTCAGAAATCGTATTAAGACTGGGTTTGATCGCACTATTGAGTGTACTTTCAATCTCGGCAGATGGTGCAGTGCCACTTAGGTGTGTTAGTACCGTATTTTTAATTTGGTCATTATGAGAAAAAAGATCGGATAATGATGGAGCTAAACTGTTTTTTAACTGTCCAATAAGATCAGGTTTAGCAGCTAATAATGAAAGTAGAATTGGATAAAACTTAGAGAGCGCGTTAGTTTTTTCGCCTAGGAATCCATCCTGATTATTCAATATTGTTGATGATACTTTTTCTTTAAGCAGTTCTATAGGGTTTATCGACATTGTTTATTCTCCCGAATCTTATACGTCGTAACCAGCAATTTTTTGATTATTCAAATACTTCTCTTTGCTGATAGTTTTTTATTCTAATGCGCTCGAAATCTTTTGTTGTCTTTTAAATAATTTATATACAATTTTCCATCTAGTATTTACAAAACAGGCAAATCATTATGATCTGCCTGTTTATATTTTGAATAAGCTTTTAACTATTAAAAACTATACAGCAAAAGTCTGTACTACTTTACCAGTAAGGTTTTGACCCAGTAATGGCGTGTTTTTTCCTTGAGACAAGATAGTGTCTTTAGTTAACGTCCAGCTTAGTTCAGGATCTACCAACACCCACCCAGCTTCAGCTTGCCAACGCGCAGTCATGTTTGCTACCTGTGCAGGAGCACTTGTTACTTTAGTAACCCACTCAAGTGGCTCAAATAAGCCTTCATTAATGAGTTGGATACCTAGAGCTACATAAGTATCAAATGCAGTAATACCCGGTTGGGTTTCAGCAAATGGAGCCATTTTCGCTGAACTGCTTAATGGTTCGTGATGCGTACAAATTGCATCAATTACACCTTGTTTTAAACCTTGGCGTAAAAGCTCTTTATCTTGCTCAGAACGTAATGGTGGACGAACATGTGCAAGTGAGTTAAAGCCATCCGTTAATTGTTCAGTTAAATGTAACTGGTGCATTGCGACGTCGGCAGTAACAGGTAAACCTTTCGCTTTTGCTGCACGAATTAATTCAACCGATGCACCGCAAGACAACAAGCCAAAGTGAGCTTTGACACCTGTCGCTTCAATCATAAGTAGATATTTTGCAATCGCTACAGTTTCAGCAATTGCAGGAATCATTGGCAAACCTTGACGCGATGCGATAAAGCCTTCATGAGCACAGCCATCTTTAGCAAGTTGCGGCTCTTCAGCATAGAACACGACTGTTAGACCAAGACCCGCAGCATACTCAAGCGTGCGGACAACAACATCATCATTTTCAAAAGCAGCATTTGCATTTGAAACAGCAGTACACCCACCCTTTTTAAGACCTGCCATATTTGCTGGTTGCTTACCATTTAGGCCTTGAGTCTGGGCACCAATAATATGCAGATGAATACCGCCGTCATGCCAAGCCTTTTCAATCAAGCCATGAATGAGGGCACCATTGTCTTGTACAATTGGCTTTGAGTCTGGTGGGGTAATCACGTGCAAAATACCATTGGCACGTGCAGCTTTTCCCTCAGACTTAAGCGTACCATGCTGCTGTTGACCCGGTTCACGTAAACGTGCACACAAATCAACCATGGTCGGCATTAACCATTTGCCTTGCCCATCAATGGTTTGTTCAACTTGTTCGACTGGAGCAACGAGCTTACCGTCTTGAATATATACAGTTTGTACGCTGTCTGTTTTTTGGATTGGGTCTAACACACGTACATTTTCAATTTTTACAATACTCATGTGATCCATTCCTTACAACGCAATCGCTTCAATTAAACCTTGTTCTTGAAGTTGCCCTTGCATAGACAACGCCAGTACAGCCATACGAACTGCAATACCGTTAGTAACCTGTTTTAAAATCACAGACTGGTCACCATCGGCAATACTCGAATCAATTTCTACACCGCGGTTCATTGGTCCCGGATGCATAACAATACAATCCGGTTTAGCTAAACTTAGGCGCTCTTTGTTTAAGCCATACATTCTATAAAATTCAGATTGCGAAGATAACGCTGGTGAATCAATACGCTCATTTTGAATACGTAGCGCAATAATCACATCACAACCAGTGACGCCTTCATCCATGTTATTGAACAAACGAACATAGTCACCGTATTCTGAAAAGCCAACTGGTAATAATGTATTTGGTGCAATTACACGAATGTCTTTACATCCAAGAGTTTGAAGTGCAGCCACATCTGAACGTGCCACACGAGAATGTTTAATGTCACCAATAATCGCAACACTCAAATCTTCAAATGGTTTTTTCGTCTCACGGCGAATTGTGAGCATATCGAGCATCGCTTGCGTTGGATGGGCATGACGTCCATCTCCGGCATTAATAATTGCGACTTTTGGACATACATCTTTAGCAATGAAATGTGCAGCACCCGAAGATGAATGGCGAACTACAAAAATATCGGCAGCCATTGCTTCGAGGTTCCAAAGTGTATCTCGTAAAGTCTCACCTTTTGACGTGCTTGAACGTGCTATATCAATGTTTAATACATTGGCAGACAAACGTTTTGCTGCTGCTTCAAAAGTAGTACGGGTACGTGTGGAGTTTTCAAAGAAGAGATTCATCACCGTCCGTCCTTCTAAAAGCGGGCGGTTAATTAAATTATTATTATCGTCTAAAAAGCTTTGAGCGGTATCTAAAATCTTAGTGAGGTTTTCTTTTGAAAGGCCCTCAATCGTTAAAAAATGTTTTAAATTTCCGTCTTGATTGAGCTGAACCTGGCTCGGTTGATGCAATGCTGCAATATGCATAATGGATTCCTATGGGTCGAATCGCGAAAACGTGCATAGTGTAGCTGAATTCCAGCTTTTTCGCAGAAGAACTTTACAGAATAAGACCCTAAATTGACCAGAAAATTTAGGGCCATGCCGATATTACCTTAAAGCACCAATATAATGGTGCGGAACTTGTGCCCGATAAATGTCTTCAGCCGTGATTTCTTTTTCTTCGTTTAACTGAACATTTTCCGCGATTTGTTTTTGAGGAAGCTCTGGTATGGAGTCAGTCAATGAGTTTAATCGTTCAACATAACGTTTTAATTCATCGTCATCTGTTTCCAAAGCCAGCGCTATTACATACTTTGCGTAATCTTTATTTTGGACCACATACAATGCATCTATGACCCGCCCTGTGATCCTACGCATACGCACATATATTTGTGTGGACACTGAAAAAGCTTCCGCATTGGCTACAAAACCATTCCCCATCATATCTTTCATTTATATTCCCCTATGCTTTCAAATCATAAAATTGGTTAAAAACCATTTAATAAATAAGCTTTACTCATAGAGGTTTAGCAAAATACATACCAGTTTATAGGATTTAAGCTTTAAAAATCAGTTTATTGGTTGCCAAGTGATAGGTTGCAATAATTTAAAAACCTTTACACATCAAAATAAGTTAAACTTTGCATCGTTAATATTTATATGTTTTGGTCAATCGAGTTTATGAATACCTCTTTACGTTTAAACCACTATTGGATTACTTGTGCTGATGGTTTAGAAAGCCTCTTACAAGAAGAAATAGAACAGCTTGGCACCAAAGTGACAGAACGTAAAGCTGGACGTTTAATCATTGAAGGGACACTTGAACATGCTTATCGCATTTGCATGTGGTCCCGTCTTGCCTCTCGTGTTTTACTTCCAATCCATACGTATGAACTTGAACATACACATGATGCACGTGATGTAGCGGAAGAGCTTTACGAAGGTGCAATGAGCTTTGACTGGTCACTTATTTTTGCACCACAAAGTACCTTTGCTATTCGCTTACATGCAGAACGTGAAATTAAAGTTAATACCCAATTTGCAACGCTTAGAGCAAAAGACGGTGTAGTCGATTCCTTTATGGAAGCTGTCGGCCGTCGTCCAAGTATTGATACTAAACAACCAGAAATTACGTTATATGTACTTGCTGGCAAGACTGAACATACTTATTGCCTAGATTTATCTGGTGACTCATTACATAAACGTGGCTACCGTCGTTATATGACGGATGCACCGATTAAAGAAAACCTTGCTGCAGCAATTTTACAAAAAGCTAAGCTCAAAGAACGTAATCCAGAGCTTGTCTTCGACCCAATGTGTGGTTCAGGTACTTTTATCATTGAAGCATTAATGATTTTAACTGACCGCGCACCTGGTCTTGTTCGCCGTTTTGGCTTTAATGGTTGGCATGGTCATGACCGTGAACTTTGGCTTTCACTCAAAGCTGAAGCAGCAGAACGTCATGAAAAAGCGCTTGAGCAACCACTACCTAAGTTCTATGCGTTTGATGCTGACTGGGAAGCTGTAAAAGCAACTCGTGAAAACATTATTGCAGCAGGCTTTGAAAAGCTATTAAGCCAAATTCAAATTGAAGAACGTACTTTAGCTGACTGGCCAGATTTTGCTGCTGAAAAGAAAACAGCTTTTATTGTGACTAACCCTCCATATGGCGAACGTTTAGGTGATAAAGCATCAAACCGTTCTCTTTACTTAGGGTTATCGGCACTTTTACAAAAACATTTCCCAAATCAATATGCAGCCATTATTGCAGCTCAAATTGAACAAGCAGATGTTTTAGCTTTTGAAGCACCTGAAACTTTACGTTTAATGAATGGTAAGTTACCAATTTACATTCGTTTTGGTGCAATCAAACCAGAAAAAGTAACACAGCCATTTTTAGCAACTTGGCAAGCTCAACCTGTTGAAATGGAAGAAGCTCAAGACTTTGCGAACCGTTTGCAAAAAAATATGACTGCCTTGAAAAAATGGGCCACTAAAGAAAATATTTACTGCTTACGATTATACGATGCCGACTTACCTGACTTTAATGTCGCTGTCGATTTATATGGTGACCGTTTACATGTTCAGGAATATGCACCACCAAAAACAATCGATCCTGAAAAAGCAAAAAAACGTTTTAATTTAGCACTTGCTGTAATTCGTGCTGTTACCGGTTTAAACCGCGACGCTATTTTTATTAAAACGCGTGCTCGCCAAACAGGTACTAACCAATATACGAAACAAAGCACAGCTTCAAAACGTTTTATCGTTCAAGAAGGTAAAGCTAAGATTTTAGTAAACCTGACTGACTATCTTGATACAGGTTTATTTCTTGACCATCGTCAAATGCGTTTACGTATTGCTCAAGAAGCTCGTGGTAAACACTTCCTTAACTTATATAGTTATACCTCTACAGCCAGCTTACATGCGGCTTTAGGCGGTGCTGCAAGTACTACAAGTGTCGACTTATCGAACACGTACTTGAGCTGGTCTAAAGAAAACTTCGTTTTAAATGGTTTAACTGTAGATCATGCAGATGAACAACACATGTTCTTTGCAAGTGACTGTTTTGAATGGCTAAAAGAAGGTCACGAACAATACGATCTTATCTTTATTGACCCACCTACTTTCTCTAACTCTAAAAAGTTCTACGGTACTTTCGACGTACAACGCGACCATGTGTCTCTTATTAAACGTGCTATGAACCGTTTAACAAGTGAAGGTACGCTTTACTTCTCAAATAACTACCGCGGCTTTGAAATGGATGAAGAAATTGAAGCGCTATACGACGTTGAAGAAATTACGTCTGAAACAATTGGACCCGATTTTAAACGTAATCAAAAAATCCACCGTGCATGGAAAATTCAGCATTTAGGATTGAACTGATATAAATTTGGCGAGAAGTTATCATTACTTTACGGTAATGATAACTTCGCCATGTACATTTTTCGGTTCAAACTCATAACGTGTAAAACGGTCCGCTCGGTCTGGTAGCGCCACCATTTCTAATTTTTTCTTTTCTTTAATATCTATCACCTGATTTTGTTTTTGTTCTTGATAAGGTGATAACACACTCGATCTTAATGAGTTCCAGCGAACTTCTTGTAAATAATTATCTCCTAATTCTTTGCGAGCTTGGTGCTGCTCTATTTCAGGTTTTTGTGCATCATCTTGAGCCTTAGCAATAATGACGGGTAAAGATGTGGTTACCGCACCTGTTTGAGTGGCTAGCGCACTTTCTGTCATTGGTTGTGCTGCCCAGGCATTTGATAATAATACAAACACACCGCTCAAAACTCCCAGCATATACCCTTGCTTATTATTCATTACCTACTTCCTAAAATTGTTATTGTTCGTTATATGAAATCAAACTAGCAACTTTTTAACCTTGTCGCAATGTTATAAAGAAACTTCCCGATAATTAGCATTGATCATTTTAAAATCTGAAATTCTTCACAGGCCTTTCGTGAATATTCAAGTAGTTTTATAGATTGTTATCTCAGACTTGCACCATAACTCCAGATCACTTACTGTGATTTTATAATGTATTTGCATTTAGATTTATTCATAAATAAACACCATACGAGGTGGAATAATGCTTCAGCAATGCTGTCAATTATTAGAAGATCTTCAACTTAAAGTTGCATTTATTGAAAGTGCCAGTTCAGGTTACTTAACCAGTCAGTTTTCGATTCATAAAAATAGTGGCGCTGATATTTTACTGGGCGGATTAGTGAGTTATGACCCCAGTATTAAAATCAGTGTTTTAAAAGTTGAACCAAAGTTAATCGAAACCTACACAGCAGAATCACCACAAGTAACTGAAGAAATGTGCAGGCTTGGTCAAACTCTATTTCAACAAGCCGATATTATTGTAAGTTGTACAGGTTTACTCAAACATGGCGGAAGTGAAACCACGGAAAAACCTGTAGGTACTTTTTTTATTTGTATTTCTTATCTAGGACGTATTTATCATTACCATTATTTTTTATCAGGACATGCCGAACAAAAACTTAAAACTCTCACGCAAAAAGTGGCAGACTCAATTATTGCGCTTATATCTTCCAATCAGCATAAAAGTTAAATATAAAAAAAGAGAATATGTTTCCATATTCTCTTTTCGGTTTTAGCAGAACAAACTTAGCTGAGTTTCATTTTATCAAAGACCAAGTGACCATGCTCACCTTTAACTAAAATGGTATCACCTGCAACAAACTCACCTGACAAGATTTTTTGAGCCAAAGTGTTTTCAACCTGTTGTTGAATTGCACGTTTTAATGGACGTGCTCCGTATACAGGATCGAAACCAGCATCAATCAATAAGTCAAATGCACTGTCATCTACAGTTAAGCTCATATCACGATCAACAAGACGTGAACGTAAACGATCTAACTGAATATCCGCAATACCACGAATCTGCGCTTTCTTGAGTGAATGGAAAATTACAAGCTCATCAATCCGGTTAATAAATTCCGGACGGAAATGCTGACTTACCGCATTCATCACGACTGTACGCACTTCATCATCAGTGGCACCTTCGCCAAGCTCACGTACATCTTGTGAACCCAAGTTTGATGTCATCACAATAACCGTGTTTTTAAAGTCCACTACTCGACCTTGTGAGTCGGTTAAGCGCCCGTCATCCAACACTTGGAGCAAGATATTGAAAACATCTGGATGCGCTTTTTCAACCTCATCAAACAACACCACGCTATATGGTTTACGGCGAACAGCTTCGGTTAAAACACCGCCCTCTTCGTAACCCACATAGCCCGGAGGCGCACCAACTAAACGGCTGACAGAATGTTTCTCCATGAATTCACTCATATCGATACGAATCATGGCATCATCACTATCAAACAAGAAGTTAGCTAAAGCTTTAGTTAACTCAGTTTTACCAACACCCGTTGGTCCTAAGAACAAGAATGATCCGCTAGGACGATTCGGGTCAGACAAACCGGCACGCGAACGACGTACTGCATTCGATACCGCAACAACTGCTTCATCTTGTCCTACAACACGGTCATGCAAGAACTCTTCCATATGAAGGAGTTTTTCACGCTCGCCTTGCATCATTTTAGCAACCGGAATACCCGTTGCAGCACTAACGACTTCGGCAATTTCATTTTCAGTTACTTTAGTACGAATGAGTTTTGGCTCTTCGTTTTCTTCAGCAACTTCATCTTGCTCAAGCTGTTTTTGAAGCTCTGGAATAACGCCATATTGTAAACGTGCTGCTTCGGCTAAATCACCTTCACGCTGAGCTTTCTCAAAAGCAATACGTGCTTTATCAAGTTCAACCTGAGCTTGTTTAGTGCCTTCTACCAAAGTTTTTTCAGATTTCCACACTTCTTCGAGATCGTTATATTCTTTCTGAACTTCAGCGATCTGTTTTTCAAGATGAGTAACTTCGGCCTTACTGCCTGCATCTTCATCTTTTTTCACCGCTTCCAACTGCATTTTCAACTGGATTAAACGGCGATCAAGTTTATCAAGTGCTTCAGGTTTAGAGTCAATCTCCATTTTGATACGAGAAGCTGCCTCATCAATCAGGTCAATCGCCTTGTCTGGTAATTGACGGTCTGTAATATAACGATGAGACATTTTCGCTGCTGCAATAATCGCTGAGTCTAAAATTTGTACACCATGGTGAGTAGCATACTTTTCTTTTAGACCACGTAAAATCGCAATGGTATCTTCAACGCTTGGTTCATCCACCAGAACTTTCTGGAAACGACGTTCTAAAGCGGCATCTTTTTCAATGTATTGACGATATTCATCTAAGGTTGTTGCACCCACACAGCGCAACTCACCACGAGCCAACGCAGGTTTTAACATATTCCCTGCATCCATCGCGCCGTCACCTTTACCAGCACCAACGAGTGTATGTAACTCGTCAATGAATAAGATGATTTCGCCTTCGTGTTTCGCCAAATCTTTTAAAACAGCTTTTAAACGTTCTTCAAACTCACCACGATACTTAGCACCTGCAAGTAATGAGCCTAAATCTAGTGATAAAACACGTTTATTCTTTAAGCCTTCTGGCACTTCACCATTGACAATACGCTGTGCTAAGCCTTCAACAATAGCGGTTTTACCAACACCCGGCTCACCGATGAGTACAGGGTTGTTTTTTGTACGACGTGACAAGACCTGAATAGTGCGTCGAATTTCATCATCACGTCCAATGACCGGATCAAGTTTCCCCGATAAAGCCCGCTCAGTTAAATCAATTGTATATTTATTAAGTGAGTCACGTTGGTCTTCGTGATTATTACTCATGACTTTGTCACTACCTCGAATATGTTCAATTACTTTGCGTAAGCTGTCGGGAGTTACACCTACGGCACTTAAAATATTTTTTGTTTCGCCAGTTTCTGCTAAGCCCAATAAAACCCAGTCAGTCGACAAAAATTCATCGCCAGCTTTTTGCGCATATCGATCTGCCAAATTAAGTGCTTTAACTGCTTCAGGGTTTAAATTGACATCACCCGTCGGGTTAGCAATAGTCGGAGCATCTTTTAAAGCCTGCTCTAGCTTTTGTTTAAGTTCAGGTAACCGTGCACCTGCTTGTTGCAACAAACTAATATTAGACGGCTCTTCCAATAAAGTACTCAAAATATGAATACCTGCTATAGCCGTATGGTCTTTACCCATTGCTAAGGATTGAGCATCTGAGAGGGCTTGCTGCAAGCGGTTCGTAAATTTTTCAAATCGCATTCTTGTTATTCCTCACAACAAATTCGTACTTGTGTAATAGATGGGAACACTTTTTCGGATTTCAAATAATTTTTTATATATTTTTCATGATCTTATAAAAAATACTATGAGTAAAACTCGATTATAATATGGGTTTGTTTTGTATATATTTCAAGTACACTTCAGCTACATTTTATTAAATCGCTTAAATATTTATATTTGGTTTCGTCTGTTCCACTCTTTTCACAAAGTCTTCATTGAGAATTCCAAAAATAGGAATTAATTTATTAGGCTAATTCCATCCTGTTTTTGAAATTAAAATGCGTTTAAAACATATTATATTAACAACTTGTCTTTTTAGCTCGACTCTAGCAATAGCAGAGTTACCCCAAGACTCAAGAAGATCCGGTGGAATTGCAGTCGTTTCATTATCGACCGATATTACTCAAGTCACTTTTCAACACAAACCCGTTTTAATCAGTCAAGAAGGCCATCAACGTTATGCTGTAGTAGGTATTCCATTATCTACACCACTCGGCAGCATTCAGCTTGATACCAATAAAGCGCCTATTCAAATAGAAGTTAAGTCTTATCCTTATGCTGAGCAAAGGATTAAAGTTACCAATCAAGACTATGTGAACCCCAACCAAAGTCAATTAGACCGCTATGCTCAAGAAGCGAAAGAACAAAATGAGGTTTATAGTTCTTTCACAACAAGTTCATGGCAAAGCTTGCCTAAATTTATACGTCCAACTTCGGGAAAATTTACCAACTCTTTTGGAAGAAAACGTTTCTTCAATGGTGAAGAACGTGCACCTCATTCAGGTCTGGATATTCCAGCACCAATAGGTCAAAAAGTAGTTGCTCCAGCAGATGGTGTAGTCGTTCAAACAGGACACTATTTCTTTAATGGACAAACTGTATTAATTGATCACGGCCAAGGTTTAATTAGCATGTTTTGCCATTTAAGCGAGATAAAAGTAGAAAAGGGCCAGCGTATCCATCAAGGTGAAGTACTCGGCTTAGTCGGTAAAACAGGCCGTGTAACAGGGCCACATTTACATTGGGGAATGAGCCTTAACAATGCTCGGGTAGACCCTCAACTTTTTCTAAACCCAGCTCATTAATTTAAAGCTTTACGAAAGTACTTTGGCGCCTCGACATAACCTTCTCTTAGGTAAAATTGATGCGCTAAAGGCCTTTGCAATCCTGAGTGCAGTTCCATCCGGTCACAACCACGTTCCCTTGCCAACCGTTCTGCTTCTTGTACAAGCAAATGCCCCACTCCTTTACTACGCATATTCTCGTCAACATACAAATAACATATTTTGGCAAAGTCCCCTTTTAAGGCAATTTGCGGAATAAAATAAAGTGATAAAACTCCATATACATTTAAATCGTCAGCTGCGACCAATGTAATTGCGTTAGAATCTTTACTTAATCTTTGGAATTGTTCCTCAATCAATCTTAATGGCTGTGAATATCCCATTTGTTTCAGTAAGTGACATATAAATTCGGTATCTTTTGATTGAGCTAAACGGATATTCACCCAACATTCTCCTTTTATTTTTTGAATTGTTCTTATCATAAAAAAAGCCAACATGACTGTTAGCTTTTCTTTTCAGCTATTCATATAAAATTATGCAGCTTCAATAATCTCAAAATCGTGGGTAATTTCTACGCCACCATCAGAAAGCATTTTACTTGCTGAACAATATTTTTCAGCTGATAGCTCTACTGCTTTTGCAACCTGTTTTTCTTTTACGGCTTTACCTGTCACTACAAAGTGTAAATGGATCTTGGTGAAAACAGCTGGAATTGCATCTGCTCGCTCAGCTTTAAGCTGACATACGACATTCGTCACATCTTGACGAGATTTTTTTAAAATAGTCACAATATCAAACGAAGCACACCCACCAAGTCCCATTAATATCAATTCCATAGGACGTGGTCCACGGTTTTCGCCACCATACTCAGGTGAGCCATCCATCACTACACTATGACCACTCTCTGATTTCGCTTCAAAAGCAACATTCTCTAGCCAATGTACACTTGTTTGCATTGCAACTACCCAAAAAAAATTATAAATTTAAGCAGGGTCTGTTGACATTTCATCTATGGATTGCGTAATAGCTAAAAATTAATCCAAATAAAAACGCAAAACACAGACAAGGGCAATCCTTTGTCCCGTTTTGTAAAAAAGTTTGTTAAATTTCAGCCAAAATCTGAGGTGCGATTTAAGCATCTTAGGTGCAGCGCAAGACCAGATTTTTTTGTGCGTTTCGTTGTTAAGCTCTATTTATTTAGAATGACTAAATTCCATAGTTCTTGCTTCGTAACGTCTAGAAAAATCGTCTTATGTCGCAACCATCTGTGAAATGTCAACAGGCCCTTGTTTTGTACACTAACATAAAATGAGTTGATAAGGAATTTCATCTCTTCTGTGTAATAGCTCATCTCGAGCTTGTGTGAATTGTTTACCCTATTCGGAACATATCAAGCATGACTTCAAATTTTTCACAACTCAGCACAGATGCTTTATCTCCGGGGCAACTACCTGAATCCGTTAAAGCATTGTTAAAGCGTGCTCACATCAACAGATATCCAAAACGAACCACAATTGTTGATGCCGGAACAGAGTCAAAATCTTTATATTTAATTTTAAAAGGCTCAGTTTCAATTATTTTACGTGAAGATGATGAGCGTGAAATTGTTGTGGCATATTTGAATCCTGGTGACTTCTTTGGGGAAATGGGGCTTTTCGAACCGAACCCTCAACGTACAGCTGAAGTTCGTACCCGTGATGTCTGTGAAATTGCAGAAATTTCATATGACAACTTCCATGAACTGAGCAAACAGTATCCAGATCTCAGCTATGCCGTTTTCGCGCAACTTGTTCGTCGTTTAAAAAATACAACTCGTAAAATGACTGACCTTGCCTTCATTGATGTGTCTGGTCGTATTGCGCGTTGCTTAATCGACTTATCTTCACAACCAGAGGCAATGATCTTGCCGAATGGTCGTCAAATTCGTATTACCCGTCAAGAAATTGGACGTATTGTCGGTTGTTCACGAGAAATGGTTGGCCGTGTATTAAAGACCTTAGAAGATCAAGGTATGATCCAGACAGATGGTAAGGCTATTCTTATTTTTGATGCATCATTAGAAGAAACTCCTGTCACTGACGAAGACTATGATGACGAAGAATAATTATTCGTAATGATTTAATAAAGAGCAAACTTCGGTTTGCTTTTTTTATATGCAACAATGAGTTAATACATAAAGCTTACAAACTATTCTATTTTTATGATTTAAGTTGAATACATATTTTCCGTTAGGCTAACTTAAAATTTCTCAAGGATTTCGCAGTATGCAATTCAAACCACTTGGTCACACTGGCATTAACCTTCCAGAAATTTGCTTAGGTACTATGACATTTGGTGAGCAAAACACTCAACAAGAAGCTTTCGAACAACTCAATTACGCTTTAGAGCACGGTTTATATTTTTGGGATACAGCAGAGATGTATTCCGTACCCCCTAAACCAGAAACATATGGTGCGACTGAAACCATTTTAGGCAATTGGTTTGCACAACATGGTCAACGTGACAAAGTATTCCTTGCTTCAAAAATTGCAGGTCCTGGCTTTGGTGGAACTCATATTCGAGAAGGTCATACCAAGTTTAATAGTGAACATATTTCACAAGCGATTGATGGTTCTCTTAAACGCCTCCAAACAGACTATATTGATCTCTACCAATTACACTGGCCAGAACGTCATACCAACTTTTTTGGCACGCTCGCTTATGGTAATCAGCAGGCCCACAATAATTACAACACTACGCCTTTAGAAGAGACATTACTTGCTCTTCAAAAAGAGATTAATCGAGGACGTATTCGTTATATCGGCTTATCTAATGAAACGCCTTGGGGCACTATGAAGTTTTTACAGCTTGCTGAAAATTTAGGTGTAAGTAAATTTGTGAGTGTGCAAAACCCCTATAGCCTGCTTAATCGTACTTATGAAATCGGTATGTCTGAGATTGCTAAATATGAAGGTGTAGGATTACTTGCATACTCTCCTCTTGCTTTTGGTTACTTAACTGGTAAGTTTAGAAATGGGGCACGTCCTGCGAATGCTCGCGTTACTCTATTTCCACGCTTTAGTCGCTATAGCAATCCACAAAGTGAATGGGCAACGGAACAATATGCACAGCTCGCTGAAAAGCATGGTTTAAGCCTGACTCAATTGGCTCTAGCCTTTATTAAACAGCAATTCTTTGTGACGAGTACAATTATTGGTGCGACTAGCTTAGATCAGCTCAAAGAGAATATTCAGGCTTTTGAAATTGAGCTTTCACCAGAAATTTTACAAGGCATAGAAGCTATTCATGTACAACAGCCTAATCCTGCCCCTTAAAAACAAAAAAACGGATGCTTAAGCATCCGTTTTTATACTTATATTAAAGTTTTAAAACTTATCTACGGCCATTATAAATAGCTAATGCTGCAGGTAAGTTTTTACGCATATCATTAATACGCTGAGCGTTAGATGGGTGAGTAGACAAGAAAGATGAACCACCAGCACCTTCAAGTTTGTTCATTTTTTCCCAGAGGGTAATAGCAGCATTTGGGTTATAACCTGCACGTGCCATTAACATTAAGCCCCCTTGGTCAGCACGGCTCTCTAAACTACGCGAATATGGTAAGCCCACCCCTACTTGCGAACCTAGTTGTGCAGCAGCCGCACCTAATTGGTTAACGTTACCGCCACCTGCATAGCTTAAGCCAATATTTAATGCCAAATCAGTTAAAGCCTGTGCGCCAATTTTACTTTTAGCATGCTCTTCTAAAGCGTGCGTCATTTCGTGGCCCATAACAGCTGCAATTTCAGCATCCGTTAGGTTGAGCTTATTCACAATACCTGTGTAGAACACGACCTTACCACCTGGTGCAACGTAGGCGTTAACAGTATCTGATTTCAGTACAGCCAACTGCCAGCTAAATGGCTGCCCTGTTTGATTTACTTGATCAGCATAAGGTTTTAAACGGTTGAAAACAGCATTAATACGGCTATAGGTACTTGAACTTGTATCTAAAGTCCCTTTAGCACGTGCTTCCTGCACCATTTTAGTAAAACCTTGTGCAGACTGCGCATTTAATGTTGCTGTATCTGCACCAGCCATGTCAGCCATTGTTGCGCAACCAGAGATTGTTACAACACCTGCAGCACACAAGCTTAAAAAAAGTTTCTTATTCATCAACATGGGTCACCTAAATCTTAAAAAAACTGTTTATTCTTTTGCACTTATTATAAGAAATAGCACATAAGCTTTGAATCTCTCATTTCTTCACGATCATAGTATTTATGTAACGATCAAGCAGATAAAGTCATCAAATAAATCCAGAACAGTAAACATATTATATTTAGGACAAGATAGACATGGCTTAAAGGCTTAACTTTCTCTTCAAGAGAGGGACTTGTCCTTTTCCATAAGAGATAACTGTTTTGTATAAAAACGACCGGGATTAAGACACAAGCAATCAAAACAGAAAGACTCATAAATGCTGTCATGAAGAAGTCAGGGTTATAATTTTGGCCATAAATGACTAGCATAGCTAACGTTGGCGAACCACCGATCGCAAACAAAAAAGAATAAAAAATGGTTTTTGAAATAGTGGGTTGCAATTTCATTTTAGTTCATCATCCATGACATCACTTATATTTCTGTTTTAATCTGAATTAGACAAAACAGAAACTGCACTTTAGTCGGATATAAAAAAGCCCCCTTTTTCAGGAGGCTTTTATCATCTTTGCAAATTAAGCAGAGAATGGGTGACGTAAAACAATTGTTTCTGCACGGTCTGGACCAGTTGAAACGATATCAATCGGACATTCGATTAATTGTTCAATACGTTTTACATAAGCCAAAGCATTTGCAGGTAATTGGTCAATGCTCGTTAAACCAACAGTTGACTCGCTCCAACCTGGCATAGTTTCATAAATTGGTTTCAAACATTCAAAAGAAACCGCATCAGAAGAACCTACACAACCTGAATCAGTATTTTCATAACCTACACAGATTTTCACTTCTTCTAAACCGTCTAAAACGTCAAGTTTAGTCAAGCAAATACCTGAAAGTGAGTTAACATCTACAGAACGGCGTAAGATTTCAGCATCAAACCAACCACAACGACGTTGACGACCAGTAGAAGCACCAAATTCATGACCTACTGTACCCAAGTGTTTACCAATTGGGTCACCAGAATCAGTTGCTGCATCGTAAACTAATTCTGTTGGGAATGGACCTGCACCTACACGTGTTGTATAAGCTTTAGTGATACCTAATACATAATCAAGATGTAAAGGCCCCATACCAGAACCAGAGCTTACGCCACCAGCAGTTGTATTTGAGCTAGTCACATACGGGTAAGTACCGTGGTCGATGTCTAAAAGTGAGCCTTGAGCGCCTTCAAACATTACAGGCTTACCTTCTTTGCGGTAGTCATGTAATACTTTAGTCACGTCAATCACTAACGGAGCAAGCACTTCACGCCATTCGTTGCAAAGAGCCAACACGTCTTCAAATTTAACTGCTTCTACACCGTAGAACTGGGTTAATTGGAAGTTATGTAACTCAAGCATTTCTTGGAGTTTTTCTTCTAACGCTGCACCACCACGAACAAGGTCAGCAACACGCACTGCACGGCGAGCTACTTTATCTTCGTAAGCAGGGCCAATACCACGACCTGTAGTACCGATTTTAGCGTTACCACGTTTCTTCTCACGAGCCTGATCAAGAGCAATGTGGTTAGGTAAAATAAGAGGACAGTTTGGAGAAATACGTAGACGTTCCTTAACTGGAACACCCTCAGCTTCCAAAATTCCCATTTCTTCAATTAATGCTGCTGGTGAAAGCACCACACCATTACCAATTAAGCACAATACGTTTTCACGTAAAATACCTGATGGAATGAGGTGTAATACAGTCTTTTTACCACCTACGACAAGAGTATGACCTGCGTTATGTCCGCCTTGATAACGTACTACCGCAGCCGCTTGATCTGTGAGCAGGTCGACGATTTTACCTTTACCTTCGTCGCCCCATTGGGTACCAAGTACCACAACATTTTTGCCCATAATAGCCTCATTACATCATGCTGTTAAAATTGGAAACCATCAGTAAAAACTTACTGCTGGCGTTTAAATCTTTTCAATATTCCATTGACCGTTTTGCGATACAAGCTGATGCGTCGCATAAGGAATAGAACCTAAATTATCATTACCTAACAATTGGACTACACGTAAGCCTTGTAAACGTGCATTTGCAATTGCCTTAAGTAAATCTGCATCAGTACCTTTAGGCGCTACTACAGTTTCAATTTCGGCAAACTGATTTGCACCTAAGGCATATAAATCACAACTGAAACCAGTAGCAGGACGTGCACGACCGAAGTGTTCACCAATACCATCGTAACGGCCACCTTGCGCTAAAGGTGCAGCACGGTTCGGTGCATAAACTGCATACATCAAACCAGTGTGATAGTGGTAACTGCGAAGTTCGACAACATCAATCCCAACATTCAGTGCTGGCCAACGGTTTTTAATTTGTTCAAGTGTAGTTTTGAGCGCATTTAATGCAGCATCAAATTCAACATCTTTTAAAATATCTGTACTTAAATGAGTTTGTAATGCTTCTAAATCACTTGCATAGCGACCAAGTGCATAGAAGTCTGAACCCATATTTAAATTTTGAGTAAATTCAGCTAACTCAGGTAATGCTTTTCTTTGATAAAGATCAGATAACTCATGCTCTTCATTTTTAGAAAGTCCGGCATATTTTACTAAGCTACGAAATAAGCCTACATGCCCTAGGTCTAAATGTGCACCTTGCAATGTATAAGCATTTTCAATGAGCCCAAGCATTACATCGACCATTTCAACATCAGCTTCAATACTATCGTGGCCATATAGCTCTGCACCTAATTGTAAAGGTGCGCGAGTCGCATTGAAATTTTGTGGTTTTGTATGTAATACAGTCCCTGCATAACAGTAACGTGCAACCCCTTCAACAGGTCTTACATGTGCATCAATACGTGCAACTTGAGGCGTCATATCAGCACGGATACCGAGTAAACGGCCTGAAAGCTGATCAATCACCTTAAAAGTTACTAAATCCAGGTCTTGATTTGATTCTGATAATGAAGACAACGATTCGATGTATTCGATAAATGGTGTATATACCAGTTGATAACCTCTTACTGAGAGGAAATCTATAGCTTCACGGCGAAGTTTTTCAATGACTTGCGCCTGTTCCGGCAATACATCTGCTACCCCGTCAGGCAGCAACCATGTCTCTGAAATGGTCATATTTCAAGCCTAAAATCTGATCAACGTGGAACGACCCCACATAAAAAAATCGGGAACACACCCGATTTCTCTTAGTGTAGCATGATACTTTGTGCCATGCACCTGACAATTTGCATAAATCTTTCTTAATAAACTCTAAAGTCAAAAAGAAGAGATTAACAATTAACAATATTATTCAATACTTTACTCTTATTCACTTTAGTTATTAATAGAGCTTGTTCGACCAAAGAATGGGCCAATATCTGAACTATCACCTTGTTTCCAGTTAACCAACCTTAACTGCTGAACAACTTTCCTAAGTTATTTCAAATTTAGAAAGAATCACACAAGTCTAATAATCGATTTGCATAGCCCCATTCATTATCGTACCAAGCAAATACTTTAGCTTGATGCCCAACAACCATAGTTTGAGTTAAATCAACAATAAGTGAATAAGGCGAATGATTAAAATCACTTGAAACGAGTGGCTCATCAGTCACTGCCATAATTTCCGCATAATCTGTTTGAGACGCCTTAATCAACAATTTATTAATATGATGAACAGTAATTGGTGATTGTGCGATAAAAGTTAAATCAATGGCAGCCACATTAATGGTGGGAACTCGAATTGAATAACCATCAATACGGTCTTCCATTTTAGGCATTACACGTTTTAATGCACCCAGTGCACTAGACGTAGTTGGAATAATATTTTGACCAGAAGCTCTGGCACGACGTAAATCACGGTGCGCATGGTCAAGCACAGACTGATCTGCTGTTACGGCATGAATTTCTGTCATGAGCGCAGTTTCAATCCCAAATGCGTCATCAATGATTTTTACTAACGGCACTAAAGCCTGTGTCGTACATGACACACTTGATATGATTTGATCAGACGCTTTCACATCGGCATGGTTAACGCCATAGACAATTGCAGCATCGACATGGTCAAAAGGTGCAGCCCCAATAATGACTCTTTTTGCCCCAGCTTCTAAGTGGCGGGTTGCATCAGCATGAGAACGGAACAAGCCTGTACATTCGAGTACAACATCAATTTGCAAGCTTGCCCACGGTAAAAGTTCTGGCTGTTTTTGCTGTAAAACTTCAACTTTCAAATTTCTTTGGTTAGATTGAATATTTAAATAAATCTTTTCATTTTCAATCGCTATGTCAACTTTGCCATTAAAACGACCATGAGTTGAATCATATTTAAATAAATGCACTAGTGTCTGTACATCTGCTATATCGTTAATCGCCACGATTTCAAAATGAAATTGTTTCGGGCTTTCAAACCATGCACGTAAAACATTACGTCCAATCCGGCCAAACCCATTAATGGCGATACGTTGCATGACCTATCCTTATCTACAAAACCAGAAACGAAAGAAGGCATATAGTAAAACACGTGAAGGCCAATTGAATATAGATTTTTAGCCAAATCACAGTTTTGTAAGATATTCCCTCTAAAATCGTTGGTTCGGTGGGGTTTTTCCGTTACAATTTAGCGTTTTTTAAAAATAAGCCCCGTATCACATGCAAGATTTGTGAACAAATAAACTTGTGGTGATGCTTTTAGCCAAATTCGAAAATATGGAGTGACTTGGTTGTGAGTACTCGTTTAATGACATCTGCTGAAATTCGTGAAGCATTTTTGCGCTACTTTGAAACGCAAGGGCATACACGTGTTGCATCGAGTTCTCTTGTTCCTGCCAACGACCCAACTTTATTATTTACAAATGCTGGGATGAACCAGTTTAAAGACTGTTTTTTAGGTCTTGAAAAACGTGATTATGTACGTGCAACAACATCACAAAAATGTGTACGTGCAGGCGGTAAACACAACGATTTAGATAACGTCGGCTATACAGCTCGTCACCATACATTCTTTGAAATGTTAGGTAACTTCTCATTTGGTGACTATTTCAAACGTGATGCACTTAAGTTTGCTTGGGAGTTTTTAACCAGCGAACAATGGCTAGCTTTACCGAAAGATCGCTTATATGTAACGGTTTATCATACAGATGACGAAGCTTATGACATCTGGAATAAAGAAATTGGTTTAGCTCCAGAGCGTATTATCCGTATTGGTGATAACAAAGGCGAAAAATACGCATCAGATAACTTCTGGGCAATGGGTGATACAGGTCCTTGTGGTCCATGTTCTGAAATTTTCTTTGACCACGGTGACCACATTTGGGGTGGCTTACCTGGTTCTCCTGAAGAAGATGGCGACCGTTTCATTGAAATCTGGAATAACGTTTTCATGCAGTTTAACCGTACTGCTGATGGCGTACTTCACCCTCTTCCAGCGCCATCTGTAGATACAGGTATGGGCTTAGAGCGTATTTCTGCAGTATTGCAACATGTTAATTCAAACTATGACATTGACCTGTTCCAACACTTATTAAAAGCTGCTGCAAACATTATTGGTATTGAAGATGAAGGTCAGCCTTCTTTACGTGTCGTTGCAGACCATGCGCGTTCTTGCTGCTTCTTAATTGCTGATGGTGTAAACCCAAGCAATGAAGGTCGTGGTTATGTATTACGTCGTATTATTCGCCGTGCTGTTCGTCATGGTAACAAGCTTGGTGCAACAGGTACGTTCTTCTACAAAATGTTGCAACCATTAATTGAAGTGATGGGTCAGGCTTACCCTGAGTTAGAAGCTCGTCGTGATGTGATTGAAGCAACTTTAATTCGTGAAGAAGAACAGTTTGCTAAAACACTTGAGCAAGGCTTAAAACTTCTCGAAGGTGAACTTGCTCAGTTAAAAGATAAAACTATTCCGGGTGCGACTGTATTTAAACTTTACGACACTTATGGCTTCCCGACAGACTTAACGGCTGATATTGCACGTGAACGTGGCTTTATTATTGATGAAGCCGGTTTTGAAGTTGAAATGGCTGCACAGCGTCAACGTGCACGTGATGCTGGTAAGTTTGCAGTTGACTATAACAGCATTGTAAAAGTCGAAGGCGAAACTCAGTTTGACGGTTATATCAACACAACTGGTCAAGGTCAGATTGTAGCGATCTATAAAGATGGCGTACAAGTTGACGAAGTTTCTGAAGGCGACGAAGCACTTATCGTTTTAAACCAAACTCCTTTCTATGCTGAAAGTGGTGGTCAGATTGGTGATACTGGTATCTTCAAAAATGAAACAGGTATTTTTGAAGTTCAAGACACTAAAAAGTCTGGTGGTGCCTTTGTTCATCAAGGTATTGTGACTGTTGGTAACCTCAAAGCAAATCAAAATGTAGAAGCGATTGTTAAAGCAGACATTCGTGAAGCTACTGCGCGTAACCACTCAGCAACCCACTTGTTACATGCTGCCCTTCGTCAAATTTTAGGTTCTCATGTACAACAAAAAGGTTCTTTAGTTGCAAGTGATATCTTACGTTTTGACTTTGCAAATGACCAACCTGTTTCATTTGAACAATTACAACAAGTTGAACGTCTCGTAAATGCTGAAATCATTGCCAATACTCCAGTGACGACTGAGCTTCTCGACATTGAAGCAGCAAAAGCAAAAGGCGCAATGATGCTGTTCGGTGAAAAATACGGCGATGAAGTTCGTGTACTTTCTATGGGTTCAGTTATTGATGAGAAAAACTTCTCAATCGAACTTTGTGGCGGTATTCACGTAAAACGTACAGGTGATATTGGTTTATTCAAAATCACTTCTGAAGGTGGTGTAGCTGCTGGTGTACGTCGTATTGAAGCAGTGACTGGCACTAAAGCATTAGAAGTGGTACAAAAAGCTGATCATGATATTCAGCACATTAATAGCTTACTAAAAGCACAGAAAGACCAAACAGTTGAGCGTGTACAAGCCAATGTAGAATTGGTTTCTGCATTACAAAAGCAGATTGAACAGCTCAACCAGAAATTGGCAAACTTCCAAGCGGCTGATTTGATTGACCAAGTTCAAACCATTGCTGGTCGTCAAACGCTTATTACTACTGTTCAAGGGGTTGATGCCAAAGCGCTTCGCAACTTACATGACAGTGTAAAATCAAAATTAGAGAACGCAGTGATTGTGTTAGCAGGTGTAGAGGGTGACAAAGTCAGCCTGCTTGCATCAGTCGCGTCACAATACACTGCAAATCTAAAAGCAGGTGACATCATCAAACATCTAGCAACTGAACTAGGTGGTAAAGGTGGTGGTAAACCTGACTTAGCACAAGGTGGCGCGCCACTTAACGAGAAGTTTGGACAAGTGATCGCAGCATTGCCTGCATGGCTTGAACAAAAATAAGACTTCACTTTTTGTGTAACTGACCCTGAAAAGCCTCTCAGGGTCATGGCTTATATGGAACAACTATGGCATTAATCGTTCAAAAGAATTAATGCCATTTAGCCACTCTAAGACACACTAAGACAAAAACAATAATAAAAGCCTTATTTCTCAATATTTCCCTCGTTTTTAATATAGACATACTAAGACATTTTAGGACAGAATAAGTCTCATTAATTATGTACACATTGGTGTACATATTTGCACTTACCTCTCGCTCAACTAAAATTATGTACACAGGTGGACTATGGCTTTAACTGAAGTGTGGCTGAAAGCTAATAACGGCAAGGCACGTGATAAGGTTGAAGAAATAGCAGATCGAGACTCAATGAGTGTTCGAGTCTCACCTAAAGGTAAAATAGTTTTTCAGCTTAGATATCGTTTTGCTGGTAAAGCTGAACGTTTAGACCTTGGCACCTACCCTCATATTTCTCTCAAAGATGCACGTATAAAAGCTAGTGAAATGCGTTCACTATTAGATAAGGGAATGAATCCTAAAGTTGAGGTTCGGGTACAGCAGCAAAAATATATCGATGCAAGCACATTTGAAGATGTCTTTAATGACTGGTATGAAAGTTATTGTCTAAAGAAAAAGACTTCTGCACAGCAAATTAAAAACACCTTTGAACAACATGTCATCCCTGAAATTGGTGATTTACCAGTTGACCGCATTACTCTGCAACAATGGTTGGCCTTACTTGAAGAATTAGCTGATGATGTACCTTCGATCGCAGATCGGGTATTAACGAATGCAAAACAGGTCCTTAAGTGGGCTAAAAAGAGACAATTGCTTGAAGTGAATGTCTTATCCGATATCTATGCTAAAGAAGATCTAGGAATTGAACGAAATAGAGGTACCAGATTTCTTTCTGATGAAGAAATTAAAATGGTATGGCTGGCTATTGAAGAATCAAACATTTTGCCTAAAAACAAAATTTTCTTAAAACTATGTTTAATGTTTGGTTGTAGAAATGGCGAACTCAGAAAAGCCAAAAAGACTGATTTCGATTTAAATAGAAAGGTCTGGATTGTTCCTGTAGTAAACAATAAGACCGGCAAGAAAACTGGTCGTGAAATCATTCGCCCTATTTTGCCTGAAATGGAGGCATTAATTGTCGAGGCTTTTGAATACAGCACTTGTGAGTACTTCTTAACTAATGACAGTGAAGCAACCCCTATGAGCCATGGTTCTTCAAATTCATTGCCTGGTTATGTAATGGAACGCCTTAGAAGACATCATGATTATCACATGAAACATTGGTCGCTTCATGATCTACGAAGAACTGCTCGTACTAATTTCAGTGCATTTACATCGCGTGATGTTGCACAACTCATGATTGGTCATGTAATGTCTGGTGAACAAGGTACTTATGATTATTATGAATATTTACCTCAGCAAACAGAAGCATATGCAAAGTGGTTGGATAAATTAAAGTCTCTAACCAATAATTAGGGTTTACCCTTTTAGAATTGCAGAATTTCCGACCAAATGCGCCAGATACTGCGTCAATTTTTGACTTCTACTTGTTTATCCACAGCTTTTTAAATTTGAATTTATGCTCATCTCTAGAATATCATCTTGAATATGTTACATATTCAAGTTAGGGGAAGCACATGAGCGAAATTGTACCGTCCATCATTCAGATAAAGCCTTATCTTACACAAGGTATTGTTTTATCTGAGGCCTTATCTATCAAACAAGTTGTACCATCAACTCATCTACTCATCCCTTACGCATTAGAAAAAATCAATGCAGGTTTCCCCTCTCCGGCTCAAGATTACATCGATAAAGCGCTCGATATGAATGAGCACTTAATCAAAAATGCAACTTCAACGTTTATTGTCAAAGTTGCATCACTATCAATGCTCAATGCGGGTATAGATATTGATGATGAATTGATTGTGGATCGTAGTCTTGATGCAAAGCACGGCGATATCGTTATTGCACTAATTGACAATGAATTCACAGTTAAACGTTTAATGATCGATGAAAAAGGTCAATGGCTTAAAGCTGAAAATCCTGAATATAAAAATATTTATTTAGCGGACGGCCAAGAACTGATTATCTGGGGCGTTGTCACTCATATCATTAAAATGACACGGCATTAAGTCATGAAACATGAGAACAAAGTATTTTTTCTCATCGATGTAAATAACATGTACGTTTCATGTGAGCGAGTCTTTGATCCGTCTTTGAATGATAGACCGGTTATTGTTTTGTCAAATAACGATGGGTGCGCCGTGGCACGTAGCAATGAGTCAAAAGCTCTAAACATAAAAATGGGTGTGCCACTATTTCAGATCAAAGACATTGTTCAGCAGCATAACGTAATCGTACTTTCTAGTAATTATGCAATGTATGCAGAAATGTCACGGCGCTTTCATACGATTCTTGCATCTTACGTTACTGATGAAGAAGTTGAACCTTACTCTATAGACGAATGTTTTGTTGATTTCACCGCTTATGAGAAAAACTTTGATTTAGAAAAAGTCGGTCACGATATGCGAGCGAAGATTTGGAAATGGATTGGTTTGCCCGTGTGCGTAGGTATTGGTCGCAGCAAGACGGAGGCAAAGATATCCAATCATATAGCTAAGAAAAATCAAGGCTTTAACGGCGTTTGCGATCTCGTAAACATGGATCCGTGCAATAAAGAATATTACTTTGCTCAAATAGATGTGAGTGAAGTCTGGGGGGTCGGCAGTAAACATGCAAAAAAGTTGCAAAGCCTGGGAATTAATACAGTGCTTGATCTAGCTTGTGCTGAACCACGTGAAATGCGAAAACGCTTTTCTATTGTTATGGCTCGTACTATTAACGAGCTACAAGGCATCTCATGTATTGAGATTGAAGACACTCCGCCATCTAAAAAGCAAATTATTAAGTCATGTTCTTTTGGTGCGAAAGTTACCGAACTTATTGACCTACAAGAAGCAATAGCCATGCATGCACAAGAAGCATGTAAGCGGTTACGTGATGAAGAGTCGCTATGTGGTTGTCTACTTGTATTTGTTCAATCAAGCCCATTTGATGAAAGCGCTCCATTTTATAATAGGTCTATTACTGGCGCATTTTCTGAGCCTACGGATAGCGCGCTGGACTTCGTAAAAGCAGCAGTAAGGATGGTGTCTGATATTTATAAAGAAGGTATCAAATATAAAAAATGCGGTGTCATATTAACAGGCTTAGAACCTAAAGCTGGTCATACTTATGACCTATTAACCGATTTTGAAGTCATAGAGAGAAAAGAACAATTGATGAAAGCACTGGATAACGTGCACAACAAATTTGGAAAGAAAAAACTCGGTGTTGGTCCATGCTATGTGCCGGGTCGGAACTGGTCGATGTCGCAGGATAAGTTGAGTAAAAATCCATTTAAGTGGGATCAGCTAACAATCGTTAAATAATTTTTAAAGTAGCTTGCACTTAAAACTTATAAGAGTAGAAAACGAATAATTATGAAAAGTGCTTAAGCTAAACGTTTTTCACAAAAAAATTAAAAACATAAGCTTAAATAACATTTAATCTTACTTACACGTCTTTTTTTTGAAGTCGACATCAAGTTTCAGATGCTTGGGTTAGGTATCAATTGTCAATGATAAAAAACAGAAGAAAAATAAGTGATACAATGACTAAATAAAAATTAAATATAAAGTATTGATAAAGATATAATTTTCATTGATATAAACTTATACTTTTACAAAAAGAAATGAACTTTTTTATACACAAATAGTGTATAATTCTATCTTCCAAAAAGTGGAATTTAACAAAATGATCATCACTAAACTATATGTTAATAACTGGTATAGCTTTGTTGATTGTGAACTTGATTTAACTTATTCAAGAAAGATTAATGACTCAACAATTTCATATGAGTATTTACCTAATTTCGAAAATATAAGATACAAGCGAGTAGTAATATTAACTGGAGCTAATGCCAGTGGTAAAACTTCTTTAGCTAAAATCATACTTGCTATTAGAGCTTTTCTTAATAAAAAAAATTTAAATTCCTTTTTTAAGGAAGGAATGCATCCTGATAAAAATGAGTTAGATTTCACCATAGAGTTTATAGATAAAATACCTAACTCAGATCCTGTAATAATGGATAATTATTATAGTCATATCCATCATTTAAAAGCCAAGGTAGTTTTCTTAAAAGAAGATGAAAGAGTAGGATTTCATTTCACATATAAAGCTATTGAAATTAAAAAATCTGACAATATCATCAAGTTGAGAGAATTATTAGAAAAATTGGATTGTAATTCTATTTTAAAGGGTAGAGATACACACTATATAAGTAATTATGACTATGAGTACTCTAGTAATGAGTTTAAAGATGCTCTATTCAAATTTTCAAATTTAGATCACAGTTCTGGCTGGAGTTTTCTTTATAATGATTTATCAGATGATTATAAGTTGAAATTTAGAGAATCATACAATAAAGAAATTCTTAGTGCTGTTTTGAAAACTTTTGACCCAAGTATTACATCTATCAATGAAGCAATCGAAAAAGGTGAAAATGAAACAAATGGATTTTTTATTAATTTTCATAATAAAGATAAGATTTATATAAGCAATGATGGGAAAATTGCTACTGATAAAAGACATTTACTTTCGTTAGGAACATATGAAGCTACAAAAATAGCCAGTTTTATATCTAGTATAACGAAAACTAAAGGTGTAAATGGTTGCACATTCTTTTTAGATGAAGGTATGTCTCATGTTCAATCAGAAATTGAAAGAGCTATTATTGCTTTAATCATAGAAAAGATGAATAAATATAGTCAATTTTTCTATACTACTCATAATTATGATATTTTAGATATGAATTTACCTATCCACAGTTATTTATTTATAAAACGAGATAGTAATCACAATTCAGTTTTCATTAAAGCTGAAGATCATTTTAATAAAAATGATAGGTCCATTATTAATTATGTAAAAAATGATGTGTTATGCACTTTACCAGATACATATTTAATTGATGAACTTATGATGGAAGATTAATATTATGAAGAATGATATTAATCTATATTGGGTTGAAGGAGAATGTGAGATGACTTTTATTAAGTCATCTCCATTGTTAGGTAAAGCTGAGAAAGTAGATTTGTGCGAACTACCCTTAAATAAATTAAAAGCAAGAACTATAAGACTATCAGGTAACAAGAAAAAACTTTTTCTTTATATAGTCTTTGATACTGATGTATTAAAAAATGATCCAGCAAAGCTAACAAACTTTCTTCAAAATTTAACCTATTTAGAAAGATCAGGATTTAAATTAAAACTTTTACAGCAAGATGCAGATTTTGAAGATGAGATTATGAAAAGTAACAATATGGGATTATCAAAATTCAGGGAATTATTTAACGTTAGAAATAAAACTGAATTTAAAAGTAATATGTTACGGGAACATTCAATGCATAAAAAGATTGTAGATAAAATTCCAACTTTTAAACTATGGGAAAGCGAGTTAATTTCTACCCTTAGTATACATATTGGAAAACAGTCATCTTACCACAAACAGCCAACTATAT
This sequence comes from Acinetobacter sp. AR_0276, assembly GCF_003000705.1. Classification (NCBI taxonomy): domain Bacteria; kingdom Pseudomonadati; phylum Pseudomonadota; class Gammaproteobacteria; order Moraxellales; family Moraxellaceae; genus Acinetobacter; species Acinetobacter sp. AR_0276. The sequence goes on along the minus strand of NZ_PSQO01000004.1, from coordinate 3,126,635 downwards.
AATTTTAAAGCCCTCCTCAGAGAGCTTTCACACAAATACCTACACTCACATTGCTATTGATCGTATGAGCTGTGCATCCTGATAATAGAATGCACAGCACTGTGATTGTCAAAGCTATCTTTGAACGTCTGCAATGAAAGACTTTCATATAACAACCCGATTAGCGATCCAGCCATAGAAAAACTGCTCTTGGCTTTTATTACGCTCACAGATTTCAATGTAACGCTGGCCTTGCATAATGTTGAGCACTCGCACTAGAACCTTCTCACCTTCTTTCCCACGTTTGGCTAGATAGGTTTTTAAAGCTCCTAAAGTGTTAGAACCATAAACACCATCAACCTTCAAATCGGCGTACCCAGCTTTACCTTGGTTGTTAAGCAAGTTCAAAGCACGCTGTAAAAGTGGTTTTGCAAAGTTGATACCACAGTTCACACCAGTATCTAAAAGTTCTTCAGCTACAGCAGAGCTAAGAGTATTCACCTGATCAAAACGTGGTTCTATCCAGTACTGTTTCCGATAAATTACTTTGGCCACATCAAGAGGTAAATCTTTCATATTGCCTCTATAGCCGTTTTCACGAGCTACAGATTGAGTAATACCGTATTTGGTTGCACCACCCCGATCTGCGGGATTATTTACATACCCGCCTTCACGCTTAATGAGTTCGTCAAGATATTGTTCAATGTTCATTTAACTTTTCCTTAGGTAATAAAAAACCGCCCGAAGGCGGCATTAGCTGTTTTCAATGTCTTTTCTGGCATTCTTAAACTCTTTGATCACTTCAACGATCGTTTTACCTTCCTGTTTATCTATAAAATTAAAAATCCAACGGACTAAAGCCCAACCGGGTAAACCACAAACAAAGAAGAACCCACCTAGAGCAATCATCCCCCATACATCAGTAACCCATTCATGAAGTCCCCACTTCACAATAATGAATGAGCCGCCAGCCAAACTTGATACAACCGTACAGATCAAACCAACTGCCCACTCTTGAGGTGAGCGCGGCATACGAGTCATCAATACAACTGCTGCAACTAAAGCAACTGCTAAAGTCACCATAATTGCTGCACCGTAAAATTTTAAAATTGCTGTTAAGCCGCTAGTGGAAACTGGTTCCATTGATATCTCCAGAAATAAAAAGACCGCTAGGAAGCGGTAGTCTTTCGTTGTCCAATCCATCATTGGAGCAACAATAAAAAAGCACCCAAATGGGTGCTATAAAGTTCAAAAAATTAGATTTAGTCTTGAATTACTGTTTACCTGTGTAGAAATTTTTGGGATATGGGCAATAAATAACTGCCTCATAAAAATAATTAAAGCTTCTTGCGCCAGTTGTTCCTGGTATATTCCCCCATTGGACAAGTTTAACTTCGATAGTATTTAGGCTTGGAAAAGACATTACTGGATAAAAGTTTGCTTCACCATAAGTAACTCCACCTCCTGAAAATTTCATTCCGCACCGCCATGGGTAAGATAAGGTATCAGATATGTACAAATATTCACTTGATAACTGCTCAGGCAAAGTAATCGTATAAGTAGCGGCGGGATTATTATAGGTGTTTACTCCTCCGGTCATGATTCCTGCCAATTGCAAATATCCTTTAAGAGCATCAAATACTAAGGTACCTTCAGCATTAAAAACCTGTAGGCCAAATTTACTCGGCATCATTTTAGCAATGGTATAGCTTACAACTGTTCCTACATCTCCTTGCTGGTAACCAAAGAGATTGAAGTTGAACCTCCATACACCATTAATTCTAGTTAATATTGAATTTGATCGAATTGGACGCCCTGAAAGCGTCCGAGCAAAAGAAAGAATTTGACTATTTAAACTAGCTAAGAATTTTTCATAGTCAGCATCACCTGGTTCATCATAGTCAAAACCTAGCTCTCTTAAAGTATTGCCTGTCGCTGCTGTAACGGTACCCGACCATGTATAATCGGATCCTTCCACATAATAAGAACTAGTATTACGATCAATAAAAGTATTTAAAGTTACGTCATACTTTCCTAAGAACTTAGCTGAGTTATATGTATCATCAATAACAACATTGAAGTTATCGTTTTTAAGTTCAAAATAACTAGCCACGATATCCACCATAACGAATTTTAAATCCTGCTGGAATCATGGGTTCTTTCCACTGTTTTTGATCTAAATATGAATACTGTTTATGTCGAAACCACAAACCCATAGCTTGAAATCTCCAAGTATTAGGTGAAGTAGAAATTTGCTCAAAGGCACATCGGCACCCTTTTATCTCACCAATCAAAATAGGCTTGGCAAGACCATCAGGAATGGTAAATTGCCATGAAGCGCTATCTTGATAAGAGTTAATATCTGTTGGATTTATAACCTCTCCAACCATATGAGAAATTGGCAAGGTTTGCTTGAATGGTATTAATTGAGCTCCATCAATAGAAGCCAAGAACTGAGCATCCACTAACTTTTCTCCTTAGAAAATACCGATTTTTACTCGGACTTGATTCAATTCGTCATAGACTTCAATCTTTTTGCCGCTAATAACAGTTCTAGCACCGTTAGGTTTGTTTTCATCTGCAAGTGAGGTAAAAGTGCCAAGATTTGCAGTGATAACACTTAAGTTTTCTGCCCAAATTCGATTAGCATTGATATATCCAAAACTACCATTATCGACATACAAACCACGCGGAATAACAGTACCGTTTGGCAAAGTCACAGGCTTATTTTGCAATGTCATTAAGGGTTTTGGCTCAATACCATCTATACCCACTGGAGTACCAAATTGAATACGGTCATAGTTAAAAATGAAAGTTGAAGTAGTTCCATCATTCATTGATCCATGGCCTGAAACATGACCATTTACATCGAACTTGATAAACTGCTGAGCATAGATGCCATCTACACTTTCACTGACATTTTGAATAGACGAACTATTCTTACCGACTTTAGTTTGCAACGTTTCCGTTACTTTTATCGTTGAAGAAATAGCACTTGAATTTGCCTCGAGCTGGCGCTTGAATACGGCATTGTTCTCATTCATCTGAGCAGAAAGCTGTTCAGTAAGTTTAGCTTGAGCCAAATCACCTTCGATACGAGCAGATTGCTCGGTCCATACGCCTGCATAACCTCCTTCATTTCCGATTAAGTCAGATTCTGACCCGATCAACGGAGGATTGATTTGCGCGTAAACTCCATCAATCCTTGTAGTTTGGGCAATAACTTTGTCATCTACATTCTTAATATCAGACTTAACTTGCTCAAGTGCACCAGTTGAAGCTTTATCGTCAAGCTCAAGATTAATGGAATCAATCGCTTCGGCATTTGCCGATGCCTGCTCAACTGCTACCTGTGCCGACTGGCGTACAGTTGCAAGAGCACTATCATTGCTTGCGATATACGTATCAATCTTTTGAACAGTTACTTTATCGCCTTCAATTCGCGCTTGTACTTCTCGTTGTGCATAAGCCTGTAAGTTATTTAACTCAACTGCCGTTGTATCAATACGCTTACTAAGTGCTAAATCCCCTTCGATCATTGCCGATTGAACAGACCATGTGCCAGCAAAACCTTGATCGTTACCAATTAGATCTGATTCAGAGCCAATCAATGCAGGATTCAGTTGTGCATACACACCATCTGTTTTTTCAGCAACTAATGAAAGATCATCTGCAACAACACGAATATCTTCCTGAACCGCCGCAAGACCATCATCACTTGATTTCTTGACCGTTTCCACAACTTCAAGAACACTTTCATCACCATCAATAATTTGCTGTGAAAGGCCATCTGAAGCTTGCTGAATAGCGTTTTGACGATCAATGACTTCTTGTGTAATCCGATCTTTCGTATTCTGAATATCTTGCTTAAGTGGACCTATTTCAGCATCAATAGTCTCAATATGATCAATCTTGGTTTTAAGATCCTGGTTGAGCTGAGACTCACTGATTTGATCATTTAAAAGCTCAAGAACGTCTGTAGCATCGGCAGAAGTTGTCGCATGAGTCCAGTCCGACCAAGGTCCTATATTCCCGATCCTGTCGATCAAGCGGCCACGATAAAATTGAGTCAGATTTGACTGCAAGCCTTGAATCGTATGAGTCGTCGTTGGATAAGCGAATAAGCCCAATTGAGCAATGTTGCTGGTACCATCCGGAGAAACTTGAATCTCGGTATAAGCTGTATCTAGAGCACCAGTTGCAGGAAAGCCCCAGTTAAGTTTTATACCAAATAAGATTCCTGTCGCTTGGATAAATGCCAATTTTGGCGGTAAACCTTGCTTTCCAGAAAGTTCAGTCAAAGTTGAATAAACAGGTAAAGAAGCGATCTCAAATGCTGAAATCGCAGTTACACGTGCTTGATATTGACCGGCATAAATACCAGGAACTTCTACTGAATTATTACCGATAATTGGCAGCTTGATCCAACTACCGTCATCTTTACGCCACTCAACTTGATATTTAACCGCGCCCTTAGCCTGCGCCCAAGACACAATCATTGTCGCCACATTGATCCCCTGATCAATACGGCTTTCACTAGTAATTACGATATCACTTACAGGATCCTGAATTGTTGGGTTCACAATCGAAATCGGAACCTCATCAAAATAAGCACCCTTGTCAATGGCATCAAACTTGGCTGGATTATATTGAAGTGCAGTTACTGAAAATTGATGAATTTCGTCTTGAGTAATCGAGATCACTCGAAACTTCATTGTTGCTAAGTCTTGAGCATCCATCACCCACACATTTTGAGTAGCAATAGCATCAAACTCATGAGTAACATTAACAACTCGACCAGAGATAGATTGAACAATACGCGCTTGAGCCTTTCCATCCTCGCCATTAATAATAAGTCTGTCACCGGCAACTGCAACAACATCGTCACGATCAAGCGTAATGCTTTTACGATCTGCAGAGATTTTAGAAACACGTCCACCGTTTGCTCGACCAGCAAATAGAGGATCTGCAATTTCAATCACTTTGCCAGGTAAAGGAATATGTCCATCAAGACCAACTTTGAAACTAACGGTTCGGGTTTCTAACTGCTCAGACTTTAAAGCCCACCAACCTGCTCGCTGCGCTTGTCCACGTGAAGTACATCCCCAAGCATCAATTTCTAAGATACGAACTTGGCCAGCTTCAGTAATCGCCTTTTCATCGCGAACAAATTCATATTCTGTTTTATAGTGATTCGCAGGATTATCCCACGCAACTTTAACGACATTATGTCTATCTCGAGCACGGGTTCCCGCGTACTCAAAATTACCATCAATGACATTGGCACGCGTATATGTGAAATAAGTATCTTGTGGAATATCCGCATCACAAATAATGCTCATCCCATCCCAGAATGTTATCGCACGAAATACACCAGCTAGCTTTGTTAAAATCTCAAAAGCGCCTTCAGCACTCTGAAGATAAACATTACAAGTAAAGCGTGGTTCCTGTCCGCCAAGTCCATCTGGCACCATTTGGTCACAGTATTGTGCCAAGCGATATAAAGACCATTTATCAACCATGAATGGGGTTAAGCGGTCACCCAAAGCATAACGGTCAGCAGTGCATATATCGTAATAAATCCACGCGGGATTATTAGAATAAGTTTCTTTGAAAGTACCATCCCATATACCCACATACTGGCGAGTAATGGGATTATAGTTTGTAGGAACTTTTAGAATTCTTCCCTTTGTATCTGCTGCAATTTTGGCAACGTTTCCAAAAGTTTCAGCATCATATTGAAGGCCCAATAATGCTGTATTGGGGTAACTTAATTTTGCATCAATAACTTCGGTTACAGCGGAAATATACATCTTGTCGCTGATAAATTCAGAAGTAGAATTAGGAGTAAGACGGCGCACACGAACTAGCCATCCAGAATCAGCTCGAGGCAAATCAATGCGGTGTGCTCGTTCGTAATTAGCAGATGTTTTATCTGAAATCTTTGTTTTTAGAACTTCAGTCCAGATTCCCCCGTCAGTCTGTAAGTCAATTGCATATTCAATTGTTACACCTGATACATCACCATTTGTGGCATCTTGACTTCGTAATGGCCCCCATTTCAAGCGTAAGCGAACCGCATCAAGATCAAGATTACTAAAAGCGCGGACCCATGGCGTTTCGGACTTCAACTCCACATCGATGGCGGTTTCACTTTCAACTGCTGGAAAGCCCTCAATGTATTCCTGATCATTAGTTCCTCTTCGAAAATCAACTTTTACATTTTCAAAGTTAAAACTTCCGTCTGCATTTTGAAGTGGAGTTTCTTCTAAATAAATTGACTGGAGGCCATTTGCTAGCCCCTCAATTTCTCCTTCAGCTAATCCATAAAGGACTTTAATATATGTTTTCGACTGTGCAGAATCTGGAGAAATTACGGGTTGCCGTTGTTTTTTACTTCCCTTTTTTGCGCCTACTACTGCATTCATAAGAAATCTCACGCAATAAAAAAAGGCGCTAGAAAGCGCCTAATTAATAATTTGAATTTACATCTGATCTTCTGGATATTGACCAGCACTCACAATAAATCCACCAATCTCACGTTGCCCATATAAAAGCGGTACAGGGTTACCTTGAGCAACCGTTGTTACGGCTCCGCCAAAGCCTTTATTCGCTCTGTTTCCATCTTGGTTTTGATCTTGAGTATTATCGATTTTAGGCATTAACATCATGGCAACTCCCCCGAGCATCATCCCAATACCCGAGCCAATCAAAGCAGCTCCTAGTGGGGCACCACCGCCCAATGTACCTACCGTCACCAAAACACCTACGACGATTAAAACAGCGCCTAATACTGTCTGTAATATTCCATTACCGCCTGCACCAACTACACGTGGAACAATATGAATAACCTCAGCTTCAGTATTCATATCAAGCTGTTCTTCACCGATGTTATCGCCGGTAATGAGCCGCTTAGTTTCGTGGTCATAAATCGCTGGGCGTTTCTTGCCTCGCTTATTACTTGAGTTCTTTGATTTTAAAAACACGGCAAAGCGTAGGCCTTGCTCATGTGCATGCAACATAAAATGTTCAAACCCAACAATCTGAACAGATAATGCACGCATGGCTTCGCGAGTATTTGCGACATCGAGCTTAAATTCACGACCGAACTTTTGACCCAAGATGCCATACAGTTTAATTGTTTTTAACATCTCTATGCCTCAAGATTTTCACAGTACGTTCATGCCACTGCTGGCCGTAGATTTCGCGTACTGACTTTCGGTTATACGGATGATGAAGGATTAAACTTGAACCTATACATTGCTCAGTTTGTTCCGATTTAAGCTGCCCATTATCCCCAAGCCAGACTACCGCATGATTAGGATGCTCTGTACGCCCAACACGACAAACAAGCATATCGCCATACTGGGGACTCTCGACTTCGTAAAACCCAGCTTTTTCATAATTCTCAAGGTAAAGTGATGGATGGTCCTTATCTTCCCACCATGCATCTTTACGCTCGAAATCCATAAGTTCTACTCCCAATTCACGACTATAAAAATCACGAATCAGTGCATAGCAATCTTGCCAACCGTGAAAATAATTACGCCCCACTAAGGGGGCGCGATAACCACAAGGTTCATAAACTTGAAAATCCAGATCCGGATATGAACAAATTACCCACGGCTTTTGATGTAACTCAATCTGAATTAAGTCTAGTTCCGATGCGCGTGTAGTGCCATCTGGGTGACTATGCACATATGCCGAAATTTCACCTTGATCTTCAGCATTAGCTAAATCCTCAGGATGAATTTCAAACTGATCTTGCTTTTCTGAGATATTGCGGCAAGGGATATATTGCTTATCAACAATCACACCACAGCATTCAAGTGGATAGCATTCATCAGCATGCGCCATGATTGCCTTTTTAGTTTTTGCTGTAAGTTTCATTAGACCTCACAATAAGCTTGAAGCTGGGAAACCGCCGAAAGGCAAAGGTTTATTTTCACCGAACCGCAAGCGGCAAGAACGTAAACGTCCACCGCATCGATCGAGTGCCGGATTATCAGTTGGCTCATCTTTATCTGTGAACATTGCCACACCTGTGTAACCACATTCCTCACCACGATACTTGCCAACCATGCACCAATGACAAAGTGAAGTAATTTGGCGAACTGGGATTTTCAAACCTTCAAAATCGATTGGATTGGACAGCTCGAAAGTTACCTGTTGGGCATTTTCAGAGGTTTTCTGTTCGATGTACCAGATTTGCTCTTTTGATTGATTCGATGCAGTAGGATTACCTTCTGTAAAGTTCTCAGCGTCAATATATTTGGCAAGTGTTGTAATGACTTTAAGCTTAGCTCCGGCAAAGTCCTTAAATTGCAAACAATAAGCAGATACTGCATTCTGGATGCCATTTATGTTGTTGGCCATGCTTAAAGTGGGTGCCGAAGCTTTACCATCTGAACGCATTTCAAGACCAGATACTTCAAGTGCCATCGGCTCAAAAACTTGTCCTTGCCAGATAATATTGCGGTTCCATACCTTCTGGTCACCAACATCGAATATCTTTCCAATGCTGCCAGAATCGGCACCGATCAATCCTTCAGATCCAATGGATGAGTAAATTTTTTCCCAGTCCTGAAATGATATATGTCCATGAAAACGTAAAATGCCAGCACCTAAACTGCTGGCATCTAGTTCATACAAATGGATTAATCCATCTACATAAAGCTTCTGGAAATCACTATTCAGGGTCATAAGTCACCTCGTCATAGATTGGATTTCCATCTTTGTCTAAGACAGGCACCTCATCAAAAATTGGTTTACCTTCACTGTCAACAGCTTGAACCCATTCGAATACTGGCTCACCATTTTCATTAATGACTGGTTGATTCGACAAAATAGGCGTACCGTTTTGATCTGTTTGAATATGTGTCACTGGTTTTTTATAGTTCTTGCCATCCACAATTACAGCTTTTCCTTCATCATCAAATAGATCTTCATATTTAGTGATGTAAGTAAGCTGAGGAGCATACTTTACTTGCTGAACCATACGCGGTTGTTTTTCAGTACGTGGAATTTTTCTGACGATTGTCTTCTTGATACTGTTTAAACGAATATCGATCCAGCGTGGCTCACCATTTGCATTGTTCGGAATATCGATTGGTGCATCAAGATTGGCAACAATGTCACCCTCTTCATTTAGCTTTTTCTTGAAGGTCTTAATTTCAAGATCACCGTTTTCTAAAGTTTGATATTCAACAGCGCAAATCTTGTTGCCATGTGTGTCAGTCGGAATTTCTATCCACCAGCCTTCTTTAGCAAAACCAGATGATCCTTTAACAACGTAATGACCAATGCCTTGTTTTTCAAAAGAGAGAGGCTGTTCTGCGGCTTCATCGTTAGGTTCAATTTTATCTGCAAATAGCTTAACAACCGGAGATGCTGACTTGATGAAACCATTTGCATCCACAGTTGTATTTTTTGATGACAAGATTTTACGCCATGGCTGAAAAGTATTTACATTCCAGTTTACAGATCTAATATAAAAATCAGAGTTATGCGTTATGCTTAATTGTGCACAAGCATCAGTTGAATCGTTAATATCTAAATTAATAATTGCTTGCGAATTGCTATCGGGATAATCTCCAGCACTTGAAATATTAGCTCCATTATTTTGCCAGTACAAAGCATTACCAACTCCCCTCAATGTTGATAATTTTTGAGTTCCAAGTCGAATTGATTTTCCCAAACCAAATGCACCAACTTCCATCACATTCCCAGCAGCAGTACCCACATATCGGCTAGCTGCATGAGTGTTGTTTGTAAAGTTTTCATTCATTTTTGCGCCAGTTGAGCGAAATGTGTCGCCGCCTGCGCCAGTCGGAGCTGAACCAAGATTAACAGTTTGAATCGTCATTTTCTTACTCGCATAAAAAAAGCCCCTAAAAAGGGGCTTCAAAAGGGTTTAAATTAAGGGTAAAAGACTTGGGTGAATGTCGTAGAGATTTGCCATGTATGACCGCCAATTTGGCGAGGTTGATATTCAGGGCTAGTTTTTACCCGAACTTCGCCGTCTAACGGCGAATCCCAAAGAAATGAGTCTGCGCCCTTGTGCTGATCGAAGAATGCTTTGATTTGCATAATTTCGGCTTTATAAGCCGTTCTTTGATAAGTCCATTCACCAGCTCGGTTATTGATACCTACAGCAATGTTTTGTTCATAACCATCACCAAATTTAGATGACAAAGTATTAAAACGTTGAGTATTACTATTCCCATCTAAGTCACATTCAAATGTGAATTTAAGATCGCTCATAAATTTTTCTCACAAAAAAAGCTCGCATTGAGCGAGCTTTTAAGGGTCATATTTAAAATATGACCAGATTAATAAAACTATACCGTAATTAACGCAAAAGCGGAAATATCATTCTGGTTCAGTAATGTCACTTAAATGAGCATCAAAAGTTCCAGTAACTAAATTTTGTTCTCTATCATTTGAAAATTCTCGGTTAAGCAATAGATGATCTCTAACTTTATTTGTATGTTGAATATAGTCAGCATGATCAATGACACCCTTATCGACTAAATACATAACCAAAGAACCAATTAAAAGTCGGTCGCTGGCCCAAGCTTCCATTGTTAAATCTGTTGATTGTACTGCCAACTTTTCTAGCATTTTATCCATAATTTATTTATTACCTCATTTTAGTAAATTCACCACCTTGACGAGCAGCCATTCTGAAACGATTCTCCACTTCAGAACGTGCCACTTCTTTAACCATCTTACCAATAGTAACTAGTAGATCTCCATCTGAATTTGTCGAAGTTTCAACCTTTTCAGTGCTGTAATTATTAATAATTACATTAGGTTGAGACTTCTCAGTTCTTCCAGAGTTAATAGCATCAAACTGTCGTGCCTCCCGTCGTGTTGCTATAACGTCAGTTGTGTTGTTAGAAACATAACCTCCATTTGCATAACCACTTGGCTTGCTTTGACGCATGCTTTCAACAACGCTTACACCGCCCCATCGTTTGATATCTTCTTGCGACCAAACAACCTCACCTTTATGCACAATTCCTGCTGGAGTATGTTTAAGGCCATTACCGGTATAACCACCGTCTGAGAAACCAGCGATTGTCTGTGCTGCAATTAAGCCTACAGAGGCATAGCCCAAACCACGCACAACCGCGGCAGCTGGAATACCTAGAATCGGACCTAACTTTAAAGCTTCGGTTGCTGCTAATTCTGTATTAATCATAGCTTGAGCTATGGCAATACCTTGCTGAGCCAAAAACATTGCTTTATAAGCGCCACTTTGCTCTCCAGCTGACTCTCTGACCATGGCAGTCAAATTTCCCCAAACAGTAGATGCTTGAGACATCAATTGCCCGTAGCCTTCGAGTTCTCGTTCTCTTGCCGATTTCTGTAAGTCTTGCTCCATAAGCGTATATTTTTCATTAATAGCAAACTTTTGCTGACGGAATAGCTCTTCAGCATCTAATAAGGCCTGGAAGCGCTTCTCTTCGTCAACGATTGTTTTATCTTCTGAAACTGCTTTAACATTTGAGGAATATGTATCATTAGCATTCTGCATTTCATCACTATATTGATTCTGTAGATTCCATGAATCATATTGCGAAGAAGTTAGGTTCTTTTTAGCTAGTAAATTAATAACATCTGATTGTGGTATTGAGGCTTGCTCATACATTGTTTTTCGATACTCCTCCAATTTTTGCTTTTGGAGTTTTCTGTACTCAGAAATTTCATAATCAAACATTGTATTAACAGCTTTGATTCGAATTTCTTTTTCAGTTTCAGAGTAATCAGTTGATGCTTTGATTTGCAGTAATTTAATCTGCTTTTGTTTTTCCAGCTTTTGAACTTCATTTAAACGGAACTCGTTTAATTCAAATTCAAGTTGTTCAGTGTTTAACTCCTTTTGAGCATTGAAACGTGCTGTCTCTTTATCAGTGAGCTGCTTTAACTCTGCATCTTTAAAATGCAATTTTAACTCACCAATTCTTTTTAAATATTCTTTCTCAGCAAGCGTATCTTTATCTCGATACTGATCACGTAACTTTTCGGTCTCCTCTTGAGTTTTCAGAAATTGATTAAGGTATGAATCGAAATCTTTTTCAGAGACTCCCTTCATATCAAAACCATTATATCCAGCAACATATCCTTTTACGTTTTTAACGTACTGCCTATTAACTGGACCAATATTGGTACCTTTTTCTACGTTACCTTCTCCAGCATGATAGGCAGAAATTGCTTGATCCCAATTACCGAACTTTTTAAACAAAAAGTTTAGATATTTCGCAGCTGCTTCTGCAGCTTTACCAGTATCAAAAACTTCTTTACCAACCAACCCCCAGCGCTTGGCAGTATCATCCAGCATCTGGAAACCACCTTTGGCTTTCCCGTATTTAGTATGCGGACCAATAGCGTTTGCATCACCTTTGCTTTCTTGCATGTTGATTGCTGATAGTAAGCCTGGCAATAACTCATATTTAGACTCTAGATCTGAAAATCCGAATTTTGAAGCATTGGCTAGGACTTTCGCATTTACACTTAGTACTTTTTGCTGATTTTTTAGCTCCTTGTTTTGCTCACGTATAGAATCAGTTCTAGCATCGGTCATAGCTTTGATTGATTCTTCAGATTTCCAAGTATCCGTTAATGATTTTAGAGCCTCTCGGTCTACTGACTTAAGACCCTTAGCTAAAGAATCTTTATAAAGCTTCAGTAAATCATTAGCTTGAGACTCAGAAAAACCTTTTTTCATAACTATCTCGACAAATTGAGAATCCCACAATTTATCTTGATACATTTTCTGTAAGGACTTTTGTGCCTCATCTGCTGCTTGCTTGGTGTTTTGTATTGCATCAGCATGTTTTTGCTGTTCAATAGCAGCATTCTGGGCTTTATTTCCAGCTACGAATACTTCAATACCAAATAGCTTAATAGCTGTTTTTGTCTTATCAGCTTTGTCATATGCATCCTTGTATTTTTCAATTTGTTCCTCAAGCGCTTGTCTTAAACTAGGCGGTAATTTCACTTTTGCTAGTTGTTGCAAAGCTTCTTGATAACTAATGGTTCCTAAGCGAGCTTCATTTGAAATCCGAGCTACTTCAGCATTTCCTTGTGCATAATTCTGGATATCAATTAACGCAGCACCTACTCGATATTCCATTTTTGTAAGCTCATCATTTTGAGCCTTGAATGCAGTAGTTAAGTCATTAATTGCATCTGTTTTGGCTTGACCTTTTAAATTTTTTAATTCCGTTGCAGATCGATTAGCAACCTTAGCTTGCTCCTCAAGCTTCTTATTAGCTTCCTCTGCCTTGTCCTTAAAATAAGTGTATGTGGCAGCAAGTGCTGAAACTCCCAAAGCGAGTGCACCAATAGGTCCACCTACCAGCCCTAAAGCTCCTTTTCCAAGTCGCCCTAATGTTGTTAATGCTGTCACTTTTGTAGCATTGGCCTTAGTTTGTGCAGCTGCTAATGCTGTTTCTGCAGCAGCTAATTCTCGCGTTACCTGAGCCTCAATTTTCTTTAATTCGGCCATACGCGTAATTGATTGTGTGCGACCGACCGCATTCATTTGAGCTTTTAGTCTTTCAACTTCTAATGCTTTTTCACTGGCTAGAACCTGCAATGTTGCTTGTGAATTTGCTATTTGCGCCTGTGCTGTTTTTACAGCAGCGGCTGCTTCAGCTGCGTCTGCAATAACCTTTTCTTTGCTTGCTTTTACATTTGCGGCAGTTGCTGCAACATCGGCATATACCGCAACGGTTTTAGTAGCGATTGCCTTAGTTACAAGTCCAATCCCTAACACCAGTGCTCCATCAGAAATCAACTTTAAATTTGATGCAAGAAGCTGAATCGAATCAGCAAGCACATGAGCCGCACCGCTTCCCTTTCCTGACTCGCCGACAAATTTTGTGATCTCGTTATTTAAAAGAGTGAGTGATTGACCGATAGTGATATCTGTTTTTGCAAAAAGAGCATCAACGTCATCTTGAACATTTTTAAGGGCCTTAACGATTTCTTTTGAAGTAATCTTCCCTTCAGCAGCAACTGAACGAAGTTGACCTACAGTAATGCCCATCCCTTGTGCGATCGCTTTTGCAAGTGCTGGTGTTTGCTCCATTACTGAGTTAAGCTCTTCACCTCGCAATGTTCCGCTTGCCAAAGCCTGCCCAAATTGCACCAATGCAGCATCTGCTGCTTGAGCACTAGCTCCACTAATTGCAACAGCTTTCGATACTGTTTCAGTTAGACGAGCTGTTTCATCCATATTTAAATTGAGCGTTTTCGCATTATCACTAAAGCGTTGGTACACCTGAAGAACAGAATCCCAAGCTGAATATGTTTTTTGTGCAATTCTGAAAGTATCTTCAGTTGCTTTATTAAGTTCAATTTGATTGTTAGTTACTAATTTAAGCCGGTTTTGTAATCCCGTATAAGTATCCATTTTTGAGACAGCAGCACCAATTGTTACTAGTCCTGCCATATGTCCAGCTAAAGCTCGAGTAGCCACTGAAACACTGTCCATAGACTTTGAGGCGAAATCACCTTTCTTTTCTATGTTGTCGAGTTCATTGCCTAGATTTCTAGCGTTTCGTTCCGCATTTTTCGAATCAATAGTAATGACTAAACGTGATTCTTGAGTCATCTTTAACTTTCCTCTAGGCAATAAAAAACCCGCTTTCGCGGGTTAATTGTTCAATTTGAATTAATTTCTCAGTGCTTTCTCACAATATGGCGATGCATTTTGTAAGTTTGGATCTGGGCTGTACTGGTAACTAGCTCCACCATAGTAGTTAGCTTTTAACTCAAGTTTAGAGTCTGTTTTACTTTTGATAGTTTGCTTCAAACCTGATTGAACGATGACTTCATTCCCACTTACTTTTAATTTTTCGACAGAATCTTTACCGTTCCAACTAGAACACATAAGCCCTGTACCGTCTTTTTTGAAGGAATAAGTCACAGCATATGGACCATTGTTGCCCGACCAGTATCCGTTTAGATCCGTTGCAGTCGGAATAACAGACATGTATTGATTGTTCATCATATCAGTTGTAGCTGCACAACCACCAAGACCAAAAACTAAGCCCAATAAAATAATCTTTTTCATGAAATTACCCATCATTTTTAATGGATAAAATTTAACAGGTGGGAAATAAAAAAGCCACTCAACCGAGTGGCTTCTCTATTTTAAGCATGTAGTAGCTTTTCAGCACCAGCTGCCAAAAATGCTGATCGGGTTTTATACTGCTTATCTTTACCCACGCTATCATCAATCTTACGAATCAAACGACTAGGCAAAGATACGTTGATTTTTTCAGGGGTTCCAAGATAACGACCTAAATCAACCTCAGTTACGAACCAAACCATTCCATCAAATTCAGGAAGTTCCATAAATTTTCTTACCGATGAAGCTAAAGGAATCTCTTCACCCTCTTCAGCAAGAATCTCTAAATGCCCTGCAATCGCTTCTTTAATATTATCGAGAGCTTCTTCAAGGGTATCACCGGCGCTGTGGCAACCGGGTATATCAGGAACGATGACACCAAATGCCTCGGTATCTGTTCCCATTTCAATTGCAATCGGATATAACATCTCATGTACTCCAAGCCGTAGGCTCTTACCAAATCGCCCTATGCGGTTTGTTTTTTAGATTGATAATCCTAAAGTCGGAAAACAGCAGGTCAATTAAGACCTGCTTGTTTCAAAATGCTTTTAACAGTTCCGCTTGGTAAATCCTTTTTAGGATGTGGAACTGTAACCAGTCCCTTCTTAGTAGGGTGTTTAAAGTGATGATGACTTCCTGTAACCCTAACTTGATACCAACCGTCTGCTTCAATCATTTTGATTAAATCCAGACTTTTCACACTACCACCTTGTTAACTTGATGAGACAATTATAACCCTAGAGTTATTTTAAGTAAATACCTCTAGGGTTATTTTTTAATGGGTTTCTTCATTTTTTTATGCGAATCATCAAGAAAAATATTATCCATCGCAAAAATACAGTCATTAAAGATATCTCTTTCAACTGGCAATTCGTAATGTTCACAGTACGCAGATATTGATGAGATATCCAAAGCTAAAGGAATTCCCTGCTCATAGCGTCTTGAACGTGAAATCACGTTGTACGCAGATAGTATTGCATGAGAGGTAAACGAATATTCAGGCTTCTCAAACTCTTGAGGCTTTTTTAGATTTAAGGCTTTGGCGATTGCGGCTTGCTTCTGGCTGTAGTCGCTCGCTTCTTCTTCTGAGTTGAACTTGGACCAGTTGTAGAGCTTGAGGACTTTCCCACAACTTCTTCCTTATATGAATCCGCCTCCTTTTGGATAGTTTCTGCTTCTTGTCTTATATAAAGCCAGATTGATACACCAATATCACCCATATTTAAAAGCTTTACTGCATTTTCAGGTGAATACTCGGGTTCAGTTTCAACCACTTCACCGCCGTCTATCTTTTCTTCAAAAACTACGCCTTTCCAGTCTTCAATTAGATGACATGCAGCAGCTTCGAGAAGTAATTCGTGGTAAAGCTTGTCATCTTTTCCAGCCTTACTGACATCAAAACCTTTTGAGTTAATCTGATTATTCGCACGCTCAAGTGCAACTTGATATGGTTTATATCCAGATCCACGTATTTTAAACTCTGCTAAAACATTTCCTTCCGTGTCCGTATATTCTCGCCATTTGCTGACTGTTTTGCTTGTTTGAATAGTTACTTTTAAAGCCATATTGAACTCCCAAAAAAAGCAGCCATGAAGGCTGCTATCAGTCAAATTAAATTAAGGATTTGGATTAGGTGCCGGTGCTGGAATACGGGTAATTGTCGGCTCTTCATCAGCAACTTTATATTCAAACGAGGAGTTCAAAATATCGCTGTTTCCACCACTTGGCAAAGTCGCAGTAATTTCTGCTTTAGGAATAAAAATTTCATAAGAATTACCTAAAGTATCGGTAATTGGGACATTCAATGAAATTGTTGCATTGGTGAATTGCTTTTCGTACATGTCTGAAGTATTTCGTGACCATGCAACAGTGAAAGAACCAGTACCAGCAGCAAGTGTCTCTAAAATAGCTCGGGCATTGATTCCTTCACCTAAGCATTTCTGTAACTTCATTGTGTTATCCCATTTGAATGAGAATGCAGTCAAGCAAGAGATACCAGCTTGAGAAACACCATCAATCAAGATTTCACCCACAGATACATTAGATAGCTTAGGGTTATTATCTGCTGGAGTTACTGTTCCAGCTGGAGGCGCTGAAAAGTTAGTTCGACCTAAAGCCATTAGGCCAAAAGCCATCGTAATAAATCCAGCTTCAGGAACTTCAATACTGAATGTATTTACATGACAACCTCGGAACACGTGGTAATCATTAACATCTTCAAAACCTCGAAGTACTGAGAATGTTTGGCGTAGTGCCCCACCAAAAGTAAGGACATTGGATGACCAACTATTAAAAGCTGCAGCAGCCATTAAGTCTTGTACAAGTTGGCTATATTTTGCCTCACACTTTAAGTCACCGGCATATTCTGCGCCTGTAATCATTGATGACCGAGCAATGCGCCCGCTAGTAATAGACTTTGATTCTTCTTTAGAAACAGTGGCATCTAAGCCATTGTCTGTAAATTCAAAGGTTGTTCGAGCAAACGGTGTCGGTGTTACACCTACCGTTGTTTCTCTTGCGATTTGTGTCAGCTGACGTGCACCACTCGACATGGCTTTTACTCCTTATAGGCATAAAAAAAGCCACCCGAAGGTGGCCGTTAAATTACTGGCGAAAAAAAACCGCCTTTCGGCGGTATGTTTTATTTAAAGAACTTTATGAGGAGTTCGATCTATATATTGACTTAAATGGGAGAATCTTTATTTTGTCTCCACAGCGTGGACAATGATTATCGAAACCTGCGTAATAAATGCGCATCAATTCAGAAATCGTTTTACTTTCTAAATTCTGTAAATTTGATGGCTCAGCACTTAGTAATTTAATGTTGTTGATTAACTCCTGTCTTTCAGTCATATAACGTAAGTAATCTTCGCTCATCTCAGTTCACCGTAAATCCAATTGTCACATTGTACTGCACAAAATCATTATCTTTACCTGCATCAATCGATTGACCTTGAAAACATTCTAAATGTTCGATTCTGAAATATTCAAAATGGGAAAGTAATTCCACACTTAATACAGTTATTTCCTGGTCCCCAGTATTCGGTCTTGCAAAGCATTGAATCAAGATATTTCCTGTACGGCGAGTACTTGGTGTATCTGCTAGCCCAGCTATGAAACTTGGTCCCCATTTGATTGTTAATCGGCACCATAAGCCTTTCGTTGGCACTATGAAGCCTGGAGCATTTGGATATTGGATTCTGTCTTGAGAAATTCCTGTGAAGCTAATCATACGATCGACTATTGCTTGCCGAGCCTGCTCTAATGTCATTGCCATTTTAGCCACCGTACTTTTGAGTAATATAAGTAAACGTTGTGCTATAGATGCCTAATGGCGCCTGATCGGACCAACCATTCTCTAAGCGCTCAGCATAGGGCTGGTTGTTTTGAATATAGATCAAACTACCAAGTTTAAATTTCACAGCTTGAATCGCTGCATCTTGCACAGCATTTGTAGATGGCTCTCGCACTCCGTAATCGCCAGATCCAACAGAAACAATGTGAGAAGCCCGATAAGCTCCAGTATCCACTGGACTAGAAACAACAAGTGATTGCAGTGTATCCATGGTGATTTTCTTCACATGTTCATCTGCCTGTTTCGCAACTTCAAAACTAAAGCTGGTCGGCTTTACTCCAGTCCACCCCATTGATCATCTCCACTTTAACTTTGCCACGCAATATTCTTGTGCAAAGCCCATCTTTGCGCTTATTAACCTTGTATGGATACTGGAAGCAACAAACCAAACCCTGTTCCTCATTCGCCCAAAGAACATGTTTAATTTCATTGTTATTCACATATATTCTGCGATTGCCTTTACCATCATTCACGCTATGGAACATTTTACTTCTCGCTTTCTTCATACATTTTAAAAAGGTCTTGAGCAATCGATTGAATTGAATAAGCCTCAAATTCTGAACTGGGCTCTTTTTCTCCCATCAACTTCTTAACCTTCTGCCAAACATGAACTGCTTCATGTAAAAGCAATCCGTACACTTCAATTAAATTCCTTTCTGAAGTATCACCAAGTTGAACAACTGCATAAGTACCATCAGAATAGAAATCAACTTGTGCCGCTGCGCCTTCAACAGACAAGAACTTATCAACGTTATTCATGTCCTCGAATAGCAAATCCATATGCAATTGATTTCGAGCTAATGTGTAATGCACATGTTGAAATGGTGAGATGTGCCATAAAGGGACATAATCTGTGCTTATCATAAAGATTCCTATAATTAGGCATAAAAAAACCACCTCGAAAGGTGGTTTGTTAAATTAAATAATATGTTTAAATACCAATTTTAAATTTTGTAGAAATTAAAGAGTAATCATCAATTGGCCCATTTTTTTCTATCCGTTTAAGCAAACTAGTACTAAAGGCTGTTGGATTATTCATCGTATTCAAGGAAAATTTTGGTCTTTTTTCCCAAAATTCATAAGCTCCATCAGACATAATATTTATAACTAAATTTCCTTGCTCATCAATAATATCTTTCATCATATGAAATGAATATTGATATTCTAAATTAATACTCTTTGATAAGGCCGTTACCAGTATATTTTTACCTGGCATTTTTTTTAGCTGACGCTCAGTGTATAGCCCAGCCTCTAATAGCTTCTGATGTTGAGTATGGTCTTTCGTATGACAAGTTAATTTCTGTTCAGATTTTATATAGAGCCGACTATCACCAACATGAATAATATGTACACCGCTTTCTTCAACCACTCCAACTGTTAAAGTTGTCGCTGCCTGAAAATACTCTGGATTAATTAATTCAAGCCCACTTAATTTATTTTTAATTTTTAATAATAAATGTTCTATTTCACTCTCTGTAGGTATTTTTTCTATTTTAGAAATATATTCAATAGCTAACTCTGAAGCCAATTTTGCACCAGGATATGAACCAACACCATCAGCAATAGCAAAAATATATCCGCCATTTAGCTTCAATGGGAGAAGAATAGAGTCTTCATTTGTTTTATTTGAAGATTTAGAGTGCGTGAAAGCAGCTACATTAGTTAGTTCAAGCATTCATCCCCTCCTCATAAATTGGTAAAAATATTTTCAATATTTGATTAACTGACTGGTATCTGTCAGAAGGTACATGTGCTCTACACTTGTTAATAATTGGAGCTAACTTTCGAGCTAACTCATCATCTAAGTAGCACATGTACTCTAAGAATGTACCAATAGCATAGATATCTGATTGATCACTAAAATGCCCAAAAACTGCTTCAGGCGCAAGGAAACCTGGAGTACCCATTCCTTGACCAATAGCAGTCAATGGTGTTGTCTCTGGGCTAGAAACAGTATCTTTAACTAAACCAAAGTCAGCAATTTTATATTTATCACCAACTTTTACCATGTTTGAGGGCTTAATGTCTCTATGTAAAAGTTTTTGTTGATGAATATGAATCATTCCCAAAAGTAAATCTAAAATACATTTTAATCTTTCTTTATTTGGAAATTTACCATTTATTATTAATTTTTCTACATCAATTTCGCCCAGTTCCATTACAAACCAAGGCTCTACGCTCTCTAGATCACAAATATAAATTTGAACAATATTTGGATGACTACATTTAGCTTGTAGATGTCCTTCTCTAACAAACCTCTTTCTAAAAGATTCTATTTCTCTTGCGTTTGACTTCATTGTCTTCATTGCAAATAAGCCGCATAGATGGTCTTTCTGATTATAAAGTTCAACCTTTTGTACAAAACCGAAAGATCCGCCCCCCATATCTTCTATAGGAACAATTTTATAACTACCTCTTACTAACATTTATAATTTCCGCTCTTTACATAAATATAAAATAACGGTTATTGACTAAAACATTCAATAGAATGTGGTAAAAATATGATTAATTTATATATATACTTTTAGCTAATAAAACATTTAATCATTTTTTCTCTACTAAATATTCTGTCCTAATTACTTTTGTTTTTAAGTAGATTTAAATTTATTAGACTTTAAACCTTCCTCAACTGGCATTTCCAAGTTGCGCAAATTGGGTCCTGCTTAATATGCATAATTCGAAAGGTACCCTGCACCGTTATCCATTCATCATCTATCTTTGGCTCTTTGGTAACTTCATTCTGTAGCACAATAGCCTTCTTATCAGTTGCAAGTACGCCCAGTGTCAGAATTTCATATTGGTTATATGAACCAAATAGGACACCACGACCTTCGTAATGTTCAATTACCTTGTCAGAAGTATTAGTTTTAGGGTTCCACTTTGTACTTATAACCCTGTCACAAGAAAATGGATAAATAGCGTCAGTCAAATCTTCATTAAATGCTTCAGTAATATCAGTCTGAATTTCTTCACGTAAGCCCATTATTTATGCCCTATATAGTGGAATGCCAAACCCATTAAAGCTTGCATTTGGATCTTTCAAATCCAGCGAATCAATATAATCAATTGCAATTTGTTCATAGCTAGAAATGGCAACGGAACCGTCCTGGTATTCCTTTTCAGACTCTACCGAATCAGCTTTAACTTTCTTTCGTTTTAGTTGCTGCTCCTTGCCGTTATAAACAACCTTAGCAACAATACCCTTAACAATTTCACAAGCAGCATCTTTAAGAAGTGAATCAATCGGATCTGGAACAAATCCTATTCTTTTTTTCATCCACACATTGGCTAGTTTGACCAGACGAGCTTTATCACTGTCTGGTGCAAAATCGCTGCCCAAAATTGAATTTGCATCATCTACAGTGATAAAGCTCATATCATTAATCCTTCGGCATTAATTTAAGAAGTTCTGCTTTAGTTGCGGATGGTTTATAGCCAATATTTTTACTAGCTAAATACTCTTTTAATTGATCATTAGACCAATTTTCATAATCATTGGTTGTTGTTTCATTTGCTTGAGCCATAACAGAATCACCCGCTTCAATTTCAGCGATTCGAGCTTGCATTGCTGGAACGTTATTTTTAAATGCATCAAATTCAGCTTGGATGCTTACCACTTGTCCTTCAGCTGCCTTGGTCGCATTGCCTGCCTGTACCACAGCAACTTTTAAACGTGAATTTTCAGAAATTAACTCCGAACTATCACCACTAGCTTGTTCTAAGATTTCGATTTTCTGTTTAAGTTGAGTGTTTTCTTCCGTCACTTTAATACACTCAGCTTTTGTTTCATCAATGACCTCTTGCAGCTCTGGGGTAATTCCCACAGCGACATTTACTGTGGCCAAAGTCGTTTTTGCAGGCTCTTCCAATTTGCGAACTTCAACTGGAATATCCAAAGCTTCGTAATCATTTTGGATTTTCGGATAATCACCGAAAATAATTACTTCTTCAGCACTTCGATTCGGATGTTCGTAATAATCAGGATTGGCAATAGTTCCAACCTCTAACGCAGCTGCAGCAGCAATACGTGTATAAATTAGCTTCATGATGCATTTCTCTTAAAAGTAAAAAGAGGGCTTAATAGCCCTCTAATGGTGAGATGTTTACGAGTTAACCAGTTGTTGCGCCAGACAAGTCAAGTAATGTGCCTGCTGTCATTTTGTTGCTAGTAGCATGTTTTTTCCAGTTGGCACTTGAACCAAGTAAAGTAAGGTCAGGGTTTTCGCCTTTTGATGTATCCCAGCTATAACCAAGAATATCTAAGTTGAACGCGCCTTCAGCACGCATACCAATACCTAAGTTTTCTTCATCATTGATGTCATACGCCCGGAAGCCTGGTACTTGTGATTCTGTAACAGTAACAGCTCCCATTTGTAAACCAAATGCATCATCATCACCTACGGCATCTGTAACCAAGACTGGCTTACCTAAGGTACCCGGTAAACCGCCATAGATAACAATTTCAGATTCGCCATAAATCTGCTTAGTGATTGCATCATCAACAATATCGAAGTAGGTATCTGAGTTCATTACCCATAAACTAATACGTCCAAACTTATCGCCAAACTTACGCATACCACGTGTTAATGCTTTACGCCCATCTACAGCAATACTGCCTTTAGCAACCATATCCGGGTTACTAGAAATAGCAGCTTTTAAAGAAGCTAAACTGTACTGTAAACGACCAGCAACCAATGCACCTGCTAAATCATAACCAAGAATCATGGCAAACTCTTCAGGTGTACGTGCACGGCGTTTGAATGCCTCTTCAGTAGAAGCATAAGGACCATATTTATACGGGACTTTTACGCCTACAGATTCACCAGAACCAATTTTCTCTGGAACTACTTTGGCGATTGAATTCACATCACGATGTTTGATGCTACCGCCCACTTTGTAGAATGCTTCTTTGTTGAAATCACCTTCAATGATCTCATTACGATAAACAATTGCACCATTAGAGGCTTGGTTAAATACATTCAAATTGTCTTGCAAACGCTCTAAATAAGCAGTTTGTGCCAATTGGTTGTAGATGATCATGTCTGAGTTAACTGTTGTAGTCATAACGACTTATCTCCAAATTTTTAATGATTAGTTCGGCAGTTTTAGGAAGGCATCATTGCCATGTTCTTTGATGTAGTCAGCTTTCTGAGAAACAGACATTTCACTGCGTTTCATTCCTGCAGGCGCTCCACCTTTGCCCCCACCTTGAAAACCGCCACCAGTTCCTTTACCACCTTTAAGAATTAAGTCTTTATGCTGGTATCCACCAACCAATGACTCTAAAGCTTCATCAACATTTGCAAGTTCACCAGGGCGAACACGTGAATAAATCTTTTCGCCGTTCGGATCATATGCAACCACCTTGCCCTCTTCGATTTTGAAGTGATGACCAAAGGTCGCTTGCACCATATCCACAGGTACTGCAATATTGTCTTGAATGTACTTAGAACGAGCAAAACCACCGCCGATAAGCTCTTTATGCAATGAGGCCTCAAGAGCATCACGTTGCTCAACAATCGGAGCATATTTTTCTTCAACTGCCTTGATAGCTTCAGCTTTCACTTTCTCAACTTCACCGGCATCCACCAGCTTTTTATCGTCGAGATTTTGGATTGTTTGTAATGCCTTTTTAGCTGCCGCTGGGTCTTCAATTCCTTCAAAAGCTTTTAATGCTTTTTCGGCTGCTTCTTTGGCTTCACGATGTGTTTTAGCTTCACCATTTAATCGAGCAATTGTCGCCACAGAGTGTGCAGCATCGTGTGGCATTTCTTTGCCATCATCATGGATATAGATCGGCTTATCTCCGTCTACTTCTGCATAAACTTTACCGTCGATTGTTACTGTTTTAAGTTTCATTGGTCATCCAACCTATATATACAAAATGGGCATCCGCCCGGATTCGCCGTTAGCATCCGCTTTCGGCAGGCAATAAAAAAGCGCCCTTTAGGACGCTTCATTTCTATAAATGATTATTTACTTAAAGCTTGGCGTACAAATGCATCTTTTGCTTCAAGTAGCTTTCTTAATCCTGTGGATTTTTCAGGCCCGTCAGGAAGTTGCTCATCCATTTGCCGAGCTAAATCACCAATTGGCTTACTAACTTGCTGCAAATGTTCAGGTAAATGTTCATATTGGAAATATTGGATAATAGGGCTTGGCATTTTCTTCTCGCAAAAAAAGCACCCGAAGGTGCTATGGTTTAATTAATTTGGTCGGTTTGTTAATTCTTCTAAGCCATCGGCGCAATCTGAATTTACTACGAGTTGAAAGTTTTGAAAGCTGTAATGAACCTTCGCCTTTTAAATCAACTATCATATTCCCAACTCCTTAAACGTTTGTTCATCCAACTTTCGTAGTTGGTCCAATGTATAAAGTCGCCCTTCAGGGTCAAAGAACTTATCAAAATCAAATTTCCCTTCTTTATAGAGCTTATATCGCTTTGGCCCAAGCCACTCTTTTTGGAAAAAGTCATCTGTCTTTTTGAAGAACTCTCTAAAAGTGGTGTTGGCATCCAATTGACCTATTAACTGGCTCCGCTCTTCTTTTGGAATGTCTTTAACTCGACGTTCGTCCATCACAAATGGACGTTCACCGACAAGTTGACCATCTTTTTCGACTGGTACCAAGATACTTCGACAATTAGGATGCAACGGCGGTACCCGCTTTGCCGGATCATTTATTTCCCACACTGAACCATCTAATGAAGCGCAAAGCTTAGAAGTTCGTCCATCTAAAACGCTAACAAATCGGACATATTCAAAGCCAATTTGGTTGAAGCTATTTAGATAGGCTTGATTGGCTACATGGCTCCGTACAGTTCTTACGGTACGTTCAATATCCGTCTTGGTAACGTTTAAAATGCCATCCTCATAATTCAGCCGTTTGGTACCACGAATGCGCTGAACAATTTCTTGGTTAGTTTTGCCTGAATTAATACCATCTCGAATTGCATACTCAACCTTTTGACGGGCACTTTCAGCAATTCTGGATAGAAGATCATCTACAAGAGCGCCACCTGCCAACGGAACTTTTTTAGCGGATAAAAATAGTTTTTCCCCATCAGGCTTATTAATTTTTGCTCCATAGAGCTTAGCTACGTAATTGGCCTCATAAACAGCCAGCGCCGTAGCAGAAACGGCAAAAGCTTCAGGTAATGCTAAATTAACACTGGCAAACCATTGGGCAATCAAATCCCTAATTTCCCTTAAATTTGAAGTTGTATATTTACCACCAGCTAAAGCAACTTTCTCCGACTCATTAAGCTCATCCAATAAATCCCGAAGCTTAGATAGCATCTTGCTCGTATCATCATTGAATAAAGCCAATAACTCATTTACCGTTTTTGATGAAGCACGATAAAGATAGGCCTGGTGCTGAGTGAGTGCTTCAAATAGTTTTTTGATATCTGTTGCCATCTCACTCTACCTTTTGATTTAAAGTCCCATCTTGCTCTGCTTCAACATTCTGAAGCTCTTCTTCATATTTTTGTTTAGGGAACATACCTGTTTGGTTGTATTCCCACCATGATTTAAATGAAGATCGGCCTTGTAGAGCTGCTTCAAATAACTGTCGAGCTAACTCAGCTAAATAACCCTGTTTGTTAAATTCTTGGCTGATTTCGAACATCAAATCATCTTTAGTTAGAACATCCACATTAGGCGTTACAAACTTAGCAGCCCATCGTAATGCTGCTGACAAGGCTTCATTCATATTAACGACACAGAGCGAAAGAACTGAATGCTGAACGGCGTCATCACTATTCGCTTCGGTAGCGGTCTTTTTACTTCCCGAGCCCTTCTCAATTAAACGCGCCCCCATCTCCTTCATTTTTTCCCACTTATCTTTCATCGCTTCCCGGGCAAGAGTATTAGGGTCGGCTTGTACAATTCCTAAACCACCATTTTCAGGTAAAGGCAAAAGTACTTTCGCTCCAATGTAGATGCCACGTTTCTTGGCTTGGTCATACCACTCCCAATTAACACCCTTCGCATAATATTGAGGTTGCCCCATATAAAAAACGGACTCTTGAAAGTCCGCACTGTCTCTGTAATGGGCTAAATTGAGATTAGCCAAAGGAAGTAATGGTGGCTTTTTAATCTCTTCTGAATTATCAATTGCACCTACAAATGTAAAAGGTATATAGGTCCAGAAATTCCCGTTGTAATCTGTTGGAAACTTCTTCTCTCCGCCAACCCAGTTACCCTTTTCACCCTTTGTGTACACCTGAACGGAATAAATATATTCCCCATTTCCCTCTTGCTCTAAACGAAGTACACGATATTGCTCTTGTTCGGTTTTACTAAATCCATCAGCACCGCGCTCAGACTTAAATTCACGTATAACCACTAAGCAAAGCTTTTTCTGGTTATCGATCATTACTGAATCCCAATTCACTACATCAAGGGCATTTAGTAAATGAATCATCGGATAGGCTTTTTGTGCTTTAAATTCCGCTAGATTACGAGCTGGTGGCACATCAGGATAATCAACATATAAAGCGCAACGATAATGCTTCAATAAATGGCGAATTCCATTTTGAGCCAATTGATAAGCACTAATGCCTGCTCCATTCGCATTACGCTCTAAATGAGCAAGCTCGGGAGGAAATTTAAAACTTGGATCTGTTGCAAAAGCTGCTCCAACTAAACTATTTGATGTCGTCCCTGTTACTTCATAAAAGACTGCACGGGTAAGATAAGCCTCATAAGCACTTTTATTTGCAGGTGACTTATCATGTGCATTTGGCATCGGCAAATATTTTTCACCTTTAGCCTTAACTGCATCCTCACCTTCACAAACATCATCAAGTTTTTGCCAGTATGGCAAGTTTTTAACATATTCAGGATGTTGAAAAGTTACATCACTCATCGTGCAAATCCCATATCAGCGAAGAAGGTTTCAAATCCTTCATGTAATTCATTAAACGCATCTGAAGCTGCATCCACTTGGTCGTCATGTGTACCGTTAGGAAAATGACGAAGCTCATCAATAAAGTCCTTATTCCATTCACCTTTGAGCATACGTACATTTCCCACGTTAACTTGGGCCGCAAATGGTTGTGCCCGTGTAAGCTTGTCACCTGAAATTGGCTTAGCTATCACGCTATAACCCGCAAGAAGCTTCACAAATGAACTAGCTTGCGATTTACCAGCTTGACCAGGATCTTGTGGTAGACGCACAGAAACTTTTTTCCCATCTATTTTTGCTGTTTGTTCTAAGCGCTTATTCACATTGTCAGGTCCAAGCTGTCCTTTAGTTACATCGACAATGTAAGTAAAACCATCTGCGCCTAGAGCTTCTCGCACACCTACTGTAAAGTCGCCCTCATTTTCGGTAGCCCCAAAATCCCAAGCCCTAACTTGTTTCAATACATCCGCAGGCAAAGCATCAACAATTTGAATATTGTCGGGCTTAAAAAAACCGCCTGCTGGCGGTGATGGCATTTGTCGGTACTGCCCGGCAAATACATATGGTGCGGCTTGCTCCATTAGCCTCAATTTTTGGATATTGTGTTTTGCTGGCCACAGTGCGGATCCATCTTCCTGAATAGCTGAAAGACATAGATGCTCCCACACTTCACCGTTACCACCAGCTACAGGAATGCCGTCTTTTCTATCACCTAGCAACCATCCAGCTAAATCATCTTCATGAAGTCGCTGCATAATCACAATGATCGGCGTATCTGGCGAGTTAGTACGCGATTCGAGTGTGTTCTGAAACCAATCAATTACCCCTTCTCGAATAGTTTTTGATGAAGCTTCATGTGCTTTGTGCGGGTCATCAATAATAATGCAGCCGCCAAAGCCTTTACGAAGTTTTCCTGCACCAAAACCGGTAATCGTGCCGCCTGTACCAGTCGCATAGCAGACACCACCTTGGGAAGTTCTCCAGAAGTCTTTAGCCTTACTATCATCACGCAATGTAAGCTCGGGAAAGACTTTTCTATACGCCTCTTCTTGCACAAGGGTTCGTATTTGGAAGGCATTATTTGCGGCAAGCATTGCCGAGTAACTGATATGAATAAACTCACAGTCTGGATTCTTACCAAAACACCAAGCCATGAAGTTAATTACAGCAATTTCAGTTTTAGAATATCGTGGTGGAACGTTAATAATTAACCGCTTTATCTCTCCGCGATAAACTTTCATTAAAGCTTCGCAGATTTCTAAGTGGTGCCAATTTTGCATCCATTTATAACCACGGCGCTCCTTAAACATGTACCTTGTGAAGAAATATAAATCTTCTTGCGCCTCGATCCGGATGGCTTTATCCCGAGCCGCATCAGTACTCATCTAAGACTTCCCTCCGCGCTTTTAAGTAATCTTCCATTGGAACTGGAATTTCTGAATTAACTGTTTGGACTGGTCCGCCGTCTTTGCCTGTAATTTCTTGGCGATTAGTAAATTGTCCACCAATATCTTTTGCAGCTTGTTCTAGAATTTTTAGCGCTGTTTTAACGTTTCTAGTTCTATCAAGCTGTCTTTGGTATTGCTTCAGACGGTAGTACTTATTAGCAATAGGAATATCAATTAAGCCTTCATCAAATTTCTCTCTGGTTGATTCAAAAAGCTCAACAAATTTCTTGCTTAAGTTTCTGCCCGAATATTTTGTTGGATCATAGCATTCACATTGGCTACGACTAATATCAACTCCAAACTCTTGCTTGACCTGTTCAACCACTTCTTGAGGGGTATCACGGCATGCAAGAGCTTGAACAATAAATATTTTCACAGGCTCTTTTAGTGCTGCCATAAATTCCCCTTCGTACAGCTACGTACAGCAAACAGGACAAAAAAAAGAGCCAAAAGGCTCAATTGATTACACAATTTCCGCAGCATCTTGAAATATCAAGATTCGAAACAAACGGCGGATTTTTTGCGACTTCAATAAGTCGCTTAACATTTTTGCTTGGTCCATAACGTTTAACTACGCCAATAAACTCTTCAACGTCATGACCTGCAAGATAGTGCTTAGGAAGACCAGAACTATCGCTATAAATGATTTCGCCGTCTTCGTCCTTCATCACACCAATGTGATAAAGCTCATGTTCAAGCAAGTAACAGAACTCTGTATCGTTTGCACGCTCACAGAAAGAAGCGTCGACAGTTATTAAGTAAGTTGGCACAAAGCCGAACCAGTCACGCATCTGTTGCTCTTGTCTAGCTTTACGCCAGCCACCAACATTGAACATGACTTTTTCGCACTGGCCTAACACCATAGCTTGCTTGCTTTTATATGCAGAAGAAGCCCAAGCAAATGCTAGGAACTCTTCATTATCATGAAGCAACTCAGCAATATGGTTATGATCAGGGTTATGAAGTGGTCCACCTATAGTTAAGTAATTAGCCACAACCCATTTCTTTAGGTCTGGAGCCGGTATTAAACGAATTGCTTCCTCTTCTTCGGCCTGGTCAATAAAATCAGTTGGTGGGAATGGTCTGATCTGTTCCATCTTCAATTCTCGCTAATTCGCTTTTAATCCAGTTGATTGCATAACCTGATTCAATTTGGTGAGGCTCAAGACGCTCAAATACATAACCTCGGTCTAGTGCTAGATCATACTTATTAAATGAATTTGCTATCTTTGTGCCACCTCGGCCAACTGCCCACGGACTGCCAGCAATTTCTATAAGAAGATTCAACTTCACAATATAAAAATCGAACCGCCAATTTTTTGTTGATTCAAATTGAAATTTTCTTCTATAACCAATTCGATGCTCTTCTAGTTCTTGAAATAAGGTTTCTTCGGCCTCGAGATATTTTTCTTTAGCTTTAGGCAGTGGTCTGGATTTGGGTTTCGTTTTGAGCTCTTTTTTTTGTGTAAGCCAAAAGTACTCTTTATCATCCATACCTCTAGCCTCTTATAAAAAGCCCTCTGGCTTACTGTTGAGACGAGCAATTAATTTATGTTGCTTTGCTATGGCCAAAAAAAATCGCTCATCTAGGTGAGCGATCTGTTCTGTATTTAAACCTTTTGTATTGCAACTTCCCAAATGGTTTAGCTCTATTTGAAGCTGTCTAATCTCATTCGTAATTTTTTGAAATTCAGTCATACATACTCCAAAAAGAAAAAGCCCCGCCAATAATCGATATTTAGCGAGGCCATTTGCGCCGTAATACGTCCGGCAAACGATAAAACTAGTTTTTAGGTGCTCTAAGGATATTTAGAACTTTCTCAGACATATCATGTAAGTCAGATCCAATTGGCAGCCAGAAATGGAACACCGTATTGTCGCGGTTAAAAACTTGCTTGTAGTACTCAGTTTTAAAAGATGGGTCGATATCTGAAGCTTTAAGCAATCTTCCTTCTTTTTCTATCTTTTGCCCATCCAATTCACCACCAACACAGATATTCATTTTAAGTACCAGATTTTAATTAGACTGGACTATAGCACAAAATAAAAAAGCTCACCGATTGGCGAGCTCTTAAATTCATTCTGGCGATTACTTTACATTTCGCCCATTTTAGAAATCTTTATACTCAAGTGTATACCCAACTGTCAAGCACAAGTTTCTTGAGTATCAGGAAGTTCAAAACGAAATGAACGAGAAATACGCGATCTAATTTCATTTTCCCATTCTGCAACAATAGATTCTCCAAATAACTCAAACTTTTGATAGCTTTTTATGTAAGCAGTCTTAGTGGCAACAATTCCTGCAATTTTCATTTTTTCATTTAATGTATATGGACGCTTGCCAGTTCCATTACATTTTTCGCAAAACTTTGCCCCTTCAGAAAAACCTTTTGAATTAAAAGTTTCGAGTTTTCCTATTCCTTGGCATCCTCCACACATAGCCTTAACAAAAACATGGCCACGTAAAACAACCTCAGCAATTCCTTTTGCAAGATTAGTAAGATCACCTTGGGCATTAGTAGGGGTAAATTTTTTCTTTACCATTTCTTCATGAATCTTTACCGCTAATTTATTTCGCGCACGGAAAAAATCACCGGATTTAATCTCACCACGAACAAACTCGACTTTACCCGGTATATCTTCAATACGGCGCTCGGTTTGAAAATTAAAATCATACTTACTGTAAAAAGTTTCAGTCTGTTTTTGTGCTGGGGTAATTATTGCGATTCGCTCAAAATCAACCTTTTCAATCAAGACAGTGGCCCAAAGCTTTGCAGCTGGTGATAAAAGTGCTAATTCACCTAAAACAACATCTTTAGAAATTTTCTTACCTTCAGCTTTGCCTTGAGCAATAGCAAGGCGAAGTAACTCAATAAAATCAAACTTTTCAACCAACATAATCGCCTTCCTATTTACCCTTAATTAATAGACCTCTTGCGAAAGTCGTTATTGCAAGTTCATCCGATTTACCAGTGCAGCGATTAAGTTAATGCGTAAACCGAATCTTTTCCGTCTATTTCGATAGCGTTCACTTAATATTCTAAATGTTTTCAATTGACTATTAATATGTTCGATCACAACTCGTATTTTTCCAATCATTTTATTGTACTTTTTCTCAACATCAAATAAGGGTAAATTCTTCTTTTTCTTTATTGGCATCAATAATTTAAAGCCATCTTGCTCTAATCCGTAGTACCCTAAATCGGTCATAACATATTTACAATGTTTGAATTTTTTAACCGTTCTTCTTGCCAATTTAATGTCATGCTGACTGCCATTCGATATATCTAGCCCTATGATTTGTTTGCTGTTCGGATGATAGATCACTTGTGCTTTTAGCGTATGTTTCTTCTTTTTACCACTGTAGAACTTACTCTGATTTTTTTTTCGGACGTTCTATTGAACATTCTGTCGCATCAATAATGACCCAGTTAAACTGTTCGTCTGCTGTGGTAATGCTTCGTTTTGGCAGAGTAAACCGTCTTGATTTCATCAATGCATCTTCAACCTTTTTAATGGTTCGATTCACATTACTTTCAGCGATATGGTAATTTGCAGCCAACTCCAATTGAGTGCTGTAATTCCGTAAGTAATTGAGTGTTAATAATAATTGATCCTCTATAGCTAAAGTATGAGGACGCCCAGATTTCTTTTTAAGTGATTCTACTTCTTTTAAAACTTCGATCATTTCACTAAAAACTGGTCGAGGTACACCAACCAAGCGCTGGAATTCAGAATCTGAAAAACGATTTAATTTCTGATATCTCATGAAATTTAGATTGAGGTGGTTTTTACTTTCGCAAGAGGTCTAATAATTCAATTTGCTTTAATGCCATACCGGACTTAACTTGCTCTGTGCTGAACCGTAAAACTGTAAAACCCATCATTGCTGCGGAGTTGTATTTCTCCATATCCCCTATATAGCCTTTGCCCCTTGTATGGCGGCCTCCACTCCAGATCCCGCCTTCAACCTCAATCAAAATTTTTGTACCAGTAATCAGAAAATCAGCTCTCCATTTGCGTTTTGGATGGAACTTATATTCCTGTTCAAAACCGATCTTGCATGCTCTTAAATGCGTTGCCAGAACCATTTCACCCACACTTGGTTGTCTGGCAATTTGCTTTGCTGAACGCCGCTTTTTATTTTTCTTAATAGGAAATAACTTACGGTATTCAGCAATGCTGACTGATGACATCAAGCACCACCTTTCAGCAAATGGTCCAATTGATTAGCAAAGCAGTTATAAACTCGCGCTTTATCCTGATCACCTAAAAGGCTGGATGAATGAGCATCTTGTTTATACTTCTGAGCCAGTTTTTCAATTGACTCACTTAGTTCAACCAGAGTGCTTTGCTTTTTACCGCTGAGTGGTTCAATTGAGCGTGATACGTGGTCAGCCATTTCTTTTTCCATCTGATCGAAGTAACTTTGACGTGCTAAATCTCTCGACTTGATTAGCTCTGGTGAAATAAGCTTTTCCATTTCACGGCGTTGCGCTTCAATCCATCTACTGTCCATTATTTGCGCCCTCCGCATTAAACTTCTTCGCTTGGTCAAGTGCCTTCTCTAATTGAAGTAGCTCGTTGTAATCAGTATTAGATAGCCCACTCCGGTTATATCGGCCTCGTAATTTTTCGTAGCGAGCCTTTGCTGCGTCTATATCAAAAGTTTCTAATGGTTTATTCATGACTGGCCCTCTTTATAACTCTCAAAGAAAAACTTCACTGGTTCAGATTTGATTTCAATCAGCCCAAAACGAAGCAAATGACGAGCATGTGTGCTATCGCGTAGTAGCTGCACATCCCGATAATGAGTCAGCATTTTTCGCCACCCTTCCAGCGGCATAGACGATTTGTTTGTATTGCAAGGAACACATGCAGGGTTCATGTTTTCTAAAGTGTCGTTTTGCGGTCTAGTCATTTCACCCGTAATTAACTTTCCACCACCCACATGAATTAAATCTCGCTTCACTGCTTCGATATGGTCTGCATGCCACTTATCGCCAAGCAACTCACCACAGTAAGCGCAATGTCCACCAAACTTTTGTTTTAGCTCAGCACGTTGCTGTTTAGTTAACTTCATCGGCTATGCTCCACTTTCATACCGTCAAACTCTTGATCAATTACGGCCATACCGCGCACTACAGCTGCTTGTGAAGGAAGCTTCTTAAAATCAATAGTGTTTACTTCATGGCAGTGTTTGCACATAAACTTATTTTTCTTTTCAAGCTTTGCCTGTATTTCACGGACCTCTGCCAGCATTCTGTTATTACGTTGGGTGACTTGATTCAATTGGTCTAAATATTTGGCAATCCATAAAACAGGGTTTAATTTCGTGTTGCAGTCAGTGCATAAAACTTCACTGTCTTCTTCAGAAATTTGGATATGGCCATGATCACATTCACTAATTTCACGCTTGCGTGTGAATTGAATAACCTGCTTGTCTTTATCAACCTGAATAGTTTGCACATCATGAAAATGACTCATTTTTCACCATCCTTAAGCACTGGCTCTACATATTCAGGACGTTTCTCAAGTGAGTCTTTCCAATCACCTCTGAAGGGGTTTTGGCGTTTCGTTAAGTTAAAAAACGCTGAAAGATGAGATTGGTTTCGCCATGCATTACCAACAATATGAGGCTCAACCAACCAACCACATGCCATCCCATCCTCATCTGTTGCCATAAAGTTGACGTGTGCAGGAATTACAGACCAATCATATTTTTGTTCCAAACAATGTTTGATAGCGTCTTCAAGTAAGCGAAATTGTTTTTCTGCTACCCCGTCTAATAGAACAACCCAATCAAGATATTGGTTCATACGGATACTGCGATTACCAATTTTCAACCAGTCGCCATCAACAACAACTTCAGCCTTAATCATCATTTCACCTCATCATGTTCTTTACGCGCCAACCACCACAAAACCACTGCACCGCTAAGAGCAGCTGTAAAAAATGAAATGAGTAAGCCCCAACCTATAATTTCGAATTTATTCATGCTATTTCTCCAAATAGATCCGGCTGCATGTCTTTCTCTTTAACTGCCTTAGCAATACGTTCTTGTGCAATTTCAAAGTACTTTTGCTCTTGCTCAATACCGATAAATGAACGACCTGTATTTACACAAGCAACACCTGTGGTACCGCTTCCCATTGTGTTGTCGAGTACTGTTTCGTCCTCATTTGTGTAGGTGCGAATCAAGTACTCACAGAGAGCTACAGGCTTTTGTGTAGGGTGAAAGTTTGATTTCTGCTTATCTCTACTGATTAGCTGGACTGAACGTGGGTACCGCTCAGTTGAGTCATAAGCTTTTATGTTTACCTGCTTACCGTAATGTTCGGACCAAATATCCTTACGCTTTGCTGTTTTCCGTGGATGCCCAAAGGTCTTAATTGGGTTAAAAGTTGGCTTTGACTTATAAAAAACCAAGATATTTTCATGGGCACGTAGTGGTTGAAAATTAGCATTAAAGAACCCAGTAGCTATAGGCTTTTCCCATATCCACTCATAGCGGAATAGTTTTAGGTTTGATGTTGCAAGTACTGCTGTGAATGGTTGAGCTGCAAATAAAACAATTGCTCCATTCTCTTTAATTACACGTTCGTATTGTTCCCAAAGTGGCTTGAATGGAATAACTGCATCCCAACTGCAGCAAGTCGTTCCATATGGCAAATCACAAAGAATCATATCCACAGTACCTGCTTCAATTTCATTCATGCGTTCAAGACAGTCACCAAGCATCAAAGCTATTTCACTTTTCATGCGTTAGCTCCATCAAT
This sequence comes from Acinetobacter sp. AR_0276, assembly GCF_003000705.1. Taxonomy (NCBI): domain Bacteria; kingdom Pseudomonadati; phylum Pseudomonadota; class Gammaproteobacteria; order Moraxellales; family Moraxellaceae; genus Acinetobacter; species Acinetobacter sp. AR_0276. Next base: position 3,091,019 of record NZ_PSQO01000004.1, on the reverse strand, counting down.
TAACCGCTGAATATTTTTAGGAATTGGCATACCTTCACGGCGGCACATCTCTGCATATTCATGTGGATTGTCAAAAGGATCTGGCCCTAATTCTTTTGCAAATTCAGGCTCTTTTTCTTTTGCCTCAAGTTTTTGTACTGGTGCAGTTTTACGGCCATTAATCTTTAATCGTTCCATCAAAGATTTGAGATGCTTTTGCGCTTCGTCATTGCTCACAGGAACGTGTTTAGGTTCTTTGTGTTCTAGTTGTAGCGGTGGGGTGTAAAACTCTTGCTGACGGCCCTTTAACTGCGCTTTCGCCACCATGACATTGTATGTACCAAAGAAATTATCTTGAGCTGCTCGCATTTGGCCGGCTTCGATCAAATACATAACCTCGTCTAAGGCGTACTTAGTGATTTGGGTAATAACCACGGAACGGTCAGTTGTAAACTTACATGCGCGAGACCAAGCTTCTTCTGGAGACATCCAACTTTCACCGATACACCAGGTGCGAAACTCGGCAAATGACGGCATAAAGCGTCCACCTGCTGTAAGTAATCGAGCAAGTGCGTTGTTAAATTGGTTTTGTTGAACGCCAACCAGTGTTTTAAGTGCGATTTGCTCAACCACTGACAGAGGAATTGCACTTTCGCCTGTTGCTGGAAATTGCTTATTGAACTGAGCAGCGTAAACAGTGCGAAGAGAAGCGATTAATTGACGCACTTCGTTCAAGGTAATCTCATGCATGACCTACCTCCTCAATCATTGGAAACTTTTTTGCTGGGGTTACATCCACGATTTGAGATTCGCTCTGTTCTTCAAAAAGATTAGCGAAGTAACCCGACTCTTGTGGTTTTTGACCGGTTGAAGTGATTTGCTCTTGTTTCTTGCGGTTTGCAGCAACTTGTTTCTCGTTGTTTTGAACCCAAGAGAACCACTTAACCAACCAGATGCTTGGTGTATTCAACGAACTTGATTCGTTTGCAAAGTACCAGTCACCGAAATTTTGAATCATGGTTCTCAAGTCGATTTCAGGTACAGAAACAAATCTTTGTTGAGCAAGTGAGATGAAATCGTATTGAAACTCTGAGTATTCAGAAATGAATTCACGCATTGAGTAACGCTTGTGATCATCGATCTGATACTGAGCAAATTGAATTGGGGTTAATTGCGAATTTTCTTCACGCGCATTACTACTACTATCTATATATTGGTTATCGGTTAACGGTTTATGGTTAAGGTTTTTTTGGCTTTCACTTTCAGAACCCAAAATTAACCCACTGGGTTTTTGTGGGTTTTCATAATTAACCGAGTCGCCTTCACTTTGGTTTTCTTTTGGTTTTTCCTTACGTGGACGCCCACCTTTCTTACCATTTTCACGATTTTTATCCCCTACTTTTTGATAAGCGGCGATTTCTGAATCACAACGTTTGTTGTGAAACCCGTCTTCCTCTTCCACAAAAAACTCTTGCAGCACAATTAATACTGCATCCCTTTCTTCTTGGGTATTTGCACGTAACCGACGAAAAACCGACTGGGTTTCTTTGGGTAATGGTTTTTCATTCAAATAATAAAAATCGAGAGCACGGCGATAAAAGCACTCTTCAACTGGGCTAAGGTGCGCTGTAGCAACCATAAAGTCGCTGATATGGTGGAGATATTTATACATCAGTGACTGCTCCTAATTTTACAAGACCGCGCATTTCCAACTGACGAATAATTCTTGGAGGAATAAATTCGTTGTTGATTTTGTAGCGAATACGAGACTTTTCTTTCACCTGAATTAGTTTGTGCCCATCCTCCATGAGACGGCGAACTGCTATAGCCTGCCCCCCCATATGGGTTAATTCTTCAAGTTGATAAAATCTTTCCTGAGCCTCAATTGCGGCATTCATAACTGAAAGTGGCATAGCTGCTAATTCTTTAGCCGAATAGATCTTTACTGGTTGTTCCAGTGGAATTACCACCTCTAGCGGTGTGGTGGAAACGGAAATATCCTGTTTTCTTCTTGCTGCATATCTCACTTTTCACCATCCTTTGGCTTAACATAGCCTCCAAAAGAATCAACCAAATACGCCTTGGTTAAGCTAGTTACAATCTGTTGTGCTAACCACTGCGTTATGCGAAATTGACGAGCCATAGCCTCTGAAAATTCAACTTTGGTTACCGCCGCATTATTTTCGTCATAACCTTTGTTACGTAAATTTTGCTTTTTCACCTCAAATAGGTGCCCAAGCACTCGCAATGCAGGCTCATAAAAAGATTGGATTTCACTTTGCTGACGAGAATCTTTGATTTGCTGTGTAAAGCTGCTCATGACACCTCCGCTAATGCTTGCTCAGCGCTTGTTAGTCGGCGTTTAGCGTTAAGTTCTGCAACTGTTGCTGTGCGGATTTCTTTTGAAGAAACTAGAATCAAATGTTTCTCTGATTTGATGGTCCATAAACTAGTCAAAGTTTTGTTTTTAACTTCAAACAAATCATTTGATTTGAAAGTACGGCACTCTTTAGTAAGCACTACAACGTCACCTATTAAAAAATCTGGTGAGTTGAGTTCGATTGGTTGTTCTGATAAATTGTTTGTGTTCATTTGATCCACCTCAATTGAATGCCTAACCACTCCTGTTCGCGCAGGTAGTGGTTTTTTATTTGAATAAAATCCGCATGTATTCAGGTGAAGTGAATGCATGTGCTAAATAAACTCGCGTTGCTTCTGCAATTTCAGGTGAGCAATACACATCACTTTCTTGCACAACCTTCAAACCAATGGCTGTCAACAAAAAGCTAATAAACTCAATCTCAGTCCATCCATTTGATTTCTTTTCTGTTTTCATCCGTGAAAGGATGCTCGCATCGACATTTATCATTTCTGCTACTTGTCTTTGGTTGCTAGCGTTAAGTGCTTGCAATATGAGAGATTCGTTATTGCTAGCGCTTGCAGGCAATTCATTTAATACTTTGCTCACGGTTAAGGTCCTAAGCGATTAATGATCCAAGGTTTTTGCTTTTTGTCGTCTGGGGACGAAGTTCAATCCAAATATCTTGATAGTTATCAGGGAAAAGCTCTTTTCGCGTTGTTAAACCAAGATCTTCAGCAATAACTGCTAGCCTGATTTTTCTATCAAGGGGAATAGCTTTCCATCCACTAACTGATGACGGAGCAATCCCCAGAAGTCTTGCTACCGCTGTGACACCACCTAGCTTGTCTATAAGTTGTGCGTCATTCATAACGTGCTCCTAATTTTTCTTTAATTATTAGGTATTCCTTATATTAAATCAATAGGAATACCTAATTTTATTTATGTTAGGATTTCCTAACATTGTGAGGATAGTTGTATGAACACTCTTGCTGAACGACTTAGATATGCCATGGAAGTATTGCCACCTAAAAAGATCAAAGGTGTCGAACTTGCTCGTGCAGTCGGAGTAAAACCTCCTTCTGTGAGTGATTGGCTATCTGGTAAATCCAAAAAAATGGAAGGAGAAAATTTATTACGTGCTTCAAAATTTTTGAATGTTAATCCTTCATGGCTAGCATCTGGAACAGGAGAGATTCAAACAAGCACTAAGGATAAATTTAAGCAACTTGATATCGAGGAATTTAAAAAGAAATACAATATTAGTGATAGTGATGAAGCTCTTTTATTTTCAACAATTATCGAAAAACCGTTTATCCCATCATCTAAGCGTTGGGTTCCTGTTAAGGCTTACTCCAAGATGGGCATGGATGGCTATTTCACAGATATGGGTTATGAAGGCAATGCTGGAGATGGGTATGTTCCAACTCACTCAGCAGGACCAAGAGCCTATGGCATTAAAGGCACTGGCGACTCAATGTTTCCAGCAATTCGTAATGGCTGGTATGTTGTATGCGACCCTGATGCAGATCTTGTGCCGAATGAGTTTGTTCAGGTGTGCTTGAAGGATGGAAGATGCACAATTAAAGAATTTGTCGGCATTAATGGTGGGGTTTTAAGTTTGCTTTCTGTGAATGGTGGTGAGCGATTTTTCTTTGAAATGGACGAGGTTGAAAGTATTACCGCTATTACAGATATCGTGCCGCCAAGTCAGCACAGACAAGAACATCCTTATTCGCATTGATTATAGAAAGCTTTACAAATGAAAGGGAATTCAGGGGATGCAAAAAATTGAAATTAATTCCCGTAATATCAGCCACGTTCTTTATCAACACTTCTTATTAACAGTAGTACTTAGGACAGGTGAAAGGTTTATTTACAAGCTTTTGGAGGCAAGTACCTTCAGGGGTTTTGTTGATTCAGCAGACAAAGACAAATTTTATAAAAGCCATATTGAAACGAACAAGAAATTTAAACGAATTCAGCTTCTTGGATAAGTAGCAATAACCTGAACATAGTTGTTTATATAAGCAGTATTACAAAGTGGATGACAAGCAATGATTTCAAAAATACTAATTCTTTTGATTGCACTACTACATGTTTACATTTTGATTTTGGAAATGTTTTTTTGGCAGACACCCAAAGGATTGAAAGCCTTTGGTAATACGCCGGAAAAGGCTCAAATAACTAAACCACTCGCACAAAATATGGGTCTCTATAATGGTTTTTTAGCTGCTGGCCTATTGTGGGCTGCTATTGCTCCGGCCGAACTTCATCAGAGTTTAGCCTATTTTTTTCTTGGCTGTGTTTTGGTTGCTGGTGTGTACGGTTCAATCACAGCAAGTCGAAAAATCATATTCATACAAGCCGTTCCTGCTCTAATAGCAATAATATCGGTAGTTTTGGGTTATTAAAACTGCGAACCCGATGCAGTCTTTTAAAATTTATGGGACTGTATCGGAAATTTAAAATAGTAAGTCACCAGTGACTTAAAGCCGCTATATGCGGCTTGGGTAAGGTTGTTAGTTTGTATAGAAATATATAAATTAAAGTGAAATAAATCATAAGTTTCTATTTTTATAGAATTTCCTTGAAAAATGGAATACAAAAAATAGTTATCTTAAATCAAAATTAATGTTATCTTATGGGTAAGTTACCATTATGGTAAGAATTGTATTAAGCAAATATGGTGATTCACCTCCAAGTGACTCATCATCAAGCAGGAAAATTCAAACCCAAGGACCTTTGAATCCACCGGATGAAGTGCTTGAGGTTTTAAAACGCAGTTTACCTAAAACGATGACTCGTAAGAGTATCGCTGATCTCCAGCGTTTAGGTTTTGATGACCAAGATTTGAAAGTTTTGATTATGGATACCTTACAAAAAGGTAGATATATTGACTCTGAATGGTGTGAAACTAGCCCTGAGAGCCCATGGTTCGCATGTGATAGTTATGAGCTTAACCGGAAAGAATATAATGAATCCTCTTACAAGGATCTGGATGTATATTACTTCTTGAAGTTCTGTATAAATAAAGCTGGGAAACTAATATGTACTTTTTCATGTCACTTAAGCTACTAGGTACACGTAAATGACAAATAGAAAAATGGTATGCCCAATATGTGAAATGGGTACTCTCAAGACTAAAGTTGAGAAAGAGCTTCACACTTATAAGCACACTTCAGCAGAGCTTGATCTTTGTTATTCAGAATGTGACGTTTGTTTTTCTCAAACCGCTACAAGTCATCAGCTTCGTCAAAATAAACGTGCAATGATTAAATTTCAAAAAGAAGTAGATGGTTTACTGAGTTCTATAGAGGTTAAGCGAATTCGTTTGTTGCTCGGTCTTTCAATAAAAGATGCTGGTGCAATTTTTGGTGGAGGCCCTGTCGCATTTTCCAAGTATGAGAATGATGACTTGATGCAAAGTATTCCAATGGATTCCGCGTTACGATTAGCACGCTCTAATCCGAGCGGGATAAGGGATTTAGCTAATGCTAGAAATATTACTTTGTTACCATCTAAGCAACCTGCAATTTCAACTAGCCTTATTCGATTCCCGGAAAGCGAATCAGTAACTGAACCTATCGTTACTCTAAGTGGTATTAATGAATTTAATAGTATTGCAATTAATTTTGATGTACTAACAAACAAAAGTATTGTAGAGGTATATTCTCGTGTCCAGTAAAAACATAAAACTTGAAAAAGTAGAAAATCTTCAGCATAAAAAAGGTATAGATCATCAAACAATCTATGCTGATAAAATGAGTAGTTTGGCAATGGGTGCGAATGTAGCTCGTTTAACTTTCGGCTTAGAAGAGCCACATCTCCAGCAATTAAATGAAAAATTAACTCTTATAATGCCTACAGCTTCCCTGCTTGAAATGATTGAAATACTTACACAGTCCTTAGATAATCCAGCATTGAAATCAAACCTATTACAAGAAATTGAGAAATTTAAAGCAAAATTATAATTTCATTTTGTTTCCATAACCCACCCCAGTGGTGGGTTTTCTTTTGTCTATTAAAACACAAAAATTAGGTATTTCTAATTTTATTAGGAACACCTATTGACTTAATAATTAGGTTTACCTAATATTTATCTCACAGAGAACAAAAAAGCACACCGCCCTCCCCAGGTCCGATGTGCTTTTGCAAACTGCGAGATCAATTATGAACGTAAAAGCTACCCCTTTCAACTCCTTTGCATTTGTCAGCATGGCTGCTCTTGCAATCTCTGGTGGTTCTTTAGTTGCTTGCCAGCTACAACCAGCTTTCCAAACAAAAGAAGCACCTACTCTTTTTACCCCTAAAACACAACCAAGTACTTACGGTGTGTTAACCGCGAAAATCACAGGTAAACATTCTGGCGTTGCTGTCATCAAATTAGATAGCTTCCGTTTAAACGTTAGCTTTGATTTTGAAGCCTATCCAGACAGCTACGGCGTTCCAGGTTCTGAATTCACCGCTGTTGATATTACTCAACTCACAGTAAATGAAATCACTGACATTAACGGTAAGTCATATAACGATTTCACCGAATTTGAAGACATCCGAAACATCAATGGCCTTCTAAAAGGCTTCATCGAACGTAACAAGTTGGTGGAGGCTGAACATGTCTAATTTCAAAAAGCACCCTGACGGCTACAAGTCATTTTTAGGCCGTGATGATAAGGGCCTCTACTCTGTTCGCATTGGCTGGCAAGTGTACGCATCTAATGCTAATGGCTCAGTTCTTTACAAAGTTAAAGACGGAGTTAAGACGCCTTTAAATGTGTTCAGGTTCCAAACTTCTTATCCAAAAGTTTGGAATGAACTCACGCAAGAAATCGATTTTCAGCGCAGAAAGCAGCTCGCTATAAAACTGCGTGAAACAAATATCCCTACTTATGACCGCAAAAACTATAAGCGTTCTCGCGGCTTCACTGGCTCAAGATAAGGATAAGAATAATGGCTCTACCGATTATTACTGCTGACCAAACTTTATTGGTTCAAGCAATTATTGTGTACCTATACGCTGATCCGGGTTTAGGTAAATCATCGATGGGCTTTACTGCGGAAAAAGCAATTTCTTTTGACTTTGACCGTGGTGCTCACCGTACTGGTGAATTACGTCGTGGTGCGGTTGTACAGGTTCAACAATGGAGTGATGTTGCAAACCTTACGCCGCAGGACTTAGCACCATATAAAACCGTTGTCATTGATACCGTGGGTGCAATGCTTGAATGCATTAAAACCCACCTGTTACTTACGGCAAATAACCGTCAAAAAGATGGTTCTTTAAAGTTAAAGGCTCAAGGTTTAGCGAACCAAACGTTCAAGCAATACATCAATACTTTGATCAGTTTAGGTAAAGACGTTGTTTTCATTGCACACGCATCAGAAGATCAAAACGGTGATCAAATTATTTACCGCCCAGATCTAGGTGGTAAAAACCGTAACGAGCTTTACCGTATCGCAGATGTCATGGGTTATCTAACAACTGTTACTACTGGTGAAGGTAAAAATGCCCGCGTTATTAATTTCAAACCTTCGCCTACACATCATGCGAAAAACTCAGGTGCTTTAGGCGGTGAAACCGGTGAAGTATGGGTACCTGATCTTAAAGCACACCCTACTTTCTTGGCTGACCTGATTACTCAAGCTAAAGATCACATTAACACCTTAACGCCTGCACAACTTGCAGCAGCTAAAGCCCAAGAAGAGCTAGAAAACTGGAAACAAAGCTGTGAGGAAGCAGAGCATGCAGGTGACCTTAATCAATTAACTGAGTCGCTTGATAAAGAACACATGTATTACCAGAACATGCGCCAAGCAATGTTAATGAGAGCTAAAGCATTGAATTGCACGTTTGATAAGCAACGTGGCACTTGGATTAGTCCACCTGAATTTAACGGTATCTCAGATCAACAAAGAGATGAACTTCAAAACTTTATTGCTGAACGTGGCCTCGATGTGAAAACAGTTTGTGAACACTTCGGCATAGATGCCCTTATCCAAATTGAAGCAGCAAAACTACCAGCAGTTAAACAAGACATTGAAACATTAGCTAAAACGGGGATGACAGCATGAAAATACTAAATAAAGTTGAAGCTAAACTTGCTTGGGCCAACGGTGAATTACTTTTAGTAAATAATACTGAGCGTAATGGCTGGGAACCATTTAACCCTTATGACTTTGGCTTTGATGTTTTTGATAAATTCGAATTTCAATTAAAGCCTAGAACTATTTTTATTGGCGAATTTGAGGTACCTGAACCATTAAAAGAAGCGCCTGCTAAAGGTTCTACTTGCTCTTACCCAAGTCCAACTGTTGAATTAGGTGTGCAGCAGTTTAAGTGGAATGGTTCAAAAGGACAATTACGCATGCTTCAGCATGGCCAAGTCCACTCAAGTTTTGATAATGCTTTTGCTCATTGCTGCGCAATTATTAAAGTCAGTGGTGGTGAGTTTGCTGAAGATATGCTCAAACTTCTGAACAAGCCAACTGATGAAGTTGAAGAAGAAAAGCCTTTAGAAAATGAAGTTGAGAAATCACCTCAGGTTAATACTGAAAAAACAGTAATTGAAGAGCCTACTAAAGATTTAAAAGAGGATCTCGATAGTGCAATTGTTGTTACTGAGGGGCCTTATGTTTCATCATCCGAGGATCTATTGGTTCCAGAAACTAACGAGCCTAAAGTTGATCCAGAATATCAGCAAACCCTAGATACTCTTCTACAGCGTGTAAAAGAGTCAAAAACACCTGCAGAAGTAAATGCGGTTTATCGTTATACCCGCACATGGGATGACGAACAAATGAAGCCTATCCTTCTCGCCACTCACAAACGTCTTGAAGAGCTAGAAAAAGAAAAGGCATCTGCTAATGAGCCACCCTCTTTAATGGTTCAAATCCAAACTGCACCAGACCTTACAACGCTAGATGCTTTGGAAATAGACGTGGCTGCACGAGATCCGCAGATTCAACCGAAGCTAATGGGGTATGTGAGAAAACGCCGCTATGAATTAGAGAATCCTACACCTACTCAACAAGAATCTACCCCTGATTATTTATTAGTGGACGGTTTCTAACATGAAAGATCAGTACAAGAAAGTGGGCCAAAAACACATGCTTGGTTTTATGTACTACTTGCAATTGCTGGGCTATGTAATAGTCCGGCAAGGCATGGATCAAGCAATGTTTCTAACCAAGCATTATGCGGTACCAGTCGCTTGGCGCCGCATAACGATCGACTATCACAACCGATTAAATAAACCTGCTCAGCAACTTTATAAAGAGTTTGTTGAGTGGACTAAAGAAGAATATTTGAGGGCGTAGGAAATGATTGATTTAAAAACAAAACAAGCTTTTTGGTCTGAACAATTACCTTTCTTTAAAGAAAAATATTGGATTCCCGGACATCTAGATGTGCTCGAATTTGATATGAATGCTGGTTGTTTTGATATTGCTGAAGGCGTCAAAACTGATCTAAGTGAAGAAGACCTTTTTGATATTTACCATCGTGTAAATAGTGGTTGGGCAATGTGGAAAAAAGCCGTGAATTTCATGAAATCCAAAGTTCCAACGTGGATTAGCGTGAATGATGAATTGCCACCTACTGACATAATGGTACTTATTTGTTGGGCAGATGCTCCTGATGTCACCCCAGAACAAGACTATATGACTATTGATGAGGATTTAAATAGCGTATGGGCAAACTATCAAAATGATCCACCTTCACATTGGATGCATTTTCATAGTGTGCCAAACGTATCGGGAGCTGAACAATGAGCATAACACTTAGCGGTCATCAACTAAAAAGCCTTCTCGAATTTGTAAATCCAGATGGTGAGAAAGATTTAGATCAACTTGATACTGAACTAACAATTAAATTCTTTGAAGATGGCCACAGTGGAAAAGGCTATTACTTTTGGATGACCGAATATCCAGAAGAAGGTGCAATGAAGTTGGATATTGAATCGGGAGCTGAGGGATGAGTGAATTAGAAATACTTGAATCAGCACCCAAAGATGCTACCCATTATTTTCTTGTGCCTAATGGATCTGGTGAACCTTATTACGTTCTTGAAAAAGAAAAAAAGTTCTACTGGTTTCACGGTCAGGATGAAATAACTAAGCCACACATTTTAAGTTGGATTAAGTCAATTGAATCACTGAAAGAAGTTAAAGCGGAAAGTAAGGAGGGCTAATGTGGATAAATATCTGACATCTAACAATGTGTGTGAGATGTTTCATATTACTAAACGCACACTTAATCGGTGGGAAATTAACACACCTTGGGGGATTCCATTCCCAGCCCCGGCATTAAGTTCTGAGGGCGGAACAATGAAAAGATACCTCGCTACTGATGTAATGAAGTGGGAGGAAGAATGCCAGCAAAAGAAGCAACTAAAAAAAGCTATATAAGTTGTACCGAAGCTAACAATCAGCAAACTTGATGAAATTAGTCCAGATCAATGATTGTTAGCATATTTACGTTACTATATACTGTCCGCCGAATCACGGCTTGCTAGATAAACTCAGCAATTTCATTTATGTACATAATGGTGTACATATAATGAAACCAAGGAAGCAAGAATATACTTTTCCCGTTTAATTATAAGGGTTTAGGCGATATGGCATTAATCGTTCAAAAATATGGCGGTACTTCTATGGGTACCCCCGAGCGCATTTTAAATGTTGCTCGTCGTGTGAAGCGTTGGCATGATCACGGTCACAAGGTTGTTGTGGTCGTATCTGCAATGAGTGGTGAAACAAACCGCTTACTTGCCCTCGCTAAAGCCATTACCGAAACACCTGACCCACGCGAGTTAGACCAAATGGTTTCAACCGGTGAACAGGTGACGATTTCCATGTTAGCTATGGCACTTAATTCGATTGGTGTGGAAGCTAAATCCTATACCGGACGTCAAGTCGGTATTAAAACTGACAGTGCATTTACCAAGGCGCGTATTGAGTCGATTGACACAGATGTCATGACCAATGACCTAGATGCAGGCCGTGTTATTGTAGTTGCAGGCTTCCAAGGCTTTGACGCTAATGGAAACACAACTACTCTAGGACGTGGTGGTTCAGATACTTCTGGTGTTGCGATTGCTGCTGCACTTAAAGCAGATGAATGCCAAATCTATACTGACGTTGATGGTGTTTACACTACAGATCCTCGTGTTGCTCCTAAAGCGAAGAAAATTGATCGTATTTCTTTTGAAGAAATGCTAGAAATGGCATCATTAGGTTCAAAAGTTTTACAAATTCGCTCAGTAGAATTTGCCGGAAAATATCAAGTTCCTTTACGCGTATTATCAAGCTTTGATAATGATGACGACGGCGCATTTGACGACGAATTTAAAGAAAATGTAGGTACACTCATTACTACTGAGGCAGAAGACACTATGGAACAGCCAATCATTGCAGGTATTGCTTTTAACCGTGACGAAGCAAAATTAACGATTTTAGGTGTACCTGATGAACCAGGTATTGCTTCTAAAATTTTATCACCAGTAAGTGATGCCAACATTGAAGTGGACATGATAGTCCAAAATGTTGAAGAAGATGGCACAACAGATTTTACGTTTACTGTAAACCGTGTTGATTTAGCGAAAGCTGAAAAAATCTTAAATGAAACTGCCAAAAATATTGGTGCACGCGAAGTTTCAACACGTGACGATATTGTAAAAGTTTCAATTGTTGGTGTGGGTATGCGCTCACACGCTGGTGTAGCAAGCAAGATGTTTACTGCCCTCGCAGACGAAGGTATTAATATCCTTATGATCTCAACATCTGAAATTAAGGTGTCTGTCATCATTGATGAGAAATATCTTGAACTTGCAGTTCGTTGCCTACATACCGCTTTTGGTTTAGATCGCGAACACGGTGAAAGCAGCGCCCGCGCTTAATTTTACCAACCGGTCAAGAATTCATTAAAAAATGTTTACTTGTCCGACAATAATCAAAGAAAACACAGAGCCGCTATAGTTTTTTTTATAGCGGCTCTGTTATATTAAACGGAAAGTTTTTTGGCAGAGATTATCAAAATATGACTTTGTTCTCATATTTCTGTTAGAATCTGACTGAAAACTGAGGTTGAGCTTTTTATTTGGGTACCAATATTGCAGTTTTAAGCGTTTAGCAAGGAGATAAACATGCTGATTCTGACCCGCCGTGTCGGGGAAACATTAATGATTGGGGATCAAGTCAGTGTTACTGTGCTTGGCGTCAAAGGAAACCAGGTTCGAATTGGTGTGAATGCGCCAAAAGAGGTTTCTGTTCATCGCGAAGAAATTTATCAACGTATTCAACATGAACGTGCAATGCATGAACACCTTCAACATCTTGATCAAGATTATCAAGTTTCATATGAAGATGATAATTATGCACAGAAAAACTTCAATCGTTAGTATGAAGTTATTCTCTCCCTAATTAAAGCGACTTTATAGTCGCTTTAAATTTTTTGGGAGTATATAAATTTATAGCCCTAATGCACGTTTTACAGGTGCATAACTACGACGATGCTGATCGATTACCCCGTGAGCTGCAATCGCTTCAAAATGCGCTTTAGTTGGATAACCCTTATGTTTGGCAAAACCAAATAATGGATATTGCTGATCTAATTCTGCCATTTGTCGATCACGTGTGACTTTTGCCAAGATACTCGCTGCACTAATCTCGGCATGGCTCGCATCCCCTCCGACAATCGCTTCACAAGGAATAATGATGCCTTTTGGAATTTGGTTGCCATCTACAATGACTTTTTGAGGCTGTGTTTTTAGACCATCCACGGCACGTTGCATAGCCAAAAAAGTTGCTTGCAAGATATTCAGCTCATCAATCTCTGCATGGGTAGCTTCTGCTATTGACCATGCCAAAGCTTTTTCCTGAATTTCGATAAACAACTTTTCACGTTTCTTTTCAGTTAATTTTTTAGAATCATTCAAACCTAAAATTGGATTGTTCGGATCTAAAATAACAGCTGCAGCAACAACTGAACCCACTAGTGGGCCTCGCCCCGCCTCATCTACGCCTGCAACAAACATGTATACTCCAATAAAAAAAGAGGCCGATCAATATGAGTCAGCCTTCTTTGAAACTCAAATTATTAATTACTTTTGCAAAGCTTCTGCTACACAAGCGTTTACAGTATTAGAGACAACCTGATTTACAACTGTTGCACGTGCCGCAGGGTCAAGTGCAGCAGTAGCCAAATCAACTGCTGTAACACTGTTTGGTGCCTTTTCACTTACGCAACCACAAACATTAGTTTGAATACTATCACGTTGTTCAGCAGTCATAAGCTTGGTTGCTGTTTTCCATGCAGCAACATTATTAATTTCTGTAATACATTTCGCGTTTACAGCCACTTTTAATGCAGTCATGCCTAACTGTTGAGTTGCTGTTTCTGTAGAACCTGCACCAGGCGTGGTCGCACATGCCGTTAAAGCTAAAACAACTGGTGCCATAGCAAGCATCAATTTTTTCATCATTTTTTCCTTTGATCGAACGTAAGCAGCGCGTATTTTGCCTAAACTTGTGCTTAGAAGAAACAAATAAATTGATGCATTTGTGCAATCTAACTCTGTTATTTTCCAACTCAAGTTGACTATGTTTCTTCAATTAAAGCGTTCTGTTTATAGCACGCTCCGTTACGAGAACAACATTTCTCAAAATCAACCCTTTCTCATAAAATCTAGCACTAAAATGACAAAAAAATAGGGTCTTTTATGCCTGCCTCATCCTCTCAATACTACAACCGTACTGCACAGATTCTGCATTGGGTCATGGCAATCATTTTCATTACCGCTTGGGTGATTGGCTTTTATAGTGGAAACTTTTTAAGTTACGATGCTGATGGTAGCTTTAAAGGTGATGTCATTACACTACATAAAAACATTGCCACAACCATTATTTTTCTAGTAGTTATTCGCCTTTTCTGGCGTTACACCCACCCAGCCCCACAGCTGCCTGACACCATGTCACCCACTATGAAAACCCTAGCTCACATCGGACATTTATTGCTTTATGTGATTTTAGTGGCTTTACCTGTGACAGGATGTTTATTTAGCTGGAGTGCTGGTCATCCTGCCCCTGTTTTATATTTATTTGAAATTCCACGTTTAGTACAAGATAACCCCGAGATATTAGCGATTGTTAAACCATTGCATATCTATATTTCATGGTTTGCAGGTTTACTTATTGTTGGACATGTTCTGGCAGCTTTAAAACATCACTTTGTGGATAAAGATAATGTTTTAAATAGTATGACTAAACAACCTAAATAAATTCTATGTTAAAAAAAACCGCCTATCACAGGCGGTTTTTTTATTTAGATTTTCTGAATTTCTGAAATCCACTTTTGTTTCTCTTCATCTGAGATGAAAGAGGCTTCAAAAGAGTTAATTGCGAGTTGCTTCAACTCATCATTACTTAAATCTAAGGCCTGCTGAATAGCAATAAAGTTATCATTCATATAACCGCCAAAATATGAAGGATCATCCGAGTTAACAGTCACATGTACGCCTTTTTGTAAAAGACGGCGGATGTTGTGATCTTTCATATCCTTAACGACACATAGCTTTAAGTTACTTAAAGGACAAACCGTTAATGGCATTTTTTCATTAATTAGACGAGCCATTAATTGTTCGTCTTCTTCAGAACGCACGCCGTGATCAATACGGTTTACTTTGAGCAAGTCTAAAGCTTCCCATACATATTCAGGTGGGCCTTCTTCGCCTGCGTGAGCCACGATTAAGAAACCTTCCTCACGTGCCTTAGCAAAAACACGTTCAAACTTAGCTGGTGGATGGCCTACTTCACTTGAATCAAGTCCAACAGCAATAATGTCTTCTTTAAACGGTAAAGCTTGCTCAAGCGTTTCAAATGCAGCTTCTTCGCTTAAATGGCGCAAGAAACACATAATAAGCTGAGAGCTAATACCAAATTTGGTTTTTGCGTCAGCACATGCACGTTTAAGCCCATTGATCACCGTTGCAAACGCAATACCACGGTCGGTATGAGTTTGCGGGTCGAAGAACATTTCTGTATGAACGACACGATCTTCTGCACATTTCTCAAAATATGCCCATGCTAAATCATAAAAATCTTGCTCATGAACAAGAACATTTGCACCAGCATAGTAAATATCTAAAAATGATTGAAGATTATGAAAGTTATAAGCTTGCTTTACTTCTTCAACAGATTTGTAAGGAATCTGAATCTGATTACGCTGTGCAATAGCAAACATTAATTCAGGTTCAAACGTCCCTTCAATATGCACATGCAACTCGGCTTTTGGTAAGGCCTGAATCAGCTCGACTTGATTCATATTAACTCCACATCTAAAGAAAAAAGGGTGTGGTAAGCACACCCTTCTATAATTTCCTTCTTATATCTCTATCAATAAAATAGTTCTAGAAGGAAATTATGAAAAATCATATTAACCGCCAAAAGCGATAAATTTAAATACCCAAAGAGCAGCAATAATCCATACCATGTATGGAACAGTTTTTGCCTTACCTGTGAATAATTTAACTAATGCATAGCTGATGAAGCCCATAGCAATACCATCTGCAATTGAGTACGCAAATGGCATAAATACAATCGTTAAAAAGGCTGGAACAGCTTCTGTAATATCATCCCAATCAATGTGCGTGATCCCTTGGATCATGAGTACACCAATGAACAACAAAGCTGGAGCTGTTGCAAAACCTGGCACAGATTGAGCAAGAGGTGCCAAGAATAAACAGCAAATAAATAAGAAAGCGACCACTACTGCAGTTAAACCTGTACGTCCACCTGCTGCTACACCTGAAGCCGATTCAATATATGGCGTAGTTGATGATGTACCCAATGCTGCGCCAGCAACAATTGCAGTAGAGTCAGCAAATAGTGCTTTTTTCAAACGTGGCAATTTACCATCTTTTAAAAGGCCCGCACGGTGTGAAACACCTACCAAAGTACCCGTACTGTCAAACAAGTCAACAATAAAGAATACAAAGATCACACCCACCATACTTGCAGTAAACAGACCTTTAAAGTCCATTTGCATAAATGTTGGTGCAATTGAAGGAATCTGCCCTACTACACCTTTAAATTCATTTAAACCTAAAGCAGTCGCAATTGCTGTCACCACCAAAATACTAATAATGATGGCACCACGGACTTTAAGCTGATGTAAAACAACAATAAGTAAAAAGCCAAATAAAGCCAGTAGTACAGTAGGTTGTTTAATATCGCCCAAACCCACTAATGTTGCTTTATTTGCAACAATAATTCCGGCATTTTTTAGCGCAATAAGCGCCAGGAATAAGCCAATACCACCACCTATCGCAAATTTAAGCGACATTGGAATTGCATTAACAATCGCTTCACGAACTTTAAAGAAGCTGATTGCAAGAAATACAACGCCTGAAACAAAAACAGCAGCTAAAGCTGTCTGCCATGGCACCCCCATACCCATACATACCGAATAGGTAAAATAAGCATTAAGCCCCATGCCCGGTGCTAAGGCGATTGGATAATTGGCAATAATACCCATCACTAAACAACCGATTGCTGCTGCCAAACAGGTCGCAACGAATACGGCGCCATGATCCATGCCGGTTTCAGATAAAATGAGTGGATTGACAATGATGATGTAACACATCGTTAAAAACGTAGTTACACCAGCAAGAACTTCTGTTCGAAACGTGGTTTTATTGTCGCTTAACTTAAATAAACGCTCTAACCAGCCTGCCGAAGAATTGGGCGCCGCCATAAGTAGCCTCTATGCAAAATCTGAGCTGTGGAATATGTACTTCTATGTAGGTATCTGAGCAATCTTGTTTTTCTGATCAGATCTCTAGACAAAAATCTTCAATAGACGAAGCAACAAATATGCCACTCATTCGATTTCTGCTGTCATACACAGAAAATAGCCACAGCCCCTCTTGAAACACAAAAAAGCTGCATAACCCCTATGCAGCTTTTTTACTATACGTTCAATAAGTTTAACAGATTCAAAAGCAACATGATCAAAATTTATGAAAAGATATGATCAATGGCACAGTTTTTAAATCAAATAATAATGACTACTTTGCTTAGAAAAACACTTTTTTATCGCTGATATATTTTTGCAAATTATATGAAGCTAAATTGCTATGACTAATACGATTAGGATTTCGCTCAATTGTTTGCAAATTTTTTTCAGCTTCCTGAATAATCCTCATGAGCTCTTGATGTCTTTTATTTTGGGTATCTAAATACGCCCAGTACCCTAGTACAAACACGATACTCACACACAACACTATTAATACTTTATTGATCATTATTATTATCTCTATGTTTTTAATGTTAATGATCTTAACAAAAAATAACCAGTTTGTGAATATTTTCACATTTATTTACAATAATTATTAATCACTCAATCTATTGATATAAAAAATGTTTTCTAATTTGCAATTTTAAAAAAGAGTAAAAATAATACTTTTCACTTAAAAATTCATTTTTAAAAATAACTATATTTTTTTAACAAAAACTTATATAGCCTTATTCACCTACTTTTATTTTTAAGTATATTTAAATTTATTTTTCAATTTAACTTCATTAAATTATTGTTCAATCCGTTCAATAATAAAAAGCCCATTTCAATAAATTAAAATGGGCTTTTATAAAGTCATTAACCAGCAACTTCTTCAGCTTTAGGTTTTGCTTTTATCAAATCAGCTTCATAAACCACATCATATTCTTCTAACTTTAAATGATGTAAACGCTGTTTAAGCTTTTTTAACGACCATGGCCATGCCGCGAAGTTGCGACCATTTGCATCGAGATAGTAACTTTTACATCCCCCGCTATTGAATACTGTGGTTTGTAGATGTTTTTGTACCAAGTCGTTGTGCTTTTTAATCACTTCTGATTTCACTGAAAGCTTAGCAATACCTTTTGCCTTCATTTGTAGCAAACCATCTATAATATATTGCAGTTGTGCTTCGGCAAGACCAATAAATGAGTCATAGACCAAAACATTTGGCCCAAGCATAAGAAATGCATTAGGTACATTTTCAATATTGGTTCCTAAATAAGCTTCTGGTGAGGAGTCTTTCCAAAGCTCAGCCAAACATTCCCCTTTTTCGTTATGTACACGTTTACCAATAGGGGGATGAGACACTTCAAATCCAGTACCCCAAATAATCACATCAACTTCGTGGCGTTCACCATTAGCTGCAATCACCGTATTGCCTTCGACTTTAACTAGACCATGTGGAATAAGCGTAGTGTTAGGTGCCTGTAACGCTGGATAATAGTTATTGGCAAACAAAATACGCTTACAGCCAATATCGAAATTAGGCGTTACGTTTTTACGCAAGACTGGATCTTTGATTTGCAGCTTTAACAATTGTTTTGCAGCAAAATTGACAGGCTTTAAAGCTTTTGGGTTGCGTAGGCCAAAATTAATGACATTTAAAGTACCCGCCACAGTCTGTCGCCAAGTCGCTTGAATAGCTGGATATTTGGCAATGACAGATTTACTCAACTCGCCCAAGTCCGTATCGGGCTTCGGTAGTACCCAAGGTGCTGTACGTTGGAATACAAACAACTCTTTGGCTTTAGGTTGAATTTGTGGCACAAACTGAATAGCAGATGCACCAGTACCAATTACAGCAATGCGTTTTCCAGTTAAGTCATAGTCATGGTTCCATTTTGCCGAATGGAACATTTCACCAGTAAAGGTATCTAAACCTTCAAGACGTGGAATTTGTGCTTCGGTAATTGGACCTGTAGCAAATAAAACTGTTTTAGCGATATACAAACCAGAGCTTGTCTCTAGCTTCCAGATATTTTTTTGGTTATCCCACTCTGCTTTTAATAATTCGGTATTGAATTCGATTAAGGACTCAATATCAAACTCACGACTAACATCTTCTAAATAACTTAAAATTTCCGGTTGGCGTGCAAATAAATGGCTCCATTTTGCACTTGGGGCAAAGGAGTAAGAATAAAGTGACGACGGTACATCACAACCACAGCCCGGATAGGTATTTTCACGCCAAGTGCCACCGACGCGGCTGGCTTTTTCAATAATTTTAAAATTGGTTAAGCCTGCTTCGTTTAGCTTAATTGCTGCAGCTAAGCCAGAAATACCTGCACCGACAATAAAAGTGTCATAAACATGTGCAACTTCTTGGGTTTTACGTGTGCGTGTATTTGTTCTAGGTTTAGTGACCATAATTTTTCTGCCTATACAAAATTTTATTTAAATAGCTGATACGAAAGCCCAAGGAACTTTGCATATAGGGTTGGAGACGTTCTTTTCATAAGCCAGAATAATTTGGCGTCGATCTGTGGCGTGGTATACAGCTGCCCTCGATCTAATCGATTCAATGTTAAAGCCGCAACTGCGTCACTGGTTGTCATGGCATAGTTCATGAGTGCATGGTCTGCAAGCTTGGAATAACGGCCCGGAATCCGACCATTTTTAATGATATTGGTAGGTACCAAAGTTGGGCACAGCACATTGACCTTAATATTGAATTTGCGTAGCTCGGCTGAAAGGGTTTCTGATAATGCCAATACACCGGCTTTCGTTACATTGTAGACACTCATTTCTGGTGCTGCGGTATAAGACGCCGCAGAAGCTACATTAATAATTGCACCGTAACCTAGTTTTTTGAGCTTTGGCACAAATGCATGACAACCATGAATAACACCCCATAGGTTTACATGCATACACCATTTCCAGTCTTCCAAACTCATTTCATCAAATTTGCCGCCTAGCCCTACGCCGGCATTATTAATGATGAGTGTTACTGGATGATCAAGTAACTGTTCTGCTTGATCAGCCAAAGCCTGTACTTGTTCTGCTTGCCCAACATCACACTGGACTGCAAATGCTTTTTGTCCAAGCTGTTCAATTAACTTTACAGTTTCTTTTGCAGCTTCTAAATTAATATCTGCACATACTACGTTGCCACCGCGCTTCGCTAGTTCAACTGCAAAGCTACGACCAATTCCACTGCCTGCCCCAGTTACGACCGCATATGCGTTTCGGCTAGGCTGGTCTTTCTTACCAAATAAAATCATAGTAAATCCTAAAAAACTTTAGGTAGACGGCAGTAATTTTCGTATTACTGCCATGACTAATACGCTTATGAAACTGCACGAACTGGTGGTGTAAATTCCTTCACAAAGTAAGGCGCTATAGCACCGCCCTCGTTAAGTAATTTGTTTTTGTAGTACTCAAGGTATTCGGTCGTGTCATGATCATTTGGGTGGAAGTTAGGACGTAAGTAATCAAAAATCTGGCCAATAGTGCTACCAAATACACCATCTTTTGGACTAAAAATTAAGTTGACGCCACGACGTGCATCTTTCCAGAATTTCTTAGTTAGCATTTCTTGTGGTTTACGTAGTACGGGTACAAATAAAGTTGCTGTTGGAATAAGTCCTAAAATAGTGATGAAAGCCATTAAAAAGCCGGTTGCACGTAACGGATAATTACCGTTTAAAACCTGATAGACATCATAAGCAATATCTTTATGCTCAGATTCTTCAAGCATATGCCACATCCATAAAGCACGGCTTTTGGCATCGTCGGTATAATAGAAATTCTTTTCATGCTTCATCATGTATTCGGCAAGTACTGCCGTAAAGTGCTCAATACCCGCCATAAGTGAAAGCTTTAACGGCTGTGGGAATTTTAAAAACACATATTTAAAGAAGTTTTCACCTAAGAAACGATAAAAATCGACCGGATATTCCAGCTCTTTAATTGCATCATTGAACTCATTATGCAATTTTGAATGGATGGCTTCTTGACCAATAAGGGAAGTAACTCGCTGTTTTAAAATCGGGTCTTGAATAAATTCACGGTGGTGACGAGCTGTTTCAATCACCAAATCTTCACCATAGGTCAAGAAAACCGAAAGCGTTGCAAAGAACAATGTTGCAAACTGGTTGTTGACGTAAAACTCGATATCAATTTCTTTACCATCAAATCCGATATTTAAATGGCGAATTGGGATAGTTCCTTTATTTGAGAAATCTATCTTTTGATACTGAGCTATAACTGATTTAGGAGAAATAATATTTCGGATAGCTTGAGCGACCATTTTTGACACCCTATAAAATTTGTTAAATACAAGGCAGCGTCGAATCAAACAGGTAAAGTTGTCTTTAGATTATTTCTTGCAATCTTTAACTGCTCTAGAACAAAAATTTGCTCGAATACATCTGCCTTGCCATGTTTTATGAACCTAAGTGTTGTTAAGTTCACCAAATCAGATTAAATAGTGCGCTTGATGTACCACTCGAACAAGGACAAAAAAAGCCAACCTACTTTGAAACTTTTTGCCAACTTAAATATTTTTTGATTATTTCAAACAACTTATATAACCTACTCTTATTCATAATTATTTAAATAAAATACATTTGTCCTAAAATGATAAAAATATGGCTTTAAAAGATAAAAAATGAAATATTATGCCTACCCTTCCTCGCATCTCATATCAAAATTTCAGCGTTCCAAAAATCACACTAAGCTTTCTGTTTTTAGAGCTTTATTGCATAAATGAAAACGATAAACTGCATTCAGAGAAAAAAATTGGATGAGGAGAATAAATCATGTTTGATATGCGTTTATCTCATGAGCGTGGTGCAGCACATCATGGCTGGTTACAGTCAAAACACACGTTTTCATTTGCAAATTATTGGGACCCGAAACAAGTCGGCTTTTCAGATTTGCTTGTGATTAATGACGATACGGTTGCTCCATCAAAAGGCTTTGGTACTCACCCTCACCGTAACATGGAAATTATTTCTTATGTGCTTGAAGGTGCGTTAGAACATAAAGATTCAATGGGTACAGGTTCGGTTATTGTGCCTGGTGATATTCAGTTAATGAGCGCAGGCCGTGGGGTTGCACATAGTGAATTTAATCACTCTGCTCAAGAAAACGTGCACTTCTTGCAAATTTGGGTGGTTCCAAATGAAGTGAACACAACACCAGGCTATCAACAATTGCATATTTCCGAGGAAGACAAACGCGGTAAATTGCACTTGATGATTTCACCAAAAGGTGGCGAAAAAACTTTATCCATCAAACAAGATATTAATATTTATTCAGGTCTTTTTGATGGTGAAGAAACAGCAGAATTTGCAATTCCAGAAGGTCGTTATGTTTACCTACATGTGGCAAAAGGCCGTATTGATGTAAACGGTAAAACCTTTAATACAGGTGATGCTGCACGAATTCGTGATGGAGGCAAGTTATCATTTACTAATGGTGACAACGCCGAAATTCTGATTTTTGATATGCGTCCGGAAGAAATTCCAACCATGCCATAATCAACAAAAAACACCTGCGAAATATACGCAGGTGTTTTTTTATGTTTATTAAAAAGAAAAATTATGAATGGTCTTCCGAGCGTGCCATTTCAGTGTTGATATAACTCATGATCATAGTTGTTAACCCTTGCACCATTTCATCAAAACTAATAAATGGGTTAGGTAAAATAAGATGCCTTGCTACGTTAAAAATACCGCTATTAATACAAATATAGGTAATTACAGGTAAATTATTAATTTTTAAATATTTAGGATTATGCATCATATATTTCATGATGACTTCCATTAAAGCCTGTTCAATTTTTGGAATATATTTGTCGTATTGCAACTCACCTGCGTAACGTAAAACGGTTAAGTAACGGTCATTATTTTTCTTTAATAAATCACTGAACGTATAAAAAATCATTTCAATGACAGGCTCTAATTCCAACTCTAAAATTGTAGGGGTTAGCTCTTTAATCATGTCGAGAATTTCACTCACAAAGTAGTGATTCATCGCATCATAAATTTCTTCTTTATTTTTAAAATACTCATAGAGAGACCCCACACTCACCCCTGCAATTTCCGCAATATGACGTGTGGTGGTACCACTTGGTCCATGCAAAGCTACGGCAATAAAACCTGCTTCAATAATGGTATCGACCGTGACTTTGGCTCGTGCCTGACGGGGTTTTCGCGTAGACATATTTTCTTATTAATAATCCGAACATAAGCTCAGGTTAGCATGTAATTTAGCCCCACCCTAATAAAAAAACAAAATCCGAATAGTTGTCAAATTTCATAGAGTAATTTTTATAGGAGCATGGCTAAACATACTTATGAGCTCTTTTATTATTAGGTAATTATTTTTAAATAAATTTAAATTATTTAAATAAAAATCAATATATTAATAAATTAAAAAACTATTTTTTTATTCTATTCATGCATTAGATGGGAGCTTATAAAACTTAAAAAGTTACCCGAATTGAATCCGAACATAAACTCAGATTAACATGAAAAAATCCAAAAAGAGGTTGATTCATTTTATCAAGTTCCCCTCTTTTTCCGTTATTCAGTCAAATAATCAAACAAATAACGGAGCAACATCACCGTAGTCAGTAAGCAGACAAAATGCTTTTTGAAAATGGAATTTACAGTGCCCTGTTGGAAATCAAAGCTTTTGGTTTTCGACGTAGCTGCACTATCACTGATTGATCTGAAGGTGTCGCCATGATCTCGACCACAGTTAAAAAATCACTAAACAAACTCAAATTTTACCGTGAAATCGAGTTACCAGATTTTGCCAGTAAAGGATCTATTCCAATCCGTCATTTAAATATCGGGTTTGATGGTAAAGAGATTGATGTTGAATTCTATATGAACAATCAATTTGCCACCTTGTTTTTTGCTACGCTTTCAGTATTTCTAACCTATGGTGAAGATTTGGTGATCGAGACTGCCCGTCACCACCGTGAATTTATTCAAGACCCAGTGTTAAAACAGCGTGTTACTTCCCTTATTGGTCAAGAAGCGATTCACTCTAAGTTGCATAATGAATATAACGATGCACTTAAAGATGTTGAATATCCGGTCGATTTATACCGTTTCTTGGGCGAGAACTTCTTTAAATATGTGTTTTTGAAATTTCCGCAACCGCTTAAATTATCAATGATGGCTGGTATTGAGCATTTTACGGCTGTACTTGCCGAATACATGATGAAACATGAGAAGAATTTCTACTATTCAGACGATGCCAAAAGCCGTGCGCTATGGATGTGGCATATGCTTGAAGAATCTGAGCATAAAGATATTGCCTATGATGTTTATCAATTACTCAATGGTAGCTACCCACTACGAGCTTCTGGCTTCTTCTTAGCTTTCTTTACTATTTTAGGTCTAATCCCAGCAACTACCTTGTTTATTCCTGTTTTAAGAAAACCACAGGAAATGCTGACTAGAAAATTCTGGAAAGACGCTCGCCGTGGTGTCGGACTTATCTTTGGTCCAAAAGATGGCGTATTCGGTAGCACGATTGGCCAGATTTTCGATTACTTACGCCCTGACTTCCACCCAAATGATCATGATACCACTGAATATCTAGAGTACTACAAAGACAAATTACTGAAGGAAGGAGGTGCAATTGCGCCTTACTTTGTGAAGGAATTTACTCCGCCTGTACGCTTGTCTTAACTGGCTTGCAACCAGTCACTCAATGGCTGGTTTTCCTTAAATCTATTTCGGGATGAATCATGATTTTATTTGGTAAAAAGAAAGTTAAACCAAGCCAAAAAGCTTATGCCGTTGTGACTGGCGCAGGCAGTGGAATTGGGCGGAGTTTTGCACTTGAACTGGCAAAACGTGGTGGTAGCGTAGTGTGTGCAGATATTAATTTAGAAGCCGCAGAAGAAACGGTAAAGCTTCTTGAACAAGAAGGCGCAAAAGCTTTTGCCATGCGCTGCGATGTGGGTAATGCAGAACAAGTGAACCACCTAGCTGAAACTGCTGAAATTTTACTTGGTCACCCTGTGACCCTTGTCATTAATAATGCAGGTGTGGGATTAGGCGGTAAGTTTGACGAACTCAGTCTAGAAGACTGGAACTGGGTCATGAATATTAACCTTTGGGGCGTTATTCATGGTTGTCATGCATTTGTGCCAAAGTTCAAAAAACTAGGTTATGGCGCGATTATTAATGTGGCTTCGGCGGCATCGTACACGGCTGCTCCAGAAATGACTGCTTATAACGTAACGAAAGCGGGTGTTCGTGCGCTGTCTGAAACACTTTCGGCTGAACTTCGTAAATTTAACATTAAAGTCAATGTGCTCTGCCCGACTTTGGTACCCACCAATATCATTAAAAATGGTCGTATTCCGGGCCGCTATTCCAAGCTTGCAGACCATGCACTCATGAACTACGCACTCACCACAAGTGACGATGTCGCCAAACTCACACTTAACCGTCTTGATCAGGATGAGCTTTATACCATTCCTCAAATCGACGCGAAGTTGTTCTGGCTCATGAAACGTGCATCTCCAAGCTTGTATACCAAATTCCTTGGTACATCGTACAAATTATTTAAATAAGAAATTTTATAGGTAGTACCCATATGACTGCTCAAATGAAAACAAATACATCAGCAAAAAAAGCTGTCAATTCGCCTAGCCATATTTACGATACCTTTATTGTGGGTGCCGGAATTTCCGGTATTGCCGCAGCAATTCGTCTCGACCAAGTGGGCTATACCAACTACAAAATTATTGAAAAAGCAGCACGTGTAGGTGGTACTTGGCGTGAAAACACGTATCCGGGCTGTGGCTGCGATGTACCTTCAGCTCTGTATTCATACTCGTTTGCCCCAAGTGCAAAATGGAGTCACTTATTTGCACGCCAACCGGAAATTTTAAGTTACTTAGAAGATGTAAGTAACGAGTTTAATATCACGTCTAAAATTGAGTTTAACAACGAACTGCTCAATGCTGCTTGGGACGAAACACGCCATTTATGGGTACTTGATACAACTAGTGGTCAATATCTATCGCGAACTGTTATTTTTGCAACAGGTCCAATTACCGAAGCACAAATTCCACGTCTTGAAGGTTTAGATACCTTTACTGGTGAAATGTTCCATTCGGCAAAATGGAACCATGACTATGACTTAACTGGAAAACGCATTGCTGTAATTGGTACTGGTGCATCTGCTATTCAGTTTGTGCCACAAATTCAACCCAAAGCAAAAGAGCTATTTGTGTTCCAACGTACAGCACCTTGGGTACTGCCAAAACCAGATACCGACTTGGGCGAGTTGAGTAAATCCGTCATTGCCAAATATCCAGCGATTCAGGCAAGCTGGCGTAAAAGTGTAGCGCTAACGTTGAATGCAATTAACTTTGGTTTACGTAACCCACTTGCGCTAAAACCAGTAAATGTACTCGGCAAGCAATTACTTAAACTTCAAATTGCAGACCCTGAGTTACGTAAAAACGTAACGCCTAATTTTGATATTGGTTGTAAACGTATTTTGTTTGCTAACAATTACTACCCTGCACTACAAGCACCGAATACCACGCTTATTCCACATGGTTTAGTGAAGGTTGAAGGAAATACGGTGATTGCTGCCAATGGTGAACGCCACGAAGTTGATGTGATTATTTGGGGCACCGGGTTTGAAGTATCTCACCCGCCAATCGGTAAACGTGTGTTTAATGAAAAAGGACAACGTTTAAATGATTTATGGAAAAACACTTCACCAGAAGCTTACTTAGGAACCAACATTGAAAATGTACCAAATGCATTCTTAGTTTTGGGACCAAACGTACTGGTTTATGACTCGTTTATTGGCTTGGCAGAAGCACAGCTCGACTATATTGTAGATGGCTTGCTAAAAATTAAAAACAAAGGGATTAGCAAACTAAACGTTAAGTCTGATGTGATTAAAAAGCACAACGACTTGGTACAAAAGCATCTGCAAACCACTGTATTTAATAGTGGTGGCTGTAAGAGTTATTACCTTGATGCTAACGGTCGCAACTTTGCAGCATGGCCGTGGTCATTGAAAAAGCTGAAACAACGCTTGAAAAAACTAGATTTGAAAGATTATGACGTCATATATCAAACGTCAAAAACACATTAATTTGTAATTTTGACCAAATCAGTTGTAAGTAATAGGCAGTGTATTTTTGTTTTTGATAAAATACACTGCCTTTTTCATTATATCTTCAAGAAATAAAAGAACAGGTTAAAAATGAAAGAAGGTCAATCAAGCCGTACTGCCGAAGCCGCCGCTGCCTTACGCGCAAATCACTTTAAAAATACGACAAACCCTGTATTTTCAGACCCCTATGCTTTTGAAATGACCAGTAAGGGTTGGAAAAAGCTTTTATCTACTCCGCTCATTGTTAAATTAATGAATTCTCCCCTTTTAAACCGCACCTTAGGTTTATTGAGTGGGCAGGTTGTGTGCCGATCACGTTATGCTGAAGACTTACTTAATCAGGCTGTTCAACACAATATTGAACAATATGTTTTGGTTGGAGCGGGTTTAGACTCTTTTGTATTACGTGAGTCACAACATTACCCAACTTTAAAAATTTTTGAGGTCGACCATCCTGATACTCAAGCTGCGAAACAATCCAAACT
Source organism: Acinetobacter sp. AR_0276 (assembly GCF_003000705.1). Taxonomy (NCBI): domain Bacteria; kingdom Pseudomonadati; phylum Pseudomonadota; class Gammaproteobacteria; order Moraxellales; family Moraxellaceae; genus Acinetobacter; species Acinetobacter sp. AR_0276. The sequence goes on along the minus strand of NZ_PSQO01000004.1, from coordinate 3,063,251 downwards.
CAAAAAACTAGGAAATATTCCTACTACTGTTGAATTTGTTGCTATTAACTTTGAAAAAGAATCTATCTCTGAGGCGCTTGCCCGGAGTCACTATGTACGAAAAGCTCCGGCTTTCTTTTCTTGGTTGGGTACTACTCATTATTTAAAACCGGATACTACACTGCAAACTTTAAAAAGTATTGCTGAGTTTGCTGCAAACGGTAGCGAAGTAGTACTCGACTATTCAACCGATTTTCAGGAGCTAAACGGCATTGAGCGACTCGGGAGTATCGGTGTTGCACAGTTTACCCATTTACTGAAAGAACCTTTATTAGGCCAATTTAAACCTTCAGATTTACACAATGCTGTTAAAAACATGGGCTTTGAAGTGGTTGAAGATTTGTCTGGTGAAGCTATTACTGAACGTTATTTTTATAAGCGTGCCGACAATATACGCCATACATCAGCGACGCGCTTATTGCATTTGCGTTTAAAAAAATAAAGATACTTGGGTTATCGGTTATTTAACCGCATGGCATGAGGTGTTTTCCCATGCCATCTTTTATAAGCATGAATAAAGCTGGCAGGCTCTGCATAACCTAACCATTCGGCAATTTGCTCAACCGAAGCTTTTGGTAACGCCAAATATTGCTCTGCTAAAACCTGTCTAACCTCTTCACGAATTTGGATAAAAGTCATTCCCTCTAATGCCAAATGGCGGCGCAGGGTTCTTGTATTTAAATGCAGCCGATCAGCGACTATTTCCATAGATGGCATTTCCCCACGCGTACTCATTAGCTGTTGTTGCACTAAGTTTGTAAATTTATTTTGTGATTGGCGTTTTTCTAATATTTGACGACATTGTTCTTCGGCTGTATGTAAAACTAGATCATTTGCCATAAGTAGCTTCTGGTCTACTTTTTGCGGATCAAGAATCACAAAACTTTTGGCTGCGCCAAATTCCGGCATAACCCCAAATAAATTCCGATAAGGCTCTACATCGCCTTTAGGTTGAAAAGAAAAAGCCAAATATTGGCAAAAATTATCCTGCACCAAATCTCGCTGTACCGTAATGAGCGCAGCCGCATCTCGTTCAATAATGAATTGACGAACTGATAAGGGAATATCTTGCTCATCAATTTCGATACGGATTCCTTCTGGTGTATCCGATACCTCAAAGCGAGTAAAAGCAAAAGTTAACGTGAAATAGGTTAAAGCCAAATCTAGTGCTTCGCGAATGCTGGCGCTACTCATCAGAGCCATGCCTAATGGCCCAAATGTGGTGAAATGATAGCGTGTGCCCACTTCTAAGCCTAATGTCGGTCTGTCTCCTAGTTGCTCAACCAAGTTATGAATCAACTGTAATTCCTGATGGCCTGTCACCACCATATTAGGATCAAGTAATTGTTGTTGGCTAAGTCCAGTCCCTTTTAAAATCGTCTGATAAGAAATGCCTGATTCCATCGCGAAATCAGCCATTAACCGAACACTATGTACACTGCGTTCAAATGCCCATGCATACTTCACTGTATCGCTCAGAATGTCCTCGAATCACAATATTTTGTCCTCATCCATCCTCTAAATCAAGTTAATAAACGTCTATTCTGCATACAGGAAATTGCGTTTTTTTCGCTCACTGTTTTTAAGGATTTTAGAGCAGCCTATGTTTAATTCGTCGTCTAATTCAAATAAAAATGTACGCATCGCCATTATTGGCACTGGCTTTGGTGGTCTAGGACTTGCCATTCGTCTCAAACAAGCAGGTTTTGAACAATTTACTCTATTTGAAAAAGCTGCCGATGTAGGTGGTGTCTGGCGTGACAATACTTATCCGGGTGCTGCATGTGATGTGCCGTCGCATCTTTATTCTTTTTCTTTTGAACAGGAACTTGGTTGGAAAAATCGCTACGGGACATCTCAAGAGATTTATCAATATTTGCGTCACTGTGCCGATAAATATGATCTTCGTCCGCACATCAAATTTAATACTGAAATAGCCAGCGCCGAATTTGATGCTTTGCAAGGCGTATGGCATATCCAAAGTACGGCTGGTGAACAGTTTGAAGCAGAATTTTTAGTGGGCGCGGTAGGCCAGCTCAACCGTCCTGCCTATCCAAAACTTAAAGACATTGAAAATTTCAAAGGTAAGGCATTTCACTCAGCACGCTGGGACCATGACTATGACTTAACTGGCAAACGTGTTGCAGTCATTGGTACAGGCGCAAGTGCGATTCAGTTTGTACCTGAAATTGCAAAACAAGTGGCTCACCTAGACGTTTATCAACGCTCGGCACCGTATGTCATTCCTAAACCAGATCGGGTTTATCAACCTTTAGAGAAAAAAGCTTTCCGTAAACTGCCGATCTTGCAAAGTCTAGACCGTGCCTTGCAATATGGTCATCATGAAATTCGCCTACTTGCTTTTACAACTTCACTCAATGAAATGCCTTTGGTGGAATATTTATTTCAGCGCCACATTCGAAAAGTTGTTAAAGATGGAAAGTTACGTCACCGCTTAATGCCAGATTATCCAATTGGTTGTAAACGTATTTTAATTTCTAACCACTGGTATGAAACACTGACTCAACCTCATGTTGATGTGATTGATACAGGCATTCAAGAAATTACCGAACATGGCATTTTAGACACGGAAGGAAATCTACGTGAAGTTGATGCCATTATTTACGGTACAGGTTTTACGGCGACTGAATTTATGGCGCCAATGCAAATTACTGGACTTGATGGTCGCACCTTAAAAGAAACATGGAAAGATGGTGCTGAAGCTTATTTAGGCCTGACAGTAAACGGATTCCCTAACTTCTTTATGCTGTATGGGCCAAATACCAACCTCGGGCATAACTCAATTGTTTATATGATTGAAAGCCAAGTAAATTATATTTTAGATGCGCTGCGCACTACTTTGAAAAATAACCTGCTGTTCACCAACATTCGTGCCGAAATTCAACACGAATTTAATCAAGATATTCAAGAGAAAATGAAAAAAACGGTGTGGGCGCAAGGCTGTACCAGTTGGTACCAAACTGCTGATGGTAAAAATACCAATAACTGGCCGGGTTTCACTCTTGAATATCGTCAACGCACTCGTCGCTTTGACATTGAAAACTACACTCAGGTGTCGGCTATTTCTTAAATAAGCTTCGCCATAGGAAATGAGAAAAATAAACGGAGAATTTTATGAAGTCTTTTAAAAATAAAGTCGCAGCTGTGACAGGTGCGGGTTCAGGTATTGGACAAGCAATTGCCATAGCACTCGCTAAACAAGGCTGTCACCTGGCACTTTCTGATATTAGTGAAGCTGGGTTAGCCAAAACAGTCGAGCTGTTAGCGCCCTACTCTGTCAAAGTCACCACTCAAAAAGTTGATGTCGCTAAACGTGATGACGTTGCAACTTGGGCAAAAGCAGTTGTAGATGAACATGGCCAAGTTAACCTGATTTTTAATAATGCTGGTGTCGCGATTGGTAGTACAGCGGAAGGTGTGAGCTATGAAGATCTTGAATGGCTCATTGGTATTAATTTTTGGGGCGTGGTTTATGGCACCAAAGAATTTTTGCCTTACTTAAAGCAAAGTGGTGATGGGCATATTATTAATATTTCCAGTATGTTTGGCTTAACAGCTCAACCGACCCAAAGTGCTTATAACGCCAGTAAATTTGCCGTTCGTGGTTTTACTGAATCATTGCGCCAAGAACTTGATATGCAAAATGCTGGTGTGAGCGCGACTTGTGTGCATCCGGGTGGTATTCGTACCAATATTGCCAAAGCTGCACGTATGAACAATAGCGTCCAGTCTTTAGGAATGGACCCGCTAAAAAGCCAAGACGCTTTCGATAAATTACTTCGCACTCCTGCTGATGATGCAGCTCAGCAAATTTTGGAGGCTGTTCGTAAGAACCGTCGCCGTTTACTTATTGGAGCCGATGCAAAAGCCGTTGATGTAATTCAGCGTATTCTTCCGCAAGGCTACCAAAAGATCTTTGCAACCGCGACTGCTTGGCAAACTCGACTACTTAATAAGTCAGCAAAATAAAAATAGTGGTCAGCATACTCTTGATTTTCAGAGATGCTGACTAATCTCACCTGCTTAGTATGAGTGCTTATCATGAAGCAACTTCTCGCATGGACCATTCGTACCACACTACGCCCAGCTTTATCTCCTAAAACGCCAGTGAAATTACAACGTTTTTGTAGCGATGCGGCCAGTGCTATTGTGCTTGGGCCACGTGGTTATCAAACTAAAAAGCAAAATATTGCTCAAGTACCGACAGTTCATATTCAGCCTAAAACGACCAAATCAGGGCTCGGCATTTTGTATTTGCATGGCGGTGGCTATGTAGTGGGTAGCTCAAAAAGTCACACGAAGCTTGCAGCTCAGATCGGACATGCAGCTCAGGCACAAGTCTGGTTAGCTGAATATCGTTTAGCCCCAGAACATCCAAGCCCTGCTGCTATTGAAGATAGCATTGCAGTCTATAAGGCTTTACTTGCTCAAGGACAAGATCCCAAAAAACTTGTGATTGCTGGTGACTCCGCTGGTGGCGGCCTGAGCTTAAGTACAGTTATTGCGCTAAGGAACGCAGGTTTACCTTTACCAGCGGCATTAGTTTTACTTTCACCTTGGGTTGACTTAAGTCTTTCAGGAAGCACGCTGAAAACTCATGCTGTTCAAGATGCAATGCTCTCAGAAGACTGGTTAGTTTGGTGTGCAAAAAACTATTGCGGCCAAAAATCGGCAACCGATCCGACCTGCTCCCCACTTTATGCTGACTTAACCGGATTACCACCGGTTCTGATCCATGTTGGTACCGAAGAAGTTTTATTAGATGATGCGAAACGTCTTGCAGAACAAGCCGAGAAATGCGGTATTCCGACCACATTTAAGATTTATGACAAAGTTGGGCACGTTTTTCAATTCCATGCAGGTATACTAAAAGAATCCGATGACTCAATTAAGCGCATTGGACAATTCATTGATAAACACATGCAGTCAATATAAAAAATATCACTAGACAGGAGCCTTTGGCATGGCATCAAACAATTATGACTATGATTATCTCATCATTGGTTCAGGCTTTGGCGGTAGTGTTTCTGCCTGCCGTCTCACCGAAAAAGGCTACTCAGTTGCTGTAATGGAAATGGGGCGTCGTTGGAAAGCTGAAGATTTTGCTAAAAATAACTGGAACACACGCCGCTGGATCTGGCGTCCGGGTATGAAACTTTTTGGTTATTTCAATATGCGTTTTTTTCGCCATGTCACTATTATTTGCGGTAATGCCGTAGGCGGTGGCTCAATTACCTATGCCAATACCCTGCTCGTTCCACCCGAACACATTTGGGATGAAGGCACTTGGGCAGATGCTGCGGACTGGAAAAATGAAATGCCGCAGCACTATGCCGAAGCAGAACGTATGCTTGGAGTGACTGACAATAAAATACTTGGCCCTGCCGATCACATGTTAAAGAAAATGGGTGAAGCGGTAGGTGTAGGCCATACCTTTAAACCGACTCGTGTTGCAACCTTTTTTCCTCCCGAAGGCGAAGAAGGTGGAAAGACTTATCCAGACCCTTATTTTAACGGTGAAGGACCAGATCGTGGCACCTGTACAGCATGTGGTGGCTGTATGACAGGTTGTAAACACAATGCAAAAAATACTCTAGATAAAAATTATTTGTACTTTGCCGAAAAAAATGGCGCCAAGGTTTATGAAGAAACCAAAGTGGTTGATGTTAAACCACTCAATGGCAAAGTCGATGGTAGTGATGGTTATGAAGTCACGACTGAATGCTCAAGCTCATGGTTTAACAAACAACGTCGTACTTGGCGGGTTCGTAACGTAATTTTCTCGGCATCTTCTTTGGGCACCCAAGAAATGCTATTCCGCTTAAAACAATCTGGTTCTCTACCAAATATTTCTGATGATTTGGGTAATCGGGTACGTACCAATGCGGAGTCTATCTTAGGAGTCCGTTTCTTTGATAAAGATGTCGATATGAGTAAGGGCGTTGCAATTGGTTCAAGCATCTATATTGACCATGATACTCATATTGAAGCGACACGCTACCAAAGTGGTTCCGATGCTATGGGTCTCATGTGTACGTATATGGCAAAAGGTAAACCAGGTTGGACACGTATTTTTTATTGGTTATGGGTACTCATTAGCCATCCACTTATATTCTTACGTATGAGCAACCCTGTTGGTTTTGCACGTCAAACCTTAATTTTCTTAGTAATGCAAACTGCCGATGCTTCAATTAACATGCGTTTAAAACGCAATTGGTTCTGGCCTTTTGGCAAGGTTTTGTCGAGTGAAGGAAAAAAGCTTCCTGTTTATATTCCACAAGCCAATACCTTTACTGAAAAAGTCGCCAAAATGTTTAATGGTCATCCAATAACGACCATTACCGAAATTTTATTTAATGTGCCTTTTACTGCTCACTGTATGGGAGGCTGCGCGATTGCATCTAGCCCAGAACAAGGTGTAGTCGATGGCAAAAATCGTGTGTTTAACTATAAAAATTTATATGTTGTAGATGGCTCTATGTTGGGTGCCAATTTAGGTGTAAACCCAAGTTTAACCATTACTGCTCTAGCAGAACGTGCAATGTCTTATATTCCGGCTAAACACACTTTGGATGAACAACCAGACTATCCAATAACGGAAGAAACCATAGAGATCACGAAAGCCTCTGCCTAAACTAGCAAGTTGTTTTATAAAAAAAGCCTATTTAAAAATAGGCTTTTTTATTTAGTTTCTTAAATTACATCGCTACCGCTTTAGCACGAGCTGCATGCAATTTTTTATAACTCTCAATTAGACGTAAATGGCGATCAAGCCCTTCTAGTTTCATGCTTGTTGGCGTTAAACCATAGAAACGAACGCTACCGTCGACAGAACCTAATACCGCATCCATTCGTGTGTCACCAAACATACGGCGGAAGTTAGTCAGGTAGTCTTCAAGCTCTAGTTCTTCATCTAATATTACTTCAAGTACCACGTTCATACATTGATAGAACAAACCACGCTCAACGGTGTTGGTGTTATATTGCAAGTAAGTTTCGACAAGCTCTTTTGCTTCTTCAAATTGTTGTAATGCAACATAAATGAGCAATTTCAGTTCTAAAATTGTGAGCTGTCCCCAAACTGTATTGTCATCAAATTCGATGCCAATGAGTGTGGTAATTTCAGTGTAATCGTCTAGCTCACATTCCTCTAAGCGCTCAACCAACGCCTCAAGCTGTTCATCATCCAAACGATGCAAATTTAAAATATCTTCACGGAATGCAAGTGCCTTATTGGTATTGTCCCAAATCAGATCTTCAACAAGATAAATTTCTGAATAATCAGGAACTAAAATACGGCAAGCGGTCGCACCTAAGTGCTCATAGACTGCCATATACACTTCTTTACCCATCTCTTCGAGAATACCGAACAAAGTTGCAGCTTCTTCTGCATTCGACTCTTCGCCTTCGCCAGAAAAATCCCATTCAACAAAGTCATAGTCAGATTTAGAGCTAAAGAAGCGCCAAGAAACTAAACCGCTTGAGTCAATAAAGTGCTCAACAAAGTTATTCGGCTCAGTCACTGCATTACTTTGGAAAGTCGGTTGAGGTAAATCATTTAAGCCTTCAAAACTACGGCCTTGAAGTAATTCGGTCAGACTACGTTCCAACGCAACTTCAAAACTTGGATGCGCACCGAAAGATGCAAACACCCCACCCGTACGCGGGTTCATTAAAGTTACACACATTACAGGGAACTGACCGCCTAATGATGCATCTTTAACTAATACAGGAAAACCTTGCTCTTCTAAGCCTTTAATACCAGCCACAATACTTGGGTATTTTGCTAATACGTCTTCAGGAACATCTGGAAGTGCAATTTCACCTTCTAAAATTTCACGTTTTACAGCACGTTCAAAAATTTCAGACAAACATTGAACTTGAGCTTCTGCCAAAGTGTTGCCTGCACTCATACCGTTACTTAAGTACAAGTTTTCAATTAAATTTGATGGGAAATATACAACTTCACCGTCAGACTGGCGCACAAAAGGTAGCGAGCAAATGCCACGCTCTATATTGCCTGAGTTGGTATCATATAAATGCGTGCCAAGTAACTCATCATCTGGGTTGTAAATCTCAAGACAATATTCATCTAAGATTTCTTTAGGTAATTCACCATTTGGACCCGGTTTAAACCATTTTTCATCTGGATAATGCACAAATTCAGCATTGGCAATATCTTCACCCCAGAACTGGTCGTTATAGAAGAAGTTACAGTTTAAACGCTCAATAAACTCGCCCAATGCAGATGCCAAAGCACTTTCTTTAGTGGCACCTTTACCATTGGTAAAGCACATCGGAGACTGTGCATCACGAATGTGTAACGACCATACATTTGGGACAATATTACGCCAAGACGCGATTTCTATCTTCATGCCCAAATTTGCCAAAATAGCAGACATATTGGCAATGGTTTCTTCTAATGGTAGATCTTTACCTTGAATATAGGTATGGTTTTCTGAAGTTAAACTTGGCAATAACAATGCTTGTGCATCTGCATCAATGCTTTCAACTTCTTCAATAATAAATTCAGGAACCGTTTGAATGACTTTTTTAACAGTACAGCGGTCAATCGAACGTAAAATCCCTTGGCGATCTTTTTCTGAAATATCGGCTGGTAATTCAATTTGAATTTTAAAGGTTTGCTTATAGCGGTTTTCAGGATCAACAATATTATTTTGCGATAAACGAATATTATCGGTTGGGATATCTCGAGCTGCACAATACACTTTTACAAAGTACGCTGCACACAATGCTGACGATGCTAAAAAGTAGTCAAATGGGCCCGGTGCCGAACCGTCACCCTTGTAGCGAATTGGTTGATCGGCAATTACCGTAAAGTCATCGAACTTAGCTTCCTGTCGAAGATTGTCGAGATAATTAACCTTGATTTCCATGCTGGCACCTAAATATTTTTATGTGTCAGCACAGACACATAAAATTCTAAATATTGAAAAATAAGCCGAATCACAGCGAAGAAATTGACTTAAAAAAATGAGAGATTAAAGCCATGTGTTTAATGAACAACTCAATGGGCTTTAATAAGATTGGCGGTATTATAGAGTGATTTTGTGAAGTTGATAACTAAAGTTAAAACATTGATGGTCACAATGTTTTAACTTGTCTTGAATTTAGTTAAATATTAACCATTAAAATTTAAAGGTGTAATCAACATTCAAACGCGTTTCATTTGCCGAGTGGAAGGTCATATTCGTTGGCATATCATTACGGTAGTGAGAAAAGCGGGCCCGCACTCCTAAGCCTTTTAATTTACCTTCAGGAATTTTATAGCCCAAATCAAACTCCATCGACTCTTCTTTAAAACGCTGATCACCATATTGCAGCAAATCAATATCTTCACCTTTGGCATAACGGGTCATAAAGCGCAGTCCATTCAATGAAACATCCCCCATCCGCGCATTTTTAAAGTCATATTCATAACGAATCGAATAGACTTTTTCATCTTTATTTGAGTAGTCCGAACTCATAAAATCAAGCACAACTGGACTTTCTGTTCCCGACAAAAATGGCAAACCAGTCGAACCAAATGACTGCATATAACCCAAAGAAACCGTATGATTTTGATAGTTCAAACCAAATAGGCCGCTAATATGACGGTTATCAACCTCTCCTATTTTTTTACTTCCAGTTTCCTCACTATTAAAAAACCGCACGTCACTTAAAAAATTAAGCTGGTCATTTAAAGGCTGCTTTCCGTTAAAACCCAAAAATTGTTGCTGATAAATATCTTTGAGTTCAGCATGGTAAGCCCGTAAACGATAGTCTTTTAACTGATAACTTCCACCTAAAGTATAAAACGAGTCAGTGGTGGCAGCTTTGTCAAATCGATGGTTGATATTGTCTGTTCCAACATCGGTATAACGAATGGAATCGCGCTGCCGCACTTCGTCGACATAAAAACCTTCGAGTTGAAGATTTGGAATTTCATTTGAAACAAAGCGAATACCGCGATAAGTCTGAGGGAACAAACGCGCTGGTGATGAAAATATGGTTGGCAATTGTGGAACCAAATCGCCCACAAAAAGCTCATTTTTTCTAAATTTAGCCTTCGCTGTAATGCCTATTTTTCCATAATAATCATCACGTGAGTTATCGGTATTCACTGGGAGTAAGCCACTACGTGCATAGTCATCTGCCCGATTTCCCATTAGGTTAAAACCCGCCATTGCAAGTACATCAACACCGAACCCAACTGTCCCTTCGGTATAACCCGACTGTCCTTTAAAAATTAAACCCTGTGCCCAATCTCTAGCTGCGGTATACGGATATGGGTCTTTTTTATAGTCTCGGTCAAAGTAAAAATTACGCAGTGTCAGCTCAGCTTTACTGTCTGCTATAAACTCGGCATGCACAACTTGACTAAATAATGGGCACAAGCATACCCCCACCCATAATGGTGTCTTTTTCATTTTTTAACTCAACTATTTAATTTTTAGTGGATTAAGGTGCTGTTTTAAGTGAGAAGTTTTGCTCTTTTTGACTGCGGTAAAAAGCGCTACCCAAACTCAAAATCAGGAAAATAGCCAAAATAAACACCACACCGTAATAGGCATACAGCGTTGCAGGTGCAATACCTTTATCTAAGAAAATGCCTGCGACCGTTGGCGATAAAATTGCCCCAATCCGACCAAAACCAATGGCATAACCCACGCCGCGACTACGGATTTCAGCATCATAAATTGTTGGAGAAATAGAATATAAACCTGCCACACAACCGTTAATGAGGGTGCCAAGTAATAAACCGACTATGAGTGCAATGCTGACTTGAGATGAGACAGCAACAAATAGGAAAACACATGCCGAGGTTAGCCCTAAAAACAGACTTAAGGCATAAAAGACTTTCATGCGCGATGCCAATAAACCAATAATGGCCGCCCCGAAAATACCGCCAATACTAATTAAAATGCCGGTACTTACACCTTGTTCAGGCGACATTCCCATTGAAATCAGAATTTTTGGTGTCCAGCTCATGACAAAGTAAAAGCCAAACATCACTAAAAAGAATGCAAACCAAAGACAAAGTGTCTGCAACCCCTGCTGCCCTGAAAATAATTTACCAATATCACCTGTATTTTTTTGATTATTCTGGCCGTAATAAGGTAAAGCTTTTAAAGCAGTTAACCCCATACGATTTACTGTTGCGTTAATACGTTCTAATGCCTGTTTTGGTCTTTTTGCCAACAAATAATCTAAAGATTCAGGTAATAACCAGGCACTAATCAGCAACATCACTATGGTTGTGATCCCCCCTGCCAAAAAGATTGAACGCCAACCTAAATGCTCAATCAAGGCCAGTGAGAGTACTCCGCCTAGTGTCGCACCAATGCCATAACCTGTAGACATTAAGCTCACTGCGAGACTGCGCCAGCGTGCATTGGCATACTCACTTGCCAAGACATTACTACTCGCAAGAATCCCGCCTACCCCAATTCCGGTAATAAACCGAAGTGCTGCCAACATGCCATGACTTTGCACCAAAGCACAGCACAACATGCTAAGACCTGCAATCACTAAACAAACCAAGATAAGTAAACGGCGACCGATTTTATCGGCTAAAGGCGCAAGAAAAATTGAACCGGCAGCCATCCCAAAAAGACCTGAACTCAGCAATAAGCCAATTTGTGCCCCTGAAAGTGACCATTCTGCTGACACTGATGGAGCAGTAAATGCCATTACCATCACGTCAAAGCCATCAATAATATTGAGACAAATACAGATCAAAATGATGAACCATTGATAACGGCTCATATTATTTTGATTGATCTCACTTAGAACATCTCTTTCCATTTATGCATCTCCCAATGTGGATAAGAGATACACACGACATTGCTAATATGAGCGATTGGGTGGTTATGCATATCCGTATCCATCATGACCTAGAGGAATATTTGTTTTTTGGAGCATCCTGCTCTTTTTCTATACTGAATATTTGGATCCAAAAAATCAACAATATTTTTAAAATTTAATAACCATCAAATTAAATAGCTGAAAAATATAAGTATAATTTATTTAAAATTACAAATGTGGATCCATAAAAATTTATCTATTTTCAATTTTACAACTCAAAGGATTTCTCCTTATCCCTCTTTTAACCCAATAAATATGGATCCAAATTAAACTTCAATGACCAAAACTTTTAAAAAATAAAAAAAATCTGAATTAATATTAAAGATATAAACAATCAAGGAAAGTAATGTAAAAAAAGATCCTGTTTATCAATTGACCAATATTTTTATTTACTATAAATTGGATCCAATAAGTGATAAGGAGTCGTCACAAATGTTTATTAAAAATGCATGGTATGTAGCTTGCCGTCCAGAAGAAATCCAAGATAAACCATTAGGTCGCACCATCTGTGGTGAAAAAATCGTTTTTTATCGTGCTAAAGAAAACCAAGTTGCAGCTGTTGAAGATTTTTGTCCGCATCGTGGTGCCCCACTCTCACTGGGATATGTCGAAGATGGCAACCTCGTCTGTGGTTACCATGGCTTAGTTATGGGCTGTGACGGAAAGACCGTTTCAATGCCAGCTCAACGTGTAAACGGTTTCCCATGTAATAAAGCATATGCAGTTGTTGAAAAGTTCGGCTTTATTTGGGTATGGCCAGGTGAAAAAGCTTTAGCAGATGAAGCAAAACTGCCAACTTTAGAATGGGCAGATCATCCCGAATGGAGCTATGGCGGAGGCCTGTTTCACATTCAGTGCGACTATCGCCTAATGATCGACAACCTAATGGATTTAACCCACGAAACCTATGTTCACTCAAGCAGTATTGGGCAAAAAGAAATTGATGAAGCCCTGCCTGTGACTAAAGTTGACGGTGACCATGTCATAACCGAACGCTATATGGAAAATGTGATCGCACCTCCATTTTGGCAAATGGCCCTTCGCGGCAATCATTTGGCAGATGATGTACCTGTTGACCGTTGGCAACGTTGCCACTTCTTTGCGCCAAGTAATGTTCACATTGAAGTAGGTGTCGCACATGCTGGACAGGGTGGTTATCACGCACCAAGTGACAAAAAAGTTTCCTCAATCGTGGTCGATTTTATTACGCCGGAAACTGAAACATCACATTGGTATTTCTGGGGAATGGCACGCAACTTCCAGCCAGATAATGCTGAACTCACCGATCAAATTCGTGAAGGCCAAGGCAAAATCTTTACTGAAGATTTAGAAATGTTGGAGCAACAGCAACAAAACATTTTAAATAATCCACATCGCAAATTACTGATGCTCAATATCGATGCAGGCGGTGTCCAGTCCCGTAAGGTCATTGACCGACTACTTGCCGAAGAAAATAAAACACCTCCTGAAACATTCACACAGAAGTTTCCAAACATTCGGATTATTTAAAGGAGCATGGACATGGACGTTATTATTCAAAAAATTCACCAGCTCACCCCGACTATTCGTGCGTTTGAATTGGTTGCAGCAAATGGTACGGAGCTGCCGAGTTTTGAAGCAGGTGCACATATTGATGTGCATCTGAAAAATGGCCTCACTCGTCAATATTCACTTTCAAATTGCTGTAGTGAAAAGCATCGTTATGTGATTGGTGTTTTACATGATGCCAATTCACGCGGTGGCTCACGTTGCATTCACACCGAATATCGTGAAGGCGATCATTTAAAAATTGGTGAACCTCGTAATTTATTTGAAATTCACCCTCAAACCAAACAAGCGGTTTTATTTGCGGGTGGTATTGGTATTACCCCTATTTTGTCGATGGCGTATCGGCTTAAGTCGGCCAATACTCCTTTCGAATTGCACTACTTTGTTCGTAGTCATGAAATGATTGCCTTTTATGGCAATTTAACCGAGCACTTTAGTGACCAAGTCCATTTTCATATTCAAGACCAACCTAACACCGAATGTAATATGGCAGAGGTTTTGGGCCAAGCTTCACCTGATAAACACTTATATGTGTGTGGGCCTACAGGATTTATGCAGTTTGTCATGAATTCTGCCGAGCAAGCGGGTTGGCATAGCGAACAGTTACATCAAGAGCATTTTGTCGCGCAAAAGGTAGATGCATCTAACGATGAAGCTTTTACTATCGAAGTGAAAGGTACGGGCCGCCAAATTGAAGTATTACCAGAGCAGACTGCAACAGAAGCATTAATTGCGAATGGTTTTGATATTCCTGTTTCATGTGAGCAAGGTATTTGCGGCACATGTATTACTCGCGTTGTAGAAGGTACGCCAGATCATCGGGATCTATTTATGACCGATGAAGAACATGCTTTAAATGATCAGTTTACGCCCTGCTGTTCTCGTGCAAAAACTAAACATCTTGTGATTGAGCTTTAATACCTCAGTTCCTTTATTCAAAAATAAAGGAACTTCTTTTACCTTAAGCGCTGAGAATATTTCTTAGGGTTTCACCTAAAATTACCACACTACTGTGTTCACGCATTAATGTTTCAGCACGCCCTGCCTGACGATTTACCAATGCATCGAAAATCGAACAATGCTGCAAATGTGCATAGTGCAAACGGCGATATTCTGACAAAGCTTGGTTCTGGTCATAAGTAATGGCTTGAGCAGAAGCCATCGGCAATTGATTGTTTTTAGCCAACGCTTGGATGAGCGCAACGTTTTGCGCGCCTTCAATAATCGTGTCATGAAAGATGACATTAAAATGATGATAACGTTCTAGTTCAGCATCACCAAACTCGTCCTTTTCATTAAAGAGTTTTTCAGTTTCCTGAATGCAATGTTGCAACGTCTTTTTCTGCTCTTCGCTTAAACCTTGTTCTGCCAAAGTTTTCGCAGCCAATCCTTCCAGTACCCCTCGCACTTCAAGTGCGTCATGCACCAGTTTTCCGGAAATTTCACGAACCGTGTAACCACGAGTTGGGTTTTTAATGAGGAGACCTTCTTGTTCGAGCAACCGAAAGGCTATACGAACAGGCTGGCGCGAAACACCAAGTAACTCGGCAGTAGGAATCTCGGCAATTCTGGCACCGCCTTCAAGTTCCCCTGAAATAATCATTTTTCTTAGTTTTAGTAAAACTTGTTGTCCTGAAGACATTCGTTGCCACACATCATCAAAAACGTCACTTCGATGCTAGCAAGTTCATTTGCAAAATGAAATCAATTTTCTGTGTGAATCAGTACTTAGCAATTTATCTCAACCTAAACAAATACACTTATTTAAAATTTTTAAGATTATTGACCATAATATCGAGATTATTACGAATTAAATAAGCCAGGTTAATATCAATACCTTCAAGCATTTTTTCTTCGACTTTTAAAACCACTTCATTGCATTTGTTTAACTTTTCAATCCCGCTTTCGGTCAAGGTAATTAAAATACGTCGGCCATGTGTCGGATCCGGCTTTTTCTCAATCCAGCCATTCACCAGTAAATCTTGCAAAATTTTATTGGCAGATTGCGGCTTTATGAAAGAACGCTCAGCAAGTTTGGCATTGGATACATTACTTTTTGAAGCTAAAACAGAAAGTGCGGTAAATTGCGGTAAGGTAATTTCAAGCTCTTTTAAATGTTCTGTTAAATGTTTACTAATAATTCGGTCAACACGAGCAATCATGTAACTTAACTTAGGCTCATCTTCTACTTTTTTTTGAACTAAATTCGAACGTACCATAACCTTTCAATCATCATAAGAAAATCTGTAGTGAAAGTATGAGGTTCTAACCCCATACTTTCGTTAAAACTTAGCGAGCACCTGAGCTTTGTACTAAATGTACAGGCTGTTTAGGTTTTTTGACAAGAAGTAATGCAGAGATCGCTGCAATTAAAATCACTGGAATACTTGAACCAATCACAATGGTCGAGCTTTGTCCAAGTGAGAGTAAAAAACCAGCCATTAAAGGCCCTGCAAATGAACCAATACGCCCGATTGCAACCGCTGCGCCAACTCCGGTTCCACGCATTTCGGTTGGATAATACATGGCAGCCAAACCATACAATGCCGATTGTCCACCCACAATGAATAAACCACAACCCACTGCCGAAAGTGCAAGTAAAGCCACGGTCGGAGAAATTGCTAAACAACACAGCGAAAATAAAATGCCGAGATAAATCAGCTTAATCACAAAACTCATGCGTAATTTATCAAGCAATACACCCATCAGAACCGAACCTAAAATTCCACCAACGTTGTAGCCCATCTGTACATAGTTCGCCTGTAGTTTCGATAAGCCTTGCGCACCCATCAGCAACGGCAACCAGTTCAACAAAAAGTACAACACCACCAATGTGCAGAAAAAACTTATCCAAAGCTGAATGGTCGACATACGACGTTCTTTGGCAAATAAAACTTCAAAGAATGGCGTGGTTTGCTGTGCTTGAACTTTACGTTGCAGATAATCATTTGACTCAGGTAAAAAGCGCATAATCAGTGGGATTAGTAAAATAGGTGCAATCCCTCCGATATAGAAAATATGACGCCACTCTGCATCGCCTGCCAACGACATAGCAACGACGGAAGTGAGTAAGCCACCAAAAGGAATGCCACTATACATCACACTAACCGCAGTACCTTTGTGCTGGTCAGGTACGGCTTCAGAGGCAAGCGTAATCATCATGGGTAGTGCCCCACCCATTCCTAAACCAGTACAAAAACGAATGAGTAGTAACAGACTAAAATTGGCCGCATAGGCGGTTAGCAAAGACATAATTCCAAAAAGTAAGATACTAAAAATCAGAATTTTCTTACGCCCGACAATATCGGCAAACCGACCACCTAATATTGCGCCTGGGAGTGTTCCCAAAATTGCAGCACTAAATGCCCACGCCATCTGGGCATTATCCAACATAAACTCAGCCCGCATTCGTGGAGCGGCTACCCCCATTGATTGAAGATCAAAGCCTTCAAAAATTGCTATGGCAAAGCACAGTAGCAATGTGATTTTTGCCCTTGAAGGCTGTCCTGATATTTTTTCCATTGTGTTGTCCTTTATTGACTAGTCGTTCCATTTAGCCCTTTGTGTATTATTTTTAAACACACCAAAAATATCAGTTAAACTTATTAAAAAATCAACACATTTTTATTTAAAATTAATTTTTAAAATAATTAATATTTAAAATACAACAAATTATAAAATATTTATGAAATTTTCCAAAAAAGACTTGAATGTAAGTTTAACTGATATTAGATTAAATCCCAGAACAGCAAAAAATCATTCAAGGAGTATGAAGATGAGTTATGAAAACCGCTGGGAAACAGTAGATGTTAAAGTTGAAGATGGAATTGCATGGGTCACTTTAAACCGCCCTGAAAAGAAAAATGCCATGAGCCCAACCCTCAATCGTGAAATGATTGATGTGCTTGAAACACTAGAGCTTGATCAAAATGCCAAGGTTTTGGTTCTGACCGGTGCAGGTGACTCTTGGACAGCGGGTATGGATTTGAAGGAATATTTCCGTGAAGTCGACACTCAACCAGAAATTTTCCAAGAGCGTATTCGTCGTGACTCATGTCGCTGGCAGTGGCAACTTCTTCGTATGTATTCAAAACCAACGATTGCTATGGTTAACGGCTGGTGTTTCGGAGGCGGTTTCTCACCTTTAGTGGCGTGTGACCTAGCAATTGCAGCAGATGAAGCAACTTTCGGTTTATCTGAAATTAACTGGGGTATCCCACCGGGCAACCTTGTAAGCAAAGCAATGGCAGATACCGTAGGTCATCGTGCATCTTTGTATTACATCATGACGGGTAAAACTTTTAGCGGTAAAGAAGCCGAAACCATGGGCCTTGTGAACAAAAGTGTACCGCTTGCCCAATTAAAAGCAGAAGTAACTGAACTTGCAAATTGCTTACTCGAGAAAAACCCTGTGGTTCTTCGTACTGCTAAAAATGGCTTTAAGCGTTGCCGTGAACTGACATGGGACCAAAACGAAGATTACTTATATGCCAAGCTTGATCAATGTATCCACCGAGATACCGAGAATGGTCGCCAAGAAGGTTTGAAACAATTCTTAGATGAAAAATCAATTAAACCGGGTTTACAGAGTTATAAACGTACTGGTTAACTTTTGATTCTTTAATGGCAATGTAAGGACGCAACCCATGCAAAATGTACAGTTACTTATTCACGGTCAATCTGTTGATGCATCAAATCAGGCAACTTTTGAGCGTATTAGTCCAATTGATGGAACGGTGGCAACTAAAGCTGCTGCTGCAACACTCGAAGATGTTGATCGTGCAATCGATTCAGCGCAGCAAGCTTTTAAAGTATGGTCGAAACTCTCGCCTACCGAGCGCCGTTTACGCTTATTAAAAGCAGCCGATTTAATGGACCAAAAAACCGAGCAATTCATTCAAACTGGAATGCAAGAAACAGGTTCAACTGCAACATGGTATGGGTTTAACGTTCACCTTGCTGCCAACATGTTACGTGAAGCAGCAGCAATGACCACACAAATTGACGGAAGCCTGATTCCGTCAGATGTGCCGGGCAATCTTGCAATGGGTGTACGGGTTCCTTGCGGTGTCATTGTTGGCATTGCACCTTGGAATGCGCCTGTGATTTTGGCAACACGTGCGCTTGCCATGCCTTTGGCTTGTGGTAACACCGTTGTATTAAAAGCATCGGAAGCCTGCCCTGCAACACATCGTCTCATTGGTGAAGTGTTACATGAAGCAGGACTGGGTGAAGGTGTCGTGAATGTGATTACACATGCCGCCGAAGATGCCCCACAAATCGTGGAGCGCTTAGTGTCTCATCCAGCTGTGAAACGCATTAATTTTACCGGTTCAACCAAAGTCGGCAAAATTATTGCCGAGACTGCTGCTAAATATTTAAAACCTGTTTTGCTTGAACTTGGTGGTAAAGCCCCTGTTGTGGTTTTAAATGAGGCTGATATTAATGAAGCTGTAAATGCAGTCGCTTTTGGAGCATTCTTTAATCAGGGGCAAATTTGTATGTCGACCGAACGTGTTTTGGTTCAAGACAATATTGCCGACCAGTTTATTGAAAAACTGATTGAGAAAACCCGTTCCATTCGGGCAGGTAATCCAACCTCAAAAGACAATGTACTCGGTGTTTTAGAAAGTCGCCGCGCTGCAAACCGTATTCAACATTTGCTTGAAGATGCTCAAAACAAAGGGGCTGACTTACCTTTAGGTATCCATATTGAAGACACCACCATGCAACCGACGTTAGTGCTCAATATTAAACCTGACATGCTGCTTTACCGCGAAGAATCATTTGGCCCTGTATGCACAGTTCAACGTTTTTCAAGTATTGAAGAAGGTGTAGCACTGGCAAATGACAGCGAGTTCGGCCTTTCTTCAGCAGTGTTTAGCCAGAATATTTCACAGGCATTAGAAGTGGCTAAACAGATTGATTCGGGTATTTGTCATATTAACGGCGCAACCGTACATGACGAAGCTCAAATGCCATTTGGCGGAACAAAATCAAGTGGATACGGACGATTTGGTAGTAAAGCATCTATTGCCGAGTTTACCGATTTACGCTGGATTACCATTCAAACCCAATCACGTCATTACCCGATTTAGTCAGGCTAATGCGAATACCGACATATTAAATAAAAATTGTATGATGCAAAAAAATAAAGCGCAGTGATGCGCTTTCCATGGAGTGAAAGAAATGCAAATGAATGCCACTCAATCACAAGACCGCGAACGGTTCGTAAAATTAGGGCAACACGATATTCATTATCACTATAAAGATCAAACGCTCTATATCAGCCCAAAAGAGCAATTAAAACCGTATCCACAAAAACTGACAGATCGATTAATTCATTTTGCACAAACCAAACCCGACCATATTTTTGCAGCAAAACGCAATGCTCAAGGTGAATGGGTCAAACTAAGTTATGCAGAAGTTCTACAACGCGCATGGCACATTGCTCAAGCTTTGCATGACCGTAATTTAAGCCAAGAACGACCACTGGTTATTTTAAGTGGCAATGACCTCGAACATTTAACACTTTCTATGGGTGCCATGTTGGCGGGTGTGCCTTTCTCTGCTATTTCCCCTGCCTACTCTCTGATTTCTCAAGACTTTGGCAAACTCAAACATGTATTTGAAGTGCTAACACCTGGTATGGTTTATGCCAGCGATGGTCAGGCCTTTGCCAAAGCCATTCAAGCGTGTATTACATCCGACATTGAAGTGGTAACCAATAAAGGTATTGTAGGCGATCAGATCTGCACGTCTTTTCAGTCGCTGTTAGATACGCCAGTTTCAAATGTACAAGAGTTTTATCAAACCCTTGATGAAAACCAGATTGCCAAATTTCTGTTTACATCAGGTTCAACCAAATTGCCTAAAGCTGTACCGACCACGCATTTAATGTTGTGTGTTAATCAGCAAATGTTATTACAAACTTTCCCTGAGTTTGAAGAAACGCCGCCTGTCCTACTCGACTGGCTGTCTTGGCACCACACCTTTGGCGGCAGTCACAATGTCGGCATCGCGCTCTATAATGGCGGTACGATTTACATTGATGATGGCAAACCCGTTGCAGGAAAATTTGACGAAACCATTCGTAACCTCAAAGAAATTTCTCCAACAGTTTATTTAAATGTGCCAAAAGGCTGGGAAGAACTCACTGAAGCGTTAGAAAAAGATGAAGAATTAAGAGACCGCTTTTTTGCCAAAGTTAAAATTCTATTCTTTGCAGGTGCAGCGCTTTCAGAAGCGGGCTGGAACAGACTCGATAAAATTGCTCAGCAACATTGCGGTGAAAAAATTCGCATTATGAGCGGCTTAGGCATGACTGAAACTGCACCATCTTGTGCTTTCACAACTGGTCCACGCGTGATGGCTGGCTTTATTGGTTACCCTGCTCCGGGATGCGAAATCAAGCTAGTGCCATGTGGTGACAAACTTGAGTTTTGTGTTCGTGGCAAACATGTCATGAAAGGCTATTGGCGGTTAAAGGCAGACCAGCAGAGCACTATTTTTGATGATGAAGGCTTTTTCCATACAGGCGATGCTGTTCGTTTAGTCGACATCAATGATCCAACCAAAGGACTGATGTACGATGGACGAATTGCCGAAGACTTTAAACTCAATACGGGTACTTTTGTGAATGTGGGCACACTACGCAATAAAGTACTCATTCAAGGTAACTTACTGATTCAAGATGTCTGCATTACAGGTTCAAACCTGAATGCTATTGGTTTTTTGATTTTTCCAAAATTAGAAGCGTGTGCTCAATATGCTGGCCTTAAGCTTGGTGAACATTCTGCAATAGAGATATTGCAACACCCTAAAGTCCAGCAATGGTTCCGCCAATTTTTAACGACCTTTAATAAAGATGCGACTGGCAGCTCAAATACAGTCTCAATGCTTTATTTAATGACCGAGCCACCTCAACTCGATGCAGGCGAAGTAACCGATAAAGGCAACCTCAATCAAAGCAGTATTACCAAGCGTCGTGCTGCTTTAATTGATGAACTTTATCAAAAGCAGACTGATAACCCGCTGATTATTCGGGTGCCCACCTTAAAACAATAAGCAATTGAAATAAAAAAGGAAGCTCAAACTTCGGTTTGGGCCTTAGCCTCACTTTTGCCAAAAAAAGGTTCAACATGCTACACGATACAGAATTTGAACTATTTCGGGACAGCTATCGCAGGTTCTTAAAAGAACAGGTTGCTCCGTATTATGAACAATGGGAACACGAAGGCCTCATCCCACGTGATCTATGGCTTCGTCTTGGGGAAAATGGTTTTTTGTGTGTCGATGTGCCTGAGGAATATGGCGGCTATGGCGCTCCTGTTCATTACTCCCTCATGCTGGTTCAAGAAACTGCTCAAGCTGGCTTTGCGTCTTTGGCAGTTGCCATTGGTGGGCAAAATGAGCTGGTCTCTCCTTATCTACAAAATATTGGATCTGAAGAGCAAAAACGTTATTGGCTACCCAAAATGGTGACAGGTGAAGTCGTCACTGCAATTGCCATGACAGAGGCCAATGCTGGTTCAGACTTACAGGCTATACGCACTCAGGCCATTTTAGAAAATGACCAATATCGTGTGAATGGTTCAAAAACATTTATATCAAATGGCTTGCATGCCGACCTGATTGTTCTTGTAGCAAAAACCGATCCGCAAGCCAAAGCAAAAGGCATTTCGATTTTTTTAGTGGATGCTGCATTAGACGGCGTTAAAAAAGGTCGCTCTTTACAAAAAATCGGACTCCATGCCCAAGATACAGCCGAACTATTTTTTGATGATGTTTGTGTGCCTGCAACTCAGCGTTTGGGTGAAGAAGGACAAGGCTTTGCTTATTTAATGCAAGAGTTACCGCGTGAGCGTTTAAGCATTTCCATGATGGCTTTGGGGTCGATTTTAGGCGCCATCGAACTGACCAAAGACTATGTACTGGAGCGTAAAGCTTTCGGACAACCTTTAAGTCAAATGCAAAACACACGCTTTGTGCTGGCAAACGCGCAAATCAAAGCGAAAGCCGCCCAAGCCTTTGTAGATCAATGTGCGGCGCTGTATCAACAACACCAGTTAAGCGTGACTCAAGTTGCCGCACTGAAATGCTTTATTACCGATGTCCAATGTGAAGTGATTGACCAATTACTTCAGCTTTTCGGTGGCTACGGTTACATGCAGGAATACCCGATTTCACGCTTTTTTGTAGATGCGCGGGTACAAAAAATTTATGGGGGAACCAATGAAATTATGAAGGAAATCGTGGCCCGAGAACTGCTCGGAAAATAATTCGATTTAAAAACCGAATAAGACAGACACAACAACTATGCCTTGTTGAAAACAAAAAATGTTATTTCAGGAAGAAATGCTATGTCGAAATTATGGATGTACTCTACCCTTATGCTCTCAGGCTCGGTCTGGGCTGGCAGTTTTATTGATAATAGTTCAGTAGAACTCACCACACGAAATTTTTATTTTGACCGCGACTACCAAGAACAATCCGCTTACCCTGCTGCCAAGGACTGGACACAAGGGTTTATTCTTAAAGCCAATTCAGGCTATACCGAAGGAACCGTTGGTTTTGGGCTGGATGTACTTGCAACGGCAGGCTTTAAACTGGATGCCAGCGCAAAATACGCAGGTACAGGAAACTTACCTAGAGACACGCGTACCAATGAGCCTGCTGACTCTTATGGAGAAATTGGCGTCACAGCAAAAGCTAAAATGAGCCAGACCGAGCTACGCATCGGTACATTAATGCCAATGAACCCTGTTTTAGTGGCTTCACCTGCTCGTTTGCTTCCTCAAACCTATCGAGGAATTTCACTCACCAGTAAAGATATTAAAGATTTTGATTTACAGGCAGCTTACCTCGATAAAGTGAATCATCGTGATTCGACCAACTATGAAAAAATTAAAATTTCAGGCGTAAATGGACGATTTAAAAGTGCTGAAACTGATGGGCTTTATTACTTAGGTGGAAACTATCAGTTTAATCCTGCACTAAAACTCACCGCTTTTTACATGGATGTTGATAATCTTTATAACCAAACTATGGTCGGTGCATTACACCAATATAAAATTAATGATACGTCCAATCTGAGTTCACAATTACGCTACTACCGCAGCCGAGACGACGGACAAGCAAAAGCAGGCTTAGTCGATAATGACCTTTACCATGCGCATTTCGAACTCAAACATCAAAACCATAAGTTTATTTTTGGAACTTTCCAACATCACGGCGATACCGCTTTCCCGTATTTGACTGGTGGTGAAACTGGACTCCTTATTGATACATGGCCGGGCGAGTTTTTAAACCCAAAAGAAAAGGCCTATAGCTTCCGTTATGAATATGACTTTAAAGATTTTGTACCGGGTTTACGTTTTATGACCCGTTACACCACAGGTCACAATATTTATGCACCTAACTTAGGCGGAACTAATCTAAAAGAGCGAGAAACAGACTTTGATTTAGGCTACACCGTTCAAAGTGGCTGGTTAAAAAATTTAGGTCTACGCGCGCGCTATGCCATTTATGACAACAACATGCTCTCTACAGCCAATATCAAACCTGTAAACGAAACCCGTCTCAACATCGACTACACATGGAAATTTAAATAATTCAAAACAGGAGGTTCTATTACACATAGAACCTCTTTTTATTTTCGGGAAATAAATAATTCAGCATGGACCCTTCATTATGGATCAAAAAACTTTAGAACACTTACCGCCCATTCATCACCATTTGGGTGGACACAATATCCATTGGAATGACCAAAACACTGAACTTAACATCCACTACACAGCGCTAGAAAGCTTTACCAATCCACGCGGCACCGTTGAAGGCGGCATGATCTGCGCCATGCTCGACGATGTGATGGGACTTTTTGCATTTCTCGCCAATGACCGTAAACCAGCTACTACCATTAACTTAACGATGGATTTTTTAAGGCCCTGTGCTGTGGGCGAAGTCATTACAAAATGCCGATTCATTAAACAAGGCAAAACCGTACTGAATCTCGAAAGTGAAGCTTGGCAAAACAACAAAATGATTGCACGAAGCACAGCTAATTTTCTGGTTTTAGATTAATTACGACCATTCATTCAATAAGGATATGAATAAATGAATTACACCAATAATAAACGAATTTTGACTCACTCTGCTTTAGTACTTACCATGCTTGGTTCTTTGGCAGGCTGTGGAAGTGATAATGATGACACATCGGCTCCTTCTACAAACAAACCACCACAGTTATCTCCTGCTGTTGGCGTAAAAATGACAGAAAGCTGTACGGACTTACTCGGATTTCAATACAACAATACCGTTATTAGCTCAGCTACCCTTCAAGAAGCAGGCACATTGACTGTCGCCAACAAACCGATTGGCGCTCATTGTTTGGTTAAAGGTTATATGGATCAACGGGTAAGCCCTGTTGATGGACAAACTTATCAAATTGGTTTTGAAATGCGCTTACCAATAGACTGGAACGGCCGTTTTCTCTATCAAGGCAATGGCGGAACCGATGGTAATTTAGTCCCTGCAACAGGTCAGGTTGGTAGCGGTGGCCCACTCACCAATGCCCTGCATGATGGTTTTGCGGTTATTTCCTCTGATGCCGGACATAATGCCTCACAAAATCCAATGTTCGGTTTAGACCCTCAAGCCAGAATTAACTACGGCTACGGAGCCATTACCAAACTCACGCCTATGGCAAAAAACCTAATTAAAGCCGCATATGGTAAATTGCCAGACCGCTCCTATGCAGGTGGTACATCGAACGGCGGACGTCATGCCATGATTGCAGCAACTCGTTTGGGCGACCAATATGATGGAATTTTAGCAAGTACACCAGGTTTTCACTTACCTCGTGCAGCCGCGACTCAACTCTACACCGCACAACAGCTTCGTCGTGTCGCAACAGATGAAAATGACTTAAATACCGCCCTGACCCTTTCAGAGCGTAAAGTTTTAGCAAAAGCGATTTTAGATCGATGCGATGCTTTAGACGGTGTTGCAGATGGACTGGTTCAAGACGTTGAGGCTTGCCGTACAGCTTTTGATATTCACAAAGATGTACCCGTTTGCTCAAGCACAAGAGATGGCACCTGCCTAAGCACCGAACAAATTGATGTATTAGCCAACATTTACCGTGGTCCTGCAAATTCGGCTGGACAAGCCCTTTATGCAACCCAGCCTTTCGACCCCGGTTTAGTGGGAAGCAACTGGGCAAGCTGGAAATTCGAATCTTCGGTGGGAACAGCACGTGACCCCGTTGCAGTCGGCATTCTTTTTCAGGTTCCACCAGACCCAACTGTGACTCAAAACTCTAGACAATTTGCCTTTAATTTTAACTTCGATACCGACTATCCAAAACTCTCGGCAACCAATGATGTGTATACCGAAAGTTCGATGTCATTCATGATGCCACCTGACGAACTTAATCTAGATAAACTTCGTAATCACGGTGGAAAAATGATTGTGGTACAAGGCACAGCAGATGGCGTTTTCTCTGTGGATGACACCCAAAATTGGTACGATCAACTGCTACAACACTATAAAAATGATGCGAAAGGTACAGCACTCGAATTTGCACGTTTCTTTAGAGTTCCAGGCATGAACCATACCCGTGATGGCATTGCGACCGACCAATTTGATGCATTGACTGCTTTAGTTAATTGGGTGGAATATGGGCAAGCACCTGACAAAATCATTGCGACTGCACGCGGCGCAGGTAATCCGAGTGGTCAAGTGAATACTGAACTTCCACTAGACTGGGCACCAGACCGCACTCGTCCACTTTGCCCTTACCCACTGATTGCTCGTTACAACGGTCAAGGTGATAGCGAAAAAGCTGAAAACTTTAGCTGTAAATAGCACCCTAAAAATTAAAAGAGAGCTGACCTAGGCTCTTTTTTTATTTTACTAAGTATCACTATTGAATCATTATCAAATGATATTTCATCCAATGCCTACATCGCTGCTAAGATAACACCGAAAACTAAAAACTCATTTCGTTATGCAAAATCAGACTGCTCCCAATCTCCCCACTACACAACTTGGAAAAGCACTGCTTTGTCTTATGACATCGGCATTATTATTTTCCATTATGGGAGTGTGCATTCGTTTTGCTTCGCAAACGGTAGACAACGCGACCGTCGTGTTTTTTAGAAATGCAGTCGGCTTATTTATTTTTATTCCGATGCTCTTTAAACAGGGTCTAGATTTTATTAAAACCGATAAACTCTGGATGCACACGTGGCGAAGTCTAGTTGGGTTAGCCGCCATGTATGGTTTTTTCTATGCAATTGCGAACTTAAAACTATCAAACGCTATGGTTTTTAGTTATTCATCTCCTATCTTTATTCCACTGATTGCATGGCTTTTCTTAAAAGAAAAAATTACCAAATCGATGATTTTTGCCGCTGTGATTGGTCTCATTGGGGTTTTATTTGTCGCTAAACCCGACCAAGGTCTATTTAACGCATTATCTTTTATTGGCTTGGGCGCCTGCTTTTTATCAGCAATGGCCTTTGTCACTGTAAGAGCTTTAACCAGTACAGAGCCGCCTGAGCGTATTGTTTTTTACTTCTGTATTTTTGGTAGTTTAATTTCCTCTATTCCAATGTTCTGGCATTGGCGTATTTTCACTTGGCATGAACTAGCCCTGCTCATTGCCGCAGGACTTTTAGCAAACATTAGCCAACTGTTTATGTCTTATGCCTACAGCCTAGCCCCGGCAGGACAAATTGGCCCAATGAACTACATTGCTATTATTTTTGCAGGAATATGGGGATTTGTTTTTTGGCATGAATTACCGGATCTGTTTAGCATTATCGGTATATTTATTATTTTATTTGCCATTTTGCTCTGCAATCCATTTTTGCAGAAAAAGTTACTCTCTCGATTTAAATAACAAACAAACCTTAATCTAATTTAGGTACTGTATTCGATACTCATTTGGTGAAATGCCTGTCCAATGGCGATAGGCTTTTCGAAAGTTAGAAGTATCTGAAAAGCCAATTCTCTCAGCAATTTCATCTATGGTTAAAGTTGTCTCTCGCAAATATTCATCAGCAAGACGGCGCCGTGTTTCATCTAACAATTCTTGGTAAGTCAAATTAAACCCTGCCAAGCGTCGATGTAAAGTACGCTTTGACATATGTAAGCGTTCAGCCATTTCTTGAGCCGACGGAAAAAGCCCCGTTCCATCCAATAATATTAAACGAATCGTTTTCACAAGCTCAGGCTCTTCAAGTTCAGCAGCACCTAGCATCCGCTCACAAAACGACTTACACATATCAGCAGTAATCGGGTTAGCATTTGGGCAAGGTACATCGAGCCACTTTAAATCAAAGTGCCATTGCATGACCACAGCATTAAACTGAACGGGACAATGAAAAACTTTTTCATATTCTTCTGCATAGTCAGGCGCTGGATAGGGCAACAAAAGCTTCTTGGCTTGAAACGGTCCTTCAAGCACCCGTTCAATTAAGGTTTGCATGGAGCTAAACCAAAACTCGCACACCAAAGGCAGAAGTTTACCCAGTGCAATAATGTCCTGCCCTTCAAAAACGGCAACATCATCTCGAATATAAAAAGACTTCTTTAAAATAGGCCCTGCAAGCTTAATATGTCGAATGCCAAGCTCGACTGCTTGTCTAAAATTACGCGAAGAATATAACGCATAGCCATACACTCCAAAATCTGACAGTCGCTGCTTTTGCCCTGCGCGCAGACCAATGAGTGGATCATTTGATAGCTTTTGAATATTTTGAAATAGCTGAATTTTTTGGACTTGAGAAATATATAAAGAAGGTTGATTTATAGCATCTGGCAAAATATTTGTGCCCGATAGAACTTCTACTATTGAATGACCTTGCAAGCCCATTTCATCAAATAAACTGGTTAAACCCAGCAAATATGTATTGGCTCCTAAGGATGTATTATCATAATTTCCTTCAATAACACTATTTGCATTTTTATAAAGATTTTTAGGCATTTAACTCACACCATCCCTAGAGTGACGTGCATAATGGCACTAAACTACCTCTTGTTGTCTCAATTTAACATCGACCATACAACGCTTCAAGCATAAAGTATGATAAGCAAAAGTATGGAAGGAATAATAATGGAACAGTCCACCTTAAAAGAATATAACGGCTCTGCCACTGAACATATGGAACTTATTTTTTCCAAACAACGCGCCAATTTTGAGGCAGATCCCTACCCAAGTCTTGAGTCACGCCGCACAAAACTGCATCAGCTTAAGAAACAAATTATTCGCTATCAAGATGCTTTAGCTACCGCGATTAATGCTGACTTTAGCTCAAGATCACTCGATGAATCTAAACTTTTAGATTTGCTTGGCTCTGTGTTGGAAGCCGATCATGCCATTCATCATTTACGCCGCTGGATGCGTCCAAGTAAACGCCGTACCGAGCTTTTATTTTTATCAAATCGTTTAAGTGTGCAATACCAACCTAAAGGTGTGGTGGGTGTCATTGTTCCTTGGAACTTCCCCGTTTATTTAGCACTTGGCCCACTCATTGCCGCGTTAGCTGCGGGCAACCGAGTTATGATTAAACTGCCGGAAATTACCCCAAATACTAATGCCATGCTACGACGCATGCTTGCCGAAGTTTTCAATGAAGATGAAGTGGCGGTTTTTGGTGAAGAAATTACAGATCCTGCTAGATTTACCACTTTGCCATTTAACCATATTGTATTTACTGGCTCTCCTGCCATTGGCAAAGTCGTCATGCGAGCAGCTGCTGAAAATTTGACTCCAGTTACTCTCGAATTAGGCGGAAAATCACCAGCAATTGTAAGCCGCAATTACCCGCTCGCTGATGCTGCAAAACGTATTACCCATGGTAAAGCAACAAACAGTGGTCAAATCTGTGTAGCGCCTGACTATGCATTGGTTCCAAAAGAAAGTATTGAGGAATTTGTAGATGCTGCGAAATCAAGCTTTATAAAAATGTTTGGTCAAAACATCACAAACAATGAAAATTACACATCGATTGTAAATGACCGCCATTTAAAACGTATTCAAGATATTTTGACCGATGCACAAGCAAAAGGTGCACGTGTTATTCCTTGTGATACTTACAGCTTTGACCAACAAGGTCGCAGAATGCCTGTACAGATTGTGCTGAATTGCACGCCAGACATGCGCATTATGAAAGAAGAACTTTTTGGCCCTATTTTACCTGTGGTTGCATATGATTCTTTAGATGATGCAATTACCTACGTGAAATCGGACGAACGACCTTTAGCACTTTATTGCTTTACACATAGTTCAGTAGAACGCGACCGAATTTTACGTGAAACTCATTCAGGTGGTGTGACCATCAATGACTGGGGTTGGCATGTAGTTAACCATGACGCTCCTTTTGGGGGTATCGGCAACTCAGGTATGGGGTCATATCATGGTGAAGAAGGTTTCCGTGAACTTTCACATGCAAAAACTGTATTTATCCGTCATCGATTTTTCCCGACCCAGCTTTTCCACCCTCCTTATGGAACATTCTTGCAAAAACTGGCAATTCGCTTTTTCTTGAAAAAAGGCGATCCAAATATTAAATAATAGATTATAAAAAAAGCCTCGTAATGAGGCTTTTTATTATTTTTTAAACAAATAAAATCACTACACTTTGTTTAAATATAATCAGCCTTTTGTGCTTTTAAAATATCAAGCTGCAACATCTTTTTCTTTTTATATTTATAGGCAATAAATAAACCAATAAACCAGATTGGTGAGCATTCAAGTGCAATTAAAGTGTCGTGATCTAAAGCTAAAATGACAATAGTAAATACTAAAAACAACATAGTCATCCATGCCATAAATAAACCACCAGGCATTTTATATTTTGATTGAATATGTAATTCTGGACTTTTCTTACGATAATAAATATATGACATCACAATCAGCATAAATGTAAAAATACATAAAATTGAAGTGAGCGCTGAAATAATCGTAAATGCCGTCATGACATTTGGAACAATAAATAAAATCGAGGTTCCCACTGTTACGCACGCCATTGAAAACACGAGTCCACGAATTGGAACTTTTCTTTTTGACAGCTTACTAAAGCTTTTAGGTGCATCGTTGTCTAATGCTAAACCGTATAACATACGACTGGTCGCAAAGATTCCACTGTTTGCAGAAGATAAAGCGGAAGTCGCAACAACAAAGTTAATTAAACCGGCTGCAATAGGTAAACCAACTAGAGTGAACATTTCTACAAAGGGACTTTTTTCCGGTGAAACTTTTGCCCAAGATGTAACTGCAATAATACAAACTAGTGCACCTACATAGAATAATAAAATACGTAAAGGAATAGAGTTGATGGCTTTTGGAAGTGAAGTATGCGGGTCTTTTGTTTCTGCGGCAGTTGTACCTACCAGCTCAATACCTACAAATGCAAAAATAGCAATTTGGAAGCCCGCCAAGAAACCTGTTACACCATATGGAAACATCGACTCTGTTTCAAATAAATGACTC
Organism: Acinetobacter sp. AR_0276; assembly: GCF_003000705.1. Lineage (NCBI taxonomy): Bacteria > Pseudomonadati > Pseudomonadota > Gammaproteobacteria > Moraxellales > Moraxellaceae > Acinetobacter > Acinetobacter sp. AR_0276. The sequence goes on along the minus strand of NZ_PSQO01000004.1, from coordinate 3,032,275 downwards.
ACCGAAGCCTTGACCCCATTTGGAGAGGTAAATCCGGTACCAATTAAGTAAATACCCGCCAAAATAAATAAAATAATTGCGGTAATTTTGATGAGTGAGAACCAAAACTCCAGTTCACCAAACAAACGAACGGCCACAAAGTTGAGTATGGTTAATATGGCTAATGAAGTAAATGCAGGAATCCAAACGGGTAAATCAGGATACCAAAACTGCATGTACCCCCCGATCACAATTACATCGGCAATCGCTGTAATAATCCAGTTACACCAATAAGACCAACCGAGAAAAAAACCTGCCCATGGACCTAAATAAGCGGTTGCGAAATCGGCAAATGTTTTAAAGTTCGTATTTGCAAGCAATAACTCACCCATTGCTCGCATCACGAAGAAAAAGAAAAAGCCAATAATTAAATAGGTTAAAATAATTGAAGTACCGGAAACACTTAATGTTTTCCCGGAACCCATAAATAATCCGGTACCAATTGCACCGCCAATCGCAATCATTTGAATATGGCGATTTGTCAATGAGCGTTGCAATTTTTCCTCTTCTTGACCAGTCATATGTTGACTGCCAAGGAGGTCTCCTTCCAGGAACTGCTTTCCTTTATTATTACTCATGTAATATTAACTCCAATTTATAGCAACCGTTATAAATATGTTTTAATAATATGAGTTATGAGTTTCGCTTGAACCGAATAAATCATCCTACAAATATTATTAAAACCACTTATAATTTAGTAAATTCCATTTTTAAATCTTAAAATAGTTATTTAAAACAATAAAATATTAACCATAGAATTATCCCGTTATGCCTCATCATCTTAATCGATAAAAATGAACCTATAAGTCCCTTTCATTCTATTAAGATGATGTATATCCATATCAATTTTTTGACTCAGGGATAATATAGTATTCCACATGAAATTTGGTGAGTTATGAAAACTCACTGCCTAATTAACCACCATTTGCAAATACTGGGTATTTTCCGATCTATTTGCTGCTTTTGGTTTTGAATCCTGTTTAACATTAATACTCAAGACGCGGACTAATGCTCCATTTTCAACGTTCAGTTCTTGAGCCTGTTCGGCGCTTAGCTGTAGTTGTTCCTGATAAGGTGAGCTGTACACCACAATTGCCCGATAGTTTTCATAATCGTCATTAGCAACAATATAAGGCTCATCGCCTAAATTTAGACGAGTAGAGTCTACAACTTTGACTGCTAAAATCTGACTTTCTTTAATAGCGCGTAAATTTTCGATATCTGCCTGTAGCGTCGCGCCACCGTCAAAAATATCTATATAACCTTTATAACGAAGCCCTTCTTCAAGTAAAAGGTTGTAGGCTGGTCGAGTATTTGGATGAACCATACCAATTGCCGCTTTAGCATCGTCTGGCAACATATCGACATAGAGCGGATGTCTCGGCATCAGCTCGGCAATAAAAGCCTTTTGCCCTATTCCGCTTAAATAGTCCGCTTTGGTAAATTCAATATTAAAAAATTTATGGCCTACCGCATTCCAAAATGGTGATTGCCCATTTGCATCGGAATAACCACGCATTTCGGCAACAATGGTTTCTTCGAAATATTGACGAAATGCAGACAAGAACAAGAATCGTACTTTAGATAAAAATTTACCATTTTTATTTAAACGGTAGTCTGGATCTAAAAATAACGTACAAAGCTCGCTACAGTTGGTGTGGTCATTACTCAAATACAAAGTTGGTAAAGCGTTATAGACACTTAAAGGTTCCGAGGCATGCACTTGGGTGCCTACATGGAAATTGTACCAAGGCTCTTTTAAACCAAGCGCAACTTCAATACCGCAAACACCCACAACCTTATTCAGGTCGGTATCTTCTAAAACAAATAAATAAACCTGATCTGCTTTTGGTAATTCACCTGCTACTGTTTTACAAGCCCGTTCAATACGTGCAGCCAATTTTTCCATATTTGGCTGCAAAGATGTCAAACCAAAACCCGCTTTTTGAGCCAAAAGGTAAAGATCATTAACATCCTTAGGTTCAATGTAGCGAATAATCATCATGCTGCTTGTTCATCCTTTTGAATTTCTACAAAGCGAGCAATTGCACGTTCAAAACGTTTTAGACCTTCATCAATATCAGCAAAAGGAATAATTAACGATGGTGTAAAACGGACAACATTTGGACCAGCAATCAGACTTAATAAACCTTCCTCACCCGCAAGGTTATTAATATCTTTTGCTTTACCTGCAAATTTATCTTTTAAAACACAACCAAGAAGTAAACCTTCGCCACGAATTTTTTTAAAGACTTCGTATTTTTCATTTAATTGATTTAAAGCATTTTTATAGTAATCATGACGCTCTTTAACGCCATTAAGTACTTCTGGTGTATTAATAAACTCAAAGACTGCACCTGCAACTGCACTTGCCAGCGGGTTACCACCATAAGTCGTACCGTGTGTACCCACTGAAAAATGCGGCGCAAATTTATCAGTTGTTAACATTGCACCGACAGGGAAACCACCGCCCAATGCTTTTGCAGTAGTAAGCACATCTGGTGTAACACCGTAGTTCATGTAAGCATAAAGTGCACCTGTACGGCCGACACCTGTTTGCACTTCATCAAAAATAAGTAAGGCACCAAACTGATCACACAATGCACGTAAACCTTTTAAAAATTCGATATCAGCAGGAATTACCCCGCCCTCACCTTGTACAGGCTCTACAATTACTGCACAGGTTTGCTCATTAATAACTGCTTTAGCTGCTTCTAAATCATTATAAGCAACATGGCTAATGCCGTTTGGAAGTGGTGCAAAGTCTTGTGAATATTTTGGCTGACCACCAGCCGAAACGGTAAATAAAGTACGGCCGTGGAACGCGTTGTTAAATGCCACAATACCGCTTTTACCTGCGACACCGCTGTCGAGTCCAACTTTACGAGCAAGCTTTAATGCTGCTTCATTTGCTTCTGCACCTGAGTTACAGAAGAATACTTTGTCTGCAAATGTATTTTCAGTGAGTTGTTTAGCAAGACGCAGTACTGGTTCATTGGTATAACCATTGCCGACATGCCAAAGTTTTTTTGCTTGTTCTGTTAACGCATTGACTGCCACTGGATGCGCATGACCTAATGCATTTACTGCAATCCCGCCTGCAAAATCGATATATTCTTTATTTTCTTGATCCCAGATACGTGAACCTTCACCACGTACCGGAATAAAATTTGCCGGTGCAAATACTGGAACCATCCATTCGTTAAAGTCATTTCTGGAAACTGCAAAATTATTCATTGTGGCTTGCCCATCAAATTAAGATTATTAGGATTATCGATGGGTCTATTATTAAAAATCAAAATGACTCACAAAATTTGTAATTTAGTAAAAAATGAATTATTTTTTATCAATCTGATAATTGACAATGACATTATGGACAATATTGATCAAATTATTTTAGGTTTACTTAAAGATAACGCACGGATGTCTGTAACCGAGATAGCCGAAAAAGTTCATGTTTCAAGAGCAACGGTTAAAAAGAGAATGGAATATCTCGAGTCTTCCGGCATCATTACTGGATATACGGTTCGTTTTAAACCAAATGCTGAACGCAATGTCATCCGCGCATGGATGAGCATTATGGTCGAGGGTACTAAAGCACAGTCTGTGATTAAAGAACTACGTCTGGAAAGCGCGGTTGAATGTCTGCATAAAACTAACGGTAAATGGGATATTTTGGTCGAGCTACGCTCCGACACCTTAGAAAACTTTGATAAAGTTTTAGAAAGAATTAGAAATATTTCAGGTATTTACAATAGTGAAACTAGCATTTTGCTGGCGAGTCATAAGACCTAATCATTACGTTAAATCTCAAATTAAATATGGGATGAGCTGACTATACGACTGAGCTCATCCATTTTCCTTTCATTCAAAAAATTCTCTATGGCCGCTCGTTAAATCTAAAAACACCATTCCAACGATGAACCTATTCTAATAATCCTCAATAAATTTTTAATTTTTTTAAATAATCAAAATCAAAAACTTAAAACACCTTCTCAGTTGAACTCACCCTTTTTCTACTTAATCCCCTCATCAAAGCATTTGACAGAAAATTTAAAACATAATACATATAGTATTATATGTTATATGTTAAAACCTAAGGACAAGGTATAAAAAATGGCTAAAACTCAACTACAACACTTCATTAACGGCGAATATGTTGCTAGCAAAGGAAATGATTTCTTCGATTTGGTAAGCCCAGTCACTGGTGAAGTCTATGCACAATCGCCGAATGCGACCGAGGCAGAAGTTGATGCAGCTTATGCTGCTGCAAAAGAAGCATTTAAAATTTGGGGACGTAGTACACCTTCGACTCGTCAAAAAGCATTACTGAATTTGGCAGATGCTATTGAAGCAAATGCTGACCGTTTGATTGAAGCGCAAAGCCGCAATACAGGTCAGTTAAAACATTTAATTGCATCTGAAGAAGTGGGTGCATCAGCAGATCAAGTTCGTTTCTTTGCAGGTGCTGCCCGCTTACTTGATGGCACAGCAACTGGCGAATATTTAGAAGGTTTAACTTCTTCTATTCGCCGCGAACCAGTCGGTGTGGTTGGTCAGGTTACACCTTGGAACTATCCACTCATGATGGCAATTTGGAAAATTGCTCCTGCTTTGGCAGCGGGTAACACTGTCGTATTAAAACCAAGTGACACAACACCTGAAAGTACCCTCTTACTTGCAGAAATTGCTGCACCATTTTTTCCGAAAGGTGCATTTAACGTGGTGTTAGGCCAAGCACAAGTCGGTTCAAAAGTTGTATCACACAAAACCCCTGCTCTCGTTTCTATTACAGGTTCAGTTCGTGCCGGATTACAAGTTGCTGCTTCTGCTGCGGCAAATTTAGCAAAAGCTCATCTTGAACTTGGCGGTAAAGCACCTGTACTGGTTTTTGAAGATGCTGATCTTGATAAAGCCGTAGAAATGATTGCTTTAACAGGCTATTTCAACGCAGGTCAAGACTGTACTGCTGCAACACGTGTGATTGTGGCTGAATCTGTTCATGACGAGTTTTTAGCTAAACTTATTGAAGCTGCAAAAAATACACGTTTTGGCGAACCAGATGATCAAGACGCGCTTTATGGTCCTCTTAACAATGCCAATCAATTAAAGAATGTTAAAGCGTTTATCGACAACTTACCTGCTCATGCCAAAGTTGAAACAGGCGGAAAACAGGCAGACCGCCCAGGCTTCTATTTTGAACCGACTGTTATTAGTGGTTTAAAACAACACGACGATGCTATTCAGAACGAAATTTTTGGACCAGTGATTACCGTTCAGAAATTTACAGATGAAAATGATGCCATTGAAAAAGCCAACGATGTTGAATATGGCCTAGCTTCAAGTGTTTGGACCAAAGATCATGCTCGCGCAACACGTCTGTCACGTGAACTTGATTTCGGTACAGTTTGGATTAATACCCATATTCCTTTAACCGCGGAAATGCCACACGGCGGCTTCAAAAAATCAGGATATGGTAAAGATTTATCTGGCTACGGTTTTGAAGAATATACCCGTGTTAAACATGTGATGAGTTCAAACGAATAATAACAATGCGTTTTGAAAGGAGATCAAAATGAATAAGCAAGAAATGAAAGACTTGGTGACTAAAGCACACCACGAGTTATTTAATTTGCATGACACCACTGCTCTAGACCGTTATTTTTCTGAAGACTTTATAGAGCACTCACCACTCGTTGCAAATGGTATTTCAGGTTTACGTCAACTGGTAGAAGACTGCCCAGATATGCAACACGAAGCTGTACGTGTACTCGCAGATGGTGACTTGGTTGCAATTCATGGCCGCTTTCAGGGCTTAGATGAAAAACCATTGGTTGGGTTTGATATTTACCGAGTAAAAGACGGCAAAATTGTCGAGCATTGGGATGGTCTTGTGGCAGAAGCTGCGCCAAATGTAAGCGGTAGAACTCAACTAGATGGTCCAACTGAAATCGTAACTCACCATGACCCAGAGAAAAACCGCGAGATTGTGACGTCTTTCTTTAAGAAGTCATTAATTGATGGCAATTATGATGCCTTTAAAGAATATACCGACGGCGACCAGTTCATTCAACATAGTCCAGATATTGGTGATGGCGTTAAAGCAGTCATTGATTTTTTGAACAATATCCGTAATGAAGGACAAGGTTTGGTATACTCAAAAACGCATCGCTCCATTGCTGATGGTCAATTTGTATTGACACATTCCGAAGGCAGTATTGCTGGTAACCGACATGCATATTTTGAATTATGGCGTGTAGATAATGGCAAAATTGTTGAACTTTGGGATGCAATACCGGCTGTGCCTGAAGATGAACAGGCTGTCCATGGTTATGGCGTGTTTTAATAACTATTTATCCGCTTCATTAAGCTAAGTCTTTTGACTTAGCTTTTAGAGAATTCGCCATGTCAGCATATACGATAATTTTTGCACCTATTGCTCAAGCAACTCGTTCGGAACAAGTTGTAGAACGCTTGGAAAATGCAATTATCTCTGGTTTGCTCAAAAGCAATGAACAACTTCCTAATGAAGCAGACTTAGCACGCTTAATGGGAGTTTCGCCAATCACTGTTCGCGAAGCATTAAATACTTTACGTGTAAAGGGTTTAATTGATACACGTCGTGGAAGAAATGGTGGAAGTTTTGTTTGTGAGCTACCTTCTGATTTACTTTTAAATCAACATCCTTTGCGCCAAGCTTCAAATGAGTATCTTGCCGATTTAGGCGAGTTTCACAGTGCAATTTTAAGTCATAGTGCCTATCTGGCCGCTCAAAGAACTACTGAATATGAACTTAACAAAATAAAAGAGTTAATTGAACAATTTGAACAAGCTGTTGAAGCAGATACACGTGCACAGCTTGATTTACGTTGTTTGCTAACGCTTACCTCATTTGCCCAATCTGCAAGGCTGGCAAATCAGGAACTCACGATTCAGGCTGAATGGGCTCCGCTTATCGCCGTACTTTATCAAGATGATGATTTTCACCGTGAGGTTGTAAAACAATATCACCATCTTTTGTCGTCTTTTAAGGAAAACAATGAAAATGAAGCTGTGATTCAAGCCCGAAAAATAGTTTCAATGCTCACTGACCAAATGCTTCGGTATAAGTTATCGAGTGAATAAAAATAATAAATATGATGGCTTATCAATAATCAAGTTAGAAATATGGAATTTTAGGAGTTATAGGAATGACCCAACAGTTAGATATAGAAGAGCTACAAAATTTGTTAAAGACGGTGGTTGACGAAACAACCTCTATTACAGAAAAACTCGCAACTAAGGCGAGCAAGATTTTGTCAAAGCATGCATCTGAAAAAAATACAGATATTAAACTTTCAACTTCAGAACGCTCTGCTTTGCAAAAGGAAATTAAAAAAGCACTGAATCAGAGCCATTACAGTCAAGGAACTGGTTTTGCGAGTTATAGTCCGGCAACTCAAGAGGAACAAGACTACTGGACACTCGAATGGTGGTATAAAAAAGAAGATCAATTACAACAAGCAAAACTTGAAAACTATCAAAATGCGCAGCGCTTTTTAGATTTCCGCTCATTTGAGTGGTTCCATAAACCTGCACAAAATAAAAGTCCATGCATACATGGACCTTATGTTGATTATATCTGTAATGGTGCCTACACCATTACCATTGCCCACCCTGTCATGATTCATGACCACTTTATTGGCGTCATTGCGACCGATATTTTAGTTTCGGCTCTCGAAAAACTGCTTATGCCCAAACTCAAAAATATTAAGCAAAAGACTGTCATTATGAATGATTCATCTCGGGTCATTACTTCAAATGACATTAGCATCAGAACCGGGACATTATTTAAAGAAAAGACTGAACAACAGTTTTTCTCGCAACCATGTCAGTCTTTCCAGCTGGTTGTCATCTAAAAAGAATATTGGCCTTTTATTCTCGCTTTAGTGTGCCATCAAGGTGATATAGCACTTTAAGCCCTTAGCTGTTGTTCAAACTTTCTTCAAATAGACTTGTTTATTCAGGTCTAGGGGAAGTTTTGGCCTAAAAATAGCATCGCCTTTCTGGATGAAAAGCAAAAACAACGAAATTTGAGGTTGAAAAGACATGGAAAATAAAGCGTCTTCCTTAAAAAAACTATCACTATGGCAAGTCACAATTATTGGTATTGCCTATATGACCCCCATGACGGTTTTTGATACTTTCGGTATTGTTTCCGGAATTACCAATGGTCATGTTCCCCTCGCATATTTACTTGCTTTAGGCGCGATGCTGCTTACTGCTTGGAGCTATGCGAGGTTTAGTAAAAACTCAGAAAGATCAGGTTCGGCCTATAGTTATACTGCAGAAAGTTTAGGGCCTAGAAGTGGATTTTTCGTTGGCTGGTGCTCTCTACTCGACTATCTGTTATTACCGCTTATTAATGTGTTGCTGGCTGCAATTTATCTCACCGCACTCATTCCGAGTATGCCTTATTGGTTTTGGGTGCTGGTATCGGCGGGCCTTGTGACTTTAGTCAACTGTTTCCGTATTCGGTTACTTGCCAACTTAAGTCTCGTATTTGTGTTTGCTCCGATTATTCTCATGGTCATTTTTGTATATTTAGTGGTTCGAGGTATTGGTTCGACCCAAGGTTATGAGCATGTGCTTACTCTGGCTCCACTATGGCATGGTCAACAATCGCTATTACCGCTTGTTGCTGGTGCTTCGGTTTTATGTTTTTCATTTTTAGGTTTTGATGCAGTTACTACCCTTTCAAATGAAACCAAACAACCCACCAAGAATATTCCCCGAGCAGTCATGTTAACCACACTTGCGGGTGGGCTTATTTTCTTCACAGCTGCTTGGTTTATTCAACTTTATTTTCCAAACAATGTTCGCTTTCATCATCCTTCAGAAGCATTACCAGAAATTGTGCTTTATGTGGGTGGTGCTTTGTTTCAGTCCATATTCTTATGCGGCCAAATTATGAACACAGTCGCCTCAGGTCTTGCCTCACATGCCAGTGCTTCGCGTTTACTGTATATAATGGGGTCCGACAATATTTTTCCTAAAAAGTATTTTGGAACCATCCATAGCTCTTTAGGGACACCATTTTTCTCGGTTTTATTTGTCGGGCTTATTTCAATGTCAGCTATTTTCTTAGATTTAGCTCAAGTTGTTAGTCTGATCAGTTTTGGTGCGCTCGTTGCTTTTACAGCCGTAAACTTCTCAGTTTTTATGAAATTTTATATTAAAGATAAACAACGTTCAGGTTTTAAAAATAAATTTCTAAACCTGTTTTTACCGTTGTTATCGGTCATTAGCATTATTTGTTTATGGCTCAATCTCGACTCATCTTCACTGATTTTTGGATGCTTCTGGTTAACTTTAGGCATTCTCTTATTCATTTATAAAACGATTAAAAAACAAAGTATTGCAATTAGTAATGCTTATTAATTTTTTAAGGAACGTCGTCATGAAAATTATTTCTAAACCTCAACTTTTAAAAGATGTGGAATATAAACCAAGTAAGTCTTTACAAGTGGGTAAAGAATGGAGCTGGTTAAATCCAAAACACGCGAAATTTGACTCAACTACGGTTAATGGCACTTCGGTAAATAACCCAGCAAACTACTATGAAAGTTCCCTGTCCGATTGGCATACATTTGACAGTTTAAATGCTGATATTGAATGTGATGTGGTGGTTATTGGTGGTGGTTTATTAGGTTCATCGACTGCCCTACACTTAGCTGAACAAGGCGTAGATACCGTTTTATTAGAAAAAAACCGTATTGGTAGTGCAGCTTCAGGGCGAAATGGCGGACAACTTACCCCAGGTTTAGCACGCTGGGAAGCTCAAGAAATGGCTGACCGATTAAGTTATGAAGATGCCAAAAAGCTATGGCATTTTACTTCTACGGAAGCCATGCAACTCATTGATGATATCTCTGAAAAATACCAACTCAACTTTGACCGTAAATACGGGCATATTACTGCCGCCGTTCATGAAGGACATTTGGTTGGCTTAACCCAAGGTGCCGATGCCCGAAAATACTTAGGTGAAGACCATACTCGTATTGTGGGTAAACATGAACTCATGGACTTTATTAAGTCAGACTACTATACAGGCGGTTTAATTGATGAGTTAGGTGGACAAATTCATCCGTTGGCTCTAAACCGTGGTTTAATTTATGGCTTTTGCAAAAACGGCGGTAGTGTTTATGAACAAACAGAAGTTATTTCAATAGAAGAAAAGGCAGATGGTATTTATGTTCACACAGCAAATGCAGTCGTGAAAGCCAAAAAGTCTGTAGTTTTAGCGGTACACCATGCCTCGTTTAAACTTTTATCTGAGCAGAACAATACCACTATTCCGTTTTACACTTATGTCGCGACCACCGCTCCTTTAGAGTTTGATACCAAAGAGCTTCTGCCATTTGGACATCCGGTTTATGACACTCAGTTCCAGATTGATTACTACCGTCCTGTGTTTAACAACCGCTTATTATTTGGTGGGCAAGGTACTGGCACATGCTGGGGGCCAGAGAAAACTTTAAATTACCTAGAGCATCGAATTCATACAGTTTTCCCTCAAATTAAAAATCTAGAAATGGATTTTGTCTGGAGTGGCACTACTGATTTAACCGTTAATGGTGCAGTCGACAGCCGTAAGTTTGGTAACAAGTTCCCGATTTATGCAGTTCACGGCTGGAGTGGACATGGTGTTGCACAGACGGTACGCATTGGTAAAGCCATTGCAAATGACTTTGTTGGGCAATCTAATGACTTTGAAATGTTATCTAACATTGACCATCAAAATATTATTTTTGGCCGTACGCTTGCCCCTGTCGTTATTCCACTCGCAAAAAGTATGTATGGCATCGGTGCAATGATTAACCCAGGCAAAATGGTATCTTTCTAATTAAGAAAAACATCATTTTCTAAAAAGGATTCGTACAGTTTTGTGCGAATCTTTTTATATAAAGGCAATATTGCTTTTCAAACTAGGTTATCCCTATTCAATCCATTACAATAGCGCCAGCTTTTTTAGACAGCGCATAGTATTTTGAGTAACTCATCTTCCCAATTAAAACGTGGACTTAAAAATCGTCACATCCAGTTAATCGCTATGGGTGGTGCTGTGGGCACAGGACTTTTTTTAGGCTCTGCACAAGTCATTCAGTCTGCTGGTCCTTCAATCATTTTGGGTTATGCCATTGTTGGTTTGGTTGCATTTTTAATTATGCGCCAAATGGGTGAAATGATTGTCGAAGAACCTGTAGTTGGCTCTTTTAGCTATTTTGCACAAAAGTATTGGGGAAGATTTCCCGGTTTTTTATCGGGCTGGAACTATTGGGTTGTGTACATTTTAGTTGCGATGACTGAGCTTACCGCCGTGGCTAAATATGTACATTATTGGTGGCCTCATATTCCAGCATGGGTTTCGGTTTTATTTTTCTTTGTGCTGGTCACGTGCTTGAACTTAGGCAATGTTAAATTTTATGGCGAATCTGAATTTTGGTTAGCCATTATTAAAGTTACCGCAGTCATTTCAATGATTGTGTTTGGCTTATATTTATTACTTACAGCCGGCAATGATTCTATAGCGAGCTTTTCAAACCTATGGCAACATGGCGGATTTTTCCCGCATGGCTTTTCGGGTTTGTTCTATATGCTCGCCTTTTTAATGTTTGCATTTGGCGGTATTGAACTGATTGGAATGACCGCTGCTGAAGCAGAAAATCCTGAAAAAAGTATTCCACAAGCGATCAACCAAGTTATTTTTCGAATTTTGGTTTTTTACGTGGCCTCGCTCGCAATTATTATGTCGCTTATTCCATGGAACCAACTGGACCTTGGTGGTTTAGATAAAAGCCCTTTTGTCATGATTTTTAGTCAGCTTGGCATTGGTTGGGCGGCACATTTACTTAACTTTATTATTTTGACTGCTGCACTTTCAGTTTATAACAGCGGCATGTATGCCAACAGCCGAATGTTGTATGGGCTGGCAGTACAGGGCAATGCCCCTAAAGTCTTTGCAAAAGTAAGCAAACAAGGTGTACCCACAGCTGCTGTGGTCTTCTCTTCTATCCTGATTTTTGGGTGTGTTTTACTCAACTACTTTGTACCAGAAGAAGCTTTAAGCCATCTTATGTATATGGCTGTTGCAGCTTTAGTTTTGAACTGGGCGATTATTAGCTTTACCCATTTAAAGTTTAAGCAAGCTATGAAACTAGATGGAAAAGTTGCCAAATTTCCTGCTCTATTTTCGCCTTTGAGTAACTATGTCGTGCTCGCTTTTATCGGCATGATTTTATACATTATGTGGACTCAAGGCTTTAAAGAATCAGTAATTTTAATTCCGATCTGGATTACTTTAATGCTTGGTTTATATAAAGTGTTAAGGTTAGATAAATCACTCTGAACGTCCTAAAAGGCTTATTCAAACAGAATAAGCCTTTATTGTTTTAAGCGGCTGTAAACAAGTCTCACCTCTTTGCAAATTTCAACAGACCAAATATCTGCATCTCGTCTGATCAATTCTCCATCACTTAGTAGTTTTTAGTTATATGCTATCCCTTTAAAAATGGTGCTTAAGACATTTTAAGAGATGATTATTAAGGTACAAGTGTTTACATGATCTATAAATATTTGTGTCAATGTTCAGCTAAAATCGTGGCTGACCAGATATATCGCGATCATCAATCAGAAAAAGACGCTTCATAAATAGCTCTTTTATCCACTTTACTGATTTTGCTCCATTCACTGCGTCGCTTAATGATGAAAGACAGGAAAAATTTTATGGAAAAAACGCTGCAATGCCCAAAGTGTGGTTCTACAGAAATTGAAACACGTGACCATGACAAACTACTTAAAACCACTGGCGGTGTTTTATTAACAGCTGCAGGGACTACAGCGGGTACCGTAGGTGGTGCTGCAACAGGTGCTTCTATAGGAGCAGCGATTGGTACTGTAGCTGGACCATTAGGTGTAATTGTTGGCGGTACTGTAGGCACATTTGTCGGTGCAATCAGTGCAGGTATTACTGGCGGTGTAGTGGGTAATATTTTTGGTAAAAAAGCAGGTGTAATGATCGATAAAAATATATTTCAGGACTACCGCTGCCTAAAATGCAAATACCGTTTTAAAGTAAAGAAATAAACTAATTTCAATTGAATTAAGCAGGTAAAATCAATTTTCAACTGACTCTCCTGCTTAAACTCAACTTTTATAAAGCGCTCCAAATCATAAAGATATGAAGCAACTTGTCTAATAAATTAAAACCCAAATTTAGATTTTAATTTACTTCGCAATTCCATCTTGTTGGTACTGAGGTGAGCGTGGGCCATATAATAAGCCTGTACCCGGACTATAAGGAGTCGGAGTAAACAGTTGAGCATTTACCATACTTGCTATTGGATAAGCACGATCATTAAAGTTGCTAGAAATCTGTTCAACCAAAGCACCGACTACAGCACCAAGTAAACCAGAGTTATTATCACTACTTGATTGGGATAACTTTTTCTCACCAGTCCAAATCACATCGCCTGTTTTTAAATCCACAAGTTTTGCATCTGCACTTACTGTAGCAACACTTTGGATCACTTGATATTTAGAGCCATATTCTTTAATTCGAATGTATAAAGCGGCATCTGCACCAAAAATCTCTTGTAATTTTTGAGGAGCAATAGACTGCGCATCACTGCCATTGGTGACACCATTCTCTTTAAACATGTTGTCTACAACAGAGATGGGAAAAACATAATAGCCAGCTTCTGCTACAGGCGCTATTACGGTTGGCCAATAACTGTAAGTCGCTTTTACATCCGGTGAATCATTGACTGGTTGCAATACCAAAATTGACTTTGGCATGTGAGCTTTATAAGCGGTTATGTCTTTATTCGGTGCCGGAGTAACTGCACAACCAGTAAATGTAATGCTAGAAATAACCAAACCAGCAATTAGAAACTTCTTAATCATGATTTTGTATTCCCACCATTCGCATTCATTTTTTGCAATAAGCGATCCATTAAAACTGTAGACTCTGGATAGACTTGACGTTCAAGCTGGAAATACTCGATTGCTTTTTGAGAATTATTTTCTTGTAAATACAATAACCCTAAATGCGCATATAACCCCGGCGGAACAGCTAGGCCCTTACCTTTAGTTTTTTGAATCTCAGCTTCTAATGTCGTGATTTGTGCACTTGGTGTCGCTTTTTCAGGTGCGGTATACATCAAATAAGTTTGATGCGGATAACTTCCCCAATTATATAAAGATTGAGGACCAGTGGCACAGCCCACCAATCCCAAAGCAAGAACACTACTTAAAACAATTTTTTTCATCTAACACATATCCAAAATTATTGAATTGACCAACGGTTATTTTGAATATCTGTTACAAGATTATTTACTGCTTCACGAACAGCTAAATCGAGCACTTTACCATTTAAAGTAGAATCGTAAGAGGCAGTAGAACCAAAGCCTAAAACTTCACGTGCGCCTAATGCATATTCACCAGCACCTTGTACTGAGTGCACAACTTCTGAAGTTTTTACATCAATAATATTTAAATTAACTTTTGCATAAGCAACTTGCTGTTTACCGCGGCCTAAAATACCAAATAGTTGCTGATCACCAACTTCTTTACGGCCAAACTCAGATACATCGCCAGTAATCACGTAACGAGCACCTTTAATAGATTGAGCAGTATTGCTATAACCTACTTCTTGTTTAATTTCAGATAAATTGTCGCGATTTAAAACTGAGAAATAACCAGTTTGCTGTAAATGTGTCTCAAGAATCGTTTTCGCTTGGCCACCTAAACGGTCTACATTATCTGAGAAAACTCCTCTCATATAACTAGAGCGGTTATCAAACTTACCAATAGAAACAGGAGCTTTTACCCCATTATATTTAATTGCAGAAGTAGCTGCGGTTACTTGAGGACTTTGTATCGTTCTTGATGTTTCAGTGGTTGAACATGCGATTAAACCAAAAGAACTCGCCATAGTAATGATTAATATTTTTTTCATGTTTACTCTATAAAGATATCTAAAATACAAAGAATACATATTATATACAAAAAGACTATCAAATGAGCTTCTAAATTAATCTATGAGCAAAAATCTAATCAATTAAATTAAAACTTTTAAGTAACCTACTTATTATTTTATGAATATTTAATCATAAGAATCATATAAATAGTCACTCAAATGAGCTGTGTATGCCTACGAAGTCAGTGAGAGAAATTCAAAATCAGCTACTTACTTTACGCTACTTATTAGATATGAAAGAATTACGACCTCATATAACTTTTGAAATTTAAAATGAGAAAAATATTATTTTTAAGTTTAGTCAGTATGTTTAGCTCGTATAGCTTTGCAGAAGATAATAATTCGGTTTATAGAGGACTTGGTACTGGACCGCAGGATTTCCTAAAGTTCCAAATACTCAAACAAAAAGGCTTTTTAGCAAAAAAACCTAATATTTCACGAGCAGACTATAACGATATATATAAACTCAAAAAGCCTTATGAGTTTATGGGACAAAATGTTGTACTCATTTCAGATGAATATATGTCTGAATATGTGGGCTGTTGTGTGAGTGAAGGTTGGGGAGCTGTATTTAAGCAAACTTCTAATTTGAAATTGATTGAGAAATTTGCAAAAAAGAATCAATGTAATATTACTCCAATAGAAACCGATAGTACTTACTATGGCTTTAAAATTCGTTCTCTACCAAAAGGTAATTATTATGAATTATCTTGCCGTGAACGTGACTTGGCTCAGTCTGAATAGATAGGAATTAACTGTTAAAAAATAAGAGCCAAACAAGTTGTTTGGCTTTGTGCTTTTGAAGTGACTTTAATCTAATAAAGTTCTTTCAAAAACCGCTCCACAACTTTATCTCTTTCGTCCAAATTATTTGTACTTAAAAACTCAAACATTAAGCCATCTATTAAGTTTAAAACCATGTCAGCACTTGGTCTTAAATCACGAGTTTCTAGAGAAAATACCAAATCAAAAAGTTCTCTAGTCAGCCATTTTCTATACTCAATTGCCATACGGTAAGCCTGAGGGTAAGTCACTTTAATTTCAAAAAAAGCTTTAAGTAATAAGTGATACAGACTGTTGTAATTGACATGTAAAACTATAATTTCTTTGATTTTATCAGTTGGTGTGCGGTAATGACTTGAGTAAATAATGGCGAGCACCTCTTCTTTAAGCAGGCTTTTTTGAAAGGCAATGCACATTTCAATCAAACCTTCTTTTGAGCGAAAATAGTTATATAGCGTAGCTTTTGGAACGTCGCACTCTTTGGTAATCAGGTCTACACCTGCTGTATGAAACCCGTAGGTTGTAAATAGACCAATAGCTGTTCGAATAATGTGTAATTTTTTGGAAGAGATTTCTAAATCATTTGACATAGTTTTACCGTTATAAATTCTTGTTGTTTCTAAACGAGAAAAAAGCCTGTGCCCTTTTTGGGAGAAAAAAAGGCACAGCAAAGCCATAAAGACTGTGCTTGGCACATCTCAAGTTTTATTGTTGATACAAATTTTTGAGCCGTAATGACTTAAAGCCTGAGAACCTTAAAGGCCAACAAACTGTTTAAAGATGATTTAAGTGGTGTCGTTATAGCTTTTGGCAAAGGCTGCCAAGAAATAATGGATGTGCAAAGCCAACTCCTTTTTATAGGGAGTTCTGCCAAAACATTAAAATTATGGTGGCAGAACGAAAGAGGGTTGACGAACTGGTCACACGAGGCCAGCACACCCGAAGGTGTCCCTCTCCCGTCCTGAACTGCACCCCATAAGTTAGACTTTTTAAACTTATGAGGTGTGCCCTATGCCAATTCCGAAGCATTCAAAAGAGTTAAAATTAAAAGTCATTCAAGCTTATTTAGATGGAAGTAAAGGATATAAAATCCTTTCACAAGAATTTAATGTTGATCTCCAAACCATCCGCTTATGGATTGAAAACTATAAGGCACAAGGTGAAGATGGCCTGAATGTTAAAACTAAAAAAACCTACTACTCTTCCGAATTTAAAATCAAGGCTGTACAAATGCTTCTTGATAAGATACCGGTAAGAGAAGTTAGAAGACGGTTAAATCTGAGCGGGACGTCAATTTTAAGAAGGTGGCTCGCTCAGTATCATAAAGAAGGGATTGCCGGGTTTAATACTACGAGGATTTATACCAATATGGTTAAACAACATAAAACCAAAATAACTAAACCTATAAAAGAAGACAAAGATAAATCTCAACAGGAGCTCATTGATGAAGTGACTGCTTTACGAGCAGAGGTTGCCTTTTTAAAAAAGCTAAAAGCCTTAAAACTGAAGCAACGTACTTAAATACACTTTGTACTGCAGACACTGTTCAGGTTATTTCAGAATTAAGGCAAATTTATCCATTAAAACTCTTACTCAGTATTGCAAAGATTGCTCGTAGTACTTATTTCTATCACATGAAAGCTGTACGCTCTAATGACAAATATACTGAGTTAAAACAGCAGATTAAGTCCATATATCACAAGCATAAGGGATGCTATGGCTATCGTAGAATTACTCTTGCCCTGAAAAGTACAGGAATAATAATCAACCATAAATGTGTATATCGCCTTATGAAAACCATGGGACTTAAATCACGTATCAGAGCATTGAAATATCGCTCATATAAAAGTGGTTGTGTCGGGACGGTGGCTGATAACATTATGCAACGGCAATTTAAAGCGAACCATCCCAACCAGAAATGGGCAACTGATGTGACGGAATTTAATGTTAACGGTGAAAAACTTTATCTATCACCAATTATAGATTTGTTTAATGGGGAAATTATTACTTTCCGGATCCAACGTAAACTCAATTATGAGTTAGTGAAAGATATGCTCATTCATGCCTTAGCTAAACTTAAGCGACATGAGAAACCAATTCTCCATTCAGATCAAGGATGGCAATATCAAATGGCTCATTACCAACAGCAATTAAAGCAACATGGTTTAATTCAAAGTATGTCTCGTAAAGGAAATTGCTTAGATAATGCTGTAATAGAAAGCTTCTTTGGAATATTAAAATCGGAATGCTTTCATGGAGAAAAATTTCAATCAATTGATGAATTAGAGAAAACGATACGAGAATACATTCATTATTATAATCATGAGAGAATCAAGGTGAAGCTACAAGGTTTATCCCCGGTACAATATAGAAACCAGTTTATAAAAACTGCTTAACTAACTGTCCAACTTTATGGGGTCAGATCATCCTACCGCTACGAGAGGGAGACGAGGAGCTGCACAAAACTATCCCTCAGAAGGAATAATTCTGATACTCGTGTGATTGCGGTTCGTCAAAACCGACTGGCAATGTGGCCAGCAAGCAAAGAATAGTGTCCAAGTTTCTTGCCGTCAAGCACACAAAATGACATTTGCTTTAAATTAGATCACTAAAAAAGTAAGGCTAAATAATCAACAAGTTATTGTTAATTTGAGGTTTATAAAAATAGTGAAAATCTTAATAGCATCTGTAAGACGAAATATTTAGGGCTTAATTAAGAGCAAGATATGGCTTCTTCATTTTTAAATTATCAATTCTATTGTGACTAAATGCTAAGAATTTACCCATACAAAAAAGGAGTGAATTTACTCACTCCTTTCTTATTAAATATTCGTGAATTACCAACCCCAACACGTTCCTGTAGCAGGTTTTCCACATAACTTGTAATTTACCGCATACCAAATACTTCCACCTGTACGCGGTGTTTTATCTTTCTTAATTTCGTCACGGGTCAAATCTGCAAGATTAGAAATTGAAGTCGCAGTAACAGAACCTTTAGCAGCATTTTTCACAAGCTGTAATGCGCCCAAATCTGCGGCAGTTGAAGTACCATAAATAATATCAGTTGGTTTGGTACTTCCCATCAATAATGAATAATCAGCAACCGCTGCCTGATAGCCGGTTGCACTGCCCGATACAGTTAAGTCACTTTTTATTTCAGTAGTTGCCAATACATCTGCAGCGCCATACACACTCGCATCGGTATGATAGAAACTTAAAGGATGTACCAGATTATTAGCAATTTGCTTATTAAACCAATCTTCCCATAAAAACTCAGTATAGTCCGTTGCATTGGCAACTTTGCTATAACCAATATCACGTGTGAAATAGACTAGTGAACGATATGGATTATTTTGCATACCATCAGGGTTAGTTGCAGATTTCAGGCCTAAGTTTTTAGGTAATTGTTGATATGAAATTGGTTGGTTTTTCCCATCTCTTAACCATGCTTGGCCATTGGCAAGCATTTTCGCCCAAAACTCATCCGCAGTTTTACTATCGCTATAATTCCCAACAACTTTTACCCATACTTTAAGTTGACCACCGCCATCAGGCAGCTCACGGAATTCGGTCATTGTATGATGACCATCGGTCAAATAAAGGCGCCCATCATAACCAACAACCACTGTTTTCAAATCAGCCGTTTCAGTGCCCGGCTGTTCTTGACAGTTAAATGTCTCCAATTGTTTTAAATTGGCCTTTTGTAGGTCTTGCAGACTTGTAAAATCATCACGACCTTTTGCACCAATCGCTTCACAATAATCGCTAAACTTTTTGCCAATGGTTTTATTTAAATAAACTAATTGATTGACTGGATCTGCTTGCCAAGTTGGGCGCTGTAAATCACCTTGCCAACGCCCTAATTTATAATAAATTTGATCATAACCAATTGCACCCTGCGTTGGGATCAAATCAGCAATCGTAACTTGAATTACATCATTTGTTTTTGCTGTTAGAAAACGCTGGTCACGGGTATCTGTAGGGGTTGGGGAAACTACTGTAGATTGCTGATCTTGGCTATCATTGCAGGCAGTAATAGCCATCATGCTCGCAACAAGAAATACTAAACTTAGAACTTTATAAGATTTTTTTTCTGCATGTCTGGAAACTACCCCAATAAATTGGATTACTTTTAATCAACAGAGTTTCATTTAGATGACTAATCGATGTCATTTTGATGAATATAGTTATAGATCAATCGATTAGAGTAACGAAAAAATCGTCAATAATATTATAGTCCATATTAAAAATGGTCTTGTAATATGCTATTTTTAAATTATGCACTGATAAAATATCTATCTTACAAACATAGACCAATACTTCATATAGATCAGTTGCTAGACTGATACTATCTAATTTAAAAACTAGAGAATTAACATCTTCAAATATATCTAAATTATGAGCGTTATTTTCATTAAAAAGCTTTTTTAACTTTTCTATTGAAATATTTTCAATATTCAAATAACTATTATCTAATGTTTTAGCATGCATATTATATACAATACCCTCTATTTAACATTACGTAATATTTAAAGTAGATTTTTCGTTTAAAAGTTCAATTAAGTATTCAAAATCATCAGGGTTATCATAGTTATTAAAAGAATACTTTGTTTCTTCAAAATACTTCCAAGTAATGTTCAAAGGTACAGTTATACAACCAATGCCACCAGTGAGACTATCCGACAAACCACCAAAACTAGAACCAAAGTAGCCCATCAATCCATTCACTTCCTCACCTATACAGCATAAGAAATCATTAAATGACTTAATATTTCTACCATCTATAACTATTGAACTTACTAGGTCTAGAGGCTTGTACTGTTGAACCCAATGCGAAACTTCTATCCACTTCTTTTTCTCTTCTTCGTTTAAATTACACCAATCTTGTAATCTAAGCTGATTTTTTCGATATTTCTTAATTAAATCAAATTTAAACTCATCAAAATAAGTCTCCTCTTCGCATAAATTTAATATCAATTTATTATCTTTCACTTCAAAAGATTCAATACTAGAACCTAAAACCCCGAAATATTCGTTATTTTCTTTTAAGAAGAATAAATTAATGCCATAGATATCATACTTATACTTTTTACTTTTTTTATCTTTATTTATTTCACCCTCACCAAAAAAACCATGAAAAACAACTTGAGTATCAGTGATTACACAATTTTCTGAAAGATATCCGCTCCAAATAGTTACATCATCATCAAACTCACTAAATTCACTTATTTCAATATAAAAAATATACTCTTCTGTAAGTTCAGAACTCATATAATATTTTCCTCTATCTCTGCTTTATTTTTAAATTTTGACGGGTTACTAATATGAAATTTCTAATGACGAGTATTTTTTTAACACTTCAATAAAATCATCTAAATGATAAAAATCTTCTTTCGACTCAAAATTATCTTTAGAGTACTGAAAATTTATCCATTTAACTTTTAAAGGCAAATCCCGCAGTACATCAGCAAATGCATTAAAGTTATAACCTAAGTATCCTAATACCCCATAAACCTCCTCTCCAAAATAACAATACACATCTTCTTCACACAGTAGGTATTTACCATCAACTGTTATATTTAATGATAAAGGTTCCCCTCTTTCGTTCATTCTAAAATAAGCAAAATCTAACCAGCAATTTTTTTCTAGCTTTGTAAAATTTAGCCATCTCTTTTTACCTATAGTTTCATTTGAAAGACGAATCATTAGCTCTTCTTTCTTTTTAAATTTTTCAAAATCTTCTAAGTTGTTTTTTGTTATAAGATCAAAATCTGGATCAAATTCAATAGAGAGTTCTTCAGCATTAAAAGTAAAGTTTTCAGAAAGAATTAAACGATTTGCTATATTATTTTCTTTTAATTCTGTAGTGAGCTTATGCCGAGATTCAATCATTATATAACAATAGCAATAATTATTTTTTCCGAGATAACTATTAAAAATCTCCAAAGATTTTTCAACCTGTTGCAAATTATTAAAATTACTTACTACAACTTTATTATTATCAACGCATATTTTTTCAAAATAAATTTCATCAATAATTTCTTTTTTTTCTTCTTCATAAATGTACTTACATAAGTTTAGTTCAAACAATTTTCGATTGTCCTAATTCTCAGATATATTTATTAAATATCTTATCATATATATCTAATATTAGACCTCTTGCGAAAGTCGTTATTGCAAGTTCATCCGATTTACCAGTGCAGCGATTAAGTTAATGCGTAAACCGAATCTTTTCCGTCTATTTCGATAGCGTTCACTTAATATTCTAAATGTTTTCAATTGACTATTAATATGTTCGATCACAACTCGTATTTTTCCAATCATTTTATTGTACTTTTTCTCAACATCAAATAAGGGTAAATTCTTCTTTTTCTTTATTGGCATCAATAATTTAAAGCCATCTTGCTCTAATCCGTAGTACCCTAAATCGGTCATAACATATTTACAATGTTTGAATTTTTTAACCGTTCTTCTTGCCAATTTAATGTCATGCTGACTGCCATTCGATATATCTAGCCCTATGATTTGTTTGCTGTTCGGATGATAGATCACTTGTGCTTTTAGCGTATGTTTCTTCTTTTTACCACTGTAGAACTTACTCTGATTTTTTTTTCGGACGTTCTATTGAACATTCTGTCGCATCAATAATGACCCAGTTAAACTGTTCGTCTGCTGTGGTAATGCTTCGTTTTGGCAGAGTAAACCGTCTTGATTTCATCAATGCATCTTCAACCTTTTTAATGGTTCGATTCACATTACTTTCAGCGATATGGTAATTTGCAGCCAACTCCAATTGAGTGCTGTAATTCCGTAAGTAATTGAGTGTTAATAATAATTGATCCTCTATAGCTAAAGTATGAGGACGCCCAGATTTCTTTTTAAGTGATTCTACTTCTTTTAAAACTTCGATCATTTCACTAAAAACTGGTCGAGGTACACCAACCAAGCGCTGGAATTCAGAATCTGAAAAACGATTTAATTTCTGATATCTCATGAAATTTAGATTGAGGTGGTTTTTACTTTCGCAAGAGGTCTATTGAATAATTTTTATAGATACATGTATGAACTAAATCAGATATGTATCAACTCCTGTTTTTCTTAATTCATATTGCAACCCAGAAGCCAAAGCAACAATCGTTAATACAGCAAAAAATGGATTCCTCTTAGATTCTTTCAATGAATGGTCGTAAAGCATGAGCTTAATCCCATCTGTATATCCTCTTTCATTGACGATAGCGAACATTGTTCCAATTTCTAATCCTTTTAGACTTGATAAATTATCTGAATATCGTTGTTGTATTGCCTTATTTGGTAAGGAAGAGAAGACCTTTAATTCAATTTCATCAAAATTATGATTAATTGTAATAACCCAAAACTTTTTATTAATTTCAAATATTAGACCTCTTGCGAAAGTCGTTATTGCAAGTTCATCCGATTTACCAGTGCAGCGATTAAGTTAATGCGTAAACCGAATCTTTTCCGTCTATTTCGATAGCGTTCACTTAATATTCTAAATGTTTTCAATTGACTATTAATATGTTCGATCACAACTCGTATTTTTCCAATCATTTTATTGTACTTTTTCTCAACATCAAATAAGGGTAAATTCTTCTTTTTCTTTATTGGCATCAATAATTTAAAGCCATCTTGCTCTAATCCGTAGTACCCTAAATCGGTCATAACATATTTACAATGTTTGAATTTTTTAACCGTTCTTCTTGCCAATTTAATGTCATGCTGACTGCCATTCGATATATCTAGCCCTATGATTTGTTTGCTGTTCGGATGATAGATCACTTGTGCTTTTAGCGTATGTTTCTTCTTTTTACCACTGTAGAACTTACTCTGATTTTTTTTTCGGACGTTCTATTGAACATTCTGTCGCATCAATAATGACCCAGTTAAACTGTTCGTCTGCTGTGGTAATGCTTCGTTTTGGCAGAGTAAACCGTCTTGATTTCATCAATGCATCTTCAACCTTTTTAATGGTTCGATTCACATTACTTTCAGCGATATGGTAATTTGCAGCCAACTCCAATTGAGTGCTGTAATTCCGTAAGTAATTGAGTGTTAATAATAATTGATCCTCTATAGCTAAAGTATGAGGACGCCCAGATTTCTTTTTAAGTGATTCTACTTCTTTTAAAACTTCGATCATTTCACTAAAAACTGGTCGAGGTACACCAACCAAGCGCTGGAATTCAGAATCTGAAAAACGATTTAATTTCTGATATCTCATGAAATTTAGATTGAGGTGGTTTTTACTTTCGCAAGAGGTCTATTATACTTTCGACTGGGTCTTCAGAATTGGACTCTCCATCTACAACTAAATAAAGATCATCTATTTTTCGAACTTCATCAATATTTTTAATTGCATCAAAAATATCGCTTTGCACCATATTTTTACCTTATTATCAATTTCCAATTCCAAAAGTTATATATTTAAAAAAACCACTCTATGAGTAATTTAATTTCTCAGACTATGAATACTAACACAACAACTAACTTTAAATATCTTCCCTACTTAATTTTCTAATGAAGTTAATAAATATTTTATTATAAGTTAGCTTAAAAACAACATTATAAATAAAAAGCTAAGCCCCGATTAGCGTGACTTAGCTTTTAAAAATAATTCTAATTAAGAAATTACTTATTTGATGTCTGCAAATTCAGAAACAGGTTTGTTCACTTCAACTTTTGTGCCACCAAATTTTTCACTCACGAATTTTTGTACTTTAGGTAAGTGGTAAAGTTCACCAAGTTTCGTATAGATTGGGTCATTTTTGTTTGCTTCAGCTACACCCAATAAATTGACATAAAGTTTAGTAGACTGATCAATTGGCTCACGGAAGATAGAATCTTTCATTACATTGAGGCCACCTTCAAGTGCCAATGTATTACCAAGCACAATTGCATCTACATCGTTTTTAACACGAACCGCTGTAGTCATTTGAATTGGTTTTAATTGTAAATTTTTAGGGTTTTCAGCAATGTCGTTCGTAGTCCCTTTTACAGGATCAAAGTTTGGTTTAAGTTTAATCAGTTTAGCAGATTGTAATAATATTAATGCACGAGCTTCGTTAGCAGTATCGTTTGGAATTGCAATGGTCGCGCCTTGTGGGAATTCATCAACAGTTTTAATTTTATCTGCATAAATACCCATTGGTTCCAAGTAAGTTGTTGCAACAGCAGCAACTTTAGCTTGATTTGAAGCATTGTATGCTGCCAAATAGTTGAACGACTGGAACGCATTTACATCTTGTTCACCATTTGCAACAGATGTATTGAGCACAACATAGTCAGTCAAATTGGTAACTTGAAGTTTAATACCCGCTTCTTTAGTCTCAGGAAGCGTTGCAACATATTTCCATACATCCGTATCTGAACCTGTTGAAACCAGTTTAATTGTTCGAACAGACTCAGTTTTGTCTTTGGTTGTTGCAGTATTTTCAGTTTGTGCAGGTTGTTTATTACATGCAGTCAGTGTTAGTACAGATGCGCTGAACAATACACTAAATAATTTTTTCATAGGTACATCCTAAAATAGGAAACGCCTACCCTACAAAAGAGTGAGACATTCCCAACCATTGGGTCGAAATGCAATATTTGGCCAGAAATAATTTCCAGATATAGGGTTTAGAAGCCTGAATTCAGCACTATTCATTCCTTGAACTTGCTCGCTAAACAATAGAATTATGTTTTGAAACAGCCTCTAAATATGGGATCATCATATATCAACAAGTGAATATTCTACAAATAACTTGTTCAATTCTGATATATAGTCATGCTCACAGCAACATATTGAAAACATAAACATTTTTCAAATACAACATACATATTTGATTTATATGAAATTTTTAGGATTTATTAGCAATATTTAAGCTAAATAGAGTTGTAATTTTTATTTTAGGCATAAAAAAAGCCCCTGCTATTAACAGGGGCTTTTCGAATTTGGCGGAAGCGGTGAGATTCGAACTCACGGAGGACTCACACCCTCGTCGGTTTTCAAGACCGGTGCATTAAACCGCTCTGCCACGCTTCCATGTGCGTAAGAATACAAAGCTTATTCATTTTATTCAAGAAAAATATCATCGCTTTGTGTTCAAGTGCATATTGTTTCATCAATTTTACAGTTGAGCGGCTAATTCTGCTCCTTCTTTGATCGCACGCTTCGCATCTAGCTCTGCTGCAAGCTTTGCACCACCAATAATATGGTAGTTCGCTATAGTCGACTCACCTTCTTTTGGCATCAAGTCTTTTACAGACTCTTGACCTGCACACACCACAACAGTGTCTACACGTAAAAGCTGGTCTTGACCGTTATGTTCAATCCACAGCCCTTCATCGGTAACTGCTTTATATTGCACGCCGCGCAGCATACGTACGCCATGCTTTTTAAGCTGGGCGCGATGTACCCAACCCGAGGTCTTACCAAGACCAATACCGAGTGGTGTTGTTTTACGTTGCAGTAAATAAATTTCGCGTATCGCTGGTTCAACTATAGGAGGTTGCATCCCTCCTTCAGAAATGTAGTTCGGATCTGGGTCTACACCCCACTCGCGCTGCCACTCGGCTAAAGGTTGAGGCTGTGGTTGATGTGGTGGTTTAAGTAAAAATTCTGATACGTCAAAACCAATACCACCAGCTCCAATCACTGCGACTTTTTGTCCTACTTCTGCACCCTGTAAAACTTGAGCATAGGAAAGAACTTGTGGTGAATTACTTCCTTCAATTTTTAAAGCACGTGGTATTACACCCGTTGCCACAATAATTTCGTCAAAACCTTCACGCTCAAGTTGTTCACGATTTACACGAGTGTTTAAACGTACATCTACACCTGTTTTTTGAAGCTGTACTTTAAAGTAGCGAATTGTCTCGTGAAATTCCTCTTTACCTGGTACAACCTTGGCAAAGTTGAACTGACCACCTACATCTGTATTGGCTTCGAACAAGGTCACAGCATGACCACGGCTTGCAGCAACAGTGGCAGCAGACATACCTGCCACACCACCACCAACAACTGCTATACGCTTAGGCTGTTTAGTTTTTAAATAAACCAGTTCTGTTTCATGGCCTGCACGAGGGTTCACTAAACAAGACACACGTTTATTTTTAAATGCATGATCTAAACATGCTTGGTTACAGGCAATACACGTATTAATTTCATCAACACGGTTGGTCGCAGTTTTATTTACCCAAAAAGCATCGGCCAATAATGGGCGTGCCATTTGAATCATGTCTGCCTTGCCTTTTGCCAAAATTTCTTCGGCAGTTTCAGGCATATTAATACGGTTAGATGCAATTACCGGAATTGAAATATGCTGTTTTACATGAGCCGTGTAATCGACAAACGCTGCACGAGGTACAGACGTTACAATAGTTGGCACACGTGCTTCATGCCAACCAATACCCGTATTTAATAAAGTGACACCCGCCTTTTCTAAAGCTTTAGCAACAGTGACTACTTCTTGCATGGTGTTACCGTCATGCACAAGGTCGAGTAGCGATAAACGGAAACAGATAATAAATTTTTCACCAACTTTTGCGCGGATCGCTTTAACAATTTCAACCGGAAAACGCATACGGTTTTCAATTTCACCGCCCCAACGGTCAGTACGCTGGTTTACATGGCGACTTAAAAACTGGTTAATCAGATATCCTTCCGACCCCATAATTTCAACGCCGTCGTAGCCTGCTTTTTTGGCAATATCAGCGCACTGTGCATAGTCTTCAATGGTGCTGAGAATATTTTTTTCAGAAAGTTGACGTGGCTTAAATGGTGAAATTGGTGACTTTATAGCACTTGAAGACACTACAAACGGTTGGTAACCATATCTGCCCGCATGTAAAATTTGCATTAAGATTTTTGAGCCATGCTTATGGACAGCATGAGTCACTAAACGGTGCTGCGGAATGTCAAATAAGCTATTCATCGTTCCGCCAGCTGGAGCCAACCAGCCTTGACGGTTTGGAGAAATACCTCCCGTCACGATCAGACCAACCCCACCTTTTGCACGCTCTTCAAAATAAGCTGCAAGTTTTGGGTAATTATAAAAACGATCTTCAAGTCCCGTATGCATGGAACCCATCACCACACGATTTTTAATAGTGGTAAAGCCTAAATGTAATGGTTTTAATAAATTGGCGTAACTTGTCATGCTGCGTCCCAATAATTTTTTGCAACTTGTTGCATAGTACTTTAATACTTTTTTAAAATGTTAGGATGACCACACATATTTTTTTACGTGTTGAAATTGTCAATTATTCGAGCTTGTGTCCCTTCATCTAATTTTTTATGGGTAATTGAAACGTTGAATCTTTTTCCCATTTAAATAAAGAGAAAAATAGCATCACAACAGCAATTACAGTTCCTATAGGGAACATATTAAGCATTAAGATAGATATCACAATTGAACCGATACGGCTGCTTGTAGTTCCAGTCTTAACACTTCTAGCGCATAAGAACTGTGTAGCGATTGCTGCAATAAGCCCTAAAATACTACCAATAAAGTATTTGGGCGTATGCACAAATATATTGTAAATCGCATAGATAAGATCTGAAATTACAATAAACCCCGTAATACGATGCAATGTCGATAAAATTTGATTGTGATGAATCAACATATTTTGTTTTTTTCCTTTTTAGCATTTCGTCTAAATTGTCATACTTATCGTAAAACTTTATATTTTTCCAATATTAATCTATTTTTCAAATTAAAAAAAAAGAATTCCTTTCCTAACAGAAAAAAAATCGATTTGAAAAGTGATATAGTACTGAGCGAATAAATTCTCTTGGTCACCGAAGTATTAGGGTGCCTATTTCGAAATAGTTAGGACTAGCAATGACTGATAATGCAACGATCTTGCAGCATGTACCAGTAGGCAAAAAAGTTGGGATTGCCTTCTCCGGAGGCTTAGACACTTCAGCTGCTTTATTGTGGATGAAACAAAAAGGCGCTGAGCCTTATGCATACACTGCAAACTTAGGCCAGCCAGATGAAGATGACTACGATGCAATTCCAAAGAAAGCAGAACAATACGGCGCTGTAAAAGCTCGCTTAATTGACTGCCGCTTACAATTGGCACTTGAAGGTATTGCTGCAATTCAGTGTGGTGCATTCCATATCAGTACAGGTGGTGTTCCTTATTTCAATACGACTCCACTCGGTCGTGCAGTAACAGGTACTATGCTCGTTACTGCTATGAAAGAAGATGACGTAAACATCTGGGGTGACGGTTCAACTTATAAAGGTAACGATATTGAACGTTTCTATCGTTATGGTTTGTTAACTAACCCAAATCTTAAAATTTATAAGCCTTGGTTAGATCAAAACTTTATTGATGAGCTTGGTGGCCGTGCAGAAATGTCACAGTTCCTCATCGACAACGGTTTTGACTACAAAATGTCAAAAGAAAAAGCGTACTCAACTGACTCAAACATGTTGGGCGCAACTCACGAAGCAAAAGATCTTGAATACCTAAATGCAGGTATCAAAATCGTTGATCCAATTATGGGCGTTGCTTTCTGGAAAGAAGAAGTTGAAATTAAACCTGAAGAAGTAACTGTACGTTTTGAAGAAGGTGTTCCTGTTGCGTTAAATGGTCAAACTTTTAACAATCCAGTTGAGCTTATTCTTGAAGCAAACCGTATTGGTGGTCGTCATGGTTTAGGTATGTCTGACCAAATCGAAAACCGTATTATCGAAGCGAAATCTCGCGGTATTTATGAAGCACCGGGTATGGCTCTTCTTCATATTGCTTACGAGCGTTTGGTTACTGGTATTCATAACGAAGATACGATCGAACAATACCGCATTAATGGTTTACGTTTAGGTCGTTTACTTTATCAAGGTCGTTGGTTCGACTCTCAAGCGCTTATGCTTCGTGAAACTGCACAGCGTTGGGTTGCTAAAGCGATTACTGGTGAAGTGACCCTTGAACTTCGTCGTGGTAATGACTACACCATCATGAACACTGAATCTCCAAACTTAACGTATGAAGCTGAACGTTTAACAATGGAAAAAGGCGATTCAATGTTTACGCCAATGGATCGTATTGGTCAGTTGACTATGCGTAACCTCGACATTACCGATACACGTGCAAAACTTGGTATCTATACAGATGCTGGTTTGCTTTCAATCGGTCAAGGTTCTGCGATTCCTCAATTAGACAATAAGAAAAAATAATTTTCTTATAACGTCAAAAAAGCCACCTCTATAGGTGGCTTTTTTAAGTCTAATTTCAAGCTAAGCAATTTCTGCAACTTGTAGAGGCTGATAATAAATTTGATTACGGCCAAGCTGCTTTGCTCTATATAAAGCCTGATCTGCGGCATGAATCAATTTATCTTGTCCCATCTTTAATCCACCTGTATATACGGTAAATCCTAAACTGATCGTGACATACTTTGACACTAACGAAGCAGCATGAGGAATGGCTTGCCGTTCAATTGCTTTATAAATATTTGCAGCCACTGCATATGCACCCTGTGCCGGTGTTTCAGGTAAAAGTACAACGAACTCTTCACCACCATAACGCGCAACAAAATCGACATGACGAATCGAGTTTTTAATTGCTGCCGCAATACTAGAGATGACTTTATCCCCCATCTGATGTCCATAAAAATCGTTATAGTTTTTAAAAAAATCGATATCAATAAATAAAACAGCTAACGGACGTTTCTCTTGATTTGCACGGTAATAGAAGAAGTCAAACATTTCGTCAAAGGTACGACGGTTTGAAATTTGAGTAAGCGCATCTTGCTGACTTAAATGCAGAAGTTCAGATGCTTCAATCCGTAAAATCTGCTCATTAATTTCAGCAAGTTGGTTATTTAAAAAAAGACTTCGCTCTCTTGAGATGAGCATAGTGCTAATTGAGAAACCTAAAATACAAGTGCCGAACAAGGCCCGACCGAGGGCAATATAATCACAATTTACATTCAATAAATTAAGAAAAACAAAAACCAATATTGCTGCTGATAAGCCAACGTACAGCATATGTAATGGTTTGATGCCACTTAGAATAAAACCAAGCATATATAAAAATGAAAGAAGCAACATCGACTGATTTTTAAGTGCCATATTTTCGACACTGAGCAACAACATGGCACTTGTAATAATTGAGAAGAAAACAATGCCACAGGCAGCGAAATAAAAGTGATTAGAGAGTTTTTTAAATTTGGCAAAAATCCAAAATAATAAGAGTGCAAGTGCAATATTCATTGCACTCAACAAACAATGAATAAAGTCTAAAGTAATATATGTTTCACCAATTACCAAGTAGTCAGTTGGAAGGGCCAGTAAAATAAAAATTAAATAAGTAAGTACTCCACTTGCTAGAAACTTAGAGATGTTTTGCCGAGTACGATCAAGGTTTAAACACCAGAATTTTTTTTCTAGCTGCTTTGGTAAAGGCATATTGGCGTAACGATGGGTATGTAGTGTGACCAAATACTCGATTTCTTCTTTCGATTTGAGTAATTGATGGACATTTCCCCTATTCGCCACTAGTCGATTCCTACATATTTCGCGTTAACAAAATATAACATTATTTTTTAAAGCTCCCTGCGCTTTATTTTGCCATTTGTCCGTAATTCTCGTTACCATTTTCACACTTTATCGATTATCATTTGTTTTATTTCGAAGTTTGAACTGCCTTGAACTCTATTACCCTGCTCCAGCCAGATGATTGGCATGCACATTTACGTGATGGTTTAGCATTAAAACGTACTGTTCCAGATTTGGCTAAACAATTCGCCCGCGCGATCTGTATGCCTAACCTTGTACCGCCAGTAAAAACAGTAGAAGAAGCTTTAGCTTATCGCGAGCGCATTCTTGCTCATGTTCCGGAAGGCAATAATTTTGACCCTCGTATGGTGCTTTATTTTACTGACCACACTTCACCAGATGAAGTGCGTAAAATTAAAGAATCAGAACATGTCAATGCGATTAAGCTTTATCCTGCTGGTGCGACCACAAACTCTGACAATGGTGTGAGTGATATTCGCAAAGTTTATGCAGTTATTGAGCAATTAGAAGAGCACCAAGTTCCGTTATTACTTCATGGTGAAGTGACTCACAATCATGTAGATATTTTTGATCGTGAAAAACGCTTCCTAGATGAGGTATTATCACCTTTATTGAAACAGTTCCCTAAACTTAAGGTTGTGCTTGAGCACATCACGACTAGTGATGCAGCACACTTTGTTTTAGAACAAGACCGTAATGTGGCGGCAACAATCACTCCACAACATTTATTATTTAACCGTAATGATATGTTGGTCGGTGGTATTAAACCGCATTTCTACTGTTTACCAATTTTAAAACGTCAAACGCATCAAACAACTTTACTTGAAGTTGCAACAAGCGGTAATCCTAAGTTTTTCTTAGGTACAGACAGCGCACCTCATGCACAAAATGCAAAAGAGAATGCTTGTGGCTGTGCAGGCTGTTATAGTGCACCAAACGCAATTGAGCTTTATGCACAAGCGTTTGATCAAGTCGGTAAATTAGAGCGCCTAGAAGGTTTTGCTAGCCATTTTGGTGCAGACTTCTACGGTCTACCACGTAATACTTCTACCATTACTTTGGTTAAAGAAGATAATCTCGTTCCCGAATCTTTTGATTATTTAGATAATCAAAAAATCATCCCGCTGCATGCCGGGAAAACGCTGCAATGGAGAAAAGTGTGACACAAGAAAATTCTGTCCCGGTCATTGGCCAACGTTTTCGTGGCTTCTTACCTGTTGTTGTCGATGTTGAAACGGCAGGTTTTAATGCCCAGACAGATGCATTGCTAGAAATCGCGTGCATTCCAATTGTGTATGATGCTCAGGGACAATTTGTCCCTGGTCCTGCATTTCATGCACATATTAACCCTTTTGAAGGGGCTAACCTCGATCGTCGTTCGCTCGACTTTATTGGTATTGATCCATTCAACCCAATGCGTATTGCAATGGCTGAAGATGAGCGAACCGCTTTACGTCGTATTTTTAAATCGGTCAATGAAGTTCGTAAACAGCAACATTGTACTCATGCAGTACTCGTAGGCCATAACGCGCATTTTGACCTTGGCTTTTTACAAGCAGCGATTGCTCGCTCAGGTACAAAAAACCAAAACCCGTTCCATAGTTTTTCAGTCATGGATACAGTTACTTTAAGTGCAGTAATGTTTGGACAAACAGTGCTTGCAAAAGCATGTATTCAAGCTGGAATTGAGTTCGATGGTAAAGAAGCACACTCTGCTTTATACGATACCCAGAAGACTGCTGAACTGTTTTGCTATATTTTGAACAAACTGTCACCTTACCTCCTTGACAGTTTGGTGGCGGCTTCTTAAGATACCGCCATCCTCAACGTCCCTATCGTCTAGAGGCCTAGGACATCGCCCTTTCACGGCGGTAACCGGGGTTCGAATCCCCGTAGGGACGCCATATTCTTTCTACAAAGAATCATCGCTTCAAATTATTTTATCTCACTTCAAATTTTATCCATGAGATAAGTTCCGTATTTTCAAAATCAAGACTTCAACTTTACTTCATTAATATGTTGTGCAGGTTGCATAGTTGGCTCATCTCTCTCAATAATTATTGCATCAGCAATTAACTTTGTTTTTGTTAAATCTGGTTCTATTGGGACTGGAGCTAATGAACTTGATGCAATATTAAAATCACGATGTATTTGTGCCAGTTCTGGTGTTCGTTTATAGCGTATAACTTTAAAACCGGCAGGCCTCAGACATGACTAAAGTTACCTTCGAAGCCGATATTTTAAGGAACCAACATCCGCTTGACCGTGGCCAAACACGCTATGCAGGTCAGAAGTCTTTTATTAGTTCACCAGACACTTATTTGTGGGAAACGGGTAAAGACAACAACCGACTTTACAATGACAACAATATGGCTCAATTAAGAGTTGAACACGAGCTTGGAAATGACTGGAAGCTCAATGCTGGTGTGCAATATTTAAATGGCAAGTTACATGGCTATGCAGTAGAAGCAAATGGAATTCAAAATGATGGGGAAACGCTAAGTCGAAATTACAACTACCGTGAACTAAAGTGGCAAGATACCGATGCTCAAATTAACCTAACAGGTAAATTCCAGTTTTTGGGTTTAGCAAACACCTTAGTGACTGGGCTTGAATATGAAAACTATGATTATAAGTCATACATTATTCGCTCAAGTGGAGATGTCGGTAGCTACCCTATTAATATCTACAACCCTGTTTTAGGGCAGCCTCTGCCTGAGCTTTATCGTGTAACTACACATGACCGTGAAAACTTAAAAACCACTGCCCTTTTTTTACAAGACCAAGTCGATTTAAATGAGCGTTTAAGCGCGCTACTAGGCTTACGTTTTGAACATTATGAGCATGACTATAAGAACCTATTACCGAATACCGCAAATTGGAATACCAGTCATAATGCATTTATTCCACGTTTAGGTTTAGTCTATAAAGCCAGTGACGATCTTTCCATCTACAGTAATGCTGCAAAATCTTTTAAGCCAAACACTGGTGCTAGCCGTAATGGAGACGGGTTTGATCCTGAAGAAGGCTTAGCTTACGAGTTAGGCTTTAAATGGCAAGCACTTGATAATATGTTATCAATTGATTCCGCTATTTTTTATGCCAACAAAGAAAATGTCTTAACCCTAGATCCTGTTGATTCAGTCTATAAAGTAGCAGCAGGTGAAGTTCGTAGCCGTGGTATAGAGTTAAATATTGCAGGGCAAATTACGCCTGCTTGGAAAATTATTGGCGGCTATGTCTATACAGATGCAGAAGTAACTAAAGACAATAGCTTGCAAAAAGGGACGGCTCTAGCCAACATTCCAAAAAATAGTTTTAATCTTTTAAATATTTATGAATTTCAGAATGGGCCTTTACAAGGGTTGGGCTTAGGTATCAATCAAAAATATATTGATAAACGTGCAGGTCAAACAGCCATTAGTACCTACACCATGAAAGGCTATGCAGTTACTGACCTCGTGTCTTATTATCAGGCAACGCCAAAATTACGCCTTAACTTAGACGTGAAGAATATTTTTGACAGAGTTTATGATGAAAGTGCTTTTAATTTATATGCCTATCCTGGTGAATCACGTACTGTTCAATTAGGTATAAGCTATACGTTCTAAATTAAAAGAACCAAACATCAGCCTTTTACCGCGTAAGATCTCACTAGGGATATTAGTCATTAAAAAAGCCACTGTCTAAAAATACGGTGGCCTTTATTTCCTCATATAAAATATTATAAATTTATGATTTATAAATATTTTATTATACTTAAGCTATGTTCTACCCTATACTAAAAATAGATCAAAACTATAATTTGAACATGACATGCAAATTCGATTATTTCATTTACAAAATTCACGCTCTCAACGCATTATTTGGTTTTTAGAAGAATTAGGGCTCAACTATGATCTCATCACTAAATATCATTCGGACGAAGACAAAAATAATAACTCACCGCATCAACTATCAAAATTTCCAACTCTCGAAATTATTGAACAAGAGCAAACTTCAATTTTGGCTGAAACCTCAGCAATTCTAGATTATTTCTCTCATTTACACCCACAACTGAGCCAGAACAATTTACTAAGCCAACAACTTCAAAACTTTTATTATTGGAAGAATTATTGTGAGGCGACATTCATTCCAGATCTGGTACTCAAGCAAATCTTTCACCAAATTGCAGAACGCACGCCTTTTCTGGTCCGTTTCGTTCCTAAGCTTTTAAAATATGGATTTGATCAAGGCTATCTCAATCAATCATTACAAAGACACATGAGCATGATTGATAAACATTTAGAACGTCACTTATGGTTCGCGGGAGATCAGTTTACTACTGCTGATATTTTGATGTGGTTTCCATTATTGGCTTGCTCACCAAATTACAGCCACTTTAAACATA
Source organism: Acinetobacter sp. AR_0276 (assembly GCF_003000705.1). NCBI lineage: Bacteria > Pseudomonadati > Pseudomonadota > Gammaproteobacteria > Moraxellales > Moraxellaceae > Acinetobacter > Acinetobacter sp. AR_0276. The sequence goes on along the minus strand of NZ_PSQO01000004.1, from coordinate 2,996,514 downwards.
TACAGCGTTATCTTGCCCAGATAGAAAACAGACCCGCCTTTAAAAATGCTCTAATTAAAGGTCAATGGTCTGCTTCTACTTTTCAAACTTACTGGGCTATTGCTTGGTAATTTATTTATGCAGATTTACGCGAATTCACGCGTCCTTGAACAACAGCCTTAATATTGCCCTTGGCATAATTTAAAAACACAATTAAAGGTGACAGTTTAGGATTTGGCTTTTTACCTTGTCCAATAGCTTTAAATTGTGCTGCGTACCAAATGATTTCCATAATCGCCATCTTATCGACAAAAGGCAAACCTGTTTTAATTGGTTTTACGGCATAGCGAACGTCTTGGCCTGCAATTAAACGATCAGTTAAATCCGTTTCGACTGCAAGTGGACGAGCAATGCCAATAAAGTCACATGCACCACTTGCCAGAGCAGCATTCATACCTTCGACTGTACGGAAGCCACCTGTCACCATAAGTTTACATTTTACATGCTGACGGATTTTTTCAGCAAAGTCTAAGAAGTATGCTTCACGTGCAATGGTACTTGCCTTACGTTTATCAGCTTTGACGCCAGCCATTGCTGGTGCTTCGTAAGTTCCACCTGAAATTTCAATTAAGTCAATTCCGGCTTCATCAACGGCTTTAAATACTGAAATCACATCTTCTTCGCTAATACCACCGCGCTGGAAGTCAGCCGAGTTAAGCTTAACTGAAATAATAAAATTCTCTGAGGTTGCTTCACGTACAGCCTTATAAACTTCTAGTAAAAAGCGAGTACGGTTTTCAACTGAACCACCCCATTGGTCTGTACGCTTATTGGTTAATGGTGATAAAAACTGGCTAATTAAATAGCCATGTGCACCATGTAACTGCACCCCTTCAAAACCTGCTTTCTCACAAATGCGGGCAGCTGTTGCAAAGCGTTTAATAATATCTAGAATTTCTTCATGTGTAAGCGCACGTGGCGTACCAAACATAGTCGCTAAAGCTGGGCTAAAAGGAACTGCCGAAGGTGCAACTGTTTCTTTATTTAAGCCTTTAGGGCACTGACGGCCTGGATGAGACAATTGAATGAGCTGTACCATTCCATATTGTTTACCAACCGCTGCCCATTCTTTTAAACGCTCTAGGTCACGCTCGGTTTCAATCACCACCACGCCTGGTTCGTTTTTAGCCTCTACATTGACCATAACATTTCCAGTAATCGCACAGCCCAAACCACCTTTGGCCCATGCACCATACAAACCTAAATGTAAATCATTTGGCTGCCCCTCATAGTTTGCAAGTGCCTCACTCATTGCACCTTTAATAATTCGGTTTTTAAATGTGGTATTTCGAATTGTGATTGGTTGTGCAATCTGGCTCATGGTTAACCTCTTTTAATACTTTAGAGTAATTACTCTAATTTAGATGAGTTATAGGTCATGTCAAGGGAAAATCGATAACTGACAATAGCACATGTCAAATTTAAAAAGTATAGAGAAATGCAACTTTTTGCATAAAAAATTTAAATAATATTTATTATTATAAAACATAGACTTATTTAAATAAATTAAAGACTCGCCGTAATTAATTGCTTGGTATATTCAGTTTTAGGGTCATTAAATAACTGTTCAGTCAGCTGATATTCAACAACTTTTGCATGCCGTAATACCATCACTTTATGACACAGTGCTTTAACCACATTTAAATCATGACTAATAAAAATATAGCTTAGGTGCTCAGTTTGTTGTAAACGTCGCAATAATTGAATCATGGCTTTTTGAGTCGTTCGATCTAAGGCGGACGTTGGCTCATCTAAAATTAAAAGTTTAGGTTGAACCACTAAAGCTCGTGCTAGAGCAACGCGTTGACGTTGTCCACCCGAAAGCTCGTGCGGATAGCGGTGTTGAAAGTCTTTAGCCAACTCAACTTTTACTAAAGCAGATTTAACTTGCTGTTTGATCTCGTGATCGGCTACAGCTTTCACTTTTAAGCCTTCAGCAATAATCTGCCCTACCGTCATACGCGGGTTTAAACTACCAAATGGGTCTTGGAAAACAATTTGTAAGTCTGACCTAATCTTACGCAAAGCTTTTTGTTCTAAGTAGTTTATGTCTTGCCCTAAAAAGATAATTTGCCCCTCACTTTTAATTAATCGAACCAGAGCCAAAGCCAATGAGGTTTTACCCGAACCACTCTCCCCCACAACGCCTAATGCTTCGCCTTGGGCAAGCTCAAAGCTTACATTTTCAATAGCAGTGGTATAACCCTGAATACGGTTAAAGAAACCACGTCGAATTGGATATTTAACATTGAGTTGTTGAACAGATAAAATGTTATGACTGATTGAAGGCTGCTCAGCAAAACCAAGATCATGATCTAACAGTTGCTGAGTATAAATTGACGCAGGATTTTTAAAGATTTGCTGAAGCTGACCTTGCTCTACAACTTGTCCTTCGTGTAATACAATCAGCTCATTGGCATAACGGCGTACCAAATTTAAATCATGGCTAATCAAAATTAGCGCCATGCCATATTTACTTTGCAAAGACCTCAGTAACTCTAAAATTTGCGTCTGTAAAATCACATCAAGCGCGGTAGTTGGTTCATCTGCAATTAAAATTTTAGGTTGAAGCGCTAGCGCAGCCGCAATCATCACCCGCTGTTTTTGTCCACCTGAAAGCTCATGTGGATAACGTTTTAAAATGTACTCTGGATTAGCAATTCCTACGTCTTTTAATAATTGAATTACCTGCTGCTGAGCTTTTGCCTTTGACCAACCTTGTAAAATGAAATGTTCACCGACAATTTTTTCAACACGATGCAATGGGTTTAAAGCCGTAGAAGGCTCCTGAAAAATCATGGCAATTTGGCGGCCACGTATATGTGTTTTTGTCTTTTCATCTGTTTCTAAAATATTTTTTGAATCAATAATAATACGACCAGATGTTTTTAATTTTTCTGGTAATAATCCCATCATTGCCAAACAGCTTATTGTCTTACCTGAACCACTTTCCCCTACAATTGCAAGCGTATCTCCAGCTTGCAAATTTAAATTGAGACCCTCCAATAAAAGCTGATCTTGTGTAGAGATTGAAAGGTTTTCTATATTTAGCAATGTAGCATCTACATTTAAGTTATTTTCTTGGGTCAAATGCATCGCGTGCCGCCTCCCCAATATAAATTAATAATGACAACACAAAAGCCAAGCTAAAAAAGCCCGATAAAGCCAACCACGGTGCATCTAAGTTATTTTTACCTTGCAACAACAACTCACCTAAAGAGGCAGCATCTGGCGGTAAACCATAGCCCAAGAAATCGAGTGCGGTTAAAGCAATAATATTAGTAGTCAAAATAAAAGGTAATTGCGACAGGCTAGAACTTATGGCATTTGGCAAAATGTGCTTAAAGATAATTGCTCTATCAGTTACACCTAAAGCCTGAGCCGCACGCACATAGTCAAGTTGACGCGCTTTTAAAAATTCGGCACGGACAATTCCTACCAGTACAGTCCAGCTAAAGAACAGCATAATAAAAAATAGCCAATATACATTTGGGGTAAACATGCTGACTAAAATCATGACCATAAAGAGCATGGGTAAACCATTCCAGACTTCTACCAGTCGTTGCCCCAACAAATCAACCCAGCCACCATAGTAACCTTGTATAGCACCCACAAAAATACCAAGTAGTGCTGCACAAGCTGTTAAAGCCAAGCCGAAAAGTAATGAGACTCTAAGCCCATAGAGAATACGTGCAAGCACGTCTCGCCCTTGGTCATCTGTCCCTAACCAGTTCTGCTTAGAAGGTGGCGATGGCACAGGTACAGCCAAGTCTAAATTAGGAGTCTGGTAAGAAAATCTTATAAGGGGCCAAATTGCCCATCCGTTATGATTGATAAGCTCTTGTACAGCGGGGTCTTTATAATCTGCTTCTGTTTCAAACACGCCACCAAAAGTAGTTTCGGGATATGATTTAAAAACAGGCAAATAATAAGCGTCCTCATATTTCACCAACAATGGTTTATCGTTAGCAATGAACTCAGCAGCTAAAGACATCGCCAAAATGAGGCTAAACAAAACAAAGCTTGCCCAACCTAATTTATGTTGCCTAAACTTTTGCAGCCGTGACTGCACAATTAAAGACATTATTTGCCTCCTTGTGCGTCAAAGTGAATACGCGGATCAATCCATTGATACAGCACATCGCAAATAAGTCGTAAAAGTAGACTAAACAGCGTGAAGAAAAACAATACGCCGAAAATAACCGGATAGTCTCGTTGAACAATCGCTTCAAAACCTAATAATCCCACACCATCTAGGTGAAAAATAATTTCAATGAAAAGGTTTCCGACAAAGAAAATACCTGCCAAAGTCTCCGGCAATCCGGCGAGTACCACTAAAATGGCATTGCGAAATACATGTTTATATAAAACTTGCTGGCTATTTAGGCCTTTTGCGTAAGCTGCCAAGACATAAGGTTTATTGAGTTCTTCTAAAAATGAATACTTAGTTAAATAAGTTAGGCTCGCAAAACCACCTAAGACCATCGTAATAAGTGGCAAAGTCATATGCCATAAATAGTCCGTAATTTTTCCAAAAAAACTCAATTGATGAAAGTTATCTGATACCAGGCTTTGCAATGGAAACCAGTGAAAATATGACCCACCCGCAAAAAAAACAATAAGCAGTATGCCAAAGACAAAGCTGGGTACCGCATAACCCACCACTAGCAATAAAGAAGTGGAACGATCAAACCAAGAACCTTGTTGTTTCGCTTTTTTAATTCCAAGTGGAATTGAAATAAGATAAATCAGCAAAGTGCTCCATAGCCCAATCGAGATCGACACAGGCATTTTTTCCCAAAGCAACTCAACTACTGGTTTATCTTTAAAAAAGCTTTGTCCAAAGTCTAAAGTCAAATAGCCCTTTAACATCAGTAAAAAACGTTCTACTGGAGGATGGTCAAAACCGTATTGTGCTTTAATTTGCTCTACCATTTCGGGGCTTAATCCTTTAGCACCCTGATAGTACATTTCAGTACCTAATATCCGCCCTGCTCCTACGCCACTTTCTACCTCATGGATTGCTTGTTCTACAGGTCCACCCGGTGCAATTTGCACGACCACAAAGTTGATCAATAAAATAATGAACAACGTTGGAATCATTAAAAGAAGTCGCTTAAGAATATATGAACCCATATAACAGGATTTCCTTTAGATACGTGCTTTTATTGTTGATGTAAATATTGGGCAATTTTTTTGGCTTGGTTTGGATTACTCCACCAATACTCTATACCAGCCGAGAGCACAGGTTTCACTTTAGGTTGCTGATACATATTCCAGTACGCATACCAATAATCCCCTTTCCCATAAGTCGGGATCTGGTAATATCCTGCGCGAAGCAATCGGTCAAGAACATGAGTATAAGTGATTTGCTGATCACGGTCTTTGGCAGTCACCAGTTTTGAAATGACTTCATCAATAACCGGATTACGAATACCAGCGTAATTATAGTTACCATCTTGAACTGCTGCGGCACTTCCCCAGAACTGAGCCTGTTCATTGCCCGGATTTAAAGATTGCGGCAAATTCATCGTAGTCATGTCAAAGTCATAACGGCGTGTACGCTCTAAATATTGCGGCGCATCAACCTGCCGTAAATTAATATTAATTCCTAATTTTTTTAAATTTCTTACAAATGGCATCAGTGTTCTTTGTTTGCCATCTTGCTGAATGAGGAACTCAATTTTTACAGGCTGGCCTTCAGGAGTATATAACTGCCCTTCTTTGATTTTATAGCCTGCTTGAATGAGTAATTGTCTTGCGATTAATAAGTTTTGACGGTTAAAACCACTGGCATCCGAGACCGGATATTTCCAGTCTGTCAAAACAGCTTTTTGCATGACTGGAGAAAGCTTTGGCAAAAGAGGCTTTAATATAGTGAGCTCACTCTTTGAAGGACGTCCTGTTGCTGACAACTCACTATTTTCAAAATAACTTTGTAGTCTTAGATATTGTCCATAAAACAAAGCTTTATTTTGCCATTCAAAGTCATAGACATAGGTTAAGGCTTGTCTAAAGTGAATATCGTTTAAAGGTTTTTGTCGTGTGTTAAACACATAACTTTCAGTTGCAATCGGATTATGGTGTCTAAACTTATATAGCGTGATTAAACCTGATTTTACCGCTGGAAACTTGTAGTCAGTGACCCATTTTTTAGGATTAGTTTCTTCATGCAAGGTATATTGCCCAGATTTAAAACCTTCGAATGCAATATCCCAATTTCGGTAATAAACATATTTTAAATGGTCGAAGTTATAGCGCCCTTTATTAATAGGCAAATCTTTTGCCCAATAATTTGGGTTTCGTTTATAGCTAATACTACGTCCAGCATCAATCTTCTCAACCACATACGGCCCTGAACCTATAATCGGTTGCAAAGTAATACGAGTAAAGTCACGGTTCTGCCAGTCTGCTTTTGAGTAAATCGGTAAGCTCGCCACAACAAATGGCATTTTTGGATTATGGCTAGACTTAAAAGTGAATTTAACTTGATGAGGATTTATAACTTCTGTTTTTGCCAAGTCGGCAAGATACATTTGTAGGCCAAAATTAGATTTGGTTTGATAGATATCAAAGCTAAATTTTACATCCGTTGCTGTTAAAGGCTGTCCATTACTAAAGCGTGCTTTGGGATTTAAATAGAAGGTAATCGATTGCGTTCTTTCTGGATCATAGGAAACTCTCTCAGCTAAAAGTGGATATAAAACTCCAACTTCATCGAGTGACTGAGTCATTAAAGTATCAAAAAGATAATTTACTCCTTCTGTCGCGTTCCCCTTACCGTTCATGCTGTTTAAATTATCAAAAGTCCCTTGCGCAGCCCGACTCAATACTCCACCTTTTGGTGCATTCGGATTGGCATAAGGCATTGCAGCCATTGTTAAATATTTAGGCTTAGAGTGAATTGCGATATAAGGCGTGATTTGCTGTGCAGAGAATACAACTTGTGAAAAGACACTGAGCCCGACTAGCAGGCTCAGTTGAGGATATAACTTTTGCATAAAGTTCTAATTATTCTATAAATTAGGCACTTTAATAATATCGCCAATACGTAATTGAGTCGACGGTGTTAAGTTATTGAGTTCCGCCAGTAAAGTAGTTTCTAAACCATATTTACTTGCAAGACCAATTAAAGTATCACCACGTTTAACTTTGTATTCCACAACAGTTTTTGGAATTACAATATTTTGTCCGCGCTGTAAGTTTGCATTTGCTTTTAATGCATTCATTTCAGCAAGTTCACGAACTGAAATACCTGCACGGCTTGCAATCGTATGTAACGACTCGCCAGCTTTAACCGTATACTTTTCAGTATTTTTTCCGGCTGCAACAGGTTTAGCTGCTGATTTCGCCGTATCAACTTTTGCTGTTTCTACTGGTGGCACATCACCTGTTAATTTTAAACGTTGACCAACACGAACATTACTGTTACGAGATAAACCATTCAATGAGGCAAGGTAATCTAACTGCAAATGATAGCGGTTGGCGATATTCCCTAAGCTATCACCAGATTTGACCGTATAAGTCTCTGGCGTTTCTTCTTTGACATTTTTAGTAGAAGTCTTGCTTGGTGTTTCAACCTCACCTGTCAATTTTAAACGCTGACCAGCACGAACACCTGCTGTACGCGACAAACCATTTAAATCAGCCAAATAACTGGTTTGTAAGTTATATTTAGCTGCAATCGCATGCAAGCTATCGCCAGATTGAACAACATAGTGATCTGGAACACTTACACCAGCAGGTACTTTTAAGTTTTGACCAAGCTGTACATGGCTATTGGCTTTTAAGTTATTTAGTTCAGCAAGTTCAGCTAGGCTAATTTTAGACTTGATCGCGATACTTGATAATGTATCACCACGCTGCACTTTATAGCTTTCAGTTTTATACGACGGTCCTGCTGCAAGTTTTTCATATTTACCAGAAGCTTTATTATCATCAACTTCATCGACAGTAACTTCTTTTGCAGGTACATTGATTTTCTGACCAACCATTAAGTTACTACCAGCCGACAATCCTGGCGTTAGCTCTGCTAATTCTTGGTTAGATAATGCGTAACGATCTGCAATTAACTTCAAATATTCGCCGCGTTTAACTGTATAGCTTTTTGTTGCAATACGACGTGTACTTGCCTGAACTGCTTTAGGTTGTTCTGCTTTAGCAGAAGTACGGTTGCCTTTAGGCTCTTTTAAATGCAACTTTTGGCCAACAAATAGACCATCGCTTACCGATAAATCGTTGTATTCAGCAAGCTGTTTCACAGACAAATTAAATTGATTTGCCACTCCCGTTAAGCTGTCATTTGCTTGAACAACATATACATCAGGTTTAGCTGCCGATTTTGCAGTAGATTCAACCTCTTGCGGTTTAGCATCATACAAATACAGGCTAGTTCCTACAAATAATGTCTTTTCAGGATCAATCTGGTTCCACTTAGCGACATCGCGCCAGTTCACACCATTTTTCATCGCAATAATTGCTAATGTATCACCCGGTTGTACGGTATAGGTACTACGCTTACCTTTAGGCTGTACAACAACAACATCAGTATCCGTTTTAATGTAAGGCTTATCTTTATTACGCTGACCATCTTCAGAGTTCGCAACACTTGCATCTTCAGCTAAAGTTTTCGGGTAAGCAAAGCCTTTACTTAATTCTTTACCTTGCTGTTCAGCAACTGACAAACTCGTTTGAATCGCAGTTAGCTTAATTTTACCGTCATAAGGATCAACAATTTCGGTACCTTGCGGTGCAATTGCTTTTAGCTCGGCAACCACTTGGTCTTTTTCAGCTTGTGTAGCTTGCGGCTGTAAAGCTTGCTCAACTGTTTCTTTCTCACCTTCAGCACGAACTGCCGCTAAAATTTTCTCACGCTCAACTGCTGAAATTGGCGGTTCTGTTCTTACAGGTTTTACATTGGTCGCAGGTGTGACTGCAACTGGAATACGTGGTGCACTCGGTACATCAGCTGAGGCGGCAAAAGCAGCTAAAGCATCAGATCCACGAGGTGTAGAAGTTTTTACCGTTACAGAGCTACCGGTTGTTTTGGTAGGTGTAGTTGGTCTTACAGGCTGAACCTGTGTCGCCGGTGTAGTTTTAACAGTAACTGAAGTTGAGGTGGTTGTAGTTGGTTTAGATGGAGATGTGACATTTGCCCACCAACCTGAACTGCTACCACCAGCTTTCATGGCTTTTAATTTGTTATCAACTGACGGGCTTACATCAGCTGGAATTAAAATACGCATTGGGCTTGCAGGGTCTACTGTTTCACCACGATAGCCTGGGTTTAATGCATATAGCTCAGCACGGCTAAGACCAGTTACTGATGCAATTTCATTTAAAGACAATGGTGCAGATAACGTGACTTCACGGAAATGGGGTCTGTTTGCAATCGGCGGTAATGAAACCCCATAAGCACGCGGATTTTTAATAATTTGAGCAACTGCCAAGAAACGTGGAACATAGTTCATGGTTTCTTGTGGAAGTTTTAGTGACCAGTAGTCCGTTGGTAGACCTGCAGCCTGATTTCGGTTAATCGCTTGTTGAATACGCCCCGGACCAGCGTTATAAGCTGCTAAAGCCAACTCCCATGAACCAAACTGGTTATATAAGCTTCCTAAAAACTCATACGCAGCACGTGTAGATTCAACAACATCACGACGACCATCGTACATACCCGTTTGTTGTAAACCATAAATACGACCAGTACTTGGAATAAACTGCCATAAGCCTGCTGCTGCTGCACTACTTGTTGCAGCAGGGTCATATGAACTTTCAATCACGGGTAATAATGCAAGTTCGGTTGGAAGACCACGGCGTTCTGCTTCTTTCACAGTATGATATAAATAACGACTTGCGCGAGCACTTAAACGGTCAAGGTAGGGCTGACGTGAGATAAACCAACTACGCTGCGCTTCAATGCGTGGATCCCAATGATTGAGGTCCATTTTGAAGCCTACAGCCATACGCTTCCAGACGTCACCGTGTTTTAAAATAAGTAAACGGTCGCCTTCTACAGCACGCATATCCGTTGCTGAAAGTAAATCTTCTAACGAGTCCAGACTGCTTGCATCAAGATAGCCTGCTCCACTGACCTGTTTTGTTTTCGAGGTTTTTGCAGATTGCGGAGTCGAAGAACAGCCTGTTGTAATACCCAACGCAGCTAAAGCAGAGCTAAGTACTGTAATTTTGAATAATGATGCTGCAGATGGCTGCCACACAAATGTGGTTGGTTTATACATAAAAACTTCCAAACAACTCGCGTAATATTTCTTGGGGTCTGCCCACAAACCCTAGGTCTTCGATGCCATTGTAGTAAAGCATGCAAGATAGACAAGGCAATAATTTAATGTCATTTGCATGGAAATGTTACAAGAAATTAAAAAAAGCTTGCTTTGTAACGATGGAACCGAACTTTTTGCGTATACAATACACCATATTCAGTTCTTTTTCTTTCAGTTTAGGTTTCGATTTATGTCTCAAACAATCACACTGTATGTTGATGGTGCATGTCGTGGCAATCCCGGTTTAGGTGGTTGGGGTGCATATGTCATTACCGAACAGGGTGAACATAAATTATTTGGCGGCGAACCCGACACAACCAATAACCGTATGGAACTTACTGCGGCTATTGAAGGAATTTCTTTTTGCCCTCCTGATGCACAATTAATTGTCTGGACAGACTCAAATTATGTAAAGCAAGGCATTACAGAATGGATTCATGGCTGGAAAAAGAAAAATTGGAAAGATGTTAAAAATCCTGACCTATGGCAAAAACTTGATGCTGTTTGCGCAGGTAGAAATATTGAATGGAACTGGATTAAAGGTCATGCAGGACATCCTGGCAATGAAATGGCAGACCAACTTGCAAATTTAGGTGCAGATAAAACAGCTCAAGAAATCAAGCAACCACAGTCTGTGGCTGCACCGCAAGATATAAAAAAGCCTGAACAGGACTGGTTGCTAGATGATCCTTTCGGGTTTGATCTGGTTGAAACAAGCGAAGATGAAGATGTGGCTCTTGAACCATCACAAGAAGTTGAGATGAATACTTTAGACGAAGAAGTAAATGAGATTGAAGCTGTAGAGCAAGAAACAAAGCAACAAAGTAGCAATATTCATCCTCAAATTATTGTTACCGAAGCAAAGCTTAAATTACAAGGCCCTCGTCAGCTCATTCTCGATACTGAAACGACTGGTTTTTATTTCCAAGATGGCGACCGTATTATTGAAGTCGGCGCCATCGAAATGATTAACCGTAAGCTTACAGGCAGTTCGATTCATATTTATATTAACCCTGAAAAACCAGTGGGTGAGTCAGAAAACATTCACGGTATCAGTGATGATTTCTTAAAAGATAAACCTGTCTATGCGGACATTGCAGATACTTTATTTGAGTATCTAAAGGGTGCAGAAATTATCGCTCATAACGCAACCTTCGATATGAACTTCCTAGATATGGAGTTTAGACGTGTTGGGTTACCTGCTCTTTCAGAAGTTTGTGAAGTTACCGATACTTTAGCTTTAGCCAAAAATAAGCATCCTGGACAGAAAAACTCACTTGATGCCTTAGTTAGACGTTATGAAATTCCAGCGCGCGACCGTACCTTCCATGGTGCGTTACTCGATGCTGAAATTCTTTCTGATGTTTACTTGGCAATGACTGGTGGTCAAGTTTCCTTTGATATGGATGCGCTCTCTCAAAGCGAAAGTGATCAACAAAAAACAACCAAAGCTAGAATTCAAATTGATTTACCCGTTATTTACCCTTCAGATGAAGAGTTGAACATACATGAGACTTGGGTCAAAGAATTTGAGAAAAAACATGGAGAACCTTGCTTTTTTGCAAAATAAATTTTTGATTCTCTAATGTTTTTTTAGTTTCCCCTTTTGCAAGTTAAGTTATATTAGTCATATAGATTTTTAGCTCAAAATATTGAGCCATGACGAATATAACAATTGATTTTTTTTGCAAAGGGGAATTTTTATGTCTGAGCATAATTCGATCCAATTTGATCCAACAGCGTTACTTATTATCAAGAATGAAATTGATAACTCAATAAAACTGGTGGAAGGTGCTGTAAGTACATTAATTGAAGAGCAGGCTCTCCCTTTTGGTATTGATGATGCATTAGAACAATTTAAACAATGCACTCAAGTATTACGCCTCATTGATATCCCCTATTTAGCAAAAATCACTCAATATTCAACCGAGTTGATGCAAAAAATTATGGCTAAGCCCGAACACATCAACACCGATGAGGTTGTTGCTCTAAGTGAAGGCACGACTATGGTGAAACGCTATATTGAGTTTATTTGTTTACGTGAAGTTGAAGTCCCTCAGTTTCTTTTGGACACTCTAAACAATTTAGAAAAAGCCTTAAACAAGCCATTAACTTCATCTGGCCAGCAGATTGCTTCAAACCTTACAACAACTTCACTTGAGTTACCGTTACCCGAAGTGCTCATCAATGAAAAAACTCAATTTATCCATCAACTTTATAAATTATCTTTGCATCAGTTTTTAAATAAAACTGAAAGTGCTCGAGACTTTCAGGCATTCAAACTTGTTGGTAGCTATTTAATCAGTATGGCTCATGGTCAACCAAGCCAACAATATTGGCAATTAGTGAACTCCACCTTTAATCATATTGATGAACTTGTTTTAAATGATGCTCGCTTACGTGTATTGATTAATCTTGAAAATGCTATAGGCCTATTTTTAGCATCGCCAGAAAGCTTTGAAGCAAAATTAACTGCATTAGCAGATATCATCAGTATTGTAATTGGACAAGAAGATCACCTCGCAAAGCAAATTCGTGGGCAACTAAACATTGGTCATGAGTTTCTCACCGACACTCAACTTAAAGCACTGAGCCAACATTTGTATGGACCAGACTTTGATACCATGCAAACGGTCAGTCAATTAATCTTAAGCGAAATGAATAAAGTTCGTAATGATATTGAATATAACTACCAAAACATGTCGCCAGAAAAGGCTCAGCAACTTCAAAGCAGCCTTATGCAACTTGCTCATACTTTTAAATTACTTAACTTAAATGAAGCTGCTTCAGAGCTTTCCCAACAAGCCAGCAGTTTAAGTCAAATCAATATATTGAGTAATGAAAACTATGCTCAGCAGCTCATGAAGAGCATTTTATCTGCTATGAACGCTATTGGTATTTTAGTACGCAATTATTCATCCAACCGTCTACAAATTCGTGTGAACAACACTAATATTTCTTTAGATCGCTTAGATGAAGCACATGAAATGTTATTAAATGAGACAAAAAATTTAATCGATTTTGTATGCCAAAGTTTGACCTTATATGCCAACGATCAAACTCAAAATATTGAAGCGATTGCAGGCTCATTAAAAGAATTGGCTGGCGCGGCTGAATTTTTAGGAAGTACGGTTCAACAAAATGCTCTGCTTGAAACTGCTAAATTTGTACAGCAGCAAATCGAACAGAACCAACCTTTTAGTCACGACCAGATTCACTGTATTTTTAACGTATTAGCTGGACTAGATATGTTAGTTGACAATTTAAAAAATAAACAGCCTGTTCTACAATCCATGTTTGATGTAGCATTGCTAAGTAGTCAACAACTTCAAAAAAAGGCAGCTTAATGTCTGAATTATCACTTGCTTATATTTTTCATCACCAACAATTATTGGTTGACCAAAACTTCCAATTACCCAAAGTCGAAAAGTTAGCAAGTGATCTGCTTTTCACTCATGACGAACAGGTCATTGCACGTGACCTGCTGAGTGAAGAAGCTATACCGGAAGGTCTGCAACTCGTTCCAATTCGTCAACTTATTTCCAACTGGTCAAAAGAGCAATTTTTACAGGCAAGTCGTGCTGTACAGTTGCTCGAATGGCGACGTAATCACAAATTTTGTAGCCACTGTGGACACGCTACCGAAGTCCACTCAACCGAATATGCAATGGTATGCCCTGCTTGCGGTTATCATCAGTACCCTCGCGTAAACCCATGTATCATTACTATCATTACTAAAGGTGATGATGAAATCTTATTAGCAAAATCAATTCACAATAAAACCAACATGTATGGTTTGATTGCAGGTTTTGTCGAAGTTGGCGAAACTCTTGAAGAAGCTGTTCAACGCGAAGCTTTAGAAGAAGTGGGGCTTAAACTCAAAAATATCCAATATATGTCAAGTCAACCTTGGCCGTTTCCAAGTAATCTTATGATTGCGTTTAGAGCTGAATATGAGTCAGGTGAAATTTCTTTGCAGGAAGATGAAATTGCCGATGCGCAGTTCTTTAAATTTGATCAGCTTCCTGAAATTCCATTTAAAGGCAGTATTGCACACGCAATGATTACGCAGATTACTCAAGCAAAGTAATCTGCGCGCTCTCAAACAGATGTTTTAGAATACTTCATCAAGAAAGTGCAAAATGGTTCGTTTTGTTCTGAAGTAGTGACTTACAAAACTCGATAGACTGGCCAAAATCGTTATATGGCCAGTTTTAGGGATAATAGCAATATGACTATGATTTCCCTTCTCTCTAAGGGCTTGATCCATATCCAAAGTATTATGCTGCTTTACGAGCTGATCATTTTCAGCCATGAGTAGATAATGCTTAATATTATTTTGTTTTACAAGATAATAAGGCATCACCTCTTTATAAGAAACACCTTGATCAAAAGCATCTTCAGCAAGCGGATCACCCTTATAATCAAAATGATACGGACCAGCTAATCCGACTATTGCCTTAATTTTCCCTAAACATTCAATCTTAGGTGAGTCAGGGTGATAAACAGCCGACATTACATTAAATGCACCTGCCGAATGTCCCATAAGCACAATATTCTCAGTCGAGATTTCGTGTTTTTCCTGATTTTGATGCAAATAATTTAACGCTTGCGTTAAGTCATCTACATAACTTGGAAAAATATTTTTTGGCGCAAGTTGATAGTTAATGACAGCAACGTCATAACCTTCTTTTGTAAATGCTTCGCCAATAAATAAATAGTCTCGTTTATTACCATGTTGCCAAGCACCACCGTGTACAAAAACAATGAGTGGTCGATGAGCTAAGCGTTTAGTAGAACGATAAATATCTAGACGATGGCGAGGCTTTAAGCCATAACGCACATTTAAAACCTGCTCAAAACCATCTTTTGGTGTAAAACGGTTTAAAGCAAAGCTCCCCAAATCATACAGGCGGAACTCTTTATAAAGAGTTCTCGCCTGCTCAATTTTACTTTGTAATTGTTCAATCAGGTTCATATTTTATTGTGCAGTAGATGATGCTGGATCTGTTTGGTCCGGATCAATTGCAACAGGAGTTTGAACTGTTGGTTGAGCAAGAACATTATTAATTACCGGCGTAGTTGTTGTGTTGCCAGTCGATGCTGCCGGAGCAGGCGCTAAATCAATGTTATCAATAAGCGTTACAATCTTAGTCACGTTACCGACATTTTGCAGCACATTGTTTAAGTCATTAATTTCAGCTGTGTTTAAACGACCCATTACATATAAAACACCATCCTCGGTATGGACAAGTACTTTACTGTCCGATACAACTGGCGCTTTCATTAATAAAGCACGTGTATTTGCGGTTACCCCAGCATCTTGCATGATCGTGTTATAGCTTACTTTGTTACCCACTGTAATATAGTTATGTACAGCTTTCACATCACTCATGGCTTTAACGTTATCTTCTGCCAACTGTTTCAAGTATGGATCTGGCACCTGACCAGTTAACAATACTGTGCTATGGAAGCTTTCGATGTTAATACGAGATTGTTTAAAACGCTGATCAAGCTTATAGAGGTTAATATTCGCTGTACGCTTAATTGAAGAATCAATAAATACTTGGCCTAAGCTACGTACACCACTATCTGTTCCAACTGGAGCTGTACCTGTTCCACCAGAAATAAAACTTGCGCAACCTGACAAACTTGCGACACAAAGCGCTGTTACAGCAATACGTTTCAACACTCCACCAGACTCCTATCAATCTCTTCTTGGCTTGATCATAAACATCGGTTTTAATTTGCTCAAAAGAGTAATGAACTCTTAATCCAAAGTAAATGCATTTTCGATCCATTGCAGATCATAATGGAATTTCGAAAAGTCTTGCTGTACTGTTTTTGCAATTTTCTGTGGAAAATCAAAACAAATCACATCAAAACGACAATAAAAATCCTGATAAGATGGGTAGCGCTGTAAAAACCTCATCGCCGTCTTAATTATTTTTTTCTGTTTACTTAAAGTCACCATTTCACAAGCTTGACCATAATTTCCCTGCCCTCGCGCTTTTACCTCAACAAAAATCAATTCGTTACCGCGTTTTACAATCAGATCGACCTCTCCACGGCGTGAATGATAATTACTAGCGACCCATTCATAATTTTGTTCTTTTAAAAGTTTTAGTGCTGTTTGTTCAGCCCATTGGCCCAACTGCTGTGCAACTAACATGATTTTTTTGTTTCCCCCTTTTTTAAATGTAAATGCTCTTAATACCGATTCTGCGTTTTTATATTTTGAATTGAGTAAATCAAAAGCAAATGTTTTGAAAAATAAAAAGCCTACTGACATTGTTCACGCCAAAAACAGAATTTCGGGTACACTAACCGATTAAAATTGTTTATCTGTACGGAGTAAAAACCAAATGAGTGCTCAGTTATTTGTTGTAGCCACCCCAATCGGGCACTTAGATGATATGACTTTCCGTGCAATTGATATCTTAAAATCAGTTTCTGTTGTGGCTGCCGAAGATACACGCCAGTCAGCTCAATTATTCAAACACTATAATATATCTACCCCACTTACCGCATGCCACGACCATAATGAAAGTAATAAAATTGAGCAGTTAGTTCAAAAGCTACTTGCTGGTGAAAATATTGCTTTGATTAGTGATGCAGGCACACCACTTATTAGTGACCCAGGTTTCAAACTGGTTCGAGCTGCTCAAGAAAATGGCATTAGAGTTGTGCCTGTACCGGGTGCATGTGCTGCAATTGCTGCGTTAAGTGCTGTGGGCTTACCAAGTGACCGTTTTAGTTTTGAAGGCTTTTTGCCATCAAAAGCTTCTCAACGTATTTCGCAACTCGAAAAGCTTAAAAATGAAACTCAGACCTTAATTTTCTATGAAGCACCACACCGTATTTTAGAATGCGTCAAAAATATGGCTGAAGTATTTGGTGAAAACCGCCCTGTGGGTTTCGCACGTGAAATTACCAAAACTTTTGAAACGATCAAAAAAATGACCTTAAAAGATCTGGTCAGTTTTATTGAAAATGACCATAACCAAGAAAAAGGTGAAATTGTTCTTGTAGTTGGCGGTGCACCAGAAAAAACAGATCTGGAACAAGAAAAACTAGATGAACTTTTAAAGCGCTTACTTCAAGACTTATCAGTTAAAGCGGCATCTCAACTGGCTGCCGATTTAACGGGTATTAAGAAAAAAGTCGCTTATCAACGTGCGCTTGAGTTAACACAATCTTAATTTATTAACTAAACGGTGATGACCAACGCCTATGTCATCACCGTGCATGAATTTTGCATAACAATATTAAAGATAAAAACAAGAGTAGTGATATGACTGAGTCACTTGGAAAGCTTGGCCCACATGAAGGGCAAGAACTAGAATTATTACTTTCAGGCAAAAAACCTATCGCTTATTTTTATGAGTTATTACCTATTGAATTTATAAAACATCTTGAGCAAGGGTCTTTATCTATGATCAGTAAAGACATTGAAACTTCTCTGCCTTTCCCCTTTTCAATTATGCTGATCTATAAAGATGCTTCTTTAGCAGATTTGAATGAACTCATGTTATGTATTGAAAATTCATTAAAAGCAACTCAACTTGAAGAGCGCCTAGAACTCGACCGTAGAATCGGACAACTTTTAGGTTACTCAGTACAAGATATAGAATTTTATGTTCAACACATCTCAAATCGTCATTTAAGAACTAAGATCTAAAATTATCTCAATATCTCTTTTGCTGACTGAACAATCGTTTCAGTCAGTACATCGAGTTGCTTCGACTGTCTTTTCCAGTGATGCCAATATAAAGGAACATCAAGTTGAGCCTCAGGCATAATATCAATAAGTGTTCCATTTTCGAGTAATGGTTGAACCTGAAGCTCGGGCACCATGCCATAACCTAAACCTAGTTGAATTGCTTTAACGAAAGCATCTGTTGCCGGAATAAAACTATAAGGATAACTCTGCATTGGTAAACCGTATCCTTTTAATAAAACCTCTGAATGCATTAAATCTTTATGGTTAAAAATAACCGCCGGTGTTTTTCTTAAAACTTCTCGGTTAATTCCACCACTAAACCACCGATTTACAAACTCGGCCGATGCCAGCATTTTATAGCGCATTTTACCAAGAGGCTGAGCTAAGCAACCCGCCATCACTTGCTCTTCTGCTGTAATACATGCATTGACCTGCCCTGTTTCTAGCAAAGTATGTGTGTGTGATTGATCATCAATTTTTAGCTCTAACACTATTTTTTCTTTAAAAAGTGTTTGCTGAATACTGGGTAAAAGCCAAGTTGCTAATGAGTCTGCATTTGAAGCCAACGCAATTTTATAAAATTCCGATTCGGATGATTTTCCCATTAAGCCCTGTAATAGATTTTGCTCCATTAATCTTGTATGCCTTAAATGTTGTAGCAAGGTTTGCCCTGCTTGTGTAAGCACACATGGACGGCCACGTATTATTAAAATCTGCCCTAAATATTTTTCTAGTGCTTGTACACGTAGTGATACAGCAGATGGAGTGATACATAAATGTTCTCCTGCTGCATCGAAACTTCCGACTTCTGCAACCGCAAGAAAAGCTTCACACTGCTTACTATCCAACATATAAAACCTAAATTATTTTTAGCCAAACCTAAATATTCTTAATTTTACTTATTTCTTTATAAAAAGACAGATAATTCCCGCATCTGATTTTTTCTACTTAATGGTTATGCTTTCTCTGAGTGTATTTTTTAAAGGTTTAGGTATTGGTAGCGGCCTAATTGTAGCGATTGGTGCTCAAAATGCTTTTGTTCTAAAACAAGGGCTCAAACAGCAATATGTATTTTGGTTATGTTTAATCTGCGCACTGTCCGATTCGATTTTAATTGCTTGCGGTGTATTAGGTTTTGCCGAAATTATGACAGCTTCACCTATCTTAATTACAGTCGCGAAATATTTAGGAGCAACGTTTTTATTTGTCTATGGTGCAAAAGCCTTCTATGCCGCGTTTAAAACGAATCAAGGCATGGAACTTGATAGCAGCCAAAAGCAGACTTTAACCCAAGCACTTGTGATTTGTCTGGCATTTACTTGGCTCAATCCACATGTTTATTTAGATACTATTGTGCTGATTGGTTCGGTTGCAACACAGCTAGAAGATAAAATTAGTTTTGCTTTAGGCAGCATACTTGCTTCTTGGATTTTCTTTTTCAGTTTGGGTTATGGTGCAAGATTCCTAAAACCATTATTTATCAATCCCAAAGCTTGGAAAATTTTAGATTTTATTATTGGTTGCGTTATGTGGAGTATTGCAATATCAATTCTCATCTAATGCATTCAAAAACAAAAAGTACCATGCTTAAATGGTACTTTTTTGTTTATACGATCAAAATTAAGCTTCTGAGCTCAACATTATCTTTGATTGTTTTCTTTCTTGTAATGACTGCTTAATCACAGCATAACCCGAAGAAACACCTAAATATGCGATCACAAAGGCTACTAATAAATCCGGAAATACAGTGCCTGTTCCAAATACGCCAACCGCCGCTAAAATTACAGCAATATTGGCAATAGAGTCATTTCGACTGCATAACCAGACAGAGCGCATATTCGCATCGCCATCGCGGAATGCATAAAGCATTAAAGCAACTGAAACGTTAGCAATTAAAGCAATTACCCCAATTGCCCCCATAACCATCGGTTCAGGTGAAACACCATGAAAAAATGACCATACCACTTTTGCAATGACGAAGAAACCAAAAGCGGCCATCGTAATACCCTTAATAAGAGCTGCGGTTGCGCGCCAATAAAGGCTCATCGAGAGTACAACTAAAGACAAAGCATAATTTGCTGCATCTCCTGCAAAATCTAATGCATCTGCCCATAATGAAACAGATTGAGCTTTGTAGCCACCTACAATTTCAACTACAAACATGAGTGCATTAATCACAAGTGCAATCCATAGCGCTTTTTTAAAGCGTGGGCTGACTTTCTTTGTAGGTGAACATGTTGAAGCACATCCACATCCGGCCATTTTATTTCCTCAAGAACTCTTTTATAGTCATTAAAAACCCTTGAGTAGCTCCAGAGTCAAGTCTTATGAGTCTTTCTATTGGCCAATTATCAAAAAAAGCAGATGTTCCAATCGACACTATTCGTTATTACGAAAAAGTAGGTGTACTCGACCGTATTCAACGCTCAGAAAATAATTATCGTGTTTACACAGATCAAACACTTGCGGACCTATTATTTATTAAACATTGCCGCGAATTAGATATTTCTCTTAGTGATATTAAAACGTTAAAAGAAATGAAAGCTCAGCCAAAGCAGGCATGTACGGAAATTGATAATTTGGTGAATAAATATTTGATTGAAGTATCGGAAAAAATTGAACGACTTTTGCTTTTAAAAGAAACACTCATCGATTTAAAACAACATTGCTCGACCGACCGTACAGTAGACGAATGCGGCATTTTAAAAGAGCTGCAAAACAACCTTTAACTCAACCTAAAAGCCAATAAAAAAGCATCACTCATGTGATGCTTTTTTATTATTAAAGGTCGCTATGTTCATCTGGCGGAACTTCAGTAATTCTCCCACCACGAGCTAAAAATGCAGCAACTTCATCTTCCAATGCTTGGCGCTGTTTTTGTTTCGCAGTTACGGTAAGCGTTTCTGCTTCAGCAAGATCAGCATCAGTTAAGTTGCCTGCTTCTTCGTCAGCCGCGCCACTCTCAGCCGCTTTGGCTTCATCTTCATCTACAGCAGAATCTTCTGCATCTTCATAATCATTGATATCTGTCATATTTACACTCCCCACAATGATTTGTATTGCATCATCGCTATGGTCTTTGAGACCTCAGAAATTTAGCAATCTCTTTGCATTTAGCAAAGAGCCAAATTGGTCAAATCCGTATCTTTTCTGACCGATTTGGTAATGATATATAAATGATTGTTTAAAAAATATCTACTGATATTTATTTAGACCAGTAGAGCATAAACTTCGTAATTATTTTAACGACTATACTGGGTGTTTTGTAAAGCCCCTAAACCATTTGCTTGTTGCATAAAACGCTCTTTTAAGAGTGAAATTTGTTCAACCTGCTTGAGTCCGGCATTTCTGGCCCAAATCAATGGAAATAGCTCAGAACTTTCCAACCAACCGATAGCCGACATACTATGCATCATCGCATCGTTTTGTCCTTTACGGCGGTGTTCATAACGCATTAAGGTTTGTTCATGCGCCCATACGCCACGGCCTAAATCATGCAATAGTGCATCACAGAGTACCGCTGCATCTAAACAACCAATATTCACCCCTTGTCCAGCAAGTGGATGAATCACATGAGCTGCATCACCGATTAGGGCTAGGCCAGCTTTAACGTATTGTTTTGCAGCGCGCGCTTTCAATGGAAATTGTGCTCTTGAACGAACATCTAACACTTCACCCAACATATGTTGGCTTTCTCGAGTTAAAAGCTGCATAAACTCGCTATCACTTAAAGCCGAATATTCATCTGCATAATCATCTGGCAGTGTCCAGACAATAGACTGCCAATAGCCGTTTTCACTTTCTTCAAGACTTGCCATCGGCAAATATGCCAAAGGGCCTCTAGGTAAAAAGATTTGACGAGCAACATAGTGATGAGGCTTAGAAGTCTTAATTGCACAACTAATCGCTGCTTGCTTGTAATCTAGTACGTCTAGATCAATAAAGGCTTGTTCACGTACAAATGAATTGGCGCCATCTGCGCCAATAAGCAGTTTAGTTTTAAGTGTTGTGCCATCTGCCAATTGAATATGCCAACACCCAACACCTTGCTCAATACGTGTCACGCGGACTTGAGTACGATAATCTGTTAGCTGCTCAAGCATTTTTTGTTGAATAGCAACATTCAATACACTTGGCTCAACCATAGAGCCCAAAGCTTGCTCTGGCATTGGTCTTTGTACAGACTCATGGCAAAAATTAATTTCACCATAGCCATTTAGGTTCCACACTTGCATGCCGGTATAAGGCATTTGGCGTGCCAGATCATCCCAAACATTCACTGTTTTAAGTAAATGAATCGTCGCTTGGCTGAGCGCTAAAACACGCGGATTCATCACGCTCAATGTCTTTTCAACATCAAGTACAGGGGCAGCATCAAGCACGGTAGCCTGTACTCCACCTTGTGCAAGTAATAAAGCAGTTAAGCCACCAACCAGTCCACCACCAACAATGACGACATCTAACACTTCACTCATGCTTTTAACCCCATTGCATAGTTCGCTACCAATGGCTTAACACCCGGAATGACATCAAATGCAATTAATCCCGTATTACGGATTAATTTTAATAATGGGTTTTGGTTACTAAAGCCCCGAACGACCGCATCGCAGAACTTAATCACGCGCTGTTGGTCAGATAAACGGGCTTGTTCATAGGCAAGTAAATTATCTGGATTACCAATATCATCAGATGTACTTAACTGATTTACTAAATAACGAAGCAATACATCTGCATCACGCAGACATAAATTAAAACCTTGCCCTGCAACCGGATGGATTGTATGCGCTGCATTACCCATTAAAATAACGCGTCCAACAGCTTGTTTATGCGCAAGTACTTGTGAAAGCGGATAGCTAAAGCGTTTGCCTGTTTTTTCAAATTTACCCGCTCTGTCACCATAAGTTTTTTGCAAGGCATCTAAAAAGTGTTGGTCATTTTCTTCGCCCAACCACTCATATTCAGTGCCCTTTTTAACAGGCCATACCACTGAGCGACGATATTCACCTGGTAACGGCAATAAAGCTAAAGGTCCTAATGCACTAAAACGTTCAAACCCTACCTGTTCATGCGGTTTTGAAGTCTGAACAGTCGTAACGATCGCAACCTGATCATAGTCGTGGACATCAACACCCACACCAATTGCTTGACGACAGAAAGAATCACGACCATCTGCTGCAATTAATAATTTTGACTCAAGCTTTAAAAGTTCATCACCACGCTGAGCTTCAATATGTACCTGTTCAGCGTCTTGAGTTAAAGCGGTTACTTGTACGCCATCAATCAGTTCAATCAAAGGTTGTTGGCGTACTTGCGTTAACAAAACTCGACCAAGCCACGCATTCTCAATGACTTGTCCAAAGCTTTCGACTTTTTCTTGTTCTGCAACTAAACGTGCTTTACCAAAACTGCCTTGCTCAGTAATGTGAACTTGCAAAATTGGAGTGGCATGCTGTTGTAATGCATCCCATAACCCTAGCTTCTGATAGATCTGTACGCTACGACGCGATAAAGCCGTATTACGTGCATCAAAACTGGAATGATAAGGGGCAACATTTTGATCATCATAGTTTGGGTATTTCACAGCTTCTAATAGCTTTACCGCGATATTAGCCTTCGCCAGCATGAGGGAAAGGCTTAAACCCACCATACCCCCACCTACAATAATCACTTGTTGTTGCATCGAGTTTTGCTCCTTTGGCGAATACGTTTAATTATGCTTTAGCTTGCGCCATTAAATGTTCAATATCTGCAATATCTTTAACCACGTCGGCCGTTAATACTCGTGGGCCTTTTGAAGTTGCGACTACATCATCTTCAATACGAATACCAATACCACGCCATTTTTTATCTACTGTTTCATCGTCGGGCGCAATATATAAACCTGGCTCAACAGTAACAACCATGCCCTCTTCATATTGGCGCCAGTCGTCATCTTTCTTATAAGAACCGACATCATGTACATCCATACCTAACCAATGGCCTGTACCATGCATATAAAATTGACGATATGCCTCGGTTTCAATCAGTTCACTCACATCACCTTTGAGCAAACCTAAATCAACTAAGCCTTCCGTTAAAATTTTGACCGCAACCTCATGAGGCTCACGGTACGAATTACCAATACGTACTGCATCAATCGCCGCATATTGAGAGGCCAATACCACCTCATACAATGCTTTTTGTTCGGGACTAAATTTTCCATTTACAGGAAAGGTACGGGTAATGTCCGATGCATAGAACTCATATTCACAAGCAGCATCAATTAAAACTAAATCACCATCTTTGAGTGGTTGGTTATTTTCAACATAGTGCAAAATACAGGCATTAGCCCCACCACCAACAATACTGTTATATGAAGGCACACAGCCGTTTTGCCCAAATATATAATTGAGTTCGGCTTCTAGTGCATATTCCATCATGCCAGGGCGAACAGTTTGCATCGCACGGGTATGTGCTTTAGCACTAATTTTTGAGGCAATTTGCATCAACTCAATTTCTTGCGGTGATTTAATTAACCGCATTTCATCAATAATGCGATCAAGTTGAACTAACTGGGCTGGAGCGGCTTCATGACGATGCTCGGCATTCGCTTTTTTGATCCATTGGCTTACTCTGGCATCAAATGCAGCATTGTGTCCGATTCGATAATAAAGACGCTCTTTATTTAATAATTTTTCAATAATTTCTTCATCAAGCAGATCAATTGCATAAGCTTCATCTGCTTCGTACTCTTCAATTGCGCCGTCAATTCCCGCACGATATCCATTCCAGATTTCCATCTCGCGATTACGTTCACGGCAAAAAAGACTATAGCTATAGTCTGTAACGTCATCAAAGGTTTCAATGACAGCAACTGCCTCAGGCTCTGCAAAACCCGTTAAATAGAAAAAACTACTATCGGCACGGAATTTATAATCCGCATCACGATTACGATACATTTCCTCACGCGTCGCAATAATCGCAATGCTGTTTGGGCCCATTTTTTCTGCTAGACGGTTTCTGCGATGTTGAAAATCAGCTTGAGGCAATTTCATAATGATCTACTTGATTTAGAATTTTAAAGTCAAAAAATTAAACACAGCCAATAACACATCGCCTCAATTAACTTGGGCGATGTGGTGTAAACATTTCTACAATATTTTGATCTAGAGTGCCTACAGTAGAAGTTTTACTTTTTGCATAAAAGTTTTTCAACAATGAACTTTCAGCCACTGTTACTTTCTTTCTACCAATAGATAAGCTCACTGGAATAAGGCGTACAAACTCATACAATTCTTCGTAACTGCTTTCGCCTTCTTCGTCGTTATCAGAGTCTTCAAACTCTACTGCTGCCACATCTTGCAAATGTTCAATTAATTCGCGCTCATCAGCACGAACATGGCCTGATGCCAAACCAAAGCCAAGAACAACACCAGCACACCAGTCTGATAATGCTTGCACACGATCTTGAAGCGTATGTTCATCGTCTGGAAGCATTGGCAAATAATCCAATTCATCTTCCGACAACGCATGTGCTACATCTTCTGTTTCATCGGTTAAAAGCGCTAAAGCTTCTTCATTTAAATCAGGAACATTAAGAGTTGTTAAAATTTGTGTCCATTCTTCACGCGTAGGCGCTTCTGTCACACAAACAATACCTGTTAGTAAACCATGTAACTCACTAGGGCTTGAAATTTCTTCAATTCCTTCAAAATGAGCGTTCCATTCTGTCCAGCCTGAAATATCGTCTTGCATTCGTTTATCCAATCTCTATACTTCGTATATATTACCTTTGATTGCAATTCTGTGCGACCTCGTTATGTTAGAACAATTACAGCGGCTACAAGCGCATATTGGCGTTTTAAAAACACGCTTACATCATCTAGAGAGTGAAAATTCTACTCTCTTGGAAGCTAAAGAACTGGCTGAAACAGAGCACCACGCACAAGTTGTGCAAAAAAATAGCATCATCACTAAAAAACAAGAGGAAATTGAGACACTAACTGAGCAACTCACTCAGCTACAAGGTCAATTTCAACAATTGAATCAAGATGCTAACACACTTGCCGAGCGTTACAGCCGCCTAGAAAAAAGTACGACCGATTTAAAAAATCGTTTTCAAGAAATTTTGGCTGAGCGTAATGAGTTACGCGTTACCAAAGAAAAACTTCAGTCACACCAACGTCAAACTCAACAAGAGTTACACGACTTGCAGCAAGACCGTGACCGTTTGTTACAAAAAAATGAACTTGCCAAAGCAAAGGTTGAAGCAATTATTCAACGTTTAGCAATTTTAGGTACAGCTCAAGATCAACACGCGCAAGAAATTCAGCAACTTGCTCACCCAAATGCTGAAGCTGGTGAGGAGACCCAATCATGAGTGAACAAGTCATGGTAGAGCTTCGTCTGATTGAGCAAACATTTAGACTTGCAACAACATCAGATAAAAAAGATGAGCTTGAACGTGCAGCTGAACTTCTTAATGAGAGATTCAACGATATGCGCCGTAGTGCCCCTCGTGTTGAGCACAATAAGCTTGTTATTATGGTTGCCTTACAGCTTACCCAAGAAGTGTTAAGTTTAAATAAATCTTTGCAAGAATATACACACTGTGAACGCCTATTACAGGCTATTTTGGAAGATGTTGAACAAACTGTTTAATCGACTTGTATCAATAAAAATGCCTTGCTCTATTCATTTATAGTGCAGGGCATTTTTGTATTGACCTATCTTATGTACCACATGATTGTTATATATACTTTTAGTGTACAAAGCTTCATCAAATGAAGCCTAACTTTACAGTTCAATAAACTCAGATGATTGCCAATGGAACCAGATCGGTTATACTTAAGCTATCTCTGGGATGTTCGCCAGCGGGTCTATTCCCCTGCCGATACTTAAACTTATGGATTGCGTTCTGTATATTTAGAGTGTATGCCTACCTTAGAGTAGGAAACCCAGCAAGTATACGTCGCGTCCACCTTGAACTCGTCGGGTTCAGGGTAACGACACATGCAGCGGCATCTTCGGAGCATTAATTTTATTATATAATTATAATTTAAAGACAGACCTGTCAGTCTATTTTTAGTATTTTGCCTTTCTAGCTCATTAGCTAAACTTAAAAGTTAAATATATTTCTGTTGCTACTTATTGCTCATTTCGATGTAAGCATTCTTGATACCACCCTGTCTGAAAATCTTCGATGGCTTTACGTTTAAAGAAGCTTGTTTTGAATACTTTAGCAGCATAAGCTGAGTTGATTAAGTCTTGATAAAGCTGCTTTGCTTTTTCTTCTGTAAGGCCATCAGCAATTTGTTGTAAATCTTGTGCAGGTACTTTTTTTTGCCTTGCTTCCATTACGTTATAAGCGACTTTTTTTACGATATTACAAATATCAGGATCATTTATATTATCGTTAGCATAACAACCTGTGGCAATAAAACTGAGTAATAATATTTTAAATTTCATATCTCTACCTTACATTAATTATTAAATTTCACTTAGTTAAAAAACGATTTCCCTTCGTAATTCTGCATATTTGCTAGCAAGATAGAGGCAAGTGTTAAATAGCTACCGACCGTATTAAAACTCTGCAAAAATTTTAATATTTGCATCTTAAGTCCAGCGAAAAATTTAAATAAGGAGCAGAAAGAAATTTAGCACAACTAAATAATGCCAATCAACTCACAATTATTAATTTTTACGTGATAAACAACAAACTTTAATTATCACATTTTATTCCTAAACTTCCCTTATAGTAATCTGTTGCGCTTTTCAGATCTGATAGTAATTTTTCTTCGGTATAAGGCTTAGGCGAAATTTTTATTAATGCAGGCATGTATTGCTTTTTGTAGAGATCAGGATAATCATGGCACAAAATTTTAACTTTAACTTCTTGCGGTGTCTTTGGACTATCTAATTGATCTAAAAACTCGCCAATTTTTCGATCAGACTCTTCGAATTGAGTCTTGTAATCAACTTGAGGAGCCTCAGATTCTGCCTGTTTCGTGCACGCACTGAGCAAAGCAGCACATAGCATCATCAATAAAATTTTTAACTTCATAGACTTTAAAGTTTCATATTCATCTTTAAATATACTTATCCTGATTAAATGTAAATAAATACTGTAAATACGTAAAAAAACTAAAAAATATTATATAGAGGCTTTTTAGGAACACAGTTATTTTTATTTTCGATTCAACTAGACTGTTTTTATAACGTTTAAAGTTCGGTGAAGCTAAAGAAAAATGGATATAATTTTGCACGAATCATCTCAAGTCTTTGTTAGATTTATCCATGAATGAACTCAGCTTTATTAGAAAAAATTTAAGATCTAAAAGACGTTCTTTAACCCAATTTGAGCAAAAAAAGGCTCAGCTTAATGTTTTACACTACCTAAATTACCTTCCTATTTTTCATTCATCCAAAAAAATTGGTTTATATCTGCACGCTTTCGGTGAAATTCATACTGATCTTCTTATCAAATTCTGTTTTAAAAAGAATAAACAAGTTTATTTACCAATGATTTGCTCGATGAATCAACGTTTAGTGTGGATAAAGATAAATAAAAACCAGTATTTAAGTCGTCGCTTTTCTCACCATCCTTTAGGTATGAAGGAGCCTATGGCAACGCGAGGAAGACATGTGTCACAGCTTGATTTGCTACTTATGCCGCTTTTAGCTTGTGATCACTACGGAACACGTATTGGTATGGGTGGTGGTTATTATGATCGTACATTAGCAAGTGCAAAGCATAAACCTTATCGTTTAGGATTGGCTCATCAATTTCAATTTATTGAACATACCTTAGAACGTCAAAGTTGGGATCAACCATTAGATGGTTTACTCACGCCACAGCACTTTTATAATTTTAAGAGATGATTTTTATATAAAAATTTAAATATATTCTTTTGTTTTTTTAGCCTCTTAAAACGAAAAAGTAACCACCTTATGGATGGTTACTCTTACGTGACAGGCTGTTACCAACTTATATTAACACGTCTGTTTGGTGCTAAACATTGAATAAGTTGTGAATTATGTCCACCCGAACATTGCTGATATAAATCAGTCTGGCTATTCGCATGGATTTGAATACGGTTCGGATCTACACCTTGTTTGACAAGTAGTTTTGCCACCGTATTCGCTCGTTTAGATGATAACTCTTGGTTATAACTAAATTTACCTAATGGATCTGCAAATCCAGAAACAATAATAGGTGCTGTTGATGGGCTTTGCTTAATTTGATCGACAACGTTGTCTATATTGTTTAAACCTTGCTGTATTGCACTAGCATCAGATCGATCAAAAGCAAATAAAACGCTCGCTGTACGTCCATTAACCGCAGTACTACTTGCAGGAGGCTGATTATTTTCGCCCCAAGCCATCAACCCTTCACATGCTTCACCTTTCCAAGATAAACGTTCAGCCAAATATTTTTTATTAAAATCAATGCGTAACTGACAACGTTGGTATTGATTACTATTTGGTACACGTATATCTAGTACATAGTTCCAGACTTTTACTGCAAAAAGTCCTTCACTAAATTGTGGATTGCCTAGTAAAGCTCGAATTTGGTCTTTATTTAGCCCTAAATCCAAGCGCGCAACGTCATCGTACTCATAACGCTTAACTTGCTTAAGATAGCTATCTGATACTTTAGGAAATGTGACATTTTTTTGAGATACTGCTTCTTCTTGTGCATAACTAACCATTGCTAGGCCAGAAAGAACAGCAATAAATAACGCTTTAACTGTATTTTTCATATTTTTACTCTCGAAATGGAGAATGAGGAAGGACTATGCCTTCCTCGCCTAGCGAAATTAGTCAATTACACCACTAATACCGATACGAACACTTGGATCACCTTGAGAAGCTGCAGCTACACCACCAGTCAGTGACCAACGTCCATTATCAGCAGTTTTACGTAAGGTCACACCAACAGCATTTTCACCACCGTGATAAGCAGCACCAACAGCATAGGTATATTTACCAGCTACAAATGGTGCATTTTCTAATGCCATCGCAGCAGCAATACCAGCATTCGCTCTTTTCTCGACATCATCAATACGTTGATTTGTCGCATAGAATGCTTGCTCAAGCTTGTTACTTACATTATCAATTTTGGTATTTAATGTTTGGTCAGCTTGATTCAATGCACCTATCGCATCACCAACATTGTTGTAAGATTTATCACCTACGTTATATGTCGGATTTGAGAAGCTTTGGGTAATATTGTCATAACCTGCTCCACCACCTAAGTAGTTTACAAGTGCCTGATTTGTTGTATTAAGCTGAGAACCATTTACTGCATCTTTTGAAGTCGCTGTAACCGCTCCCGCTTTAACACCAGTCACCGTACGGTCACCTGCTGTTCCTGCAACATTAACCTGGGTGCCGCCAGTATCTTTACCAACAGTAATCGCAGCATCTTTATTAGCTTGCTGAACTAAACCTGATTTACCATTGTTAATATTGCTGATGTCAGTCTGAAGGTTCGAGATATCACCTGTATTTTTGTCGACCTGTTGTTGAACAGTCCATAACTGGCCTCCATTAACAGCATCTTTAGAACCTTCTGCTATAGTACCGTTTGCTACATTTTTAATGGTTGTACCATTAGCACCGCCAGCTAAAGTAATAGAGTCTTTGTTAACTGATCCATCACTATTTTTATCGTACTGCACAGCACTATTAGCAAGAGCACCAACATTATTGTTTATGCTACTTATTGCGCTATCCAGTTGTCCTTTGTTTACCGCATCTGTAGAAGAAACACCTGCGGCTACATTACTTATCGTTTTATTACCAGCACTAATTCCAGAAGTAGTGATACTCGGACCGCCAGCAATGATTAGACCTGTTGTTCCTAACTGAACGTTATCACCAACTTTTACGCCAGTCGTATCGATAACTGTAGTACCAGTCGTGACACTATCAACTTTCAAATTTTTGTTTAGCGCAACTTTAATATTGCCTTCATTGTCCGTTTGACTAGTCTGAGCAACAGTTAAGTTATCATCACCCGTAAAATTCACTTTACCATTTGGTTTGATGTTTTTAGCAGTAGCAGCATCACCATTGGCTGAAATTGTCCAGCCTGCATTCGCTGCTGTACCTGCATCAGTGACTGCTTTATCAAGTGCTGTTAAAGCATCACCAACATTGTTTGCACTTGTACCTGCAACATTATAAGTCGGGTTAGAAATTGAACCATCTGTATTAGCTTTAGCACCACCACCAAAGATACTTGCAGTTGTATTTGTAACCTGTGTTACACGATTATCTACATGATCAAGCTGGCCTTTGTTTACTGCATCGGTAGCATTGGTGCCCGCTGCTACATTAGTGATCGTGTTCCCT
This sequence comes from Acinetobacter sp. AR_0276, assembly GCF_003000705.1. Lineage (NCBI taxonomy): Bacteria > Pseudomonadati > Pseudomonadota > Gammaproteobacteria > Moraxellales > Moraxellaceae > Acinetobacter > Acinetobacter sp. AR_0276. The sequence continues at coordinate 2,965,131 of NZ_PSQO01000004.1, read as the reverse complement.
GCCGCATCAATACCAGTCTTGGTTACACTTGGGCCACCTGCAATGGTTAAACCATTGCTATCCAGCTTGCTGTCACCTGCTGTTACACTGTCAATATTCAGATCACGGTTTAAGCCATACTGAATCGTATTGCCGGTCTTGGTCACTTTCAGGTTGCTTTCACCTGCAACCGTACCAATATCAACTGTATCTCCAGCTTTTACTGCAGCGGCATTGGCACCATTGCTTTGTAGTGTCCAGCCTTTGTCTAATGCCGTGATCGCATCGCCCACGTTATTCACGTTGTTGCCATTCACAGTATAGGTTGGTGAGCTTACCGCACCTGTTGTACTGTCATAGCTTGACCCACCACCCAGATTATTGGCGGTGCTGTTACCTAAGGCATCGGTCTTGTTATTGCTTGAGGTGCTTAATGCATCAAGCTGGCCTTTGTTTACTGCATCGGTAGCTGCTGTACCCGCACCGACATTGGTAACTTTCTCGCCATTCGCATCCAGTCCATTCGCTGTCAACTTCCCTGCAAACACAGGTGCATCTGCAAGTTGAATGTCAACGGTATTGCCACTGATGACCGTCTTCACATTCGAGTTCGAGCCAGATGCTGTCAGGCCACCTGTGATATTTAAGGTTTCACCCAATTTACGGTCAACACTGCCGCTGTTACCCGCAAAGGTAATCGGTTTAACCACTTCATTGTTCAGGTTAGTTAAGGCATCACCGACATTGTTGGCATTAACGGTCGTACCATCAGTTTTAGTAGTGACATAGGTTGGTGAACTTACTGCACCTGTAGTGCTGTCATAGCTTGACCCACCACCCAGATTATTGGCGGTGCTGTTGCCCAAGGCATCAGTCTTGTTATTGCTTGAGGTACTTAATGCATCAAGCTGGCCTTTGTTTACTGCATCGGTAGCATTGGTGCCTGCTGCTACATTACTGATTGTATTCCCAGCAGCATCAATACCAGACTTGGTCACACTTGGTCCACCAGTGATGGTTAAACCATTCGTATCCAGCTTGCTGTCCCCTGCCGTTACACTGTCAATTTTCAGATCACGGTTTAAGCCATACTGGATCGTATTACCGGTCTTGGTCACTTTCAGGTTGCTTTCACCTGCAACCGTACCAATATCAACCGTATCTCCAGCTTTTACTGCAGCGGCATTGGCACCATTGCTTTGTAAGGTCCAGCCTTTATCCAGTGCTGTGATCGCATCGCCCACGTTATTGACGTTGTTGCCATTTACGGTATAGGTCGGTGAGCTTACCGCACCTGTTGTACTGTCATAGCTTGACCCACCGCCCAGATTGTTGGCTGTGCTGTTGCCCAAGGCATCAGTCTTGTTGTTGCTTGAGGTGCTTAATGCATCAAGCTGACCTTTGTTTACTGCATCGGTTGCTGCTGTACCCGCACCAACATTGGTAACTTTCTCACCATTGGCATCCAGTCCGTTCGCTGTCAGCTTCCCTGCAAACACAGGTGCATCTGCAAGTTGAATGTCAACGGTATTGCCACTGATGACCGTCTTCACATTCGAGTTCGAGCCAGATGCTGTCAGGCCACCTGTGATATTTAAGGTTTCACCCAATTTACGGTCAACACTGCCGCTGTTACCCGCAAAGGTAATCGGTTTAACCACTTCATTGTTCAGGTTAGTTAAGGCATCACCGACATTGTTGGCATTAACGGTCGTACCATCAGTTTTAGTAGTGACATAGGTTGGTGAGCTTACCGCACCTGTTGTACTGTCATAGCTTGCCCCACCACCCAGATTGTTGGCCGTGCTGTTACCCAAAGCATCGGTCTTGTTGTTGCTTGAGATGCTTAATGCATCAAGCTGGCCTTTGTTTACTGCATCGGTAGCATTGGTACCTGCTGCTACATTAGTGATCGTGTTGCCTGCAGCATCAATACCAGTCTTAGTGACACTTGGGCCACCTACAATGCTTAAACCATTGCTATCCAGCTTGCTGTCACCTGCCGTTACACTGTCAATATTCAGATCACGGTTTAAGCCATACTGGATCGTATTACCGGTCTTGGTCAGGGACTGTTCTAAATTTTGTGTAAGTACTTAATTTTCATTTATCCTTCAGAGGATAATTACAAAAGGTACTTCACATGGATGAAGCAACAATCAAAAGTATGGCTGCCGAATTGGCTAAAGGTCTAAAAACACCAGAAGACTTAAACCAAATGACAGCAGTCTTTAAAAAATTCATGATTGAAACTGCACTCAATACTGAACTTTCAGACCATCTCGGTTATGAAAAGCATCAGCCCAAGAAAGGCTCAAATAGCCGTAATGGGTTTAGTTCTAAAACCATTACAACTCAAGATGGACAACTGGCTTTAGATATTCCCCGTGATCGAGAAGGTTCATTTGAGCCACAAATTATCAAAAAGCACCAAACACGCATCACCAGTATGGATGACCAAATCCTCTCACTGTATGCAAAAGGAATGACTAATAGGGAAATTGTAGCCTTCTTCAAAGAAATGTACGATGCCGATGTGTCAGCATCTCTCATCAGCAAAGTTACCGATGCTGTGATTGAGCAAGTGACTGAGTGGCAAAATAGAGCCTTAGATAGCCTTTATCCTGTTGTCTATCTTGACTGTATTGTTGTCAAAGTCCGTCAGCACTCCAATGTGATTAACAAGTCCGTATACCTTGCTTTAGGCATCAATATGGATGGGCAAAAAGAATTACTGGGTATGTGGATTGCTCAGACAGAAGGTGCCAAATTCTGGCTGTCAGTCATGACAGAGCTAAAAAATCGAGGAGTACAGGACATTCTTGTTGCCTGTGTAGATGGATTAAAAGGCTTCCCTGACGCGATAGCCTCTGTTTACCCTCATACTGATATTCAACTGTGTATCGTGCATGTTGTACGCAATAGCCTGAGATTTGTAAGCTGGAAAGACTACAAAGCTGTTACGTCGGGTCTGAAAGCGATTTATCAGGCAAGTACAGAGGAAAATGCTTTAAAATCCCTAGACATCTTCTGTGATCAATGGAATCACCAGTATCCCAAAATTGGAGAATCCTGGCGGGCCAATTGGGAAAATATCCGAACGATCTTTAGCTATCCAGCCGAAATACGTCATGCAATTTATACAACAAATGCGATTGAGTCGTTGAATAGCGTAATACGCCATTCAACGAAGAAAAGGAAAATCTTTTCATCTGATGACTCAGTAAAGAAGGTCATTTACTTAGCAACATCAAATGCTGCGAAGAAATGGACGATGCCAATTCAAAATTGGCGTTTAGCAATGAATTGGTTTACGATTCAGTTCGATGATCGATTAAAAGATCATTTATAAAAAATGGAACTTACACAAAATAATTTACAGGCTCCTTGGTCACTTTCAGGTTGCTTTCACCTGCAACCGTACCAATATCAACCGTATCTCCAGCTTTTACTGCAGCGGCATTGGCACCATTGCTTTGTAAGGTCCAGCCTTTATCCAGTGCTGTGATCGCATCGCCCACGTTATTCACATTGTTGCCATTTACGGTATAGGTCGGTGAGCTTACCGCACCTGTTGTACTGTCATAGCTTGACCCACCGCCCAGATTGTTGGCGGTGCTGTTGCCCAAGGCATCAGTCTTGTTATTGCTTGAGGTGCTTAACGCATCAAGCTGACTAACATTGACAGCATCAGTCGCATTGGTTCCAGCTGCAACGTTAGTAATCTTCTGGTTACCCGCATTAATACCTGCAGTCGTTACACTTGGACCGCCGGTAATGGTTAAACCACTGTTATCAACCTTGGTATTCCCAACTGTTAAGCTACCCGCATTGGTTAATGCAATGTTGTCATTTACATTGTATTTATAGGTATTGGTGGCAGGGTCATACACTGCTGTAGTGTTGGTGCCATCTGCAAAGTTAACCGTTTCACCCAACTTCACATTGTCAGCCGTGCCACCATTGACACTAAAGTTCAGGCCTTTGTCTGCCGTTGCTTGTGCAGCTGCTGCATTGGTAACTGCCGTGTTTGCAGTATTTTGGGCTGTTGCCGCATTCGTTACTGCTGTGTTTGCGGTGTTCTGAGCAGTGGTTACATTCTGATTAGTCGTATTTAACTGGCTACCATTTACTGCATCTGTAGAACTCGCTGAAATAGTTCCAGCTGCAACATTGGTAATCTTTTGGTTGCCCGCATTAATCCCTGCAGTCGTTACACTTGGACCACCTGTAATGGTTAATCCACTGTTATCAACCTTGCTATTCCCAACTGTTAGGCTACCGGCATTGGTTAATGCAATGTTGTCATTCACATTGTATTTGTAGGTATTGGTGGCAGGGTCATACACGGCAGTGGTGTTGGTGCCATCTGCAAAGTTAACCGTTTCACCCAACTTCACATTGTCTGCTGTACCACCATTGACACTAAAGTTCAGGCCTTTATCTGCCGTCGCTTGTGCTGCTGCCGCATTCGTTACTGCTGTGTTTGCGGTGTTCTGAGCAGTGGTTACGTTCTGGTTCGTGGTATTTAACTGGCTACCATTCACTGCATCTGTAGAGGTCGCAGAAATAGTTCCAGCTGCAACATTGGTAATCTTCTGGTTACCCGCATTAATCCCTGCAGTCGTTACACTTGGACCGCCGGTAATGGTTAAACCACTGTTATCAACCTTGCTATTCCCAACTGTTAAGCTACCCGCATTGGTTAATGCAATGTTGTCATTTACATTGTATTTATAGGTATTGGTGGCAGGGTCATACACTGCTGTGGTGTTGGTGCCATCTGCAAAGTTAACCGTTTCACCCAACTTCACATTGTCAGCCGTGCCACCATTGACACTAAAGTTCAGGCCTTTGTCTGCCGTTGCTTGTGCAGCTGCTGCATTGGTAACTGCCGTGTTTGCAGTATTTTGGGCTGTTGCCGCATTCGTTACTGCTGTGTTTGCGGTGTTCTGAGCAGTGGTTACGTTTTGATTAGTCGTATTTAACTGGCTACCATTCACTGCATCTGTAGAGGTCGCAGAAATAGTTCCTACTGCTACATTGGTAATCTTCTGGTTACCCGCATTAATCCCTGCAGTCGTTACACTTGGACCACCTGTAATGGTTAATCCACTGTTATCAACCTTGGTATTCCCAACTGTTAGGCTACCCGCATTGGTTAATGCAATGTTGTCATTCACATTGTATTTGTAGGTATTGGTGGCAGGGTCATACACGGCAGTGGTGTTGGTGCCATCTGCAAAGTTAACCGTTTCACCTAACTTCACATTGTCTGCTGTGCCACCATTGACACTAAAGTTCAGGCCTTTGTCTGCTGTCGCCTGGGCAGCAGCTGCATTGGTGACTGCCGTGTTTGCCGTATTTTGAGCTGCTGCTGCATTCGTTACCGCTGTATTAGCAGTATTTTGTGCTGCTGCCGCATTCGTTACCGCTGTATTAGCAGTATTTTGTGCTGCTGCCGCATTCGTTACCGCTGTATTAGCAGTATTTTGAGCAGTGGTTACATTCTGGTTCGTGGTATTTAACTGACTACCATTCACTGCGTCTGTAGAACTCGCAGAAATAGTTCCTGCGGCAACATTGGTAATCTTCTGGTTAGCCGCATTAATACCGGCTGTGGTTACACTTGGACCACCAGTAATGGTTAATCCATTGTTATCTACCTTACTATTGCCAACCGTTAAGCTACCCGCATTGGTTAATGCAATGTTGTCATTCACATTGTATTTATAGGTATTGGTTGCTGGGTCATACACTGCTGTGGTGTTGGTGCCATTGGCAAAGTTAACTGTTTCACCTAACTTCACATTGTCAGCCGTGCCACCATTGACACTAAAGTTCAGACCTTTGTCTGCCGTTGCTTGTGCTGCTGCTGCATTGGTAACTGCCGTGTTTGCAGTATTTTGGGCTGCTGCCGCATTCGTTACTGCTGTGTTTGCGGTGTTCTGAGCAGTGGTTACATTCTGATTAGTCGTATTTAACTGGCTACCATTCACTGCATCTGTAGAAGTAGAAGAAACTGTTCCAGCTGCAACATTGGTAATCTTTTGGTTACCCGCATTAATACCTGCAGTCGTTACACTTGGGCCACCAGTAATAGTTAAGCCACTGTTATCAACCTTGCTATTCCCAACCGTTAGGCTACCCGCATTGGTTAATGCAATGTTGTCATTCACATTGTATTTGTAGGTATTGGTTGTCGGGTCATATACTGCTGTGGTGTTGGTGCCATTGGCAAAGTTAACTGTTTCACCTAACTTTACGTTGTCAGCTGTGCCACCATTGACACTAAAGTTCAGACCTTTGTCTGCCGTTGCTTGTGCTGCTGCTGCATTGGTGACTGCCGTGTTTGCAGTATTTTGAGCTGCTGCCGCATTCGTTACTGCTGTATTTGCGGTATTCTGAGCAGTCGTTACATTCTGATTAGTCGTATTTAACTGGCTACCATTCACTGCATCTGTAGAGGTAGAAGAAATCGTACCGGCTGCTAAATTGGTAATTTTTTGATTATTAAGGTTAGCGCCGCCATTTAGGTTACTTGCGCCAGTAACATTTAATGAGCCGCCAGTCGTTAAGTTACCCGCTGTGACAGTACCAGAAAAAACAGGCGCATCCGCCATCTGAATATTAACTGTGTTACCAGTCACAGCCGTTTTTAAGTTATTTCCAGAATAGGTTCCAGCAGTTGAGCCTGCTCCAGTGATATTAAGTGTTGTACCTAAATTATTTGCTGAACTTCCTGTATTACCAGCGAAAGTAATAGGTTTTACAACTTCATTATTTAGATTAGTTAAGGCCCCTGACACTGTATTAACAGGAGTATAAGTTGTTCCATCTGTTTTAGTGATCGTATAACTTGGGGCCGTATATACATCTGTTGCAGGATTATATGCTGCACCACCACCCAATGCGGTCGTATTGCCTACAGCACGATTATTTACATCCTTTAACTGAGCAACCGTAACCGCATCTGAATCGGCAGCACCATCGGCTACGTTTTGAATACGTCGAGTATTTGTTGCTGAGCCCACCGAAACAACACCATTGGTTGTAGATGCTGCAACATTTGTTATATATGAATTACCACTTTGTACCGTAGTTGTAGAACCCGCGCCTAAAGCCACTGAATTCGTTACACTTGCGGTTGATCTAGGCCCAAGGGATACACTATTTGCTGCTGAGGTTAAGCTATTAGTACCTATAGCAACACCATCAACGGCGTTTGTATCTACCGTCGCTGTATTACCAATTGCAGTAGCATTATTTGCCCCACTGTTAACTTGAGCATTTTTTCCTATCGCCATTGCTGCTGTTGAACCAACAACTTGGCTCATCGCACCAATTGCGACACTGTAACTAGAAGCACTATCAACTGCTGTAAAAGATGATCCCGTTGCCAAGCCTTCTGCAACAAGATCTGCATCACTGTTATTTTGAAGTGCAATTGATTGCGCGCCAGCAGCACTTGCTTGTCCCCCAACTACTGTTGAGTTTACCCCTGTCGCATTTACATAATTTCCTAATGCAGTTGAATCTGCTGCGCTGGCATTTGCTCTTGAACCAACGGCTAATCCGTTAGAATCATTTGCAGTAGCCGGAGTACCGGTGTTTGCACCTATGGCAATACCATTACTGATGGTTGGGCTTGTATCAATAATTGAACCATACAAATTTGTGTAGTCAGCCCACACATGTGAAGCGGCTAAACAGGAGATGATAGATAATACAAGGGCCTTAGGTCTAAATTTCTTTTCTCTAGAAATGATCTCATTTTGTGAACTAGTTATTTCAGAAGATGATGAAACAGAACCAGTTCTCGTTTTACTTTTAGCCAATTCTGATACAACAGTCCATGTACCAATAGAAGCATTCCATACAACTTTGTATATCTTATTCATAATCCCACCCGTAAACTTGACGCTTACATTTGTAAAGTTTTGCAATCAAAATAGTTAAATTGCTTATTTTTTGTGAAAATATCTTTTTTATTTTGAGAAGTAAATCACATTTTAAAATATCAAAATCAAACAAAGTCACAACAATTGCCAAATTTTGTTAACTTTTTTTATACTTAGAAAAAAATAGTAATTTAATCAATTTTTTAATTTTTCTTAACGTTAAAAATTAAAAACGCTTTTGTTACATTTTTTTACGATTAAGGTGTTTTTTGTCATTTAAATTCATTAATTATTTCATAAAAAATTTAAGCTATTGATATTTATATTTTTATTCTACTTTTACGTAGGTATAAGATATATTTAGACAATTTTTTATGATCAAATTCTAATATTTTCAATGCATTAATATCTTTCATATAAATATTGGCAGAGTTGTAAATAAGAAAATTCAAATAAAAATAGTTAAAAATTCAAATAGATAAAAATATTAATTATAATTTTTCTTATTTTTTTATAATCTATAAAAGTAATCCTTTTTAATAGGATTACTTTTATGTGGTAGATCATTTACCAACTTATATTGACACGTCTATTTGGCGCTAAACATTCAATAAGCTGTGAATTATTTTTTCCTGAACATTGCTTGTATAGATCAGTTTGGCTATTCGCCTGTATCTGTATACGTGTAGGATCAATACCTTGTTGAACCAATAACTTGGCAACTGTATTAGCACGCTGTGAAGACAATTCTTGATTATAGCTAAATTTACCCAATCGATCGGTAAAACCTGAAACAATAACTGGTGTTGTTGTCTGGCTTTTTTTGATCTGTTCAGCAATTTCCTGCACACTATGAACACCTTGTTCAATAGCATTATTATCAAATCTATCAAAGGTGAATAACACACTTGCTGCCCGCTCAAAAATTAAATTAGTATGCTCTGGCGACTGATTATAACCTCCCCAAGTAGCCAAACCTTCGCATGCCTCACCTTTCCAAAATAAATTTTCTGCCAAATATTTTTTATTAAAATCAATGCGTAACTGACAGCGTTGATATTGATTACTATTTGGTATACGTATATCTAATACATAGTTCCAGACTTTTACTCCAAATAGTCCTTCACTAAATTGTGGATTGCCTAGTAAAGCTCGAATTTGATCTTTATCTAATCCTTTATCCAAACGTGCAACGTCATCATACTCATAACGTTTTATTTGTTTAAGATAACTCTTTTCAATTGCTGGGAATTTTACTTCATTTCTTTGAATTGCTACTTCAGTATCCGTAAATCCAGTAATACTTAAACTTACCAAGATGCCCATTACCAAAATTTGAATATTTTGCTTCATTTTCATACTCACAATATTATTTTAAAGGAGAGATAAACTCTCCTTAGCTAGGCAATCAGTCAATTACTGTACTTACGCCAACACGAACTAATGGGCTACCCTGACTTCCAAGCGATGCACCTGTTGTAAGTGACCAACGTCCATTATCAGCAGTTTTACGTAAGGTCACACCTACAGCATTTTGCTCATTGTAATAAGCAGCACCAACCGCCATCGTTAATTTTCCTGGAATAAATGGCGCATTTTCAAGTGCCGCATTTGCAGCAATACCCGCAGACATTTTTTCTTCTAATTTGTCGATACGTTGGTTTGTCGAATAGAATGCTTGCTCAAGCTTATTGGTTACACTGTCAATTTTGGTATTTAATGTTTGATCAGCCTGATTCAATGCACCTATCGTATCACCAACATTGTTGTAAGATTTATCACCTACGTTATATGTCGGATTTGAGAAGCTTTGGGTAATATTGTCATAACCTGCTCCACCACCTAAGTAGTTTACAAGTGCCTGATTTGTGGTATTAAGTTGAGAACCATTTACTGCATCTTTTGAAGTCGTCGTAACGGCTCCCGCTTTAACACCAGTTACCGTACGGTCACCTGCTGTTCCTGCAACATTCACTTGAGTGCCGCCAGTATCTTTACCAACAGTAATCGCAGCATCTTTATTAGCTTGCTGAACTAAACCTGATTTACCATTGTTAATATTGCTGATGTCAGTCTGAAGGTTCGAGATATCGCCCGTATTTTTGTCGACCTGTTGTTGAACAGTCCATAACTGACCTCCATTCACTGCATCTTTAGAACCTGCTGCTACAGTACCATCCGCTACATTCTTAAGTGCAGTACCATTTGCCCCACCAGCGAATGTCACTGAATCTTTATTCACAGTGCCATCTGCATTTTTGTCATACTGAACTGCACTATTAGCCAAAGCACCAACATTGTTATTAATGTTCGTGATTGCGCTATCTAGTTGTCCTTTGTTTACCGCATCTGTAGAAGAAACACCTGCCGCAACATTACTTATCGTTTTATTACCAGCACTAATTCCAGAAGTAGTGATACTCGGACCGCCAGCAATGATTAAGCCTGTTGATCCTAACTGAACGTTATCGCCAACTTTTACGCCAGTCGTATCGATAACTGTAGTACCAGTCGTGACACTATCAACTTTTAAGTTTTTGTTTAGTGCAACTTTAATATTACCTTCATTATCTGTCTCATTAGTCTGAGCAACAGTTAAGTTATCATCACCAGTAAAGTTCACTTTACCATTTGGTTTGATGTTTTTAGCAGTCGCTGCATCACCATTGGCTGAAACTGTCCAGCCTGCATTCGCTGCTGTACCTGCATCAGTAACTGCTTTATCCAAGGCTGTTAAAGCGTCACCAACATTGTTTGCACTTGTACCTGCAACATTATAAGTCGGGTTAGAAATCGAACCATCTGGATTAGCTTTAGCATCACCACCAAAAATATTGGCTATAGAATCACCATTCTTAGTCACACGACTATCGAGAGTATGTAACTGACTACCATTCACTGCATCTGTTGATGTAGCAGAAACAGTACCTGCTGCTACGTTAGTAATCTTCTGACTAGCTGCATCAATGCCAGACTTGGTCACGCTTGGGCCACCAGCAATGGTTAAACCAGTGGTGTCTAGCTTGCTATTACCTGCTGTTACACTGTCAACATTTAGATCACGGTTTAAGCCATACTGAATCTTGTTACCAGTCTTGGTTACTTTTAGGTTGCTTTCACCTGCAACCGTACCAATGTCAACTGTATCACCAGCTTTCACTGCACCTGCATTGGCACCATTGCTTTGTAGTGTCCAGCCTTTATCCAGTGCTGTGATCGCGTCACCAACGTTGTTCACGTTGTTGCCATTCACGCTATAGATCGGTGAACTGACTGCACCTGTAACCGGATTATAAACTGCTCCTCCACCCAGATTGCCTGCCGTACTTGTACCTAAAGCATCTGTTCTAGTATTCGCTGCTGTAGTTATTGCCCCAAGTTGACTTACATTAACAGCATCAGTTGCATTGGTTCCTGCTGCTACATTGGTAATTTTCTGGTTACCCGCATTAATACCTGCAGTCGTTACACTTGGGCCGCCGGCAATGGTTAATCCACTGTTATCAACCTTGGTGTTACCGACCGTTAAACTACCCGCATTGGTTAATGCAATGTTGTCATTTACATTGTATTTATAGGTATTGGTCGCAGGGTCATACACTGCTGTGGTGTTAGTGCCATCTGCAAAATTAACCGTTTCACCCAGCTTCACGTTGTCTGCTGTACCACCATTCACACTAAAGTTCAGGCCTTTGTCTGCCGTCGCTTGTGCTGCAGCTGCATTCGTCACTGCCGTGTTTGCAGTATTTTGAGCATTGGTTACATTCTGGTTCGTGGTATTTAACTGACTACCATTCACTGCATCTGTTGATGTAGATGAAATCGTACCTGCCGCAACGTTAGTAACCTTCTGGTTACCCGCATTAATACCTACAGTCGTTACACTTGGACCACCAGCAATGGATAGACCACTGTTATCAACCTTGCTATTCCCAACCGTTAAGCTACCCGCATTGGTTAATGCAATGCTGTCATTTACATTGTATTTGTAGGTATTGGTGACAGGGTCATAGACTGCTGTGGTGTTGGTGCCATTAGCAAAGTTAACCGTTTCACCTAACATCACATTGTCTGCCGTCCCACCATTGACACTAAAGTTCAGGCCTTTGTCTGCCGTTGCTTGGGCTGCTGCAGCATTGATCACCGCTGTGTTTGCAGTGTTTTGGGCAGTGGTTACGTTCTGATTAGTCGTATTTAACTGGCTACCATTTACTGCATCTGTAGAGGTCGCAGAAATAGTTCCAACCGCTACATTAGTAATCTTTTGGTTACCCGCATTAATACCTGCAGTCGTTACACTTGGGCCGCCGGTAATTGTTAAACCAGTGGTGTCTAGCTTGCTGTCGCCTGCCATTACACTATCAATATTTAGATCACGGTTCAGTCCATACTGGATCTTGTTACCAGTCTTAGTTACTTTCAGGTTGCTTTCGCCTGCAACCGTACCAATGTCAACTGTATCACCAGCTTTCACTGCACCTGCATTGGCACCATTGCTTTGTAGTGTCCAGCCTTTGTCCAGTGCAGTGATCGCATCACCAACGTTGTTCACGTTGGTGCCATTCACGCTATAGATCGGTGAACTGACTGCACCTGTAACCGGATTATAGACTGCTCCTCCACCCAGATTGCCTGCCGTACTTATACCTAAAGCATCTGTCTTGGTATTCGCTGCTGTAGTTATTGCCCCAAGTTGACTTACATTAACAGCATCAGTTGCATTGGTTCCAGCAGCTACATTGGTAATTTTCTGGTTGCCAGCATTAATACCTGCAGTCGTTACACTTGGGCCACCAGTAATGGTTAAGCCATTATTATCAACCTTGATGTTACCTACCGTTAAGCTACCTGCATTGGTTAATGCAATGTTGTCATTCACATTGTATTTATAGGTATTGGTTGCAGGGTCATATACTGCTGTGGTGTTGATGCCATCTGCAAAGTTAACTGTTTCACCTAACTTCACATTGTCTGCCGTACCACCATTGACACTAAAGTTCAGACCTTTGTCTGCCGTCGCTTGGGCTGCAGCAGCATTGGTCACTGCCGTGTTTGCAGTGTTTTGGGCAGTGGTTACATTCTGGTTCGTGGTATTTAACTGGCTACCATTCACTGCATCTGTAGAACTCGCAGAAATAGTTCCTGCTGCTACATTGGTAATCTTCTGGTTACCCGCATTAATACCTGCAGTCGTTACACTTGGACCACCTGTAATGGTTAATCCACTGTTATCAACTTTGCTGTTGCCTACTGTTAGGCTACCGGCATTGGTTAATGCAATGTTGTCATTTACATTATATTTATAGGTATTGGTTGTCGGGTCATACACTGCTGTGGTGTTGGTGCCATTGGCAAAGTTAACTGTTTCACCCAGCTTCACGTTGTCAGCCGTGCCACCATTGACACTAAAGTTCAGACCTTTGTCTGCTGTAGCTTGTGCTGCTGCTGCATTGGTAACTGCCGTGTTTGCGGTATTCTGAGCAGTCGTTACATTCTGATTAGTCGTATTTAACTGGCTACCATTCACTGCATCTGTAGAGGTAGAAGAAACTGTTCCAGCTGCAACATTGGTAATTTTCTGGTTGCCCGCATTAATCCCTGCAGTCGTTACACTTGGACCACCGGGAATGGTTAATCCACTGTTATCAATCTTGCTATTCCCAACTGTTAGGCTACCGGCATTGGTTAATGCAATGTTGTCATTCACATTGTATTTGTAGGTATTGGTGGCAGGGTCATACACTGCTGTGGTGTTGGTGCCATTGGCAAAGTTAACTGTTTCACCCAGCTTTACGTTGTCAGCCGTGCCACCATTGACACTAAAGTTCAGACCTTTGTCTGCTGTAGCTTGTGCTGCTGCCGCATTCGTTACTGCTGTGTTTGCGGTGTTCTGAGCAGTGGTTACATTCTGATTCGTGATATTTAACTGGCTACCATTCACTGCATCTGTAGAACTTGCTGAAATAGTTCCAGCTGCAACATTGGTAATTTTCTGGTTACCCGCATTAATGCCTGCAGTCGTTACACTTGGACCACCGGTAATGGTTAATCCACTGTTATCAACCTTGCTATTCCCAACTGTTAGGCTACCGGCATTGGTTAATGCAATGTTGTCATTCAGATTGTATTTGTAGGTATTGGTGGCAGGGTCATACACTGCTGTGGTGTTGGTGCCATTGGCAAAGTTAACCGTTTCACCCAGCTTCACGTTGTCTGCTGTACCACCATTTACACTAAAGTTCAGACCTTTGTCTGCCGTTGCTTGTGCAGCAGCAGCATTGGTCACCGCTGTGTTTGCGGTATTCTGAGCAGTCGTTACATTCTGATTAGTCGTATTTAACTGGCTACCATTCACTGCATCTGTAGAACTCGCTGAAATAGTTCCAGCTGCAACATTGGTAATTTTATTTCCGCCATTGTCTAGCCCAGTATTCGTTAATTTTACTGGACCATTAGCTCCGCCATTAACTGTAACCCCTGAACTATTCAGGGTCGTATTACCAGTTGTTACACTATTTAATGAAATATCATCTGCTAAATCAAAAGTAACATCAGTATTGCTATTTAATTCGTCCGCTACTTTAGCAATAGTATTTTTACCATTGATAAAGCTGACTTTATCAGTAGTACTATCACCAATAGTTGCTTTATTTGTTGTTCCTTGACGTACCGTAAATGTATTCGCATTTACAGTATAAGTCGTTATACCGTTACTATCAGTTCCCTGAGCAACTGTCGTACCTGTTCCGGCTAAAACTTTAGAAGTTGCTTTCTTTAACTGTGCGACATTGGCTGCATCTGTATCATTCGTTCCAGCCGCAACGCTAGTAATCTGACGAGTTCGTGTAGTTCCATTTCCAACTGAAACAGCAGCATCTGTCGCCTTCCAAGTACTATTCGTATTTGTCGTGCTCGTTTCAGTTAAAGGGTCATATCCGAGTGACCCCGAAGCTCGATCAGCCACTGAATCAATACCTAGAGCAACAGAGTTAGTTTGTAAGGTTTGTGCTCTTACACCAATTGCTACAGATGTTTGAGAGGAAGCCGCACTATTTGAACCAATAGAAACACTTTGGTCGCCAGCTGTGGCAACTGAACCAACCGCTACAGCCAGATTTGATGCTGTTGATTGCGTACCTACAACTACCGCATTTGTGCCAGTCGCAGCAGTGTTAGTACCTATTGATATCGAGTTTGCTCCAGATGCACTAGCACCCTTTTTACTCGCTGACGCACCTGATTGAACATAGGCTGTGCCTTTTAAGTCACTTCCAGCACCAATTGCAATGGAATCACCTCCTGTAGCAGCGGAGTTAACACCTACAGCAACATCACCTGTATTTTTGGTATAAGCCAGTGAACCAATCGATAAACTGCCTTGCCCTTGTGCTTCTGCTTTTACACCTAAAGCAACTGAAATTGGTGCCCCAGCCGTCGCTACTGCCCCTAAAGCTGTACCCAAATCAGTAGCTGTAGCCTTAGGGCCTACTGCAACTGCAGCTTCACCTGTTTGTACTCTGGTATAACGATTTCCTATCCCAGATGCACCGCCATTTGTTTTTTCAAAATCAACCAAGTAATCGCCTGTCAAATTTTTATATGCAGCCGCTGTAGCAGTATTATTATATAGAGCGTTATCTCCGGCAGTTGGTGTGTAGTTATAAGCTGGCGGGTTTGTACTAGCAACTTTATCCATATCGTCAGCACCGATCGCTACAGATGAATTACCTGTTGCTGTCGCCTGACCACCTATTGCAAGAGCCTGAGATCCGCTTGCTCTGGATTCAGCACCAATAGCAATCGATTCATTATAATTTCCGATGGCATTTGCTGGATTTGCAGTAGATGCTTGGCTTCCAATTGCAATATCTCTATCTGAGTCTGTTACAGCACCGCAACCTAGCGCTAATGATCGGTCTCCCCCCACATAAGCTTGACCAGTGGTCGATCCAGATGTTGTCCCAGTACATGCTGAAATTGCTGTAGAATTAGTAGCTCCATTAGGACCAAGAGCACCGCCAGAAACTCCAACTTCAGCAAAAGTAATAGACGGAACGAGTACAGTTAATATGCCCCAAGTAAGTGGTTTAATTTTAAAATTAATTGAAGTTGAGGACTGTAGAAAATCGGTGGCTTCAGTAGAAGGCATCAAAGCATTATTTGTTCTTTGACTACGAGTTTTTGAATGACCCTTTGCAATTTCTGAAACAGCAACCCAAATTCCTAATGAAGCATTCCAAATTACTTTGTATATCTTATTCATATACTTACTCGCATTTTACAAAAAACAGACAATACTTACCTAAAGCTACACAAAGTTTCAAAAAACTAAAGGTATGAAAAATTTCGCGAAATATATCAAAGAAAAAATGAGAGGTAAATCACAGAAATTTACTGTAATGCGATGAAAAACAAGAAAAAAGAACAATATATAATCAAATAAATACAAAAAATATATTATGATTTTTTACTACAAATTTAACTTTGCAATTAAGTTCTGTGTTTTTTAGGCTAGAAAGATAATAAAAATAAAATATTGAGTTTAAATTTATATTTAAAAACTATCGTTTTACTTCATTAAAAAAATTTTAATTATTTCGATAAATAATTTTTTTAATAACTCATTGGTAAAGATATTCTTTGAAACATGAAGGGTAGATTCAAAAATTAAATGACTTACTAACCTCACCACACTTTTATAATTTTGAAAGATGATTTTTATATAAAAATTTAAGTATATCCTTTTTTGGTTTTTTAGCCTCTTAAAAACGAAAAAGTAACCACCCTATGGATGATTACTTTGCCGTGACAGACCGTTTTACCAACTTATATTAACACGTCTATTTGGTGCTAAACATTGAATAAGTTGTGAACTATTGTTACCGCTACATTGCTTGTATAAATCGGTCTGGCTATTTGCCTGTATTTGTATTCGGCTTGCTTCAATACCTTGTTGTACCAATAATTTAGCAACCGTATTAGCACGTTGTGATGACAATTGCTGATTGTAACTAAATTTGCCTAACCGATCTGTAAAGCCTGAAACAATAATAGGATTTGTTGTTTGGCTTTTCTTAATCTGCTCAGCAATTTTGATAATGCTATCAGCACCCTCTTCAATAGCATTAACATCAAATCGATCAAAAGCGAATAATACGCTTGCTGTACGATCTGCAATTACAGTGCTATGTGCTGATGCCTGATTATTTTCACCCCAAGCAACTAAACCTTCACATGCTTCACCTTTCCAAGATAAGCGGTCTGCTAAGTATTGCTTATTAAAATCAACACGTAACTGGCAACGTTGATACTGGTTTGTATTAGGAACACGGACATCTAATACATAATTCCAAACTTTTACTGCAAAAAGTCCTTCACTAAACTGTGGGTTTCCCAGTAAAGCTCGAATTTGGTCTTTATTCAGCCCTTGGTCTAAACGAGCAACATCTTGGTATTCATAGCGTTTTACTTGTTTCAAATAACTTTTTTCAATCACTGGAAAATGAATTTCCTGTGGCTGAGCTGGTTCATTTGCATAAGTTGTTACCGCGAAACCAGCAAAAGCTGCTACGACCAAGCTTTGGATTGTTTTATTCATTTCTATAATCTCTTTAATCTGTCGAGCAAGGAGAGCATTGCTACTCTCCTAACCAGTTTCTTAGTTAATAACACCACTAATACCAATACGAACGCTTGGCTCACCTTGGGATGCTGCTGCCACACCACCGGTGATTGACCAACGACCATTGTCAGATGTTTTACGTAAGGTCACACCGACTGCGTTCTCACCACCATGATATGCAGCGCCTACAGCATAGGTATATTTACCTGCTACAAATGGTGCATTTTCCAAGGCCATCGCAGCAGCAATACCCGCATTGGCTTTCTTCTCAACATCATCAATACGTTTATTGGTGTCATAGAACACTTGTTGTAACTGATCACCCAGATTGGTAATTTTATTACCCAATTCTTGGTTCGACTGATTTAAGGTACCAATGGCATCGTTAATATTGTCTTTGCCCGTTCCACCAATGTTTTTAGTCGTAATTGAACCATCACTATTAACAGTTGTATTTCCACCAATACTGTTTTTGATACTGTTTGAAATATTGTGAATCTGACCACCATTTACAGCTTGGTTTGAACCAGCTTTAATCTCGCCATCTTTGACACCTTGAACAACTCGATCACCGTCTTTACCAGCCATATTTACGCTAGTACCACCTGTGTCTTTACCGACCGTGATTTCACCATTTGGTTTTTGCTGTTGAACTAAACCGGCTTTACCATTAGAAATGTTGTCGATGTTGTTTTGAATGTTCTTAATATCATTCGAGTTCTTATCGACTTGATTTTGAACATTCCATAATTGTCCGCCATTTACGGCGTCTTTAGAACCTTCAGCAACTTTACCATCAGCTACATTTTTCAGATTGGTACCTTTATCTCCACCACCTAAAGTGACTGAGTTCTTGTCGACATTGCCATTTTTATCTTTGTCATACTGCACCGCATGATCAGAAAGTTTGCCAATATCTTTACCAATTTGATCTTTAACTTCATTAATTTGCTTATCTAACTGGCCTTTGTTCACTGCATCTTTTGCATTAACACCATCTGCAACATTGGTAATTTGTTTACCACCTGCATTAATGCCGTTTACTGTAATACTTGGACCACCTTTAATGATAAGACCTTGCTGATTCAAGACATGACCACCAACATTTACACTGTCGAACTTCACATCTTTTAGCATCTCGATTTTGATGCCATCTTGTGTAGTACGAGTAATAATGTTTTCACCGCTGGTTTTATCTTCAGCAGTTTCTGGATTAGCCCCACCCACAATATTAATGGTGTCACCAAGCTTACGATGGACAGCTTTACCCTGAGTTGCTTTCTGGTCATTTGCACCAAAATTCAGCCCTTTTTGGGTCAAGTCATTTACACCATTTGTGACTTTGTCATCTACAGACTTGATTGCATCATTGATATTATTTTTACCCGTGCCACCAATGTTGCTAGTGGTCAGACTACCGTCTGGGTTTACAACTGTATTTCCACCAATACTATTTTTAATACTTGTTGAGATGTTATGAACCTGACCGCCATTTACAGCATCTTTAGAGTTTTGTGCAATTACACCGTTCGCGACATCAGTAATTTTCTTACCGCCAGCATTAATGCCATCTTTAGTCATGCTTGGACCATCTTTAATGGTTAAGCCATTATTAGTAAGTATGCTATCGCCTGTAGTAACGCTATCTAAAGTTAGATCTTTCTTGGTCGCTACCTCGTAGTTAGTACTACCATCTTTATTAACAGATTGTTTTACAACAATGTTATCGCCTTCAGTTACAGTCGTTTTTGCTTTAGTCGCAGTATTTTTTACTTCACTAATTGCATCATTAATATTGTTTTTACCTGTTCCACCAATGTTATTGGTCGTCAGGCTGCCGTCTGGGTTTACAACTGTATTGCCACCAATGCTGTTTTTAATACTGTTTGAAATATTATGAATCTGGCTACCATTTACCGCTTCTTTTGAAGTCGCTGAAATGTTGCCTGCTTTCACGTTATCTAAAACCGTACCGTCCTTACCTTTTAAGGTAACTTTATCTTTGGTTTTGGCATCATCGTATTTTACTGCAGCATCATCAGTTGCATTTTGCTTGGCAGCAAGATCATCTAACTGGCCTTTATTCACCGCATCTTTAGCATTTACGCCATCGGCAACATTGGTAATTTGTTTACCACCCGCATTAATACCTTCTTTAGTAATGCTTGGACCGTCTTTAATCGTCAAACCATTGTTGTTCAAAGTGGTATTGCCAGTAGTCACACTGTCAAACTTCGAGTCTTTTAACAGTTCAATCTGAATGCCATCTTGGGTAGTACGGGTAATAACGTTCTCACCGGTTGTTTTTGAAGCTGGAGTTGAAGCATCCGCACCGCCTACGATATTAAGCTTGTCACCAAGTTTACGGTGGACATCTGCTCCACTGTTGGCAGCAAAGTTCAGGCCTTTGTTTTCAACATCTTTAATACCGTTTGTGACTTTGTCATCTACAGACTTGATTGCGTCATTGATGTTGTTTTTACCTGTTCCACCAATATTATTGGTCGTCAGGCTACCATCTGGGTTTACAACTGTATTTCCACCAATACTGTTTTTAATACTGTTTGAAATATTATGGATCTGACTACCATTTACCGCTTCTTTTGAAGTCGATGAAATGTTGCCTGCTTTCACGTTATCTAAAACCGTACCGTCTTTACCTTTTAAGGTAACTTTATCTTTGGTTTTGGCATCATCGTATTTCACTGCTGCATCATCAGTTGCATTTTGCTTGGCAGCAAGATCATCTAACTGACCTTTATTCACTGCATCTTTAGCATTTACGCCATCGGCAACATTGGTAATTTGTTTGCCGCCAGCATTAATACCTTCTTTAGTAATGCTTGGACCTTCTTTAATGGTTAAGCCATTCGTATTTAAAGTTGTATTACCGGTAGTGACACTGTCAAACTTCGAGTCTTTTAACAGTTCAATCTGAATGCCATCCTTGGTAGTACGGGTAATGACATTTTCACGAGCCTGTAAATTATTTTGTGTAAGTTCCATTTTTTATAAATGATCTTTTAATCGATCATCGAACTGAATCGTAAACCAATTCATTGCTAAACGCCAATTTTGAATTGGCATCGTCCATTTCTTCGCAGCATTTGATGTTGCTAAGTAAATGACCTTCTTTACTGAGTCATCAGATGAAAAGATTTTCCTTTTCTTCGTTGAATGGCGTATTACGCTATTCAACGACTCAATCGCATTTGTTGTATAAATTGCATGACGTATTTCGGCTGGATAGCTAAAGATCGTTCGGATATTTTCCCAATTGGCCCGCCAGGATTCTCCAATTTTGGGATACTGGTGATTCCATTGATCACAGAAGATGTCTAGGGATTTTAAAGCATTTTCCTCTGTACTTGCCTGATAAATCGCTTTCAGACCCGACGTAACAGCTTTGTAGTCTTTCCAGCTTACAAATCTCAGGCTATTGCGTACAACATGCACGATACACAGTTGAATATCAGTATGAGGGTAAACAGAGGCTATCGCGTCAGGGAAGCCTTTTAATCCATCTACACAGGCAACAAGAATGTCCTGTACTCCTCGATTTTTTAGCTCTGTCATGACTGACAGCCAGAATTTGGCACCTTCTGTCTGAGCAATCCACATACCCAGTAATTCTTTTTGCCCATCCATATTGATGCCTAAAGCAAGGTATACGGACTTGTTAATCACATTGGAGTGCTGACGGACTTTGACAACAATACAGTCAAGATAGACAACAGGATAAAGGCTATCTAAGGCTCTATTTTGCCACTCAGTCACTTGCTCAATCACAGCATCGGTAACTTTGCTGATGAGAGATGCTGACACATCGGCATCGTACATTTCTTTGAAGAAGGCTACAATTTCCCTATTAGTCATTCCTTTTGCATACAGTGAGAGGATTTGGTCATCCATACTGGTGATGCGTGTTTGGTGCTTTTTGATAATTTGTGGCTCAAATGAACCTTCTCGATCACGGGGAATATCTAAAGCCAGTTGTCCATCTTGAGTTGTAATGGTTTTAGAACTAAACCCATTACGGCTATTTGAGCCTTTCTTGGGCTGATGCTTTTCATAACCGAGATGGTCTGAAAGTTCAGTATTGAGTGCAGTTTCAATCATGAATTTTTTAAAGACTGCTGTCATTTGGTTTAAGTCTTCTGGTGTTTTTAGACCTTTAGCCAATTCGGCAGCCATACTTTTGATTGTTGCTTCATCCATGTGAAGTACCTTTTGTAATTATCCTCTGAAGGATAAATGAAAATTAAGTACTTACACAAAATTTAGAACAGTCCCATTTTCACCGCTGGTCTTGGCTGCCGGAGTTGATGCAGCTGCTCCACCTACAATGTTGAGCTTCTCACCAAGTTTACGGTGGACATCTGCTCCGCTATTGCCAGCAAAGTTCAAGCCTTTGTTTTCAAGCTCGCTCTTGGTACTGTCGATTTTGTTATTCAGCTCAGTTTTCGTATTTCCAATCGTGTTGTTTAACTCGGTCTTGGTATCGTTAATCTGAGTTGTTAACTGATCTTTAGTCGTATTTAACTTGGTGTTGGTATCGGTAATCTGGTTACCTAGATCTTTCTTGGCATCATTCAGATTTTTGTTGGTATCAGCGATCTGATTACCCAAATCTTTTTTCGCATCATTTAACTGATTATTGGTATCAGTGATTTTGCCATTTAGGTTCTCTTTGACTTTGGTGAGCTGATCAACATTCACCGCATCTTTAGCGTTGACGCCATCAGCTACATTGGTAATTTTCTTACTACCCGCATTAATGCCGTCTTTAGTAATGCTTGGACCTTCTTTAATCGTCAAACCATTTGTGTTTAAAGTCGTGTTACCCGTAGTGACACTGTCAAACTTCGAGTCTTTTAACAGTTCAATCTGAATGCCATCTTTGGTAGTACGGGTAATAACGTTCTCACCGCTGGTCTTGGCCGCCGGAGTTAATGCAGCTGCTCCACCTACAATGTTGAGCTTCTCACCAAGTTTACGGTGGACATCTGCTCCGCTATTGCCAGCAAAGTTTAGACCTTTGTTTTCAAGCTCGCTCTTGGTACTGTCGATTTTGCTATTCAGCTCAGTTTTCGTATTTCCAATCGTGTTGTTTAACTCGGTCTTGGTATCATTAATCTGAGTTGTTAACTGATCTTTAGTCGTATTTAACTTGGTGTTGGTCTCGGTAATCTGGTTACCTAGATCAGTTTTTGTACCATCTAACTTCTGATTTAAGTTTGTAATATTTTGGGCATTCTTACCAATATTGCTTGTATTTTGAGTGACACGACCATCAACGTTTTTAAGCTGGCGTACTGTTACTGCGTCTGAGTCAGCTGAGCCATCTTCTACATTGGTAATACGGCGTTCTTTTCCAGCTGATCCAACAGAAATAACACCATTAGATTTAGAAGCATCACGATTGGTCAGGAAAGAACTTCCTGTCGCTTCAGTTGCAACAGCATCTTGACCCAAAGCAACACTATTTTTAGCTTCTACTTTACTGCGTGCGCCTAAAGCAACACCACCTTCTACTGATGACTGAGCACTTTGACCAACTGCAACTGCATTTTCTTGATCGGCAATAGCACCGCCACCAATGGCTGCAGCATTTTTACCCTTGGCTTTAGCACCACCGCCTACAGCAGCAGCATTTTCGTTTGTAGCCTCAGCTCCTTTACCAATTGCAGCTGAATTATCGCCTGTTGCTTGTGCACCACTACCAATTGCTGCAGCGCTGTTCCCCGTCGCTTTCGCTCCTTCTCCTGGGGTATTACCAGAGCCAATTGCTGTTGAATTTGTACCCGATGCTAAGGAGTTAATACCCATAGCCGATGCGCCATCACCTGTTGCTTGTGCAACAGCACCGAATGCAGCAGCACCTTTACCCGAAGCATTAGACATCACACCGAAAGCAGATGAAGCATCACCAGTTGCTTTAGAGGTCATACCAAAAGCTGAAGAGAATGCTCCTGTACCCACCGCTTGAACACCAACAGCAGTTGAACCATGATTAGCTTCCGTAGTTGGATAACTGCCAGCCTTAAGTACTCCACCAGTAATTTCAGTATAGGTTTTACTTAATTCAGCATCACGTGCGATTTTATCAACATCATCGCCACCAATCGCAACTGATGAATTTCCTTTTGCAATCACGTCGGCACCAATCGCTACCGACTGATCACCAATTGCTTTCGTCTGATCACCAATCGCAATAGACTGATTACTATAGCCAGATGGCGTTCCTTCTGCCCCTTTAGTCGATGCATTACGTCCAATAGCAACGTCACCACGACCAATTGTTTGACTGCTACTTCCCATTGAAATTGCGCCAGAACCTGCTGCTTGTGCATATGCACCAATCGCCATTGCCTCACGAGCAGTAGCCGAAGTATTCACCCCAACAGCAATTGCATTACGTCCAGTTGCTCCATCATTTTCAAAATTACCACCTTGCTGGCCATTATCATTGATACTGACATAGTGAGTACGAGCTGCTTTTAACTGACGTATAGTGGCAGCATCAGAATCTGCTGCACCATCTGCTACATTTTGAATACGGCGCTCACTTCCCACATCGCCAATTGATAAAACACCAGTTGGAGCGGATTGTTTAGTTAAGAAACTTTCACCAGTAGCTTGGACTGCTTTTGAATCTTTACCTAATGCAATACTATTTTCTGCTTCTGAACGGGCACCTTTACCAATTGCTACACCACCATCAAAAGTAGCCTCAGCTTGGTCTCCAATTACAACCGCATTATCTTTTTGTGCTTTTGCGCCTGTACCAATTGCAACAGATTTTTTACCTTTAGACTCTGAAAATGCACCAATCGCTAAAGCATTTTCTTCCGTTGCTACTGCACCCCCCCCAAAAGCAATCGAGTCTTTACCCAGAGGTGGTCCCACATGTTTGAACAACTAAAAGCGTATTTATAAGTGATATTCCGCTCTAGTTAAGCCACCTTGTTTTGTTGGGGTAGCTGATCATAGTAAAACTCATTTGGTGTCATTTTGTCTAGACTCGAATGAGGTCGTTTCAGATTATAAAACTCAAAATATGCACTCAATTGCTTTTTCGCATCTGTGACACTGCTATAAGCTTTGAGATACACCTCTTCATATTTAACGCTCCGCCATAATCGTTCAACCATCACATTATCTACCCATCGACCTTTACCATCCATACTGATTTGAATGCCATTTGATTTCAATACATCAATAAATGCATCACTGGTAAACTGACTGCCTTGGTCTGTATTAAATATTTCAGGTCGACCATATTTTTCAATAGCTTCATTTAATGTTTCTATGCAAAATGTAACCTCCATACTAATCGATACTCTATGCGCAAGTACCTTGCGGCTATGCCAATCAATCACAGCACATAAATAAACAAAGCCTTTTGCCATAGGGATATACGTTATATCCGTAGACCACACTTGATTACTGCGCTGAATAGCCAATCCTTTGAGCAGATATGGATATTTGCGGTGAGCTTGATTAGCCTGGCTTAAATTTGGTTTGCAATATAACGCATTAATGCCCATTTTCTTCATTAAAGTACGTGTATGACGTCGTCCTATATGATGTCCTTGACGATTCAACAAATCACGCATCATACGGCTACCTGCAAAAGGGTATTGCATATGTAACTCATCCATACACCGCATCAGCTTCAGATCTGATGCACTCACAGGTTTTGGGCGATAGTAATAACAACCACGGGAGACTTTCAGCAGCTGAGCTTGCTTAGATACTGAAATCTGAAGTGAGTCATCGATTAACTTTTGTGGTTGAAGCGGCCCAGTTTCTTCAACACACCTTCTAAAAAATCAATTTCTAATGCCTGCTCACCGATTTTTGCATGTAGTTTTTTTAGATCGATGGGTGGTTCTGTTGGAGCTTTTGATTGATCGAAAGCTTGCGAGGAAGCTGAAATCAGTTGATTTTTCCAGTCGATAATTTGGTTTTGATGAACATCAAATTCAGCACTCAATTCAGCAAGTGTTTTTTCTGCTTTAATCGCAGCAAGTGCTACCTTAGCTTTAAAATCATTTGAATGATTTCTTCTTGGTCTATGTGCCATAAAATACTCCATATATTGATGTTTATAACATCATTTGGGGAGCAAAATATCACTTATAAGTGTTGTTCAAATTTCCTGATCCACCTCTACCCGTTGCTTTTGTTGCCATTTTAGGTTGGTAAGCAGCACCTGCTTGCCCCGCAACTGGGTCAGCATTTTCAATATCTGGCGAACCAATTGCAATTGAACGGTAACCTTCTGCAGTTGCCGAGTGACCAATTGCTAAAGAGCCTTTACCGGTAGCAGCTGCAACATTACCAATGGCTTGAGAAAAATCAGCAGTCGCGGCAGATTGTCGTCCAAGTGCAAGAGCAGTATTTCCAGAAGACAAAGCTCCAGTCCCAATTGCTACGCCTGAAATACCTTGAGTTGTCGCATAAGAACCAATTGCGGTACCTAAACCTTTCTCAACTACAGCGCCAGTACCCACACTGATCGCACCGCCTTGTTTCATTGCACCAGCATAAGCACCAGTAGAATTATTATAAGGATTATTACGGTTTGCGATGTTAGAGCCCATTCTGTCTTGTGTTTGAGCTCCACAACCAATAGCAACATCTTTTTCATTGGCTGTACTCGCATTCCCCTCACGACATGAAGTTGTACCTGAAATAGAGGTTCCTTGACCTACTCCCCCTTCGGTATTTGTCCCTGCGAAAGCATTTGGAGCAAAACTAATTACACTTGTTAAAACTACCGCTGATACATTTAAAGTTTTTGATTTAGTCTTTGTTTTACCTTTTGCAATTTCAGATGTTGCAACCCATGCTCCAATTGAAGCATTCCAAATGACCTTATAAACTTTATTCATAAAACTTCTCAGACAAATACCAAAATTAAAGGTCAATAAAAATGTAGAAATACATTTTTAAAAAAATTTGACCAAAAAAAAGAGGCGGCATCCTAATTGAATAAATTTAAGGGGTAAACATTAGATCCTTTAAATTTATGAAAAAGTGAGACAAAATTCACAAAACAAAAATATTGATTAATTTTTAATTACTTGAATTTATTAATATATTTTAAAAGCAAATCATATTATCTCTATTGTGTTAATAATTTGTAAATTTATTTTAAAATAGAATAATAACTCTAAATATATGGTTATTTTTTATAAAATTAATAAAGAAATAAACTCTTTAAAATACACTTGTACTCTATTAAAAATAGAATATTAACTCTAAAATAAATATTACTATTAATATAATTATTCTGTAATCACCATCCATTTAAAATACACATGTATATTATAAATAATAATGCTTTTATACTACTAATAATAAATTATAAAATAAATAAAATTTTAAATATACTTAATAAAAATACCTATTATAAAATAAAACTAAATAAAGTTTTTTTGAAAGCTGACCGCCTTACTTGTACGGAAAAGTATAATTATTAAGTAAAAATGCTCAGCTTCACTACAAAATTTCATTCTTCTTAAGAATTAATCTATTGATTCATAACATTTTTAAAAAAAAGTTGACTAAATTAGTCCTTTTTTCAACATTTTCTATTGTCATGCCCTTGTAATTTTTAAAATACACATCACTATAAAAAACATGGCAACCTCGTTGTCACTCATTAGGAGTGCCCATGTCTGAACTTATTATGAATGAAAAAACTGACTTAGAGCCTCAGGTTCCAAGTGTATTACCACTATTAGCCTTACGTGATGTGGTGGTTTATCCACACATGCAAATTGCGCTATTCGTGGGTCGTGAAAAATCGATCAATGCAGTTGATGTGGCTCGTAACAGTGACAATTTAGTATTTGTAGTTGCGCAAAAAGATTCGCTTACAGAAGAAATTGATCACGACAATTTATACCAGTACGGTACAGTCGCTAAGATTGTACAAGTAGTTAATCATGAAAATGATGAAAACTGCATTAAAGTACTTATTGAAGGCTTACATCGTTCTAAGCTCACAAAAATTATCGATGAAGATAGTTATTTGACTGCTGAACATGATTTAAGCCCAATGACTATTAATGTAGATAAGGCAACTCAAGAAACTCGTTTACAAGAGTTACGTAACCTATTTGCTCAATATGCAGAAGCAAAATTACGTAATGCACGTGAACTGGTAGCTGCTGCCAATAAAATCGAAGACTTATTGCAATTGATGTTCTTCGTAGCAACTCGTGTACCTCTAAATATTGAAATTAAACAGAAATTTTTAGAGTACGATGAGTTTGAAGCTCATTTGCAAGAGTTGATGAACTACTTGATGAATCAATCTGCTGAACAGCAAATTGAGCAAACTTTACATGACAGCGTAAAACGCCAAATGGAAAAGAACCAACGTGAATACTTTCTAAATGAAAAAATGAAAGTCATTCAACGTGAGCTTTCCGATATGAATGGCGGTGCTGAAGATGACGTTGCTGAAATTGAGAAACGTCTTGCTGAAGCTGATTTACCTGAACACGTACGTAAAAAAGCCGAAGCTGAGTTCCGCAAACTTAAAGCAATGCAGCCTGCATCTAGTGAAGCTGCTGTGGTACGTAACTATCTAGAAGTGATTTTAGATACGCCGTGGAACAAAGCAAGTAAAGTCAGTATTAACTTAAATAAAGCTCAAGAAATTCTTGATGCTGACCACTATGGTCTTGATGATGTTAAAGACCGTATTGTTGAATACTTAGCTGTTCAATCACGTGTGAAAAAACTCAAAGGTCCTATCCTTTGTTTAGTAGGTCCTCCTGGGGTTGGTAAAACTTCACTCGGTGAATCAGTAGCTAAAGCAACAGGTCGTGAATTTGTTCGCATGGCGCTTGGTGGCGTACGTGACGAAGCAGAAATTCGTGGACACCGTCGTACTTATATTGGTGCGATGCCAGGTAAAATTGTGCAGTCTTTAACAAAAGTTGGCGTGAAGAACCCATTGTTCTTACTCGACGAAATTGACAAGATGGCACAAGATTACCGTGGTGATCCAGCTTCTGCATTGCTTGAAGTACTTGATCCATCACAAAACAGTAAGTTCAACGATCATTATTTAGATCTTGATCTTGACCTTTCTGAAGTAATGTTTATTTGTACTGCGAACAGTATGAATATTCCAGAAGCATTACTTGACCGTATGGAAGTCATTCGTCTACCGGGTTATACCGAAGATGAAAAAGTAAACATTGCTGAACGCTACCTTGTTCCTAAAGCAATTAAGAACAACGGATTACGTCCAAAAGAGTTAACAATTCATGAAGAAGCGATTCGTGACATTGTTCAACGTTATACACGTGAAGCTGGTGTTCGTAGTTTAGAACGTGAAGTTTCTAAGATTGCGCGTAAAGTGGTAAAAGAAGCCGTAAGTAAAAAATCTAAAAACTTACAGCTTGATGTTACCTCTGCCAATCTTCCTGAATACCTAGGTCCACATAAATTTGACTTTGGTATTGCTGAAGATGAAGCACAAGTAGGCCGTGTAAATGGTTTGGCATGGACTTCTGTAGGCGGCGAGTTACTTACTATTGAAGTTGCAGCTGTTAAAGGTAAAGGTAAATTTATTACAACCGGTTCACTCGGTGACGTAATGAAAGAATCAATTACCGCAGCAATGACTGTAGTACGTACACGTGCTGATGAACTTGGTATTGAAGCATCTCGTTTTGAAGAAACTGATGTACACGTTCACTTACCTGAAGGTGCAACTCCAAAAGATGGACCATCTGCTGGTTTGGCATTAACAACTGCACTTGTATCAGCATTTACTGGTATTGCGATTCGTCCAGACATCGCGATGACAGGTGAAACAAGTCTTGGTGGTCGTGCGATGCGTATCGGTGGCTTGAAAGAGAAACTTCTTGCTGCACATCGTGGTGGAATTAAGCTTGTCTTTATTCCTCAAGATAACGTTCGTGATTTGGCAGAGATCCCTGACAATGTGAAAGAAGGATTAGAAATCAAAGCTGTGAAAAGTATTGATGAGATCTTGCCTTTAGCATTAACTTCAATGCCAAAGCCTTTACCAAAAACACCGATTGTAAAACCGGTGGAAGGCTCAAAAGCAGCACGTCACTAATTAAAAAATAAAAAAGAGAGCTTCGGCTCTCTTTTTTTTGTTACATAATTTGATTGAAAAATATCCAACCATCCTCATAATAAGAAGTAAGAGTGATTAATTTTATTATTTACTCTTATCTATCTTATGTTACAGATAGCCTTGTTTTTATTCTCTATGATCATCTGAACTCCAGACAGATGATCATTTGATCGCAGTCCAACACTGTTTTTTGGACTGCGTTTTTTATGCTCACTTACTCCCCCGCAGTTATTGTCTCCTCAGGTATAATACGTCAGCTGTTTTGACTGAATAGACCACATGAAAATTCGTATTCTGACCATTGGTCAAAAAATGCCTGCTTGGGTACTTACTGGTTTTGAAGATTATTTCAAACGCATCCAACCTTTCGTTCAGACTCAAGTGATTGAACTTCCAATGGCAAAACGCGGCAAAAATGACTCAGAAGCAGATATTTTAAAATACTGCCAAATTGAAGGTGAAAGTATTTTAAATGCTTTAAAGCCCAACGAGACACTTATTGCTTTAGAAGTTGGCGGACGCGAACTTAGTACAGAAAAGCTGGCTGACACCATGAAACAATGGATGCTTGAAGGTAATGATGTTGCACTGGCTATTGGTGGCCCAGATGGCTTGTCTGATCAGGTACGTAAAGCTGCTGCCTGGCATTGGTCACTCTCAAAACTTACCATGCCTCATCCTTTAGTTCGTGTTTTATTAATCGAACAACTTTACCGAGCGATGTCTATTAATCATAATCATCCTTACCACCGTGCATAAAAAGAACAAACGTTTCATTTTAAGAACAATCCGTTGAAATCAGGATACTTTTAACATGTCCTGATTTTGGCATAATGACTATTATTCTGCTTTTCAACTCAGGTGTAATGAAATGGAACTACAAACCCTTCCCGGACTGTTTATTTCACATGGTTCACCCATGCTTGCACTTGATCCAGAACAAGTGGGCCCTGCCTTACATCGCCTTAGTGTGAATCTACCTACCCCAAAGGCAATCATCGTGATGTCTGCTCATTGGGAAAGTAAAGCGCTTGAAGTAAGTAGTTCAACACGTCCAGAAACATGGCATGACTTCCGTGGTTTCCCGCCAGAGTTGTATGAGATTCGCTATAGCGCACCAGGTCAACCAGAACTTGCCGAAGAAATCTTAAAGTTGTTGGCAGATGCTCACTTCGTTGCTCATGCCAATAGTACCCGCCCTCGCGACCATGGTGTATGGATGCCTCTTTTACATATGTATCCAGATGCAGACATTCCTGTTGTTGAGATTTCCTTACCAATGAGCTTAAGCGCACAAGAAATTTATAGAATTGGGCAAACACTTGCGCCTTTACGTGAAAAGCAAATTTTACTGATTGGTTCTGGAAGTATTACCCATAATCTTGCTGAATTGTCATGGCAAGGTGATAGTTCAAAAGTTCCTGAATGGGCTTCAACGTTTAGAAATACTGTTGTTAATAAACTTTCTCATCAAGATTACGATGGCGTGTTGGAATGGCAATCATTACCTTATATAAAACGTAATCATCCAACTCTTGAACATTTTGCACCGTTATTTTTTGCAATGGGAACTGGCCATCGTTTTACGATTGTTCATAGCAGCTTCACAATGGGCTCGTTAGGTATGGATATATACCGTTTTGATTAATTTTTAGGAAATACCCCGTTTTTGCGGGGTATACCACTATTTTTATTAAAAATTCGAATAATTTACAAACTTATACATTTTAAAAACCGAAACAATCATATGTTTACATTTTATTTTTTTAAGAATGTTTTAAGCTTAGTGCTGTTGTTTTTTTACTTGAAGTTTTTTAAATGAAAATTAAATATTTAATTCTTGCGTTGTTACCTTTTTCTTTGATGGCGTGTCAAACAGTTTCAAATACTCAAGCTCCAATTGTATCTGAGCAACAACAAAATCTTGCAGCAACTTTAAATGAATATGCTTGGACTTATCAAAATGTAAAAGCTTCTAAGCCACTTGTTCTTAATTTTAATGCAGATGGTAAATTAGCAATTAACACAGGTTGTAATGGTCAAGGTGGTACTTGGAAAGTTGAAGGCAACCAACTTGTAACCTCTCCTCTCGCATCGACAATGATGGCTTGCCAAGACGATTTAATGAAACAAGAACAATTGTCTAATAGCATCTTTAGTGAAGCAAAATTGCCAATCGAAATTAGTAATAGCAATGGTCAGGTAATCTTAAGCGTGACAGATAAAGCAGGTCAAAAGCATATTTTCCAAGGCGTAAAAGCAACTAATACTCAAGCTTTAACTGATTATTCATGGGCATATCAACCTGAAAATACTAAAAAGCCGATCGTTCTTAACTTCACAAACGACCGTTTGTCTATCGCAACAGGTTGTAACCGCCAAGGTACAACTTGGAAAGTTGAAAACAATACTATCGTAACTGCTGATGTCATGTCGACAATGATGGCGTGTGAACCTGCGTTAATGAAACAGGAACAATTCTCTAGTAGCCTGTTCCAAAAACGTGCGATTCCATTTGAGCTTAATACGACAAATGCTGATCAACCAACATTAACAATCCTTGATGCTCAAGGTCAGAAATATACTTTCACAGGTAAAATGACACCTGAAGCAAAATACCAGTCTGAAGGTAAAACTGTTTTCCTTGAAGTAGCACCAGAAACTAAATCTTGTACGGGTGTTGCGCCACAAACTTGTTTGCAAGTTCGTGAAGTTAAATATGATGACAAAGGCGTAAAAACTTATGCCGACAAAAACTGGTCATTATATTATGGTCAAATCGAAGGTTTTGAACACAATCCAAACCAACGCGTAATCTTACGTGTAAAACGTTTTGAAGTGAAAAACCCAGCAGCTGATCAATCTAGCCAAGCAGATGTGTTAGATATGATTGTAGAGCAAGAAATGGTTAAAAAGCCTAAAAAATAATTTTTAGACTAAAAAAATCCGATGCATAAGCATCGGATTTTTTATTTCTATATTTTAATAAATACCTTGTGCAAGCATCGCATCAGCAACTTTTACAAAGCCGGCAATATTGGCACCATCTACATAGTTCACAGTACCGTCTTCTTTTGTACCATATCTAACACAGTTGGCATGAATATCTTTCATAATTGCATGTAAGCGTTCATCGACTTCAGCATGTGTCCAGCCCAAACGAATTGCATTTTGGGACATTTCTAAGCCAGAAGTTGCCACACCACCTGCATTAGATGCTTTACCAGGGGCATATAAAATCTTAGCTTCAATAAAATGCTCAACTGCCTCAAGTGTAGATGGCATGTTAGCGCCTTCAGCTACACAAATGACACCATTAGCAATAAGTGTTTTAGCATCTTCGCCTGTTAATTCATTTTGTGTAGCACATGGTAAAGCAATATCTACAGGAATATGCCAAGGGGTTTTACCTTCAAAATATTCAAAACCATGCTTAGAAGCAAACTCCGAAATACGCCCACGCTTAACGTTTTTCAGCTCCATGACCTCAGCAAGCAACTCATCTGTAAAGCCATTTTTTAGATAAACAGTACCGTTCGAGTCTGACAAGGTAACCACTTTCGCACCTAAGAACATTGCCTTCTCTGCCGCATATTGCGCAACGTTACCAGAACCAGATACTGAAACAGTTTTACCAGCAAAAGATAGCCCACGTGTTTTTAGCATTTCTTCTGCAAAATAAACCGTACCATAACCTGTTGCTTCCGGACGCATTAAGCTACCGCCAAATGAAATTCCTTTACCAGTAAATACACATGCCGTGTCATTACTGAGCTTTTTCATCATGCCAGCCATGTAGCCTACTTCACGCGCACCCACGCCAATATCTCCAGCTGGAATATCGGTATTGGGACCTAAATGACGGTAAAGCTCAATCATGAGTGCCTGACAGAACCTCATAATTTCAGCATCAGATTTACCTTTAGGGTCAAAATCTGAACCTCCTTTTCCTCCACCCATCGGCAAAGTAGTCAGTGAGTTTTTAAAAGTTTGCTCAAATCCTAAAAATTTTAAAATAGATAGGTTGACCGACGGATGGAAACGCATACCGCCCTTGAATGGACCAATTGCTGAATTGTATTGAACACGGAAAGCACGGTTTACTTGAGTCTGCCCTTGATCATCCATCCATGAAACACGAAATTGAATCACACGCTCAGGTTCAACCAAACGCTCTAACAATCCCTGCTCTGCATATTCCGGATTTTTTTCAATGAATGGCCACAAACTTGTCATGACTTCTTCGACAGCTTGTAAAAACTCAGGTTGATGCGGATCACGCGCTTGCACGTAATTCAGGAATTCATTCAGATTGTTATATTTCAATGCACGGTCCTCAGCATAGTAATGAATTAAATTGGTGCAATACATTTTAAAATGCATCATTTAGCAGCAAAATATTAAATCCCTTTCCATCAATTTTAACAATAGTTATTTTAAATTATTTTATTTTACTTAATTATCATAAACTTAATTTTAGAAAAACTATCTAAAAATCAAAAATAGTCATTTATCTTTTCAGTTTTATTGATCTATTATTGTGCAATATTAGCTACATTTTAGGTCAATCAAAAAGCCAATAAATTCGTTAAAATCCATTGACCTTACTTAGGTTTTTCTTCATTATCGCATCGTTTTAAGCAAGCTATTTTCCTCTATGAATCCATCTATTTCTCTCATACGCGAGATTGATGCGTTATTACCACAAACACAATGTGGTTTATGTGGACACCGTGACGGCTGTCTACCTTACGCAAAGTCCATTGCTGAAGGTGAAGAAGCAAATAAATGTGTTCCTGGTGGACAGCCAGTGGCAGATGCGCTCGCAAAATTATTAAATCGTTCATCGTTACCTGCTGAAACAAGTGTCTGGCCTGTACAAGCCGATGGACGCCCGCAACGCATGAAAGCGATTATTCGCGAAGACGAATGTATCGGATGTACAAAATGTATTAATGCTTGTCCTGTAGATGCCATTATTGGTAGTGGTAAGCTCATGCATACCATCTTGACTGATTTGTGTACAGGTTGTGAGTTATGTATTCCACCCTGCCCAGTTGACTGTATTGATCTGGTCGAAGACACTCAAGCTTTGCCGAACGAACAACAGCGCATTGCAGAGCAAGATGATTTAAGACAACGTTACTACGCGCATATTCAACGCGAAGAAAAACGTCGTATACATCGTAAAGGGCCTGTTGTACGCGCTGAAATCGATACACAACTTTTTGCACAGTTTTCTCAAGCACTTGATGATTTACCTTCAATTCAAATCATTGAGAAGCCAAAAGAAGCGGTTGTAAATGATGCAAAAACTACGATTGAATTAGCTAAAATTCGCACACAAATTAAAAAGTTGGAAAAGCAGCTCAGTGTTCGAGAAGATGCAAAAAAACGTCTTCAACTTGATGAACTACAACAGCAACTCATTCAATTACAGGAGGTCTGAATGGCCGTCAAAAACATGACGAAAAAGCAGATTCAAATTTTCTTTGAACGCCTTCGTGAACAAAGACCTTCTCCAGAAACCGAATTAAAATATTCATCACCTTTTGAATTATTAATTGCCGTCATGTTATCGGCACAAGCAACCGATGTTAGCGTAAACAAAGCAACAGATAAGCTTTATCCTGTCGCCAATACTGCTGAAAAAATCTATAACTTAGGTGTAGACGGCTTAAAAGAATATATAAAGACCATTGGCCTTTATAACGCGAAAGCTGAAAATGTTATTAAGACCTGTAAGATTTTAATGGAGCAATTTAACGGCGAAGTTCCAAGTAATCGAAAAGACTTGGAAGCTTTACCAGGTGTAGGTCGTAAAACAGCCAACGTGGTTTTAAATACAGCATTCGGGCAACCAACTATGGCTGTCGACACACACATTTTCCGTGTGGGAAATCGTACTGGCTTAGCAGTAGGTAAAAATGTTCTTGAAGTTGAACACCGTTTAGTTAAGGTAATTCCAAAAGAATTTATTATAGATGCACACCACTGGCTGATATTACATGGCCGTTATTGCTGTATTGCCCGTAAACCGAAATGTTTCGAGTGTGTTGTTGCTGATGTATGTAACTGGCCAGACCGCTTTGAATTTGGCGCCACAAAAGCAATTCCAACAAAAAACCTCAGTTAATCCTGAGGTTTTTTAAGCTGCTGCAATTTGGGATGTAGTTGACGTTCTCGTCCGTTCTTTTTATTTTCCAAAGCCTGTTGTTTCTGCACATGACGCAACATTTTTTGACTTTGATATAGTAAAAATAACAATAGTGCCAGACTCAGCAATACCACTAAAAACAAAATGATTTTCATATCGTTCTCCCGCACTCAATGAAAGAAAAGAGCCCTCATAAAGAGGGCTCTTTATCACAAATAATATTAAATTATTTGTCTAAGATGTTGAACAAATCTTTTTGTACATCTTCAATAGTGCGCAAGCCATCAAGCTTGTCATAAGTTGGCGCATTTTCACCAGAAGCAGCACGGCCTTGATAGAAACCAACTAATTGCTCTGTTTCAGTATGATAAGACGCTAGACGCTTACGGATGGTTTCTTCTTGGTCATCTGGACGTTGAACAAGATCTTCACCAGTTTCGTCATCTTTACCTTCCACTTTAGGTGGATTGTATACAGTGTGGTAAACACGGCCAGAAGCTGGGTGCTGACGGCGACCAGAAAGACGTTTTACGATTTCTTCGTCAGGTACATCAATTTCAATCACGTGATCGATGCTGATGCCTTCTTTTTCCAATGCTTCTGCTTGAGGAATCGTGCGTGGGAAGCCGTCAAAAATACAACCATTCACGCAGTCCGGTTGAGCAATACGTTCTTTTACTAAACCAATAATGAGTTCATCTGAAACTAAACCGCCAGATTCCATTACACTTTTAGCTTTTAAACCTAATTCAGTACCTTCACGAATTGCAGCACGGAGCATATCACCGGTTGAAATTTGTGGGATATTGTAGCGCTTACAGATCAACTGAGCCTGAGTACCTTTGCCTGCCCCAGGTGGTCCGAGTAAGATAATGCGCATAAAAAACATCCTCATTTAAAACAATGAATGTGAGGTCTGGCAGATTTAATTTCGTTGATCCTGATAGATCCTGCCCGACTTCGAATTATAAGAAAGCCACAAACAAATGTATTGTACCAGCAATAAATCCGGTTACCCCACCTAGTACAATAAGAATCCACTCGTCCTCTTGGAATGCTGGACGTAACAAATTCTGAAACTCTTTTGGTGTCAGTTCACGAATACGCTCTTTAAACATTTGAAAAATCTTCTGTGCCCGGCTTGCATTCAGTGCAGGGTCACATACGGGTCCCATCGTAATTTCAATTGAACGATCAATCAAGTCCGTCTTTAATCTTGCGTACTCTCTTGGGCCCAAAGAAAGCTGTAAAGATGTACGAACAAGTGGAGTTTCCATAATTTCGTTAATATGACGTTTAACAATACGACGTGTTTTGTCCTTGCGTGAACCGTACATCATTTCTGTCATAATCGATTTTAACGTAATTAGGTCTTCTGTCACTACACTAGAAAAGACTTCAGAGACTTCTTCTTGACGCTTCATGAAAGCACCTTGGAAATTATAGGTACCGATTCGTAAAACAGGCACAATCCAAGGGAACTTGCGATCTTTGGTTAATCTAAATATTTGCGGATAACGAACGTAATGTGGCTCAATTGGGTTAAATACCATCCAGATTGCAATCCAGTTGGTTAAAAAGCCCCAAATAGATGCCCAAAATGGTACCGTCCAATGCCAAGGTACAACAAACCAGACAACCATCTGGAAAATACCGAAGAACATCCCGATTAGAGCACTAATATGCCAAATAAAGTTGATTTCTTTTTGCCCAACTTTTAAAAACATACGTACCATTAAACGGCGGTCACCTTCCATTTGGCTCACCACCATTTCACGCATATCAACCAGTGACTCGACATTCATGGTCAGTTCAGTTACTAATTCTCTTAGCACACCTGGTAACTGCTTATGTGCTTGAGCATAAATACGGCGTTTAATCGAATAAGGTAAATTTTCCCAAAGCACTGCATTACGATCGATCATCACTTCATCAATCAAATGCTCAAGTTCAAATCCGACTTGTTCACCAATAATACGTGCCATGTCTTCAGGGTCCATTGCCTCTAAAAACTCACGTAAAGAGCCTAACTTAGATAGAGTATTATCGGTAATAATTCCTGAGATACGCCCTGCTTTACGTGGCACAATACCTTGCCAGCCGACTGGTAAAGGTCCTAAATGGAATCCCCAAAACTTGATTGGGTAAAACACCATTTTTAAAGCCATCCACACATGTGCCCATGTGACAAAGGCAGTGACCGGAATGATACTCAAAACGGCCCAAAAATCAGGTCTGTGTAAAAAGGTCTGCCACAATCCGCTGACGTACTCTAACATGTAAGACTCTCGTATTTATTTGTGCTCTGCTTATGGCGAGTTAACGATAAGCTGCTTTGTTTTATAAACCAAAACTTAGAGAATAAGAAAATTGTATTTGCGGTTTTGTATTGGCAGCAACGGCTCCATTTTGATCAGTTAATTTTTCAGCTGCTCCAATACCCACACTAAAGGTACTAATCCTTTCTGAATTCAACAATACATATGCCAAATCGACGCCAGCACCTAAACGAGATTTATAATCTCCGTCTACAGATTTGCTATCAAGATGTCCAGCATAAAAGCCAATATAGTAACCATTCTTATCAGTTCCGGTAAGGTAGTAAGGATAGCGAAATCCGACTTGTCCACCGGCAGTTTTATCACCATTTAAAAATGCACCAACTTTTGCATAAGCAATCCCATAAGGATTTACCCACTCACCATTGAGATGTAACAATTTTTGAGTAAAACCTGCGCCTACATTCCAAGTTGCTGCTTTATGATCTGCTAATTTTGCTTCTGGAAGAAATGAATAATCTTGAGCATGAGCCCAACTACTTACTGTCAAAACTGCAAGTAAGGGATAAATTTTTCTCATTATTTTCTCCATTTTCCCTAATCGTATGGTGAGAACAACCCTATTCTATTGAATGAGAGACTTTAACAGAATTATTTTGCTTCTTATATACAAGACTCTACAATTTTGTTGTCTACAAAGTCAAAAAAGCCAATTTGTTTCTTCACTGAAACTTTGAAAATTATGCAATATTTTAACTGCGCTTGCGTTAGAATAAGCAGCTATTTTTCTCATCCTATGTCATTAAGTCGATCCGTATGAAACAGCACTTTCCTTTAAAAGATATCCAGCAAGAAAAGCGCATTTATCGAGGTCGTATATTTTTTGCCGTAGGTCTTGTGATTATTTGTCTATTAGTATTAGCAAGCCGATACGCCTATCTACAAATTTTTCATTACGATGAGTTCTCGACCGCATCGGATAAAAACCGTATTCGCTTACAACCTCTCCCCCCTGCTCGTGGTTATATTTATGACCGTAATGGCGTTTTATTAGCAGATAACTATCCTGTTTTTACCGCAACATTAAGTAAGGCTGATGTTGAAGATCCGGATGCGGTTATTGAACAATTACAACCCATTTTAGAGCTGACTCAAGAAGATGTAGACCGCTTTAAAAGCCGTATTAAAACGGCGCGTAAAACTGAACGCGTAGCAATTAAGCTGAACTTAACCGAGACAAATATTGCCAAGTTTAGTGAAGTTAAATACAAATTCCCTGGGGTGAGAATTGAAACCCAAATGACGCGCTATTATCCGCATGGTGAGTTGTTTGCTCATGTGATTGGATATGTGGGCCGTATTAACGATAAAGAATTAAAAAGTATTGATAAAGATTTATACGCTGGAACAAACCTGATTGGTAAAATCGGCGTAGAGAAAAGTTACGAAGATTTACTTCATGGAACACCGGGTTATGAATCTGTGGAAGCAGATGCTCATAGTAATGTATTGCGCCATTTAGGACGTAAAGACCCAACTCGCGGTAATGACCTGTACTTATCATTAGATTATGGTTTACAAGTCGTAGCATCACAGCAACTTGCTGGACGCCGTGGTGCAATTGTTGCGATAGACCCACGTACAGGTGAAATTCTTGCGTTGGTTTCAAGTCCAAGCTTTAACCCAAACTTATTTGTGACGGGCATTAATCATAAAGATTATAGCTCGCTACGTGACAACATCGATCAACCTCTTTATAACCGTGCTGTTCAAGGGGCATACCCTCCTGGTTCGACCATTAAACCAATGGAAGCGATGGGTGGTTTACATTATGGTATTGTCGACTGGTCTACTGCTATTTCCGATCCGGGCTACTTCCATTTACCTGGAGACTCTCATAAATTCCGTGACTGGAAAAAAACTGGTCATGGCATCGTGAACATGCATAAAGCGATTATCATGTCTTGCGATACCTATTTTTATATTTTGGCAAATCAAATGGGCATCGACCAGATGAACCAATGGATGCGCCAATTTGGCTTTGGTCAAAAAACAGGTGTCGACTTACCAAGTGAAAGTGAAGGTTTATACCCAAGTCCAGAATGGAAAATGCGTACACGCAAAACTAAATGGATGAAAGGTGAAACAATTTCCGTCAGTATTGGTCAAGGTGCATTTACTGCAACTCCATTACAACTTGCAATGGCAACTGCTATTACAGCGAATCACGGCTCTCATGTAGTTCCACATGTTTTACGTGCATCGCATGGTGCAAAACCTTTTACAGTCCGTAATGCGCCTGATGGAAAAATTAATTTCAACGGTACAGACGAAGACTGGGTAAAAATGCGAGAAGCCATGATTGATGTAATTCAATCAGGTACTGGACGTGGTATCCGTACATCGCTCTATCAAATTGCCGGAAAAACAGGTACGGCACAGGTTAAGAGTATCGCGCAAGGTAAACGCTACAACGAAGCTGCGCTTAGTGAACGCCAACTTGACCATGGTCTTTTTGTTGGGTTTGCACCTGCCGATAAACCAGAAATTGCTATTGCGGTCATTTGGGAAAATGGTCGTCATGGTGGTTCCGCAGCTCAACTTGCTAAGCCAATATTTGATTACTGGTTATTAACCCGCAATAAAAATCCAATTCGTCCAGCCAACCATCAAGTTAATGGTGGCCTTATGACAGCCGGAATTAAACCGGGCGAGCTTCCAAGTGGCGGCGAAACAGCTAGCTCTACTCCAGCAGCTGCTACAACTACCGCAGCAGCAACATCTGCTCCACAAGCTGCTCCTGCTCGCCCTGCTACAAATGAGATCGATGAATAATGAAAAATCAGTTGCGCATTATTGGGGGCGAATGGAAAAGACGAGTTTTGCCATTTGCCAGTATTGAGGGTTTAAGACCAACCCCAGATCGTGTCCGTGAAACGTTATTTAATTGGCTCATGTGGGACATTCAAAATGCTCAGGTTCTCGACATCTGTACAGGTTCTGGTGCATTAGGCTTTGAAGCACTTTCGCGCGGTGCCGCATTTGTTTATATGATTGAACCTGATAAGACTCAAGCACGATTTTTAAAAGAGAATATCCAGCTTTTAAAAGCGCAAAATTGTCATTTAGTTAATGCAACTGCTCAACAAGCATTACCGCGCCTAAAAGAACAATTTGATGTAGTTTTTTTAGATCCGCCTTATAGTCTCGATCTATGGCAAGAGCTCGCTCACTTGGCAGATTCACATATTAAAAAGAATGGATACATTTATGTTGAAGCTGACCGAGATTTATCTCAGCTTCAACTTCCTGCAACATGGCAACAAGTTAAAACCACTAAAGCTGGTACAGTCCATGCAGGTCTTTATCAGAAAATTTAATCATGTAGAATTTTTATAACGAATTACTTTAACTGATCTATTTATCTGAATTAGATTATTTTAATTTTGCATTTCAGAATAAATAGATCGTAAAAAATCGTATGAGTTGAGCTCGGTCGTAAGGAAAACTCGAAATATATTCATAACCAATTTTTAGTCTTGGATTAACACTATAGTTAACTCCATACCCAACTGAAATGGATAAATCTTGAATATTAATATGATTCGTTAAACCAGCGATGCTTTTGCTGTGAAGTTGCCCCGTATCATAAGCTGTATAATTATAAATCACCCAACACTCATTTGAATAAAATTCGTTTTTAAGCACATTATAGTTATTAATTTCATCA
This sequence comes from Acinetobacter sp. AR_0276, assembly GCF_003000705.1. Taxonomy (NCBI): domain Bacteria; kingdom Pseudomonadati; phylum Pseudomonadota; class Gammaproteobacteria; order Moraxellales; family Moraxellaceae; genus Acinetobacter; species Acinetobacter sp. AR_0276. The sequence continues at coordinate 2,923,327 of NZ_PSQO01000004.1, read as the reverse complement.
TCATGCTCAATTGCCAACCGCCTTTGTTCCAAGTTTAAATCTGATTGATCTAACAACTGATCTGTATTTAATAAAGCAGAATCATCGCTTTCTGGTTGAAAAAAATCATAAGCCTGAATATATCCACTATAAAGCATAGTGATCACTGTAAAAACAGTATAAAAAATTTTCTCTACACACATTTTATTTTGCAAATTCAAAAAGGTAGCTTAAAGCTACCTTTTTTTGCAAGGTTTTAATTAACTTAAACCAATGACTGCCACAATTGCTGCGCAGGTACCCATAATTTTTTTGCCATAAGGTACATATCGTGTAAATATTGCGCCTAATGCAAGTCCAGCACAATAAATAAGTGCCATACCGGTAACCATACCAGTTACTAATGCAACAATATGCCCTGCATGTGCTAACTCAACTCCATGAGCTACTCCATGAAAACTTGCGAGTAAAGCAGCAGCCATAGGCCATATCCGATTTGATTTTGTCCATAATGCAATCGCTGTAACAATCAAAGAAGCAATAATCCCATATTCAGCGATACTCTCTGGTATTAGACCTTGGGCACCTACTAAAAAGCCTACAATCAAAGCAATACTTAGAGTAATGACACCGGCAATTTTCCATTGTTTAGCTGCTGACCATAATAAGATACCAAAACCTAAAGCCATCACTAAATGATCGAGACCAGTAAAAGGATGAATAAAACCTGCTACAAATCCAGAATGCTCATGATCATGACCCGGGTGTGCCATAGCTAACACAGGTAACATGCTAAGGAGCCCGACACTACATTTTTTAATGAAATTCATAGTTACTCCTTAAGCTTTAAACAGCCCTTGCTTCTCAATAAATTGAATAATTTCTTCAAGCCCATCTTGTGTTTTCATGTTTGAAAATAAAAATGGTTTTTCACCACGCATACGTTTCGCATCTTGGTCCATCACATCAAGATTTGCACCAACCATAGGTGCAAGGTCAGTTTTATTAATAATCAGTAAATCTGACTTGGTAATACCCGGCCCACCTTTACGTGGAATTTTTTCACCACCTGCCACGTCAATAACATACAAGGTTAAATCAGAAAGTTCTGGGCTAAATGTTGCGGCCAAATTATCGCCACCGCTTTCAATAATAATGAGTTCTAAGCCATCAAATTTCTCACACAAATCATCAATCGCGGCCAAGTTAATTGAGGCATCTTCACGAATTGCTGTATGAGGGCAACCACCTGTTTCCACACCCACAATACGATCTGGTGACATCGCTTCATTACGGGTTAAAAAGTTTGAATCTTCTTTGGTATAAATATCATTTGTCACTACAGCCATATTGTATTTATCACGTAAGGCACGGCATAAGTTAAGCGTAAGTGCTGTTTTACCTGAACCGACTGGTCCGCCAATTCCAACTCGTAATGGACTACGTTCTGTCATGATTTTTATCCTTTTATTTCCTAATTTTAAGATCTGAATAATCGTGAATATTGTGTTTCGTGTTTCATACTCAGCATGGCATAGCGAGGTAAAGCACTACTCAGTTGCTCATCTTTAAGTTTTAAAGCCTTCTCTACAGCGTGTGGTACTCGCCCATGCAAATGCCACAAAATTCTTTGTCCTGCCATTTGTCCCAATGGGACTGTTTTTACGGCTGCTAAAACCTGATTTTCTAAAACAGTAAAGGTATACGCCGTGAGTACATCAATATCTTTAAGCTCTAAACGCCCACAAAGCTGTGCATAGACAGGTACAAAACCAAACTGCTTTTTAACCTCAACTGGCTTTTTCAAAACATCTTTAATCCATGCATTTAAAGAAAATGCGAGTTGCTGAGATTCAGCAAGTAGCTCTTTACTTTCTCGGCTTGCCTTATACAAATGTGCCCAAGTCAAGAACTCGTCTGAGTCATCATAATGTTGCATAAGACGCTTAAGTACAGGTAACTCAAAGCGTACCAACAACATTTCAAGCACTTCTTCAAAGTAAGCAATGGCAGAGCTTTCATCGTGTATTAAGCCAATATCAATGGCTGTTTCTACACCTTGTGAATAACAATACGCTCCAACTGGCAATGCCGTCGAAGACAGTGTCAGCAGTTGAAGTAATTGCGCTGCGTTATGAATGGACATGGTGCAAAGCTTTGATTGGGCTTAAACGATGATCATGGCTATGCTGTGCATAGGCACCACTTTCAGGCTCGAACGGATGATCGGTTTCTGTCACAGTAAGCCCCAAACCTTCTACCATTTCAGCAAGTACATGATCAGGCTCAAAATATAAAGCTGTTGGTGTCAGCATTAATGGAACATGTCGGTTACCTAAATGATAGGCCGCTTTAAGCAAATCAAATTCAGTCTGAGCAGTAACTTGCATTAACCGTTCAGGTTTTGCATCAACTCGCAATACATCGCCCTCTTGCGTTGCAATATATGAACCACTACGCAAAATGCCAGTACGAGGCAAATCCGCACCGATATCTACGCCACTTGCTAAAGCCGCTCGAAAACGTGATTTCTGACGGGTATCAAACGTTAGCTCAACCGTTTCAAATGTCTGATCAGGAGAAATATCTTCAAGACGTTGGGTGTAAATTTTCATTTAGCTTTTCTCTCCTTACTTATTTCTTTCATATAAGTTAATGAGGCAAATCACCTCTATAAAATTCATTAAAATAAGAAATAACGCTGTGCCATTGGTAACACGTCAGCAGGCTCACACGTTAGTAATTCACCATCTGCTCGTACCTCGTAAGTTTCGGGATGCACATGCATAACTGGACAATATGTATTGTGTTTCATATCGGCTTTGGTAATTGAACGCGTATTTTTACATGGGCTAATTAACTTTTTCAGATTTAGTTTCTCAGCAACTTTTTCATCAATTGCTGCTTGAGATAAAAAGGTAATACAAGTGTTATGCACACCACGCGGATAAGCCCCAAACATTGGACGGTAATGCACAGGTTGAGGGGTTGGAATGGAAGCATTAATGTCACCCATCGGTGCAGCTGCAATCATGCCACCTTTAATAATCATGGAAGGTTTTACGCCAAAAAACGCAGGCTTCCATAACACTAAATCAGCAAGTTTTCCGACTTCAACCGAACCGATTTCATGGCTTAAACCATGGGTAATTGCTGGGTTAATTGTATACTTGGCAATGTAGCGTTTAACCCGATTATTATCATGAAGCTCATTGTCACCCTCTAATGGGCCACGTTGTACTTTCATTTTGTGGGCAGTTTGCCAAGTACGTAAAATGACTTCACCCACGCGCCCCATCGCCTGCGAGTCTGATGACATCATGGCAATTGCACCTAAGTCTTGTAAAATATCTTCGGCAGCAATAGTTTCACGGCGAATACGACTTTCCGCAAAAGCAATATCTTCAGCAATTGCAGGGTCTAAATGATGACAAACCATGAGCATATCTAAATGCTCGTCAATGGTATTAATGGTATAAGGTCGCGTTGGGTTGGTCGAAGATGGCAAGACATTACTTTGCCCAATTGCTTTTAAAATATCGGGAGCATGTCCACCACCTGCACCTTCAGTATGGTACGTATGAATGGTACGATCTTTAAAAGCTGCTAGGGTTTCCTCTAAAAAACCACCTTCATTTAAAGTATCCGTGTGAATTGCGACCTGAACATCAAACTCGTCTGCCACACTCAAGCAGTTATCAATTGCTGCTGGTGTTGAGCCCCAATCTTCATGTAATTTTAATCCAATTACCCCAGCCTTAATTTGCTCACGAATAGGGTCAGGTAAACTCAAATTCCCTTTGCCTAGCAGGCCAATATTCATAGGCAAATCATCAATCGCCTGCAACATGGTCGCAATATGCCAAGGCCCTGGAGTTACTGTGGTTGCCGAAGTTCCGGCTGCTGGTCCTGTACCCCCACCTACCATTGTTGTTGTCCCAGACATCAGCGCGGTTTCAACCTGCTGCGGGCAGATCCAGTGAATGTGGGTATCAATACCACCTGCCGTTAAAATTTGCCCTTCACCCGCAATCACTTCTGTTGCAGCACCTAAAGGAATAGTAATGTCAGGTTGAATATCGGGGTTTCCAGCTTTTCCTATTTTCCAGATTCGGCCATTTTTTAAACCTACATCGGCTTTAACAATTCCCCACCAATCCAGAATTAAAGCATTGGTTATGACTGTATCGGCAACTTCATCAGCTAAAAGTTGCGATTGTCCCATCCCGTCACGAATGACTTTACCACCGCCAAATTTAACTTCTTCACCATATGTCGTTAAATCTTGTTCAACCTCAATAAAAAGTTCTGTATCAGCTAGTCGAATACGATCTCCAACCGTTGGACCAAACATCTCAGCATATGCACGACGTGACATTTTCATACGATTAGTTCCTTATTTTTCTGATAGCAAAGCATAATATTTTGTCATCGGGATAAACCGGATTCCCCATTTTTCAGCAGCATCACCACTTACAATAAAACCAAATTTTTCATAGATATCTTGAGCATAAAAACTTGAATTCACCGTAATTTTTTCAACGTCTATATTTTCATTTTTAATTTTTTCTTCTATGAAATCCCAAAGTTGTCGCCCTAGACCTAGTTTCAAATATGTTTTTTTAATAAAAAAATGCATTAAATGTGAGGGTTCCATATAAGCGACTATACCCACGACCTGTTGATCAATCTCTCCAACAAAATAATGAATATCTTCTCGATCAAAAATTGTTTGTATGACTTCTGGTTTAAAGCGTGAGCGCCCTTCATCATTTGCAATCACTTGATCTACATATGGAGCAATTATGGCAACAATATTATCCGTGTCATCTTTCGTTGCTTTTCTAATCAACATTTTCATCCAAACGCCCCATTACCCGACCAGCAAAACCATATACTTCTCGCTTACCAGCTAAAGCAACAAGTTCCACTTCTCGGCTTTGCCCTGGTTCAAAACGTATCGCAGTACCCGCCGCAATATTTAAGCGAAAACCCTTTGCTATCTCACGATCAAACTGTAAGGCATCGTTTGCTTCATAAAAATGAAAATGTGAACCCACCTGAATAGGCCTGTCGCCAAGATTAGCCACCACAACTTTTAAAGTTTCTCGTCCGACATTCAGTTCAATATCAGTGTCTGGAGTAATAACTTCACCGGGGATCATAAGCGTTCCTTTTATACTATTGGCTGATGAACAGTGACTAATTTCGAACCGTCAGGAAAAGTTGCTTCGACCTGAACCTCAGCAATCATTTCCGCTACGCCATCCATAACATCTTCACGCTTTAATAAAGTCGTGCCAAAGTGCATAAGTTCACTCACCGTCATTCCATCTCGAGCACCTTCAAGTAAGGCTGCCGAAATAAACGCAACAGCTTCTGGATAATTCAGCTTTAAACCTCGTGCTTTACGACGCTCAGCCACCAAACCTGCGGTAAAAATGAGTAACTTATCTTTTTCTGTTGGATTGAGTTCCATATCTCTTTCCTAATAGCATCTAGTTTTCTTTAAGCAAAATGCGTGCTCAAAAGCAGCATACTTGTTTTAATCGTTTTTAAAATACGCAATTTAACGTAAATTAAGTTTTCCAAATTCTTGGGAATTCCTCATCTAAATCAAACCAATACCGTCTTAATCTTGCTCTTATAGCCGCGAAAGCATCATGGCAAACTCGCACATCATTTCCTAAAAACCGCGCACACAGCACATCTTCTAGTAACGTCAAAGTCACAGGCACATCCATACGCATAATGAGTTCACGAATGAGTTCAATATGTTGCTCTAAATAAAATGAAGAACGGAATTTTGCTGGCGGTACAGCCCAGAAACTTGCCATTACAGCCAGATTATTCATTCCTAAACATGAGCTTAACCAGCGATCTCCCCCCTCAAAATATAAAGTATCGGCAACTAGTAATTTATTCTCACGCCATAACTTAAATTGATTGTGATAACTTCCATGAACAAAATTCTCAGCTCGAGCCTGTCGGCCCAAAACCAGCATATCCCATCCAATAAAACTTGCTGTTTGTTCAAGGTGAATATGTGTTTCCGAATGTGCTACAGCACCATCAAATAACATCGTTTCTTGTGGCATCCACTCTAAAATAGAGTCATTTTTTACAGTCAGATAAATATGCTGAAAAGCCTGTTTACCATTGGTTCTATACCATTTCCCAGCTCCAGGTGTGGTAATAACTGCATGTGCCTGCTCTGCTGTTTCAATTTGGAAAGTAAGATGATCCCCTCCTGCAATTCCTGCTGGTGGATGAACAATAATAGCGTGGCAAACTCCAGTTTTTTCGGGCCAGAGCATTTTTTGCACCCGAACAGGGCCATGATGTTTTCTATGACTCATTATGGTGCGAGAATTTTTAAAACTAAAACCAAGCTCTAATTGTGCATACCAAAATGGTGCTAAAGAAGTCTGAGAAAATTGCTGAATCCGATTCATTTTGGCTCATTTTTAATAATGGCTTTTTTAGTAAGCAAAATATGCACCAAATACAAAAAGAGGTCATTACAAACTTAGAAACAATTTTTTTATTTTAATGAGTTAAAAAATAGTCAATGTCTAACATAAAACCACAGTAAAGCATGGAATTATTTATACAATAGCGCCCATCCTCGCTCTTATAAATTTTTTCCATGAAAATCTTTTTCGTGTTAGTACCTTTTGTATTTTTAACTGGGTGTATTTTTGGCCAATCTAGTGAGCTCAAACGTGCAGAAAAACTATTAAATAATTTTCAATGTAAAAATGTTGAAACCAGTGAAATGCCTACAAGCTCTATCAATTCTTATTACCAACAAACTTTAGCCGTGAGTAAAGATAAAGCGACCACTTATGTAGAAAGTTATAAAGAGGGTGAAGAATTATTCGCTATGCCTTTAGATGAAGTGGTAAAGAAGCAATATGAACTTTATAAAGCAGCATGCGACTCTCTAGGTGGAGTTTCTGCACAGCCATAATTAAAAACAGGTATCCATTAAATCGCCCGAATGGATACCTCTACCCCACCAACTTAATTTTAAAAATTACTATTAAAAGGTTCCTAATAAGCATTCACTTTACCTTTTGATAAAATTAAGCAACATAGTAACGCTTTTATTTTATTTTCTTTTTTTCTAGGCTTTAAATACTTTTTATTTTTTATTTTGAGGTTTTGGTCATTATGAAAAAATCATTATTAGCAATTGCACTTATGAGTACTCTCCTTGTCGCATGTAATAAACACGAAAATAAAACAGAGACAACTTCTGATGCATCTACCCCTGTACAAACTACTGAAGCAAGTAATGCTGTTGCCGTAGATACTGAACATACAGCAGAGAACTCTCTCGACTGGAATGGTAAATACAAAGGAACACTTCCTTGCGCAGACTGTGAAGGCATCAAAACTGAATTAAAATTAAAAGATGATAAAACTTATGAGTTGAATGAAACTTATTTAGGTAAAGGTGATACAAACCCATTTGAAACACACGGTAAGTTTGCTTTCGATAAAGACAATACTTCTGTTATTACCTTAGATGATAAAGCTCAAAACCGTAAATTCTTTATTGGTGAGAATACTGCTACTGCATTAGACATGGAAGGTAAAAAAGTTGAAGGTTCTTTGGCTGAACATTATGTGTTGAAAAAAGAAGACTAATAAATTTTTTCAATATAAATAAAAAAACCGCTCATTTGAGCGGTTTTTTATGAAGTCAATTCTTAGTGAGCTGAGAATTGGTTCATTGTGTTTTTAGAGTCATCACCAGCTTTAAGTGCGTTTTCACCAGCGAAGATTTCTTTGTGATCATCACCGATGTCTGAACCAGCCATTGCTTGGTGTTTCACACATGCGATACCGCCACGGATTTCTTTACGTTGTACGCCAGCAACATAAGCTAACATACCTTGATCACCGAAGTAACCTTGTGCCAATTCGTGAGTAGAAAGAGCAGCAGTGTGGTATGTAGGAAGTGTGATCAAGTGATGGAACACACCAGCTTCACGCGCAGCGTCTGCTTGGAAAGTACGGATTTTTTCATCAGCATCAGCAGCTAATTCAGTGTTGTCGTACTCAGCGCTCATTAATTTAGCACGGTCGTAAGCAGATACATCTTTACCTTCAGCAACCCAACGGTCATACGCTTGTTGACGGAAGTTTAAAGTCCAGTTGAATGATGGGCTGTTGTTGTAAACAAGCTTCGCATTTGGAACCACTTCTTTAACACGGTTAACCATGTGTGCAATTTCTTTTACGTTTGGAGTCGGAGTTTCGATCCAAAGTAAGTCAGCACCATTTTGAAGGCTAGTGATACAGTCAAGTACAACACGGTCAATCTGAGTACCTTCACGGAATTGATATAAACCAGAAGCTAAACGAGTTGGACGGTGTAACTTGCCATCACGTTTAATTAAGATTTCATCATCAGTTGCTTCAGAAATATCAATTTCTTGAGTGTCTAAGTAGCTAATATATTTAGAGGCGATGTCACCTGGTTCTTTAACTACTGGGATGCTTTGAGTAAGGTCAGCACCTTCAGAGTCAGTACGAGCAACAATAACGCCTTCTTCTACACCTAATTCTAAGAATGCATAACGAAGAGCATGGATCTTAGCGATGAAGTCAGCATGTGGAACAGTTACTTTACCAGCTTGGTGACCACATTGTTTTGCATCAGATACTTGGTTTTCGATTTGAAGCGCACAAGCACCAGCTTCAATCATTTTCTTAGCAAGTAAGTAAGTTGCTTCTTCGTTACCGAAACCAGCATCGATGTCCGCAATAATTGGCACAACGTGAGTTTCGAAGTTGTCGATTTGAGCTGTGATTTCAGCTACTTTCGCAGAGTCACCCGCTTCTTTTGCTTTGTTTAAAGCACGGAACAAGTCATTTAATTCTTTTGCATCAGCTTGACGTAAGAAAGTGTAGATTTCTTCGATTAAAGCAGGTACTGAAGTTTTTTCGTGCATAGATTGGTCAGGAAGTGGACCGAATTCTGAACGAAGTGCAGCAACCATCCAACCAGAAAGGTAGATATAACGTTTGCTAGTAGTACCGAAGTATTTTTTGTTAGCAATCATTTTTTGTTGAGCGATGAAACCATGCCAGCAACCTAATGATTGAGTATATTTGCTTGAATCAGCATCGTATTCAGCCATATCACGACGCATAATCGCAGCTGTATACTTAGCAATATCTAAACCTGTTTTGAAACGGTTTTGAAGTTGCATACGAGCAGCATCTTCTGGGCTAATGTCTGCCCAAGTGTTGCCGAATTTTGATTTTAATTCACGTACTGCATCAATCGCTGTTTGATATGTAGTCATGATATTGTCCTGTATTCATTTTAGGATTTCATCGATCGAAGCCTAGAGTCATGTTACTTAAATTTCTTATGACACCAGCTGCTTCTTCATGTACACAGCTTAGACTTAGCCAATCAATTAATCCAATATCCTTCGTTAATCTTCAGTATTTATTTAAAAAATATACCAATAAATCGATATTATAAGTAAAACTAAAAAACATAACACTTTGTTTATAAAAACAAAATAATCCTAAAGGAGTATAGTATTTTGATCAAAAAACTCTCCAAGTTTTATTTTTATACAGTTCTTAAGATTTTTCCATTCATTTTTAGTGTTAAAAGTCAATTGTAAATTAGGCGACTTTTGCCAATGAAAAAAGTCAATCAACATGCTAGAACAATACTAAATATTAATTAAAAATATTTCTTCCATAACTACAAATATAAAAACATATCAAAGATAACAAAATCGAGCATTTGAGGTGCTTTTCAGGCATACTTAATTTCAACAAAAAATGTCGTTTTTCTCATCATTTTTTCACACAATGTTCTTTAAATATGGCATAATTTGAAACAATTTTAGGGTTTTATTTTCGGTATTTTTTTTATGAATCTGGAGCGGGTAGATCTTAATCTATTAATATATCTTGATGTTCTTCTTCGTGAAAAAAATGTTACTCGCGCAGCCGAACAACTTGGTGTTACTCAACCTGCCATGAGTAATATTTTACGCCGTTTGCGTAATTTATTTAATGACCCTCTCCTGATCCGTTCATCTGAAGGGATGACGCCGACAGAACGTGCGCTTGAATTACAACCACGTATTCGCGATGCCCTTTCTGATCTTTCCATGATTTTGGAACCGCGTACCGAATTCCGCCCTTATACCAGTAATCGCGTTTTCCGTATTATGACTTCTGACTATGCAGAAGCAACCCTAGTTCCTCGTCTTGTTAAAGCTCTACGCTCTGAAGCACCCAACGTTGTACTCGATTTTCTCACTCCAAGTGACGTGTCATATAGAGACATGGAGCAAGGTAAAGTTGATCTAGCAATTAATCGCTTCAATGAAATTCCACAAAGCTTCCACCAAGTTTTAGTTTGGCGTGATAGCTTTAGCTGTATTTTAAATGACAAACACCCTGCTGTTACTCATTTAAACTTAAAAAGCTATTTAGATGCTCAACATATTTGGGTATCTAAAACTGGTATGGGTGTAGGTTTTGGGGTAAACCCTGACAAACAAGGTGGCCTAGGCTGGATTGATCAGGCATTAGAACGTATTGGTCAACGTCGTAAAATTTCTGTGTTTACGCGCCACTATCAAATGCCAGCATTACTTGCTCAAAATGTTGATTTGATTGCGACGCTTCCAACTCGAATGGCTCGTTTGCAAGCACAAAATCCAAAATTAGTCATTAAGGATCCACCGTTTTATATTCCTGAGTTCGAACTCAAGATGGCATGGTGTCCATTATTACATCATCATCCAGCTCATCGCTGGTTACGCCAACTTATTTTATTCGTTGCTCGCCAAATGATCGAAGAGGAAAATCGTGAATTCCTAACTAATAATTCACAATTTTCCCACTATTAAATAAATTTTAATTTAATTGTCTCTTTCAAACATTATCTTAAGCGCTGAGCAATCAATCTGATTACCTCAGCGCTTTTTTGTGTTAAAACATAGTCATAATAATGATGATCCTCGGGTGATTTGTGAGTCTCTTTCAAAATATCATTATCATCGTACTGCTCATCATCGCAGCAGGCTTTTTATCTTTAACTGAAATTGCTCTAGCTGGTGCCAGAAAAGTAAAGTTAAAAATTTTGGCCGAAGCTGGCGAAGAACGTGCTCAACAGGTACTTGATTTACAAGAACAATCTGCAGACTTTTTTGCAGCATCCCAAATTGGCCTAAATGCTGTCGCAATCTTAGGCGGTATCTTGGGTGAAGCTGCATTTCGTCCTTTCTTTGTCAACTTAGTTGACCGCTTTTACCAAGGTCCGTGGACGCAAACAATTGGTTTCGCCCTATCTTTCACCTTGGTAACTTCTTTATTTATTTTATTTGCCGATCTCATGCCAAAACGATTGGCAATGATTGCACCTGAAAAAATCGCAATTAGCGTGATTAATCCTATTCAGATTTTTATTAAAATCTGTAAGCCTTTAGCTTGGGGAATCAACGCAATTGCAAACTTGTTATTTCGCTTATTTAAAGTAAATACAACACGTGAAGATAATATAACTTTTGATGATATTTCAGCAGTTATGGATGCTGGTGCCCAAGCAGGCGTACTTCAGAAACAAGAACATCACTTTATTGAAAATGTATTTGAGCTTGAAGAACGCACAGTGCCGTCAAGTATGACAACGCGTGAAAATGTTGTGTATTTTACTTTAAATGAACATGAAGACAGCATTCGACAAAAACTAGCGGAATATCCTTATTCTAAATTTTTGGTTTGTAATGAAAATATTGATCAGGTTATTGGTTATGTAGATGCCAAAGATTTTTTAGTTCGTATTTTAAATAATCAATCGCCTACACAGTTAAATGAATCAACTATACGTAATGTTCTCATTATTCCTGACACTTTAACACTTTCTGAATTACTTGATCGCTTCCGCTCAACAAAAGAAAAATTTGCCGTTGTAATTAACGAATACGCGCTTGTGGTCGGTGTTATTACCTTAAGCGATATTATGATTACCGTTATGGGCGATTGGGTTACCCCAATTGAAGAAGAGCAGCAAATTATTAAACGTGATAATAATTCTTGGTTAATTGATGGAAGTACACCAATTGATGACCTAAGACATGCTCTAGAAATTGATGAAATGCCTGATGAAGAAAATTATGAAACATTAGCCGGATTTATGATGTACCGTTTACGCAAAATTCCTCGCCCCGCAGATTTTGTTGAATTCGGTGGTTATAAATTCGAAGTTGTCGATGTGGACCATTTTAAAATTGATCAGTTACTGGTAACACGTGTATTAGAAAAATCTGACCTCCCCTCAACACCAGATGAAAATTGATTTATTTTGGTGCAAAATATCCTGCTAATTAAAGCGGGATATTTTTTTAATAAAATAATTTTTAAACTCATACTTATTTTAAGATATTGTCATTTTAAAAGTTTAATTTATTATCTTAATCATATTTTTAAATATATAAATTAACTCTTTAATTAAAATAAAAATTTTTAATTAAATAGAAATAAAAATTTGCACATAAAGCATTTACAGCTTCCTCTTACTTATGTAACGTAGCTATAGCAAGCAATGTAAATGGGTATACTTCTCATTTCAGCATTCAAAAACAAATATAATTGTTAAAAATATATGATAATTCCAAATATGATAAAGGTTTTATATGCTCTAATAATAACTACTATATATTATAAATAGACTATACCAATAATATATATATTCAGTATTTTCCTAGAATATACCTTTCCAAGTGAATATATATTAACCAAATAAACTAAATATATTATTTGTCTTTTTAATAAAAATTCATAAGAATAATCAAAGTCAGAGTTTTGAATAAACTTGTTCAGTAAAACTAAAGGCAAAGGATTGATTGTATGCTGACATTACTTGGTGTTGGCATGATTTTATGCTTCATGTATTTAATCATGTCCAAACGTTTAAGCCCTATTATTGCTTTAATTCTTATCCCATTTATTTTTTCTCTTATCGCCTGGGGCCTTGGTCATTATTTTGAAAGCTTAAGTCATATTGAGCTTAAGGGTCTCAGCGAAATGATGCTAGAAGGCATCAAAAAACTTGCGCCTACTGGCGTAATGCTATTATTCGCGATTTTATATTTTGCCTTAATGATCGACGCAGGTCTTTTCGATCCTCCGGTTAAATGGATTTTGAAAAAAGTTAAAGGTGACCCTCTAAAAATTACATTAGGGACCGTTTTTTTAACTACATTAGTTTCTCTTGATGGTGATGGCTCGACTACATATATGATTTGTGTCGCAGCAATGCTTCCTCTCTATCAACGTCTAGGTATGAATACACTGATCATGACAGCACTTATGTTGTTATGTAGTGGTGTCATGAATTTAACACCATGGGGAGGCCCTACTGCTCGTGCAGCGAGTGCGCTTCAAGTCGACCCAAGCCATATTTTTGTACCAATGATCATTCCAATGGTGATTAGTATTGGCTGGTTATTCTTCTTGGCATATTTATATGGTCGTTATGAGCAAAAACGTCTAGGGGTAATTGAGCTTGAAAGTCACCATGGTGACAACATTACCGTTTCAAAAGATCCGGAAGCGACTCGTCCACATTTACGTAAAGTAAATATGGTACTTACCATTATTCTTATGATTGCGTTGATCAAAGGTATTTTACCAATGTCAGTGTTATTCATGCTGGCGTTCTGTATTGCGATGCTTATTAACTATCCAGATGTTGATATGCAGAAGAAACGTATCGCTATGCATGCAGATAGTATCTTGGCTGTTGTCGGTTTAATTTTTGCGGCAGGTATTTTTACAGGTATTTTATCTGGCACAGGCATGGTTGAAGCGATGTCTAAAGAATTTGTCGCAATGATTCCTGCAAGCATGGGACCATATCTTGCACCAATTACAGCGTTGGTAAGCATGCCTTTGACGTTCTTTATGTCAAACGATGCATTCTTCTATGGTGTATTGCCTATTCTTGCCGAAGCTGCTTCACATTATGGTATTAGTCCAGAAGCGATTGCTCGTGCTTCAATTGTAGGTCAACCTGTACACTTATTATCACCTCTTGTTCCATCAACTTACTTGTTATGTGGTCTTGCTAAAGTCGATTTTGCAGATCATCAAAAGTTCACTTTTAAATGGGCATTTATTACTTGTATGGTGTTAATGGGTACAGCTTTAGTGATTGGTGTTTTCCCACTTTTTAGTGCAATCTAAGCATATTCTGCTATAAAAAAAAAAGCCCCAATTGGGGCTTTTTTTTATTTATTCACATACTCAATCATGGCATCTAAGAACGCATGAAAGTGCAAGGTAATATCTTCTTCTAAAATTTTATAGGCATTATCAAATTGCACCATTGGCCAACCTTCTTTCCAAAATGGGAAGATATCATGTAAGTCATGGGTAACTATCCCATCTTCACGAACAATTGCTTGTGAAATTTGTGCCAAAACTTGCGCTGTTTCTGCCCCATCAATAGCTAAATAATCAATACCACGTGCTTTTAAAATACGAATTCGATCTTTTTTATAGCGAATTTTTTTAGCTTGAGCTGCATTTAAACCTAGTGCAAGAGTAACTGCTTCTACAAATTTCTCTTCAAAATTTGTATTTAGTGCTACCAAAGCCTGTTTATGCGCTTCCTGACGTCCTGCTTTCCCCCCGCTACGGATGATCTCATGTGCTTCCGTATCTAGCTTATCTTTTTTCATCGACTGTAAAATGTCTAAAATTTCGATATCGCTTAAAGATTCAGGAGATTGCTCAAACATAGGAGTCCTTATACATACAACTAAAGACACATTCTCTCATAAAAGCAATATTAAAGCAGAACAAAATTTTAAATGGTCGATTATCTTGACTATTTTTATAGTCCTAATCTAAGAGACTACATTCATAAAACCTGATAATTCTTTGGTTATGAATTTTACTATTTGCCAAATTAATTTTACCCTGATAATATTATTTTACCCTGATAAAAATATACGGCTAAAATGAATACTAAAATCACCTATACTGCTTTCACTGGAAGCACGTTTATTGCGAGTGACTCCCTTGTTGAACTTGCAAAAAAACTCAAAGAACTTCCGAAAACAACGGAAAATATTCTGATTTTTAATGATCAAACAGGTCAACAAATTGATCTTGACCTTTCTGGTTCGGAACAAGAATTTCAACAACGTTATGCTGAGCCGGAAGAAATTAAAAAAGTTGGACGACCTAAACTTGGCGTAATTTCGCGTGAAATCACTTTACAGAAAAAACATTGGGATTGGTTAGATCAACAAAGTGCGAGTGCATCAGCAGTGATTCGCAAGTTAATTGATAAAGAGTTAAATAACCCAAATTCGGAAGGCAATATTATGCTCGCCAAACAAGCCATCGATCGTTTTATGTCTGCCATGTTAGGTAATATGCCAAATTATGAAGAAGCAACACGTGCCTTATATCAAGGTGATCGAGATACATTTTTAAAGATGATTCAGAACTATCCTAAAGATTTAAGAGAATATTTAATGTTAAAAACTCAAAATATTTTCTAAACTCAATAAAAAAACCCGCTTACGCGGGTTTTTTTAGAACTCATTTTCAATCTATTAAAGACGAACCAATTCCACGATTTTTTCTACTGCTTCTTCCACAGTTTCAGCAGTTATCTCTGTATCTATACCTTCCACAGAAGTTGTGATAACCACAACACCCGTCTCACGTAATAGAACCAATTGCTCAGCTGTTAAGCTTGCTTTTGCAATTGCAACTACACCTTGCTGAATCAGCAAACTTTCTAAAGCTTGAGCTTTTTCAATTAATTGTGCAGAAACACCAATAGCGGCAGGTTTTTGACCTAAACGAGCAGCACGGTCTTCGGCAGTAACAGCATTGCTATGAGCAGTCCATTCTACAGCCGCCTCTACCATGCCCGCACCAACGGTCACGTTACTTAAACGGTCAATAAATATAAATGAACCTGTGTAACGCGAATCTTGATAACGGTCAAACACGACTGGAGCATCGAACTCAACCACAACATCCGCAATTGCATTTAACTCAAGCTCTTCGACCTGAGTATGCTCAAGTGTATTCACATTTACACGGTAGTGAATGTTCGTCACTTTTGCTGGAACGGTTTGTGTACCAATCTTAATATTGTACAACTTACCTTTTACAAGTGGATGCTCATTCATCCATACCACAGAAGCACGAACGCTACGTGAAATTAATGGTTGCTCACCTGCACGTACCAGCACGTTTCCGCGACTAATATCAATTTCATCATTTAACGTTAATGTAACTGCTTGGCCTGCAACTGCCTGCTCAAGGTTACCGTCAAAAGTAACAATTTCTTTAACTGTAGAACGCTTACCAGAAGGTAACGCTACAATTTCATCACCAACTTTAATTTCACCTAAAGCAACCGTACCCGCAAAGCCACGGAAATCGAGGTTTGGACGGTTCACATATTGAACTGGGAAACGGAATTCATGTTTATTTGACTCACGGCTAATTTCCACAGACTCAAGAATACTCATCAAAGTCTGGCCTTTATACCAAGGAGTATGAGCCGATGGATTTACAACGTTATCGCCATTCAAAGCAGAAATTGGAACAAATAAAATATTGGCTGGGCGACGATCACCTAACTGGCTCACGAATGCATCATATTCAATCTGAATTTCATTAAAGCGCTCAGGTGAATATTCAACCAAGTCCATTTTATTAATGGCAACTACAATATTCTTAATACCAAGCAAACTTGCAATAAATGTATGGCGACGAGTCTGAGTTTGTACACCATAACGTGCATCAATCAAAATGATTGCAAGATCAGCAGTCGATGCACCAGTTGCCATGTTACGGGTATATTGTTCATGTCCCGGTGTATCAGCAATAATAAATTTACGCTTTTCAGTCGAGAAATAGCGATAAGCTACATCAATGGTAATACCCTGCTCACGCTCGGCCTGCAAACCATCTACAAGTAATGCCAAGTCCGGTGCATCACCTGTTGTACCCACTTTCTTACTGTCACGTGTTACAGCTTGCAATTGATCTTCATAAATCAATTTTGAATCGTAAAGTAAACGGCCAATTAAGGTACTTTTACCATCATCTACATTACCGCAAGTCAAAAAGCGTAAAAGGTCTTTTTGTTCATGTTGTTTTAAATAAGCCAGAATGTCTTGGCTGATTAAGTCTGATTGATGAGACATTGCTCAAACTCCACAAATTTAGAAACTGTCTTAGAAATAGCCTTCTTGCTTTTTCTTTTCCATTGAGCCTGCTTCATCATGGTCAATCATACGACCTTGACGCTCAGAACTTGTTGCCAATAACATTTCCTGAATAATTTCTGGCAATGTATCAGCTTCAGACTCGACTGCACCTGTTAATGGATAACAGCCTAGCGTACGGAAACGTACAGACTTCATTTGCGGAACTTCACCCTCTTTTAAACGCATGCGTTCATCATCCACCATAATGAGCGTACCACTACGCTCAACCACAGGACGAACAGCAGAGAAATAAAGAGGAACAATTTGAATATTTTCTAAATAGATATATTGCCAAATATCTAACTCAGTCCAGTTTGATAATGGGAATACACGAATACTTTCGCCTTTGTTCACTTTACCATTGTAAAGATTCCAAAGTTCAGGACGTTGGTTTTTAGGATCCCAACGGTGCTTACTATCACGGAATGAATACACACGCTCTTTCGCACGTGATTTTTCTTCATCACGGCGCGCACCACCAAAAGCAGCATCAAATTGATATTTGTCCAGAGCCTGTTTTAAAGCTTGGGTTTTCATAATATCTGTATATTTTGAGCTACCATGATCAAATGGATTGATACCTGCTTCACGGCCTTCTTTGTTCTGATGAACAATTAAATCAAAGCCATGCGTTTTTGCCATGTTATCGCGAAACGCGATCATGTCTTTAAACTTCCATCCAGTGTCTACATGTAATAAAGGAAAAGGAAGCTTCGCAGGATAAAATGCTTTTAATGCAAGATGGAGCATTACAGCCGAGTCTTTACCAATTGAGTAAAGCATGACTGGGTTTTCAAATTCTGCCGCAACTTCACGAATAATATGAATACTTTCAGCTTCAAGTTGCTTGAGATGTGTAAGTCTTGATTCAGTCATGAACACGTCCTTCTCTATCCATTTTGCCCATAAAATCTAGAAGTGGTATTAAACCACCACTTAGAAGACCATGTGGAGGAACGAGTGCCATAACAACTCCAATTTTTTGTGATAAATAATCCAACCACAAGCCTTTATGAGGCTTATAGCATTAGTTATGCATTATAGTGATTTAAAACTGTTTTCTTTTGCTTGTTTTTTCATATTGATATTCAAATTCATCATATAAATGTAAGATACTGATTCGCATAGATAACATGTCCATCCTAGCTCGCATCGTTAACCGAAGCAAATCACGATCTCATCTTTAGATTTCTTTAAATACAATAAAAAAAGAGAAGCCATTTTAGCTTCTCTCTTTCTATAGCATTATTTAATTCTTAGAAACCAAACATTTTACGTTCTAACGGAATTTCAATACCAATAGATGCACCTGAATCATTACCCTCTAAATCAGAGTCACTAATCCAACCATTAATTTTTAATGGAAGATCTGGTTTGATGTAATGCGTCCAAGTTAAATCAAGCGCTTTAATTTTATCTTCTTTAGGGAAAGCTTTATTGATTGCCAAGTTAGATTCATTCACTTTAACAACCATTGCACGACCACTTAAGCGATTCATCGTGTCAAATCGAATATCGCCACCAACAGAATACATTTGACCATCACCACCCATTGCATGCCCTAGAGGGAAACCATGCTGGTAATAACCATCTGTATAAATATAATGGTTATAAGAAATTCCTTTTACATCGCCATTAGTACGTGTATCTGCCCATTCAGCATAAAGTTGATAAGGCATATTTTTATAGCTAGAAGAATAATCAGCACCAGCTAAATACATTTTCTTCGATGGTAAGTGCCCCGCTTCATCTTCACCTACATATTGACCATAAATACCAACAGGGGCATTTAAAAGTGATTGAAGATTTAAACGAGCATCAAATCCAGCAATTTGATTAGATCTGTCTTCAGCTGCATCATAAACATTATCATTACCTTTAATTGCATTCCATAATGAGTTCCAACTTTCAGAACGCCCTTCACCACCCCATTGTAAAGTTCGTGAAGCACCTAGTTCCAAGTAAGGTAATGGACTTGCAGTAACACGCAAACCTAATAACTTAGCATGTGGAATAGCTTTATAATCATCTAACTGACCTGCAAATAGTTGGTATTGCCAAGGCCCAATCCAAGATAACCATTTGGTATCAAATGCATTTTGTATAGCTCTTTGAGCTGTCACCCCATAAACAGGACGACTTGCATCACCACGGATTAAACTACCATCATGCCCAGGTCCCCACCATGTTGGAATTTGACCGGCAACAACCCATTGGTTCCAGATTTTACCAGCGACATACGAACCTTCCACATTGGCATCATGACCATTATCAATTTGCGGATCTTTTTCTGCGTTTACACGGATTTTTGCATCCCAGTTTTCACCACCAGCATTAAACTCT
Organism: Acinetobacter sp. AR_0276; assembly: GCF_003000705.1. Classification (NCBI taxonomy): domain Bacteria; kingdom Pseudomonadati; phylum Pseudomonadota; class Gammaproteobacteria; order Moraxellales; family Moraxellaceae; genus Acinetobacter; species Acinetobacter sp. AR_0276. Next base: position 2,903,708 of record NZ_PSQO01000004.1, on the reverse strand, counting down.
ACAGAGCCTTGATACTGTGATTTATGATTATTCCCAAATGCTTGAGGAATATCTTTGATATCTGTTCCAGCAAAAGCACCCACTTTAACTGTATCGTTATCTGCCTTTAATGCATTGAGAACTGAGTTAATAACTTTTTGTTGAGCTGGATGTGTTACTTTAGCCTGAGAGAGTGCACGCTGAATTTCATCACCACTTAAAGGCCAAGTAGAAGTACTGATGTTAATGACACCTTGCTGATTTAACCAATTTAAATCTGTACGTAAATCATCATTATTAAGCACCAAACCTTGGGCAAAAACAGCTGATGAGGCAGTAGCTAATAATGCAATTGAAAGTGTTTTTCTTAAAAACATGTCAGCACAATTCTCAAAGTTATTTATGAGCAACACATTAATTTTTTTATTGCAAATTTGCAATTGTTAAACTGTGCAATTACATTTTTTAACGAGGTCTTAAGTTTTCTATAATTTAAGTTTTTTTTATATATAAATAGTTAATAAAAAAGGCAGTTTACACTGCCTTTTTTATTGAATATTAAATTAACCTTCTTTACGACGCATATGCGGGAATAAAATTACATCACGAATACTTGGCGCATCTGCAAAAAGCATAACCAAACGGTCAATACCAATACCTTCACCCGCTGTTGGAGGTAAACCATATTCAAGCGCTTCAACAAACTCTGCATCGTAATGCATTGCTTCATCATCACCTGCATCTTTTTCCGCAACCTGAGCTTGGAAACGTTCAGCCTGATCAATCGGATCATTTAACTCGCTAAAGCCATTTGCCAATTCACGTCCGCCGATGAAAAATTCAAAACGATCGGTAATGTGCGGATTGTCATCATTACGACGAGCGAGTGGAGAAGTCTCGGCTGGATATTCAGTAATAAAAGTAGGTTGACGGAGTTTAGTCTCAACCGTTTCTTCAAATACAATTGTTTGAAGTTTACCTAAACCGAAACCAGGTTTAACTTCTTCTTTCAGCTCTTCACGCACAAATTTTGCAAGGAACTCACGATCACCTACATTTTCAGGTGTGAACTGAGGGTTATTCTCTAAAATCGCATCGAACATAGAGATTTTCTTGAATGGCCCTTTAAAGCTAAACACTTCACCTTGGTAAGGCACATCAGTCGTACCTAAAATATCAAGAGCTAGCTTTTCAAGCATGTTTTCAGTTAAAGCCATCAAGTCTTTATAATCAGCATAAGCTTGATAAAACTCGATCATTGTAAATTCAGGGTTGTGACGCGTTGACACCCCTTCATTACGGAAGTTACGGTTAATTTCAAACACGCGCTCAAAACCACCAACAACCAAACGCTTTAAGTAAAGCTCAGGTGCAATACGCAAGAATAATGGCATATCTAGAGCATTGTGATGCGTTTCAAACGGACGTGCAGACGCACCACCTGGAATCACATGCATCATTGGCGTTTCAACTTCCATGAAACGTTCATTTGTTAAAAATGCGCGAATACCTGCAACAACTTTGGCACGAATTTCAAAAGTCTTACGGGTTTCTTCATTTACGATTAGATCAAGGTAACGTTTACGGTATTTAACTTCTGTATCGTTCAAACCATGAAATTTATCTGGCAACGGACGAAGTGATTTTGTAAGAAGTTCAAAACCTTCAAGGTGTACATACAAGTCACCTTTGCCTGAACGACCAATATAACCTTCAGCAGCAATAATGTCGCCTAGGTCTAAACCTTTAATCGTTTCAAGCGTATCTTTTGGTAAACCTTTACGGTCAACATATAACTGAATGCGACCAGTCATATCTTGAATCACCATAAAAGAACCACGGTTTAACATGACACGGCCAGCGACTTTTACATATACATGTTCAGCGCTTTCAATTTGTTCTTTCGACTGATCTTTAAATTGTTCTTGTAGATCAGCAGCGTAATGTTCACGTTTGAATGTATTTGGCCAAGGACTCTTTCCAGTATCCTTTGCAACATCTTGGATTTGCTTTAATTTGGCATGACGCTGTGCAATTAAATCGTTTTCGGAAATAGTTGGTTCAGAAGTCGATTGAGCGTTTTGTTGCGTCATCTCTGCCTCGATTAAGTAAAAATGAAGTGGCATAGCTTAACAGATTGCTGAGGTTTTTCGAATGATTTCAATCAAACAAAAATGAAAAAAGTCAAAGCCATCAAATTAAAGGCGGTTTGAATGATGAAAATTAGTTAGACCAATCGCTAAGATCATTTTTTTTAGCTTTAAGTAAAATATAAAAAAATCCAAATAACCTCGATTTTTAAAAGGCCTATTTTGCCTTTTATTTTATCTATGAGATTGTGTAGCAAATAATGAAAATTCTATTTTTACATGGCTTGGATTCTTCTCGTGAATCAACAAAATTCCATGCCATCTTGCATCCTGAAAAATTTTGTATTGATGTGGATTATCGTAACTTGAGTTATGCCTCAGTGAAGGACTTTTATCATCAAGCAATTGAAACGATTAAACCAGATTTATTAGTTGGTCATAGCCTTGGTGGCTATTGGGCTTTAAAAACAGCTGCTCAACATAAGTTAGCTGTTGTTGTTGCCAATCCAAGCCTTAATCCTAGTTTTCGTAATGATTATCCCGACCTTTGTGATGAAGATCTTGATCACTCTAATCCTAAAATGGCTTATTTAGAATTAGGAGACGAGCAACTTGATATGTACCAAGTACAGGAAAAGCTTTCACCTTATATGACAGTAGAAACATATGACGGAGGCCATCATCGTCTTGCTTATCCTTCTCGTCTCAATGATCTTATTTCTAAAATTCATAAAAAATACTTTGCCTAAACAATTAACTGAATAAGATAAATTAACTTCCTTCAGCAATATGTTTTACAACTTCAAAACCTTGAACAAAGCCACTTTTTAACATACCGATATATTCAGGTAAGGTGGCCAATTCAACTTTTAAAGTTGTAGTATTCCCATTTTGGCTTAAAAAATATTTTTCTAACGAACCACTCCAGCTTTTCACCTCTTCACTTTCTAAGTCTTCTTTTCCTTCTTTAATCATTCCTAAATGTTTAAAAATTAATACTTCAGGCTTTTTCATTTCTTCAATGGTTGAAACCATTCCATTTCCTTCTCCGTCTAGAAAATATGTATTACCGCCAACTTTCCAGTCCGTCTTCATTGAAGAATCCGGTGCAAAGAATTTTGTCCATGCATTATATGTCTCGCTATTCCAGAGTATGTCCCATACTTTTTCTATAGGCGCATTAATTTCTACTTCATATACTAGAATTTCCATATTCAATTTCCTTATCTCTGTTACTCAAGTGTTCAATAAACTTTCTCGTTTTATATAAACATCAATTTATCTGTCTATTTATTAATCAGCTTATGTTTTTAAGAGCTTTATTTATATAAATGCTTTGTTCTTTTTGTAACCCTTCATATCACGTAAGGTCTTATTACATTAGTGAGTGAATAAAAACATATGATTTATTATGCGTTTAAGTGGAAGTTTTGCCTAAATAACCACTTATTTGTCTCGATATGCCATTCATCTTTGCTTACGAATGATTAAACTCCCTTATGTGCTTTACTTTAAATGTAGAACTGCGTAAAAATTTGATACCCGATCAAAGCTACATTAGTTATTATTGAACGGATCGTAGTTACATTATTAATAGATGGAATAGTTTTACTGAAAGGCAGCTTTGAGCAAACTTATCAGTGCGGAGAGTCTCATGAAAAAATATCAATGTATCGTTTGTGGATGGATTTACGATGAAGCAGAAGGTTGGCCACAAGACGGCATTGCAGCTGGAACAAAATGGGAAGATATCCCTGATGATTGGACTTGCCCTGATTGTGGCGTTTCAAAAGCTGACTTTGAAATGATCGAGATCTAATGTCTTAAATTAAAAGGCCATGATTTACATGGTCTTTTTTATATATCACCAATCACCGTATTAAATGAACAATTCTAATTCTGGAGAAAAAAATGCATCCAATCGTCATTATCGGATCAGGCATGGCGGGTTATACCTTAGCACGTGAGTTCCGTAAGCTTAACCCAGAGCAAGAACTTGTGATGATTTGTGCGGATGATGCAGTGAACTATGCAAAACCAACGTTATCTAACGCTTTTGCAGGTAAAAAGGCTCCAGAACAGATTCCTTTAGGTGATGCCGCAAAAATGAGTGCGCAGCTCAATATGCGTATTGAACCTTTTACATGGGTAAAAGAAATTTTAGCTGAGCGTCATGAGCTTGTTCTGGAAAAAGATGGGGTAACTTCAAATCAGCCGTATTCAAAACTGATTTTAGCCGTTGGTGCTAACCCGATTCGTCTTGCAATTGCAGGTGATGGCAGTGATGACATTCATGTGGTGAACTCTCTTATTGATTATCGTTCTTTCCGTGAAAATCTAGCTCAGCGCAAAGATAAACGTGTTGTGATTTTGGGTGCTGGTTTGATTGGTTGTGAATTTGCCAATGACTTACTTCATAGCGAATATGATGTAACGGTAATTGATTTAGCGCCTCAACCGTTAGGCCGTTTATTACCTTCACACATTGCTTCAGCTTTCCAAGAAAATCTTGAAGAAGCTGGGGTTAAATTTGCATTAGGCACAACCGTTGAAAAAGTAAGTAAAATCAATAACGGTGAAGATTACGCGGTTACATTGGCAAATGGTCAGACTTTGGTCGCTGATATTGTGCTTTCAGCCATTGGCTTACAACCGAATATTTCTCTTGCTCAAAGCGCAAATATTCAAACTAGCCGTGGTGTAATTACCAATAGCTTGCTTGAAACCAATCAAGCCGATATTTATGCAATTGGTGACTGTGCAGAAGTGAACGGTACCCTGCTTCCTTATGTAATGCCAATTATGCAACAAGCGCGTGCTCTAGCAAAAACATTAAGCGGTCAACAGACAAATGTACATTACCCCGCTATGCCAGTTGCGGTAAAAACTCCGGCTGCACCGCTTACAGTTTTACCGGCTCCGGTTGATGTCGATGTAAATTGGGAAACTGAAGAATTCGACGATGGTATGCTTGCCAAAGCAATTGACAATGAAGGAACATTGCGTGGTTTCGTATTGTTAGGTGCAACAGCAGGCAAGCAACGTTTAACGTTAACTAAGCTTGTTCCAGATCTTATTCCTGCCCAAGCATAAGGTTTAAATTGGGAATGCTCGCTCGAGAGTATTCCCTTCAAGGAATGCATAACATGAATAGCGCCTTACAATTTAGTATTTCACCCTACACTCCTTTTATGCAAGAAACTAAAGTCAACTTAGGCAATGGTATTGAATTGCATGTAGAAGTAGGAGGAAAAGCAGAACATCCCACCATTTTGCTGATTATGGGTCTAGGTGCCCAAATGCTATTTTGGCCGGACTTTTTCTGTAAATCGCTCATTGATCAAGGTTTTCGTGTTATTCGTTTTGATAACCGTGATATTGGCCTTTCTTCGAAAGTACGTCATCAGGGTAAACGTTTAAATACCATGAAATTGATGGGGCGCTTTGCTTTAGGGTTAAGTAATCAAGGTGCACCTTATACGCTCTATGATATGGCAGATGATGTATCGATGCTTCTCGACCGTTTAGGCATAAGTAAAGCGCATGTGATCGGTGCCTCAATGGGCGGCATGATTGCTCAGATACTTGCTGCAAAATATCCGGAAAAAGTAGAAAAATTAGGTTTAATGTTTACAAGTAACAACCAACCGTTTTTACCTCCACCGTTTCCTAAACAACTTTTAAGCTTAATTGGCAAGCCAGAATCACGTGATGAAGAAGGGATTGTTAACCACAGCTTAAAATTATTCCAATTGATTGGTTCTCCTGGTTATATTAACCATATTGAAGCTGTACAAACTGCACGAAAACTTTATCAACGTAGCTATTATCCTGCTGGTGTACTTCAACAGTTTTTAGCAATATTATGTACAGGTTCCTTACTGCAACTGGACCGTGAAATTAAGCAACCCACTATAGTCTTACATGGCTCGCGTGACCGCTTACTTCCACCAAGCCACGGTAAGGCTGTAGCAAAAGCAATTTCCGGTGCTAAGTTTGAATTAATTGATGGAATGGGGCATGATATCCCTGCCCATTTTATTCCACAGCTTAGCGGTTTATTTGCGCATCATTTTAAATCATCATACTAGGACACTATGGCTGCATTACCCTCACTAAGACAGCTATCATATTTAGTTACGTTGTCGGAAACTTTGCATTTTACTGAAGCAGCACGACGCTCTTTTGTTACCCAATCGACTTTATCGGGCGGTATCATGGAGCTAGAAAGGCTATTAGGTGGCGTTCTGGTTGAGCGTGACCGTCAAAATGTGCGTTTAACGCCATTAGGTGAACAAGTCGTTGCTCGAGCCCGTGTATTGCTAGCAGATGCTCAGGATTTAATGCGTTTAAGCCGTGAAATGAGTGAACCATTAACTGGTGATCTTCATTTAGGTGTTATTCCAACCATTGCACCTTTTATCCTGACACGGTTACTTGATGAAGTGCATCAACAATTACCGAAGATTCAGTTGCATTTACATGAAGCTCAAAGTGAGAAAATTGTAGAACGCTTAGAACACGGTAATTTGGACATGATCGTCCTTGCTCTACCTTTTGACACAAGAAGTCTAAAAGTAGCTGAAATTTCAAAAGAAAATTTATATCTTGTTTGTAGTAAGCAAGATACAAATGCACTTCAAGCAAACTCTCTCGATGACCTTGATTTGTCACGCCTTATTTTGCTTGAAGAAGGCCACTGTTTACGTGACCATGTATTAAGTGCTTGTCCAATTGGTGAACGTAAAAACGATAACCGTTTAAAAGCAAGTTCACTACCAACATTAGTCGAAATGGTTTCTTCTAATTTAGGTTTTACGCTTTTACCAGAAATCGCAATTGAAAATAGTATGATCAAGTTTAATGATCAGATTACTGCAAAACCAATTGAAGATGCACCAAGTCGTACTCTAGCACTCGTTACGCGTAAAAGTACGCCATTGCAAAGCGAGTTTGACGTACTACTGCAAATCATGCAGAAGATCACAACAAATTTATATGAATAAAAAAAAGGAGTCTTCAGACTCCTTTTTCTTTTACTGTGCTGTTAAAGAAGCCCATTTAAAAACCCAAGCCGATCTTAAATCTAAACTCTCATCTGAAATTATTTTTTCTCGAATAATTTGTGCAATCGCAAAATCATTAGCGGGGTCTACCATAACCCTTATTCCTTTTGTGGTTGGGCTAGTCACAATCTTATATCCTTTCGCCTGCAATTGTGACTGGATCATATTTGCTTTATTTTGATTAGGTGCCAACGCTACCTGTACCATCCATTTTTTTTCGCCATTTTCTAAAATTTCTTTAGCGACTGCTGCATCAAGCTGTTTTTTATTCTCAAGATTTTTCTTTTCATCTATTTTTTTTAATTGAGTATCTTCAACTTTCTTTTGTGCTACCAGTTCATCTTGAGTAGGTTTTCTTTTCTGGACCGTTATTACCTTGGTTTGTGATTCATTTTTCTTATTTTTTTCCTTAGAGGGTTGTATAAAGTAGGGATATATCATTTGATCATCATATTTATGAAAAACAATAATATCTCCATAGCACTTTTGATCTGCATATGCAGTCACTGGCATTACCCCTAAAAATATTAGACCTCTTGCGAAAGTCGTTATTGCAAGTTCATCCGATTTACCAGTGCAGCGATTAAGTTAATGCGTAAACCGAATCTTTTCCGTCTATTTCGATAGCGTTCACTTAATATTCTAAATGTTTTCAATTGACTATTAATATGTTCGATCACAACTCGTATTTTTCCAATCATTTTATTGTACTTTTTCTCAACATCAAATAAGGGTAAATTCTTCTTTTTCTTTATTGGCATCAATAATTTAAAGCCATCTTGCTCTAATCCGTAGTACCCTAAATCGGTCATAACATATTTACAATGTTTGAATTTTTTAACCGTTCTTCTTGCCAATTTAATGTCATGCTGACTGCCATTCGATATATCTAGCCCTATGATTTGTTTGCTGTTCGGATGATAGATCACTTGTGCTTTTAGCGTATGTTTCTTCTTTTTACCACTGTAGAACTTACTCTGATTTTTTTTTCGGACGTTCTATTGAACATTCTGTCGCATCAATAATGACCCAGTTAAACTGTTCGTCTGCTGTGGTAATGCTTCGTTTTGGCAGAGTAAACCGTCTTGATTTCATCAATGCATCTTCAACCTTTTTAATGGTTCGATTCACATTACTTTCAGCGATATGGTAATTTGCAGCCAACTCCAATTGAGTGCTGTAATTCCGTAAGTAATTGAGTGTTAATAATAATTGATCCTCTATAGCTAAAGTATGAGGACGCCCAGATTTCTTTTTAAGTGATTCTACTTCTTTTAAAACTTCGATCATTTCACTAAAAACTGGTCGAGGTACACCAACCAAGCGCTGGAATTCAGAATCTGAAAAACGATTTAATTTCTGATATCTCATGAAATTTAGATTGAGGTGGTTTTTACTTTCGCAAGAGGTCTATTCTAATAAATAAACTTTTAATAAAGCCTTGCATATTATTCACTTACCAAAGTTAAGTATATTTAATGCCGCGTATTAAAGTAGATTTCACGTAATTTGTATATTTTTAAAATTCAATGTTTTATGTAAAGAATCACATATTTTTAAAACATATTGCGGTGTTTCAAATTATTATCGTATATCCTGCAACCATTTAAGAAATCATATTAAATTACTATGAATTTCAAATAATTAAAAAGCCGACACGAAGCCGGCTTTTTAATATTAAGTTTTATTTAAATGTTTCTAATAATTCTCTTTGAGCATTATGTAATTTTTCACCCTCAGCAGGCTGCGCACGTATCCAAGTACCATCCCCTTGTAATAACCAAGCTTGCTGGTTATCTTGCAAATAATTAAGAAGACCTTGCTGATAAATACGTTTTTTCAACGCAGGATCTTCAATTGGGAAACATGCTTCAACACGATTAAATAAGTTACGGTCCATCCAGTCAGCACTTGAACAATAAATGCGGGCATCACCATTATTACTAAAATAATAAACACGTGTATGTTCAAGGAAACGTCCTACAATTGAACGTACACGAATATTTTCCGATAAATTTGGTAAACCTGGACGTAAGCAACAAATCGAACGAATAATGAGATCTACCTGCACGCCAGCTTGAGAAGCTTCGTATAATTTATTAATGAGTTGAACTTCAGTTAATGCATTTACTTTCACAATAATTTGGGCTTTACGACCAGCCTTTGCATTGGCAATCTCTTCATCAATGAAATTGATGAGCTGAGCATGCAAAGTAAAAGGAGCATGGAGTAATTTTTTCAGTTTTGCCATTTTGCCCATACCAGTCAGCTCTTGGAAAATGCGGTGTACATCTTCACACAAGTCTTTATCGGTCGTCATGAGACCATAATCGGTATAGATACGGGCATTCATAGCATGGTAGTTACCTGTTCCTAAATGAACATAACGTACCAGTTTATTGTTTTCACGGCGTACCACCATAATCATTTTGGCATGTGTTTTATAACCCACAATACCGTAAACAACTACCGCCCCTGCTTCTTGAAGTACATTTGCCACTTCAATATTTGATTCCTCATCAAAACGGGCACGTAATTCAATGACTGCTGTTACTTCTTTTCCATTACGTGCAGCTTCGGCCAAGACTTGAACAATTTCAGAGTCCGCTCCACTGCGGTAAAGCGTTTGTTTAATTGCGAGCACCTGTGGGTCACGTGCTGCTTCACGGAGTAACTGAATAACAGGAGCAAATGATTCAAAAGGATGATGCAGTAAAATATCCTGCTTTTGCATAGCCGAGAAAATACTCTCGGTCTTTTTAAACACTTTCGGTACGACTGGCGTGTGTGAGTCGTAACGTAAATGAGGACGTTTAAAGTTTGAAACCAGACGGGCTAAGTTTACAGGGCCATCAACTTTGTATAGTTGTTCTTCGTTTAAGTCGAATTCTTCAAGCAAATATTCATAAATATGTTGTGGACAGTTGTGAGTTACTTCCAAACGAACTGCACGACCAAATCGTCGTGAACTTAATTCACCTTTTAAAGCTTTAGCTAAATCTTCAACGTCTTCATTGAGCGCCAAATCCGCATTACGAGTTACGCGGAATTGATAGCATCCAGTTGCAGTCATGCCAGGGAACAAGTCTGATACGTGTTCATGAATAATTGCGGACAGCATAACATGATGCTCTTTGCCACCCGTTAGTTCGTCTGGTAATCGTACAACACGTGGCAATGAACGCGGCGCTGGTACAACAGCTAAATCAATTTGACGGCCAAACGCATCTTTACCTTCTAAGGTCACAATAAAGTTTAAGCTTTTATTGACTAAGCGTGGAAATGGATGGGCTGGATCTAAGCTAATTGGTGTCAACACAGGTGCGACCTGTTCCTGAAAATACTTTTTCACCCACGCCGATTGAGCTGGTGTTAACTCCCCACGACGCAAGAAGCAAATATCTTCCTCACGAAGTTTAGGTAAAATTTCTTCGTTTAAAATACGATATTGACGTTCAATTGCAGCGTGAGCAGTTTCAGAGATTTTTTGTAAGACTTGTCTTGGTGTTAAGCCATCTGGACTTCGACTTTCATTACCTAGAGCATATTGCTCCATGACTCCCGCCACACGAATTTCAAAAAACTCATCTAAATTACGCGAAAAAATCAGTAAGAAATTCATTCGCTCTAATAGAGGATGTAAAGGGTCGACTGCCTGTTCCAATACACGCAAATGAAAGTCAAGAATAGACAACTCACGATTAATATAACGGTCGTTATAACTATATTCTGTTGGGGTCGTTGCTGTAATCGCTGTATTCATGTCTAAATCTATCTCTTTCCAACCAAAATCTCTGCAAAACAGTATGCTGCAAAATTATGTCAATTTTATAAAAATTAAAAAAATAACACATCTTTAAGACAGTGTTATTCAGGAATTGGGGTGCTATTCATATAACGTAAAATTACGCGTTTTCGATATTGTAGTTTACGATCATTGCGGTGATCTTGATAATATTTCGGATCAGGCAATAAGGCTGCTAAAAAAGCTGCTTGTTCGCGCGTTAAGCTTTTAGCACTTTTACCATAATAATATTGAGCAGCTGCTTCAACCCCATATAAATGTTTACCAAATTCAACCGAGTTCATATACACCTCAAGAATTCGGCGTTTTGACCACATGCGCTCCATCATCCACGTTGCTATCGTTTCTTGGCCTTTACGAATAAATGAGCGCTGATTATATAAGAACAAGTTCTTTGCAAGTTGTTGAGACACGGTAGAACCACCTGCGACAACTTCACCTTCTTCATTATTACGCTCTAGAGCAAAACGGATACCATCCCAGTCAAAGCCATGATGATGAATAAATTTTGCATCTTCGCCTGCCAAAATCGCATGTTTGAAATTGTCGCTAATATCATCATAGTCGAGCCATTCATGAACAATCGGCCGAGATGTATCTGACCAATAATCAATTCGCATAAACATGGTGGTATCAACTTCATGTGTACGCCACCAAACCAAACTTGAAAAGATCCAAAGCTGAATAAGGAGAATTGCCCCAATAAAAATTAACAACACGCGAACAATAAAAGCTTTCATGTTCGTCTTGATCTCCTGTATTCAACTTTTTTCATGTTAAGCTGTAAAGCATGTTCATATATAACAAAAGCATAGCATGACTCAAACTCAGCCTCCGCACATTAATCGTAAACTCAATGTACAAGCTTGGTGGCTGACCGCCCTACTGATCTCGATCAATGTAGGTTTGTTCATCTGGCAAATTGTATCTGGGGTGGACATAAGTGACCCAGCTATAAAAGATGCACTTCGCTGGGGAGCAGATTTTACACCACTTACTTTCTCTGGACAGCCAGAACGTTTATTTACCAGCATGTTTTTTCACTTTGGTATTATTCACCTTATGCTCAATATGTGGGCCCTATATATTTTTGGTAATGTCGCTGAAGCTTTATTTGGTCGCTTATATTTTATTGGTCTATATTTACTTGCAGGTTTGTTTGGTAGTCTTTTGAGTAGTTATATCAATATTCAAAATGGACATGAATTACTACAACATTTTGATCAAAGCTTACTTCCTCACGTAAGTGCAGGTGCATCGGGCGCTGTGATGGGATTAGGTGCAGCGTTAACCGTTCTTTCTTTATTTCCACCCTTGCCACATCAAGTCTACATACTTGATAAAAAAGCATTATTAATGATTATGGCCATTAACCTTATATTTGGTCTGGTTGCCACAGGTATTAATAATGCTGCACATGTCGGCGGTATGATTATGGGTGCCTTACTCGCACTCATTTGGTATTTAAGCTACCGCACTCAATTTAAAAGCCTCCTAAAATTCTTAGGGTTAGTGGGAGGACTTTTCATGACTGTCGGTTTCTATATTTACTGTAATCAGCTTAACTCACCATTACTTCCACTTTGGCATGAAGTTTTAATTCAGAATCCAGAAATACTGCCCTAACTTAAATCTGGTTCAACTCTCTTAAACTTTGTAGTGGCGGTAAATTACAAAGATAACCGAGTCTATATCGACCAATAAGAGCACAAAGTAACATCATGGCAAGCGGTAAAATTAACCATATTTCAATATGCCACTGTAAAGCCATATTCATTTTATAACTTGCAATTGCACTAATTACCTCGGCAAAACAGCAGGCAACAATGCCTGCTAACAGCCCTAAAAATCCAATTTCTAAACTGAGCATTTGCTTCATTTTATTTTTAGACAAACCAAATGAACGTAACAAAGCCACTTCCCGACGGCGTTCATCCATTAATAGATTTAAACAAGCAATTAAAACGAGTATTCCAGAGAAGCCAACTAAAGCTGCAAGCACAGTCACAATTTTAACCAAGACATTCATTAAGCGCTTTACTTCATCCAAAATACGGTCAACATCAATAAAAACCGTATTTGAAAATTGCTGAATCATATGGATCATTTTAGGTTGATCTTGTTTTGGCACATAAAAACTGCCCAAGTAACTACCAGCATTTTCATCTAAAGTTTTAGGTGAAAATATAAAGAAGAAGTTTGGGCTAAAACTTTCCCATTCAACATTTCTAAAATTCACAACTTTAGCCTGTAAAGTACCGTCTGGCAGGCTAAAAGTAAGCTTATCGCCAAGCTGGATACCTAGACTTTCAGCAGTTTTTGCCTCGACCGAAACTTGCCCTACAGCATTAAAAGTGGCCTGCCCCTTTGTAATGACATTGTCATTTGGCAATGTACTTGACTGAGTTAAATTTAATTCACGTCTTAAAGAATTATTTTGCTTGATCGCATCTTCAGAAAAAGGAATATCATTCTTTGCGAGTAATCGCCCCCGAACATTGGGATATAACGGTGTGCTTTGCCAACCATTTTGTTTTAATTGTTGCTCAAAAGCTTTTAAATCAAATGGAGGCAACCCGTATACAAACTGGTTTGGTGTACCCTCAGGTAACTGCTGTTGCCAGCGTTCTATTAAATCTGTTCTGAGCACGCTTAACACTGTAATAAGACTTAACCCTAAAGCCAAAGCAGTAATTTGTAAGGCACTTTGCGATGGTGAACGAATATAAAAAGACAAACGAGTTTTCATCTTTTTTAAACTACGAAGCACACCCCAAACAACGGTGTATAGCAAAATACAAAGAACGAAAATGGTAGCCAAAACTATAATGCTGAGCATTAAGTTTTCACTTAAAACTAAGCTAAAAATAACAAGACTGGTGATGCCTGCAAAAAACATAAAGAATAATGATTTTCGGGATTTTGCCTGTTCGCGAATAACTCGAATAGGTGGCGTATTTAACAATTCCCAAATGCTTGGCAAAATAAACCCAAGTAGCACAATTACACTGGTAAAAATGGCAATTGGTAAGGGACCAAGTAAAAATCCAACCACAGAAAAACTTAATTCCAGTTGTGGAATCAGTTGTAACATGAGCTCAAGTAAACCATAGCCCATCATTATTCCTAATAGACTACCAATCACAATTGAAATTACGCTGACTACGCAAAGTAGCCCAATATAGGCCCATAAAATTTGAAACTTGCTAGCACCAAAGCAACGTATTACAGCAATATGATCTTGGTTTTGCTGAACATAACGTTGGCTTGTTAAAGCAATGGCGATACCACACAATAAAATCGTTAAAATATTGGCCAATTGCAAAAAGGTATCTAGGTTTTCTAACGGACGTAATAATCTGCTATTTGATTCACTAGCATCGCGTAAACGCAACCCTATGGTTTCTTCCTGATCGTTTGCAGGTTGATGTTGTTGCTTAAATAGTTTACTAAAGTTCTGAACCTGTTCAGGCTGACCAGACATTAACAGTCGATAATCAATTCTACTGCCTGTTTGAATTGCATGGGTTCTAGCAATATCTGCTTGATGAATAATAACTGTGGGCGAAAAACCTGAAAAACCGAGTTCTTGATTTGAATCTCGCACAATTACGCCGCTAAAGTGAAATTGGGCATCTGCAATAGATACCGTATCGCCAAGTTTAACTTTAAGTAAATCAGCTGCTCTTTGACTTAGCCACACTTGACCAGGTTGAATACTCTGTGCACTAGGCTCAATCTCAAGTTTTCCTCTTAATGGGAACGCATGTTCTATAGCTTTCACATTGACCATGACAAACTGATCTTGAGTATGTGCCATTGAACTAAACATAGTCACATGAGTCTGCTTTAAGCCAATCTGTTCCGCCTTTTTTTGCCATTTAGTGTCTAGAGGTTCATTATTCGACAGAACCAAATCAGCTGCTAACATTTGCGAGGCTTGTAGGCTAACCGCATTTTTAACTTGGTCATTACTAAACTTAAGAGCCGTGGTCGCACTAATCGCAAGTGAAAGCGCAATGATGAGTAAATATAACCCTCCAGTGCGAAAGCTTTGTAGCAAAAGTGGCTTAAGTAGATTACGCATAGTCTAACCACCCTGTACTGTCTTTAAACAACCATCATTTAATTCAACATGACGCTGGCAAAGTCCAGCCAAATTGCGATCATGTGTGACCAAAATAAGCGTCGTACCGAGCTCTTTATTTAAATCAAAAAGTAGCCGTTCAATTTCTTGGGCTGTTTGACCATCTAGGTTTCCAGTAGGTTCATCTGCAAAAATAATTTGTGGTTCTGCAATAAGTGCCCGTGCAATTGCCACACGTTGCTGCTCACCACCAGATAAGACTTTAGGCGTTTGTTCCGCTTGACGACTTAAACCTACCCGATGCAACCAGTCTAAGGCCTTCTGCTCAGCAATTTTATAATCAAAATTTTTACGTAACCGAAGCGGCAACATCACATTTTCAAGCGCACTTAACTGCGGTAAAAGTTGGAAAGACTGAAATACAAAGCCAACATGCTGCATTCTGATCTGGGCGCGCTGTTCCTCCGTCAACTCATGAACAGGCTGACCACATAACCATACTTCGCCTTCAGACGGTTGGTCTAAAGTCGCTAAGATACCAAGTAAAGTCGATTTTCCTGAACCGGAACGTCCCGTAATGGCTACCTGCTCCCCTTCATAAATATCTAAATCGATATTTTTTAAAATCGTAAATTGATTTTGGTTAATATGAATAGTTTGTGTAACTTGATGGGCAGCAATGATAGGTTGTGGCATGATGGGGACAGTCCTATATATTTAGTATTCGGGTCGAAACACAAATGTATAAATCTTATTTGTCTGGTTCTAAAAGTCTCTTGCTCATCGCATTGAGCATGTTGCCTATGTTGGTCTCGGCCAAAACTATTTTAATTTTAGGAGATAGTATTAGTGCCGGTTACGGAATAGACCCTAAACAAGGTTGGGTACAATTACTACAAAAACGTCTAGACCAACAGTATCCCAAACAACATAAAGTGGTCAATGCAAGTATGAGTGGTGAAACCACAAGTGGCGCTTTGGCCAGATTACCTAAGCTTTTACAAACGTATAAACCCGAAGTCGTAGTTATTGAATTAGGTGGGAATGATGGTTTACGAGGTCAACCACCACAAATAATTCAACAAAATCTGTCGCAGCTCGTCCATTTAAGCCAACAACAAAAGGCGCAGGTTATTCTTTTTGGTATGAAGATTCCGCCTAATTATGGCACAGCTTATAGCAAAGCATTTGAAACCAATTATAAAACTGTAAGCCAAAAATATCAGGTGAAACTGCTACCGTTTTTCCTTGATGGCGTCGCTGGACAAAAACAACTAATGCAAAATGACTTGATTCATCCAAATGCCCAAGCGCAGTCAAAATTACTTAATTTAGCTTATCCATACATAAAAGGTGCCCTATAGGCACCTTTTAGTTTTAAATCTTTATAGACTGATTAGAAGTCAAAAAAAGTAACTTCACCAGTTTCTAATGAATACTCAGCACCAACAACAATCAACTCGCCTTTTGCAATCAGGTTCTCTAACACAGCCGAACCATGACGTAATTGATTGACCGAAGCAAAAACGTTTGAACGTACTGCATGACATGAAAGTTTTTTCAAATCATTTTTCAGATCAGTTTGCATTAAAATTTCAACTGATGGACGAACACGGTTCACAATCGACATTAAGTTAGATGATGGCGGATGATCAGGGTTCATCAACGTATCAATAGTCGCTTGAATCGCACCGCAATGACTATGTCCTAATACAACTACAACCGGACAATCATAACGTTCTGCCGCAAACTCAACACTACCAACTTGTGAAGGCGCAACAACATTACCAGCAACACGGATTACGAATAAGTCACCAAGACCTTGATCAAATACCATTTCTGCTGGTACACGAGAATCTGAACAGCCTAATACAATTGCAAACGGATTTTGATCCTTTGCCATTTCAGCGCGTTCATGATGCGATAAGGTTTTTGCAAGGGAAGTATTTCCATTTACAAATCGTTGATTACCTGCTTTCAAACGATCTAAAACTTCTTGCGCAGTAGGCATTTTATATTTCCATTGTTTTTTCAAGGTTAGAAATCATTTTAATGTGTCAAAATTTGAATGTCACTGACAAAAAATGAATCCTTTTCTAAGAAAATATTTTTAAAGCTTTAATGAGTTTTATAAGAAGGATAACCGCACAATTCCCTACTGTTTAGTGAAAAAATAGACATACTTTAGTTTATAGATTGACTATAATTTTCTTCATTCCAAACGTTTGGCAAATGACTCATTGGCAAAGTTTTTCAATAATTTTTCAAACTCGTTTAAGCTTCAAGGATGAAATGTATGATAAGGCTGTCCGCTCCAATTAAAGCCTCTATGAAAAAAACTGCTACTGCATTGACTCTAGCTTGTAGTTTGTTGTCAGTAACTAGTATTTCTCAAACGCAGGCAGCCGATAATATTGATGTCAGTTTTCAAACAATATTACAGCAAGAACGTAGCTGGGCCGGACTGCAAAGTAAAAAATTAAAAGTAGGTGATATTACTTGGTCATATAGTGAAGGTGGTTCAACCACAAAACCGACCTTGTTACTTATTCATGGTTTAGGTGGCAGCCGCGACAATTGGAATCGCATGGCGCATTACTTAACTACGAATTACCACGTGATTATTCCGGACTTACCAGGTAGTGGCGAAACTATCGTTACGCAAGACTTCGATTATTCGGTTCCGAACCTTGCTGAAAAATTACGCCGCTTTGTTGAAGCTGCAAATTTGAAGGGGCCTATTCATATTGCGGGGCACTCACTTGGCGGCTCAATTGCCCTACTTTATGCGGGACAATATCCATTTGAAACTAAAAGTCTATTTTTAGTTGATAGCGGTGGTATTTTCCGTTCTGCCAACACAATTTATCTCAAAGATCCTACCTATCTAAAACAACTGTTAGTCTCTAAAAAAGGTGACTTTAACTATTTGTTAAAACAAACCATGTTTAATCCTCCGTTTATTCCTAAAGAGTTCTTACAAGCTCAAGAAAAATTGATGATTAATCAGGCACCTCAAACACAAAAACTAGTTGATCAATTGATTGCACTCAATAAAGTCTATACTCCAGATTCATTTGCTGTACTTACCAAAACGATCGACGCGCCTACACTTATTTTATGGGGCAAACAAGATAAGATTATTAATGTAGAAGTGGCGAGTGAACTCAAACGACTTTTAAAAAATGCACAACCGCCAGTTATTTTAGAAAATGTAGGTCATATGCCGATTTTGGAAGCTGAACAACTGGTCATTCAACAATACGTACCATTTTTACTTAAAGTAGAATCGAATCAGTCAGTAAAAACGGCAACACCTTAAATAAAACTCCGGACTTGTGAGACCTTATGTCTACCCAACCAATTATTGAAAAACTTATTGAAGCTCATCTAGATTTTTTAGATGAGCAATTTGTTCAGGCTCAGGTGATTCAACAAGAGTTTGAACAGTTTTACCATTGGTTGGGGAGTCGGCAATTACAACACCTTTGGACTTTTGAACAGATTCAACATCTCATTCAAAAGCAGATTTTAGATACCCCCGCTTCTGATTTTCTGATCGAACAAATTGCAGAGCATATACGCTTCGCCCTGATTCATCCTGCAAATGAGACGGCAACAGTTGAAGATGTTATTCCTGTTTTAACGATTGACCGCATTGCACAGTATGTTGCAAGTAAAGAAGAGCATCGTAAAAAACTGATTAAAACAATTGTAAATAATCCAGCTTTTTCAGCTCTTTTGACTCAGTTGATTCAACAAACAATGCATGATTATTTAGATGAATCAATGTCAAAACGCGTGCCAGGTGTAGGACGCTTCATGAAAATGGGTAAATCAGTATTAGAAACAGTGACCGATTCTAATCTGGACGATACCATTAACCATTATTTGCAAAAGAATATTTTAAAACTTAGCCAAATGAGTGAGCGCGTTTTAAACCAACATTTTGACAATGATAAGCTCTATCATTTTCAGGCAAATGTTTGGCACAAAGTTAAAACTATGCCACTTGCTGTTTTAAAAAATTATGTAGAAGTTCAAGATTTAACAAAAACTGTAGGTCTAGGGCATGAAATCTGGGACCACATTCGTCAAACCGATTATCTAAAACAGCAAGTCCACGATGGTATCTATACTTGGTATGTCCGTAATCAGGAACGTAGTTTTGACTTACTACTCCGTGACCTCAATATTGATGAAAGTTTGGTGAAGCATGAACTCACCGACTTGCTTGTACCCGTATTACAACAACTCGTTACAACAGGACATTTAAGACGCCGTGCCCGTGTGTATTTAGAGAAGTTTTATTATTCTGAAAAAGCTTTAGATATTTTAAATAACAAAGGCGCTTGAAGCGCCTTTGTTACTTTTATTGATTAGAAAGAATATTTTAAAGAAGCGTAATAAGCTCGACCTGGCTCATTATAAGTTTGGCTAATAGAATTACTGTCTCTTAAAATTTGTTTATCAAATAGATTACTTACACCAACGCGTGTACTTATATTGTCTGAAAATTTATAACCGACATTAATTCCAGCAATACTATAGCTTTTTACAGTACTTGGCTTAAGCGCAGAATTCGCACCTCCTGAACCTATACCAGATTCAAGTCTATTTTCTGCAAACTGGCGTGATTTTTGACGACCATATTGAGTAAATACAAAATTTACATCTAACTGATCCGTAATGTCATAATCAAAAATTGAGTTAATCGTATAGTTTGGTACTAAAGATAATGGGTTCCCTGTTTGTTTATCTTTCGAGTCCATCATATAAGTAAAGTTGTTAGTCCAGCGGATATCACCAAAGTCTAATCCTAAGCTTCCCTCAAAACCTTGAATTAGAGCTTTAGGCGTATTTTCCCAACGCAGAATATTCCACTTCGTATTCGTCACAGCTCCTGTATTTGCATTGGTACTTGAACCATCAACTGTTCCGACAACATTTGTACCAGCCACAATTTTATCTTTATAGTCATTACGGAACCAAGTTAAGCTCGCATTCACAATATCTTTTTGGAACTGAATACCGAGCTCTTTGTTTACCGATGTTTCAGGTTTTAAATCGCCATTACCTTGTAACAAACAACGTGACTCAATATTGGCTGGACAACCATTACCATTTGTACTTAATAAATACCCTTCGGCATTTTGATACATATTTGGTGCTTTATAAGCTTTTGCTACCCCACCTTTTAAAGTGAAATAATCGTTAAGTCTTTGGGTAATATTTAAGCTTGGGCTCCAGTTAGAACCAGATTTACTATGGTCATCAAAACGTAAGCCTAATACAACATCTGTGCTGTCTGTAACTTTCAGGTTATCTTCAATATATGCAGAAGCAATACGTGATTCCATTTTACTACGATCACCTTTCGCCAATTGATCGCCATAACCTGAACCACTGCTGTCTTTACCTTGATTTGTCGAGACATTATCTTTAAATCTGTCTTCAACCCATTCCGTACCTACAGTTAATACTTGGGGTACATAGTATTCGAAAGGAATATTAGCCTCACCGTTAAAGCGAAGAGTTTCTAAACGTGAGGTGGCTTTATCATCAAGGTTATTAATTTTTCCTTCTACACTCCCCGCCAAGCCTTCGGGTAGACGTTTGTTATGCGTTTTATCATATTGAGCAACGAGTTTACTCTTACCCCAAGACCAATCGCCCTCGTGCGTTACCGCATAGCTATCACGATACATGGTATTGGTTTCTTTACCGATGAGCTGCGAAAGAATCGCATCTGCTTCTGCGTTTGCATTTAACTGAGAGTCACCAGAATAAATATTACCTTGTTTGCTAGAAGAAACATCGAACAAGACAGTTTGTTGGTCTGTTGCCTGCCAAGCTAAACGGCCTGAAATATCTTTATTTTTAACACCTTCACGGCCAGCTGCTGTACTGCCAATAGATTTATTAATATCAACATCGTCAGCTTCCGTTTTATTGTAATTACCATATAAACGATAAGACAAAACGTCTTTAATTAATGGCCCACTTACATTAAAACCAACACGATTTGATGAACCTTCTTTGGAGTCTTCAGGCTGTGAAGTATAAAACTCTACTGAACCATGAGTTTCATTAGTTACTTTTTTAGTAATGATGTTAACCACACCACCAGCAGCACCTGAGCCATATCGAGCAGCTGCTGGTCCGCGTAAAACTTCGATCGACTCGATTGCTTCTGCTGGTACCCAGTTTGAGTCGCCTCGTGTATCACGCTCTCCTTTCCAGCCATAACGGACTGAGTTACGAGAGTTAATTGGTTTACCGTCCACTAAAATAAGTGTGTTTTCAGGCCCCATTCCACGAATATCAATTTGTCTATTATTACCACGCTGCCCTGTTGCGCTATTGCCTGTCAGGTTGACACCTGGCATACGACGTACATAGTCAGAAATATCATTACGAACTGGTAGTTTTTCTAAATCTTCTTTGGTAATAACCGATACACCAAGCGATTGCTTCACTTGCTCTTCCGCTGTTACGAAAATTGTTTCCAATTTCACAGGTTCAGCAGGCTTTTCTAATGTTTGTTCAGCTTGTTCTTGCTCATTTTGTGCGGCAAAAGCCATAGACATCATACTTGCCAGTACTGAAACAGAAAGCACTGACTGGATAATACGCTTCGACATAAGTATTCCCAATATATTGATTTATTAAACATCTCTCATTTTCTGTTTCGCATTGTAACAAAGATAAATAAAATTACAAATGATATTGATAATAATTATCATTATTCATATTGAGTAATAAAAAAACCTCATTTCGAGGCTTTTTTATTTCACTTTTCAAATAATTTAATTATTTGAAATAAGCACCTTCTGCTTGCGTATGGTCTGTTTGGTCAACTACACGTTGTAGTTCAGGAATGTGCTCTCTTAATGTTGTTTCTACACCTTGTTTCAAGGTTACATCAATTGCAGAACAACCTTGGCAACCACCACCGAACTTCAATACAGCAGTTAAGCCATGTTCAGGATCATCTTGCACTTCAACTAAGCTACAGTTACCGCCGTGTCCTGCAAGACCTGGATTAATTTCCGCTTGAAGTACATAAGTAATACGCTCTTCAATTGATGCATCTGGCCCTACACGCGGCACTTTAGAGTTTGGTGCACGGAAAGTTAGCTGACCACCGAAACGATCTTTGTTGTAGTCAATAACAGCGTCTAAAAGATATGGAATAGACGGCGCATCAATGTATGCAGGGAAATCAGGATAGTCCTGTTTATAGTCCGTTGGCACCACTTCTTCTGGTGCACTATATGCCATACAGCACTCTGCACGTGGTGTACCCGGATGTTCAACAAAAATTCGAACGCCAATTCCCGGAGTATTTTGCTTCGCCAATAATTCGTGCAAATACTCTTGTGCAGATGGTGTAATCAAAAGGTTCGGAATTTCTTCTGCAACAGCAGTGTTGGTGTTCTCAGTCGACATAACAATATTCCTCAAGCTGATGCCTTTATATTAACCGAAGATGAGGTGGATTTAAAAAAAATCAACTAAATTTGTCGGATTTATACACAACGGGGTTTCAAGTTGTATTTTTAATGGCATTATTGACCTCAGTATCGATCATTTTTTAAATATTTCTTATGTTGCATTTGCCGTTTAACCATACCATTACCCTTATTATTATTACGGTCATTATCTCTTTACTTGCTTTTAGCAATCAAAACGTTATGAACCGCCTAATCTTTTGGCCGCCTGCGATGCAACGTGGACAATTTGATCGCTTCATCACACATGGCTTTATTCACGCAGATGGTACTCATTTACTCTTTAATATGATTACCCTGTTTTTCTTTGGTAGCATCATTGAAAGTTTTTATCGCCAATATTTCTACGACATGGGCTTTGTCTTGTTCTATTTGGGCGGGTTAATTTTTGCGATTTTACCAAGCTATCTACAACATAAAAATGATGCAAACTGGGCAAGTCTTGGAGCTTCAGGGGCAGTATCTGCTGTTCTATTTGCCTATATCCTGTTTCAGCCATGGAAACTTATTTTTGTATTTTTTATTCCAGTACCCGCTATTATTTTTGCAGTTCTCTATGTTGCTTATAGCATTTGGGCAGGTAAACGTGGCAATACACATATTAATCATAGTGCCCATTTATGGGGAGCAGCTTACGGCGTAATTGTAACAATTTTGATTGAACCGCGAGTGATTCCACATTTCTTAGATCAGCTTACCCGCTTACCGTTTTAAACTTAATATTTTTGAAAAGCCCGATATGGGCTTTTCTTTTTTTCTCATTTATTTATCACGATAAATTCTCAGATATTTTTCTGATTTTCTTTGATCAATTCCTTGTTTTGATTGCAAAAACCATCTGATTAAACTCAAGCACAATTCTTTTAATAATTCAGATGATACAATGAAGTACAAAGCTCTTTTATCTAGTCTTTCAATTGCATTATTTAGCTTATCTTTAGCTGGCTGTAACGATAATGATTCACAAGAAACCACGGTAAGTACTCCAAAGCAGCCCAATATTTTATTTATTATGGCCGATGACTTAGGCTATTCAGATTTAGGAGCATTTGGTGGTGAAATTCATACGCCTAATATTGATAGTTTGGCGCAAGAAGGTCGACTTTTAACGGATTATCATACTGCACCCACTTGTTCCCCTACTCGCTCGCAGCTTATTTCAGGAACTGATCATCACCTAGCAGGCATAGGTGCTATGGCAGAGCTTACACCAGACCATTTAAAAGGCCAACCAGGTTACGAAGGCTATTTAAATGAACGCTCTTTATCAATTGCGCAGGTGCTCAAAGACAATGGTTATCGGACATATATTAGTGGTAAATGGCATTTGGGGCTAACCCCTGAAACCAACGCACATGCCAAAGGTTTTGATCATTCATTTACCTTATTACAAGGTTTAGACCATCACTTTAAACAAGCTCCAAGCGCGTTTAAACGAAATTCAACCTATACCGAAGATGGGCAAATTATTCCAATTTCAGCATTACCTGATGACTTTTTCTCGACCAATTATTTTACCGATAAATTGCTGAGCTATTTAGAGTCAGGTAAAAATAGCGGTAAGCCATTCTTTGCTTATGCTGCCTATACAGCACCTCACTGGCCTATACAGGCTCCAGCAGAATACCGTGAAAAATATCGTGGCGTTTACGATGTCGGTTATGACGCCATTAGAAAAGCACGTATAGCACGTCAAAAACAGCTTGGAATTATTCCAGCAAATTTTGAAGCAGCAGAACCAATCGCCACTCAAAATGCACCACAAAAATATGGAAAATGGGAGGAGTTAACAGCTGAGCAGAAAGCACTTGAAGCCCGTAAAATGGAAATCTACGCAGGTATGGTAGAAAATCTTGATGCAAATGTAGGCCGAATTATCCAATACCTAAAACAAAATAATCTTTATGAAAATACTTTAATTTTCTTTGTTTCTGACAATGGTGCAGAAGGTTTCATTCGTGGTGGGTATGGCAGTGAATCTGGTTTTGATAACTCTGTAGCAAACGTAGGCACCCCTACTTCTTACCACTATATTGGACCACGTTGGGCTGAAGTCAGCGCGGCACCTTTTCATTTATGGAAAGATACAGCTGGCGAAGGTGCAACTACAGCTCCTGCTATTGTGAAATTACCAAATCAGAAAAAAGCTGAAGAAACCAATCATAGCTTCGCATCTGTACTCGATGTTTTTCCAACATTATTAGATTATGCCCATATTCCGGTACCTCAAGGACAATATAAAGGCCGAACCATTAATACACCAAGTGGTTACTCTTGGAAGTCTGTACTTGAAAATAAATCACAAACTATCCGTCCAGCTAATTTCAGCTTTGCCGATGAATTACACGGTAGTAAATATGCTAAACAAGGCGAATGGAAAATTGCACTTCAAGGACGCCCTGAATTAGGATCAGGTTCTTGGGAACTCTATAACATTGCTACTGATCGTGGTGAAAATCATAATGTTGCGCAGCTTTACCCTGCAAAAGTACAAGAGTTGCTCTCGGTTTATCAAAAATACACCGAACAAAATGGCGTACAGGAATATAACGCCAAATGAAATTGAAACTGGTTCTAAGCACTACAATCAGCCTGTTATTCATCACAGGCTGTAGTAAGTCTGAACATAGCTCTGACACAAAAACAGTTTTACCAAAGCAAGCCACCTCATCGGCTGCTTTGGGTTCTATCGAACAGTGTAAAAGCTATACAGGGCTTCCTACAAACTGGCTTAAAAATAAAACCGCAGGTATGGTATTCATACCAGATGGACAATTTAATTTTGGTTCTGAAAAAGCTTATCCAGATGAACTTAACTTTGGGAAAAAACAACGGGAAGTTAAAGGTTTCTGGATTGATCAAACTGAAGTCACTGTTGCTCAATTCGCAAGTTTTGTGAAGGCAACTGGTTATATTACCGATGCTGAAAAACAAAAACAGGCTGCTGTTTTTACTCCAGATCCACGTCATCCCCAACAATGGTGGCAACTCAAATCAGGATATACATGGAAAACTCCAAATGGCAAAAATGGAGCTCTCCCTCATCCTCATGAGCCTGTAAGATACGTAACGAAAAATGATGCTGAACATTATGCAGTTTGGCTAGGACGTGATTTACCAACAGAATTAGAATGGGAATACGCCGCTAAAGCAAACTCAAAAACTGACACACCTTTACACCAAGCACCTACCGATGAACATCAGCATCCACAAGCAAATTACTGGCAAGGCACATTCCCTTTTGAAAATTTGAATCACGACCATTTTACTGGTGTTGCTCCTGTCGGCTGTTTTAAATCCAACGGCTTTAAGCTATTCGATATGATTGGAAATGTTTGGGAATGGACATCCTCTCCCTATCAAGGTGCGCATGATCAACATATGGGTAATTATTCTGATTTAAGACAAAAAGAAATGAGCAGCACTCAATATGTGATTAAAGGGGGCTCATTTTTGTGTGCTGAAAATTACTGTTCACGTTACCGTAATAGTAGTCGCTACCCACAAGATTTTGATTTAGCCGCTACTCATGTAGGTTTTCGTACAATTTTACGTACGCCTTAATCGCTAAAAAAACTAGTTTAGAGTGTTGATATTTCTTAACCAAAAATAGATCGAAAAACAATCTAATAATTTCTATAGTAAATAGTAAAAGGGAGAATGATAAAAAGAGAGAACAATATGATGAAAAAATTTCTAGTTTGTGCAGCAGCAATTTTCACACTATCACTATCGGCTTGTGCAGTTTATACCCCTGCTGGCAGTGTAGTAGTTGATCCGGATTCGCCTTATCACAATCATCCAGGAGATTTTTGTCCACCAGGTCAGGCCAAGAAAGGTCGTTGTTAAAAGTTTAGATAGACTATAAGCAAATTAATCTGACTATTTAGAAAGATGATTTACAGCTTATGTATAGGGCTTCACCCAAAATTAGATGGGGCGAAACTAGAAAATTATGGTGTAAAAAAATCACCATATCCCCAAGATTTTTAAAAGACAATCTTACGTTGTCTTCCATCTAGTTTCACCCCAATTCTTTCTTATTCCGTTTGACTTTTCTTATCGTTTAATAAAAAAGTCTAGTTTTTTACTCATCATCGTATCTTTTTTATTGATACATTTTGAACATTTTATCTTCAGCTTAGATCTGATGAATTCGCTCTATACAAAATAATCATTTATGTAACGTAAGTCTATAAAAATGTTCTAGAAATGTGAAAAAAAATGAAGTTAAAATGAGATCAAATTATCATAAAAATTCACTCAAACTACCTTCATCACAAAAATAATTTAATTTTCATTTTGTCAGTTATTGCCACTCGTTTCTTTTAATTGGCATAGATAATGTATACACCTGTATATTAATACTACCGTCCAAGTGAGATATTTTATGTCCAGCCAGAGTCCAGACGAAGGTCTACAATTTCCGATACACGCTTCAACAAAAAAACAAAGTACTTCTCGCACAGGCCAAGAGATTTTGTCAGAAGCTTTATCTATTGTAGATAATAAAACTGCTCAACAGATTTTGACTGAAAAAAACTGGCGGAAAAACTATCCAAGATACTTTAAATCACTTGTTCAACATGGGCTTTCTAATAGCAATAACCCGATTACTATCGCCAAACAGGGCTTACATAAGGCTCATCATCTTTTTGACTATTTCCGCGATGGTAAACACTATCTTTTAAAAGATGCTCTGCACATCCCTACCACTAAGCCTTTAAATACAGTTAAATTTAAAGGTGAAAGTGAAGCTGCACCAGAATGGTATGTTCCATATAAAGGCCAAAAACTTAGCGGGCAAAGCTTACTTGATCAAATTCAAAAATGGGAAAATGCAGGTATTATTGAACCAAGCCATGCCAAGGCTTTACGTGAAGCTGCCGCTCATCCAGAATGGTTTGATTTATCTGATCGAACCATGGTTCTGTTTGGTGCGGCTTCAGAAGCTGGTCCTTTACCTTGGCTAGCAAAGTGGAAAGCGAATATTGTTGCAATTGATTTACCGAACCCACGAGTTTGGGGGAAAATTTTAAATACAATTCAGCAAGGAAACGCAACGCTGATTGCACCTACAATTGAATCAGTTGACTCAACAGCAAAAGCTTCTGAATTAAGAGATAAATTAGGTGCCAATTTACTGACTCAACTACCAGAAATTGCACAGTGGTTAGTTCAATTTCCTCAAAAATTAGATTTAGCTGCTATTGCTTATCTAGATGGTGAAAAACATGTCCGCGTCTCAATGGCCATGGACAGTATTATGCAATATGTGAGTGAACATAAACCTGATACAAGCTTAATGTTTATGTGTACTCCAACCGATGTTTACGCAGTACCTAAAGAAGTTGCAGAGGCAGCTCAAGAGAAATTTAAATCTCGTTCACAACTACAAAAAATGGCTGCAAAAGGTATCTCTACACTATCGCTCAAACGTTTTTTCCAAGCACCTTATCAAGACTTGATTACCAGCGAAAATGGCA
This sequence comes from Acinetobacter sp. AR_0276, assembly GCF_003000705.1. Taxonomy (NCBI): domain Bacteria; kingdom Pseudomonadati; phylum Pseudomonadota; class Gammaproteobacteria; order Moraxellales; family Moraxellaceae; genus Acinetobacter; species Acinetobacter sp. AR_0276. The sequence continues at coordinate 2,875,681 of NZ_PSQO01000004.1, read as the reverse complement.
AAACTTATGGTATTGCAGACTGCTTGGTAGTTGAACAAGGGCCAAACTACGCATTAGCTAAACGTATTCAACAATGGCGAGCAACACTTGCCCGTCATCAAGGCCAACGCGTGAGTATTAATATTGCTCCATCTACGACAACTCATTCGGTCACAAAAAATCCACTCCTTAAGGCCGCTTTTAACGGTGCGGAACTTTTTGATGTAGAAGCGTTTAGTCCAGAAACCACAAATGCCATTATGGCGGCACTCTGGATCCATGACTTAAGAAATGAATCTTCTGTCGCAAATCCTGAAACTGTGCTTGACCATCCTCTAGAGTTGATGATGGAAGGTGCCAACCATGGCGGTCTATGGCGTGTGGCTTATTTAGCCCGTACAGCCCTTCCTTTTGCTGCAATCTATGGTTTTGCGGCCGAAAAGCTTCCATTTAAGAAATTTTCTAAAAAATAATGAGGTTAAAAGCCCAATTCTAAAATTGGGCTTTTTTTGTGCAATTATTTGTTTTGACTATGTGTTAAATACTTTTGCATTTCATCAGGTGGAACCATACCACCACCAGTCGCCCATACCACATGTGTCGCATGCTGTAACTTTTCAGCTGACAATTGATGCAAGGCCAAATAATCACGAGTAGTTTGCACATAATATGGCCCCATCATGCCTGCCGCTGCCGAGGGCTCAACTTGGATATTCTCAGTTTGATTTAAAAGCGCAATCAGCTCATATAAACACTCATCATGAATGGTGTAGTAACCGTCAATTAACTGCTGCATAGCACGGCCGACAAAACCAGAAGCACGGCCAACAGCCAATCCATCTGCAGCAGTAATGTTATCTAAACCAATATCGTTTACTGAAATCTGATCATGCAACCCTGTATAAACACCTAGTAACATACATGGAGAGTGAGTCGGTTCTGCAAATATACAATGTACATGCTCACCAAAAGCGAGTTTTAACCCAAAACTCACTCCACCAGGGCCACCACCGACACCACATGGCAAATAAACAAATAATGGGTGTTCTGCATCGACTTTAATCTGTTTTTGCTCACACTGTTGTTTTAAGCGTATTCCTGCTACTGCATAACCTAAAAATAAAGTCGTCGAATTCTCATCATCAATAAAAAAACAATTTGGATCTTGTTCTGCTGCTTTACGTCCCTGCTCTACAGCGACACCATAATCACTGGCGTATTCCACAACATTGACACCTAATGAACGCAGTTTATCTTTCTTCCACTGTCTTGCATCGGCAGACATATGCACGGTCACTCTAAAACCGAGCTTCGCGCTCATAATACCGATTGATAAACCAAGATTACCTGTAGAACCTACTGCAATTTGATATTTGGAAAAAAATGCTCGAAATGCATCTTGGTCAAGTTGACTATAATCATCATCTAACTTGAGAAACCCTGCCTCAATTGCTAACTTTTCAGCATGAGCCAAGACTTCATAAATTCCACCACGTGCCTTGATTGAACCCGAAATAGGTAAATGACTATCTTTTTTAAGCCAAAGCTTTCCAGTAAGCTTCTGTTGTTTTTCTACAGATAAGGCTTGTTGCATATCTGCAATTTCAACTAGTTCTGATTCAATTTTTCCATGTAGTGCTTGAGTTTCTGGAAATACTTTTGCTAAGTAAGGTGCAAAACGTTCTAGCCTTGCTTCGGCATCTTTTACATCTTGCTCTGTCAGTCCTACTTTCATGAGAGCTTCTTTTAAAGGATAACGGTTCGGATTAAACCAAAATGTTTCTTGGTAATCTTGTAATGTTTGAATGAGTGGGAATTGTTGTTTGAGTTGATCGAGTTGAACCGTTTTCATCCTATATCCTTTCATCAATTTTTGAGCTAGTCACCTAGCAATAAGTATTTGCAGTAATCATTCATTCTTTACTGAGTTTATTTGAAAAAAGCGATCTTTTTTTTAAATGTGACAATAAAAAAGCCACTAATAATAGTGGCTTTTTAGATTTAAGCAGACAACTTAAATGAACTTTAAGAACAACCAATATAAACCACCTGACAAACAGATGGTCGCAGGTAAAGTAAATATCCAAGCTGACAAAATTGTCTTAATGGTATTAAAGTTTAGACCTGATTTATTTGCAACCATGGTACCCGCAACAGCACTGTTTAAAACATGAGTAGTTGAAACTGGCATACCTAAACCATCTGCTGCTGCAATAGTACTCATTGCAATAAGCTCAGCAGACATACCTTGACCATAAGTCATATGGTTCTTACCAATACGCTCACCTACAGTCACCACAATACGTTTCCAACCAACCATAGTGCCAAGACCAAGCGCTAATGCAACCGCAACTTTCACCCAGTTTGGAATGTACTGTAAGAATGAATCCAAGCTACCGCGATAATCTTTCACAAGCTTTTTCTGTGAATCATCCATTTTTGGTAAAGCATCTGCTTTGTCCAAACGTTTAAACGTGGTTGTGCTTAAATACATATCATTACGAATTTCACTAATCGCAGCTTCAGGAATATCTTTTAAGTCGCTATAGCTAGAAACACGAGCACCTAAATGATCAGTCATACTTGCCAATGCAGGTACAACTTCAGGTGTCTGTTGCTTGGTTTGAATATATTTAGTTAAAACTTCACGCGCTTTTTCATCAGTCAATTCTTGCTGATTATGGTTTAACAAAACAGCAGTTTGAGAAGAAAGCTGGTGGAATGATTGAACCTGTTGTGTATCTAGGTTTTTATTTATTGAATAAGCTAACGGTACTAAACCAACCAAAATGAGCATGATGAGACCCATACCTTTTTGGCCGTCATTTGAACCGTGTGCAAAACTTACACCTGTACAGGTAAAGATTAAAATTGCACGAATGATTGCTGGTGGTGGCTTATTACCTTCAGGTGGCTGGAATAATTCTAATTGGCGTTTGAAAATAGTTTTAACCAACAAGAATAAGATTGCTGCAAAAGCAAAACCAATTAAAGGTGAAAATAATAATGCCTTACCTACTTTAATCACCTGGTCCATATCTACACCACTGGTCGTTACGCCAGTCGATGCACTCAATAGATGGTTCATAATACCCACACCCAAAATTGAACCAATCAAGGTGTGAGAGCTAGAAGCTGGGATTCCTAAGAACCAAGTACCAAGGTTCCAAAGAATTGCAGCGATTAACAATGCAAAAACCATTGCAAAGCCAGCACCGCTACCCATGTTCATGATAAGTTCAACAGGAAGCAATGCAATAATGCCATAAGCAACAGCACCACTTGCGACCATTACCCCAAGAAAATTACAAAAACCAGCCCACATGACTGCAACTGGTGCAGGCAATGCATTTGTATAAATGACCGTTGCAACTGCATTAGCAGTATCGTGGAAACCGTTTACAAATTCAAAGCCCAATGCAATGAAAAGTGCAGTAGATAAAAGAATAACCGAATAAAGGCTCAAAGGTGGAACATGCGCTAAATCAGCACTAACCTGAAACCCAATATAAATAAGTGTTGCAACAATAATCGTCAGAAACACCGGCATAAAAAATTTCGGTGTTGGGACGTGTACATTCGTCGATTTTGCTTGCAGGTTTGCCGCAAGTTTTGAATCCGAAACAGGGGGTAGATTAGAATTCATGCAGACGGTAAGAGGATAATAAAATCCTCTGTATTCTTAAATTAAATTATGACAATTATATGACAAAGAGCCGCCTGATGAAGTCAATTTTTTATATTTTGACCTCATTTGATGCACCTTTCCCCGATCATTTTTATTTTATTTTTAAAATACAATAACTTAATTCATTATTTATGAGCTCCTTTTGTGCTTATTTTTACAGCAAAAAAATAAATAAAATGGCCTATATGTCTATTTTTCATACAGAACAACTGTAATATTTCGGCATATTGAGCATGAAATATTTCAATATCATGATCATTTGATGAATATTTCATGAAAATTCTTTCGTTTTTGTCATAAAACACCCTCTTTTTTATTTTTTTACTTATTGTCTCATGACCTTCGTAGGTCATCATTTGTGCTGCTATTCTGTTACAATAGCGCCGCATTTTTAAATTCATATAAAAGATCGGGGTTTTCTATGTCTACGCTTGCCACCCTAAAAGCGCTTCTTGCTAAACGCATTCTGATTATTGATGGTGCTATGGGAACTATGATCCAGCGCCATAAATTAGAAGAAGCCGACTACCGTGGTGAGCGTTTTGCCGATTGGGCACATGACTTAAAGGGTAATAATGACCTTTTAGTTTTGACACAACCTCAAATTATTCAAGGCATTCATGAAGCTTATCTTGATGCTGGTGCAGATATTATTGAAACCAACAGCTTTAATGGCACGCGTGTTTCAATGTCTGACTATCACATGGAAGATCTTGTTCCAGAGATTAACCGTGAAGCAGCACGTTTAGCCAAAGCAGCTTGTGAAAAATATTCAACTCCAGAAAAACCACGTTTTGTTGCTGGTGTACTTGGGCCTACATCGCGTACTTGTTCAATTTCACCGAATGTAAATGACCCTGCTTTTCGTAACATTACCTTTGATGAGTTAAAAGAAAACTACATTGAAGCGACTCATGCACTGATTGAAGGCGGTGTAGATATCATTTTGATTGAAACCGTATTTGATACATTAAACTGTAAAGCAGCGATTTTTGCAGTCAAAGAAGTCTTTAAACAAATTGGTCGTGAATTACCAATTATGATTTCAGGGACAATTACCGATGCATCAGGTCGTACTTTAACGGGTCAGACTGCGGAAGCTTTCTGGAACTCTGTGCGCCATGGTGATTTGCTTTCAATCGGTTTTAACTGTGCCCTTGGTGCAGATGCTATGCGTCCTCACGTAAAAACCATTTCTGATGTCGCAGATACTTTCGTTTCAGCACACCCCAATGCGGGCTTACCAAACGCATTTGGTGGATATGACGAAACACCTGAGCAAACTGCAGCTTTCTTAAAAGAATTTGCTGAAAGCGGTTTAATTAATATTACTGGTGGTTGCTGTGGTACGACACCAGACCATATTCGCGCCATTGCCAATGCAGTCAAAGATATTGCACCTCGCCAAGTACCTGAAACCGTACCTGCTTGTCGCCTAAGTGGTTTAGAGCCATTTAATATTTATGATGACTCTCTCTTTGTAAACGTTGGTGAACGTACTAACGTTACCGGTTCTAAAAAATTCTTACGCCTCATTCGTGAAGAAAACTTTGCCGAAGCTTTAGAGGTTGCACAGCAACAAGTGGAAGCTGGCGCGCAAATTATTGACATTAACATGGATGAAGGGATGCTCGATTCGCAAAATGCGATGGTGCATTTCTTAAACCTTGTAGCATCAGAACCTGATATTTCACGTGTGCCAATCATGATTGACTCATCAAAATGGGAAATCATTGAAGCTGGCTTAAAATGCGTACAAGGTAAACCGGTTGTTAACTCCATTTCCTTAAAAGAAGGTTATGACGAGTTTGTCGAAAAAGCCCGCCTCTGCCGTCAATATGGTGCCGCAATTATTGTGATGGCCTTTGATGAAGCTGGACAAGCTGACACTGCTGAACGTAAACGCGAAATCTGTAAGCGCTCATACGATATTTTAGTGAATGAAGTAGGCTTCCCTGCTGAAGATATTATTTTTGACCCGAACGTGTTCGCAGTAGCAACTGGCATTGAGGAACATAACAACTACGCGGTCGATTTTATTGAAGCAACAGGTTGGATTAAACAGAACTTACCACATGCCATGATTTCTGGTGGTGTATCGAACGTTTCGTTCTCGTTCCGTGGTAATGAACCCGTTCGTGAAGCCATTCACTCGGTGTTCTTGTACCATGCCATTAAGCAAGGCATGACCATGGGTATTGTGAACGCTGGGCAAATGGCAATTTATGATGATATTCCAGCCGAGCTAAAAGAAGCTGTTGAAGATGTCATATTAAACCAAAACCAAGGTGAATCTGGTCAAGCTGCGACTGAGAAACTGCTTGAAGTAGCAGAAAAATACCGCGGACAAGGCGGCGCAGCTAAAGAAGCTGAAAACCTTGAATGGCGTAATGAGTCGGTTGAAAAACGTCTTGAATATGCACTAGTTAAAGGTATTACGACTTATATTGACCAAGACACCGAAGAAGCGCGCTTAAAATCTAAACGTCCTTTAGATGTGATTGAAGGACCGCTGATGGACGGTATGAACGTGGTTGGTGACTTGTTTGGTTCAGGCAAAATGTTCTTACCGCAGGTTGTGAAATCTGCCCGTGTAATGAAACAAGCTGTAGCATGGCTCAACCCCTACATTGAAGCTGAAAAGTCTGAAGGACAATCTAAAGGTAAAGTCCTCATGGCAACGGTAAAAGGCGACGTACACGATATTGGTAAGAATATTGTAGGCGTGGTACTTGGCTGTAATGGTTATGACATTGTTGACCTTGGTGTAATGGTACCTTGCGAGAAAATCTTACAAACCGCAATTGATGAAAAATGTGACATCATCGGGTTGTCTGGTCTGATCACTCCATCTTTAGATGAAATGGTATTTGTTGCGAAAGAAATGCAACGCAAAGGCTTTAACATTCCTCTATTAATTGGTGGTGCGACGACATCTAAAGCCCACACGGCAGTAAAAATTGACCCTCAGTATCAGAATGATGCAGTAATTTATGTTGCCGATGCTTCACGTGCTGTAGGTGTTGCTACAACCTTGCTTTCTAAAGACATGCGAGGTGCATTTATTGAAGAGCACCGTGCTGAATATGCCAAAATTCGTGAACGTTTAGCCAACAAACAACCAAAAGCGGCCAAACTGACTTATAAAGAGTCGGTTGAAAATGGTTTTAAAATTGATGAAAGCTACGTGCCACCAAAACCAAATCTTTTAGGAACACAAGTTTTAAAGAATTATCCGCTTGCAACACTCGTGGATTATTTTGACTGGACACCATTCTTTATTTCATGGAGCTTGGCAGGTAAATTCCCGAAAATTTTAGAAGATGAAGTGGTTGGTGAAGCTGCAACAGATTTGTACAATCAAGCTCAAGCAATGTTGAAAGATATTATCGACAATAACCGTTTTGATGCTCGTGCCGTATTCGGTATGTTCCCTGCTCAGCGCACTGATGCAGACACAGTGAGCGTATTTGATGAAGCGGGGCAAAATGTTACGCATACTTTTGAGCACTTACGCCAGCAATCTGACAAAGTGACAGGTAAACCAAACTTGTCTTTGGCAGATTACATCCGTGCTGATAGCGAGCAGCAGGACTACTTAGGCGGATTCACTGTATCGATTTTTGGTGCAGAAGAATTGGCAAATGAATACAAAGCCAAAGGTGATGATTACTCTGCAATTTTAGTTCAGTCACTAGCCGACCGTTTTGCAGAAGCTTTTGCCGAACACTTACATGAACGCATTCGTAAAGAGTTCTGGGGTTATAAAGCTGATGAACAGCTTAGTAATGAAGAACTGATTAAAGAGAAATATGTCGGTATTCGCCCTGCACCAGGTTACCCTGCTTGCCCTGAGCACTCTGAAAAAGCAGTATTGTTTGACTGGTTAGGTTCTACCGACAAAATTGGTACTAAACTGACTGAACACTTTGCAATGATGCCGCCATCTTCGGTAAGTGGTTTCTATTATTCTCATCCACAAAGTGAATACTTCAACGTAGGTAAAATCTCTCAAGACCAACTTGAAGATTATGCAAAACGTAAAGGTTGGACACTAGATGAAGCAAAGCGTTGGTTAGCGCCGAATTTAGATGACTCGATTGTTTAAGTTTAAATAGTAATAAAAAATCCCCTCTAGTGAGGGGATTTTTTATCATATTTAATCAATAATTCCTGGAATATAAATCATTCCATTGAAAACATCTTCACCTAATTTAACATTATTAAATCTAAAAGTTTTTTTATCATTATCCATAGATAAACCTGAACAAGATTTATAGCGATCTCCACAAACTATTTTTTCATTTTCTTTCGTAGTTTCAATTGAAATATGACCATTGAATTCTTGAATTACTTCCAATGGATAAGCTCCTGTTTGCCCTATTAAACTAATAGAATATTTTTTCTGATCATTTACGACATAAGCGAAACCATAATTTTGGCGCAATATAGGATATATTTCTTTATTAATTAAAATATTAGAAGTATTCCTAGGAATATTATATTCCAAATCTAACACTCTAAATTTATTTCGTTCTTTATCAAATAAATTCAAGTTCTGTATATTAATAGATAGTATCTTTTCATTATCTCCCCACGAGATCGACGAAGCAGGAACTAAGCCATAAAAGGAAAAACCTGGTTCATAATTTGTTAAATTATAATTTCGAACTTTAAGTTGTATATCTTTAGAATATTGATTATTATTACTTTCTTTAAATATTTCAATATTCACAATATCATCATCTTTTTTAAAAACAAGTTCATCTACACTACCAATGTTTTTATTATTTCCATCTTTATAAATAATAATATCTGAATTCATATCAGATAATTTATATACTTGATTATCTAATTCGAGGATACCTATCCCACTTTTTCTTGGAAATCTATCTTTATTAAAACCCACCCAGTTAGAGGGTATTTTTAATTCTAAGTTACCTGTAATTTTTGCCGTTAAATCTTTTTTTTCTATCCAGTCAACTAAATAATTTTTCCATAATTTATTAAAATTATTTTTAAATCTTATATTTAATTGTCTACTATAGACCTCTTGCGAAAGTAAAAACCACCTCAATCTAAATTTCATGAGATATCAGAAATTAAATCGTTTTTCAGATTCTGAATTCCAGCGCTTGGTTGGTGTACCTCGACCAGTTTTTAGTGAAATGATCGAAGTTTTAAAAGAAGTAGAATCACTTAAAAAGAAATCTGGGCGTCCTCATACTTTAGCTATAGAGGATCAATTATTATTAACACTCAATTACTTACGGAATTACAGCACTCAATTGGAGTTGGCTGCAAATTACCATATCGCTGAAAGTAATGTGAATCGAACCATTAAAAAGGTTGAAGATGCATTGATGAAATCAAGACGGTTTACTCTGCCAAAACGAAGCATTACCACAGCAGACGAACAGTTTAACTGGGTCATTATTGATGCGACAGAATGTTCAATAGAACGTCCGAAAAAAAAATCAGAGTAAGTTCTACAGTGGTAAAAAGAAGAAACATACGCTAAAAGCACAAGTGATCTATCATCCGAACAGCAAACAAATCATAGGGCTAGATATATCGAATGGCAGTCAGCATGACATTAAATTGGCAAGAAGAACGGTTAAAAAATTCAAACATTGTAAATATGTTATGACCGATTTAGGGTACTACGGATTAGAGCAAGATGGCTTTAAATTATTGATGCCAATAAAGAAAAAGAAGAATTTACCCTTATTTGATGTTGAGAAAAAGTACAATAAAATGATTGGAAAAATACGAGTTGTGATCGAACATATTAATAGTCAATTGAAAACATTTAGAATATTAAGTGAACGCTATCGAAATAGACGGAAAAGATTCGGTTTACGCATTAACTTAATCGCTGCACTGGTAAATCGGATGAACTTGCAATAACGACTTTCGCAAGAGGTCTTATCATTATCAAAACTATATTCCGTATTATCTGAACAGTCTTCATAATTTATACAAAATAAAACACTCATATCATTATATTTATTTATCCAAGCAAGTGAGGCAAAACGTGCCTTATTACTTTCAGCCAAAAGCTGTAATTCACCATAAATAGGAAGGTCCGTTTTATCGGGTTTGTTAAAATAGAGAGTTACATCTGAGCTATTTCCTTGGGCTATTAAGCTATATTCCTCTTCTTTTACATTCAAGTTAACTTTATCATTAAAATTTTCAGCTTCGATTGTAAGCATATTTTTTTCATACTCATTTTCTTCTCTTTTGGACTCCTCCCCACAACCAATTAAAAAAATAGTACTTAATACACTTATTTTGATTAGTTTATAACTCATAAGATCCTCATATTAATTTTTTGTTTTTTAAATCCCTACAGATATTATCATCAATTACAAATATTAATACCATTAAATTCAATTATTTATTTTGAAAAAAAGATAAAATCAACCTTCCAAGTCTCTATCATAATTTTTAGTTTTAAAAAACTCGATATTTGAAGCAGCTATGCATGGACTAGGATTTGTTTTGGAAAGTAATTTACTCACTCAAAATTATTTGGACTCAGGAAAGTTGGTTAGAGTTTTTGCAGATGAACTATCGATTCCTATTTCTGCTCATCATTTGGTATATCCTCGAACGCATCAATTTATTCCTAAAATTGAACTGTTTTTAAACTGGATTCATGATGAGTTAGCAGATTGAGAAAGTGATTTCTTAAATGATCTGAATTTCCTCAACTCTTAAGTGATGCATCATCTCTCGAACAAATACAAAGTAGGTAAAAACATAAACCTGATCTCGAGCCACTTGGTTTGTGTAGTAGCTTAAACGCTCAATAAAATCATTAAATCCATGCTCAAGCTCAATACGGCTGATTTGCTTTTTAGCACTAAAAAATAACTCACTGAGTTGTGCCATGGCGGTATCAGCCGTAACAACTACCCCACTTATCTTTAAATTTCTGAGGGGCTGAGACTCGATGATTTCTTCAATAAAATAAATCATCTTTTCAACCGCAAGCTCATCAACAACGCCATTGCTGATACTTTTTGAATTAATAAAACCCAAACCCAGTTCAAGTTGAATGTGCTGGTTGTCTAAATCAAATGACAAGCCATTAAGAGCAAGTGAAAATTTTAAAACTGAGACAGAATGAGTCATAAAAATAGCTTACCGCTGAGTTTTATTAATAGGACTAGGGCCAGTTTGTTCAATAGTTAGAGTTAACAGCGCTAATCCTCATTAACACTATATATAATAAAAACCTCTTTAAAAAGACGAAAAATCAATCTTATATTCATGCAATCTAACTATTAAAAAATAGAGTATAAGCATGAAAAAACTAGTAATTTTAGGTGTTACGATTTACAGCTTTGCACAACTGGCAAATGCAGCAACCTTAAATGTAAAGCCATATGGCACGACTCAAGACGGTCAAAAAGTTGAACTCTATACCATGAGCAATAACAAAGGAGTCTCGGTATCTTTTATTAGTTTCGGTGGTGTAATTACCCAGATTTTGACTCCCGATGCACAAGGCAAACAAAATAATATTGTTTTGGGCTTTGATGACTTAAAAGGCTATGAAGTCACTGATACCAAGGAAGGCATTCATTTTGGTGGTTTGATTGGTCGTTATGCGAACCGGATTGGTAATGCTAAATTTAGCTTAGATGGAAAAACGTATAACCTCGAAAAAAATAATGGCCCGAACTCATTACATAGCGGGAATCCTGGTTTTGATAAACGTGTTTGGCAAGTTAAACCCCTCGTCTCTCAAGGTGAAACCGTTAAAGCTTCTCTGAAGTTAACCAGTCCAAATGGTGATCAAGGTTTTCCCGGAAAATTAGATGTAGAAGTAATCTACAGTCTTTCAGATCAAAATGAATTCAAGATTGAATATAAAGCCAAAACTGATCAACCTACAGTCGTCAACCTTACCAACCATAGTTATTTCAATTTATCAGGCGCTGGCAATAATCCTTATGGTGTGCTCGATCATATTGTCCAACTCAATGCAGACCGTATATTAGTAACCGATCAAAACTCTTTACCAACAGGTGAAATTGCTTCAGTTGCAGGTACGCCTTTTGACTTTCGGAAGCCTAAAGCAATTGTGAAAGATATTCGAGCAAATAATCAGCAACTCGCCTATGGATATGGCTATGACCAAACTTGGGTAATTAATCAAAAGTCTCAAGGGAAACTCAATCTTGCAGCGATTGTGGTTGACCCAAAATCTAAACGGACCATGCAAGTCTTAACCACTGAACCAAGTGTCCAAATGTATACAGCCAATCATTTACTCGGAAATATTGTTGGCGCAAATGGCGTACTCTACCGACAAGCAGACGCACTAGCATTAGAAACACAGCATTTTCCAGACAGCCCAAATCAACCGGCTTTCCCGTCTACACGTTTAAACCCAAATCAAACTTATAACAGTGTTACTGTATTTAAGTTTGGTGTTCAAAAATAGTCTTTTTAATGAGGCTATGTGCATATTAAAAAGACTCTCAGTTGAATATGGCTGAGAGTCTTTTCATTTATTTAACCTTTGTGTTTGGTAAAAGTGCTGTTGCAAAACCAAGTAATGGCAACAATGAACATAAACCAAATACCCATTCAATACCGTTAATATCCGCTAAATGCCCCAGCCCAGCTGCGGCAATACCACTTACCCCAAACATAAGGCCAAACATTAAACCCGCAATCATACCCACACGGCCCGGAACAGCTTCTTGCGCATACACCACCATCGCTGCAAAAGCCGATGACAACACCAAACCAGCAATAATTGAAAAAACTGTTGTCCAAAATAAGTTTGCATACGGCATCATTAATGCAAATGGCGCCATACCAACAAATGAAACCCAAATCACAGCTTTACGGCCAATCTTATCGCCAATTGGGCCACCAGCAAATGTACCTACTGCCACAGCCGCCAAAAAAGCAAATAGGTGTAATTGAGCTGTTTGAATACTGATATGGAACTTTTGAATTAAGTAAAAGGTAAAGTAGTTACTAATGCTCGCAATGTAGGTAAATTTGGCAAACATCAACACACTAATTGTGCCCAAGGCGATAATGAGCTTACGGCCATGCAATTTAGTATGTGCTTGGGTAGCACGCGCAACTACCTGACTTTTAGCATGACTCACGGTCCAACGGCTTACGCCAAATAAAACCCAAATTGCTAAAAGTGCAAATATCACCAAGCCCGCAACTGCATGTTGTCCAAATGGAACAATTAATAACGCTGCTAATAATGGGCCAATGGCAGTACCTGTGTTTCCGCCCACTTGGAAAGTCGACTGAGCTGTACCGAAGCGCCCGCCCGATGCCATTCGTGCTACCCGTGAAGCTTCTGGATGAAAGGTTGCGGACCCGACTCCAATAAGTGCAGATGCACATAACAACACAGCAAAACTTGGTGAAAATGCCAACAAGATAATGCCGCAGAATGTGACGACCATTCCGAGTGGGAGAAGATACGGTTTTGGATGTTTATCGGTATAAAGTCCAATCCAAGGCTGTAGCAGAGAACCTGTAATTTGATATACAAACGAAATCAGGCCAACCTCCGCAAAACTCAGCGAAAAGTTTGCTTTTAGCATTGGATAGATGGCTGGTAACACCGCCTGAATTAAATCATTCAGTAAATGTGCAACCGCCACGGCGCCTACAATTTTAATAATCATTCCTTGAGGCTGATCATTTGCAACGGTATTGGCAATACCATCTTTCAATTGTATTGAAGACGTCATACCTGAAAAACTCCAATATTTTTAAATGAGATGCTTATTGTAAATTGTCGCTTATAAAGTTATCTTCCAATAATCATCGTATAAGTGACAATTTCTAGGATAATTTATGTCCGATTCTCTTATTCAGTCCGATTTGTCTGAACTGGTGATTGGGCTATCTTCCGAGCATTCTTACCGAGAAATCACCCCAACCCATACGCATACACGTGCGCAGTTTTTATATGCATCTACTGGAACTATTCAGGTGTTTACACCGAATAATGTGTGGATTGTGCCACCCATGTGTGCGTTATGGATTCCAGCACATGTAGAGCACAGTGTGATTTCACTGAGTCACGTGAAGTTAAATACGGCATTGGTTGAAGTAAATGCAGCCCCTCTAATGGGACAACATTGCTTTATTATTCGGGTGAGTAACCTGTTGCATGAACTTTTAATACGTTTAAATGAAATTAAACGAGAGGAAATTCCAAATACACCGACCTCTCAAGAGCTTTCCCGTTCTTTACAAATTTTGATTTTTGAAGAAATACATCGGGCCAATTTGTTGTCTATCCAGATTCCGTGGCCGAAAGACAAAAGACTCTTAAAAATTTGCCAAGAGTTATTACATACCCCTGACAGTTCAAAAGATTTAACAGATTGGGCTGATGATATTGGCACGAGTTCTAGAACTTTAATGCGTATGTTCCAGAAAGAAACTGGGCTATCTTATCGGGCATGGATACAGCAAATGCATATTGCACTTGCCTTGAGTAAAATCGCGAATGGTGAATCTATTTCTCAAATTTCAGAGTCACTGGGGTATACAAACCCCAGCGCGTTCAGTGCGATGTTTAAGCGACATCTAGGAAAAACACCTCAGCAATTTAGAAGTGCCGCGATGTCGCTATAAGTCTTTTTTTTTGCAGGGAGGTCATGCTTTTCGAGCAAATCATCGAAATCGTGATAAACATGAAGTTCTCTGTCTTTACCAGTTCTCGCATGATCTAGGCGCTGTTCTGGATCGACTAGAACAAGTGTATGTCCATCATCAATTAAACGATCTAAGCCTTCTAAAAACATACGTTTACCCACATCGTGGATAAGTGAAATCTGAGTTAAATCAATGACGATTGTGCTTTGATCAATTGTCTCGTCTTGTAAAATACGCAATAACATTTCAGCTTCAGTAAACTTCAACACACCACGCAGCACATACACACTCAATGATGCATCTTTTCCAGTACGATAATGGCTTTGTACAATGGTTTGTGCAGAAGGTGTTCCTTCCATGAGGTGTAACCCCATGTCACGAGATAATCGTTCTAAAATATCAATACCTCGAACACTATGACCATGTTCATCTAGTCGAGGTGAAAAAGCAGCCATACTGACCTGACCAGGTAGCACGCCCAAGATACCACCTGCTACACCACTTTTAGCAGGAATACCTACAGTTGAAAGCCAGTCACCCGCGGCATCATACATACCACAGCTCATCATGACACTGAGTACTTGTCTAACCACAGATCGATTTAGTAAGCGCTTTCCAGTTTTAGGGTCGACCCCACCATTGGCAAGCACACTGCCCATACGTACCAAGTCTTTCACTGTAACCATAATCGCACATTGGCGAATGTACCCATTCACAATATCGACTGGGTCAGTTTCTAAAATCCCTACCGTTCGCAACATATAACCGATCGAAAGATTACGGTAGGCTGTTTTGACTTCCGAATCATAAACAGACTCATCAAAACTTAATTCGCGGCCTGCAAGCTCGCTCATAAAACGGCGTAGAATTTCTGCGCTATGCAAACCATGTTTGACCTGAATCAAGGAATGTACAGTAATTGCGCCAGAGTTAATCATTGGATTTTTTGGTCGGCCGTCTTTACCCAATGAAATTTCATTAAAGGCTTCCCCTGAAGGCTCCACCCCTACTTTCGCGAGTACTGCATCAATGCCAAGTTGTTGCAAAACGTAGGCATATACAAAAGGTTTAGAAATCGATTGTATGGTGAACTCAACATCATCATCGCCGACCGAATAAATTTCCCCATCTACCGTAGACATTGCTAAAGCTAATCGATTTGGGTTTGCATTTGCCAACTCAGGAATATAATCGGCGAGATGACCGCTATTATCGACGTCACAGGCTTCTATAACATTTGCCAAATAATCTGGGAGAGGGGTTTTCATGGTCAGTAACCTTAAATGAGGAGATTTACAACATCGCGCAAAATTTCAGCACAACCTGCTGATAATATTAAAATTATATCTTTTGTAATGATTTAAATATCACGCTATAAGTATTGTAATTCCTATAACTTCTCCATTTCAAGCTCATTATAGGTTTTTCAAAACTTTAAAGAGATGGTTAGCTTATTCTTTCTACAAACAAGATCCCATTTAAATGATCAATTTCATGTTGAACAATACGAGCAGGAAAACCATGAAAAACGCTTTCAATCGTCTCACCCTGAAGTGTTAAGTATTTCACCTTAACCATTTCTGCGCGTTCAACTTGTCCACGTTCGTCTGGCACACTTAAGCAGCCTTCTTCACCTAAACAAACTTCGTTTGAGAACTCTAAAATTTCAGGATTTACCATAACCACAGCATCCATTTCAGGTGCATCCGGATAGCGTGGATTTGGTCGAGATGCCACAATAATGACGCGTTTAGAGATATAAACTTGCGGTGCTGCAATCCCCACCCCATTACGCTCAAGCATTGTTGCATGCATAGCGTCAGCAAGCTGATAAAGCCAATTACTGTTTAGCTCATTTGCCGAAACAGGAGCCGCGATTAATTTCAAAATATCTTCACCGCGCTTCGCGACAGGTAAAACTACGCTCATCCTTTGAATCTCTCATTAAACTGGCTATGACAAGTTTTATTGTGTCGCTGAACAGGCCAAAAGAAAAGTCATTCCGACATCTGTTTTTGTTTCATCTAAAGCATTTTTTGTTTTAAAGCTTTTTTAGCTTACTAAGTAAAATCCACATATCCCTATAGAACAAATTTCCTCCATTTACTTTTATTTCACTTTTCCATTAATATCCTAACTTCAATTACAACAACTAAGTAAAAAATGGATCAGGAATTAACTTTGCAGGACGCGAACTATCTCACTAAAGAAGATAAACGAACCCTCGCCCTTTCTTCATTGGGTGGCGCTTTAGAGTTTTACGATTTTGTGATTTATGTAT
Organism: Acinetobacter sp. AR_0276; assembly: GCF_003000705.1. Lineage (NCBI taxonomy): Bacteria > Pseudomonadati > Pseudomonadota > Gammaproteobacteria > Moraxellales > Moraxellaceae > Acinetobacter > Acinetobacter sp. AR_0276. The sequence goes on along the minus strand of NZ_PSQO01000004.1, from coordinate 2,859,068 downwards.
TTTACGCAAAAATCATTTCCGACCTCTTTTTTCCAAGTACGCTTAGTCCGTTTTGGGCCATGCTCAACACTTACGGCATTTTTGCAGCAGGTTACTTTTTCCGCCCTTTAGGTGGGGTTATCATGGCCCATTTTGGTGACTTGGTCGGGCGTAAGAAGCTCTTTTCACTTTCAATTTTGCTGATGGCACTGCCTACCCTATTTATCGGGATTTTGCCCACCTTTGAAAATATCGGATATTTGGCACCTCTACTTTTATTGCTTATGCGTGTGGTGCAAGGGATTGCGATTGGGGGGGAAATTCCAGCTGCATGGACCTTTGTATCGGAACACGTCCCTGAAAGAAAAATCGGACTGGCAAATGGGTTACTCACCGCTGGGCTTTCTTTAGGAATTTTACTGGGTGCACTGATGTCTTTATGGATTTCACTGAATTTTAGTGAAGCACAAATCCATGACTGGGCTTGGCGTATACCTTTTATTGCAGGTGGTATTTTTGGTCTAGTTGCACTTTATTTAAGAACGTATTTAAAAGAAACACCTGTATTTAAAGCCATGCAGGCACGTAAAGAAATTTCAAAAGAAATGCCTGTAAAACAAGTCTTAAAAACGCATAAAACAGCGGTTGCGATTGGCATGTTATTTACATGGTTTTTAACGGGCTGTGTGGTGGTAGTGATTTTAGCCATGCCAAATTTGTTGATTGGTTCATTTGGTTTTGATCGTGCACAGACTTTTGAAATGCAAAGCGCAGCCATTATCATGCAAATGGTCGGCTGTATTTTGGCTGGTTATTTTGCTGACCGTTTTGGTTGTGGCAAAGTCATGATGATCGGTGCGCTTGCTGTGGCACTTACAGCGGCAGTTTTTTATCACAGTTTAGGTCATGCCGCACATTCAACCATTTTTGGTTTATATATGTTGTTAGGTCTATGCTCAGGTACTGTCGGCATGGTGTCGAGCAGTATGGTTAAAATGTTCCCCGCGCCTGTTCGCTTCTCTGGCATTTCGTTTTCTTATAATTTGTCTTATGCAATTGTTGGTGGTATGACCCTACCTTTAGTTCATTGGCTCAGTCAATACAGTGATATTGGTGCGATGTATTATATTTTCGCGCTAACAATTTTGGCCTTTGTAACTGCCTTTGTGTTTTGGAATAAGTTTGAAAAAAACAGGTATTAAAAATTTTCACTTATTAAATAAAAAACCACGCCGATTGCGTGGTTTTTTAATACTGCTTACTTTAGAAAGTAAACCCGATATTAAAGTTAATACGGTATAGCCATTTATCACTGTTAGGTGAAGTGGCAGAGGTATACCCTGTTGAGTTGGTCGAGCCACCAATAATGTTGGAGTTTTTACCCCACGTATAGTCTGCCCAAACCATAAATGGCGAAGCAATAAACATCATGCCTGTAGTGTTCATTTGCGAATCTGACCAATCATCACGTTTTTTATCGAGATAACTATAGTCATTATAAAACTTAATGGCTTTTAGTTTGCCCATATTGGTCACAGGTAACGTATAAGCAAGGTTTAAACTGGCAATCGTACCTTCTGAAGCAATGAAATAAGCAGGTGTAAAGCCATTATTACCCATTAAAGTCATGTCATTATTTACACCATCTGGGTTTTTAGCATCATATTGATAGTGAATGACAGAACTTTGTAAATTAAAGCGATTGTAGTTGTTTTCGGTATGTAAACCGACTGCATAATATTTGCCGTCTTTATCGGTCACTTTGTTATGTAACTGTGCAATCGCGCCAGAAACACCAAACTCCTGCTTACCAAAATCGGTTTCTAACTTGCGAACAATGCGGGTATTGATTTGATTGCGCTTTTCATTTTGATAGGCTTTTTGAGATGGAAATGCATTTCCTGCCAAATCATCATAAGTTGCACTCTCAGGTGAATAACGCAAGTTGGTCTCTAACATTTGCGGGTAGTAACCGAGTTTTACATCCCAATCTTTGTCGTGATAATTCCAGTTAAGTCCCGGCGCAATGTTATTTCCATACCCTAAAAAGAATGGAATGTGATAGGTCCAGCCATTTTGCGGATAGGGATAAATTGTAAAAGGTTTATAAACCAGACCTGCTTCAATGCTGTTATTGGCATTTAAGTTATAGCCAACGTATGCCTTTTCAATAGATGTTTTCTGCTGATCTTGAAATAGATAGCTGGCATTGATGTAAGCATCATCAAACTTACCTTTTAAATCGACTCTGAAAATATCAAAATAGAGCTTACCGAAACCGCGGTTTGGGCCTTCCCAATCTTCATAGCGCTGATTTAACCGAACCACCCCACCTAACTTTAATGAGTCGGTGCCGTCATCACTTTTCCATTCAAGCAATGAGTCTTTTGCAAATGCATTGACGCTTACCCCCATCGTAAGCTGCGCAATGAATGCCATGATCAATGAAGTCTTTTTCATCTCTACATCCTTGATTGAGTTCCAGCGTCCTGCTGGAACTTTATTTGTTTTACCTGTAAAACTTCGTTTTTATTGTTTTTTAGACAAAAAAATTTATCTAAAAAAAGGATGGCTTAGCAGCTCCCATCGCATATGTACTAAACCATCCAAACTGGTTAATACAGTTTCTTTTGCGGTGGACCCGCGAAGTTTAATGGTCCAATCGAGTTCATATCGAGCTCGATCACTGTTGGCCCTTCAAAAGCGACAGCCTCTTGAATAACCGTTTTAAACTCTTCTGCACTACCCACTTTCCAGCTTTTCACACCCATTGATTCACCAAGAAGTTTGTAGTCTGGAGTATGCAGTTCGTTGAAATACTGGCGACCACCGAAGTAGTTATTTTGAATGCCACGCATTACGCCATAACCACCGTCATTCATAATCATTAGGACCATATTGGTGTTTTCTTGTACCATAGTTGCAATTTCACCAATGCCAAGCATTAAGCCGCCATCGCCGACTAAACCAATTACTTTTTTGTCAGGGTTAGCAACTGAAGCACCGATTGCTGTTGCAAGGCCTAAACCAATTGCACCCGCAAGTGAGTGGATGTTTTGGTTTGGTGCTTGTACAGGGAATAAACGACTGCCCCATGTACTACCCGACATAGTGATGTCACGTACAAAAATACCGTCTTGCGGTAAAGCCGCACGCAAGTGATCACAAATTAATGCATACTGATCGATTTGCTTGCGCAGTGCATCAATGGCAGCTTGTTTAGCCGCCACTACAGCAGCATCGTAATCGGCATCAACTTTTGAAGTACCTTGAAGTTGTTCTAACACACGTGTTAAGACATCTTTGGCATCGCCACAAATGAAGTTACGAATTTTGTAATTACGTTGCTGAGCCACTGGGTTGGCATCCACCTGAATAATGTTTTCAGGGAATTCAACCGAATAAGTTTTGGTTTCATTACTACGTAAACGAGAACCCAACACAACCATTAAGTCAGCATCTTTTAATAATTGCTCAACGCCTGCCGAGTTATGGAACGCACCTAAACTACGTGGATGATCATCTGGCAAAACCCCACGAGCATGAGTCGATGAAACAACCGGAATACCTAAATCTGCAATTGCTTTAACTTCAGCAACGCTATTTAAAGTTCCACCACCAATCCAGAAAATCGGACGTTTTGCTTTTTTGATTTCGTTTACCAGAAGATCAATTTCTGCTTGCTCTGCCTGTGGTAACTCAAGTGCTTTGACTGGTCCTAAGTTAAGTGGCAAATCAATTTCTGCTGCCTGCACATCAATCGGCAGCTCAACACTTACCGGTCCCATTGGAACTGTGGTTGCTACACGGATGGCTTCACGAATCACACCAACAGCATTGTCTGGGCTGGTAATACGGAACGCCGCTTTGCTTGATGCTCGTAAGAATGTAAGTTGGTCTTTGGTTTCATGAATGAAGCTTGCATCACGGTCAAGATATTCACGCTCAACCTGACCAGTTAAATGCAATACAGGGCTACTCGCATTCATTGCTTCAATCAGTGAACCCACCGCATTACCTGCCCCAGCACCCGTACTGGTCAGCGCTACACCTAAGCCTTTAAAACGTGAGTGTGCATCTGCCATGGTGACTGCACCCGCTTCACCACGTGCTGCAACAAAGCGCATTTTTTCACGGCGCCCAACTGCATCAGCAATAGGTAAATTGTGGATGGAAATAACACCATAAATACTATCAACTTGGTGCGCTTCTAATACTCTTGCGATTGCTTCGCCTACATTTACACGTTCAGTCATGTCTGTTCCTCAAAATTTGTTTTCAGTCCTTGAATTTATTAATCGCACCAAGGGTTGGGCTGTTCATTCAGCCCCATATAAATACTCTTTTGTTGCATGTACGATAAAATGCCCAAACGGCCTTTTTCGCGCCCAATCCCACTGTCTTTAAAGCCACCAAACGGCGCACTAATCGAGAATTTTTTGTAGGTATTAATCCATACCGTTCCCACTTCTAAAGCACGTGCAATTCGCCAAGCTTTGCGATAGCTTTCAGTCCAGATACCTGCGGCAAGACCAAAACAACTGTCATTGGCTTGGGCAATTAAATCTTGCTCATTGTCATATTTCATAACGACTAAAACAGGGCCAAAAATTTCTTCCTGACAGGTTTGAGCACTGTTATTTAAACCCGTAATAATCGTTGGTAAGTAATAGCTTCCTTTGGCATAGTCACCATTCGTAAGTGCCTCACCACCAATCAGAACTTGACCACCTTCGCTTTTGGCAAGCTGTACATAGCGATCAACTGACTGCAAATGCTTGTCATTGACCAGTGGTCCTAAATGCACACCAGCTTGTTCTGGATGGCCCACACGTAAGCCTTTAGTAATTTGAACCAAACGCGTTAAAAACTGATCGTAAAGACTGCTATGAATAAATAAGCGAGAACCTGCGATACACGCTTGGCCTGCCGAGCTAAAAATACCGTACGCGACACCTTTAGCTGCCAGTTCGACATCTGCATCCGGTAAAACGATGGTTGGTGACTTACCACCTAACTCAAGCGAAGTGGTAATGAGTTTATCTGCGGCAATGTGTGCCAAATGACGACCCGTGGTTGTTCCACCTGTAAAAGAAATTTTACGAACCAATGGGTGCTGAGCAATTGCATCACCAATCACAGAACCGCGCCCAACTAGCACGCTGAGTAAGCCTTTTGGTAAACCTGCTTCTTCAAAAATTTTGGCAAGCTCTAAAGCAATCAGTGAAGTTGCTTCTGCTGGTTTTAACACCACGGCATTTCCTGCTGCCAAAGCTGGAGCAAGCTTTTGAACTTCACTCGCAATTGGAGAGTTCCAAGGGGTAATGGCTGCCACAACGCCCACTGGTTCATGCACACTCATGGTCATAAAGTCTGGAGCACGCTGAGTGGTGAGCTCATCATTCAACGTTTCACATGCCGCAGCAACATAGCGTGCAGTTGCCGCCGCGCTCATCACTAAACCACGAGTTTCGGTTAAAGGCTTTCCATTATCGCGGGTTTGTAGTTTCGCTAATTCATCTACACGCGCTTCAATAATGTCTGCAACTTTATAAAGAATACGTGCACGCTCATGCGGCAAGCTGTTTCTCCAGCTCGGTTCACGCCAAGCCTGATCTGCCTTTTCAATTGCTTCATTTACATCTTCAAGCGTTGCTGTTGAAAGCTCAGCGTTTACCGACTGATCTGCCGGAAACAGGCTTTGAATGACTGCACCACGGCCTAATCGCCATTCACCCGCAATATAAATTTCCTTTGCCATGATCAAATCCTTCTTAAATCTGTATTGCTTCTACACTATTGCGACAAGCACGAATCACGCTAAGCGCAGCCAAAGTTGATGTTTTCGGGTTACTTGGCAACGGTACTCCCACCAGTTCAATGGTCATTTGTCCAAAACCACCTTCTGCTACAATGGTGTGTTTATTTTTGTTGATGGTTGGATCAACAGTTAACTCAACCATGGTTTCATCCATTCCAAGCCCTGCAAGTGCAATGGTTGCTGCAACATTGGCGTTGGCAGGAAATTTCATGGCAGCTTCACGGGCAGTTCCTGTAAAAAAGACCGTAGGTTCTGAAACATGGTCTAAATCGACTAATTGCTCTGCATAACTGCCCTTCCAACTTTTTGGACTTTTACAGCCTTTATAAGTGACCTTTTGCAAGCCACCTTCTTTAGCAGCAGAAATACCGTCAATACCTGCGATAGCCCCTGCAAGTAAATGCAGATGGGCATCATTTTTTTCGGCAGTTTGCTTAAGCTGAACCAAAAATTCACTATCAGCCAAAGTACCCACCGAAATCAGTCCAATGGTCCAGCCTTTCGCTAAAACTTTTTGAGCATGCTCTTTCACTGCTGCTTGACCTGCCACCTCAATGACATAGTCTGGCGTACCATCACATTGCTCAATATCTGAAATCACCTGAATGTCAGATGAGACTTGTGATTGAACTTTCTCAATGCTGCGAGATGGCACTACAATCCATTTGAGTTGCAGATCTTGAGGCAAATGGGCATACACTTCTGCTGCCATTGCGCCAAAACCAATCATCATCAACTTTTTCATGACAGCACCTGATATTTATAAATGTTTGTTAAAACCACCTGAGACATCTATTGCCGAACCTGTGGTGTAAGATGCCAATGGTGATGCCAAGAAAACTAAAGCACGTGCAGGCTCTTCCGGGCGGCCTAAACGCTGCATTGGGATACCACGGTTTTTTGCGATATTGCCTGTCCACTCTTCCCATGACAGATTTAAATCTGAACGGGTCTCATAACGGCGTTTCCACTGCGCAGATTCGACCATACCGAGTAAAATCGAGTTCACACGAACGCCATACTGAGTAAACTCATGCGCCAAAGAATGGGTTAAATTCAACAGTGCAGCGCGTGCAGATGAAGTCGCAATCATGTGCGGTTCTGGTTGCAATGCCAGTAACGAGTTCACATTGGTAATTGAGGCATTTGCCGACTGTTTTAAGTCGTCAAGAAAAGCACGTACCGGATGTAAAACACTGAAATATTTCAGTTCAATTTCTTTCATCCAGTCTTCATCTTGTGTGTTTTCAAAATTTGAAACACGACCTTGCCCGGCATTGTTAATGAGCATGTCTACATTGCCCAAATTGAGTTTGACCTCTTTGGCAAATTGCTGAACTTCTTCTTTTTTCAACACATTACATGCTTTGGTAAAAATATTGGCATGTGGAAATTTTTCTAAAATATAGTGCTTAGAAGCATTTAAACGTTCTTCATCGCGACCACACCAAGCAACTTTTGCATCCTCTGCAACCAGTATTTCAACAGCAGCCAGCCCAATCCCAGATGAGCCACCGGTAACAACTGCAACTTTTCCTTCAACTTGGAAGCTCATAATCCTTAATCTCTCTTACGATTGTTCCTGAATCGTCAACATAATTTGGTTAAATGCTTGCGGTTGGTCGACATAACTTAAATGTCCTGCATCTTCTATGACGAAGCGCTGTTCCAACTGCAATTCCTGAGCAAGCTCTTGTATACCTAACGCAGGAGTGATTTGATCTTGCTGCCCTGCAATCACTGTGCATGGGACTTTTAAATCGGTTAAGTAATTACGTATTTCGTCATATGCCAGTAAGTACGATGCATGTGTGAAACCCTGTAGGGTCAACTGTTGCATCACTTCTGAAACTAAAGCTAAGGCTTGTGGCTCTTGTTTATAAATCAAATGAGGTCCACGGCTTTGGGCCATTCCTTTAGCACCGAGTTCTTTCAACATTTTTGGTCTTTTTTCAAAAACCTGAATTTGTGTTTGTTCATCGTGACGTTGGTAGCCTTGAGCTAAGTTAGCAACAACCAAGTGTTCCACTCGCTCTGGGTAAAGTGCAGCAAATGCACTGGCCTGTAAGGCGCCTAATGAGTGTCCGACCACAATCGCTTTTTTAATTTTTAAAACATCGAATAACGCTGCCAAACGCTTTGCGTAGTCGGTTGCATTCGGTTGATCCGTTAAAAGTTCATCTGATTTGCCATAGCCCGGTGCATCCCAGGCAATGACATGAAAATGATGAGACAGCACTTCAAGTTGGTTTACCCATGAAGCAGAACCTGAACTAATGCCATGCAACAGCACAAGGTATTCGCCCTGACCAGCTTCCCGATAGGCTTGCTGCTGGCCTTGAACATTGACCGTTTTCACCGGAAATTCTGCTAACTTTTCAATGAGTGTCATCATTTTCAATTCTTTCCCTTCATTCACTTCATCAAACAATTAACGTTTGATTTGAGACAATGGATGCTCTGGTGGATAATTAGGAATTGTTGGTTTACCTGTTCCCAACATCACGCACATCAAGGCATCTTCTTGACCTGGGTTAAACAAACCACGGTAGATCCCCGGTGGAATTGAAATCAGATCACGCTCTTTTAAACGGGTCTGGAATTTCTCGCCGTTGTGCTCAATAAACAAATCAATTTCGCCGCGGAGCATAAAGAAAACTTCTTCAACGTCGTGGTGAATGTGCAAAGGACCTTCACACTGTGGTGGTAGCACCATAGTCGAAAACGTAAAGTTCTCTGCAGGTACAGTGTTGCTGTCATTTGCAACACCAGTTGCACCCGTACCCATATAGCGCATTTGAGCACGACGATATTTCGGGTCGTAATCGGCTTGAAACTTCAAAGCCTCAAAGTCATATTTACGAGTCTCAAAGCGAGCAATACGTGTGTTTAACCAATCTTCTAAAGAAGCGCCTTCCGGCTGTTTCCACGTTTCGAATTGTTGTGTAGTCATTTTTTAAACTCCTATACAGTGAATTAATAACGTTTTAAAAGAGGAACCAAGAACAACGACCCAATGACAGCGACTGCAGCCAAGAAGGTAATTCCCAAATTAAAACTATGTGTTTGCATCACGATGTAACCGATAAGAACAGGCGCAATTGCACTTGCAAAATTGCCTAAACCGTTAAATATTCCACCCGCAGTCGCCCCTACATTTGAGGTAGTTACTCGGGCAAGCAGAGCAAATACCGCAGCTACTCCAAAGCCCCACGCCATCGCACTTAAAGACATGGCAGCAATAATCAATAATGGCTGGGTCATAATGACCATCACATACATGAAGATGCCCGCCAGTAATAAACCGCTAAATACCTGAATAGCGCGGCGGCCTAACTTGTCAGATAAAAACGCACCCACCACCTCGCCAATTAACATGGCGATGAATGGAAAGCTTGAATACATCCCAAACTCTTTGAGATTGAATCCTTTGTCTTGCATAAGATAAGAAGGAACCCAACTGTTTAAGCCCCACAAATAAGTCATCAATGCAATGTTAAAGAGGCAAACCAACCAGAATGCGCTGTTGCTGAGCAGCAATTTAGTATTGGCAATGTGACCCTTGAAGTTGGTGCGTTTACTCTCGCCCTCAATTTCGACAGTTTTCTTGAGCTGTAAGTTACGTAAACCAAAAACAATGCTAAAAATAGCGATCAGTGTTAAACCAGCCATCACAAAAAAAGTGGAGTGCCAGTCGTGATGAGCTAAAACATTTGCAGTGATCGGGAAACCAAGGAATGCACCAATCGGTGTACCCAGTAAGAACATGGTTGAGGCACGTGCCTGCTGACGGTCTGTGTAAGTCTGTTTAACAATGGTGTATGCCAAAGCAAATAGCGGACCTTCTGCCAAACCAAGTAAAACCCGTAAAATCAACATGCCTGAGTAGCTGGTGGTAAAGCCCATGCAAAGCATGAGTAAACCCCAAGAGGTCACACTCCAGAACAGCATTTTCTTTGGGTTAAAAATGTCGCCTAAAAAGCTTAGAAAGACTGATGAAAACCCATAAGCAAGTAAAAAGCTTGTCATGAGCCATCCGAGCTTGGCTTTATCTTCAGCAATTCCCATCGAGCTTTGAAAATGGGGGTCTGAAAATAAAACCGCAATACTGATCTTGTCGAAAAAGGCCAGTACTACACACACCATAAGGACAAAAGCAGGCACCCAATGCTTTAATCCACTTTTTTCTTCATTACTCATGTGTCATTCCTTCGATTTGGTAATGAGAACCAGATTTAATGTTTACGGTTTTAACTTCATGACATTAAATTCAGCATCTGCTAATAATTTTGGATCTAAAACGGTATTGGCTTGCATCCAACGCTTTGCCAGCTTGATTAACTTCGAGTCATTAATGGCAATCATATTCAGCAAGCGATTTTCATGGTCCAGATATAAATAGCTCACCTGATCTTCACCGCCTTGGCGAATCACCATTTCTTTGGTTTTTTCAGGTTGATACGTTCCTAAAATCTGGATATTAAAGTGGTATTGATCAGACCAGAGCCAAGGAATATCGGTATATTCAGTTTCAATTCCGAGCATTGATTTCGCAGCTGCAATCGCCTGATTTTGTGCATTTGCCCAAGACTGAATGCAATAACCCAAGCCCGGATGAATCGCGACATCACCTGCGGCATAAATGTCTTGATCTGAGGTCTGTCCAAAACAATTCACCACAATGCCATCTTTCACATCGAGCCCAGCATGCACGCCTAACTCTTTAGCAATTTCGGCACCTGCACCCACTACAACACAATCAAATAACTGGCTATGTTGAGGATGGTTCACCACTTCAACTTTTTGATCTGGTGCTTCCACCAAATGAAGGCTCTTGCTGTCTAAATGAATTTTTGTACCTTGGGTCTCATGCATATTTTTTAAAAATGCAGAAACTTCCGGACTCACACTTCTTGCACACAAACGGTCGCCATATTCAAAAATATGAACCTCTTTGCCTTGCTTACGTGCGGTTGCAGCGATTTCCAAACCAATCCAGCCGCCGCCAATCACAGCAACATTTTTTGCATTCTTTAAAATTTCAGCCAGACGTTCACAGTCACGTACATTTCGTAAAGTCACAACATTAGGAATGAACTGCCATGTATTGACGGGTACACGTGCACGGCTTCCAGTTGCAATCAGCAATTTGTCATACGGCAAAATCTGACCACTTTCTAAATGAACCTGCTTTTGCTCGCGATCGACTTTTGTTGCAATTTCTGGTTTATGCCATTGAATGTTGAACTCTTGGACCTGTTCTGGGGAGAACAGATTCAAACTTTCATACGTTGCTTCTTTTGAAAGTACTTGCTTAGACAGAGGCGGACGCTCATAAAACACCTGATCTTCATTTGAGACCACATGAATTTCACCCACATAACCATTTTGACGTAAGGTGCTGACTGCCCAACCTGCAGCTTGCCCCGCCCCTACAATTACAATCTTTTCCATAGCCTTTCTTCCTTGTAAAGCAATACCTGTTACACAGGCTTTACCTGACGGCGGGTTTTGTCATCAAGACCACCTTCAATCGCCCACTCAGTGAAAAGCTCTAGACGATGTTCTTCTACACGTGGCTGCCATTCTTCAGTCAAATAATCATCGTTGGTGTAATATTCAAATGCACCACCCAATGGTGAGTTGACGTACCAGAAATAAGCAGAAGAAATTGGATGACGTCCCGGTCCAATAAAGGTTGACCACTCTGAACGGTTCATATGTAATCCGCCTCCAATCACCTCATGAATATCACGAACAACAAACGCAACGTGATTTAGACCAGCAGGTTTATTTGGAACGCTAAGTAAGAATAAATCGTGGTGATAACCTTCACCGCGGCAACGTAAGAATGCACCGCGATTTTTGTAAGCATCAGATAAATGAAAGCCTACTTTTTCAATATAGAAGTTTTCAGTAGTTGCTAAATCCGGTGTGAAAAACACCACATGTCCAATCGCAACAGGTTGACCTTTTTCATAAACAGGACTTGCTGCATTAACACGTTGAATGTTGCCGTATTGGTTAATGCCTTCCGTTTTAAGTTCTGGTACTTCTTTTACAAAACTTTGTTCAAAACGAATAGTCATGCCATTTGGGTCAAGACACTGAACTGTATTTTCAGTACGTTTAAAACCGTCTACATCGGCCAAACGAGCTGCCAAGTCTTCAAGGTCTTGAAGACTATCAACACCCCAAGTGACTTCACGTAAAGTTGAACCTTGCTCAATAGCAGGCGGCAAACGGTTATCATCACAATTAAATAGATAAATCTTGCTGCCGTTTTGAGTCTGGTATAAATCTGCACCTTCAATATCTGAAGTACTTTGGCTTAAACCAAAATCTGCCAAAAATTTGTTTGAAGCGGCTCTATCTTCAACTCCAAACTTTAAAATCTCGATCCCTGTAATCATTTGACTACTCCTTAGTTAAAGACAAAACCGCCATTGACCGGAATATTTTGACCTGTCACAAAAGAGGACAAATCCGACAGTAGATACAATGCTGTTCCATTTAAATCTTGTGGAAGTTGCTGGCGTTGAATCGCTCTTCCGTTGACATATAAATCATGACGTTCCTGTGGCACATACTCGGTTGCTTCAACCAGAGTCAGCCCCGGAGACAAAGTATTGACACAGATATTGAACTGACCCAACTCTCTTGCCATTGAACGTGTCATGGCAACAATTGCACCTTTACTCGCCACATAAGCCATCAGGTTCGGTGCGCCCCAAAGTGCTGTATCTGACGCAACATTAATAATCTTGCCGGCAGCCGATTGTTTTAAATGTGGAATACACGCTTTTGTAATTAACCATGTGCCTTTCACATTAATATTCATAACCCGATCCCAAAGTTCAGGATCGTAATCAATCATATTTTTTCCACCCACATTGGTTGCAAGCGCTGCACAGTTCACAAGACCATCCAAACCATTTAACAGTTCAACGCTTTTTGCGACAGCATTTTCAATAGAGTCTGCATTGGCAAGGTCAACAGTGACTGCATGGACCTTGAGTCCTTGTTTTTGTAAGGCTTGTGCTTCTTGTTGCACGAGGTCAGATAAAATATCTGCCATTACAACTTCAGCGCCCGCCTCAGCAATGGCTTGAGCGAAATCTCGCCCTAAACCACGTGCGGCACCAGTCACTAAAACTTTTTTGCCTTGCAACAACGCTACATTAGCCATGAGCTTCTTCCTGCATCTCGATACGGTTTGATGCATTTAGTGCAGCAATTTTCTTTAATTGCTTCTCAGCTTCTTTCTTCATTAAACGGCGTAAACGTGCAAGCCCAACATCGTGTTGATATAAGAATTCTCGTGCACGTGCATTTGGCGCAAGGTTTTCTAAAATAATTCGGTCTTGTTCCAATACATCCCAATGCAATTGTTCTAAATGATTGCGATATAAGAAGCGCCATACATTACGTTGCCAACCACTCACCTTACGGCAGCGCCAGAAAAATACACGGGTATTGTTGGCATCAATTGGCGTTGCGTAACCCACAATCCAGAATTCACCACCCGGACCAAACTGTTTACGGTAAGGAATTGAAAGGCGTAACCACCTTGCACCAGTCGAACCATATTCAACCCAGTCAAAGTTCACACCTGTTTGGCCTTCTTTTTCAAAAACAAAACCATTTTCAGTTGTGCGGTGTTTCATCTCTGCGGTACGTTCACCTTCTGCCATTGAGTGTGACGTACAGTGCAAATATGTACCGTGCATTGGGTCCATGACGTTATCAATGGCATATTGATGGTTTACTTTCCAGTCTGCTTGGCAAAGGAATGAACTCCACTCTTCGCTTGCCAGTTGTTCTGGGAACTCAAGCGGTGCGGGTTGTTCATTTGCATCAATCCCAAACCAGATGAAGATAGCACCATGCTGTTCAATGACCGGATAGCTCTTTAAACACTTGGTTCCAGTCATTGGGCATTCATGAACGGCTGGTACATCGGCAACCACACCATCGGCACGAACTTCAACACCGTGATACCAGCAAGCAACTCGATCACCCAAGTTCCAGCCGAGTGAAAGACGAGCACCGCGGTGTGGACAGCGATCTTCAAGTGCATGAACCTGACCTTCGGCATCACGCCAAACCACAATGTTTTCACCTAAACGGGTAATCCCAACCGGATTAGCAGCGACTTCCCAACTTGCTAACACCGGATGCCATTGGTCACGTAAACCAAGTTCTAAATATTCTTCAGCGCTTTGTGAAGTTGATACGATTGCGTTCATTTTATTCTTCCCTGAATCAATAACCTAAACGTTGCATTTCTTCTGTAAAGCTCTCAGAAGTCCATTCATCACCAGATTCACAACGGAAACCTTGCTGATTAAGTGCAGAAACAACCTCATCTAATTCTGTTGCGCCCGCAGAAAATGCCTGAATCAAGTTCTTTACAAAGTCTTGTTCGTAGAGAGTCGGTTCTTTATAACGTGTTTGCCAAACCAACAATTCAGATTGACCTGGAACTTGAATATTGTTGATACCTGCTTCGGTTGCCGGCGTTGCATGAATCCAGCTTGCCAACTTTTCATTAAATGTCTTCATTGTTCTGCTTCCTTGTACATGTGAGGACTAGAGTTGAATTTGAATATCCTGTCCTTCAACACGAACTGGGTACGTACATAGGTTTCTACACCCGGGTCCACTTTTTAGCTCACCTGTCTGAATGTCAAAAATTGCTTCGTGCAATGGACATTCCACAGTTTGATCTTCAATAAATCCTTCCGTTAATAAGGCATACGCATGAGGGCAAACATTTTCGATAGCGAAGTAATTTTCATCGACAAAAAAAACACCAATTTTTTTCCCTTCAACTTCGACGGCTTTCGGCTCATCTTCGCTAACGTCACCCTGCTGACAAACTGAGATCCAACTCATACCTTGCGTCCTCATTTTGTTTTATATACAAAACATAATTTGATTTTCAAAACACAAGCTAAGCATAATCCTCTTGGTTATTTTTTGTCAAAGTAAAAATAATTATTTAAATCAATTAATTAATAAATTTTAAATAATTTGTTACGTTTAAGAATGGAAACATTGTTTTAAATATAAAAATTGTTTTATGTAATCTTTATAATTACAATTGTTCTAAAATAAAGCATAATGCCCTAATTCGAACCCTGTTTTATTTATAGGAAAACAACACGAATGAGCCTAGAGATTGAAGAAGATTTGCAAGAATCAGAAACAACAAAAAATGATGATCGGTATTTAGTACCAGGGCTTGTGCGTGGTTTAGCCATCTTGCAAGCATTTAATCAACAAGCACAAGAAATGACGATTACAGAAATTGCCGAAATTTTGGAAGTGAACCGTTCTAGTGCATTTCGACTTATCTATACACTTGAAGCTTGCGGTTACTTAAGAAAAGCTTCACAAAAAACATATGCGCTTGATTCAAAAGTTATGGAGCTTGGTTTTAACAGTTTATCAAAGCTTTCATTACTTGATTTATCGACTCCTTTAATGAAAGAACTACGTGACCAGACCAAACTTGCAGTACACCTGACCGTTTTAGAAGGTACACACATTGTTTTTGTAAATAACGTTCAATCTATGGGGACATTTACCAGCAATATTAATTTAGGTACTCGCTGGCCTGCCCATGCAACAGTTATTGGTCAAATGTTATTGTCAGATTTACCAGAAGCAGAAGTACGCCAACGCTATCGTAATTTCAATGACTGGGATAGTTACTCAGAACTGACCCCAACCAGTTTAAAAGCGTTATTGCAAAAATTGAATTATGTAAAAACTCAAAAGTCGATGGTGAGCTGGGGTCATTATAACCATGATATGGCTGCTTGTGCTGCCCCTATTTTCAAACAATCAAATGGAAAAATGGTGGCTGTCCTTTCGGTAAGTTGCCCAATTACCACTTATGATGAAAAGACCTTTAAAGAAGATATTGCCGCTCTGGTCATCGCAACGGCAGATAAAATTTCAAAATTTATCTATTAAAAAAAGCGACGTTAAGTCGCTTTTTTTGTGCTTTGATTTCATCAATTAAAAATTACACTTAAAAGTTTCACCATTTATATTCTGAAAACTCAGTGTCGAATGATTTTCTTTAATATCAAATTTTAAATACTGCTGTTTAAACTGTACTACTGCATAAAACTCTTCGGCTCCATCATCTAAACCTGTCGCAGAGAACTGAGTCCCTTGGGGAAAGTCCTTGAGCCAAACAGCATTATAAAAATCCGATACTGAATTAAAATCTATATATTTTGCAGGCTCAGCCATAATTTTTTGGGCCATCGCATCAAACTGTTGCTGTTTATATATGACTAAATTCAGGATCATGGCTATTCTTAAAGATTAATCATTAACAGTCATCAATAGAGTACGTATAGTAATGTAGTTTTCCATTACGGAAATGAAAGTGCAAGCCATCATTACTACCTTCCCAAGGAAATATAGAGTAAGTATGATTTTCAGATATAATTATTTGTTTACCAAAAAACTTTTTAAAATCATTCTCGGTAGTTAAATGATTAAATAATCGAGAACCATACTTTAGACCATTTTGCTGGCTTACATATACCTTATCTAAAGATCCCGTAGAGAGTATCACTCCATCTTCATATACCCATTGATCTGGAAAATAACCACCATTGCATTCATCAGCCTCACCTTTAATAAACTGCTTTGGCTTTTTCAGGTTATTTAAAGGAATATCAAAACTGTTCAATACTTTACCATGCCATAAAGGTTTAATATTTACTTGCGCATAAGAGGTAGTTGTTACTAAAAAGCCAATACAAAATAAAAATATATGAGTTAAATTTTTCATAAAAATCCAGAAATTAATGATTTAAAAGTTTTGTGCCTTACTCTTATTTATGATCAAACCTTTTTGTTTGTCTTTCATAATGATTAAAGGAGATCCAACTTTTTTAGTTTTGGTATTATCCAAATATTTTTTCTTCTGTAAATAAATCTGTCTGTCTTTAATAAAACTATCTATGGAAGTTTCATCATCCGTATAGTAAGAAATATCTTGTGTATAAATATTTGACCAGTCCGCTATCCAAAAAATAATAAAATTTCCACCACGCTCCTGATAATTGTCTATTGCAAAGGTTTCAGAATCAATTTTATGTATAGTCTGACCTGCTATTGAGGATATATCCTGAGTTTGCGCTTTAAAATAATAGGTTTTATTTTTATCTAAATTGATAGCAAATACGTTATAGCCTAGCGCATCAGCTATATCAGGCTTAAAGCAAGAATAGCTTTGTATTTTTACCTGTGCCGTCTGTATAGCTAATTTATTATTTTCAACAGCTTCATCTTTCTGACATGAATCCGGTAATTTACTAAGCTGCTTTAAAGGAACAGCGTTAATCTGAGCATTTGCATAACCAGAACAAAGAAATAAACAAAATAAAAGTTTTTTAAAGTATGAGTCATCAAATAATTTCCAAACAGGATTATTGTTTTAATATTTTCTCATACATTAAATAGTTTTTTTTAAATCTATATGATCAACCTGCTTTCTTTTAACCTTTTCCCATTGATACCAACCATAAGCTGCCATTAATACAAAGGCTGCATATAAAGCAGAAGTTAAAAACAGATCTTTATAAATAAACATTCCCACATAAATAATGTCGACAAATACCCAAAGTATCCATGTCGCAATATGCTTTCGGCTGGTCCAGTAAGTGGCAAGCAAACTAAATGCCGCAAGCTGAGAGTCGAGCATCGGCACCGCTGCATCGGTAAAGTTTTTAAGAACCAAACCAAAGAGCAAACCACCTACCGCGGCAATAATCATTTGAATAATAGCGGTTTGAACTGCAATAGGCTCGATTCGAATGTCATGATCTTGCTGCTTTCCTTTGAGCCAATAGTAAAAGCCATAAAAATTTACAGCCATAAAAAAGAACTGCAAAATCGTTTCACCATAAAGCTTAAATTCGTAAAACAAATAAGCGTATAAAACAAAGGCGAAGAAATTAAACAGCCAGCACCACATATTACGGATTACCGTTAATCCGACTCCAATGAGGCTAATTAAGACTGCAAAAATTTCTAGAGGTGACATAAGAGAAGCTGCTTATTGAGATCAATTTAACAGCGTATTATGAGAAAAATATGAGACTAAGCAAACTGCTAATTTAAATAAATCATGAAAATTGACATTATCTTAGGATCTGTCTTTTCGTATGAAATTGATTTACTTCAATACATAGACAAAAGAAATACTGATCAAGTCACTAACAATTTCTATTTGCTAGTTTTTAAATGATTGTTTAAAAGATAATGAGAGACAAATAAAAGAGCTTGAAAATATGTCAAATCAAGAAGGAAAAGTCAGCCGTGAAACTCGCGGACATATTTTTTTAATTGGCTTAGATCGCGCAGCAAAACGTAATGCCTTTGATAGTCACATGATTAAAGACTTATCACTAGCGCTCACCGAATATGAAAATAATGATGTCCTGCGCTGTGCGATTGTTTTTGCTCACGGTGACCATTTTACAGCTGGCTTAGATTTAGTTGAGTTACAACCTAAGCTTGCTACAGGTGTTTTTGATTTTAGTGAAAATGAAATTAACCCGTGGGGCACAATAGGTCGAAAGCTGAGTAAACCTTTGATTGTGGCAGTACAGGGTTATTGCTATACCGCTGGTATAGAACTCTTTCTCAATGCAGATATTGCGATTGCAAGTGAAAATACTCAGTTTGCTCAAATGGAGGTTCAACGTGGCATCTTACCTTTTGGCGGAGCAACTGCACGTTTCACTCAAGCCGCGGGTTGGGCCAAAGCCATGCGCTATTTGCTTACAGGTGACTCTTTTGATGCCAAAGCAGCCTTGGATATGAACCTAATTACAGAAGTTTGCCCAGAAGGTACGGAGCTTAAACGTGCCATAGAACTCGCTGAACATATTGCTCAAGCAGCGCCCCTTGCCGTAAAAGCCACTCTTGCCTCTGCACGTGAAGCAATTAATGAAGGCTACGAGGCGGCCTTTAATCAATTGCAAAACCATCTTCAACCTTTACTAACTACAGAAGACGTTCAAGAGGGTGTTTTTGCTATGCTACAAAAAAGACCTCCAGTGTTTAGAGGCAAATAAAACCGATTCAAACACTACGCTTCGGGGTCTAAATTTATAACTTACTAAGAGTGAATATGCAAAAAAGAAAGCCCACATGATGTGGGCTTTCTTTTATTTATTAGATTTATTCAACTCTAACGATTTTACCAAATTCATCATGGTGAACGACCGTAATTTTTTGGCTACGGCCCTGTTCAATTTCTTGTTCTGGCAAATCAAAGTAACGTGCATAATCATCTGTCTGTTTCATGTTAAGTGCATTCCCTCCAACACGGCGTTCAGGCAACACATGACTCCAGAGCAGCAAGCCAATTGCACAAGCAATCAGAGCAGTAATGCCATGTTCAATTCCTACACCAAAAGCACTAAACAAACGATGTACTAAATGAGTTTTTTGGAGCTCTGCCAATACCCAGATAAATACAAACGGACGCCACAACAACAACCAACCGCCCCACATCATGGCTGTGCTTGTTGTAGAAACATAGCGTTTGTGCCATGGTAGTTGACGACGTAAATCAATAATCAACGAATTTGTCTTCATTTCTCTTTACCTAACGAAGTGCTGCGGTTTTCCCCAGACATCAATACAGCACGATCTTTAAAATCTCATGACTCTTGCATTTCATCTAACGAATGCCCCGATCCGGGCTCACCCAACGTGCTCGTTTCTCATCTCCACGTCGTAAGACCTTTGGAAATGCCACAATGGTTGCCGAAATGGTGATTAGCCAAAAGACCAATGGATACCAGATCATCCAGAAATAATTTTTTCCTAGATGTGGTTCATAGCGACTATCCATCCATTTGCTTAAAGCAAACTGAATTAGACAGGTTGCCCCCAATAAAATACCGCTACCATACGGTAAAAATGGGGAACTCACAACGGCTAAAGCAGGGATTGGTAAAATAAAATGTACCAACCACAATAAAGCCATTGCCAGCATTAAATATGACCATACTAAAGTTAAGCAAAGCTCAAACATGAGAGGCCATAAAAAATTCAATTTTGGTTTGGTGAACACATCAATGTTTTTAATTAAAACCTGTGCTCCACCCATTGCCCAACGTAAACGCTGTTTCCATAAACCATTTAAAGTTTCAGGCATCAAAATCCAAACCAAGGCATTCGGTTCAAAACGAATGTCCCAGCCTGCACGCTGCAACTTCCAAGTAATGTCGATGTCTTCAGTCAACATATTTGGTGACCAATAATCGACTTGATGAACAGCACTTTTACGGAAAGCTGTAATTACACCAGACACTGTAAATAAACGACCAAATGTACGCTGTGCACGTTTAATCATTCCCACAATCGAAGAAAATTCACCGACTTGAATACGGCCTAACAAAGTTGAACGCGTACGTATACGTGGGTTTCCAGTTACAGCTGCAACCGTTGGGTTCTGAAGAAAATGACGAATCATCCATTTTGCTGCATGTGGGTCAAGCAAAGCATCGCCATCGATACCAATTAAAAATTCGGCATCGGTCATCAGGCTGCCCGCCTGTAGCCCCATCGCTTTTCCTTGGTTTTGTGCAAGATGAACAACACGAAGTTTTTCGTATTGTTCAGCTAAACGATCGAGCACTTCACCCGTATTATCCGAACTACCATCATTAATCGCAATGACTTCAAAATTTGGATAATCCAATTTTAAAGCATGGCTAATGGTTTCCTCTGCATTATCACCTTCGTTAAAGCAAGGGATGAGTACAGCAACTTTCGGATAGCTTTCTAATGGAGCGGGTTGATCATAAGGTGGAGCCTTACGTTCCTTCCAATAGAAAATGATCGCACCAATCATCCATAGATATGACATAAACAATGGATAATAAAAAACGAATTTTAGGGCGTGCGACCATATTGCAGCAAAGATTGTCATGTTTCAGCCTCGTCTATGGCACAAGACGAGATGACTTTTCAGCAAATGCTTTATGCATTACGTTCACGTCCGGATGATCTTTAATTGGGTCATCTGGATAGTATGCAACATGCATTGCACCTTGTTCATAGAGAGAATGAATCGTCGCAGCCATTTCAGTTGAAGGTACCTTTTCGTTATTACGCCAGTTTGTTGCCTGTAGCTCAAAAACTGTTTTCTTAATGCCATTTGGATATTTTTTCACGCGATCAACCATATCTTTATAGAATTGATCTGGATTTTTCACTTGCTCCATATAAGGCATCGCCATAATAGCAGTAAAATCATAACGGTTTAGTGACTCTTCAAGTGACTGAGAGTACCAGTTTTCCGCATATGGTTTTAAAGCCACTTGCGCATATAAATTACGTGCTGTTAACAGGAACGGTTCATATTGACGAACCTCATCAACAAGCTGCATTGCAAAATCATCTAAATATCTTGTTTTAAATGCAGTCCACTTTTGCAAATCTTCGTCATTCGCACGAATTTTTGCCAAGTCTGTTGGTAAGCCTTGTTTTGCATAAGCTTTTAAAGCATCTGGACTTGCATCTTCATAATCAGACAAGGTCACATCGTCATGGAATAAAATTCCATTAAAAGACGATGATTTTGCTAAATCTTCATATATTTCACGGATAGTTTGACGCGCTTCTGGTGAAAAAGGACTTAAACGAATGTATCCCATATTGAGGTGTCCACTCGTCTTATCCTGTTGGGTCACAACCAAGTCTTTTGATACTGGATCAGTTTTTGGTAGTTCCCATGCCAATAATGGCATCCACGCATAAATACGGCTTACAGGAGTACGTGTTTGAATTTGCCATGCAACACGGTTGAATAAATCAGCACGCATAGGAATATGTCGATTTGGGAAGTATACCATATCGGCAGAACCATTCGCATCTGCATCAGAGAAAGCCTGCAAATAAACTGTATTTACACCCATTGCATTAATACGGTCGAGTAAATTACCTAAATTACGCTCTTGTTGTTGCGGGTCTGGATCATAAATATAGTCGAGATCCACATGCATGATTTTTTGCGGACGATTATTATCCGTTAAATTTAACTCACGATTTTTAATTTCTTGAGCTAAATCATTTGTGCTCATTCCACCCTCGACCAAAATACGACTCATATTTTGTAGAGACTGTTTTGCATGATCGGCCCCATCATCAAGTGTGATAGTAATTGGCATACCAAGCTTTTTAGCAATTTGAACAGTTTGCATATTATAGCGACCATATGGCCACACCATAATACGTGGTGAACGTATACCATGTTCTTTAAGCAACTGATTATTCTTTTTTAAATCATTATAAATTCGGGTCTGATATTGGCTGTCGTTTTCATACGTTTTAGTTTTTACGTCATAAAAACGAGTTGTCGCTGCAGGTTCAGAGTTGCCTTGAGGGTTACCGGTAATACCACGGTGTAAATGATAGCTGTGGCTTGCAATTTCAACAAAACCGCTGTCTTGCATTTCTTTAAGTTCAGGCCAGCTTAAGATTTTATCACGTGAAATTTCTTCGCCAGAAAAATCTACTTTTTGATTTGCTTTTGGCTCTAGCCATGAACCGACAACAGCAAGCACTACCGGGATTTTTTTAGCCTTAATAACTGGATAGGCATTTTGATAAAAAGACTGATAACCGTCATCTACAGTTAATAAAACTGGCTTGGTCGGCAGTGCAGCTTTGCCCTGATGAGCGCGAATCAACTGATCTACAGTAATAAAATGGAAACCATTTTTTTGCAGCCAATCGATATGCTCACCAAATTGTTTTGTGGTCACTGCATATTGAGGAATTAAGGCATTTTTAGTATCGGTAATTTCATGATAGCCAATAACAGTAAGTTCTGAAGCATCTATTTTAGGAGGCTTAGCTAGTGCCATACCTGACAAGCCTGCTAAAGCTAAGCCAAGCGTTAGATTCAACAAAGGAGATGCAAAACGGGTAATCATGAAATAGCGTCTCAATAGCAATATAGATTATTTATGTGAAATTTAAACTTAAGAACTAAAACTCTTATTTATTTAGTTCTTAAGCTCAAACTGCCCCAAAAGAACAGTTTTTCAGTTCACCTTTATAATGAAATAAACTGAAAATAATCTTAAATATTCAAAAAGCTAAAATATAAATAACGAATATATTCATATTTAAAGCTTATATAAAAAAATCAAACGGTAAAATTTTGATTTCATTCATCACGAGTTTTTACATCAAACAATTCAATTTCAAAAATCAAGTTTGAGTTTGCCGGAATAATTTTACCCATTTTGCGTTCGCCATAAGCCAAATGCGCAGGAACAATAAGTTTACGTTTACCACCAACTTTCATTCCCATGATGCCTTGGTCCCAACCTTTAATCACACGGCCTGTACCAATGACACATTCGAAATAATTTCCGCGATCAATAGAAGAGTCAAATTTAGTACCATCTTCTAACCACCCTGTATAGTGAGTGGTAATCAAGGCACCTTTAACTGCTTCTTTACCTTCGCCTACTTTTAAATCGATAATTTCTAATTCAGTGATCATAACATTTCCGTTTCATTTAATTTCACAGCTCAGACTCAATCTTTAGTCTAGCAAGTGAAGTTGTAAAATTTGTTGCGCTTTTCAGTTTTACTGTAATTGTGTCCACACTACATTTGCTTGGCCCTTGTCACTTAACAAAGTCCATTCGTTATCCATAACATTTAACTGTAGCTGCATCGTACGTTCACAAAGTTGTTCTAACTCTGCTGTACTTTCAGGCGCGATTTGCCATACCTGAACATTACCCAGTGTTTTAATTTTACTGTTTCTCTTCCACCAGTCTTCGACTTGGGAACCATAGGCAACAATTGCCACAGTTTTACAACGAGCACTGGCTTTTCTGACTTTATCTTCAGATGGTAAACCAACTTCAATCCAGGTTTCTAACTGCCCTGTTAAGTCTTTTTGCCAAAGTGCCGGCTCATCGGTTTCAAAAAGGTCTTTGGTGAATTCAAGACTATCACTGGCAAAGCGTGCAAATGCCATAACACGAACCATTAATCGTTCTAAAGTTTCTGAAGGATGTAAGGCAAGAGTCAATTGATAATCGCCATAAATATGGTCATCCATATTGGCAATATTCAAGTCTGCCTTATAAATTGTTGCTTTAAGCGCCATAGTTGAGATGTCCAAAAATTTGGCGCTAAGAATACTCGATTTTAATTAAAAAATTATAGAAAAAACTCAGTAATACAACACTTCTTTCATGCTTCATTTGCATCTTATTCCAAAACAGCCGAGTACTTACAAAGTTGGCGGGCTTTTTGCTTTAAAGGGTTGTACTCCTCTCTTTTGATTTGATGACTTATGTGGCAAAAACTTAAACGTAGTTTATTTCTACAAGTCCTCTGCTCTCTCTTCCTTGGTATTGCAGTGGGTCTTGCTTTTCATGATTTCTCCCTAGCTTTAAAACCTCTTGGTGATGGTTTTATTTCTCTCATTAAAATGTTGATTGCTCCAATTGTATTTTGTGTAGTAGTACTGGGAATCTATGGTGCGAACGACATTAAAAAAATGGGCAAAGTCGGTGCAAAAACCATTCTTTATTTTGAAGTAGTCACCAGTATTGCTTTAATTTTGGGAATTATTGTTGCTTATGTCTTTAAACCGGGCGTCGGCATGAATATTGATATTAGCCATTTAGATGCTAAAGATTTAAGCACCTATACCGAGCGTGCTCACGACATGCATACGGGTTCGGACTTTCTGCTTAATATTATTCCTAAAACATTTACGGCTGCTTTTGCCAACGGCGATATTTTACAGATTTTACTCATCGCAATTTTGTTTGGTATTTCTCTCCTTTTAATTCCTAAACATTTAGCAGAACTGGTACGTCAGGCACTTGAAGCTTTTTCTGAAGTTTTCTTTAAAATTATGGGACTGATTATTCGCCTAGCTCCAATTGGTGTATTCGGTTCAGTTGCCTATACCACTGCAAAATTTGGATCAGACTCACTCCTGCAACTCGGTTATCTGGTTTTACTCTTTTATGCAACCTGCATTTTATTTGTTGTGATTGTTTTAGGTTCAATTCTAAAGCTTACCGGCCTGAACATTTTCAAGTTTGTGGGCTATTTTAAAGATGAGCTCGCGATTGTATTAGGGACCGCCTCTTCTGACTCGGTACTTCCTCAAGTCATGAAAAAGCTTAAAAACCTAGGCATTAAAGATT
Organism: Acinetobacter sp. AR_0276; assembly: GCF_003000705.1. Classification (NCBI taxonomy): domain Bacteria; kingdom Pseudomonadati; phylum Pseudomonadota; class Gammaproteobacteria; order Moraxellales; family Moraxellaceae; genus Acinetobacter; species Acinetobacter sp. AR_0276. The sequence continues at coordinate 2,834,027 of NZ_PSQO01000004.1, read as the reverse complement.
CAACAGTCGGTCTGGTCATCCCAACCGGTTATTCTTTTAATTTAGATGGCTTTTCAATTTACTTAACTCTAGGGGTGATCTTTATTGCACAGGCCTGCAATATCGATCTTTCTATGCATGACTTGTTGGCTATTTTGCTGGTTTCGCTCATTACCTCTAAAGGCGCACACGGTATTCCAGGATCTGCCTTAGTGATTCTTGCTGCAACACTTTCAGTCATTCCAAGCTTACCTGCAATTGGTTTAGTACTTTTACTGTCTGTAGACTGGTTTATCGGGATTATCCGTGCCTGTACCAACCTCATTGGTAACTGTGTTGCGACCGTAGTCATTGCCCATTGGGAAAAAGACATCGACCATGCACAAGCAAAACAAGTACTTGATATAAAAAATTGAATTTCTTATGGAGAATATTGAACTATCTTTTCAATATTCTCTATTCAGCAATTCTGCACGCTAATAATTCAGTTTCAAAGGCCAGCCAGTCGTGGTCATGTTGACTAATCATTTCAATACGATTATCAATCCCTTCTTCACCAGACTTATAGTTAAACTGTTCAGGATTAAAGTTAAAGGTCTTCCATCCCTGATCTGTATTAAAAATTCCTTTAATACGTAGCCAGTCTTTCTGTGCACATAACACATCGAGCAGAGCATAAAATTCAAATTTCCAACGTTTAGGTAATTTCCAACCCGCCACAATATAACCTTGTGCCGACTCAACATAGTGATATGGCAATTGATGAATTTCTTTAGCAACTTCAGCTTCGGTCATTTGTTTTTGAAGCTTCAGTAAAGGTTGTATAGAGCGTGCAGTTAAACGAGCAGGCACATCAATTTGTGCTAGTTCAAGTTGACCATGCTCGGTCTTTAGCCATTGCTGCTGATAAGGTTGGTATTCTTCTTTAAGCTCAACCAGTGCCTGTTCATCTTCAAAAGTCATGGTGTCAGCATGAGAGACCACCACAATTTGTGCAGCCTTTAACTGATCTTCATACAGGTTTTGTTTAACCCAATTGGTGTCATGCAAACGGCTACCATCGACAACTGTAATCAATGCACGCATAGCCAAGCTGTTTTGCCAATGCGGTTCGGTTAATTGATCAAATAATTGCGAAGGGTGCCCAAGCCCAGTAGGCTCAATAAAAAGTCGGTCTGGCTTTTGTTCACTTAACAAGCGAGCCAAAGCAATATGCATTGGGAGTTGACTACTACAACATAAACAGCCGCCCAATAATTCCTTTACTGCATAGCCCTGATCTTGTGGTAAAAGCTGTTGATCTACTCCAATTTGCCCAAACTCATTCATTAAAACCGCCCACACTTCATTTTTGGGTTTCTGACTTAACAAATGCTGCAATAACGTCGTTTTCCCTGCTCCTAAAAACCCTGAAATAATATGGGTAGGAACAGTTTTTTGGGCTAAAATTTTCACAGGTGGCTCAAATCAACAAGGTTTAAAAACTAAAAAAGGTATATCACTGTTTAACTACTATGAAAATGTTTTTTCATTTTGAAGCTATAGTTTTCAATTATCCGGCTAAAATAACCTTTATGTGACATAAATCTCATCAATTATTTAAATTAACTTTAGATAAAAAAGAATTAAACGGAATATTCTATTTATAGGCATTCATAATTCATGCCAAAGTGTTTTGTTTACGTAAACAATTTGGCTTTTTTTTACTCAACAAGAAATATTCTTTCACATTTTTAGCGTTCAACTAGCGCTTTAATTTTACAGTAGACGCACATAAACGGCTCGTATATTTCATATTGTTAAGATAGGCGTAATAGATTGTTAAGTTAATTGATGTAATCCAAAGCTCGGCTTAGCATGTGTCCTAGCTTAGTCATTTAGCCATACATGTTTTATCTCCGTTAGGTTGAACGATTAGGTTTGATTTATTTTTTAATGAATTTAAGGATGCCATAAAATGAAATTAGCTAAAACTTTACTCGCTACTACCCTAGCTTTAACTGCTGCTTCAACTTTTGCTGCTTCTAAACATGATAAAGTTCATGCTCCAGCAGAAGATAAAGTTGTAGTTTCAACTCAAGAACAAGCAAACACTGCAAATGCTGCATCTGAAGCGGTAGGTTCTGCTTCTGAAGCTGCTCCTGCTGCTCAATAATTATCTCTGTACTCTCCTCCAAGCTCAGAGATAATTTTGCTGAAACGAAACAGGAAGTTGAATTTCAGTGAATAAAAAAAGATCGAACCATGCTGCGGTTCGATCTTTTTTATTTTAGTCGTTTTTCTTTTTAAGAAGTTTTTTTATACATGCTACAAGAAGGATTATGATTTTCTTGTAGGCGTAATACCTTGCGGTGTTCTGCCGCTTCAAATCGACAGCGTTTCCACTCTGTATCGAGTTTTAATTGAGGCACTTCACGAGGTTTACCATTCTCATCAACCGAAACCATCGTGAAATAACAGCTATTGGTGTGGCGCACGGTACGCTTTTGAATATTCTGTGCTTCTACACGAATACCCACTTCCATTGAAGTACGACCCACATGGTTGACACTCGCTAAAAATGTAACGAGTTCGCCCACATAAATCGGTTCTTTAAAATTCACTTTATCTACAGACAACGTTACGACGTAGCTGCCTGAATAACGACTTGCACAAGCATAGGCCACTTGGTCTAGCAGCTTTAGAATTGTTCCACCATGAACATTACCTGAAAAATTTGCCATGTCCGGTGTCATTAAAACTGACATGGTTAATTCTGACTGATCATCAGTTACGGTTGTCATTTCATCTAATGTAGGCATGACTCAACTCTGTCTCAAACAAGCTCAGAAAACATTATGGTTGATAATTCACAAAAAAAACATGCTTAAATCCACAACATAGCATCGTATTTTTTAATATTCTTAATTCTTTTTTTGAACGAATATTTTTTAAACTATTATTTTTAATTATTTTTTAGTTTTTCTTAAATAAAAATTTGAGAAGCAGCCAAAAGTAATCAAAAGATGCTATGCCATTTTGTTCCATTTTAAATGACATAGCATCGTTTTATATGAGCCTGACTATACTTTATGGATCAGTCCGGTAATACCATTAATAATCATATCAACAGCAATCGTACCGATTAATAAAGCAGATAAACGCCCGACTATATCAAAATAGCGATCGATGTATTTTGCATGTTTGTAGCGTAAATGATCATGTGAAAATTTCATCAAAATCAAAATACTGCATGTTAAAAACATGGTAAATCCGATCACAAGTGCCGCAGCACCAATCGACATTTCAATACCTGTCACCACAGCCGCACTAATGGTACCCGGCCCGATCATAAAAGGCATCGCGATGGTTCCAGCTAAATGCTCAGGAGCACCGCGCATTTCACCAATGGTGTCGGCCCCCTGAAACACGTAGCGATAGCCAATCACCAAAAAGATAAGGCCACCAAAAATCTGGAAAGCCTCAAAGCGTACATTCAGGTATTTACTAAAGATTGCTTCACCGCCCCATGCAAACAGCATAAAGACGATATAAGCAATCAAGCTCCCCTGAATTAAGGCTTTGTTAAACACCTTGGTTTCTGAATGGCGGATCAGGCCAATCATATAAATGCTCATTAAAAAAGGATTGAGCAAAGAGAAAAATAAAGCAAAAGAATGCAGATATGGTGAGACCATGCATATTCCCCTTAAGCTTGCGGATCTGGGAATAATGGACGGTTCCCAGGGCTAATACGATTAATATGCAAGAACGTCATATGTCGTTCATATTTATCTAAAATATCATTAATGACCTGCTCTTTACTGTAACCAACAAGGTCGTTGTCTTGAGAACCTTCATAAAGATAAGTTTCGAGACGGTAATAGAACTGTTTGCCTCGTTTTACACGTTGACTAAAGTTAGGCGCGCTATAACGGACTGGCCAAATCTGATACACGAAGTTTTGCTCTTCTTCCAAATGAATGGTGATATCGAGGTGATATAGTGCCTCTTCATCTTCAAGTGGGGTTTGCTGCACATCTACGTTCATACCTTGCTTAATGAGTTCGTCAGCTACGGCCTGAACAGCAGGTTTGCAAACGGTATCGAGCATTCGTCTGGTTTCAGAGGTTCCCGGATGATGCATAACCCGACTCAAACGCTGTTTCCAATTGAGAATGTCGACGTTACCCACCACAGGTGCTGCGTTCATACTTCGGCTTGCATGCCTGTAGTCTTCAAGTCTGAGCGATTTATAAAGCCCCGCCATCACAAGGAACATCACGAAACTAAACGGCAGTCCCATAATGATGGTTGCATTTTGCAAAGCGGTAATCCCGTTGGTCATCAGCATAGCGAGCGTTAATAAGCCAATGGCAATTGCCCAAAACACGCTTAACCAACGCGGCGCATCATTATCAATATGGGTAAGCTTGGTCGTGAAGTTACCTAAAACCAATGCCCCCGAATCGGCAGAAGTCACATAGAATAAAAGGCCTGTTACTGTTGCGACTGAAGCAATGAAAGTAAAGCCCGGATACTGCGCTAACAGGTCATAAAAACCATGTGCCGGATTAGATAATACCGTTGCAGCTAAAGTCTGGTTGCCTTCAAAAATCACGCTGTGCAATGCGCTATTACCAAAAATGGATAACCACGTTAAGGTAAATAGCAGAGGAATAATTAAAGTCCCGCACACGAACTCGCGAATAGTACGGCCTCTAGAAATACGAGCCAAAAACAACCCTACAAATGGCGACCAAGCAATCCACCATGCCCAGAAGAACAAAGTCCAACTGCTCATCCAATCTTTAGGTTGCTCAAAAGCAAAACTTTGTAAGGCTAAGGTTGGGAAGCGAGTTAAATAATCACCAATATTTTGTACCAGCGCATTGAGTAAAAACTCGGTATTGCCCAAGAACAAAATAAACAGTAAAAGACCAATCGATACATAAATATTGATTTCAGACAAAATCCGAAGGCCTTTATTTACCCCAGATGTCACTGAAATAATACTAATACCGACTGCAATAGCAATGAGTGCAAACTGCATCCAGATATTCTCTGGCAGTCCTAATAAAACATGTAAACCATAGTTCAGCTGTACCACGCCAATCCCGCAGGTGGTCGCAATACCAAAAATTGTCCCAATGACGGCGGCAGTATCTACACTATGGCCAATTGCCCCATTAATTCTGTTCCCAAAAATTGGGTAAAGTGCAGAACGAATGGTAAGCGGTAAGTTATAGCGATAACTGAAATAACCAAGTGCCATACCAATCAAGGCATACATACACCATCCGGTCAAACCATAGTGAAACAGCGTCCACACCATACTTTGGCGTGCCGCTTCATAGGTCTGGCCTACACCAACAGGTGGCTGCATATAATGAGATAATGGCTCGGCCACCGAGAAGAACATTAAATCGATACCAATACCTGCCGAAAACAGCATGGCAGACCAACTCAGTAAACTAAACTCAGGCTTTGAGTGTTTAGGACCAAGTTTAATTTCACCATATCGTGAGCAGGCAATGAAAATTACAAACACCATATACAGCGTAGCAGCCAGTAAATAATACCAGCCAAAGGTTGACGTTACCCACGCAAGAACGGTGTTAATGGTTCGATTTGCGAAATCGTTAAATAAAAAAGTAACGAGAGAAAAGATTAAAATGATTAGAGCTGAAATATAAAAAACCACACGGTTAAGCGGGTCTTTTTTAGATTTAGATAATGTTAAATCATCAACTGCTCTTGGATTATCTGTTGCCATACAATCCTCAAGGAATAGAAGAAAAATAAAATATTCAATTTAGTCTTTTCACTATTTAACAATAATGAAAAGACTGCTTTGAACGCAAAAAATATAAATAAATGTGATGAACCAAGGTTATAAAACTTCGGTCACTTTGTTCTGGTCACAATTCGATGGAATAGAAATGTCTTTTGAAATAGCTAACTGCTTTTTCGCAACATTCGGGTCAAAATCATCTTGCTTTAGGGCTTTGGCTAGGCCAAACATATAAAGCAAAATAATCACAGAAAATGGTAAACCACATAACACCACTGCACTTTGCATGGAGTTAAAACTACCTGCTAATAATAAGCCGATACTTACAATGGTAATGACCACGGACCAAAAGATGCGTAACCAGATCGGTGAATCACTATCACTGGTGCCCCCTTTCGAGGACAAATTGGCGATCATTAGTGTACCAGACCCAACCGGTGTCAAAAATAAAACGAAACAAATTACAACAACAATCCCGGCAATATACGGATTAAACGGGAGATATTCGAGTAATTTGAATAATGACAACGCAGGGTCACTTAAAACCATATCACCTAAAACTTTCTGTTTCTGGTTAAGAATAAAATGAATTGCAGTATTTCCAAAAATCGAGATCCAAGCCAAGGTAAAACCTAGTGGAATGAGGCATACACCCAAAACCACTTCTCGAATGGTTCGGCCTTTAGAAATTCGGGCAATAAACATTCCTACAAAAGGTGCCCAAGCAATCCACCATGCCCAATAAAACACAGTCCATGAACCCAACCAGCCACTGGCTTTTTGATTGTATAAATACATATCAAAACTTTTACCCATAAAATTATTAAGGTAATCGCCCGTATTTTGTACAAGACCATTTAACAAATGGTTAGTCGGTCCGGTTAAAAATACAAATAAAAGTAAAGCATAGAGCAAACGTAAATTAATACGCGATAACCATGCTAAGCCTTTTTCAATCCCGATCACTGTAGTGACTGTCGCCACAAACATCATGATTAAAACTGCAGTGATTAAAGTTGCAGAGCTATGCGGTATTTCAGGAATTAAATAACAAATACCTGAAACTAACACCAAAGCACCAATACCTAAGTTGGTCACTAATGAAATGACAGTTGCTAAAATACCAAAGCCATCAACAAAATCGCCAACTAGACCATGTACTCGCTCTCCAAAAATTGGATAGAGTGCCGAACGTAGTGCGAGTGGTAAATCTTGTCTAAAGGCAAAATAACCTAATGTCACACCCAGCAAGGCATAAAGCACCCAGCCATGAATACCCCAGTGCAAAAAGCTATAGGTCATGGCATTGCGGGCGGCCTGAATAGTACCGGCCTCACCTTCTGGCGGTCTTAGAAAATGGTCAACTGGTTCCGCAACACCATAATAAAGTAGCGCGATACCAATACCTGCTGAAAACAACATAGAGGTCCAAGCCAAATAACCAAACTCAGGTTTGTCGTGGTCTTTTCCTAAAGGAATCTGTCCCACTTTTGAGAAGGCAAGCCAAGCCACAAAGCCTAAACACAGCACAATGACTAACATGTAATACCACCCAAAAAAGTGGTTTACCTGCTCTTGCACATAGGTCAGCCAAAACTGACTTTTTTCTGGAAACAGTACAAATAATAGGCCAAAAATGCCGATACTGACTGCCGAACTCCAAAATACGAAACGATTTAACCGAATATGGTCTGAAGAATATCCATCACTTTTCAACACCATCTTATTGCTCCTTGCAATCGGTGTATTTTTTCCAAAATAACGTGATAAGTACTGGACTTATGCGCATCATCCTATCCGTAAGAACTTCTGATTCTACCTCTTCTTCCCCGAAGTCAGATTCAAAAATTCATTGATTTTTACACATCATACTTGTTATTGATTGAACGTTCAATCAATAACAAGTATGATAAAAAAAGTGCTATGATGCTCTGCAAGTTAACATGCTGAATTTAAAGCACCCCTAAAAGTGCTGATGTGGAAAATCATGACAAAACGCAGAGTAAAACCAGAGCATGTGCGCCGTGAAGAGATTATGAACGCTGCACTCGACGTAATTTATGAAGTGGGGTTATCCAATACCACCATTGCACAAATTGCAAAAAAAGCCGAGTTGTCGACCGGTATTGTCAGCCATTATTTTGGCGACAAACAAGGGTTAATAAATACCTGTATGCAAGAAATGCTCAATGTTTTGCGTCGGAAAACCGAACAATACAGAGCAGAAGCAGATTCGCATCCGGAAAGCCAGATTAAGGCAATTATTGACTCTAACTTTGACATTAGTCAGGTAAATGAAAAAGCAATGCGGGTCTGGTTAGACTTTTGGTCTGCAAGTATGCATGTACCGGACCTGAGCCGTTTGCAAAAGATTAATGATCAACGCCTGTATTCCAACTTGAAGTTTTATTTTCTCAAGTTAATGGATGAACAACAGGCCAGTGTTGCCGCAAGAGGTCTGGCAGCATTGATTGATGGATTATGGCTACGTGGCAGTTTAAGCCGTCACAATGAATTTGATAGCGAGCTGGCCCGTTCCATTGCTTACGATTATGTAAAAACGCAATTGCAATTTGCGAACAAGCCTTTGCAGGAGAGACAAAATGAGTGATGTACAAGTTTATCAACTGTATATCCATGGACGCTACGTTGAAGCAACCAGTGGTAAAACATTTAATAGTATTAACCCTGCCAACGGCGAAACAATCGCGACTCTTCAACAGGCATCTGAACAAGATATTGAAGCTGCTGTAAAAAGTGCTCAACAAGGACAAAAAATCTGGGCAGCCATGACCGCTATGGAGCGTTCACGTATTTTACGTCGCGCTGTCGATATTCTCCGTGAACGTAATGATGAGCTTGCCCGTCTTGAAACACTCGACACCGGTAAAGCCTATAGCGAAACATCTACCGTCGATATTGTGACTGGTGCAGATGTACTCGAATACTACGCAGGACTTGCAACAGCTATTCAGGGCGAACAAGTTCCACTTCGCGAATCAAGTTTCTTTTATACACGCCGTGAACCTTTAGGCGTGGTTGCAGGTATTGGTGCGTGGAACTATCCAATCCAAATCGCTTTATGGAAATCTGCCCCTGCCCTTGCTGCTGGCAATGCCATGATTTTCAAGCCAAGCGAAACAACGCCACTTACTGCATTAAAACTTGCAGAAATCTATACAGAAGCTGGCTTACCAGACGGCGTATTTAACGTAGTACAGGGTGCTGGTCGTGAAATTGGTCAATGGCTGACTGAACATCCTGTGATTGAAAAAATCTCATTCACGGGTGGTGTGGAAACTGGCAAAAAAGTCATGGCAAGCGCTGCTGGCTCTACCCTTAAAGAAGTGACCATGGAGCTTGGTGGTAAGTCACCACTCATTATTTGTGAAGATGCTGACATTAACCGTGCAGCAGATATTGCGGTTATGGCGAACTTCTTTAGCTCAGGTCAAGTATGTACCAACGGTACCCGTGTATTTGTTCCAAAATCACGTTTAGCCGACTTTGAAAAAGCGGTTGTAGAACGTGTAAAACGCATTCGCATTGGTGACCCAATGGCTGAAGACACAAACTTTGGTCCGCTCACTAGCTTCCCTCATATGGAAAAAGTGTTGTCTTTCATTGAGTCGGGCAAACAACAAGGCGCTAAAGTGTTAATCGGTGGTGGTCGTGCGACCGAAGGCGAACTTGCCAAAGGCGCTTATGTACTACCGACTGTATTTAGCGACTGCACTGACCAGATGGCGATTGTTCAAGAAGAAATTTTTGGACCAGTTATGAGCATTTTAAGCTATGAAACCGAAGAAGAAGTGATTCAACGTGCCAACGACACGACCTTTGGTCTAGCTGCTGGCGTAGTCACTCAAGATATTAGCCGCGCTCATCGCATTATTCACCAAATTGAAGCTGGTATTTGCTGGATTAACACTTGGGGTGAATCACCTGCCGAGATGCCAGTCGGTGGCTACAAGCAATCTGGTGTGGGCCGCGAAAATGGCTTAACCACGCTTGGGCACTATACCCGTATCAAATCTATTCAAGTTGAACTTGGCGATTATCAAAGCATTTTTTAATGCCTCAATCGCACTAAAACCTTCAACCTAAATCACATATGCCGAGCAGTCTTTATAGATTGCTCAGGCAAACTGTTAGTAAAAAAAGGATAGTTATGAATATTAAAGAATATGATTACATTATTATTGGCGCAGGATCTGCCGGAAATGTACTCGCTGCGCGTCTTACTGAAGACAAAGATACCACCGTTTTACTGTTAGAAGCAGGTGGACCAGATTATCGCTTGGATTTCCGTACACAAATGCCGGCAGCTTTGGCCTACCCTCTTCAAGGTCGTCGCTATAACTGGGCTTATTTAACTGACCCAGAGCCACACATGAACAACCGTCGTATGGAGTGTGGTCGTGGTAAAGGCTTAGGTGGCTCATCTTTAATTAATGGTATGTGCTATATCCGCGGTAACGCCATGGATTTAGAACAATGGGCAACCCATAAAGGCCTTGAAAACTGGACTTATGCCGATTGTTTGCCTTACTACAAAAAAGCCGAAACTCGTGACATTGGTGGCAATGACTATCATGGTGATAGCGGTCCTGTATCAGTGGCTACACCAAAAAATGGCAACAACGTGCTGTTCCATGCCATGGTTGAAGCAGGTGTACAGGCAGGTTACCCACGTACTGACGACTTAAACGGTTACCAACAAGAAGGTTTTGGTCCAATGGACCGTACGGTTACGCCTAAAGGCCGTCGTTCAAGTACCGCACGTGGTTATTTGGATATGGCGAAAGGCCGTCCAAACCTGACTATTTTGACTCATGCAACGACCAACAAAATCTTGTTTAATCAAAAGCAAGCGATTGGTGTTGAATACATTATTGGTGCTGACCAAAACAACCTGCAACGCGCATTGGTTAAACGCGAAGTATTACTTTGTGCAGGCGCAATTGCATCACCGCAAATTTTACAGCGCTCAGGTGTAGGTCAAAGTACCTTCTTAAAATCAATGGACATTGATGTGGTTCATGATTTGCCGGGTGTGGGTGAAAACTTGCAAGATCACTTGGAAATGTACTTACAGTATAAATGTAAGCAACCCGTTTCTTTATATCCGGCTTTAAAATGGTATAACCAACCTGCCATTGGTGCCGAGTGGTTATTCAATGGTACAGGTATTGGTGCAAGCAACCAGTTTGAAGCGGGTGGATTTATCCGTAGTTCGGATGAGTTTAAGTGGCCAAACATTCAATACCATTTCTTACCCGTAGCTATTAACTACAACGGTAGTAATGCTGTAAAAGAACATGGCTTCCAAGCACACGTGGGTTCAATGCGTTCGCCTTCACGCGGTCGTATCAAACTTAAATCGAAAGACCCATTTGCGCACCCAAGTATCTTGTTTAACTACATGTCGACTGAACAAGACTGGCGTGAGTTCCGTGATGCAATCCGTATTACGCGTGAAATCATGCAGCAACCTGCGCTTGATCCATATCGTGGTGATGAAATTAGTCCGGGCAAACATTTGCAGACAGATGCAGAGCTTGATGACTTTGTTCGTAACCATGCAGAAACAGCTTACCACCCGTCTTGTAGCTGTAAGATGGGCGAAGACGAAATGGCTGTTGTAGATGGTCAAGGCCGTGTACACGGTATGAATGGTTTGCGTGTGGTTGATGCCTCAATCATGCCGCTCATTATTACCGGTAACTTAAATGCAACTACCATTATGATAGCTGAGAAAATTGCAGACCAAATTCGTGGACGTGAAGCATTACCACGTTCAACTGCACCTTTCTATGTAGCTTCATAAAACCATTTAGGGCATATTTCTTATATAGGAATATGCCCTAAATTTAATACGTAACGCAGAAGCATTAATAAGAACTATGTATGACAAAAAATAAGCGACTATAAGGTGAACATTTACATAAATCGGGTATGAAAATAAAAATTAATTTATTTTTATAGGCATATTACTATTAAGTGATTCAAGTTTAATCAATATTATTTTATTTATTAAATTTCAATTATTTAAATTAAAATAAAATCTAAAAACAATCTTATAAAAGCCTAATTTGATCAAATATAAATCATATTTATGATTTTAATAGAACCCATTTATTATAAAAATTGTCTTGTCAATGCAAAATTAGTCTAAAATATAGAGTGTTTGCGATAATCCCAAGTAATTTTTCTTTTTTCAAAGTTCTCTGTTTTGGAGAATTTTATTTTCGCATTTATATCCGTTTTGTCTGGATACGCTGTCTAGGTTTCCTCACACCTTAAGTGACTCAAATAACTTATTTTAAGGTTCCCCTTGCATGAAAAAGTTTTTGAAATACCTTCTGGTATTAATCATTCTTATTTTAATTGCAGGTATTGTTTTCTTGTTTAGACCGATTGCGTCAAAACAGGTACAAACTGCAAAAGATGAGCCAGTTGTTGATGCCGTTCTTGTTGGCGGCGGCATCATGAGTGCCACTCTCGGTACTTATTTCACTGAGCTTGAACCGAATTGGCAAATTCGTATGTATGAACGTCTTGACCAAGTTGCTCAAGAAAGTTCAAACGGCTTTAACAATGCCGGAACAGGCCACTCTGGCTTTATGGAAATGAACTATACCGAAGAGAAAAACGGTAAGATGGAAATTGCCAAAGCTGAAAAAGTTGCTTCTCAGTTTGAAGTAGCAAAACAGTTCTGGTCATATCAGGTAAAACAAGGTGTTTTAGCTGAACCGAAAACATTCATTAACCCAGTTCCACACATTGCTTTTGTTTGGGGCGATAACGTTCAGTTCTTAGAAAAACGTTATGCTGCCATGATTCAAAGCCCGTTGTTCAAAGGCATGAAATTTACTGAAGACCCAGCTGTAATTAAACAATGGGCACCTTTAGTGATGAACGATCGTGATCCAACTCAAAAAGTTGCAGCGACTCGTATGGAAGTTGGTTCAGACGTAAACTACGGTTCAATCACGAATCAGTTAGTGAAACACTTAAGCCAAAATCCGAACTTCAAATTACAGACTTCAACTGAAGTGACTGGCATCAGCCAAAATGATGACAAAACTTGGACGGTGTCTTTCAAAGATTTGAAAACTGGTAAAACAGACCACGTTAAAACACGTTTTGTGTTTATCGGTGCAGGCGGTGCAGCAGTTAAATTATTGCAACTTACTGGTTTACCAGAAGCAAAACAATATGCTGGCTTCCCTGTAGGTGGTGAGTTCTTAATTACTGACAACCCTGCAATTACTGCTCAGCACACTGCGAAAGTATATGGCCGTGCTGAACTTGGTGCGCCTCCAATGTCTGTACCACATATTGATACACGTTATATCGACGGTAAAAAATATGTATTGTTTGGTCCATTTGCAACGTATTCAAACAAGTTCCTGAAAAATGGTTCTCAGCTTGACTTGCTTGCATCAACAAACAAAAACAACGTCTTACCAATGACGACTGTTGGTTTAGAAAACCTTGATCTTGTTAAGTACTTGGTAAGCCAAGTGATGATGTCGGACAAGGACCGCCTAAACGAACTTCGTAAGTACTACCCAGATGCGAAAGCTGAAGACTGGCGCTTAAGCCAAGGTGGTCAACGTGTTCAGATCATCAAGAAAGAACCAGGTAAACCTGCAACACTTCAATTCGGTACAGAAATCTTTGCCTCTAAAGATGGTGCTGTAACTGCATTGTTAGGTGCGTCTCCGGGTGCTTCGACTTCTCCATACATCATGCTTAACTTGCTTGAAAAAGCTTTCCCAGAGCAAACTGAAGGTAAGTGGAACCAGAAGCTTCATGAAATTGTGGTTTCTTATAAGCAAGACTTAAGCAAAGACCCTGTGCTACTCGACAAAGTTCGTCAGTACACAAGTTCTACGCTTGGCTTAAACTATACATCTCCGTTCAAAGCGGCAAACGATGAAACTGCTGCTGCCCCTGTTGCAAAAGCAAACTAAGTTTGATGATGTATAAGTAAAATATGAAAAGGATGAATTTCGATTCGTCCTTTTGTTTTTTTAGACCTCAGTTGAGATATTTAAACTTGCCATGACGCTTTTAAAATCATCACCTCGCCTCTTAACGTTTTGTTTTAAGCTCGTACTTGTTTTGCTACTGGCTTATCTTTTGTTAAGCGGATTTTATATGTGGATGATTGGTGGTACAGCTATTTACGTCAGCTCAGCCGTATTATTTATTATCACTGCTTATACGTTTAAGCTCGGCAAGTACCAGAAAATCTGTTCAGTTTTAAATATGCTCATGAGCACACTCGCGTTATATTTCAGCACCGCTCATCTATTTTTCTCCCCTATTCAGTTCTTTATATTTTTACCAGCCTTATTTTTTGTTGTGTTGGCTTTTACTCGCCTAAGTAAAGTTCGCAGTTTATCTAAAGTACTCATATTCATTAGTTTATTGGTGTGGTCAGGCATACATTTTACGCAGCTCGAACAACTTAAAGCGTATTATAAAACACAGCATACCGGTGAAAGTTGGCAACAATATGGTGCTTTGTAAGATCATTTTTTATTCTATATTTTCAAATAAATACGTGTTCTTTTTCACATGAAGTTCATCAGTAAAACTGAACAGCATTTGCAGAATTCCTTTTAAGAAAAAATATTCATAACAATCTAATTTATTTAGAAATATAACGAGCATATTAGCGATTGAATAGCATTCATCTACACGCTAGATTAGCTGAATTATTTTTCTCCCTTTACGTTATATTTTATGAAAATTTTAGATGGCGGTTTAGGCCGTGAATTGGCCCGCCGTGGCGCTCCATTTCGTCAACCAGAATGGTCTGCTTTAGCACTTATTGAAGCACCTGAAACAGTAAAAGAAGTCCACCTTGACTTTATCAATGCTGGTGCAGAAGTCATCACGACTAACAACTACGCGGTTGTACCATTTCACATTGGTCAGGAACGCTTTGAAACTGACGGCGTACGTTTAATTAAAGTTGCCATCGAACAAGCGAAAAATGCAGTTAAAGAAAGCGGCAAAAATGTCAAAATTGCAGGCTGCTTACCACCGTTATTTGGTTCTTACCGTGCAGACTTGTTCCAACCAGAACAGGCTAAAAACCTAGCTGAGCCTATCATTAAAACATTGGCACCAGAAGTAGATTTCTGGCTCGCTGAAACCCAGTCTTGCTTAAAAGAAGTTGAAACAGTGCATGCCTTGTTACCACAAGATGGTAAGGACTATTGGGTGTCATTTACGCTGCAAGATGAAATTAAACAAGAACAAGCACTCCTTCGTTCAGGCGAAAATATGCAGCAAGTGGCTGACTTTATTAAGCAGTCAAATGCTAAAGCGGTGTTGTTTAACTGCTGCCAACCTGAAGTGATCTTGCAAGCGATTAATGAAATTAAAGCGCTCATTCCAGTGTCTGTACAAATTGGTGCTTATGCCAACGCTTTCCCACCGCAAGATGAAAGCGCTACTGCTAACGATGGTCTGGATGAAATTCGCAAAGACTTAGACGCTCCAGCTTATCTTGCTTTTGCCAAACAATGGCAGCAAGCAGGTGCAAGTTTAGTGGGTGGTTGCTGTGGTATTGGACCAGAACACATTGCTGAACTTTCTCAATTTTTTAAAGAATAAATACCATGTCTGCTGCCAAAATCGGATTACTGTCTCTTACAGCGCTGGTATTTAGTTCTATGGTGGGGTCAGGCGTATTTAGCCTTCCCCAAAATATGGCTCAAGTTGCCAACGGCTCTGCCCTTCTTATTGCATGGCTCATTACCGGAGTCGGCATTATTTTCTTGGCTCTCTCATTGTTGCATTTAACCCGTCAACGACCAGACCTAGACGGTGGTATTTATAACTATGCACGCGAAGGCTTTGGAGACCTCATCGGGTTTTGCTCGGCGTGGGGCTATTGGTTATGTACTACCATTGGTATTGTCGGTTATGTAGTGATTGCCTTTTCAGGTGTTGGCATGTTTACCGACAGCAAAGACCACGTTATTTTTGGTGAAGGTAATACACTCTACTCTCTGATTGGCTCAAGCATTTTTGTATGGCTGGTACATTGGTTAGTAAGCCGAGGTATTAAGGAAGCAGCCATTGTGAATTTACTGGCGACCATTGCCAAAATTATTCCAATGGTCGTTTTCATCTTCTTTACCTTTATTGCCTTTAAGTTTGATTTATTCAAACTCAACTTAAATGACTTTTCTTTAAAAGTTCCCCTTTGGCAGCAAGTAAAAGACCTGATGCTCATTACCCTTTGGGTATTTACCGGTATTGAAGGTGCAGTAGTTTTATCATCACGTGCCAAAAACCGTCATGACATTGGCAAAGCGACCATTTTAGGTGTGTTGCTGGCATTAAGTTTTTACGTCATGGTCACAGTATTGGCTTATGGTGTGGTGAGCCGTGAAGCGCTTGCAGGCATGCATAACCCATCTATGGCGACCATTTTGCAGCAACTCATCGGTCTACCAGGTACCATCATTATTACTATCGGCTTGATTATTTCAGTTTCTTCGTCTTATTTAAGCTGGACGTTATTTGCCACTGAAATTCCATTTTTAGCTGCAAAAAATGGCGCATTCCCTAAATTATTTTTAAAAAATAATCAGAACAATGTACCGATTTCATCACTATGGCTGACCACTATTGTGGTGCAAGGCTCCCTCATTGCCGTGTATTTTTTCAATAAAAACTACACTCAGCTTTTACTGATTTCATCGGTAATGATTTTGCTGCCTTATTTTCTGGTATCGGCGTTTTATCTTAAAGAATCGATTCGCCATAAACGCACGCCACATATTGCCATTGCAAGTGTCGCTTCAATCTATGCACTTTGGTTGCTTTATGCAGCAGGTTTAGACTTACTTCTGTTGTCTGGTGTGTTGTATTTGGTTGGCTTGGTTATTTTTTCAATTAGCTACTTTGAGCATAAAAAATCGCTCAAACAAAACCAGCTTAATTAATTATTTCAACCACTGTTGAGCCATTTCAGCAGTGGTTTTCTAAAAACAAAATTTCTATTTTGAAGGCTGCGACTGCTTTAAATGCAACCTTAAAATACGACGTAATTCTAAAATTGCCTCTGGGCTAGTTTGAATCGAATGCCCACCTTTAATAATCAGCTCCGACTGCTCCCCACCCAAATGCGAACTTTGATACGGCACAATTCCATCACTCATTTTTGACTTATCTGTGGTGCCATTTATATTGCCCATAATTGAGTGATAGACCACGTTAGACGATGGCTGAATGGCTTGGGTCAACTGCATAAAGTTAGAAGAACGACTTAAATTACTTGCTCCGTTTTCAATTAAACCTTTTCTGAGTTTTGTATTTTTCTCATCTCTCATTTCGACCGCAATAAAAAAGTCGGCGGGTAAACGAATAATACGGCGAGCAATTTGGGTAAACCATCGGTCAGCGTAGTCAGTACCATGATGCGGCGCCGAAACAAAAACAACCCGCTTAAAATAGGGCAAAGTTTTGAACTGAAAACGTTCTCGAATAACCGGATTTTCTTTTAAACGCTTTAGCTGTGCTTCATTCATTTTTTGCATGGCTTGCACTGCAACATCAGCATCGCTTACCAATAGGCGGCTAATCACTCCGCCCATACTATGCCCAACCAACACTGCATCGTGCGCAGCGTAACTGTCTTTGGCGACGTTTTGAAAAGCTTGATTCAGCAAAGAGTAAATCTGAAAACGACTTTCAAAAATCGGCATATTGGTTGAATAAAACACCTGCCAAACTTGATAGTTTTTTCTTAATTCGGCATCGCCCATAATGTCATTGGTTAGGCTTACCCACGCCTCTGGGCTACTTGCCAAGCCATGAATAAATACAATAATTTTTTTATTGGGATTAAAAGGTTCCAGCATATATAAATGCGGCATGATTAAATTGGCTTCTTTATTAATTAAAGACCAATAACCTGCTGCACCTAAATTATATTTTGATAGCCAAAGCCCATAAGGTGCCGAATAGTTGGCAGTGAGCGGATAGTCCACGCCTTCAACTTTTACACGGTCCTGTCGGTATGGGTCAAACATGGCAATTTCTAACTCTGCCCCATCAATGACTTGATCGGCTGTGGCCTTTTGTTTTGGGTAGGCAATGGCCGTGACCGGAAAGAAGCGTGGTAAATGAATATTGGGATTACTCTGGTGAGCATAAAAAGCGTCGGGGTCTAAAATAAAACCATGATTTACATCATGCTCCTTACGCCCCACAATAAATTCAGCGCCTAACCCATCCTTACGGTTGACGGTATTAAACCCTGAAAAGTTCATGTTATAGCTAGAGCGAAAGGTATCGATCTCAATGTTTTGTACATCTACTGCATGGTCAAAATTGACATGGTACTCATGCCCATCTGCTTTTAGTAAAGGTGGAAAATGAAGCGTATTTAAATGATTAAAATACGTGGTCATGAGCTTCGACAAGGCGACGTTATAAAAAATACGTACCTGATTTTGTCGATGGTCAAATACCCGATCAAAAGGCGACTCTTCAGAATCAAACAAATAGACATAGCTATAGCGCAAGCTTTTATCAAACAACGCCAGCTCTTGCTCGACACAACTGTTACTTTTAAGAGTGACATTACACTGGCTACTACGCCCAACATCTAAAGCTTTTGCCAAGTAAATTTCACTGAGCGCAGCATAGCGTTCTTCTCGGCTGCTATTTTCTGACAATCCCTGAATTTTATTTAAACAAACATTAAAATTTTGCAGACAAGACTTTTCATTTTCTTTGACCAAATACAGCAGGTTTTGGGTTTGATGACTTAAAGTATTATCAGTCAAAATACTTTCATTTTTACTTTTTAAAGCACTGCTTAAGTTACTTTCTTTTAAATGAATAACCTGACAACCGCTCAGCAGTCCCATTATAGTAAGCACTAGATAATGGCTGGATTTTGTCATTGTGCATTCCTTTCGCGAATGTATTTCCCCACTCATCATTATGCCCGTAAAGCTGTGAACGAACAATTTCAGCTCAACTTCGATTTTGCTTTATTGAAAAAATAAAACCCCGAATTTATTTAAATTCAGGCTATTTCAATCGCAATGTTTAAGCTTGTTTAAACTTCTGCTGTGAAGCCAAATAAGAAAAATAAAGGATGGGTAAAATAAACGGCGCTACACTCCAAAAGTCAAAATAGACATACAGTACCGCCCCCATTAAAGCACCAATCACAAAGCCAATGACAATACTGGCACTTTTAAACAGACTTGCCCGATTGGCCTCATTATTATTTTTAAGCAAGTTGGCAATATCAATCCCAAGCTGGGTGGTGTTGCCTGTCATCATGGTACTTGGGCTAATATTTTTAATGAGTGTTTTACTTGAAGTATTACGAATAGCTAAGGCAATTAAACCGAGACCACCTGTGATTGCAACCGTAATCGCATCGGCATTTTTAAATGGCTCGAAATAAAGCCCAGCAACCATAAAGGCAAAGAGAAAAATAGCCTCAAATAAAAATAAATAAGACAGCGTTTTGTGTTTAGCCTGACTTCGGTCAATTAAAAGTTTGGTAATCACCACCGTCAAAATAAACAATGGAATAGCCGCAAGTTTAATCCAGACACCTGTACCGCCCTTCACTAAAGCCGCTCCTGCCAGTACCAAGTTACCCGTTACGTGCGCGGTAAAAAAACCAAATAACGCAATAAAGCCAATGGTATCAATTGCCCCACCGACCATAGTCAGTAAAACAGGATCTCGACATAGCGCCCATGTGCTTTGTGTTTCTTGTTGAATTGAGGTCTCTGGCATTACCTTTCCTATCAAATATTGGTTTTTAATTAGAAAATTTTTGTCAGAAATTTAATATAAATTCCATTCATTAATAACAACAGATCTTAAAGTAAAAACCTAGCTGTTCATTTTAAGACAGAGTGTATTTATACAAGATACAATGCAATTGGACTTTTTATTTTTAAAGATAAGGGATTTTAAATGCATCACTAAGATGCATTTAAAAAGTTCTCTGTTAGTTGAGCTTGTTCATAAGCATCAATAAACTGCGTTTGCGGTATCTCTTGTTTAGGGGCACTACAAGTTACTTTCTGTTCGGCAGCTTTTTTATCCCGCTCTTCTCCACTGGCACTACGACGTGACTCATAGACCCTTCTTTGACGGAAATAACTAAATGGTTCTACGTTACTTAAAAAACCATACTTAGAGTCATGAACATAATTTAAATAGAATTTTTTAATATCATCACTGACATTTGTATTCCAACTCTCAAATTGCCAATCTTCGATACTAATCATATATTCATATGCAGTTGAGACAGGTGAAAAAACTCTAAAAATATTAAAACCATCTTTCTTAGAAGCAGTTGCTTCTTTTAGTTTCTTCAACCTTTGCATTTCAGTTGCCATATCGGATGGGCCAACTGGTATGTATTCACGAAATTTATTTTCCTGACGTACACGCTCACTCACAGAAAGTTCTTTTCCAGCACGGGCAATGGTACCATATGCACTGTAATAAAGTTTCATACACCCTTTAATCTGCTCTTGAACACTTCCTTGACTCGGCGTAGCTGCTTTTACAGCATCATAATATTTTTGAGAGTCTGGTTGAATTTCAAACTGTTCTTTGAATAAATCCTTAAAGTTCTGTTGCAGTTCTTCATAACTATACATTCTGACACCTGCTTGTACAGCGTCATCAAGCATATGTTTTAACGGAATTCGGGCAAAATTGTCATTTACTCCCTGACTATCTGGTTCATACCCCCCACCCACGTCAGAATGTACCCCCGGATATACCACCTCTTTCCAGTTAGGGTTTGCTAACTTATTGTCTTTATGAATAACATCTACTGGGAAAGCAAAGCGCAGTTCATTACCAGCGATATAATGTGAACAGTTTTGAACCCGCTCATCTACCACCAAATCACGTTCTAAAAAAGGTAAGCTATTGCTTAAATTTGTAGCAGGCAAACCAAATGAAGCAACCGTATCGAAAATTCCTAAAAACTTAAACTCAATTGGATATTTGCCTTGTCCATAGGTAAGCCCATCGCAGTTTGATTCACACTGCCCTATAAATTGATTTGTAAATGCACGGGCAAGTGCAGCACCACGCGAAAAACCAAACACAGAAATATTAATTTTCTTAATTAGTCTGTGATCTTTTAAATTTTTGTCGACTTCTGCAAAGCTATAATTCTTTTTTTCACCTACATATTTTTTAACATCTTTTTCTGCCTTTTGTGCATTAAAAATTAAGACTTGTTTTAAAGCATCATTTAACTGGTCTTCACCATAATCTAGTCGTCTTGCACCACCTAAACCAACGCCCATACCTAACAGGCTATAGTGATCCTGAAAGTCAGAAATCGCTCTTTGAAAGATATTTAACTCAGCATTAAATCTGGTTCCAACACCAGAGACATATATTGCATAATCATTTTTTGCTTCGTTTTTATCACTATGTGTTCGAGCATTACGCCATAAACGGGCAGGATTGGACCATTTTTTTTCTTTTTTATCAGCATCCTCATTATTTCCAGTACCATCAAAAAAAACTGAAATATTCACGACATCGCGACAATCTTGCTTGCAAGATGGCTGATTATTTGCAACATCATTATTTATATTAACTGTACGTTTTAATTGAACGGCTAACATTTATTGACCCTCTCTTTTTATTTTTTCTCTCCACTTCATCCCCTTTTCTGTTGGGTCAGGCCAATTATTTGAAGTCGTTATTTCTACAGTATCATCAGGATAAATATGAGCTGCTAAATATTTTTTTCCTTTTAACTGTTCTTTCGTAATAATTACCTGATTTTTAGCAGCATGTTTTTCACCCGTATTTGCATCTTTCCATGTAATGATTTGCTCTCCCACTTTAATTGGGTTAGTAGATATTGCTTTACCAAATCCTCCTCCAATTTCAGAGCCATTTACTTCCATCATATAATCTGTATATCGAGGATCATATTTAAAAGATGTTGTCGCCATATAATAAGTTGCATTTGGACCAATACCTGCACAACCAGCTGCACTCAACATTAGACTTACTGGTAATAACAATATTTTCTTTAAACTCATTTCATTAAACCTCTCTCTGTAACCCAATTATTAAATTTATAAAAACTTATGATTCTTATAAATTTAAGAACTTACAATAAGTTTATTTACTCACTAATTAAAAAGTGAAATATATACCACCTTACGAAAATAATATTTATGAATTTCCTCATCATTTAATATTTTTATCCTATTTAAATTTTATATTCATTGTATAAGTCTTTTAATTTATATGAATCTTCTTCCAGATTTCAGTTCGCCAATCTAATCCCTTTTGAATAGGTTCAGGCCAATCATTTGAAGTTGATATTTCAACCGTATCATCGGGATATAAGTGAGCTGCTAAATATTTTTTGCCTTTTAACTGCTCTTTGGTAATAATGACTATATTTTTTGAAGTATGTACTTCCCCTGTGTTTGCATCTTTCCATGTAATTGTTTGTGGTCCCAATTTTACTGGTTCTGAACTCATCCCCCCACCAAAACCAGCTCCAATTTCATAACCATTTAATGTCACGTCATAGCTTGTATAAGCAGGATTATAGTTAAAAGATGTGGTTCCCATATAATAAGTTGCATTTGGACCAAAACTAGCGCAACCAGCCATACTTAACATCAAGCTCATAGGCAATAGTAATATTTTCTTTAAAACCATAGTATTTAATCTCTTTACCGTCTGAATTGGTCTAATAAGCTAAGACCTTTTTCAGTTGGCATAGGCCAGTTATTTGAAATCGTTATTTCTACGGTATCATCAGGATAAAGATGTACAGCTAAATACTTTTTACCTTTTAACTGTTCTTTTGTGATAGTCACTTGATTTTTAGCAGTATGTTTTTCACCTGTGCTTGCATTTTTCCATGTAATGACTTGTTCTCCTACTTTAATTGAACTAGTAAGGGTTGCATTCCCAAATCCACCTCCAATTTCAGAACCATTCATCTTAACCATATAACTATTATATGAAGGATCATAATTAAAGGATGTTGTACCCATATAATAAGTCGCATTTGGACCAAGGCTAACACAACCTACAAGACTAAATATCAAACCAAGTATTAAAAATAATCTATTCGACCGTTGCATTTTATTCATCATAAAATTTATTAGCTCGCATTTGCTACAAGTTGGACCATCACTTCATCCATAGATATTTTTTTATCTTTTAAGCGTTCTAGTTTTTGATTTAACCCTTTATCTGTTAAAAAGTTTTCTTTATAAATCAATTTTAAACAAATAAAATTTAAAATATCTCGTGTACCAAATAAGTTATACGCTCTAGCCTCAGGAATAGATTTAATAACAAATTGATATAATTCATTATCTGTCATATCAATAATAAGAAATTCATTATTGAGTTTTAAATAATAAATAAGATTATCAGGGAAAGTTGCCTCAACCATCATTTCTTCTTGTTCAACGGTAAAATGTAAAGGAACTTGCACATAAGGTAATTGTTCAACCCGTTCGTTTATTCCCCAAATTACTTGAAGTTTTCCTAACCTATCCCAATACCACCAACTTTGAAGAGGAGTAAGTAAGTCTTCAATCTGCTGAGCATTAAATACAGGCCCTTCGACATACAAAGTTTTATTTTCTTTATGGCCAACCAAGGTAGCTAAGATTACAGGGTCCCAAAATGCCAAAAACATTTCGAGTCCACCTTCAAATTTTACTTCTAAAAATTTTCGTAGGTGGTCAAACAAATAATTGAAGGACAAAGGGCTTACTATAATTGTCATGCGAGGCGTGCCTGCAATATTTTGTTGTATCCATTGCCATTCTTGTGATGAAAAATCTTGAGGGAGTTGAAGTAAATGAGGAGACACCGCTTTTGCTTCCTCACCACTCGCTTCTAACAAAAGGCATTTTTGACGTAGGTGCTCAAATTTCTTTAAGAAACTATTATCTTGTGCAGCATCTGCAAGTGTAAAAACGTTTAATCCAACTTCTGCTAAAGAGTGTTGCTGGAATGTTTTAAAAAATGTCTGAAGCGGTAATTTAGCAGCCATTTATTGACCATCTCCTTTGTTTATAAATGCACCTTTTTGTGCTGCTCGTCTCGCCAAACATTCCCAACACACGTTATTTGGAAAAATCGGTAAGGTCGGTGCTTCACTTGCTCCAGTTGTAAAAAGATGCTGACCAGCTTTAGCTGTAAATTTTTGCGGAGTAATTACTGTTACACCTGATGCATCAATTCTTAGTGCACTCTCTTTAGCCCTTAAGACAATTTCTTTAGGACTATTGATTTCAACTTTTCCTTCTGATGAAGTAATTTTGATATCTAATCTTGCAGATGCATCTAGTACATTATCTTGAGCCTGAATATCAAACTTACCTTTAGCAGCATAAATTTTTAAATCTTCTTGTCCTGCAAATAAGCTTACTTTTTTCTTCGCATTTAAAATTAGATTTTCATCTGTACTTGTATTAATAGATTTTCCACTACCAAGCGTAATGCTTTCAGATGCTTGAATATGGATATCTTTTCCTGATGTTAAACCAATACTTTCAGGAGCAGCTAAAAGTATGAGTGCATCTTTCATGGCTTTTAGGTCTTTCCATTGAGATTCTATTTTTTTGATATAGATCTCAACATTTTGAAGCATATCTGCTGCCTCAGCTTGCTGCTTACCTGCATATTCAGATAAAGCTTTCATACGCTCCAAGCCCTCGGAAAGATTTTCAATCGCTTCCTTTGCTTCGAGTTGTGTTTTTTGAGCACCCGGTTGAATGAAAGTTGAAACATATAGTCCTTTACTACGAATCGCACCAGATAAATCAGACCTTAATTCAAATCCCTGACCTCTTCCATCACTTTCAGCCTGCTCTTTAGGATGACTTAAATTACCTAAATTTAATTGACTTGCCCCATGACTACTATGGAGCTGAGTACTAATTTGCCCAGTCGTATCATCAAACCGAAGTTGGTTAAAACCAGACCCACTTACTTCTTTAGTACGAATACCACTTAACTTTTTGGTATCCGGTAGCTGGCCTTTAATATCAAATTTGGTAGGTGACCGTTGCCCTTCATGGACTCGCCCTGTAACAAATGGACGGTCAATATTTCCATCAAAAAAGTCAATTACGACGATTTCACCCACTCGTGGCAAAAAGCGTGCACCGTATCCTTCCCCTGCCCATGGCGTTAATACATCTACCCAAGCCGAGTCAGTATCATTGTCATTGCTTCCTGCACCTCCATCATGTTGATGGTCATCGGTAGGGGTGAATAAAAAACGAACCTTGATACGCCCCCATTCATCTACATGAATTTCTTCTCCATCTAAACCCACTACTTTGGCCCGTTGCACATGGGCCGAGGGACGATGTATTAATGGGTCAAACTCTGGAACAATATCGATATAGCGGCGTACAACCATGAGTTCATTGGCTTGACGTTCTTGCGCTCGATCATGACTGACTTGCCAATGGCTCAAACTTAATAGTTGTTCAACTTGATCACGTATATCTTTTGGTAAATTGTTCTGGTTATAAAACCGCTTACTTAAAATCAAAAACTCTTTATCAGAACTTTCATGATTTCTTTCAAGTTCAGGATGTTCATTTAACTTGAACCAATAACCAACTTGAGCATCTCGTACGCTGCTTCGAGCAATAAAATACTTTGCCTGCAAAGCTTGATATTGATTTAATTGTTTATTTAGTTTTTCAATCTGACTATTGCTTGAAGTGGTTGCCTGATCTTCTCCGTTCAAGTCCGTAATCCAAGCAGGTGCAATTGTCCATGCCTGTTCAAGACTTAAACTTTCATTATCACGTTGTGAACTATGCTGATGTGCGCTTAAAACACTTCCACTTGCATCTTCTTGACTTAAGTTATCTGCTTGCCAACGTTGAAGATGGATTGCCGTGGGCTGCAGCTGTCTTTGTGCAATAAAACTGGTAATACTGTCATTTTGTTCAGTTGCATCGCTTCTATGATAGCGAATAGCTCGACGCTCTAAGACTTTATATTCATTATTATGATCAATAAGGCGTAGTTTTTGAGGCTCAATCGTCTGGCTATTACTCAAGACCATAGACTCTGATTCATCAATTAACCAGTTGATACCCTCTTCCCGCATGAGACGGGTTAAATACGCATAATCACTTTCATTCGACTGCATAGAAAAAGGTCGAATATCATAATTCTTAGTTAAGCCACTGCTATCTAGTTGTAAGCTTGCGGCAAATAAAGAACTTTTGTTTTGCCACTCTTTAAAAATAATCTCAATAATTTCTACTGCACTTTTATTCATAAACACCCGACTATTACGTCGTTTGTGCCATAAACTGGTCGCATCTTGCATAGTCAGTTTATATAAACAAAGTGCGCCATCACTTTGCCCTTGACTCGCCCCTATGATAATTCCTGTCGTTCTAAATAATTTGCCTGAATCTGTTACTTGTTCTACGGCAACTTGGCATCCAATAAATTGTTTTAAAGAAATATAAGGGTTTATTGATAAGCAAATAAGCTCAGCAGAAAGCCCTTCATTTATAGAATGAAAGCCATCAATACGTTGTAAAAAAACCTGATTATTTATTTCAGGATTAGTAAAATAAATATGTAGAGCCCGTTTTTGTGAAGCAAAACCAATTTTATCTAAGAAATCAAAAATATTATTTAACATTGTTATTTTAACCACAAATTAACTTACTCATATTAACAAACAGATACAAAACCATCAAACAAGTAAACATGCGAATTTTTAGTAAATTTTAATAAAATCAAAGATATAAATATAATAATATTTTTGTATTAAAAAGTTATCTTAAATAAATTATTTCACTTTATTGAATAAATATTCTGCAATATTTTTATTATTAATTAAAAATAAAATATTATTAAAATTTTACTTAATAATATTCATTTCAAAAACATAAATGCTTCTATCGTCAAATCAATTTGGCCTCTAAAACCGCTCCGACTATGATGAAACAGTGACTTTTACTTAAAATTTATAGTTGCGCGACCTGTCTGTGTATTTATCATCGTTTAGAACGCCAATACTCCCCAAAACTCATGCAGAAGCTTGGAAGGTTAAGTCTACAAAGCCCAGAAGTGCCGCGTGATTTTGTAAAAACCATGCTGCGTACGATGCAGCAGTGCCAGTCATGAAGTTACAAGTTTTTTTAAAGCAAATCGGCAAGATTCCTGATTTCTTCCATCACCGCCTTACACGCAGGCGTTAAATAGCCATGTTTAGAAATAGACAAAGAAATATAACGCTTGAGCGCGGGGTTAATAATTTTTGCAGCTTGAATTGGAGTGTATTGGCTAGCTTTCTTTAACGCTTGCGGCCCCAGCATGGTATACATGCGAGACTCGGAAACCAAATGGGTTTGTAAACTAATCGAATCGGCTTCAAACACAATATTCAGCTCTACCCCATTTTCATAAGCCATGTGGTCTAAAAAATTGCGCCAGTTACTTGGCCTGCAAAACGTGACCAGCGGTAACTGGCTTATCTTTTTAAAGTCGACTTCATTTTCACGAGTTAACACATCTCCTTCACAGCCGACCAAATAGGTATCGGCTTGGGTAAGGTAAACATCGCCCTGTTTAGGCGTTGGGTTAAAGCGATAGAGTATGGCTAAATCGACGCTGCCATCTTCTAGCCATTTTTCTAAATGCACGCCTTGCCCTTCACGTACTGAAAGTTTAATTAGGGGATATTTCTCTTGAAGCACTTTATACAAAGTCGATAACAACGGATGTGCTGTAGACGGTAAGCTAGCTATGCGCACCGTACCAATTGGGGTGTCGGTCGAGTGCAAAATTTCATTATTCAGTTGGTCGGTTACGTTCAGCCATGAACGAATTTTAGGAAGTAAATGCTGGCCTAAATCGGTGAGTTCTACGCCGCGTCCAGTTCGGTTAAATAAACGTCCGCCACATTGGGCCTCAAGCTCGTTCATTTGCCGACTGATTTGCGGTTGGTTGGTGTTATGCAGCATCGCGACTTTACTTAAGCTACCGAGTTCCACCGCATCTAAAAATATTTTCCATAATTCATAATTCATCGATTCTTCCTAAATCGTAAATAGGCAGCATTTTGAGCCATACATTTTCAGTATAACTGAAATTCAAGAATTGGTAATTCCTACATAGCTCACCTATTTCTATACTCCAATCATGTTCTCTACAACACGATTTAAGTCAGATTAAGAACCAGAGAATATTTAATTACACTGTATAGGAAGTACGATTATGAGTTTAGATTTACGTGGATTAACCCCAGCACCTGTGACTCCTTTTACCCGTGACGGACAAGTAGACCATGATGCAATTCAACGTTTAGGTTCATGGTTAGGCAGTATTGATGGTGTGAAAGGCTTGGTTGTTCTTGGGCATGCAGGTGAAGGAACATTCTTGTCGCAAAAAGAACAAATGCAGGTCATCGAAAGCTTTGTTAAATCGGTAGATGACAAAATTCCGGTAATCGCAGGGATTACGCTCGAAGGTACTTCGGTTGCAGCAGAAGAAGCAAAACGTGCAGTGAGTGCAGGTGCTTCAGCAGGTTTGATTTACCCTTCACATGGCTGGTTGCGTTTTGGCTATCAAAAAGGCGCACCACAAGACCGCTATAAAGCGATTTATGAAGAAAGTGGTTTGCCATCTATTTTATTCCAATATCCAGATGCAACGAAGGCCACTTACGACCTAGACACTCTACTTGATATTTCTGCACAGCCGGGCGTATTTGCCATGAAAAATGGTGTGCGTAACATGCGCCGCTGGGATGTCGAAATTCCGATTATTCGCCGTGAACGTCCAGACTTACAGGTGTTGACGTGCCACGATGAATATTTGCTTCACACCATGTTTGATGTAGACGGCGCTTTGGTTGGCTACGGCAATATTGCCCCTGAACTATTAATTGAAATGATTAAAGCAGGTAAAGCCAAAGATTACGCCAAAGCACGTGCGATTCACGACCAATTATTACCAGTGACTCGCAATGTTTATCACCGCGGTTCACACATGGAAGGAACAGTCGCACTTAAACATGCACTGGTTGCTCGCGGAATTTTGGACCATGCCACTGTGCGTTCACCTCTGCTTCCACTAGCAGATGGTGCTGAGCAAGAAATTCATGATGCAATGCGTCAAGCCGGAATTGGCAAGGTCGATTTAACCCAAGCCGTTGCTTAAATTCCATTCGGGCTAGCATATACGCTAGCCTTTTTTTCCTGTACGCTGCCTGAGGCCAAACATCGGGCATGTCTCTTAAAAACAATAATAAAAAGCATGCAAACTGTGGTGAACAGGTAGTGCGAAATAGAACAACAAAACTACGAGGAATGTAGTGATAAGGAGATATAAGATGACAAATCTAGCGGATGTAGAACAAATTAGTCATCATCAAAAAAATGCGGAAATTATTGCAAGACTCGAACGGCTACCCGTCACCGGACGATTGCAATTTATGCGAATTACCATCGGTATCGCGACCTTTTTTGACGCTTATACTGTTCTTGCGATTGCCTTTGCTTTACCCCAACTCATTACCGAATGGCACCTCACGCCTGCCTATGTCGGTGCGATCATTGCCGCGGGCTATGTCGGGCAACTGGTCGGTGCGATCTTTTTTGGTTCTCTTGCCGAAAAAGTCGGTCGTTTAAAAGTGCTGTCTTTTACCATTTTACTGTTTGTGGCAATGGATATTTCTTGTCTGTTTGCGTGGAGCGGAATGTCGCTGTTAATTTTCCGTTTCTTACAAGGCGTTGGTACAGGTGGCGAAGTGCCTGTTGCGAGTGCCTATATTAATGAGTTTATTGGTGCAGAAAAGCGCGGTAAGTTTTTCTTGCTCTATGAAGTTTTATTTCCACTCGGTCTTATGTTTGCAGGTATGGCAGCGTTTTTCCTGATGCCAATTTACGGCTGGAAAGTCATGTTTATTGTGGGCTTAATTCCATCAATCTTGGTCATTCCTTTACGGTTTTTCTTACCTGAGTCACCGCGTTGGCTTGCCTCAAAAGGTCGTTTTAAAGAAGCCGATCAAGTCGTCAAAAGCTTTGAAGACGGTGCCATCAAAAGCGGTAAAACTTTGGCTGAACCTGTGGTTAAAGAAATTAACCCGCAAGGCATGGCAAAAACCGACTGGCGCGAGCTATTCCGTGGTATTTACCGTAAACGTACCTTTACCCTGTGGGGCATGTGGTTTTGCGTATACATGGTGAACAATGCCATGGTGACTTGGCTGCCATCTCTCTACAAACAACACTTTGGTCTGTCGCTGCAAACCAGTTTGGGTTATGGCTGGATTACTTCGGGCGTAGGTGTGATTGCTTCTATTATCTGTGCGTTAATGATTGATAAAGTCGGTCGCCGCCCTTGGTACAGTGCAGCATTTTTCTTGGCGATTATTCCACTCATGAGCCTTTCGATTTTAGGCGCAAAATCGGCCATGCAAGTGGTGATTTTAGCAACGCTGAGTTATGCCATTTTGCAGACTATTTCATTCTCTTTATATCTTTACGCTGCCGAACTTTACCCAACTCGCCTCCGTGCGATGGGCATTGGTTTTAGTACTGCTTGGCTTCGTGCTGGCTCTGCAATTGGGCCTGTGATGGTGGGCCTCGTGGTTGGTGGCTATGGCATTCAATATGTGTTTAGTGTGCTGGCTGTTGTGGCACTCGTTGGTGGTCTGGTGACATTCTTGTTTGCCATTGAAACCAAAGGCCAAGTGCTCGAAAAACTATCTCCTTAATTCATCCATTTCATAAAAAAGCTTGCCTAACCTCAGCGTTAGGCAAAGGGCTTATTCATGCTTAAAAAAGGAATTTAAAATGAATAAATATTTGCTATGGGGCTGTATCGGTTTAGGCAGCGTGAGCAATGCTTATGCAGAGCTTCCTCAAGAATTTGGCAAGTTAGAATTAAAACTCAACACCCGTTACTGGAACGATGAAGGCACCGCCCACCCCACGCTTGCGAACCCTTCGCCTTCGTCGAGTGAATATGAGCAAAGTGCCTTAGGCCTGGAGTTAAATTATCAGTCACCTTACTTGTGGGACTGGCTTGGGGTAGATGGTTCAATCTATGCAGTCACCAAGTTATTTGACTCTGGCAAGCCTAGTGCTCAGCTTTTAGAAGTCGAAAATAACGGCAAGCTTGATCAAAACTTTGCAACTTTAGGGCAGCTCTACATCAAAGCAAAACTCGGCGACAAAGGTGAAATTAAGTTAGGCCGCCAGTTGTACGATTCGCTGTTGCTTAAAAGCACCAACAACCGCGCGGTACCCGACACTTTTTCGGGGGCGAGTGGTCAGTTTCAGCTGAATGATCAGCTACAGACTTACATCGCCTACTATGATCGCTGGAAACCGCGCAGCATGGACTCATTTGAAAAACTGGTGACTGAAAATGACGAGCGAATTGATTATGTCGGTTTGCTTGGTGCCAAGTATCAATACAAAAACTGGAGCGTGAATGCCGAATATTTAAATAGCAAAGATTATTTAAAAAAGTACGGGGCGATTGCTCAATATAAATTGCCTCTGCATAGCCTTGTGTGGACATTCAACACGGGTGCTTTTTTCTCGCGTGATGATGGCAAGCTGTTTAAATGCAGTGCCGAGTCCGAGCTGGACTGTGTCAAAGGCCAAGACATTAACAACCGTGGCAATGGTTACTTTGTCGATGTAAATATGGCCAAGAATAATCTCGAAGGTGGCATTGCCGTTTCAAAGTTTGATGGCTTTTGGATTGAAGATAACTTTGCCGTGCATTCCGACCGTAACTCGGTTTTAACGCAAGACCACGGCACCAACCCGTTTCCGACCTCGGCGACCATTGGCCCTGATTTTACCAATAACGATGAAACCGCCGTTGCCCTTCGCTTGAAATATAACTGGAAAGACTACGTGAAAGGTTTAAAAACCGAGGCGAAGTATATTTATGGCTTTGGCGCGCACCAAAGTAACATCAGCAGTGATATTGAGGGTAAAGAGCGTTACTTTGACTTTACGGTGAGTTATGCCTTGCCGTGGGTGAAAAACTTAGATGTGCGTTATTCATTTTTGCATTATGAGTCAAAATTTGAAAATGCAAACCTAGGTGAAAAAATAAATGGCATGTCTCGGAAAGATTGGGACCAGCACCGTGTATTTATTAATTACCGTTATATATTTTAAGAACAAGCTAAACGTTTAGTTTAGCTTTATTATTTTTATTAATTTACGGCTTTAAATACATTAACTTTTGAGCTTAATTAAAATATAAATTTATATTTAAAATTTTTATAATATTTTATTTAAATTGAATTGACCTATTAAAAACTTATGATTATTATGGTCTCGCTGGCCTACATTGCCAGACGGTTTTAGCAGACCGTAGATCCACGGCGGGTTATAGTTCTACTATAAGTCGTTAGACCCTTGCGTCCCTTTTCTTTGCGGTAGGACGAGAGGGGGACGCGCTTGCGCGTGCTGGTTCCATGGATCCCAGTCTGCTAACCCCTTTTCGTTCTACCACCCTAATCAATTGACGGTGATTTTCGGTGGTAGAGCTCCATAAATTCTAAGGAGTTGACCATGCCACTATATAAACTTATCCCCTCTCCCTTATAAACTTTTTATTTATTTAAAATTTAGGTTTTCTATTATCTAAATTTTCAAATTTATAAATTATTTTTATTTTAAAATTTTAATCATTTTATTTTATTGCTTTTATAGGCAGGTTAACTATTGCCTAAAAAATGATTTTAAAACTTAAAATATAGCAGTTTATTTTTTCTCATTGAGATATCCCCAAATCATCACGAGAATAATATGAAATTTTATAAAACTATTTTGGTTTTAGGCCTTGTTGTCGGCGATTACGGCGTTTCGGGTTGTGACCTCCGCACGCAGCAGGAGTTTGAAAAAATTTGCCTGTCGGGTGGGCACACCCAAGCCAGTTGCGACTGTATTTACCAACGGCTTGAACAAGTGTATTCACCTCAGCTTATGCAACGCCTAGAACATGTCAGTTTGCAAAGTCCTGCTCTCCCACAGGACTTTGCCCCTACTTTTTTTAGTGTGATGCGGCGGTGCGATAAAAACGACATGGGCTAAGCGTTTGGCTTAGCTCCCTTATCTCTGTGTCGCAATGGTGGATGACTGATCCTAGCCAAAATAATGGACAGTACTTCCCTCTAAAGATAACGTAACGTTAACTTTGGAGATCCAAGAAATGGCCAAACGTTTTAGTGCTGAATTTAAACAGCAAGCAATTGATTATGCACTTTCAAACTCACACGAGCCTATAGCTGCAATCGCCCAGAAATTAGGTGTGGGTTATTCAACTTTAGACAAATGGATTCGTGAAACCAATCCAGTGGGTTCAAGCAAACGTCAACTTTCACCAGAACAACAGCGGATCTTGGAATTAGAGAAAGAAGTCAAACAGCTCAAGGAAGCCAATGACATCTTAAAAAAAGCGCATGTGTACTTTCTAACAGATCATGCCAAGAAAAGTACACGGTAATTCAAGATCTAGATATGAATGAAGTCACGGTATCTTCTGCCTGTAAATACCTAGGTGTCAGCACTTCAGGCTATTATGCCTGGCGAAAACGTCAGGCCAATACGGTAGAGAAATATAATGATTTAAAAGCCGTATATTGGCAGCATCATGCACGATTGGGTGCACCTTCATTGGTACATGACATGCATGATTTAGGTTACAGCATGAGTGAACGCACTGTTGGAAGAATGCTGAAAAATCTGGGTTTACGCAGCAGGATTGCGCGTAAATACAAGCATACGACTGATTCAAACCATCGTTTGCCTACAGCACCCAATCTGTTAGAGCGTCAATTTACAGTCATTCAGCCTAACAAGGTTTGGACAACGGATATTACCTATATCCGTACCAAGCAAGGTTGGCTGTATTTATGTGTGATGCTGGATCTATTTAGTCGTCGTATCGTGGGGTGGCAAACCAGCCATCGAATAGACCGCCAGTTGGTGTGTGATACGTTTAACTATGCAATGGCTCGTCAGGGTTATCCAACTGGTGTTATGGTTCATTCGGACCAAGGTTCACAGTACTGTAGTCGTGATTTTAGAGCGCTGTTACTGACAAATGATTGTACTCAGAGTATGTCTAGACGTGGAAACTGTTGGGATAATGCAGTGACTGAAAGCTTCTTTCATACATTGAAAGGTCATGTGGTCCATGGCAGTGTGTTTGCCACTCGAAAAGAAGCGAATGCTGTCTTGTTTGACTATATTGAGATTTATTACAATCGGGTCAGAAGACATTCTGCAAATGGCTGGTTAAGCCCTGAAGCCTTTGAGAAGAAATATTTTAAGAATTTAGAGGGATTTGTTGTCCACGATACTGTCTAGGATCAGACATTCTGCAAATGGCTGGTTAAGCCCTGAAGCCTTTGAGAAGAAATATTTTAAGAATTTAGAGGGATTTGTTGTCCACGATACTGTCTAGGATCAGACTTTAAATCAGCGCAAAAAATTAAAGTTCTGTTGTGGCACGGGGGCCTTGGGGGGAATTTCGTTACTTCCTTTTCTAAGGATTTATTCCTACCATTTGTCTTGAAGTATCTAGGTTAATCAAAAAACTTAGTCTATTCTTTTTACATAGAAAGAATACTCAAAAAAATTAATCAGTTGATTTTAAAAAAATTGTTCATCTAAAATTTAATATTTCAAAGCGAGCCATTTCTATGTCAATTGAAGATTTCTTTATAAAAGACTCTCCCTCTAAGAGATATCTTTTAATGAGCTTAGCCCTATTCATGTTAATAATGGCTTTAATTGCTTACTTTAAGGAAAAATTGGGATTTGAATATGTATTTTCACTTATTGCAGGGTACGCCTTAATATTCTTTATTTTAAA
The DNA here is from genome assembly GCF_003000705.1 of Acinetobacter sp. AR_0276. Classification (NCBI taxonomy): domain Bacteria; kingdom Pseudomonadati; phylum Pseudomonadota; class Gammaproteobacteria; order Moraxellales; family Moraxellaceae; genus Acinetobacter; species Acinetobacter sp. AR_0276. The sequence continues at coordinate 2,799,340 of NZ_PSQO01000004.1, read as the reverse complement.
AAATGCAGCATTACCACTTTTCCCCCCACTTACGGAAAAAAGTAGTGATGCAAACGCTATGGCTAGAACAACAATAGCAATTGTTTATATCCTTGCTTTCATAGCTCTAACTATTTCTTATTCTTTATAATTAATTACTCTTCAATTTTCTTGCTTCGCTCTACAGTAATATATTCATTTGGAATCACTAACTGCTTTTCTATATCTTTCACTTTGTAAGAAACTAAAGTACTTTTACCAATGCCTTGAAATAACACTTTAACATCTTTAAAAATAAAGGTTTTATACTGATTCAGCTCCTTAGTTGTTGTTTGTGGCAATTCAATTAAATTTGCATACGGTTCTTTAATATATAAGGTTGCCTTTTCTATTCTTACACCAGTTTTTTCCATAGTGTAATATAAAAAAATTTTGCCCACGTCTTCAATCAAAGACATAAAGATTAGTGGAGTTAGAATAAGAAAAAGAGCTGACTGTATAGAATTTTTAATCCATATTTCTAATTGCTTTAACTTTGTTTCTGCAAAATTTTTTAGATTTTTACTCGCTTTAGGATCATCAATAATTTCTCTTAAATTTTCAAACTTTAAACGGTATTCTTTGACTCTCTTCTGATTAACATAAAAAGCATAATAAGAGAAAGAAATTAGACTTATAGTAATGCCAATATAAGCATTAATTTTCCAATCTAGGAAAAATAAACCACGAATAATGTAGAGAAGGTAAACAGATACGCCCAATGTAATAATACTAATCTTTGGAAATGGAAGTTTTTCTCCGATTTTGATATGAGATGGCAGATATCTATCAACCACACTTAAGATGAAATAAGTCACTGGCAGTAAAGAAATACCAAAGAAAAATAACATCATGCAGAATGCGGTATAAACAATAGAAAAAGCTGCAAAAATCAGTAAAAAAATAAGTGTATCGCCAAAGCTAATTTCTGAAGGGATATAGCTAATTGTTAAAAGGTATGCAACTAAGCACAACACTCCTATTGCAACTATCGCTTTAGTCATTGTCAGCGCAACTTCATGCCACTGCCTCAGATTATTTACACATCTCGTTATAAAGTTGTTCATTTGATCTAACCAAATCTTATAAATTATTTAAGAATCGATGATTACCCTTTCTTAAACCGCTCCCCAGCGGAGTAATCATGTTTTGAAATTTCCCCAATTTTCAGAGTATGTTTTCACATATTATTCAAAAACTATCCGATATATCTCTTTCTTATCAATCGTTTAAAGTTTACTCTCAAAATTTGATAAAGAAATAGATTTTATAAAGTCATATGGCTTATCTAAATTAAATGGAATAACCCGCAGCATAGCTTGATCATTTTGAACATTAAATTTAAAGCAAATTTCGTCTTCAAACTTATTTTTATGATAAGGATAAATTAGAATTACTTCACTGGCATGGTCTAAATAATAATGACTATAGGCAAACATTTGTTGCACATCACTATCTTTCAATCCAAAGCGTCGATTTCGATCATTTTGGTCTAATAATTTCCATTTGGTATCTAAAATAATTTTGTACGGGGAACACTTGTGCTGAATATAAATATCAGGTTTCAATCTAAAAAGTGGTTTTTCATTAAAAGTACAAATATGTTGATTCGATACTTGTGTTTTTACATCCCACTCTTTTAACTCATGATGTAAATGATAAGCAACATAATGCTCAAAAAGTTTTTCCATAGGAAATAGTAAACTCATCCCACGCCAACCACCATGAGTAGATACAGGCATATATTCACTTAAAATCAGCTCAGTCCATGGTCTTATATCTACATATAGTGCGAGTAAACGCCCTGATTGCCACTGCTTGAAATCTTGAACTATATTTTGACTCTTTGGAATTTCTCCAGTCATTAAGCGAAGCTCTTGAGCAAGTTTCCAATTTTTAGAGCTTCGTGTTTTTTTACAAACGACATCTAATGCAGTTTTAATTAACCTATTTTCAGGGCGATCAACTTCATAGATGTCGTGTTCAATCGGAAAAATATGCTTTCTTGCTGGGGATTGTCGCATATGTTTGACATGCAGTAATTGTCCTCTTAAGTACTTTTGTTCTTCCTGAACACGTTGATAATCAAAACGCAAACCATATTGAATAAGTTTTTCAAAATTACAAAGAAACTGTTCTATGATCCACTCATGTATAGGTTGTTTAAAGCGATTTAGGCTAGCTTCCCCAGCATCACGGTATGGTAAATGTAGAGATACTTTGAGCATCTTTTTTAAGAGCTCGCGTTCTTTTTCAATCGCAGTTTGATTAGACTCACTAAGAATTATATCAACATGCTTGGGCAATATTTCAATACGCGTACCACATCTGGTTTCGATAACTCCAACATATTGATCTAGTCTAAGCTTTCTATGCCCAGCTAATTCAAATACTTTTGCCCCATGTTTTGAAAAAGAAGCTGAAAGTTCGCACAAATATTCAAATGCAGATTTAGGAATATAAGCGTGATCGAGTGTTGACTGAGGACATCCATCATAAGCAATACTTATGAAAGCATATTCTCTAACGGTAAAATCAGACATGCCTCTTCTCAATTAATGCTTAATAATCTTTGCAAAGCTTTGAATATTATCAAATTCACTTTCTACCAAATTCCATATTTTTTGTTCATCAAAGAAACCTATTTCTTCTGTATTAACGTTTGGAAAAATCTTTGATCTTTCTAAAGAAGTAGCTTCCAACATACCATTCCTATTTAATACCATATTAATTTTTGACCAATCATCAAAAAAATATTCTTGAAGTTGTGGAATAATTTTTTGTTTAAAAATTTGAGCCAATTCCTCTACTGTCGACTGGCTATTTAGCGACATAAAGTTAGCATGCCCAATGCAATGATCTCGATCCAACAGTACTTCAATACGTTGGTTAATAACTGTAAGCAATTCAGAAATGTTTACAGACATATTCACGCCTTCTTGATTTACGGCATTAATCTGAATAGGTTGTCCATTTTTATCTTTAAGTAAATCTGGTCTAGGTGGCATTTCAATAAAAGTGAATCGACGGCGTAGGGCAACATCTAAACCGGTTAATGAACGGTCAGAAGAGTTCATAGTACCGATAATGTAAAGATTACTTGGTACAGTGAATTCCTGTTTAGAATATGGCAAAGTGACAGATAGTTCTTCTTCTGCCCCTGTACGTTTTGATTCTTCTATTAAAGTAATTAACTCACCAAAAATACGAGAAATATTCCCACGGTTTATTTCATCAATAATTAAAATATAAGGTTCTTGAATATAATCAGATTTATATTTTTCTTTTTTTACTTCTTGGCGTAGCTCTTTCGCGATTGCCCATTCATAACTTTTATTTGCAATTATTTCATCTGATTGATCTTTGAGATATCTAGCAATTGCTGGATGAGATAATGAGGTTGTACTGCCTTTACCCGATACCGCTCGTGCAGCAAGTTTTCCATTTTGGTTTAATCTTAATATAAACTCATAGCCAGTCTTTGTAAAAAATGAAGTTTCCTGTTTTTTGACTTTTTCAATTAACTCATTTAGTGCTTTTTGAATACTCTCATCACTAACGTAATCATCACCAAAATCAATCCTTTCTTTCTCTTTTTTTATATTTTCACAAATTCTTTTAAATATGCCCGATATTATAGGGTAGTGAACAATATATTCATTTTTTTCATTTTTTTTACTTTCTGCACGAATCCCCTCTACAAAATCCTCGTAACTGAAACTTTGATGAAAAGTTACAAACTCTATTCTTCCTTGTTCTCTGTACTCGTCAAACTGTTTTTTTAAAACTTTACGACCAAGTTTTCTTTCTTCGATTAAAATTTTCTCTAAGGAACTATTCTTTATAATTGAAAGTGCATGATTGATCGTATGGTATGTCTTACCTGTACCAGCAGCGCCAAATAAAATACGGTTTAAAGGTTGTGCTATTTCTTCCATTTGACTTACTTCCAGCTTTGATGCTTCCGAGCTATCTTGATTACTTTCATTTAACTCATCCCACCAATTACAAAATGCCTCAAGTTGCTGCATGTTTGTAACTATCACTTGTACAAACTCATCATTTCTTGTGAGTGTTTTTGTACTCTCTAAATTACTATTAGGACTTTTTCCTTTAAGAATTGAATTTACTTGTAATCCTTTTATATATTTAGGTGGTATACATTTAAGAAATAGTCGTGGACTAGATTTATCAAAATTTGTTGTTTCTAAAGCTAATTCATAGTTATATTTATTTTCTATAACAAATAAATATTCAGTATTTTTTTCAAATTCAGGATAACGTTCATGCATATAATCATATGCAATTTGCGTATTAAACTTATCTTTTGGATTTGCTTCCAAATATTTTTGAGTCAAAGCACTATTAAAATCAAATAAGTCCTGATCTCCTTTCTCGCTTATTAATTGCTGGTACGCCTTCTCTATGGTGAAATCTTTATCTTTAAGGCCTACACCAGTTAAATAACGTAATCTTTGCTCAGCAAAAGTTGGAATAATTTTTAAGTTATTTCGATCTTGATATAAAAACGCGATTTTCCACTTCACTGTTTTAATTAGATCTATGTCTTCTATTTTATGAAGATCATTATTCTGAATCGCTTTAATTACAGCTAAAATTTGAGTCTTTACATGCTGAAAAGCACTCTCCTTGGTGCGACCATAAGCAACTCGCCAAGCATATTGATCTTCATAGATATTATTTTTTGTATTTGATTTAGCTGTTTGATCTTTTCTACTATAAATTCCAAATATAAAAGAAGATGTACCCGAAATAGTTGCAAGTGGTTTGGTTCTAAACTCAACCCAATTCATAAATGAATCAGGATCACCAGCTTTGGTATATTCTTCTAATGTCATTGCTTCTACTCGTTGTACAGGCCATGACTCTAAAAACTCATCCCATAATTGATAAAGTTCATTACTATTCATAAATTATTCACTAAATACTATTTATCTATAACTGATTGAGGTACTAATCAGCTTTCCCCTTTTTTAATTTTACGGCACTCAAACTAATTTACCGATTTATTCTCTTTGCTTGCTAATACATCATAAATAATATTCGCAAACTGACGCATCTTAGCTGGATCGCTCATCAACTGCATAGTTTGTTCATTATGTGCAGTATTACTATCTAAAACAGCATCATCTAAAGCACTATCAAACTCCCCCAACATTGCTTGTTCACGAGTATTATTTTGAATTTGTTTCATCATTTTAGTGTTTTCAGACATCTTGTCTGCTACCGTATATACATAATTAATCATGTCCTGATCTGTCAGCTTATCGGTAATAAATACTTCATTTACACGCTGCAAGATGACTGATAAAAATTCTTCATTTTTATTTTTTGGCTTTGCCGTACCCAAATCATTAGCTGGTTCTAATTTATGTTCAGTACTATTGGCTTTAAGTTGGATATCCTGCTGCCGAATCTTAGAGAGTCGATAATGGCTCATAGCAACATTACTTAAGTCAATCACATCTTCATCAGCCGCTTGCTCACGCAATAAAGGACGTAAGTTACGAGCGAATAAACTGATTTTTTCGAGTTCTTTATCGTCATATTCTACAATCTGCGACATAAACTCATAAAAGCGCGTAAAACTACCTAAATCCTTTTTAAAGATTTCGAGTGCATCACGCGCTTTTTTCGCTTCGGCAAATTCATTTTCAGCATTGGCAATTAAAACGGGTTCGCCTGTTCGTTTAGTAATTTCCAAACGATTTTTTGTCACATCATAATCATTAATTGCTTTCGTATAACTTTGCTGCCAACGTTGCATCGCAGGTTTACAGATATTGGCAAGTGCAGCATTGGATTTATTTTTGCTATAGAAAGCATCAACAAATTGTTCAACTTCGGTCATTAAGAAAATACGTGCCGCTTTAAGTTTTTCAGCTAAGTCATAGACAATATCAGGATTAGAAACGTCTGCTAGTTCTGCTGTTTGGTAATAAGGTTGGAACGCATCCAAAATATCTTGCGGATCGTTAAAGAAATCTAGTACAAATGTGCCAGACTCTGCCTTACCAGGATAGATACGATTTAAGCGTGATAAGGTTTGTACACATTCCACACCACCTAATTTTTTATCGACGTACATCGCACAAAGTTTTGGTTGATCAAAACCTGTTTGGAACTTATTTGCCACAATCATTACTTGAAAGTCATCACTATCAAATGCCTTACGCATTTCACGTCCTTTCAAGTTTAGGTTCATATTACTCTCAGTAAATTTTTTCCCAATTAAATGACTACTATCTGCATCATTTTCCGAAAACTCAACCTCACCTGAAAATGCTACCATCGCTTGGATATTGGTATATTTATGTTCTGCCACATATTTATCAAAAGCCTGCTTATAGCGTACCGCTTCTTTTCGTGAACTGGTAACGACCATGGCTTTAGCTTGCCCACCCAATAAGCCCATTACATTCTTTTTAAAATGTTCAATAATCACTCGTACTTTTTGCGAGATATTATGGTCATGTAGACGTACCCATTGATTGAGTTTGATCTTAGCTTTCTTGGCATCAACCTGATCGTCTTTTTCTTCAATCTTTTGCTTAAGCTTATAAATGACTTTATAGTTGGTATAGTTCTTTAGAACATCCAGAATAAACCCTTCCTCAATCGCTTGGCGCATTGAATAGACATGGTAGGCTTCGGGCTTATTGATTTTGGATGGCGGTAGTTCAGGATTCGGCAAACGACCAAAGAGCTGTAATGTTTTATCTTTTGGTGTTGCCGTAAAGGCGTAGAAACTTAAATTTTCACTCCCTTTACGTGAAGCCATGACCGCATCTAATACATCTTCTGAAGTAAGCTGATCATCCTCATCACGCTCCTCAAGCATCAAAGTTTCTTTTAGCTGGCGTGCAGTTGAACCACTTTGCGAAGAATGTGCTTCATCGGCAATTACGGCATATTTACGTTCTTTTAAGCTGGTACTATTTTCAATAGCACGCAGTACAAATGGGAAAGTTTGAATGGTCACAATAATAATTGGCTGCGCCATCTCTAAAGCTTTTGCCAATTTTTCAGATTTGGAACCATCACCTTCTTTATTATTAATTCGTCCGACCACACCGTCAGCATGTTCAAACTGATAAATAGTATCTTGTAGCTGTGCATCGAGAATCGTTCGGTCAGTCACTACAATCACAGAATCGAACATCTTTTTATTGTTAGCATCATATAGGCTAGACAGTTGATGTGCGGTCCATGCAATTGAATTAGATTTACCTGAACCTGCACTGTGCTGGATCAAATATTTTTGTCCTGTGCCTTGTGCCAAGGAGTCTTCGACTAATTTGGTCACGACTTTCCATTGGTGATAACGGGGAAAAATCAGGCTTTCTTTTTTATATTTACGCCCTTCCCAATCTTCTTTTTCTTCAATCTGTAAATGAATAAAGTTACCAATAATATTAAGCAAGCTATCTGGGGTTAGAACTTCATTCCACAGATAACCTGTGGCATATTCATTCACATCTTCAGGTACGTCATTACCTGCCCCCTGTTCTTTGGTGCCTTTGTTAAATGGCAAGAAATAGGTATTGTCACCATTGAGGTGAGTTGCCATATAGACTTCATACTGGCTCACCGCAAAATGTACCAATGCACCTCGTTTAAAGGTCAATAACGGTTCTGGCTTATTGGTTTCAGGGTCTTTTGGCAGACGTGTTTTTTTATATTGTGCCATGGCATTTTGCACGGCTTGTTTAAACTCTGACTTGAGTTCCAGTGTTGCCACAGGAAAGCCATTAATAAACAGGACTAAATCGATGCGCCATTTTTTTGCTTGTTTACCTGTTGCTTCGAGTTCGGCTTTGTTAGCATATGGGCTATACACCAACTCAGGTACAACACGACAAATATTCTGTTTATAAATTTCATTTAAGTGTGGGTTTAAACCATGTTCAGGTTTAAACTGGCAAAATGAAAAGCGTGTACCACGGGTTTTCAGTCCATGACGCAATACGCCCAAAGTCCCATAACTGCGGGATTCAATATCTGTGGCGTTAATGTCCGCTTTCTTAAGCTGTGCTACGACGGTATCTAAAAAATGACGCTCAGTATCATTGGGGAAAATACTTTTAAATTTTTGCCACTCTAAGTCTTGGGTCTTTTGTACAAAGTCTAAAACATCTTGCTCATAAAGTGCTTTTTCACGGTTGTAGCCCTGCGCTGAACCCACCTGCCAACCGCGGCTTTGCATTTGATCAATAATATCTTTCTGGAAAATCGTTTCTAAAGTTACATCTGATCTCATGCACTTAACTCCATGTTATCTTGATTATTATTTTTATTCAAATGTTGCCAGTTACGAACGTCAATTTTACCTGTTACGACTGCTGAAATAAGGGCTGTACGGCGTTCTTGCATGAGTTGAATAGCCTTTTCAGCCGATCCCATTAACTTAGAGAAATGATCAATTTTCTTTTTGATGTCTACAACAATTTTCTTAATTTCATTTTCAGGTGGAATTGCTATCGGAATAGCTTTGACGATATCTGTATTTAAGTTTGGTTGCCCTGAACCTTGCTTAACTCTTTCACGTAAATCATTTGTCAAAATGGATAAATAAAAATAAGCATACTCTATGTCTATTTTTAAATCCTCAAATCCAACTACACCATCGTTTGCATTAGCATTGATAGACAAGATTTTAGGAACTCCAAGTGTTGCACCACTATTCGAAAGCAACAAAGTGCCTGATTGAAAAACTCGACACTGCTCACTACCTTTCTTTGTCAGGAAAGTTTCTGTACTTGTAAGATATAGCTCATCATCCTTTGTAATTTCGGCAACTGTTACCCATGGTGAATAATCACCATTAAACAATGCTGGATCACCAGCAGGACGTGGCGAACCACCACGGACTACTTGAGAAATATAACCAAATTTACTCACAGTCCAATGCTCAGGCACTTCCCCTAACCATTCCACACCTGAATCTTTCATCGGTACATTTGGATTTAAACCTTTAGTCACAGCATGACTAATCACTGCTTGGCGTTTTTCTTTAAGCAGTGCAATCAACTCTTCTTGTTTGGCAATAAGGGTATCAATTTTTGCGGTTTCATGGTCGAGATATTGTCTAATTTTGACTTGTTCAGATAAAGAAGGATAAGGGACTTTAAGTTTTTTTAATTCACCTAAGTTAATCCTAATACGTGTTGTGCCTGTTGAAACGAGTTCAGCGTTTTCCCTTACACAATCTGAATTAATCGCCCAAATTAAAAAATTTAAATCCACTAATTCTAAGTCAGGGCTTAATTTGACACAGTCTGCAACAATTACGTATTCATCATATTCATCTGATACAACGGCTGCTCTAGCCACTGGCTCAGCCATTTTAGCTATCACTATGTCTTGAGGTAATGCTAAGTGTCGAATCAAATCTATTTTTTTATTTTGCGAGATAAATTTCATGTTGCGAAGAATATGCTTTCCATCTCGTATGTTATTTAATTGGATTAAAGGTATACCTTCATCCAAATAATCATCCGATTTTAAATCTGAACCAAAAGGTCCGTCTACAAAAGCATTTTTTGTTTGCATAGAAAGAAAGCCCAACCGCTTTTCTTGCCAGTGCGAAGGTAATTCAGTTTTAAAATAATCACTATATTTGAATTCAGAATAGCTCATCATTAAGAATGCACCTCTTGCAGCAGTGCCATAATTTCACGGCTCACCGCATCTAAGTCAGCATCGATCTCCGCCAAATCACGTGGCGGTTGATACACATAAAAATGACGGTTAAACGGAATCTCATAACCGACTATGCCAATCTCGCCATCCTGTGCATCACGCTTATCGGCATTAATCCATGCATCAGGCACATGCAGTTGTACTTCACGCTTAAAATAAGACTCAATTAAATCGATGGTGCTTTGGCTTGGGTGGTCAAGCGCAATATTTTCTGCATCACGCAAATCGCCATCCTGTACAAACTCAACTACTTTAGCTTTATAGCTAAACTGACCATATAGCGGGTTTTCTTTACCCTTAATCACTTTATTAATGCATGGTTCAGCTTCTGGATTTTTCCAAGTGACGGCATCCAAGAACTGCTTTTTCTCTTTGCCTTCGAGTTTAATGCTACTGTCTTTTAAAGCCTGTTTAAGTAGCTCATCAAAGATATTAAAATCATCAAACTGTGCTGTACCGATCTTGGTTTGTAAGCTTTGTGCTTTACGCATTAAAGCCCGTTGTTCAAGCCAGAGTTTTGGCTCAAGTACAGTTTTAATATCTTTTTCTTTCAGTTCGCTAAATTCAGCTTTAATCAGAGCACGAATTTCAACTTGAGCATCGTCACTCAACTGCCCATAGCTTGTCTCAGTCCAATCTTTGCCATAGCTTTCATAGACTTTTTGCATCACGGCATTAAATGGCTTAGGCGCAAAACGTAAAGTTGCAATTCGGTCATCAGACAATTGCGCTGATAAACGTAACGGACGTTCAATGGTCACACGGCGATAGCCAAACTCATAGCTGTTAAAAATTTTGCTTGAGAATGGTTTTTGCTGTTCACTTTCACCATCTAAAGTCAGTGTATCTACTGCTTCAAACGCGCCATAGTTTTGGGTAATTGTCCTAATTTCTGATTCTGTTAGATAGTTACGCTTTGAACCAAGTGACTTACGCATTTTCGAGCTGAGGTTCGACGCATTAATTAAATGCACTTTGCCTTTACGTTCAGCATCTTTCTTATTGCTGAGCACCCAAACATAGGTCGCAATACCTGTGTTATAGAACATGTCTGTAGGTAAGGCGATTATCGCTTCGAGCAAATCCGCTTCTAAAATATAACGACGAATTTCACTTTCACCACTGCCAGCACTACCTGTAAACAATGGTGAACCATTTAAAATAATTCCAATACGGCTGCCTTGACCAGTGCTATCCACATCGCGCATCTTGCTAATCAAATGCATCAAGAACAACAGTGAACCATCAGATACACGGGGTAAACCAGCTCCAAAACGACCATTAAAGCCCTTTTGTTGGTGCTCATCTTTAATCTCGTCTTCAATCTTTTTCCAGTCCACACCAAATGGAGGGTTAGACAGCATATAGTCAAACTTTTCATAAGCGAGTTGGTCGTTAGATAATGTGTTTCCGAGCTTAATATTACGGACATCCTGCCCTTTAATGAGCATATCCGCTTTACAAATGGCATAAGACTCTGGATTCAATTCCTGACCAAAAACACGCATCACTGCTTCAGGATTATGTTCATAAACATATTCCGTACCTGAGGATAAGAAACCACCTGTTCCAGCAGTTGGGTCATAAATGGTTCGAATCACACCCTCTTTATTTAAGGCATCATCATCTTGGCTAAAAATTAGGCCAGTGGTGAGTCGTACAATATCTCGTGGAGTAAAGTGCTCCCCTGCGGTTTCATTCGAACTTTCAGCAAAACGTCGAATAAGTTCTTCAAATACTAAGCCCATATCATGGTTAGAAATATTTTCTGGACTTAAATCGGTTGAAGCAAATTTCTGAATGACTTTATAAAGTAAGTTTGCATCATCCAGTAAACCCGTAAACTCATCAAACTTAAAATGTTCAAAGATTTCACGCGCATCTTTTGAGAAGTGTTGAATGTAATTACCAAGATTTGCTCGAATATTCTTTTGCCCTAAACTACTCAAGTCAAGCTCTGAGGTATTAAAAAAAGATAGGCCATCTGTTGCTTTTAATAAAATTTTTTCTTTTGCTTCTTCTGGTAAAGGCATAGCCTTCACTTTCTCATTTGCCTCTAAAACACTGGCTTTACTAGATTCAAATACACATTCTAAACGGCGTAGTAATGTAAAAGGTAAAATTACTCTCCCATACTGAGATTGCTTAAAATCTCCTCGTAATAGGTCAGCAACAGACCAAATAAAAGCAGCAACCTGAGAAAAGTTCGTATTTGTCATGTTTACTAAAACCTTATGTACAACCGTTAATTTTAATTGGTCAATAAAAAAGCCCCAAATAATTAATATTTGGGGCTTTTTCGAATCTTGGTGGAGATGGCGGGAGTTGAACCCGCGTCCGCCAGCACTACGCTCGAGAATACTACATGCTTAGATATCGTCTATTGTTTTAACACCAAGTGACCCGACGAACAGGGTACAAGGTGCGATCCTCTAAGTTTGGTATAAAGCCCCGAGGCTTGACTCTATACGGACTTGTGTGCGTGCGCTTCAGTCGGGTTCCCAGACCACAAGTATTCTAGGAAGCGGACAAGCGGCCCTTAGGCAGCTAGAGCGTAAGTTTCGTCGTTTGCGACTATTTAAATGCAAATTTTATTTACGAGAGAAAATGCGCTCTCGGCATGCATCTATGAGTTTCATCACCGGCGTCGAAGCCAATAACATCCCCATGAATGTCTGCACATCATAGCATAAATAAAATAAAATGCTGTGCATTTTATCAACAGTCTGCCACTGATGAACATACTTACATAATTGAGTGCCTTTTGTTTTTTTCAAGGCCCCTTATAAAAAAGCTGCCAAAAATGACAGCTTTTTTTTAAAGTTTAGCCTATAAAGCACCATTGCCTAACACAATCCCTTCACGGCGTGGGTCTACCCCACCTGCGTATTTGCTTTGATTATTTATATTTACTTTCATAATCGTTGAAATACCACTGGTTTGCGCAGTATTAGAAATGCCATGCCCTTTTGCTTTTAAACCTTCAATTAGGTCAACTAAGGAAAGCTGTACATTCGAGCTATCAATATTGGTATTTGGACTATTGGTCGCGCCAAAGTTTACAAGCGAAGTGGCCTGCTGTGCATTTAAGTTCCAGTCCAACGCTCCCACTAAAGTTTTAACTACATATTGAATAATCGTACCGCCGCCTGGTGAACCCGTTGCCATATAAAACTCATCTGGCGTGGTGCCTTTAAACACTAAGGTTGGTGCCATAGTACTACGTGGGCGTTTGCCACCTTCTACACGGTTGGCAACCAGCGCCCCAGTGCTGTCATAAGGGTTCGCGCTAAAGTCAGTTAACTGGTTTGACAGCAAGAAGCCATCCACCATGTGGAATGAGCCCATGCTCGATTCAACAGTCGATGTCATTGAAACCACATTGCCATAGGCATCTACTATCGTAAACTGAGTTGTGCCATGTTCAACAGTGGTATCTACACCTGCCGCTGTATTGAAATTACCTGCTGGTGCTACGCCCATACTTTGGTTCGGGTTAATCAGTGCTGCACGTTGTTTTAAGTAATTTTTATCAATAAAACTTGGAATACCCTGTGCCGGCAAACGAACAAAGTCGGTATCTGCGACATATTTATCACGGTCAGCATAGGCCAAACGCTCTGCTTCAGACACTAAATGCACACCCATGACATCGGGCACACCACCTTCATTTTCAGGGTTCTTAGGTGGATACAGCGACATATCAAAGTTTTCTAAAATACCCAGCGTCTGTGCAACTGCAATTCCTCCCGAAGATGGAGGCGGCATGGTACATACGTAGTAACGGTCACGGTACGTTGTACAAATCGGGTCGCGTTTTTTCACCTGATAGTTCGATAAATCCTGCAAGGTCATCAAACTTGGGGTAATTGGAGTTTTTGCTGGGTCATCCCCTACGGTTTGCCCTGCTTTTGCCACAATGGCTTGTGCAATAGGTCCAGTGTGGAGAGCATTTGCCCCTTGTGAAGCGAGTGCTTCAAGTGTTCTGGCATAGGCTTTATTGGTCATGGTCTCACCGACTTTGCGTGGTGATCCATCTGGGTAGAAATAGGTTGCCATTGCATTTGCATCGAGTGCTAAATTGCTTGCATTACTTGCAATAGCATCTGCCAAACGCCCCGGAATACGAAAACCATTGTCAGCCAAACCAATCGCTTCACCAAAAAGCTGGTTCCATTTAAGTTTGCCATGTTCTTTTTGGGCTTGTTCAAGCAAACGCATCACACCCGGCACACCAATCGAGCGACCACTACGGCGCGCACTTGGTACAGGCGGAGGTGAATTTGGGTCATATATATTTTGGCGAATTAAATAAAATTCGTTGGCTGCCGCTGGTGCGGTTTCACGGCCATCATAAGCAGTGACTTGCTTGGTTTTGGCATCGTAATACATCATAAAACCACTACCAGCAATGGTGCTCGACTGTGGCTCGACCAAACCAAGCACGGCTTGTACCGCTACGGCTGCATCAACTGCGCTACCGCCTGCTTTTAAAACATCACAACCTGCTTTTACTGCAAGTGGCGTGTTTGCCACCACCATATATTTATCTGCGTATTTAACCGTGTTACCGAGTCTATAACCCGATGCACCCTCTGGCGCTGCTGGGTCACCATTTTGGTTTGAACCGACCACCACGCTTGAACCGTCTTGTGCCAGTTTGCTACAACTGGTGGGGTCATTATCTACAATTAAATTGGGCAGGGTTGTATTTGAATCATCCTTGGGCTGATCTGACGAGGAGTCATCTCCACATCCTTGTAATAAACCGACTGCTAATAAGCTACTGAACAAAAATGAATATCTTTTATTCACGTGATAACTCCAATATATACGCCTGCCTATCCATGCAATTGCCATGCAAGCTTCTTTGTTTTCAGGTCTTCAGTTTTTTAATCTTTGATAAAAATAAAGTTTTAATAATATTAAATGATTAAGGGCATTAATCCTGTGCCCTGTGTTATGCCTCCTCGCTTGATATCACACTCTTTTATAACTGATTTGCTCAACTCTGGCATGTTTTATTTCTTAAAATACAGGCAAATTTTTCTATTTATAAACTCGCTATTTTTTAGTAGGCCTAAAAAAAGCACCTCCGAAGAGATGCTTTTTGATGTTTAGTGAGAAGGCATGCCGCTGACCTGTTTGGGTTTTGGACACAGCCAAATCACCAGCCCAGCAAAGACAAACACAATCGCAAATAGCAAAAACACATGGTTTGCTGACATAGTAATGGCTTCTTTATCGACAAGGTTTGAAATAATTCCAAGCGTCGAGTCAGTCGTAAAACCATTTTGCAGAAGTGTGTTTTGTACTTCGGTTGGGTTCAGGTTTGATACCATTTCACTACGGGCAACTTTGGCATGGTCATCCCATACGGTCACTGCAATTGAAGCACCAATCGCCCCTGCCATGGTTCTTAAGAAGTTCATGAGGCCTGCAGCAGATGCAATCTCTTGCTGGAGCACTGAACCAAGTGCAATGTTAGACAGTGGAATAAAGAAGAATGGTACAGCAAAACCTTGCAAAATTTGCGGCCAAGCCAGTGCCATAAAGTCGGCATCTGTGGTCCAGAATGCCCGCATTAAAGTCACAATGCCCAGCAAAATTAAACCAAAGCTCGCCAGCGCACGTGGGTCATGTTTGGTCGAAAGTTTTGCCACAATCGGTGACATGGTCAAACTACCAAAGCCCATGGTTGCAGTTAAATATCCGGCCCACGTCGCGGTATAGGAAAGGTTCATTTGCAGCCACTGTGGTATCAATACAATGCTGCCAAAGAATGCGCCAAAGCCAAGCGATAAGGCCAGTACCGAAATAGCAAAGCCCCTATGCCTAAAGACTTTGACATCTACCACAGGATGTTTATCGGTGAGTTCCCATATCAGGAACACCACAAAGCCAATGGCGGCAGTTAAGCCTAAAACCACAATGCTCGTGCTATTAAACCAGTCACGTTCATGCCCTAAGTCGAGCATAAGCTGTAACGCACCAATCCAGAGAATTAACAGGCCTAAACCAACGGTATCGATTCGTAAAGAAATGGTTTCTGTTTCTGCTACTCTTAACAAGCGCATTGCTGCTAATACACAGACAATACCGACCGGTAAGTTAATAAAGAAGATCCAGTGCCAAGATAGGTTGTCACTAATCAGACCACCCAAAATTGGCCCTAAAATTGGTCCAACGACTGTGGTCATTGCCCATAGGCCCATTGCCTGCGCATGTTTTTCTTGTGGGAAAATACGCATAAGCAAGGTTTGGCTGAGTGGCATAAGTGGACCACCACAAAGGCCCTGCCCAATACGGAAAAACACCAACATTTCTAACGATGTTGCCAAACCGCACAGGAAAGAAAAGACCGTAAAGCCAATTAAACCAAGAATAAAGACCCGTACCGTCCCAAAACGGCCAGCCAGCCAGCCCGTTAAAGGTACACAAATCGCTTCTGCAACTGCATATGAAGTAACGACCCATGTCCCTTGTGTACTTGAAACAGCAAGGTTACCGGTAATGTGCGGTACAGAAACGTTGGCAATGGTCGTATCAAGTACGACCATAAAGTTCGACAAGGCAATAACAAACGCTGCCAGTAGTAAACGTCCACCGCTTAACTCGGCAAAAGGTGTTTGCGTTTTCATAAGCGTTTACTTCGCAGATAAGTCGACTTTTGCTTCCATCGACAAGCCAACACGTAGTGGGTGTTCAGCAAGTTCTTTCGGATCCAGTGCAATACGAACTGGTAAGCGTTGAACTACTTTAATCCAGTTACCTGTTGCATTTTGAGCCGGAATTAAGGCAAAGGCAGAGCCTGTACCACCAGAGAAGCCCACCACTTTGCCGTGGTATTCAACATCATCGCCATATAAATCAGACGTTAATGTGACTGGCTGACCTGGGCGGACTTTTTTCAGCTGACTTTCTTTGAAGTTAGCATCTACATATAAATCGTTCAGCGGCACAATCATCATCATACTGCTACCCGGTGCAACGCGTTGTCCAACCTGAATATTACGACGTGTAATGACACCATCAACTGGTGCACGTATTACGGTACGTTCCAAGTCAAGCTGAGCTTGTTCCACATGTGCTTGTGCAACTTGTACATCCGGAGTCGATGTTTCGCTTACACCCTGAATTAAGGCTTCGTTTGCAGCTAAAGTGCTTTCGGCAGCTTTACGGCTAGAAGTCGCTTGTGCCAAGCCAGCTTTAGCAAGCTCTAGTCCTGCTTTAGCAGTTTCAACTGCACTTTGTGCTTTGGTGAGTTCTTCTTTAGATACCGCACCAGAAGCAGCAAGCTGCGCACGGCGATTAAGCTCTAAAGCAGCTTTGTCATAGTCGGCCTGTGCTTGGGCAACTTGTGCTTTGGCACTGTTAATTTCGTCAGCACGGACCACAACTTGAGAGTTTAATGAGCTACTGTTTGCCGCAGTCTGTTTGTATTGGCGTTTTGCTTTGGCAAGCTCTGCCTCGGCTTGTGCCAATGCAATTTTGGCATCACGGTCATCAATACGAACCAGCACATCACCCCGATGTACTGTTTGAGTATCATTTACCAAAACCTGAGCGACCTGACCACTCACCATTGAGGTAATTTGCGCGGTTTCTGCACCGACATAAGCATTATCTGTACTCACCGAGTGATTTAAAAATAATGCCCAGATTGCATATAAAATAGCGGCGATCAATAAAATCAGCGCAAAAAAACCAAGAAATTTTTTGCGCTTGTTTTGGTTGTTGTCATCCGAGGCAGATGTTGTTGGCACTGTTTCTTGTACATTGCTTTGTGCATCAGTCATGGTATGTTCCTAAAGATGAGTTGGCTTTGCCATCAATCTTGCACTACACCTTGTTATAGAGTTTTTATTATTCTATAAACAAGACATATCGCATTGTCAAAGCAGTCAATTTTAACGCTAAAACCTCATGATGTGAGAATAAAAAAATATAACTCATGCGTTCGTTCTAATTAAATTAATGTTTATCTCAAGATTTTTATGAAAATTCTAGCTTTTCAAGCACTAAAAAAAGCGCACATGGCGCTTTTAAAGTGTTCAATTCATCGCCTAATAGGCATATGAAGCGATCCCCGCAGCGATGGGTTTATCTTCATCATTCACCATCGTCATACGCATAGTGCAGCCTTTACGACCTAAACGTAACACTTCTGCACGCGCAATAAAATACTTACCGCGTCCCGGCGCCAAATAATCTACACGCATATCGACGGTCGCCAAGCGTGTAACCTGTTTAATGGTTTCAGGCAGGGTTTCCGGCGTTGAGCGACGATAGAGATGTTCCATTGCCACAATTCCACCAATGCTATCGAGCAAAGTTGCAGCCACACCACCATGCAAAACCTGAAAAGCCAAATTGCCAATGAGATCAGGTTTCATTTCAACATAGCCTTCAATATGCCCATCTACCACACGCATAATCATTCCACTATGCTTAAAAAAAGGACAATTATTAAACGCTTTACACAATTGGTTGAGAACCACATTTAGGTCAGTTTTAGCGCCTAATTGTATGTTCCCCGTCCAATTTTTCTTTTCATCACTCATACGTTGCCTAAATTTAAAAGCATGATAAATACCCATAATTTTGTACAAATCTAGCATTATGGGTCTACAATACAGCAGTCGGTTGACAGTAATGGAATATCCGCCAACCTATCCTAGTGTAATACCGAACATCGAGATTGTTATGACTTATACGTTCAATCGTCCTGCATTTCCAGCTACTCGCATGCGCCGTATCCGTAAAAATGACCAGTTGCGTGCGATGGTCAGCGAAACACAGCTCACTACCAATCACTTGATTTATCCAGTATTTGTATTACCGGGACAAAATCAGACCCAAGATATTCCAAGTATGCCAAACATTCAGCGTTTGTCGGCAGATTTATTACTGAAAAAAGCTGAAAAACTTCTGGAATTAGGTGTATCAAAACTGGCTCTTTTCCCTGTAACACCTCAAGAAGATAAAAGCCTTACCGCAGAAGCTGCATGGCGTGAAGATGGTTTAGTTCAGACCACTTGTCGTTTGCTTAAAACAGAATTGCCAGAAATGGTTTTAATTACTGATGGTGCACTCGACCCATATACGACTCATGGTCAAGACGGCATTATTGATGAAACTGGCTATGTACTCAATGACGAGACTGTAGAATGCTTGATTAAACAAGCATTGAGTCACGCAGAAGCAGGCGCCGATGTCGTTGCACCAAGTGACATGATGGATGGCCGTATTGGCGCAATTCGTCAAGCTTTAGAAGCCAATGGTCACATCTATACCAACATCATGGCCTACTCTGCGAAATATGCATCAAGCTTCTATGGTCCATTCCGTGATGCTGTTGGCTCTGCAACCAACCTAAAAGGTGGTAATAAATATAACTACCAGATGGACTTTGGTAACCGTGCCGAAGCATTACACGAAGTTGCGCTTGATATTCAAGAAGGCGCCGACATGGTGATTGTAAAACCGGGCATGCCATATCTGGATGTGGTACGTGAAGTGAAAGATACCTTTGGTATTCCAACATTCATTTATCAAGTGAGTGGCGAATACGCAATGTTAGCGGGCGCAATTCAAAATGGCTGGTTATCAGAATCAGTGATTTTAGAATCACTCATGTGCTGCCGCCGTGCAGGTGCAGACGGAATCTGGACTTACTTTGCAGAAACCGCTGCTGAAAAACTCAAGGAAATGAACTAAGTTCGCAGAGAAAGGATAACACTGCATGCATATTGCAATCATTGGCGCGGGCATAAGTGGATTAATGTCTGCGCTGGAGTTGGTTGAACACGGCTGTACCATCAGCATTTTTGATCAACAACAAGCGGGACAAGCAGCCTCTTGGGCTGGTGGAGGTATCCTCTCTCCGATGTACCCGTGGCGCTATGTGCATGCAGTGAACCAACTCGCTCAATTTGGTAAAGCCTCTTATCAAGCATGGAACCAAAAGCTCTACCCTATTACAGGGATTGATTTTGAAATTCATGACACAGGCATGCTGATTTTTGATGAAGAAGATTTTGACGTCGGGCTTTCCTACGCCGAGCAGCATCAAGAACCGATGCAGCGCTGTGAATATCTACAAAGAGATGCCCTAGAGCAAGTCAATCCGCATATCTCCGATCAGTTTCAAGAAGCGATTTATTTTCCTGAACTGTCTAATATTCGTAATCCGCGTGTATTACAGTCCCTGATTCGCTATTTAAAGCAACATCCAAATGTTGAGTTTTTTGAACACACTCCGGTTAAAAAACTGATTCAACAAGGTGATGTGATACAAGCGCTCCAAACCGAAGATGGTCGCAAACATACAGCAGACCATTTTGTAATAACTTCAGGCGCTTGGAGCCATTACTGGAACTCTCAATTACAACTCGAAATTCCAGTCGAACCTGTGCAAGGTCAAATGCTGTTATTTAAAACCCCTGCTCACTGGCTACCGACCATGTGTATGAATCGAGTCATGTATTTGATTCCACGTATGGACGGTCATATCGTGTGTGGGTCAAGTATGGCACATCGTGGTTTTGACACCTCTACCGACGAAACGACTCAGCACAATATTTTAGAAGCATGTTTAGAAATGGTGCCTGAACTGGCCGATTTCCCGATTGTACATCGCTGGGCAGGCCTCAGACCAAGTTCACCAAACGGTGTTCCATACATTGGCAAAATGCCTGAAATGGACAACCTCTGGGCAAACTTTGGTCATTTTAGAAATGGTTTGTGTATGGGCGCAGGTTCTGCACAATTGCTTCGTCAGCTTATGCTAGGTCAACCAACATTAGTTGATGCCAAAGCATATTCACCAGAGCGTTTGCAAAATAAAATATTAGCCTGAGGCGAGTATATTCTCTAAAGCCATTTTTAATTGAGGATAAGCAAACTCAAATCCTTCAGCTTGTAAGGCAGCAGGTTTAACGTATTGCCCATTCAAAATCAATTGCGACTGCTCTCCTAACAAACAGCGGAAAACTGTGCTCGGCGCTGACAACATTGGTTTCTTATTTAAAACTTGTGCAGCTTGATCAACAAAAGCTTGTTGGGTCACATTTTCTGGCGCTACCACATTATGAATTTGAGCGGATTGAGGATGCTGAAATATAAACTCGATGGCATTTAACACATCTTCAATATGTACCCAAACCACAGGCTGGCGCCCGTGACCAATTTGACCGACTAAATTAAGTCGTATAGGAAATAACATTTTAGGCAAGATACCACCACCCTGCCCGAACACTACGCCTAAACGAATAATTTTAGTATTTTGCTGAGCGTCTGCTAACGCTGCGCGCTCCCACTCTTGGCAAAGCTCGGACATAAAAATAGGCTGTGGCGAGCTTTGTTCAGTGCACACCTCTGTCCACTTTTCTTGAGCATCTATGCCGTAATAACCAATGGCAGAGCCAGAGACAATCACTTCGGGAAAAATTTGAGATTGCTTGAGCCACGCATAAAGTTTTCGGGTTGTATTCACACGGCTTTCAATGAGTTGTTTTTTACGTGACTCGGTCCAGCGTTTCTCACCAATATTTGCACCCGCCAAATTCACTACATAATCAATTTTATGGGTTGAGATATCTTCGAACTTTTGCACCCACTGCAAGGCAGGATGGTCAGATTCCTTTCCAGCCTGCCGTGTCACCGCAATCACGTTATAATTTTTTTGTAATAGGAACTTAATTAAATGCGTTCCAATAAAGCCACTGGCACCAGTAATTAATACATTCTTATTCATATTTCCTCCTAAGCTGAGGATTCAAGTTTTATTTTATTGTATAAGACTCATTTATATTTAATCGTATGAGTTTTCGTAGTGATCTATTGCACATTAAACATTTTGTCTGCCATACGCTGTGCCTGTTTGCCATAAAACCAGTAAGTAATTAAATACAACGGAATAGCCAACATTAAAATCATAATGACCATAATACTTAAGAACTGAGGCTGCTTGAGGTAAAGCATAAAGTTTTGCAAAATCTCAGGGTCTTTTCTGGCAAATAAAAACAGACCGAACAAAACACCACACAAGTTATAGCCCCAAAATATGAGGGTAAAGCCTAAAGTAAATTTCTTTTTTTCTGGTACAGTCGGTGCACGGCGTTCTTTCTTTAAAAATCTAAATAAGACAAAAATCATTGCGCCTAAATATGGAACGGCTGTTAAAATACCGCCTACACTCGCTGGTAATAGTGCTGCAATCACACCGACAATTAAGGTAAGCACGATGCACAAAGCAAAAAACCAGAGAAAGTAAGAGCGTAATTTGGTCATATTTTTGCCTAATTTATGGGTTCAAAAAATAATTATAAATTTTTTTCGATTTTTTTTCATTTTTCTGTCAACCAATCCTGATCTCTTGACGTTATATAGGGTAACAAGGTCGCAGCAACCGAATACTTCCTTTGCACGGCATCCGCAAAATTGTTTCGGTGACCTTTCATTACGACTCTTTCTTCCTTCGGATTAGGTTTTGTTAGCAGCCGAAACCCTTGATGAAGTCTTTGACCGACGATTCTCTCATCACTCGAATCGTCGGTTTTTATTTTCTAGCACTTTCATTTATTTTACGCTCACCATACACAATAGTGCTTTCGTGGCTATAAAGGCTATGCGTATACTTTTTACACCATAAAAATACGATTTAAATAATATGAACAATATTGCCTATTTCGAAATCCAGTCTTCAAACCCTGCCCGCGATGCGCAGTTTTATCAAGCTGTGTTTGGCTGGCAATTTAAACTCGATGAAAGCTTACCTATTGAATATTACCGCATAGAGACACCTTCAATTATGGGTGGTCTATTAAAACGCCCTGCTCAAACACCGCCAATGGAATATGGCACCAATGCATTTACTTGTTCGGTTCAGGTGGAAAATTTCGATGAGATAGCTGCAAAAATTTTAGCGCAAGGTGGTATTGTCGCAATGGATAAATTCGCTATTCCGGGCCGCGCTTGGCATGGCTATTTTGTCGATTTAGACCACAACGTTTTTGGTATTTTCCAAGTCGATGAAAATGCAGCTTAAAGATTTTATTTAACAACTCTAATTTATTTTTAATGTATAGCCACCGCTTTTTATCGGTGGCTATTTTATTTTAATTATTCAACAAAGCTAAAGCTGGCTTCACATGTAATTGGAAAATTTACCGAGTTGGCAATCATACATTCGTGATGTGCTTCTTCATGTAGTTTTGCTGCAAGCTCTGGGTCAGCACCTTTTTCTAACACAACCTCAGGCCTTAAAATAATTTGGGTAAAGTGACCACGTTTGACCGGATCTGTATCTTCCATAAACCCAAGTGCATGGTCAACATAACTCACAACGTGAATATGATTGACTGCACAAAGGTGTAAATACCAAAGCTTATGACAAGCTGAAGCTGACGCGACCAATAAATCTTCCGGGTTCCATCTGGTCACATCGCCTAAATAGGCAGGGTCTGATGAACCTTGAATAGTAGCCTTTTGAGGATGCTGAATACTAAAGTCTCGTTTATAAGAACGATAAGATGAAGTGCCTGTACCCGTATTGCCTTCCCACTGTATTTTTACTTCGTATTTATGAATAGCCATTTTGTTCTCAAAGTTCATGGTTTGACCTGATAGTAACAAAGCAAAGCTTAAAGGGACAAAATAATTCAGGTTTCATTGCTGGCTTAAATAACGAGCACTTTAAAATGTCTTGATAAAATCTCCTGCCAATTTATGCTAACGTATCTGTGTTTATTTTGGCTTGATGTCTGTTTCTATGTCCGTACATTTTCTACATACTTCTGACTGGCATTTGGGGCAGTTTTTTTATAATCACTCACGACATTACGAACACCAACAATTTTTAAGCTGGTTGCTCACTCAAATTCAAGAAAAACAACCTCATGCCCTGCTTATTGCTGGCGATATTTTTGATGTCATTAACCCGGGTTCTCAGGCACAAAAACAACTCTACCAATTTTTAGCAGATGCACATCGTATTGCACCGCACATGCAAACACTCATGATTGCGGGTAACCATGACTCAGGCTACCGTATTGAACAAGTCGAACCGCTTTTAGAAAAATACAATGCAAAAACCGTGGGCGTAGTTCGCTGGAATGAAGATAAAACCCTAGATCTCGACCGACTACTTTTACCTATTTATAATCAAAATCAAGATATTGTGGCGTGGTGCCTGGCCCTGCCTTTTTTACGCTCGGCTGAAATTACGGGCTTTAACGAACATACCACCAATAGCAAAAACGCAATTGCCTATTTGCACCAGCAACTCATTGCCGAAGCCAAACGTCGTAAGACACCGGACCAAGCGCTTATTTTGATGTCACATGCCCATATGCAAGGTGGCGAGACATCCGACTCTGAACGCCCCATTATTATTGGTAATGAAGAGGCACTTTCAACGACGTTATTTGAAGATGCGGTCGACTATGTGGCTTTAGGGCACTTACACAAACCACAAAAAGTAGGCCAGCCGCACATTCGTTATAGCGGCTCACCCATTCCACTTTCTTTCAGTGAAATTAACTATAAGCATCAAGTGGTTGAGGTCAAAATTGACCCTTCTCAAGAGACAGATAGCCGTTTGCAATTTGAAGCTATCGAAATTCCGCGCTGCATACAATTGCACCGCATTCGTGGTGAGCTAAACGAAGTACTGCAACAACTCAAAGCCTTACCACACGGCGTGATTGAAAATATTGACCACCGTGAATATGTCGATATTGAATATTATAGTTTAACGCCGCCACAGCCGAATTTACGTCAGCAGTTTGAAGCAGCTCTACCACCTGACCGCTATCGTTTAGTGCGTATTTCACGTCAATATGTAAATAAAGACACGACTGATTCAAATACTACCCAGCATATTGCACTTGAACCGCCAACACCAGAAAAACTCTTTCAAAACATCTGGGAAAAACAAGGTTACAGTGCCGATGATGCGGTCTTAAAAGATTTTCTGAGCCTAGTACAAGAAGCACAAAAACATCTTGAAAATGATGCAAGCCATTAAGGATATGTCATGAAAATTTTATCCATTCGAATAAAAAATCTGGCATCGCTTGCTGATGAACATTTTATTGATTTTGAAAGCGCACCTCTGGCCCATGCAGGTCTTATTGCAATTGTGGGGAAAACTGGCGCAGGTAAATCGACCATTTTAGACGCGATGTGTCTAGCCTTATTTAATCGGGTTCCACGTCTAAAAGACAGCGATGGTAAGTTAAAAGATGTCGATGGTTCCGAGTTACTGACCAATTCGCCTTTAACCGTCTTACGCCGTGGTACAGGGCATGGTTTTGCTGAGCTTTGCTTTATTGCACAAGATCAAAAACGTTATTTGGCTCGTTGGGAAATTAAACGTGCACGTGAAAACCCAAATGGCAAATTACAAAGTGTGCAGCGCCACTTAAAATGCCTAACCGATGGTGTGGTACTTGCTGACAAAGCCAAAGCGGTTGATGAAAAAGTTAAACAAATTACCCAGCTTTCTTTTGAACAGTTTACGCGTGCCGTATTACTTGCCCAGTCCGAAGTGACCGCATTTTTAAAAGCTCGAGACAGCGAACGCGGTGAATTACTTGAGTACCTAACCAACTCCAGTATTTTTGCTAAAATTGGTGAACTGGCTTTTCGTAAAACAGCCGATATTGCAAAGCAGCGTAAACAGTTGGAAGAATTTTTAGGTCACATTGAAATTTTGTCTGATGAAGAGATTGCTGCATTTACCGAGCAATACCAGCAAGCTGAACAAAACTATCAACAGTTAGAACAACAAAAACATGTCTTAGACAAACAGCAACAATGGTTTGAACGCAAAGCAAAACTTGAACAAGAAGTTCAAGCGAAACAGCAACAGTTTCAAACTCAGCAAAATCACCATCAACAATTGACTAGTGAGCGTGAGCAATTAAAACGTCTCGAAGTTTTCTCTGAAATACGCCCACAAGTTTTTCAGCAAGCTCAAAATTTACAAACACTACAACAACTTGAGCCACAAATTCAGCAAGCTCAAACCAAGTTTAATGACCTGCTACAAATTTTTGAAACGGAACAAAAACAATATCAATTTGCAGAACAACAACTCAAACAAACCCTCGATTTTGAGCAACAGCATCAACATGCTTTAAATCAAGTTCGACAGTCCATTCAAGAACGTGCTTTTATTGCCGATGAATATAAAAAGTGCAAAGAAAAAAGGCAGGTACTTGAGCAAAAACTAAGCCCACTGCAACAACAGCAAAACGCTGTACAACAGCAGATTGCACAGCTTGAGCAGAACAAAATTCATTTACAGCAGCAGCTGATCCAGACTCAGCAATATGCTGTATTAGATAAGGGCCTCTCAGCACATCTACATCAGCTTGGGCAATTTATTCAAAATTACCAAACAATTGAACAACAGATTGGAAACCCTAGCCTTGCTCGCCAAAAGCTATCGGAAGCTAAAAGTGAACTCGAACAACTCACAGCTTCACTAGGCACCGTTGAACAGATTGAGTTAAAGCTTGAACAACAGCGAAAAGATAAAGATCAGAAACTTGCTCAAGTCACGCAGTTAGATCTGATTCAACAGAAAATAAAAATTTATCATGAGCTATATACTGAGCTTCAGCAATTCACTGAAAAACATACTCAAGCCTCCGCGCAAGAGCAGCAGCTTAAAACCGTTTGCCAGTTAGCTGAACAAGACTACCAAACAGCAAAAACTGAACGTGAAAAACTACAACACATCCTACAACAGCAGCGTTTACTACACACCGAAAATATTGAGCAGTTACGGGCCAATCTTAAAGAAGGTGAAGCGTGTTTAGTCTGTGGAAGTACCCATCACCCCTACCGTATTGATGACAGTGCAGTCTCTAAAGCTTTATTCGACTTGCAGCAACAGCAAGAGCAACAAGCTATTGCACTCGAGCAAACTAAGTTTAATACATGGCAAACCCAGCAACATGCACTTACTCAGTGCCGTGCCGAGCTTGAGCAAGTTCAGAAATACTTAACTCAACTGCAAGTAAAACAAACGCACTTACAGCAAGAACTTGAGCAAGGGTTTAACCTCAATCAATTACACATTGAGCTTAATCAAGCACCTGAACAAATCTTGCAAACGCTTAACGAACTCAGACAAGCGACACAAACTGCCATAAGTTCATTTGACTCAGAAAACGTACGTTTAACCCAAGCCATTAAACAACACAATCAGCTTGTTCAAACGATTCAGCGTAATGAAAGCTTGCTCAATACGGCACAGCAATGGCAACAACAAGTTCAACATATTGTCGAGTGTTTGTCGGAAACCGAACAGCAGGCATGGCAGCAAGCAAGTAGCCAAACAGCTAAGCAGACTTGGGCTATTCTGGATGCACGTGCTAAGCAACTTGAACAACAAGAACAGTTTTCACAGCGTTTTGAACAACAGCAGCAAGAACTTAAAATGTTGACTGCTAGTCTTGAACAAATGGTCAAGCAAATTGATGAGATCGATCAAAACCTCCAAGAGATTACGCTTAAAGGTCAACAAAATAATGAAAAAGCAGTATCGCTCATTCAGCAAATGACGGGCCGCACAGACATTAAACCGCATGAATGGTTAATTGAGCATGATGCTAAACGTCAGCACCAACAAACAGCGTATCATGAGGCTAAACAGCGTTTCGAACAAACCAGACAACACTTTGAACAGCAAAAACAGGTGCTCGATCAACTTAAACATCAGTATCAACACACTGCACAACATCAACAGCAAATTGATGGGCAAATTCAAAACTGGTTAAAAGCCCATACTGATTTTCAGGCATCTGATCTTACGGCGCTCATACAGATTAATTCTGCACAAGAGCAAGACATTCGTAACCGTCTTAATCATGCCGAGCGTTTATTAAGTGAAGCCTCTTCTGCCCTTAAAACGATGCAAGAGCAATTAAGCGAGCACTTACAAACTCAGCCAGATATTGAATATGAAAAACTCGTTATACTCATTCAAGACAATATTGCAAAGCTCAAAGCACAGCTTGAAGTACGTGACGGGCTAAAGCTGAAACTTGAATTACATCAGCAAAACCTTGCCAAACAGCAAAAATACGCTGAGCAAATTCAAAATATTCAGCAAGAAGAACACCGCTGGAGTAAAATTTCAGGCTTGATCGGTGATGCCAAAGGTAAAGAGTTCCGCGACTACGCTCAGCAATATCACCTAGATATTTTAGTTGAACATGCCAACCAACAACTGGCGATGCTTTCTCAGCGTTATACGCTAAAACGCCTAGATCAGTCCTTAAGCCTTGCCATTATTGACCACGATATGGATGGAGAAACCCGCTCAGTCGCTTCTTTATCTGGGGGGGAGTCATTCTTAACTGCACTGGCCTTGTCTTTAGCAATTGCCAATATGGCGTCGGGTTCAATGAAAATTGAATCACTGTTTATTGATGAAGGCTTTGGTACTTTAGATGCTTCTTCTTTGCACATGGTGATGAATGCTTTGGACCAACTGCAAAATCAGGGACGTCAGGTCATTCTCATCTCACACATTCAAGAAATGCATGAACGTATTCCAGTACAAATTCAGGTGAAACCACTTGGCGCTGGCGCGAGCACTATTGAAGTCGTAGGTTAATTTAATCTAGGTAGTTATCTTAAATTTGATTGAATCTTATATAACAAAGGGGGCGTATGAATTACGCCCCCTCTTTTATTGTATGGTCTTGTACTAATTTTTTATTTTTTAAACATCAAAAAATTAATTCACGCAGAGTACGACAATTGCGAAACCAATACAGTACAGACCGAATAAATGCCAGCGTCCATGTTCTAACCATGAAGACAACCATTTTAATGCTAAAAGCCCAGCACCAAAGCTAAAGCACATCCCTAATAAGCTTGGAACTATCGAATGGAATACTTGTCCATGAGCTACGGTTTGTAAGCCTTGAGCGTGAACTAAACGATATAATTCTTTTAGAATTACTGCTGGCGTTAATACCACAGCCAATGCAAAACTGAACTCTTCAGCTTTTTGGCGAGATACCCCTAAAAATAATCCTGTAGAAATTGTAGCGCCAGAACGTGAAAAGCCACGGAAAGGTAAACATAACGCCTGTACTGCCCCAATAATAGAAGCACTACGCAAACTGATTTCACCTGATTGTCCGCGATCTAAACGCGAAGATAAAATAATCAGGACACCTGCCGAAATCAGTGCAGCTGCCATTAATTTTGAGTTACTAAACAAATGCTCAATTTCGAAACTGCTCGCGCCGCCGAAGAATACATGTTTAATAATAGATTGGAGCGCTAAACCGAGTACACCAGTAATTAGGGTTGCTAAAATAATATAGAAAGCTTGTTTTTTAAAACTTTCCCAAGAAGAAAAATAAGTCTTTTTCCAAGATTTGCAAAAGTAAACGATCACGGCAAACATCGTACCTGTGTGCAACATCACAAGTAAGAAGGTCATGTCAGGTGCAGATGGATCATACCCCATTAACTTTTCAGCTAAAATAACGTGTGCGGAACTAGAAACCGGCAATAATTCAGCAAAGCCCTGAATAATTGCCAGAATGAAAACATGCAACAAATCCATACATTACACACTCAAATATTAAAATATCTGGTTTATAAATGAGGAAAATTAAATTTAAATTAACCGATTACAGTTTCGCCACAAAATATTTAACTAAACCTTAAAGTTATTTTTTTACAACAGGATCACGTTTTCCAAACAAAGCAGTTCCCACACGTACCATGGTTGAACCAGCGGCAATTGCGGCTTCTAAATCACTCGACATTCCCATACTCAATGTATCCCAGTCTTCTGGATGAGCATGTTGGTCTTTTACCGCATCAAATAATTTTTTGGCATCTACAAAAGCAGCTGTATTGTCAGGTGCCGGAATCACCATTAAGCCACGCAGCTTGATTTTCGGTAGTTGACTCATTTGAGCAACCAACTCGGCAACCTCTTCCGGTGCGCAGCCATCTTTAGTGTCTTGCCCATCAATATTGACTTGCAAACAAATATTAAGTGCAGCTTGGTCATCACCACGTTGGTTAGATAGGCGTTCGGCAATAATTAAACGATCTACCCCATGAACCCAATCAAACTTCTCGGCCAAATGCTTAGTTTTATTACGCTGAACATGACCAATGAAATGCCATTCAATATCCAAATCCTGTAAAGCATCAATTTTATCTAAAGCTTCTTGCAAATAATTTTCGCCGAATGCTCTTTGTCCTGCTGCATACATTTCACGCAATCTTTCACTCGGATGAGTTTTCGACACGGCTAAAAGTTGCACAGTTTCAGGCGCACGCTGAGCAAGTTCACAAGCTGTTCTGATTTGCTGTAATACGTGCTGTCGCGCATCTTGCAGGTAATTCATTGACAAGGTTCTCATTTTCAAAAAACTTTTTTGCTTTTCACCTAAAGCGAGGTGTTGGTAAGCCTCGGTGAAAGCCGTATATTATTCTACAAAATAATGACATATTTTGATTTACTTGGGGAAATTATGGATATTACAGAGCTACTCGCCTTCTCTGTGAAAAATGGCGCATCCGATTTACATCTTTCTGCTGGCATGCCACCAATGATTCGAGTTGACGGTGAAGTTCGTCGTATTAACTTACCAGCCTTAGAACATAAAGATGTCCACCGTCTTGTTTACGACATCATGAATGATAAACAGCGCCGTGACTATGAAGAAAAACTCGAAACTGACTTTTCTTTTGAAGTACCTAATGTTGCGCGTTTCCGTGTGAATGCATTTAACCAAAACCGTGGTGCTGGTGCAGTATTTCGTACCATTCCATCTAAAGTCCTCACCATGGAAGATTTAGGCTTAGGTCAAATCTTTAAAGATATTTGCGACTATCCTCGCGGGATTGTACTGGTCACAGGTCCAACAGGTTCGGGTAAATCAACTACGCTTGCAGCAATGCTCGATTATATTAATGAAAACCGCTATGACCATATTTTAACGGTGGAAGATCCAATCGAATTTGTACATCAGTCCAAGAAATGTCTGATTAACCAACGTGAAGTGCATCGTGATACACATGGCTTTAATGAAGCCCTTCGCTCAGCACTACGTGAAGACCCAGATATTATTTTAGTCGGTGAGATGCGTGACCTTGAAACGATTCGATTAGCACTTACTGCTGCCGAAACAGGTCACTTGGTATTTGGTACGCTTCACACCACATCGGCTGCAAAAACCATTGACCGTGTGATTGACGTATTCCCTGCCGAAGAAAAAGACATGGTTCGTGCCATGCTGTCTGAATCTTTACAGGCAGTTATTTCACAGACCCTACTTAAAAAGAACGGTGGTGGTCGTGTTGCGGCACATGAAATTATGATTGGTATTCCGACTATTCGTAACTTAATTCGTGAAAACAAAGTCGCACAAATGTACTCAGCTATTCAGACTGGTGCTAACCATGGTATGACGACCCTCGACCAAAGCCTAAAAGGTTTGGTTTCACGTGGTGTAATTAGTCCACAAACAGCCCGTACAGCGGCGAAACAGCCTGAATCATTCCTATAAAAATAACAAAACAGCGAGAATACAATTATGGATTTTAATGACTTGCTCAACCTGATGGTTGAAAAAAAATCATCCGATCTGTTTATTACAGATGGTGTTGCACCATCGATGAAGATTAACGGGCAAATTGTTCCAATTTCAAAAAATAGCCTTTCAGGTGAAGTGATTGGACAGCTCTTACATTCCATCATGAGTGAAAAACAACGTAAAGAATTTGCAGAGACTCGTGAATGTAACTTTGCCATCATGAACCGCGATAAAACGGCGCGTTTTCGTGTCAGTGCTTTTCAGCAACGTGACATGCCGGGTATGGTACTACGTCGAATTGAAACGAAAATTCCTTCAATTGATGACTTACAGTTGCCGACTGTGCTTAAAGATTTATCGATGACCAAACGCGGCATTATTATTTTCGTAGGTGCAACAGGTACAGGTAAATCGACTTCATTGGCTTCAATGATCAGCCATCGTAACCATAACTCTAAAGGCCATATCATTACCATTGAGGACCCGATTGAGTTTATTCACGAACATGCAGGCTGCATCATTACTCAACGTGAAGTCGGTATTGATACAGACTCATTTGAAATTGCTTTAAAAAATACGTTACGACAAGCGCCAGATGTCATCTTAATTGGTGAAATCCGTTCTCGCGAAGTCTTGGACTACGCAATTGGCTTTGCTGAAACAGGACACCTTGTATTAGCTACAATGCACGCCAACAACGCCAACCAAGCACTCGACCGTATTATTCACTTTTTCGAAAGTGACCGTCATAGCCAGCTTTACATGGACTTGTCTCTTAACTTAAAAGCCATGATTGCACAGCAGCTTATTCCAACACCAGATGGTAATTCACGCCGTGCAGCGATTGAGATCTTAATTAACTCACCATTAATTTCAGACTATATCCGTAAAGGTGAAATTCATGAAATTAAGGACTTGATGAAACGCTCACGTGAGCTTGGTATGCAGACCTTTGACCAAGCTTTATTCGACTTATATAAAGCAGGCCAAATTACTTATAAAGATGCGCTTAAACATGCCGACTCACCAAACGATTTACGTTTAACGATTAAGCTTGCAAATGAAGGGCCTGATCAAATAACAGACGAAAAACAGCATTTAACTTTTGATCGTCAGTAATTTCTTCATAAAAAAAGGAAGGTTAAACGTAACCTTCCTTTTTTATTTGTTTTCTTTGTGTGAAAACGATTATTTCTTGCGCAATGCATCCTGACATTCTGGTTCATTACAGTAACCATAGAGATTTAATGAGTGACCCGTTAAGGTAAACCCATGTTGTTCTGCTACAGAATGCTGTTCTTTCTCGATAACATCATTAGTAAATTCAATAACTTTGTTGCAGTTTTGGCAAACCAAGTGATCATGGTGGTCTTCTTGCATAATTTCGAAAACAGAATGATTATTTTCAAAATGATGACGTTGAATAATACCCGCAGCTTCAAATTGTGTTAACACACGGTAAACTGTCGCAAGTCCGACATCTTCCCCTTGCTCTAACAAAGTCTTGTAAATATCTTCAGCGCTAAGATGATGTTGTTTTGAATTTTCTAATAATTCCAAAATCTTAATTCGTGGAAGGGTAACTTTAAGTCCAGCTTTGCGCAAATCTTGATTGGAAATAGGCATGAAAAAAGGTCTCTCAACAAATCTCAAGTTGGAATAGGCAATAGAATTTATATGAAGTATGATCTATCCTTTGATCAAATGCATCATAATTTATTGGGATAGTGTAGCAAAATGCAAAAACTCGTGCTGACGTTATTCGTCACTTCACTCCTAGCTGGTTGTTCAATCTTTGGTGTATATAAGGTTGATATTCCTCAAGGGACTCCATTGACTAAAGCTCAAGCCTCTCAAGTACAGGTCGGCATGAATTTCCAGCAAGTGCGCTTTTTGCTTGGTAGCCCAACAGTGACTGATCCCCTCAATCCACAACGTTGGGACTATATCTACAACTATATCCCGGGAACATATGCTAAAAAAGCGAAAATCCCCGCAGCACATGGTCAGCATTTAAAAATTTACTTTGATGGAACTGGAACTGTAACTAAAATTGAAGGTTTAGAGACTATTCCAGAATCGCAACCAGGTTTACCTGCTTCTAAAGAAGCAATTTTAACTGCCCCACCACTATAATCGTTTTTTCTAATAAAAAGAAACCCCTCAAGTGAAAAAACTTGAGGGGTTTTGCTTATTGAGCTGATTGCTTAAAGCGATTG
This sequence comes from Acinetobacter sp. AR_0276, assembly GCF_003000705.1. Taxonomy (NCBI): domain Bacteria; kingdom Pseudomonadati; phylum Pseudomonadota; class Gammaproteobacteria; order Moraxellales; family Moraxellaceae; genus Acinetobacter; species Acinetobacter sp. AR_0276. The sequence goes on along the minus strand of NZ_PSQO01000004.1, from coordinate 2,765,787 downwards.
CCTTTAATGTATCTGCCTACAGGGTTCTTCGCGGCACGTTTTCTACGAATATCTTTTGGATTAATCGTTAAAGGTCTATAAACCTCAACTCGATCACCTGCATGTATTACGGCATCAGCTTCTACTTTTACTCCAAAAACGCCGAGCTGAAGTGGTTCAGGCAAATCAACTTGACTTGATAAACCACTGACATGAACTGCCTGTGAAGCAGTCATTCCCTCTTCAAATGGAACAGAGATTAGAAACTGTTGCTCTGGCGCTGCAAACGCAACCCAAACTTGTTGAATGCGTTCCATTAGATACTTTGCCCAATTACAGCAATCATTGCCACAATAATTGAAAGTGGCAACACAATACGTACAGCAATACGCCATAAGTTATAGAAAAGCTCATTGCTGAAATTCATCGATTTACGTAAGTGACTAATTTTCATAATCCAACCTGCAAAAATTGCATAGATCAAACTAATGAGTAAGCCCCAAAGCATAAGAATCAACGTAAATAAGTTATGAAGTTCAGGCACAGCCCAAACTGCAATCGCAACAATAAGAATCACCCATTGTAAAACAGGCATAAGCTGACGCTGAGCAAGTTGTTCTCTTGCTAACTGCACAAATAATGCTGATGTCATCACGCCAGTAAATATCCACGTAAGGACTGGTAATTGAGCTTGAAGCGAGAAGAAACCAAAAGCAATTACAGCAATGAGCTGAGCCAACCAAATTGGAAGAACAGTTTTCGTTGCACCTTCTTGAGTCTGAACAGTGCCAACACTATTTTGCCAGTAAAGTCCTAAACCTAACCCGCTCGCTACAAGTGCAAGTACGGTTGCATTACCCCACTCTTTAAACTCTACATTGGTCCAATGCCAAGGCTGTAACGTGGTACCCATCATATTTGCCAACACAATAGAAGCGATTACCCCTATGGTCATTAACAAAACAAGAATTTGACGAGGAATAAATGATAAGACCAAGGCAGCAACTGCAAGGCCCGCAAAAATGATTTGACCGGAAACGCCTGGGGCAAACTGCGCAACTAATATATTGCTTGCAGTGCTCAGTACATTACTCGCTAAGAAAGGAATAAAAACAACAGCAAGCCAGCCAACCACGCGCCATTTAGGTGAACTATCTGCTTCACGAGTTAAACTCGATAACGCATTTAAAGCGGTTGTTTTAGATCGTTTTGCTAAAGCAATTTCCAAATAACAAACTGGTAATGCCAATAACAACATTGTGCCAAACCACAATAACCAGAAATCGAGCTGACGATCAATCTGGATGCCCATGGTTGGTGCCAAAGTGGCCATGATGACAAAAGATAAGCAAAACGCCATAAGAGGCGATAACCAACGTGACATAGGTATGTCCTGCATTATGCATTCCTTGAAAAAGTCTTTAGATATTTTGCCCGTCTCATGCATGAAAATCAAAGTCTGCACAATAAAAAAAGCAAACCACCGAAACGATAGTTTGCCGCGCTAACTGTATATTAGAGTTTTTCGAGTTAAATTTATGAGAAAAAACGGGCGAACCAGTTCTTTCCTTTCTTCTTTTCTTTTTCTCTAATAATCCCCATCATATTTTCTTTTACTGCCCCTACATAATCAGCATCATCATGTTGAATATGATTAATAGACCTCTTGCGAAAGTAAAAACCACCTCAATCTAAATTTCATGAGATATCAGAAATTAAATCGTTTTTCAGATTCTGAATTCCAGCGCTTGGTTGGTGTACCTCGACCAGTTTTTAGTGAAATGATCGAAGTTTTAAAAGAAGTAGAATCACTTAAAAAGAAATCTGGGCGTCCTCATACTTTAGCTATAGAGGATCAATTATTATTAACACTCAATTACTTACGGAATTACAGCACTCAATTGGAGTTGGCTGCAAATTACCATATCGCTGAAAGTAATGTGAATCGAACCATTAAAAAGGTTGAAGATGCATTGATGAAATCAAGACGGTTTACTCTGCCAAAACGAAGCATTACCACAGCAGACGAACAGTTTAACTGGGTCATTATTGATGCGACAGAATGTTCAATAGAACGTCCGAAAAAAAATCAGAGTAAGTTCTACAGTGGTAAAAAGAAGAAACATACGCTAAAAGCACAAGTGATCTATCATCCGAACAGCAAACAAATCATAGGGCTAGATATATCGAATGGCAGTCAGCATGACATTAAATTGGCAAGAAGAACGGTTAAAAAATTCAAACATTGTAAATATGTTATGACCGATTTAGGGTACTACGGATTAGAGCAAGATGGCTTTAAATTATTGATGCCAATAAAGAAAAAGAAGAATTTACCCTTATTTGATGTTGAGAAAAAGTACAATAAAATGATTGGAAAAATACGAGTTGTGATCGAACATATTAATAGTCAATTGAAAACATTTAGAATATTAAGTGAACGCTATCGAAATAGACGGAAAAGATTCGGTTTACGCATTAACTTAATCGCTGCACTGGTAAATCGGATGAACTTGCAATAACGACTTTCGCAAGAGGTCTAATTAACCATTTAGCCAAAATTTCTTGTAATTCAGCTTCTATAGTATGCCCCATTTCAAAACGCTCACGATATAACTCTATTTTTTTAATAAACAAATCATGTACGCGTTTATGAGGTACTCTATATTTATAATCAGCTTCTTCTTGCAAACTTTCTTCAAAGGTAAAATGTGACTGTGTATAATCGATAATATTGTCTAAAACATCTTTAATACGACGTCTATCTTCATCATCTTTTACATCATCAATCTCATTAATATAATCGAGTATTCGTTTATGTTGCTCATCAATAACATCAATACCCGTATTATATTCTGAAGCCCATTTCATTTTCATACACCACCCCCAATGATGTTCAATGACTGTTGCATAAAACGCATCTTATCTTTAAAGGGTATAAATAAAAACAAACCTATTTTGTCGGCTTTATATAAATAAAAATAAATAATTAATTAAGTTTTTGATTTATAAAATATTTAATAATATTAACCAACTAAAACAATAAAGTATTTTTTAAACAAAATACTTTATTGTTAATTAAGTGAAATATATATTAGTCAAGCAATTACATTTATTTTTACTGAAGATTTAATACTGATCTGCACGAGTAATACGTTTAAGTTCAGGATTTTTTTCTTCACGTATTAATCTTTCAACATGTGTTATTGCTTTTTTTATAGGCTGGCCATGTTGAAATAAAATCATTTCACCAGGTTGATATGCTGTCCAAGTTTCATTATGTGTTAAAGGCTCAGTGGTTATTACTGCAACCCGATCTTCAGGAGTCGTTACTTGACTAAAATCGACTTCGACATCTAAATCGATTAAATGCGCATTATTAAATGGATATTCACGAACGAGCCAATGCAATTTAGTAATTGCATAACTAAATAAAGCTTTGCCATTAGATAAACAGAAATTAAATGTGCCATATTCTGCAATTTGTGGAGAAATTTTCTCTAGCACTTCAAATATCTGTTCAAGACTTGGTTCTTCATAGCCAAATACTTCTACAAGCTGGTCTAATAAATAACAAAATGCTCTTTCACTATCAGTATTTCCTACTGGTGTAAAACGCCCACTCAAGGGTGGATTAAAATCATGTAAATCGCCATTATGAGCAAAAATCCAGTGACGTCCCCATAGCTCACGAATAAAAGGATGTGAGTTCTCAAGTGTAATTTTGCCTTGGGTTGCCTTACGGATATGCGCGATTACGTTACGTGATTTGATAGGATAATTACGTATAAGATCAGCAATTGGTGATTCAACTGCAGACTGGTTGTCTACAAATAATCGGCATGCCTTATCTTCAAAAAAGGCTATACCAAAACCATCACTATGGTCAGAGGTAATTCCTGCGCGCTGTGAAAAACCACGGAAAGAAAAAGTGATATCCGTTGGTGTTGCACAATTCATTCCTAATAGCTGGCACATATTGTTTTAAACTTTTCGCTTCATTACCTCATACATACTATTGTGCATGAGAGTAAAATAGCTTGTAAATCCCAATATGCGCTCGCTATTACAAAATATAAGATATCTTTATCGCTGAGCCATTTTGTTCATTACAAAAGAAGTTGCGATTTTATTCACTTCCAAAAATACAAAATAGTCGAGACAGTTAAATTCAGCATCAAAAAAGGCATCTTTAGATAGTTTAGACTGCATACTCAAATACATTTGAAACAGTTTCGGCATGCGCTCATCTTGAGGAAAGCTAAACTCAGGATATTCAGGTTCATAAATTTTTTTAGAACGAATATCGATGGTTTTACTGTCTGGTAATTGCTGAATCTGACGGTGCGTATAGTACGCTCTGGCCAAGTTATCTTGCAGATGAATACTGACACAGCCCATTAAATATTTAGCGCGCATTGACCACAAAACTTTAGGTGCAAGATTCAACCATAACGTTGAAAGGGCCTTTCCATTACGGAAACGCGGATGTACACAGGTACGCCCTATTTCTAATACATTTGGCAAATGTGATAAGTGGGGAACAATATCAAATTCATGAGCACTATAGCTTTGTGCAATTTCATGGCCCTGAAAGAGTTTGAGGCGTGTATAAGCTACAATCTCTCCCGTCCATTTCTCACGTAATACTGCATGCTCACAGCTAAAGTCGTAAATATCTTGATCTAAGTTATCTTCAAAATGAATACCGAACTGTTTACTAAATTGTTGTGCACGAAACCGTTGTACATCTTGTAATTCTTTTAAATTATCAACCCATTCAAAGCGAAATTGTGTTTGATTCGTAGCCTTATGGCGATTTAGAGGTAAAGTCCACGTTTGGCGATATTGATTAAATTTTTCCAGCATAATGAACGCTCCTAGTGACACCCCCTACACTAGTCAAAGCTCATGACAAAAAAATGACCAAAATTAAATGGCATAAAAAAAGACCACTTAGCGTGATCTTTTAATGAAAATAATAATTTTAGTGGGCTGAATGAGTACGGTTAGAAATAAGCGTACCTACACCATGATCTGTAAAGATTTCAAGTAATGTCGCGTGCGGTACACGGCCATCAACAATATGAGCACTCACAACACCGCCTTTTACAGCATCTAATGCACAACCTACTTTAGGAATCATTCCGCCGTAAATCACACCTGTCTCAATTAAACGGTCAACTTCTTGTGTGGTTAATCCGGTTAAGAGATTTTTGTTTTCATCTAATACGCCGGTAATATTCGTAAGCAGAATTAATTTTTCTGCGCCCAGTGCTTCAGCAACCTTGCCAGCTACTAAGTCAGCATTAATGTTGTAAGTATTACCTTTTTCATCAACGCCTAAAGGAGCAATAACAGGAATAAAGTCACTTTGAGTAAACATCTCCAATACGTCTGTTTTTACCCCAGTCACTTCACCCACCATACCTAAGTCGATATGTTTGATAGAACCGTCTTCTTCGTGCTTTTCCATTAATAATTTACGGGCACGTAAAAGATTGCCGTCTTGACCCGTGAGGCCAATCGCACGTCCACCATGTTTATTAATTAAATTAACAATGGATTTGTTTACGCTACCACCTAATACCATTTCAACCACTTCCATAGTGGCTTCATCGGTCACACGCATACCGTCAATACGGTCAGACTCACGGCCTAATTGCTTCAAGAAAGAGTCAACTTGTGGGCCACCACCATGTACAACAACCGGGTTTAAGCCCACAGTTTTAAGTAAAACGATATCGCGAGCAAATGAACTTTCCAATTCCGGATCAGTCATCGCATTACCACCGTATTTCACCACCAGCGTCTTACCAGAAAAACGTTGAATATATGGCAAAGCTTCAATCAAGATTTTTGCTTTGTCGACGCCGAGATGCTGATCTTGTGGCATTGCGCCTCTCCTTATTAGGCCTCAGAAAGTTCTTGTGCAATTTGCGGGTAACGCTCTTGCAACATATCAATAAATTTTTGCTGGATTTCCTTTAAACGCAAAGGACTATCAGCGTCAAATCTTACGGTAAAATACTCACCCGTATTTGATGCTCGAATAATGCCAAAACCATCATCAAAATCAAGACGTACGCCATCAATTTTACTAATATGAGCGCCTAAACGATGGCTCAAAATTTCAATGTCTTGTAGTACATGCTTAGGATCTGATTGGTGAGTACTGATATAGGTATCTTCGGTACAGCATCTTTCAGGATAAATAGAAAATAAATCCGAAACTGTTGCCGCATTAGACTCGGTGAAATATTCCATTACACGCAGTGCCGCATATATACCATCGTCATACCCAAAACCACGTCCGTCATTAAACACATAGTGGCCAGCATATTCGCCACCAAAAATGGCTAGGCCTTTGGACTTAGACAAGTATGAACGGAGGAAACTGCTACCCGTACGAATCATTTTCGGTTTACCACCGAGTCGCTCTACGGTTCTTTGAACCATAAGCGAACATTTCACATCAAATACAATTTCTTTATGGGGCTGCTGTTCCAGACACATTTGCGCAAATAGCGACAGTAACCGATCAGCTGTAAGTATGTTGGCTTTTTCATCGAGTAATACGACGCGGTCACCATCACCATCAAGCGCAATACCAATATCTGCACTTTGTTCAACAATTGTTTTACGCAACTCTTTCAAATGTGCAGCATGTGAAGGGTCTGGCGCATGATCAGGGAATTCACCATTTGGCGCCGTACGTAAGGCAATAACCTCACAGCCCATCTTTTCGAGTACCAGTTTCGCACAGTGCCCTGCCGAACCATGTAAACCATCCAGCACTACTTTTAATGGACGTTTGAGTTGAATGTCTTCAAAGATGGCTTGCTGATATTTTTTGCAAAATTCTGATTTAAATTGAGGGGTTGATAATTCTAATAATGAAATCGGATGAGTAGGAACATAAGTTTGCGCGAACTCACCGACTTGCTGAATCATTTCTGGAGATGGAGGTTCGCTTCTTAAAATCCACTTAATACCATTATCTGATTTTGGATTATGGCTAGCTGTCACCATAATTCCATTACCGCCAAACTCACGTGCAATGTAATACATCATCGGAGTTGAGCAGCAACCAATGTTTGTAACTTTGAGGCCCTGCTCTACTAATATCTCTTCAATTAAATGCGCATAAGCTGGGCTTGTGAGACGGGCATCATAACCAATGACCAGTTGAGTTTGTTCTGCTTGTTTATATTGTTGTGCCAATCCATAGGCAATTGAACGGACGACATCCGTAGTTAAATAAGAAAGTTTGCCTCTAATATCGTAAGCACGGAAAATATTTTTTGGGAATGAGTGTCTTACATTCATAGCGTATCTTCTATTTAAAGATCAATCTGATCTATCGCAAAAATATAGAGTATTCAAAAAGGTATTTGCTAAAAAAGTTAAAAGAGTATGAGTAAAGCGTGTTGTAATATAATTCATTGTAACATTCAAGGTATAAAAAGAAACACCTGTAAAACAGGCGTTTCTTTTCATTATTTTTTATAAGTTAATTATTGTTTACCAGTGTGACCAAAGCCACCAGCACCGCGTAAAGTTTCTTCAAATTCCTCTACTTGTTCAAACTCAGCCTGAACAACTGGGACTAAAACATATTGTGCTAAACGTTCACCTGGTTCTAAACGGAAAGTGGTTTGACCACGGTTCCAAACTGAAACCATCAATTCGCCTTGATAGTCTGAGTCAATTAATCCGACCAAGTTACCAAGAACAATGCCGTGTTTATGGCCTAAACCTGAACGCGGTAAAATTAAACCAGCAAAATTCACATCATGAATATAAATTGCCATACCTGTTTTAACTAATACAGTTTGGCCTGGTTCAATATCAATTGCTTCATCTAAACAGGCACGTAAATCTAAACCTGCTGATCCTGCTGTTGCATACGAAGGTAAAGGCCATTCTTTACCTAAACGTGGATCGAGCAATTTAACTTGAACTTTCATGAGATTTCCTAAAAATTAAAAAAAATTAACGCTTTAATAAAGCTTTTAAATTTGCCAAATATTGTTGAGCCTGTTCTTTAGGGTCAACATTTGCTGCAATTTTCTTTTTACGCCCTAACCATTCGAGCTCGTCTTGTGGAAGCTCATCAAGGAAACGGCTTGGGGTCATTTGTTTCATTTGACCACCATTTTTACGCTGTTCTGCCAAAGTTAAAGTTAAGCCTTGACGCGCACGGGTAATTCCCACGTACATAAGACGGCGTTCTTCTTCAATGGTTTCAGCTGCAATCGAGTTCTTATGCGGTAAAAGCTCTTCTTCAAGTCCCATAATATACACAAATGGGAACTCCAAACCTTTTGCTGCATGCAAAGTAAGTAGGTTTACTTTGTCAGTGTCCTCTTCTTCTTGCTGTTGTTCTAACAAATCGAGCAAGACCAGTTTTCGAATAACGCTTTCAATGTTCTTTTCATCAACATCTTCTGCACGATTAATCAGATTTTGAATACTGGTAAATAAATTCTCGATGTTATCAAGCTTACTTTTCTCTTGAGCAGGTGTTGCAGACTGCTCGCGAATATAGTCGATATAACCTGCCTCATTCATCATTTGACGAACTTTAGGTACAGGCTCATCGTCTTCTAACAACTCACGAGTAAACGTTGCGATAAAGTCAGCAAACTCATGTAATTGAGTTTCTGCCTTTTTAGGAAGCACCATACTTAAACGCTGGTCGGAAGAGGCACCAAGTAAAGACAAATTATTTTCTTGCGCAAATAATCCTAGCTTCTCAAGAGTAACTGGGCCAATCGCACGTTTAGGGGTATTAATAATACGTAAGAAAGCACTGTCATCTTCAGGGTTAATAATAAGACGCAAGTAGCTCATTACGTCTTTAATTTCTGCACGAGCAAAGAATGATGTACCACCAGAGAGCTTATACGGAATCTGCATTTGGCGAAGCTGGGTTTCTAATACACGCGCCTGAAAGTTTCCACGGTATAACACAGCGTAATCTTTCCAGTTCTTACCATTCATCAGTTTATGAGTCAGCAAGTCTTTAACTACGCGTTCAGCTTCATCGTCATCATTACGACAAGTAATAATTCTAATGACCTCGCCATGGCCTTTATCACTCCACAATTTCTTATCAAAAATATGCGGGTTATTTTGAATCACACAGTTTGCAGCTTTCAAAATACGGCTGGTCGAACGGTAATTTTGCTCAAGCTTAATAATATGTAAATTTGGAAAATCCTGTTTAAGCAAAGCCATGTTTTCAGGCTTCGCCCCTCGCCATGCATAAATCGACTGGTCATCATCACCAACGGCAGTAAACTGCCCCATTACACCAACCAATAGTTTCACTAAAATATATTGTGCAGTGTTGGTATCTTGATATTCATCGACCAATAAATAACGAACACGGTTTTGCCACTTATCACGTACCTCTGCATTTTCTTGCAGTAATCGTGTTGGCATAACGATTAGATCATCAAAGTCGACTGCATTGTAGGCACGTAAATTACGCTCATAAAGTTGGTAAAGATGGGCAAATTGAACATCTTCGGGTGTTTCACACGTCGAATGTGCTTGTTCTGGCAAAATCAGATCATTTTTCCAATCTGAGATTTTCTTCATTGCCTTGGCAATTAACTCTTTACTCTCAGCACCTGATAAATTATCGCGATGCATCAGGTCCATCAAAATACGTTTACAGTCATCTGCATCCAAAATCGAAAAATTGGCTTTTAAAGGTAAATTTTTAAGTTCTAAACGTAAAAGATTTAAACCAAAAGTATGGAAAGTCGAGACTGATAAACCTTTTGCTTCCTCGCGTGATAAAAGCTTGGTTACACGCTCTTTCATTTCACGTGCAGCTTTATTAGTAAAGGTCATCGCTGTAATACGATGCGCTGGAATACGGCAATGTTGCACCAAATAGGCAATTTTACGAGTAATTACCGATGTTTTACCTGAACCAGCACCAGCAAGCACCAATAAAGGGCCTTGAGTATATTTCATGGCTTCTTCTTGCTTGTCGTTCAATTGACTGGCAGATGACATCGTGTATTACCTCTTAATTTTTCGAGCATGATTATAGTCATCTCTTTTTTAGAATCCCAATAGTAAATCTACGGATATGTATAAATGATGTCTAATAATGCAATTTATGCACCGCAGAATGTCGTGATTATTTCTTGTACTGCACCCATAAAAAAACCACCCGAAGGTGGTTTTTGAAACAATAAATTAAATCTTATTGTTTAGCATAAATGCTGATTTCTACACGACGGTTTTGTTCACGACCAGAAGCAGTTGAGTTGTCTGCGATTGGGTTAGAAGAACCATAACCTTGTGCATCGATACGGCTTGAAGAAACGCCTTTACCAGCTAAATAGATTTTAACTGATTGAGCACGTGCTTGAGATAATGGAATGTTGATAGAGTCATTACCAGTGTTATCTGTGTAACCAGTAACTAAAATCGCACTCTTGTTATCTTCAGCCAATGTTTGCGCTACTTTGTCCAAAGTTGCATAGAAGTTTGGCTTGATGTTTGATTTGTTCGTATCAAAAGTGATGCTACCAGGCATGATCAATTGAACAGAACCATCTGGGTTACGGCCTACTTCTACACCAGTACCCGCCATTTGTTCACGTAATTTTTTCTCTTTTTGGTCAAGATATAAACCACCAGCTGCACCAAGAACTGCACCGATTGCCGCAGCACGGTTGTTTTGACGGCTAGAGTTTGCACTTGATTTAGAAATACCATAACCTCCTGCTGCGCCGATTAATGTACCTAATGCGGCTTTATCGTATTCAATTCCACCAAGGTTGTTACCTGTTGTCTGACAACCAGAAAGTACTACTGCTGCCCCTACGACTGTTGAAATAACTAATGCACGCATTGCATGCCTCCTCACTTTGTGTGTTTTGTTGTCTGGATGAATAATGAAACAAAAAGGAAGTATAAAACATTGATATTTTGTTAATAATAAACAGTTTAGTTAGTTTTTTGTAATATTTTGATGCACTTTAAGACGTGCACTCATCACAATTTCTTCATTGTTGTCTAAGATACCGTTGTATTTCATTTCATGATAGTTATAGTTGAACAACTTTCTATGGATTTTGGATATTCGGGGCCATTTATATGTCAACTGCACCCAATAAGCAATCTGCGCTAAAAAAAATTACACGTGGACTCACTGTCGGTACAGTCATTACAGGTAGCACCTTTTTTCATGGACCACCTGTATTGGCTTTGGGTTTAACCAAGTTATTTAAAAAATCATCCAAAGTAGATGAAACCAACATTCAAATTACAAATAGCTGGCTCAGTGTCAACAATTGGCTCATTGACCATGTTCTACCTAATTTAAAATGGGACATTACGATCGACGAAGGTCTTGATTTAAGTATGCAAGGCCGTTACTTAATGACTTGTAACCATCAAAGTTGGGTTGATACGACTGTAAACCAGTATTTCGGCTTAACCCGTATGCCACTTACCCGTTTTTTTACCAAGTGGGAACTCATCTTTATTCCATTCGTTGGTCAAGCCTTTAAAATTTTAGGCTTCCCAATGATGAAACGTCATACCAAAGAGAAAATCGCGAAAAACCCTGAATTAAAAGACCGCGATATGATGGAAGCACGTAAAGCATGCGAACAGCTCTTAAGCCAGCCTTTTACATTATTAAACTATTTGGAAGGTACACGTTTTACTCAGGAAAAACATGATCAACAAAATTCGCCATATAAACACTTACTAAAACCTAAAGCAGGTGGTTTGGCACTGGCTTTAAATATTTTAGGCGACAAAATTGATGCTTTAGTTGATATGACGATTGTTTACCCTGACGGTGTACCAGGTTATGGCGATTTCTGGTTAGGTGATGTTTCACAAATTGCGGTAAATCTTCGTAAAATTGAAATACCAGCTTGGGTACTCGGCGGTAACTACGAAGATGACCCAGTTTACCGTGAGCGTTTTCAACAATGGGTACATGAACTCTGGACTGAAAAAGATCAACTCATCGAACAAATGAAAGCTCGATATACTACTTCAACTCATTAAAAGCATTTACAGCTATGCAAAACAGTTCCAGAAAACAAGCACAATATTATCATATGGACCCAAACAGCATTTCATTTAAGCTGTTTTTGATTTATGACATCTTTATGGTGTTTATTATTATTTTCAATCTGTTCTGTCTTGCAGCAAATTTCTTTTTAATGAGCAGTATTGGGGCATGGTTTTTCGAACATATTCACTTGCCCCAAGTACTCAGCTTTTATAAAACCTATTTACACCCATGGGTAATTACGACAGAAGCTTGGTTTATTGGCTTTTTAATTACTGAATTTTTTGTCCGTTGGGGCATTTCTATTGTTTATAAACACCATAAACGTTGGTTCTTCTTTCCATTTATTCACTGGTATGAAATTTTAGCCATCATTCCGCAATTGCGTTTTTTACGTTTGTTTCGTGCCGGCATTATTGCCTATCGCTTATATGAATTAGGCTATCCGGTTATTCCTGAAAGCTGGAGAAAAAACGGTTTATTTTATTATCGTGTCGTTATGGAAGAGCTATCTGATCGCGTGGTTATTACGGTTATTGATGGCATTCGTAATGAGCTTCAAACAAGCTCAACACATAAGCAAATTATTCATGAGCTGGTTAACCATCATCGTGAACAATTTACGGTTACCCTGACCTCCATATTACAAGAATCCTTAGCTACAGCATTAAAAGAACAAAAGCCCGCAATTACAAAAGGTGTTGGACAAATTGTTGATCAAGCCATAGAAGATACGCCAGAATTAACCCAATTATTACGCTTAATTCCTTTAGTCGGAGGCCGTATTGAACAGCAAATACAAAGTATTGGTCAAAGACTTGGGGAAAATATCAGTGCAGGTTTAATTGAACCTTTAATTGAAGGGTCAAAAGAACAGCCCAATGCAACTTATCAATTAATTTCAGAAAAAATAAGTAACGTGAATATTAATAACCGTGAGCTTGAACAACTTGTAGAGTCTGTAGTGTTTGAAAGTCTCGAAGCAATTCGCAAACAAGTTAAAGTCAAACAGTGGCAACAAACCCTTGCGGAGCATGATCGAATCAAAGAATAAGCATTTACTTAATTTTTTATGAAACACGCTAGAGAATTGGCACGATTTGTTCTAGCATTTGCTCTATTTACAATAAACTTAACGATATTACAGCTCGTTTTAACGCCTTGAAGGAAGACTTATGGCTGATATCCGGATTACCGGCAGAATGGTTAACTTTAGCAGGATAACCTTCGATACGAATGATCATGATGTGATCCGCCAGCAATTATCAAATATTCTAAATGAAGGTTCCTATCAGGGAACTGTCGTTATTATAGATAGTACTGTTGAGCAAGAGCTCATTGCTTTAATTCAGTTGTTAGTCAGCTTAGGTTTACAGCCTATGGCGGTTATTGACGGTATTTTAGGTGATGAAGCACGCGCCATTCAGTTCCCTGTATTACCGGCAGACCAGCCATTACAACGCATTAAAGCAACTGCGGAGCAAGTTGCAATTGTAGAGAAAGCTGCCCCTGCACAAGCCTCAACAGAAACAAAAAAACCACTAAATAATAATGCAGTTGCCCATATTACCTCTTATCATGATGAAATTTTGCGTACAGGCCAATCTCTTGTACAAGACCAAGGCGATATTATTTTAAAAGCTGGCATGAATAGTGGATCTGAAGTGATTGCTTCAGGAAATATACATATTTATGGCACGGTTCGTGGTAGAGTCATTGCTGGTGCGGGTGGGCACGCTGCTGCACGCATTTTTTGCCAATCTTTAGAGGCTGAACTCGTTTCCATTGCCGGAACATATTGTGTCGCAGATGATATCCCTAAACATGTGGTAAAAAAGCCAGTACATATTTATTTAAATGAAAAGCAAGAGCTTGAATTTGAAGCTCTAGAACTTTAGTTTATTAAGCAAATCACCAAAAAACAGCCCTTTTAAGGGTGTATGTATGACCATAATAGGAGTGGATTCGGTGGCCAAAATTGTTGTCGTAACATCAGGCAAAGGTGGTGTAGGTAAAACTACAACGAGTGCATCTTTTGCAACAGGTTTAGCCCTTCGTGGTCATAAAACTGTTGTGATTGACTTTGATGTAGGCTTACGTAACCTTGATTTAATCATGGGGTGTGAGCGTCGTGTTGTTTATGATTTCGTCAATGTAATTAATAATGAAGCACGTCTGCAACAAGCCCTTATTCGCGATAAAGATATCGAAAACCTTTACATTTTGCCGGCTTCACAAACCCGTGATAAAGATGCTTTGAGCGACGAAGGTGTTGCTCGTGTAATTGATGAGCTTTCTCAAGAATTTGATTACATTATTTGTGACTCACCTGCGGGGATCGAGCGTGGTGCGATTTTAGCAATGTACCATGCAGATGAAGCAATCATTGTGACAAACCCTGAAATTTCTTCAGTACGTGACTCTGACCGCATCATCGGAATGTTAGACAGCAAAACTAAAAAAGTTGAACACAACGAAGGACGTATACGTAAGCATTTATGTATTACACGTTTTAACCCTGAACGTGCTGACCGTCAGGAAATGCTGACGATTGATGATATTTCTAAAGATATTTTACGCGTACCGACATTAGGTGTTATTCCTGAATGTCCAAGTGTATTACAAGCATCAAACGAAGGTAAGCCAGTTATTCTGTACTCAGAAACTAAAGCTGGCCAAGCGTATGATGACTTGGTTGCTCGCTTTCTTGGCGAAGACCGCCCTTATCGACACATCACAGCTCAACCTAAAGGCTGGTTAGCACGACTATTTGGAGCGTAGATATGGCAGGATTCTGGAGTAAATTATTTAGCAGTGAAGAAAAACCATCAAGTGCTCAAACTGCCAAAGATCGTTTAAAAGTTATTGTTGCATCAGAACAAGGTTTAGGCCGTCGTTTAAGCCAAGACAAGATTGACCAAATGAAGAAAGAAATCATGCAGGTGGTCAGTCGCTATGTAAGCGGCGTAGGCGAACAGCATATCCAAATGCAAGTTCGTTCTGAAGCAAATATCGAAATGTTAGAAATGAATATCAATTTACCTGAAGAACGATAATTCTATTTCTGACTATTCAATAAATCAGAATCAAGGCAAAATAACGCAAGTTATTTTGCCTTTTTTAAAATGAGGAGATTGTCATGGCATTATCACAGCCAGCAACTTTCAATGAAGAATGGTCCGATGAGCGTGTTTTTGCCTACCTCAACCAACTTCCTCCAAATGGTGTGAACGCAGACTTTCATGTGCTCTACCATGCTTTCAAACATATGCGTCCAAATGACTATGAACGTCTTTTGACTAAATTCGTTGCAGATGGGCGAGATATCAATGCAACAAATCCTGAAGGCGAACGCATTCATGACGTGATTGCTAAGTTTCCGCGTCAATCAGCGCCGTTTTTAGAAGTTTTAGCAAAGTTTGCTTAAGCTTAAGAATAAAAAAAGCCTCTTTAAGAGGCTTTTTTTATTGTCTGGAGTTATCGATTTCCAATCAAGAAAATACCAAATACGGTAAAAATACCACCTGAAATCCCATCAATCCATTTTGAAAAATTACGGTAAGCTACTCTAAAACTCGGTAATGAGAAAATAAAAGTCACAAAGCAGAACCATAAAATCGTTTCAACCGACACAATAATAAACAGTAACCAATGAACTTGATCAAGCTGAGGGTTAGCTAAAAATAAAGAAAACACACTACCAAAATAAATCACGGCTTTAGGATTCGATAAATTGGTAAGTAATCCTTTCATAAAAAATAAGTAAGGTGCTTTAGGCAACTCAACAGTTGTCACCTCTTGCTGCTGATCTTTTGAAAATGCTGAACGCAACATTTGATAGCCTAACCAACATAGGTACAAACCACCTGCGATGAGTAACCCTTGCTTTAACCATGCCATTTTCTCAAAAATAATATTTAAGCCCATCAGTGCTAAAGAAGCCCAAAACATAACACCTGCTGTTATTCCTGCCACAACCAACATGGCTTCTTTACGAGAGCGGCTCACTGCGGTCTGTGATACCAGAAAAAAATCAGGCCCTGGAGTAATAAGCGCACAAAAATGAATAAAAGCTAATGTAATTAACGCGACTAACATGTTGTCCTCCTGATTTGTTTCATTGTTTTTTATTGAGAAGCACACATTAGCATTTTTTACTATTTGATAAAATCTTAAACTACAACTGAATAATGATTATTTTTAACAATAAAAAAAGCCTCCGAAGAGGCTTAATTTTAAATGTAGATATTAAACTAAAATATCTCGCTTACCATTGGCGCCCATAGCACTCACAATACCGTTCTCTTCCATTTGGTCGATAATACGGGCAGCACGGTTATAACCTAAGCTAAACTTACGCTGTAATGATGATGTAGATGCCTTACGAGTTTCTAGGACAAACGATACACATTGATCATAAAGGGCATCACGGTCTGAAGCACCATCACCCTCTTCAAAGCCACGCGAAGCTGGCTCTTCATCAAATGGTGTTAAGATCTCATCTACGTAGTCTGGTTCACCACGTTCACGCCATGCATCACAAATACGGTTAACTTCATCATCACTAATAAATGCACCATGTACACGTTCTGGCTCAATTTTACCTGGCCCTAAGAACAGCATATCACCATGGCCTAACAAGTCTTCTGCACCACCTGCATCCAAAATAGTACGTGAGTCAATTTTACTGTTTACACGTAAAGCTACACGCGTTGGAATATTGGCTTTAATAAGACCCGTAATAACATCTACCGATGGACGCTGAGTTGCAAGTAACAGGTGAATACCAGCAGCACGAGATTTTTGCGCCAAACGCGTAATCATTTCTTCTGCTTTCTTGCCTACCTGCATGATCATGTCGGCAAACTCATCTGCCACAATCACGATTGATGGTAATGGCGTTAAACGAGGTGCACGCTCTTGTGTCGCTGAATCACTTGGTTTCCATGTTGGATCAATCAAGTCTTCTCCATTCGCAATTGCTTCTTCAACTTTTCGGTTGTAGTCACTTAACTTACGAATTTTAAGGAACGACATAAGCTTATAACGGCGTTCCATTTCATTTACACACCAGTTTAATGCACTAACTGCATCTTTCATGTCAGTGACTACAGGCGTTAATAAATGCGGAATATCGTTATAGTTAGCCAATTCAAGCTGTTTCGGGTCAATTAAAATTAAACGTAATTGATCTGGCGTATATTTAAGTAACATCGACAAAATCATTGAGTTAACGGCAACAGATTTACCCGAGCCAGTTGTACCCGCAACTAACATATGCGGTGCTTTTGCCAAGTCTGTTAGTACCGGATTACCCGAAATATCTTTACCCATTGCCATACTAATCAGAGCACTTGGGTCACGATATGCTGGTGTTTCCAACAGCTCAATTAAACGTACCATTTCACGGGCACTATTTGGTACTTCAATACCAATATATGGTTTACCCGGAATAACCTCCACAACACGTACTGATGCCATAGACATTGAGCGCGCCAAGTCACGGGAAATATTAGTCACTTTAGATGCTTTCACACCCGGTGCTAAATCTAATTCAAAACGTGTAACAACTGGACCCGGCTGAGCTTCAACAACCTGCGCCTTCACATTAAATTCTTGTAATTTAATCTCAAGCAATTCAGACAAACGCGAAAGCTGCTCTTCGGTAAAGTTAACTTTCTTATTTGGGTCAACCTTATCAAGTAATTCAAAGCCCGGTAATGTTGGTAAATCTAAACGCTTTTTGGCTACCTGCATTGCACGCGACATTGGTCGACCTGATGCATCTGTTAATGGCGCATCAAAATCGAATTCATCCTCAAGATTGTCTTCTGGCTTTCCAGCAGTTTCTTGCCAAGCTTCAATAAATTCTTCTTTTGAAAGCTTCTCTGCACCAATCGTAGTTTGAATAGGAGCTTTTACAAATGCTGAAGATTGCGCATAGCTACTTGCTTTGACCGATTGAGGTGCTGGGGCAATATCTTCATCAATTAATAAGTCATCAAAATCATCAAATACTTGTTCATTTGATAAGTTTTTAGGTGACTGATTTAAATTTGATACAGGTGCAGATGTTTCAACTGATGGATGAGGTGTTTGCGGTGCTACTGCTGATTCAACATGATGATCTTGAACGAACGGAGTATGTACATCAGTAGCAGTTTTACTATTTGGAACTGCTGCAAGCAATTCATCAAAAATCTCATCATCATTCCAATCTAAGCCTTGATGAATATTCGATGCTTGAGGTTGTGCTTGTTTAGCCTGATAAGCCGTTTCTTGGAATTGCTCATGACTTGGATGTTCATTTGAATCATCCGCAGCTCTTAACAGTGCATCAATTTCTTGCTTATGACTTGCATCATCGCGCTGTAGGGCACGCCAAACCTCACCTGTCGCTACTAAACGCTCACTGTCTTTTTTAAGCTGTTGAGCTTGTTCAAGCGTACGCTCAAAGTTTTCTGGCTGAGGCGCTGGTTTTTCTTCAACAGTTTCAGACTGACTTTGCTCTTTCGCTAACACATCGGCAAATAAACGCTCCGCCATTTCATCGTGTCGTGTAGAGCTAGCTTTGGCTTGAGTTTTTTCTGGCTGAACATTTAGCTCTGCTTCATCATTAACTTCAGCTTTAGGCATCTCGGCAACTTTTACCGTTGCTGTTTTATTTGCAGGCTGTGTAGTTAAATCATAAGCAGATTCATTTGGCGATACATTCTTATAGAATAAATCTTGTAAATAACTCGGCATTGCTTTGAGCGTAACCCATGTTTTGCTCCACTGCACCCCAAATGCCAAAGTGAATAATACCACTCCGAAAACCAATAAAAATAAGGTCGCACCATAAATTGTTAACAGTTGAGATAAGCTCTGCCCTAATTCATAACCAATAATCCCACCTGCCGCATTATCTAAAGTATCTGCAGGTACATTCCAGTGTAAGTAAAGCAAACTAGACACAACAAGAATCAAGAAGAACTGAGCAGCATAACGGAATGGACGGTTTAGAAAACTATGCGGCCACCAGACTTGAATAGCTTCAACAAATAAGAAAATTGGAATAAGTAAACTTGCCCAACCTAAAAAGCCAAACAACAAATCTGCAATCCATGCACCGGCAATACCACTTGCATTGGATACTTGCTGAGTATCACTTGAAATATGCATCCAGCCCGGATCAAATGGCGTATACGTTACTGTCGCCAGAAACATATAAATACCAAAAGAGACCAAGAATAATGTCATCAATAAGCGCTGTGCATAAACACTTGACACCGCAGTCATATACTGTCCTGTAACCCATTTAATTATTGGTTTAGAGATGTGAAGACCTACATTTCAGATCTTCAACGAATGAACTTTATATTATGCACCTGTTCTTACAAAAAAGGTGCATGATTCTTTACAGTTGTTGTTAACATAAGGCTCTTCTATATTGTTATATAACTTAATTCGATTGTCCTGATCAATATTATCCACATTGATTTCACGCTATTGGTCGGCAATTTCACGTATAATTTTCAAAATTCTCGAAATAAATAAGGATACCCTCAATGAGTGCTCGTCATTCTCGGTTAATTATTCTCGGTTCTGGTCCTGCGGGTTATAGTGCAGCTGTATATGCAGCACGTGCAAATCTTAAACCAACACTTATTGCTGGTTTACAACTTGGCGGCCAACTTACAACGACAACCGAAGTTGACAACTGGCCGGGCGATCCTGAAGGTTTGACTGGTCCTGCTTTAATGGACCGTATGCAAGCACATGCTGAACGCTTCGGTACTGAACTCGTCTATGACCATATTAATGAAGTGGACTTAAATGTACGTCCTTTTGTTCTTAAAGGTGATATGGATGAGTACACTTGTGATGCATTAATTATTGCAACTGGTGCGACAGCTCAATATCTTGGTTTAGAGTCTGAACAAAAGTTTATGGGCCAAGGCGTGAGCGCATGTGCAACATGTGATGGCTTCTTCTATAAAAACCAAAAAGTAATGGTTGTAGGTGGTGGTAACACCGCTGTTGAAGAAGCGCTTTATTTATCAAATATTGCTGAACATGTAACACTGGTTCATCGCCGCGATTCTTTACGCTCTGAGAAGATTTTACAAGATCACTTATTTGCTAAAGAAAAAGAAGGCAAGATCAGTATTATCTGGAATCATGAAGTTGAAGAAGTCCTTGGTGACAATACTGGCGTAACAGGTGTTCGCTTAAAATCTACAAAAGATGAAAGCAAACAAGATGTACAAGTTCAAGGCTTATTCGTTGCCATTGGTCATAAGCCAAACACTGGAATGTTTGAAGGCCAGTTGAACTTACGTGATGGCTATATTCAAGTACAAAGCGGTACTTCAGGTAATGCAACAGCAACTTCTGTAGCAGGTGTTTTCGCTGCGGGTGATGTTGCTGACAGTATCTACCGTCAAGCCATTACTTCAGCTGGTTCAGGCTGTATGGCAGCATTAGATGCAGAAAAATATCTAGATAATCTTTAAGTTTAGATATTTCAAACAGCCGTTATAAAACGGCTGTTTTTTTATCATTTATAATAATTGCTGGCTGCCTCAAATTAATTTTTATAGCATAACCCTTAAGCACACATTATTTTAGTTTTATGAACATACTACCTCTATCTCAATATATTTTTCCAGATCCAGAGGAAGCCGATCCAGATGGTCATGGTCTAATTTGCATTGGTGCTGACCTCTCCCCTTCTACCCTCTATGAAGCATATACTCACGGACTCTTTCCTTGGTTTAATGAAGATGAACCTATTTGTTGGTGGAGTCCTGAACCACGCTGTGTGATTTACCCTCAAAACTATAAACCAAGTAAATCGCTCATTCGGAACATGAAAAAGCACGATTACACCATTACGGTAAACCGTGCTTTTGAACAAGTCATTCGTTCATGTTCACTACCTCGAAGTTATGCTAACGAAACTTGGATTAGCGAAGATATTATTCAAGGTTACTGCGCGTTGTTTAATTCAGGTTATGGCTACAGCATAGAAGTTTGGCAAGACAAACAGCTGGTAGGCGGTTTATATGGAGTTACGATTGGTAAGGGTTGTTTTGGCGAGTCTATGTTTAGTACTCAAACCGATGTTTCTAAAATGGCTTTTTATACTTTAATGTTAATCGGTCAAGAAAATCAGCTTCCTTGGGTCGACTGCCAACTGGTAAATAGTCACTTAATTAGCTTGGGGGCTTGTACACTTTCTCGGCAGGAATATCTTAAATCGTTACAAGATGTAATTATTCACCCCTCTATCAATTGGAAAAAGTATCAAGAACGTGTATTTTCAAGTAAAACAATAGCATTAAATGCAAAATTAATGGAATGATAACAGGAGGGACCAATCATGAAATCATATCACCCGAAGTCCCTTTTAAATGATCTGCAGTACTATATTACTCCACCTCACGATTGCAGCTATTTAGAAAATAAGTCAGCACGTATGGTCTTTTTAGACCCGATTCATCGCATCGATGTGGTGACTCTTTCAGAGTTATCGCGATTAGGTTTTCGTCGTAGTGGTGACTTTGTATATCGTCCTGAATGTCATTTATGCAGACAGTGTTTGTCTTGTCGTGTTCCAGTTGCCGATTTCCAAATGAACAGCATGCAAAAAAAAGCATGGAAGCGGAATCAAGACCTTACCATGACTGTTCTGCCAACACGGCAAGCTGCACAAATTCATTATGATCTATATGAACGTTACATTAACGAGCGCCATGCCGATGGTGATATGTTTCCACCAAGTTTAGATCAATTTGAAAAATTCCTAGTTCATAGTTGTACAGATAGTTTCTTCTTAGAGTTATGGAAAGATAACCGTCTAATTAGCGTTTCTACATGTGATTTAATGGATGATGGATTATCTGCGGTTTATACATTTTTCGACCCAGACGAGCACCGCAGATCTTTAGGTGTTTATTCAATTTTGAATCAGATCGAATATGTAAAATCACTTGGTTTAGAATATCTTTACTTAGGCTATTGGGTACCCCACTCAGCTAAAATGAATTATAAGTCTCAATATACTCCACTAGAACTTTTATTAGATGGGCAATGGCGCCGCTTAAATAGATCATTATCGCCAGAGGAGATTAATCAGTTAGGTAACTCTCTCATGACAACGTTACCTTCTGAATGGAATAATTTAATTATTAAGTAATGTGATTTTGTCTTGTTGTTAAAACAACAAGACAGTCATTTTAGAATAAAGACGCAAAATCGTCGGTACAGCTTTTTACCATAATAACGGCATTTTCACGCCCACCCTCTTGAGTTGGGTAATAATTGCGACGCACATCAATTTGATGAAAACCTGTTTTTTCGTATAAACCAATGGCTGCTTTATTACTTTCACGAACCTCTAGAAAAATTTGTACAGGTTGATTTTCTAACCGCTCAATCGAGGTTTCCAACAATTGATATCCTAAACCTTTACCTTGCATTTGAGGATCAATTGCCATAAGCAATAAGTTCGCTTCATCTAACACAGGTTGTAAAATACAAAAACCGACGACCTTATTATTTAACTCAATTACCGTACACTGATAAGAGTTCACAGATTCTAGAAATTGCTGCCTAGACCATGGGTGTGTTTGAACAAGCTTCTCAATTTGGGCAACACTATCAATATCGGAGGCTTGCATAGTACGGATCATGAGTTTCAGCACATTTTTAGATTTCAAAGTAAACGTATTATAGAAACTTAAATAGAAAAAACGAGTAAAAAAAAAGAGCAATTAAATTGCTCTTTTTCCGGACAGTTTTTTAAAGCCCTAACTTTTCACGCCAAGTGGCCAATAAAGCTGTCGTATCTGAATCATTTGGATGGAATTTTGGTCTTAAGAAATCTAATAATTCTGGAATTTGACGGGTCATAAAACCTTTACGGCCATACATGAACTTAAGCATGTATTTGGTATCTTTCCATGTTAGCTTGTCATCAGTCTTAAGTAACTTAGCAGTAAAATAAGATTGTGTAGCGAAGATTAATGCCATCGCAATAATTAAAGCGGTTGAGCGCATAAAATAAGCTTTTGGCCCTTGCCCATACATACTTGTATACACATCAAACGCAACAGCTTTATGTTCATTTTCTTCTACTGCGTGCCACATCCATAAGTGATACATGGTGTCATCTTGGAACATGGCCTGAATTTCAGGATTTTGTAAAAGTTCAGCGGCAATCGTCGATGTAAAATGTTCTAAAGCACAAGTACCTGTCAAATCAATCATTTCTTTAGTATAGCCAAAAGGTTTCATTAACTTGGTTACAACTGCTGTACCCATTTTAATAACTGTACCTGTTTGCTTTTCCATTTTGCGAACATCATATCCATACGCTTGCGCAGAAGCGTTAAATGCTAAATGTTCTTTAGAATGCATAGCTTCTTGACCAATAAAAGCACTTATTTCTTTTTGAAGAGCCGGGTCAGCAAGCTTTGGATCATTTCGTACTGCACGTGTACTATTTACAAAGAACTGCTCGCCTTCAGGAAAAAGAGCCGATAATGCTGTCATAAAGTGAGTTAATCCTGCATCGTAATTTGCCCAATAACGTGGGACTTGAGCAAATTCAAAGTCCATACGACGTACAGGGAAACTTGCTCCAGCACGATTAGAAATATTTACTTTAGCATTCATGTCAGACTCCTTTAAGTGAACCATCAATTCACTTATATCCTTATTTATTTTCTTAATATTTATAATAATACGCCTTTGAAAGCGCTATTTAAGTGCAGATGAGGACAGCAAATTATCAGATGAGGTCATCACTAGCCCCTTTCTGGAGCAAAATGAACATATATCAATTTTAAAAACGAGCAGTGGTTTCAAGACAATAAAAAAGGACTGCTAACAGTCCTTTTCACTTTATTTTTAATTTAAAGTCCAAGTTTGGCTTTCCATGATTTTAATAGGCTAACTGTATCTAAATCATTAGGATGAAAGCCTGGTTTAAAATAAGCCAACATCTCTTTAGCCATACCCGTAATAATGCCTTTCGACGGGCTATAACCATATTTATAAATCACAGACAATTCATCTAAGTTTAATTTTTTATCTTCTCTTAAAAGACGGAGTACAAACGAAGATTGAATTGCGAAAATAAGCGCCATCGCAAATACAAGTGAACTTGTACGTAATGCATAAGCTTTAACACCTTTGCCAAATACGCCTTCGTATACATCAAAAGCTACGGCTTTATGTTCATTTTCTTCTATTGCATGCCAATACCACATAGTTGACATTGTTTTGTCTGTCATAAGCTCTTGAATATGAGTATTAACTAAAAGCTGAGATGCAATCGTTGCAGTAAAATGCTCAAGAGCCGTAGTCGCAGTTAAATCTACCATTTCTTGGGTCATACCAAATGGTTTTACGATCTTTGCAAAAGTTTTACGGGCAGTCTGAATAGCTGTATCAGTAAATTTTTCCAACGACTCTACATCATGACCGAACTTTTGTGCAGATGCATTAAAGTTCACATGTTCTTGAGTATGCATAGCCTCTTGACCAATGAAAGCACTAATTTCTTTTTGTAGCTCTTCATTGTTTTTAATCGCTGGGTGATAACGCACCGCACGTACACTATCAATAAAGAACTTTTCACCAGCAGGAAATAGTGCTGATAATGCTGTCATAAAATGTGTAAGGCCAGCAGAACCATTCATCCAGTATTCTGGTACATCATTAAAGTCAAAGTTCATACGACGTACAGGAAAGCTTGCTCCGGCACGATTCGTAATATTTACTTTAGCGTTCATAGTGAAAGCTCCTTGCTAGTAACCGTAGTTACTTAAACTTTATTGTTCGTTTTCTTGATTCTTATCATACAAAGTTAATAAAAAGGCTTAAGTGCAAATAGGGACATTGAAGTATCAGTTAAGGCCAGCTTTCTATTGAATTGTCGAACAATTAAACATAAAAAAAGCGCCCCAAAAGGAGCGCTTTTTTCACTGAAAAGTGATTATGCAGTTACTTTCGCAACAACACCAGCACCTACAGTACGACCACCTTCTCGGATCGCAAAACGTAGACCTGGGTCCATTGCGATTGGGTGGATTAATTCTACTGACATTTCAACGTTGTCACCTGGCATTACCATTTCAACGCCTTCTTTCAACTGGATCGCACCAGTTACGTCAGTTGTACGGAAGTAGAACTGTGGACGGTAACCATTTAAGAATGGAGTGTGACGACCACCTTCTTCTTTAGAAAGTACATATACTTCTGCGTCGAATTTAGTGTGCGGCTTGATTGTACCTGGTTTAGCAAGTACTTGACCACGTTGTACGTCTTCACGCTTAGTACCACGAAGTAATACACCACAGTTCTCGCCTGCACGGCCTTCGTCAAGAAGTTTACGGAACATTTCTACGCCAGTTACAGTTGTTTTAACTGTATCTTTAATACCAACGATCTCTACTTCTTCACCAACTTTAACGATACCAGATTCTACACGGCCTGTTACTACTGTACCACGACCAGAAATTGAGAATACGTCTTCGATTGGCATTAAGAATGCTTTGTCGATAGCACGTTCTGGTTCTGGGATGTAAGAGTCAAGAGCTGCTACAAGAGCAAGAACTGATTCTTCACCGTAAGGACCTGCTTCACCGTTAAGAGCAGCAAGAGCTGAACCACGGATTACTGGAGTGTCATCACCTGGGAAGTCGTAAGTAGAAAGAAGTTCACGAACTTCCATTTCTACTAATTCAAGTAATTCTTCGTCGTCAACAAGGTCGCATTTGTTCAAGAATACGATGATGTAAGGTACACCAACCTGACGAGAAAGAAGGATGTGTTCACGAGTTTGTGGCATTGGACCGTCAGTCGCAGCACATACAAGGATCGCGCCGTCCATCTGAGCAGCACCAGTGATCATGTTTTTAACGTAATCGGCGTGGCCCGGGCAGTCAACGTGTGCGTAGTGACGAATTGGAGAATCGTATTCTACGTGTGAAGTATTAATTGTAATACCACGTGCTTTTTCTTCAGGTGCTGAGTCGATTTGCGAGTAATCTTTCGCTTCACCGCCGTAAGTTTTTGCACAAATAGTTGCAATCGCAGCAGTTAAAGTTGTTTTACCATGGTCAACGTGACCGATTGTACCCACGTTTACGTGTGGTTTATTACGTTCAAACTTGGCTTTAGCCATGATGATCTTCCTTTATTAACTACTCATGGAGGGTCACCCCATGAGCACTTGGTTTTCAACTAAGAATTAGTTAGGGCTTATAGTAATCGAAAGATTACTCGTCGTCACCTTTTTTACCGCCAGCTTGGAATTTAGCAATGATGCCTTCAGCCACGTTACGTGGAGTTTCAGCATATTTAGCAAATTCCATTGAGTAAGTCGCACGACCTTGAGACATAGAACGCATTTGAGTCGCGTAACCAAACATCTCAGCAAGAGGAACTTCTGCTTTAATTGCTTTTGTTCCACCAGGAAGATCGTCCATACCTTGAACCATACCACGACGACGGTTTAAGTCACCCATGATATCGCCCATGTAGTCTTCTGGAGTTTCTACTTCAACTTTCATGATAGGTTCAAGAAGGATAGGATCCGCTTTCATGAAACCATCACGGAAGGCATAAGAACCAGCCATTTTGAACGATAATTCGTCAGAGTCGACATCGTGGTAAGAACCGTCGAAAAGAACAGCTTTAACGCCTACAACTGGGTAACCAGCCAAGACACCATTCTTCATACGTTCTTGAATACCTTTATCAACTGCACCGAAGAATTCTTTAGGTACTACACCACCAACAACTTCTTCAGCGAATTCGTATTCTTTACCAGCAGTTTCAACGTCAAGCGGTTCTAAACGAACATATACGTGACCGAACTTACCTTTACCACCTGTTTGACGTACGAATTTACCTTCTTGCTCAACAGTTTTCTTAATCGTTTCACGATAAGCAACCATTGGTTTACCGATATTCGCTTCAACACCGAATTCACGCTTCATACG
Organism: Acinetobacter sp. AR_0276; assembly: GCF_003000705.1. NCBI lineage: Bacteria > Pseudomonadati > Pseudomonadota > Gammaproteobacteria > Moraxellales > Moraxellaceae > Acinetobacter > Acinetobacter sp. AR_0276. The sequence continues at coordinate 2,738,748 of NZ_PSQO01000004.1, read as the reverse complement.
GTCAACGATGATGTCAAGGTGAAGCTCACCCATACCAGCAATAATTGTTTGACCAGATTCTTCATCAGTACGAACACGGAACGATGGATCTTCTTTCGCCAAACGGCCTAAAGCGATAGACATTTTTTCTTGGTCTGCTTTAGTTTTTGGTTCTACAGCCAATGAAATTACTGGCTCTGGGAATTCCATACGCTCAAGAGTAATGATGTTTTTCTCATCACATAATGTATCACCAGTTGTAACGTCTTTAAGACCTACACACGCTGCGATATCACCTGCACGGATTTCATCAAGATCTTGACGCTCGTTCGCGTGCATTTGCACGATACGACCGATACGTTCACGCTTAGCTTTAACTGGGTTATAAACCGGATCACCTTGTTTAAGAACACCAGAGTAAACACGTACGAATGTTAAGTTACCTACGAATTTGTCGTTCATGATTTTGAACGCAAGTGCAGAGAACGGAGCTTCGTCAGATGCTTCACGAGACGCTTTAGTTTCGTCTTTATCGTCAAGGATACCTTCGATCGCTTTAACTTCTGTAGGTGATGGTAAGAATTCAATTACAGCGTCCAACATACGTTGAACACCTTTGTTTTTGAACGCAGAACCACAAAGCATTACTTGAATTTCAGAAGCTAATGTACGAGCACGTAAACCAGCGATGATGTCTTCTTTAGAAAGATCACCTTCTTCTAGGTACTTGTCCATTAATTCTTCAGAAGCTTCAGCAGCTGCTTCAACCATGTTAGTACGCCATTCTTGAGCAGTATCAACTAGGTCAGCAGGAATATCACCGTATTCAAACTTCATACCTTGAGAAGCTTCATCCCAGATGATTGCCTTCATTTCGATAAGGTCAACAACACCTTGGAATGTGTCTTCAGCACCGATTGGCACAACGATTGGCACAGGGTTACCGCCCAAACGTGTTTTCATTTGTTCAACAACACGGAAGAAGTTTGCACCAGTACGGTCCATCTTGTTCACGAATGCTAAACGAGGCACTTTATATTTGTTTGCTTGACGCCATACAGTTTCAGACTGAGGCTGTACACCACCAACTGCACAGTAAACCATGCACGCACCGTCAAGAACACGCATAGAACGTTCAACTTCAATTGTGAAGTCTACGTGTCCCGGTGTATCAATTACGTTGATACGGTGTTGTTGGAATTGGTTAGCCATACCAGACCAGAAACAAGTTGTAGCAGCAGAGGTAATTGTAATACCACGCTCTTGCTCTTGTTCCATCCAGTCCATTGTTGCTGCACCGTCGTGTACTTCACCAATTTTGTGAGATACACCTGTGTAGAACAAAATACGTTCAGTTGTAGTTGTTTTACCTGCGTCAATGTGCGCAGAGATACCGATGTTACGGTAACGAGTAATTGGGGTTTGGCGAGCCATGATGTCTACATTCCTAAATGTTATCTTTAAAACAGGGCGCATCAATTAAATTGATGCGCACGAATACTCAAACGGGGCAACTTAAATACCCGCAAAGCCCCCACTTTGGTAGAGAGCAATGTTGAATCTAGCTACTGTATGCATGAGTATTCTCCTGATTAGGGACTGTTTTATCCGCTTAGAAACGGTAGTGAGAGAAGGCTTTGTTAGCTTCTGCCATACGATGCACGTCTTCACGTTTTTTGATCGCGGCACCTTTGCCTTCAGCTGCATCAAGCAACTCGCCAGCAAGACGTAAAGCCATAGTTTTTTCAGAACGCTTAGCAGCAGCATCTACTAACCAACGCATTGCTAAGGCAGTACGACGGGATGGGCGTACTTCCATAGGTACTTGATAAGTAGCACCACCAACACGGCGTGCTTTTACTTCGACCATAGGACGAACTTTCTCAAGAGTAGTCTCGAAAAATTCAACTGGGTCTACTTTGTTTTTTTCTTGAACGCGTTCTAAAGCACCGTAAACGATACTTTCAGCAATAGATTTTTTACCATCTTGCATTACGTGGTTCATGAATTTAGCGATTGTTTGGCTGCTAAATTTTGGATCTGGAAGGATCTCACGAGCAGCGACTACGCGACGTCTTGGCATTTTAATACACCTAATAATATGACACTTCAGGATAATCCAGCAGTTTGTACAAGTGTCATGTACACGACGCTGGCCTTACTATACGTCGCTTGAATTACAAATCTATGAAGAATTCAAACAAGCGAAACGCTAAAGGGCTTTTGGACTAGTTTCCTAGAATTACTTCTTAGGACGCTTAGTACCGTATTTAGAACGTGATTGATTACGATCTTTAACGCCGGCACAGTCTAAAGAACCACGAACGGTATGGTAACGTACACCTGGTAAGTCTTTAACACGACCACCACGGATAAGAACAACACTGTGCTCTTGTAAGTTATGACCTTCACCACCGATGTAGCTAGATACTTCAAAACCTGAAGTTAAGCGAACACGGCAAACCTTACGCATAGCTGAGTTAGGTTTTTTAGGTGTAGTTGTATAAACACGTGTACAAACACCACGACGTTGTGGACAAGCCTTCAACGCAGGAACTTTGGATTTTTCAACCAAAGTCGTACGACCCTTACGGATCAACTGATTCGTTGTTGCCATATGGCAATTCTCCCGTTATTAAAAAACCTTAAAAAGAAAATACCTCTTTTTAAGGGCACATAATTGTAAGCCAAGATGCAAAAATGGTCAACATGGCAATACTTACCAAATGTTGACCATATCAATGTTTGACAGGATGATTTACAAATTTAAATAAGGCTGAAACTTAATTTTCAAACCCTGTCTTTGTAATTGTATTGTTAAGAGTACTTTTGATCCTCTACAACCTCATCATTTTCAATTTCTAATGCTGGTTTTTGTTCACTGTGTTCATGCTCAACCACATGTTTTTCTGCAAGCTGCTCAATACCGTTATGAACATTTTCTTGCACTTTTTCTTCACTTTTTTCAGAAGTATTGGATTTGACTACAACAGATACTTTTGAAATTACATCATGATTTTCAATTTTATGATGTTGTGCTGCATGTACACTGCCATTTTCTCCAACATTTAAAAGACGTGGACTTGCCTTTTGAATAAGAGTTACTGCAGCATAGTAAGCTTGTAATGGTGATAAATGCTCACTTGGGTGTTCATTTAAATAATGTCGTGCTGCACCAAAAATAGCTTGTGCTTTATGGCCTACATCTTCTTGTAACTTCCAGCTATAAACAGCACTAAGTACTGCACCAGCAATTGGAGTAAACTTGCCAACCGCAGCAAGTTGAGGAACTTTATTTAACCAGCTCCATTTGAACTCACCATTTTCATCGACTAACCAGCTTTTTAAAGTCTCAATATCATTTGAAGACCCAAGTACTTGCTGAAACTGTTGAATGTCTTGTGTCTCTAACATATTACGTAAAGCTTTAAGTGCTAAAAGCACTGTCTGCTTCTCTGCAATCAGGCTAATATCAACTTCTTTAAAAATAAATTCAACGACATCTTGATCAGTGGCTTCAGTCAAATCAAATCCGTGTGATCGTCCTGTTTGATAAATTGTTCTTAAGACCAATACTAAAGAAACAGGAATATCTACGGCTGCACCGACCATACCCGATACACCTGTAATTGCACCTTGAATACTTGCAATTAGTTTATTTTGTTCAATTAAAGCCTGACTTAAACGTTGTGAACGTGAAGTATCTTTAGTCAGCTCAAATAGGTCTTTTGCTCCCGCCTCTTCTAAGATTTTTTCAGTCAGCGTACTTTTTGAACTAAAGTCATTTAGCCAATCAAATAAATAGCTCGATATTTTTTCATTCCAGTCAGGCGAAATAAATGTCGCAATACCATTGACCTTTCTAAAATGACGACCAAACACCTGACGCGTAACTTTAGGTAAATGTTCACGTAACATTTGTTGTGGACTTTCATACTGTTCCACTTCAAAAGGACTTTTACTTCTAGCATTACCTTCTACTGTTTTACCACTTGCAAGTGGCTCAGCCAACTTACTAACCTCACCTATTTGGCTTTGCTGCAAGATGTTTAAACCATTAGAACTGAGCTTTTTAGCCACTCCGAAGACCTGAGAAAACAAATTGTCAGATTGATTATTATTAAATTTTGTCATCCAGTACCTCGATTTTTTAATTTATCTAATTAGAGATAAATACTAGGTGGAATGTGGATTTATCTCAACTTGAATGTGTGTATTTTAGTTAACCCTAAATGCAACATACTGTGTATTTGGTTATTTTTTTTAAATGCAAAATTGACATAAAGATTTGCCATAAGAAATAAAAAACCTTTCTGCTATCATGGTAACAACGAAAACATATGTCTAATGTTCTTACAGCTATATTCTCCTATCATTTAATAGCTGCTCATGTTCATAGACTTTAAATATCACCATAAAGGGACCTGTAGATGAAACGTGTTGTAATCACTGGTATGGGTATTAACTCATGTATCGGTAACTCTTTAGAAGCAGTTACTCACTCACTTCAAAATGGAATCTCCGGGACACGTTTTAACCCAACTTATGCTGAACTCAATTTTAAGAGTCATGTCAGCGCTGCTGCAGAACAAGATTTTGACAATATTGATCGTAAATTAAAACGATTCATGGGCGTATGTGCAATGTACGCTTATAACTCTGCTGTTGCCGCTGTTGAACATGCTGGCTTAAAAGCAGAAGATTTAGCAGATAATCCACGTTATGGTATTGCTGGCGGTTCAGGTGGTGGTTCAACTGCTTCTGTTGTAGAAATGACTGAGCTTTTAGAAACTAAAGGTGCTCGTAAAGTTGGTCCTTTCTTCGTTCCACGTAACATGACAAACACAATTACTGCAAACGTGGGTGTTGCATTTAAACTTCAAGGTATTGCTCACTCAATCGCAAGTGCTTGTGCAACTTCTGCAGATGCAATTGGTTATGCATATAATCTTATTCAACTTGGTAAACAAGACCTTATGCTTGCTGGTGGTGGTGAAGAAGATCACTGGTCTCAAAGCTTATTGTTTGATGCTATGGGTGCTTTATGTTCTAAATACAACGACACCCCTGAAACAGCATCTCGTCCATATTCAAAAGACCGTGACGGTTTCGTTATTGCTGGTGGTGGCGGTTTCGTTGTTCTTGAATCTCTTGAACATGCTCAAGCACGTGGTGCAAAAATTCTTGCTGAAGTTGTTGCTTATGCTGCGAACAGTGACGGTGCAGACATGGTTGCTCCAAGCGGTGAAGGTGCGACTCGTTGTATCTTGATGGCTCTTGAAGAAGCAAAACAACACGGCGTAGAAAAAATTGACTATGTAAATACCCATGGTACTTCTACACCAGCTGGTGATGTTACTGAACTTAAAGCAATGGAACGTGCTTTTGGTGAAGGTAAAGTTCCACCTTTAAGCTCAACTAAATCTATGACTGGTCATAGCTTGGGTGCTGCTGGTGTTCATGAAGCAATTTACTCTGTATTAATGCTTCAAAATGACTTTATTGCTCCAAACATTAACGTGACTGAGCTTGATGATGGCACTGAAGGTTTTGATATTGTGCTTGAAAAACGTGATGCAAAATTGAATACTGTAATGAGTAACAGTTTTGGCTTTGGCGGTGTAAACGCTTGCCTAATTTTCAAGAAGTGGGATGCATAATCCCACCTAGGATTAACGATGGATGCACCTTCTGATGCTTTTTTGTGGGTAAAAGCATTACATATTATTGCTGTGGTTTGTTGGTTCGCTGCTTTGTTCTACTTACCACGTCTTTATGTTTACCATGCAATGAGTGAGGATGCGGCAAGTCATCAACGCTTTGAAGTGATGGAACGTAAGTTGTATCGAGGTATTATGTGGCCATCTATGATTGCCACATTAATTACCGCCCATTTTCTCGTAGACTGGGGCGATGCAACTCGACATTACCATGAAGCCACATGGTTCTATTTAAAAGTTGGATTAGTGGCTTTATTAGTGATTTATCATTTAGTTTGTGGTTACTATCGCAAAAAGCTTATTGGAAATGCTCACTATAAATCACATAAGTTCTGGCGTTTTTTCAATGAAATGCCAACCTTAATTTTATTTGCTGTTGTGATTTTAGTTGTCGTAAAACCTCAGTTTTAACTGGGGTTTTTTATTATCTAAGATTTTTAACTGAATTCTTTTATTCATTTCACTGGCTTAACCTATTCATAATTTATTTTTCCGAGCAAAAGACTTTTACAGCAATCTTGATACATTCTTATAAAAACACCTCATCTTTTTTATAAATTCAATAAACAGTAAGGATAAAGCATGAAAAGTCTGGCTTTTATTCATCGTAACGATACTCGTTTTGCAGTCGGCGATTTTTATCCAGTTCTTTCTGTTTTTTCCTACCATGAGTTAGGTAATACACTCTCCCCCTTTTTACTACTCGACCATTTAGGCCCCGGAAAAATTGCACCGTCTATAAAACGTAGAGGAGTCAATGATCACCCCCATCGTGGGTTCGAAACGGTAACATTTGTTTATGCAGGTGAATTGGAACACAAAGATTCATCTGGCGGAGGTGGGTCTATAAGTGCTGGCGATGTGCAATGGATGACAGCAGGCGCTGGTGTAATTCATCGGGAATTGTTTAGTGAAGAATTTTCTAAATCTGGCGGTGCTTTTGAAATGATCCAGCTTTGGGTCAATTTACCAGCAGCAGATAAAATGAATTCTCCACGCTATCAAAGTTTAAAGAAAGCTGAAATACCAGTGGTAAAACTGGAAAATGAGGCTGGATTTGTACGTATTATTGCCGGGCGGTTTAATCATGTTATAGGACCCGCGCTTACTCACACACCTATTACCTTATTAGATGTAGAGCTCCGCGCAGGTCAGCAAGCCATTTTCCCTGCTCAATCTGGCGAAACAACATTAGTTTATTTACGTTCAGGCCGAGTACAATTTCAAAAAGATGAAGAAGTCCTAGAGGAACAAGGTTTAGCAGTGATGTCAAACCAAGGAGAGCATTTCTCTATTACGGCTTTACAAAGTTGTAAGTTACTTATTTTGACAGGACAACCCATTACAGAACCGATTAATGGTCATGGTCCATTTGTAATGAATACTTATGATGAGATTTTACAAGCCTATGATGATATTAAAAATGGAAGATTTGCCAAGTAAAACAGCCTAACTACCGCATGCGAAACAAATCACAGTTATTTGCGTCTGTCTTTCAACATAGTTGATGTATGTTATGCTACAAATTAACAGATGAACTTATTTACTAGCAAAACTATGTTCACTCTCAACGCTTTTAAACTTCTCATATATCGGCAATTTATTATTTTCACCCTTTTTATTTTTCGTCACTTAAAAAGCTATCCAATTCGATTTCTTACGCCTGAAGAAAAGGTTTTGGCGCAAAGGGTGTTTGGGGATTTGCTAGATTGCGAACGACCTAAAATTATTGCTACTCGTTACTTACCTTGGCAATCTCATGGAATTTTGATGGCGCCAAATGGAAATATTTATGTCAATCTTTCTGACTACAGTAGTAATTACGCGCTAGAGTCTAAATTCATACAAGGCATTTTTATTCATGAGTTGACTCATGTCATGCAATACCAACGAGGTATTCATGTACTACTAAAAGGTGCCTTACTGCAAACGGCCTATTATCTGAGTTTTAAATATTACAACCCATATAAATACACTTACCATCCTCAGAAAGCTTTTAGCTCTTACAATATTGAGCAGCAAGGAGAAATTGCTAGAGATATCTGTTCAGGTAAGCTGCCAAATATTATTTGTTCACCTCACTTTGATTTGTAACTAAATAATCAAGATCGTCTTCAACGTAACTTTTTTGCTAACTTATAATCAGAAAATTTATAAACAAAAAAATATGAAAATAAAGTTGAGATCTGAGTTTATTAATGTCAAATTATTGAAAATAAGTATAAAAACTTATTCCAAAATTTGGAGTGTTAAGGCAGTATACAAACAATAAAAATAATGAAGCTTGTTTCTATTGTATACAGAAAATCTCGTTATTTTTACGCAGAAAATATGTGATTGGTATATATTATTGATCTTGACATTTTTGTTTACTATTTTACTTGTTTATTATCGTGCTATACACATCGTTGAAAAATTATATTCATAAAAATCAACACTATGTGTATTTATATTCGTTATGATCTAGGATTAGGTTTGAATGAAAAGTTTTAAAGTTGCCCTTGCTCAGTTTTCTCCGCATATTGGCAATATTGACTCAAACACCCAAAAGATGATTGAGCAAGCAAATCAGGCGAAAAAACAAGATGCTGACCTGATTATTTTTCCTGAGCTTTCTGTGATTGGTTATCCAGCTGAAGACTTATTGTTACGTCCAAATTTAAATAAACGTATGCAAAAGGCTTTTGCTCAACTTAGCGAAGTTAAAGATATTGTGATGGTTTTCGGCTTCGTAAACCAGACAGAAGATGGTCAACGTTATAATTCAGCTGCTGTCATGAAAGATGGCCAAGTTTTAGGTGTCTTCAATAAACACAACTTGCCAAACTATGGCGTTTTTGATGAAAAACGTTATTTCCAAAAAGGCCATCAGCACTTGGTATTTGAGTACTTAGGTCATAAGTTTGGTGTACTCATTTGTGAAGATATCTGGTCAATCAATACAGTAAAACAATTAAGCCAATTAAATGTTGATACTGTACTTGTGCTTAATTCATCGCCATATGAAGTGGGTAAACCACAGCATCGTAAACAGACATTAAGTGAGCTTGCAAAGCAGCTTCATTTAAACATTGTTTATGTCAACCAAGTCGGTGGACAAGATGATTTAATTTTTGATGGTACAAGTTTTGTCAGCAACCAAAATGGTGAAATTGCTTTACAAGCGCCAAGCTTTAAAGAAGACCTGTATATAGCTGAATTTGACCGCGATACAAAATTATATAAGGTCACCGAGTCTGCTCCTGCATTGGAAACTTTTGCAGAGATCTATCAAGGCTTAGTCATGGCAACACGTGACTATGTAGAGCGCTCAGGTTTTCCTGGAGTAATTTTAGGTCTTTCTGGCGGTATTGACTCTGCCCTTACGCTCGCTATTGCAGTTGATGCAATCGGTGCTGAAAGAGTTCAAGCTGTGATGATGCCTTATACCTACACCTCTCAAATTAGTGTAGAAGATGCAGCTGAACAAGCTCGCCGTATGGGCGTGACTTTCGGTATTGCCGAAATCCACTCAATCGTAAATAGCTTCATGCAAACTTTATATCCGTTCTTTGGTAATTCACCAGCCGATGCGACTGAAGAAAATTTACAAGCGCGCGCTCGTGGTACATTGCTTATGGGCTTATCTAACAAGTTTGGTAATTTAGTCCTTTCTACAGGTAATAAATCTGAACTTTCAGTCGGCTATTGCACACTTTATGGTGACATGGTGGGCGGCTTTGCTGTTCTCAAAGATGTTTATAAAACAATCGTGTTTGAATTAGCAAAATACCGTAATAGCTTAAGTGAAACTCCGGTTATTCCTGAGCGTGTGATTACTCGCCCACCTTCAGCAGAACTTCGTCCAGATCAAAAAGACCAAGATTCTTTACCAGCGTATGATGTATTGGATGCTATCCTTTATGCATACATTGAAGAAGATTTAGGTCAGGCAGACATTATTGCCAAAGGTTTCGATAAAGAAGTTGTTGAAAAAGTCATCCGTTTAGTTGATCGTAATGAATACAAACGTCGTCAAGGTGCGATTGGTCCGAGAATTACTTCTCGTGCATTTAGTCGCGAACGACGTTATCCGATTGTCAACGGTTGGACAGCAAATGACTGAGCAGAAAAACTCATCAAAAATCACAGCACTTGCTCAAGCACTTTTGCTTGAGCAGGTGGAATTTTTCAAAAAACAATTATCGATAGAAAACTCACCTATTTATTTCCAGCAGTTCATTCAACTGTTTATGCAACATGCTGACGAAATTAAACTTTATGAAGTTGTAGATTTAGAACAATTACAAGCCGTTGTGAAACGCTATGCTTTTGAAATGCAGCTGGGTGCAGGCTTACTTGAGTTTATTGGGGAAATTGCACAGCGTATTTATTTATCTGCCATGAAATCTCCAATTCAGCTACAAGACTTGGTATCCGATCACCAGTTTGAAATGTGGCTTTCCAAGTTTTTGGAAATGGAGCATATCCCTCAATATCTAAATGAGTTTTTAAGAACCAGCCCTTCTGTTCAACAACTTTGCCAATATATTGCTACTTCAACCTTAGAACAAAAATTACCAAAATTTTTAACTGCCACTACAGTGAATGACTACCATTTTGAATGGCAGCATAAACTTAAAAAATTCTCGTTTTTACAGCAACAACGTCTCGAGCACAAACTTGAAACTTGGATTGCTAGTTTTATTCATGAACAACTTACAGAATTAAGTCTTTTGTCGGCTGAAGATTTAGAAAGCTTAGTGCGTCATATCTGGGAAGATATTAGACATAAAAAAATGTATGAGTTTATGAAACAGCTCACTCCTCTTGATGTGGAAGAGTTCTTTGTCTTAATTTATGAATACTGGAAAGAATTACGTCAATCGCAATTTATGCAAGATCTTATTTTGTATGGCGTCGAAGTTTTTTATGATTTTTATAAAGACCAAAGTCTATTTGAAGTGTTAAGTGAGATTGGTTTAACCGAAACCGATTTACAAACTGAAGCTTTACGTTTTTATCCAAAGGTTATGGATGCCTTTAATGAGCACGGTATTTTGGAACCGTTACTTCAAGCGCTCTTAGCTCCTTTTTATCAAAGCTCAAAAACACTCGATATGATTGAAAAACATTTTAATGAGTAAAAAATAGATAAAAAGAAACCACGCAGGAGCGTGGTTTTTAAAATGGTGGCTATGACGAGACTTGAACTTGTGACCCCCGCATTATGAGTGCGGTGCTCTAACCAACTGAGCTACATAGCCGTAAACTGTGTGCGCATTATCTATAGTTCTGTATAGCAGGTCAATACTTCAAAACTCTTTATGCCCACCAAATGAACAAATATGATTCAGATCACCATTATTTGTTCATTTTTTAGCAAATTCTTACTTTAAGCAATTGATCGGCCACAGAAATATATTAAAGATCTAATACCAGTTTTTTGCCTTTTGCTCTTGATACACAAATCATCATGCTCTTTTGTGAAGCCTTTTCGGCATCACTTAAGTATTGATCGAAATGCTCTGCTTCACCTTCTAAGATAGCGGTTTCACATGTACCACAAACCCCTTCTCGGCATAGACATTCCACATCAATATTTAATGTCTCAATAGCTTGTAAAATAGTCTGGTTACTTTGTACTTCAATTTCCTGATTAGATTTGGCAAGTACCACCGTAAATGCTTCACCATCTTCTGGAACTGTTGAGGCAAATTGTTCCCAGTGAATGTATTCATCGCGGTAACGGTGCTTGTTACAACAATCAATCACCGCATCAATCATAGGTTTAGGTCCACATACATATACATGTGTGCCTTTTGGTTGCGATGAAATTAATTCGTCTAAGTTAAGCATGCTGCCTTCTGAATCAACATAACTAAATACGTGCTCTGGATGTTTTTGCTTTAATTCATCAAGTAAAGCCGCGTGTTCAGGTGAACGGTAAGCATAATGTAGCTCAAAGTCAGCACCACGTGCCGCAAGCTCATCCATTTGCGGTAAAAACGGTGTAATACCAATACCACCTGCAATTAAGATATGTTTAGTACCTGTTTCAGCTAGCGGGAATAAATTTTTTGGTTCTGATATCTGGATTTCACAGCCTTCATTGCACTGATCATGCATGAAAACTGATCCACCCTTACCTTCGACATCCTTACGAACACAGACTTGATAAGTTGATAAGTCTTGCGTACAGCCCATCAATGAGTAAGCATTGGAAAGTTGATCATTCATTTTGACAATAATATGGCTTCCCCCACTAAATCGAGGAAAGTTCTGCCCATCTTGACGTTTGAACGTAAACCGTTTGATTAAAGGGGTTAGCTGTTCCACACGAGTAACAACTGCTGGGAACATTTCATAATGACTAGCCATATTAGAATCCTTCTTTTACCGCATATTCTTGTTGTTAGGGCTTATCCTTAAAGCCCTAAACACATGTATTTAATAGTCATGAATTCTTCAAGACCATATTTTGAACCTTCACGTCCAACGCCTGATTGCTTCACACCACCAAATGGTACAACTTCATTTGAAATTGCTGTGGCATTCATACCGACCATTCCATATTCAAGCTGTTCCGACACTCGCCATAAACGTGAAATATTTTCGCTGTAAACATACGCAGCCAAGCCAAAAATAGTGTCATTTGCTTGAGCAACCACATCTGCTTCATCTGTAAAGCGAATGAGCGGCGCAACCGGACCAAAAATTTCTTCTTGGACAATTTCCATTGTACGGTCAACATTAGTTAAAACTGATGGTTCATAAAAGGTTTGTCCTAAAGCATGCTGCTTACCACCACATGCAATCTTAGCGCCTTTGCTCACTGCATCATCAATTAACTGCTGTGCTTTCAAAACTGCTTTTTCATTAATTAATGGGCCAATTTGTACGCCATCTTCCAAACCGTTACCGACTTTAATTTTTTGTACTTCTTGTACAAACTTCTCGGCAAAAGCTTGATAAATATTGTCATGTACATAAATGCGGTTAGCACAAACACAGGTCTGGCCTGCATTACGGAACTTGGCAAAAATCGCGCCTTGCACAGCTTTATCTAAATCGGCATCATCAAACACAATCAGAGGAGCATTTCCGCCCAACTCAAGTGCCAATTTTTTAATGGTGCTTGAACACTGCTGCATCAGTAAACGGCCCACTGGCGTTGAACCAGTAAAAGTTAACTTCTTTACTTTTTCATGTGAAGTAAATACCGAGCCAATTTCTTGAGATTTACCAGTAACAACATTAATCACACCAGCTGGTATACCCGCCTTTTCTGCAAGCTTTGCAATCGCTAATGCACAGTAAGGTGTTTCGTTGGCTGGCTTAATCACGACCGTACAACCCGCTGCTAAAGCTGGTGCTGCTTTACGGGTAATCATGGCAATTGGGAAATTCCACGGCGTAATCGCAGCCACGACACCCACAGGTTCTTTACTGATAATAAAACGCTGCTGGTTATTTACGGTTGGAATCACATCACCATAAATACGCTTGCCTTCTTCGGCAAACCATTGAATAAATGATGCAGCATAGCGAACCTCACCTTTTGCTTCTGCTAAAGGCTTGCCTTGCTCAATGGTCATGATTAAAGCAAGTTCATCGGTATGATCGAGAACCAGTTTATGCCAAGCCAACAAGATATCAGCACGATTTTGGGCAGTTAAAGCTTTCCAACTTTGTAAAGCCATATAGGCAGCTTCAACTGCTTGCGTTGCCTCTGCCGCTCCCATATTCGGAATTGTGCCAATTTCTTCGCCTGTAGCTGGGTTACTCACCGGAACAGTCGCATTCGACTGTGCAGCTAGCCATTGCCCATTAATATAGGCTTGTTGCTGAAATAGTTCAGTACTTTGTAAACTCGACATATCATCTTCCTAACTGAAGAATCAGGTGTAAGTGATCTTTACACCTGAATAAATCCATTTGTTTTATTTATGATGCTGCGCCACTAAATGTTGGAAGTAAGCAATACCATGCTCACTAATTCCTGAGCGTTGCTTATCAGTCATAATACGACCTTGGCCACGATATCCACGTGATTTCAAACCACGTTGCACACTTTCAACCAAGTTCAAATCTTCAGGACGGAATACATTGCGATACCATTCAATCAAATCTTTTTGATCTTGAGTCAGTTCTTCGTTAGTGAAGTAAATATCGTAATGCTGCAACGTCGTTTCTGCATCAACTGGAAACTCATAGATCACAGTCATGAAGTTGCTGCCCGGTGGTACGTTGAACATAGTACAAGGCCAAGTCCAGAACCCATGAAACTCAGGATCTGTTACTGATGGATCAAGCTTAAATGACTTCTCAGATGAACGCGCAAAGCCATATTGCAATGTCCAGTTTTGATGTGTGGTGTGCCAATATTTGTCGACTTGTACTGAGTCAGCAAAGCCCGGATGAGCAGGCCCACAGTGATAACATTCCAAGTAGTTATCGACAATAACTTTCCAGTTTGCTGGCGTTTCTGTTACAAAACGAGCCGCCAATTTCAAATCTTTAATTACACTACATGCTTGATTTAAACGCTCAGCAAAGCCTGGAAGCTGGTCTTCTACACAAGTCGCATTTTCATCCATATTAATGAAAACAAAGCCTGCATATTCCTCGACTTTTAAAGGAACCATACTTGAGTTTTCTTTATCGAAAGATTCAACATGGTCACAGTTACGTGCCAATGCCAAGCTACCGTCTAGCTTGAAAGTCCATGCATGATATGGGCAAGTAATGACATTTTTTGCTTTACCACTGCCACTTAAAAGCTCATGGCCTCGGTGTGGACACACATTATAAAACGCACGTAGAACACTATCTTTACCGCGAATGATGACAATATTTTCACCAATTACTTTACGGGTAATATAGTCATTTGGCTGAGCCAACTCACTGCCATGTGCAACACAAATCCAGCTTTTAGCAAAGATTGATTCTTTTTCATGCTCATAAACTTGAGATGAAGTATAGAAAACTTTAGGGAAAGTCCATGCAACATCTGGGTTTGCGCAAAAATCTTCAGGTAATTTTTCAACTGCACTCATGTTTTTACTCCATTAAATTCTTTTCGTCCAAATGACTCGATATTAAATTGATGTCTTTTCGGCACTGCTCAACATGCGACGTATTGCACTTAGCATGTTTTGATATAAATGTTGAACTTCCGGACAGTCACGCATCAGACGTAAACTGCCATGTAATAAACCTTTACCTAAATGAAACTCGTTAGGGATGCCTGCTTGTTCCAATTTTTGGGTAAAGAGATAACCGTCATCACTTAAAGGGTCATATTCTGCAACTGCCACAAAACTTGTAGGCATATCTGAAAAATCAATTGCCAATAAAGGTGCTAGACGTAAATCCTGCCACTCTTGTGAATTCGGTGCATATTCCTTTAAATAAAAATGCATATCTTCAGCCGTTAACAACGGCGCATGGGCGTGCTTTTGCACGGCTGGGGTATCAAATGCTGTCGTTAAACATGGATAAACCAATGCCAGCCCTTGAGCTTGCAAACCACTATGTTGTAGATCCACTGCAAGAGCGGCTGCTAAATTACCGCCTGTGCTATCACCTGCTAGAACGATACTTTCACCATCGATTTGCCAAGCTGAACCATGCTGTTTAATCCATTGATATACCGCTAAACAATCTTCAAAAGCTGCAGGAAAATGATGTTCTGGTGCTAAGCGGTAATCTACACCAATGACAATTGCATTTAAGTCCTGACATAAATAACTGGTAATAAACTCATGTGAATCGAGTCCACCGACCATCCAACCACCGCCATGTAAATACAACACACATGGCCAACCAGCTTTAGGTCGATTTGTTTTTGGTAAATACACACGAACAGGTACAGGATGCCCTGCATTTGCAACCACTCGGTCTTCTACTTCAATCTTGCCATCACGTGGCAAAGTGTAGTGTCGGCACATCGCGTCATATGCTGCACGAATTGAGTCAATATCTGCATCTGCTGGTGAATAAATGCTGCTCCAGTACACTAAGCTTTGCATTTCTTCACTTAAGACATAAGTAGTCTGTCCACGTGTCGTCATTACCGTTCCCTCTAGCTGGTTTTTCTATCCAGTTTGATTGAGCTTGCAAGCTCAAGCTGCATCCGTTTTGCATGTTCATCTTGAGACTGGTTTAAACCAATTTCCGCATCATCATAACCTTGTTGCTCAATTAAATGCGATGGGACTTTGGCATAATCCTGAATTAGCCATTTCACTAAGCCATAGGTTTGAATCAGAATAATCACGATGAATGGTAAAGCCGTCACAATAGTTGCCGTTTTCATGGTGTCTAACGGTGCTTTACTAAAAATCATGGCAATTGGAACTAAAGTCAGCATGACACACCAGAACAGACGAGCGTTTGGTGATGGGTCTTGTCCTTCACTTAAACCACGTGTACATGTTGCTGAAACCGCATATCCGACTGCATCCATATGCGCTGCCAAGAACACCACCATGATGCCGAGGAAAATCCACATCATTAATTTTCCGGCAGGTAACAGACTGAGCAATTGACCAATCGCAACCTCACCACCCTGTTGACTTAAGATTTGCGGTACATTGACAGCCCCATGAATAAAGCTATAAACGCTGTAGTTTTCAAACACACCAAAGATGAACCAAAGACCGACACTGCCGCCAATTACCATGGCAAAGATCACTTCTTTAATGGTACGACCTTTAGAAACACGCGTTACAAAGAGTGCCACACCCGGTGCATATGAAATCCACCATAACCAGTAGAAAACAGTCCATTCTCGAGTAAACTTGCCGTCACCCATTGGGTCGGTAAACAAACTCATATCGACAAAGTTGGTAGCCATTAACCCAAAACTCATTAATGAGTTATTCAAAATGAACTGAGTCGGACCAAAGCAAAGTACATAAATTGCAAATAACACTACACCCAAGCACACCATATGGCTTAAACGCTGCATGCCCTTGTCCATACCTACATAAGAACTTAGTGCGAACAGAACTGAAACTGCCAAAATAATGATGACCTTGGTCATAAAGGTATTTGGTATGCCTGTGAGCTGAGACAAAATATTGGTAAATGTTACGGCAGTGAGTACCAATGAAATCGTCAATGCACCAAACATGCAAAGCAAGAACATTAAGTCGACTAAACGACCAACCACGCCGGTTGATTTAAAGCCTGTCACAGCCTCAATCACTGAAGCTAAACTTAAACCTTTGTTTTTTCTCACATGATAGCTGTAGCATAAAGAAATTGATGCCAAAGCATAAATTGCCCAAGCACTTAAACCAGAGTGAAAAAACGAGTAAGCCACGCTATATTTCAATGCTTCTGCTGACTCAGGCGGTAGGCTCAAACCCGGAGTTTGATAATAGTAGGCCCAGTCCAAAAAGCCCCAGTACAGTGTGGAAGACCCAATACCCGACAAGATGAACATAAATATCCATGACATTGTGCTGTATTGAGGTTTTCCTTCTCCAAGCTTAATTTTTCCGTATTTACTAAAGGCAAGACCAAAAGTAAAAATGATGGCTAAAAAAGCAAACAGTAATACTGGGGTTGTAAATACCGATGTCGTCCACTGCATCCACGTTGCAGCAATCTTGATCGATTCTTGCGAATAAATCGCCAAACCAGCAACTGAAATAAATACAAACAGTAAGCTGGTTACGGCAAGAACTTTATCCGTATAAATTTTTGTGTTTTGATTATCCATATCCATACATCCATTTTTGGATGGCGTTATTCCATAGCGAATACGTCCATTTTAGTTTGGGCTACACATGATGCAATTGCATCTCCTACCTCATAAGTTTTCGCCTGACCACCGATATCCGCTGTTTTTGGTCCATTAATTAAGACATTCTCAATCGCGTGCATAATATCCTGACCTGCTTGGATACAACGTTCGTCTTCTTCACCAAAGAATTCGAACATCATGGCACCCGACCAAATCGCAGCGATTGGGTTGGCAATTTGTTTACCGTAAATATCTGGTGCTGAACCATGTACAGGTTCAAACAGTGATGGGAATTTTCTTTCTGGGTTTAAATTTGCTGAAGCAGCCAAACCAATGGTTCCCGTACATGCAGGACCTAAATCGGAAAGAATGTCGCCAAATAAATTCGATGCCACAACCACATCAAAACGCTCAGGTTGCAACACAAAACGAGCCGCCAAAATATCAACATGCTGTTTATCAGCTTGAATTTGTGGATATTGTTTTGCCATCGCATCAACGCGCTCATCCCAGTACGGCATGCTGACAGCAATACCATTTGATTTAGTCGCTGCAGTAATTTTTTTCGCATCACGTTGATTTGCAAATTCAAATGCATAACGCAAAATGCGATCTACACCATGACGTGTAAATACAGCCTCTTGTAAAACAAACTCTCGGTCTGTTCCTTCAAAAGCTTTGCCACCAATGGCTGAGTACTCACCTTCACTGTTTTCACGAACCACATAAAAATCGATGTCGCCCGGTTTTTTACCTACCAATGGACATTTCACACCTGGCATTAAGCGCACTGGACGTAAATTCACATATTGGTCAAAACCACGACGGAACTGGAGCAGCGAACCCCAAAGCGAGATATGGTCAGGCACTTTATCTGGCCAGCCTACAGCGCCAAAATAAATTGCATCGTAGCCCTGCAAAGTTTCAAACCAGTCATCCGGCATCATTTTGCCGTGCTCAAGGTAATAATCGCAGCTTGCCCAATCGAAAGCATCTAACTGAAGCTCAATGCCATGCTTCTCTGCTGCTGCCTTTACAACCTTAATGCCTTCTGGTAGAACTTCTAAACCAATGCCATCGCCTGCAATCGTGGCAACTTTATATCTTTTTGCCATAAGCTTCCTTCACACCTTCGACTAATATCCTTGTATGGCTTAAACATGATGTTTTAAGCAAAAATGATCAACAACGGAACTATCAATCCAATGGACACGGATCGTGAATAATCTACCTAACCTATCGGATTTAAAGGTTTTTTGCACAGTCGCCAAACTAAAAAGTTTTGTCGAATCTGCTGAGGAACTTGGGACATCGCCAGCTTTTATTAGCAAGCGAATTAATATTTTAGAAAACACGTTAAGCTGCAAACTTTTTCATCGCAGTACGCGTCACGTTAGCCTGACAGAAGATGGCAAACTCATTCTTGAGAGAGTTTCAAATATTCTTGAGGAATTTGATGAAGTTTGTGAACTGGTCAATAACCCGCTCAGTACGCCTACGGGTCGTATGGATATTATTAGTAGCTTTGGTTTTGGCAGGAAACATATCGCACCAATTTTGTCTAAATTAATGATGCTTTATCCAAAGCTTCAAATACATTTTGACACCATCGACAATACCAAGGACTTGATTCAACACAGTATTGATTTAGACATCAGAATTGGTAATGAAATTGCACCCAATATGATTGCGAAGAAGTTAGCTTCTAATTTTCGAATTTTATGTGCAGCACCTAGCTATTTACTTAAACACGGCGTACCAGACAGTATTGAAGATTTGCAAACACATGACTGTTTAACGATTAGTGAACGTGATCAATCATCTGTACTATGGAAATTTAGACATGCTTCTGAAGATGTTTCAGTGCATATCAAACCACGTTTTGTTTCTAATAACGGCGAGATTATTCATCAGCTTGCCATAGAAGGTCACGGTATTATTTTCCGTTCGATTTGGGATGTTGCAGACGAACTGATTACTGGCCAACTTCAGCATATTTTGCCTGAATATTGGCAAGACGCAGATGTTTGGGCAGTTTATCCATCCCGTCTGAAAAGCTCGTCCAAACTGCAAACCTGTATTTTGTTTATTCAAAATGAATTACTTAATCGTTTACAGCATGTACAAAACCTAAATCGGGGACAACTCATTTCACCAGCCGTCAAACGAGAACCACCACCTGAAAAAGTCTTTCTATAAAAAAAGCCCTAAGTGAGCCTATTCACTTAGGGCAATCGTTCGCTTTTAAATTTTAGAAATAATATCCAATTGAAAGATAAAACAGTTTATCCCAGTCATTACTGCTACCTTGTGCAAGGCCATTTGCCCCACCACCTACCATTGGGTCATTTTTACTCATAATATATTCGCCCTGAATACCAATGGCTTTGTAATTAAAATAAACGCCTGCAATTAAACGCTCAGAGTCTTTATAGCCATCCTCATCTTTGAAAAAGCGACTATGAGAAATATAAGGCTTAATATTGGTAAGTTGATGAAATGGCTGAGCAAAGGTGTAATTAATTTCATTAACCAAATACTTACCCTTATTCGCTACTTGATATGGATAGTCGAAAGCACCAATAGTTGAACTATTTGGAAATAAATCATCTCCATTCGTGACATCTTGCTTACCTGCTAAGAACATCCATTGCCAAGCTTGGTATTGTGTTTGAGCAAACACATTCCATGACTTACGATGTCCATCTATGTTTGTTCTTTTATTTTCTAAATCAGAATACCAAAACGAACCACCCAATTCTGTTGAAAAATTTTGAGCTTTATCAATTTCAAATTTTCTAGATGCGCGGCCAATCCACATATTTTTTTCTTCAATATTAGTGCCATTGGACAAGTCATCAGCTTCAACAAAATTACCACTATATCGGCTTGAGTCCTTTGAAGTACCCTTATAATTTCCACCATCAGATGGATAAAAACCTAAGGTCAAATTATATTTATCATCTGCAAATTTATATTTAATTCCTAAATTATCAATATCTTCTAAACCGACGGTATTTAAAAGTGTCTCGTAATAACTGCTGCCCCAAAATTCTCCAAAGCCAAAATCAACAGGTTGTAAACCTACTGTAACTCTTTGTTGATCAGACAGTTTATAACCTGCCCATGCTTTTTTTAGAAAAATTGCATCACACAGGCGATTATATTGGTAACAACGAGCATCTAAGCCCGCAATCCAATCTGGATTTTCGTAACCCAACACTAATTTAATATCTGTGAGTCGCCAGTCATCATTTTGAGAGCCTTCATTAGCCTCAACCACATAGTCCTTATGTAAATAACGGGAACGTACCGCACCAGACACTTTAAATTGACCCGAATCTAAAGTTGGATCACCCCAACTCAAATCAGCCGCAGAGACTTGTGCTCCAGCAGTTAAGCTTAGAATTCCTAAAAATAATAATGACCTTTTCATGTCTTCAACATCCTTGTTAAGTGTTATAAGAACATGAAGAAATTGGGTTAGACAAACAATGCCAGAACTATAAAGTCGGTCTTTACAAACTGTGTTTAATCAAAAAATAAGCATAAAAAAAGACCACGCAGGAGCGTGGTCTGTAAAATGGTGGCTATGACGAGACTTGAACTTGTGACCCCCGCATTATGAGTGCGGTGCTCTAACCAACTGAGCTACATAGCCGTAAACTGTGCGCGCATTATCTTAGCTTCTTTACCGCGCGTCAAGAAAAATTTTAAATAAAATGAGGTGAAGTGAGCCTATAAGCCGGGTTCTGTCGAGGATGGTCATTCCTCTAGGCGTACAATCACTCATACGCTCAAGCGACCTACCCGAATCCAGTACGGGCCGCACCTAGGATTCCTATTTGGTCTTGCTTCTGGTGGGGTTTGCCATGCCGTGAACTGTTACCAGACACGCGGTGCGCTCTTACCGCACCCTTTCACCCTTACCTCACGAATGAGGCGGTCTACTCTCTGCTGCACTTTCCGTCGGCTTTCACCGCCCAGGCGTTACCTGGCACCCTGCCCTATGAAGCCCGGACTTTCCTCTCCTGCTTCAGTCACGGAGACCTCCACAGCAGCGACCATCCGGCTCACTTCGAGGGCGCATATTAACAAATTTATTCACTAATTGCTTGTGCTTTTTTGAGCAATTAATCTTTTATATTTGTCTAATAGCTGTTCTTCCGTTTCCTCATGCTGCGGATCTTTAGGAATACAGTCGACTGGACAAAATAATTGACATTGTGGCTGATCATGGTGACCAACGCACTCGGTACATAAATCTGGATTAATTTCATAAATCACTTCACCCATAAAAATAGCTTCATTTGGGCAAACTGGTTCACAAACATCACAGTTTATGCACTCATCGGTGATATATAACGACACTTTACCAACCTTGTTGATGTTTACGTTCAAAAGCTTCAACCACAGCTTGCGGAACAAACTTGGTTACATCACCTTTTAAGCGTGCAATTTCTCGAATCAACGTCGAAGAAATAAAAGAATACTGTTCGGAAGGTGTTAAAAACACGGCTTCAAAATGTGGGTCCAACTGGCGATTCATATTAGCCAATTGAAACTCATATTCAAAATCAGATACTGCTCTTAAACCGCGAAGTACTGCTGTAGCCTTTTGTTCTTTGAAAAAATTAACCAATAAACCATCAAAACCTACAAATTCAACATTTGATAGATGGCCTAATGATGACTGTGCCAGTGCAACTCTCTCTTCTAGACTGAACAAAGGATTTTTATGATGTCCAATTGCAATCGCTACTACGACCTCATCAAACATTCTTGATGCTCTAGTAACTAAATCAACGTGCCCATTTGTGATAGGGTCAAATGTTCCAGGATAAATTACACGCGTTTTAGACATCCGCTAGTACTCTAATTGTATTGTGCACCTATTTTAGCAAAAGTTATACATGAGGCGAAATATTGATATGTGGGAAAAAACTTCACCTTGGCATCAGTTTACGGCACAATAGGGGCAATTGTGGAAGTTTGAATTATGGCGAAAGCAACAGTAGTAAAGAAACATAATGGCGGAACCATCGCACAAAATAAGCGTGCCCGTCATGATTATTTTATCGAAGAAAAATTTGAAGCTGGCATGTCTTTACTCGGCTGGGAAGTAAAGTCTTTACGTGCCGGTCGTATGAGTTTGACAGAAAGTTATGTCATTTTTAAAAACGGTGAAGCATTTTTATTTGGTGCACAAATTCAACCGCTTCTTTCTGCATCTACACATATTGTGCCGGAGGCTACACGTACACGTAAATTATTATTATCTCGTCGTGAACTTGAAAAGCTTATGGGTGCAGTGAACCAAAAAGGTTATTCGTGCGTTCCATTAGCGTGTTACTGGAAAGGTCATCTGGTCAAGCTTGAAATTGCACTCGTGAAAGGTAAACAACTCCACGATAAACGTGCAACTGAAAAAGAACGTGACTGGCAACGTGATAAAGCCCGTATATTTCATAAATAATAGACTAAAAAGCCTCTATAAAGAGGCTTTTTTATTTTTTACTAATTTAATCTATATAAAAGTCCAGCAATATATTCACCAAACCATTTAGCAGTATCTAAATCACCTTGTGGCGGTGTAATTTCAACTGGTGCATTATCTGATTGAGTCATTAAACCTAAACAGCTCGATAAACGGTTTAAATCAGTTTCGGTATGGCCTGTTGTCATTAAAGGTAAACCTGACCAGAGCATGCCATGCTGCATCGCAAAAATATTAAGTTGTTGCAAAACCGCTAGCTTATCACCACTCAGGCCACCTGAATTTGCAAAACCCGCTGCTAATTTGCCTTGCCATAAACGATTTTTCCAGCGTTTGGAGGTACTATCCATAAACTTTTTAAAGTCGGCAGTTACACTCCCCATATATGTTGGCGAGCCAAAAATAATACCCTGTGAGGCATCTAAAACATCCCAATCGATATGCTCAATATTCATCACATGTACTTTAACACCCATCACTTGTGCACCAGCAGCAATAGCAGATGCTACCTTTGCGGTATGACCATATGGACTGTGATAGACGATAGAGAGATGTTTTTCAGGCAAAGACATAAGCTTAATATTTTAGCGATTTTTTGTATTTTATCATTTTATTAAAAGTTGCTAAACCGTGATCTAAGAATATCAAAAATTAGCTTTTAAGCAGTTTATTTAAGTAAATACTGAAAATACAAAAAATAAAAAACTCCCTTATATTATTTTTAAATTTAAATAACATAAGGGAGTAATATCACAACAATCGTACTTCTAAAATTAAATACGATTTTTATAAATTACATAAAAACAAAAGTTGCCATACGGCCAGTTTTAGCATCACGGCGGTAAGAGAAATACTCTTCTTGCTGTTGATATGAGCATTGATCGCCGCCTAAAACTTGCTTAACACCAAGGTTTTGCAAAATAAAACGAGCAATCGCGTATAAATCTGCATGAAATTTATCTGGAGCTGCTCCATCAATAAATGCAGTTTCCAATTCAGGATATTTACTACAAAAAGCAGTTTTTACTTCGGCTCCAATTTCAAAACAAGGTTGACTAATCGCAGCTCCTAACCACGCCCAAGTTGGAGGGCTTTGCATTGCAGCAACTGTATTTTCAATAATACCGCCCGCCAAACCTCGCCACCCTGCATGTAAGTTGGCAACTTCAGTGCCCTCTGCGTTACCAAGTACTACAGGCAAACAATCGGCTGTCATCATCATTAACGCATGACCTTTGGTTTGAGTAACCAATCCATCGCCAATTAATGCTGTAAAGGGAATTTGTTCATTTACCGTATGACAAATCGTACTATGCGTTTGGGTCATCCATGTCATTTTCTTAACACCGAACTGAGCAAATTCGTCTAAAAGCATCATTCGATGCTGCTGAACGCGTGCAGCTTCGTCTTTAACGTGTAAAGCAAGATTAAACCCAGTTAATTCGGTTTGGTCCGTTGGCAAAGCCAAAGGATGTTGAACCCGTGTCTGCCCTACAAATACGCCTTGCGGTAAACCTTGAACAAATTCCATATGCATGTCCTTAATATGCAGCGTTTTCTGAACGTAGCACATTAACCAACTGAGTAAAATCTTCAGGCCAAGGTGCTTCAAATAACATTTCTTCACCAGTACGCGGATGTTTTAAACCCAACTTAGCTGCATGCAATGCTTGACGTTTGAAACCACGTAAAGTTTCAATGAGTAATTCAGATGCACCAGCAGGTACACGTACACGGTTCATATAAACCTGATCACCAATCAAGCCGTAACCAATATAACTAAAATGCACACGAATCTGATGAGTTCGGCCTGTTTCAAGACGAGCTTGCACACGAGTAAAATCTTTAAAACGCTCTTTTACGTTGTAATGCGTCACTGCATCACGCCCACCCGGTAAAATCGCCATTTTCACACGGTCAACTGGGTGACGTTTAATTGGCTCATCAATCGTACCGCCAGCAATAATATTTCCATAAACAACTAAGTCATATACACGATAAACTGACTTATTTGCCAATTGTTTACTTAAAGAAAATTGCGCTTCTAGTGTTTTAGCAACAACTAATAGTCCACTGGTGTCTTTATCAATACGATGTACTAAACCCGCACGAGAAAGTTCTGCCAATTTTGGAAAATGATAAAGCAAGGCATTCACTAAAGTTCCAGAGGTATTACCTGCTCCTGGATGCACTACCATCCCTACTGGTTTATTAATGACTAAAATATCATCATCTTCATAAACAATATTAAGTGGAATGTTTTCAGGTTGACTCGTCGTCTGAGCTTCAAGCTCAACTTCGAGCGTAAGTAGCTCTGTCCCTTCACAACGATGCTTAGGTTTAACAATGTTACCATTCACCAACAGATGGCCATCCTTCAACCATTGCTTGAGCTTTTCACGCGAAAACTCACTCCACACCATGGCTGCAACTTGGTCGATACGTTGCCCTAAGTAGCTTTCATCTAACTGAACTTGCAACGATAAACGTGTTGCAGTTGTATCAGAAGTATGGTTATCTGCATCCTCAGAATCTTCAAGTAAATTGAAGTCGGTTTCAGAGAAGTTTGTGTTTGAAGATTGTGCTGAAGTCATTTGATCATTGAGATAAAAGTGGTTTAATAGCGCAATTGTAGCTCATTGCCCAACATAACAGAGGAGTTTTTATGTCGCTACCACGTTATAAAATTACGATGCTTGCCTTATCTCTAGGTGTAGCGTCTGCATTTGTGGGCTGTAGCAGCAATCCAAGTAAAAAAGAAGTGGTCGATACTGGCCCGCAATCTAGTGAACAAGCATATTTTGAAAAGGCCCAAAAATCTCTTGATCGTGGTCAATATCTTGAAGCTACTAAATCTTTAGAAGCGATTGACACCTATTATCCAACTGGACAATACGCGCAACAAGCACAACTCGAACTTCTCTATTCAAAATTTAAACAAAAAGATTATGAAGGGGCGATTGCTCTAGCTGAACGCTTTATTCGTTTAAATCCTCAGCATCCAAATGTAGATTATGCCTACTATGTACGTGGCGTATCTAACATGGAGCTGAACTATGACAGTTTATTGCGCTACACGTCTTTGCAACAATCACACCGTGACATCAGTTATTTAAAAGTTGCTTATCAAAACTTTGTTGATCTGATTCGCCGTTTCCCAAGCAGCCAATATTCTGTCGATGCAGCACAGCGTATGAAATTTATTGGTCAAGAGCTTGCTGAAAGCGAAATGAATGCTGCACGCTTTAACGTTAAACGTAAAGCATGGGTTGCAGCAGCTGAGCGTTCACAATGGGTTATTGAACACTATCCACAAACACCTCAAATACCAGAAGCATTAGCAACTTTGGCATATAGCTATGACCAGTTGGGTGACAAAGCAACTTCACAACAATACATTGAAGTTTTAAAGCTTAATTATCCTAGCCTTGTTAATAAAAATGGCACAGTAAACATGCGTGCTGCTCGTAAAGAAGGCAACTGGATTAACCGTGCTACCTTGGGTATTCTTGGCCGTGAATCTAAGTCTACAACACCTGATACTACGACTACTGAAACAGAACCTAAACGTAGTCTACTGAACCGTGTAAGCTTTGGTTTAATAGGTAATTCTGGCAAAGAAGAAGCTCAAGAAACAACAAAAGCACCGGTTGAGACTCCAAAAACTGAACGTAGCTGGACTAACCGTTTAAGCTTCGGTTTACTTGATAAGCCTGAAAAAGCAGCAGAAGGTGCAACCACTGCACCTGCAGCATCTTCAACTGAACCGGACGACGCTGCTCAATAAGTCATAACAGCTTAAAAATAACCAACAAACAGGCAAGTGATATGACTTGCCTGTTTGTTTTTATAAAATAGTAAAATATTTATCGGGCATATCTCGTTTCATCATGTCAGAATAATCTGACCTATCGCATCATTAGTTTAAACACGGTTATCTGAATTATGGCAATTCCACAGCATACGATTGATCAGATTCTAGATCGGACAGATATTGTCGATCTGATTGGTCAACGTGTGAAATTGAAAAAGACCGGACGAACATATTCTGGTTGTTGCCCTTTTCATCAAGAGAAAACCCCTTCTTTCCATGTTTATCGCGATAAACAGTACTATCATTGCTTCGGTTGCCAAGCAAACGGCAATGCCATCCGTTTCCTAATGGATATTGATAACCGAAACTTTATCGATGTAATGAAAGAGTTATCGAGCAATGCAGGTGTCGAATTACCCAAAGATAATACCGATAATAAAAAACTGTCTTATACACGCCAGGTTACCAAACCACCAGTTCCAGCAAAAACAGTTGTTGAACCCAGTACTCAAGCACCTATAGATGATCAGTACAATACACTTGAACCAGTGTATTTTGATGATCCTTTTGCCCAGTTCGAACAGCCATTTAATTTTGAGGAACCTGTACAAGAAGGTAATTTATACGACCTTCTAGAAAATATTGCCCAGTTTTATGAGCATCAATTACCGACTAGTCAAAAAGCTAAAAATTACTTTAAGCAACGTGGTTTAAGTGACCAGACTATTCAGTTCTGGCGTTTAGGTTATGCACCAGAAGACTGGCAGCATCTAGAAAAAGCTTTTCCTTATGATATTGAGGGCTTAAAGCAACTTGGCCTCATCCGTTCAAGCGACAGTGGTCGTGACTTTGATCTTTTACGTGATCGTGTCATTTTTCCAATTCGAGACCCGAAGGGTCGTGTAGTTGGTTTTGGTGGTCGTGCACTCAATGACGAAATTAAACCTAAATACATCAACTCGCCAGACTCAGAAGTTTTCCATAAAAACCAATTACTTTATGGTTTATATGAAGGTAGAAAATTAAAGTCTAACGACTGGTTAATGGTTGAAGGATATATGGATGTTATTGCTTTACAGCAATATGGTATTACAGGCGCTGTCGCGACTTTAGGAACGGCAAGTAATACAGAACACCTTAATATTTTATTTAAACAAAATAATCGAATTACAATCGCCTTTGATGGCGATATAGCAGGTCAAAAAGCAGCACGTCGAACTTTAGAAATTGCGTTACCACTTCTAAATGATGGACGTGAGCTTAAGTTCTTTGTATTACCAAATGATCACGATCCAGACTCATTAATTCGACGTGAAGGCCTCGAAAACTTCCAAAGACTTTTACAGCAAGCGCCCCTGCTCTCTGACTTTGTTTTTGCACATCTTACTGGCCAACATGACATTAGTACGCCTGAGGGCAAAAGTCTTGTCATGGGCGAACTAAGAGAACTCACCGAGTTATTACCCAAACAGGGATCTTTCCGTTATCTATTAACCCAATCTTTCCGTGAAAAGTTAGGGTTAGGTAAGCGCTTTACCCCGCAAATTAGTCACGATGCATCGTTATCTTTTAATATTCAGACAAAAGATGAAGACTTTGCTGTCGCAATTTTGATGCACCATCCGTTTCTTTATATTCATTTTGAAGGATTACGGGCTTATATTCCACAAGATGAGTTATTGGCTAAAATATTAGCAATTCTAAATCGTATATTTGATGAATTGCCTGATGACCAAGAGTTAGCGACATATTATGTGTTAGGTGCATGTAGCAGTTATTGCCATGAAATTGCAGATATTATGCAAAGAACTAATATTCAGGCATTAACTCAAGCACCAGAAGTAGCAGATAAACTCGCTAAAGAATATGCCTTAGGCTTACAAGAAAGATATTTACGTCAAAAGCTAAAATCTAAAATTTCTTTAGTTGAGTCAAGAAACCTAAGACAACAACTCAATGAGCTCACCAAACAAATTAGCTTAAGATTATTGTCTTAACGTTTCGGTTTTCGCTCATGATCAAATACATCCTGTAGATGCTGTTGGAGCCACTCGAAATAATCAGGACTTTCTGCTTTAGCAGCTTCACGTAACAACATAGACGTTGGATGCATTAACTTTTGTGTTAAGCGGTGAGCAAATTCTTTGAGTACTTGCTCTGGATTGCCGCCATGGTGCAATGCGTCTAAAGCATGAGCAAGTTCTTGCTGACTAATTTCTTCACTATGGTGGCGGTAAGCATGGATTGTGCTGCCTGCTTCTTTGACTTTTTGATGTGTAATCAATTGGGTTGCTAATTGATTCACCATCACCTCAGCTTCAACAGCTGCTTGACGGCGTTGGGCTAGGTTTTCATCAATTACACTTTGTAAGTCATCAACTCCGTATAGATATACGCCATCAAGTGATTCCACTTTAGGGTCAATATCGCGCGGTACAGCTAAATCAACCATTAACATTTGTTGATAACGGCGCTTTTTTAATGCCGTTTTGACATCTGCATATGCAATAACTTGATGCAAACTACCTGTGCAACTTGAAACAACATCTGCACGGTATAAATTTTCTGATAAAGCTGAAAAATCAATAATCTCAACTTTAACTTGATGGGCAATTTCTTGAGCTAGCAGGTCAGCACGTTCACGGCTACGATTACAGATAATAATCTTGGCAACACCCATTTCCGCTAAGTGCTTGGCCACCAGACTATTCATTTCACCTGCTGCAACCACCATAACAGTGAGTTTTTCAGGTTTACTAAAGACTTGTAAGGCTAATTGTGCAACAGCATAACCCATTGAAACTGCATGACTACCTACAGCTGTTTCTGTACGCACACGTTTTGCCGCATAAAAAGCGTATTCAAATACACTGTTTAACTCAGGAGAAACCGTCTGCGCTTCTTTAGACAATGCTAGAGCATTTTTTACCTGCCCTAAAATTTGTGGTTCACCTAACATTAAGGAATCTAAACCACTTGCAACACGCATTAAATGTGTGATCGCTTGAGCATTCTCGTAACGATAAACATGATGAATTAACTGCTTTACATCAATATTATTGGCATCGGCTAACCATTTCAGAAGGCTTTCGGCATCTTCCGCCATGGCGTAGACTTCTGTACGGTTACAGGTTGAGACAACCACTAAGTCTTTTAAAGACTCATGATGGCGTTGCTCGGCAAGCAAATTACTTAATCGCTCTGCATTGAAAGCAATTTGCTCGCGGAGTTCTACAGAAGCTGTTTGATGGTTGACACCCAATGCAAAGAAAGACATATCAGATCATCATTTCGCTAAATTTATGCTATTGTGCAACATCGGTGTCATAAAAAGCATTACTTTGGATCAATAAAAATTGCGTCAAATGAATAGCCGTATTAATTTTAACGGTGCTTCGATAAGACAGTATTCTACCACATTCTTATTGTTAGGTAGCATGTCCTCATATGTCTATGCACGTCCGTTGCAAGAGACCTATGCCGTGCATTCATTTGATCAGGCTCTACAACAGAGTATGGTCGCTGAATTTGCCTTAGCTTATGACGATATTCCTACGGCACTGCATAATTACACCGTACTTGCAATTAGAAGCAACTCAACAACCATTAAACAGCGTGCCTTAGATGTTGCACTTGAATACAACGACTTACAAGCTGCACTGAATATCGCAACACATTGGGTCGTTCAAGAGCCTAAAGACGTCCCTGCTTTGTTTTATTTATCGCATATTGCATTAAAAACACATGAATATCAGCTTGCTGCTGAAACTTTGGATAAAATTTTAAAAATAGATCCAACTGCCGATCTTGAACAAATTTTGGCAAGTATTGCACCCGAAAATGCACAAGATCGAGAAGTTTTATTAACCGCTTTACGTTCAAGTGCAGAAAAGGAAAATCCTTCTATTTTAGCGCTTATCGCTAATCTGGAAGCACAAAATGGCCAATTAGAACCAGCACTAAACACCATTAATCGTGCACTACGCCGTCGTCCTAAAGTAACCAGTTTTATCTTAATGAAAGCCAACCTGTTGATTGCCCTAAGTGATCAAGAAGGTGCTTTAAAATGGTATGCAAAATCCAGCCGTAAATATAAGAAAAATCTAGATATACGATTAGCTGAAGTACGATATCTCATTCAGATTAATCAGCCCCAGCTTGCTCTTGAAAAATTAGAAAAAATTATTGAGAGTAATCCTCGTGCTGAAGAAGCATTATTTATTGCGGGCTTAACCAGTATTGACCTGAAGCAATATGATAAAGCTGAACAATATTTGGTTGATTTACGCAACTCTGCAAAGTATCAAAATGAAGCGTATTACTACTTAGCAATCAATGCTGAACGAAAACAGCACTATGAGACTGCTAAAGCCTATTACCGTTTAGTAGATGGTAGCCTTTACATTGTTTCCAGACGTAATCTTATTGCGATTTATGATAAGCAAGAAAATTTACATGATGCATTACGTTTTTTAACTCAAGAGCGAGTCAATTATCCGCAGCATGCAAGCTTTCTCTATCAAGCTCAAGCTGAAATTTTAAAGAAGATGGGTAATAAAAAAGCTGCATTAAATTTATTAGATGAAGCGATCAAAAACTTACCAGATGATCCAGAACTCATCTATGCAGAAGTTTTATTATTAGACCCTTATACCGACCTCGACAAACTTGATAAAACACTGAAGCAATTATTACAGTTAGAACCGAATAGCCCGACTTATCTAAATGCTT
Source organism: Acinetobacter sp. AR_0276 (assembly GCF_003000705.1). Classification (NCBI taxonomy): domain Bacteria; kingdom Pseudomonadati; phylum Pseudomonadota; class Gammaproteobacteria; order Moraxellales; family Moraxellaceae; genus Acinetobacter; species Acinetobacter sp. AR_0276. The sequence goes on along the minus strand of NZ_PSQO01000004.1, from coordinate 2,707,270 downwards.
ATGCATATACGTTGGCTTTACAAAACCGTAGATTAAAAGAAGCACGACAGTATGCTGAACAAGCATTGGAATATGCACCTGAACAAGCCTCAATTCTTGATACGCTAGGCTATATTGCATTTTTACAAAATGATTATGAAGCAGCAGCGGAAGCTTTAGGCAAAGCATATGAACTCAGCCATAACATAAATATTGGCATTCGTTACGCTAAAGCATTGTATATGCAAGGATCGTTAACTCAATTTAGTACCGTGTTACAACAACTGAAACAAAAGCACGCGAATGATCCACAATTGCATCAGCTTGATGCGTTAATTTTACCTACATCTGTAAAAAAGAGTTAAATTTATGAGCAAACTTGCCCAACTGTGCACAGCGATCTGTGGATCAAGTGTATTATTCTTAACCGGTTGTCAGCATTTTACTCAGCCTAAACCCGCAGTTACCCACCAAGTACAAGATGAAAAACACTTCAATTTGCAAGGTAAAATTGGAGTACGTACTCCCCAACAAAGTGGTAGTGCTTTTTTCACATGGGTTCAACAGCAAGATAATTTTGATATCGAGTTAAGTGGAATTTTAGGTGTTGGAAAAACACAAATTCAAGGAAAACCGGGTGAAGTCACTCTAAACAGCGCTAAAACTGGCGTTATTACAGCAGCATCTCCTGAAGAGCTTTTAGAGCGTGCAACTGGTTGGCAAGCCCCCATTACTCATTTAACCAGCTGGATTTTAGCGAAACCTGCAACTTTAAATGCCCAAATTAGCAAAGATAATGCAAACCGTGTGAGCCAACTCATTGAAGATGGTTGGACGGTTAATTTTAGTTATGATGGTGAACAAACTTTACCAAATAAACTGGTTTTAAAGCAGGCGCTTGCTGAAGATAAAGAAAACCGTATTACAATGGTTATCCAAAACCGTTAAGTCTAACTATATAAATCTATGATTCGAGTTCCTTCTCCAGCCAAGCTCAACCTGTTTTTACATATAACGGGACGTCGTGAAAATGGTTACCATGAATTACAAACCATTTTTCAACTCATTGATTTATATGACTGGATGACTTTTTCCCCTATTGAGAAAGATGAAATCCAGATTGAAGGTTTAGGTGAGGTTCAACTTGAGCAGAATCTGATTTATCGGGCTGCTCAAATATTAAAACCGCATGCAAAAAAATTGTGTGGCCTACACATTAGCATTGAAAAAAATATTCCAATGGGTGCAGGTCTAGGCGGAGGTTCTTCGAATGCCGCCACAACGCTCATTGTTTTAAATCAATTATGGCAATGTGGCCTAACTCAGACAGAGCTTGCTGACTATGGTGTAAAACTTGGTGCCGACGTTCCTATTTTTATTTATGGTAAAAATGCATGGGCTGAAGGTATTGGTGAACATTTAACATTCATAGACTTAGATCAAAAACAGTTCATTATTTTAAAACCTGATTGTTTTATCAGCACTCAATTGCTTTTTTCACAAAAAACATTGACAAGAGACACTAAGACCACTAAATTTTGCGCCTATCAGTTAGAACCTTCTAATTTTGGAAATAACTTTGAGCCTTTGGCTAGAAAGTTATACCCTGAAGTTGAAGAAGCAATGCAATATCTTGATCAATTTGGTCATGCAAAGCTTACAGGTACAGGTGCTTGTGTTTTTACTGAATTAACCAATGAAATGAATGTTGATGACATTCTTAAACATGCACCATGTAAAGCTTACTTGGTACATAGTTTAAAAGAATCTCCTTTACATCATTTTAAAGTTGCAAGTTAGGGGCGTCGCCAAGTGGTAAGGCAGCGGGTTTTGATCTCGCCATCCGTTGGTTCGAATCCAGCCGCCCCTGCCAATTTCACCTGTAATGATGATTATATTAGGGGCGTCGCCAAGTGGTAAGGCAGCGGGTTTTGATCTCGCCATCCGTTGGTTCGAATCCAGCCGCCCCTGCCATCATATATATCATCGAATTTAGGGGCGTCGCCAAGTGGTAAGGCAGCGGGTTTTGATCTCGCCATCCGTTGGTTCGAATCCAGCCGCCCCTGCCATTCTTCTTATTTTAAAGACAGACTTAATTGCCTTGCTTTTTGTTGATTATTCTTGACATTGCATTGCAAAAATATTAAAGTTCTGCCGCATTAGGGGCGTCGCCAAGTGGTAAGGCAGCGGGTTTTGATCTCGCCATCCGTTGGTTCGAATCCAGCCGCCCCTGCCATCTATTTCATTACATACCAACCGCCAAGGGTGCTTCATGCCCAATCTTGTCGTTTTTAGTGGAAATGCTCATCCACAGTTCGCTCAAAAAGTCGTAAGTCACTTACATATCCCTCTAGGTGCTGCATCAGTCGGTCACTTTTCTGATGGAGAAATTTCAGTAGAAATTACTGAAAATGTTCGTGGTAAAGACGTATTTATCGTTCAGCCTACTTGTGCGCCTACCAATGATAACCTTATGGAAATCTTGGTTATGGCAGATGCTTTGCGTCGTGCAAGTGCTGGTCGTATTACCGCTGTTATTCCTTATTTTGGTTATGCTCGCCAAGACCGTCGTCCACGTTCTGCACGTGTGCCGATTACAGCTAAAGTTGTTGCAGACATGCTTACCACTGTTGGTATTGATCGTGTCGTAATGATTGACTTACATGCTGACCAAATCCAAGGTTTCTTCGATATTCCAGTCGACAACATCTACGGTACTCCTGCTTTGCTTGCTGACTTACGTCAACAACAACATGATAACCTTATGGTGGTTTCTCCTGACGTTGGTGGTGTAGTACGTGCTCGTGCTGTAGCCAAACAGATGGGTGACATCGATTTAGCAATTATTGACAAACGTCGTCAAAAAGCCAACGAATCGCAAGTTATGCATTTGATTGGTGATGTAAAAGATCGTGATTGCGTTATTGTAGATGACATGGTTGATACTGCTGGTACATTGTGTAAAGCAGCTGATGCACTTAAGCAATTCGGTGCACGTCGTGTTGTTGCATATGCAACTCACCCTGTACTTTCAGGTAAAGCAATTGAGAACTTACGTAACTCAGTAATTGATGAGTTAGTCGTAACTGACACAATTCCTCTTTCTGAAGAAGCATTGAACTTGGGCAAAATCCGTCAAGTTTCTGTTGCTAGCATGGTTGCTGAAACGATTCGTCGTATTAATAACGAAGAGTCTATCAGCGCGATGTTCGATAGTTTATAATATTGCAGCTTTTTCTTAACCCTGGCCTTGGCTGGGGTTTTCTATCACTAAACTGGTCGCAAGTTTAGTTTATTTAATCTTTAATGAGGATTTATCTCATGGCAAACTTCATATTCAACGCTCAAGCGCGTGCTGAAGACAAACAAGGGAAAGGTGCGAGCCGCCGCCTTCGTCGCGAATCTTTAGTTCCAGCTATCATCTACGGTGGTAACGCTGAACCTGTAAGTGTTACTTTAGAACTTCGTGAGCTTGTAAAAGCTTTAGAAAGCAATGCTTTCTTTGAAGAAGTTGTAGAAATCAAAATGGGCGATAAAGTTGAAAACGTTAAAATCCAAGCGTTACAACGTCACCCATCTAAAAACACTCCTATGCACGCTGACTTCAAACGCGCATAAGTGTTTAAAGGCGTAAATTAGTGTCAAATATTTCGCTAATTGTTGGTTTGGGCAATCCTGGTTCAGAATATGCCCAAACCCGCCATAATGCAGGTTTTTGGTTCGTTGAACAGCTTGCAGATAAATATGGCATTACATTAAAAAATGATCCAAAATTTCACGGAATTAGTGGTCGTGGTAATATAGAAGGGCACGATGTTCGTTTACTTCTCCCAACGACTTATATGAATCGTTCCGGACAAAGTGTTGTTCCTTTCTCAAAGTTCTATCAAATTGCTCCTGAAGCAATTTTGATTGCTCATGATGAACTTGATATGAACCCTGGTGTAATTCGTCTTAAAACAGGCGGTGGGCACGGCGGTCATAACGGTTTACGTGATATTGTCCCACATATTGGTCCAAATTTTCATCGTTTACGAATTGGTATTGGACATCCAGGTTCAAAAGAAAGAGTTTCTGGGCATGTACTCGGAAAAGCGCCAAGTAGTGAACAAAGCCTGATGGATGGAGCAATTGATCACGCTCTTTCTAAAATGAAGTTACTTGTTCAAGGACAAGTATCACAGGCCATGAACCAAATTAATGCGTATAAACCAGCTTAAATTGTTGAACAATCAAGCTTGCTATCTTGCTTTTTTAGGAGCAAAATGCGCATCAGCCACATTGCCAGAACGGCAAAGGCAAAAGATTTCACTATAAGATCTTCTTAGGTCTACTCAGGAGACGCTAGCCATGCTATCTCGTTTATTAAAATGCAAAATTCACCGTGCAGTTGTAACCCATGCTGAACTTCACTATGAAGGTTCTTGTGCAATTGATGGCGTATTAATGGATTTAGCTGGTATTCGTGAATACGAAGAAATCCACGTTTGGAACGTAACTAATGGCAAGCGCTTCACAACTTACGCGATTCGTGGTGAAGATAACTCTGGCATTATTTCAGTAAATGGTGGTGCTGCTCACCAAGCAGATGTTGGCGATCTTGTAATTATTGCTACTTTTGGTGATTTCACCGAAGCTGAAGCAAATGCTCACAAACCACGTTTGGTATATGCAAACCCAGACAATACAGTCAACCACACAGCGAACTGCATTCCTGTGCAAGTTGCCTGATTAAAGATTTAAAAGCAAAAAAGCCCGTAAATACGGGCTTTCTTATACACCTTTATAAACTTCTAGCAGTCCCCTTCCACCAACTGTGCTGTTGCTTACAGTTTAAAGGCTGTAGCTCTTCTCCACGTAAATCAAATAAAATCGCCTCTCCTTTTGTATTTACTTTAAATTCAGCATACTTTGCTTTCCCATAACATTGAGCTAGACCTTCGGCAAATAAGAAGCTTCGAGAAGCTGGATATAAAGCCTGTAAACGATTTTCAGGATTTTTTAAAATTAAACGCTGCCCAGCAAATGAATTGTGAGTATCTAAAATGGTACGAACTACTCGATTTTGTGAATCTAAAATAACTTTTGCTGGAACAGAAGCATGATTAAAAATCACTTGATCTAAAGCCTCACTTTCACTTCCCGAAAGCGCTTTGAGAGATTGTAAATTTAATTCATATGCGAGCGCCATATAGTCCCCCTGTAAAATAGAGCGAGGGTCAACCGGCTTAAGCTTAATAAAAATACTTTTACTCTGATACAGGTGCCATTCATTTTTCGCAACCAAACCTGCAAAAAATAATACAGTGGCTACTGCAAGCATAAGGGAGAAATACTTTTTCATTACTTTTCCCCCTCAATAAAATTGCTTTTAGCTTCCTTCAGAAGCAATCCATATAAAGCCAACAATATAATTCCTGACACCAAGATTGATGCACTTTTAGCTAAAAAACTTAATTGTAAACTGTAATAAAGTTGCCAAAGCACAAAGGTAAATACTATGAGCGTAACACCATAAACAATGCGATCTTGATTTTTTAAAGCCCATGTCAAAATTACAAATAGAATGAATACATCAAAATAGCCGAGTGCAATAAGTGCTATGCCAAAAATTAAAAAAGCAACGAAAGTGATAGCTTGAAGCTGCCTATATAAATAGAAAAGGCTAAAGCACAATAACCATAGACTTGGAAAAATATAGATAAACCATAATGGCTGATCAGCAGAATCAATCAACGCAAGCCCCATAAAATTGTCAAAGAATGAGCTCACAAAAATGACACTAAGTACACATAAAAAAATACTCCGCTCATACCGTAAAACCGCTTTACTCCCTATCAGTAGTATCAAGCTAAAAATCAAATAGTTAAGTAAAGTTAAATTGAAATAAGTTTGAGTAGAATGTACCGACCACAATGAATGGTCTAGTTGCAGTATGTAGATAAATGCTATGCCATAAGTTGCGAGCATTTGAATTAAAACAAAGAACCAATGAGGCTTAAGAAAATAACTGACGCATAGAATAAAAATCTGGGCAATCAATACCCATAAAATTTGATTTGTTTCAGAACCAAGATGAAATAAAAAAGCAGTCTGTCCACTCACAAATAAACAATATGCAAATTGCCGAATGAAATAGCTTTGCGATTTTGTTAGTAAAGTTATAGCTATAGCAACAAAGATGATTCCAATAACTAAGGAAATAGTCTCCCAAAACACTAAAGTAAATGCTGCAAGTACTAAGCCAGCAAGCCAAGCACCAATTGCTAAAGGAATGATATAAAAACGGCTTTGGCGAAAAATTCTTATTAAGAAATAACTAATGAGTGCAAACCAAATGAAAATAATGCCCGCGATCAATAAAAAGATGAATTCATTAGAATCTTTAAATAGATGATTAATACCATCTACAAGCCATATTGTAGCTGTCACGCCAAGAACAGCAGCCATTAAACTGGCACATAGCTGATCATTCTTTTTGAAGAAATAATAAAAAGCAATAATTCCTAGTAAGAACGCCGATATCAGATAAGGTAAATTTTCACTTGATAAGAATTGAATCATCCCTGTTATTGAAATGACAGCAAACCAAGCAATAAAAACAAAACGTAAGGCTATATATTTCTTTTGACAGATCCAGAACTGTACAAGACTTAATAAATTTAGAGCAAAAAGATAAAGATAAGGAAACTTTTCTGCCCAGAAAGTCTGTTTAAAAAATAAAAATAGGGCGAGTTGGCTTGTAATACAAATTAAAGCAAAGATTCCAATATTTGGTCGATATAGCCACGGCAATAAAAGCAAAGTCCAAATCAAGAAAAGTAAATAACTGTCTGCACCAGTTTGATAAATTTGTCCAATTACAGCCAAACTCAAACCGATCATTAAGCCGCAAGTACCATGTAAAGTCTGCCGTATTCCCTCGCTTAAGGTATCGTTTATGCTCATCCAAGCTGTGATAAGCAATATAAAAGGTGGAATAATGAGTTGAATGCTATCAGGAAGCATCAACCAATTAGCAGCAATTAAATAAAGAATACTGAGCGCCATAAATACATAACTGAAAATATGGAGATGCTGAATAAATAAAGTATTCCTAAATGGATAATAGTCTCTTATCTGCATGAAACACCTGTTTTATTTATAATTTTCTATAAAAAACATAGCATTCCCTTTTAAAGCCAACAAGTAAGCGCTTGTTAAAAAACCTATTTCGTTTTATGAAAATGCTTATTCATAATGAGACTTAGCATTCTACAAAAGCATCTAGCCAATTTTGCCAAGCGCGCTATAATAAAACCCATCGCTTCAGGGCGGGGTGTAATTCCCCACCGGTGGTAAAGTTAATTTTCATATATAAATTAACAAGCCCACGAGCTTAAATTGTGTAATTTGAGCAGATTTGGTGAAACTCCAAAGCCGACGGTATAGTCCGGATGAAAGAAGACGACGAACTGGGATAAATCCGTTTTATTTCAGTGCCAGCCTGTTTTTACATCAGTCCTGAAATGTTCAACCGTATTTTTACGAGAGCGTTTCATTATGTCTAGCTTAATTCAACCAGAACTTTTTTTCTCAGCCCTCTCTCCTGCTGAACAGCGCATTCAACAAGCATTAGAAGATATCCGTCAAGGTAAACCTGTATTGGTGATGGATGACTTTGATCGTGAAAATGAAGCAGATTTAATTGTTGCAGCCGAAACCCTAACTGTTGAGACCATGGCACGTATGATTCGTGATGGCTCAGGTATTGTATGTTTATGCCTGACAGAAGAATTAGCAGATCATTTAGATCTTCCACCAATGGTTTCTCAAAACTCAAGTCAGTTTCATACTGCTTTTACAGTAACCATTGAAGCTGCTCAAGGCGTTACTACTGGTGTTTCTGCAAAAGACCGTGTAACAACGATTAAAACTGCTATTAAAGATGGTGCTGTTGCAAGTGACTTAAATCGTCCTGGTCACGTTTTCCCATTACGTGCACGTAATGGCGGCGTGCTTACTCGACGTGGTCATACTGAGGGAACAATTGATTTAGCAAGATTAGCCGGTCTAAAACCTGCTGGTGTGTTATGTGAATTAACTAATCCGGATGGCACTATGGCATCCGGCATTCAAGTTTTGGCTTATGCACAAACTCATCACTTAACAGTGATTACAATTGAAGAACTTGTTCAATACCGTCAACAACACAGTATTTAAATAAAAAAGGTTTGGCTTTAGATCAGATCAGAGCCAAACCTATAAATTAAAACTTACTTATATTTAAGAAACTTTCTTTTGTGCTGCCAGTTCTTCAACATAGACCAAAAGTTCAGAGAATTGATTAATCATTGCTTTTGGCTGTGCTTGAGCAAGTTCCTCTGCTGTTCCATAACCATAAGTCACAGCTACCGCCTCAATACCATTGTGGCGAGCACCTAAAATATCATATTGACGATCACCCACCATTAAACACTCTTCTGGATTTAATTGCTCACGTTCAAGAATATAATGGATAAGCTCAGCTTTATTGGTCCGCTCACCCGTTAATTCACTGCCATAAATATGTACAAAATACTGGCTTAATTCAAAATGGTCTAAAATTCGTTTTGCATAAATCGTTGGTTTAGCAGTAGCAACGAACAAACGATATCCTTCTGCTTTTAAAGCTTTAAGGGTTTCTGTAACAGATGGATATAGTTCATTTTCAAATAAGCCAATCACCGAAAAACGCTCACGGTAAGCAAGTAAAGCTTGCTCAGCTAGAGCATCATCTTGGGTAGCTAATAATTTTGCTAATGATGCTTTTAATGGCGGTCCAATTGTCCAATCAATATTTAAATCGGCAGCTAAAGGATAACCAAGCATCTCCATTGCATAACGAATTGATGTATGGATGCCAACTTTAGGGTCTGTTAAGGTTCCATCTAAATCAATCAAAATATGTTTTATAGCCATTTAATCACTAACCCAGTAAAGTATTTAATTCAATTGGTCGAGAGTTTAATTAAACTCTCTTATACTAACGTAAATTTAAATTGAAAAGGAAATAACCGTGCGTGCAACCGTACTTTGTTTCTCGGGTTTAGACCCTTCAGGTGGTGCAGGTTTACAAGCCGATATTGAAGCGATTGGACAAAGTGGTGCCCATGCAGCAATTGCGTGTACAGCTCTTACCATTCAAAACTCACAACAAGTATTTGGCTTTGAAGCAACCTCAAAAGAACTATTATTAGCCCAAGCAAATGCTGTTGTAGGCGATTTACCGATTAAATGTGTTAAGTCCGGCATGCTTGGCACAACAGATAATATTGCGGCTCTAGCCGAATTTTTACGTGCCCATCCTGACTATCAGTATGTATTAGACCCAGTATTAGTTGCTAATAGCGGTGGTTCTTTAGGAGATCAGGCAACTTTAGTTAAAGCATTTGTTGAGCTGATTCCCCTAGCGACACTTATTACGCCAAATACAGTTGAATTACGTGCATTAACAGGTATCAATGACTTAGAAGAAGCGACTCACAAGCTCTTTGAAATGGGTGCTAAAGCTGTATTAGTAAAGGGGGGACATGAAGATACCCCTAACTTCATTAAAAATAGTTTATATATTGATGGTGAACTTGCAGCGAGTAGTACTTGCCCTCGCCTTGAAGGTGAATATCATGGCTCAGGGTGTTCATTAGCAAGTTTTATTGCAGGTCGCTTAGCTTTAGGTGATTCTCTAAAAATTGCAGTACAGCATGCAGAAACATGGTTGTTTGGTGTTTTAAAAAATGCCGAAACACCTGTACCTAATGGACAAAAGATTCCAAAACGATTTTAACAATCAAATAAAAAGGCGCTTAAAGCGCCTTTTTATTTATTCCAATTACTGTGGAATACGTAAAACTTGCCCAGGGAAAATCTCATCCGGATCTTTGAGCATTGGTTTATTTGCTTCAAAGATTTTAGGATACTGGTTGGCATCACCATAAAACTCTTTCGCAATTTTTGAAAGATTATCACCGGATTTTACCGTATAAAATTTGCTTTCCGGTTCAGGCGTAGCAACGGTCATCTGGTCATCTACATGTGCAACATGATCGACGTTACCAACAATAAGAATAATCTTTTCTTTATCCGCTTGGCTTTGTACTTGACCATTAATAGTCGCAGTATCAGTTGAACCATTATATGTTACAGATAAGCCTTCCACCCCGAGGCCTAAACTTTTAATTAATCCTAATAATTTATTCGCTACTTCTTGTGCAGAAGGTTCTGCTGGCGTTGCTGGAGCTGGTTGTGGTTCTGCTGGTGCGGTATTTTTCTTACCAATACCTTTTACAAAATCAAAAAGACCCATTTTTAGTCCTCATCTTATTGTTTATAGTAAAGTCATTAAACTGACCCTTATTGTTATACTTGAAAAAAGAGACACCTCTGCTATCAATTGAGGTTGATCTTGTAAAAATATGTATCTCTCTCAATTATTTTACTCAAATAAAAAAAGCCACCTTACGGTGGCCTTCTTTTTAATCAGCAATATGCGAATTAACCAAGTTTTTTAGTTACATAGTCAATTGCAGATTGAACTGTAGTGATTTCGTTTGAATCTTCATCAGGGATAGTGATGTCGAAGTCATTTTCGAAAGACATAACAAGTTCAACTAAATCTAAAGAGTCAGCACCCAAGTCATCCATGAAAGATGCTTCGTTTTTAATCTCTTCAGCTTTAAGACCAAGTTGTTCTGCAACCGCTTGTTTAACGCGTTGTTCGATATCGCTCACAGGAATTCTCCTCATTGCTTGTGGCGTTTGATTTGCCACTAGTTTAATTGAATATAAAAATTTTTAAAAGTTTATACATCGGCGTTAGGCCATGTATAAACCACCATTTACATGTAATACCGTACCGGTAATGTAACCTGCTTTATCACTTGCAAGGAAACTCACCGCATTTGCGATATCTTGTGGCTCACCTAAGCGATTTAAAGCCACTTGATCACTCATTTTTTTGCGAATGTCTTCACTAAGTGCATCTGTCATTTCTGTTGCAATAAAACCTGGTGCCACACTATTTACAGTAATTTGGCGGCTACCCATCTCTTTTGCAAGGCTGCGGCTAAATGCTTCAATACCTGCTTTAGCAGCAGAGTAGTTTGCTTGGCCTGGGTTTGCAAAATGAGCAACAACAGAACTGATATTAATAATTCGACCAAAACGTGCTTTTGTCATACCCTTAAGTACGCGTTTAGATAAACGATAAACGGCTTTAAGGTGGATATTGAGAATGTCATCCCAATCATCTTCAGACATACGAAGCAACAAATTGTCTTTCGTAATACCTGCATTGTTAACGAGAACAAGTACAGGACCATAGTTCTGTTCAATATGAGACACGACTGCTTCAATCTCATCGAGATTACGCACATCGAGAGCCAAACCTGCACCTTGTTCACCAAAGCTATCAGTTAGCTTTTGTGCACCAGATTCAGAAGTCGCAGTACCTACGACAAAATAACCGTCTTGAATAAGTTGCTGGGCAATTGCAGCGCCAATGCCCCGACTCGCGCCCGTTACTAATGCAACTTTGCGTTCTTGTGTCATGCAATTTTTCCTTCTGCCACTAAAACAGCATTTAGGGCATCTTCCATTTTGCTCTTACTATCAATAGAAAAAGCTTTTTCAATATTTGGTAAACGCTTTGCGAGATTACTCAATACTGTACCTGGGCCACACTCAACAATGTACTGAATACCTTGGTCTTGTAGAGACTGCATGGTACGTGTCCATTGTACAGACTGGTACAATTGTGCTGTTAAAGCCTGACGTAATTGAGCAACATCGGTAGCAATTCCCGCGTTGACATTTTGTATTACAGGAATGGTAGGTAGCTCAATGGCAGTTTGTTCCAAAGCTTCTGCAAATTTTTCTGCTGCCGGCTTCATCAATGAACAATGTGATGGAACAGAAACCGGTAAAGCAATTGCTTTAGCAGATTGTTCTTTTGCCAATGCCATAACTTGCTGTACAGATGCAGTACTACCAGCAATCACAACTTGACCTTGTGAATTATAGTTTGCTGCTTCAACTGAACCTTGACCTGATGCACTCACGCTCTGGCACAATTCAACTACTTTATCATCAGCTAAACCAAGAATAGCAGCCATAGCGCCTTCCCCTTGAGGAACAGCATTTTGCATGAGTTTTCCACGCAAATTAACTAATTTAACTGCATCCGCCAAACTCATTGAACCTGCTGCAACTAAAGCGCTGTATTCACCTAAAGAGTGACCTGCAAGGTATTTAGGGGCTAAACCACCTAAATCTAACCATAAACGCCATAAAGCAATACTGGCAGTTAATAATACAGGTTGGGTATTTTCTGTTTGGTCTAAACCTTCACCACTTTGTGCAATGTGCCAAAGATCAAATCCTAGCGCGTCTGAAGCTTCGGCAAAAGTTTGCCCAACTCCACTAAACTGTTCTGCGAGTTCAGCGAGCATACCAACTTTTTGTGAACCTTGACCTGGAAACACAAATGCAGTTTTTGTGGCTAAAGCTACTTGTTCAAGACGTTTAGCAGACATAAGAAATCCTTTTTGGGTTTTCACTCATTTCTCTGGAGCGGAAATTTAACATTTAATTTGTATATTTATAATTGCGAAAAACAACAAAAAAAGGGAGCTTTCGCTCCCATTTTTTCTATACTTAAGCATCACGCTTAATGCATATCATGCAATTATTCAGCATCAGCTGCTTTAGCGAATAATTGGCGACCACGGTAGAAACCGTCTTTAGTCACGTGGTGACGACGATGAGTTTCACCAGTTGCTTGGTCTACTGTTAATGCATTCTCGGTTAAAGCGTCATGTGAACGGCGCATGTCACGGCGAGAGCGACTTTTACGGTTTTGCTGAACGGCCATGATGGCTCCTTACAAAGATCGAAAAAATGGATCAGAACAAATTCAGTTGTCTTATCTCATAATCATAACACAAATTATGAGTTAAGTTTACCCTTCAAACCTGCCAAAACATCAAACGGGTTATCCCGTTTCTCTTCGACAACGTTCTGAATGGTAGGTTGATGTTTATGTTCACAAGCATCATGCTTGGGAGATAAAGGCATCAACAATAACAGTTCATCTTCTAGTAATGCGAGTAAGTTAATCGAAGCAGGTGTATCAAAATCACCTTTTGTCGAAGACTCACTTTCACCTAAAACGATGAAATCAGCATCCTCATCCAAGCGCTCTATCAGTGACTCATCATCTACAAGTGCAATATGAAAGTCAGAAACAATTGGCATTTCAACAGGTTCCAAACAACGTTGGCACTCCATTGGAACTTTTGTTTCCATGTGACCATCTAACCACACAATGCGATGATAGGCATCCATTGATAGCTTACAGTCTATGTTGATCAATTGGTTATCAATTGACCCAACAGCTTCACGAGCAATACGAGCAAGACGAGACAATGGCAGTTGACCTGACCATGTAAAGCCTTGTTCAGCCCATTTAAACGGCTCAATCTGTGCCGGAAAGGTATTTGCTGACATAATTAAGGCGGCAATTCTACAAATTCATCGGTACTCTGTCAAAGATTAAGATACAATTTTGTACTTCTTTAGACAGAACTCGGGGTAAATTAAGCAATGCACCTGTTGCAGCCGCAACCTGAAGTTAACACTTCATTACTCGTTTGCACCCATTCAACTCACCAAAACACTCTTTTACCTGACGTGGTGCAACTCTCACCATGGCCAAGCTCAAAATTAGAGTCTGAGCAAGTTGATTGGCTTATTTTACACTTTAATCACTGGTTTTCCCACCATAATGTGACATTAGTTCGTGGAGAATTTGAACCAGAATATTTCCCAGCAAATGAACATGAACCAGCTAAAATCCAATTTGCTCATGGTTTTTTCAATAGCGCTTTGCATGAAATTAGCCATTGGACAATTGCAGGTGCAAAACGACGTCTGTTGCCCGATTTAGGTTATTGGTATGCGCCAGATGGCCGAACTAAAGAACAGCAGGATTTATTTGAACAAGTAGAAATCAAACCTCAAGCCATTGAATGGTTATTTGCCCAATCTTTTGGCAGAAAATTTAGAGTATCTCTAGATAACCTGACAGGTGATGGCGGAGATGGCAAAAAGTTTAAAGATAATGTTTATATCCAAGTTCAACGTTACTTTTCTGGTGAAGCTAAACTACCTGTTGATGCAGCAAGATTCATTGAATGTATTTGCCAATGTACACGAGCAGGTACAGCGTTACAATTAGATGAATTTAAACGTGAACTCCTTGATTAAATGACAAAAAAACTACGTAAGTTACTTGCTTCCGAAGTTTGAAAAGTCTAATACTATTTTTAATACTGGCGTGATGGAGTCTCTAAAATATGTTGCATTTACATGTACATCCTGAAAATCCACAGCAACGCCTCATTGATCAAGCAGTTGAGCGTATTCGTGCAGGCGATGTTGTGGTCTACCCGACCGATGCTGCCTATGCAATCGGATGTCAGATTGGTAATAAGAATGCGATGGAACGCATTGCCCAGATTCGTGATTTAGGCCCTAAGCATCAATACGCAATTATGTGTTGTGATTTATCAGATATCGCGACTTATGCAAAAGTTGATAATGCGACGTATCGGTTATTAAAAGCAAATACACCTGCCATTACGACTTTCATTTTACCTGCAACAAGTGAAGTTCCACGCAGGTTAATGCATCCTAAAAAGAAAACGATTGGTTTACGCATTCCAAGTAACCCGATTTGTCAGGCTTTATTAAAAGAACTTGGTGAGCCTTTACTTACAAGTACATTAATTTTACCCGGACAAGAAGACCCACTTGATGATCCTTACGATATTGAAAGTCAGTTGTCTAAACGTATTGATGTCTTTATCGATGGGGGTTTTGGTACTTTAACAACAACTAGTATTGTTGATTTATCGGGTGAACATCCGGAAATTATACGTCACGGTGCTGGAGATGTAAGTGCTTTCGAATAAGCACTTATTCTCCTTTTTACCAATAGTTAAAAAAAAAAGTATTATCAAGAAAAAAAATACTCTTTATTTAGTTTGGATTTTTTTTACACTTTAGTCGTTAAGCAATTTATTAAAAGTCACAATTCCTTTAGAATGTTTTTCACTATCTGCTGTTCTTCTGCTACAGCTCTTATTGACTTGAAAAACAAGTCTCATGCTTTTGAAAATTCGCGTGGCTTATAATCGTAATGAACCAATCACTTCATCAATCCATGGAAGACGTTCCACACATCCGTGTTTTAGATGAGTGGCACGACACAATTCCTGAAGATCTTTATATTCCTCCGGCTGCTTTTGAGATTTTACTCGAACAGTTTGAAGGACCACTCGACTTTTTAATTTATCTGATTCAGAAAAACGGTTTTGATTTAATTCAGCTCGATATTGCACCTATTGCAACTCAATATTTAGCTTATATGGATAGCATGAAATCCTTAAATATTGAGTTGACTGCCGACTATATGGTTATGGCTGCTCTATTGGCTGATTTGAAATCTCGCTTACTCTTACCTAAACCTACAGTAGTGAGTATCGAAAAAGATCCTAAACAGGATCTTATTGATCGACTAGAAACTTATTTACGCATTAAACAAGCGGCTGAACGTTTAGGTCAAATGCCAGTTCTTGACCGTGATACATTTAGTGCCAATGTAAGCTTAGGTCATATCGCGCCTGTTTATGAAGGTTATGATGTTTCAGCATTACATGATGCTTTGTTTTGCGTATTTAATCGTCCTGAACCCGTAACACACACAATTGCGCAAGAGCCTGTACTGTTAGAAGAACGTATTGCTTATATTGAAGAGAAATTAGAGTCAGGCGACGTGTTAAGTTTTAAAGAATTACTTAATCCCCAACAAGGCCGTATGGGAATGGTTGTAACTTTTATGGCTGTTTTAGAATTGACCCGACAACAAAAGATTAAAATTATTGCTACAGGTGTTGAAGCTCCATTGGCTATTCAAGGGTCTGCAGCATGAGTTTTGAACAAAATAATAATGATTTGTCATTAGCTGACATTCATCACGAAGTTTTATTGCAACTTGAAGCGATTATTTTTGCCAGTGAAGCACCTGTTTCAATTGCTCGTTTAAAAGAAGCTTTTAATAATCAATATAACAAACAACAGCTTCGTCAGCTTTTACAACAACTTGCCCTCTTACAACATGGCCGCTCTATTGAGTTGATTGAAACCGCGCAAGGCTTCCGTTTTCAGGTAAGATCCAAATATCGCAATATTATTGCGCAGATTTGGCCAGAGCGACCAACAAAACTGTCGCCATCTTTACTAGAAACCTTGGCTGTCATTGCGTATCATCAACCAGTCACGCGTGCTGATATTGAACAAATTCGTGGTGTATCTAATAATAGTCAGATTCTCAGAACGCTATTTGACTGGAACTGGATTAAAGAAGCCGGTTTTAGAGATTTACCCGGAAGACCTGCGTTGCTAATTACAACGCCTCAATTTCTGAATGCTTTTGGTCTAGCCTCTTTAGGCCAATTGCCTCCCCTACAGAACGCCAAGGAAGCATTTATGGCTCTCGATGCGAATGCACCGAAATCATAAAGAGGTGGACTGTTGATCATTATGTCTAAGGTTGTGCTGTCATGAGTGAAAAATTGCAAAAAGTATTAGCGCGAATCGGATTAGGTTCTCGCCGATATATGGAAGAGGTTATTGCCGCAGGACGCGTGAGTGTAAACGGCCGCGTTGCCCAAGTGGGTGAGCGCATTGAACCAGGCGATGAATTACGCATTGATGGCCGTAAAGTTCAGTTCCAGATCGAAGATGAAATTCGTCGTCGTGTACTGATTTATTATAAACCAGAGGGTGAGATCTGTTCACGTAATGACCCAGAAAAACGCCCAACTGTATTTGATCATTTGCCACAAATTGCAAATGACCGTTGGGTAATGGTAGGTCGTCTGGATATTAACAGTACAGGTTTATTACTATTTACAAACGATGGTGAGCTTGCTAACCGCTTAATGCACCCGTCTAATGAAATTGAACGTGAATACGCTGTACGTGTAATGGGTGAAGTAACACCACAATTACGCCAAAACATGGTCAATGGTGTAGAGCTTGAAGATGGCCCAGCCAAGTTCGAATCTTTCTCTGAAATTGGTGGTGAAGGTATTAACCGCTGGTATCAAGTTGTAGTGAAAGAAGGCCGTAACCGTGAGGTTCGCCGTATTTTCGAATCGCAAGGTCTTAAAGTAAGCCGCTTATTACGTACTCGCTACGGTACTGTTATTTTACCACGCGAATTACGTACTGGTCGTTGGATGGAACTCGATAAAACTGATATCGACAACTTAGCTAAATCTGTTGAGTTGAAACCACGTCAAGGTACAGGTTTATTTGGTATGGCAAAACGTCGTACTGATCGTATGACCGAAAAACCAATGGCAGCACGTCGTGGTGGCTATTTACGTCAACAACGTCGTGATGATGAAAAAGAAGCACCAGCTAACACAGGTAATCAGCGCAAATCGACTGGTTTTAACCGTGGATTTAAAAAGTTCTAAGTAAAACTTTT
The DNA here is from genome assembly GCF_003000705.1 of Acinetobacter sp. AR_0276. Classification (NCBI taxonomy): domain Bacteria; kingdom Pseudomonadati; phylum Pseudomonadota; class Gammaproteobacteria; order Moraxellales; family Moraxellaceae; genus Acinetobacter; species Acinetobacter sp. AR_0276. Next base: position 2,689,716 of record NZ_PSQO01000004.1, on the reverse strand, counting down.
AAATCAAAAAAACCGCTCTAAATTGAGCGGTTTTTTATGGCCTACTTTTTCAATTAATTCATTTTTGCCAATTCAATCCACTCAGCTTCTGGAAAATGAATAGCTAAGTAGTTCTTTAAATAATTTGAAGTATCCTGCGAAATTAATGGATCTTTTGATTCATCTTTTAAGTTATAAACCAAAGCTTTTAATTTCAAACCACGAGACTTAAGTGCCTCGAGACTAAGCAAAGTATGGTTAATACTTCCTAGACGACCAGATGTCACTAAAATAACAGGAAACTGATGCTGAGCAACATAATCAATGGTGAGTAAACTGGTGGTTAAGGGCACCATTAAGCCACCCGCCCCTTCTAATAATACAATTTCAAAACGCTCAGCTAATGTTTGAGTCGCATTTTCAATTTTTTGAAAATCTATTTCTCGGTTATCAAGTCGCGTTGCTAAATGAGGTGAAGCAGGATAACTAAAAATTTCGGGCATAGTTAGCTTATCGTGATCTTCTTGAAACCAACCTTGCTCCATAATTTCACGATGCTTTTCAATATCTTCAGAAATATCAGCATTACCTGTTTGAATGAGTTTTTGGGTAATTACTTTTTTACCCTGCTCAGACCATAATTTTGCTAAAAAACCTGTCGCGTAGGTTTTACCAATTTCGGTATCAATCCCACTGACAAAATAGATCTGACCACTCATTTACTTCATTCTCCGGGCAATACAATAAATTGGGTGATATGTTAGGGCATATCCCTCGGCGTGCTTATACCGATCATAATCTTGATAAAACTGCTGTAAAGTTTGCTTCGTCCAACGGTGCTGCGCTGTCGCTGTTACACCAGTCGCTTTTAAATGTTGTAATACGGCTTTAGGCGAATCGAAATAAAGCTGAGTTTCTGACTCAGATAGATACAGAACTTCAAAACCAGCCTGAGTTAAGGCACTGTTCCAACTTTCAAGATTCCAATAACTTAAGCCCTGTCCGGTTAGCTCTTTAATTTCAATTAGGTTCTTAGGGCCAAATGTTGAAAAGCATAGCCAACCACTGTCAGTTAAAACATCATTACAACGCTTCAGCAAAAGCGGCAAATCCTGCATCCATTGCAAGGCAGAACCTGAAACAATCATATCGAGCTGCTGAGGGAGTTCTAAGGTTTCAACATCTCCAATTAACCATTTTAAATGCTCTTCGTGATTGAAGTGCTCCTGCACCTCTGCATACAAATCATTTAAAACTAAATCTTCAATTTGAAAAGCTTCAACAAGCAGACGAGTTAAATTGCCAGAACCACAACCAATTTCAAAAACACGTCGTATCTTACTTGGGCAAAACTGCTTGAGTAAGCTTGTTAAATTTTGACAAATTTGTTTTTGAACAACCGCGTGCTCTGAATAGCTTTGACCTGCTTTAGCAAAACGTTGGGCAACTAAATTTTTATTCAGACTCACAGAAAACTCACCAGTGCTTCAAGCTCGTGTTGTTCAACCATTGACGTTAAAGAAATACGTAACCGCGAACTATTTTTAGGTACTGTTGGTGGGCGTACAGGCATGGCATAAAAACCACTTTCCTGAACCTGCTTCGCCTTATCGATAGCAGCCTGACTTTCTCCCACAATCACTGGAATAATATGGCTGGTCGATGGACTCAGATAACCCTTTTGTACCACTGCTTGTTGAAGATATTGGCTAATATTTTTTAAGTGTTCACGCTGAGGTTGAGCCACTAATACTTTTTGAAAAATAAAATTTGCCCAAGCCATAACAATCGGAGGTTGAGCGGTACTAAAAATAAGCGGGCGCATTTTATTAATGAGATAATCTTTAATAATTGGATGGCAAATAATATAACCACCGACTGCTGCTAATGCTTTACCTAGGGTACCAACTAGAAAATCAATTTCCTGAATTACATTATATTGTTCAGCACACCCTAAACCTTGCTGTCCACGTACGCCAATTGAATGTGCCTCATCGACATAAAGCATGGTTTTACCAAAACGTTTTTTAAGCTGGACTAAAGCGGTTAAATCCGTTTCATCACCATCCATACTAAAAATACTTTCTGTGACCACAATGATTCGTTCAATCTTGTCATCATCATGATACTTTTGTAGAAGCTGTTCTAAGTGCTGTAAATCATTATGTCGATACCGCACATACTGGGCACCAGACAAACGGATCCCATCAATCATACTGGCATGAACTAACTTATCTGCCAAAATTAAAGTTTTACTATCAGCAACAGCGGGCAAAATACCAATATTCATATGGTAGCCACTATTGAATAATAGAGCTGCCCGTCCACCAAATGCTTGGCTTAGGCTATTTTCCAACTGTTCATATTCATCAAAATTACCCGTCAATAAACGGGCTGATGAAGAACTAAAATAGCTGCGTTCTAATGGTAAGCTATCTAAAAACTCTTGGCGAAGATTAAGATCAGCCGCCAGTCCAAGATAGTCATTTGAAGCTAAGTTGAGCATTGTTTTATTTTTAATTGTAATAAAACGACCATGCTGCACATTTTGGGTAAATTGTCTGAAATTACCTTGTTGTTTTAACTCATCTAACTCGGTAGCAAAATGATCGAGCAATGACATTTTAATGTGCCCCCTGCATCGTTTTAACTACTTCAACCAACTGTTCAAGCAAGTCACTTAACTCTTGTTGAGTAATAACATAAGGTGGCATCACATAAACCAGTTTGCCAAAAGGACGAATCCAGATTCCACGCTCTACAAATTGTTGCTGTAAAGTTTTCATATCGACATTAAAGGTGAGTTCTACCACACCAATTGCACCGAGCACTCTTACATCAGCAACATAATCAAGCTGGCTTAAAGGTGCTAGATATTGGCTAAGCTGTTGCTCAATTCGCTTAATATTGGCCTGCCAATCTTGCTCAATTAATAATTGCGTACTTTTTAAAGCAACGGCACAAGCGAGTGGATTGGCCATAAAAGTTGGGCCGTGCATAAATACCCCAGCCTCACCGCGACTAATGGTTTTAGCAACATGCTTTGTCGTTAAAGTCGCAGACAAAGTCATATAACCGCCCGTTAGCCCTTTACCTAGACACATAATATCTGGCTCGACTTGAGCATGTTCCCAAGCAAAAAGCTTACCTGTACGACCAAAACCGGTAGCAATTTCATCGAAAATTAACAACAGATGATATTTTTCACAAAGCGCTTTAGCCTGACGTAAATATTCAGGATGATAAAAGCGCATGCCCCCTGCACCTTGAACAATCGGCTCAATAATGAGTGCAGCAAGGTTTTCATGATTTTGCTGAATAGCTTGCTCTAGCTCGGCAATATCTTCTTGGTTCCATTCTTCATTAAATTTAGTTTGTGGTGCTGCTACAAAAAGACGATTCGGTAAGCTGGTACCAAAAATCTGATGCATACCTGTCACAGGATCACACACAGACATCGCATTCCATGTATCGCCATGGTAACCGGACCGTGTGGTAATAAAGTTTGTTTTTTGTGGTTTTCCCTGTGCTGTCCAGAATTGCACAGCCATTTTTAAAGCAACCTCAACAGCGACCGAACCTGAATCTGCATAGAAAATTTTATCCAGACTTGGTGGGGTAATTTTTAAAAGAATTTTACCAAGCTCAATAGCAGGATCGTGAGTCAAACCACCGAACATGATATGTGACATGTTTTGTAGTTGATCGGTCACTGCTTGATTAAGTTCAGGGTGGTTATAACCATGTATTGCACACCACCAAGACGACATACCATCAATTAAAGTTCTACCATCATCAAGTTCAATCGTTGCCCCATAGGCACGCTTCACTTTAAATGTGGGTAAAGGTTGGGTCATTGAAGTATATGGATGCCAAATATGTTCCAAATCAAAATTATCGGTCATCCTCTATACCCTTTTACAGCAATCAAATCTTTCATTTAACACATGTTAAACCTGTTAAGAATGAAAGAAAATTGCGAGATCAACCAAAGCTTATGAACTTTGCTGATGAATTGTTAAAAATTGGCAGATTTCTTCAATTGTTCTTTCAGCCTGCAGGTAAGGAAAAGCGTGCGTAGCGTCTTTTAGCAACTTATAAGTCATGTTTTCTGTAGCGAAATCCTTAAAATTCTCGATAATTTTGCAAGGAATGACATTATCTTGCTCAGCAAACAGGTGAAGCTGTAGACCTGGATAATTTTTCAAGTTATCTACCAAGTTTAACTGTTCTAACATTTTTAAACCATCTACCAGTATTTCCTTTGCGGGTGGATTTGCAATGTTTTGTACGCTCATCCAATCTTGTTTCGCTTGAGATGAGCCAAGTGTAATCAAATAATAAAAACGCTTTAAAGTGGCTTGTGGATTCTGTAAAAAAGACCCTTTAAATTGACTAAATACATCAGCAGGCATTGCGGTTTGCCAATTATCATGAGCAACGAAACAAGGGTTTGAAGCGAGCGTAATTAAAGTTTTTGTTTGCCCTGTTTGCTTGTAAAAAATATCAACCAGTTGAGTTGCTAACTGCCCACCTAAGGACCAGCCTATTACCACATCAACTTCAGCCACTAAATCAAGCTGTGCTTGAAAGCTACTATCTAAAACATTAAAAATATTAATCAGTTGTGTGTCATAGCCAAATTTATTTAAACCTAATTTTAACGATTGCAGAGGTTCTATACCTACTCCCCACCCTGTAATCAATAAAATTTTATTTTGTAACTTCATGTGCCTATCCACAGTCAACTTTAGGAAGATTATATATGAAGTTCAATTCTAAATATCTTTTAAAATCAACAGAACACTTGAATTTCAAAAAGTAAAATCAGTCATTTATAGTCGATAAATATTCTGAAATATATTGATATACAAGAGCTAAAATATTTATATGAAATATACAAAACTTTAATTATCTAAACATTGAAGCAAATCAAAAAACAACATAATCCACACTTCCCCCATAAATCCATTGTGCAATGTAATTAATGTTAATACTTATGTTTTTTTATTAAAAAAAATGACTCATCAATTCATTTTAATGTTAGAAGATTAATTAATGATCAAAATAATGGGCGGATTAATATGAATACTCAAAGTGAAATATCTGACGGGAGAGAAAAAGATACATATTTTGTTACACCCAACGATATTATAAACACCTTACCTATAGATAAAAATTATTGTTTATTTCTGGATATTGATGGAACATTAGCTCCATTTCAAGTTCATCCTGAGCATAGTTTTATACCTAATACTACATTAGAAGTTATAAAAAAAATTATTGAATTAAATATACCAGTGATTGCTGTAACAGGACGTGATGTTGAAACAGCTAGTAAGCTATTTCAGTCTATTGAAATTCCTATAGCCGGCTTACATGGCTTAGATATTTATTTTGATTCCGACAATTATATTCGTCCAGATTTAAGCAATATTAATTTCAAAAAATTAAAAGAAGATATTATAAAATCTTGTGAAAAATATCCCGATTTATTAATTGAGGATAAAGGACATTCTATTGCTTTACATTATCGAAAAAAACCAGAATTAGAAGATAATGCAATTTATATTATGCAACAAATTAAATATTTCTATCCTCAATTAAAATTAAATAGAGGTAAATTTGTCATTGAGTTATTACCTAAACAGGCAGATAAAGGTAAAGCAATTCAAACAATATTAGACCATCTTAATTTACCATTAATTCACCCAATATTTATTGGAGATGATTTAACGGATGAATCGGGTTTCACTTTTATTAATCAACAATTTGGCACTTCAATTAAAGTAGGTTCTGGTGAAACAGAAGCTCAATATAGATTAAAAGATATTAACAGCGTTTCTAATTTTCTTTTTTTCTTTCTAGAAAAAATAAAAAAGTTATACGTCAAAAATAGTCAAGATCAGAATGGAGAACAAATATGTCTAAATTAATCGTGTTATCGAATCGAATAAGTATGCCATCAGGTAAGGCCTCAGCAGGTGGCCTTGCAGTAGCTGTACAAGACGCATTAAATGACAGTAACGGCATTTGGTTAGGCTGGAACGGTCAGCAAATTACCGATACTGAAGCGCCTGAATTCGATCAGGCATATTCTCATGGAATTGACTACATTACCTGCCCTCTTACACATCAGCAATATGCACAGTACTACTGCGGTTTTGCTAACAAAGTTTTATGGCCTGCCATGCATGATCGAGATGAATTGATCGAATATGATGCTGAAGAATATAATACTTACCAAAGGGTTAACCGTTTATTTGCTGAAAAATTAAAAGAGATTGCTCAGCCTGATGATCTGATTTGGGTACATGACTATCACTTTTTTAGTGTAGCTCGTCATTGTCGTGAATTAGGTATGCAAAATAAAATCGGTTTCTTTTTGCATATTCCTTTCGCAAGCTTAAACATTTGGCACAAAATTCCAGTTGCACTGCAGTTGGTACAAGACCTTTGCCAATATGATGTAGTTGGCCTACAAACCCAAGCCGATCAAAACACCTGTATGCAAACGTGTATGGGCTTACTTGAAGCTCAAAAAATACTAAGTGACCGAATCAGCTATAAAAAACGTCAAGTACTCATAAAGTCCTATCCTATTGGCGTGCAACCAGACCTTATTCAGCGCCAAGCACAACAGGCATTTCATACTCCCAATGTATTTAACTTTGAAGATATACCACGTCAAAAAACCATTATTGGCGTTGACCGGATTGATTATTCAAAAGGTCTGCTTGAACGCTTCAATGCATTTGCGACCTTCTTGGAAACTAACCCTGAATATCATGGACTGGTACGCCACCTTCAAGTTGCAACACCTTCACGTACAGATATTCCGGCTTATCAACGCTTATACCAACGATTTAAAACCAAGTTAGAACTGATTAATGAAGAGTTTGCACACGAAGACTGGCGTCCAATTGATTGTTGCTACGACACTGTTCAACATGACAGTTTGATGCATATTTATCGTCGTTCTGATATTTGCTGGATTAGCTCATTACGGGATGGTATGAACTTGGTCGCAAAAGAATATATTGCGGCTCAAGATCCAGAGAACCCAGGTGTGCTGATCTTATCTAAATATGCCGGTGCTGCTGAGCAAATGACTCAGGCCTTAATTGTTGACCCATTAGATCGGGCAGCGATGATGGATACTCTAAAAACCGCTCTAGAGATGCCTAAAGCTGAACGTATTAATCGTTATGAACAGTTAATAGAAGGTCTAGCAGCCACTGACCTTAGCGATTGGAGAAATAATTTCTTGAAAGATCTTGAAAATGCTCCAACCTTTACGAAGACTAAGTTGTCATTACAAGACAAGTACCAACCCATCTATCATGTTTTGTAATGATTTAAGCTTATAGAACATCGAGAAGTTTTTCTCGATGTTCTATCGGTTGGTAAATTGACTTAAGTTATTTTGCCTTTACAAGAGTAAAGCGATTGAGTATGGCAATCATAGTTAATAAAACCGCTACCCCAGATAACACTGTGGTTAGACTGGTCCACTGGCCAATCAAGCCAATTAAGGCGGGACCACTTAATGAACCTGTATAAGCAATCGTTGACACTAAAGATAGTGCCGCAGCCTTCGGCATATCATTTTGGCGTCCAACACGAGAGAACATGACTGGTACAATATTAGAACAGCCTAAACCCAAAAGTGCATAACCCAATACGACAACTTGCCAAACAGGTGCCATCACAATAGTAACCATAGCAAGGGCTGCAACAATTGCACTATAAGTCACAATAGTTTTCTCACCCCATTGTTTTAACAAGAGATGCCCTGCAAAACGACCACTTGTCATACTAAGCGCGAAGAAAGTATAGGCCAGCCCAGCAAAAGCAGGGTTAAGATGATATTTACTGGTCAAATAAATACCACCCCAGTCCATTGCTGCACCTTCTGACAAGAAAGCAATAAAACACATCATTCCAATCAACAGGATCGCACCATTCGGGCGCGAAGTTTTTTTAGGTGCGTCAGTTATTTCAGCTGCACCTTGTTCATCTTGCTCAAATGTTGTTAAAGCAGATGGAATAGCAACAAAGCTCACGACCATTAAAATCATGACCACAGATAGCGTACTCATGAGTGGTGAAAGGCCAATTGCTAGTAGCGTGGTGACGAGCATGGCGCCTATTAAACCACCAAGGCTGCACATACCATGGAAACTAGACATGAGCGCACGTAAGCTGTGTTTTTCCACCACAACTGCCTGCAAATTAATAGCTACGCCAAGGCTGCCTGCTGCTGTACCAAAAATAAATAACGCCACAGCCATCGATACAAGACTATGCCAGATCGTTAAACTTGGTAGTAACACCATTAAGAGTATGGTCGCCACAGCAATTAATGGACGACATCCCCAACGCTTAACTAAAGCCCCTGTCGCAGGCATAGCAATCATTGAGCCGATTCCCATACAAAGCAGCAATAAACCAAAATTTGCATGATTTAGGTTTAAACGTTGCTGTGCATACGGAATGAGTGGTGCCCAAGCAGATATCGCAAAGCCCAAGCTAAAAAAGCTAAGACGAGTTGCTAATCGTTGTGTGCTTAAGAGAGTAGCTGTATCTAAAACAGCAGGTTTGGAAAATAACATATACGCGAAGCTCACCATAAAACCATTGGCGATCCATACCAACCGATTCCCCATAGAAAAACCCCTGCCTTATTAAGTTCCAGGCAAGGGTTTTTGTTGGCGAAATTATATCCAATTCCACAAAAAAAACATGGGGTCTGATACAAATTTTCTGACTTTTTTGTAACTGCCAAAGCCTTATATAGTAAGGCTTTGAATATATTCAATTTGACATTATTAACATCTAATCAGTGACTTCATTTTATTAAAATGAGCCAATAAAAAACCCAGCTTAAGCTGGGTTTTTCACATCATTAAATTTGAGACTGAATATAATTTTGCAGGCCAATCAGTTCAATTAAACGCAACTGTTTTTCAAGCCAATAAGTATGGTCTTCTTCAGTATCTGATAATTGTTGACGTAACATGTCACGACTAATGTAGTCGCCTTTTTCTTCACAAAGTTTAATACCTGTCGCTAATTTTTCACGCACATGATATTCAAGTGCTAAATCAGCTTTTAAGCAAGATACAACGTCTGTACCAACATTGATATCTTCACGGTGCATGTTTGGTTTGGCACCTAAAAACAATACACGACGAATGATTGCATCGGCATGAGAAGCTTCTTCTTGCATCTCATGGTCAATACGTTCATAAATCTTATTTAAGCCCCAATCTTCATACATACGAGAATGGATTAAATATTGATCACGGGCAGCCAACTCTCCGCCAATGAGCATATTTAAATAGTCTATGACTTCTGGATTGCCACGCATAATAAATCTCCTATCGTATGAGTCTATTATGGGCAAACTTAAAAATGATTGCAAAATAAAAAATAGTTAAGTTTATGATTTTTATCAAATTAAAATGAGAAACATACGCATTTGCAGTTTAAGTTATTTAAATTTCCTTTGCAAAAAGAAACGCTTGTCCGATTTATAAGCTCAGACAAGCGTTCAAATATGGCATAAACCATCAATTTATAAATTTGTAACTAAAATCAATGGTTCTTATTTCGCTAAGTCTTTTAGCTCAAAGTCTGCCCATAACTCGCCATGAGTGATAAGAAATCTGTTTCATTCATGACAGGAATACCTAATTTCGCAGCTTTTTCTAATTTTGAACCGGCTTTTTCACCTGCAACCACACACTTCGTTTTGCTTGATACGCTACCGCTTACGCGCGCCCCTAATGCTTGTAGCATTTGAGTGGCCTGATCACGAGTCATTTGCTCTAATGTGCCTGTAAGTACCCAGCTTTCACCATTTAAGGGCTGGCGTGTTGGTGCAGTTGGCGCATCCCAATGAATACCCGCGGCAATTAAACGATCAAGTACTTCAATGTTATGCGGTGCCAAGAAGAAATCAGCAATCCACTCTGCTGTAATATCCCCTACATCTGGGGTTTTCTTCAAAGCTTCTACATTCGCAGCTTTAAGGGCCTCAAGCGTTTGGAAGGTATTTGCTAACATTCTAGCCGTTGTTTCACCTACTCCACGAATACCTAAGGCATAAATAAAACGTGCTAGAGTTGTTTTCTTACTTGCTTCGATCGCATCTATTAAGTTCTGTACTGACTTTTCTCCCATTTTTTCAATGCCCAACAGTGTTTCTCTGTGTTCATGCAAATGGTAAATATCAGCCACATCTTTAAGTAAATCGAGACGTAATAAAGATTCTACCCAACGATCTCCCAAGCCCTCGATATCCATCGCTTTACGCGATACAAAGTGACGAATGGCTTCAATACGCTGTGCAGCACAATATAAACCGCCTGAACAACGTGCAAGAGCCTCACCTTCAGGCATCACTACAGGCGAAGCACATACTGGGCAGGACTCTGGTAAATGAACAACTTCTGCTTCAGCAGGACGGAACTCTGGCCAAACTTTTTCTACTTTAGGAATCACGTCACCCGTACGATATACACTTACCGTATCGCCAACACGTACATCTAGACGATGAATTTCCCCAATATTATGCAACGTGACATTAGAAACAGTTACACCACCTACAAAAACAGGATTTAAGCGTGCTACAGGGGTCAAAGTCCCTGTACGCCCTACTTGCCAGTCAATCTGCTCAACAGTCGTAAGAGCAGCTTGAGCTGGGAATTTATAAGCAGTTGCCCAGCGTGGTTCACGACTTAAGAAACCAAGCTGCTGTTGCTGTTTTAGGTCATCAACCTTCACCACCATGCCATCAATTTCAACTTGCAAGTTTGGACGCTCTTGCTGAATTTGCTCATAGCGCTGCTGTACTTCTTGAATTGAATTACACAAGTACTGACGCTCAGCAATTTGGAACCCAAGTTCCGTTAACCATTGCAAGCTATCATGCATAGTGGTGAGGCCATGATTTGGTTCACATTGTGCAATTCCATACGCGTAAAATGCCAAAGGTCGGCCAGCAGCAATATTCGGATCAAGTTGTCTTAAACTTCCTGCAGCTGCGTTTCGAGGGTTAGCGAAGGTTTTTTCCCCTTTTGCTTCCTGATCGGCATTGAGTTTTTCAAAACCAGACTTCGGCATGAGTACTTCACCCCGTACTTCGAGCAAGCGCGGAATTTCGTATTTTTCTGAATGCAGAACTTTAGGTAAGTTACGAATGGTTTTAACGTTTTGAGTAATATCTTCGCCAGTTTCACCATCCCCACGAGTTACACCACGAACCAGTACGCCATTTTCATACCATAGTGAAATTGCAAGACCATCGAGTTTTAACTCAACTTCATATTGTACTTTCTGGTTTGGTAGTCGCTCTTCTACACGGCGTGCAAATGCAAATAAATCTTCTTGATTAAATACGTTACCCAGTGAAAGCATTGGCACCACATGCGTCACACTTTCGAATTTTGAAAGCGCTTGACCACCTACTTTCGTTGTTGGTGAATCGGCTTGTACAAGTTCCGGATACTGCTCTTCTAAAGCTTTTAACTGATGAAATAAATGATCATATTCACTGTCCGAGATTGTCGGCTGATCCATGACATAGTAGGCATGGTTATGCTTTGCAATCAGTTGAATAAGCTGACGCATCTGTTCGATCACGGAAGTTATTGCCATTATTTTATTCACCATAAAAAAGGGTGGAAATTTCTCCACCCTGAGCTGCGACTAGATATTTTACAATTATCGCAACCTATACCAAAAATTTAAACTAGGCTGTTGCCTGTGCTGGACGATAATCAATCACATGATGGCGCCAATGTTCTTTTAACTGTGGCGTAAACTCAAGGTTATTTTCATCATAAACCTTACCATCAATTTCACGAGCAATCAGGCCTGCAATACTGGTCATCATGTCAAAACCTGTCACGGCTTTACTGTTTGGAAGTGCAAGGAAAAATGCCAAGCCTTGAACTTGTTCAGCAGATAAAGTTTCTAAATCGAAACCAGCAGGACCATTATCGGTCATACGAAGTACAGAGAACATGAGTGCACTTGGTTCATCTGTATTTTCATAACGATGGAAACAAGACATTTCACCGTAACGTAAACCATATTTTAAAAGTACTTTCAGTGCTTTATCGCCCGATAATGCACGGCGCGGATTTGGATAGACATTTAATGCAATAATCTGTTCAGCCATTGCCAACGCACTTTCGTCGTCAAAACGCTGTTGCTCATGTAGATGTACATCCAGAATATTACTTTCACCTTCAAATTCGGCAATTTCAGCCGTTTCAATATTTGGGTTTAAACTTAATTCTGGCTCAGTTTTCGGCTGCTCTTCTGCAACTTTTTGTTCTGATGAGCCAACAACTTCTGGTTCAGCAGAAACGGTATCAGTTAACTCAACTGAACTATTTTCACTTACAGTTGGGCTAACAGTATTTTCTTCAGCTTTAACTTCTTCTACTTCTACTGGCGTATTTTCAACGGGTACTTGTGTCTGGACTGTTTGAGCTTGGGAAGCCTGTTCTACTTCTTTTGTTTCCTTTTCTTTTGGCTGTTCCTGCTCGTTTAAAGTTGGTTCCACGCGTTCAGCAACGGCTGCTGACGTAACAGCAACTTCTGGCTGTTCAAGTTGATCTCGCACATGACGAGGGATAACTGGTTGATTACTTTCAGGATTAATATGTAAATCACTGTCTAGCGAGGGTTCAGCATGGTTCGGCTTTTTTAAAATCATTCTTAAGCCAATTAGCATGATAATAATGGCAACAACGATGCCAATAATCGTATTGATTTCCATTCTATGACTCCGAAACTAACCCGTATTCTTTTGCCTGTTCTAAATTGACAGTGACTAATTTTGATGTACCCGGTTCAGGCATGGTTACACCCAACAAGTCAGTTGCCATGGTCATCGCCAGCTTATTATGTGTAATGTAAATGAATTGTACATGTTCAGAAAGCTCTTTTACCAAATTACAATATCTCTGTACATTCGCATCGTCGAGTGGAGCGTCCACTTCATCGAGTACACAAAACGGTGCCGGATTTAACCTGAAAATAGCAAATACTAATGCTAACGCTGTTAACGCTTTTTCTCCACCGGAAAGTAATGCTAGAGAACTGTTTTTCTTACCCGGTGGTCTCGCCATGAGCTTAACCCCAGATTGCCAATCATCCTCAAGACTTAAACTGGCTTCACCGCCATTAAAAACTTTTGGAAATAGATTTTGTAACTCTTGATTAATCTGATCAAAAGTCGACATAAACAACTTACGGGTTTCTTGGTCAATGCTTTTCATCGCATCTTTTAACTGAGTTACCGTATTTTCCAAGTCTTGAATCTGATGGCTCAACTCATCAAAACGCTGAGAAACTTCTTCAAACTCTTGTGAAGCAGCTAAGTTAACTGCACCGATTTTTTCAAACTGTTTCTGTACTTTTTCTAGTTTTTGCTGGTGTTCAGTTAAATCTATTTTCAAGCCCGTTTGAAGCTCGGCATTTAACTCTTTGAGCTGTTCTTGATAATGTTCACGATCCGACTTGGCTGCTTGCCATGCTAAACGTTTGGCTTCAAGCTGCTCTCTAAGCTTTTCATCTTGCTGTTGGTATTGATGGCGTTGGTCTGTAAGCGTTTGTTGCTTCTCTTGGACACTATTAAGCTCAATCTGCCATTCATTCCATGTCTTTTGCAGCTTTTCGGTTTGAGCAAATTGTTGTTGAAACTCTGACTCAAGGTTTGGCAACTCTAACTGAATAGGGTCAACAAACTTTTTCGCCTGTTCCATTTGCGCTGTAATTTGTTGATATTGGCTCTGCAAGAACGAAATATCTTTTTCAAGTAACTCAATCTGTTGAGTTGTCTGCGTACTATTACGGCGTAAAATCTCACGTTCTTGTTGTTGCTGTTGCAAGACTTGTTGCTGTTCTTCAAGCTGCTCTGTTAATTCTTCTACCTGAAATTGCAAAGTTTTATAGTCAGGTAAAATGGTTTCAAGCTTCATTGCCAATGCATGCAAATCAATTTCCAGATCATCTTTTTGCATCGCATCTTCTTCAAGCTGCATGTCTAATTGAGCGAGTTGATCTTTCAATTGTTGTTTTTGCAATAAAAATGCTTGTGCTGCGGTTTGCTGTTTAGCAATTTGAATATCTAGCTGTTGCAAGTCTTTTTGTTTTTGTTTAATGGTTTGTTGTTTCTGCTGTAAGTCAGCTTGTAGCTGTGTAAGTTTTTCTTTTTGCTGAACTACCGTTTCATCTAATGCTTGTAATGCTGGTTGCTGCTTTTGAAGAACTTGTTCAATTTCGTCTAGACGAATACGATGACTGAGCATACCTTGCGCACTTTGACTTTCGTCATCATACATAAGAGCAATTACCCAATCTTGCCCAACATGATAACCATCTAAAGTCAAAATAGACTGGCCATATTGCAGTTGCTTTTGTTCATTTAATGCATGAGATAAATCTTGTACAATCGCTACATTTGAGAATATTGATAGCTGTGGTGATGCAATCCAATCATTCAAGCAAGACAGGTTCCCCTTAAATTCGCTTGATTGCTCTGAAGGTTTTAACTGACGAGCAATTCCTTCCTGAAAGGCTTGTTCAGTTTCAACAATATGTGCCAGTAACCATTTTGCTAAAAACTTTTCAATAATTTGTGCGTGTGGTTTGCCCTGCTCTGTTAACTCTAGAGCCTGCATTAAACGTAGCGTATCTTGATTTTGCTTTGGACTTTGTTTAGCAACAAGCTGGTTTAAGTTTTTCTGCTCAGATAATAAAACCTGTATTTCAGTTTTCAGTACTTGTTGCTGATTTTTAGTTGCCTGATGCGCTTGTTGAGACTGTTCAATCTGTTGCACAAACTGCTCAATTTCAGCTTCTAGCGTTGAGATTTCACGACAAAGCTGCTGCTGTAGTTGTTCAAGCTCGCCTTGTTCATCTTCGTGTACTTGCGATTGGATCTGGTTTGCTTGATGTTGCAGTGTTTCTTTTTGCTGTTCAATGCGCTGAACATTTTTGCCTAATTGCTCGATTTGAGCAGACATTTGCATTTTTTGCTGCTGTTGTTTTTCAACCTGAGCTTTTACTTGCTCAAATTGTTGCTGTGCTTGCCGCTGCTGTGATTGTAAACCGGCAAAATTTTGCTCTGCTTCAGCTGCTGTATGCTCAACTGCTGTTAAAGCTTCATTTTGTTCTTCTAACTGACTATTCAGCGTTTCAAGCTGTAATTCAGAAAGCTGTAAACGCTCTTTCGTTTGAGCTTTTTGTTGTTCCAATTGAACAAGGGTTGTACTGTTTTGCTGAAATAAACTCTGTTTTTGTTCCAGAGTCATTTTCAGCTCAGATAATTTTTTTTCGGCTTGTTGCCATTCTTGTTGTAGTGGTGAAGATTGCTGAATAAGTCGCTGAAATAAAGCACTGGTAGATTCTAAATCATGTTCAATCGTACTTAATTCTGAACGAACTAATTTAAAAGTTTCCCCCAGTTCGTTCATTTGAACGGTATATTCTTCTTGTAGGCGTACACTTTTCTCTGCCTGAAAAGACAAAATTTCAATTTTTAGGGTACGAATCTGGTTTTCTAAGGTTTTATATTGAACCGCAGCTTCTGACTGGCGTTTAAGCGTTTTAAGCTGCGATTTTAACTCAAACGCAATATCTTCCAAGCGTGAAAGGTTTTGCTCCGTATGTTCAAGGTGTTGCAAGGTTTCGCGGCGACGTGCCTGATAACGGGAAACACCTGCCGCTTCTTCAATAAAAATACGCATTTCTTCAGGTTTGGCATCAACCAAGCGGTTAATCATGCCTTGTTCAATAACTGCGTAAGAGCGTGGCCCTAAGCCTGTTCCCAAGAAAATGTCAGTAATATCACGGCGGCGACAACGTGTACCATTTAAGAAATACTCAGATTTACCTTCGCGAGTCACCTGACGACGAACTGCGAGCTCATTATAAGCGTTATAAGCTCCACCTAATTTGCCATAGGTATTGTCAAAACGCAGTTCTACACTGGCAACACCCACTGGTTTACGCTTGGATGTTCCGGTAAAAATAACATCTTGCATGCTACCACCACGCAGCTGACGAGCGTTTGACTCACCCATCACCCAGCGGATCGCATCAATAACATTGGATTTGCCACAACCATTTGGACCAACCACTGCTGTGCGGTTCGCCTTAAAATTTAAAGTTGTACTATCTGCAAAAGATTTAAAGCCGGAAAGTTTTAAACTGCTTAAACGCATAATGCCCTAACTAGCGGCGTGAGCGTCTCGCCCAAGCCAATTCAATCTGTTTCATTCGTGTCAGCGATTCCAACACAAGGTTACGTAAGTGTCGACAAAAATCTTCCATAAATAAAGCGGCTTGTTGTGATTTTCGGATCAAAATTGCATCAGTCACGAGTTTAAATAATGCAAACGCTTCTTGCAGTTCCCTTTTAGAGGTATTTAGCGTCAAAAAATAACTACGACGTAATGATGGTAATAATTCTTTATAAAATTTCATTAAATAAGGATTACCGACCATATCTTGTTGTTCAGCAAGATATTGGAAAATAGCATCGTAGAATTTTTCGATATCGCCTGCTTTTACATGCTCAAGAAGCTGTTCTAACAAGAGCTGTAATTGATCAGCTTCATGGGCGCGCCATGTTTCACTGATGCGTTGTACAATATGCCCCAATAACATCATATTTGTATCAAATAACGCTTTGACCTGTTGTGCCGACATTTCCGAAACAATTGCACCACGTCGCGGAAAAATTTCAATGAGATGCGTACGTTCAAGCAATAATAATGCTTCACGAACTGACCCCCTGCTTACATCAAGCTCTTTCGCAATACGAAGCTCTTGTATGCGTTCGCCTTCGACCAATTCGCCGCTAATAATCTGTTCGCTAATATATTTGACAATTTGCTCAGAAAGACTCTCTGTCTCTTCGAGATTCATAAATCACCCGCTACTTTTTATATGCATTAATCCATGCTTTTCTTTCGCATCCTTGTTTTTAACTGATCCCATCCATTAAAAACTATGTCATTGTCTGACAATTTTATTGCATTTTAAGCCAACCCACCCAAAATCCATACAGAAATCGGATGAAAAACTCACCTTTAATCTTTTCAAGTCTTCAAATAAAAAAAGCTTAAACCGTGAGAGTCTAAGCTTTCTTTTCTATATATTTTTAATAAAACGTTTTTAATTCGTAAAACCTTTATAAATAAAGTAACTGCCGACCACGACTAACAAGCAAGCAAAGCATTTTTTTAGCATTTGTGGTGACAATGCGTGGGCAACCTTAGCCCCAAGTTTAGCAGTGACAAAACTCATGACACTAATACCAATAAAAGCGTAGATATGGATATATCCAATCGTATTAGGTACAGAAATGTGCTCTTTAGCACCAAACCACATAAAGCCAATTGCACCCGCTACAGCAATAGGTAAACCACAAGCGGCAGAAGTCGCGACTGCTTTTTGCATGACTACACCATGACGGTTTAAATATGGAACAGTTAAGCTACCGCCTCCAATACCAAAAATTGCAGAGGCGATACCAATACCACCACCTGCCATAAATTGCATAGGTGTTGAAGGGAGCTGACGTGTTGGGTCAACAACCACATTTGCGCCTTTAAACATGCGATAGGCCATCACAACTGCAAACACACCAATCAGAAGCTGTAAATGCTGACCAGATAAAAGATCGGCAATGCCTGCGCCTAAAAATGAGCCCAGCACAAGACCGGGTGCTAGATTACGAAAAACAGGCCAAAGAACTGCACCTTTTTTATGATGGGCAGAAACAGAACTAAAAGACGTCACAATAATGGTTGCTAAGGAGGTTCCGACTGCAATATGCATGATTACTGCCGGGTCATAGTGCAACTGGGTAAAAACGACATAGAGGATTGGTACAATAATTAGTCCACCACCAACCCCAAACAATCCGGCAGTAAAACCAGCAATTGCGCCAATGAGTAAATATATGATTAACTCCATAAATGTTTTACCACTCTGCTCATATTCAACATGGATTTAGAGACTCGCCAACTACAACAACTTTTAAGCGCAAAAAACCAGCTTCCAGAAGTGGTTTTATTAAAAGCAACCACAACTTCGACCAATGATGATATTCGTGAAATTGCCCAAAAAGGCATTACAACAGGCTTGGTTTGCAGTGCTCAACAAACTCAAGGGCGAGGTCAACATCAACGGCAGTGGATTTCACCTGAAGGAAACATTTATTTAAGCACATTGGTGCAAACTCGAACACCCTTAGATGGTCGCTTAGCACTTGAAGTTGCTCTAAATATTTTGCAAATCCCGCAGTTGCAAGCTTTGAGCTTACAAGTGAAATGGCCAAATGATTTGTATAGTGCGCATGGGAAATGGGGTGGAATTTTGGTCGAACCACTTTCTCAGCATCAGGCTATTGTAGGCGTGGGTATTAATTTAAAAACACCACCAGTGACTGATAGTGACCAGCCAATCACCTCTTTAGAAGATTTAGGTCTAGAGCAAATGAGTCGGCTTGAACTCATTTCAGAACTCTATGTGGCAATTCAAAATGCAGCTCGCTGGTTTGATCATGGTTGCTACAACTTGGCAGGTCGTTTTAACCATCATGCAGCTTGGTTGAATCAGTTAGTTCAATTCGAACATAGTCAAGGATTGGTACATGGCCGTTTTGTTGGAATTTCTAATGAAGGTGCGGTCATTCTTGAAACTCCGGAACCACAGCAGTTTTATCAAGGTCGTTTAAGACCACAATCAACTCAGTAATCAGGTATTTTCCCCATGAAAAGTTTATGGCTTGATATCGGAAACACCCGTTTAAAATACTGGATTACTGAGAATCAGCAAATTATTGAGCATGCAGCTGAGTTACATTTGCAGTCGCCTGCCGATTTATTACTTGGATTAATCCAACACTTTAAGCATCAAGGTTTACATCGTATTGGGATTTCTTCGGTTCTCGATACCGAAAACAATCAGCGTATTCAGCAGATTTTAAAATGGCTTGAAATTCCTGTTGTTTTTGCCAAAGTTCATTCGGAATATGCAGGCTTACAATGTGGCTATGAAGTCCCGAGTCAGCTCGGGATTGACCGCTGGTTACAAGTATTGGCTGTTGCAGAGGAACAAGAAAATTATTGCATTATTGGTTGCGGAACAGCGCTCACGATTGATTTAACCAAGGGCAAACAGCATTTAGGCGGTTATATTCTACCTAATTTGTATTTGCAACGCGACGCACTGATTCAAAATACCAAAGGTATTAAAATTCCCGATTCAGCTTTTGATAATCTGAACCCGGGCAATAACACAGTCGATGCAGTGCATCACGGTATTTTGTTAGGTCTTATTAGTACGATTGAGAGCATCATGCAGCAATATCCTAAAAAGCTGCTCCTCACAGGTGGAGATGCTCCTCTTTTTGCTAAATTTCTACAGAAGTACCAGCCAACTGTTGAAAAAGATCTTTTGCTTAAAGGGCTACAACAATATATTGCTCATTATCCTAAAGACTAAAATACAGAACAAAATAAAAGGCGCTCTAAGCGCCTTTTATTTTATGGTTTTATTTCTTTTGGTCGTTGTTACCAAACAGTGGTCCCATACCGCCACCACCGCCAAATTGTTTTTGCATATTGCCTAATGAACGCATCATTTTGCTCATACCAGATGGATTCGCAAACTTCTTCATCATTTTAGCCATTTGCGCTTGTTGCTTAATAAGCTTATTCACTTCAGCAACATCCATACCACAACCTGCCGCAATACGTTTTTTACGACTTGGGTTCATCAGGTCTGGGTTACGGCGTTCTTTAACAGTCATCGATTGGATAATTGCTTCCATTTTTTTGACTTGTTTTTCAGGATTCGCTTGCTCAATCGCTTGCTGGATTCCTGCACCGCTCATGCCAGGCAACTTGTCTAAGAAGCCCATCATGCCGCCCATTTTTTTCATTTGCTCAAATTGCATCAGCATATCTTCAAAGTTGAAGCTACCGCCTTTTTGCAATTTTTTCGCCATTTTTTCGGCTTTTTCTTTGTCGATTTTACGTTCAACTTCTTCGACTAAAGAAAGTACGTCACCCATACCTAAAATACGTTGAGCAACACGATCCGGATGGAATGGCTCTAAGGCATCAAGCTTTTCGCCCATACCCAAGAACTTGATTGGCTTACCAGTAATCGCACGTACAGAAAGTGCCGCACCACCACGCGCATCACCATCAGTTTTAGTAAGAATCACGCCCGTAAGTGCCAAAGCATCGTTAAATGCTTTAGCAGTATTTGCAGCATCCTGACCTGTCATAGCATCAACCACGAACAGAGTTTCAGTCGGCTTAACTGCTGCATGCAATTCTTTAATTTCGTCCATCATGTCTTCATCGACATGTAAACGACCTGCTGTATCGACAATCAACACATCGGCAAACTGGATCTTTGCCTGTTCAATTGCACGGTTAACGATATCAATAGGCTTTTCAGAAGGATCTGAAGGAATAAAGCCTGCACCAACTTCTACTGATACAGTTTCTAACTGTTTGATCGCTGCCGGACGGTAAACGTCGGCAGAAACGGTCATTACTTTTTTCTTTTGACGTTCTTTTAAGAAACGTGCCAGCTTGGCAGCAGTTGTAGTTTTACCTGCACCTTGTAAACCAGCAAGCAATACAACAACTGGAGGCTTAGCACTTAAATCCAGTGTTTCATTTGCCTCACCCATCATCTTGGTGAGTTCGTCATAGACAATTTTTACAAATGCCTGGCCTGGAGATAACTGGGTCATCACTTCTTGGCCCAATGCCTCTTCCTTAACTTTCGCGATAAATTCACGAGTTACAGGTAACGCGACATCGGCTTCAAGAAGAGCCATACGTACTTCACGTAAGGTATCTTTAATATTGTCTTCGGTCAGCTGCCCTGAGCCAGTAACATTTCTTAAACTCTGCGTGAGTCGTTCTGTTAAGGTATCAAACATTGCAAAATCCGCTTAAAATGGCTAGTTGCAAAAAAATCTTTCTCGAAATAGAAAATTTATGCATAGAATGCTATAGGATACTTTAGTTCGCAGCGAATTTATATCTTATCTAGATGAATTAATCCTGAAAAAGGTTTGACATGATTAGCCTCCCCTTGGTTTACACAATTTTGGCACTCATCGCATATACCACTTCTTTCTGGTATCTGTTCATACGTTTAATGTCAAAACGTGAACCAAACCCATGGTTATTTGCTCTTGTTACGACCTTGGCCCTGCTACTGCACGGCACAGTTCTATGCCATGCAATGCTCACGCCTTTAGGAATTAACTATGATGTTTTTAATTTAGTCTCTTTTACATCATGGCTTATGTTGTTGTTAAGTTTAATTTTTAGTACTTTTCGTCCGATTGTACCTTTAAACTTATTAGGCATTCCTGTAGCAGCCATTGGTCTTATTTTAGGTTTTGCATTTAGTAAACCAAATCAGTTTATTGAACAACACTCATTAGGCTTAGATACGCATATTATTCTTTCACTTTCGGCCTATGCGGTTCTACTCATGGCAACCATACATGCAATCTTGATATGGTTCCAAAACCGTGAACTCAAAAAGAAACAAAAAAAACGCTTCTGGGTCAATTTACTCCCGCCCATTCAGGCCATGGAGTCCTTGTTATTTGATTTAATTATTACCGGTTTTATTTTATTAACCATTGCTCTGGCGTTTGGTTTCTTAACTGTTGATAGTTTCTTTGCTCAGCATCTCGCTCATAAAACGGTATTTAGTATTATTTCATGGATTATTTATGGCTCATTACTCATTGGCCATTACAAACTCGGATGGCGTGGTCAAAAAGCGATTCGTTTTACCCTAATTGGT
The DNA here is from genome assembly GCF_003000705.1 of Acinetobacter sp. AR_0276. Lineage (NCBI taxonomy): Bacteria > Pseudomonadati > Pseudomonadota > Gammaproteobacteria > Moraxellales > Moraxellaceae > Acinetobacter > Acinetobacter sp. AR_0276. The sequence continues at coordinate 2,667,855 of NZ_PSQO01000004.1, read as the reverse complement.
TTTGCCCTTTTAGCGATCGGCTTTATTGGCAGTAAATTTGTGCTTGAGATGATATTGGGCCGATAAAACAATTAAAATTTCAGCACTACTAGACAGCGTTATATATATCCCGTATAACGCTGTTTTTGTTTTAATCAGGTGACTCAGACTGTGAAACTCATACTCGCTCCAATGGAAGGTTTAACTGACCCGATCATGCGGGATACGCTCACATCTGTTGGTCATTTCGACTGGTGTGTAACCGAGTTTATTCGCGTTACAGACAGTATTTTGCCAGACCATATTTACTATAGTTTTTGCCCTGAGTTAAAAAACGACGGTAAAACAGCTGCTGGAACACCTGTGCATGTTCAGTTCTTAGGGAACAACCCAGATATGCTGGCAGCAAATGCAGCAAAAGTGGTTGAACTAGGTGCTCCTGCAATTGACCTTAATTTTGGTTGCCCTGCAAAAACAGTCAATCGTCATAGAGGTGGTTCCGTACTTCTTGATGAACCAGACGTGGTACATATGCTCATTAAAGCAGTCCGTGATGCTGTACCAGCGCATATTCCTGTATCAGCAAAAATGCGTTTGGGTTATCTCGATGAAAACCACACTATGGAAAATGCCCATGCTGTTGAAGATGCGGGTGCAAGCTGGTTAACTGTACATGCGCGAACGAAAGCAGATGGTTATACACCACCAGCTTATTGGGAAAAAATTCTACCTATTAAAGAAGCTTTAAAAATTAATGTGATTGCTAACGGAGAAATCTGGACCAATGCCGATGCTAAAGCCTGTCAACAACAATCTGGTTGTGAAGATTTAATGATTGGCCGTGGTGCTGTGACAACTCCCGATTTAACACAATGCATTCGTAATAATATGGATGAGGCATTATTTAGTTGGGAGCAACTGGTTGACTTACAAATTCGGTTTTTAAATGGTCAAGCAAAAACAGAAATTGGTATGGTTGGTCGTTATAAGCAATGGCTAGGTATGATGACCAAAGCCTACCCTCAAGCCAAAGAACTGTGGGACCAAGTTAAACGTATTAAAGCTTTAGATGAAATTGTTCAAAAGTTAGAACAAACCAGCTCATCACATAGCTAATTACTTAAAATTTATAAAAGAGGGCGGTTGTTTAGACAATCACCCTCTTTTTTGTATTTCAGGTTCAGTGATTATTTTTAAAACCCGCTTACTTTCATTTTAAAGTCGGTTACCGAAGCACCCGTGACTCCAAAACTCCCCATAGACCCATTAGGTAAATTATTAAACGTTGTTGGACTTTGTATTCCCGCATTTCCTAAAGTTATATTGTTAAGGGATGCGTCAAATTTACTAGAGACACCCGTATTGCCAAAAGTTAGCCCCGTCGGGTCAACTCCAGCATAAAACCCATCAAGAACAAATCCTGTAGATGAATTTGTTCCCGCAAATTTAAACCCAAAGTTAGCGCCAGTATTATCAGACACTAAAGTAATTGGACAACCAGATGCAGCAGAACAAATCGATTGAATAGCTCCACCAAATTTGACCATGACAGACTGGGCAGCATGCCCCAATTGAATGTTTAAACGAGGTTTATTGGTCTGTACAAAGTTAATATCCAAATTTCCGGTAGAGCGAATAAGTTCTTTCACTCCTGTATTTACCGTGGTTCCCGAGCTAAAAATTGATTTGGGTGCATAACTAGTCACCGCATAATCCGAAGGACTAGAAACTGATGTATTAGGCGCTAAATAAACTGAAAATGGTGTAAGCCGAATACCATTGACGTCACTTCCCATTGTGACAGCCAAGTTCACAAAAGGCTTACCTGCACCTGCATCGGTATCTATAGCAATATTGAAAGACGGATTGGTCGATACAGCTGCTTTAATAAATTCTATACTTGGAACAGGATTAGTAGAGTTCCCCGCAATGACGAGACCAGCTTTGCTGTTGTAAGATGTAGATACAATACCATTGGTATCAATCAAGGCCACTTGATTAAATTTAACTTTATCGGCCTGAATGCCTAGCGTTAAACCATTTTGACCCGTCGTTGCTGAAAGACTTTGGTCATCTAAAGGCTGCATCGCAAAAACACTTGAACTACTGGCAAATAATAACCAACAGGCTATATTTTTATTTTTCATGTTGCTCTAATCCTTAAGAGACAAACGTTTATTATTTGTTCAGATTATCAGAATAATAGATGAGTACAAAACAATTATCCCTATAACCCGACGAATGCAAATCCAATCACATTCAAAAATTAAATTTTAAAAAAGTGGCGATATCTCCACTTTTATTTATTAGTTAAAAGCACCATTTCTCGGCACAATGCTAAAGTTACTATTTAAACGTCCACCAGTAATTGCAAGTTCACCTAAACGTGCACCCGCCCCTGTTGAAGGTGGATAGAAATTAATATCTTTAACACGTAAAGCACCATCAATATTCTTATCAGGGTTAAAGTACACTGCGGTATTTACACCCACTTTGCCTAGTCCGCTCGCACTGTCTTTTCCAACAACTAATGCTGTATTGAACGCAAGCTTTCCAGTCATGTTCTCCAGACCAATTGCAGAGCCATCAATCGGGTCACTAATTTGAACTGAGTTTCCGGTTGCTGTGGCAGGCATTGTAAAATCACCCAAAACAGTGAGCGCACTACCATCGGCAATTGAACTGTTTGGCACTATTGATAAATTAAGATCTCCGCCTAAACGCAGTTTTAAACCAAATAAAACATCGTTATTTCGAGCAAAGTTATCAATTGGTGAGGTACAAGATCCTGTTGCCGGACAAGTCTTATATTTAGCCCCAGGTAAATAACCCGCTGCAATTTCAGTTGATAAGGCAAGTAACATATCTTTTAAACCGATATTTAAACTGCCATTTTCTAAACCGATAGTCCCATTACCTTTTAAGAACATATCGATATTACGTAAGCCCATATAGTAGTCGGTAGGATTACCCGCATTATTGGCATTTGGAGAACCATCAATTAATAAAATTGAAGTTGTTTTTGTACCGCCTGAATCACGTCCTGTTGTGCCAACAGCAACACCAAATCCTAAACGCGAAGTCGTTCCCGAGGTACCTACAACATTCTGAACAGGTCTACCATTAGCATCTTTTGTATAGTAAAAAGCACTATTCGCTGGTGCATCTACCCCATAAACTGCGGCATTGGCATTTAAGTTATAAAAAGGTAAAGCCAAGCCCCATTGGTTACTTAAGCCATTATCTACAAATTGATTAGCAGCAGCGACATTGGCACTGGTAGTAAAGCGACCACGTCTAGAAAATGCCTGAAACTCTGCTCCACGCATCGCAAGAATTAGACTAAATGGATTAGCCACCGTATCCCGGTGAATATTATGTTGATAATCGGCAGCAGTTGTTAAAGTGCCAGATCCTAAACGAATTGCATTTAACGTTGCGTTATTCGGCATTAATAAGGTTTTTGTATCAGCAAGATTTAGATAAATATTCCCGCTATCAAAGTAACCACGTGTAGCTGAGTTCAGCCCAGTTAAATTACCAAACTCAAAACCATAAGCATTCAGCCCTGCCCCACCAATTTCTAAAGTCGTGGCTTTGCCATCGGCGCCTAGCATAGAATCGTTATCTTTAGTGAACTCACCTTTCATACGAAAGGCAATTCCAGTATTACCCAAAATACTATTACTTGAGGTGGTGCCTGAGGCAGTATTTGCTGTACCTAAGGTTGTCGCGTCCGAAGAGCCATCCATACCACGGACTTGTAAATAACTATTTACCATACGTCCGCTTGCGCCTACACGAATTAAACCTTTTGAATTTTGCGGTGTATTCGTAGCATCTAGCCCATAAGGATTGGTTTTATCTACATTAGAACTGAGCATTACTTCAATGTTCAGACCTGAATTCGTCACTTTGCCATTGCTATCAACATAGGTACCTGCCGTTAAACCCGAAGCTGAGTCTGCCACCCGATTAAAGTCGACATAGCCATATGTACTATTTGGTGTTTGTCCTATAGCAGCCACATTTGACCCAGTATTAGTTTGTAAAACTAAGCCACGGATAGGGTCAATAAACATGACACCTTTACCCACAAAATTAAAGTTAAAATTCTTTAAAATTAGTTGGTTGAGTTGACTACGAGCATCTAACTGTCCTAAATAAATATTTGCGTTATTTATACCCAATGTCATATTTGACTGGCTATTTGGAGTAAACAGGCCATCTTGAGTAGTCAATGCTAGATTTAAAGGTGATGTTGTTTGGATAGCCAACTGCCCTAACGTAGGTGAGCATGTAGCAGAACTATTACAAACCTTCACGCTATTTACCGTAATGAGGGATGGACTACTTTGCATAGAAAAATCGACCCCAGCTTTACCTGTAGTCGTATTACTCCCCACATCTAAACGGTAGTTCGTTCCTAAAGCTTGTGTAGAGGCATTACTTTTTTGTATTTTTACACCACTCGCTTGAGCTCTTAAAACCTGATCAGCACTTGTTGGCGTGCCCGCATGATCATCCCAATAAGCATTATCAACATTAATTTCGTTGAAAGTCGTTTGAATTGAGATCCCATCTTGACCATTGACTGCACTCAAATCGGCATCGGTTAACGCTTCTAAAGCAAAAACTTGTCCACTCACTAACAACATGCTGGCTGTTAATGTATTTAAAATAAACTTTGAGCCGTGACTTTCTTTATTTTTGTTCATCACTTCAGTTCCTTTGAAATCTACATTAACCGTTAACAACGGGGATGGCTACCATCACAGCTAAACACCATGACTTTTCCTTGAATAGCCAAGTTGCCGTTCATCATTAAACCCATAAAACCTGTTTCACGTCCATAGTCATAGGCTGAAGGCGTTGCTGTGGCCACTTGCTGAGTCGCACTGTTTGCAGTTGCAGCATACGTTGGTTTTTTGAAATATGCATAATCATACATATTCGTACTCGAGCCTTGGGTCGTTGTTGAACTTGTAAAGTTATCTTGCTCAATGGATAAAGCATTAAAACCAAAATTACGAATTAAAATTGGTTGTGCAGCACTAAAACTTAGTTGAATAGCAGGTTTTATAATTTCGGTATTGGTTTTATCGAGATACTTCAAATCAGCACCATCCAAACCCATTTTTTGGATGTTTAAAGTTCCTTGTACACCTTTAAACACCAACCAAAGCTTATTACCACTATCACTATTTTCAGCCCAACCACTTGGTTTAGTCGCGTCTGCTTGCACAAAGCGTTTATTAATTGCTAAACCAATGTGGCAGAACTCTACGTTTTCACAAACGCCGCCACTACCATTATCAAATATACCGTTACTGGTCTGGTTTAAATTAAGCATTAAAGACAAATCAGCACCAGCTTGACCATTAATCGCCTGTAAAGCGTCGTTGTCCAAAGTTTGTAATTCTGCATGACTCGCAGTTGCACAAAGAGTAAGGAGTAAAGCAGTTATTTTTTTCATCGCATTATTCTCCTCTTATAGACCCTTTGTGGTGAGTTTTAAATGCTGAATGAGCAAGCCATCCACCACAGCAGAACCTAAATTATTGAGAGGAGTAATGTTATTTAATGCAGGTGCCTGATTGGTAGTTGGAATCACATAGCCTGTGGTACCGTTACTACTACCAATTAAATCGTTGACCACAGCATTTCTTGATGTGAGCCATGGAATAGAAGAGTTACTCCAGTCACGGTTTGAAACCGTTCCATACATTGGAGTTGAACCTGATGTACTCGTACATCCTAATGCACCAGAACACTTCGCTGCGTCAGCTGGTTTAGCAGTTGGATTTGTAATCACCCAAGTACCTGTACCTTGGTTATATTCCCACTGATATAAATATCCTAATGTTTTATAACCACAGTTGGAATTAAACAAACCACAACTATATTCTTGGTTCCATATTTGAGTATTTTGTTGTCTTTGTTTAAAACGGACTTCTGTCATAGATGCCGAGGTCGTTCCAGATACAGAGTTGGTCAGTGAAACTAGACTACCAGCGGAAGTTCCAGAAACTTGTGTTCCTGTTGAAATTAAACGACCAAAGGAAACCCCAATTGCGCCTTCACTTGTATTTGCTAACAAAGTTTTTCCATTATCAGGGCTGTAAACTGTCCCAATTGCGATACTACTGTGTGTTGGATTAGCACATGAATAAACGTTACAGGTAGATCCTTTGTAAGTCGTGTCGGCACCAGTGTAGTCCGTATAAATCTGCTTATATATTTCTGGCTTATTGGCAATTCGTGCAATTTCTATACTAAAGTTTTTACCATCAGAACCCAAAATAAGGGGTTGATATAAATTACCTAACACTAAGTTAATATTGGGATTATAGAGATATAAGCCTTCAGTATCTGCAAATTTCGGTGCTATAGCACCTGTCGAATCCAACGCTGGTGTATATAAGTTATTTGACGCATTCGGTGAGTCAGAGGTTTCACAAGTACTCAATCGTAAAACTTTACTTGTATCGTTAAAGGCGCTTCGAGTCTTACTTGATGTCTTTGTATCTGTTCTAGTACGATTTTCTACATAATAGCGACAGCCACGTGATGTACTGAAACTTCCTGTACTGCTATTACCACAGTCGCCACTACTGCTTGTACTTAATGTTGAATTTGCACCAGCATGTACTGTTTGCCAACCATTATTGGTGCTCGACGCATAGGTTTGGGTTTGGCTCGTAACATTCTCAGTCACAATACTTGTATCTTTACTATCACCCGTATTTAAGCGAACTAAGCCAGACATGCCTAAAGTATTGTTATAAAAAGGACTCATTCCACCAGCAGAGGTTGCCCCACCTAGTGTTTGAAACATACTAATCTGGCTACCATTAAGACTAAAGCCATTTAGAATACCTTGTAATCGCAAACGGTTAGCACGACTTGTATCAATACTGGTACCAATTAATCCATTACTATCGCCATATTGGAATTGTGCTAAAGAGCCATTTGTCGTTGCCACAATATTAGGATTCCGTACAAATGCATCTGCCCATAAACCTAATTTTAAATTATATGCGTCTGCACCCTCTGCACCATCAATAGTAGGTTGATATAAAGGAGCCTCTAAAGATAAATACGTAACAGGATAACCACCGCTATCTGTAGTACTAAAGTTAGGAACATTGTTGACAGTTTTTACTTTGAATACCCATGGGTTCGCACCTGTTCCCCAGCTTGAAATCGCGGCTGCTGTTGCAGTATTAGCAATACGTGAGTTTGCATCACCGTCCGATTTGGAAAGTGCTAAACCATAAAGAAAGATATCAGCTTTACCTACTGCTTTATCTTCTGGCCCAACAGTACCATTACCACTAGTATCAGCAGCTGCAACACTTAAGGGGCCTACAGGTACATAGTTAATGTAACCTGTATCTTTACTACGATCGGTAATTATTTGATTTACAGATTCATTGGGACCAGCACCACGGAATACCATAAATGCGTTTTGGGGTAATATTGCAATACCTTCGCCTGTAGTTTCACTTAAACCGGCATCAGAAAGCTCTTCAAGAGCAAAGCTCGATTGACTTAAACAGAGGCCAATTAAACTTGCTAAAACGGTTTTTCGAAAACCGACCGTATAATTAAGTGTAGTCATCGTGACCTTCCTGTTTTATACGATGCCGCGCACCATATTTCTTTTTCTTTAACAGTCCTTGAGGTGTGATGAAATTATTTCCTTTTCCATCTCACAAGGGGCAAACTTCAAAATTGCCAACCTTTCCACATTTCCATTATGCTGAATATTTATTCAAATGCAAAATTAAATCAGCAAAAATACATTTTTCCGATGAATGAAAAATGATTCAAGTAATGATCTTAATCAGCAGAATTTTAGAGAACCATAACAGTTAGCTGAGAAATTTTGTTTTTGTAAAACCACATTAGTTAAGCTCATAGAAGCAGGTGTTTTACCTGCTAAATCAACATTTCCAATAGGAAGATTACCAGCTAAGCAACTTAATGCCAGTGGCCCACATGCCACAGGATTACTATTAAGGTACGAGCTGACTTGCCCTAAAGCATCATTAATAGTAGCTAGAGCAATATCAACACTACCTGTAGGAGTAATTTGGCCAATATCAATCGGGTTTGTAAGCTCTAACCACCATCCAGTTTGGGCAGTCGATGCAGCTTCTGGCCACAATATATTCACACCTTGTACAGATAAATAACCAGCAGAACCATTTAGTTGTGCAGCATGGAAATAGCCCAAACTTTGTTTAATTGCTACATTTACATCTAAATTATTTACGGTACCAGTCACGTTACCGGAAATCGGAACAGGAATACCTAGTAATGAAGCAGTTGCATCTAAAGTCCCTGTAACTGCAATTCCTCCGACCCTTGCAGTCGCATTTAAATTGGCTGTATTTATACGTTTACCCGTAATAATTTGCTGACCCATAGATAGAGTTCCACTACCAGCCCCCAAATTCAGATTATAATCGGTAGATGTAAATGGAAGAGTTGCTACATTCCCTATAAATTGTGCTCGTCCTGTAATTGCTGTGCCAGTCTCATCTTGGGTAATACCATAGTAAGGATTGGTAGTTACCGTGCCTCCTGTTGGTTTAGTCACTAAGTAACCACTCAAAGAGTTAATACCACTCGCCGCATCACCATTTTGTAAACCAAAAGTGAGTAAACCCGAAAGTGATTTGGCACTTAAGCGGAAACCTTGTATTTCACGTGTAGAAGCTGAATTTGGGTTTTTAACAGCGAACTCTAAAAATGGATTGGTAATAACGGCGGAGGACGCAGCTCGTTCCGCACTAGTACTATCGACAGTGCCGCCACTTAGGCTCAAATAATCGATATCAATATCACAAGCCCCTGCTCCATTAACACCACCACAACCTAATTGTAATTTTTTAATGTTGGCATTCAGTTCTAACTGGGCATCTAGGGCAAGTCGATAAAAGCCCATGTTTCCGTTAGTACTTGAGTTACTTGCAGCATCGGTAGGTGCGATATAAGACATACTCATCAAGGCTTGGCCACGAGTAGCTGACAACTCAGCATCTGACATTGGAACTAAGGTAGAACCAGCATAAGCTGAAGAAAAGCATAAACTTCCAAGCGCTAGAATAGCTAAATGAAGAGACTTAAACTGTCGCATGACCGACCTCCGTATCCTTGGGGGCATAATCTAATTTAATTTCTTTTTATTTGGCTTTCCTTTCTTTAATCTAATCTTAAATTGAATAAAACAAAGAAATGCCTATAGCTGATTTTTATGATTTAAGTCCATTTAAATTGTGTGATACAACTCAAAGAAACAAATCAATTATTGATCATTTTATATCATTTTTTACAAAAGAAAACGTTCATTTATAAATATTCCGATGAATGCCACTTTCTTTATTTTTCAACAAAAATAGGCCACTTCAAGTGACCCATTTTTTAGAATTTAATCTACGTTAGAACAACTTAGGTTTTAGGAAGTGTAACACCAGTTTGTCCTTGGTATTTACCACCACGATCTTTATAAGATGTTTCACAAACTTCATCGCTTTCAAAGAACAACATTTGTGCAACACCTTCACCCGCATAAATACGTGCAGGTAAGTTCGTAGTATTCGAAAACTCTAAAGTAACGTGACCTTCCCACTCTGGTTCCAAAGGCGTCACGTTTACAATAATTCCGCAACGTGCATAAGTTGATTTACCCAAGCATACAGTTAAAACATTACGTGGAATGCGGAAATATTCAATTGTGCGCGCCAAGGCAAATGAGTTTGGCGGAATAATACAAACGTCAGACTCAATATCGATAAAACTTTTTTCATCGAAATTTTTCGGATCAACAATTGCAGAATGTACGTTGGTGAAAACTTTAAATTCACGTGCACAGCGTACGTCATAACCATAGCTAGAGACCCCGTACGAAATCAATTTTTCGCCATTCTTATCAAAACGGACTTGATTCTCTGCATAAGGTTCAATCATGCCGTGTTTTTCGCTCATTTCGCGAATCCAACGATCAGACTTAATAGCCATGTATTTTCTATCCAAAAGGTAATTTCATTGATTGCGACGTACTTTAACGTAAAAAAGCAATTATGAAAACAACGCTTGAGCTACTCTTCTCGATAAGAATAGCTCAGCAAGACTTTTAAAGGTTTAATAACGCAGAATAGCTAATCGGAATTGAGAAACTAACTAAAACTAGTGAGGCTGTTTTTTGTAAATTCGTCTGATTTAACCAACTTACTTTATTAGCTGCCAAGATTGATCCTAAAAAAATCCAAAATAAAGCAATCGGTGTAATTAAAGCCAAATAAGCCAGCATATGAATGAGATAAATATGAAAATCAGTCCATGCTGTAACAGGAAAAATTGCAGAAGCAAAAAGTAATGCTTTAGGGTTCAATAGAGTTGCACAAAACAATTCACGTGGTCGAATAGTTGGCTGATCTAACTCAAATTGTTGATTTGCTGTATGCCATAACTTAATCGCTAAAAAAATAATGTAACAAGCACTGAGCAATTTAAGCATAGGAGGTAAGAAAGGAAGTGTTGCAGAAACTTTCCCGATTAACATGCCCCAAGCGGAAATCGAAATAATATATCCAAGAACTTCTGCCGGAATTAATTTCGCAGACTTCTTAAGACCTACCTGTACTCCTGACGATGCGAGTAAAGTATTGGTTGGGCCTGGGGTAAGTAAAATTGTGGCAACTAAGCCAATAAAAAGCCATGAAATCATTGAATGACCTCACAATGTAGTCATCTCAGATTAATAGATATCTTTTATGAAGGCAAAATCTAATTGTAAGACGATTTTTTAAAACACTAACACGGTAAAAGTAAATATTATTATTAAACAAATAGATACAAGAAAGTAAAGAAGCTTAAGCTAAAAAACTTTAGAGTCAGTTGTCGAGCTTTGCGTGCCAAATTGTATTAAGTAATATAAGTATTTTTATTTTAAATCTATTTTTAAGTTGAAAAGATCTATAATGAATTATTACAGCAGTAAGTTTAATTTTTAAGCTTTTAATAAGTTTCAATTAATATATTGTTTTTTTGTGTTTATATGAGTCACCAGACTCTACTATTCTATGATTATGGCAAAGCAATTTTTTCAGTCTTGGCTTCCTTCTCCAGAGAAAGTTTCAAATATGAAATTTTTAAGGATTTTTGGGCAAAAAACCCTTAATCCAGTGCTTTGGTATGTCAACCGTAAATCGATTACAAGAGCGGTTTTTGTAGGAACATTTTTTGGTTTACTGCCTATTCCATTTCATAGCGTTTTTATTGTGATGGCCGTATTGCTGTTTGAGGTGAATTTACCCATCAGCCTAATGCTTGCTTGGCTTAGTAACCCTCTCACATTAGTTCCTATTTTATATGTTGGATTCTGGTTTGGTTCGCATATTTATCATGTACATATGATCAATAAAAAGATGCTCCTAGGCGTACTTCATCAGATTTCTAGATGGATTACTCATTTTGGTCATGGTCATATAGATTTCAGCCTCGCTAAAATTTTAATGACCGGGCTTATAGTTGAAGCTTTTGTCTTTGCAATCATACTGTACATAGTGACTGAAGTTTTCTGGCGTTGGATGGTCATCCGAAATTGGAAAAGTAGACCTGGTCATAAAAGACAAGAAGATGTCCTATAAGAACCCATCTTCTTGCCTATAGTTAAATTATTATTTTGGTAGTTTAGATTTCATATATTCTTCTGCCACATTAAGCACATAGTCTTGGCAAGCCTCTCCTGTACCAGGATCATATGCTCCATTATTAGTAATATTATTAGATAAAATCCGAATTCCTAAGAAAGGAACATTAAACTGACTTGCGATTTGTGCAACAGATGCTGCTTCCATTTCCTCAACAGAAGTACCATAACGCTGATGGAAAAATTGAATTCGGTCAAGCTCATTATTCCACACATCTGCCGAGCCAATCGTTCCTTCGACTACCTCACCTTTATCATAACGGACTTTATGCGCCGCCATTAATAGCTCTTGATCACCTTCAAATTTGCGTATTGCGATCGGTTCTGGGTCAGATTCATCTGTTGGCAAAACATCAAAGGCCTCAACCCATGTAAGTGAGTTTGAACCGCCACCTAATGGCTGTTTAGGTGTTCTAAACGCACCAATATTGGTTGCATATTTTCCTAAAACAATGTCATAAACGTGTAGATCTGGGTCATGACCACCTGCCGTCCCCTGATTAATAATTGCAATCGGCTTATAGCGCTCAATTGCCAAAGCTGTTGCAGCAGCAGAGTTACTCATGCCCATGCGTGTTTTAGAAATCACCATTGGGTAACCATTGTAAGTTCCTTTCCAGAATGTCCACCCACCTACTGTTTCAACAGTCACATTCTGTAATTTAGAAGCCATCTGTTTTGACTCTACAGGTAAGGCGCCTTGAATAATAATCGGCTGTAATTTCTGTTTTTGCTCTTCAACTGGCGTTGTTTGGGACACTGTTGAATGATCGTCGTTGCATCCAACCAAAAATAAAGCGCTACATAAACTGATAACGCCAAAAGTATATTTAAATTGCATTTCTCACCTATTTCTTTTTAAAAGCGTAAAGTAGCAATCTATATGCCAATTTCAAGTTCAGCTTTGTTATTTAGATTCAGTAATTTAATTTTTTCTTTTAACCAACCAATAAAAAACCCAGCTTAAAGCTGGGTCAGTTGAATCAAAAGATTCGTTTATCATCACGCGTGCGTTGAGGAATTTTTTCAATTTGTTGCCACACAGCTTTCGCAATATCAATGTAGCTATCGGCTGCGTCATCCATTGCTATAACACTTGGTTTACCCTCATCAGCATGTTCACGTATTTGAGCATTTAAAGGCAAACGACCTAATAAGGGAATATGGTATTGCTCGGAAAGCTTATCACCACCACCAATGCCGAAAATTTGTTCTTCATGTCCACAATTTGAGCAAATATGAGTCGACATATTTTCAACTACACCCAATACAGGTATGCCAACTTTATTAAACAGTTCAATTCCTTTGGTCGCATCCAGTAAAGCAACATTTTGTGGTGTAGTGACAATAATTGACCCTGTAACCGGAATACGCTGTGCAAGCGTAAGTTGAATATCACCGGTACCCGGCGGCATATCAATCATGAGTACATCTAAATCTGGCCAAAGTGTTTGGTTAAACAATTGCATTAAAGCACCGGTTGCTTTTGGTCCACGCCATGCAACAGGAGTATTGTTGTCACCTGTTAAATGTCCAATAGAAAGCACAGCCATACCATATGCTTCCAAAGGTACAAAGTTTTCACTTTCAATAAGAGGTGTTTTGCCTGCATTACCCAGCATAGTTGGAATACTTGGGCCATAGATATCGGCATCTAATACCCCAACCTTAAGCCCCATTTTCTGTAAGGCAAGTGCTAAATTGACAGTAGTTGTTGACTTACCAACTCCACCTTTCCCAGATGAAACTAAAATGACGTTTTTAATCCGAGGATGAAGTGGAACATCTCTTTGTTGTGGAGCAGCTTTTTGAATCGGAGGATTGTTTGGATCAGGTTCAGATTTAGGTGAGGCATCAAGCACAGGAGGTAAGTTCGCACTTTCTTTAGGTGCTTTAGATGAGCAGCCTTGGCCTGAACTTTCTTGAGCAGGACGCTTTTGTTGAACTACATGTAAGTTAAGTTCTTCAATACCACACTTTTGTAAAGCTCCAGCCAAATCATCATGAATTTGTTGCAAATACTCTTTTTCATCTGGAAAGGTATTAATGGTGAGCTGTAAAACTCGGCCTTGTACCTGAAGCTGACTAATGCGCTCTTTTAAGGCATCTTTTGAATGGGGTAGTAAATAGTTTTGGAGTACGGTTTGGATTTCATCTTCTTTCACTTCTTGTGCGGGTGAAAAAACGGACTTTAATGAAGAAAGCCAAGACATATTGTTTACTCCAAAACAGATCATTACAGCTTGTTGGAGCTAGTGTAACAGTATTGATCCGCACTCGCTCAACTCGAAATGAATAATTGCTAATTTTAAAGCCTCATCATTTGAGTGAGGAGCACGAATTTTTGTTTAAATCAGCTTATTCAGCAGAATCGTGATTTTTCAATTTATTGAGTTTATCTGTTGCCGTTTTCTTCAATTCATCAAACTTTGCAGTTGCTTGAGTTTTTAACTCATCTAATTTTGATGCAGCCTCTTCCTTTAATTCTGCTGCTTTTGCTTTAGCATCATCAAGTTTATGAGCTGCTTCAGTTCGCAGGTGATCAAATTTGTCTTGCAGACTATGCTGAGCATCATCAAGTTTGCTCTTCAAATCACTGGCTTTCTCTTCCACTGCTTCTTTTGCAGCCGCCTGTTTCTCTTTTACATTATCCTTCAAATCATCTAAGGCTTTTTCACCTTGGGCTTTTGCATCTGCTGCTTTTGCCTTTAGTTCATCTACTTTATCTTCAACAGCTTCTTTACCATCGGCCTGTTTCTCTTTTACATTTTCTTTTAAATCTTCCAAGGCTTTTTCACCTTGGGCTTTTGCATCTGCTGCTTTTGCTTTCAACTCATCTACTTTATCTTCAACTGCTTCTTTGCCAGCAGCTTGTTTCTCTTTTATATTTTCTTTTAAATCGTCCAAAGCTTTTTCACCTTGTACTTTTGCATCAGCCGCTTTTGCCTTTAATTCATCTAATTTATTTTCAGTAGTCATCGTTGTTATCCTCATCGTTAATTAAAAAAATTACCTGAATAAGTTATTAGTTATACATCGTTATGGCTTGTTTTCTGACCGTAACTGCAATTTGAAACAAAGACAATACAGGAAGATTCAAATATTTTTTGATTTGTTTATCTGTTCTAAAGAGAAATCCTTTCTGGCTTTAGGCCCATTTCTGTAGCTACCTCTTCTCTTTAGACAAAGATTATTAATCTTTGCTTATCTCCCTGCATCAGTTAAAATCTTCCACCTTATAAATACGAATGAGAGAATGAGATCCGTGCGTAAAATTTTAGTCACCAATGCCCTCCCTTATGCCAATGGTCCAATTCATATGGGTCATTTACTCGGTTATATCCAGGCAGATATCTGGGTTCGTGCCATGCGGGCAATGGGTCATGACGTGACTTATGTATGTGCGGATGATGCTCATGGTACAGCGATTATGCTACGTGCCGAAGCAAATGGTATTAGCCCAGAAGAGCAAATTGCGAATGTTCAAAAAGAGCACATTCGTGATTTTGACGGTTTTGGCGTACATTTCGATCATTATGATTCAACTCATAGTGATGCAAACAAAGCTCGTTCAACAGATATCTATATTAAAAACCGTGAAGCTGGAAATATTGCAGTTCGCCCTGTAACTCAATTATTTGATCCAGAAAAAGGTATGTTCTTGTCTGACCGTTTCATTAAAGGTACATGCCCGAAATGTAAATCAGAAGATCAATACGGCGACTCATGTGAAGTGTGTGGTACAACTTATAACGCAACCGAATTACTTAACCCGCGTTCGACTTTAAGTGGTGCAACACCTGTTGAAAAATCATCAGATCACTATTTCTTTAAACTACCAAACTTCTCTGAATATTTACAGAAATGGACGCGTGATGAAGGTCGTCTACCTCTTTCAATTGCCAATAAATTAGACGAATGGTTTGAAGCGGGTTTAGCAGACTGGGACATTTCTCGTGATGCACCATATTTTGGCTTTGAAATTCCAGACGCCCCAAATAAATATTTCTATGTGTGGGTAGACGCCCCAATCGGCTATATGTCTAGTTTTGAAAACTATATTAAAACTAAACGTCCAGACTTAAACTTTGATGATTTCTGGAAAAAAGATAGTCAAAATGAGGTTTACCATTTTATTGGTAAAGATATTGTTTACTTCCATGCTTTATTCTGGCCTGCAATGCTTGAAGGTGCGAACTATCGCACTCCAACAGGCTTGTTCGTAAATGGTTTCTTGACTGTAAATGGACAAAAAATGTCTAAGTCTCGCGGTACTTTCATTAAGGCCGAGACGTATTTACAGCATTTAAACCCAGAGTATTTACGTTACTACTTCGCTTCTAAACTTTCAGATAAAGTTGAAGACTCTGACTTGAACCTTGATGACTTTGTTCAGAAAGTAAATTCAGATCTAGTCGGTAAAGTCGTCAATATTGCAAGTCGCTGTGCGAAGTTCATTAATAGTAGCTTTAACAATACTTTATCTGCTGAATGTGCAGAATCTGAGTTAGTACAAAGCTTTATTGATGCTGGTGATTCAATTGCTAAAGCATATGAAGCACGTGAATTCTCTACAGCCATTCGTGAAATTATGGCGCTTGCTGACCGTGCAAACCAATATATTGATGAGAAAAAGCCTTGGGCTCTTGCTAAACAAGAAGGTCAAGAACAACAAGTTCTTGATGTCTGCTCTGTTGGTATCAACTTATTCCGTCAACTCGCAGTGTACTTAGCGCCAGTTCTTCCAACTTTGGCTAAGCAAGTTCAAGATTTCTTAAAACTTGAAAGCTTCGATTTCGAGTCACGCAAACAAATTCTTGTAAGCCATGAAATTGCGCAGTTCCAGCCACTTATGCAGCGTGTTGATCCAAAAGCTGTTGCAGCAATGGTTGATGCTTCGAAAGAGTCTTTAGGTGCTCCAGCTCCACAAGCAACTAAAGCAACAGCAAAGAAAGAGAAATCTGCCGAGAAAAAAGCAACCCCTACTCCAGCAGTGGGTGAAGCTGAAATTATCGGTATTGAAGATTTCTTAAAAGTTGACTTACGTGTTGCTCAGGTCATTGAAGCAGGTGCAGTTGAAGGTTCAGATAAATTGCTACAACTGACGTTAGACGTAGGTGAAGCTGAACCACGTAATGTATTTAGTGGTATTCGTAGTCAATATGCGCCTGAAGACCTAAAAGGTAAGTTGGTTGTTATGGTTGCCAACCTTGCACCACGTAAAATGCGTTTTGGTATTTCAAATGGTATGGTACTTGCTGCTGGAAATGGTGAAGGTATTTTCATTATTTCTCCAGATAGTGGTGCAAAACCTGGCGATAAAGTGTCTTAATTTGCCTTCATAAAAAAGCTCCCTAATTTGGGAGCTTTTTTTAACTATAAATTTTCTAGAAACATCTATAAGAAGATTTAAATTATGTCCATGGCCGCCCTTCACAAGGGTTACTAAGTAAAACGTGTATATCCCCCAATTCCTCATTTGTTAAATAACCATTCTTATTTTTATCTAAATAATGAAAGAGTTCTGTTTGCTTATTCTCTCCCTGAAAACGCTTATCCGTAGGCCAACGATAAGGATAGAAATCTTGTACCTGTGGAAACTCTTTTAAGCTGTACAAACCATCATGATTTACATCATATTTTTCTTGAAAAAGCTTCCAATCTAAAGATGCAGGCTCACAGGCACTTACTACATTTAAAATGCAGTAAGTGATGCAGCCTATGAGTAACTTAATAGTTAGATTGCTCATGATTGTTGGCTTGTAAATCAGAAATTTTGTAATCTTTTTCATGAACAGGAGTACCAACTATGCTCATAGTCCGCTCATTGGCTGGCTGTTGCTTGCTCATTGTTCTCATCTCACATCCTGTCGTTAAGATAAGAAAAGCTACAGAAATGCTCACCATCAATTTTTTCATAGCGTGACCCTCATTTCTTTTTGTTTTATTTATTAAGTTACCACTTTTTAAATGGTTAAGAACTAAAAAAGATATTTCAATTTGTATATATTTTACTCAAAAATAAAGCCAGTCTATAAACAGCTGGCTCTGCATTTTTTAGATATTTTAATTAAAGACTTATCATTTGAAGAAAATTAACTTTAAGCCCAATATACTCACAATACTTCCAGCTACGCGGTCAACGCCAGTTTTTGCTTTTAGGTACATTGTTCTTGGCTTCTCTGAAGATAGCAGCATTGCAACACATGAATACCACCCCGCATCGATCATAAAACAAATCAATGGCAATGCAACATAGTAATAATTTGGGATTTCTTTGGGCAATAAAGCAGTAAATACACTCGCCAATACAACAGCAATTTTCGGGTTACTTAACTGTGTAATCAGGCCATATCGATATGCCTGTTTATAGGTCATTTTTGATTTGCCATCATTTTCCATGGCAATTGGTTCTTTGGCATGTTTGATAATTTTAAAAGCAAGCCAAAGTAAATACAGTCCACCACCAATTTTTAAAATTAGATAAGCTGAAGGCACTGCCAACAAAACTGCCTGTAACCCCATAACTGCTAAAAAACCAAAAAGAGCAGCACCCGTACCTGTACCTAAAGCAGTAAACAAACCATGTTTACGTGATTTAGAAATTGAATTTTGTGCTACATAAATAAAGCTCGGCCCAGGGCTTATTGCTCCAAGCATCAATGCCATCGCAATTGAAAAAAGAGGAATAAGGGACTCAAACATTGTATTGACCTAGCATCATGCAATTTGGCGATATTCTAGCAGCTTTTTATGACACATATAAAAATGGAAAAATATAAATGATAAAAATTGAATTTTCATGTTTTTACAATTTATCTCTTCACAACGGACAAAAATGTCCGTTAAATATATCATCTTTAAATCTCCCCCAATCCATGACATGAGTAAGCGTCAAAAAATTGCAGCCCATAATCGGGATGAATTACTCACTGCAGCCGAAGAATGTTTCCGTATTCATGGCATTAATGTGCCTTTACAAGTTGTCATTGACCATGCAGGTGTAGGTAGAGCAACCTTTTACCGAAACTTTTGTGATCGAAAGGCTTTAATTAGCGCCCTTTTAGAGCGCGCGATTACACAGCTAGAGCAAAAAGCTGCTCATTTTCAACAATTCGAGGATGGATTATTTCGTTTAATTGAAGGACATATTGCACAGCTTCCCAAACTCGCAATTTTGCAAGATTTTTGGAGAGTGATTGATCGACAAGATCCAATTATGTTAAAAATTTATGAAAGGCGAAATAATGCACTTAAACCACTGATTGAAAATGCGATAGAACAAAAATTGTGTCGAGCTGATCTGACTGCTAATGACTATGCAATGGTCACTGCAATGTTAGGTTCTTCATTTCAAGGACATGAGCCAGAAGAACAGACTCGCTTAGCAAAACGAGCAATTGAATTACTATTTAATGGTATTCAAATACAAAAAATTCGAGGGATAGAATGAGTAAAACGCCTCGTTATTTAGAAACACCACCCGACTGGACACCAGAGGAACAACCGACTCTACCTGGTTCACCAGCAGCGATTGCACATTCTGTACCTAAACGTTTTATCTATTTTTTCATTGGGCTATTCGTTGCTCTTTCGGCAAGCTTAAGTAATGGCTTTATCACGGCAAATTTGCCTTTAATTCAAGGTGAGTATGGCCTAACCCCTTCCGAAGCTGCATGGCTGCCTGCTGCATATGTTATGGCAAATGTCAGTTCAAACCTGATTTTGTTTAAGGCCCGTCAACAATATGGTCTGAGAGTATTTTCAGAAATAGGTCTCGTCATTTTTATTGCGGTTCTTGTTTTACATATTTTTGTACATACCTATGAAATGGCGCTGTTCGCACGGGTTGTAGCTGGTTTAGCAGGTGCACCACTAAGCTCCTTAGGCATGTATTACACCATGCAAGCTTTTAAAAAAGCTGACATGGCAAAAGGTATATACATTGCCTTTGGTTTTCAGCAGTTAGGTGTTCCTCTCGCTTGGATTATTTCTCCATTTCTTGTTAGTACAGACAGTTGGTCTGTTCTATATACCTTTGAGCTTGGTTTAGCACTTTGTTGTTTAGCTATGGTTGTTTCATTGAAACTACCACGCAGCTTACGTATTTATGTGTTTGAGAAGCAGGATTTCTTTACCTTTGCTTTACTGGCTCCTGGTTTTGCATGCTTATGTATTGTGCTTACACAAGGACCAATTCTGTGGTGGTTTAATAGCGAATGGCTTGCTTATATATTAATTGCAGGTTTTAGCTTAGTTGTTTTAGGTTTACTTTACGAACACTACCGTGCCAATCCATTAATTATGACACGTTGGTTAGGTACTGCTTCGACACTACGTTTTATTTTTGGTGCTTTTGCGATTCGGCTTCTAATGTCAGAGCAAAGCTATGCTGCTGTTAACTTCTTAAAAGCCATGGGAATGGGGCCTGATCAGTTTGTACCTCTTTATGTTGTGATATTTATCGGGATTTTAAGCGGAACATTATTTAGTGCACTGACTTTTTCACGCGAACGAATTATCTTCCACTTACTTTTTGCAGAGTTCTTGATTCTGGTTGCCTGTGGACTAGATTATCACTTAACCAGTGATGTTCGACCTGTGAACTTTTTTGCAAGTCAATTCTTAGTGGGTTTTGCAGGTGGTTTATTTATTGGGCCATTACTGCTTATTGGCTTTGCTCAAACTTTAGCAAAAGGTCCTTCATATGTAGTGACTTTTATTGTGCTGTTCTCTGCAACTCAAACCTTTGGTGGTCTGGTCGGGTCTTCTTTCTTCTCGACCTATCAACAACACCGCACGCAAAACTATCAAGTCGAGATTATTAAAGATTTAGAACAATCCGACCCGTTAGTTTCTCAAAGGCTCTCCACTTATCAGCGCAGTGCAGCCATCACAACAAATGACCCGGCATTACAAACGGCTCAGGCCATGCGCACACTCAATCAAGTGGTCACCCGTGAAGCACAAGTGCGTGCCTACAATGATGTTATTGCGTTAAACGGTATTTTTGCTATCGCATTGCTCTTATGGGGTGGATTTAATATTGCCCGTAGTAAATATCTACAACGCAGAGGAATTAGCCGTCCTTAATGGCTTTCGTTATTGATGAAACAGAAATTGAGATTGATATATGTCAGATGATCAAAATAAACCGGAACAAAGCCCTGCTCAAACATCTAATAATGAGCCAACACCTGCACCTGCACCTGCACCTGCACCTGCAAGTAAACTGATTCCAACAAAACGCTCAACCCTATTATGGATGTTAGGTGTTCTTATTATTGGTATTTTAGTTATTTTATGGGCATGGAGAATTGGGCCTTTTGCAACGAGTGTACAGCAAACGGACAATAGTTATGTCAAAGGTAAAACCACTGTTTTATCTTCACAAATTAATGGCTATGTTAAAGATGTATTAGTGAAAGACTTTGACCATGTTAAAAAGGGTCAAGTATTAATGCATATTGATGCCACTACTTACGATCAAAAAGTAGCACAAGCGGCTTCAGGCGTTGAACAGGCTAAAAATACTTTAGCTAATCAAACCCAATCCATCGCACAAAAACAAGCTGATATTGTTGCGGCGCAAGCCAAAGTAGATCAGGTGAAGGCTCAATACGAACTCTCTTTAGCACAGCTTAGACGCTATCAGCAGTTAGGAAATAGTGGTGCAGCCTCTAAATCTGAGCAAGATAAAGCCGCAGCAGATGCCGAAAATAATCTCGCAGCCCTTAAGCAAGCAGAAGCTAATGTATTAGTTGCAAAAGAGGCTTTAAAAACCGCACAGGTCGCAGAAGCAGGTTTAGAGGCACAAGTTTCTAGCGCTAAAGCACAATTAGATCAAGCACAAACCACTAAAGACTATAGCGTTATTGTTGCTCCTATGGATGGTCAACTTGGGGAAGTAAACCCTCGTGTTGGGCAATATGTCGCAGCAGGCTCACAATTACTCTACTTAATTCCACAACAAACTTGGGTGATTGCTAACTTTAAAGAAACCCAAATTGCCAATATGCGAATTGGACAAAAAGCATGGTTTACAGTCGATGCGATGAACCACAAAAAATTTACAGGACATGTTGAGCAAATTTCGCCTGCTGCAGGTTCCGAGTTCAGTGTATTAAAGCCAGACAATGCGACAGGTAACTTTACTAAAGTTGTGCAACGCATAGCTGTACGTATCACCATCGACCCAAATCAGGAAGGAATGGAACACTTACGCCCTGGTATGTCAGTGATTACTTCTGTCGACACAAGCTCTTAATCAGCTTTTTAAAGTTCTCTTTAAAAAGTTACAATGTGATCATTCATTATTTTTCTCAATTTCTAATGTTTGATCACATTGCCCAACCTATTTCTTACCAGCACATTGAACTCCCATCATCTGTTCATCTCGACATTAAACGTTTAGATCTCGTCCATCCTCAAATTTCGGGCAATAAGTTTTTCAAATTAAAATACAATTTACTTGCCGCAAAACAACAAGGACTATCAAATATTTTGACTTTTGGTGGCGCTTATTCAAATCATATTGCCGCAACGGCCTATGCAGCTCATATTTTTGGCTTAAACAGTATTGGAATTATTCGTGGTGAAGAGTTAACGAATAAGCCGCTTAACCCCACTTTGGAAAAAGCACAAAATTTAGGAATGCAGCTACATTTTGTCTCACGCAATGAATATCGTTTGAGAGATGATGAAAAATTTCTTCAACAGTTAATTCAACAGTTTCCTGAAACATACATAATCCCTGAAGGCGGCACCAATAAGTTAGCAGTTCAAGGTTGTCAGGAAATTCTTAGTCAGAGTGATTTAGAGAAATATGATGTGATTTGCTGTGCGGTAGGAACTGGCGGAACAATTTCAGGTCTTATTGAAAAAAGTTCAACACATCAAAAAGTCTTAGGATTTTCAGCTTTAAAAGGCGACTTTTTACAACAAGAGATTCGTCAGTGGACTAAAAAACAAAATTGGTCGCTAACAGATGCTTATTGCTGCGGTGGTTATGCCAAAACGTCACCTGAACTATTTGCATTTATTAAAGGTTTTGAAGCGCAATATGCCGTGCCTCTTGAACCAATCTATACGGGAAAAATGATGTTCGGTTTATCCGACCTTATAAAAAATAATTACTTTCCTGTAGGAACTCGTATTCTCGCTATTCATTCTGGTGGCTTACAGGCAGATATAAGAAATAAAACGGACCAATAATTCACTCTTTTTTAGTTAACGTTTTCTCTACCATCATAAATGTCTTTAGCACGAGTAAGGGCTGACATGGTAGTATATGCCCCTTTTTAATTTTCACGATTAATCGAGAATCTCTTATGTCTAACAGTCATGTCGATGTCATTGTCTTAGGTGCAGGCGCTTCTGGACTCATGTTGGCTGCACATGCTGCTAAACGAGGACGCTCGGTTTTAATTTTAGAAAAAGCCAATAAAATTGGTAAAAAGATTTTAATGTCGGGTGGAGGTAAATGTAACTTTACCAACCTGTATGTAGAGCCTGACAACTATATTTCTCATAATCCACACTTTGTCATTTCTGCCCTGTCACGCTATAGCAACTGGGACTTTATTGGTCTGGTGTGTGATTATGGAATTGCCTATGAAGAACGTAAACACGGCCAATTATTTACCCTAAACGGCGCTAAAGAAATTTTAGAGATGTTGGTGAGTGAGTGTAATAAAACCAACAATGTTGAAATCCAGACCCATTGTGAAGTTGGACAGATTGATCCATTAGAACAAGGCGGTTTTTCTGTACACACCAACCAAGGGCGATTTAGCTGTGAGTCATTAGTCGTTGCTACAGGCGGTTTATCTATTCCGACTTTGGGTGGGTCTGGTTTTGGCTATGAATTGGCACAAAAATTTGGGCATACAGTTTACCCAACCCGTGCTGGTTTAGTCCCCTTTACTTTTTCGGATCATATCAAAGAAGTCACCACGCGCTTAAGTGGTAACGCTTTAGATGTCACGTTAAGCAATTCAAAAAATAGCTTTACTGAAGCGTTATTATTTACCCATCGTGGATTAAGTGGGCCAAGTTCTTTACAGCTTTCTAACTACTGGAATACCGGTGAAAGTTTTAAAATTGACTTTTTCCCAAGCCAAGATTTAACGACTTATTTAAAAGATAAAAAGAAAGCACAGCCTAAAGTTTTATTACGTACCCTTCTTAATGAGTTTACTGCGAAAAGTATTGTACAAGAGCTACAACAACTCATATGGCCCGAGCATAGCGAAATGGCAATTGGTAATATGAGTGATGCACAGCTAGAACATATTGCCGAGCAGTTACATGGTTTTTCAGTTAAACCATCAGGCACTGAAGGATATCGTACTGCAGAAGTTACCTTAGGTGGAGTTGATACAACCGAAGTTTCATCTAAAACACTCGAAAGTAAAAAGCAGAAAGGACTGTTCTTTATTGGAGAAGTACTTGATGTGACTGGCCACTTAGGAGGCTATAACTTCCAATGGGCTTGGTCTTCTGCTTATGCAGCAGCACAATATGTTTAACTATTGAATACGCTAATTTGCTGCTTTCGAATCATTAGATGATTTTTCAGAATCATGCTTATGGCTTGTTGTCTGTTTTGATGATTCGGATTTGCTAAATACAAATTTATAAGCACTTGCTAAAAAACCTACGGTAATCCCAGCAATTACAACAGGTGCTAAAAAACGACCAGGCTTCTTCATCGTATTTTCCTCACTTATTTGTTTTTATAGCTGTCAAAGACAGAACGACCACTCAATATAGAGTGGTCGAACTTATCACAAAAATCAAAGATTTTTTGTACTGTTTATCTGAAAATTAGTTACACCTACTAAATTTCATCATTTTCGCCAGTAGAACCAAACGGTTTATTTACTGGTGGTTGTGATGGATTTACTTGTGCAGAATCAGCTGGTTTTGCATCAGATGAAACTGTTGATGGTGCTGTTGTAGTCGTTGACGGAGTTGAAGCCGAAGACGTACTTGCTGTTGTAGTAGAAGGTGGTTGATATAAAGGATTTGGTTGATTAGCTTCTTTCTTCGCTTTATCAAGCAAGTCAGACAGCAATCTTTCAGCTGGTTGACGACCACCTAAACCAAATGCAAGTGCGAAAGCCACTGCAACTGCACCTAGAGTTAAGCCAAATGCAAGGTTCACAATCGAATCAGCAATACCCATCGCTTTTAAACCAAGCGCAAGGACTAAACCAATAATTAAGACACGAACCAAACTACCTAACCAACGTGAACTATTATATTCACCGCGTTGCACCACATTTGCCACAACATTGGCAAGCCAGAAACCAATAACCAAAATTACAGCGCCCAATAGAATGTTTGCACCAAAATGGATAAACATTGCAATCAGACCACTAATCTGTTCAAAACCAAGACGGTCAGCAGCTTCTGAAACTGCAAACAGCATCGTAAAGAACACGATTAACCAACCCACAGCGCCAGAAACTTTAGTTTGACCTAAAAAGCGTTGTACATCTAATTTTGCAGGGATTTCATCAACACCTGTTCCCGCAATGAGTTCGGCAACCAAGCGTCCAACAAAACGAGAAACAATATAAGCAACCAGTAAAATTAATCCTGCAGCAATAATGTTTGGAATCGCTTGCAAGATTTCATTGAGCATTGCTGTCGCTGGCTGAGAAATAGTCTCAATACCTAAAGCTTCAAATGCCACAATTAATGTCGTAATGATAATAATGGCAAAAACAAAAGAACCTAAGAATTTGCCTACATTTGAGTTTTTGAAAAGACCGATTTTTTCAGCTTGCGCTTGAACACCCAAGCTATTGATTAGGCCTTCAACAATACCGCGTACAATTTTTGCCAAGATATAACCAACAAAAACGATAACGCCAGCAATAAAGATATTTGGTAGGAAGGCGATTGCCTCATTCACCATATTTTGAATAGGAATAAGTAAACCTGTTAATCCTAAGATTGAGAGAACAATAGGAAGGAAAAGTAATAATACAAGCCAGTAAAGAATTTCACCAATATTCTGGCTAATTCCCCCTACTCCTACTTCACTACTTAACCTGTCATCAAGTTGCGTTCTGGATAGCACATTGGTAATTCCTGCCCGCACCAGTCGAGCAACGATCCAGCCAATGAAACCCACTACCACGGCAGCAATGATATTTGGAATATAGACGAGTACCTGATTCACCATATTGCTAAATGGCCCACTCACTCCACTAATGTTGAGCACATTTAAAGCGGCAACAACAGCAAGAATCAGAATAAACCAGAATATGACTTTGGAGACGAGGCCTTCTATGTTGGGAGTACGTCCTGTAGCTGAAGATAATTTGGCATTCGTATTTAATTTTTGCAGAAGTTTTTTTACCCCTGCCGCAACTAATAAAGCGATTATCCAGCCAACCAGTAAGATGACAATTGCAGCTAAAATAGGATGAAACTGATCCCAGTAATACATCGCATCAAACTGAGCGCCGCGGGGCCCATTAAAAAATTCATTCATATTGTTATGTCCTCAATTGTTATGTTCTTTTCAGTGTTATCAATAAATGAAAAACACCAGTTCGTTGTAAAAAATGACGATAAATGCGGTCTATGTCACCTTATGTTTTGAATATTTTTCAATCAACATTCTTCTGCATAAATACAACAAATTGATGCAAAAGATTGCAAAAAAAGCCTTCAGGGCACATCCTAAAGGCTTTCTATAGATATATACTAGTGAGCTTACTATCCTTTGTAAGTTTTCAAATCAGAATTACCCATCATGACATGTGGTGTAGTCTCATGTTGAAAAGCCGCTTCTTGTTTTGGTGATTGGTTATGTTCAGCAACCATATAAACAATAAGCGCAAGAAGAAAAAGCCCTACAATAATTAAAATATAAACTGGCAATCTTCTTTTTTTTGCAGTCTCTTCAGGACTCGTCACATGAGGTGGTTTTGAAAAATCATGCATCTTCTTTCCCCTCTTCTATTATCATTAACTTTATATTCATCATAACAATTTGATTTGTTGCATTGTGTGAAAAAGCATTATGCGAAGGTGACTAGGTTTGCAAAACTCTACTTTAAAAAAAATAATTTTAGTATAAAATTTAGCCACTTTATTTTTGACTATATAAAAAATATTCTGACTTATTCAAATTCTTTTGCGAAGTTGGATTTGTAATACAATATGTTTTAGCGCTTACTTTTTATAAAATAGGCTATAATAAGCCCCCTTGTTTTAAAGCTACTCAATTTTATGATGTATCGTCAGCAAAGCGTAACTCTTGATCTCGACACTGACGTCACACATCAATGTTATTTGCATCAGACAAGAGATGACCATCTCATTGGTATTATTGAATTTAATAAGCCAAGCTATGAGCTCAAATGGGGTGATCTTGAGTATTTCCGTCGCCGTACCGAAGAGTTCTCGGTCATGCCATTCCCTGAATGTGTTAATGCGATGATTGTTGATATTCGTAATATCAATGTATTTCTGGACAACGAAGTGCCTATTTTACCATGGCGTTTACTTGAAGAAGACTGCCCTGTTCGTTTGGTTGTTCCTCAAGATCGTCTTGAATATTATGCGGGGCTTTTTGAGCCAACTTGGCTTTCAACAGATGTAGACAGTGCAATTTCAGAAATTCGTGAATTTATGGATATGTTTGTCCATTAATAAACATATCCATAAAAATTCTCTTAAAATATTTTTACTTTCGGTTTTTACCAATAATTCTCTACTGCAATATTTCCCTCACCACGACGATTCATCGTCAAACCGCGGCGTTTTAAAGCCTCTTTGGTATCGTCAACCATTTGTGGGTTTCCACATAGCATGACATGACTGGTTGCTGAATTAAGTTCCAGACTTGCTGCTTTTTCTAACTCACCATTTTCAATTAATATCGGTAAACGTTCATGCAACGGCGCAGATGGATCTCGGGTAATAATTGGAATAAATTTAAAACCTATATGCCCTTCGCCAAAAGTTTCGGCAATCTCTTGAATACGGTCAACATAAGCCAATTCATCTGCTGTACGTACACTGTAGACCAAATTAATCTTTTGATAATTAGACCAAGTTTCAAAGTCTTGTAGCATCGACAAAAATGGAGCCAAACCAGTACCTGTTGCCAATAACCATAAATCATGGGGTAAAGGTTGCTGATAACGCGCCAAAGTCAGATAGCCATATGGAATTTTTTCTAAATATAGCTCATCACCGACTTTCAAATGCTGTAGATTCGAGGTGAAGGCACCGTCTGGTACAACAATTGAGAAGAACTCTAGCGTTTCATCAAATGGAGAAGACACCACCGAATAAGCACGAACAACCAGTTCCTCCCCCACCTTTAAACCTATACGCGCAAACTGACCTGCGGTAAATTTAAAATGTGAAGGGCGAGTCATGGTAAAGCTGAAAAGTGTTGGGGTCCAACGATGAACAGATAAAACTTTTTCTACGCTAAATTTTTCAATTGACATGATTTCAACGTGGCATGAAATAGTGCGCTCATGTTAGCATGACAGCCGAAATAATGAATACTTTTAAACGTTAAGGCTTTTAAACATGCGGATGACATTACGCCAGTTGGCTGTTTTTGTAGCAGTCGCCCAAGAAGGAACCGTTACTAAAGCCAGTGATGCGGTCAGACTGACGCAAAGTGCAGCAAGTATGGCTTTAGCTGATTTAGAAGACGGCTTAGGTGCTCCTTTGTTTGATCGTTTAGGGAAGCGCTTACAACTAAATGATCTTGGACGTTTTTTACTTCCACAAGCATTAGAGATATTAGGGCGCTGTGAAGCTTTTGAACAAGCTGCAAAAGGTGAGTTACAAAGCATTGACCTTCGTATTGGGGCGACCCTAACTATCAGTGACTATTTAATGCCTGATTTAATGGCTAACTTTTTACAGCGTCATCCGCAAGCACATTTACAACTTCAAGTAGGTAACACACGCCAAATGATTGAAGCTGTGAATCAGTTCCAATTAGATTTAGCTTTAATTGAAGGTTCTTGTCACTTACCTCAACTCCAATGTATTCATTGGCGCGATGATGAATTAGCAGTGTGCTGTTCACCAGATCATCCTTTAACACGTTTAAATCGCCCACTTACGCCTCAAGATTTTCATGACATAGAATGGATATTACGTGAGGAAGGTTCTGGTACTCGAGAAGTCTTTGATAATGCTATTTTGCAAGATCTACCCGATGCCAACATTCGCTTAACGCTTGGTCACAATGAAGCAATCTTAAAAATAGTGGCAGGTGGTTTAGGAATGTCTTGTATTTCTAGATTAGCAATTGAACCTTTAAGTGAAAAAGGTCAGCTCGTCATTTTAGATACACCATTTTGGCAACTGACTCGTCCGCTTTATATGCTGGTGCATCGCCAAAAATATCAAGGTCCGGGCCTTAAAGCATTTTTAAAATTCTGCGATGAAGATCAGGCTTAAAGCCTGATTTTCTAATGCCATCGTGAGTCATTTTCACACGGCTCACCGTCATGATCACCATCCATTTTAGTGTTCGGACAATTTCTTACAAACCAACGTGCTTCTTCTAAAGAATGCATTTGCGAACAATACTCACGCCCATCACAATGAAAAACTGATGTTTCATCATTTACTCGTTCCGGGGCTGGAGCTGTTTGAGAAGCAACTGTTTGAGGAGTAAATGCTAAAGCCTTTTTCGTTTTCTCAGATAGTTGAATATCCGGCAATTTACCCAAAGCTGCGCGCTGTGCTTCGATAATCTTCTTCTGCTGCTGTATTAATAATTGCACTTTCTCATGTGATGCACGTTGTTGAGCCTCCTGACGATAGTGCAATACCATAAAACTCACACACGCAACAATGACTAAGACCATAACGGTAAATATACTGATGTATTCACTTGAACTCAGCTTGAATTTGCTGCGTTTGATTTTTCCCCGTTGATTCATATTTCCCCTTTTTTTAATTTTATTATTCGTTTTAAGAAAATTAAGGGAAACTTATATCTCCCTTAATGCTAAATCTCTTAATTTTTTTAAACATCAACCAAAGTAATTGCTTAATACATTATTTAAGTAATTTTAATGCATAAGACTTAGTTCACCTAGCGTCGGAAATTTGACAATAACTCACTGGTAATCGCTTTATTGTGTTCCGAAATTTTATTTTTTTTAGTTTTTGCAGGGTTTGGGTCCACACGCTCAATTTTGATCGCTTTAAATTTCCCCTGATTATCCGCTGCAAGAAATCTTACTTTTTCATTTCTTTTTGGCTCACCTTCTGATGCAGGGAAATCAGAAATATGAAAGAAAATATCTCCTTCAGTGGTTGAAATAAAACCAAATCCCTTATCGGCGTTATATTGTTTTACTCTTCCAACATAAAACTCTTGCTTCATGATCTTTCCCCTATTTTTTCCCATCCAATCGTTGCGGTAAATAAAAAGAGACTTTCAATTCCGCTCTTAAAAAAATATACGGTTTGATGAAGTCTCTTTTTATTGCTATGTCAAAAATTAATCTTTTTGAACACTACCAAAAATCTTGTCGCCAGCATCGCCTAAACCAGGAACAATATAACCATGTTCATTTAAGCCATCATCAATAGATGCAGTATAAAGCTGAATATCGGGATGTGCTGCTTCTACTTTTGCAATTCCTTCAGGAGCTGCAACTAACACCATAACACGAATATCTTTACAACCACTTGCCTTTAGCACATCAATGGCAGCAACTAAAGAATTACCCGTTGCTAACATTGGGTCAATAATCATCGCAATACGGTTAGCCACATCTGGAACTAACTTCTTATAGTAAGTACGTACTTCTAAAGTAGCCTCATCACGTTCAAGACCTAACACACTGACTTTGGCACTTGGAATCAGGTTAAGTACGCCATCAAGCATACCAATACCTGCACGTAGAATTGGTACAATCGTTATTTTTTTACCAGCAATACGCTGAGTAGTAACATTGCCAGCCCAACCTTCAATCTCACAATCCACAACTGGTAAATCTTTGGTTGCTTCATATGTCAATAACATAGTCACTTCTTGAGCAAGCTCACGGAAATTCTTAGTACTGATGTCAGCACGACGTAATAAACCTAATTTATGACGAATAAGTGGGTGACGAATTTCTTGAATGGCCACAGATGTTACCTAAAAATATAAAAACGTATTTATTATAATCTTTTTTTAACTATCAATAAAAAAAAGCCTCCATATTTGGAGGCTTTTTTGTACACAAGAATTATTGCTGTTGTGAAAGCATGAAATGTAATGGAGATAAAATTTCTGCTTTTAACGCCAAATTAATCATTGGATCTGGATATACACCCAAAATAATTACTAATGCAGCAGCAGCCAACACCATTAAACCACCCACTTTTTGTCCCCAATGTGCATCAGCATCAATACGAGGAGTTTCAGGTGGAGTCATATACATAACAACCATCACACGTAAGTAGTAATACAAACCAATACCACTACCTACAATAATCATTGCAGCTAAGAACCAGTGTTGAGTCGTTACAGCAGCCATAACAACCAAGAACTTACCAATGAAGCCCGCTGTTAATGGAATACCAGCCAAAGATAACATCATGACTGTTAATGTTGCTGTAAGTACTGGACGACGCCAGAACAAACCACGGTAGTCTGCAAGGCTTTGAGCTTCATCTACGTTGTTATATGGGCTAGACATTAACGCTACTGCACCAAAGGCACCAATAGTTGTTAAGACATAAGTCACCACATACACAGTTACGCTACCTAAGCTTGCATATGTCATGCTGATTAAAGCAATTAACAAATAACCAAAGTGAGCAATAGATGAATAACCCAAAATACGTTTTAAGTTAACTTGACGAACAGCGAGCAAGTTACCGACTAAAATTGACAATACAGCGATGATTGTCAAAACAGTCACTAGCGAGTTCACCATGATTGCGCCAGAAGCAAGCAAATAACGTACGAATAAACCAATCGTCGCAACCTTAGCAGCAGTCGCTAAGAAAGTTGCCATTGGAGCTGGAGCGCCTGCATATACATCTGGTGTCCATTTGTGGAACGGTGCAAGCGATAATTTGAATGCAACAGCAAAGATAATGAGTGCTAAACCTAATAACACCATTGGCTGTTTGATTGCACCAAATAAAGCTTGAACAGAATCATAGAATGAAAGCGAACCAGTATAAGCGTAGATATACGCCATACCCATCAACAACATTGCAGAAGCTGTTGCAGAAAGCACAAGGTACTTAATGCCAGCTTCAAGCGATTGACTACGTTGATATGTATAAGCAAGTAAGCCATATACAGGAATCGACATTAACTCAAGGCTAATGAAGAAAGATGCATAATGAGAACTTGCAACCATCAACATTGCACCAGCTACAGAAGCAAGTAACAGAAGATAGAGTTCTTCGCGGTTGTCTTTATAAGTCTCGATATATGCATGAGACAAAGTACAACAAGCCAATGATGCAACTAGAATCATGAACTGATAGAACAAAGTAAATGGATCAACCATAAACATGCCCATCACATTTGCCGGTACAAATTTACCGCCAAATAGTTCTAGCAAGATATAAAGTGCAGCAAGGTTTAAACCGACAACAGAAGTTGTTGCGATTAAATTATGGTTACGTTTAATTGAAATTAACAACATGACGACGACTGTTGTCAAAGCAACAATCATCACCGGTGCTAAAGGCATAAGCGTAGAGAATGATACTGTGAAGTTCATGATTATTGGATCTCCACATGGTCAAGTTGAGTAGCTGTTTGCTGAACAGTTTCAACGACTTCTTGTACTGGCACATAACTATTGACCAACCACTGCATACTTGAATGAGATACATCCAAGAATGTTTGCGGGAAGATACCAAGCCAAACGAGACCAATCGCACAAATCATCAAAATAACAACTTCACGAGCAGATAAGTCTTTTAATGGACTAGTGTAGTGTTGCTTTTGTTCAGGGTTTGGCTCACCAAATAAAGCACGGTGAATCAAGATCAAGCCATATAAACCTGCAAATACAAGGCTGATAGAAGCAAGAATCGTGAAGGCAGGATATTTATTAAATGAACCCATCAAAATCAGGAATTCACCAATAAAGTTACCTAAACCTGGCACACCAACAAGAGCAGCTACGAAGAACATTAAGAAGAATGGTAAGTATTGGAGTTGACCACGAAGACCACCCATCAAACGCAAATCACGTGTATGCAAGCGCTCGTAGATTTGACCAGACATAATGAACAATGCAGCAGATGACAAACCATGTGCCAACATCATGATCATTAAACCTTGGAAGGTCAAAATATTACCTGCATAGATCGCAAGTAAAATGAAGCCCATGTGTGAAATCGACGTATACGCAAGTAAACGCTTCATGTCAGTTTGCTGGTAAGCACACCAAGCGCCGTAGAAAATACCAATCAAACCGAAAATAATCGCGATATCTGCAAACTGTGCAGAAGCTGCCGGGAAGAATGGAATTACAAAACGGAGCAAACCGTACGCTGCAGTCTTAATCAAGATACCAGCCAAGTCTACAGAACCCGCTGTAGGAGCTTGAGCATGCGCATCTGGTAACCAGCCATGCAATGGGAAAACTGGTAACTTCACTGCAAAACCGATAAAGAAGCAGATCATGAAACCATACGCGAAGCCAGCAGGTAAACGATTCGCTACAGCTAATAAATAGTTGTAATCAAAACCGATCATACCAGTCATCATGTAGCCATAGACCACAAGGCCAAGGATACCGATTAACATCACTAAACCAGCGATTTGTGTATATAAGAAGAACTTTGTTGCAGCGTAAACACGTGAACGACCGTTTGAACCCTTATGACCCCATAACGCAATCAAGAAGTAGATTGGTACAAGCATCATCTCCCAGAAGAAGAAGAATAGGAACAAATCAATTGCCAAGAACACGCCAATAACGCCACCTAAACTCCATAATAAGTTTAAGTGGAAGAAACCAACATTCTTTTGAATCTCGCCCCATGAACATCCAACAGCAAGTACACCCAGTAAAGCTGTTAACAACACCATGAGTAAAGACAAACCATCCACTGCTAAGTGAATGCCAATACCGAGAGACTTAATCCACGGTAAATAGAACTCAGCTGACCAAGTTGGGACTTTTGAGCCCAACTCGTAGCTATAAGTACCATTTTGCCAAAGTGCAAGACCTAAGCCCAAGGTAATGAGCATACCAATTAAGGCAATCCAGCGTGGCAAAGTTTTGTCGAGTTTATCGACTAACCAACAAGTAAAACCTGCAATGAACGGAACAAGGATCAGCGCGGGTAAAATTAAATTGTTTTCCATTTTATTTCCCCACTACCTGAATAACGATCAAGATCATCAATAACACCACTACACCGAGTGACATGCTTGATGCGTATTCACGCAATGAACCTGTTTGACGTGAGCTTGTGAAACTGTTTCCGCCTTTAACAAGCGCAGGAAGAACAAGCCATAAGCTGTCAATCGGATCACGACCAAATAGTTTGGCGAAGAATAAATAAGGTTTAACAAAAACGATGTCATACAACGCATCGAAACCAAATGCAGTACGACAAATATGAGCTAAGCCAGCACCAAGACTTGTTTGAGCAAACGATTTCACTGCACCGTAAGCAAATGCAAATAGACCAATACCAACAGCTAAACCAACAAGCGCAATGCCTACAGCTAAATGCTCTGCCCCATGCATGCCTTCTACAAATTGTTCAGCAACATGGAATTCAGGAATTTTTGCTGTATTTAAAATACCAGCTACTGGACCTTTTAATGCAGCACCCACAAAAGTAGACAATACTGCCAAGATACCTAATGGCGCCCAGTAAGTTGCACCTTTAATCTCATGGTAATGCGTATTTTCTTTACCGAAGAATACAACCCAGATTAAACGGAAGGTATAAATTGAAGTCAGGAATGCACCTGCTACACCAGCCCAATATAAAGTGTGGTATAGAGCAATTGATTGACCTTGTACCCAAACTTCACCAAGAATCGCATCTTTTGAGAAGAAGCCGATTGTTAAGAATGGAATCGCTGCTAATGCACCGCCACCAATCGCGAAACATGCAAATAGGAATTTGTTTTTGTAGAACAAACCGCCCATTTTGAAAATGTTCTGTTCGTGATGGTAAGCAAGAATAACTGCACCAGAAGACAAGAATAATAATGCTTTGAAGAATGCGTGAGCTAACATGTGGAACAGGCCAGCTTGATACGCTTCTGCACCTACAGCCATAAACATATAACCAAGCTGACTCATTGTTGAGTAAGCCAAAATACGTTTGATATCTGTTTGCACGAGAGCAGCAAAACCTGCAACTAATAAAGTTACAGCGCCTGTTACCGAAATGAACTGCATCACTTCAGGTGCAAGCTCAAATACGCTAAATAGACGGCAGCATAAGTACACACCAGCCGTTACCATTGTTGCTGCGTGGATTAATGCAGAAACAGGTGTTGGACCTGCCATCGCATCTGCCAACCATGTTTGCAATGGAATTTGAGCAGATTTACCAGCAGCACCTAAGAACAACATTAATGCAGTCCAGATAGTAAGTGACGAACTCTTCGTCATGACTTCTGCTGCGTGTTCAACGATGTACTGAGTATTAAGCGTACCAAATTGTTGGTAAAGCAAGAATAAAGCGATAAGTAGGAATACGTCACCTACACGGGTAACTGTAAATGCTTTGATCGCTGCCCAACCATTTGCAGGGTTTGCATAATAGAAACCAATCAGCAAGTAAGAGCATAGACCTACGCCTTCCCAACCTAAGAATAACAACGCTAAGTTGTCACCCAACACAAGCACAAGCATGCTTGCAACGAATAGGTTGAAATAAGAGAAGAAGCGCGCATAACCTTCTTCACCACGCATGTACCATGATGCAAAGATGTGGATTAGAAAACCAACACCTGTGATCATGCCCATCATGAGTAAAGATAAGCCATCTAAATGTAAGCTAATGCCAGGAGCGAAACCACCAACATTGAACCATGTCCAAAGGTTTTGAACAAAAACCTGTTGGCCGCTGTTGGTAAATGCCATACCAGCAATCAATGCAAATAATGCAGATAAACCTACAGAACCCACACCGATAATTGCTGCAACATTTTCAGAGAGCTTATCACGCCCTGCCGCCAATAAAATAAAACCGATTAGCGGAAATAATACTGTTAGATATAAATAACTCATCCGCGCATCTCACTAGCAGCATCCACATCCAAATGATGGAAGCGATGATAGAACTGAAGGACAATCGCAAGACCGATACACGCCTCTGCCGCAGCAAGGGTTAAAATCAGAATGAACATGACTTGTCCATCTGGTTGTGCCCATACGCTACCCGCAAGAACGAATGCTAACGCAGCAGCATTCATCATGATTTCAAGGCTCATTAACATAAATAGTAGGTTGCGTCGCACCATTACACCGTAAAAACCGAGTGCAAAAAGAATGGTTGCAACAATCAAACCATGTTCTAAAGGGATCTGGCCCATTATTCTTTTTCCTCTTCTGCACCTGGTTCACGTTTACCTAAGTGGTATGCTGCAACAAGGGCTGCTAGCAATAACATCGCGGCAACTTCAACCAATAATAAGTAGTGTGTAAAGAGCGCTTGACCAACAACTTTTGGTCCAATTACTTGTGCTCCAAGTGGTGCAGAGATGGTTGTATATTCACCACCAAGCATCCAAACTAAAAGCAAGCCAAGTAAAAAGCTCATGAGTGCTGGATATGCCCAAGCATCTGAAGAAAGCCATTTACGCTCTTGTTCCACAGTGTGTTGCCCTAAGTTAAGCATCATCACAACGAATACGAACAAGACCATAATCGCACCAGCATAAACAATGATTTCGAGGGCGCCAGCAAACGGCGCACCTACGATCATGAAAATACCAGCAACAGCTAGTAATGAAACAATCAGACTAAGCAATGCATGTACAGGGTTCGTGTTAGTCACTACACGAACCGTAGAAACGATGGCCACGAGCGCCATCAAATAAAACGGCCACATCATGGTAATAGACTCCGTACATCGATTGGTGCACTTTCTTTTTGTGCTTGACCTTTCTCTTTACCGTTAATTGCCATACCAGTTACACGGTAGAAGTTGTAGTCTGGGTATTTACCTGGACCTGAAATGAGTAAGTTTTCTTTCTCATATACGAGGTCTTGACGTACGTATTCGCCCAACTCGAAATCTGGAGTTAACTGAATCGCTGTCGTTGGACATGCTTCTTCACACATACCGCAGAAGATACAACGAGAGAAGTTGATACGGAAAAACTCCGGATACCAACGACCATCTTCTTTTTCAGCTTTTTGCAGTGAAATACAGCCAACTGGACATGCAACCGCACAAAGGTTACATGCCACACAACGCTCTTCCCCATCTGGGTCACGCGTCAAGATAATACGACCACGATAGCGAGGTGGTACAATTTCCTCTGCTGGTACTTCTGGATAAAGAATTGTGTCACGTTTACGGAAACCATGGGTAAATACCATGAATAACGTCCGAACGATTGACCCAACTCCAGCTAGAATTTTATACATTTTGTACTCCCTGCTGTCTTAGGCCTGATTCATCAGAATCACAGCACCAGTTACCAATAGGTTAACCAACGCCAGCGGCAAACAAATTTTCCAACCGAAGTTCATGACTTGGTCGTAACGTGGACGCATTAAAGAACCACGTGCCAATACAAACATCATTACGAAGAATGCTGTTTTAATCACAAACCAGAACACTGGTGGAATAAATGGAATTTCTAAATTGAATGGCGCTAACCAGCCACCAAAGAATAAAGTCACGATCAATGCAGAGATAAGTACAACGTTTACATATTCAGCAACGAAGAACATACCCCATTTCATACCGCCATATTCAACATGGTAACCTTCAGCCAATTCTTGTTCTGCTTCAGGTTGGTCAAATGGGTGACGGTGAGTTACCGCAACACCAGCAACCACGAAAATCAAGAAACCTAAGAATTGTGGAATGATGAACCAAACGTCACGTTGAGCTTCAACAATTTCACGAAGGTTAAATGAACCAGCGATTGCAACTACGCCCATTAACGAGATGCCCAAGAACACTTCATAAGAAATTGTTTGAGCAGCTGAACGCAAACCACCGAGTAATGAATATTTGTTATTTGATGACCAACCACCGAATAACACTGCATAAACCGCAATACCAGCCATAGCCATAAAGAACAACAGACCGATGCTCATGTCTGCAACACCCAATGCAGGGCTTACAGGAATAACCATGAACGAAAGCACCGCAGTTGCCATCGCAACTGCCGGAGCTAAACGGAAAGTTAATTTATCGGCAAATTTTGGTGTCCAGTCTTCTTTGAACATGATCTTAAGCATGTCGGCAACGATCTGGAACATACCACCAGGACCAACACGGTTTGGACCATAACGGTCTTGCCACCAAGCAAGTAAACGACGCTCAATAAAAGACATCAATGCAGCAACAAGTACAACGACAAGCAAAATCACAACTGCTTGAATCACTGCATAAGCAATTGGCCAGTTCTCAGCCCAAAGTGGCGTTTGACGTATAATTTCTTGATTCATGAATTACACTCCTAATGCCACTGAAACAGGCTCAGCTAAGGATACTGTCGGTGCTAAACCAACTGGGTAACCGATATAACCTGTAGGTAAATATTCAATTACTTGTACAGGTAAGCTCACTGTAGTTTCGCCTGCTTTAACTGTAATACGTTGACCTTCTTGTAGGTTCAAACGCGTTGCGTCTTGTTCACCTACAGCAAATACAGCTTCAGGAATACGAGTTTCCATTGCAGGTGTTTTAATCGTGAATTCACCAGAACCAAAAATATGGTGCATTGGTACAAGACGGAAGCTTTCAGGGTTTGCAACTACTGCAGTTGGAGCAACATAGCTACGTGCTGGACGTTTTGCTAAACGGTCAAATAAACGAACGCCTGAATCACCACCTTTTAAGTGACCACCCACTTCATCTTGGTATTTGTTCCAAGATTGTGGAGAGTTCCAACCTGGCGCCCACGCAAATGGTACAAGCGAAGAAGCTTTTTGCGGACCTACATAACCTTCCATAGAGAATGTTAATGCTGAATCTGGGTCTGTCGGTTGCTTAGGTTCATGAACAGATAAAGGTGCACGAATTGCTGTACGACCAGAATAGCGACGTGGTTCACGAGCAATTTTCAAACCATGTACACGGTAACCTGCATCTGGTGCAACATCTTGAATTGCTTCAAGTACCGGAACATTTTTAACGATACTTTCAATCACGTCATCAAGCAATGTCCAATCAACTGGCTTACCTTTAAGACCAGTTTCAATGGCATGCAACCAACGCCAAGATTCTTTAATCGCGTATTCAGGTTTGTAGTAGCTTGGATCGTAAACTTGATAGAAGCGCTGAGCACGACCTTCTTGGCTTACAACAGTACCATCACCTTCAGCAAAGCTTGCTGCTGAAAGCACAATATCCGCCTGTTTCACAGTTTCTGTTTCGCTGTGATCAAGCACGATTACTGTTTCAGCCTTATCAAGTGCTGCTTTAACTTGAGCAGCTGGTAAACGACGGAACAAGTCATTTTCAACAATAACAAGTGTGTCGTAGTCTTGAGCAAATGCTTGTTCAAGGCTTAAGCCACCAAACAATGCCAAGCCCATAGAGTTCACTTCAGGAACTACAAGGCTTAAACCAGCTTTTGAGCCAAGGTTTTGCGTTAACTCTGCTGCAGCTTCCATAATTGAAGCATCTTGCAAGCTCGTACCCGCAATAATTAACGGTTTGTTTGCTGCTTTTAAAGTGTCTGCAATAGTTTGAGCAAATGCTTTTGCATCGTCATCTAAACCATTAACTGTTTCACCTTTAACTGCCGCAGCAACTGCAAAACCTAAACGCGCAATGTCATTTGGAGAGGCAACAACTTCACCAGTTGCAACATCGGCAAGACGAGTTTGAGTTGCAGCCAAAATATAGATCGGAGATTTCGCTTCCTGACCAATACGTTGTACTGGTTCAGCCAACCAATCTGGCGTACGTGTTTTTGCAGCCATTTCGCGAGCTTTGTTTTTCGCAGCTTGACGAACTGACAAAGCCATACGTGGTGCAGTTTGGGTTAAATCTTCACCCAAAATTAATACTGCATCATAGCTTTCAATTTCACGCATGTTCGGGTTGTAAATACCTTCTGTTTGCATGATTGAAGCAGCAAGTTCAACAAGTTTTTGCTCTTTTTGTGCAACACCTGTTGAATAGTTTGCTTGGCCTACAAGTTCACGTAATGCATAGTTTGATTCTAAGCTTGCACGTGGTGAACCGATACCTAAAACTTTTTTACCTTCAAGTTTCGCAATTGCTTGATCTAAAGCTTGGTCAACAGAAACAGTTGCTACTGTTTCGCCATTCCGGAACTGAGGTTGACGTGGACGATCTGCACGGTTTACATAACCTGTGCCAAAACGGCCTTTGTCACAAAGGAAGTATTGGTTAACCGAACCATTGAAACGGTTTTCTACACGACGGATTTCGCCATAACGCTCACCCGGAGAGATGTTACAACCTGAAGAACAGCCATGACACACGCTTGGTGCATATTGCATATCCCATTTACGGTTATAGCGCTCTGAATGAGTCTTATCGGTAAATACACCTGTTGGACATACTTCAGTCAAGTTACCAGAGAATTCAGATTCTAAAGTGCCTGATTCTGGACGACCAAAGTAAACACGCGATGCGTTGGCAAACACACCAAAGTCTGTACCGCCCGCATAGTCTTTGTAGTAACGAACACAACGGTAACAAGCAATACAACGGTTCATTTCATGCGCAATGAATGAGCCTAGTTCTTGGTTGTAATGTGTACGCTTAGTAAAACGATAGCGACGACGGTCATGACCAGTCATTACAGTCATATCTTGTAAATGACAGTGACCACCCTCTTCACACACCGGACAGTCATGTGGGTGGTTGGTCATTAAGAACTCAACGATAGATTCACGAAAATCCGTTGCTTCTTTGTCTTCAATCGAGATATAGGTATTGTCAGATGCTGGTGTCATACATGACATCACAAGACGTCCGCGCGTATCTTCAGGATTTGCATACTGAGTTACGGCACATTGACGACATGAACCAACAGAACCTAAGGATGGGTGCCAACAAAAATACGGAATATCAATGCCAAGGGATAAACATGTTTGTAGCAAGTTTTCTGATCCATTGACTTCGTACGATTTTCCATCGACATGAATTGTAGCCATAGTCGAATCCCTTAAGCTTGTTCTACGTTGCTAGTTTGCACGACAGGACGATTCGTCACTTTCGCTTCAAACTCGCTACGGAAATGTTTGAGTGCGCCCATAAGCGGCTCCATCGCACCTGGTGCGTGGGCACAGAAAGTTTTACCAATCCATAACTTACGAGTAAGTTCTTGTAAATGATCGATATCTTCTTTCTTACCTTCACCTGTTTCAAGTGCTTTAAGCGCTTTAACAGCCCATGGCAAACCATCACGGCACGGTGTACAGAAACCGCATGATTCACGCGCAAAGAATTCTTCAAGATTACGGGTCAACGACACCATACATTGAGTCTCGTCTACCACCATCAATAAACATGTTCCTAAACGAGAACCTGCTTTCATAATGGTTTCAGCATCCATTGGTAAATCAATGGTATCTGCAGGTAAAAAGTCAGTTGACGCACCACCTGGTAACCATGCTTTAAGCTTTAAGCCTTCACGCATACCACCGGCATGATCTTCGATTACTTCACGTGCAGTCGTACCAAATGGTAGTTCCCAAAGACCAGGGAATTTAACTTTACCTGACGCACCATAAATCTTAGTGCCTGGATCTTTTGATTTACCAGCTGATAAACCGATATACCACTCTGGACCACGAAGCATGATTGCTGGCAAGTTGTTATAAGTTTCAACGTTGTTCACAATCGTAGGACGACCCCATGCACCAGCAACTTGCGGGAATGGCGGTTTAGTACGTGGGTTAGCACGACGACCTTCAAGTGAGTTAATCAATGCAGTTTCTTCACCGCAGATATAACGACCTGCACCAGTATGCACGTGTAACTCGAAGTTCCAGCCAGAACCTAAAATGTTGTCACCTAAGTAACCTTTAGCGCGAATTTGCTCAAGCGCCTCATTTAGGTATTGAGCAGCTTCGATGTATTCGCCACGAATGAAGATATAGCCTTGAGTTGCTTCTAAGGTATAACCTGCAATTAACATACCTTCGATCAATTGGTGAGGAAGTTTTTCCATCAACAAACGGTCTTTAAAGGTACCTGGTTCCATCTCATCGGCGTTACAGATCAAGTAACGTGGGCCACCATCGTTTGGCGCCATAAGAGACCATTTGATCCCTGCTGGGAAGCCTGCACCACCACGACCTTTTACAGTTGCAGCTTTAATGACTTCAAGCACTTCAGCAGGTTTCATGCCTAATGCTTTTTTAAAGCCAGCATAACCGTCAAGTGCTTCATAGTCGTCAGCGCTATGTACGGCATCTTGTTTGCTTAAACGCCAAGTCAGTGGATGAGTTTCCGGATTACCGTCGCCATAAATTGGTTTTGGTTCAGTATTCATACATACTTCTCCAATAACTGTTTGACTGATGTCACTTCAACTAAACCGTGAGTATCTTCATCAATCATTAACGTTGGGCCTTTGTCACAGTTGCCTAGGCAGCAAATTGGGAGCAGTGTAAAACGACCATCTTGTGTCGTTTGACCAAACTGAATACCTAATTCACGCTGGAATGCTTCAGCTAATGTTTCAGCACCCATTAAGAAGCAAGCAATCGAGTCACAAAGCAAAATTACGTGACGACCTACAGGCTGGCGATAGATACGGTTGTAGAACGTTGCTACACCTTCTAAATCTGCCACACTAATCGTCAATAATTGTGCGATGGCGTTCATTTGAGCATCATCTACCCAACCGTTACGGCGCTGTACGCACTTTAATGCATCTAAAGAAGCTGCACGTGGGTATGGATAGTGACCAATGTGATGTTCAATTTCATGGATTTCTTCAGCAGTCAAAATCCCTTCAACATTCACACGTGGTTTTTTATCAGTCAGAATCATCATTTTGCGTTACCTCTTAGCGATCCACGTCAGCCATAACCACGTCAATGGTCGCCAGATAAATGATTAAGTCAGACACTAAACTGCCGTTAATCACTGAAGGAATTTGCTGTAAGTGAGTAAACGTCGGTGTACGGATACGAGTACGATAACTCATCGTTGCCTTATCCGAAGTCAAGTAATAAGTACTTGCACCTTTCACAACTTCAGTCATGAATGACGCTTCACCAGCAGGCATGACAGGACCCCATGACACGCTCAAGAAGTGCGTAATCAAAGTTTCAATATCTTGTAACGTCTTATCTTTTGGTGGTGGAACAGCCAATGGGTGATCCGCTTTATATGGACCAGAAGGCATGTTATCCAAACACTGTTTGATAATTTTGAGTGACTCAGTAATTTCACGGAAGTGAACAAGAACACGAGCGTAAGCATCGCCTTCATACTCAACTGGCACATCAAAATCAAAGTTTTCATAGCCACTGTATGGACGATATTTACGAACG
This sequence comes from Acinetobacter sp. AR_0276, assembly GCF_003000705.1. Taxonomy (NCBI): domain Bacteria; kingdom Pseudomonadati; phylum Pseudomonadota; class Gammaproteobacteria; order Moraxellales; family Moraxellaceae; genus Acinetobacter; species Acinetobacter sp. AR_0276. The sequence continues at coordinate 2,624,478 of NZ_PSQO01000004.1, read as the reverse complement.
TCGAAATCAATACCTGTTGCACGTAAACCAGTACCAGTTACACCCCATGCAAGCGCAGATTTTGCATCGTATTGAGCAACATTACGTGTACGACCAATAAACACAGAGTTTTTAAGCGCAGCTGTGTAGTATTCGTTGAGACGTTTTGGCATCCACTCTAGCAATTCTTTAACAAGTTTTTGCCAGTTATTTGGAAGGTCGTGTGCTGTACCACCAATACGGAACCATGCTGGGTGCATACGGTAACCCGTAATTGCTTCAACAATGTCGTATACTTTTTGACGGTCTGCGAACATATAGAATACTGGTGTCATACCACCGGCATCCTGAATTGCCGTACCACAGTAAAGTAAGTGGTTATTAATACGGAACAATTCGTTCAACATGACACGAATCACTTGTGCACGCTCAGGAACTTTAATTCCTGCAAGCTGTTCAACTGCCATTACATATGGCATGTTTTGCGCACAACCACCCAAGTAGTCAACACGGTCAGTATAAGGAATGAAAGAGTGCCATGTTTGACGCTCAGCCATCTTTTCCACACCGCGGTGGTGATAACCGATATCAGGAACACAGTCTTTCACTTCTTCGCCATCTAACTGCAATACAATACGGAACGCACCATGTGCAGATGGATGGTTAGGACCCAAGTTCAAGAACATGAAGTCTTCATCAGCGTTACCACGCTTAAGACCCCAATCTTCAGGTACAAAGCGTAAATGTTCCTGTTCGAAATCTTGCTTCGCTTTGTCTTGCATATACGGCGTATATTCTGTCGCACGTGCTGAATATTCTTTACGAAGCGGGTGACCTTCCCAATAAGTTGGCAACAAGATACGACGGAGCATTGGATGCCCTTCGAAATTGATACCGAACATATCGTAAGCTTCACGTTCATACCAGTTGGCATTTGGCCAGATATTTGTCGCTGTCGGGAGGCTAAGATCATTTTCGTTCAAGGCAACCTTGATACGAATGTCACTATTACGCTCAAGCGATAATAAATGATAGAACACAGTGAAGTCAGATGCTGGTAAACCATCACGATGTTGACGTAAACGCTCATCCATCGCTGATAAGTCAAACAGCATTACATAAGGACGTTCCACTTTACGCAGGAACATGAGGACTTCTTGCACGCGTGCGCGCTCAACCCAGACTGTTGGAAACTCTTCAAAAGTCGCCTGCACATAGAAGTTCTCACCAAACTTGGTTTTGAGCTCTTCTACGATTGCAAATGCTGGGCGTGAATCAACTGGTGTTGATTCTGGCATAGCAATGTCAGTTTCAGCCATTGGCTTGGCTTCCTATTTAATACAAATTCTGTCAATTTTCTCGATGAACATATCGGTCAGATATGTCAAAACACCGTCAAAAAATTATTTAATCTCATCCATAGAGCGTAAGTTTTTAACGGCAATACGCTGCGCATTCTTACGATCACGTTCTGGCATCATCTTTGGCTTATACACTGGCTGAAGATCATCACCAATCACGGCAGAAAGCGGGCGTCGCTCTAATTGAATCTGGTCTTGCAAAAGCATTAACGCTTGAATTAATGCTTCAGGACGAGGCGGACAACCTGGGACGTACACGTCAACAGGAATAATTTTGTCTACACCTTGTACTACTGAATAGATGTCGTACATACCTCCAGAGTTTGCACAAGCACCCATTGAAATAACCCATTTAGGTTCTAACATTTGTTCATACAAACGTTGAATAACCGGAGCCATTTTTACAAAGCAGGTACCTGCAACAATCATCAAGTCAGCCTGACGAGGTGAAGCACGAATAACCTCTGCACCGAAACGGGACAAGTCATGCACGCCTGTTAAAGTCGTTGCATATTCAACGTAACAACATGAGGTACCAAAGTTAAATGGCCACAAAGAGTTTTTACGTCCCCAGTTTACTGCTGTATGCAAGACATCCTCTAAACGAGTCATGAATACGTTTTTATTCACTTCCTCTTCAAGCGGATCAGTCACAATTTGGCGTTCTTGCAATGGGTATTGATCAGCATCCGGATTCGCGCGGGTCAGAGTATATTTCATCCCGACTTACTCCTTTTCAGATGACAATGCAGGTGTAGTTTTTGACTTAACACGACCTGATGATTGGGCTGGAATCTGGCCAGTAGGGTCAGTTACGAGCTCTTCAATAGAGTTAAAGCGTGTAATTTCAGCAATGTCCATTGTTGGTGAACCGACTTTAATCTTCTCACCAGCTAATTTACGGCGATCTGCCGGTGCCCAACTTAAAGCACCTACAGAGAAGGCATAAACAAGCGCAATTAATAGATCAACGACAAAGATTACAACAGTGGTATAGCCCAACCACCCTACTTCACGCACAGAAGTAGACCATGCATAGAGGTAAAGGGCCTCTAAGTCGAAAACCACGAAGAAAATTGCAACTAGATAGAACTTTGCAGACAGGCGAATGCGAGCGCCACCAGCACTCACGACACCTGATTCAAACTGCTCTTGCTTAGCACGTCCCCACGATTTTCCCCCGAGGAGTAAGGGAACTGTGAGCATAAAGACGCAAAGAAATGTAACGCCGATCACGAAGGCGATAATCGCCCAGTCGTATGGAGTAATGGCACTCATGCGGGGATAACTCCTGGCAGGCCTATTATTTAACAAAGAATGTATGTATTGGCCTTTGAATACACCAAACACAAAATTAATCCCGCCAATTGTACCTGATTTCTAATTTCGCATGCTAGTTGAAGCGTCTTAGTCTTTTGGATGATTTTCCAATCAAAAGTATTGTTCTATGTCTTGTAGAGGGGGTTTCACCGCTTATAATCGGTTTATTTGATAGTTTTCTTAGTTGTAATGATTTTTTTCATTTTTTGATTTTTAATATTATTTGCACAATTGCTCAATCGGTCAAAATAAACACCTTACTTTTTTATAATATTAGACGGTTTTTTATTGTATTCCTCTTCCCCTCTGAATTATGATGAATGTTTAATCATGCATTAATATTTTATTACTCTTGGATAAGAGTGTTTATCATTAAGGGCAGCTGATGCCATACTCACTTCGTGAATTTTCATTTTCTTCTTCCCTGAAGTTTTTTTTCCTATTCACTCTCATTATTTCAATATGCTGCTTTATTGGAATTGCATCTCGCCCCCTTAGTTTTCTTGCATTTTTCTGGCCTGCTAACTCCGTATTTTTAGGTCTACTCATTCGATTTCCGCAAACACGACAAGTGGGTAGTTTTGCAGGAGCTTTTATCGGTTACATGATTGCCGATTTAATTAAGGGCACTCCTCTTTTTCTCACCCTTATTTTAACTGCCTCAAATTACCTATATGTCGTCATGACATTAGCACTTGCAATGTTATTTGGCCGTTATATAAAAGCTGCGTATCGAGGCTATTCTTACTTGGTTTTATTTGCTCTGTGCGGTATTGGTAGCATAACTGGTGCTTTTTTTGCAGCAACTTTTGTACCGATGTTTAATACCAAATTTATGATTGGCAGCTTTTGGGCTGAGTTTGGTTATTGGGTTACATCAGAACTTCAAAATGCCTTACTGTTATTGCCAATCATTTTAAACTTCCCTCCTTATCTTAAAATAAAAAACTACATTAAAGGTAATCAAGTATATGTAAAGGCTGTTGATTTTCTGCCTTTATTGGCTGTCCTCATTTCAATAACTGTCAGTTATTATGACTCAGGTCCAGGTTCCCTACTCTATCCAATTGCCGCATTAATCTGGTGCGCTATACGCTATAAACCCATTATTGTGGCTCTCATTACTTCTTTTACGAGTGCGTATATTATTTATCATGTCTCTGGTCATTAAGAGGTGGATCAGGAAATTTGAACAACACTTATAAGTGATATTTTGCTCCCCAAATGATGTTATAAACATCAATATATGGAGTATTTTATGGCACGTAGACCAAGAAGAAATCATTCAAATGATTTTAAAGCTAAGGTAGCACTTGCTGCGATTAAAGCAGAAAAAACACTTGCTGAATTGAGTGCTGAATTTGATGTTCATCAAAACCAAATTATCGACTGGAAAAATCAACTGATTTCAGCTTCCTCGCAAGCTTTCGATCAATCAAAAGCTCCAACAGAACCACCCATCGATCTAAAAAAACTACATGCAAAAATCGGTGAGCAGGCATTAGAAATTGATTTTTTAGAAGGTGTGTTGAAGAAACTGGGCCGCTTCAACCACAAAAGTTAATCGATGACTCACTTCAGATTTCAGTATCTAAGCAAGCTCAGCTGCTGAAAGTCTCCCGTGGTTGTTATTACTATCGCCCAAAACCTGTGAGTGCATCAGATCTGAAGCTGATGCGCTGTATGGATGAGTTACATATGCAATACCCTTTTGCAGGTAGCCGTATGATGCGTGATTTGTTGAATCGTCAAGGACATCATATAGGACGACGTCATACACGTACTTTAATGAAGAAAATGGGCATTAATGCGTTATATTGCAAACCAAATTTAAGCCAGGCTAATCAAGCTCACCGCAAATATCCATATCTGCTCAAAGGATTGGCTATTCAGCGCAGTAATCAAGTGTGGTCTACGGATATAACGTATATCCCTATGGCAAAAGGCTTTGTTTATTTATGTGCTGTGATTGATTGGCATAGCCGCAAGGTACTTGCGCATAGAGTATCGATTAGTATGGAGGTTACATTTTGCATAGAAACATTAAATGAAGCTATTGAAAAATATGGTCGACCTGAAATATTTAATACAGACCAAGGCAGTCAGTTTACCAGTGATGCATTTATTGATGTATTGAAATCAAATGGCATTCAAATCAGTATGGATGGTAAAGGTCGATGGGTTGATAATGTGATGGTTGAACGATTATGGCGGAGCGTTAAATATGAAGAGGTGTATCTCAAAGCCTACAGCAATGTTTTGGATGCGAAGAAGCAATTAAACGCATATTTTGAATTTTATAATTTGAAACGACCTCATTCGAGTCTGGACAAAATGACTCCAGATGAGTTTTACTATGACCAGCTACCACAACAAAATAAGGTAGCTTAACTAGAGCAGAGTATCACTTATAAATAAGCTTTTAGTTGTTCAAACATGTGGGACCACCTCTTTATTTATTACTGTATCCACAAGATTATTTAAGCAATACTATTTCTATCCGTATAGGGCTAATCATGATGACCATTGCACCACTTACTGTTTCCAGTATTAGTGCACTTCATTCTGAATTAATTCAAAAATTACAACATGCTATTGCCCATGATGAACTCACATCGAGTTTAACTCGACGTCAGTTTTTACAATCGGTTCGTTTACTCCAAGAAAAAGTACAAAAAGGACATAAAACCTCTGCATTTTTTATGTTGGATGTCGACCATTTTAAAAAGGTGAATGACAGTTATGGTCACTTGATTGGTGATAGAGCCTTACAAACCTGTGTAACCACTATACAAAATATTCTGCACCCTCATGATTTACTGGGTCGTTTTGGAGGTGAGGAATTCGCAATTTTTATTCCTGACACGACTAAAGAAGCTGCTTTTGAACTTGCAGAAAGAATACGCATTAAAATTAGTCAGCAACCAATATATGTTTATGGCAAATTACCTATTTTTGTACAGGTCAGTATTGGTATTAGCTTATATTCTCCAAACTACCACCGATCTATTGAAAGCTTGTTTAAAGAAGCAGATGACGCACTCTATCAAGCAAAGCGCCAAGGACGTAACCGAGTTTTTATTTCTTTGTAATATTTTAAAGTCATCATCTAGTGTAATGAATTTTATACAATAACTTCTGTTTTGCCATGTATGCTAATAACAGATAATAAGGAGAAAAATGTATGAATCTAGAATATACGCATAAACCAGACTATTACTTGTTTGCACAATTACTCGTGCGACATATAGAAAGCTATATTCAAAAACACCCAGATGCAGATAATGCCATTTTTGACTTGCGAGATGTCTATGAAATTTTTAGACAAGATTTCGCGTCAACCACAACAAATTTAGAAGGCATTTTACATATTGCGGATTCATATAGAGTTGAAACTTTGAATGGAGACCAGCCTCTTATTCAAAAATATCAAATCGATGCTAAAAACAATTCGCTGTTAATTGACTTTAATACAGATGCGCTAAACAGTTTAAGAAGCGGGAAACCAATTTTAGAACCTGATGCCACTCAATTATAAATAAACCAATAAAAAAGCACCTTATGCAGGTGCTTTTTTATTTGCCTTTAATGGCGGCTGTTTAAAGCGATGTGCTGGCCACGTCATGATAAAACGTGCGCCTCCCAAGCTTGGGCTTTCATCTACTTTAATTTCACCACCAAACCAATAAGCAATACGGCTTACAATCGAAAGTCCTAAACCATACCCACCAGATGCACGTGTACGGCTATCATCTAAACGTGCAAAGGCTTCAAATACACGTTTACGATCTTGTTCAGGAATACCGGGACCATCATCTTCAACACAGACAAAAGCCATGCCATCGCTGTGAATACCACCAGTAATACGCACTTTGTTATCACAATAACGAACAGCATTACCTACTAGGTTTTGTACAACACGGTGAAGGTAACGACGCTCTGCATCTACTTTCACATATAAAGGCGGTGGAATGAGTTCAATTTCTTTCTGTGTTTTTAACGCTTCGGTTTCAACTGCAACCTGATCCAACACTTCAAAGAGTACAATTTCTGCAAAATCTAGCGAAGGTGTACCCTGCTCTAGTTTTGCATAAGTCATGATTTCATCAATTAAGGTATTGAGTGCTTCAATATCTTTATCAATCATGTCGACCTGATGCATACGGTGATTGTAGTCATCTTCTTCGGCTAACATTTCTGTACCAAAGCGAATACGTGCAACAGGTGTTCTCAGCTCATGAGATACCGCTCTCATTAACTCACGTTGAGCTTCAATTAAACGCTGAATATGATCAGACATATTGTTATAACTTGAAGCCAAGTTTGCCATTTCGTCACTTCCCTCAATTGGAACACGCAATGACAAATCACCCGATTTCATACGGTTTAATGCATAACGCACTTGGCGAATTTTGCGCTCTAACGGCAAAATCAAACCGTAAACACCCAAACTTAATAAGAATAAGCTAAATAAGGTAATACCCGCAGAAAGCTGTAAAGGCATCCAGTTAAACATTGGAACAGGACCCAACACTAACACTTGTGCAGGATGATTCGGGATTGGAGAGACAATCGAAATGGTCGTACCACGTACTGTTGCACTATCTTTATACAACATGACACTTTGGTCTTGGCGTAAACGCCCAATCTGTTCAGAGTCCAGATTTACATCTTGAATGTTTTGAATATTGATTGGATATGAAAAGTGTTTTTGAATCTTGGCAAGGTACTCTTGTTCCTGCCCCGGATAAAACATTAAGTAGTCGAGTACAAAAATAGGAAGAGCCTTCATTTGGCGTTCACTAATTTTGTCGACTTTTATAGATAAGTAATGTTGTGGGTCGTCACGCAAACCAATAATGACATACGCAATGCTATTACTGGCATCGTAACGAACAACAGATTTTTGTGCTTCAATCCGCTTTTTCTCGGTTCGAGACAATTCAACCTTACTTGCATCAGTATAGTAAATTGGAAGTTCGAGCAAATCAGATGCATCAGAAATCCAATCTATCTTTTGCTGCTTCCCAGGTTGTCGAGCGACCCCTTCACTAATGACATAAGAAATACCATCAGTTAAAGATTCTCGGTATTCTTGTGCGCGTTGGTAGTTGATAATTTGTACCAGTAAATACCCAAAAACAGCCACCAAAACAACAAGAATTACCAGCCCCGCATATATTCGCAGGAATATACTGTGTTTAAACACTCGACCAACCTTATAGGAAGTTTAATCAGATTTTACAATCCATTGGTTTCTTTAACAAACAAGTAACCTTTACTACGTACAGTTTTAATACGTTTTGGATTTTCAGGATCATCGCCAATTTTTGGACGAATACGTGAAATACGTACGTCAATTGAACGGTCTTGACCATCGTATTCGATACCACGTAAACGTTCGAAGATATCTTCACGCGATAAAATACGACCAGCGTTTGATGCAAGCAACCATAACAAGTCATATTCAGCACTTGTAAAGTCAACAAGTTCACCGTTTAACGTTACAGAGCGGCCGCCATTGTCGATGACTAGATCGTCAAACTCGATACGTTGAGCAACTTCATCTTCAACAGTTTTATCTGTGCGACGTAATAGTGCACGAATACGCGCTAATAATACACGTGGTTGAACTGGTTTAGCGACATAATCGTCTGCACCCATTTCTAGACCAAGTACTTGGTCCATGTCTTCAGTACGTGCAGTCAACATCAAAATTGGTTGATGGTAGTGTGGACGAACTTCACGACAAACGGTTAAACCATCTGCACCCGGCAACATGACATCCAAGACCACAAGATCTGGTTGTTCACTAATAATACGACGAATTGCACGGTTACCGTCAGTTTCTACACCAACTTCCAAACCGTTGCGGATTAAATATTCTTGAGTTAATCGCGCTAAACGCTCGTCGTCTTCAACGATCAGAATCTTTGGTAACTTTTCTTCTTGGCTCATATCATTGCCCCTATAAATCTCATTACATGCATCTTAAAAATCTTGCAGATACATTCGTTTATCATTTGCAATATACACACGTTTACATTGTAAACAAGTAGGCGTTCACCAAACTGATACATGACAACCATGTTTTGTTGCATTTTATTAACCTTTGAATTTTCAAGTATTTTTGATATCTGTTTATTATTCTTACATGTCATAATCTATTCATATTTCCTATGTATGAATATTAAACAAATTATTTCTTAGATGAATTTAAATTCACTCAAGTGTTTGTTTTTTGAGTTATCCACAAAGTTATCTATAAGTGTTTTTTCATAGCTTTGGTATGCTATCTCCCGACAAATCATACAGATAAAAAATTACTAAAAAGTCAAGATTGATCTAGCTTAAAAAATCCCGTATCTTGTGTTGAAAATAAACTTTAACTACTAAGTCTTGTGTTTATCCCTCAAATATCGTGGCATGTTTTTTGCTCGGTTCAAACGGTCTATGAACATAACAAAAGTGACAATGGAGCTATGCTGGCATGAGCGTAATTACTTCGACTCCTGGTCAAATTCAGGTGATTAAGCGTACTGGAGATGTTGCTGCATTTGATGCAGAGAAAATTTCTGTTGCGATTGGTAAAGCTTTTCTTGCTGTGGAAGGTCAACAGAGTTCGGATTCAAGCCGTATTCATGACCGTATTACCCAGTTGACGGAAATGGTATTAAATACTTTTAAACGCCGTTTACCATCGGGCGGTACGATCCATATTGAAGAAATTCAAGATCAAGTAGAACTTGCTTTAATGCGTACTGGGGAACAAAAAGTTGCCCGCGCTTATGTAATTTACCGCGAACAACGTGCTAGCGCTCGTCAGCAAACAAATTCAAACCACCACCCTACCTTGCAAGTTACTGATGCAAACGGTCAGCTTCAACCACTTGATTTAAGTGCACTGAAAGCAACTGTAAATAGAGCTGCTGAAGGCTTAGAAGGTATTGAGGTTGAAGCAATTATCGATGAAACCGTTAAAAACTTATATAACGGCGTAAAAGAAAGCGATATTGCAACAACCATGATGATGGCAACACGTACACGTATCGAACAAGAACCTAACTATACATACGTAACTGCGCGTTTGCTTCGTGATGAGTTGGTCAGCACTGGTTTAGCATTCTTAGGTTTACCGGCAGATACAGCTGAAAATAATGCACTTGAAGCATTCTTGAAAAAAGGTGTAGAGCTTGATTTGCTTTCACCAGACTTGCTTAAGTTCGATTTAGAAAAACTAGCAGCAGCAATTCAGCCAGAACGTTCTAACCAGTTTACCTATTTAGGTTTACAGACTCTATTTGACCGTTACTTCATCCATTCAAATGGCGTTCGCTTCGAATTACCACAATTATTCTTCATGCGTGTGTCAATGGGTCTTGCACTGAATGAGCAAGATAAAGAAGAGCGTGCAATCGAGTTCTATAACTTGTTGTCTAGCTTTGACTATATGGCTTCTACGCCTACCCTGTTTAACTCAGGTACATTACGTCCACAGCTTTCAAGTTGTTACTTAACAACGATTGGTGACGACCTTTATGACATTTATGGTGCAATGCGTGACAACGCGATGCTCTCTAAATGGGCGGGTGGTTTAGGTAATGACTGGACACCTGTACGTGCCTTGAACTCTTATATTAAAGGTACAAACGGTAAATCTCAGGGTGTTGTTCCATTCCTTAAAGTTGCCAACGATACTGCTGTTGCGGTAAACCAAGGTGGTAAGCGTAAAGGTGCGGTATGTGCGTACTTAGAAACTTGGCACTTAGACATCGAAGAATTCTTAGAACTTCGTAAAAACACAGGTGATGACCGTCGTCGTACTCATGACATGAACACTGCAAACTGGGTTCCTGACCTATTTATGCAACGTGTGTTTGAAGATGGCGAATGGACACTATTTACTCCATCTGAAACTCCAGACCTCCACGATTTAACTGGTGCTGAGTTTGCTGAACGCTATGCATACTATGAGTCTGTTGCGAAAGAACAGAACATGTTGCACAAGAAAGTACGTGCGAAAGACTTATGGCGCAAAATGCTTTCTATGTTGTTCGAAACTGGGCATCCTTGGATCACGTTTAAAGATGTATGTAACTTACGTTCACCACAACAACATGTTGGCGTAGTTCACTCATCTAACCTATGTACTGAAATTACGTTAAACACAAACCAAGACGAAATTGCAGTATGTAACTTAGGTTCGATCAACCTTGTTCAACACGTTAAAGGCGGCGTATTAGACCGTGAAAAGTTAGCGCGTACGGTTAAAACAGCAGTTCGTATGCTCGATAACGTTATCGACATTAACTACTACGCTGTACCACAAGCGAAAAACTCTAACTTGAAACACCGTCCTGTTGGTATGGGTATCATGGGCTTCCAAGATGCGCTTTACGAAATGGGTATGGCTTACGGTTCTGATGAAGCTGTGAACTTTGCTGACGAGTCAATGGAAGTGATTAGCTACTATGCAATCCAAACTTCAAGTGACTTGGCTGTTGAACGTGGCGCTTACTCAACATTCAAAGGTTCATTGTGGGATCAAGGTATCCTTCCAATCGACTCTTTAGAAATTGTTGCTAAATCTCGTCCAGAACGTATGTTCGAAGTTGACCGTACTCAACGTTTAGACTGGGACACTTTACGTGCCAAAGTTCAAAAAGACGGTATGCGTAACTCAAACGTAATGGCGATTGCTCCAACTGCAACCATTTCAAACATTTGTGGTGTTTCTCAGTCTATTGAGCCAACATTCCAAAACTTATATGTGAAATCTAACTTGTCTGGTGAGTTCACTGTTATTAACCCTTACCTTGTTCGTGCATTAAAAGACCGTGGTCTTTGGGACACAGTAATGGTTAACGACCTTAAACACTTTGAAGGTTCAGTACAAAAAATTGCTCGTATTCCTGAAGAATTAAAAGCAATCTTTGCTACTGCGTTTGAAGTTGAGCCACGCTGGATTGTTGATGCTGCATCACGCCGTCAAAAATGGATTGATCAAGCACAGTCTCTTAACCTTTACATCTCTGGTGCAAACGGTAAGAAACTTGACATCACTTATAAGATGGCATGGTTACGTGGTCTTAAGACGACTTATTACCTCCGAGCTTTAGGTGCAACTTCTGCTGAAAAATCTACAATTAACACAGGTGCGTTAAACGCGGTTAAACCTGCAACTGTAGAAGCGGCAGCACCTGCAGCAGCGCCAGTAGTAGAAGCGAAAAAGCCTGAAGCAGTTGAAGAAGACGGCTTTACTCAAGCAGCTCCGGTTCCTATGGCTTGTTCAATCGACAACCCAGATTGCGAAGCTTGCCAATAGGGCTGATACTTATATAATCGTATACGGCTTCACAACAAACCCCTTGTAAAATATTTACTTAAATACTTTACAGGGGGTATTTTTTTATATTTAATAAATGTATGGAAAATGATAATTAAAAAACGTATACAAGAATGATAAAACGAAGTATCAAAAAGTTTATTGCCAGTGATAAGCATCCAATAGTGATACTTATTGATGAGAACAGAATTCCATTGTTCTATCCAAATGTTTATGCAATTACAAAGTTTAGAACTTTAGGACGTGCAGCTAGCACCACTGAAAAAGTATTAAGATGTATTGGCACTGCTCATTTATGGGCATCACTAAATAAAATAGCCTTAGAAGAAAGTATCTTATTTTTTGATTTCTTAACCATAGAGCAATTACAAGATTTGGCTTTTTTCCTTAGATTAAAACGAAACCATCAAGATCAGATAGCTGCTAAAAAGGATAAGCAACAATCTTTAAATCCCCAAAAAATTTCAAAAAAAATTGAAAACATCATCTACATCCAGTCACCAAACCAAGAAACAAAAAGTGCGACTTCTGCGGAAGAAGGTGCATTTCAGATAAAGACAATTTTTAACTACTTTGAATTTCTACTTCAAAGATCAAAACATCGTCTAAATAAAAATAAATTTAATGACATAGAGCAACGTCTAAATTACTTTTACTCATTAGCACCAAAAGTCTCAAATAAAGGTGATCAAGATGCACCTGAAGGGCTTTCAATTGATGAGCGGAACACTCTTATTGAGATCATTAACCCAAAGCACCCAGATAACCCATTCAGAAATGAATTTCTCAAACATAGAAATCAGTTAATTTACGAAATCATGTTAAGTACAGGAATGCGAAGAAGTGAATTAAGATTTCTAAAAATTGAAGACGTTAACTACAGTACCCATACCATTAATATTCGAGTATCTAAAACAGTCCAACGTGAAGTTAAATGTTCCTCTAAGGCTTGTGAATATTTTCATATTTTCCTTACCAAGTATTTAAATAAAATTCCTTTCAAACATAGAAAGCATGGCTATCTATTTACAACAGAGAAAGGTAAACATTTATCAAATGATGCTATCAATCTAACATTTAGAACATTAAGACAGCATGCAGAGATAACTACATGTCTCACCCCGCATACAATGAGAAGAACGTGGAATGATATTTTTAGCGAAATGATAGATAGCTTGCCAAGCGATAGCAGACCAGATAAAGAGATAGAAAAGCAAATCCGTAACAGATTAATGGGATGGAGTTCAATATCTGAAATGAGCAATCGGTATGCACGTCGATCTATCAGAGAAAAGGCCGATGAACTTGCTGAATTATTAGCTAATAGTATTCTTATTAGGCCAGAGTCATAAATATGCAAAGTAATATAATTAAAGAAATCACTCCACTTACGGAACGAACAATTGTTTTACTCGATGGGAGACATGTAACTGTTCCACTTTATAAAAATTTTAAAATCGACAACCATGATGGTATGACATTTCTTCTTAATTTCAATATTTTCAGTAATAATAATATATTACATAAAGTATTATCGAATTCAGTGATAGATTTGCTTTCTACTCATTCAATATCATATGCAGCAACAACCACAAGAGCTTTAAAAAAATGGTTTGAATCTGATGTTTATTTAGCTACAACATTAGGACTTGAATGCTTAGATTCTTTAAATAATGTAAGTATTGGATATCAACCATTTATAACACCATTATTAAGAAAACTTAGTAAAAACTTTAAAAACTTAGTATCGAATGATTTAGCCGATTTTTTAGCAAATTCAGAGAAATGGGAAGAAAGAAACCCAGTTTATTTCAAATTAATAGCAAATGATCCCGAAAAAGGCACTTTTACTTTACAAGAGCTAGATAGTATACATTCTAATTTGAACTTTGCTTTCAGTAACGCTTCATTAAGCTTATTTGACTATACTCTCTCTTGGTTTTTGATCGCAACAGGAGCACGACCAGTCCAATTATCACGCTTAAAATATGAAGACATACAAATCATTGATAATGAAGTAATGATTAAAATGCCTTTAGCTAAAGGAGAAGGAATTGTCGAGCAAGGCTATTTTCTAAGGAAAGCACCGACTATTTTGGCTGACTGTATAATTAAATATATAGAGAGTTATCCTCCTCCTGTTGATGAACAAACAAATTTCTTTAAGTTAAATCCTATCCAAATTAGTCACAAAACTAAACAAATCTTCGAAAACTTATCTACTTATTCCTCAAGATTAGAAGCGAAAATTCCAGTAAATGCATATAGATTCAGATACACCCTAGCAACAAGAGCATTAGCTAGTGGCGCTTCAGATCAAGAAGTAGCAAGACTACTAACTCATCGCTCCCTAAGTTGTATACGTTACTATCGTGCCTCTATGCCTGAGTTACAGAAACCAATACAAGATGCTTTAGATGAGGAAATGAACTTTTTTGCAAAAGCATTTAAAGGAAAAATAATCCCATCTTTAGATGAAGCAAAATTTCAAGAATCAGCAATAGCAGATTTTTTCCGATTAGCAGGAAAAACTATTGGCTCATGTGGGACACAAGCTAAATGCTATCAAAATGCTCCTATAGCATGTTTAACATGCCCCTATTTTGAACCATTAATGGATGCGCCTTGGGATAAACTTTTAGAATATTTACTAGAAGATCAAGCTAAAGAACAATCATTAAGGATTAAAGAAATCAATATACAGGCTATCAGGGCAGTTAAAGATCTTATTAGTCTTATAGAATCAAGGTATAACGAATGACAACTATTATTGATTTCAGCCAATCTAAAAAAATAGAAGCTCAAGAAAATTTAAGTATTTTCATTTTAAACAATAAAACTAATTTTATATTCCAAGACTGTAATTGGGATGACAATATATGGGATATTACAAATTTTCTAAAAAATAAAATTAGTGATAGTAAATCAAGAAAAATCTATTTCCGCTCTGTAAATGATAATTCAATATCTAAAAGTAAAATTAGTATTGCTATATCAGACTCCTTTATAGATTTCGCTAAAGCAGTATTCTGCGAAATTATGCGAATAAATAGACTATCCGAATACAAACGCATTATTTACGCTATTCAAGCCTTGGAATTTGCTTTATTAGAACAAAAATCACCAGTGTGCATAACTGAAATAGATGTTGAGACTTTGCATATAGCTGAATCCTATCTTAGATCTAAATACAAAGACCCATGGAGTATTGCAAAAAAATTAGAGTCAATCATCAATAATATAGTCATAAAAAAACAACTAAATACAATAATATATAAATTTTCCACAACTATTACTTATACCCCGCCAGCTAGGAGCGATCGTACACAGAAAGAACATGTGGAAGGTAGTAAGTCGAAAATACCACATTTGGAAGAAATTCTGGCTCTCGCTGAGATCCATCATTCAAGCAGCCATATCCCAGATAAGATAGTCACTTGCTTTTCTGCTTTAGCAATGTTTGCACCTAGTAGAGCCTCAGAAATTTTATCTCTCCCTATAGATTGCATTGCAAAAGCCACTCAAGGAAATCATGAAATCATGGGGCTAAAATGGAGACCATTGAAAGGTGGAGATCCATTAACCAAATTTGCTGTAAATAAAGAATATGAAGAATTAGCTACTGATGCTGTTAACTATTTGATTGAAATTGGCAAACCCGCGCGTGAAGCTGCACGATGGTATAGAGACAATCCAAATAAATTATATCTCCCTCCTCAGCTTGAACATTTGAGAAATCAGCCAATTACTTTATGGGAGGCTACTCAAATTCTAGGAAAGGAGAACTCAATTAAGGCATGTGATGCTTTTGGCTATGGATTTTCTAAACTACTCGGAAGGACTACTGAAAAAAGTAGAATGGTGAAAAAAAGTCCCTCAGTAGGTCTTTATAATTTTGAAGAATTAGAACGCTTTATAATTTCAAAATTACCTCAAACATTCCCAATATTTGATGGCAGATCACAGCAATATTGGGATGAATCGCTATTTGTTTTTCCTAAACACATACTTAAACCAGATGCTGACTCACTTCTATATGTACCTGAAACAATTGATATTAACAAAATTAATAAGCAATTAGGGAGTAATCCAGATGGTAATACTGTTTTCAGTAGAAATAATAAAAAATTGGTCAGTGGAAAAGCAATGTATGTTACCACTCACCAATTTAGGCACCTACTTAATACCTTGGCACAAACTAAAGCGCTCTCTCAGGAACTCATTGCATTTTGGTCTGGAAGAAAAAACATTAAACAGAATGATGTTTACAATCACTTATCCCAAGAAGCGATTATTGAAGCTTTTACAAATCTTGAAAATCAGGTTGAGATGATTAAGGAAGCAGGAAATTTAGAAAAGAAAGCACAAGCAATTGCTAAAAGAAATACCATAAGTTATCACGAAGCTCTACAAATAGAATTAGGTTCAATTCATTTAACTCAATATGGTATCTGTCGGCATGACTATTCTCTCACCCCTTGCCCTAAAGATAAAGACTGTGGAAATTGCGGTGAGTTTTCAGTTATGAAAGGTAATGAGAAACATAAAAAAGAGGCTTCTTATCAAGTACAAATACTCGAAAAAGCACTAATTGAGGCAAAAGAGGCGGAAAAAGATGGGCATACAGGTGCAAGAAGATGGATTGAAGTCAATGAACCAAAATTAGAGCGTTGGCACAAAATCAAAGGATTTCTAGAAGACGACAGTATTCCAAATAATACAATGTTTACCCTAGCCGACTCATCCGACTATCATCAAACTAAAGTTGGTTTAGCTTTCGCAGTAAGAGAATCAGAGCAAAATTCAAATTTTAAAAATTTTTCAGGATTAAAATAATATATGACTACTGCACCACGTTTAACTAATGAGAGAATTGATATTGCTTTAAAGCTACTTGATGGTTGGACTGGAAAACTAACTTGGTCTCG
The DNA here is from genome assembly GCF_003000705.1 of Acinetobacter sp. AR_0276. Classification (NCBI taxonomy): domain Bacteria; kingdom Pseudomonadati; phylum Pseudomonadota; class Gammaproteobacteria; order Moraxellales; family Moraxellaceae; genus Acinetobacter; species Acinetobacter sp. AR_0276. The sequence continues at coordinate 2,607,544 of NZ_PSQO01000004.1, read as the reverse complement.
TTTTTTAGCCATACTTGAATTAGATCTGGGTCATAAGTATACGAAAGCTGCTCTATTGAGACACTCAAGATTCAAAAATACTTGGGATAAAAGAAGATGGATCGAAAACCCCGAAAGAAACGAAAAAAATAATTTCGGTAGTTCTGGATTGCAAACAGCTTTTGAAAAAATTGAAAAGCTTGAAAGAACCATAGAACGATTAGAAAATGATAACAACATACTCACTGAAAAACTTGTAGTTTGGTCTACAAATGCTGCAAATAAAGGAATATCCCTAGAAGAACTAAACATGCCCCTCCCTACTTATTCGATCAAAAATACTTCCTAAAATTAGCTGTATGGTGTTCTTTCCCTTCAAGGGTATTTGAACTAAATTTTACAAAAATTCTATAAATATCACCAACAACCATATTTAATGCCCTTTTGCTTCTTCAAACACATCTTTTGAGTTCAAAAGCATGTGTTTGATCGGTTGACTAGTTAGCTGAGCAATATCTAAAAGATCACAAACCATTTGTTGTCCTAGTTGTTCGCGCCGAGCAGCTTGAACAATTTCCTGCATGTTTTGAAATTCTTCAAAGCTGAGAATAACAGCTTCGGGAGTATTATTCTTGCAGACAAAAACAGGTTTATGACTATCTTTGAGACCTTGAACAATTTTGCTCCAAGATTTGCGAACATCAGTCGCAGTAACAATCGCACCGTTTATAAAAGTTAATCCATTCATATCTAAGAACTTATACTGTATGATAAAAATTATATTATATTTGCCATGTAGTTTAACCGTATTTCAAACATACACTAAGTATTAGCAATTTAATTTAATTTAATTCTTGATAGCCGACTTGAAACAGGAATTGGGGAAGGATACGAATAAAAATCAGTGATAAGTTTATGTAGGAATATGCAATCTTGCCAAGGAAAGCTAAAAATAATTGTTATATAAACCAGAACCTCTCCCTAACATTCATCTATCGTTTAGGGTATGAGCGTTTGTGTTTGCACACATCTTCCCATGCACCTAAGCGATAACGACGATATGCTCGGACATCGACTAATTTCTTAGACATTGCCTTTCTCCTTATCTAATTACGTTAGTTGTGGGAACTAACACCCCTTTGTATAGCTACAATTTGCTTTTACATTAGGATAGATTTTGGAGAGGCTCCTTAGCATCAAGTATATATAAGTATTTATTTTTAGTAAATATTTTATAATAAACTTTTCATCTAAAAACAAAAAAATTTGCTCTCATGACTATTTTTAAATGTATAAACCTCTGATATCAAAAGGATTACATAATTTTGATACATCTATATATAAATCAATAAGATGTTTAACAGACATATCAATTAAAGGTTCATACATAAAAGCATTAATATGTATATTTTCAGGAGTCATTAGGTTCACTTTATCTAATATATATAAAGCACTACATGCAGGATAATTAATCTTATATTGATCACATAAATACCTAGTTTGATTCCAAACTTCATCGAGTTCTAAAGTAATGCCCTTTTCTTTGATTTTTGATATTATAAAATATTCGGCTTTTAATCTTGTAGCTATAGCTAAAACTATTTTATTTTCGATAAAAATTTCATTTATGTTTTCAGAACTAGCTATCGAATCTGAAGATTTAAATATCAAATCAACAATATTTTCTTCTCCAAAATCTATAGTCTTCCCTTTTAAATAAAATAGTTTATTAGAAAAAATATTAAAAACTTCGTTAGAAGTTAACGTTAGGCTTTCTTTCTTTAAGTGCAAACAGTTAGTAAGGTTAGTAAAATCATCACAACCTTTAGGGTCACTATACTGTACAAGATTTCTTACAAATGCAATTAAGCTTATAAAATATATTGGTTTTTCGAAATTTTTTATTAAAGACGAAAATACATCTCTTAAGTCATTACCCGATTTGAGAGTAATTTCCTTTTCTTCATTTTTCACAGCCATATAAACTACATTTTTAGGTAAGTTAAAACGTGAAGCTAAAGTTCTGTAAAAGTCAAAATTATGAGTTAGAATAATTGTTCTAAAATTATCTAACTGATTAATATCTTTAATATATTCAATAATTGCAAATTTATTCTTATAATCAAAAGAATCTGATATATCATCAAGAATTAAAAGGTTTACATCTGCATTAGCCTTTCTCGACTCAAGTTCAAATAAGAATTGAAGAATAAAATATGCTCTCTGCTCACCTTTACTTAATACACTTAATAAGGTACTTCTATCTTGTTCAACTGGATCATCTCCCCTATCAGTATATAAAAATGCTAGATTTGCGGTTTGTTTTTTTAAAATAACATCCTCCTTGTTAATTAAAGAGACTTTAAATGGAACAAAAAATCTAGAATTAAAAGTATTAATTATTTCCGTCCATAATATTGATTCCTTTTTGGCTTCAGATATTATTTTTTCCAATTCCAATTTTTTTTCTTCATATAAATTAACCAACAATTCAGTGTCAATTTTTATTTGTGATAGAAATGAAATCCATACTTCTTTTTTAAAATCCTGATAATTTTCTAAATCTAGTAAAAGTAAATTATCTTTTTGAATCACATGATGGAATGCTCTCAACTCAACATTACTACTTATTATTCTATCCACCTTATCAAATGCATCTTTTAAATCCTTATCTTTTAATATTTTATCAATTTCACTACTAACTAAATCTTTTAAAATTTCAGAATCATTAACTATAGTACTATCACCTAAAACAAATGTATGACCTGCATTAAAAAAAGAATTATCAGAAATAGATTTTAATATTTCATTTGCCTGATAAGTTCCAAAAATATTTCCACTATTTTCTTTAAAAAAATTAGATTTAGAAATTACATCTTTATAACTAGAAACATACAGGTTTAAAGTTTCCTTGTTTTTTTCTAAAAAATTCAATACCTTCCCTTTTGAATCAAATACATCATTATATTTAAAATCAAATTTTCTAAAATCATCTTTTAGTGTATCTTTCAATTTTAATAAAATTTCAAAAAATGAATCTTCCGATATTTCTGTAAATGTGTTTAAAATTTCCTTTTCACAGTCTGTACTCTTCGATATAGCCTTTAGCTTTTTCACAAAATTATTTTTTTCAGTATTTAAATTCTTATATATATCATCATATGTCTTTTTTAATTCTTTACTAGCTAAAAATGCACTAATCTTATCAGAGCCATCAAAATCCCCATCATCGGAATTAATAACAAATATATTATCTGGATTAATTTCACTTTCATCTACTAATATTTTAAATTTTGTTTCTCGTGCTTTATAAACTCTATCTAATGGTAAATTTTTAGGATCTTTTTTAGAAATTAAATCAAAAGTTTTGGCAAACGAAGTTTTCATCGTCCCATTAGGAGCATAAATTAAATTTACTTTACTTCTTTCAAAACAGAATTTATGGCTTAACTTAGCAATTCCAAAGCAGTTATCTAAACTCACATCAAGATTTTTCATAAACATATAATCAAAGTATTTTTTTATAATATACAACCTTTGCTATCAAAAAATCATCATTCTAAAATAATTTCTTTAGTCTTGAGAGGACAAATATTGTTATTGACTAATATTAACGTATGAGACATTCAAAATAAGTGCTAACGACTCTTAACTTATCCCTTACATAGTAGTCTTATTATAAATTTTTCTAAAATCCCACTGATAGCTATACGATAATCACAGATGTAATCTGTAATTCCTTTAGACCGAGCGATCAGCAGCATTTAGAAATGCTTTTGTAGCACCGTAGCTTCTGCATTTGATTGGGTAATATTTGTTTTCATAAGCCTCTATAAGATCAACTAATTGAACAATATATATTTGAGATTAGAAGAAATATATTTCCCTATGATTTTGTAAGACAATGTGGGCATGATTCTTGAGCTGTTAATTCCATATCAAAAATTTTTGTACCTGAATAAGCAACGCTATATCGAGTAAAGTAATTATTTACTAACTGAGTAGAATTTCTCCATTCTAAAAGCAAATCGATTGCAAGGCCTGCGACTGCTAAGCTAGCAGAAACTGAATAAGGAGTATAGGCTGCACAAGGTCCTAAACCCATAATTTTTAAAAAATCCTTATTTCCCAGTGGATCAAATTTCTCTTTGTAATCGTCCATTCCTGATTGATGTAAACAACTAATACACCCGCCTTTACTTTCGTATTTCGAAGGCAAATTAATCAATGCTTGCACACATTCCCCATTGCCATATATCCATAGATGTAAAAGATTTGGTCTATATTCTTTAGGTATTTGAAGTATCTTTTCATTTAAATACTCTGCAATTTCAATCTGACCTGTAGCATCTATAACTAAATCATATTCACTAAAATTAGTAATTGTATTTACACTTTGACCTATAGATTGAATATTAAGATTTTTATCGCCAAATTGCTCTTTTATATACTTAACTATTGCATCGGCTTTATTCAAACCAACATACTGCCTACCTAATATATGTCTTCCTAAATTTTCAACTTTAAAATCATCACTATCACAAATTTTGAAATTACCTTCTTCTAAGCTAGCACCAATTTTAATCAATGCATCTGCAACATACCCTCCTATAGCACCTGCTCCAATTTGTAGAATTTTCAAATTACTTAAGTTTTGAGATTTAATATCTTTTATATTTCTATTAATTAATTCTTGCATACAATAATTTTTCACATATACAGGGAAAACAAGCTCTCTCAAAAATTCTGAAGATATTTCAATATTTACATCTAACGACTTCTGATATACCCTCTTCCAATCCACAAAAAAAGAAAACATATGATTTTCAAAACACAAAGAAATGAATAACTTCTTATTAGCTCTAAACTCACTTAAGTATTTCTTTAACAAAATAAAACAACGCTGAGAAAATTTATAAATAAATAGAAGCATTTTCCCTAGTGTTATATCACCGTCTTCATTAAAAAAATTAGACATTAATGGAAAATTAATGCTAGATATTCTTAAAATAATAAAATTAGATTTAATTGTTTTTTGAGCTCCATCAGCATCCGCAGAATAATATGTCAAAGAAATATTCTTAATACCCTCACACCTCTCAAGTTCTACAAATAAACTTTCCATTTTAAATTTTTTTTCGAACTTATTAGATAGTATCATCCAAATTGGAACTATTTCTTTTCTTAACTCCGAGACAAATCCAGATGGACTAAATAAATCTAGAATTACACGTTGAAATTGAGCCTCTAAAAAAGCTAAGATTTGTGTAAAATTTTTTCGATTAATTTCCACTTTATCATGCAAAGCATAACAAAAATTATAAGCATTCTTATTTAAATATTTAAAATCATGTTCGATAGAAAAGTGAGGTAGTGGAAATTTAAAATATTTGTTTATTTTTTTAATCTCTAGAAGATCATCAGAAAACAAATAGACATTAGGAGGAGATATAAAATCCCAATTCCTAAAAAAAACTCCCAATCTTATATCCACCCCACCTACAACAACTTTTTTTACCCATAAATTATTATAAAATTTTTTCTTTAAATTCGTATCACATGGATCTACCAAACTATATCCTAACTGAATAAGATATTTAGCATAAATAATGGGAATCAAAGCTTATTATCCTCTCTGATTTTCAGGGTATAATACTTTTTATTCACAAGCAAATTAAACCAATCCTCACTATAGCTTTTATTGCTTCCAATCCACAATAATTTAGGAGTTTGATTAAAATCCTCACTCCCTAGAAGCTGACTCCATCCATTATAATCACAGATAGAGGGACGCGGATAAGGTTCCGGGTGAGTATGCCATTCACCAATATATTGTAATACTCCTTCTGATATTTCATGCATTCTATTTAAATACTTTTGATGCTTTCGAGACTTTCTAAAAAAACTATATATGGATCTTTCATCATCATCTGCTGGAGGACTAATATCAATTACTCGTAATGATTTACTACGTATCTCACCAATAATGATTCCACATGCCTCAGTCTTCTGAGTACCGTGAAATTGTCTATGCAGATGAATTAAATGAAGTGCTCTGTCTGTTAAGAACACCTCAAATCCTAATTCATGAGAATAAAGATATAATCCCAAATTTACCCACCCCTTGTAGGTTGAATTGTCGCTGGGGATACAGTCTGCAATGGTAACTCTTGATTAGTATTCTCAATAATCACATAGCTTTCATTATCAGGGATTCTTTTTCCAAATTTACTTCGTAGAAAATTAATTGAAGTTTTTGCTGATTCAACCTCAATTGCTGCCGTAACTACATCAAGTAGTTCTGAAGCTAAATCATGCGCCTCGCTTCTTTCATCTACAGGAATTCTATTAAAATCTTCATCTGTATGCTCAGGAATAGAATCTTCTTTGACAGGACCTAGTAGTATTTCAGGAAGTTTTTTTACAACGTGTAATAAAGCAAGATCATCCCGATCTTCAAAATATTGATAATTTTGGTTTGCAATTATCATGAGTAATATCGAACTTGGCCCTCCACCTTCTTCATATTCTTGATCTCTCCAAGCCTTAAGATATCGAGCAATATATCTCAATTGTCTTCCATTATCTTCTTGTTCAGCCAAATGATCTGCATACCATTTACGAATCAATTCACAGTCACTTTCTTTCCAATTACCATCACGTAAAGCCATGAGGATTTTAGTAATATAATCGAGTTGTATGATTTTGGCTTCACTCTCAAAGCTCTCTGTTGAATAATGATAACCTTTAAATATATATTCATCTTTGGCAATTGTTGCTTTTGCCTCATCCAGAATCATATTGTTTCGTTCAACTAAACTTTCAAACATTAAGTCTGGAACAATATAAAGAGGCACATCCATATGAGCATTGCCAGCTAGTATTAGACGACAGCAAGTATTTTTTGTTTTGCATAAAGTCCAGCCTTCTCTGCTAGCCAATGGCTCTAATAAAGCTTCTACTACTACAAAGTATGACTTAGCTACTATATCTGAACGCCCTTGAGCTAATAAAGAATTAGGCAAATATACTCCATAGTCAACATCCATTTCCTGTGAAGGGTATGCTGGCTGATTACATGTACCATAAGCCCAAGAGCCTTGTAGACGAAATTTTGGCTTGATAGTATTTGGATCACCACCATTTTCTGCAATAAAGTTCGCCATTCCATGCTTCAAAACAGCTCTTACTTTTTGACGACACTCATTTAAATAATCACGTTGCTCACTAGTAGGCTTAATTTCATTAATAAAACCATCTAATTTGGCTCTAAAAGTTCTATGCAAATTACTACCCATTAACCTCTCCCCCCTGTACATTTTTTTGCGGACCATAGAACCATGTTCTATTTCTTTTTGGTTGATTAAAATAATTACGAATAAACTCTTTACCTAATGCGACTTTTGCAGATTGAATACCATTACCTTCTAGTACCTGTCTAGCTTCATCAGTTGTTTCATCTAATCCAATAAATTGGGCTGATGACTGCACGATTTGCTCATCTATCTTGTAAAATTGGTTTGGAAATGGCTCCATCCTATGTTTCACCATCTGTTCCATAAATTGCTGTTGACTACTCAAAACTAAATCAATAATGTTTGGAGCCGCTTTAAGAATAGATCCTTCCCCCCAATCCAAATATCCACCATCTTTTTTAGTGCTCGGATTAAGCTGTTTTTTTGATGATAATGTTCCGATTGAAAGAATGTGTACATCTTGGATGTTTTTTTTAAACATATAATCCGCTTCATGTAAGCCTACTAAGCTTGGATCATTAGCAAAAAGCCCACCATCCACAAACTCATTAGGACCTATCGCATGTCTTGGAAAGTAAGTTGGCGCTGCTGAAGTAGCCAACGCCACATCAACTATCTTTAATTTCCAATCACGCTTTAAATTTACATTATGCGGTGTTTTTAATGTAACAGGACTACCCCGTGTAAAATCAATAGTTGGAATTACTACTGGACATTTTAAATCTCCTAAAATTGATTCACCAAACCATTCTTCTAATATAGTTTTCAATGACTGGTTAGAATACTTAGATCCTGTAATTTTATAGAAGGGTTTGGACTTAAATATTTTGTCACCATGAGATTTGAACAGTTCAACAATGTCATCTGCGCTTATACCATATGCTATTGCTAAAGCAACGATCCCCCCCACGGAAGTTCCTGTAATTAGATCAAAGCAATCAGCTATGGAAGTGTGGCCATTTTCTTTCGCCTCTTGTTCTAACTCTTTCAATACGGTAGTCGTGAATAATCCACGATAGCCACCACCCGACAATGCCAAAATTTGAAATTTTTCCATATCTTCTTACTTGTTATGAATTATTAAATTAATTGGGGGATGAACAAAAAAAATCAAGATACACCATAAAAAAATGTAATTTATCCATTTTTCTCTACAAATTAATACTAATCATATTTTACCCACTCACAACCAAAACTTGTGATATCTTTCTATATAAAACTACAATAAAATAACTATATGTATTTAATAAATTAATCTAGGTAACACTAGTGATAAATTCTCTTGAACACTTCATACAAAATTCCCTTATAGAAATAAGTCAAAATGCTGGTAACGATTTCTCTGGTTTAGGGATAATTTATTATAAGGACTTAAGTCATCTTCCTTACATTGGCTTACATGGCACAAATTTGCCCTTTGATTTAATTCCTCAAAACTTAAGCACAACTCTTCTAAAAGTCTCGAAAAACTCCTCTATATACCACGATGGTTTTCATTTCGTTAACATTAATACTCTACATATAACTCATATTTCCCAATTTGTTTCTCCTTCCTTAGAATCTGTTAAAAACATGAGTATTAATCAAGTTATTCCTTGTGGTGCTCGTGAAATGACAGCATTTTTAACATCAAATATTGAAGGTGTGTTTTGTGTTGGACTAATTAGTGCAAATAAAACGATTAAGATCTTTAAAGACAGCTCAACTATATATCAAAAGGTAAACGCATGAGTTTTTTAGTATTAAAATTTAACGAGCTAACTAAAATAATTTATTTGTTTATTATACTTACAGGTCTTATTTTGGGATTAATACAACTTATCAACTATCTATTTGGTGGAAATCTAGGTATTGTTCAATCACTGACCCCATCTATTACTGCCTCTCTCTTTATTTTAGGCCTACTTCTTAGAAAAGTTACAATTAAACATAGATTATTAACTCATATCATTGGAAAACCAATTATACATGGGCTTTGGAAAGGAAAACTAATAAGTAACTTTGAGATTGATGGGCAAAAGCTCCCTCCTATTGAGATTTATTTTTATATAAAACAGACATTTCTAATAACCACTATAAAGTCTTTCACCTCATCTCAATCATCTGAATCAGTGATTACTGCTTTATCATTCAATAAAGATAGTGAAACCTCTGACTTCATTTATATTTATAGATTCTATCGAACTAAAAACAGTGAAAATAAAGTCACTTTTGGTAGTGGAAATTTAAGATTGACTAACGATAGCCAAACATTAGAAGGTATTTATTGGACTAATGCAAATACATGCGGTGAGATAGAGTTAAATTTAGTTGATCGAAATTGTGCTAATGTTGATTCATATCAGATGGCCACAAAATTACAAACAAACAAAAAATAAACTTTAATAGCTAACGTAAGAGATCAATCTCTTTTGATTCATCTTAGTAGATTTATCTCTTAATCGTTTATTCCATTTTTTTTAAGTTTTTTATTGTTTTTTTGATTTGTATACTTTGGTAAAAATTAAAAATCTTCTTTTCCTTTGACTACATAATATACGGAGAAGCTTATAGCTCCTTTAAATGCAATGTCTTATAAGAGTTCATTAGCAATCTGACTATTCATTAACCACAAGATATAGATTTCTTAAAGAGTCTATACACCATATAATGTGTTCTATATAATAATTGCAGTGGTGTCATTATGGGATATCAAGGCAAGTATTAAGGTTTTTTCTAAAAAGGCTTCTTAATTGTCAAATGATATTAAAATTATTGGCTTGAAAGAATGTATACATTTTTTCACTATTTTTGTTCAAGATAAGCAATTATCTATTTGTAAATAAAGAATTTTTTTCGATGTATACATTTTAAACATCAATAGAATGCCAATAATATTCAATAAAGTTGCTCTTTAAACAAAAAGAGCAACTTTAAACGAGGTAAAGATTATGTTTTCTCATCTCAGCCATAACTATATGCTTGGTGTTGGAATCTTAATCTTTGCCTTTATTTTCTTTTATACGCCTATGGTTTACGCCTTTTTTAAAATCCGTAAACAACAGCGTAAGCAAAATAAGTTGTAGGGATGATGGACCAAAGGCCCAAAATTTGGTCATACATCGATAAAACTTAATTTTGTTTACACATTATAAGCGTATAGTAGTGACATCTTCGTTTAGAGATGTCGAACATAGATATATACAACGAAGAGAGAACAACAATGTCTATCCTTAGTTGGGACGATTTTGAAGATGATTCGCAAAAACCGGCTGCACCTGAACACAAGTCTGCGCCCATCCAACCGGAAAAAACGTCTGATTCGCAGAATGTATCTGCTGCGCAGCCATCATCGCAGAGCGTGGCAGCTCCACAATCCGCTGGAACCCATTCCGTGCGATCAACAAATCCAACCGATTCAATGGCTCGAGCATCTGAAGCCTTAGAACATTTGGATGTTGCTCCTGGCCTGGAAGAGTTAGAAATGGGCGCGCAACGCGTTCAAGTTGACGACAAAGCCATGATTAACTGTCGCGCTGACTTGAACCAGCTTGTGCCGTTTAAATATGAATGGGCTTGGCAGAAGTATCTTGACGGGTGTGCAAACCACTGGATGCCGCAAGAAGTGAACATGAACCATGACATCGCACTTTGGAAGTCTGAAAATGGCTTAACTGAAGATGAGCGTACTATTGTTATGCGTTCTTTAGGTTTCTTCTCGACTGCAGACTCTTTGGTTGCGAACAACTTGGTATTGGCGATTTACCGTCACATTACTAACCCTGAATGCCGTCAGTACATTTTGCGTCAAGCGTTTGAAGAAGCAATTCACACTCACGCTTACCAATACTGTATCGAATCTTTAGGTATGGATGAAGGCGAAGTCTTCAACATGTATCGCGAGATTCCATCAGTTGCACGTAAAGCAGCTTGGGGCTTGAAATATACTCAATCATTAAGTGACCCTACTTTCCACACAGGTACGCCTGAAAATGACCAACGTTTACTTCGTAACTTGATCGCGTTCTACTGTGTACTTGAAGGGATCTTCTTCTACTGTGGCTTTACTCAAATTTTGAGTATGGGTCGTCGTAACAAGATGAACGGTGTTGCTGAGCAGTTCCAATACATCTTGCGTGATGAGTCTATGCACTTGAACTTTGGTATCGACATGATTAACCAAATCAAGATTGAGAACCCTCACCTATGGACTGCCGAGTTCCAACAAGAAGTCATTCAAATGATTCTTGAAGGTACGATGCTTGAAATCGAATATGCTCGTGACACAATGCCACGTGGTGTATTGGGTATGAACGCAAGCATGATGGAAGAATATTTGAAATTCATCTGTAACCGTCGTTTATCTCAGTTAGGTTTACCAGAGCAATTTGCTGGTGTAACTAACCCATTTGCGTGGATGTCTGAGATGATGGACTTACGTAAAGAGAAGAACTTCTTTGAAACTCGCGTAACTGATTACCAAACTGGTGGTGCGTTAAGCTGGTAAGTTTAATTTAGCATTTGCAATAAAAAAGCCACTCCTCTTGAGTGGCTTTTTTATCGCGAGTATTTTTAAATTTGATTTTAAATAATATTAAATTATTCACTATATAAATATGTCATTTTCACTTAAATAGAACTTTCTTCACATTAGGAACAAATAAATAATGGCTTCTTAATTTAAAAACAATAATACTAATACCAAAATATTTTATAGATAAAAACCAATAATATAAATATATAAAAAACTTTTGTTTTTAAAAAACTTTTATAATTAAAACTAGGCGTCGGCTGACCCGCTTTTGCTTTTAAACGAATATAAACTCAGCCGACGAGCTAGATATACCAAATTATTTCAATAAAAACCAACATCAATACTATTATTTTACAAATAAAAATAGAATATTAATTAAAAAATTCAGAAAACAAATATATCCAATTTAAATATTTGTTTTATTTAAAGAATAACAAACCGCTAAAAACCGAATTAAATAATTAAAATAAAAACAAAGAGTTATCAAATTAAAACCACCATAAAGAAGTAAAATTATTTTTATTTCAATAATATAGATTATGTTTTATTTTATAATTTAAATAAAAATATATTATTTAAAATTTATAAAACCTTATTAGGTTACCTCATATTTTGTGTTTAAAAATGTTATTAAAAATAACTCTATTTTTTATTTTATTGATTTTAAATATATTTAGATATGCTTCATATGACCAGTGACAGATTACACATCTTGACACCAAATAGTAAAAAATTAAATACTCTTTACCAATTATGTGCACAGAAGCACATAATCAACAAATAGTAATAAAAATATCTCAAACAAATCACATGGAAATAGATTATGTTAATTAAAAGTATTTTATCTTCGATCACTAAGATTATCCCACTTCCTGAAAATACTAACACAAGCAGTAGTTTAGGTAACGGCTCTGGTGAGAGATAAAAAGCCTGTGCCCTTTTTGGGAGAAAAAAGGCACAGCAAAGCCGTAAGACGGTGCTTGGCACATCTCAAGTTTTGTTGTTGCTAAGTTTTAAGTAAAAATGACTTAAAGCCTGAAACCCTACGGCGTTCAAGCTGCTGTAATTTTTTAAGCTGTGTTGTTATAGCTTTTGGCACGGAGTACCAAGAAATGATGGATGTGCATAGCCAACTCCTGATTTTGGGAGTTCTGCCAAAACATTCATTTGGAATTATGGTGGCAGAACGAGCAAGGGTTAGCAGACTGATAGTAAGAAATCAGCACACCCGAAGGTGTCCCTCACTCGTCCTACCGCAACGAGCGAGGGACGATTGATACACATAAGACTACTCCTCAGAAGGAATAATCTGATGCTCTTACTATGCGGTCTGCTAAAACCGGCTGGCAATGTGGCCAGCACGCAAAGCATAATCTGAGAGTTTGGATGTGTCAATGTGGCTTTAATGACAAGTTTTTAAATTTATTATTGTTTTTCATTAGATTAACTAAATTATTATTTAATATATTATATTTAATTGTATTTTTAAAATTAAACAGAAGCGATCCATGCTTATTGATTTCTTAATGAGTCTTTTTATATGAAATAACAATACGATAAGTCGGATTAGACAATCTCTGTCTGCCCTACTTGGTGATAAGCGCGGTTAAAGTAAACCAAGCTTTGGTCATGTTGGCTTTGTTTTATCGCCACAATCGGACATATAAAAATCGTGTGTGTGCCGACTTGTTGAATTTGCTCAATCTCGCAGTCAAAACTTACCAAAGCATCTTCCAACACAGGTGAACCCGTTTCTAACTCAATCCATTCTCCATGTTTAAAGCGTTCTTCTGGTGTGAGCTTAGATGAAAATGCTTTTGAAATATGTTCGTGGTGCGCGCCTAACACATTCACAGTTAAGATTTTGTTATCTAGGAAATGTGCATGTGAACTCGCAGCTTGGTTCATACAGACCAATAATGTTGGCGGTGTGTCAGTCACACTACAAACAGCAGAGGCAGTAAATCCAAAACGGCCAGACATGCCTGCCGTGGTCACAACGCTAACCGCACTTGTGAGTAAAGACATTGCATTTCTAAAGTCTGTTGCTTGAACCATGACATTATTCCTAAATTGAACCGTACCTTTTCCTGTGTGTTTGCTATACCGCCCAACTCCATCAGGAAGGTACTATCGACATGCGATCTAATTAGAGCGACATGTAGTAAGTAAAATGAGGGTTACTTGTTTGATTATCAACTACCATCAAAAAAGTAACCCTTTATACCACTTATTGGTAAGTATTAAGCAGTAAGTTCAAAACCAGTCAGTTCTCGGCGAACGATTTCTGCACCTGCCGTTAACGCATTTAACTTGCCACGTGCCACTTCACGAGAAAGAGGCGCCATACCACAGTTTGTGCACGGGTAAAGCTTGTCAGAGTCTACAAACTGAAGCGCTTTACGTAGGGTGTTGGCAACTTCTTCCGGTGTCTCAATCTGGTTTGTTGCAACATCAATTGCGCCGACCATAACTTTTTTACCACGAATGAGTTCAAGCAAGTCGATTGGCACACGCGAGTTATGACATTCTAACGAGATGATATCAATGTTAGAAGTTTGAAGTTTCGGGAAAGCTTCTTCGTACTGGCGCCATTCTGAACCGAGTGTCTTTTTCCAGTCAGTATTGGCTTTAATACCGTAACCATAGCAAATGTGCACCGCAGTTTCACATTTTAGACCTTCAATTGCACGCTCTAAAGTTGCAATCCCCCAGTCATTTACTTCGTCAAAGAAGACGTTAAATGCAGGTTCGTCAAACTGAATGATATCTACACCAGCAGCTTCTAACTCTTTCGCTTCTTGGTTCAAGATTTTGGCAAATTCCCAAGCAAGCTTTTCACGGCTCTTGTAGTGACCGTCGTAAAGCGTATCAATCATAGTCATTGGGCCAGGTAACGCCCATTTAATTGGCTGATCCGTTTGCTGACGTAAAAACTTTGCATCTTCAACAAACACAGGCTTTTGACGAGACACCGCACCCACTACAGACGGTACGCTTGCATCGTAACGGTCACGAATACGAACTGTTTCACGCTTTTCAAAATCTACGCCGTTTAAATGTTCAATAAACGTGGTCACAAAGTGTTGGCGGGTTTGTTCACCATCGCTCACAATATCAATGCCCGCAAGTTTTTGCTCGTGAAGTGCTAAACGTAACGCGTCTTTTTTACCTTCGATTAAGCCTTCGTTTTCGAGTTTCCACGGCGACCAAAGTTTTTCAGGTTCTGCAAGCCAAGACGGTTTAGGTAAGCTGCCAGCAGTTGAAGTCGGTAATAACTTTTTCATAATAAATGACCTATATGTTGATTAATTAGGAGCGTAATTCGCAGACCACTGCTCAAGAATCGCTTGGTATGGTTTGATAAATTGCTCTTCAACAAACTTCCCCTGCTCTATAGCCAGACGGCTACGTTCTTCACGGTCATACACAATTCGAGTAAGTGAATAATCTTGGTGCTTCAAGCTTGGTTGATAAGACTTTCCAGCCACTGAATTTGCATTGTAAATTTCAGGACGGTAAATCTTTTGGAAGGTTTCCATCGTACTAATGGTACTAATCAACTCAAGGTTGGTGTAATCACTCAACAAATCGCCAGTAAAATAGAACGCTAACGGCGCAACGCTATGCGGCGGCATGAAGTAGCGAACTTTTAAGCCCATTTTTTGGAAATATTCATCGGTTAATGAATAGTCTTCTTGCTTGTATTCAACACCCAAAACAGGATGTTCGTTTTCAGTACGGTGATACACTTTACTTGTTGAAACGCTTAAGCAAATCACAGGCGCTTTTTTAAAGTTGGCTTTATAAGTCTCAGAGTTAATAAAACTCTTAAACAAGTTACCGTGCAATTCGCCAAACTTTTCTGGCGTGCTAAACGTAGACTTATTTTTGTTGTGATCTAACAACAACACACTAAAGTCATAGTCACGTACATAAGACGAGAAGTTGTTACCTACAATACCTTCGATGCGTTCATTGGTCTTTTTATCAACAATATTGGTTTTCAATATTTCGATGAGAGGAAGCCCGCTAGTACGGTTTTCGGCGTCAATATTCATTTCAACAGAAATGATTTCAAGTTCAACGCCATAACGGTCGCCCTTAGGGTTGTCCCAATGAGCTAAGGCATTGAAACGATTGTCGATCATCCGTAATGTGTTGCGCAAATTTTCTTCGCGGCTCATCCCTCTCGCCAAGTTAGCAAAGTTGGTTGTAATACGTGTATTGTCTGCTGGACGATAGTTCTCATCGAAACAAATACTCTTAATCGTAAATGTAAATTCTTTACTCATTGTGATCAGTACCCTAATTTCTGAGATAAACCTAAAAAATCTTTTTGCTCTTTTTGAACTTTCCAGCCTTGTCAGTTTTGTGCCTTGTGGTCTTATCAAAAGTGAATGACTGGAGCGCTTCAGAGCATGGATAGATTTATACCGCAATCACAACATGAATAAAAATGATTTAGTCTCATTCAAAACTGAGTGAAATTCATGTTTAGGGTTTTATAAATAAGTAGGAAGTTAAATATTTTTCATCTTTGGAGTTTTTAGACAGCACAAACGAGACATAAGGGGCTCTCGTTTTAATACCTATAATTTTATAATTTATTATTATTTTCAATTAATTAAATAATTTATCTTTAAATAAAACTGCTCAACCTAAAGCAATTTATGTTGACTCTCATTCATCTCTGCTTTTAGCCATTCTAAAAATAGGGTTTTGCGTGGATCTTCCTCAAAAGCACTATGAGAAAGTAAAAAATAGGCTGAATTATCTTGTATAACAGGTGAATTTTTATGTGTATTAGGTATGATTCTGCTTTTTACCAAGTTTCAGTATAGCTCGTTAATTTTTAAGAAACTTTTTTATATATTACTGTTAATATTAAAACGCATGATAGATTTCCCAATCCTTCATATCTCTATAAATCAAGGATGATGAGCGAATACATTTATTATGGAAATCAAGCAAATAAAGTATTTTTTGACGGTCGTTGAATCGGGCAGTATTGGAAAAGCTGCCCAAAAACTCGATGTCGGTGCTTCGGCGATTAGTCAGCAAATTAGTAAGCTCGAGCAAGAGTTAAGCATTCGCTTATTACAGCGTAATGCTTTTGGTGTGACCCCAACCCCAGCAGGTCTTGCCTTTTTAAAACACTCGCAACTGATTTTGCGTCAAGTGAACTTTGCCATAGATGCGGCACATCCGGCACGCTTGTCAGGTCATGTCAGCCTTGGTTTTCCGCCCACCATTACCGCTTTAATTGGCATCCCTTTAATGAAACTAATGTCTGAACGTTATCCAGATATTCGTTTAGAGATTGTGGAAACGCTGTCGGGAAATCTGATTCAGTCGATTAATTCGCGTCAGCTTGATATCGCCATTATTTTTACCAATGAAATTGATAAGCAGTGGTCAATACAGCCATTAGTACGCGAACAAATGTATTTAATGGCGCGCAAAGAAGTACTCGAAAAATACGGCCTTAGCGAATGTATTAAAAGCGGCATTGTTCAATCGCAGCAAATTGGTGATATTCCTTTAGTGCTACCACGTCAGCGTCATAGCTTACGGAAACTGCTTGAGCACAAGATTGGACAGCTTAATGTCGTCTATGAAATTGATGGCTTGCATTTGCTTATGGACAGCCTGATTCACCTCGACCTCGCCAGTGTTCGCCCCGGAAGTGCCTGCCTGCAAGAGTATAAACACAAGCTGCAATTGCTTAAGGTTGTCGACCCTGAAGTTGAACGAATTAACTACTTAGTAAGCCTTGCCGAAGAAGAATTATCACCTGCTGCACTTGCCGCCAAGTCAGCCATTAAGGCCTGTGTGAAAGAGTTAATTCAAAACCAAATTTGGCCATGTTCTGAAATTATTGTTTAAAGGGTCATTAATTTTTCTAAATACCTAATTAATTTTCGCCTCTCACTCCTCCCTGCTTTTTAAGATTACATTTTTATACGAATGATAAGTGGTTTTCTGTTTATCGAAATATAGATGTGTAGTTTTAACTGGAAACAAGGCATCACATTTTCTACCAAGGACACCTTTAAATCTCATCTCTAACCCATTTCCTATTTAGGTTTATTGATTGAATCAATTTACGTCCAAACTTTGAAGATCGTGAATGTTTCCATTTTGTCAGGCCAAGGAGGTCTCCAATGGATGTCGTTAATAACCGTAGGGCTACTTTTAAAAAAATATTAAACGTAACGAGTGGCAACTTTTTAGAACAGTACGATTTTTTTCTTTTTGGTTTCTATGCCACCTATATCGCAGCAAAATTTTTCCACTCAGATAATGAATATGTCTCTTTAATGATGACATTTACCGTGTTTGCTGCGGGCTTTCTTATGCGTCCTCTTGGCGCTATTTTCTTGGGTGCCTATGTCGACAGAATTGGTCGTCGTAAAGGGTTGATTGTGACTTTAAGCTTGATGGCTATCGGTACGATTTTAATTACCTTTGTACCGGGTTATGACACCATCGGTATTATGGCCCCTATTTTGGTGGTCATTGGCCGTCTGTTACAGGGCTTCTCGGCAGGTGTTGAATCTGGCGGCGTGTCGATTTACCTTGCAGAAATTGCAACCGATAAAAACCGTGGTTTTATTACTAGCTGGCAGTCTGGTAGCCAACAAATTGCGGTCGTGTTTGCAGCGTTATTTGGTTATTGGCTCAACACCGTTTTAACTCATGCACAAGTGAGTGAATGGGGCTGGCGTATTCCGTTCTTAATCGGTTGTTTGATCATTCCTTTAATCTTCTTATTCCGCCGTACTTTAGAGGAAACTGAAGCATTTAAAGCACAAAAAACTCATCCTTCAACCAAAGAAATTTTCAGCACATTGGCGAGCAACTGGCGCATTGTACTTGCCGGCATGATGATGAGTGCGATGACTACGACAACTTTCTATTTCATTACGGTTTACACCACAGTGTATGCAAAACGTACTTTAGAAATGTCGGTCACAGACAGCCTTTTAGCAACCGTGTTTGTAGGTTTATCGAATTTCTTCTGGTTACCAATGGGTGGCTTACTTTCAGACAAAATTGGTCGCCGTCCAGTATTAGTAGGTATCACTACACTTGCCATCTTTACCAGCTATCCGGTTTTAAGCTGGTTGGTGAGCGACATTAGTTTTTCAAACCTACTTATTACCCTTGCTTACTTCTCGTTCTTCTTTGGTATGTACAACGGGACTATGGTCGCAACACTTGCCGAAGTAATGCCAAAACGTGTTCGTACCGTTGGCTTCTCTTTAGCGTTTAGTCTTGCAGCCGCTATTTTTGGTGGTATGACTCCAATGGCATGTACTTTCCTAGTCGAAAACACTGGCAATGCAAGCACACCAGCGTTCTGGCTCATGCTTGATGCGGTATGTAGTCTCATCTCAAGTTTATATCTATGTCGCGGTTCTAAGCAGAACAAATCTGACGCGATTGCTGAACCTGCAAAGGTTAGCGCTTAAAACAACTAACTACTTAACCTGAAATTTTAATGAACAGTACGGCAGATCTTAAGTCTCCGTACTGTGCTCTCCTGTCATTAAAAGTGAGATACTATGAAAAAGTCCCCTATCTTCATGACCATTTGCCTAGCTGGTGCAGGCTTAGGTTCAACGCTTGCTAACGCAGATACGTTAGAAGTGATTAGCTCTGGCGGTTTCTATTCATCTATGGAAAAACTCATTCCAATATTTGAAAAGCAAACTGGTCACAAAGTTCATCTTTCTTCTGGTTCATCTATGGGTGCATCGCCAACTGCAATTCCAAACCGTCTCGATCGTGGTGAACGCTTTGATGTGGTGGTATTGGCTGCTCCTGAACTAAGCAAACTCGCAGAAAAAGGTTATGTCGACCCAAATTCACAAAGCGCTTTAGTCAATTCAAGCATTGGTATGGCTGTGCCTAAAGGTGCACCAAAACCAGACATTAGCTCTGCGGCAAAATTTGAAAAAGTTTTATTAAATGCCAAGCACATCGGCTATTCAGCAAGTGCGAGCGGTACACATCTTGAAAAAGATGTTTTCCCAAGTTTCCCACCTGTCGAATACAAAGTAATTTCGAGTAAAGCAGAAAAAGTGGTAGGCGACCGCGTTGCAAAACGTATTGCCGAAGGCCAGTTTGATATTGGCTTCCAGCAAATTAGTGAAATCAAACCTTTTACTGGCAAATATGGTCAAGTCGAGTTAGTTGGTCCAATCCCTGCGCCTTACCAAAAAGTTACCGTGTTTGCTGCTGGTATTGGTAAAAACTCACAGCATGCAAAAGTCGCAAAAGAACTTATTCAATTTGTGAAATCGCCTCAAGCGACACAAATTATTGAAGAACAGGGTCTTGAGCAGGTTAAACAATAAAAGCTCTAAAAGGCAACGTCTTGAGCAGATGTTGCCTTTACTCTTTGAACGGTTTACGCAGCGTAATAGAACAAAATGTATAGCAATAAACCAGTGTAGAATAATTAACAAAGGTCAAAGTAGAATTTGCCGTGGAACTTAAACAATTAAAGTACTTTATTGCAGTGATCGAGTCTGGAAGCTTGGGTAAAGCTGCAAAAAATCTCGATATTGGAACGTCTGCATTAAGTCAGCAAATCTCAAAATTAGAGAGTGAGCTTTCTATTCGCCTTTTACAACGTACTGCTTTGGGTACGGTTCCCACCCCTGCGGGTTTAGCTTTTTTTCAACAGGTTCAACTGGCACTTAGACACCTAGACCATGCGGTAGACTCTGCGCACTCCTCACGTTTAAGTGGTCATGTCACCGTGGGTTTTTCCCCGAGTGTTGCGGCCGTTATAGGCACGCATTTTTTAAAACTCATGAGAAACCGTTATCCCGATATTAAAGTCCGTTTAATCGAAGGGTTATCGGGTGACTTAAAAGCCTTAGTTAATGCAAGGCAGCTCGATGTTGCCATCATCTTTAGTGACGATGTCGATCCACAGTGGGCCATACAGCCTTTAGTCAAAGAGCAAATGTTTTTAATCTCGCCTAAAGAAGTGCTGAGTCAGTACCATCTTGAAAGCTGTATCGACACTCAAATTATTAACCACTCACAGCTTAAAGAACTTCCCCTGATTTTGCCGAGCCAACGACATGGACTGCGCTTGTTGCTCGAACAGAAAATTCATCAACTTAAAGTGGCCTATGAAATTGATGGGCTACATTTGTTAATGGAAAGCATTAGCCAACTCGAAATGGCAACCATCCAGCCTGCGGGTGCATCATTAAACTCACGGCAAGACTTATGTTTGCTACGCGTTGTAGAACCTGCCATTGAACGCATTAACTATTTAATTAGTTTGTCTGAAGAAGAGCTCTCACCTGCTACTTTAGCCACCAAAGTAGTAATTCGTGCTTGTGTGACTAACTTAATTAATGAAAAGCGTTGGCCCGGTGCTGAACTCATAAACACTTAAGCGCTTAGTGTTTATTTTTACTAAACATCCATTCAAATTTAGCCTCTCACTTCACCTTCCCTTTTAAAGCTACATTAGCCTTAGCTGAGAAAGGGAGAAATCCATGCATGATGTAATTGTGATTGGTGGTGGGAATGCCGCACTGTGTGCCGCGCTCACGGCAAAAGAAAGCGGCGCTTCTGTGCTTGTCATAGAAGCAGCGCCTAAAGAATGGCGTGGTGGTAACTCACAACACACTCGTAACCTTCGCTGCATGCATGATGCCCCTCAAGATGTATTAGTCGATGCCTACCCCGAAGAAGAATATTGGCAAGACCTACTTAAAGTGACTGCGGGCAAAACTAATGAGCACTTAGCTCGTCTGGTCATTCGTAGCACGGCGACCTGCCGCGACTGGATGCGTAAACATGGTGTGAATTTTCAGCCACCACTATCGGGTGCTTTGCATGTTGCACGTACCAATGCCTTTTTTATGGGTGGTGGTAAAGCTCTTATTAATGCGTATTACCGTAGTGCCCAAGAACTTGGCATCGAAATTTTATACAACACAAAAATTAAAGATCTAAAGTTAAACCAAGGACATTTTGAAGCCGCAATTGCGGAAGATGGTCGTGTTTTTAAAGCAAAAAGCTGTGTATTGGCCGCAGGTGGTTTTGAGTCAAATTTGGAATGGTTAAGAGAAGCATGGGGGCAAAATGAAAACGGCGAATGGCCTGCCGATAATTTCATTATCCGTGGAACTCGCTTTAATCAAGGCAACTTACTCAAATTTATGATAGATCAAGGCGCCGATATTATTGGTGACCCATCGCAATCGCATTGTGTCGCCGTAGATGCACGCGCACCGTTATATGACGGCGGCATCTGCACTCGTATTGACTGCGTTTCACTGGGTATTGTGGTCAATAACAAAGCCGAACGTTTTTACGATGAGGGCGAAGACTTCTGGCCAAAACGTTATGCGATTTGGGGCCGCCTTGTTGCCAAACAGTCACAGCAAATTGCCTATTCGATTATCGACTCAAAAGCGATTGGGCGCTTTATGCCACCTGTGTTTGCGGGTGTAAAAGCAAATAGCATTCAAGAACTGGCCGAAAAAATCGGGCTAGATGCAAAAACCTTATGCCACACCGTAGAAGAATTTAATCAAGCCTGTGTGCAAGGCACCTTTAACCACACGGTTTTAGATGACTGCACCACCGAAAATATTGTTCCCAACAAAACCCATTGGGCTGTCCCTCTCGATCAGCCACCTTTCTATGCCTATGCCCTTAAACCCGGCATTACCTTTACCTATTTAGGTTTAAAAGTCGAAGACGATGCTGCGGTGCGTTTTAACAATAAGCCAAGCCGCAACCTGTTTGTCGCAGGTGAAATGATGGCAGGTAACGTACTCGGTCAAGGTTATACCGCAGGTGTTGGTATGTCGATTGGCACAACCTTTGGTCGCATTGCCGGAAAAAATGCAGCCCACTATGCACTTACACAAGGAGTTGAACATGAATGCTAGTACCAAAGCCCTAATTCCAGTTGTTCAGCTCTCTGACCACGAGCAGGAAGTTCAAAGAGCCCTACAAATTTGTAATGCTTGTCGTTACTGTGAGTCTTTTTGTGCTGTTTTTGCGGCCATGACCAAACGTCTTGAGTTTAACCAAGCCGATATTCATTACATGGCAAACCTCTGCCATAACTGTGGTGCTTGTTTACATGCTTGCCAATATGCCCCGCCACATGAGTTTGGTGTAAATATTCCAAAAGCGATGGCGCAAGTACGTTTGGAAACTTACCAAGAGTTTGCGACCCCTCAGCCTTTAGGCCGACTTTATAAGTCTGTAGGAATTCCTTTTGTCTCAGCATTATCAGCTATTTTCTTTTTATGCATGTTAGCTGTGGTGTGGTACAAAGGCACTGACCTGTTTGCAGGCTATCAAGGTAATTTCTATGCGATTTTCCCGCATAACTTTCTAGCTCTACTTTTTGGAGTGACCTTTACAGTTGCGATTGTTTTGCTCGGCATTGGCATTAGTAAATTCTGGCGTCAAACCTCTAAAGTCATTCACGGCAAAGTTGAGAAACCCGACCTAGTTCAAGCCTCTCAAAATGTATTAACGCTTAAATATTTAGATGGTGGACATGGCAAAGGCTGTAATGAACAGGATGACCGTTACACCCAAATCCGCCGCGTGTTCCATCACCTCACCTTTTATGGCTTTATGCTCTGCTTTGCAGCTACAGGTGTAGCGACTTTATATCACTATTTCCTTAACCTACATGCGCCTTACCCTATCTTTAGCTTGCCTGTTATTTTGGGTACGTTGGGTGGGCTTGGCTTAGTGATTGGACCATCGGGCCTGCTCTATTTAAACCTTAAACGCCACCCACTACATGGTGACCGCGAGCAAAAACCTGTAGATCGAGGCTTTATTTTCCTTTTAATTTTAGTCAGTGCTTCAGGCTTAGCCCTCATGGCATTTCGCAATACCCCTTACATGGCACTTTTACTGATTTTCCATTTAGCTACGGTCATGACGTTCTTTATTACCATGCCGTTTGGAAAGTTCGCACACGGTTTTTACCGCAGCGCTTCTTTACTCAAATTTGCCATCGAAGAACGTATTTCTAAGAAGTCATAAGTTCAAGATTAGAAAAACTTCCTAATAAAAAACCGCTATAAAAGCGGTTTTTTATATTCAACTACAATGATAATTGAATGGCCATATTGAAAACGGTAATCGCTTAAGCAATTTTTCCATCAATAATACCCTTCTCTTTTAATGCAGCAAGCTCTTCTGCTGTTTTAAATCTCGATAAGATTTGAGCGGTATGTTCACATAGCTCTGGCGGCGCATGATGATATTCAACGGGAGTATCAGACAGTTTGATAGGTGAGCCTATGGTTTGGAAGTTTTCATTTAAACGATGGGGAATGTTCACCACCAAATTGCGATGTACGATTTGTGGTTCAGCCAAAGCATCTTCAATAGAGTTAATAACACCTACTGGTACTTTAAGCGCATGAATCATGTCGACCCATTCTTTAGCAGTTTTCTGCAAAAAGTGCTCCGACAATAAAGGAATCAGTTCATTTCGATACTTTACGCGGTCCTGATTACGCACAAACTTTTCATTTTCGAGTAACTCTGGATAACCAATCGCAATACACAAATCTTTAAACTGTTTGTCGTTACCGCAAGCAATAATAAATTCTTTATCTTTAGCCTTAAAAGTTTGATACGGCACAATACTTGGGTGTTGATTACCCATGCGTTGTGGGGCTTTCCCTGAAGCTAAATAATTCATTCCCTGATTTGCCAGTGCCGCGACCTGTACATCAAGGAGTGACATATCAATATATTGACCGCGTCCCGTGTGCGAGCGTGCAATCAATGCGGCCTGAATGGCAATGGTTGAATATAAACCAGTTTGAATATCGACCACAGCCACACCAACCTTTTGCGCCCCGCCACCTGCCGCATCATCAGGCTCGCCAGTAATGCTCATTAAGCCAGACATACCCTGAATAATAAAATCATAGCCGGGCTCTTCTGCACGTGGGCCATCTTGCCCAAAACCGGTAATCGAGCAATACACAATATTTGGGTTTAACTCACTTAAGGAAGCATAGTCCAAACCATATTTAGCCAAAGACCCTGTCTTATAATTTTCAATTACCACGTCGGCAGTCTTGGCAATTTCATAAATTAAGGCCTGACCTTCGGGTGTGGTAATGTCCACCGCAACCGAATATTTATTGCGGTTGGTACATTGGAAATAACCAGATTCACGGGTCATGTTTCCATCTTGATCGGGCATCCACGGTGGTCCCCACATACGGGTGTCATCACCGACTCGAGGACGTTCAATTTTAATCACTTCCGCGCCAAGGTCTGCCAAGATTTGCCCACACCACGGCCCTGCAAGCACACGACTTAAATCTAAAACTCGAATTCCTTGTAATGCACCCATAACGATACCCTTATCTTTTTAGAAGGCGCTAATGCACCTCCCTGTCATTGTTTATGATTGTCTTTGTGGATCGTACTGACGATCTTTAATGAATAAGCCTGGCAATACCCCTGCAACAAAATACGCAGCACCCATCACAATAAAGGCCATGGCAAAAGTTCCACCCGATGCCAAGAAACCAATGGTGGCTGGTGCAATCGCTGCGCCGACACGACCAATGTTATAAGCACCGCCAATGGCTGTTCCGCGTACATCGGTTGAAAAACTTTCAGCCATATAAGTCGCATTTACACCGTATGGAATGCCATATAAGAAGCCAAAGGTGATTAATAAATACAAAATATTGTCAGGGGTATTGAAGAAAATAATGATTGGCAAAAACACAGCGCTGGCAATTGTTCCAAACACAAAAACAGCACGGCGGTTAAATTTATCAGCAAGATAACCCGCTAAAATTTTGCCTAGAATCATTGCTGTATATGAACCCACCATATAACTGGTTAAATTTTTAAAGTTCATATGCACTTCTGTTTCTAAATAACTTGGCATCCAGTTGTTAATGCCGTAATAACCAAACTGCAAGAAGAATGCTGTGGTCATCCACAACAAAAACATTTTACGGTGCTTAAAGTTATTAAAGATTTGCTTATAGATACTGCTACTTTTTGGCTTTTCAGCCACGACCATTTCCTTAGGTTGTCTATTGCCTTGTAAGCTTTCAATTTTGGTGAGCTGCCAAGATTTTGGCTCTGGCACAAATCGTTGCAGGAAAATATTAACGAAAGCAGGTACTACGGTCAGGAAGAACAAAACGCGCCAGCCATGATCTGGAATAATTGCACCAGCTAATAACGTTGCAGCAATATAACCTACGGTCTGACCCGTCTGTAACGTGCCCAATACCGTGGTACGGTAAGTAGTCGGTACATATTCAGCCATTAAGGTATTACAGGCCATATAGAGTGCTCCGATTCCTAAAGCACCTATAAAGCGTAGAGCCATAAATTGCTCGAAGCTTTGCGTAAAGCCTAACAAACAAGTCGCTACAGAAAAGAAAGTCACCGAGTTGGCAATGGTCCGTACGCGACCAAACTTGTCACATGCCCAACCACCCAAAATACCGCCAATACCCATACCTGCCAAAGAAGCACTACCTAAGGCACCCGCTTGAAAGGTACTTAACCCAAACTCTGCTTTTAAACTGGTCAAGCTATAAGACAGCAGCATAATATCAATACCATCGACCACCATCGCAAAATAGGCAAATAACAACGCCCATTTCCATGTATGAGGTCCAATCTTTTCATATGTTCCAAGGTTACTTGGAAATGTAGTTCTCAACTCTTTCGATATTACTTGAACGTCATTGTTCATCTTTAGTTCCTCATTTTCCCAAATGAGTCATCGGCAGCCTACTTATGTTTTCTGTATGACTTAATCTTCTATATTTTCATAATCTTACATTTGGTTTTAAGTACACAGAGGCACATCTTCACATGAGTATCCTTACGATGAATCTTGTCATTTTCCATAAATTTTTGCGTAAAAATCCCTACAGGTGCTCCCGAAAGAACACCTCTACCTTTAAAAATGAATGAGTTAGTTACTAAATGCGGCTATGCCTGTTTGTGCACGACCTAAAATCAAGGCATGAACGTCATGTGTGCCTTCATAGGTATTTACGACTTCAAGATTGACCAAATGACGTGCCACACCAAACTCGTCACTAATGCCGTTTCCACCCATCATGTCACGTGCCATACGAGCAATATCAAGTGCCTTTCCACAGTTATTACGCTTAATTAAAGATGTACCTTCAACTGATGCAATGCCTTCATCTTTCATACGGCCAAAACGTAAAGCTGCCTGTAAACCCAAAGCAATTTCAGTTTGCATATCTGCCAATTTCTTTTGAATCAACTGATTTGCAGCCAACGGGCGACCAAATTGTTTACGGTCCATGGTGTATTGATGTGCGGTATGCCAACAGAACTCGGCAGCACCCATTGCCCCCCATGCAATACCATAGCGGGCGCTATTTAGACAGGTAAATGGACCTTTTAAACCTCGAATTTCAGGGAACGCATTTTCTTCAGGCACAAAAACGTTATCCATTACAATTTCGCCTGTAATCGATGCACGTAAACCGACCTTGCCATGAATGGCAGGCGCAGATAAACCTTCCCAGCCCTTTTCTAAAATGAAACCGCGAATATCCCCCACATTACCTTCAGCAGAAACTTCTTTTGCCCAAACAACAAATACATCGGCAATTGGGCTATTGGTAATCCACATTTTTGCGCCACTTAAACGATAACCACCGTCAACTTTTTTAGCACGGGTAATCATACTACCTGGGTCTGAACCATGATCAGGTTCGGTCAAACCAAAACAGCCAATGTATTCACCAGTGGCAAGTTTAGGTAAGTACTTTTGCTTTTGCTCTTCGGTACCAAACTCATGAATCGGAACCATCACCAATGAGCTTTGCACGCTCGCCATAGAGCGGTAGCCCGAGTCGACATATTCAATTTCGCGCGCAACCAAACCATAACTCACATAGTTCAAACCCGCGCCACCATATTGCTCGGGAATGGTTGGCCCCAGTAAGCCGAGCTCCCCCATTTCACGAAAAATGGAAGGATCTGTTGTTTCATGACGGAATTGTTCAAGTACGCGGGGTTGCAAACGTTCTTGGCAATAGGCATGAGCCGCATCACGAATCATGCGCTCATCTGGGCTAAGCTGTTGCTCAATTAAAAATGGGTCTTTCCAGTTAAATTGAACTTTTGCTTTTTTTGTTGTCACCATGTGATTCATCGCATCCTCTGCTTAATTGGATCTTCTTTATTTAACTCGATGTTATGCGTGAAAAATTCAGTAATCAAACGATAAATGTTCATGCAGATATGCGACTTACGCATATTTAAAATAAGAAGGTTTAAATTTAAATATTTAATTCGTTGTATTTCATTAAAAATGGCTTATTTTTATACTAAACTCGGATATCTGCATTTAGGTCATATGCTGTTTTGAAATATGACGACAAATAAAAGGATTTATTTATGCGAAGAAGCATCCCGTCTATTCAGGGTCTAATCTGCTTTGAAAGTGCAGCAAAACATCTAAGTTATACCTATGCTGCGCAAGAGTTATGTATTACCCAAAGTGCAGTCTCGCGCCAAATTCAGCAGTTAGAAGATTTCTTGGGCGTTGAACTCTTTATACGTACTCGGCATGGTGTTGAACTCACCATTGCTGGTCAACAGTATTTTAAAAGCATTAAACCCTACTTGTTAGGGCTAGAGAAATGTACGGCCGATGTGATTTCTCATAAAGGTTTAGGTGGAACATTAAAGTTAGGTGTAGTTCCTACCTTCGCAACGCGTTGGCTGTTACCCAAGCTCCATCTTTTAAATCAAAAACACCCTGAAATTACGGTTCACTTAGAAACCAGTACCAAGCCCTTTTTATTTAATGACAATATTTTTGACGCTGCGATTTTTGCAGGTACGCAGCAGCAAATTGACCACTGGCCCGGCATACAAGCGCATTATTTAATGGATGAAGAAATTGTACCTGTGTGCTCGCCAAGGCTAATCGAAAAGTATTTTCCAGATGCTGTGATGATTAATGAAAATACCTATGATTTAAGTCCAGAAGATTTATTAAAAATCCCCCTACTACAACAAACCACTCGGCCTAGTATTTGGCAAGAATGGTTTCTGACTCATCAGATGCAACACCCGAAACCTTTTGATGGACAACGCCATGAGTTATTTTCAATGCTTGCGGTTGCTGCCAGCCATGACATGGGAATGGCTTTAATTCCACAAATGTTGATTGAGTCTGAACTACAAAAAAAGGAACTGGTGATTGTTTCCAATAAAAAACTAAAAGGCAGCCGAAAGTATTACCTTATTCATTCGAGCCAAGACATCTCACCGACTATTCAAAAATTTGTTGAGTGGATTTACCAAGAACTAGAACAACTAAAGAGTAATTCAAATTAACTCAATAGCCTTTCTTTATACCCAATATCGCGATCTATACATATAAAAAAAGATTGTGATTAATAAGATCACAATCTTTTTAGTTAAGCGTAAATGGCTTTGAAATTAATGTTTCATTAATTGAATATCTGAACCGCTACGTTTCGGGTCAATTAAGATTTTGGCATGTTGTTCAGGATCACGTAACGCTTCAAATGCACTCGTAACACCTTCTAGGCCAACAACACCTGTAATGAGCGGTGAACAGTTCACTTTACCTTCTGCAATCATATGTAGCGCATCTCGGAACTCAAGCGGCGTGTATCCCAATACAAACTGAATTTCTAACTCTTTATTAATCGCAAGTGCTGGTTCTATTTTGTCACTTTGCATGCACACGCCCACCCCAACAATTCGGGAAAATAAAGGTGCACCTTCAATAATTTGCTGTAAAACGCCCGGTACGCCAACACACTCAAAAATAACAGGGCGTTTTGGCAGAGCGCCTAATTTATCAATCATGCGCCATCCATGCCACCATGGTAAGCGAGTCGCTTGTAACTTATCAAACAGTCCCATGCCCATGTTAATGGCATCAGAAACATTGCCAAGTAAACCAAACTCTTTCCAGTTGGCAAATGGCGATGTCTCTTTAGGGTCTACCACAATATCCGCACCACATTGCTCGGCAAGCTTACGGCGGTTTGGAGAAAAGTCACTGGCAACTACGGTTTTAACCCCCGCTGCTTTAAGCATTAATATGACACCTAGCCCGACAGGACCACAACCGACCACAATCGCAGGTTCACTAGTTTTTACGCGGCTACGGCGAACCGCATGCAATGCAACTGCCATAGGTTCAGTCATGGCAGCACTATCTGCATCTAGACCATTCGGTACTTCAAATATCAAGCTTGATTGAGCCAATACTTGCTCGGCATAGCCACCCGAAGCATTTGGAGAAAGGCCTGTAGACAAATAACCATGCTGATCAACGTTTAAAAGCGGCATTGCACAAACGAGTGTGTCGGCTTTAAATTTATGACGTGTTTTTGGACCGTAGTCTAAAACCTTGCCGCAAAACTCATGTCCTAGTACAAACGGGTCTGTGGACTTCGCTAAACCATTAAACCCTACACGTGCAGCCAAATCATGCATGTGGTCGCAGTGGTGCTGCATATGTAAATCTGAACCACAGATCCCGCATCGCACCACTTCCAATAAAACTTGCCCTTTTGCAGGTGTTAAGTTTGGTTGATCCACTACTTGTAATGTTGCTTGATGACAAAGTACCGACTTCATTTGAGTGCTTCCTATTTCTTCTTTTTCATTTACTTGCCAGAAATAGATTTCTACAGATAAATTAATCGCTTTATCGGTTTGGTCTTTAGCAAGCCTTTCTTCATCTTTACAAGTAAAAGCCAAAATACCAATGACCATTCTTCAGCCAATCTACTCTTGAAGAGTCAACAAAAACAGGCTCAGCGAAATTAAAAACAATAAAAATCTTGGTGCTTGTATCTTACACAGACTGCGTTATCTTCTTAGGCCAGAACAATGTCATCAAAATTAAAACTTATACAAATATAGTAAGTTCAAAAAACTCAACTCAACGCTTTTCACAAAAACATAGCAAAACCAAACTTTTATCAGTGGCTCTAAACAGGCATGATGAATTGATGCAAACAGATAAGAAGAAATCTATGATTACAAAAACGCTCCCGCTTACAGATATACACCGTCATCTTGATGGCAACATCCGCATTCAAACTATTTTAGAATTAGGCCAACAATACCATTTAGATTTGCCTGCTTACGACATTGAATCTTTGCGACCACACGTACAAGTGATGGATAACCAACCTGACTTATTAAGTTTTTTATCTAAGCTCGATTGGGGAGTAAAAGTATTAGCAAGCCTAGATGCCTGCAAACGTATTGCATTTGAAAATATGCAAGATGCAGCACAGCAAGGCCTAGACTATGTAGAGTTACGTTTTTCACCGGGTTATATGGGAATGACCCATCAACTTCCACTTGAAGGGGTTGTTGAAGCAGTTATTGCTGGCGTAAAAGAAGGTAGCCAAGCTTACGGGGTAAAAGCGAATTTAATTGGCATTATGAGCCGTACTTTTGGCCAAGAAGCCTGTGAAAAAGAGTTAAATGCTCTACTCGCCCATAAAAATGATATTAAAGCGTTGGATCTTGCTGGAGATGAGCTTGGTTTTCCGGGCAATTTATTTATTGAACACTTTAAAAAAGCGCGTGATGCAGGTTGGCACATTACGGTACATGCAGGCGAAGCTGCTGGCCCAGAGAGTATTTGGCAAGCCATTGAAGAATTAGGTGCCGAACGGATTGGGCATGGTGTTAAAGCGGTTCAAGATTTAAAACTTTTAGATTATTTGGCAAAACACCAGATTGGTATTGAATCTTGTCTCACCTCAAATATTCAAACCAACACAGTGCCTTCTTTAGCAGAACATCCATTAAAGACTTTTTTAGAACATGGTGTGCTTGCCACCATTAATACAGATGACCCTGCTGTTGAAGGTATTGAAATACAACATGAATATTTAACTGCTGCTCCACTGGCAGGTTTAAGTCCTGAGCAAATTTATATAGCTCAACAAAATGGACTTAAAATCGCATTTTTATCAGAACAAGAAAAAGATGAGTTAAGGCAGAAATATCAATAGCAGAGAACAGAACTTATTTAAACAAGTTCAAATATTGGAGTGTGTATGAATTAAAATTTAAATATATAAAAACAAAAAAATTCCTTCTGTCTGTAAGACTAGAAGAAATTATTTTCAATATTTGAGAAAGCTTGAACGCTTTTAAATATGGTCGGAGCAGTAGGATTCGAACCTACGACCCCCTGGTCCCAAACCAGGTGCACTACCAGGCTGTGCTATGCTCCGAAATTGGGGTGAATGACGGGATTCGAACCCGCGACAACTGGAATCACAATCCAGGGCTCTACCAACTGAGCTACATCCACCATCAAATAAGTTCTATGTACCAAGCTACCAAATGGCGCGCCTGACAGGATTCGAACCTGTGACCATCCGCTTAGAAGGCGGATGCTCTATCCAACTGAGCTACAGGCGCTTAACCGATGATGCTTATCATGCGATACTTCGCCGATCTTAAAATATTCTTTTAAGTGGTCGGAGCAGTAGGATTCGAACCTACGACCCCCTGGTCCCAAACCAGGTGCACTACCAGGCTGTGCTATGCTCCGATCTATCTCAGCTTTTGCTGTATCGCACATCGTGCGGTACGGTGTGCATTCTAGGCGCGACGCCCTCAGACGTCAACACCTATTGTCAAAAAAAGTTAAAAATCCTTATCAAATGTATATTTAACAAGCATTTTGAGGCTTTTTAACGTTTTAACGATGCACTAAAGGCTAACATTCGATCTAAAGGCATTTTGGCACGTTCAGCAAGCGCTGGATCAACGTGTATTTCTTGATCGCCTTTTTGTAAAACTTCTAAAATTCCGTCGAGTTCATTCATTGCCATCCACGGACAATGCGCACATGAACGACAAGTTGCTCCCTCACCCGCCGTTGGAGCTTCAACTAAAATCTTATCTGGTACTGCTTGCTGCATTTTGTAGAAAATACCACGGTCAGTTGCCACAATGAGTCTTTCATTTGGCAAAGTCTGTGCAGCTTTAATGAGTTGAGAAGTACTACCTACCGCATCGGCAATTTCTACTACCGACTCTGGCGACTCTGGATGTACCAATACAGCAGCGTCTGGATACAGTGCTTTCATGTTGGCAATGCCACGTGCACGGAATTCTTCATGCACAATACATGCGCCATCCCAAAGCAACATATCTGCACCAGTTTTCTTTTGAATATAGCGACCTAAGTGCTGATCTGGTGCCCAAATAATTTTTTCGCCCAAACTGTCTAGGTGCTCAACAATTTCAACTGCACAGCTGGAAGTCACTACCCAATCCGCACGTGCTTTAACAGCAGCCGATGTATTGGCATAAACCACTACGGTGTGGTCAGGGTGTTGATCACAAAATGCTGTGAACTCATCGACTGGACAACCTAAGTCAAGTGAACAAGTTGCTTCAAGTGTCGGCATCAGGATTGTTTTTTCTGGAGACAGAATTTTAGCTGTTTCCCCCATAAACTTAACACCAGCTACAACCAGTGTAGAGGCTGCATGATCTCGTCCAAAACGGGCCATTTCTAAAGAGTCAGAAACGCATCCACCTGTTTTTTCTGCAAGTTCTTGTACATCGGGATCGCAATAGTAGTGAGCAACAAGGACAGCATCACGTTTTTTGAGCTCTGCTTCGATCTGTGCAAACTTTTGTTGTTTTGCTTCTTCACTTAGGCGGTTGTCTTTTGGTTCACCTAAACGGTCTAAATGCGCTTGTACAATGTTTTTTGCATCGTTGGCAATTAAAGTCGCATCACTCATAAAACGTCTTCTCTATCCTTCATGCTGGCATACCTGCTCGCATATAACGTTACTGCTTAAATGATTTACTAGATTGAATCATTTAATATCAAAAGCTGGGGCTAATAAAAAAGCCTCTTTGTCGAGGCTTGATTATAACTGAATATTTACGAACGGTAATCTGCATTAATCTTGACGTAGTCGTAAGATAAATCGCAGGTGTAGACTGTGTCCTTGGCTTGACCGCGACCTAAATCAACGCGAATGGTAATTTCGGTTTGTGCCATAACGCGCGCACCCGCTTCTTCGGTATAGTCCTCGGCTGCACCACCATCTTTACAGATTTGAACGTCATCTAACCACACCTGAATTTTAGACACGTCTAAGTCTTTCACTCCTGCATAGCCAATTGCCGCTAAAATACGTCCCCAGTTCGGGTCAGATGCAAACAGTGCAGTTTTAACGAGTGGAGAATGTGCAATGCTATACGCAATGTCACAACACTCTTGAGTGTTACCACCACCCTCTACCGCAACAGTAATGAACTTGGTCGCACCTTCGCCATCACGTATAATTAACTGTGCTAAACAGTTCATGACACGAGCAAGCACTTCTAATACTTTTGCGTAGCGCGCATCGCTGTCTGATGTAATTTCAGTGCCACCAGCCTGACCAGTCGCCACAAAAATACAAGAGTCATTTGTTGAAGTATCACCATCAATGGTAATACGGTTAAATGAATGCTCAACCGTTGTCTTTAATAGCTTTTGGACTAAATCGCGGCTAATAGGCGCATCTGTAGCAACAAAGCTCAACATGGTTGCCATGTTTGGACGGATCATTCCAGCACCTTTACTAATACCAGTCATGGTATAAGTAATGCCATCAAGTTCAAATTGTTCAGATGCACCTTTAGGAACTGTATCTGTCGTCATAATGCCATTTGCTGCATCATTCCAAGCAGCATCTTGTACGCTATTTAATGCAGGTTGAAGACCAGCAAGTAAACGTTCCATTGGAAGCTGCTCACCGATTACCCCTGTAGAAAACGGAAGTACTTCAAAACTGTTCACACCAGCAAGCTCAGCTAACTTCGCGCAAGTAGCTTGAGCATTTTTTAAGCCTGTAGGTCCAGTACCCGCATTGGCATTACCTGTATTAATTACTAAATAACGAGGATTGCCTTGAGCAAGATGAGCTTTAGAGACATGAACAGGTGCTGCACAGAAGGCGTTTTGAGTAAATACACCCGCAACATTTGAACCTTCTGCAAACTCAAAAATGACTAAATCTCGTCGGTTTTGGTAACGTACATATGCTTCTGTTGAGCCAATTTTTACACCTTTTACCACATGCATTTGTGGCATTGTTACGTCGCCGACAGCCATTTTTAGAACATCCAGAGTTTGTTATGAAAAGATCAATATTTCAGAAAATAGCGAGGTCATAAAACCCGCTTTATATGAAATATCAGTATTGACAGCTTATTAGAAAAGCCTGAAAAAATCGAGCGCTAAAAATAGCTTATTTTTGCTCTAATTTTAATAAAATATCTTTCTTATCAAGACCACCAGCAAAACCCACTAAAGCACCACCCGCGCCAATGACTCGGTGACAAGGTGCAATAATCGAAATTGGGTTTTTACCATTGGCAGCCCCTACTGCTCGCACTGCTTTTTCATTTCCAATTTGAACAGCAATTTCTTTATAACTTCTTGTTTCGCCATAAGGAATGCTGAGTAATGCGGTCCACACCTGTTTTTGGAATGCTGTACCTTCAAAATCTAATGGCAATGTAAATTCACGGCGTTTGCCTTCAAAGTATTCTTTTAACTGTTGCTCAGTTTTTAATAAAACCGGATGCTCAGCTTGTTCGACCAGCTCTGCCAGTCGAACACGTTTTGGATTTTCATTGTCCCAAAGTACTGCCACCAAAGCATTTTCATTCGCAACTAGTTTTAATTGCCCAACAGGCGAATTGATATACTTATAAGACAGCAACATACTTTATCCTTTTAAGATGGAGACGAAATTTTCATTAGAACCAGTCCCGATACAATCAGTACAGCGGCAATCATTCTCATTGCACCAATAGGCTCATGAAGAAAAAATATACCCACTAAAAATGATCCAATTGCACCTATGCCTGTCCAAACCGTATAAGCAGTACCAAGAGGTAAAGTTTTCATTGATATTGAAAGTAGAACTACACTCAAAATCATAAAAACTACGGTAATAACACTAGGGGTTAAACGTGTAAAACCTTCAGACATTTTCATAGAATATGCCCAAATGATTTCAAATACACCTGCTAAAATTAAAATAGCCCAAGCCATAACATTCACTAATTTTTATAGTGTCAGGTCGTCCCGACATGATTACCCATTATGGGGGAGGTCGTTCCTCCTTATGTGAAGACTCAGTTTACTTTAAAATAAAAAATGAAGGCAAACCCGAACTCAAGCTTGCCTTTATCAGAAAATATTATTCATTTTTGAGTTGTAGAATTTTCCGAGCACCATTTAAAACAAACAAAACAATAATCAATCCAATAATTAAATCAGGATAACGAGAGCCAGTGATTGCAACTAATATTCCCGCAATAATGACACCTAAGTTTACGATGACATCATTGGCAGAGAATATATAACTCGCCTTCATATGTGCCCCACTCTCCTTATGATCTCTCATTAAATGAAGACAACTAACATTGGCTGCAAGCGCTAAACCACCAATTAAAATCATGAGAATTGAAACAGGTTCACTGCCGTATATAAAACGACGTAATACATCAACTAACACAATCATGGCTAAGCCAAACTGAAACCATCCGGAAATATGTGCAGCCTTTAATTGAGCATTGAGGTTTTTACCCACCACAAATAAAGCAATTCCATAAATTGCCGCATCGGCAAACATATCGAGTGAGTCAGCAATTAATCCTGTTGATGACGCAATGATGCCTGCCATAAATTCGATAAAAAACATCACTGCATTAATAAGTAACAACCATTGTAAAACCTGTTTTTGTGCTGCATTGGCTGAAGAGCTAACACGTACCTTTTTAGGCTTTTCAACGGGTTCATAGTGAGGTTGAGTTTGCTGTAACTCTGCCCCTAAACCTAGGCGTTGCAGACTTTGGGTAATTTTTTCAGCTTCTGTACTGTGATACACCGCTAAATGCCGAGCAGGCAAATCAAATTCAAGTTCTTGAATATGGCCAGCATAAGGTGCTAACGCCATTCGCACCATCTGCTCTTCTGCTGCACAATCCATGTGAGGAATATGGTAATAACTCACCCATTGGATTTTATTTGCCATAGGTTCACTCGGCATAGAATATTCCTGAGTTGCTACGCTTGAACACCCACAGCTTGAGCAGCTTTTATTTACATTTATTTGATTCTCTTGTTTTTCTAAAGCCATCTTTGCACCATAACTGACACAAAAAACAATGCCATTAGTATAAACTAATGGCATGTCATTAAGCTTACTTTTTGTTCGGCAATTAAAATTTAAGTGTTAAACCTGCACCATAATACCAACCATTTTCAGAGTCGGTTCCAGTTTGCCAAGCAGTTTGTTTTAAACCTTTTTCATAACCATAGCCGACATCAACAAATGGCATGACCTTTTTATTGATTTCATAACGGGTTTGAAAACCTGCCTGTAAACTCGATAATCCCGTTTTACTGGCATAGCGAGATTCATCTTGCAAAACAACGCTTGCTTTTAAATAGGGCTTACCAATCAACTTTTGGGTAAAAAGCAAATCTCTTTCAGTCTCTAGGCTCAACTTCCATAACTGATCTTCACCTGCATAAAGATAAGCATCGGTTTCAAAAAAGTAAGGCGCCATGCCATGTAAACCCACTACACCAGCCCAACGTTCTTGCTTTTCGTCTTCCCGTTGTAAACGTTCATAGTTTACCCCAGCCTGTACATCCCAATAATCAGCTATATTGCGGCTATAAAGTACTGAACCGCCATAATTGGCATCTTCCGACTCGGCCTTTTCAACATGGGCTTTAATGAACAATTTATTTTCATCCGTTCCCACCCAGCTTTCCAATTCAGAAGAAAAACTGCCTTCACCCTCTTCATTTTGAGTCCAGCCAGTATCAATCTTAGTTGCTTGATAAACCTGTCCACCATGTTCGCGTAAATGATCGTGTGTTAAAGGTTCTTGAGCAAAAGCAAATAAAGATATACCCGAGAAAGCACCGCAACATATCATTTGAGAAAATAACTTAGTGATGCGCATGACTAGCTCCTTTCTCATTTTCAGATTGAACAGGTGGCTGTGATTGAGCTGGTTGTTGGCTGTCATTTACTTGAGCAACAATCAACTTATTCATCATTCCCGCACTCATGTGATAGAGCAAATGACAATGAATCGCCCATTCTCCCAAAGCATCGGCTGTCAATAACGCAGTAACGGTCTTTCCAGGTGGAACAATAATGGTATGTTTATTTGGTAAGTTTTCAGCTTGTTGACCATTTTCCAATTGCATAAACATGCCATGTAAATGCATTGGATGAGCCATCATGCTGTCATTTACAAACTTCAAGCGAATACGTTCGCCATATTTAACTTGTAATGGTTCAGCTTCGTTAAATTTCTTACCATTAATAGTCCAGATATAACGTTCCATGTTGCCCCCTAAACGAATGACTAATTCACGCTCGGGCGCACGAGTATCTGGCTGCGGTGTTAAAGACTGCAAATCACTATATTGCAGTGCTTTCATACCTGCTGGTGTTGAAGCATTTGCCCAGCCATAAACGGGTTCATCATTTTTAGGCTTATTCTCAGATTGAGATAGCATCTCATGATTCATATTCATCATAGCGTGATCATGTTCGCTAGATGACATAGTTTGCATATCATGATTCATTTCAGACATGGCCGACATGTCATGCTTCATGTGCATCATAGAATGGTCATGCCCGTCAGGTGACATATCTTTCATGTCATGGTCCATTTTCATCATTGTAGAATCATGATTAGCCTGACTCGTCTCTTTTTTCATCTCAGGCATAGCCGGCATGTCATGTTGCATAGTCATTTGATGGCCAGCATGTTGATCGCTTTTCCCCCCATGACTCATGCCCATATCGTCCATGGTTAATAAAGCACGTGGGCGTGATGCTGGGATTTGAACCGGCCCTACAGCTTGGGTATTTTCATCATGCAGGGTACCAATGGCAAAACCACTGCGGTCAATAGACTCAGCTTCAATCTGATAATTTGCTTGTTTAGGTTCTACAATGACATCGTAGGTTTCGGCTGTACCAATACGAAACTCATCAATTGCAACAGGTTTAACTGGCTGTCCATCTGCACTCACGACAGTCATTTTTAAATTTGGAATTCTGACATCAAAAAAAGACATAGCTGATGCATTAATAAATCGCAATCGAACCTTATCGCCCGCTTTAAAATTACCTGTCCAGTTTTGCTCTGGTGTCTTGCCGTTAACTAAGAAAGTATAACCCGTCACATCAGACATATCGGTTTTTAACATCCGCATCTGATTCCACATCGAACGATCTTGCCAAGTTGCTTTTAAGCCTTGTGCTTTAACTTGCTTCCAAACATCAGATACGGTTTCACGGCGGTTTTGATAATACTCAGCAGATTTCTTTAAATTCTTTAAAATACTATCGCTAGAAGACTGATGAAAATCTGAAAGCATCACCACATAATCACGGTCAGTTTTTTCATGCGCCGCAACGGGTATTTTTCCTTTTGGATAAATCACGAGTGGTCCATATAGAC
Organism: Acinetobacter sp. AR_0276; assembly: GCF_003000705.1. Classification (NCBI taxonomy): domain Bacteria; kingdom Pseudomonadati; phylum Pseudomonadota; class Gammaproteobacteria; order Moraxellales; family Moraxellaceae; genus Acinetobacter; species Acinetobacter sp. AR_0276. Next base: position 2,568,196 of record NZ_PSQO01000004.1, on the reverse strand, counting down.
CATCTTGTTCTTGGCCTTTACTATGGGCGTGATACCAATATGTGCCATTTTGTTTCACTTTAAAACGGTAAACAAAATCTCCGTTTGGCGCGATTCCTTTAAAACCATTGAAACCGGGCACACCATCCATTAACCCAGGTAGTAATAAGCCATGCCAATGTAAAGAGGTATCTTGATTCTTTAATTGGTTATGAACATGAATAACAGCCTCATCCCCTTCCTCAAACTCAAGAAGTGGGGCTGTAAACTTGCCATTTACGGTAATTCGTTTAAGGGGTTTGCCCGTAACATTGACCTGTTGTTCATTAATATTAAGGTGATATTCCTTAATTGCCGCGAGAGTCCATGGTGAAACCAATAGACCAAATACAGCGACGAGGCTGCTAATTGTTTTATGAGACATTGCTGTAATCCTTTTAACTAAAAAAATAAGTAAGAAAGGATTAAGCTTTTGGTGGACGTAAGATTTCTTGCCAGTATCCAGCTAAATGCTGTGCCTGATAAATACTACTAAATTGAGATGAAATAGGAATAAATGATGTTTCAATATCTGGTACAGCTTGCTGTAAAGCCAGATTCACCATTTGACAATGCACTGGGTTACAGTCTTGACAGTGTTCACCATGTTGATGAGAAACTTTAACCATAGATTGATGACATATCGCCTGATTATCAGCTTGAACATGCATAGTGTGATGTGTCATTTGTTTACTATGGCATGGCATTGTATGAAGATCACGCTGCATAGGCATCTGAGCAACAGACACGCCACTCCACCCAATGACCAAAGTCATTAGGAACACAAACCAAGCATACTTGCGTAAGTGTTGCAGCGTCATCATTTATTGCCTTGAGCAATCCATTTATCTATGGGGTATAAGCATAACCAAGTTTTAAAACAGATACAATTTTACATCTTAATTGATTGTTTTTATGGTCATTAAGCAAACGGAGGTTGATGCTGAAGAACTAAATCAATCACTTCTAGTGCACCTTCTCGTTCATTACTTCGTGTTGTATAAGGTGCTACTGCTTTTAAAGCTTCAATAGCATTTTCAACCGCAAACCCATAACCTGCTGCTTTGATCATCTGGATATCATTATTGTTATCACCAATCGCAACCACTTGATTGGCTTCAATCTGCCATTTTTGTAGTAATAGCTCCAAACCATGCGCTTTATGTTGATCTGGAAGGATCAAATCAATAAAACCAAAGCCACTAGAAACAGGCACTAAAACCTTATCTGCTACGAAGTTTTGCTTCTGAAAATGTTCAAAAATTGCAAAACTTTCGTTTTCCTGAGCAGTAAAAGTAATTTTACACACCAGATCATCTAACGTATAAAAGTCATCGATAACTGTCAGCTTCTCAAAATATCGAGCGACTTTAGCGTAGTCCTCTGCATTCATACTCCTATGTACATAAGCACTCTGTTTCCCACAGATCACCATGGTCGAGGTATACGCAGGGTCAATCGCTTTTAGAATCTTACCAAACTGTTCTTTGCTTAAATGAGCAAAAGCGAGTTCTTGCCCTGCATCTACAACATGTGCTCCATTTTCTGCAATGAAAGCAATTTCATGATTAATTTCTGGAAAATAAGTAACAAGCTTTGCAAGTTGGTTACCACTGGCCACCACAAAATGAATATTATTTTGTTTTAGTTGTTCATACTGTTTTAAAAAACGTGCTTTGTTGTACTGCTTCTTAGAATTAAGAAAAGTCCCATCCATATCTACCGCTAAAATTTTTACTGTCATTAATGATCTAGGTCTCTTACTAAAATCTTATTAAATCAAATTTAGCTTTACTTTTCATGACACTTTTACAGTTTTCTATCTATTATGTTTTAAAAGTTTTACACAGCTCCATCTCATTTTTTGCACAGGTCATTTTTTAGCAAAGCTTAATAAAAAAACAGACAATAAAATATCCAATACGTATAAAAAAAGAACGCCAAAGCGTTCTTTTTTCATATATTTTGTGTAGAGAGTAAACGGTTGATCTCTTTTTGTTTATTTTACCAACATTTTATCCATACGGTTATCAACACAGTTATCCATAAAGTTATAAACAAAGTTATCCACAAGTTTACTCTCAGCTTAATAAGCTTTTTTAAACGCTCACAGTACCAACTCTAGCAAGCTCTGCACGCATTTGATCAATTACAACTTTATAATCTGGTTGACCAAAAATTGCTGAACCAGCAACAAACATATCTGCACCAGCTTCTGCAATTTCACGGATATTTGCAGGACCAACACCACCATCTACTTCTAAGCGAATATCTCGACCACTTGCATCAATAATTTTACGAGCTTCACGTAATTTTTCTAAAGTCATTGGAATGAACTTTTGTCCGCCAAAACCTGGGTTTACACTCATTAATAAAATTTGGTCAACTTTATCAAGTACGTAGTCCAAATAATGTAATGGGGTTGCTGGATTGAAAACTAGACCTGCTTTAGCACCACCTGACTTGATAAGTTGCAATGAACGGTCAATATGGTGAGATGCTTCTGGGTGAAACGTAATAATATCTGCGCCAGCTTCTAGGAAATCGCCAATAATACGATCAACTGGAGATACCATTAAATGCACATCAATAGGAGCTTTAACACCATATTTTTTTAGAGCCTTACACACCCCTGCACCAAAAGTTAAGTTTGGAACATAGTGATTATCCATAACGTCAAAATGCACTACATCTGCACCTGCAGCTAACACTTTGTCTACATCTTCGCCTAAACGAGCAAAATCGGCAGATAAAATAGAAGGAGCAATCAAATAAGGCTTGGACATAGGTGGATGACCTGGCTAAAAATTTAAGGAGAGGCTAAAAATTATAACAAAAAAGAACCTAGTTGGCCCGCTCTTCCTTGCTTAAATGGCAACATTTCAAACTTGCAACGTAACGTTGCTACTATAGAATGCTAAGTGCCAAACGAATTTGTTAAGGTACATTAAACCAATGTGAGGATTGATAATGAAAAGCACAACTCATCTATTAACAAATGATGGTAAACGCATTGCAAAACGTCTAGTCAATCATTGGAAGCACAAATTTGAAGTACAAGAAACTGATCAAGATTTTAAAATCTTCATGCCTAGTGCAACCATTACACTTGCACCTCAAACAGAGCAATTAAATGTTGCTATTGATAGTCAGTTAGATGATCACGACCACTTGGAAAAAGTTGTCCTTGATCACCTAAACCGTATGGCTCAACAAGAATTTCAGGTGGAATGGCAGCACTAACTCGCTGATGTTACCTTTTCTAACTGGATTGCATGAAACTGCAAGTGCTCATCCATAAAGGTCTGGATAAAATAATAGCCATGATCATAGCCAGCATGTTGTCTTAAAGTTAAGGGCTGTCCTGCTTTTAAACATGCTTGCTTAAATTTTTCAGGGTGAAGTTGTTCATAAAATTGATCATCCAATCCCTGATCAACCAAAATTTCGCTAAAAACTGCACCATTTTTTAAGACTAAAGCTGTAGCATCATGAGCCAACCAGCTATCGCGGTCTGTACCTAAATAATGGCTAAATGCTTTTTCACCCCATGCACATTCACTTGGCGCGCAAATCGGTGCAAATGCAGATACCGACTTAAACTTGTCAGGATATTTAAAAGCTAAAGTTAAGGCACCATGGCCACCCATCGAATGTCCGAAGACACCAACTTGTTTAGCATTTACCGGAAAACTTTTTAAAATGAGTGGATATAACTCATCAATTAAATAGCTTTCCATTTGATAATGCTCAGACCAAGGCGCTTGCGTTGCATTAATATAAAAGCCAGCACCTTGCCCTATATCCCAATGGTCACCTACAGCGACTTGTTCACCACGAGGAGAAGTATCTGGTGTAATCAGTATGAGGCTAAGCTGCGCGGCCATGTGTTGTGCATGGGCTTTGATTGCAAAAGTTTCCTCAGTACACGTTAAACCCGCTAAGTAAAACAAAGTTGAGCAAGGTTTACCTTCCAAAGCTGCAGGTGGCAAATAAACACCAAACTTAGTAGAGCCCTTTAATAATTGAGAATCGAACTGGTAAATGCGCTGCTCACCTTCAAAGCAGCGGTTTTTTTGCAGGAGTTGCATCGTTTTTAGCCTCTGTTTGTGTTTGAGCAATATTTACACTACCTGTGCTTTGCTGTGGGAAAAGATATTTTTCCAACTGAGGTAGCATAAGCTCCATATTCTTACCAATCATCCATTGCGGCTCTGAAGGTTCTACACCTTGAGCGACTTCCCATTTAGTTACGGTTTGCTTAGCGGCATTAAACGAATCTTTCATTGAAGACTGCTCTCGCATGGCCAAGTCAAAGAAAGCTCGTCCAAAATACGTATAATCAGCTTCGTTATTACAACCGAACGAAGTTTTATCTGCCGCAGATGCAGTAATAATTAAAGTATCAGGTGACTGTAACGCCGGAATAAAGCTTCCCGAGTAACAGGCGGAAATGACAATTACACGCCAACGAATCCCCGCTTTATCGAGCGTTTCACGTAACCATTTCGGATCGACTTGCCCCAAATCTAGAGGCGCATTTTCAATTTCAAAATGGTTTTGTTCACCGTGCGATGTCATATATAAAAATAATACATCACTATCACGGTTCATTTGCTGGCCCATACGGCGTAGAGCCAACTCTATACTAGTTTTAGACGCAATCGGAATTTCGGTTCGAGTATCTGGATTATTGACTAGCATCATCGAACGTCCGACAGTACCGAAACGTGTATCGAATTGTTCTTTAATACGAACTACTTCCGATTTAAAAACGTCTTGGTAACTGTCGCCCGCAACACCTAAGAAATACCAGTGGCTTTTCGCTAGCTCACCATACTGGACTTGCTCTAACGCATCATGAAGTAACTTACTTTGTGCATAGAAAGCATCTTCGGCAAAGGTAGGTGGGGAGTCTTCTACTTTCCAAATAGGCTGATCTTTTACGGAAAGCTGCCAAACAACCATAGTTGCAATGGTCGCAACCATGACCAACGCCCGCTCCCACCAAGGCCATTTCAGCTCACGCGAGAAAACCCAAATAACTGCCAAACTTTGCCACACAAAAAGTGCCACAAACAGACTCGGTAAAATACCGTTATAAATAGCGTCGGGAACAAAGTTCAAATAACCATTAGAGCCCAGATATTGAATTAAACATTGAATTAATAAAATAGACCTCTTGCGAAAGTCGTTATTGCAAGTTCATCCGATTTACCAGTGCAGCGATTAAGTTAATGCGTAAACCGAATCTTTTCCGTCTATTTCGATAGCGTTCACTTAATATTCTAAATGTTTTCAATTGACTATTAATATGTTCGATCACAACTCGTATTTTTCCAATCATTTTATTGTACTTTTTCTCAACATCAAATAAGGGTAAATTCTTCTTTTTCTTTATTGGCATCAATAATTTAAAGCCATCTTGCTCTAATCCGTAGTACCCTAAATCGGTCATAACATATTTACAATGTTTGAATTTTTTAACCGTTCTTCTTGCCAATTTAATGTCATGCTGACTGCCATTCGATATATCTAGCCCTATGATTTGTTTGCTGTTCGGATGATAGATCACTTGTGCTTTTAGCGTATGTTTCTTCTTTTTACCACTGTAGAACTTACTCTGATTTTTTTTTCGGACGTTCTATTGAACATTCTGTCGCATCAATAATGACCCAGTTAAACTGTTCGTCTGCTGTGGTAATGCTTCGTTTTGGCAGAGTAAACCGTCTTGATTTCATCAATGCATCTTCAACCTTTTTAATGGTTCGATTCACATTACTTTCAGCGATATGGTAATTTGCAGCCAACTCCAATTGAGTGCTGTAATTCCGTAAGTAATTGAGTGTTAATAATAATTGATCCTCTATAGCTAAAGTATGAGGACGCCCAGATTTCTTTTTAAGTGATTCTACTTCTTTTAAAACTTCGATCATTTCACTAAAAACTGGTCGAGGTACACCAACCAAGCGCTGGAATTCAGAATCTGAAAAACGATTTAATTTCTGATATCTCATGAAATTTAGATTGAGGTGGTTTTTACTTTCGCAAGAGGTCTAATATTGGTATCTAAAACTAACCACAGTAAGGCTGGAACTAACATTAAACGCGGCTGATTAATACGCTGTGATAAAAAAATACCAACAATAAGCGCAATAAAAGGCCAGAGTGCGTACCCAATTAGGCCTTGGGAGTTAAAATCACCCATTTGACCAGCTACGAGCCAGCTATAAAGTGAGTTGGTACATCCGCCTAATATTCCCCAAACTATAAGTTGAAGAATAGAGGGATGTACGATCTGTAAGGAACGTCTTGACCCCAAAAATAACCACATTCCGGCAAGCTGGTTACTTTTAAAATCATGCCAAAAGTTAATGGAAGGTTTGAGATCAATCATAAAAAGGTTTCAAAAATTTCGTTTTTGTCAGGCATCATAAGTGTATGCCTGCTAAGAATTTTAGCAATCATGCTTTTGAACTATATCACATATATTTGTGCATTATTCAAGCAATAAAACTTAACCTTACATAAGCTTACTGAAAGTAAGCATCAAAACGACAAGCATCCCCCTGCCACTGATGAGCTGGCTCTTGATTTGCTAAGAAAACAGCATGGCGTGGACGTTTTACAATCACTCGCTTGGCAACTTTTTTGGCCAAATCAAGCAAATTATCTCCCAAATCCATTTCTCCATCTTCGGGTAAAAGTAAATGCAAAAGTTGCATCTGCTTTTTGACCTGGGCTTGTTTTTTAATTGCTTGTTGGTTTTGGTCGCGCTGTGGGAACATCGGGTCAAGGTAGACTACATCAACCGTTTGTGCGTCTTGATCTAATTGCTGTAAATAGCTTGCAGAGTCAGCAAAGATTAGTTGAATACGATCTATAAATTGACTTAAAAATGGATCACGCTGTGCCTGAGCTTTTGAATCTTCAAGTAAAGTAAATAAAATCGGATGACGCTCAACAAGCTGGATTTGGGCACCCAGATAAGCCATAAGTAAGCTGTCATGACCTAAGCCCGCTGTAGCATCGACCAGTACTGGCTTTTCCCCTAACTGACAAGCACGAGCAATCATTTCCGATTTAAGACTTGCTCGTTTTAAACGTGGGATTTCAGCTTTCCAGTCAGGCTGCATTTTCATGCCGTTCGCAGATAACCAAAGTCCGTTTTCATCTACACAAAGTGCTAATTCAGGATTTAAACGTAAAAAACGGGCATTGAGCTTTTCAATCGGCTGTAAATCGGCAGTCACGCCTCTAGAAGAAAGCACAGCTTGGTAATGCTGTGCTTGTTCTTGAAAATCCACTTCAAAATATATATGCATGCGCAGTGCCTTTACTTTGCTTTACCCTGATCCGCAATTTTTTTCCATGCATCATCACGCAAGTAAACCGGTAAAGCATGTTCAGCATCAACCCACTGCTTTTGGGCAGCATAGACACGTGCAATCGAAGCAATGTCCTGTGCAGTGGCAGTGATTGTTTGATACTCTGCATCAGCTTGAAGAAGTTTAGCACCTGAACCAATCAAGCAATGCTTTGCATAGGCAGCCGCTTGCTCGTAGTTCATTAATTTTTCTTCATCGATACACTGCATGATGCCTTGCTCATCTAGAACAAAACTTGCAATGTAAACTTCGTTCATACGTGCATCGAGTACCGCAGTTACCTGCTCTAAACCTTCAAGTCGGTAAGCCGCTTGTGCGAGAGCTTGTAAGGTAGAAACGGGAACCACAGGTAAATCTTGTGACCAAGCTAAAGCCTGAGCAACAGCAGCATTAATTCGAACACCACTAAAAGAACCCGGCCCTCGGCTAAAGGCAATTGCATCTAAACCAGCTACGTCAAGTCCGGTTTCTTGTAACCCTTGCTCAATCATTGGCAGAATGGTCTGAGTTTGTGCTTTCGCTCGCGTATCGAGTTGGAAAAAGAGTTCTTGGGTTTCATTGATTAATGAAATGGAACATTGCTCGTTTGCAGTTTCCAACGCCAGCAGTTTCATGCACAACCTTAGTATTCAATCAGATTAAAAACGGAAGTAATGATACCCCACTCGGCCCTGTTAGGCGAGTTGTTCCTATCTAAATAAAAATGCCAAGCGAGTGCTTGGCATAGAAAATATCTTACTAAAATTTTAAAAGTGAAATTCTTTCAAATCGGCATAGCTTTTAAAGTGTTCAGCATAATGTAGTGCGCTCAAACGTATTTTTGCTGCGCCATCTTCATCCAAAGTTTTCACAATTTTTCCTGGTGAACCCATCACTACTGAGTTATCTGGAATCACTTTACCTTCTGGTATTAAAGCATTAGCACCGATAATACAATTTTTACCAATCACAGCCCGATTTAAAATGACGGCGTTCATACCAATCAGGCTATTATCACCAATTGTACAACCATGCAGCATGACTTTATGTCCGACCGTGACATATTCACCAATATTTAGCTCAAGTCCAGCATCAGTATGTAATACCGAATTTTCTTGAATATTAGAAAAATTACCAATGCGCACTATACAATTATCGGCACGTACTACAGCACCAAACCAAATACTGACCTGACGGCCTAATTCTACTTGTCCAATAAGCGTTGCGGTTGGAGCAACCCAGCCATCCCATGGCTCATGTAAGGCTTTTGGATGCTGTCCTTGATAGCTATACATCATAATTTATGAGTCCTGATCTTTATTTTTTATGAGAAAATTTTGGCATTCCAAACGTTGGTGAGTTCAGTAGAAATGGCCACTCTTTTTGGTAGCCTAAACCATATTTAAATAAGGCAATTAACATCCGCGCTGTGAGTCCCCAAATAATTTCATTATCAATCTGCAAGCTTGGGAAGTATAAAGATTGATGAGCATATCGAACTTCATATGGCGTCGGACGCGTCTCTATAAGTTGCTGTAAAGGCACAAAGAAAATTCGATCAATTTCGGTGGGCTGAGGAATTAAAGTTACCTCAGGAGGAATAAGCCCAACAATCGGTTTTACAGACAAGCCACTTCTTGCACGTTGCATAGGCAGATCACCTAGCAACTGTACATCAAACGGATTTAAAGCCGTCTCTTCTTGAGCCTCTCTTAGCGCTACAACAATATTACTTGTATCACTAGGGTCACGTTTGCCACCCGGAAAAGAAACCTCCCCCGCATGGTTGTTCATATGTATTGAACGGCGTGTAAGCAGTACCTTAGGATTATTTTCATTTGTAATCGCAATCAGTACTGCAGCTTGTGCTTCTTGTATGCGGGTGGAAAAGCGCAATCTTTGCTGTAACTTTTGTGTTAGCAAGTGCTCTTCCATACCATTCACCTATTATTCTGTCTCTCTTTGCATCATATCTGAAAATCAAACTTAGGGAATAGAGTTGATGCGTAAGTCTAAAAATTCAGTTATGCTGAGGCATCTCTATACTCGATGATAATTATGAGTTTCTGTGTAGCGTGTGGGCATAAAACCGAACAAAAAATTCCTTTAGGTGATCATAAAGTACGCCGTGTTTGTACTCATTGTGGAAATATTCATTATGAAAACCCCAAAGTAATCTGCGGTGCCTTAGCGTTATGGGAAGATAAAGTACTCCTCTGCCGTCGTGCAATTGAACCTCGTTATGGCTTATGGACTTTGCCCGCTGGTTATATGGAGTTGTTCGAAACCATGGAACAAGGTGCGGCGCGAGAAACTCGTGAAGAGGCAGAAGCCGAAATTGAAATAGAACAACTTTACTGTATGTACAATATTCCTCGTATTGGTCAAATTTATGTACTTTTCAAAGCCCAGCTAAAAGATGGACTTTTTGGTGCGGGTGAAGAAAGCATAGAGAGCCGATTATTCGAAGAGCATGAGATTCCATGGGGTGAACTTGCCTTTCCGAGTGTCGAACACACACTCAGACATTATTTTGAAGATCGTAAAAAACAAGTTTTTCCAACGCACCTAGAAACACTAGGAACTCGTTTAGACCATACAGGGTAATTTAGTTAATAAAAAAGACCGCTTTCGCGGTCTTTTTTTTATGGTTTTTATTTTGTCTTAATTTGATAACAATCAGCCGTTCTAATCGTTATCGTTCCACTCATTCGCTCAGCTAAAGCTTTATCCTCTTCTGTAGGAGCTGGGCTCACATCCTTAATATTATTATAGACTCGTTGATAGAAGGCATATGGATTTAACCATGAAACTGTCTTGTTATCATAAGTTGTAAGGTTAATACCATTTAACTGCCCTTGTAATAAGTTGGCAACGTTAATTTTTGCCCCACTTACAATCAGTGTTTGACTACCAGTTGCAGTAGTACCTTGAACAACATTCGAATTTAAACCAGCCAAAATACCATTGAGATTACCGAGCTTCGGTTCAGCAAAAATCATTTTTACTGTAATTGATTTGTCATTTGAAGAAGACTCTGTACCACCGGTTGTCCCTATACGAGACTAGCATCACCTTCTTTTTTCTGTAACGCACTTGCAGCTTGATGTGCCTCACTATTTGGAGCTGGGGCTGCGGCATTCGTATCTACTGCATTCGATGCTTGCGTAGTATTATCTGTTATAGCTGAACTAGAGGTTGTAGCTTCTGAAGAGTCAGAGCTTTCTGTTCCATTTGCTACAACCTGATTCGAACTAGATACTTGAGGTTGTTGTACTTGATCTTCGGCATAGATTGTCCCTGTAATGGCACTCATACTTAAGGCCAACACACTCATCTTCATCCATCGATTATTCATGTTTTTCCCACCCAATTTATTTATTTTACTAACTTTAAATTTGTCTATTTACGTTTGTAATAAAGACGCATATAGGTTTCTATCGGCTTTCCATATGTTGCAGAATGACTATCGCTGTCTAGCACAAGTCTCATGGTTGAAGCTTTATTTGCCGTACGTTCGTAATTAAACGCTGGATATTGCACATCAACAAAAGCATATTTATTGACCGTTGCATCTTCGACATGACGCATATCTGCATCTTTTAATGCCAATAGATCTTTACGCTGTGATTCAGGAACAGAAATAACAAATAAAGTATTATTATCCCAAATTTGTTTAAAACGACTTTCATCAAAGCTGATATTCCCTAAAGCAGGGTCAGCTACATATACTCTTCCATCTTTATAAGCTTTATATACGACAAAATGTTTAAAACCAGCATATGAAATAGGCACAATTGCAGGCTGACCGAGTTTAACTAAATCAGAAAACTCACCTCGGTAACCACCGCTGTCTAAACCAATTGCTGTGACAAAACGCTTCATATCAAGTAATGAGAAACTTCGGCGTTCAATAATGCGCTGATATTCACCATATTGAAGCAAACCACTCATTGTTTGCTGTTCAGTTAAACTCGTTCCCACATAGCCATTTAATAAAGTCGTAAGTGCAGCAGAGCCACAACTATAATCATAGGCTTGTCGAACAATGCCACGAAACTGGTCTTCTACAGCCGGTTTTATTGTGACAGGTTCAATATGGTTTCGATGAAATGATAAATTACGTGAATCGGCAGTCTCTGTATAATAAACAGTTCCCGGCGGCTTTTTTTCTATTTCGAAGGCTTCTGTCGCAAAGTAATACATCAATGCTGAGCCTAAAACTATCTCTAACATAAGCACTTGGTCTAAATGGTGGCCTAACCGGCCTTATTCATTTTATTCTTAGAGCAATAGCTCTACATCCCTGTGTGTTGAAGATACCTTTTTTTTTGTAAAAAACAGCTTTTTTTTAATCTTTTTGATGAATGCATAGTTTTACATTTATAAACTGTTAATTAATTCTCATTTCAAATGTTTTATATTCTTTCTTATTATATAAGCTAATATTATTTAAATAGAAAAGTATAGATATTAGTTTTATTAAGATAAATAAAAAAGCGCGTATAAACGCGCTTTTTATCAGTCTTTAAATTAGTGACCAGAAATAGTAATTGTAGAAGTCCCTACATTTAAACCTTGAATTTCTAAATCACCAATTGAAGCATTACCCGCTGCACCTAGGTGTACGCCCTGTGCATAAACGTTCATACCTTGCGTACTGTTATTTTGGATACGTAAGCCTGTAGGAACAACAGAAATATTCGCATTTACATCCAAGTCACCAGTTGTATTACCTGAACCACGAACCATTACTTTGTCTAGGACAATTTTACCACCACCAGCAGCATCATTAATACCGAAGTTAGATAATGTTAAACCACCTTGCAAGCTAGAGTTCACTTTGATCATTGCGCCTTGCGGAGTTGAACCTAACTGAACATTTGCAGAAATTTGACCCAAAGATAAATCTAAACCAGAGATAATTTCAGTTGGAGCAGTTTCAGTAATACCACGTACAGCCGTAGTTGTATTTAATGTACCAGAAGTACCTACACCAATTGAACCAACATGCACGTCAACCGCACCTACTGTTGCTGCAACGTTTAAGAAAGCACCATTTGAACCTGAAGCACCATTTGTATCAATCGCTAAATCTAAAAGGTTACCTGTACCTTTTTGAGTTACCGTAACACCACTAATTGCGATTGAACCCGCTGTACCTGAAGCGCCAGTAATACCTGTTGATGTTGCTAAACCATCATTATCGTGTAGGTATAATTTATCGATAGAAATACCACCAGAACCCAAAGCAATACCGATATTAATACCGTCTTGACCTGTAGCAGCACTAAGCGCTGCATCATCCATTGATTGCATTGCCATAGCATTTGCACTGATAGCTAAAGAAGAAACTAAAGCAAGTTTAGTGAACATTTTCATTGAGCACTCTCCCAAGAGCATTTATTTTTTGACTTAACCACTCTTACTGTCTCAAGTTGCATTTTTCTTTTGTGGCAACCGAAACTTCCAATCCTTGAGTAGTTTTGCTTAGCAATTACTAAATTACAGCTACGTTAATTTTTGTTCAACTACTGTAATGCATTTTTTGCCAATTACCCGACAAACGGTACCGATATTGATCGCCCGTTCGAATTCATAAATTATTAGCAAAACTGAAGAATTGTTCGGTTGTTTTTTCCACGAAATATTAAACTCTTTCGACTCATCCGTTTGATGGACTAGAAGTTGTAGTAAACTATGTCACCTCTTCCAAGTACTTATATGTTTAAAATGTCTCAGTTAAAGAAAAAAATCTCTTTAGAAAGCTCTCAATCTGCTGCCGATATTTTAAAAAAATTAGAAGAGTTAATCGGGCTTGTATATCTTCATGATGACAACAATCCGGTTATTGGGTTTCTTCCAAATAAATATTTAATTATTCAAAATCATAAAAATTTTTTATTTGAAAAATCGGACCTAAATAATTATCAAACTTCATCTGACATACAGAGTCTTATAGATTTTTCTCAATTTCAATCCCCAGATCTAAAAAACAAAAATATTGAAACTATAAGCTTTAATGGAGGTTATATTGGTTTTATTAGCTATGACTTCTCTGCGAATCAATTTATAAATAATCAATTACATGAACAACCTTCTTTATTTATAGGTTGCTATCATTCTTTTATTAAAAATATAAATAATGAATGGTATTTTTTTAGCGATGACAATAATGCATTAGAAATTTTTAAATATATTTCAGATTTACTCAAAAAACCTTCTCCTAAACTAAAAAATAATATTTTTAAATTAGAAGAAAATATTCATCCTCGTTGGACTAAAAATAAATACTTAACTGCCTTTCATAAAATACAAGAATATATTAAAGCAGGAGATTGTTATCAAATTAACCTTACTCAAGAATTCAGTGCAAATTTTACCGGCTCATTATTAAATAAAGCAGAAGAGTTGTGGAATTTAACTAATGCTCCATATGCTGGTTATTTGAAGTTAGAAAATTTTGAGTTATTAAGCTGCTCTCCTGAATTATTTATTGAGTTTGATGTAGATAAGCAAATTAAAACCAGACCGATCAAAGGAACTATGCCTCGTTTTAAAAATGAAGAACAAGATTTACTTTCAAAGCAAACCTTAAAAAACTCTAAAAAAGATCAAGCAGAAAATGTCATGATTGTTGATTTATTACGTAATGATTTGAGCATTTATGCCAATACTGGCTCGGTAAAAACAACGAAGTTATTTGAAATTGAAAGTTTCAATCAAGTTCATCACATGGTAAGTGAAGTTACGGCTACACTTAAAAATGATATTAATCCTATGCAAATGTTACTCACTGCTTTACCAGGGGGGTCAATTACAGGTGCCCCTAAAATTCGAGCAATGCAAATTATTGAAGAGTTAGAAGGTGCGCCAAGAGGAGCATATTGCGGGACTCTGGGATATTTTAATTTCGATGGCACGGGACGTTGGAATATTTTAATTCGCAGTTTTCAACAATATCAAAACCAACTCTCTATTTGGGCGGGTGGCGGTATTACAATTGCCTCAGAAGCTGAGGCTGAATATCAAGAAAGTCTTGATAAAATCTCTGCTATGCTGAACTTAGTGAACAGCACAGCAGAATAAATATTAAAGAATATCTTGCTTCAATGTTTGAACTAAACGCGCATTTTGTTCATCAGTTCCAACCGTAATACGTAAAAACTGATTAATGCGAGGCTTATTGAAATAACGGACAATAACGCCCTGCTCACGCAACTTTTGTGCTAATTGCCCAGCATCATATTGCGAATGCGTAGCGAATATAAAATTCGCTTTCGATGGCAAGACATTAAAGCCAAGTTCCGTTAAATCACGAACAAGTTTTTCTCGACTTATAATGACCTTTTGACACTGTTCTTCAAAATAGACTTGATCTTCAAAAGAAGCGACAGCCGCTGCAATAGCAAATCGATCAATTGGATATGAATTAAAACTATTTTTTACCGCTTCAAGTGCTGCAATCAAATGTGACTGAGCAATCGCAAATCCAACGCGTAAACCAGCCAAAGAACGAGACTTTGAAGTTGTTTGGCACACCACAAGATTTTCATAACGGTTTACCAAACTTACAGCTGACTCAGCACCAAAATCAACATAAGCTTCATCAATCACAACCACACGGTCTGGATTAGCTTGTAACACTTGTTCAATCTCTGCCAAGCTTAACGCAATACTGGTTGGTGCATTTGGGTTGGTAATAATAACTCCACCATTAGGCTGAGTATAATCTTTGACATCAATCTCGAAATTCTCATTGAGTGGAATTTCTTTTGTTTTTGTTCCAAAAAACTGGCTATAAACTGGGTAAAAACTATAAGTGATATCTGGATATAGAATCGGTTCTTCTTGAAGGAAAAATGCTTTAAAAATATGAGCAAGCACCTCATCAGAACCATTACCTACAAAAACTTGAGATACATCAATATCCTGTTGCTTAGCAATCGCTTGTTTTAAAGCTGTAGCATCCGGATCTGGATATAGACGAAGCGCATCAGCTTGTTCATGTAATACCGCTTGAACTGCTTCTACTACTTTGGGTGATGGCGGATATGGATTTTCGTTAGTATTTAACTTTAATAAATTTTGGATTTTTGGTTGTTCACCTGGCACATAAGGCTCTAGTTCACGAACCTCAGGACTCCAAAAACGCATTTGTGCTGTAGATACAGTCATAGTCTTATCTCAAAAAAGGGCTGAAAGTCAGCCCTGAATAATCATTAAAAATACTAAAAGGCTTAAAGCTTATTGATAACGATAACGAGCCGAACGTGCATGGGCATCAAGATTTTCTTGGACAGCAAGGACATCGGCCGTCTTAGCTAATGTTTTAACGCCCTCTTTTGAGCACATGATCAAGCTAGAACGCTTTTGAAAATCATATACACCAAGTGGCGATGAGAAGCGCGCTGTACCAGATGTTGGTAATACGTGATTTGGGCCAGCACAGTAATCACCAATTGCTTCAGGTGTATAACGTCCCATGAAAATTGCGCCTGCATGACGAATGTCTTCGCTCATTGCTTCAGCATCATCAAGACATAACTCCAAATGCTCTGGTGCAACCTGATTAATCAAATCAACAGCTTCTGCACGGTTTTTTACTAAAACTAAAGCCCCACGATTTTCAATCGATGTACATGCAATATCAGCTTTTGGCAATTCACTTAAATGTTTTTCAACTGCAGACTCTACAGCTTCTAGCAATGCTTCATCTGGAGTAATGAAAATAGCTTGAGCCACTGTGTCATGTTCAGCTTGAGATAATACATCCATCGCTAACCATTCAGCGTTATTTACACCTTCTGCATATACTAAAATTTCAGAAGGCCCAGCAATCATATCGATACCAACCTGACCAAATACAGCACGTTTTGCTGCTGCTACAAATCGGTTTCCAGGGCCCGTAATTTTATCAACACGTGGAACGGTCTGAGTACCATAAGCTAAAGCAGCAACAGCTTGTGCACCACCAATAGTAAATACTCGGCTAACACCAGCTAAATAAGCAGCAGCTAAAACGAGTGGATTTAGTTCACCATTTGGCGCAGGCACAACCATAATAATTTCAGGTACACCTGCCACATGTGCAGGCACTGCATTCATAAGTACTGATGAAGGATAAGATGCAAGTCCGCCTGGTACGTAAATACCAACACGGTCAAGTGGAGTCACTTTTTGTCCTAAGGTGTTACCTAAATCATCTACATAAGTCCAGCTATCTTGTTTCTGAGCCTCATGAAATGTACGAATACGATCAGCCGCGAGTTGTAGGGCCTCACGAATCTCTTGGTTTAAACCATCAAAAGCAGCTTTAAGTTGTTGTTGAGACAATTCTAGATCGGAAAATTGATGCGCTGGATGTCGATCGAACTGTTGAGTAAGTTTTAAAACATGATCATCACCATGCTGACGAACATCAGCAATAATTTGATCTACTGTTTGAACTAAATTAGGATCATTAACAGTTTCAAAAGCCAAAAGCTCGGCAAAAACCTGTTTGAAGTTCTGATCTTGAGTCGATAAACGTCGCATCAATTTACCCACAAGGCGAAAAAGAAAAACCAAGTTTACTCTTTTTCTAGACTCTTGTGGGCATCATATCTACAACTATCGCAAAAGCATGATAGGAAATTACTTTTAACGTGATTGAACAGCCTGTTCAAGTTGGGAAATGATTGGGTTCAATAAAACCTGTTTACGCTTAAAGCTCGCTTTATTGACAATAAGACGTGAAGATACTTTGCAAATTTCTTCTAATGGTTCAAGGCCATTTGCTCGCAAAGTATTTCCGGTATCCACGACGTCAACAATATAATCACCTAAACCAACGAGTGGTGCCAGCTCCATAGAACCATAAAGCTTAATAACATCCACCTGCTCACCTAAGCTTGCATAGTATTGACGTGTTAGATTGACGTACTTAGTCGCAATTTTTAGACGACCTTTTGGACGTTCCATTCCTACTTTACCAGCAGTCATTAATTTACATTTCGCAATCTGCAGGTCTAATAGCTCATAAACATGCTGAGCACCATGTTCCATAAGCACGTCTTTACCAGCTACACCTAAGTCAGCTGCACCATTCTCAACATAAGTTGGCACATCAGACGCACGTAAAATCAAAATACGAACTTGCTTGTGAGTGGTAGGAAAAATTAACTTACGCGATTTTTCCGGGTCTTCAAGTAGGTTAATACCTGCTGTAGCAAGTAAAGGTAAAGTTTCTTTTAAAATACGTCCTTTACTCAGTGCCAAGGTCAAACCATGATCAAAATTACCCATTACGTTAAAATTAGGATCATCGTTTCTTACGTCATTCATTAACTTACTCGCTTAATTTTGGCACCTAAACCTTGAAGTTTTTCTTCGACATGCTCATAACCACGGTCAATATGGTAGATACGGTCAATTAATGTATCACCTTCAGCAACCAAAGCCGCTAAAACCAAAGAGAATGAAGCACGTAAATCTGTTGCCATTACAGGTGCTGCCTGTAATTTTTCAACACCAGTCACAACAGCATCATGACCTTCAACCTGAATATTAGCACCCATACGTGACAATTCAGGAACGTGCATGAAACGATTTTCAAAAATGGTTTCAGAAATCGTTGCAAAGCCACGACCAATTGCATTTACAGCCATAATTTGTGCTTGCATATCAGTCGGGAATTCAGGATGCGGCAACGTTCTAAAGCTTACTGCTTTAGGACGCTTACCCAACATATCCAATTCAATCCAGTCGTCGCCACGGGTCACTTCAGCACCCATTTCTTCAAACTTGTCTAAAACAGATTCAAGTAATGAAGGATCTGTATGTGTTGTTTTTACACGACCACCAGTAATAGCCGCTGCAGCCAAGTAAGAACCTGTTTCAATACGGTCTGCAACAACTGCATATTCACAACCATGTAGACTTTCAACACCAGTAACAACGAGTGTATCGGTATCTATACCTTCAATTTTTGCGCCCATTTTAATAAGCATTTGGGCAAGGTCAGTAATTTCAGGTTCACGCGCAGCATTACGAATTGTAGTTACACCATCCGCTAAAGCAGCCGCCATTAAAATATTCTCAGTACCGCCGACAGTGACCATATCGAAGACTACTTCACCGCCTTTAAGTCGACCATCTACAGTCGCATGGACATAACCATTTTCGACTTCGATATGAGCACCTAACGCTTCTAAGGCTTTTAAGTGTTGATCTACTGGTCGAGAGCCAATTGCACATCCGCCAGGTAATGAAACTTTGGCATTTCCGTAACGCGCTAATAATGGTCCTAAAACCAAAATAGATGCACGCATCGTTTTTACCAGTTCATAAGGCGCAAACTGATTATCTAAAGTAGAGGTATCAGCTTTAACGGTATCGTTCTCATAACTGATCGTGACGCCTAAACCACCAATTAATTTCACCAAAGTATTTACATCTTTAAGATTTGGAACATTGGTTAATGTAATTGGAGAGTCAGCAAGAATCATTGCCGCAAGTAATGGTAAAGCCGCATTTTTAGCACCAGAAATGCGTACTTCCCCTTCGAGCTTAACACCGCCCGTAATTAAAAATTTATCCATTAATATTTAAGCTCCGAAAAGGCTTGCTTTGCGCCATTCATCTTTGGTCATCGCACGAATTGTTACGGCATGAACTTCGCCACTTGCAATATAAGTATTTAATGGTGCATAAACTGCTTGTTGACGGGCAACAGTACGCTTACCCTCAAATTGATCATCCACAATACGGAGGTCAAATTTTCCAGCCTGTCCGCTCACCGCTACTTCCGCTTCAGGAAAAGCTTCTTTTAAAATTTGAGTGAGCTGTTCACTATTCATTGCAAAGACCTCTGGCACAACCTACGGTGTAAAACGAAGTATTTTACTATAACTTTTTCAAAGAATTCAGTACGTGTTTATATTTTATCAATAAAAAAGAGGCTATATTTCAAGCCTCTCTCAATTATTAAAAACTTATTAAATAGAAACAGCAACTTGTGAATACGTACATTGCATTTTCCGATATTTTAACAATTGTTTTTTTAGTTTTTCAGTCAGTTTTTTAATTGAAGTATACATATCATCTGCTGTTGCTTGAGCAAATAGTTCAATTCCCGGTAACCGGACTATTGCTTCGGCCACATGATTAGAACTACCTTTATGCGATCGCTTATCAATCTGATGATCTTTGGTTAATTTAATCTGCATACTATTCACCTGATCAAGATGTTTTGTTAACTGATTAAATTTTGCTTTAATATTTTCTTCTATAGCTGGTGTAATTGCTAAATGATGTCCACGAATCGTTATTTGCATAATTCTATCCCTCACCTTTTTGGGTTATATAAAGAAGAACTAAAACGATTTAATGCAATCTAAAAAAGATGATTTGGGACAATTAAATCATTCTAGCTACTCCTTTTGGTGAAATTGAAATTTCATTATTTCGTCATAATGAATATCTAGAATAGTCATACTTCAAAATCTAGATCAAGACTTTTCTTTCGGATGACGATGGAATATGTAACGATTCTCGATATTTTGCTACAGTCCTTCTAGCCACTTCTATCCCTTCATCTTTTAACAAAGCAGCAATTGCATTATCAGACAATGGTTTACGTGGATTTTCATTGGATACCAACTTTTTAATCATAGCTCGAATGGCGGTAGAGGAAGCCTCCCCGCCTGCTGTTGTTCCCACGTGACTAGAAAAGAAGTATTTCAACTCAAAAAGTCCACGTGGTGTTAGCATATATTTATTTGTTGTGACCCGAGAAACTGTAGACTCATGTAATTCCACTTCCTCAGCAACGTCCCGTAGTACCAACGGTTTCATTGCTTCAGGACCTATTTCAAGAAATGCTTTTTGATGCTCAACAATACAAGTCGCAACTTTTAATAAAGTTTTATGGCGTTCATCAATGCTCTTTATAAAATTCTTAGCTTCAAGCATCTGATTACGTAGATATAAATTATCATCACTTTGATCTGCTCTACGAATCATGCTTGAATAAAAAGAATTAATTCTTAGTTTTGGCATCACATCAGGATTTAACTGAACTTGCCAATGTAAATCCTTCTTAGCAACTACTACATCAGGAATTTGATATTCTGATTCTTGCTTTTCAAAATCCATACCTGGGTAAGGCTTTAATGTCTTTAGTAAATCAACTGCAAACTTTAACTGATCTTTAGAAAGACCTGTTTGCTTTAATAATTTATTGAGATCGTTCGCAATCAATAACTCATAATATTGAAGAAGATTTTTAGCTTCTTTTAAATATTCAGTTTCTTTAGGTAAAAACTCTAACTGAACTTTTAAACATTCGGCAAGATTACGAGCACCAATGCCAATTGGATCAAGCCGTTGTATATGCTTTAAAACAACTAAAACTTCATCTTCCTCAACATCTTCCTCAATATCCATATCATTTAATAGATGTTGTACAGCTAAGATTATCTCTTCTATCTCAGCATCTAAAAATCCCTTATCATCTAAGGCATCCACAATACAATAAGCAATCAACTGATCTATTTTTGAAAAATGCAATAAATTGACTTGTTCTAACATATGCTCTTTAAGTGTCATCTGAACTTGACGGTTATCCTCACGCTCTTCAAATTCAGGTGTAGCTAGAGCTGTAGACTGATGGGTATAAATGTCATCCCACTCAGTATCGACAGGTAAATCATCAGGTAAATGGTTTGCATTTAACTCTGTAGTAAGATCATCTGCCTCTTTTTTTTCTAAAGTGGATAAACTTTCTGCTATTGATTCATCTTCCACTTTTTCAAGTAATGGATTACTATCTAATTGAATTTGAATTTCTTGCTCTAATTCTAAACTTGAGAGCTGCAGTAAACGGATTGCCTGCTGCAATTGAGGTGTTAACGATAAAGAGTTCGCAACTTTCAATCCAACAGATAATTTCATATATTTCTCTTTCCAAAAAACAAGCAAAAATCATGCCTATTCATTATTTATAGCATATAGTAATGGTTTATCCTATATATTGACTCAGCATTTCATGAGAAAAGTAGTAATTTAATCTTCTAAAATAATATTAAGGTTATTTTGAGTTATATCTAATGATCGATTGAGGATAATCAAAAAAGATTATTGCTTCATGAATTAAATTTTCACTTTATTTCGCGCAATAAAAAACACCCCCACTCTTTAGAATGGGGGTGTTTAGAATAATGAGCTGGCGATGACTTACTCTCACATGGGTAACCCCACACTACCATCAGCGCTAAGAGGTTTCACTTCTGAGTTCGGGAAGGGATCAGGTGGTTCACTCTTGCTATGGTCGCCAGCACAACTGTTTATGGATACTTGCTTTGGTCTTATTGACTGCCGAAGCGTTTTCCAAATCTTTACAGATTGGGCTGATTGAATCTGACTGTGTTCATTTTATCTAGTGGAATAACTAAATCAAGTTTGTTTGTAGATTTATGAATCGATTGATACTTTGTATACAACTGCTTGGGTGTTGTATAGTCAAGCCTCACGAGCAATTAGTATTGGTCAGCTTCACATATCACTATGCTTCCACATCCAACCTATCAACGTCCTAGTCTCGAACGGCTCTTTAGAGGAATAAATTCCTAGGGAAATCTTATCTTGAGGTAGGCTTCCCGCTTAGATGCTTTCAGCGGTTATCCCTTCCGAACATAGCTACCCGGCGATGCGACTGGCGTCACAACCGGTACACCAGAGGTTCGTCCACTCTGGTCCTCTCGTACTAGGAGCAGATCCTCTCAAATTTCCAGCGCCCACGGTAGATAGGGACCGAACTGTCTCACGACGTTCTAAACCCAGCTCGCGTACCTCTTTAAATGGCGAACAGCCATACCCTTGGGACCTGCTTCAGCCCCAGGATGAGATGAGCCGACATCGAGGTGCCAAACACCGCCGTCGATATGAACTCTTGGGCGGTATCAGCCTGTTATCCCCAGAGTACCTTTTATCCGTTGAGCGATGGCCCTTCCATACAGAACCACCGGATCACTAAGACCTACTTTCGTACCTGCTCGACTTGTGGGTCTCGCAGTTAAGCGCGCTTTTGCCTTTATACTCTACGCGTGATTTCCGACCACGCTGAGCGCACCTTCGTACTCCTCCGTTACTCTTTAGGAGGAGACCGCCCCAGTCAAACTACCCACCAGACACGGTCCTCGTCCCGGATAACGGGACAGAGTTAGAACCTCAACATTACCAGGGTGGTATTTCAAGGACGGCTCCATTGGAACTAGCGTTCCAACTTCAAAGCCTCCCACCTATCCTACACAAGTAAGGTCAAAGTTCAGTGTCAAGCTGCAGTAAAGGTTCACGGGGTCTTTCCGTCTAGCCGCGGGTACACTGCATCTTCACAGCGATTTCGATTTCACTGAGCCTCTGCTGGAGACAGCGCCGCCATCATTATGCCATTCGTGCAGGTCGGAACTTACCCGACAAGGAATTTCGCTACCTTAGGACCGTTATAGTTACGGCCGCCGTTTACTGGGGCTTCGATCAAGAGCTTCGCTTACGCTAACCCCATCAATTAACCTTCCAGCACCGGGCAGGCATCACACCCTATACGTCCACTTTCGTGTTTGCAGAGTGCTATGTTTTTAATAAACAGTTGCAGCGGCCTGGTTTCTGCGGCTGTCATCAGCTCAGGAAGCAAGTTCCATCACCAACAACAGCGTACCTTCTCCCGAAGTTACGGTACCATTTTGCCTAGTTCCTTCAGCAGAGTTCTCTCAAGCGCCTTGGTCTACTCGACCTGACCACCTGTGTCGGTTTCGGGTACGATTCCTGTGTAACTGAAGCTTAGAGACTTTTCCTGGAAGCATGGTATCAGCCACTTCGCTGTACAAGTACAGCTTGCTATCGGATCTCAGTATAGAGTACCCCGGATTTGCCTAAGATACATACCTACATCCTTCCACCTGGACAACCAACGCCAGGCTGACTTAACCTTCTCCGTCCTCTCATCGCATTACACAGAAGTATTGGAATATTAACCAATTTCCCATCGACTACGCCTTTCGGCCTCGCCTTAGGGGTCGACTCACCCAGCCCCGATTAACGTTGGACTGGAACCCTTGGTCTTTCGGCGAACGGGTTTTTCACCCGTTTTGTCGTTACTCACGTCAGCATTCGCACTTCTGATACCTCCAGCATACTTCTCAATACACCTTCATCGGCTTACAGAACGCTCCCCTACCACTTGACTAATGTCAAATCCGCAGCTTCGGCACATAGTTTTAGCCCCGTTACATCTTCCGCGCAGGCCGACTCGACTAGTGAGCTATTACGCTTTCTTTAAAGGGTGGCTGCTTCTAAGCCAACCTCCTAGCTGTCTATGCCTTCCCACATCGTTTCCCACTTAACTATGATTTTGGGGCCTTAGCTGGCGGTCTGGATTGTTTTCCTCTTGACTACGGACGTTAGCACCCGCAGTCTGTCTCCCGGATAGTACTCATAGGTATTCGGAGTTTGCATCGGTTTGGTAAGTCGGGATGACCCCCTAGCCGAAACAGTGCTCTACCCCCTATGGTATTCGTCCGAGGCGCTACCTAAATAGCTTTCGGGGAGAACCAGCTATCACCAGGCTTGATTAGCCTTTCACCCCTATCCACAAGTCATCCCCTGGCTTTTCAACGACAGTGGGTTCGGTCCTCCAGTTAGTGTTACCCAACCTTCAACCTGCTCATGGATAGATCGCCTGGTTTCGGGTCTATACCCAGCAACTAAACGCCCTATTAAGACTCGATTTCTCTACGGCTCCCCTATACGGTTAACCTCGCTACTGAATATAAGTCGCTGACCCATTATACAAAAGGTACGCAGTCACACCACGAAGGTGCTCCCACTGCTTGTATGCATGCGGTTTCAGGATCTATTTCACTCCCCTCACAGGGGTTCTTTTCGCCTTTCCCTCACGGTACTGGTTCACTATCGGTCAGTCAGGAGTATTTAGCCTTGGAGGATGGTCCCCCCATATTCAGACAAGGTTTCACGTGCCTCGCCCTACTCGTCATCATTATGTGTGCCCTTTCGTGTACGGGAATATCACCCTCTACGTTCGCACTTCCCAGAGCGTTCCACTAAAACACACATAACTTAATGGGCTGATCCCCGTTCGCTCGCCGCTACTGAGGGAATCTCAATTGATTTCTTTTCCTAAGGGTACTGAGATGTTTCACTTCCCCTCGTTCGCCTTGCAACACTATGTATTCATGTTGCAATACCTACCTTAAAGTAGGTGGGTTCCCCCATTCAGACATCTCCGGATCAAAGGATATTTGCCGCCTCCCCGGAGCTTTTCGCAGGCTATCACGTCTTTCATCGCCTCTGACTGCCAAGGCATCCACCACATGCACTTAATTACTTGACTATACAACCCCAAACAGTCGACGTTACCTACAAGTTAGTAACTTCAACATTTCAGTTTAGAGCACTGTGTATTTAAACACTGTACAGCTTCAATCTAAATTCATATACCAAAACGCTTGATTCAGTTAATTTGCTAGTTCTCAATTAACTCCAAGATCAGAATTACTTCATCTCTCTTTGTTATTGAGTGAACAATTTATTTCAGACTCAATTTTGCCAATCTGTTAATGAATAAACATGCCTTCGTCAGGTCATGCTTAATACCGTGATACTTAAATCACAGAAGTTAATAAACCAAGACCGAAATCTCTATTTACTAATTTCTGTAATCCGAACTTATCTTAAGTTCTGGTGGAGACTAGGAGAGTCGAACTCCTGACCTCCTGCGTGCAAAGCAGGCGCTCTACCAACTAAGCTAAGTCCCCAGCTTACATCATCAGTCATGTATCTTTTATCTATAACTTTAACCAGTCAAAGTCATGGTGGGTCTGACAAGACTTGAACTTGTGACCCCACGCTTATCAAGCGTGTGCTCTAACCAACTGAGCTACAGACCCTCAGATACATCTATGAAGAACAACTTGTTGTGGATTCTTACCAATCGTCAATCTTTCGTTAAGGAGGTGATCCAGCCGCAGGTTCCCCTACGGCTACCTTGTTACGACTTCACCCCAGTCATCGGCCACACCGTGGTAACCGCCCTCTTTGCAGTTAGGCTAGCTACTTCTGGTGCAACAAACTCCCATGGTGTGACGGGCGGTGTGTACAAGGCCCGGGAACGTATTCACCGCGGCATTCTGATCCGCGATTACTAGCGATTCCGACTTCATGGAGTCGAGTTGCAGACTCCAATCCGGACTACGATCGGCTTTTTGAGATTAGCATCACATCGCTGTGTAGCAACCCTTTGTACCGACCATTGTAGCACGTGTGTAGCCCTGGCCGTAAGGGCCATGATGACTTGACGTCGTCCCCGCCTTCCTCCAGTTTGTCACTGGCAGTATCCTTAAAGTTCCCGACATTACTCGCTGGCAAATAAGGAAAAGGGTTGCGCTCGTTGCGGGACTTAACCCAACATCTCACGACACGAGCTGACGACAGCCATGCAGCACCTGTATGTAAGTTCCCGAAGGCACCAATCCATCTCTGGAAAGTTCTTACTATGTCAAGGCCAGGTAAGGTTCTTCGCGTTGCATCGAATTAAACCACATGCTCCACCGCTTGTGCGGGCCCCCGTCAATTCATTTGAGTTTTAGTCTTGCGACCGTACTCCCCAGGCGGTCTACTTATCGCGTTAGCTGCGCCACTAAAGCCTCAAAGGCCCCAACGGCTAGTAGACATCGTTTACGGCATGGACTACCAGGGTATCTAATCCTGTTTGCTCCCCATGCTTTCGCACCTCAGCGTCAGTGTTAGGCCAGATGGCTGCCTTCGCCATCGGTATTCCTCCAGATCTCTACGCATTTCACCGCTACACCTGGAATTCTACCATCCTCTCCCACACTCTAGCTAACCAGTATCGAATGCAATTCCCAAGTTAAGCTCGGGGATTTCACATTTGACTTAATTAGCCGCCTACGCGCGCTTTACGCCCAGTAAATCCGATTAACGCTTGCACCCTCTGTATTACCGCGGCTGCTGGCACAGAGTTAGCCGGTGCTTATTCTGCGAGTAACGTCCACTATCTCTAGGTATTATCTAAAGTAGCCTCCTCCTCGCTTAAAGTGCTTTACAACCATAAGGCCTTCTTCACACACGCGGCATGGCTGGATCAGGCTTGCGCCCATTGTCCAATATTCCCCACTGCTGCCTCCCGTAGGAGTCTGGGCCGTGTCTCAGTCCCAGTGTGGCGGATCATCCTCTCAGACCCGCTACAGATCGTCGCCTTGGTAGGCCTTTACCCCACCAACTAGCTAATCCGACTTAGGCTCATCTATTAGCGCAAGGTCCGAAGATCCCCTGCTTTCTCCCGTAGGACGTATGCGGTATTAGCATCCCTTTCGAGATGTTGTCCCCCACTAATAGGCAGATTCCTAAGCATTACTCACCCGTCCGCCGCTAGGTCCGGTAGCAAGCTACCTTCCCCCGCTCGACTTGCATGTGTTAAGCCTGCCGCCAGCGTTCAATCTGAGCCATGATCAAACTCTTCAGTTAAAATCATTTTGCACCTTATTTATAGACAAGGTGCCAATTCTGGCTCATCAATTACTGACTTAAATTTCGCTCAAATAAACTTCGAGTAATTTAAACCAATCAATCAATGAAAATTATTTCGATTAATCAATCAGTAAAAATCCACACAAGTTGTTCTTCAATTCTCTTAATGATCTTCTTCCTGGTTCGTCACCAGCAAGCTAGGTCGGCTATATTACTCTTAATCTCTTAAAAGTCAACAGGTAATTTCGATATTTTTAAAACTCATCTTTCAAACCAACTTAACATCAAATTCATCACTTAAAGTAACCAATCTAATCTCAAGTAACTGTTTTTCAACAAGTTTCTATCTGCATCACCGCCGATGGATGTACATTATAGACCATCCAAATCCCTTTGCAATACCTTTTTAACATCCAACACATCAACCGATCATTTTTTAGGCTTTTTAGTCATTTTTCTATATTATTTGACCAATTTTACATTGATAATAGCTTATCGCTTCTGTATTAAAATATATCTCTATCCAACTGCATATTGAACAGAGCCTGGCTAGCGGTTAAGGAATTATATGAATTATTCTAATTTACTATTATCGAGCTTATTAACTGTGGGTCTTTATACCTCAGCACACGCTCAGGAAAATCTTACTGAAGAATCTGCCGCTAGTCCGGAAGATGCTACTTCGACAGAGGCTCAGCAGGGCCGCCCCCGCTCACAAATTATTAAAGACTTGAAAGCACTAAAAGCTAAAGATTTAAAAATTAATGCAAACGCTGCTCAACCGGATACAGTAAAAGATCCATTACAGTCATTAAACCGTCCGATTTATTCTTTTAATGATATGTTGGATCGTAATATTCTTCGTCCAGTTGCAGTTCAATATAATGAGAAAACTCCAGAAGATGTGCGTGGCTCTTATCGCCAATTCCGTAAAAATCTTGGAGAGCCATGGAATGCTGTTAACCAGTTAATTCAAGGACGCCCTGGACGTGCAGCAAAAACACTCGGCCGATTTACTGTTAATACATTAACAACTTTAGGTTTAGCTGACCCTGCTAGTCGCTTAGGCCTTCCGCCTGAAGATGAAAGCTTTGGTGTCACTCTTGGTTATTATGGCGTTCCTTCTGGGCCATTTTTAATGTTGCCTTTCTTTGGACCGAGTACATTACGTGATGGGATTGGCTTAGCTGTAGATTCTCAGGCTCGTCCACAAAAGTACATCATGGATAACCAAGATGGTCTTTACTGGTCAACTAATGTCTTACAGGCCATTGATACACGTGCTCAATATCTAGATTTGGATCAAACCATACAAGGTGATCAATATGCGATGATTCGCGATTTGTATCTCCAACGTAAGGCTTTCCAGATTGCTGAGAAAAAAGGTAATTCAGCAGACGTATCTTTTATTGATGATGACGAATCTGAAGATGTACCAGATGATAGTCAAACTAAAACTAAAAAATAATTAAAGAAGAAATCAAGGTATTGTACTCTTCATATAAAAAGGCAATACCTTGATTTTGATCATACATCCTCTATGATGGATAAAGTGATCTTGTAAAAGGACTACCATATCTTCTATGTATTTTATTAAACCGACCCGCTCTATCCCTTTCTTAGAGCAAGCTCTGGAAGCATTACCAGACTTACAAGTCATTCACATAGATGATCTCGATTTATATGATCCAACAATTATCGCAATTGCAGATGTACAAGATTTCCTGACTCATAAATGGCGTTTACCTACCATTGTGATTGCTTTTGAGCATGAAGGTAGTGCTTTAGCTCAAGCATGGGAAGCAGGTGCTCTTGCGGGATGGGTATGGAACCAGTTACCTCAAGATTTAAACAAGGCATTAACAAGGATTGATGCTCAATATAAACGCAATCAAGATAGTCGCGATTTACCTTCCGCCGCAGAATTGCAAAAACGTTTATTACCAAATCCTATTGATTTATTAAATTATGAAGTTGAAACTTTTTTTCAACCTTCCGCCTATCTATCAGGTGACTGGTATGATTATTGGAAATTAAATGATAAAGAGGTTTTATTCTATCTTGCCGATGTATCGGGACACGGTGTTACAAGCAGTTTATTAACTTCATGGATGGCTGCCTTTCATGGTCGTTCAAAAACACCGCGACAGTTGATTAAAAAATTAAATGGAATGTTAGTTCAAGAGAATATTGAAAAACATATTACGATTGTAGTTGGTATTTTAAATCTGGAAACACATAGCCTTCGTTGGTCTAGTGCAGGTCACTACCCTCCTCCAATTATTTTTGAACCTAATCAACCTCCAAAAATTTTAACAACTAGTAGCTTTCCTTTGGGTTTAACTGACGAACTAGAAGTTGAAGAACACGTTTGCACATTAAATCGTCATGCACGTTTCATAGTTTGTTCAGATGGAGCATTAGAACCATTTGATGGCGGATTGAATGATCAATTTCAACAATTGGTTCAACATTTGCAAAATCAATCATTCCAAGCCCCTGATCATGTTGCTGATGACATTGCCATCTTTAGTCTTTGTCGAATGAATTAATTTAAAAATCAAACAATTAAAAAATATACGACTTAAGGACTCTTGAGTCTGAGATGGCACTATGTGATAATTTTTCTATCCTTCTCTGAAAATGGCATTTATATGTCAACAGGTCATGTTGAATATGCAAGCTTAAATGGAACGCATATTTTCAAACTTATTGGTGAAGTGCGAGCCCATTCTTGTATAAGTCTAGACAAACTTTTAAACAGAATTGAACAGCAAGAGAATGTTGTTGGTGCAATCGTTGATTTAACCCAAACAACATTTATTGATAGTACTGTATTAGGTATCTTAGCTAAGCTAGGTTTAAAACTGAAACAGACTCATCATATTCAAGCTGTGATGCTATCTACCAATCCAGATATCACAACCTTAGCCAACAGCATGGGGCTAGGGCAGGTTTTTGTCATTCTGAATTATTGTGGCGATCCTAACGTTTGTACTTTAACGTTAACGGATGAACACATTACTCATAATGCGATGCTAAGAACTGTTCTGGATGCGCATAAGACATTGATGAAACTCAATGCAAATAATCAGAATATGTTTGAGCCACTTGTTAAGCAATTGCAGAAAGAACAAGATACGCTTGAACAAGTATCTGATAAGCAAAATGCCTAAATTTTATTGCTAATCGGGATTTGTATATGACTCTTGTTTCAGTTGTTCAAATGAATTCTCAAGATGACATTGAAAGCAACTTTCAAATAATTGAGTCATTGATTCAGCAAAGCAAGGCTCAAAATGCTAGCTTAATTGTTTTTCCCGAGAACTTTGTATGTTTCGCTGCTGGTAAACAGCGTGAAACAGCTGAGCAATTTGAATCGATCCAGCAAAGACTTGAGAAACTTGCGCATCAATATCAAATCTGGATTGTTGCAGGTACTCTGCCCTGCCCATTCCGTCCAGATGGATCTATCATTCAAGATGGCCGCGTGCGCACAGTAAGCTTATGTATCAGTCCTGAAGGTACAGAAGCACGATACGACAAAATACATTTATTTGATGTACAAGTTGGCGATGCTGTCGGTGGATATCAAGAATCCCGTTTCTTTGAGCCCGGAACAGACGTTGTAGTCACATCTACTCCTTTTGGCAATATCGGCCTAATGGTATGTTATGACTTGCGTTTTCCCGAGTTAGCTTTAACCCTCAGACAACAAGGCGCTCATCTATTGACTGCTCCAGCAGCATTTACCTATACAACAGGGCAAATGCACTGGCAGCTGTTGTTGCAAGCACGTGCAATGGATAGCCAATGCTATGTTTTAGGAGCGGCACAACAAGGTTGGCATGGGGAAAAACGTCAAACTTGGGGACATGCAGGAGCAACTGATAGCCGTGGACAAATTTTAAGTATGATTGAACATGAAGGTAATGGTTTAATTACTGTACCTTTTGATTTAGCTGCTCAAGAACTTGTTCGCACTTCAATGCCTTTAATGACTCATCGTAAATTAATTCACTATTAAAAGCTTAATTATTCATGTGGAAATACTTATTTAGCATTTTTTGCTTAGGGGCAAATATTCACTGTTACGCAGCGGATTTCGGTGCAACAAATCATTTTGTTTCTCCAAATTTACAGCTTAAACAAAATACTTTTCCACCTACTCCAAAAAATATTCCTCTTCCTGCTTTTGGGCAACGAATTATTGGCTGGGGAACTGGTGCTGAAGGTGCAAGACAACGTTTAGAAAACATTCAACCAGCTGATGTTTCTATGATAAAAAAACAAGGCACAACCTTGGAAATGATTACTGCTTGGCAGGATTTTTACGAACAAGAGCAACAACGCGATGAGAACAATCCAACTGCAAGATACCGTGCTCGTTTAATGAAAAAAATTGCTGACCTCTGGTAATTGTTTCAAATTCATATTTTAAAGTTATAGAGTAATCCTTTGATTACTCTTTTTTTTGCGTTATCTGATTTTTATCAATAACTCAGAATTATGAGCATTTAAGAAATTAAACATAAAGCGATATACTAGAAAAGCACCCACTAGTTTTCTGAGGAATATATGGACCAAGACTGTCAAAACTTAAAGCTTGAGAATCAATTATGTTTCCTCATTTATTCAACAAATTTAGCTCTTAATCAACTTTATCGTAAACTTTTAACTCCATTAGGTATTACCTATCCTCAATATTTGGTGATGTTAGTTTTATGGGAAAAAGATGAGATTACTGTTTCAGAAATTGGCAGCAAGTTATTTTTAGAGTCCTCCACCTTAACACCAATTTTAAAAAAGCTAGAAGCACTGCAATTTGTTAATCGTACTCGTTCAAAAGAAGATGAACGACAAGTAATTATTACGTTAAGCGAAAACGGGAAAAAACTTAAAGAACGGGCAGTGAATATTCCAGCTCATATATTGGAAGCAAGTTCTTGTGATATGACCACGTTACTCGGCCTAAAAGATCAACTGACACAGCTTCGTACAAATATAGCTAAATAATCACCACTTTTTTACAAAATTAACTTGTCAAAATATTTAAGTCGTGTACGATATATTTGTATTCAATTTAATTTAGGAATAAAAAGATGTCTTTAGAAAAAGTTGTGTATCGTGCAAAAGCTAAAGCAACTGGTGGCCGTGATGGTCGTGCAACTTCATCAGACGGTGTATTAGACGTACAACTTGGTGTGCCTAAAGAAATGGGTGGCGCTGGTGGTGCTGTAACCAACCCAGAACAATTATTTGCAGCTGGTTATTCAGCGTGCTTTTTAGGCGCTTTAAAATTTGTTGCTAACCGCGATAAATTCAACATTAGCAAAGATGCTTATGTTGAAGGTGAAGTTGGTATTGGTCCAATTCCTACAGGTTTTAGTATTGAAGTTACTTTAAATGTTTATTTAATTGGTATGGACCGCGAAGAAGCTGAAAAATTAGTTGCAGCAGCTCATATTGTTTGTCCATATTCAAATGCGACTCGTAACAATATTGATGTAACTTTTAATATTGTGACTGAATAATTATTCATATTGAAAAATGCCCGAATATTATCGGGCATTTTTTATATCTTTCGTATTATACTTCACTTGCTTCATTAGTTACACGAAGTACTTCTTCAAGTGTAGTTTTGCCTGAGAGCACTTTACGCAAGCCATCATCTCGAATAGAACCAGAATACTGACGGGCATGATTTTCTAATTCAAACTCTGCTGCATTACCATGAATGAGTCGGCGCATAGGTTCATCAATAGGTACAATTTCATAAATCGCTGTACGGCCATTAAACCCTAAGTGGGAACATTGCTCACACCCTTGAGCTTCCGGTAACTTTAAAGTTGGCTCATGCGAAATATGCTGAAAAACCTGCTTTTCAAAAGTATCGGCTTCACGCCATGTCATACAATGTGGACATAAGGTACGAACCAAACGCTGAGCAACGACCCCAATTAAAGAACTTGAAAGTAAGAACGGTTCAATTCCCATATCTTTAAGACGAGTAACCGCACCAATAGCAGTATTGGTATGTAGTGTCGATAAAACCAAATGACCTGTTAATGATGCTTGTACTGCAATTTCAGCAGTTTCTAAATCACGAATCTCACCAACCATTACAACATCTGGATCTTGACGTAACATTGCCTTTAAAGCACGAGCGAATGTCATATCCACTTTGGTATTAACTTGTGTTTGCCCTATGCCTTCAAGTTGATATTCGATTGGGTCTTCGGCAGTTAAGATATTGCGCGTATTATCATTTAAATCAGATAAAGCTGCATATAAGGTAGTGGTTTTTCCCGAACCCGTAGGACCTGTAACTAAAATAATTCCGTGTGGACGATGTACCAATTGAGTTAAACGCTCATAGTCATTTGCCATTAAACCCAAGTGAGTCATATTAAGGCGACCCGCTTGTTTATCAAGCAAACGCATAACAACTCGCTCGCCATGAGACGAAGGCAAAGTTGAAACACGGACATCCACTTCACGTCCAGCAAGACGCAAAGAAATACGTCCATCTTGTGGCACACGCTTTTCGGCAATATCTAGTTTCGCCATAACTTTAATACGTGAAACAAGTAACGGTGCCAACTCACGGCGCGGCTGTACAATTTCACGTAATTGACCATCTACCCGCAAACGAACGGATAATTTTTTTTCAAAAGCTTCAATATGGATATCAGAAGCACCAACTCGAATCGCCTCTGATAGAAGTGCATTGATCAGACGGACAATAGGCGCGTCATCTTCTTGGTCCATTAAGTCTTCTGTTTCAGGAACCTGATCGGCCAAACTCAATAAATCTGGATGATCTTCTAGACCTGCTGCAACTTGTTGCGACTCCCCTGTGTCACCAGCGTAACTCGTACTTAATAAGCTATTAAACTCTTGTTCAGTACATAGCTGATAATGTGCAGGCTTCCCCAAAATTCGTCTTGCTTCCTGCAATGCAATTTTTTCTGTATTTTGACGTCTAACAATAAAAACTTGATCACCGTCATAACGAAATAAAACACCATGACGCTTGGCAAAACTATATGGAACTTGTATTTGTTTCAATATTTGCATCACAATTTATAATGATGAGTAAGATGATTTTGAGTGTACTCTAAGCAGATTACAGCGTGAAGTCTGTTTAACAACTCGGTAGAGGAATTTTACGTCTTGTTTGAAAATAATGAATATCAGCCTCGCCCCCAGAATTCTTTAAAATGGTGGGGTGAACAGCACTTTGAAATTAACCAGTCGAAAGCATGGCAATTCGGTTCAATGCTCTTTCGTTTAACGCGGGGCATAAAAGAATGGCGTATCGAATATTATCGTCCCACTCTCCAAGATGATAATGAACAAGATTGGCACATTATCTCGGATGCAAATTTTGGTTTCCCCCATACTGTTCAAGTCGAACGTTACATGTTTAGAAAAACTAATCCGAAGTTTCTACTCATGCCACGTTTGGCGGACCGATCTGTTGTGATTAAACCTGTTGATCCAATTTATATTCCAGCAGGTCAGCGAGGGACTCTTTATATTAGTACTCCTTTATGGATTGCAGGTTTAGTTGAAAGTCAGCATGAACCTTTATTTGAGATTCCTGTAATTCAGCCTAAAGATACATGGTTTGGACCCAATGCACAGCAAGGTGAAATTTGCTATGCCACCTCTGTTGATGGACGTACCGATTTAAATCTATTAACACCACGTGCTTTTAGAGCAGTTACGCCGATTGATTTTCACAATACCAGTAATCATCAATTACGCTTTGATCGTATGAATGTTCCGGTTACCG
This sequence comes from Acinetobacter sp. AR_0276, assembly GCF_003000705.1. Lineage (NCBI taxonomy): Bacteria > Pseudomonadati > Pseudomonadota > Gammaproteobacteria > Moraxellales > Moraxellaceae > Acinetobacter > Acinetobacter sp. AR_0276. Next base: position 2,533,465 of record NZ_PSQO01000004.1, on the reverse strand, counting down.
CCCTACCGCTATTTTATAGTGAAAGTACGGGACGCTTATGGACCTCACAGATTAAAGTTTATTATGAAGGGTCTGACCGCCCTGCCCGCATTCGTATTGAAAACCGTACACCGCCTCTTGCAGGTGAAGTGACTTACGTACATCCCCCACGTTCACCTGGCGGTGCACTATTTAATATGTTTGATTCATTTTTCTAAGGGGGTTCTATGGCTGATTCAAATATTCCTAGAGATATCGCTGATAGCCTCAAAAGTATATTCACCAATATTAATACCGAACGTATCAGTGAAATTTTAGTCGGTGTTGTGCTTTGTTTTATTGGTTTTGTCCTTGCCCGTATTATTTCAAATACATTTATTAGAACCGTTGGCTCACGTTTTAATGCTCATCAGCGTCTGGTATGGCGCCGCGGTATTTTCTATTTTATTTTCTTACTCTTCATTATGACGAGTTTAAAAGAAGCCGGTTTCAAACTTAGTGTATTCCTAGGGGCAGCGGGGATCTTAACAGTAGCGCTCGGTTTTGCTTCGCAAACCTCTGCCAGTAACTTGATTAGTGGTTTATTTTTGATTGGTGAAGGTTCATTTGAAGTCGGTGATACCATTCAAATCACCCTCATTCGTGGCAATACCATCGAAGGTGAAGTCATCTCAATTGATTTGCTTTCAGTAAAATTACTTACACTCGACAACGTTTATATTCGTTTACCGAATGAACAACTTATTCGTGCCCCTGTACACAACTTATCTAAATACCCGATACGCCGTATTCCAATTACACTTGCCATTAATTTTCATGAAGACATTATTAAAGTCCGTGAGGTTCTACTTAACGTCGCAGCAAATTACCCACTCGTGTTAGATGACCCAAAACCTGCGGTTACAGTAACTGCATTTAGGGAATCATCGATTGAGCTTTTATTTGCAATGTGGTGCCGCCAAGAAAATTCTTTAAAAGTTCGAGATGAAATGCAAGAACGTATCCGAAATGGCTTTTTAGATAACCAAATTGAAATTCCTGTTCCTAAAATGGGATTAATTGATCGACCATCTACTATTTTTGCTGAAGACGATATCGATCAATACAGTAATCAAAAAGAGTTAAAAAGAGAGCCTAAAGCTTAGGCTCTTGATTCTTCTTTACAGAGGATGATGGTGGTAATGGTGCAAGATAAGCAATAATCAGCATTACCCCACCTGCTCCAATAAATGAAATAACTCGAGTTAACGTTGCACTTTGCGATAGATCAAGCAAAATCAGCTTTAATACAACAATCCCTAAAAGTGCAGCGCCTACAAACCAGAGTTGACGAATCATTTTTCGACTAGAGAATGTCGTCAATACAAAAGCCAAAATAACCCAAAGTAAGGTCAAACTTAGCTGTACTACACCATTCGTCCAAATTGAAACACTCCATAGCGGTGTTGCCCAGTAATGGTGCAAGCCCCGAACAACTACACTACTAAATACCAGCAAGCCCACTAAAATTGTTGTAATTTTAAAAGTCCACTCCAGTGACTTATCTTGATCAAAATCATGTTGATAAATAATAAAAAGTAAACCTGCAAATATCGCAATTGAAAGAAAGTCCGTTAAGTTAATTAAAGGAATAAAATAAAGGTACTCAGCAGAATGACCATCAAGACTCACCATAAGCAACCACAGTAAGCTTAAACACCACACCGGAATTTGATGCAACAGTGTCGTTTTATGAGCTTTATATGTCCAAAGTGAATAAACCACAGGAACAAAAGCCAAAGCCACAATTGGCATTTTTGGAAAAATAGCCACGCCAACTATTGCTAACGCTAACCAGCTTAAACCAGCCCAGACTTTTAAGTATCCAGACTCACCCGTCTGTGGTTGAGCTATAATAAATAAGCCGCTAAGAATAATTGTAGTGACTAGGAAAGTAGTTTGCTGTAATAGATCGGTCCATTTAAACAGAATGAATACTTGACTGGTAAAGGCTTCTCCCAAAACTAACAACAGTAACAGGCTAATTAAAATTAACTGCAAACTCTGCCATTGCACACGTAATTTATAATGTACGACTGCGCTAAATATTGCGATTAGGGCTACGGCGAAGATCAAATACGGACTTAAACCATGATGATGCCATGCCATTATTTCTATACCAGCTACAGCGCCCGCATACATGCCTAAGCATAAGAAAATACCGCTAAACATACTTGCGCTAAAATAGCGTTGCTCTTTACTATTGTATTGCAATAAATAAAAAGCAGAAATGAATTGAGCAATTGCATAAATACTAGTGCTTAGCGTTGGGAATTCTTCATTTGCCCAAACCTGATAAAACAGTGCAAGTGAGCTGAGTAAAACTAAAATCACGCCAATATATCGGCTTAAACGATAGCGTTCAGTGACGCCCCACACAATTAAAGCCGTACCTTGTGCAACCCAGCCAATAGCAGTCCAGTGCGCCCCTTTTGCGAGTGGAAAAATTAAGGCAAAAAAAGCAACCGCGAGTATAAAAAAACTTTTTGCAAGAACTGAAAGTTGTGGATGGTTTTTTTTAATCCAATAAGTTAATACCGCATAAGTACACGCTAATACAGCAGCACCAATCGTCAAAGCTTGGGTCGACTCATGAACTAAATAAGCATGAAGTGTAAAGCCTAATACAGGAACACTAAAAATAAGGCCAACATCTAAGAGTGGAGGTACACGAATCCCCTCTTGTTTTTCATGTGCTGAAACCCGCGATATATTTTGGCTATAACGAACACTTAACCAAATAAACAAAGCAATATGACACCATAAGATCCAGTCTAATGTGTCAAATTTTGCAGGTTCAGCATAAAATGCGATTGCACTACTACCAATAAACATTGTGGCAAAGAAAGCAATCTGATTTAGGATTTTCCAAGGCTGAATAAAATTAACAGTGGCGACTGCAAGATTAATAACCAGATAGTAACTAAATAAAAAAACCACATCAGGACGATATTGCGGAATAACTAAAGGAGCTGCATAAGCCATACCCAGTGCGAGTATTGCCAAATAAATAGCTTGTTGTTTTAAACTCAGGAATACTGTAATTGCTAATAAAATCGTAAATAGAATACTTGCTGTAGTTAGGCTGGTAATTACACCAAAATGATGCGAGAACACAAGCGTTAGAAAGACAACAGCTAACCCGACACCTTGCAATGCCACAGCAAATAGCTGGTTTTTCTTTTGCAAGGTATATCCAAATGCTGTTAATACACCTCCTGCAATCGCAATAAAACCAAGTTTCACACCTAAGCTCAACTGCCAATGCTCACTGGCAAAACGCAGTAAGAGCACCACCCCAACCATAAGTACAGCAACAGCAACTCTTAAAATTGGATTACCATGAATCATCCAATCGACTGCTGGTTGCCACCATGCGGTGGTCTGTGTACGAGCTATTTGTTCTTCTTGATCTAAAGCTGTTGTTTCAGGTGAAGCTGGCTCGGTAATATTGTTTGGATCAGCTTGCTCTGATACAGGCATTATCACTTCTGTATGTATAGATTCATTTACACTTACTGTTTGCTTGGCTGACTCGAGGAACAATAGACGAGTATGAAATGTACTAATAGTTTGAATCAAACATAACAATAAAACCAGTAATGCCCCACCAGCAATCCACATCCAATGATTGATATAAGCAACTAATGCAACTAAAGCAGCCGCATAAATGACTGTGCGTTGTATGTGAATAGAATAAAGTGGGGTTCTCTGCCGAGAAAACTGTTGTTCTAAATGAGTTAAACGTTGATGTAGATTTGATAACGACTGAACTAGTATGACAGTAAGAGCAATAGATAAAGCAACAACGGCACTCTGAAATTTAAAACCAATTGAAATGGCTAAAAACAAAGTCAAAGCGATCAAAACAACGATCATTCCCTGTTTGTCTTTTTTATACATGGGCTTAGCAATATGACACCTTCATTACATATCATCTTACTTCAAGCCAATACAAGCGTATATTTATACATACAAAATACTGCAAAAATCATAAACCTGCATTCATAACCGTTTTCACGTAAAATACCCCTAATTCAAATTAAGGAATTGTTCAATGCCACCATTTGTCTTGGTTGATGGGTCCTATTTTTTATTTCGTGCATATCATGCATTACCACCATTGACGACCTCTACAGGGTTACATACCAATGCAATACGTGGGGCAATTTCTGCCATTCAAAAATTAATGCGCCGTATGCAACCAACACATATGGCCGTAATTTTCGATACACCTGAGCCAACTTTCCGTCATAAGCTTTCACCTATTTATAAAGGTGATCGTCCAACCATGCCGGAAGAGTTATCTCAACAGATTCCATATTTACACGCTCTAATTAAAGCGCAAGGAATTCCTTTATATAGCCTTCCAGGTGCTGAAGCTGATGACATTATCGGGACACTGGCTAAACGTGCCGTACTTGAGGGGCATCATGTACTGATCTCAACCGGAGATAAAGACATGGCTCAGCTCGTCAACGACCATGTAAAATTAGAAGACAGCTTCAAAGATCGCGTAATGGATACCGATGGCGTATTTGAAAAGTTTGGGGTTTGGCCGAATCAGATTATCGACTACTTGACTCTAATGGGCGATGCATCTGACGGTATTATGGGCGTGCCTGGCGTGGGAGCAAAAACAGCAGCCAAGTTACTGACCGAATATGGCACTTTAGATAATATCATTGCTAATGTAGACCAGCTTAAAGGCAAACTGAGCCAAAATATTAAAGACAATTTAGATAACATTAAGCTTGATCATCAGTTGGCAAGTATTGTTTGCGATCTTCCTTTAGAACTTGACTGGCATGAGTTAAAGCTTACTGATCCAAACGTAGAGGCTTTGCGTAATCTATACACTGAGCTCGAGTTTAGAAACCAATTACAGTCGCTTGATCATCCAAACAATCCAAATAGCTCAAGCTACAAACAGCAAGCTTCACAGACCGTGGTTCAAAATGAAGTTAAACCTGCTGAAACAATAGAAACAGAAGATCAAGCTAGCTTAACTAGTCAAGATGATCAGCTTGGGACTGCAAATTATCATACTGTTTTAACTCAAGAAGCTTGGGATCAACTCTGGCAACGCATGCAAAATGCCGATCATTTTGCTATTGATACAGAGACCACAAGTCTTGATTACCGTATTGCCGAAATGGTTGGTTTTTCAATCGCCTTTGATGCAAAAGATGCCTATTATGTGCCTTTAGCACATAACTATGAAAATGCGCCACAGCAGCTGGATCGTGAACAAATTCTGGCTCAAATTAAGCCAGTATTAGAAAATGAAGCGGTTAAAAAAATCGGTCATCACCTTAAATATGATGCGCACATTTTTGCTAATCACGGTATAGAACTTAAAGGCTGGTATTTCGATAGCATGCTGGCATCTTATGTATTAAATGCAGCAGCAACTCGTCATGGCATGGATGATGTAGCTCGTGTCTATTTAAGTCACTTAACCACAACTTTTGAACAAATTGCTGGTAAAGGTGCTAAACAGAAGACTTTTAATCAAATTGAGATTGAAGTTGCTGCTCATTATGCAGCCGAAGATGCGCATGTGACTTATCGTTTATATGAAGTCCTTTCAAATAAACTTAAAGCACATCCTGAGCTAGAAAATATTTTATATAACATCGAAATGCCGGTTGCCCGAATTTTGTCAGGCATGGAAGAAGATGGTATTCGTTTAGATCATGCATTCTTAGATAAATTAAGTGTTGAATTTGCAAAAACCATGGAAGGCCTTGAAAATCAGGCTATGGAAATTGCAGATGAAACTTTTAACATTGCTTCACCTAAACAAGTAGGCGAAATCCTATTTGATAAATTAGGTATTAAAGGTGGTAAAAAAACTGCAACTGGACAATACAGTACCAGTGAAAGTGTTTTAGAAAAAATCGAACACCCATTAGCGGAAATTATTCTAGAACATCGTGGGTTAGCAAAGCTAAAAAGTACCTATACTGATCGTCTAGTTGAGCAATCTCATAACGATACCCATCGCGTACATACAAGTTATCACCAAGCTCTCACAGCGACAGGTCGTCTATCTTCTTCGGATCCTAACTTACAAAATATTCCAATTCGTAGACAAATTGGCCGTCAAATTCGTAAAGCATTCATTGCACCAGAAGGACGAGTTTTACTAGCAGCCGATTACTCACAAATTGAACTTCGTTTAATGGCTCATTTTTCTCAAGATGATGCCTTAGTACATGCGTTCCAGCACGGACAAGACGTGCACCGCCGTACGGCAGCAGAAGTATTGGGTATTGCGATCGAAGATGTAACAAACGATCAGCGTCGCCAAGCTAAAGCTGTAAATTTTGGTTTACTTTACGGTATGTCCGAGTTTGGCTTAATTCGTCAGTTAGGCTTCACACGTCAAGAGTCGCAAAACTATATTAAGCAATATTTCCAACGCTATCCGGGTATTTATGAATACATGCAACGTACCCGCCAAGTAGCATCGGAGCAAGGCTTTGTTGAAACTATTTTAGGACGTCGTCTTTATACACCAGATATTGATGCTCGAAATGTGATGGTACGTAAGGCTGCTGAACGTGCTGCGATCAATGCGCCTTTGCAAGGTAGTGCAGCTGATATTATTAAACTTGCAATGATTGCAGTTGATAAAATCTTGCCAAAAGATCAAGCAAAACTACTACTTCAGGTACACGATGAATTAGTGTTTGAAGCCGATCAAAATATTGCAGAAGAACTTTCTAAGCAAATCGCAAGTGTTATGGAATCCGTTGTCGAAATTTCTGTGCCTTTACTTGTTGAAGTTGGGCAAGGACAAAACTGGGATGATGCACACTAAGTCATCAATAAACCAATAAAAAAGGGCTGTGAAATACAGCCCTTTTTTATCGTCTCAACTTAAAGTCCAGTTAAAAGAACTTTAGCGACTTCATTCATTAAGATCTCAGCAATATAGAGCGCTAAGAATGCCAAAATTGGCGACAAATCAATCATCCCCATATTAGGCAGTAAGCGACGGAACGGCGCTAATAATGGTTCTGCCAAATCTTGAATGACTTCAATATAAGGTGAACGAGATTGAGTGAACATCACCACCCAACTCAAAATGATTGTCGCAAAAATTAAATAACGACAGAAACGAATCAAATCTTGGATCATTGTCACAAATGTCAGAATCACTAAATGAATCGGACTATTTGGCATTGAACCTGAAAGATACATCACACCGAAAATTTTCAGTAAATATAAAATAATTAAAAGAACTAATGCGGCTAAATTGAATCGGCCTTTTGCGACTGTTGGAAAAATTCGGCCAAAAATATCAACAATCTTCGTCGCCTTTACTGTCGATAAAACCACAGGATTATAAGGACTTACTGCCGCCAATTGCATTAAGAACCGGAAAAAGACCAATAAAATCGCAACGTTAATTAAAATTCCAAAAATTAGCGCAGAATTTGCACCCATAGTTGTCTTATCCTATTAAAGCTATTTTGCACTGTCACTCAGTTCTTGAGCCAATTCTTGGCTACGTTTCTGTGCAGCAGCTAATGCAGATTGAATATTTTGAGAGATTTGTGCACGATCAAAAACTTCAAGTGCAGCTTGTGTTGTACCATTCGGTGATGTCACATTTTTACGTAGTTCAGACGGAGTATTTGAACTCGTAATTGCCATTTGAGCAGCACCTAATGCTGTTTGAAGAGTTAAAGCAGTTGCAACTTTTTCATCTAGGCCTAGATTTTTACCTGCACGGATCATACTTTCCATGAGGTAGAAGAAGTAAGCCGGGCCTGAACCTGAAACTGCTGTTACCGCATCAATTTGAGCTTCGGAGTTTACCCAAATTGTTAAACCAGTTGCTGCTAAAATTTGACTCGTTAATTCACGGTCTGAAGCACCAACTACATCAGTCGCATAAATACCATGTGCGCCAGTTTGAACTAATGCTGGCGTATTAGGCATAACACGAACAATTCGTTCGCTATCAATAAGATTTGATATTGTCTTAATTTCCGCACCAGCAATGATGGAAATAACCAGTTTATCCGATAATAAGCCTTTCAGCGGACGTAGAACATTCGCTAGAACTTGTGGCTTTACCGCAAGTACAACAACATCCGCATTTTTAATTGCAGCCACATTATCTTGAGTTACATGAACTTCTTTTTCTTGTAATAAATGACGGATTTGTTCAACTGGATCTGAAACGGTAATACGTGTTGGCGGCAAACCTCTTGAAATCAGCCCGCCGATCAACGCTTGGGCCATATTACCACCACCAATAAAACAGATATTACTATTTACTGCACTTGTCATAACCATATTCGCCATTTACCAGATCACAAGAATGAGAAATTAAATCTGGTTGCCATCCTCCTTGCTCACAATACGGAGACTGAGCCAACCAAAATCCTTTCGGTGTAAAAACCCCAAGCATAACATTATCTATGACTAATATTTGAATTGTATGACGAAGCCAAGGCAAAATATGTGCTTCTTGAATCGCTTTTTTTAACGGCCATTGTCCAACACGACCATATAGATGAATCTTTTCCCCACCTTGGCGTCGAATTATTTTCAATTTTTTATTCAATAAAGAATGACTTAAACCAATTTTTTTACTCTCAATATGGAACAGTCCTGCTGCACCCTGCCATTCTTCTTGTAATTTAAATGAATGCTCCAGTTCAGCTTCAACCAGATTTAATTTTTCAGCAAGATAAATCTGTTTACTTAACCTATAAAGAATATTTTGATAACGGACGTAATAAAACTGGTTCCAATGTAAAGCGGCTTGTGCATCAGATTTAGAATCAATGACTTCTTTTTTTAAGCGCTCGACCATTTCAAATGCAGGTCGATATTGCCCATCACCCTTCATCCATGCAGAAAGTAACTGGCGCTGTCGCGCAAAAGATAACTCGGATAATTTCGTTAAATCTAAATAATCAGCTGAACCCGAATATTGCCAATCATTTTTCAGAACTTCTTCTAAAATTTCGGAAGCATCCTGCATGAGATAACTGGTTCGGCTCAGCGCCTGCTGCATTTTTGGAAATCTTTTTGATAAAAATGGCCAAAGCTCTTCACGACACCACACACGGTCATAATGGGTATCATAATTCATTGGATCATCAATATACTTCACTTCAAGCTGAGCAGCCCAAGAAGCAATTTGCTCACGTGTTAAATCCAAAAAAGGACGCCAAATCGTCATATTTTCACGGTAATCAATGGCTTGCATTGCAGCAAGTCCATCTACACCTGTACCTGACAATAAACGTAAAATAGCTGTTTCGGCCTGATCTTGCTGATGATGAGCAAGCAATAGAATTTCATTTTGTTGTAAATGTTGCTGATAAGCTTGATAACGTGCTTGACGTGCTTGAGCTTCCAGATTCCCATCAGAAATCTGTACTTTTTGAATAATATAAGAAATATTTAAACTTGTTGCCTGACTGGCAACAAGTTTCCCCCATTCTGCACTTTGTTCTTGCAGTTGATGATCAATGTAAATTACCCGGATCTTTTGAGGGAAAATTTGAGTCATTAAATGTAGTAGTAGCATTGAATCCATGCCACCACTACATCCAATAAGAAAAGAACTATTTTCTGAAAACTCTTGAGCCTGCTTTAAGACGTGATGCCTAAATTTTCGCTGCCAAACTTCATTAAACGTTGATAACGTGCTTCGCATCGTTCATTTGCATCCATCGGTAGCAATTCATCCAAAGCTTGCTTTAAAACTACTTTTAGGTTTTGCATCACACGCTCAGGGTCTAAATGAGCTCCTTCGCCTTCATCTACTACATATTCAACAATACCTAGAGATTGTAGTTTATCTGCTGTTAAACCTAAAGCTTCACTCGCTTGAGCTGCTTTTTCAGCAGTCTTCCATAAAATAGATGCACAACCTTCTGGTGAAATCACAGAATAAATACTATGTGACAACATAATCACACGGTCAGCAACCCCAATACCTAGAGCACCGCCAGAACCACCTTCACCGAGTACTGTTGCAACAACAGGAACTTTCAAACTTGAAAGTTGAGCAAGACTGGTCGCAATTGCTTCAGCTTGTCCACGTTCTTCAGCACCAACACCTGGATATGCACCCATCGTATCAATAAACGTGAAAACCGGAAGATTAAAACGCTCAGCCATATCTAGTAAACGCTGAGATTTACGGTAACCTTCTGGGTTCGCCATACCAAAGTTGTGCTTTAATTTTTCACGGGTACTACGACCACGGTGTTGTCCAATGACCATCACAGGTTGACCGTCAAAACGAGCAAGACCACCTACCATCGCACCATCGTCACCAAACAAACGATCACCATGCAAGGCATCAAACTCTGTAAAGATTTCACCGACATAATCTAGAAACTGCGGACGATCAGGATGACGTGCAATTTGAACCGTTGTCCACGCTTTGGACTGAGTAGCTTTTTTCATAGGTCGAATATTATCCCTTTAATCGATAAATTTTTCCGACTGAATATTCAATTCAATGTCCCAATGCTTAAACTGCTCTTGCTCATCATGCAAGTCGGCAACTAACAATGGCCATTGTTTGGCATCACCAGAAACACTAAGCTGCCATTGTTGATCATTTATGATGGTCAATTCAATGGCAGGAAGCATCTGATCACTGCGACTATGGTTGAGTAAAACTGCAAGGCGAAGTAATAGACTTAGGTAGAGTAATTTATTACCGCCCGCCTTTAAAACTTCATTTTTTACATCATTACGTAATTTACGACGATGATGAGCAACTAAATGTGAAAGATGGTTTTGATCAATTTGTGAGAAACCAGGAATATCAGAATGCTGTAATAAATAAGCACCATGACGATGATAACCACCATGACTAATTGCTAAACCAATTTCATGCAAATATGCTGCACGGCGCAGTAAGTCACTGTCTTCACTGGTTAAATTCAGAGATTCTGCCACCCCATCAAATAAGTGTTGAGCTGTATTTACAACTCGTTCTGCTTGTTTCGGATCAGCGTTATAACGTCCCATTAGAGCTTGCACACTACGATCTCGGATATCTTCATGCTTAAAACGACCTAAAAGGTCATACATGACTCCTTCACGTAATGCACCATCAGAATATGCCAAATGTTCAATTTCTAATACTTCAAAAACTGCGTACAAAATTGCCAATCCGGCTGGCAAAACTGCTCGTCGATCCTCTCTAAGTCCTTCAAAATCAATTTCAGAAATATTTTTGAACTTGAGCAACTTATCTTTAAGTTTATAGAGGCCTTCACGAGTAACATTTTCTTGCTCGTCACTTAACCCCATATTTACCATAATTTGACGGCAGGCTTTAATTGTTCCGCTAGAACCAACAACAGTATCCCAACCCTCCATTTTATAAGTTGTTGCGATCGCTGAAAGTTCTTTGCGCGCAGCAACCACTGCCTTATCAAAAGCTTTTTGGGTAATTTCACCATCAGCAAAGTAGGCTTTAGTATATGCTACACAACCCATCTGTAATGATTCGGTATAAATCGGCTCGAATTCTTCGCCAATAATAAACTCAGTAGACCCTCCACCGATGTCAACAACTAAGCGGCGTCCACCATTTGCCATCGTGTGAGATACACCAAGATAAATCAGTCGTGCTTCTTCACGGCCTGCAATAATTTCAATAGGTTTAGGTAAAATTTCAGCAGCTTTTTGAATAAACTCATGGCCATTTTTAGCCTGACGCAAAGCATTCGTTGCCACAATTCTTAAACGATTAGGTTGAACCGACCCCAAACGCCCGACAAAACGAGCCAAACATGCCAAGCCACGTTGCTGTGCAGCTTCTGTTAAGTTTTTATTTTCATCAAGACCAGCTGCAAGCTGTACTTTTTCTGACATTGAAGCCACTTTTTTAACTTCACCGTGATCTACCCGTGCAATGGCAAGGTGAAAACTGTTCGACCCCATATCTATGGCAGCAAGTAATTCTTCATCAATCAGAAAGTCAGACATTATTGAACTAAACCCATAACAATTCACGCCTAGAGTAATTCACAAGAATGCAATTGAAAAGCCATTTTCATCAACAATTAATAGCCATCGATAATTTTCGATTTGTTAAACGATTGTACAAGCCGATGGTGAATATCGTGAGCATCCATTAGACAAATTTAATTAAGCCTTGAATAATAGCATCAAACCCTTACATTGAACTAAGTAGCTATGTAATACTGATAGAGATTATATCCTCCTATAGTGATAGCACTTTTTTCTAAAAATTGGAGCCGTACCATGTCTGCGACTATTGTAAATACAACTGATGATAACTTCCAAGCAGATGTTCTAGATGCAGAAACACCTGTACTTGTTGACTTCTGGGCAGGTTGGTGTGCACCTTGTAAAGCGATTGCACCTGTTCTTGAAGATTTATCAAGTGAATATGCTGGTAAAGTAAAAATCGTTAAAGTTGACGTGACTTCTTGTGAAGATACTGCAGTGAAATACAATATCCGTAATATTCCTGCTTTATTACTTTTCAAAAATGGTGAAGTAGTAGCGCAGCAAATCGGTGCTGTACCTCGTTCTAAACTCGTTAGCTTCATTGACGAAAACGTTTAAGTCCGAACGTTACAGATGAAATACGCTATATCTCTATAGCGTATTTTTTTCGGCTATAAATTGACAAATTAGCTGATCTCACTTATATTGCATGCTCAAGAGGCACTGAAGGGAATCGTCTTCTGTCCGGCTTCTTACAAGACACAAACATAAAGATCGCCACTCGGCAACAGAAATTGTTTTTTCACATTTCTCTTCGAAACAGTTAATTAGACTTCTGAATTGTTATTGTGTAAATACAATTGCGATACTCTTTTTTGTATGCGAGCGATTTTTCTTCTTTTAAACCACACTCTATTCTTTCCTAATTCTGACCCCTATGAACTTAACTGAACTCAAGAAAAAACCAATCGGCGAACTAATTAAAATTGCTGAATTTATGGGCCTTGAAGGTATGGCTCGTAACCGAAAGCAAGATATTATCTTTGCCATCTTGAAACGCCATGCAATGAATGGCGAAGAAATTTTTGGTGACGGCGTTCTTGAAATTCTCTCTGATGGTTTTGGTTTTTTGCGCTCTGCCGCAGGTTCGTATTTAGCTGGTCCGGATGATATTTATGTGAGCCCCTCACAAATCCGACGCTTTAACTTGCGTACAGGTGATACCATCACAGGTACTATTCGCCCTCCGAAAGAAGGTGAGCGTTATTTTGCGTTGCTCAAAGTTAACCAGATTAACTATGACACGCCAGAAAATTCTCGAAATAAAATTTTATTTGAAAACTTAACTCCCCTTTTCCCAACCGAACAATTGGTTATGGAACTTGGTAATGGTACAACAGAAGACTTAACTGCCCGTGTTGTCGACTTAGTTGCGCCAATTGGTAAAGGACAACGTTCTATTATTGTTGCACCGCCAAAAGCGGGTAAAACAATGTTACTTCAAAACATTGCACAATCTATTGTGAGAAACAATCCGGAAGTGTTCCTTATTGTTTTACTTATTGATGAGCGTCCAGAAGAAGTAACTGAAATGGAACGTACCGTACGCGGTGAAGTCGTTGCCTCAACATTTGATGAAGCACCAGCACGTCACGTACAAGTAGCTGAAATGGTCATTGAAAAAGCAAAACGTCTTGTTGAACATAAAAAAGATGTTGTGATTTTACTTGACTCTATCACACGTTTAGCTCGCGCATACAACACTGTAATTCCTTCATCAGGCAAGGTATTGACCGGTGGTGTAGATGCACATGCATTAGAACGCCCAAAACGTTTCTTCGGTGCTGCTCGTAATATCGAAGAAGGCGGTTCTTTAACAATCATCTCTACTGCTCTTATTGAAACTGGCAGTAAAATGGACGATGTAATTTACGAAGAATTCAAAGGTACTGGTAACCAAGAAATTACACTTGATCGCCGTATTGCTGAGAAACGAGTCTTCCCTGCCATGAATATTAAGAAGTCAGGTACACGTCGTGAAGAACGTTTAATGGATGAAGATAAATTACGTAAAGTCTGGATCCTCCGTAAACTCCTTCATCCTATGGATGAGTTGGCTGCTATGGAATTCTTACTTGACCGTATGAAAGAAACCAAAACAAATGATGATTTCTTTGATCAGATGAAACGTAAAGCTTCAACTTAATCATTATGTTGTTTTCCAAAAAGCTACTCTCATGAGTAGCTTTTTTATTTGGTTGACATGCTTTACACAAAAATACATTTTGTTAAACCTTATGTAAGGATATATTTAAGCTTTTGAAAACAAATATTTTTAATATAAAAAAATTATGTTTTTTAGTAGCTTACTTATACCTTTTCCAATATATCTAATCTAATTGATTGTTTTTTTCTGTTAAAAAACAGGCTGTTTTTTCAATTTTTCTGCGCTTTTTTGACAGGTGACAGTAGTATTTCAACATTTGCAGTGATAGCATAGCGGCAGACCAGTTAGACTGCTCCATGCGTTGTTACCTAGCTACGTTTAGGAATAATAAAAGCAAAACAGCCTAACTTAGGTTTTTTTAATCTCAAATTTTTTTTGTGAGAGTGATGCCATGTTATTCAAAAAATTCGCTGTTGCTGCTGCTGTTGCCGCTACTTTAGCTTTCGTTGGTTGTTCTAAGAAAGAAGAAGCTCCAGCTGCTGCTGCTGCTTCTGAAGCTGTAGCTGCTGCTTCTGAAGCTACTGCTGCTGCTTCTGAAGCTGCTACTGCTGTTGACGCTGCTGCTTCTGAAACTGCCGCTGCTGCTTCTGACGTTGCTGCTGCTGCTTCTGACGCTGCTGCTGCTTCTGACGCTGCTGCTTCTGCTGCACACTAATCTATATTCTAGATTAGATAAAAAAGAGGACTTTATGTCCTCTTTTTTTATACTTAAAATTTTATAATTTCAGTACAGATGTACTTGATATATCGATATAAAGTATTTCTAGGCTTATATTAAATGCGATTCATTCAAAACTAATAAAACCAAATATAAATAAAAAAAAGCAGATCAATCGATCTGCTCATTTCCAACGCGTTGTCTAAATTTCTGACCTGCTCTAAAGGTCACTACACGACGGGCAGAAATCGGAATTTCTTCGCCTGTTTTAGGATTACGTCCCGGACGCTCGCGTTTATCTCTAAGCTCGAAATTACCAAAACCAGAAAGCTTAACCTGCTCACCCGCGATAAGCGCTTGGCTAATTTCGTCAAAGAACAACTCGACCATTTGTTTTGCTTCACGGCGATTTAAGCTGGTTAACTCACTTAAATGATCAGCCATGTCTGCTTTAGTTAGTGCTGTCATGAGGCCCTCAATGTCGCTTGATAAGTGTTTTCCAACACTTGGATTATATTGTCCATACCAGATTTAATTTCAGCATCTTCAAGCGTACGTGAAGGATGTTGCCATAATAGTGCAAACGCTAATGAACGTTTACCTTCTTCGACACCCTGCCCCGTATACACATCGAATAACCAAGTAGAGTCTAAAAGCTCTCCACCAGTTTTTTCGATTAACTGCTGAATATCTCTAACATTTATATTATCAGAGATTAAAAGCGCAATATCACGTCTAACCGAAGGAAAACGTGATAATTCTGTAAAATTAGATACATAAGATTGCAAAACTGCTGCCTGATCAAGCTCAGCAACCCAAGTTGTGCTCAAATCGAGCTCATTTTCTAAAGATGGGTGCAAACGACCTAGGTAACCAATTGATTTACCATCAACTAAAATTTCAGCAGACTGTCCTGGATGTAACCATGAACGCTCTGAACGTACATATTCAACTTTGACACGTCCAGCAGCTAAAACTTCCTCTACTTCACCTTTAAAATCGAAGAAGTCCATTGGTTGTGGCTTAGCATGCCATGATTCTGGTTCACGAGAACCTACAGCAATTAAAGCTAATGTCGGGATTTGCCTTAAGTCTTGAATAGAATTGGCATCTTGATAATCAAAACGTAAGCCAAGCTCAAAGAAACGTACACGGCTTTGCTGACGATTTAAATTATATTGTACACAAGGAATTAAACTAGAAAGCAAAGTGCTACGCATTGCTGCCAAATCACTTGAAATTGGATTTGCTAGCATAAGTGGATTGACTTGCGGGTTTAACTGCTTTTCAAGTTTTGCATCAGCAAAGCTAAAGCTGATTGCTTCTTGGTAACCTAAAGTAACTACTGTTTGGCGTAGCTGTGCAATTTCAAAACGATCTTGGTACTTAGCAAGCTGAACATCCATGCTTGGTAAGCTGATCTGAATATTGTCATATCCATCAATACGAGCAACTTCTTCAATCAAATCTTGATAAATTGCCATATCATAACGATGTGATGGTGGAACTACGCTCCATTCGCCATCAGCTTTAACAGTTACTTCACAACCTAGTCGAGTTAAAGCATCTGTAATAAATTCAGCAGCAACTTGATATCCCAATAATTGGTCTACCTGAGCTTGCTTAAGTTCGATCGCTTCACGTTTAGGAAGTAAATCAGATTTTTCAGCTATAGTAATTGGACCAAACTCACCACCTGCCAACTCTTGAATAAGCTGGGAAGCACGGTTCATCGCAATCAAAGGTAATTCGAAATCTACACCGCGTTCATAACGTTGCGAAGAGTCTGTGTGTAAACCAAAACGACGAGCACGCCCAGCAATCGCAAGCGGAGCAAAGAATGCACTTTCTAAGAAAATATCTGTTGTATCATCAGTTACACTTGACGCTAGACCACCCATAATACCAGCAATTGCTAAAGCTTTCTGGTCATCAGCAATAACCATCACATCTTCTTGCAATTCAACTTCTTGATCATTCAAAAGTTGCAACTTTTCTTGCGGCTTAGCTTGGCGAACTTGTACAGTACCTTCGATTTTAGCTAAATCAAAAGCATGCATTGGCTGGCCTAATTCCATTAGAACGTAGTTCGTTACATCAACTAAAATACTATGTGTACGAATACCTGAACGTGCTAAAGCTTGTTCCATCCATTCAGGAGTAGCAGCTTTCACATTTACATTTTTAATGACACGTCCTAAATAGCGTGGAGCACCCTCTGTGCTGATAACAACCTTTTTCTCATCAGTGATTGTCGCATCAACCGATTTAATTTCAGGTTCATTCATTTGCAGTTGGTTAATCACTGCAATTTCACGTGCGATACCACGGATACTGAAACAGTCACCACGGTTTGGCGTAATACTAATATCGATGACGTTATCATCAAGTTTTAAGTATTCACGGATGTTTACCCCTACTGGAGCATCGGCAGGTAACTCAAGCAAACCATCGATTTTATCTTCAAGATCAATTTCAGAAGCACCGCACAACATACCTTGTGACTCGACACCACGAAGCTTACCTTTTTTGATTTTAAAATCGCCTGGTAATACTGCGCCAATAGTTGCTACAGGTGCTTTCATTCCAGCACGAACGTTAGGAGCACCACATACAATTTGCAGAGGCTCACCTGAACCAATATTCACTGTTGTTACACGTAGACGGTCTGCATCTGGATGCTGTTCAACTGTTAGAACTTCACCAACTACAACTCCGGTAAATGGCTTAGCAACAGGCGCTAGTTCATCTACCTCAAGACCAAGCATAGTCAACTGATCAGATAATGTATCACTATCAATTGCAGGGTTAACCCATGTGCGTAACCAATTTTCGCTAATCTTCATCTTTATAAACCTTATTTAATCCTGAAAAAATGTTAGGCAAATTGGCGTAAGAAACGCACGTCATTTTGATAGAACATACGCAAGTCATTAATGCCATAACGCAACATTGCAAAACGTTCTACCCCTAAACCAAAAGCAAAGCCTTTGTATTTATCAGGATCAATACCCGCAGCACGCAATACATTTGGATGCACCATGCCACAGCCTAATACTTCTAACCAACGTCCACGCTCATCCATGATATCTACTTCTGCACTAGGCTCTGTAAATGGGAAATATGATGGACGGAAACGTACTTTTAAATCTTTCTCAAAAAACTCATTAAGTAGGTTAATTAATAAACCTTTTAATTCAGCAAAGCTGGTGTTCTCAGCAACATACAAACCTTCGATTTGATGGAACATTGGCGAATGCGTTTGATCCGAGTCACAGCGGTATACACGGCCCGGACATACAATACGAATTGGCGGCTGACTTGTTTCCATGGTACGAATTTGCACACCAGAGGTATGCGTACGCAACAAATGGTTTGCATCAAAATAGAAAGTATCGTGCATGGCACGTGCAGGGTGATGCCCAGGAATATTTAATGCTTCAAAGTTATGATAGTCATCTTCAACTTCTGGCCCTGTTGCAACCGTAAAACCAGCTTTAGTAAAGAATTGGCAAATACGTTCTTGCACTTGAGTAACAGGATGAACTGTACCAATACGCTGTCCACGACCTGGCAAAGTAATATCAATGGTCTCATTTGCTAGTTTTTGTGCTAGCGCAGCTTGTTGTAATGCCGTTTGACGCTCAGTTAAAGCACTATTAATCGTTTCTCGAACAGCATGAATCGCAGCACCTTGTACTTTACGTTCTTCAGGGTCCATTTTCCCTAATGCTTTCGATTGTTCTGCAAGCTGGCTTTTTTTCCCTGTAAATTGCACACGCACCTGATCAAGTGCAACAAGGTCTTGAGCTGCTGCAATGGCAGCAAGCGCTTCTGTGGTCAGGGCTTCCAGTGACATATTAACTCTCAAAGCAACAAATTTAAAAATATAATAAAACACTGCATTCTAACAGTTTTTCACCGTATTGATGAAGTTTATCCATCATGAAAAATGTATTAGGCAACAAAAAGATAAAACGTATAAAATAATAGCATCGTCAATGAGATCAATTATTATGGCGCTCAATCAGATTTGGAAACAACAACTTACACTTGTGACCTACGGTAATGAATACCTTCGCCAGAATTTAAGCTTCAACCAATGGCGACAACATCATATTTTTGACCAGCATAGTTTTCAATTTCGTGACTTAATTTCACAGCATTTACTTGCTCAACATTTCCAAGTTTGGTTAGAAGCACTCAAAAAACAAGGGACAACTCAAATATCTCTTCACCTATCTACTATTTTAAATGAAGAGCAAAACCCGAATAGTAATGTCGAGCTTTTACCTTATGCTCATTTTATTGTAAGCCACCAAAACAATAAAAAAATCGCATGGATTTTTGGTCATGAGCTTGCAGAGTGGTACAGTAGCGATAACGAATTTGAACCACCTTTAAATCAGCGTAGCGATTTACGCTTAGAAACTTTCTGGCGTTTTGAATTGAATGAAAAATTATCTAAGAAAGTTGAAGCTGACTTAAAGGCACCCCAATGGGATGAAATTGCTGACTTTATGGAAACCGAGTTATTTCGGAGTAAGTATGCAGCAGGTTTTGAAGAACCCGAATTTCAGAAAAAATATTTTGATGGATCAACTCATCAAATTTCGGTAGATCATCAACCAACACTTGCACTTATACCTGAGAACTACCCAGCAGATTGTGCACATCAACTCCTCTACCGCACCCAAGCTTTATCCGAATATTTAGAGCAGAAAAAACGCAGCGCAAATGATCCTTTAGGGAAAGACCTAGACCAAGAACAAATTATTAACTTAAGAAACTTTACCCACAAAACTGATGATCTATTTGCAAAGCTCATTGTGAAAGCAGCCAATCATTATCAAACTGCACAATTAAAACCAGTTGAAAAACCTTCTCCTTTTGATGCAACGAATGAAGCCGCAACTCATTTAAAAGCACCTCATCATAAAGCTGGAGGAACAGGTGTAATTAAGCTTATTGTACTAACGGTAATTATTTGCGCCTTAGCTTATTATTTTGGTCTTTAATCAAGATTAAAGTTTCCATTGATAAAGTAACTCTGTTATTCCGAGGCCGAACTCTGGTAGTTCGGCTTCATTAATTAACTGTGCTCCCATTTTTTCATAGAAGAAACGGCTCGGATTTTTATTAAAGACTTCTAAACGAATAAAAGCATAACCTTGATTTAAAGCGCATTGATAGAACTTTTGGAATAATTCACGGCCTATACCTTGTTTTTGAACTTCTTTTAAAAGATAAAAAGCAAGAATTTCAGCAATATTACTTTCTGGGTTTAAATAGCCATCGAGAAAGCCTTTCACTACCCCATTTTCAGTATAGATAAATAACTTATGATCAGGACTTCTGCTTATCTCTTTCCATAACTGTTCTTTATCTAGTACGTTAAGCTCATCTAATATTTCTTGCTTAACCATACCGGCATAGGTTTCTTTCCAACCTTGCACATGTACTTCTGCAATAGATAATGCATCGTTAAATGATGCTATACGAATATCTGAATTATTTAATGACTTCAATTTGCTCCTCTCACCTTACTACTTTTTTAAAGTGAAGCATTGGTTGATCTCACACCAACCTATTCAGTTAAAAGCCGCTCTCGAACATGCATTAAAGCAAACCCCAACAAATTTAGACCTTGCCATAGAGATGGATTTTCGATATCTGGATGATCTTGTGCCATACCAATACCCCAAATTTTATCGACAGGAGATGCTTCAACCAAAATACGGTCTTTCGTTGCAAACAAGAATTTTTTCAATTCAGAATACTGCGAGAATTTAGCAAAATTCGCCTGCACCACTATGTCAAAACGATTTTCTTGCCATATTTGTTCATCATAGTTACGCACTTTACGACCGAGTTGCTTCGCTTCATTCGGATGTTTAACCTGCAAAATCTGTGCAAAAATTTCTTCATCATTAAATAATTTTGCTTTTTGCGCCATCATATAGTGTTCAGCAGTAAAGTACTCGACACCTTCTACTTTGAATTGCGCTGGGAACCACTGGCTAAAACAGCATTTATCAACAAGATCAGCTTGTTTAGGAGTATGTCCCCAAAAATATAAGTATTTATACTGGTGACCTTGCTGTACTTTTTGAATTAAGTCATTTAGAAATTTTTCGTCTTTCATCATTTATCTCTGATTATTTTCTCTTTTTAAAATAGAACCATTAAAAATAAAAAAGACCGCTAAAAAGCGGCCTCTTTTTGAATCTCTAAGCTTATGCAGCTAATGCACCTTTAGCTTTTTCAGCTAAAGCAGCAAATGCTACTGCATCATGCATAGCGATGTCAGCTAATACGCGACGGTCGATGATCACTTGAGCTTTTTTCAAGCCATCGATCATACGGCTGTAAGACAAACCGTTTTGACGAGCACCAGCATTGATACGCGCAATCCATAGAGCACGGAATTGACGTTTCTTTTGACGGCGGTCACGGTAAGCGTATTGACCAGCTTTGATTACCGCTTGGAACGCTACGCGGTAAACGCGTGAACGAGCACCATAGTAACCTTTAGCGCGAGCAAGAATTTTTTTGTGACGACGATGAGCCACTACACCACGTTTTACACGAGCCATTTATAATCTCCTTAGATGTATGGGCACATACGACGAACTGAATTCATGTCAGAAACATGAACCATTACACAGCCGCGTAATTGACGGATACGTTTAGCAGATTTTTTGGTCAAGATGTGGCGCTTGAACGCTTGTTTACGCTTAAAACCGTTTGCAGTCGCTTTGAAGCGTTTAGCTGCACCACGGCGAGTTTTTAACTTAGCCATAGTAACCTCTTTTAGGCACCTGTTCGGCGCGATTGCACCATTGCAAAATCGACCTGCAGGTAAGGAAGCGCGTATTTTATAGTATGCTGACTAAAATTAAAACTACTCGTAGTGCTTTTTTAGATGAATGTCTTAACAAATTAAAAATTCATATCGTTTTTTTAGAGATTGGTCACTGCTAATAAATTCAACATTATGCCTTATTTAGCTCTATAATATGTTCAAATTATCAACATACGATATTTCAAATGCAGAAACATGATGCATTCGCTGCACTGCGCTATAGAGATTTCTCTATTGTTACCATTAATCAATTTTGCTTAACGTTAGCAATTTTGATTCAAGAAATTATTGTTGCTTATTCACTTTATCAAATTACCAAAGATCCTCTAACTTTAGGTTTAATTGGACTAGCAGAAGCCATTCCATTTATTGCTCTATCGCTTTGGGGGGGCTATTTTGCTGATAAATTTAATAAACAGGTCATTATGAAAATCTGTTTATTTTTCTCGGTACCTCTACCTTTAGTTTTGTGGTTGTTGTTTCATTTGCATGGTTTAGGTCATATCAGTGTAAATTTCCTTTCTTTGGGTATTTACGCAGTCATCTTTGGCTTAGGTACGATACGTGGGTTTTATAATCCCTCTGCCACCTCATTGAAACCATTCTTAATTCCACGCGAGCTTTATGCCAATGGTGCAACATGGACAACTATTGGTTGGCAAAGTGGTGTGATTATTGGGCCTATGCTAGGCGGTTTTATGCTTGCTTACTTAGGCAGAGAAACCAGTCTTTTTAGTGTTGCTGCCCTACTCAGCACCTGTTTTATTCTTATTAATTTATTGCAAAAACGAAGCTTTCCTAAAATTGAAACTGCGAATGTATTAGAAAGCTTAGGTGATGGTTTCCGCTTTATTTGGAAAACAAAAATCGTTCTCTGGGCTATTTCTTTAGACTTAGCCTCCGTTTTATTTGGAGGTGTGATTGCCTTACTGCCGATCTTTGCTGAAGATATTTTAAAAGTAGGGCCAGAAGGCTTAGGTTATTTGCGTGCAGCGCCTTCTATTGGTGCACTCATTACCATGATTGCTTTGACCCGTTTTCCGCCAACTCAGCACGCATGGCGTAACATGCTACTTGCAGTTGCCGGATTTGGTGTATTTACGATCCTTTTCGCTTTCTCGAATAATATGTGGTTATCCCTATTTGCACTGGCCATGACAGGTGCTTGTGACAGTATTTCAGTTGTGGTTCGACAAACCATTTTGCAAATATTCCCACCAGAAAATATGCGTGGTCGGGTAGCGGCTGTAAATGGCATGTTTGTGTCATCCAGTAATGAGCTGGGTGCATTTGAATCAGGGTTGGCTGCTAAATATTTGGGGACTATTGCAGCGACTATTTTTGGTGGTTGTATGACGCTTGCAGTGGTCACGTTCTGTTGGTTAAAAACCAATGACCTATTTAAAGTCGACATTACCAAAAGCTCGGAAGACTAAATAAATAGTTTTAATATAAGCATCTTCGGATGCTTGTATTTTAAATAAAGTCTGTAATTACCCAATAAATGAAAATATAACGCCCAGCCTTAGCAATAAGAACCATAAATAAGAAGCGCCAAAAATTTTCTTTGAATAAGCCAGCAACCAAAGTAATAGGGTCACCAATCACAGGTGTCCAACTTAAAAGTAGCGAATAAAAGCCATACTTATGATAAAAACGTTGAGCTTGTTCTAGACGTTTTTCAGAAACTGGAAACCATTTTTTATCTTTAAACTGTTCTATTTTTAAACCTAACCACCAGTTCACACATGAACCGAGAACATTTCCAAAAGTAGCAATCGAAATAAGAAGAAAAGCGGACTGTTGATTTTTTAATAATAAAGCAGCGAGTACAGCTTCTGATTGTAGTGGTAATAATGTAGCAGCCCCAAAAGCACTCAAAAAAAGTAAAAAGTAACTTAGCATTCTAATTAAACCAAACTACCTTTCACTTTATTCATTGTGCTACCAAGCAAAATTAGATAACTTTAATTGATAAAGCTTTTTGTACCGCAGGACGTGCTGTTAGGCGGACAATGTATTCTTGTACATAAGGATAATCCTCTAATTGAATCCCCTGCCATTCATAGCGCAGAATCCAAGGTAAAATTGCCATATCAGCAATTGAGTATTCCCCCGCAACAAATTTTTGCCCTATAAGTTGTTTGTTTAATACGCCATATAAACGCTTAGTTTCATTCACATAACGTTCAATTGCATAAGGAATTTTCTCTGGCGCAAAGCGGTTAAAGTGATGATTTTGTCCCAACATAGGGCCTAAACCACCTATTTGCCACATAAGCCATTGTTCCACTTCAACCCGCTCTTGTTCATCTGTTGGATAAAACAATCCAGTTTTTCGACCTAAATATTGTAAGATCGCGCCTGATTCAAATACTGAAATTGGCTCACCACGTGGACCGTCCTGATCAACAATTGCGGGGATTTTATTATTCGGGGAAATTTTCAGGAAATCTGGTTGAAATTGATCATTTTCTAAAATATTAATTGGATAAAGGGTGTAATCCAGTCCCATTTCTTCTAAGGCAATTGTGATTTTATGGCCATTGGGTGTTCCCCAATAATATAGATCAATCATTCTATTTTCCTATTCATCGTTATCATGACTGCGTCTTGCGTTATATCATGTTTTGGCTAATACAATGATATGTCCAACACCAAAAAATACATAAAATTTGAGAATAACTTTGGTTTAAAAAGTTATTAAATCGCACTTTAAAGGAATTAAATCAAGAAATGACGGGCATAAAAAAGCACTGCGTTTGCAGTGCTTTTTTTGAGTATTACTTTTTCTTTTTCGGTCCAAGTAACATACCCATTTGTCGACCTTCCATTTTCGGAGCTTGCTCTACAATACCAAACTCAGCTACGTCTGCTTCAATCTTTTGCAATTGAGCTAAACCAAGTTGTTGGTGAGCCATTTCACGACCACGGAAACGTAAAGTGATTTTGACTTTGTTACCTTCTTCAAGGAACTTCAAAATAGCACGAAGCTTAACTTGATAATCACCTACATCAGTTGCTGGGCGTAGTTTGATTTCCTTCACTTGCACTTGATGCTGTTTTTTCTTGGCATCTTTTTGCTTCTGTTTCAGGTCAAACAAGTGCTTGTTGTAATCCATGATTTTACAAACAGGCGGCTCAGCGTTTGCGACAATCTCAACAAGGTCAAGATCTGCATCCTCAGCAGCACGCAGTGCTTCATTTAATGAAACAATTCCTTTTTGCTCACCATCAGCAGCGACGAGGCGTACTTCTTTTGCACGGATCTCATCGTTAATTGCTGGACGGTTACTCTTTGCACCTTGTTGTTGGTTACGGTCAGGCTGTTTAATCTTTCTTACTCCACAATATACCGGCCACGTTCGGCGACGGCAGATTTCACTAAGTCAATGAAAGCATCCACTGACATAGTACCTAAATTTTTTCCTGAGCGAGTACGTACATTCACTGTACCTTCTTCAACTTCTCGATCACCAAGAACTAACAGGTAAGGAATGCGCTCTAGAGTACGCTCACGAATCTTAAATCCGATTTTTTCATTTCTCAAGTCAGAAATAGCGCGAAGGCCATTTTCCTTGAGTTTTGCCACAACTTGCTCACTTACTTCAGCTTGAGCATCGGTAATGTTCATGACACATGCTTGTACAGGTGACAACCAAGGTGGCATGAAACCAGCGTAGTGTTCAATTAGTATACCAATAAAACGCTCAAAACTACCAAGAATTGCACGATGCAACATTACAGGCTGATCACGTTCGTTTTCTTCAGTTACATAAGAAGCGTCTAAACGAACTGGCAAGTTGAAGTCACATTGAATGGTACCACATTGCCATACACGACCAAGACAGTCTTTTAAAGAGAACTCAATCTTTGGACCATAGAATGCGCCTTCACCCGGCTGCAATTCCCATTTAAGACCAGCTGCATCTAAAGCATCTGCTAAAGATTTTTCAGCTAAATCCCAAAGAGCGTCATCACCTACACGTTTTTCTGGGCGAGTAGACAACTTCATTTGAACTTCTTCAAAGCCAAAGTCTTTATAAACGTCTAAAGTAAGTTGAATAAAGTCTGCAACTTCTTTACCAATCTGTTCTTTAGTACAGAAGATATGTGCATCATCTTGTGTAAAGCCACGAACACGCATAATACCGTGTAAAGAACCAGATGGTTCATTACGGTGACAAGAACCAAACTCAGCTAAACGAATTGGTAAATCACGGTAAGATTTTAATCCTTGGTTAAACACTTGAACGTGACAAGGGCAGTTCATTGGTTTTACAGCATAGTTACGACTTTCTGAATGAGTCGTAAACATGTTTTCTGCATAGTTTGCTGCGTGACCAGATTTCTCCCAAAGCGTAAAGTCTACGATTTGCGGAGTTTTAATTTCTTGGTAACCATTGTCTTGCTGAACTTTACGCATGTACTGCTCTAGTACTTGATAAATAGTCCAACCATTTGCATGCCAGAACACCATACCCGGTGCTTCTTCTTGCATATGGAACAAGTCTAATGCTTTACCAATTTTACGGTGGTCACGCTTTTCAGCTTCTTCAATACGCTTGATGTAAGCTGCTAATTGTTTTTTATCAGCCCAAGCCGTACCGTAAATACGTTGAAGCTGTTCATTCTTCGCATCACCGCGCCAGTAAGCACCAGAGATTTTAGTAAGCTTGAATGATTTTAAGAATTTTGTATTCGGTACGTGAGGACCACGACACATATCTAAATAGTCTTGATGGTAGTACAAGCCCATTTGAGTTTCTTCAGGCATGTCTGCAATCAAGCGTAATTTGTATTCTTCACCACGAGCAGTAAATTCAGCAATGACTTCATCACGTGGAGTCATTTTTTTAACAACATCGTAATCTTGATCGATGAGCTTTTTCAT
This sequence comes from Acinetobacter sp. AR_0276, assembly GCF_003000705.1. Taxonomy (NCBI): domain Bacteria; kingdom Pseudomonadati; phylum Pseudomonadota; class Gammaproteobacteria; order Moraxellales; family Moraxellaceae; genus Acinetobacter; species Acinetobacter sp. AR_0276. Next base: position 2,506,827 of record NZ_PSQO01000004.1, on the reverse strand, counting down.
ACGCTCTTCGATTGCTGCCATATCATCTAATGTAAAAGGACGTGGCATCCAGATGTCGTAATAGAAACCTTCTTCAATGACTGGACCAATCACCATTTTTGCTTCAGGGAAAAGCTGCTTTACTGCATGCCCTACAAGGTGTGCACAAGAGTGGCGAATGATCTCAAGACCTTCTTCATCTTTTGGAGTGATAATTTGTAAGGTCGAGTCTTCGGTAATTAAGTCACATGCATCAACTAAGCGATCATTTACTCGTCCAGCAACGGTATTTTTTGCTAAACCAGGCCCAATACTTTGAGCGACTTCCATAACAGATACAGGGTGATCAAAACTCTTTTGATCGCCATTTGGCAATGTGATAATTGGCATAAAAAAATCCTTAAGGAGTGATGCCCTATACGAAGGAGCATTTCACCGCGAGATTATGATCGAGGCAAGCCTCAAAATATAAAAACGGTGTAAATCAAAATTAAAAAACCTGAAAGATTTTACACTTGTTCAAGCCAAGTGAAAACCTTTGTACTCATAAAATCATAAATACATTTTGCTTATACGGTAAACAGCAATAAGTGACTTTAATAAGTGCTCTACCTAAATTTTAAGAAATACATAAATAGGATAATTATTCATCAGAACTGTTTTAAGATGTTGAAAATAGCATTTGTGCTCATTTCCTGACTGAGGGGTATTTCTGTTTAAGACTAAAGCATTAATGCTTTGATTAATATTAAGTCATATTTTCAAAGAATGAATTAAAAAATAGAACATGGAGTTATTTCACATGGTTAGTGCATACGATGAATTACCACGCACACCCGCAAACTTTGTTGCGTTATCCCCTCTGCGCTATTTAGAACGTGCAGCTTATATCTATCCAGACCAAGCGTCTATCATTCATGGTAATCGTCAGATTTCATGGAAAGAAACTTATCAGCGCTGCCGTCAATTTGCATCTCAGCTTCAACAATTAGGTATAACTAAAAACGATACCGTTTCAGTTTTATTGCCAAATGTACCAGCAATGATTGAAGCCCATTTTGCTGTACCTATGGCAGGTGCTGTTCTTAATACGCTAAACACCCGTTTAGATGCTAAAACCATCGCTTTTATGCTAGAGCATGCTGAGACGAAAGTGCTTCTGGTTGACCCTGAGTTTGTTAATTTAGCCCGAGAAGCCCTATCACTCATTCCAAACCAACATATCATTGTGATTGATGTAGCTGATGAAGAATATGAAGGTGAAAATCAATTTCTTGGTTCGTTTGAATATGAAGAATGGATAGCTCAAGGCGATGCTAATTTCGAATGGCATTTACCGCAAGATGAGTGGGATGCAATTAGTTTAAATTACACATCAGGAACAACGGGTAATCCTAAGGGAGTGGTTTATCACCACCGAGGTGCTTATTTAAATGCAGCTAGTAATATTTTAGCTTGCGGTATGAAACCCCGAGCTGTTTATTTATGGACACTTCCTCTTTTTCACTGTAATGGTTGGTGCTTTGCGTGGAGTATTGCAGCAAGTGGCGGAACCAATATTTGTTTACGCAAAGTTGACCCCGAACTGGTGATGCAGCTTATTGCTAAACATAAAGTTGATTACTTCTGTGGCGCTCCAATCGTCTTGTCCATGATTATTAATCTACCGAAAGAAAAGCAGCCAAGCATAGAACATCATGTTGAAGTTATGGTGGCAGGTGCTGCTCCACCTGTCGCTGTAATTGAAGGTATGCGAAATATTGGAATCAATGTTAACCACGTCTATGGATTAACCGAAACCTATGGACCATCTGCCCTTTGTGCCTCTCAAGCAGGATGGAGCGACCTGTCAATTACTGAACAAGCGCAACTGCATTCTCGTCAGGGTGTGCCTTATCCACTTCAAGATAGTATGCGAGTACTAGATCCTGAAACGATGCAACCAGTTCCAAATGACGGTGAAACCATGGGAGAAATTATGTTCCGTGGCAATATTGTTATGAAAGGATATTTAAAAAATCCAAAGGCAACCGAAGAAGCTTTCGCTGGTGGCTGGTTTCATACTGGAGATTTAGCTGTTTGCCATCCAGATGGTTACGCAAAAATTACTGACCGTTCCAAAGATATTATTATCTCGGGTGGAGAGAATATTTCATCTTTAGAAGTTGAAGATGTTTTATATAAACATCCTGCGGTTTTAACAGCGGCTGTTGTGGCAAAACCTGATGAACGTTGGCAAGAAGTACCATGTGCATTTATTGAATTAAAAACGGGTGCTACAGTGACTCCTGAAGAAATTATTGCACATTGTCAAAAAGAACTGGCACGTTTTAAAGTTCCCAAAGATGTAGTGATTACTGAAATTCCAAAAACCTCAACAGGCAAATTGCAAAAATTCATTTTGCGTGAATGGGCAAAAGAACGCGTTTAAACAATATAGGAAATAAAAAAGCGACGTGTTAAACGTCGCTTTTTTAGTTAAAACGAAATTAACCTTGATCTGACAATAAAGCGACTTGTTGCACGTAGTTAATAAACTTACCTTTAGATGCTTCAAGATCTGCTTCTGCAACTTGCTGAGTCTTATCACGGTTAATCCTTAACACATGCTGACGCAAAGTATGACGTTCTGATGCATTATAGATTTTACTAAACTCGTTAATTGCAGGATCACCTTGCTCGATCATACGATCTACCCAACGCATAAGTTGAGCTTGTTTTTTCGCGCCTTGTTGAGGAGTCAAATAAGATAAAATGACTGTCTCATCTTCATTACGCAAGAGTTTACCAACACGTTGAAATTGGCGACGGCGTGCTTCAAACGAACTAATATTCTGGACTTCTAAAAGAGCATCAATTAAACGCTCATCAACCGGAAGCTTTTGAATCTGTTTGATAGAAAGTTGTGCTAACTGCTCACCTAAAGCAGCCATACGTTGAACTGCTTTTTTCTGTTCGGTTTTACTTGCACGTCCTTCTAAAGAATCAAAATCTTCTTCAGTATAACGCTGGGGACGACGTGCCACGATTAATCTGCCTCATAAAATTTTGCGGCGAATAACGCCTGTACTTCATTTAATGCCTGTTCTTCGTCAGTGCCATCAATGACCAAACGTAAAGTGGTCCCTTTTCCTGCACCTAACATCAGTAACGACATAATATTTTTAGCATCTACTAAATGATCGCCCTTACCAATCTGAATTGACGAACGAAACTTTGTAGTGACCTCTATCAGTTTTCCTGATGCACGTGCATGTAAACCGAGTTTATTAATTACATCAACAGTTGTGTCTATCATGACCAGTGCTTCATTTCTCTGTGTAAGACCTGAACAGACCATTCTGCCTCAAGTGCTTGTTTTAGTCTATCTACCATATAAACTGAACGATGCTGGCCGCCAGTGCAACCTATTGAAACCGTCATATAATGACGATGCCCTTCAGCAAATGCCGGCAGCCATTTTCTTAAGAAGTGGTGTATATCCTCAAACATTTCGTTTGCTTGCGGACTTGCTTCTAAAAACTGCTTAACTGGCTCGTCTAAACCAGAAAAGCGGCGTAATTCTAAATCCCAATGCGGATTTGGTAAATGCCGTACGTCAAAAACATAGTCGGCATCTAAAGGAATGCCATGTTTATAACCAAATGACTGCAATATAACAATCAGATTATCTGACTGCCCTAATTTTGACAGCAAGATATGTTTTAAATCATGAACACTTTTATCAGTGGTATCAATATGAACAGTTGCTCGAAACTGAATTGGAATCAGTAACTGCTTTTCTTCATGAATACATTGCAAAAGGCTTTTGAAGCGATTTGCCAACGGATGTGGACGACGCGACGCACTAAATCGTGCAATCAAATCCTGATCTTGTGTCGTCAGATAAATCACATCAACCGTACCATGTTTTTGTAATTGCTCAAAAACATGGTCGAACTCTTGCATATCAGCCCGAGTACTTCGGACATCTACACCTAAAGCCAGCTGTTCAAGATTATTTTCATGATCTAGCTTTGCCACAATTTCAGGCAGCAATGCCAAAGGTAAATTATCAATACAGTAATAGCCCAAATCTTCTAATACTTGAAGAGCTGAAGATTTTCCTGAACCAGACTGTCCTGTCACGATAAGTATACGCTTCATGGCATGGCTGTCCTTTTATGTATTATTGAGGTGTAAAGGCAACTTGTAAATTATCAATTAAACGTGTTCCGCCCAACTTAGCCGCGACAAACAACACAATATCACGATCAAATTGAGACACAGCCAACAAGTTTGGCTGACGAGCTTCCACATAATCCACAACAAAACCATTGTCTGTCAACAACGTTTTTAAATCTGCCAAGACTTGTTGTAAATCTTTACCTTGGTGTAATTGCTCTTCAGCTTGCTTTAGTCCTTGATAGATGACTGGCGCAATCTGACGTTGTTCCGGAGTCAAATAACCATTTCTTGAACTCAGTGCTAAACCATCTGCTGCACGAACAATGGGTACGCCAATCACTTCTAATGGAATATTTAAGTCTTGTACAAACTGGCGAATCACCGCCAACTGTTGATAATCTTTTTGACCAAAAAAAGCATAATTCGGTTGCACAATATTAAAGAGTTTTGTGACAACTAGCGCTACACCGTCAAAGTGCCCAGGACGTGAACTACCGCATAAGTCATCTGTAATCTGGCTTACACTAATATTAGTTAAACGAGGTTGTGTACCGTACATTTGCTCAACTGAAGGCGCAAAAATAATATCACAACCAACATCAGCAAGTAGACGACTGTCCTGCTCTAAAGTACGTGGATAGTTATCAAAATCTTCACCCGGACCAAATTGGGTCGGGTTTACGAAGATACTCACAACCACAACATCACATAACTTTTTCGCTTCACGAACAAGGGTGAGATGGCCTTCATGTAGATTTCCCATAGTTGGGACAAAACCAATGATTTTACGTGCAGCTCTAGCAGGATTTAAAGAAGCAGCTAAGCCTTGTATAGTGGTTTCTGTTTTCATGAATTACAGCTCAACTTGGAAAGTATGTTCTTTGGCTGGGAACGACTGGTCCTGTACAGCAGCATGAAAAGCTTTAAAAGCATCTAAAATCGCTGTTTCACCAGATTGTTCTTTCATAAAGTTACGCACAAAACGTGCAACTCGCCCAAAAGTTAAACCTAACATGTCTTGTACTACAAGTACCTGACCGTCAGTTGCATTACCTGCCCCAATACCAATCACAGGAGTATTCGGGAATAATTCAGCAATTTCTTGACCCAATTGTGCCGGAACGCACTCGAGCAATAAAACTGCCGCGCCCGCTTCAACCACCGCCGTACAGTCAGCAATAAGTTGATCCGCTGCTTCACGGGTTCTAGCTTGTAGTTTGTAGCCACCAAAAACATGTACAGACTGAGGGGTTAAACCTAAATGTACGCATACAGGCACACCATTACGTGTTAACACCTGTACAGTTTCACTTAGCCATGCGCCACCTTCGATTTTGATCATCTGCGCACCAGCTTGCATAACTGTTTTCGCATTCTGCAAAGCATCGTTTAAAGTGGCATAACTCATAAATGGTAAATCAGTCATAATCAAAGCATGCTGGTTACCACGGCGCACTGCCGCTGTATGATAAGCCATGTCTTCAACAGTTACAGGTAAAGTTGAATCACGACCTTGAATTGCCATTCCAAGAGAATCACCAATTAAGATAGTATCAATTTCAGCAAGTTCCATTGCTTTTGCCATACTTGCATCGTAACAAGTTAGACAAGAGAACTTACGTCCTTCGGCTTTAAATTTTCTTAAGTCACTTAGACTAATCATGATGGTATCCTCTACAGGAGTTTGCAGAACGTAATAAGTCAGACTTTAAGCCCAAGACTCATCAGCAAGTACAGTCAGCGTTGGCTGCTGTAAGAGTTCTAAATTCTTAAGTGGCTGATCATTGATATGTAAATCAGCGTCTAAATCTAATAAAGGAATCACAACAAAATCTCGTTGCATTATTCCTACATGCGGCACCGTTAAGCGCTCATTTTGTATTTTTTCATCACCATAAATCAGCAGGTCTAGGTCCAAAGTTCGCTCCCCCCAATGACGGAGTCTTACTCGCCCAGCTTCTTGCTCAAAACGCTGTAAATGATTGAGTAAGTCAAGCGGAAGTAACTCAGTTTTTAGCTGAGCTACTGCATTTAGATAATTGGGTTGATCTTGGGGACCCATTGGTGGGCTTTGGTACAGTTTGGATACCTTCACTTCACCAATAGTTTTAAGCTTGGCTATCGCTTCAGACAAAATCTGGCGTGAGTCACCTAGGTTACTTCCTAAGCCAATATATGTGGTTACTGTCATTGTGTCGGCCCAAAAATAACTTGGCTCAAATCACGTTGTACCCGCTTGCGCTTTAAAATTGGGTGATCGCTCGTCATATTGGTTTGTGATGTGGAAGATTTTTCCATAAAACGATCGACAGACTGCTCTTGTCGTGCACGTTCTTTCTTACCACGACGGCTTCGAGGCTCTGGAACATCCACCAAAGGCTCAATTTCTGCATCAGCTCTATTGTTTTCAATAGGTTCAACAGCAACCTTACGACGACTTTTAGCTTTTTGACGATTATATTGGCTAATCGCAGCTTCTTTTTCATCGTTTGACATTTCTTGGTAAGCATCCCACCAGCTTCCCATTCCTTGTGTTGTGTCATCTCCTGACTTTTCACGAAGTAATAAGAAGTCAAAGCCTGCACGGAAACGCGCATGGCTTGCCAATGCTTCAATTTGCTGTGGCTTTGGATTAAGCAATCGGGTTTGCATTTCCCAAACTTCACGAATAAAAGTTTCGGCAAAACGAGGAATGACTGTACGTGTCGCTTGACGTTTTAAAACATCTAAACCTGCTTGAGCACGTGCTTCGGCTGGAACAACGCCTTTTGATAAATAAAAGTCACAACGCTCTAAAAATGGCTGCCACAATAAAACTGCATAGAAAAATGCAGGGTTAATAGTTTTGCCAATTTGAATGCGTTGATCTGTATTTTTTGCAGCGCGTTGAATAAATGGGGTGAGATCTGGACGAATATCAGCAAAAAGCTGCTTCCACACGCCAAATTCAATTAGCATTGGTAATACACGTGCCAAATGACCCATTGTGAAAAGCTTCTGAGACTCATCGTATAAACGGTGCGGAGAAACATCACGAAGCAATTGTGTCATCTCAACATCAAAAATATCGAGAATTGCCGGATCAATTTTAAAATTTAGCTTAGCTGCAAAACGTAACGTCCGTAGCATACGCACCGGATCTTCTTCAAAACGTTGCACAGGATCGCCCAATAAACGCAAAGTCTTATTCTTGACATCATCAATTGCTTTACAAAAATCGAGCACAATACCCTTACGCGGCTGGTAGTACAGAGTATTGATAGAAAAATCGCGTCGAACAAAGTCCTGTTCGATGGTTCCCCAGTTGTTGTCACGTAAAATCATGCCCGAAGCACTGGTCACCGCTTTTTTAGGAGGAGCACGGAAAGTGGCAACTTCGATTAGCTCACGTCCTGAATAGACATGTGCCAATTCAAATCGACGGCCAATAATTCGGCATCGACGGCCAAAAACTTCTTTAATTTGAGAAGGTGTTGCATTGGTGACTGCATCGAAATCTTTAGGATTAAGTCCTAGCATTAAATCACGGACACCACCCCCAACAATATAAGCTTCATAGCCTGCTTTAGTCAGACTATCGATCACATCTAAAATCGAAGAAGGAAGTTGGGCTGTGGACAAACCACATTTTGACGCTCGCAAGGTTTGCAAAAGACGCTGTCTCCTACGTCAGGACGTAAATAACAAGTTGTCGCTAATCATAGCTCTAACACACACAAAGGGCAATTTGATTCTCTTAGATTGCGCAGGAAATGATAATTGACGAATAGAACTTTTATAAGGCTAAACGTGATTTATTTTTTTCAAAAATGGCTGGTCCAATTCCTTTAACGTTTTTAATTTCGTCAATATTTTTAAAGCTACCGTTCTTTTGCCTGTATTCCACAATCGCTTGAGCCTTTTTCTCACCTATACCTTTTAACTGCTGAAAATCATTTACATTCGCCTGATTCAAATGAATTTGCCCTGTAGAGTCATTAAAATTTTTAGTTTGAGAAATTTTAGAACCATTAGAATGAGAAGACTTAGAGATGTTTAACTTTTGGTCATACATCTGCTGTTTAGCCTTCCATTCTTGAAAGTTTTTGTCAAAAGATTGAGCGTAAACCGAAGGTGAAATTACCCCCAAGCACAACATTATTAAAAGAAAATACTTATTTTTCCAAAATCTCATGCTGTATTGCATGTGGTTTTTCCCCTGATTTTAATTGTCGTTTTGCCTGATTCCACAATTCATCCATTTCGGACAAGGTCATGTCTTCCAATGTTCTTTGCTGTTTTATGGCTTGCTCTTCAATAAAAGCAAAACGACTTCTAAATTTATGTATGGTTGATAAAAGTGAACTTTCACTTGAAATGCCAAGTTTACGTCCTACATTGACTAATGAAAACAGGCAGTCTCCAAATTCATCTTGAATTTCATCACTATTTTGATTTTTAAGTGCCTGTTTAAACTCATCTAATTCTTCTTCTAATTTTGTATAAGCATCTTCTACCGTTTCAAAATCAAACCCAACTTTTGCGACATTTTTTTGAATTTCCTGCGCTTGAGATAGTGCTGGTCCATGTTTAATTTCATCTAATCTTGATTGTGGTTTGCCTTGCTTTTCTTGTTGTTTAATTTGTTTCCATAACTCACTTACTTGTTCTGGTGTTAAGTTGTTAAATTGGTCTGCTTGAAAAACGTGCGGATGACGTCGTACTAATTTTTCGCTAATTGCCTCAACCACATCTTGAAAATTGAACGCCCCCTGCTCGCTAAACATTTGCGATTGAAATACCACTTGTAATAACAGATCACCCAATTCATTCCGAATTTCATTAATGTCACCTTGACGAATGGCAGCCTCGACTTCATATGCCTCTTCAATCGCATATTTAGTCAGTGACATTGGAGTTTGCTCTTGGTCCCACGGACATTTTTCACGTAACTCTTGCATAATTTTAAGCAATTTATCCATGTAACCCTCAAGTTCAAAAAATTGGTCAGTAACTTTAAAATCTTAATTTGCTATGATCAAAATTAAAGCGGCAAATCATTCGTCATATTGTAACGATAAAGAGAAAAAAAGATGAAACATAGCATTCTGATTAGTGGCGCAGCTCAAGGTATTGGAGCAGAAATTGCACGGGTATTTTATCAGCGGGGTTATAAAGTCGGCATTTATGACATTAATGAATCGCTTGCTCAAAATTTAGCGCAGGAATTAGGGCCGAATGCATGCGCAGGGTATCTAGATGTCAGTGACTACAGCCAGTGGCAACATATATTAAAAGAATTTACCGACTGGGCTGGCGAGCTTAATATTTTGGTGAATAACGCAGGGATTTTATATTCCGGAGCCTTTGAAAATATCGATATCAAGTCACACCAAAGAACAATCAATATTAATGTAAACGGCGTAATCAATGGTTGCCATGCTGCACTCCCTTATTTAAAACAAGCTTCTTTTGCACGAGTCATCAATCTCTCTTCGGCTTCTGCAATTTACGGGCAAGCTGACCTCATTTCTTATTCGGCGAGTAAATTTGCAGTGAGAGGAATTACGGAAGGTTTAGATGTGGAATGGAAAAAATACGGTATTCGTGTTTTAGATGTGATGCCTTTATTTGTACAAACCGCAATGGTCAACAATATGGATGCAGGCTCTATTCAAAACATGGGAGTCGATTTAACGCCTAATGATATTGCTCAACAGGTACTTTCACTTGTAGAGAAAAAAGCTCATTTCTGGACACCGACTCACACTCCAGTTGGTATAAAAACCAAACTGCTTTATCAACTCTCAACAATAAGTCCCCAGTTTTTAAATCGTTTAACTAATATTTATTTATCAAGAAAGTAGTTAAAAAAAAGGCCGTCAATTGACGGCCTTTTTCTCAATTTAGTTAAACACCTTGAATCATGCGTCGTGCGCTAATAATCCCCGGTTGTTGCTCTAAACGAGCTAACAAACGTGAAAGCTGAGCCAAGCCTTTCACCTCAATGAGCAACTTCATATTAGCAATACCATCTGCCTCAGAAATTGTGTTCACCTGACGGATATTAATCTGGTCAGAAAAAATCACTTGAGTTAAGTCTTTGAGTAAGCCACGACGATCATAAGCTTCAACTACAATTTGAACACTTTGACCACGAGTTGGCTGCATCTCCCAATCCGCTTCAACAGCACGTTCTGGCTCTTGCTTGATCATGCGTTGATAATCAGAACACAAGACTTTATGAATACTTACCCCACGATTCAACGTGATATAGCCAGCAATTGATTCACCATGAACTGGTTGGCAACACTGCGCAATATGTAGCTCAACATTGTCTAAACCATCAATTAAGATGCCATGCGCAGACAGGGTGTGGCTGGCACGTGGGTTTAATGTTGGTTTAAGTACCAGTTCAGGTTCATCCTGATCCAGATGCATTTGACGATTAATCTGATTAATCAGAGCATGCAAACTAATATCGCCACTGACCAGACTAACCAAAATATCATCCCCTGTTTTCACATTAAAATGTGACGAGTAATCGTTGAGATCGATACTCTTAGGGTGAATCGCCAATCGAGACAATTCTTTGTTTAGTAACTCACAGCCAACTTCAAGGTTCTTACTACGGTCTTGCTGTCTGAACCAATGACGTAATTTGTCACGGGCACGAGCTGTCTTGATATAACCTAAAGAGTTCACTAACCAGTCACGGTTAGGCTCACGATCCTTCTTGGTTAAAATCTCAACCTGCTCACCTGTTTTTAGCGTATAGGTTAATGGTACATAGCGCTGGTTAACACGTGCTGCATAACACTTGTTTCCTACCTCTGTATGCACATGATAAGCAAAGTCTAAAACTGTTGAGCCACGTGGTAGTTCTTTAATATCACCATCACGACTAAAGACATAAATCTTTTCAAAACCTTCAAAGTCTTGAAGCTGATCAAAACCTTCCGTCTCATCTTCATTTTGATGTACTGTTGTTTCATTACGTTCTTGGTAATGTTCCAAAACAGCACGAAGCGAATGCAAACGGTGGTTAAAAGAGTGGTCGGTATTCTTTGAACCTTCTTTATAGTTAAAGTGCGAACATACCCCTAACTCTGCTTCGTCATGCATCTCATGAGTACGGATTTGTACCTCTAAAGATTTATTCTCAGCAATAACAGCAGTATGTAATGAGCGATAACCATTGGCTTTCGGGTTAGTAATATAGTCATCGAACTGATGTGGGATATGACGCCAAATCTGATGAACAATACCTAATGAGTGATAACACTCAGGTACGCTATTCACCAATACACGTAAAGCACGAATATCATAAAGCTGATCGAAACTTAGGTTTTTGCTTTTCATTTTTCGATAAATCGAATAAATGTGTTTTGCTCGACCTGTAATTTCAGCTTCAATACCATGCGCCGCCAATTCACTTTTTAAACGGTCTATCACGAACTGGATATAATGTTCACGCTCAAGACGTTTTTCATTGAGTAATGAAGCAATCTCTTTATAACGGTCTGGCGCCAAATAACGAAAGGCTAAATCTTCGAGTTCCCACTTCAGCTGTGCAATACCAAGGCGATGCGCTAATGGCGAATAAATAGTTAAAATTTCACGCGCCACACGCTCTTGACGTTCACGTGATGAGTTTGCCAACTCACGTAAAGAGTAAGTACGTTCAGCTAACTTAATTAAAACGACACGAACATCTTCGGTCACTGAAATCAGCATTTTATAAATGCCGCTTAAATGTTCCCGTTGGTTGTTATTAAAATGGTCTTCTAGTCGTTTATTTTTTTCAATAAGCTCTGAAAGCTTACCCATTGCCAAAGTACCTTTGACAAGGTTATAAACTTGCTCACCAAACTTTCGCTTTACTTCTTCTATATCAGTAATGTCCTCACGAACACTACGATAAAGCATTGCAGCAGATAAAGTATCTTCATCTACATGTAAATGCGCCAGAATATCAGCCATTCCAACACCAGTAGCAAATGTATTGGAACGATGATTAACCGTTGAATCTAACTCTTTTTGTAGGGTTAAATGCGCAACCTCTTCGAGTTGTTTAAGCTCTGCCCCATCTAATATTTCACGAACCCGATCCAACCATGAGGCTAAACCGACTTGTGTTTCGGCGGCATGCTCTACAGTCGTTTCCTCTGACAACTCAGTTAGTTGTTCAGGTAACTGTTCACGTACTGTGACCATACCATTCTCCTGGATATGTAACTCATGTTTTTAATCGTTTATCTCTTGAATTTTCTCAAATAAAGCAATCGATTCAACATGTTCTGTGTGCGTAAACATGTCCATAACCGCTGCTTTTTTTAACTGGTAACCATGTTGAACCAAAACACCTGCATCCCTTGCTAATGTTGCTGGATTACATGATACATAAACGATTCTTTTTGCTCCAAAGTTCGGTACATACTGCATAATTTCATATGCACCAGCACGAGGAGGATCAATCAATAATGCATCAAATCCTTGATTTGCCCAAGAATGATGCGAAAAATCTTTTGTTAAATCTTGTGAAAAGAAGCTTACTTGCACCAGATTATTACGCTTTGCATTATCTGTTGCCCGCTGCACCATTTCTTCACTTGCTTCCACACCTACAACCTGACCCTTTGCACCAACACATCGTGCAAGTGGAAGCGAAAAATTACCTAACCCACAAAACAGATCTAGTACTCTTTCACCCTGTTGCAATTGAAGCAATTCACATGCCAATTGCACCATTTGTTCATTTACTGTGGCATTGACCTGCGTAAAATCCAATGGCGAAAAAGCAAAATTTACATCAAATGCATTTAAAGCATAATGTAATCGCATAGCTCCTTGTTCTTCATCAATACGACGAAGACTTTCGGGTCCTTTAGGTTGCAAATACAACTGCCAGCCTTTGTGTAACGCAAATTGTCTTAATTGGTTGACATCAGCATTGTTTAGTTTTTCGATATGACGAACTAATAAAGATGTTTCATGATCACCTTTTGCTAATTCTACATGACCAATATGCGCTTTGCCTTTTAGACTTTGGAGTAAATTACGCAATTCTGGCAGACTATCTGATAACTTTTTATCCAAAACGCTACAAGTATGGATAGATGTTAAACGATTACTATGATGCTCACGGAAACCTAGAATCAAACGGTCCTGTTTTGGCAAATAGCGCACCCCTATTCGAGCACGACGGCGATAATCACTTTGCAAAGAACGAATTGGTTCTAACCATTGTTCAGGCTGAATACCCGCAAAGTGTTGCAAGTGTGACTGAAGGACATTTTGCTTTAAACGGATCTGCTCATCGGGGTGAATATGCTGCATGCTACACCCCCCGCAAATACCATAATGAGGACAAACTGCCTCTACACGATTTGCTGAAGGCTCTGCTAAAAGCGCTACCATTTCAGCTTCTTCAAGCCGCTTAGCCTCATGCGTAATTTGGGCTTTTACTGTTTCTCCAGGCAACGCATAACGAATAAACACTTTTTTACCATGCTTATCTGCCGGATGGTCTGGATGAGAACCATAATGCGCAATTCCCCGCCCCTCATGAGAAAGAGTTTCAACCCGAAAAATATATTCGGGTTGTTGAGGTTTACGAGATTTGGCTTGCTGTTTCAAAGAATGAACCTAAAAATTTAAAGGGTTAAAATAGTGGGACGTAAACTCGGTATGCTTCGATGTACGTTGCCACACCTCAAGAAAATCGGGTTGCTGAGGCATAGTCTGTAAATACTCAATACTCGAACTAATCCAGTGGTTATGCTCATCTACATTCATTTGGCCTTTGAGCAATAGCCAACGCAAATAAATAAACCATGTATTGAGCACATCACCTTCACAATAACTGGTTAACTTTAACCATTGTTCTGTACGTACATATTCAGGCACGTGATAACCCGACTCACCACGTTTACCTGGTAAACCTAAAATACAGGCTACATCATCGAGTTTCTGGAAATTACGGCCATTAAACATTGCCATAACATCCATTAAATCAATATGACGGTGGTGATAACGGTTTTGGTAATTATTAAAACGCTTCTGACTATCAAGCTCGCCTTGATCAAATAACCCGGGTGCCGAAAGACCATGATACATGGCACGGAACAAAATGACGGGCAAATCAAATTGCGAGCCATTCCAACTCACTAAAGTTGGATGACGCTTATCAAAAATGGATAGAAACTTCTGTAAAATTTCAGCTTCCGAATAGTGTTCCCGACTAAAAGAAAATAATCTGAAACCTGATTCATCAATCCACAAACCAGAAATACAAACGATTTCATGTAAAGGTAAACGCTGAAAATCCATGCCGGATTCTTGGCGACGGATTTTTGTGAGTGCCTGTTCAACATCTGCCTCTGGCAAATCAAGATGATATAAATGCGCTCCCGCTTTTAAATCAGTTAAAGTTTCAATATCAAAAACTAAAGTAGGAAAACGCATTTTTTCTCTCAATTATGAGTCATCAGTCCTGTACTGAGAACAGGCCTGTAGACAAGTAGCGATCACCACGGTCACAGATAATGCAAACAATCACAGCATCCGGATTTTCTTCTGCAATCTTAATTGATGCCCAAACTGCACCACCTGAAGATGTACCTGCACTGATACCTTCCATACGAGCCAATTTACGCATGGTTTTTTCCGCCTCAATTTGAGGAATATCAATAATTCGGTCTACACGACTGCTATCAAAAATTGTTGGTAAATATTCTTTTGGCCAACGGCGAATACCGGCAATACTTGAACCGTCTGCTGGTTGTAAGCCCACAATCTGAATGTCTGGATTTTGTTCTTTTAAATATTTAGAAACACCCATAATGGTACCGGTTGTACCCATTGAGCTTACAAAGTGAGTAATTTTACCACCCGTTTGCTTCCAGATTTCAGGACCTGTCGTCAGGTAATGAGCTTCAACATTATCAGGATTACCAAACTGGTTTAAAACATGACCTTTGCCGTCTTTTTCCATTTGCAAAGCTAAATCACGTGCGCCTTCCATACCTTGCTGTGGAGTCACTTCTATCAGCTCTGCGCCATAAGCTAACATCGCATCTTTGCGCTCTTGGCTCATGTTATTTGGCATGATAAGTTTCATTTTATAGCCGCGCATTGCCGCAACCATAGCCAAAGCAATACCTGTATTACCGCTAGTTGCTTCAATTAACGTATCGCCCGGTTTAATTTGACCACGCTTTTCTGCCTGCATAATCATGTTATATGCAGGGCGATCTTTTACAGAACCTGCCGGATTATTACCTTCCAATTTTGCTAAAACCGTTGCCTGCGTGTGACAAGCCAAGCGCTGCAAACGGACTAGAGGTGTTTTACCTACATAGTGATCTAACAAAAATTCGTCGGCTAAAAAATCAGGTTGTGTATTACTCATGATCAACACCTAAATCGGGGTGGCACTATTGTATGAAAAAATGATCGGTACTGCACCCATTTCACTATGCTTTTTAATTAAAGTGATTAAAGCCCAGTCAGTTATAAAATGCCGTCTGTTTTAAAATAAAGCGTGATAATATGCCCTACAGAGAGATCAATCCGATGTAGCCATGTCTAATTTCAATAAAACCTTATCGAAACGCTTACGTCTGAATCATGCATATGGGCAACTGATTGCTCTTATTTTTGTGCCCATGATGATTTTAACTGGTGTTGGTGCTTTTCTGGTTTTAACTGAAACATCTTACTCTGCAAAACAACAGCAACTGCATCATGCCTCAGCTATTTTGGCGCGTTATAATCAAATCGCTAAAGATCTCTATACATTAGTAGAACTCAAACCCGATGAATATGACCATGCTCAACATATTATGCAAAGCATGTTCAGTGAAAAAAATCTCAAGCGTGCTGCTTTAATTGACAGTAATGGTCAGACTTACTTAAGTGTAGGCTATCGAGATAATCGTTATTGGCCTAACTTTACGCAAAACAATAGTTTTTTTGGCCCGATCTCTTATAACAATAACAATATTTATGGAGTTCGCATCAGCAATATCACAGGTAAAACCCCGGTCTGGCTAGTGATTGAAATGGATAATCAACCACTAGAATTAGCACGTTATCGTATTCTGATCGCTTTAGTTATTACGAGTTTAATGACGCTGCTCTTACTTTTGCTCTGTCTAAATTTCTTCTCTCGTCGCTGGGTTGCACCAATGTACGAAATTCGGATGCAACTACAGCGACTCAATGCAGACACATTAGATCAGCATATTGTCATTAACAGTACGGGTGAATTACGCTTACTCCAACGTGATATCGCAAGTGTGGTGAAAAGATTACATTTTAGTTTTTTAGAGCTTAAAGAACACACCGAACAAACCGAAGAAGATTTACGTAGAACATTAGATACCCTCGAAGTTCAAAACATTACTTACCGTCAAGCACGTGACCAGGCGATTTCATCAAATCAGGCAAAATCAGTTTTCCTTGCCAATATCAGTCATGAGCTTCGTACCCCACTTAACAGTATTGATGGCTTTATTCATTTACTACTTCGCCAACAAAATCTAAGTAATGAGCAAAATCTCTATTTACAGACTATTCGAAAATCTTCTGCCCATCTATTAGCATTAATTAACGATGTATTAGATTTCTCAAAAATTGATGCAGGTAAATTAGAGCTTGAGACAGCACCGTTTGATTTAGAAGAAGCAATTTTCGATGTGATGGATATGCTGTCTCCATTGGCTGCGCAAAAGCATATTGCCATGGCATTTTATTATGCAGACAACATTCCTCAAGAAGTCATTGGAGATGCTTTACGCTTTAAGCAAATCTTGACCAACCTAATTTCAAATGCAATCAAGTTCACGCCAGACGGCGAAATTATTGTTCGTGTTCGTATGGAGCATGATGACATTGGTCAATGTTTACTGCACTTTAGCGTTCAAGATAGCGGTATTGGTTTAAGCGGTACTGACCGTAAAAAGTTATTTGAGTCGTTTTCACAAGGTGATGCATCTGTTACCCGTCAATTTGGTGGTACAGGCTTAGGTCTTGCAATTTCCAAACAACTGGTTCATCTCATGCATGGTCAAATTGGTTTTGAAGATAACCAAGAACGTGCACCAACAGAAAAAGGCTCAACATTCTGGTTTACGGCACAGTTTGCTGTAGATGAAGAACATGAGATAGAACACCCTCACTTCGAACACTTACAAGTGGTGTCTTATTTAGCACATCCTGCAACAGCAAGTGTTTTACGATACTATCTTGAAAATTACCAAGTTCCACACATCGAAACTCAATCAATTTTAGACTTGTTCAGCCGCCTAAAACACCTCGATCAGAAAGACAATACATGGCTTATTGTTGATCATAGTGGCGATACAGAAGCTCTGCTTAAAGAAATTCGTAGCCGCTATCAGGGCAATTTAGCAGTTTACGGCTATCAAATGACCCTTGAGCCAAACATGCTCACTGAATATCGTGCTCGCCCACTTTATCAACCATTAAGCCGTAGCGGACTCATTCAATTATTAAGTGACCAACCTATTTTTGAAGAGGAACAACAAGACTTTAATGGTCAGGGTTTACATATTTTAGCGGTCGATGACCATTTACCGAACTTAATTGTTTTAGAAGCACTATTAGGTGAGTTAAATGTCAAAACTACTAAGGCTTTAAGTGGACAAGAAGCGCTGAATATCATCCAAGAACGCATTGACCAAAAACTCAAACCGTTTGATTTGGTATTTATGGATATTCAAATGCCAGTTATGTCAGGCATTGATACTACTCGCGCGATCCGTTCACTCGAGTCAACGCTAGATGGAGAAATGCAGCTTCCAATTATTGCGTTAACAGCCCATGCCCTTGCTGATGAAAAACAAAAGCTTCTGAAAGTTGGTATGAATGACTATGTCACCAAACCAATTCAAATGGAGCAAATCATTCAGATTTTAACGCAATGGACTAAAAACAATTTCACTGCACAAGCTTTAGATAAAGATCACCATGTTGTTGCCGAGGCACTCGACCCAGAAATATTAAACTGGCAACAAAGCCTACAATTGGCTGCAAATAAAGAAGATCTTGCCCAAGACTTATTGAAAATGTTGGTAGACAGTTTCCCAACCGAGCTAGATGAAATGCAGCAACTCATTGAGCTTGAAGACTTTCCTCAACTCGAACATGTGTTGCACCGCCTCTATGGTGCAACTCGCTATGTAGGCACACCAAAGCTTCAACAAGTTACTGGTGACTTCGAGCAATTCGTTTCAACATTACGTAAAGAGCGTCGCAGAGCTGACGATGGCTTCATTGAAGAAGTCATGAGACGTTTCGATGAATTAGGTCTTGTCATTAAAGAAGTTGAAAGTGCGGCTCATCAAATCTTAGTTATACCGGACTAAACAAGAACCTGTAAAAAAGGCATGACTGACCTGTCATGTTTCCAATTTCAAGCCATGTTATGCTCCGTTTATCGATAAAAAAATAAGCGGGAATTTCATGGCACTTTTACGTATTGAAAAAAATAATGGTATTGCAACAGTTTATCTAAACCGTCCTGATAAACGTAATGCCATGAGTTTTGCCCTCCTCAAAGAACTCGTTTCAACGGCTAAAGCCATACAAAAAGACCGAAATATCCGCTGTGTAATTTTGACTGGTGAAGCACAAGTATTTAGTGCTGGTATTGATTTATCTGACCTTAACAACCCTAAAAACTCCGCATTTGCGATTTGGGAACTTGTAAAGCCGGGACAAAGCCTTTTCCAAAAAGCCTTTCTGATTTGGCAGAACTTACCTGTACCTGTGATTGCAGCACTTGAAGGTTATTGCTTTGGTGCGGGGATGCAACTTGCGCTGGCTGCCGATATTCGTATTGCCCACCCAGAGACAAAAATGTCGATTATGGAAAGTCGCTGGGGATTAGTACCCGACATGGGACTTACCCGCTCACTCAAAGGTTTGATAGGTGTTGACCTCGCCAAAGAACTCACCTTAACTGCTCGTGTGTTTGAAGGAAACTATGCAAAAGATATTGGCCTTGTAACTCACCTAAGCGAGAACCCTTTAGAAAAAGCGAATGCAATTGCCTCAGAAATGCTACAACGCTCACCTGATGCATTGACTGCTGCAAAACGTGTATTAGATGCAATGGAGCACCAGCCAGAAAAATCATTGCGTCTAGAAAAAATCTGGCAACTAAAATTATTACTTGGTAAAAATAGCAAACTTGCTCGTAAAAAAGACAAACATCCAGAAGTTAAATTTTTACCACGCCAATATAGATAAGAGCTTTGATTATGAATCTTGATCGTAATACTCCTATAGCTTTTTTAGGTATAGGACTTATGGGAAGCCGTATGGCTAGTCGCCTTATTCAAGCTGGTTTTCAAGTTGCTGTCTGGAACAGAACTGCATCTGCTTGTGAAGAACTTATCGATATTGGCGCACATGCTCTCGATCTTTCAAACATCGGACAATACCCTATAGTTTTAACTTGCCTAGCTGACGATAAAGCTGTGCAAGCTGTATTTGAGCAAATCCAGCCTCATTTAAAAGCAAATCAAGTTATTGTCGATTTCTCAAGCCTGTCTGTTGCTGCAACAAAAGCACTTGCTCAGGCTGCCGCGTTACAACATGTGACATGGATTGACTCTCCTGTTTCAGGCGGTACAGCCGGGGCAGAACAAGGCACGCTAGTCATTTTTGCAGGTGGAGATGCTCAAACTATTGAAGCTTTGAGTCCTGTTTACAATGTACTTTCTCAACGTGTAACACGTATGGGCGATACAGGTACAGGCCAAGCCACTAAAATTTGCAATCAGCTGATTGTGGCAGCAAATAGTGCTCTTATTGCCGAAGCTGTAGCACTAGCAGACCACGCAGGTGTAGACACGACATTACTGGCTCCCGCCCTAGCAGGTGGATTTGCTGACTCAAAGCCTTTTCAAATACTTGCACCACGCATGGCGACTCATACTTTCGAGCCTATTCAGTGGAAAGTTCAAACATTATCCAAAGATCTTAACAACGCGGTAACATTGGCTAACAATGTTAATTTAGACATACCTGTTGCACAAAAAGCTCTATTACAGCTACAAACTCACCAAAAAAATGGCTTTGCTGAGAAAGATTTAGCTACTATCATTCAACTAGTAGAGCAATAATAAACGGAGTTTTTGTATGGGTCGTCTTGCCGTTAACTTATCCATGATTTTTACCGAAGTTTCTTTAATTGATCGCTTTGCATTAGCCCATGCAGAGGGCTTTGAACATGTAGAAATCCAATTCCCATACGAACTTTCTATTGCCGATATTCAAGACCAACTTGAACGTTACAACCTAAGTTTATGTTTAATTAATGTTCCTGCTGGCGATCTTATGCAAGGTGGAAATGGTTTAGCAGGCATACCTGGCCAAGAAGCAGCATTCCGTGAAGCACTAGAGTTAGCTATTCGCTATGCCACTGCCTTAAAAGTGCCTCGTGTTAATATTTTGGCAGGTAAGCAACCTCAAGATTCTGACTTACTTCCTTGCCTTAAAACACTTGCAAGCAACTTAAAGCTAGCTTGTGATTTACTTACAGAACACGACATAGAACCTGTATTTGAAATGATTAATGGCACAGATATGCCACGCTTTTTAGTACAGAACATTGCCCAAGCCCAAGAGATGCTTGAAGCAGTCAACCACCCTGCTTTAAAAATACAATATGACTGTTACCACATGGCGATGATGGGTGAAGATGTACTTGAAGGGTTACAAGAAAATATTCACCAGATTGGCCATATTCAGTTTGCAGACTGTCCTGGACGCCATGAACCCGATACGGCTCAAATCCCTTATGAGCAAATTTTTTCATGGATTAAACAAAGCACGTATGACGGTTACATTGCAGCAGAATATAAACCTAAAAACGGGTCAAATCAGTCATTTACATGGAAAAAGAAATACTTTTCGGATGATGTAAATATATAAACTGTTACTAGTTTTGTTTGAAATTCTGAGTGAAAACCACTATATTAGATAGTGAGTAATTGTCAGGAAAATATACCCTATATGAATTTAGAACCATCGCCCAGCGTGTCTAATTCTCACGATTTCGCAATGAACACCTCAAATAAAGACGTACAAGCTTGTCTCGAAGTCGTCCATGACGCTTTAGTTGATGTAAAAGCAAAAGATATTCTACAGTTAGATGTTAGTTCTATTAGCAACGTTGCGGATGCTATTGTCATTGCGAGTGGTACATCTACTCGTCACGTCAAAGCACTTGCTGACAATGTTGCAGAAGAAGCTCGAAAAGCTGGTTTCCGCCCGATTGGCGTTGAAGGCGAACGAGATGCCGAATGGATCTTAATTGATCTTGGTTTTGTTGTAGTACACGTGATGCTACCAACTGCCCGCAAATTCTATGATTTAGAAAGCTTATGGCGTACTGCCCCAGAGTCAGTCGCATAAAATTTTGCTTTTAAAAAAGCGGCTCTTTTGAGCCGCTTTTTGTTTATATAACTAATCAAAATTTTATTTAAAAAAACTATCTTTTATAGCCTCAGATATCCTCATCAAAGCTTCAACAGCACTTACGAGCTAGTCATCAATCTTACTTAAATTTGACATGACAAATTGTCAGAATTCCAGCACTATAACAATTCTTATAGTCTCATCAATAAATAGCATAACCGGAGCACTAAAAAGTGAAGATACTCATTACAGGCGCCAACACAGGTATTGGTTTTGCCACAGCAGAACAACTTGTACAACAAGGACAACATGTGATTTTGGCATGCCGAAATCCTCAAAAAGCACAAGAGGCAAAAAACAAACTACGCTCACTCAACCAAGGACAAGTTGATATCGTTTCTCTTGATCTGAACAGTCTTGAGTTAACCAGAAAAGCTGCTGATGAAATTGCAGATAAATATGGCAGCCTTGATGTGCTTATTAATAATGCCGGGCTATTTGCAAAAACAAAACAGCTCACCGCAGATGGGTTTGAACAACAATTTGGCGTTAATTATTTAGGTCATTTCTTACTTACTCAAAAGTTACTTCCGGCTTTAAAACAGTCACCTAAAGCACGGATTATTCACCTTGCATCTATTGCCCATTGGGTTGGCTCAATTAAACCTAATAAATTTCGCGCAGAAGGTTTTTACAATCCCCTGTTCTATTATGGACAATCCAAGCTTGCAAACTTGCTCTTGAGCAATGCACTAGCTGAACGACTAGCAAACAGCTCAATTACCAATAATGCATTACACCCCGGTGGTGTTGCCTCCGATATTTATCGTGATTTACCAAAACCAGTTTATGCAGCCATGAAAGTAGGTTTAGTTCCAACGTCAGTTCCCGCAAAGCTCATTACAGAAATGGCGATTGGAGACTCATGGCAAAATCGCAATGGCGAATATGTCAGCGCGCATATGCCTGACTGGAAATCTTCATATGCAAAAAACCAGCAACTGGCACGCGACCTCTACCAACAATCAATGGACTTAGTAGAAAATTTTCTTTAAATCCCAAAAAGCAAAAAACCACCCGAAGGTGGTTTTTTGTATCAAAGCAACTTAGTGGCCTGTACCATTAATTGCTTTAGTCATATCTTCAACAACTTTCTTAGCATCACCAAAGATCATCATAGTTTTTTCGTTATAGAACAAGTCATTATCAAGACCTGCATAACCTGTTGCCATAGAGCGCTTAATCACCATGATTGTACGTGCTTTATGTGCTTCAAGAATCGGCATACCATAAATTGGTGAACCTGGGTCATCTTTTGCAGCAGGGTTCACAACGTCGTTTGCCCCAATAACAAGTACCACATCAGTTGCCGGGAAGTCAGAGTTAATCTCATCCATTTCCAAGATATCTTCATATGCTACGTCTGCCTCAGCAAGTAATACGTTCATATGACCAGGCATACGACCTGCAACCGGGTGAATTGCGAAACGAACACGAACACCTTGCTCTTTTAGAATTTCACACAGCTCTTTCACAGCATTTTGTGCACGACCTTGCGCCATACCATAACCCGGTACAATCACAACACTGTCTGCATTTGACATCAAGAAGCCAGCATCATCAGCAGAACCTGAACGGTAGTTACGTTGAACTTGTTCACCTTTGGCCGCTGTAGAAACTGCCGCACCACCCATTGCACCACCAAACAATACGTTGATGATTGAACGGTTCATTGCTTTACACATGATGTATGACAGAATCGCACCAGATGAACCTACAAGCGAACCCGCAACAATCAACATGTTATTTTCAAGGGTAAAACCAATACCTGCCGCTGCCCAACCAGAGAACGAGTTAAGAAGCGATACCACCACAGGCATATCACCACCACCTACCGGTGCAATCCATACCCAGCCAAATGCAAGTGCAAGTGCTGTCATTGCCCAGAAAGCAGTCATATTGCCAGTTGTAAAGAAGTAGAAACCACAAGCCAACATCGCAACAAAGATAAGCGCTTGAACAGGTTTAACCCATGCGCCAGAGATTGTTTTAGCCCATTTTTTCGCAGCCAATTTACCGTAAGCAAACACAGATGCTGTAAAGGTAATCGCACCAACGAAACAGCCCACAAACAATTCAAATAAATGAACTTTGCTCATGTGCGCATGTTGTACGCCAGCAGCTGTTAATGCCGCCTCGTTTTGAGCAAACAATGCTGTAAGCTGGTTGTTATGCAAAATTGCAGCAACTGCAATTAAAACTGCAGCCAAACCTACCAATGAGTGCATAAGTGCAACAGTTTCAGGCATTTGAGTCATTGGTACAGTACGTGCACGTGCAATACCCACAATCGCGCCAAGCACCATTGCACCGCCAATCATCCAGATCACTGGGTTGTTGGCAACAAAGAAGGTTGTTACAACTGCAATCGCCATTGCGATCATACCGTAACGGTTACCTTGAATTGCTGTTTTAGGACCAGATAGGCCGCGAAGCGTCAAGATAAAGAGAATTGCGCCTACAAGGTACAACCAGTTTGCATTTGCTTGAATAAATTCCATGTCAAAGCCCTCTTATTTCTTTTGCTTAGGCTTGAACATTTCCAACATGCGTGCAGTTACTGCGAAGCCGCCGAAAATATTAATGCTTGCCAAAAATACCGCAATCGCACCAAGTACGCTTACAACATTCACACTTTGAAATGCAACATTTGCATCTACACCAAGTACAGGCAGCCCGACTGTTTGCAACATCGCACCAACGACAATAATTGATGACAATGCGTTAGTTACCGCCATAAGTGGCGTATGTAAAGCTGGTGTAACACCCCAAACTACGTAATAACCTACGAAGATGGCAAGGACGAAAATTGTAATAGTTTCAACCATGAGAAATCTCCTTAACCACGCTTAAGCAGCACTTGACCGCCATGAGTGACCAATAGGGCTTTTTGGATTTCGTCTTCTTGATTAATCGCAAAGTTTTTCTCTTTGTCGAATAAAGTCTCTACGAAATTGAAAACGTTACGTGCATATAATGCAGAAGCTTCTGTCGCAACAGTGGCTGGAATATTTGGAATAC
This sequence comes from Acinetobacter sp. AR_0276, assembly GCF_003000705.1. Lineage (NCBI taxonomy): Bacteria > Pseudomonadati > Pseudomonadota > Gammaproteobacteria > Moraxellales > Moraxellaceae > Acinetobacter > Acinetobacter sp. AR_0276. The sequence continues at coordinate 2,482,167 of NZ_PSQO01000004.1, read as the reverse complement.
CCAAAATTTTCACGCCATTTTCAGTCACAACAGTTTCGCCAACTTTAGAACCTTCAACGTTACCACCAGTTTCAACTGCCATATCTAAAATGACAGAGCCCGGCTTCATTTTGGCAACAGTTTCAGCTTTAATCAGACGCGGCGCATCACGACCCGGCAACAATGCTGTTGTAATCACGATATCGGCATTCGACACAGCTTTATCTACAATCGCAGCTTGGTCTTTGATGTATTGCTCACCCGGCATCCAGCCATAACCATTTTTTGCTGCATCTGCTGCACGTTGCTGTTCTTCTTCAGACATTGGTACGTCTAACCACTTACCACCTAAAGACTCAACTTGATCTTTAGCTGTTGGACGTAAATCTGTTGCTTCAACAACAGCACCCAAACGTTTTGCTGTAGCAATCGCTTGAAGGCCCGCAACCCCAACACCCATAATCACAACACGTGCTGGCTTTACAGTACCAGCAGCAGTCATCAGCATTGGGAACATGCGTTGATACTCGGCAGCTGCAAGCAAAACTGATTTATAACCAGCCAAGTTCGCCTGAGAAGACAACACATCCATGTTTTGTGCACGAGAAAGCGTACGAGGAAGCAATTCCAGAGCAAAAGCAGATACTTGCTGATTCGCAAACTGATCTAGCTCGGTATTACGATAAGGATCAAACATTGCTACAACAGCTGTATTTGCTGCAAGTTTTTGAATTTCCCCGCCTTGTGGCGCACGAACTTTCAAAATAATTTGACTACCCGTATAGGCATCATCCGTAATGGTTGCACCGACCTGTTCATAAGCACTGTCAATGTACGCAGCCTTTACACCAGCACCACGTTCAATCACAACGCTATGACCAGCGCTAATCAACTTCTTTACTGTCTCTGGCGTAGCAGCTACACGATTTTCACCGACGACAGTTTCGGTTGGGATTCCGATCTGCATGAGCGTTCCTCAAGCTAATTTCTCATTGTCAAAAACATTGCAACCCGCAATGTTTCCCCCATGTGTATTCTTTGTACAGAATTTGGATTCTAATTGAACTTTTTGAAAATACCACCCACTATTTATTTAATAAATACCCATATTTTGAACTGATGATTCACGATATTTGACTTGAGGTGTAATATAGGAAGATTTTTCTTTTTTTTGCAGACAATAGTCTCTCTTATACAGTCCTGTATATGAAAATTTCTTTATCTTCGTTTCAAATTGGGTCTTTTTTCGCGCTTTGTTCTGCTTTTCTATTCAGTACAAAAGCAATCTTTATTAAACAAACTTATGCCCTTTCTCCATTAGTAGACGGTACAGTCCTGATGGCTTTACGTATGCTAAGCGCCTTACCGTTCTTTCTATTAATTTGCTGGTTCAATAGGCATCATAATCAGGGCATAAAAAAGAAGGATTGGCTAATTTTAATTTTTGCCGGTCTATTAGGCTACTACTTTGCCAGCTGGCTTGATTTCATGGGCCTTATGTTTATTAGTGCTTCTTTAGAGCGAATTATCTTATTTTTATATCCAACACTTACCGTGATTGCATCAAGCCTGCTCTACAAACAAAAATTAGATATAAAAAGTTTAATCGCCATTTTTCTTAGTTATGGTGGAACCGTGCTAGTGATGCTCCAAGAACACAACAACGCACCAATTCAGGGCAATTTCTGGCTAGGAACAAGTTTTGTATTTGCAAGTGCTGTAGCATTTGCTGGTTATTTACTGTTAACCCCACCATTAATTAAAAAATTTGGTTCTTGGAATTTCACAGGCTTAGCGTTAACTGTGGCCTGTATTGGGGCATTAACACATTACATACTAAGTACTCCTCACCCTATTCAACTAATATTACAACTCCCCTCAAGTGTAATTTGGTATGGAGTCGGCTTAGGCTTTTTAGTCACTGTCTTACCCACCGTTATGCTCATACAAAGTATTGAACGTCTTGGTGCATCACAATCTGCAATGATTGCTTCAATTGGACCAGTTTTAACTATTTTACTTGCCGTTGTTTTCTTAAATGAACATCTTAATATGTGGCAATGGGTCGGTTGCCTACTCAATATTGTAGGGGTAATGATGATTACGCTTAGAAAGAAAAGACTAAAACATTAAATTCTCTTGACCTCAACTTAAGTTGAGGTTGGATACTCATCTAAATTTTACTGAAAGGTTGAGTTCCAATGAATAAAGAAACTTTTAGAATCAAAAATCCCTCTACTTTATATAACCCAACACCAAATGCTTATAGCCATATTGCTGTAGTCCAAAATTTTAAAAATATTATTCATATTGCAGGACAAGGCGGTGAAGATTCGAAAGGGGAATTAAGCCCAAATTTTGAAGAACAAGCCACTCAAGTTTTTAATAACATTCAAAATGCATTAACAGCAGCAGAAGCAAAAATCTCAGATATTGCTGTTTTAAGGGTTTTAATTGTTGACCACTCAGATGAAAAACACCAAATTTTAATTAAAATCATGCAAAATCTATGGAAAAATCATCCTTTTCCAGCCTGTACGCTCATTCCTGTACCACGCCTTGCATTAGAGCGCATGCTCATTGAAGTTGAAGCAACAGCATACACCTAATAAAACCGAGAGAATATCATGTCTACCCCTGAAGATATCAGTCAAAATAAACCTTTGCTTTGGTTGATGGCAGCAGCATGTGGCTTATGTGCAGGTGTGAATTATTACTGTCAGCCTCTAATTCACTCTATTCAGCAAGAGTTTGCTGTAACTCAAGCACAAGCCGCTTTAACAGTGACATTTGCTCAGGTGTCTTATGCCCTTGGTCTACTCTTTATTGTTCCGATGGGTGACATCGTCAATAAAGCCAAAGCTATTCCGTTTTTGATGGTGCTTTGCGCAGTTGGTCTATTTACTTCTGCCTTTGCTGTTAACTTACCTATGCTCTGGATTGGTACAATTTTAGCGGGCTTGTTTTCTGTTGCAGCTCAAGTATTAATTCCATTAGCTACTATGACAGTCAAACCTGAAAAAACAGGCGAGATTATTGGTTTTTTAATGAGTGGCTTATTGGTCGGGATTTTACTCTCTACCAGTCTGGCCGGTTTATTTTCCAATCTTTTCCACTGGAAAGTCGTTTATGTGGTAAGCGGCGTATTAATGCTATTACTGGCATTTACTTTAAAAAGCCGTCTACCTTACGTCTTGCGTATGAAAATGAATTATGGGCAAATTTTTGTTTCCATGGCTCAGCTTTTAAAGCAGGAAAAGCGACTATTACTAAGAGCGCTTACAGGTGCTTTCGCCTTTGCAGCAGTAAGTACTTTATATTCCACTATCGCCTTACTACTGACCTCAGCACACCATTTACCAGATCTATTTATCGGACTCGTTCCTCTAGTTGGTATTTTTGGTGCATTATCAACCCGCTATATTGGTAAATACGCCGACCAAGGCTACACAAAATTACTTACTTGGATGGGCTGTGGACTATTCTTAGTCAGTTGGGTTTGTTTCTACTTTGGACAAACTCTACTTTCTACATATGTCATTGGGTTTGCGTTAATTCAATTAGCACTCGCGCTCGTTCACACCAGTAACCAAAGTATTATTTTCCGTCTACGTCCAGATGCTAAATCCCGTATTAATGCCATCTATATGACCACTTACTTTATTGGTGGCGCAGCTGGTTCGGCATTAGGAATTTTTGCCTGGAATCATGGTGGATGGACCATGACTTGCCTTGCAGGGGTTGGACTCGTTCTGTTTTGTATTTTATTTAGTGTGATTGATGCTTTCTTACAAAAAAAGCAGTTGGCTCACTCATAAGGTAATTTGTTAAAAATCATCTTTCTACATTCACCATAAGGGCGGTTATAAATTACGCGATTAAATGTCTCTGTCGATTCAGAGCTAAACCCCGTATAATGCTGCCCTTTCTTTAATTTAGCGACTTTTGGGTCTATTGATTATGCAATCACTTCAATCGTTACAACCTCGTATTTCAGTTGCCCCAATGATGGATAGGATCAACTAAAATAAAATATCATTTATTATTAAAAACTTAGAAACAAAAATAAAATTTATGGTGTAAATTTAGTGTAAAAATTTAATTACTGAAAAATAATTTAAAAATCCAGCCCATTTATGAATGGCTGGATTTTTATTTGATCTATTTTTGATAAGCTAGCTCAAAAGATCCTATTTCCTCTAAGACATACCGAATGTGGTGGCTCGTATCAATTGCAACCCATTGCGTAGGATTTCCTATAAAATTATTAATACCGTGCGCACATTCAAAGATTTTATTGTCTCCCCAACTAAAGCTTACATCTTCATAATAGATAGAATTAATTAATCTCATTGCTAGCTGCTTTCTATGCCCATGACTTCCACCATCTCTAGAAAATGGATGGCCTCTTACGACATAGTAATTTTTATCTATAGTGTAGATAATTTTTCCATTCGTATGTTGATTAATAATCTGCTTTTCTGGAGCTGGATGTCTTGCTCCATGATCTGCAAACTTCAATTTAACATTAGGGAACATGTTTCTTAAAGTCTGCCATACAACCATTTCTTTTCGAAGTACTGGACCATCCGTATCATGATCTTCAATGGCTTCTGCAACGCTTGAAGGATATGAAGCTCCACTGATAGAAATGTATTTAAAATCATATTCAGTTAATACTTCTAAAAAGTCTCTAGACTTGCTTAGCATCTGTTCAATTGTTATACGATTGACACTTACATCCCCAAAATCTAATAATATAGAACAATTATTTTCTGCTAATTTTAAATCAGAAATAATTGATTCTAGTTGTTCTTTGAAAAAATCAGGTTCATCAATATCATACATTGCCTCACCATCTAATCTAATACAAAAATAAGGAGCCTCTGGATAATTTAAATTTTTCATTGTTTGATGATAAAGACTGCTCATTTGATCAAACCAACGGTCATAACCAATTACAGGAACTACCTTTACTCCTAATGCAAACAATTTGTTATACGTATAGGTTAGGAAATGCTCACCATTCTCCAATAAAGCTTCAGATGGTTTCCAAAAATAACCATCCACTAAAGCAATATTTCCACTCCATAATTTCCCTATTTTCTCGCAACGGCTATTAATATCAACAAGTCTTGAAACCCCTTCTTTATAAATATTAGGCATTTCAAATAAAGGGTGGAAAGTTGGCTGTATTTGATATTCTAACTGCTCAGACCTAATAGGTTTTATCGCATCAAATTCACCTTGCTTCGCTTTCATGATTGGGACATATTCTGGAATTTTCATCATCTCTACTCCTCAACACTTAATAAATGAGAATTGGTTAATAATGCCTTGACCTGATATTGACCAACCAAGTCTGAAAATAAGGTGTAATTTCCCAACTCTTTTCGAATACGCCCTGCAATGATTGCTGGATGAACTCTCAACTCTTTAGCCAACTTTTCAATAGATTCTTTACTTGGTGAGATAAATGCCTCTGTACGTCTCAAAACTCCTCTTGGTATAAATGCCTCTCTTGCCAATCGATTTGCTTCAGCCTCCCTCCGATCCTCCATACTTGATGAATCTAAATCATCGAGAAATGCTTCTGTTTCATCAACATGCTTCCAAATATGTGCGCATTCATGTAGTAACGTAAACCAAAAATTATCCAATCGGTCATATCGTAAACTTAGCCCAATAATAGGAGTGCCGTCACTGTCCTTCAATGCCGCTCCATCAAGATGCGTACCTTTAAGATGAGGCTCAATGACTACAGCAATTCCATGTTTTTCTAAGTATTCAATTGCTAATATTGGCCCATGCTCAAACCAGCTTAATTGAGCTAACTCTCTTAAAAAATTACTATTTATTAAATTAGGGTCATATTTTCCTAGACTATCTTTCTTATCTCTAGCTTGGAGAATGACTCTAGCTAGCCACGCATACAGTGCATACATCGTATTAGGTGTTTGGGCATCACCAGACAACTTTCGTTTAAAAGAAGCTGAGCCGATTTGTAACCCTGATTGAGCAATATATTTTTGGATAATACTCTCAGTTGATGCTGCCGTATCAGCAAGAAATGTTTTTAACCACCCCCTATTTTTCATCTCTTTAACAGGAAATTTAGACCAATCAATATTATTTTTATCTAATGTATTCTTTGAATTTGATAAACCAATTAATGTCTCTACCGACAGTCCCAACCCTACAGATAATGCTCGGATCATATCTACGGTTAAAGCTCTTTTTCGATTAAGAACTTCAGAAACTCTACTAGTAGTACCAAAATATGGGGCCAAATCAGCTTGTTTTAACCCTTTCTCATGCATCCTAAATAGAATTGCATCAATAGGATCAGGCGCCTCTATCGGATATTGTTTAGTTTCATAATCTTCTATTAAAACCGATAATAATTCCAACCGATCACTCTCAGGACTTCCTATAGCCGGATTTAGCATAATTAAAGAATGCACTTCGTCAAGATAAGCTTGATACTGCTCTCTTGTACGAATAACTTTAAATTCCATTGTTAGCACCTTTAATGTTTACAGCTTTAATAATCGCTATTCTTTGAGAAAACGCGATTTGTAGACAAATAACCCATTTAGAGTTATGTATCGAAAATTCGAAACATTGATTTTCCAAAATAGATACTTTTGGAAATTGTTTCAGAATATCTTCCGCGCCCCGCCAATGAGCATCACGTATTTCAGAGATCCAACTTATGAGCCATTTTTTAGCAAACTCACACTCAATCACTGTTATTTTTTCAAGACCTAAAAGCTTCATTTAAAAATATTCCCAATTTGGGAATAAATTACACCATTTCAAAATACAACTCAATTCCCATTTTGGTAATTATCATAAACTAATTATTGAGAACTACTTTAATTGCTTAAATATTTATCAGTGATATGGTCTTTGTTAGATTTTTTTGAAATAAAAGAATAAATTTAATTAAATAAATCAATATTTAAAGTTTGATATGTTAGATATTGAATTGACATAAGCTGCCCATAATTCCTTCATTCAAAACCTAATTTAGTCACGGTCTTTCTAACAGAATTACAGTCTGACTAACCTCTAATGATCTTAAATAATAAATAACAGTAAAAATACTTTCTGTTATAGGGATAGGTAGTCTATAGATTGTTTTATGTATGTGGACAAATCCAGACTTGTCCACATATTTAAAATTAGGAGTCACTACCTATGCGTTTGCGTTCACGACTTCTAAAATTTTTCACATATAGGCCATCAATCATTTCTTTTGGCTCTAAAGCTAAGGCGCAATTCGCTAAGGTAGCAATTGTATTATCTGTTAACTTAAAGTCATTAGGTAAGAAACCATATTCTTTCTGACGATTACATTCAATAGCTTCAAATAAAGCTCTAAAATAATCAACTAAGGAAGCTCTCTCACCTATTGTTGCCACTTCAGTAATAGAATCAATAGCAATAGGTACGGCCATTCTTGCATCTTCAGCGATAACTTTCATTACATCATCTAACCGAGGCCAATATTTAAGATCAAACTGACCTTGGAGTTGCTTTAATTTATCTAGCAAAGATGTTCTAAAATACGGATTATTCTGAGATGCTTCACGAATTACATTACCAATGTGATAATGGGTATCTGTCATAAAGCCAGAAGTATTTATTAACTCGGATCTAGTTTCTAGGAGAGCTGCTAATTCATGAGCTTTAATAGAAATTTGCTGATTAATCTCATTCAATTTTTTCTGAGCAGCCCTAGACTTTATTACTTCCTCTGGACTATGCATTGAAGTAATTCCTACTAACAAATCTAAAAAATTTGTGAGGGCTTGATGATATTTCCCTAGTTTTGAATACAACTCACTATAAGCATGTTGTAACTCAACTTTACGCTCAAGTAACCTATCAATGATTATATTTTCACTAGGAAGTATCTTGGCTTGCGTATTAGTAGCTTTTTTATCTAATAGAATAGCTACACATACCTCTTGAGCTTTTATTTCATCTATAGACTTCATGATTTCATCTCTGTAATTGGTTCTGCTTACAGTGTAATTAGCTCAATTAAATCTGTCGGTATCTGAGTAATAATAACTTTTATAGTACTCAGATACCTCCTTTCTCATGAAAGAGTATATAAACAGTAGACTAGTTTTATTGGGAATTATATTAAGCAACTAGAGTCTAGTTAAAATTTTCCAGTTATTGATCACTTACTAAATTAGAACCAATACCACCAAAAAAACATAAGTGTTTGATATAAAAATATATAAACCTTCTATAGCCTCAGCCATCCTTTATTTAAGAATTTTTAATCTATAGCTAAGTAAACAGCTATTTCATCGACTACTGCTTTGGCTGTTCTAGAAACCCCGATTAATGTTGCCGATGCCATGCCTGTCCATTCACCATAACCAACTAGCCAAAGATTGTTTATTTTTATTGAACGTCCATCATTGACAGCAACAGTCTGATTAGGTTCTATCACTCCAAGACTCCTTAAGTGATTTAGGGAAGCTTTGAAACCTGTACACCAAATCACAGCATCGACCAATTGTGTTGAACCATCCTCCCAAACAACCGAATGTTCTTTAAATGCTTTAAAGGGTTCTCTGCTATGTAATACCCCACGTTCACGTGCATCTTTGACACTGTCAATCATGACAATATCCCCTAGACCACCAATGGGTTGATCAACTATTCGTCCCTCCTGTTGTGCCTTCAAACGTTCTGTTGCTCGAAGGAATAAAACACGCCCATCAACATCATCCGATAAAAATTGAGGAGGAGTTACTGTGATCCAAATAGTGTCTGCAACTTCTGAGACTTCAGCAAGAATTTGAGCACCAGAGTTACCTCCTCCTATCACTAGAACCTTTTTATTAATAAAAGGTTCTGGATTAACATAATGTGCTGAATGGGTTTGTATTCCTTTAAATCTTTCTAATCCTTCGTAATGTGGAATATAAGGCTGACTCCATGTACCTGTAGCACTGACAACCGCCTTTGCTCGCCAATATTTATCACCCGCATATACATCTAAGCAGTCATTTTTTTTCTCAATATGATCAACATGTATAGGTCGAATGACAGGAAATTGATAGCGTTGTTCGTATGCAGATAAGTATTGAATCACCTCATTCCGCGTTGGATAAGTTTGTTCAGTTTTTGGCATCATCCAGCCCGACAACGAACTCCAAGTATTTGGAGAAAAAAGACGTAAAGACTCCCAAGCATGTAACCATGCACCACCTGCCTGATTTTGGTCATCTAAAATCACAAATGGAATTTTCTTACGTTTTAAAAAATAAGCTGTAGCAAGAGCTGCTTGTCCACCACCAATAATGACTACATCTACTTCAGCTTGTAATTGAGACAAAGTATCGCTCCCCCCTTCTTTATTGTCATAAACAAAATCAAAAGCCCAATCTGTTAAACAGACTGGGCTTATTTCTTAAAATTTTCAAGTGATTGAATTAGCTTTTTAATCGTTCAATTGATCTAGATATTTTTCAGCATCTAGAGCAGCCATACAGCCTGATCCAGCAGAAGTAATCGCTTGGCGATAAATGCTGTCAGCGACGTCACCAGCAGCAAAAACACCAGCTACAGAGGTTGCTGTTGCATTACCAGAAGTACCGCTTTGTACTTGGATATAGCCATCACGTAAGTTTAATTGACCATCAAACATACCAGTATTTGGTTTGTGGCCAATTGCAACGAATAGACCATGAACCTCTACGTCTTGCTTAGATTCATCTTGAGTTGATTTAAGGCGAACACTTGTTACACCAGTATTGTCACCCAATACTTCTTCAACTTCGTGATTCCAGATAATGCTGATTTTGCCTTCTTTTTCTTTGACAAATAAATGATCTTGCAAAATCTTTTCAGAACGTAAGCTATCACGGCGGTGTACTAGCGTTACATGTGAAGCAATATTTGATAAATAAAGTGCTTCTTCAACAGCAGTGTTACCACCACCTACAACCATTACTTTTTGGTTTTTGTAGAAGAAACCATCACATGTTGCACATGCGCTTACGCCTTGTCCCATAAAGTTTTGTTCAGACTCTAGGCCAAGATATTGAGCTGTAGCACCAGTTGCAATAATCAAAGCATCACATGTGTATTCTTCCATATCACCTTTAAGAACGAAAGGACGTACATTTAAGTCCACTTCGTTAATATGGTCATAGACGAGTTCTGTACCAAAGCGTTCAGCATGTGCTTGCATACGATCCATTAATGCAGGACCTGTTAAACCTTCAGGATCGCCCGGCCAGTTGTCAACTTCGGTTGTTGTTGTAAGTTGGCCGCCAAGCTGTAAACCTGCAATTAAAGTAGGTTTAAGGTTTGCACGCGCTGCATATACTGCTGCACTATAGCCCGCAGGGCCAGAACCGAGAATTATCAGACGTGAATGTCTACTTTGCATTTAGTTCTCTCCAATGTATTACAGACTACGCTGGTTAACACGTTTAGATAATTCTTCAGCAGATTCTTTACGCTCAGAATATCGATCAGTTAGATACAGGCTTTGTCCACGCGTAAGTAATGTAAACTTATAGAGTTCTTCCATCACATCTACTATACGATCGTAATAAGAAGATGCTTTCATACGTCCATCTTCTTCAAACTCTAAAAAGGCTTTAGGAATTGAAGATTGATTCGGGATTGTAATCATCCGCATCCAGCGCCCCAAAATACGCATCTGGTTAACGCTATTAAAAGATTGTGAACCACCACTAACTTGCATAAGTGCTAAAGTTTTACCTTGCGTCGCACGTATTGCACCACCAGCCAAAGGAATCCAGTCGATTTGGGATTTAAAAATAGAACTCATAGAACCATGACGCTCAGGTGAACACCAAACCATACCCTCTGACCAAGCCAAAAGTTCATGCAATTCTTTTACTTTTGGATGTTCAGTATCGGCATCTTCTGGCAAAGGCAATCCTTTCGGATGAAAAATTTTCACCTCAGCACCAAACTCCTCCAAGATTCGTCCTGCTTCCATCACCGCTAAACGACTATAAGAACGTTCACGATTCGAGCCATACAACAATAAGATGCGTGGTGCATGATCCAGTGCTTTAGCTTGAACTTTCTCTAAAGTAGGTCGATCAAGAAGATTCATATCAACATTTGGGAGATTCATAGATTTACACCGATTCAAAATACTTTTTTCTTAGCCATAAAGAGACACTGACCAAAGCAATCAAAACTGGTACTTCAACTAATGGCCCAATGACTGTAGTAAATGCCACAGGCGATGCTAAACCAAAGGTTGCAATGGCTACAGCCAGTGCTAACTCAAAATTATTACCCGCAGCAGTAAATGAAATTGCTGTAGTTTTTGGGTAGTCATTACCCATCCACTTACTCATAAAGAAACTAATGAAGAACATTACGATAAAGTAAATTGTTAATGGAATCGCAATTCGAATTACATCCAAAGGCAGACTCACTACATCTCCACCTTTGAGACTAAACATAGCAACAATAGTAAACAGTAATGCCAATAGACTTAATGGACTGATCTTCGGTAAAAAGACATTTTGGTACCACTCTAAGCCTTTGGCGTTGACTAAGATCAAACGGGTCAAGAAACCAAGAAAAAAAGGAATACCCAAGTAAATCAATACCGCGTGGGTAATCGTCCAAAAATCCACATTGATTACTTGCCCAGCAATACCAAAATAAGGTGGTAAGAAGGTAAGAAATAACCAAGCATAAGTACTAAAGAACAAAATCTGAAAGATACTATTGAATGCAACCAATGCTGCTACATATTGGTTATCGCCGCAGGCTAAACCATTCCAAACTAAAACCATTGCAATACAACGAGCTAATCCGATCAGGATTAGTCCAGTCATATACTCTGGATAGCTATGCAAAAAAATAATTGCTAATGCAAACATTAATACAGGAGCAATAATCCAGTTCTGAACTAAAGACAAAGTTAATGTTCTTTTGTCTTTAAATACTTGTGGTAGAGCTGCATAGTCCACTTTGGCTAACGGTGGATACATCATCAGAATCAAACCAATCGCAATTGGAATATTGACAGAATCCACACTCATTTTGTCTAAAGTAACAGAAGCTTGAGGTAAGAAGACACCTATCGCAATCCCCACCCCCATCGCAATGAAAATCCATAGCGTAAGGTTACGATCTAAAAATGACAGTCTTTGTTGAGCCATGATTTTCTCATTCAATATCTGATATGTGATTGATTGCAGCAATTAATTCAGGACGAGACATATTTGCTGTATCAAGTGCAAATAAAGCATCTAAACGACGGTTGATATGGTCTACTGTCACTAGGAAAGCTTTTAATTTTTCCTCTTTAGGCAAGTCTAAATGTGATGGATCAGCCAAGCCCCAATGTGCCTTGATCGCTCCCCCTAAATAAAGAGGACAAGCTTCTTGAGCTGCTGAATCACACACAGTAATCACTACTTCAGGTTTATATTGCTCACAGTCATCAATGGTTTTACTCCATAAACCTTCTGTTGAAAGACCAAGGTTTTCCAAAGTTTCAATAGTCAATGGATGCACCTGTCCTGATGGCTTACTACCTGCACTGTATGCTTTCCAGTCATGAGGAGCACGACTGTTAAAAAGCACTTCAGACAAAATGCTACGACAACTATTTCCAGTACACAAAAAAAGGAATTTCATAATCTATTACTCACAATAACTATTTATAGAAAGCGTGTTGGTATTGCTTACAACTTGACTAGATGATGTTTTTTTTAAAGTATCTAGAATTTCAAAACACCATGCTGGAAGTTGTTGATTAATGCTGTAGTACACCCATTGGCTTTGTCGTCTGTCTTGTAAGAGACCAGAAGAGCGTAATAAAGCTAAATGCCTAGAAATCTTTGGTTGACTCAGTTGTAGCTTTTCTGTCAAATCACAAACACAGAGTTCTTTATTCTCAGCAATTAAAGTGACAATATTGAGACGGGTTTCATCTGATAAGCATTTAAAAAAATTAACTTGATCCATCTTTGCTACCTATAAATTTGGATATGCAGATAATCACATACAAGAACTAAATTTTTTAATTTACCCTCTGACCATTTTCGTCGATCACTTGTTCACCATCTTCTTTAGTGAAAGCACCTTTTTGTGGTAATGGCAGAATATCCAAGACAACTTCTGAAGGACGACTTAAGCGAGTACCTAATTCAGTAACAACAAATGGTCGATTAATCAAAATAGGATGTTCAAGCATAAAACTGAGTAGTTGTTCATCACTCAAATCACTACGATCAAGCTGTAAATCCCGATAAGGATCTACATTCTGACGAATAGCCTCTCTTACTGTTAAGTTTGCATCCTGAATCAATTTAACTAATTCGTCATGACTAGGTGGTGTAATGAGATATTCAATTACGATTGGCTCGATTCCAGTATTACGAATCAAAGCCAAAGTATTCCTAGAGGTTCCACAAACAGGATTGTGATAAATCTTTACATCTAATGAAGTTGTCATAAAACAGAGACCTTTAATATACTAATATCCTTATATACGAATTAGCATATATATGCAACTTCATATATGATGGCCTGCAAAATACAATCCATTAAATAAGCTAGTTAAATTTAAAAAACTGCTGTAAACAATTCATTTTAGATTAAGAATTTAGCAATAATATTAAATAAGCCAATATACGCATCAGTAAGTTTGAGAAACAAATGTGATCACTAACTTTTTATTCAGGCTAACTTCTTAAGTACACCACATTTGTCCACTGTACATAACCCATCACAAGTCTTTCTTATTTCTAATAGCTGCTGTATGAGTTTCTGCTGATTCCGAATATTTTCCTCTACATCGTTAATATGTGAATCGATAAGCTCATTCACATCAGAACAATTTAGATTAGGCAGATCCTTATAATTTAGTAATTTTTTGATTTCAATTAAGTTCATATTCAAAGAACGACAATTCACAATGAATTTCAACCGATCAATGTAATCTTCAGTATATAGTCTATAGTTACCTTGAGTTCGATCAGGTTGCGGGATTAAACCTTCTTTTTCATAAAACCGTATTGTCAGTACTGAGCACGACGTTTTTTCAGAGAGCTCTCCTATCTTCATAAACATTAGAAATACTCAAAATCCAACTTGACTCTATAGTAGCTATAGAGATTTTAATATGCAATAAGTAAAGATATGACTATGGGCACATCAATGAGTGGTTGCGGTTGTAATAAAGAAAGTTCTTGTGAAGACACTAAGCAAAATCAAAATGAATCAGAAACAAATTCTGGTAACAGTAAAGATTTAACTGCTGAAGAAAGTAAAAGTTTTTGTTGTGGTAATGAAGTACCACAACAATCTAAGCCAGATGAAAAAGATCCTTGTGCTAGTACTCAGCCATGTTCTACGCAGTCAAACTCATGTTGCACCCCAGATTCGATAAGTTCACCTGAGACAGTTAGTGATAATGAGGATGTAGCGACTTTCATCAGTGACTATAAAATCCCTAAAATGGATTGTTCCGCAGAGGAACAAATGGTTCGGATGACTTTATCTTCTTTGGTAAATGTTAAGAGGCTAGTTTTTGATTTGCCGAATCGAAACCTAAAAGTTATGCATAATGGTGAAAGTAATGAAATCACTGCAAAACTTGAAGCTCTTGGGTTTGGCGCTAAATTAAATAAAACTGAAGCCTATGTAAATAAAGAGCATGCAAAAGAAATCAGTACGTTTCTGATTCCGAAAATGGATTGCTCTGCTGAGGAGCAAATGGTTCGTATGGCATTGTCTCCAGTGAGTGAGGTCAAAGGACTAATATTTGATTTACCTAATCGGAAATTAAAAGTTTTTCATAATGATGGTCTTAATGAAATTACTAGCAAACTTGAAGCACTTGGTTTTGGAGCCAAACTTGAAAGTACCGCTGCCTCTGTGGGTGAAATGCCTGAAAAAGCAGATACGTCTGAACAAGCAAAAGTTTTAAAAATTCTTTTAGCGATTAATCTCCTATTATTCTTTATAGAATTTATCAGTGGTTTGGTAGCTGCCTCTACAGGCTTGATTGCTGACTCATTGGATATGCTTGCTGATGCCACAGTGTTTGGTATAGCACTGTTTGTTGTTGGTAAAAGTGTAAAAAAACAATTAAAAGCAGCGCATCTTTCAGGCTGGTTACAGTTAATTCTCGCTACTTCTGTAATTGTAGATGTTGTGCGTCGGTTCATTTATGGTAGTGAGCCAGAGTCTTTCTTGATGATTGGAATTGCTGCTTTAGCGCTAATTGCCAATTTTTATTGTATATACCTAATGTCTCATCAAAAAAATGATGGTGCACACATGAAGGCTAGTTGGGTCTTTTTATCCAATGATATCATAGTCAATTTTGGTGTGATTTGTGCAGGGATACTAGTTGCTTTGACAGGTTCCGCATATCCAGATCTTGTTATAGGAATAATTGTTTCACTTTTCGTACTTAACGGTGCTCGAAAAATTTTGGCATTGAAATAAGAGTATTAAAAATGAATTTATTCCAAGTTAAACCAAACGAATTTGTCAAAATTGTTGACCTAAAAAAAGGTAACCAATATTTAGATAAAAATGATCCAGTTCTCGAACGACTTGAATTGTTAGGTTTCAGAATTGGTGAAACTTTACAAGTTCTAGCTAAGGGACTTTTCGGTGGTGATCCAGTATTGGTTCAAATTGAAACTTCTCGATTTGCGTTAAGAAAGAATGAAGCTGAACGAATTTTTGTAGAGATTGTTTCAAATGAACAGTAAAAATATTGCACTTATTGGTAACCCAAATTGTGGGAAAACATCTCTCTTTAATACTTTAACAGGTACTCGTCAAAAAGTAGCTAATTATGCTGGTGTTACTGTTGAGCGGAAAGAAGGTTTCTTTAAACTACCTTCTGGTGAATCAGTTCGAGTTTTAGATTTGCCCGGCACATACAGCTTAAAGCCTACGAGTCTAGATGAAGAGGTAACAAGGGCTGTATGCTTAGGTGAGCTTGAGGGTGAGGTTCTACCTGATATATATGTATGTGTGGTTGATGCCACTAATTTACATTTACATTTAAGTCTTGTGCTTGAAATAAGGGCATTGAATCGACCAATGCTTCTTGTTTTAAATATGATGGATGAGGTCAAAAAGCGTGGTATTTCGATAGATATTAATAAGCTATCAGAATTGTTGGGTATCCCTGTTATTGAGGCTGTTGCCGTTAAAACTAAAGGCGTGCAAGAACTACTAAATCAATTAGATCAAAAAAATCTATTTGTCACTCCTTATCATTCTGATCTGAATCATTTTGATCAGATTAAAAATATTACTAAACAGGTAATTTTAAAAAATGATAACGGTGATGCAAGAACAGCTTTCTTGGATAAAATTTTCTTACATCCTGTACTTGGTTTAGCCATCCTAACGCTTACCATGTTTGTCATGTTCCAAGCCGTTTTTATCTGGGCACAACCTTTTATCTCATTAATTGAAAATGCAATTGCTTGGTTAGGAGATACAATTGGCCCGCTTATTACTCATCCATTACTTAGAAGTCTTATTGTTGATGGGGTAATCGCTGGATCGGGTAGTGTTTTGGCTTATATGCCGCAGATCCTTATCTTATTCTTCTTTATTTTAATTTTAGAAGAATCAGGTTATTTGCCACGAGCAGCATTCCTTTTGGATAAATTAATGTCCAAAGCTGGTTTAAGTGGACGTTCCTTTATTCCACTATTATCTAGTTTTGCCTGTGCTATTCCTGGTGTCATGGCAACACGAAGCATTAGTTCGGAAAGAGATCGTTTAGCAACCATTATGATTGCGCCATTAATGACTTGTTCTGCAAGATTACCTGTTTATGCTTTGCTAATTGCGGCATTCATTCCAAACAAATTAGTTTATGGTTGGTTGAGCCTACAAGGTTTAGTTCTTTTTGGACTATATATGGCTGGAATTGTTTCAGCATTAGGTGTTTCTTTATTTTTGAAACTAGTTAGAAAAGATAAAACAGAAAGTATTTTTATCTTTGAGTTGCCTACTTATCGATTGCCAGATATTCGAAACGTTGCATTAGGACTTTATGATCGAGCTACGATCTTTCTAAAAAGAGTTGGTGGTATTATCGTAGCATTATCTATATTGCTTTGGGTGTTGGTTACGTTCCCTCAACCACCTGAGCATGCCACGATGCCTGCTATCAACTATAGTTTAGCTGGACAACTTGGACACATTATTCAGCCTATATTTGCACCTATTGGCTTTACTTGGGAAATCTGTATCGCATTAATTCCTGCTATGGCTGCAAGGGAAGTTGTCATTGCTGCTTTAGGTGTAATTTATGCTATGTCTGGAGATGAAGATACTGTAACTCAAACATTGTTGAGTCAAATCTCTGGTCCTGATGGTTGGGGGCTAGCTACAGGGATGTCATTATTAGTTTGGTACATTTTCGCACCACATTGTCTTGCAACATTAGCGACCATTCGTCGTGAAACTGGTAGCTGGAAACAGCCTGTTATTATGGCGACTTACTTATTTGGGCTTGCGTATTTCTTTGCCTTCATTACATATCAGCTTATTAGTAGACTTTAATCAAAATAAGAATATTTCATAAAGAAAAATGGATGCCTTCGCATCCATTTTTCTTTTAAGTATCAAACTGATTATGAGCTTTTTTTCACAGCAACAATAATCTGACTCTCACCCTCTATTTTTAATTCGAAGTCAACCTTTTCCCCTACAGTTAAACCATTCAATAATGCTGGATCTGCAACTTTAAAGCCCATGGTCATTGCAGGCCATTTAATTGCAGGAATTGCTTCATGGTCGAGTGTTAGAATATTTTCTTTCGTATCAATAGCAGTAATCACACCAACAGCTTGAGCTGTTGCAACTGTAGATGACTCTTTACTCATCTGCTCCATCGGTGCTTCCGATTTCTTTTGCTCTGATGCCTCATTTTTGCTACATGCACTTAACGCAGCAACAGTTGCAACAAGAGCCACAATTTTCATAAATTTCAACATAATAAAACCTCTTTTGACGAAATAATAAAACTATCAATTCTTTGATAGTTTTCTTTTGATTAAAAGCTGATATGCCGCAGGGATAACAAACATAGATAAGAGAGGGGCTGAAATCATGCCCCCAACCATAGGTAAAGCAATACGACTCATTAATTCAGAACCTGTTTCAGTCCCCAACAGAATAGGGATTAACCCCGCCAAAATGACAGCGACTGTCATTGCTTTAGGGCGAACACGTAGCACGGCCCCTGTATGAATTGCCTCATTGAGTTGTTGCTCTGTTAAGGATGCCGTTGAAGAAGATAGGCTTTGCTGTGCATGCTCAATTGCTTGCTTTAAATAGAACAACATGACTACACCAAACTCTGCGGCAACACCAGCAAGTGCAATAAAACCAACAGCAATCGCAACCGAAAAGTGATAATCACTCAAGTACATAGCCCAAATACCACCAATCAAGGCAAAAGGTAGTGTTGCCATAATCAGAACAGCATCTTGTACTTGCCTAAAAATCAAATAGAGCAATAGAAAAATGATCATCAAAGTAATTGGAATAACAACTTTTAAGCGAGCATTCGCACGCTCCATGAACTCAAACTGTCCTGAATAGCTAATGCTCATGGCAGAAGAACGTTTTACTTTTTGGTCTATGGCCTGCTTCAAATCTTGTACAACCGAAGCTAAGTCACGTCCTTGTACATCGACATAGACCCAACCACTTGGACGGGCATTCTCACTTTTAAGCATTGGCGGCCCATCTGTAATTTGAATATTCGCAACACTACTCAAGACTATTTGTTGACCAGATTCAGTTAGAATCGGTAAATTTCTTAAGGCTTCCAGTGAATCTCGAATCTCTCGTGGGTAACGTACATTAATGGGATACCGTGCCAAGCCTTCAACAGTTTCACCAATATTTTCCCCGCCAATCGCTGATGAGACGATTTGCTGTACATCTTTAATATTGAGACCATATCGCGCAGCCTGCATACGGTTAATATCAACATCAACATATCGACCACCTGTGAGCCGTTCAGCTAAAGCTGAACTAACACCGGGCATCTGTTTAGCCACTTGTTCAATTTGCTGTGCTACCCGATCAATATCTTGCAGATCATTTGCTGAAACCTTAATCCCGATTGGACTTTTCACCCCAGTTGCCAACATATCAATCCGGTTACGGATAGGTGGCACCCAAATGTTTGTTAAACCCGGTACTTGGACTGCCTTATCTAGTTCTTTTATCAATTTGTCAGGTGTCATACCTGAACGCCATTCAGACCGTGGTTTGAACTGAATCGTGGTTTCAAACATTTCTAATGGTGCAGAATCTGTGGCTGACTCAGCGCGACCAGCTTTACCGAATACTGTTGCAACTTCAGGAACGGTTTTAATCATTCGATCAGTCTGTTGGAGTAGCTCAGAAGCTTTTGCTGCGGACAATCCCGGTAAAGCTGAAGGCATATACAGTAAATCACCTTCATCCATATTGGGTAGAAACTCCCCACCTAACCGTGTTAAAGGGAAAAGACTAATAAGGAAAATTAGCAATGCACCAAGTAAAATTGTCTTTGGATGAGCTAAAACCTTATCCAACATAGGGCTGTATATTTTGATCAGAAAACGGTTCAGTGGATTACGCTGTTCAGAAGGTAATTTCCCTCGAATCCAATAACCCATTAAAACGGGAATCAAGGTAATGGATAAACCTGCTGCTGCTGCCATTGCATAGGTTTTAGTAAATGCCAGTGGTGAGAACAAGCGACCTTCTTGTGCCTGTAAAGTAAAAATAGGAATGAAGGATAAGGTAATGATGAGTAGACAGAAAAATAAAGTTGGCCCGACCTCACTGGCAGAACGTGTAATGATGTTCCAACGGACTTGTGCTTCCAAGACTTGCTCAGGATGTTCGTGTTGCCAAGTTTCGATATGCTTATGTGCATTTTCAACCATTACAATTGCGGCATCGACCATAGCGCCAATCGCGATAGCAATACCACCCAACGACATGATATTGGCATTTAGCCCTTGATAATGCATCACCAAGAAAGCAGATAAAATCCCAAGCGGCAAAGAAACAATAGCCACCATTGCTGAACGTAAATGCCAGAGGAAGAGTCCACAGACTAAAGCCACCACAATGAACTCTTCAATTAATTTATGGCTGAGATTTTCTACTGCTCTATCAATCAATTGACTGCGATCATATACAGGAACAACTTGTACACCTTTCGGTAGACTTTGTTGTAATTCAGCTAGCTTCGCTTTCACAGCAGTAATCGTTTCACGTGCATTTTTACCTGCTCGTAAAATCACGACACCCCCAACCGTTTCACCTTGCCCATTCAATTCACTGATGCCACGACGCATTTCTGGACCAAGTTGAATAGTTGCAACATCACCTAAAGAAACAGGAACACCGAAACTATTTGTTCGTAAAGGAATTTGGCGAAAATCATCTAAAGTTTTTAAATAACCAGAAGCCCGCACCATATATTCCGTTTCAGCCATTTCCAGAACTGAACCACCAGTTTCCTGATTAGCTTTTTGAATCGCCTCAATGACATTGTTTTGTGTGACACCTAAAGTAGCCATCTTGCTTGGGTCTAAGACAACCTGATATTGCTTAACCATTCCCCCAATTGTGGCAACTTCAGCCACGTTAGGTAATGTCTTCAGTTCATACTTTAAAAACCAGTCTTGTATGCTTCTCAGCTCCGAAAGATCATGCTGTCCTGTTGGGTCTACTAATGCATATTCATAAACCCAACCAACGCCAGTGGCATCTGGTCCCAATGAAGATTTCGCATTTGCAGGCATTTTCCCTTGAATTTGATTTAGATACTCCAATACACGAGAACGGGCCCAGTAAAGGTCAGTATGTTCATCAAAGATGACATAAACAAATGAGTCACCAAAAAAAGAATAACCGCGAACAGTTTTAACACCCGGTACCGATAACATGGTTGTTGTTAAAGGGTAGGTCACCTGATTTTCAACAATTTGTGGTGCCTGACCAGAAAAATTAGTTCGAATAATTACTTGTACATCAGACAAATCTGGTAATGCATCGACCGGAGTATTCTTTACGGCCCAAGTTCCCCAAGCAGCCAGAATTAAAGCGGCTAACAGGACAAATACACGATTCGCAATTGAAAAACGAATAACACGGGCAATCATAATCGTCCTCCCGTTTAGTTCTTCATAGATGTCATAGACATCTTGGAAATGTCAGAAATAACGTAAGTATCTCTAGCATGTGTAAATCTAAAACGGACCTGATCGCCTTGCTGAATTTGGGTAAATGGTTGCACTGGTTGTTTAAAGCTCATAGTCATAGCCCCCCAACCCAACTCAGGAATCGCCTGATGTGAAATGGTAATGTCTTGAGCTGTGACTTTTTCAACTTTACCAATGCCTTGATATATTGATGTCTTAACCACTTGGGATGAAGTCATCGATTGTCCAGTGTTCAGCTTATCCAATACACCTTGTAAATTTGCTTCAGAATCAATCAGGAATTGCCCTGAAATTACTACCTTCTGACCAGCTTTCAACCCTTGTAGAATTGCAATTTTATTGCCATCACTTTGACCTAACTGTACTACAACAGGTTCAAAACGCCCTTGCTCATGTCCCACAATGACAACGTTCCGAGTACCTGTACGTATAACAGCTTGCTCTGGTATAACTAAATTGCTTTGTGGGTTGTTGGAGAATTTAACAGAAGCAAACATTCCCGGCTTGAGCATTCCCTCTCTATTGGGCAACTCAATACGAACTTTTATGGTTCTACTCGTGCTATCCAAAGTTGGTAAAATATCAATAACTTTACCGGACACTATTTGAGGGTATGCAACAAAAGTAGCTTCAACTTTCATTCCCCGTTTTATCCCGGCAATTTGTGCTTCTGGAACAGATGCTTCTAACCAGATTGGGCTTATCCCCTTGATGGTGACAAGCGTTTGCCCCATAGCTAAAGCCATTCCATTGCGGACTTCTAACGAATCAATAAATCCACTCACAGGTGCACTTAAAGTCATATTGGATTGCACTAGATGTGTCCGCTCGACTTGATTAATCACATTTTGTGGGATTCCTAAAAGCTGTAAACGTTGTCGGCTTGCCTGAATAAGAGAACGATCTCCAGTTCGAAGTACAGCTAGAAATTCAGTTTGTTCTCCTGTCCATTCGGGTATTGAAATATCAGCTATGGGACTGCCTTGCGTCACCATATCCCCAACGGCATGTCCGTACACTCGTTGGACGAA
Organism: Acinetobacter sp. AR_0276; assembly: GCF_003000705.1. Classification (NCBI taxonomy): domain Bacteria; kingdom Pseudomonadati; phylum Pseudomonadota; class Gammaproteobacteria; order Moraxellales; family Moraxellaceae; genus Acinetobacter; species Acinetobacter sp. AR_0276. The sequence continues at coordinate 2,459,897 of NZ_PSQO01000004.1, read as the reverse complement.
ACCACTTGCCCTTGTTTGTAAAATAGCTACCTGTCGTTCATTGGTCTGCAATATACCATTGGTTAACAAAGCATTTCCCATCACAGCTTGTTCGACTGAAGCATAACGGATTGCTAAATTTTGTTGGAGGGATGGATCAATCTTAACCGCAGGATAACTGTCTTCAGTCATCATAGTATTTTCATCTGCATATTTAGGAACCAGTTGCATGTCCATAAATGGCGATTTCCCCGGTTTATCAAAATGCTGTTCAGGTTTCATTGGGTCGTACCAATACAACACTTTGGCAGCCTGTTGCGGACCTGATTGAGAATTGTATTTCTGATGTGCAATCCAGTATCCAGCGCCACCACCCGCAGCCAGACTAATTACCGCAACGCCCATGACAGTAAGTGCTAATTTATTTCTTAACATTATGGCTGCCCCTCAACATGGTTTAAGGTCGGTTCTTCAAAGGCATAATAAAGTTGGGCTTTAGTCACAGCCTGTTGCTGTTGGAGATCAATGAGACGCAAACGCTGTTCTAAAAGAGCTTGTCGAGCAGCAATAACATTAGATAAATTACTTTTACCTGCTTGATAGCTTGCCAACTGTAAACCCACTTTTTGTTTAGCGAGTGGAATACTTGTTTGCATCGCACGTCTAATTTGCTGATCAAGTGCATCAAGATCGGATAACCCATCATCTAGCATAGTGAGATGGTCACGGTATTGGACTTCTTGATCGGCAGTAATCCTGTTTTGTTCGGCTAAAGCTGCCCGAATGAGTGGACTACTACGTCTTTTTGAAAACACAGGAAGCTCTGTTGTTAGTTGCACCCCGATCATATCGCCAAATTCGGGTGCTCGATGCTGATAAGCAAGTTCAATACCCCAATCTGGTTTCTGTAAAGCCTGAGCTTGCTTCAGTTTTGCTTCAGCAGTTTGCTTTTCTGCCTGAAATGCTTTTAATTCAGGATGTTGATGCAAATGATGATATAGCTTTGATCTATCAAGGTAGATAGATGGTGCTTGGTCAGGTAAGGTTTCAATTTGAGAGAGATTTTCAGTAGGTTCTGCACTGACTAACCGATGCAACTCCAACTTGGCTTTATTTAAATCACGAAGTAAATCATCCTTCTGGTCAAGCAATACCGTGGCTTCTTGTCTTGGATCAAGTGCATCGGCAATGATTGTACGACCAGAGATGACCTGTGTTTGAGTAATTTGAGAAAGTAATCGATTCTCTGAAAACAGTTCATCGTATAGTGCTAATTTACGTTCAAGATAAAAGCGCTTAAGCCAAGCAGATGCGACTTTCTGACGTAACTCAATACGCAGAATCTCAGTTTGAGCATTGGCCGAACCTAGTTCAGCTTTTGCTAAATCGACCTCAGCTTGTCTTTTGGCACGATTTGGAAAATCTTGCATCACGCCAATTTTTTGCATAGTCATACCTTCGCGTGTGACTGACCATGCGGCATCGCCGGATACAGGGTAATTATCTAAACCTACAAATAATTTAGGGTTGGGTAAAATACCTGAAGCTGAAACTACATTCTCGGCCCCTTCAATCTGGGCGCTATTTGCTCTTAGGGTAGGTGCATATTGCTCAGCGAGATTCAAAGCTGTATCCAAGGTCAGTGGCTGGGCATAAGCATGACCATAGGTCAAAGAGAAGCAAGCCACAGCAATTGACAATCCCCCCCATTTTCGAGACAGTTTTTCTTTATAAAAGTCCATATTTCTAGCTCTAAAAAGATGTACACGCGCGCGTGCAGAACATCCATAGAAAACTCTATGAATGATAAAAAAATCATCAGATTAGTTAGAGCGTGGGGGTTTCCATAAACCAGAAGGGTATGGAGAAGGAAGGTCTTGATCTGGAGAATAAAAAATAGATCGTTCTATTGGAGAGAACACAATTGAGTGCGAAATATCTTGAGCAATGTTGGCATAAGCAATCTTGGCAAAAGACATAATACAATCTTGCTCAGACATACATGATGGATCATGTACATCTTTTTTTATCTTCACCTCGGTTTTCATACAGTCAGTATGCATCATGCCCTGATTTGAAGACATTTCCATTTGCATGGATATCTGTTCAGATGGCATTAAACATCGCTTATGTACAGACGAAGCAGCAGCAGCCGATCCTACTAATAGGATAGCAAACGATAAAAACAGCGATAAGCATGTCTTTAACCACTGCATAAAGATAAGACCAAAATTTAAGCTTTTTTAGTTTTACAGATTCGAAAATAAATAGCAACAAGTTCATGAATGATAGCTTCGGCTATCATTCATGATACTAAGTCATATTACCTTAAAAAACTAATTCGATACCTGCACCATATTTCCAACCTTTTTCAGACTCAGTAGCTTCTTGCATAGTGGTAGCTTTTTGTCCTTTTTCATATTGATAAGCAATATCTACAAAAGGTCGGATTCTCTTAGTAACTTCATATCTGGTTTTAATACCTGTCTTTAATTCAGATAAACCTGATTTTGCAGCATAGTTAGAATTATCGCTAAACACAGTATCTACTTCGAGATAAGGTTGTGTGATCAATTTCTGTGTTAACAAGAAATCACGCTCGACTTCCAAGCTTGCTCCCCAGAAATTATTCTCACCACCGTACAAATAAGCTTGGGTTTCAAAGAAATAGGGAGCCAATCCCAATACGCCAATAACACCATCAACCCGATCACTATTGCTGTTATTTTTATCTTCACTATATCTCACCCCCGCCTGTACATCCCAGAAGGGTGCTACATTACGGCTATAAAGTGCAGACACATCATATTTTGGATCATGACTTTCTACTTTATCCAAATTTGCTTCAATAAATAGGCGATTTTCATCTGTGCCTATCAATGTTTCAATTTTCGATCCTAAAGTACCTTTGCCATCTTCATCCACAGTCCACTCATTCTCAAATTTAGTCGTTTGAAAAACTTGTCCACCATGTTCTTTCAGATGCTTATCATGATTTCGGCTATTAGATGTTTCAACTTCAAGACCTGCATTGTTATCTCCATCATTACCAGAAGTTGAATTTTGATAAGTATTACGGTCAACATAACCTAGCCCACCAGGCTCTTTTAACAGCATTTTCATACTCTCGGACTGAGAGGATTTAATACTATTATCCGTACGTTGAACATCAGTATTATTTGCAAAAGCTAGACCTGATAATCCAATTAAAGCTATAGATAAAAGTGTCTTAGAATATATTTTTTTAGTGGTGCGCATGTTGATTTACCCCCTTATCATTAGTATTAGGTTGAGTAACAACATCTTTCGAAGATGTACTATTACTATCGACATTTGCCACAATAAGTTTATTCATCATTCCAGCAGACATGTGATAGAGCAAATGACAATGGATGGCCCATTCACCTAACTCATCAGCAGTTAATAAAGTTGTAACTGTTTTACCTGGTGGAACAATTACTGTATGTTTATTCGGCATATTACTTGGATCTTGGCCATTTTCCAGTTGCATAAACATGCCGTGTAAATGCATTGGATGAGCCATCATACTGTCGTTAACAAATTTCAAGCGTATACGCTCACCATATTTCACTTTAAATGGTTCAGTTTCATTAAACTTCTTACCATTAATTGTCCAAATATAGCGCTCCATATTTCCCCCTAAACGGATTTCAATTTCACGTTCTGGAGCACGAGTATCTTTTTGAGGGGTTAAAGATTGTAGATCACTATATTGAAGTGCTTTTAGTCCAGCTGGGGTTGAGGCATTCGCCCATCCGTAAACCACCTCATCTGATCCAGAAGAGCTCATTGTTTTTGAAGACATGTCGTGATCCATGCCTTTCATCGAAGTCATGTCATGACTCATACCTTTCATTGAAGACATGTCGTGATCCATACCTTTCATCGAAGACATGTCATGATCCATACCTTCCATCGAAGACATGTCGTGATCCATGCCTTTCATCGAAGACATGTCGTGATCCATGCCTTTCATCGAAGACATGTCGTGATTCATACCTTTCATCGAAGACATGTCGTGATCCATACCTTCCATCGAAGACATGTCATGGTTCATTCCCATATCTTCCATCGTCAGTAAAGCACGGGGACGAGGTGTCGGCATCATTATATTTTTTACAGGTGAAGTATTTTCATCATGTAATGTACCGATAGAAAAACCACTTCGATCAATAGATTCAGCTTCAATCTGATAACTTGCTTGTTTCGGTTCTACAATAACATCATAAGTCTCAGCGGTTCCTATCCGGAACTCATCCACTGGCACGGGTTTTACTGGTTGTCCATCCGCGCTGACTACTGTCATTTTCAGATTAGGAATTCTTACATCGAACAAAGACATTGCCGAAGCATTGATAAAACGAAGACGTACTTTTTCTCCAGCTTTAAAATTTCCAGTCCAATTTTGTTCTGGAGTCTTACCATTCATTAAAAACGTATAGTTTGTTACATCAGACATATCTGTCTTAAGCATTCGCATCTGATTCCACATGGAACGATCTTTCCATGTTGCTTTTAAACCATCTCTTTTAATCTGCTTGAAAACATCAAAAACCGTTTCTCTTCGATTCTGGTAATAATCAGCTTCTTTCTTGAGATTACTCATAATCTGACCACTAGTAGAATTGTGAAAATCAGAGAGTAAGACTACGTAATCTCTATCAGCTTTTTCTCCAGCCGTTAAAGGAACTTTATTTTTGGGATAAATAACTAGAGGACCATACAAGCCATCTTGCTCTTGGCCTTTACTATGCGAGTGATACCAATAGGTTCCATTCTGACGAACCTTGAATTTATATTCATAGGTTTTATTTGGTGCAATACCATCAAACTTGTTGAACCCAGGTACTCCATCCATAATGCCAGGTAAAATTAAACCATGCCAATGAATAGATGAATCTTGGTTTTTCAACTTGTTGTGTACGCGAATAACGGCATCATCACCTTCCTCAAACTCAAGAAGAGGTGCAACAAACTTACCATTTACAGTAATTCGTTTTAGAGGCTTTCCTGTAATATTCACCGTCTGTTCAGCAATTGTTAAATCATATTCTTTAACCGCTGCCATAACCCAAGTCGACGAAAACAATCCGACTCCTATTAAAAGGACATGACTTAATTTTCTAGACATTTATTTTCACCTATCTATAGTTAATTGAGGGCTAAGCAGGTGGATAAAATACTTTCCCTCAATATCTTATTTCGCGTATTAATTATTTATTTGGCATATTCATTTTAGAATGGTCCATCTCACTCATTTGAGAATGATCCATGTTCATCATTTTAGAATGATCCATTTGGGACATATCAGACATTTGGCTGTGATCATGCTGACTATGGTTTTGTTGATTTTCCTTGCCATCTTTCATATCACAAGGCTTTTTGCATTTCTCTTGTGCTTTTGAATTTACTTTAACTTCTGTACTTACAGTATTTTTCTGTTGAGCATCCGCAGCCCAAGATTGGGTTCCAGCAATTAAAGTCCCAACACACATAAAAGCAGTAAAGCTACGACGGAATAGAGTTTTCATTGATTGCTCCAAAAATAAATTTTATATAACTAACTTATAGGTTGGAACCGGACATCTATGTGACTTGAAAATGACATTTTTGTAATCTACATCGCATCCTGTATTTATAACGTTATTATGGTCTTAATATGCGATACGGGGCTTAATAAATGAGAATCTTACTAGTTGAAGATGAACAAAAAACTGGTGATTATCTAAAGCAAGGTCTTTCTGAGGCAGGATATATTACAGACTGGGTTACAGATGGCTTATCAGGTAAACATCAAGCTCTTTCTGAAGAATATGATCTAATTATACTAGATGTAATGTTACCGAAGTTAGATGGTTGGAATATCATTAATGATATTCGCAAAAGTGGCAAAACTATGCCTATCCTTTTTCTCTCAGCACGTGATCAAATTGAAGATAGAGTTAAAGGCCTGGAACTAGGAGCTGATGATTATCTCGTTAAGCCTTTTGCTTTTGCAGAACTTCTTGCCCGAATTAAAACTTTACTTCGTCGCGGTCAACAAAAGGAAGATAGCAATATTATTACTATTGCTGATCTTGAACTTGATCTTCGTAAACGCCGCGTCACACGTGCTGGACAAAGAATTGACCTTACAGCTAAAGAGTTCGCATTGATGGAATTATTCATGCGTAGACGTGGAGAGATTCTGCCTCGTGCTCTCATTGCTTCTCAAATATGGGATATGAATTTTGATAGTGATACAAACGTTGTAGAAGTCGCTATTAAACGTCTAAGAAATAAAATAGATAGTAATTTTAGTCCTAAGTTGATTCAAAACATCCGCGGAATGGGGTATGTCTTAGAGGTAGAAGATGACTCATAAACTGTTTAATGCGATCAGTTTCCGTATTGCACTCATCTTCTCATTATCTACCATTATTATCTTAATGATTATGGGGCTGGTCATTCATCAGCTTGTTATGCATCATTTTGAAACTCAGGACCGCACTCAGCTAGAAGGGAAAATTCAGCTTTTAGAAAATTTACTGGAACAGAATCCGAAAAATACCGAAGAACTAAAGATATATTTAAAAGATGCTTTAGTTGGTCATCATGACCTAATTGTCCAGATTGAACGTCCAACTGGTCAAATCATTTTTAGTTCAGCACCCGCCGTTATAAAGCCCCAGACATTAGTAAAATCTAAACATACTCCTTGGATAGAATGGAAAATCCAAAGTAAAACATACCGCGGCTTAGTTTATAAAAAGTCATTTGATAAAAATATGAGCATTCCAACTGCTCAGATTATTGTTGGAATCGATACATCTGAACATCAACATTTTTTAAACGACTTTAGACGACAATTGTTATATATCGGAGTTGTGGGCACAATTTGTTTAATGTTTCTAGGTTGGTTTGCTGCATGGAGGGGCTTACGTCCAGTTCAAAAAATGGCAAAAGTTGCAGAAGGCATTTCAGCTCAGCATCTATCTGAACGATTAGCAGTCGATAATACCCCCACTGAACTAAAATCATTAGCCATAGCCTTTAACGATATGTTAGATCGGCTAGAAACTGCTGTAGAAAAACTCTCAGATTTCTCATCTGATCTGGCCCATGAAATTAGAACACCAATTAATAATTTAATGACTCAAACTCAAGTGTGTTTGTCTCGTAGTCGGGATATTAATACTTATCAAGAAGTCCTCTTTTCTAATCTGGAAGAATTTGAACGTTTGGCCCGAATGGTTTCAGATATGTTATTTCTTGCAAAAGCAGAACATGGCCTACACTTACCAAACCTGCAACAGGTCAACCTGGTACAAGAAATTTCTGCTTTATTTGACTTCTATGATGCTATCGCTGCTGAAAAGGGAATGTTTCTAGAACAGAGTGGACAAGGATACGTAAAAGGCGATCCGTCAATGTTACGTCGTGCTCTGAGTAATTTACTATCAAATGCGATCAAATATGGTAAACCTGATTCAGTAATTAAGATTAACTGCCAACAAAATATTGATACCACTATATTTACAATCGAAAATGAAAGCTCTCCAATAACACCTGAGCAGCTGAATCGATTATTTGATCGTTTTTACCGCACGGATGCATCCAGACAAAGAGTTGAGGAAGGCACAGGTTTAGGTTTAGCCATTACCAAGTCAATTCTTGATGTACATGGCGCGATGATTCAAGCTGACTATAGCAACAGCCGTATAGTTTTTAAAATAACTTTTAAAAATTAAATATTTGTAAACAACATATAACTGACTACTCATTTCCAATATCTAAAAAATTATGAGTAGTCAGAAATGATCATTTCCTAACTACGTAGCCTTAAAGCATTACCAATAACCGATGCTGAACTTAGGCTCATTGCTAAAGCTGCGATCATAGGAGAAAGTAGCCAACCGGTAAATGGATATAAAATACCCGCAGCTAAAGGGATGCCTAAAGCATTATAAAGAAATGCAAACATCAGGTTTTGCCTCATATTTTTAATCGTGGCCTCTGACAGGGAACGAGCGATCTCTATCCCCCGTAAATCACCTTTGACTAAAGTGACTTGAGCACTATTCATGGCCACATCTGTTCCTGTTCCCATTGCAATACCAATATCCGCTTGAGCTAAAGCTGGGGCATCATTGATGCCATCACCTGCCATTGCAACCATTCTTCCTTCTTTTTGTAATTTATTAACCAGTTCCAGTTTATCTGCCGGTTTAACTTCTCCATAAACTTCATCAATACCTAATCTAGCTCCAACTGATTTTGCAGTAGTTAAACCATCTCCTGTGGCCATTATAATTCTTAAACCAGAATTCTTCAGAGCATGCACAGCCTCAGGTGTACTGGCTTTGATTGGATCAGAAACAGCCAATAACCCTACGAGCTTCCCATCAACAGCCAAATGCATAACACTCGCACCTTCTGCTCTTAATTGCTCAGCTTGAGGGATATATGCATCAACTGAAATGCCAAGTTGTTCCATTAGAGCTGTATTACCTAATGATAATTGTTGTCCTTCTAACTCGCCCTTAACACCAATTCCAGAACTTGACTCGAAAGATGTCGGTGTTGTTAGTACAAGATTTCTTTCACGGGCAGCCTGTACAATTGCATCTGCTAACGGATGTTCACTACCTTGATCCAAGCTGGCAGCTAATCTGAGTACTTCATTTTCTTCATATCCAGATAAAGCAAACACCTTATCAAATGAGGGGCTACCTTCTGTTAAGGTGCCTGTTTTATCAATAATTAATGTATCAATCTTACGTAAATTTTCTATTGCTGCGGCATCACGGAAGAGTACGCCATTGGATGCTCCACGACCTGTTGCTACCATGATTGACATTGGCGTGGCCAATCCTAAAGCACACGGACAAGCAATAATTAAAACTGCAACAGCATTGATTAAACCGTATACCCAACTCGGTTCTGGACCAAATATTCCCCAACCAAAAAAGGTAAGAATAGATATACCGATCACCACCAGTACAAACCAACCAGCTACCTGATCCGCCATTCTTTGCATAGGAGCTTTAGAACGCTGAGCTTGTGCCACCATTTGAACTATCTGCGAAAGTACTGTTGAAGAACCAACCTTTTCAGAGCGCATCACTAATGAACCGTTCATATTCATTGTCGCCCCTATTACTTGGTCACCTATACGTTTTGTTACTGGAACTGGCTCTCCCGTTAACATCGACTCATCAATAGAACTTGAACCTTCTGTAATTACTCCATCAACAGGTACTTTTTCACCTGGCCGCACTCTCAGTAAATCTCCAACATGTACATGGGAAAGTGGGATATCTTCCTCTCGACCATCTTCGTTAATTTTTCTTGCAGTCTTTGGAGCCAGCCCAAGTAAAGACTTAATTGCTGCCGATGTCTGTGACCGAGCTTTTAATTCAAGTACTTGACCTAATAAGGTCAGTGAAATAATGGCGGCTGTAGCTTCAAAATATACAGCGACACGCCCCATAGAAATAAAAGAATCTGGAAATACTTGTGGGGCCAAAGTCCCAACGAGACTATATAGAAATGCAGCCCCAGTCCCAATTCCGATTAAAGTCCACATATTAGGACTACGATTTAAAATTGACTGCCAACATCTTACAAAAAATGGCCAACCTGCCCAAAAAACGATTGGTAAAGTAAGGACAAGTTCAATCCAGCTTTGCACCTTCATTTCAAACCAATTCAGTTGATGACCAAACATCGCCAAAAATACTACAATTAGGGTCAACGGTAAGGTGTACCAAAATCTTCTTTTAAAATCTTTGAGTTCAGGATTTTCATCTACTTCATCTAAATTTGGAAGCAAAGGCTCTAATGTCATACCGCAAATGGGGCAATTACCAGGATGATTTTGTCGGATCTCTGGATGCATTGGGCAAGTATAAATTGATGAGGTATTTATACTATTTGACTGTGCCTCCATTTTATTTAGAGAGACATTTGTGAAAGCAGATCCATCTTCTTTAGCAAGATACAAAGCAGGATCATGCTTAAATTTTATCTGACATTTTTCACTACAAAAGTAAAAGGTGTTATTGCCAACTTGTTCATGAAATTTAGACTCCTCTGTTACAGCCATGCCACAGACAGGATCGTTATGCGTGTCATTTATAGTTTTCTTTTCATGATAATGGTCCATATATAAACCTCCTTCATATTTGATTTAAAAAAAAATAATTAGCTTCGGATAGAAATAAATTTCCGGTTATTTGAATATTTAATGAACATTTTTCTTGATAAAGTCAGTGTAGCACTTGTGAGTTTTCAATTCTAAAAATGACAAAAATGTAATTTTGGAGTCATCAAGACGTTTCTCTCTTTCTTAAATAATAAGCATACAAAGAGTGATGACCAACGCGATCAATTTAGGAACTTCACTGGGTCATTACTTAGCATGTATTAATTTTAAAAGGTGATGAAATGAAAATTTTCCAAAATAAAGTGTCAGTTCTACGTAATGTACTAGTAGGTGCGACTATGGCTATAGCTGCTTCAAGTGCATTTGCTCATGTCAAACTTGAAAGTGCTACGCCAGCTATTAATGCATCTGTAGCAGGTCAACCAAAAAATATAACTCTAAATTTTGGTGGAGAAGTCATGTTAATGAATGTCAAATTACTTGATGCTCAACGTAAAGACATCCCTTTAAATTACCAAGTAACTCATGATTTAAAAAAATCATTTGAAGTAGCTATACCTAAACTTAAGAAAGGTAAGTACACAGTGGTTTGGACCACAATGGGTACTGATGGCCATAACATGAATGGTGAATATAGCTTCACCATTAAATCAGCGAAATAAAAATAAAATATCAATAATCAATATGCTAGCAGCTTGCTGGCATATTGCTATCACTGGGGTGAAAATATGATTCCTGAAGCTTGGATGTATGCAACGTGGCTGATTAAAGTCGTTTTATATTTAGGAATAGCATTTATTGTTGGTGGTGCCTTTAGCTATTTTCTACTGGGTCGTTATGTAGAAATCAAGCAAGCTATCCTAAAGTACATTACTATTGGTGCAGGGGTAGGCTTTATTTCAAGTGCTTTAAGCTTCTTCGTTCTTATAGGAAGTTTTTCCAATACAGGTTTTTCTGGAATGTGGAATAGCAACTACATTAATATCTTAATAAATACTCCTACTGGGCATGTTCATATCATCCGTTCAATTAGTTTTGCACTTTTACTATTATTTATGATCGTAAAGCTTGGTAAAGGGACTATCCAGATTTCTAAAGTAGAAGGGACAATTTTTACCATCCTGCTCATCCCCATAGTTTTTAGTTTTTCACAACTAGGCCATGTTACAAATTTACCTTTATTCGCTCAATTCTTATTATCAATACATATACTAGTAATGTCCTTATGGATGGGATCACTTTTCCCTCTATGGAGAACAACTAAAAAAATTACAGGTATTCCATTAAAAGATCGCATGCACCTATTTGGAAGAATCGCAGCATTTGTTGTAGGAATACTACTCGCTTGCGGTGCGAGTATTGCTCTGTTACTCATTAAAGATTTCAATACTCTACTAAATACTCCTTATGGGCATGGTTTTATTATTAAGATCGTATTTGTTCTAAGCGTTTTATTATTAGCTGCCTTTAACAAATGGTATTTTACTCCTCGCTTACAAGACCCGAAATTTGCCAAACAGTTGGGTTATGCTATTTTATTTGAAATGTCATTAGGCCTAATGATCCTTTTAACGACTGGATATATTACAACTGTAGTGGGAATTGATTAAATAGGTATATAGAAATTTAAAAAGTAAAATGAAAAAAATTATCTGATTCTGTTTGATTTCATTACTGGTTCAATTCTTGATATTTTTTCTAACTCCATAAGCTTTACTATTGTAAGTAGAGTGTAGTGTACGACTATAGAGTCTCAAATCTTTTAAAATATAGGGGTAAAATTACTTACCCCATAATCTGCCTTTGTTTTTATAAATTAATTACATGATTTTCTGTAATTAATTTATAAATGAACTTAAATAAATAATCATACCTTATACAACCATTCTTAATGCCTGTTCCAGCCCACGTTGTTTAAGGTTGGCTCCTACCCCAAACCATGCTGAATCTAGTCGGTGATCTGTTGAGATCGCACGTCGCTCATGATCAACAAACTCCGTAATACTACAAAGCAGTCCATACACCGTATCTTTAGCTGAAGCTAACTCGGCACCACGACCATGCCCATTAAACATGGCCATGACCTTAGACATAGCACGTCCATTTGGTTCTGTTTTATTGTCGGCTTTGGATGAGTTGATTTGTTTAGGCGTAGCTACATTACGGTAGAACTGAATGATACTTTCATCTTGTTCAGCAATACTCAGGTTCGTGTTATTAAACACTGCATCAAAATAAGCTGCTGCTTTCTGCTGGGTAACTTTACGCTGGCTGAGTTGTTTCATTTCATACATGTGCTCGCCCCATGCATGAACCGAAATACCCAATTGCTGTTTAATCTTCTCGGCATCGAACTTGGTACTGTGTGGAACTTTCACTACACCAGCACTACTATTCTGCCCGCGTAAGGCAATCGCCAAGGTGTTGTTACACACCACACGAACACTGGTGAATTGCGCCGTGGTGGCTAGTGTGCCATCACATGCGGTTGCCAACAAAATGTAGCCATTACTGACATCCTTACCTTTTAATGCTGCCGATTGTCCGGTCCTAGCCAATGCCCAGAACTTACGTCCACCTTTAAGTACACCTGCCGTTTCCAGTTCAAAGCCTGATTGTTCGGTCAGGTCTCGGTAAAACTCCAAGATTTCTTTGGGCTGCACTTCCTGATAACGCTGACTCACTACCGATAACGGCGCATGAGTATCTGAGCGATAAAGTACTCGTTGCTCTTCATAAGGCATCAGAATATTTTGTCCACGTTCATTCTTTGCCATAAAACTGACATTGGATGATTCTATTCGCCAGTCCATACCCGCCTGTTGTGCCCATACTTCTATTGGTTGATTCTGAGGGAGTTGATTACCTAAGCCATGCCAAGGGGTTTGACCAACGAATGCCATCGTTTCTATTTGATGTGCCATGATTGATTTCCTTTAAGTAATATAAATGAAGTGATTTAAATAATTTGAAAGTTGTAAACGATAAGAATTAAGCGAAGCCTGATTGCTGGATTTCAAAATGCTCCAGACATTGCTCACACTGGTAATACAAGGTCACCATATTTTCTTGATGCTGAACGTAGAGCAGAAACATGCCCCCAATCACCAAGCCCACAAATCCACCCACCAAAGGGTGAACGGGACTGCGTTTTGACAACTGCATACAGGCTGCTGCCAGAGACATGGGCGAGAACGATGAAAGCTTTGCAAATACGCCCGAAGTGGGTTCAGTCTGGCGGAGTAAAGTGATGTGTAATGAATGACAGTAAGGACACTGGTGCATGGTCTTCTTCCTTAAATAAAAGGCATAAAAAAACCACAAGCAAATGCTTGTGGTTTGATTGAGCTTTATGTCGTTTTAGATTAAGTCAAATTAACGAGTTACTTTTGGAGTCGCTAAACCTTTCTTGCTACAAGGTTGGATACTTTCAATATATTGACCATCTCCAGTGTCTTTAAAGAAACCATATTTTGATTTGATTTCTAAACATTGCCCCTTCTTAAAAGGTTTAACTTGTGGAACGACTTTAGCTGGCATAGCGTAGCTATTTAAAATGACTTCGCCTTTAGTGGTTGGAAATACAACTGACTCTTCGCCGTAATAGACATTGGCTTTAAGTGTAATCTGCTCAGTTTTAGCAAAAGCAATAGAACTGAGTGAAAGACTTAAAACTCCACAAGCGATAAGTTTGATTGGGTTCATGGTATTTTCTCTGATTAAGTAAAGTAATAATTAAACGAATGCTACAGGCCAGCTTTAATTAGTGACCAAAGCATGGCTGGTATCCTTCGTGAAGGACTTGATTGCTGTTCTTATCCCAACTCACCACATACCAAGTACATTGGTAACGGTCAGAGTCCCATGCAGTACGATAGGTCATGGTATTACCTTGCTGGCTCCATCCTTCAACTCGTTTACTCACCTGATCTGGACTTGAGCGGCCCCATACATTCATAAGGTGTGACGCTAACATTTGATCAATATTCGGGATGGTTGACTTTAAATCAGCTGGAGCAGATTTGATTGGCTTTAAGCCATAGCGAGAGGTGTTCGAACTTAAGGTTTTTCCTTCATGGTACTCAGCATCAACTTCTGAACTGAGATTGCCTAGACTTGTATCTTGTGCTTTTGCCTGATCCACTGCGGCTATTGCCCCCGCAACCACTTCATCTTCAGCTTGTGAATGAGTAGATTCTGATTCCGGGTTTTCCACCATACTTTCAATTCCGGTGAAACCTGATTCAACGGGTTCCGATGCTGCTTGTGTTGTGGCAGATTGATTTTGTACCTTAGATTGTTGTAAAGCGAGTTGTGCTAACTGAAGTTCAGTTTGTCGTTTTTGATGTTGATTAAATAAAATACCGCCTGCAATTAACACCGCCATCATGACTACAGTTAACAACCAATATAACGGTGGTATCTTTTTAGTTGAGTTAGTGCTGTTCTTTATCATATTCATATCATTACCTTGAAATAGAGGATATACGGCGCTTTAGGGCTGCCTTCACTGGGGTAATATGTAAGTAAAAATTCTTTATTTTCAGTTATTGTCCAAATAGCTTTTTAATAAAGCTCTTGCTTCATTCAGTTGCTGTGCCTGACTTTCAATCAACTGACGAACAGATTCAGGTAAGTTCTGGTATTTATCGGGATGGAACTCAGCCATCTTTTTTCGGTAAGCAGATTGTAAGTTCTGCTCAGTCAGTGAATTAGGCTGAATATCAAGAAGTTTGCACGCTTGAAGTTGTCCACCGTTGAAAGTAGAAGTAGTAGACTGATTCATTTCATCAGCCAGACATTGATAGATAATTTTGACCAGATCAGGAAATACGGCTTTAGAAACATTGGATACACGACATAAATGGGTCATGAAGAGATCCGCCTGATTCTGCTCAACCTGACCCAGTGCCATGGCATAAACCAGTTGTTCGATCATCTCCGTACGAAGCTTGTAAGCCAGCACATCTTTCAGTTCTGCAAAGCGATGTAATAATTCTTCATATTCAAAGTTGGGATGTTCAGTCAGTAACCTTTTAATATAGTGCTGTGATGCTTCATCATTCAGCTTTACAAAATGTTTAGATATTGCATGACTAGATTCAGGATTCCACTTACCCATATTGAATGTGATGAAATAAGCAAACAGATCAATAATTACCTTCAGTTCTGCATCAATCTGTGGTGGAGCCCGATCGGTTTCTGTTTCACCCTGACAAACTTCATTTAGAAATGAAGCCAATGTTCGTACTGTGCCCTTATCCAGTTGGGTAAAGGTCAGGGTTTCTATACGATTCAGTACGATGCCATGATTAATGACGCCAATATCTGCCTCGACATGATGAATACTTTTAAAGAGATAAACCGCTTCATCTCCAAAGCTTTCTTTATAAAAGAGTCCTGTCGCCGTCACACAAAGTCCAGCTTTAGCACTGCCAAATACCGTATCGTCAATTAGCATAAGGATTTCATCTGGATGAATTCCTTGAGGGAGATAACTCATAGCCCCTTGCAATTTTTTATAAGGAATAGCGGGTGCAAAATAAATATTGTCACTCGCTCTTAACATCAACATCCAACGGCTTTTCTGGAGTGATTCTCTCGATATGATTGTCATGGCAACTTCCCCAATTTAGCGACTAAAACAACCAACGTAGAAAATCAGCAGGCCAAACAAGTGCCCGACCCAAAGAATATGAACCAGAATAAATAGGGTACTGCCAAATCAAATACAGCCAATAACCAATCACAATGGTGAAATAAAGGCCAATCAATGGATGTTTCATTGTAAATTCCTCATTTTTTTAGGTAAGCCTATCCAACCCACTGCTCTATGGCAGCAGGTGAGATCAAAAGACAAACTAAGATTTAATGTGAATACGAGCTCTAAAGTTTATGTGCACATTGCTGACCAGACTTAAAAGATACCTCTTCGAAATCCTCTGGCATCCTGACTTGCATCATGCCAATCGCCTCCAGCCTCTCTTTGCCATAATGTTCTTCCATCCTGTCGTAGAAGCAGGAACAGAAACTGCGACTTCCTCCCGTATTCCTACAGCTTTGTTTCATACCCTTTTCGAAATCAGAAGAACAACCAGTAACCAACAAAATACTGACACCTACCAAACCCATCAAAATTTTATTTTTCATCATTTTATCCAGTGACGTCGTCATGGAGCTTAGGCTTTTTTAGGCAACACGAAGCCTTGCCATGGTGTAGCTCACATGACATTTTTTTAAGTAAATTTTTAGACGAAAAGATCTAAAGCTTGAGAAACTAGAAGTTCATCAAATCCTATTAAAACTAATCAGGCGTTATAAAAAGAATATGCATAGCCAACTCCTTTATATTGGGAGTTCTGCCAAAGCATTAGAGAATTATGGTGGCAGAACGAGAAAGGGTTGACAGACCGGATTGGATTGACACCAGCACACTCGAAAGTGTCCCTCTCCCGTCCTGAACTGCACCCCATAAGTTAGACTTTTTAAACTTATGAGGTGTGCCCTATGCCAATTCCGAAGCATTCAAAAGAGTTAAAATTAAAAGTCATTCAAGCTTATTTAGATGGAAGTAAAGGATATAAAATCCTTTCACAAGAATTTAATGTTGATCTCCAAACCATCCGCTTATGGATTGAAAACTATAAGGCACAAGGTGAAGATGGCCTGAATGTTAAAACTAAAAAAACCTACTACTCTTCCGAATTTAAAATCAAGGCTGTACAAATGCTTCTTGATAAGATACCGGTAAGAGAAGTTAGAAGACGGTTAAATCTGAGCGGGACGTCAATTTTAAGAAGGTGGCTCGCTCAGTATCATAAAGAAGGGATTGCCGGGTTTAATACTACGAGGATTTATACCAATATGGTTAAACAACATAAAACCAAAATAACTAAACCTATAAAAGAAGACAAAGATAAATCTCAACAGGAGCTCATTGATGAAGTGACTGCTTTACGAGCAGAGGTTGCCTTTTTAAAAAAGCTAAAAGCCTTAAAACTGAAGCAACGTACTTAAATACACTTTGTACTGCAGACACTGTTCAGGTTATTTCAGAATTAAGGCAAATTTATCCATTAAAACTCTTACTCAGTATTGCAAAGATTGCTCGTAGTACTTATTTCTATCACATGAAAGCTGTACGCTCTAATGACAAATATACTGAGTTAAAACAGCAGATTAAGTCCATATATCACAAGCATAAGGGATGCTATGGCTATCGTAGAATTACTCTTGCCCTGAAAAGTACAGGAATAATAATCAACCATAAATGTGTATATCGCCTTATGAAAACCATGGGACTTAAATCACGTATCAGAGCATTGAAATATCGCTCATATAAAAGTGGTTGTGTCGGGACGGTGGCTGATAACATTATGCAACGGCAATTTAAAGCGAACCATCCCAACCAGAAATGGGCAACTGATGTGACGGAATTTAATGTTAACGGTGAAAAACTTTATCTATCACCAATTATAGATTTGTTTAATGGGGAAATTATTACTTTCCGGATCCAACGTAAACTCAATTATGAGTTAGTGAAAGATATGCTCATTCATGCCTTAGCTAAACTTAAGCGACATGAGAAACCAATTCTCCATTCAGATCAAGGATGGCAATATCAAATGGCTCATTACCAACAGCAATTAAAGCAACATGGTTTAATTCAAAGTATGTCTCGTAAAGGAAATTGCTTAGATAATGCTGTAATAGAAAGCTTCTTTGGAATATTAAAATCGGAATGCTTTCATGGAGAAAAATTTCAATCAATTGATGAATTAGAGAAAACGATACGAGAATACATTCATTATTATAATCATGAGAGAATCAAGGTGAAGCTACAAGGTTTATCCCCGGTACAATATAGAAACCAGTTTATAAAAACTGCTTAACTAACTGTCCAACTTTATGGGGTCAGATCATCCTACCGCTACGGGAGGAGACGAGATGTACCCTCAAAATTATTCCTCAGAAGGAATAACTCTGATGCAACCCAATAAAACGGTCTGTCAAAACCGACTGGCAATGTGGCCAGCAAGCAAAGGATAATGTGCAATATTTAAGGTGTCAATGATCTATCGACTAAGTCGTAAAGTGATTGTTATTGTTTTTCATTAGATTAATTCTTTAAACTAACCATTAGGTAAATTTAAGGATGATTCAGTGTTTCGGTTAAAGTGTCTTGGTGGTCCACTGTATGGACAAGAATATTCTCATGCTCAGGATGAGTTTATTTTTAAAGACAAACAGACAGGAAAGCAGACGCGTTATCGAAAGCAGGCTTTAAACTTCACCCCACCCCAAGAGTTCTTTATAGCAGAGTCAATTTCTACAACCGTAGCCTACAATCTTGCATTGCAATTAATGAAACGCTATTGAGACCTTTTAGTAATACAAAGACATACTATTAACTAACCAATAATGAGTGATTTTCTAGCACTTGATTCAGTCCATAATAAATTTATAATCCAGTAGAATGCTTCACAGTACTACAAGTTTAGTCCAACAATTATAACTCTAAGCTACATTTTGATTTTGACTACTTTTCACCCAAAACATCGCAAGTCGGTATAGAATCATCATAAGTCGGTACATAAATGGAGTGCAGTTTAACACCTAACACCCCTCTACAAATGCTCATAATTCACTCTCAAGTTAAGCTAAATCATTTTTAAATTATAAGTAGTTACGACTTATAATATATGCACTTCTTTTAAAATGAATAAGTGAACTTGATTACATGGCAACTTCAGCTAAAAAAAATGCTAAGGCTAAACAAGAAACCACATCTACGAGTAACATCAAAAAACTTATTGGCTTAATTGACCAACTTGAAGAACATATTATTAAAAGACATAAATTTCCCTATGGTTTGCCATCAGCCTATGCCGAACACTACAAAGCTTATTTACCCGAACAAATGGAACCTATCAGTGAAGAAATGACGGATAATGACCGAAAGTGGTTTTATGAACAGCTTGATCAAGGCTTATTAAAAGAATCGCCAGAACAAAAGGCTCTCCGTCAACAGGCATGGAGATTACCCCCACCATTACTTCGAGGTAAATCGGAAATTTACATCTACATTCCCGAAGAGGACCGACTTGCCCGACACTATGGCGAAATCGCGACTGAAATTCGTAAATTCAAAAACTTGGTATCAACTAAAACCAGAATATTCAAAAAAACAGCACAACAAGCTGAGAAACATTTTGAAGAAGCATTTCGTCTCTACTCCAAACATTATGATTGTTCTTTCTATATCTACACGCTACCAGAAGATATCTATAAACAGATTAGGCAATCTCAATTAGCCCGAAACAGCCATAAAAAATCCCAGAGGGTAAAAAAAACTTACCTCTCACTTGTTCAACGTTTTATTACCAGTAATCAAAAAACTTACTCAAGTATGGATACGGTTCTAGGAGCCATTGAGCAGCAAGCTATCTCAAAAATTCCAGAATACCTCACTCAAGAATACAATGCTGAAATAGAACATTGTTTACGAAAAAAAGAAGAAGCTGAATATTTTCTTTTTGCAGCTCGAAATGATCTATCTACAGCTGAAGTCAAAGAAATTGAAGAATATGGTAAAAAAACTGTAATCATACAAGCTCAGAACCGTGATCAACCCCTAACTTCTTTTGCAGGTCGCCCTATCGAACGTTATAAGGAAATAAGAGTATTTTATCAGAAAAAGATTTCTGCCTTAGAAACTCAAAAAAGTAAAATTAGAACCGACGATCAGAGAATGAAGTTACTGAATAGCGCTAAATCTTGGTTAAAGGAAAGCGAGCCAAGCCTATATGATGCGCTGAACATTTTTATAGAAAAGAAAGGTAGAAAACTTTAGAATTCCCCTCCCACCCCAATAAAAATCCGATCACTCACATAGTTTATTTAGAGCCTGTTAGTTCTACACTGACATGCTCTTAAAAAAAATTAATAAATTTTTAAAAGAGTAATAATTACAATGAAATTTCTATATTTTAAAGATTTTAAATACATATATATCAGTAGCTTAAATAAATTCTTCGCAGATTTTTAGAGGGTGCTTAATTTTTTTCTAGAATTTCCCTTATGCAAT
Organism: Acinetobacter sp. AR_0276; assembly: GCF_003000705.1. Classification (NCBI taxonomy): domain Bacteria; kingdom Pseudomonadati; phylum Pseudomonadota; class Gammaproteobacteria; order Moraxellales; family Moraxellaceae; genus Acinetobacter; species Acinetobacter sp. AR_0276. The sequence goes on along the minus strand of NZ_PSQO01000004.1, from coordinate 2,439,663 downwards.
CAAGCATACAAAACTTGCTACATAAGGAACCAATATGACCAACTCAAACCTAAGCCAGCAACACATCAAATTAATAAGTACATTCAATTGGAAGCTTAGCAATTTACGGGTGTGGGTCACCCGGAGAATAGCTCAACGAAGCCATTTAAATGCTGCATAACGCAGGACATCACAACTTTTAAAAAGTCCTCGTATTACCGTCATTTTTTGGTAGAGCATTCTCGAAGTAAAGTGCAATCGGCTTTTCGGTTTAAATACAATTGTAATAAGTAATATTAGATATATGTAATTAATCTACTAGATACTTATTGTCATAAGCAGTGTGCCTTAGCAAATACTGCTTATAGATTAGATTGATTTAATTGTGTATCCATTTGAGATGAATACACTCCAGATAGATTAGCCAATATCCACTCTACGCCTACCCTAATGGACATTTCTAAACGATGTCCATAGGGAGAGCATTTACCTCATGACGCCTGATACGTAATTAATTATTTGTATGTAGGTATACTATGAAATCTCTGAACAACACAGCTAAACCAATTCTTCCACCTATCGCACAGTTCTCAGTTGCAGATAGAGATGCATTCCTAGAACAGCTCAAGGAAGATTTTTCAACTCATGAGTACATGACAGAAAACGGTAAGATTAAAATATTCAAAACGAGTATAAACCCTGAAGTTGAAAAAATGCTCAGTCGTGTTGAGTTCATCAAGTATTTTGAGAAAGAGCGCCCAATCGCTACTCTTAAATCTGTTCAAAGTTTTAAGGGCAAAGAGCAACTACGTGTTGAATATGCGAAGGATATTCCACTTTTGCTTAAGTGCCAGCTTACAACAATCTTTGTGTCTGCTCGCTCTGGCAATTACAAGATGGGCATAGAGTTACAGGCCTTTAAGGATTCATTCTTAGAACTTTCAAAGGAAGAACAATATACCCTTTATGAATTTTCTCTGATCAATCAGTGTTACACATCTGAACAGGCTCAGGCTTATGTTGCAGCTTTAATTAAATTTCAGAAGTTGTTTGCAATAAGAATGAGTAGTGCCTCAATTCGTAAACAACTTTCGAATCGTGCTAGTAATCGACGCCGTTCTAAAGAGCGTTGTGTTGAGCTTGTAGAGACTCTACTCAAGATCCATTCTCGAATCCTTGTTGTTCGAGTAGATCTAGGATTAATACGCGATCCAGCTAAGCTTCAACAGCTTGCTATCTCAACTGATTTTGCTCAGGCTGAACATGATAGTGAGTTTCTGCAAGAGTCTTTTATTCGGTTCTATGATGCATCTAAGCATAATCAGCTTAAGCAAGCGCTCGGGTATATCCTGCGTATTGAACACACCCCAACCAAGGGATTCCATGGACATCTTTATTACTTCTTCAATGCCAATGACCATCGTGAGGACATCACGTGGGGGCAATATATTGCTGAGAAATGGAGGGTTGCTACAAACAATCTTGGGACTGCTTTTATCTGCAATATGAAGAAAGATGAGTACCGCTATCGTGCCTTAGGCATTTTGGAGTATACCGACCATGAAATGCTTAAGAATCTCAAGGCTACGTTTGACTACATATGCAAAAATGATCAGTACTTCGCCTTTACTAATGGAGAACAAATTCGGAGCTTCCGAACAAGCCAAATACCAAAAGTTCCTGCTACCAAACTTGGCCGTCCACGCAAGTTCGAGCAACTTAACCTACTAGACTCTGATCAGTCAGATGATGCTGAAGTAGGAGGACAGTAACATGACTAAGTACGCATCAGATGCTTTACTTGCAGCTACACATTCGTCATGCAGCATTCAACCTATTTGGGCTTACGATCTGATTGGTTCTGAGAAGTCAGCAAAAGCTCTTGGGGGATCAAAAACTACGAGCATGTTTGCAAAACAAAAGTCTCAAAATAGTAATCAGGCATTATCTCTCAGTAAACCTGTTGAGTTGATTAGGTCAGTATATCCATTAGTGACAGGCTCCCCTGTCACTAATGGGATGTTATCTGTTCGGCTAAAGCCAGAGAATGAATTGTTTATTCAGTTTATTAAACAGATAGGGCCTATGCTCAATGGTGGGATTTACTGTAACGATCAGTACTTTTCGTATCAAATTATGGGCTATCAATATACGCTCATCACGAGACAGTTCAATGAGGAGTTAATGGCGTGGAATGCAGAGCAAGTTCGCACTGAAGAGTTATTTGATTTAACAATGAAGGCTCTATACAAGAACTATGCAGGCTTCGAGATACATGAGCTATATCTGCCAATACTATTTACGCTTTCGACGAATGCAACAACGTATTCTAAACAGCAATATTTAGATCAGCAGAAGAAAGAGATGATTGCCCTTTTCATTAATGAAGGCGGTAATAATGATGTTGTTGCGGTATTTTCAAAATGGGAACTTACGCCCCAAGGACAATTAGCACTCAGACTAGTGTTCTTACTAGAACGTCAGTTTATAAATGATCCTGTTGGTTGGTCTGATGAGAATGCTTTCACAGCCTTACATGGTAATTTGGAGAGCCTTTTTAATTGCAAAGCATATCCTGTATCTATGCCATTAAATGGGTTTATGCAAACCAATCGTTTTTTAAAAAACGATCCAAAGTGTAAAGACCTTATTAAGTTGCTCAAAACGTATCTGGTTGGCACCGATACAATCCTTCGAATCTGGGATACACAGTCCAGTTTTGATGTGTTGTTTTCCAAGTTTACAACCAACTAGCTAAGAGGCTATTTCACAATGGGTGTATTCCAGTTAAATACCGCTGACTACCTATTCATGAAATATCGCTCTATGACTGTTGAACTTATGACGGTAGTACAAGAATATTACCCTCATTTAAGTAAGGCGGAAGCGCTGAGAAAGGCAAATAATCAAGAATTTCCTTTCTCAGTCTTTAAAATAGATCCAAGCAAACGTGCACCATTTCTGGTACACGTTCAAGACTTGGCTGGTATTTTAGACAAAAAGTATTCTGAAGCTGCTAAAGACTTTGCTACGTTTCATCAATGAGGCGTAGCACCTCTTCCAATTGAATTACATTCCGCCTTGACTTCACAGAAACATAACGCTGTAAGCTACCCCAAGAATCATGCAAACTTACTTTCTGAATTTCAGGTATTGTAAAACTTTGTTCTGCAATTCTCGTACAACCTTCATGTCTTAAATCATGAAAGTGCAAATCCTCAATTCCCAATATTTTACAAGCATCACGAAACTCTTTTCCTATGGTTTTCGGATTCAAAGGCAATAGAAGTTGATCATCATACCCTAATTGGAGCATACGGCTTCGAACTTCATTATCTAACAAAAGTTCAATTATTCTTTTACATGGTTCCAACACTTCAAAAGACTTATGATTGCCTTTTGAACCATTCGGATTTTTCAAATCATGAACTTTCCATGAAGAATGGTAAGAGTCATAATCTTGCAGCCATAAGCGTGTTAACTCTGCTTCACGTCTGCATGAAAAAATTGCAAACCAAATAATTAAATGCATTGGATACTTAGTGCCGTATTTATTTAATTTCCAACGCTCAGCAAAAAGTTTTGTTAAAGCAATTAACTCTTCATTTGTAGGAAGTCTATCTCTCACTTTGCTAGACGAAATTTGGCGAGTTTTTCTAAGCTGTGCTGTAGCTTTATCGAAGCTACTTAAATCAACTTCCATACCCCACATAACAGATGCATGAGATAGAACACCTCTAATATGTAAAAGCTCATGCTGCTGTGTACTTGTTGCAATAGGGTCTAAACCAAGATTAGGCACGCCTCTTCGTCTTAGAGCAACATGCTCAGCCAAATGTATTGAATGTATTTTTGTGATAATATTGCGCGCGATTGGCAACTTCTTAATTAAGAGTAGAGAATAGCGTTTCGTCCTTCCGTACTCGCTCCCAACTTCATCCAAATATTTATCAATGGCATCTGACAAAGTTAGGTCAATCAGTTGTTCTTTGCCAAGTAATATATCTGGATTTTCTTGAATCTCGACTTCTCTTTTTTTAAGCCAGTTCTCTGCCACTTTTTTTGAATGAAATGTTTTGCTTTCAGAATAAGCTGGATAGCCCTTTTTATTGATCCGGATAGCAGCTCGGTAACTAACACTTCCATCTGCACCTTTTCTGGCAGTAATTGACCCCATAAATTTACACCATGAACCATTTCCTCCATTATGGTGTAAATTTTGGTGTAAATGCAAACCGATTGACGCAGCTAAACATGAGTTCTCACAGATTCAAACAGGTTGCAAAACACTGATTAAAGGTATGATTTTTAATGACTATTAATAAAACCATTGAAACTATTAAATCTCCAAGAATCAGTGTAGCTCCAATGATGGACTGGACTACAAAGGATTACCGATTCTTTGCACGGTTGTTTAACCCAAACGTTGTGCTGTATACCGAAATGGTGACAACAGGCGCGATTTTATTTGGCGATGCAAAACGCCAGTTGGACTATAACGCTCAAGAACACCCAATCGTACTGCAACTCGGTGGTTCAAATCCTCAAGAGCTTGCCACTTGTACAAAAATGGCTGAAGACTGGGGCTATGATGAAGTCAACCTGAATGTAGGCTGCCCAAGTGACCGTGTACAGAACAATAAAATCGGCGCATGTTTAATGGCAGAGCCAGACTTAGTTGCTGAATGTATTCATAGCATGCAAAAAGCGGTCAATATTCCGGTAACGGTTAAGCACCGTATTGGTATTGATGACATGCAGTCTTACGAAGAAATGCTGCACTTCGTAGATACCGTTGCGGCAACGGGCTGCACACACTTTGTCGTCCATGCCCGTATTGCGATATTAAAAGGTTTATCTCCGAAGGAAAACCGAGAAGTACCACCGCTACGCTATGAAGATGTTTACCGTTTAAAGCAAGAACGCCCGCACTTAACAATTGAAATTAACGGCGGAATTAAAACTTTTGCCGAAACTCAAGCTCATTTACAGCATGTTGATGGCGTGATGATTGGTCGTGAAGCCTATCACAACCCTTATCTACTTGCTGAGCTTGGCCAACTTTGGAATTTAGAAGCACCAGACCGTTTCGATATCATGGAACAGATGTTGCCTTATATTGAACAACGTATGGCGGAAGGTGCGCCACTCTCTATCATTACGCGTCATATTTTAGGTTTATTTCAAAACCTACCGGGTGCCCGTAAATGGCGTCAAGCATTAAGCGGTGGAAATGCAAAAACTTTAGCTGATGTCGAGAATGCTATTCGAAACATGCAAGCTGCGATTATTCGTACTGAAGAATATGTGAAAGAGCATCAGGCTTAAGCCCACTCAGCCTTCTTAAATTGTAAGAAAATGTGGCATTTTAAATCAGAGACTTAGATTTTGAGTATATTCGCAAATGTCGGCTCGAAATATTCAAATTTAAGCTCTGATTATTTATTTATACTCAATAATATCAGTTACTTAAATTTTACTAGTTTTAGCCACTATTTTAACTAGGCTATTTTTTCGCAGTCAGAAATAAAAACTGGAAAAAAGATACGTTATTACATAACATAAACAAAACTTTTAAGTTTGGGCAATTAGTATCTCTGAACGCCACAGGTAGGTGGTGATTTTCTAAATACGGATATAGGTAGTACGGGTAGAGATTTCACGATGATTATTTATGACGGACAAGTAGCTGATAACTATATGTATCAGGATTCAAATCAGGCAGCGATTGTTGTATCACACAGCACACCAAGCCTTCCTTATCCCTTCACCATGAAACCCAACAATCACCGCACTGAAAGTAATACCCCTCCAGCCATTGATGTAGAAAAATTCGTAGCAAAATTAGAAAGTGTTACTTCTAGACGCAGCAAAGCTCGTTGTGCACGTAGCATTCGTCTTGCACTTGAATCTGCTGGTGCCGATGTTGAAAACCACCCAATTGCAGCATCTGATTGGGGCGATACCCTGAAAAAGATTGGCTATAAAGAAATTAACCCAGCTTTTGATGAGCCTCAAGAAGGCGACATTTACATCATTCACAGAACTCGCAACCATGTTTATGGTCACATCGCTGGTTACACAGGAAGTGAATGGGTTTCAGACTTCAAACAAAGCAGTTACGACGTCTATAAAGATGACAACGTCACCTATACTTACTACAGATTAGGTTAATTTACTGCTTTTTAAGATTGAAACATTTGATGAATTTGCTCGGCACAATGCTGAATCATTTCATCCTGATCTTTTCTATAAACCAAGAAAACTTCTGAGAATGACAAATCATCTGCCAAAGGTAATAGCTTTACCTGATTAGGTAAAATTTGTTTGAACTCTTCAGGAACTATACTGATTCCCAAATTTGCAGCGACCAATTGTAACTGCGAAACCTTACGTGACAGAATGGGGGCTTTTTGTGAAGTAAATCCTGCAGCTAAACACAGATTTGCGACCAAATAACTTAAGCCCCCTCTGTCAGCATGAGCTGTAGTTACAAAACACTCATCTTTCAAGTCTTTTAAATAAACCTTTTCTGCTTTAGCAAATTTGGCATGCTCGGTATGCACAGCCACCATTAAAGGCTCTTCATATAACTTAAGAATGCTCATCTCATCTAGTGTGTGCCGAACGGGAGGTCTAATAAAACCAATATCAATTTCACCGTTCATTAAAGCTAAGATTTGCTGCTCGGATGACAAGGTATTGATCTCAAAACTCAGCTGCTGCGTTAAGCTAACTTCTTTTAATATTTGTACCTTTTTATGATCCATAACAATGCTACTTGAATGAGCAATTTTAATCTGGCGGTTTTTCCCTTCCGAAACACTCTTGGCAAGATCAATAATTTCATTTAAGTAGAGCAAATTATCTTTTATTTTCTTATAAAACACTTCTCCCGCTGCCGTGAGTTTTACCCTTTTATCAGTGCGATCAAATAACTGAAAACCTATCTCTTCTTCTAATAGCTTCATTTGTCGACTTAAAGCAGACTGAGCAATAAATAGTTTTTCCGAAGCAGCGGTAAAACTCCCTTCTTCAACAATTTTTATGAAATATTGGAATTGTTTTAATGTGAGCATTACCATCTCAAAATTAGATCATTTGGTCTATTTTCTATATTAGATTAGATAGATTCCCTTCGCTAGAATTTTATTAAGACCATTCACTTGATTGAATTCTTCATGAAATATTTAAAAGGTTTCGCAATATGCACCATCGTTATTTTAATTTTATGGTGCTTTAAATTTTATGATCAGCAGCTACCTACACAGCCACAGCAAGACCACATAGAGCTGTACGATTAAATAGTTTCTCTCAAAAATAAAAGGCATGTACTCTCACCTAAGCGCATGCCTTTTCAATATTTAAATTAGGCTTTCTTTAAATCGAGTTTTTTCAAAACTTCGGCCACAGCAATCATGGCAAAGCTTGAAGTCACTACTACTGCTGAACCATAGCCACCACAGCGCAACCCTGCCGATGGGCAGACATCCGCACTAGAAAACGGATTGTCGATAGAATAAATACAGGTAATGCCAAATTTCTCTTTTGGCTTTTTACATATGCCGCGAGCACGAAGCTGACTACGTAACTTCGCTAACATTGGGTCTTGCTCTGTTTTTGATAAATCAGCCACACGGATTTTAAGTGGATCGAGCTTACCACCTGCCCCACCCGACACAATCAAAGGAATTTTATTAAAACGACAATGGAGCATTAAAGCCAGTTTTGCTTTAACGTCATCGATGCAGTCCAAAACAATATCTGGTATAGGGTTTAAAAGCTCTGCGACATTCTCTGGTGTTAAGAAGTCATCAATAATATTAACTTTAATACGTGGGTTAATTTGGCGACAACGCTCCGCCATAATCTCAACTTTTTCACAGCCCAGAGTAGAGGTCATTGCAGGTAGCTGACGGTTCACATTTGATGCCGCAACCACATCCATATCGACTAGTGTGATCTCGCCAATACCTGTACGTGCTAAAGCTTCTACCGCCCAACTGCCAACCCCACCAATACCAATCACCATCACATGACTTTGTTCATAGTGCTGGAACGATGAATCACCATAAATTTTGGCTACACCTGCAAAACGGCGGTCATATTCATCATTTTCTGGTAAATCGGACATGGAACTGGCTTTCTCTAAAAAATCAAACTATATATTTTACTGTTTTTTAAGTAGAGCGTCTTGCCGCTCTTACAAATAAAAATACCCAGTAAAATTGAAATAATTGAATTCTACCAACTTACTTTTATTTCAAAGCAAAAATGAAGTTAATTTCAACAGATGCATTTTTTGGAAGTTGATATACACTGACCGATGTACGTGTATGCCGTCCCGTATCTGAACCCAAAATTTCATAAAGTATTTCAGATGCTCCATCAGCAACTTCGCTTTGCTGTATAAACGATGAAGTTGAATGAACAAATACATTCATTTGTAAAACTTTTCCAATAACATCTAAAGTACCATAGTGCTGTTTTAAAATTGCTAAAGCTCTCATGGTGCTAATACTTGCAGCAAGCTGTGCATCTGACAAATCAACATCTAATCCAACTTTTCCACAAATCTGTACCGTATCTCCCACTCTCGGAATTTGACCACTAATAAATACAAGTCCAGCGTGTTCAATTAATGAGGTATATTTACCTCCTATTTTTATATCCCCTGAAAAATCATATCCCAATCGAGATTCAACTTTTAAAAATAATGTATCTCTATCCATAATTGCTTCTTCTTATAACAAAAATTATTTCATTTATATTTAGCTTATCCAGTAAACAAAGACAATAAAAAAGCCTCATGAATATGAGGCTTTTTTTATGTAACTCTTGAAAGATAATCTTTTTATGACGCAATCAAATTCCGCAGCACATAATGCAAAATACCACCCGCCTTAAAGTACTCAACCTCATTTAACGTATCAATTCGACATAACACATTAAAGTGGCTGGCTACTCCATTTGGCCCTTTCACATCAACTTCAAGAATTTCATGAGGCTGAACGCCATCCGATAAACCACGAATCGAAATGACTTCATGACCGGTTAAGTTAAGCGACTGTCTGGTTTGACCATCAACAAACTGTAATGGCAACACGCCCATACCCACCAAGTTTGAACGGTGAATACGTTCAAAACTTTCGGCAATGACAGCTTTAACACCTAACAAGTTCGTTCCTTTGGCAGCCCAGTCACGTGAAGAACCTGTTCCATATTCTTTACCAGCAATAATCACAAGCGGTGTATGTTCTTGTTGGTAACGCATCGCCGCATCATAAATGGCAAGTTTCTCGCCACTTGGTACATGAATGGTATTACCACCTTCTTCACCTCCGAGCATTTCGTTTTTAATACGAATGTTGGCAAAGGTACCTCGCATCATGACTTCATGGTTACCACGTCGTGAACCATAAGAGTTGAAGTCTTTTGGCTCAACACCTTGTTCTTGTAAATATCGACCTGCCGGACTGTCTTTTTTGATATTACCCGCTGGTGAAATATGGTCGGTGGTTACCGAGTCACCTAGCACTGCCAAAATACGTGCCTGTTCAATATTTTTAATTGGTTTTGGTGGCTCACCAATGCCTTCAAAGAACGGCGGATGGCGAATATAAGTCGAGTCATCAGCCCATTCGTAAGTTTTACTTTTTGGAATCTGAATCGCTTGCCAGCTTTCATCACCATCAAACACCGCAGCATATTCTTTGTGGAACATGTCGGTATTTACTTTTTGTAAGACGGCATCAATTTCTGCCTGACTTGGCCAAATGTCTTTTAAGTAAACAGGTTGCCCATCTTTACCTTGCCCAATTGGTTGAGTCGTTAAATCGGTACGGATATTCCCAACTAAACCATAAGCAACTACAAGGGGTGGTGAAGCAAGCCAGTTGGTTTTAACCAATGGATGCACACGCCCTTCAAAGTTACGGTTACCCGAAAGTACAGATGCCACGTTTAGATCATGACACTGAATTGCATCTTCAATTGGTTCAGGTAAAGGACCCGAGTTACCAATACACGTTGTACAACCATAACCTACCAAGTTATAGCCTAACTCATCTAAATACGGGGTAAGTCCAGCAGCCAATAAATAGTCGGTTACGACTTTAGAACCAGGTGCAAGTGAACTTTTTACCCACGGTTTACGCTGCAAGCCTTTTTCAATGGCTTTTTTAGCAAGTAAACCTGCCGCCAGCATTACACTTGGGTTAGAGGTATTGGTACATGAAGTAATCGCTGAAATGACGACATCGCCATGATTTAATGGATATTCCTGCCCTTCAATCACACAAGACGGGCTTTCATGCTGAATATTGGCTTTGGTCGCTTCTACAGCCGTACCACCACCGCCTTCATTTTCCAAACGCTCTTTAGCTTCTTTGGCTGGCTTAAGTGTTAGCTCCATGAGCGCATTAAACGTTTTTGGTACTTCTGATAAAAGCACACGGTCTTGAGGGCGTTTTGGACCTGCCAAACTTGCCTGAACCGTACTCATATCTAAACTTAAGGTATCTGTGAAAACAGGTTCATCACCCGGATTACGCCATAAGCCTTGTGCCTTGCTATATGCTTCAACCAGTGCAATACGGTCACTTTGACGGCCAGTTAATTTCAAATAACCCAAAGTCACTTCATCAATTGGGAAGAAGCCACAAGTTGCACCATATTCAGGTGCCATGTTGGCAATGGTCGCACGGTCAGCAAGTGGTAAGTCGGCTAAGCCATCGCCATAGAATTCTACAAATTTACCTACCACACCTTTTTGGCGAAGCATTTGAGTAATGGTGAGTACCAAGTCGGTTGCCGTAATTCCCTCTTGTAATTTTCCGGTCAGTTTAAAACCGATCACTTCAGGAATAAGCATAGAGATAGGCTGACCCAACATGGCAGCTTCTGCTTCAATACCACCAACACCCCAACCTAAAACCCCTAAACCATTAATCATAGTGGTATGTGAGTCTGTACCTACTAATGTGTCAGGGAAAGCAAAGGTTTGACCACTGTCTTCACCTAGCCACACCGCTTGAGCCAAATATTCTAAATTGACCTGATGGCAAATACCGGTACCCGGTGGCACAACACTAAAGTTATTAAATGCAGATTGTCCCCAACGCAAAAATTGATATCGCTCGCCATTACGCTGCATTTCAATTTGAACGTTTTCTTCAAAAGCCTGATCATCGGCAAAATAGTCCACCATCACGGAGTGGTCAATGACTAAGTCTACAGGTGATAAAGGATTAATTTTTTCAGGGTCGCCGCCCGCTTGTGCCATTGCAGCACGCATTGCAGCCAAGTCAACAACTGCCGGAACACCGGTAAAATCTTGCATTAAAACCCGTGCAGGTCGATATTGAATTTCCTGATCGGAAGTACGGGTTTTTAGCCACTCAGCTAAAGCATAAATGTGTTCTGTTTTAACACTGTGCTGATCTTCAAACCGTAATAAGTTTTCCAACAGTACTTTTAATGATTTCGGCAGTTTGGCAATGTCACCTAGCTTTTTCTCGGCTTGGGTTAAGCTAAAAATCTGATAATTGCTGGAACCTACTGTTAGCGTCTGTAGAGCATTAAAACTATTGATATTGCTATACTTAGCCATTGGGTTATCCTCCCATGTCTGGCAATGTTATTTTTCACGTTTTTACATGTTGTTTTCTTACTTTAAGCTTCTTTTTTCATCGCTGTGTTTTGTTTTAGTTACTATTTCTAATCTTTGATTTTTATTACGATAATTTCAATGCTGATAGTGAGTTTTTCCATAGCAAATCAGCTAAATCTGACTCGGCTATATTTAAATTTTCGGCCAAACTTTTGAGTACATAAGGTAAGTTCACAGGCGTATTGCGGGTCCGCTGCTCAGTTGAAGTTTGACAGCAAAGCGGGGTCATATCAGGACAGTCTGTTTCAATCACTAAATGCTCTGCACCTATAGCCTGTACCACAGTATGAAGCTTTTTCGCATTCGGGTTAGTCACTTGTCCCGTCACACCAATTTTAAAACCAAGCTTAATTAGACCTTTTGCCTCTTCCACTCCACCACTAAAGGCATGAGCAATTCCGCCGAGTTTAAACTTATGTGCTTTTAATATTGCTAATACGTCCCCGTGTGCTTTTCGAATATGAAGTAATACTGGCTTTTGGTAGTGAGTTGCCAAATCTAACTGGTCGGCAAAATACTGTTTTTGCTTGGTATATATATCAGGCTGCTTATGTTCTTTCAAAAAAGTGTCGAGGCCAATTTCACCCACTGCCACGCAGTCTTCTTGCTGCAAAATTTGTTCAAGATGAGAAAGATGCTCTGGCCTATGTTGCTCAATATAAAACGGATGCAACCCTGGCGCTAAATAAGAAGTGGGCACATTCTCCCACTGCTTGAGCTGATGATGAGTGTGTACCAAATCATCAAAACGTGACTGTAAAAAGCCAATTAACACCAAAGCATCCACACCCACTTTTTTAGCCTCAAGTGCTAACTGCTGCCGATCTTCATCAAAATCGGCAACATCGAAATGGGTATGGGTATCAAACAAATGCATTAGCTAGCACTTTTTTCGGCAGGTGTCGAAGCTGGTTTAGCTTTCGGCTGCGGCAAATATTCTTCTTTCAATACATCTTGTAATTGGTCGTATGGAATAACTAAACGAGGCAACCCCACAACATAAGGACCAATTTCATATTCGCCATATTGAAGAATCAAGCCCTGATCACCGAGCAAGAAGTTTTCAGTGAGTTTAAATGGCCAAGCTTGTTCATATTCACTCACACTATTGGCAAGTTTTGAGTCAGTCACCCAAGCTTTAAACGCCTCATGTGCTAACTTTTCTAAAGCCGCTTTTTTCTCTGGACGCAGCAAGTTTTCAAGTTTAACTTGCTTTTCCTCTTTTAAATCAAAATTGTAATAGTGCTGTGCAGCCGAACCATGTGCCCCGCCCAAATAGCTACTACTGTTAACCACAACAGTTACGACCTTACCTTGCGACTGTATAATTTTAGGTTTTACTAAAAGATTAATCTGATGATTACTACTTAACTCTTTTAGTTCCTTGTCTAAACCAATAAATGAATTTGCATAGCGCTGAACCTGAACATCGAAACTATCTTGTTGGTCAGCAGCAGCAACTCCCGAAGCTTCTGTCTTTTTATCAGCTTTTGCTGTTTTTGCATCTGGTTCTGCAATTTCAAGAATCTGTCCGAGTGCTTTTAAAACTTGTTGATCAATAATCTTATCAATAAATGGATAGTTACTTTGCAAGCGCTCTACAGTAAATTCAGGGCAAGTCTTACCACTACAGTCTGGCAAAACCACCTTACTTTGAACTGTTTCCCCTTTTAAAGTCAGTTCCACAGGCTTTTGCTCAACCACTGCTGGCTTTTGCTGATCTTTCGACTCTTTAGGATCACTTTTAGGCTGACATGCCACTAAAAATAGTGCAGAAGCAAGTAGCGTTAAACGTAGCGAGGCCTTAGAAGTTAACATCATATTTTGCCTTTATTCTGAGAAGATTATGCATAACTCATATGAAGTTAGCGCATCTATAAGTAGGTTGCAAATTCTGCTACCAACTTAAAACATTTGTTCATAAACCTCAGGTTGTAATATTTTTTTGGTTTGTTCTGTCGTTAAATAAATATCGAGCTGAGGCGCATCTTTGGTAATCTGATTTGCCTGATAATGTAGACCTACACCCTCACCATCAAAGAACCAGTCGGCCTGTCCCCAATACAAAGTTTTTGGTGCGTCTTTTTTAACGTCAGCATTTTGTTTTTTCAGCCAATCCTGATACGCAGTTTGCACGATTTGATGCACAGTGGTTTGCTGATCTTTTTGAAGTACATCAAGCAAAGTTAAGCTTTTATGCAATTTACGATCAGCCACGAAAAAATAATAACGATCTTTTATGGTGATCTCTTCTTGTTTACTATCCAAAGCCAGTTGTAGTAATACATATTGATTACGCTGCGAGGCAATGCGTGTATGAATGTGTAATTCATAGGCACGGTTTTTAGAATATTTATCTTGCCATTCGTCTGACTTTTTAACGTAAGCATCAACTGCTTGTTGCAGGTTCAAATCTTTTTTCAAATTAATTTGAGTCTGAATGACTTTCGCCTGATTTTTTTCGATCCAGCTATTTAACCACGCATCTTGGGTTTTTATAGTTTGAATGTCGACATCAATACAGTTTTTCTTTTCACAAAAAGGCACTGCATAATTTGCCTTGGTTTCAGTCAAGTTTAAGTAAGGTAAAACCTCTGCCTTTTCAGTAGCATGCTTTTGGGCAGAAGCTATATTTTTTTCAGAAGATGATGAGGACTGAGTGCTTTTCCAGACAAATGCAGAAATAGCAGAGATTAGTGTTACGGCTGCAACTACAAGCGCAATAATTGCCTTCTTACTCAAATTCATTTCATCATCCTTTCTTATTTTTCAAAACAAAACAGCTTCTGTTCGAAGCTGTTTGTCACATTTATATGCTTAGTGTTCACGTGTACTACGGAACTCAATATCAGGCCAACGCTCTTGCATAATCTGCAAGTTTACTCGGCTAGGAGCAAGATACGTTAAGTGACCGCCGCCATCAATTGAAAGTTGGTCATGTGCTTTTTTCTTGAACTCATTAAGAATCTTGTCATCATCACAATGAATCCAACGCACAGTATTTACACTTACTGGCTCGTAAACACAGTCAACTTTATATTCTTCTTTCAAGCGGTAAGCAACAACGTCAAACTGAAGCACACCAACCGCGCCTACGATCAAATCATTGCTAATTTGTGGCATAAACACCTGAGTTGCACCTTCTTCAGACAACTCTTTCAAGCCTTTTTGCAATTGTTTTGACTTTAATGGATCTTTCAAACGTACACGGCGGAACATTTCTGGCGCAAAGTGTGGAATACCAGTGAAGTGTAAGTTTTCACCGCTAGTGAAAGTATCACCAATCTGGATGGTACCGTGGTTGTGTAAACCAATAATATCGCCCGGCCATGCTTCTTCTAAGTGCTCACGTTCACCAGCCAAGAAAGTTAAGGCATCACTAATGCGGACTTCTTTACCAATACGCACATGGTTCATTTTCAGGCCTTTTTCGTACTTACCTGAACAAATACGCATAAAGGCAATACGGTCACGGTGTTTAGGGTCCATGTTGGCTTGAATTTTAAATACAAAGCCAGAGAAACCTTCTTCTTTCGCTTCAACCATACGCTCTTGCGTTGGATGTGCTTTAGGTTCAGGAGCCCAGTTCATAAATGCATCGAGAACATGGTCAACACCAAAGTTACCTAATGCTGTACCAAATAGAACAGGTGTTTGTTTACCTTGTAAGAAAAGTTCACGGTCTAATGGTTCGTTTGCCATTTGTACCAACTCAAGCGACTCTTCAAAAGAAGCCCAAGCCAACTCACCTACTTTTTCACGAATATCGGCGTGATCATAGCCATCGCGTACTTCAATATCGGTAATGGTTGAACCAAAACCTGCTTTGTAAACATACAATTTATCTTCAAGAATATTGTATACACCAGCAAAGTCACGACCCATACCAAGTGGCCATGTAATTGGTACACAACGAATATTTAAAACGTTTTCGATTTCGTCTAACAACTCAAGTGGCTCACGAATTTCACGGTCCATTTTGTTGACGAAAGAAATAATTGGTGTGTCACGCATACGACACACTTCCATCAATTTGATGGTACGTTCTTCGACACCTTTTGCACCGTCAATCACCATCAATGCAGAGTCAACCGCGGTAAGCGTACGATAAGTATCTTCCGAGAAGTCTTCGTGCCCCGGTGTATCGAGTAAGTTAATGGTGTGACCTTTATATGGGAACTGCATAACAGACGTGGTGATCGAGATACCACGTTCTTTTTCCATTTCCATCCAGTCAGATGTAGCTGCACGGTCAGATTTACGGCTTTTTACCATCCCTGCAACCTGAATCGCTTTACCCCATAACAACAGTTTTTCTGTCATGGTGGTTTTACCGGCATCGGGGTGGGAAATAATAGCAAATGTGCGTCGTTGAGCGACCTGTGCCGCTAACTCATCTTTAAAACTCATGAAATACACCTACTGCGGAGATTGCAGTGCCAAAGATCTAAAGTCGATCAAAATAAAAATTGGCGTAATTGTAGCAGATTTATAGGTACTGTTTAGAGATTGTTGAGTTGTTGGCCCGTGTTTTCATATTTGAAATAACTTTGCTGAAAATATAAAAATTCGGGCCGTCACACCAATAAAAAAGCCTGTCCAATATAAACAGGCTTTTACGAGTGAACTTAAAAAACTTATGCCAATTTCTTTTCTTCAATAAAATGAACATCGGCAATTTGTGCATCCCAAAACTCAGTCCACAATGCACAATAATCAAGACATAGTTTGGTCAAACTTTCATAATCATCTTTGGTAATCGCTTGTGCTAATGCAAACCACAAGTCATCTTGATGATCATCATCAGCAGCTTCTGCTGTTTCATCTGTTGAGACGCCGTGGACGTGATAATAACCACCACCCTCAACATCAATATTAACAAACTTGGTGGCTTGTCTTAATGGCGGGCTAAAAAGAATAACCTCTTCTTCTGCTACAGCCAATAAAGCCACCACATTCATATAGCTATCATAAGAAGCTTCTAAAAATGTTCTCACCTGATCTGCAATTTTTGAAGGTTTATAATTACGGCGGTCGTCCTCAGACAAACCATAGTCATTTAATAAATCTTCATATAATGGATAATGTGCATATTCAGGGTTTCCTAAATAATAATTATCTTTACCCAAACCTGGTCTAAAACCAAATTCATCTAATATATTTAGGCTTAATAGCACACGTGGAAACATTTTGGCGCCAGAGTGAAGCTTTGGTTCCAATTGCTTTGTTAAAAACTGTGCTTGTAATAAAGCATCAGTAAAAATTTGTACGATGGCATGACGATATTCTAAATGAATACGTGTCAAGGTTTGTTTATCAAGATAACCGTTATTTAATATTTCAATGGCTGGATGATGACTTACTGGTAAATGTGCAATTCTATTCCTTAACTGTTTGATAAATTGTAAGTTTTCTTCCCACTGTTGGGCAGAAATACTATTTTTCATACCTTGTAATGCTTTTTGTCTTGGATTATCAAAGTCTTCAAATTTTTTTGACATAATCATTCTCAATAAAAAGTTTTTCTTATAGTTAAGCTAAGGCTTATCCCTCTATTTCCATTTCGCACTCAATTGCTAAAAGGATAAATTCCATATACCCATACTTAACGAGTCGATATTATGTTTATTATCTCAACAAATCAATGGATTAATTAATATTATTTAAAAAAGTAAACTATTGCCAATAAAAAATATATATTATTGTTTTTTAAAATAAACCAAACTATTGAATAAATATAATTTTTTAAATATCATAAAATAAGTTTTATTTAAGCTTTCATACTTTACAATAGCAAAGTTAATCAAAAAATATCTATGACGGGGCAACCAATGTCAAAAAGAGAAACGATTATAACAACAGCAATGACCCTTTTTAATCAGAAAAGTTATACCTCAATTGGGGTAGACAAAATTATTGCTGAGTCCAATGTTGCAAAAATGACTTTCTATAAGTACTTCTCTTCTAAAGAAGTTTTAATTGAAGAATGCCTTCAGCGAAGAATTTTGGAAGTGCAGGCTTCTTTACTAGAAAAGGTAAACCGCGCACATGATCCGTTAAATAAACTTAAAAATGTTTTTAACTGGTATATAGACTGGATTAACACTGAAGATTTTTATGGTTGTTTATTTAAAAAAGCGACTATAGAAGTTTTACAAATGTATCCATCCATTAAAAGCCAAGTGAACCAATATAGACAATGGATTTACGACTTAGTAGTCTCTATGTTTTTAGAGCTAGAAATTGAAGATCCAACAGTTCTAAGCAGCCTTTTTCTAAATATTATTGATGGACTTATTATTGATGGCACCATTAATAAACCAGAAATTAATGCTGAAAGAACATGGTCTTATATAAATAAACTCATTGAGCTTGAAACAACGCAGAGCTGTGCGGCTGCGTAAATAGATTTAATTATTTATGATGCTATCTCATAAATAAACCTTGTTTTAACCCATACGAAAGCTTGAATACATACTCTTTTACATGAACAGACTTGTTTCATCTTTTTAGCTATATATAGATTAGGCCGTTATGTTTTAAATGCATAGCGGCCTTATTTTATATAAACTCAAGCTTTTCTTAAAAAAAATTTATTAATAAAACTCTAATGTTAGTTAAGCTCATCTATTTAATTAATTAATCACTAAGAAAAATACTTTTTAAAATATATTGCAATAACAGTTCTCTATTATCAGCCTTTGTTTCATCTAGCAGTTGAATAATGGCACCATCAATTACAAATAAAAACATATGAGCATCTTTTTTAGTAGCATCGTTCTTCGCTGTTAAAAGCAATTTATAAACTTCATCAATTAACCATTGACGGTACTGTATAACCACTTGATAGGCTGTAGGGTAAATTTTTTCAATTTCAAAAATAGCTCTAAATGGCAAATAATAATGCCCTTCCAGATTGACATGTAAAAAGAATATTTCCTTTAACTTTTCACGCACCACTAAATCTTTTTGTGTGTAAATAATTGAGAAGACTTTTTCTTTTAAAGCATCTTTTTGAAAATTTAAACTCATTTCAATAAGCCGCTCTTTAGACTGAAAATATTTATAAAACGTGGTTTTGGTCACTTCCGCTTCTTCTACAATGCGGTCTACACCAACGTTGTGAAAACCATGGTCATTAAAAAGATAACGAGATGTATGAAGCACGCTTAACGCGCGAACTGAGAGATCTGAATATGGCATATATGTACCGTTATAAAATAATTTGTTGTTGTGTCTAAATGAGATAAAACAGCCGCAACTTTTGCTCTAAGCAAAAAAAGCATGCAAAGGCCCCAAAGATGGCCCTAAGTGTTTAGTCCCGGCATTTGATGGATCGGATCAATTTTAAAAAGTTCAGGTTCATCTGTCCACTGTTTGCAGATGAATTCGTAGGGAGTCAGGCCCCTGAGTGTTTTGAGTCTGCGGCCGAAGTTGTATGCAGCAATAAAATCAGCAAGGTGAATGCATAGCTGAGTGTGATCGTCGTAATGGAACCGTTTGACAGTAGCTTCTTTAATCGTTCGGTTCATCCTCTCGACCTGTCCATTGGTCCATGGATGCTTAACCTTGGTAAGACGATGTTCAATGCCACATTCAGTACAAACCCGATCAAAGATGTGCTCAGAGGCGTAGCGATCACAGGTGCGGTTCGTGAACTGGATGCCGTTATCTGTTAGCACCGTATGGATTCTATAGGGCACAGCCTTAACCAGATTGCGCATGAACTCCGCGGCTGCCATCTTACTGGCTTTAGTATGCAATTCAGTGAACGCAAACTTGGAAGTGCGATCAATGGCAACGAAGAGATAAAGCTTACCCTGTGCTGTTTGCATCTCAGCGATGTCGATATGAAAGTAACCAATGGGGTAGCTCTTGAAGCGCTTCCTGACAGGGCGATCACCTTGTACCTCAGGCAGTCGTGAAATACCATGCCGCTGTAAGCAGCGGTGTAACGACGAGCGTGTCAGATAAGGAATACTCGGCTGCAATGCATAAAGGCAATCGTCTAGCGGCAACAAAGTGCGTTTTCGAAAAGCAACAATTGCCGCCTCATCTTCAGGCGATAACACGCTTGAGCGAGGATTCTTTGGGCCGGTTGTAAGATCATCTACTGAAGTACGTTTCTTCCATTTTGCGACGGTCTTTTGATTGATGCCGTAACGCTTGGCTAGCGTTCTTAAGCTCTCTTGACTATTTTGTATTGCTCGACGCACTGCCTGTGTCGTTGTGGCGCTGCTGTGTAGAACTTGTCCCATAGTGCTTCCTTCCATTTATCTGAGAATATTGCACCATTAAAATCTGGGACTAAACACCTAAGGCATCTCAAGTTTTATTGTTGATATAATTTTTTAGTCGTGACGAACTAAAGCCTGAAAACTCGAAAGTGATCAAACTGTGTTAAAGACTAACTGGGAGGTGTAAAAAAAGTATGCACAGCCAACTCCTTATATAGGGAGTTCTGCCAAAGCATTAATAAAGGATTATGGTGGCAGAACGAAAGAGGGTTCGCAGACTAGTCACACAACTAGCACACCATAGGTGTCCCTCTCCCGTCCTACCGCTACGGGAGGGAACGAGAGTACACACAAAACTATTCCTCAGACGAAATAGCCTTGATGCGGTGTGAGACGGTCTGCGACAACCGGCTGGCAAATGTAGGCCAGCAGGCAAAGGATAATCTGAGAGTTTAGAAGTGTCAATGTGGAATTTATGACAAGTTTTTAAAATTCTTATTATTTTTCATTAGATTAACTAAATTATTATTTTAGATATTATATAAAGTTGTAATTTTAAAATTTATCACAAGTTCGTTAAACAAAATGAGCGCCTTGTGACTGAATCAGTTGCCCTACATTTACAGGCATTCCTAACAAGTAACCTTGGAACTGCTGACAGCCTAAACGCGTTAAAATTTCGACTTGCTGCTGAGTTTCCACCCCTTCGGCTGTTACGGTTAAGCCTAACTTTTTCGCCAAATGAATAATACTTTCTAAAATGACTTCTTCTTTTGAGCCCGGTTTTAAATCGACAATAAAACCACGGTCAATTTTAAGCTCATCGACTGGTAAGTCTTTTAAATATAAGAAGCTTGAGTGCCCTGTTCCAAAGTCATCAATTGCGACACGAATGCCCATATCACGCAGCCGCTCACAAGCACGAATGCTTAAGTCGATATGCCGCATTGCAGTTGATTCAGTAATTTCAATAATGAGGTGATGAGGCTTAATTTGGTATTTTTTTAACAAGCCTTCGAGGGTACTAAAGAGCTTTTTATTTTCAAACTGCAAAGCCGATAAATTGACTGCGATTGGATAAAACTGCGTATTGCTACGTTCCCATTCTTGGATTTGCTGGCAAGCTTGCTCAAGCGCCCAATATCCCATTGGAATAATTAAACCCGTCTTTTCCGCGCCACCAATAAACATATGTGGTGTCAGCATACCTAAAGTTGGGTGGTTCCAGCGAATGAGCGCCTCTACCCCACAAATCTCAAGATTGGTATTAAATTTAGGTTGGTAATAAAGAACAAATTGTTTTTCTTCGACTGCTTTATATAAATCATTGATCAGTTTTGACTGACTTCTGGTTTCTTGTTGGTGGGTTGAATAACTAAAGACGGTGTAAGTATTGCGGCCCTGCTCTTTAGACATCAGCATGGCAGCATCGGCATTCATTAACAGGTCTTGAACATTCTGCCCATGTTCAGGGAACAATGCGATGCCAAGGCTTGCCGAAATGTTAATTTCTTTACCGGAAATTTGGTAACTGTCTTGAATAAGCTGCAATACTTTTTCAGCAAGTTGCATTGCCTCTTCAGTATCGGTATTTTCAGCTATTAATAAAAATTCATCTCCGCCAATCCTAAGCAACTTACATTTTTCATTGAGTTGCCAATGTAAGCGATTGGCCATTTGTATAAGCAGTTGATCACCAATGTGGTGACCAAAGGCATCATTTACCGATTTAAAACGGTCTAAATCAATATAAAGAAAAGCAATTTTCTGGTCTTTATAACGATGGTCTGACAGAAGAACTTCTGCGTAATCAACTAAATAAAGTCGGTTTGGTAATTTAGTTAAGTTATCTTGAATGGAGAGATTGGCGAGTTCTTTATTGGCTTTACGGAGTTCTAAATTTCGTTGATTCAGTCGTTGTTCTAGCACGGCGACAATAAAACTCGCGACCAGTACCAGACATGTAACCAGAATAATAGTAAACAGCAACAGGTCATGTTCAGCCTGATATTGGCTCACAAATTTATCGGTAATATTAGTCGCAATGAGTGCCGTATAGTGCATGCCCATAATGCTTAAAGTCATCATGACTGCAAAAGCGAGTTTTAAACTTACTCGATTACGCTCGCTCTCTTTTAATTTATAGGCCAACAAAAAAGCTAGACCTGAACCACTCATGGCAATTAAGACAGAAAATAAAATGAGAAATGAGGTGTAATCTTTCTTATAAATATCAATATTCCAGCCCAGCATACTCACATAATATGAAGCTGAAATACCAATGCCCATAATGACTGAGCTTAAAACCAACCTAAATAATGGTAGTGTAAAACGGGAAGTGAGCCAAATTGCCACACAAGAAAGTACAGCACTAATACCAAAAGAAAGCGTAATTAAAGAAAGATTAGCGTTGGCAGTTTCAAATAAATGATAAGCATGCATGCCAACAATATGGACAATACTAATAGCCGCAGCGAGTAATAATCCATTAAATAATAAAATAAGCGGTTCAATCTTTTGATAGGCTTGCTTAAATATTAATTGCTCCATGGAAATCACAATATAGCAAATAGCGCCAGCCGCAATAAAAGAGCCGACGATCAATGTGCTATCGTAATCAACATGACCCATATTGGACTTCCATGATTATTCAATACTTTTTTTTATTTTGTTCAATTCATTGCACAAAATACAATTAAACACGTTAAAGAAAAATAGTAAATTCGACTTTTTTGGTCAGTTATAAACAATAACATTATCTAACATTTGGTCAAGTATTTTTTACTTTAGAAATCAATAAAGTAAACAAAAATTAAGCATCCAATTATATGAAAAATATAGGATTTCTTAAATCTAGGTCAATTGACCTTAATGATGTTTTTTAAGCTTATTTTAGCTACTCTAAAATAAAAAAACCCTGCATGAAGCAGGGTCTTTTTAAACAATAGAAAAGAGTATTAGTTTTTCTCTTTATCTACGATTTTATTTGCTTGAATCCAAGGCATCATCGCACGTAATTTAGCACCAGTTTGTTCAATACCGTGTGCAGCATTTTGACGACGACGAGCTGTCATAGATGGGTAGTTTAACGCACCTTCTTGGATGAACATCTTCGCGTATTCACCAGATTGAATACGTTTTAATGCATTACGCATTGCTTCACGAGACTGTTCGTTAATTACTTCAGGACCAGTTACGTATTCACCGTACTCAGCGTTGTTAGAAACTGAGTAGTTCATGTCAGCGATACCGCCTTCGAACATCAAGTCAACGATTAACTTAAGTTCGTGTAAGCATTCGAAGTAAGCCATTTCTGGTGCATAACCAGCTTCAACCAAAGTTTCGAAGCCCATTTTAACAAGTTCAACTGCACCACCACAAAGAACTGCTTGCTCACCGAATAAGTCAGTTTCAGTTTCTTCACGGAATGAAGTTTCGATAATACCTGTACGACCACCACCTACGCCAGAAGCGTAAGAAAGTGCAACGTTACGTGCATTACCAGAAGCGTCTTGGTGAATCGCGATTAGATCAGGAACACCTGAACCACGTTGGAATTCAGAACGTACAGTGTGACCAGGAGCTTTAGGCGCAACCATGATTACGTCTAAGTCTTTACGTGGAACAACTTGGTTATATAGAACAGAGAAACCATGAGCAAATGCTAAAGTCGCGCCTTCTTTGATGTTTGGCTCAATCACGTCACGGTAAAGTTGTGATTGGAATTCATCTGGAGTCAAAATCATTACGAGGTCAGCTTGCTTAACTGCTGCTGGGACTTCAGCAACTTTAAGACCAGCGTTTTCAGCTTTCTTCCAAGAAGCTGAACCTGAACGTAAACCTACAGTTACGTCTACGCCTGAGTCTTTAAGGTTAAGTGCATGAGCATGACCTTGAGAACCGTAACCAATAATCGCAACTTTCTTGCCTTGGATGATTGATAAGTCACAGTCTTTATCGTAAAAAATTTGCATTTGTGTTCTCCGCTAAAATACTTTTTAAAAAATTAAATGGCTAAAACTTTTTCGCCACGGGCGATACCTGATACACCTGAGCGAACGACTTCAAGAATGGTGTTTTCTGCAAGCGCATCGATAAAACCATCTAATTTTTCAGTTGTCCCTGCTATTTGAATGGTATAGGTCGTTGGTGTCACGTCTACAATTTGCGCACGGAAAATATCCGCAGTGCGCTTAATTTCGGCACGTGATGCACCTAATGCTTTTACTTTGATTAGCATAAGTTCACGTTCAATGTGTGAACCTTCTGATAAATCAACTACTTTTACCACCTCAACAAGTTTGTTGAGCTGTTTCGTAATTTGTTCGATCTTATGGTCATCGCCATAAGTCGTTAACGTCAAACGCGATAATGTCGGATCTTCGGTTGGTGCAACATTTAAAGTTTCAATGTTGTAGTTACGTTGGCTGAATAAGCCCACCAAACGAGAAAGCGCACCAGCTTCGTTTTCAACGAGTACAGAAATAATATGTCTCATTAAATGCGCTCCCCTTTAGAAATCCACATGTCACGCATAGATTGACCTGCAACCTGCATTGGATAAACGTGTTCGCTACGGTCAACCATAACGTTGATAAATACGCATTTATCATTGATAGCCATTGCTTCTGCAAGCTTAGATTCAAGTTCATCGGCATGATTAATTTGAATGCCTACATGACCATAAGCTTCCATTAACTTGGCAAAGTCAGGTAATGACTCAACATAAGAACTTGAATGACGACCTTCATAGTTCATATCTTGCCATTGTTTTACCATACCTAAAGCACGGTTATTCAAGCACAAGATTTTTACGTTCAAGCCATATTGTTTACAGGTTGAAAGTTCCTGAATACACATCTGAATTGAAGCTTCACCCGTAATACAAACAACTTGTTGGTCAGGGAAAGCAAGCTTCGCAGCCATTGCATAAGGTAAGCCAACACCCATGGTGCCAAGACCACCTGAGTTGATCCATTGACGAGGACGTTTGTACTTATAATAAAGTGCACCAAACATCTGATGTTGACCAACGTCAGAAGTAATGATGGCATCACCATTGGTTACTTTATATAAAGTTTCAACAACCTGCTGTGGCTTCATGGTGCCATCAGATGGGTTTTCATATTTCAAACCATGAACTTTGCGCCATTCATTAATTTGAGACCACCAAGCCGCAATTGCTTCAGGATTTGGTTTAGACACATTTAACTGTTTTAACTGTGCCAACATTTCTTGAATAACAGGCTCTACTGCACCAACGATCGGAATATGCGCCATAATCGTTTTTGAAATGGTCGCAGGATCGATATCGACATGAATCACTTTTGAGTTCGGGCAGAATTTGGCTGGGTTATTTGTTACGCGGTCATCAAAGCGCGCACCAATCGCCAAAATTACATCTGCATGGTGCATTGCCATATTGGCTTCGTATGTACCGTGCATGCCCAACATGCCAATAAACTGTGGATCGTCGCCCGGGAATCCGCCTAACCCCATAAGTGTGTTAGTTACCGGATAACCAAGTAAATGTGCAAGTTCGGTTAATAACGCAGAAGCATTACCTTGTACGACACCACCGCCTGTATAAATAACAGGACGTTTTGCAGTAAGTAATTCATCAATTGCTTTACGAATTTGACCAGAGTGGCCACGTGAAGGCGGTTGATATGAACGCATCTTCACTTTTTCAGGGTATTCGTAGGCAAACTTTTCTGCAGGGTTAGTCGCATCTTTAGGAATATCAACTACAACTGGACCAGGGCGCCCACTTGACGCGATATAGAATGCTTTTTTAATAATTGCAGGGATTTCACTCGCGTGACGGACCTGAAAGCTGTGTTTCACGATAGGACGTGAAATACCAACCATGTCAGTTTCCTGGAAAGCGTCTTCACCAATCAGATGTGATGCAACCTGGCCAGACAAAATCACCATTGGGATTGAGTCCATATAAGCTGTTGCAATTGGAGTTACTGTATTGGTTGCGCCCGGACCAGAAGTGACCAGTACTACGCCAGTCTTACCTGTAGCACGCGAGTAGGCATCTGCCATATGACCAGCAGCTTGCTCATGGCGCACGAGGTAATGATTGATTTTGTCTTGTTGAAATAGCGCATCATAAATATGTAATACAGCGCCGCCTGGATAACCAAAAACATGTTCAACGCCTTCGTCCGCAAGAGCACGAACGAGCATTTCACCACCAGATAAAAGTTCCAACGTGATTCACCCTAAAATTTTTATCACTATTTATGGAAGGCACAAATAGTGTTTCATTCATTGAATTGTCTGCACTGTTATAGCACACATATTGTCTAGTTTTCGTTGCAATAGAAAAATTTCTGTTTTTCAGCCGTATAAGCTGTTTTAACATTAATAAAGCATGTCTGGATATACATACTTTAGTAAAATCAATCTCTCGGCTAGAGAGAATGTCTATTACAAAACATGATATTTATTCGAAGGGTGATCGAGTAAATACATATAAAACTAGAGAAAGCATTTTTGTTGTTTCTATATACAAAGTCAAGAATAAAGAAATGGTTTTTCCATAAAAAGTTTTAGCTGTTGTTTTTTTAATCTAATATTAAGCCGTAAATTTGTTCATTCCCTCTCCATTTTTATTAAAAAAACACTCTTTTTTATATAAAACCATGCATTCTAAATTGCTTATTTATGAACTTTATTTAAATATAGTCAGTATTTTTTGGGGAACATCTAATATGAATTTATCTTATTTAAAAACAAGCTTATATACAGCAATCACCACAGCAATTTTAGTTTGCTCAACTCAAAGTCAAGCCGAGCAATATTATAAATGGGTAGATAAAAACGGCTCGACACATTACACCACGACACCACCACCTAAGGGTGCGAAACATTTGAACAAAGTTTCAACTTACGGTACCCAGCCTTCTGTGAAGAATCCGACATCAAACCCAGAACAACCAGCTCAGACTAAAACAGATAAAGCCGTACCAGAAGCAGCTAACGCCATGCAGGAAAAAACTGCACCTGCAGTAGCAGCTCCATCTGCTGCACCCGCACCTGCTCCATCAGCTTCAGCACCACGATAAGTAAAATGAGAGTGGTGAATACTTTCACCACTCTTCTCGGATTTAAAATAAAGAAGAATAAGTTGGGAAATTTTTATAGCGCATATTAAAAGATAAAATCGTGATCTAAAAACTGACATTTTCCTCTATTTTGCGCTATGCTGTGCAGCAATCTTTCATTTCAATTTTCGTTGTATAGCTTACGTCTATGACTATTTCTCACATTGACCCAGAATATCAAGCAAACACGATTGAACCATCCGTCCAACAAGATTGGGAAAATCGTAAAGTCTTTAAAGTTGCCGACACTGTCGAAGGTAAACATCGTTACATCCTGTCAATGTTCCCTTACCCAAGTGGCAAACTGCACATGGGTCATGTGCGTAACTATACAATTGGCGACGTAATTAGCCGTTTCTATCGTTTAAAAGGCGAAACCGTACTACAACCTATGGGTTGGGACGCTTTTGGTTTGCCTGCGGAAAACGCTGCAATTGCCCATAAAGTTGCTCCGGCAAAATGGACATTTGAAAACATCGCTTATATGCGTGACCAATTAAAAAAATTAGGTTTATCTGTTGATTGGGACCGTGAATTTGCAACATGTACACCAGAGTACTACCACTGGGAACAATGGTTGTTTGTTCAGCTTTATAAAAAAGGTTTGATCTACCGTAAACTTTCAACAGTGAACTGGGATCCGGTTGACCAAACAGTTTTGGCAAACGAACAAGTTGAAAATGGTCGCGGATGGCGCTCTGGTGCATTGGTTGAAAAACGCGATATTCCAATGTACTACTTCCGTATTACGGACTATGCACAAGAATTATTAGACGACCTAGATACCTTACAAGACGGCTGGCCTCAACAAGTGTTGACCATGCAACGTAACTGGATTGGTCGCTCTACAGGTATGGAAATTACTTTCCCATCTGCCAATACCGAAATTTATGCTGACGGCTTAACTGTTTATACAACACGTGCTGATACGCTTATGGGCGTAACATACGTTGCTGTTGCAGCAGAACACCCTCTTGCGCTTAAAGCTGCTGAAAACAACCCTGAATTAGCTGCATTTATTGAAGAATGCCGCATGGGTTCAGTTGCAGAAGCTGACTTGGCAACAGCCGAGAAAAAAGGCATGGCAACAGGCTTGTTTGTAAAACATCCTGTCACTGGTGAAGAGCTTCCTGTCTGGATCGCAAACTACGTATTAATGTCTTACGGTTCTGGCGCAGTAATGGCTGTACCAGCACATGACGAACGTGATTTTGAATTTGCAAACAAGTTCAACTTGCCAATTAAACAAGTGATTGATGCTAAAGGCGCTGACGATGCAGACTACTCTGCAACTGAATGGCAAGAATGGTACGGTTCTAAAGAAGGTAAACTTGTTAACTCTGGAGAGTTTGACGGTTTAGAATTCCAAGCTGCGTTTGACGCATTCCTTGCGAAATTAGAGCCACAAGGTTTAGCAAATTCTAAGGTTCAATTCCGTTTACGTGACTGGGGTGTTTCTCGTCAACGTTACTGGGGTTGTCCAATTCCAATGATTAACTGTGATACTTGTGGTCAAGTCACAGTTCCAGAAGACCAACTTCCGGTTGTATTACCAACTGACGTTGTTCCAGATGGTTCAGGTAACCCGCTTAATAAAATGCCTGAATTCTATGAAACGAAATGTCCTTGCTGTGGTGGCGATGCACGCCGTGAAACAGATACATTGGATACATTCGTAGAGTCATCTTGGTACTACGCACGCTATGCGTCTCCAGACTTCACTGGCGGTATGGTTAAACCTGAAGCAGCTCAAAACTGGCTTCCTGTAAACCAATATATTGGTGGTGTTGAACACGCGATTCTCCACTTACTTTATGCACGTTTCTTCCACAAATTAATGCGTGATGAAGGCGTTGTACAAGGTAATGAACCATTTACTAACTTGTTAACTCAAGGCATGGTGCTTGCAGATACATTCTATCGTGAAGCGGAAAATGGTAAGAAAACTTGGTTCAACCCTGCTGACATCGAATTAGAACGTGATGAGAAAGGTCGCATCATTTCTGCAAAATATTCAGGTGATGGTCAAGAAGTTATTATCGGCGGACAAGAAAAAATGTCTAAGTCGAAAAATAACGGTATTGACCCACAAGCAATTATCGATCAATACGGCGCAGATACAGCACGTGTATTTATGATGTTTGCTGCTCCACCAGATCAATCTTTAGAATGGTCTGATGCAGGTGTTGAAGGCGCAAACCGTTTCTTGAAACGTGTATGGCGTCTGGTAGCAAGCTTCCTTGAAAAAGGAAACGCTGCAACTGCAATCGATACGGCAAACTTGTCTAAAGATGCTCAAGATTTACGTCGTAAGACTCACGAAACGATTCAAAAAGTAAGTGATGATATTGAACGTCGTCATGCATTCAATACTGCAATTGCCGCGTTAATGGAATTATTAAATGCAAGCAATAAGTTTGAAGCAAAAGATGATAACGACGTTGCTGTAGAACGTGAAGCAATCACAACATTGTTAACGTTACTTGCTCCATTTGCTCCGCATTTAAGCCAGACTTTATTGGCTCAGTTTGGTACGGACTTAACAGAAGCAACTTTCCCTGAAGTTGATGCTTCTGCGTTAACACGCAATACCCAAACGATTGTTGTACAAGTAAATGGTAAACTTCGCGGTAAACTTGAAGTTTCTGTTGATATTTCTAAAGATGAATTATTAGCTCAAGCTAAAGCGTTACCAGAAGTTCAACAGTTCTTAACAGGACCAACTAAAAAAGAAATTGTGGTTCCAAAAAAATTGGTTAACCTCGTGGTTTAATTACAGGTATTAATGAGAGGATCAAGCATGCACTTAGCCCAACGTTTAGCCGCTGTTGTTTTAACCTTAGGCCTTAGTGCAGGCTTAGTCGGGTGTGGTTTCCATTTAAAAGGAACTAACCCGACTGCGACTCCACTTGTTTATAAAAAGTTGAGCCTTGAGTTACCGGCAAAAACCGATGACTTAGAAACACAATTAAAAGTGTACTTAACAGCAAATGGCGTTCAGCTCACCAATGACAACGACGCCTATGTTCTTCATGTTTTAGAGTACACGCCTCGTCGTCAACTTCTAAATGGTAAGCTTACAGAAGTTCTATTACGTCTGACTGTGACTTTCCAAATTGAAGACCGTCAAGGGAATAAAATTACCGAGCCACGTACTTTAACCGCAGCTCGTAGTTATCAATATGACTTGGCAACTGTCAACACTGAAAACCAGCAAGAAGGTTACTTGCAACGTATTGTGATTGATGACATTGCTCAGCAAATTACTCGTCAAATTTCAGCTAATCGCTTACCAAAAGCTCAACCATAAGATTTATCTATTCTTTAGTAATGAAACTTGACTACTTACAAGCCCTTAAACGCATTCCGGAAGCTCGGGGTGCGTGGATCCTGCATGGTCAGGAACCATTACTTGAACAAAATTTACTAGATACTTTCCGTAAAAGCTGGCAGCAACAAGACATTGAAAGACAGCGCTATGACATTAGTAGTGTGAGTGACTGGAAAAATGTGTTCAATGCCCTGAACAGCTTGTCTTTATTTTCACAGCAACTTGCTATTGAAGTTCACGGCAATATCAAGCCCGATGCAAATGGTTTAAAACAGCTTAAAAGTTATATTCAGCATAATGAAACCAACCTGCTGTTAATTGTTTTACCCAAACAAGATAGCAGTAGCTTAAAGTCTGCTTTTTTCCAAGTTGTTGAAGCAAACGGCGTTGTTGTTGCTCTTACTGCAAACTATCCGCAAGACCGCCAAAGAATTTTAGCTGCTGAAGCAGAAAAGCTCGAAATTCAACTCGACAATGACGCTTGGCAGTGGCTCATGCAACATCATGAGCACAATTTACTCGCTGCTAAAAATAGTTTGATGCGCGTAAGAGATACTTTCCCAGACCAGAAACTGATTCAAATTGAACAGTTATACGCTTGTTTGCAAGATCAGTCTCGTTACACCACTTATGATTTAAGCGATGCTTTATTAGAAGGCAATCTTGCTCAGTCTATTAAGATTTTCCAATATTTAATTGGTTCGGGTGAACCAGAAAGTCTGATCTTATGGACATTAAGTAAAGAAATGCGTTTATTAATGCAGTTGTTTGAACAGCCACACAATGCATTGCAACTCGGTATTTGGAAAACCAAAGTTAGCTTATATCAACAAGCTTTAAGAAGACTCAATCCACAGCAATTTCTGGGATGGTCTGCTCTACTCTTGCAAATCGATGCAGCAATTAAAGGCATGTCTAATGAAAATGCCGAACATTTAATGCAACAAGCGATTGCCGAGTTGTGTGGGAAAACATTATTTATACAATAGAGCGGCCAAATCCTTTGTCTGCTTTGTTGAAATATCATAAAAATTCACGTTTTATCCTCAATTGACTCTTATACTAATTAAAATTTTAGACTTTTCGACCTCTCGCCATGCCAAAAATAAAGCCCATTAAACTCGTTATTATTGTCGTCTGTATAGCCGTTATTGCTGCATTAGCTTGGAAGTTTTTTAAACCTAAACAGCAGCAGCCTCAATATATTACAGCTGAGGTAACTCGCGGAGATATTGAGAATAATGTACTTGCAACCGGTACGCTTGATGCAACCAAGCTCATTAGTGTCGGTGCTCAGGTATCCGGTCAGGTTAAAAAGATGTATGTGCAGCTTGGTGATCAAGTGAAACAAGGTCAACTTATTGCACAAATTGACTCAACCACCCAAGAAAACAGTTTAAAAACATCTGATGCCAATATTAAAAACTTAGAGGCACAGCGCCTTCAACAAGTGGCATCTTTAAATGAAAAGCAACTCGAATATCGTCGTCAGCAACAAATGTATGCTCAAGATGCGACACCTCGTGCAGATTTAGAGTCAGCTGAAGCTGCTTATAAAACAGCCCAAGCACAAGTCAAAGCATTAGATGCACAAATCGAGTCTGCGAAAGTTACTCGTTCAACAGCACAAACAAATATTGGCTATACCCGTATTGTTGCGCCAACTGATGGTACCGTTGTTGCGATTGTGACTGAAGAAGGCCAAACCGTAAACGCGAACCAAAGTGCTCCAACGATCGTTAAAATTGCAAAACTGCAAAATATGACGATTAAAGCGCAGGTAAGTGAAGCGGATATCATGCGAGTAGAAAAAGGTCAAAAAGTCTACTTCACTACTTTAGGCGATGACAGTAAGCGTTATGCGACATTACGTCAGATTGAGCCAGCACCAGATTCAATTTCTAGTGAGTCAAACAGTACTACAAGTTCAACCAGTAGCTCAGCTGTCTACTACAACGCTTTATTTGACGTTCCAAATACAGATGGCAAATTGCGTATTGATATGACTGCTCAAGTTTATATCGTATTAGATTCAGCAAAAAATGCCTTACTGGTTCCATCTTCTGCCTTAAGTAGCAAACAATTTTCTGGTCAGAAAAAACCTGGTCAGTCAGCAGATAAAGCAGCTTCAACTCCAAATGCCGAAAGAAAACATTCAGGTAATGGTGCCCGTTTAGAACGCTTAAACTTAACTCCTGAACAAAAACAACTTATTGAACAAGGTAAAGCAACCTTGAGCGTAGTTCGTGTTTTACAAGCAGATGGTACAACTAAACCAACACAAATTTTGGTAGGTATTAATAACCGTGTAAATGCACAAGTACTTGCCGGATTAAAACAAGGTGATCAAGTTGTAATTGCGGATAGTTCAGAAAACTCTGCTGCCTCTGCAAATAGTGGTAATAACCGTCGCCGTAATGGTCCAATGGGAATGTAAGCATGACAAAACAAGCTTTGCTTGAAGTCAGCAATCTGGTCCGGGAATTCCCTGCTGGCGAAAGCACGATTCAAATTTTAAAAGGCATTGACCTGACCATTTATGAAGGTGAACTGGTTGCGATTGTCGGCCAGTCCGGTTCTGGTAAATCAACGCTCATGAATATTTTGGGCTGTCTGGACCGCCCAACAAGTGGTAGTTACAAGGTTAATGGTCAAGAAACCGGTAAGCTAGAACCTGACCAGTTGGCCCAATTACGCCGTGAATATTTTGGCTTTATTTTCCAGCGCTATCACTTACTTGGTGACTTGTCAGCCGAAGGTAACGTTGAAGTTCCGGCTGTTTATGCAGGTGTTACACCTTCAGATCGTAAACAGCGTGCAACTGCCTTACTTACCGAGTTAGGTTTAGGCACAAAAACACAAAACCGACCAAGCCAACTTTCAGGTGGTCAACAGCAACGTGTTTCAATTGCCCGTGCCTTAATGAATGGTGGTGATGTAATTTTAGCCGATGAGCCAACAGGCGCACTCGACTCACATAGTGGTATTGAGGTAATGCGAATTTTACGTGAACTCAATGCAGCTGGTCACACCATTATTTTGGTTACGCACGATATGCAAGTTGCGAAAAATGCAACGCGTATTATCGAAATTAGTGACGGAGAAATTATTAGTGACCGTCCTAATGTTCCAGACCAATCTACAGAAGAAGTTAAATCTGACCCCGATGCTGCACCTGCTCTACAAAATAAGCAGAAAAAAGGTAAAAGCATTTCAGCTTGGCGTTCAACTTTAGACCGCTTATCTGAGGCGTTCCAAATGGCGCTGCTGTCTATGAATGCCCACCGTATGCGTACCTTTTTAACCATGCTCGGGATTATTATTGGTATTGCATCTGTCGTAACGGTGGTCGCACTGGGTAATGGTTCACAAAAGCAGATTTTGGAAAATATTAGCGGCCTCGGTACTAACACAATTACGGTATTCCAAGGGCGTGGTTTTGGTGATAACTCCAAGACGGCCAATTTTAAAACATTGGTACCTGCCGATGCCGATGCATTAATGACGCAGCCTTATGTGAGTGCGGTCAGTCCAATGGTCAGCACATCCAAAACTATGCGTTATCAACAAAATGAAGCGAACGCGACCATTAATGGCGTAAGTAACGATTTTTTTGATGTAAAAGGTCTGGTTTTTAAAGATGGTCAAACTTTTGATCAACGTAGTGTACGTGATCGTTCACAAGATGTAGTGATTGACACGAATACGCAAAAACAATTCTTTAGCGATGGTACTAACCCAATCGGGCAAGTGGTCTTACTAGGTAGTGTGCCGGCTCGTATTATCGGGATTGTCGAACCTCAGACCAGTAGTATGGGCTCAGACGATACGCTTAATGTGTATATGCCATATACCACGGTCATGAGCCGTATGTTAGGGCAAGCGCATGTCCGTAATATTGTTGTACGTATTAATGATAAATACTCGACCAGCGCTGCTGAAAACGCCATTGTTAATTTATTAACGCAGCGACATGGTGCCCAAGATATTTTCACTATGAACAGTGACAGTATCCGTCAAACCATTGAGAAAACAACCAGCACCATGACCCTTCTGGTCTCAGCAATTGCGGTCATTTCTCTGGTAGTTGGTGGTATTGGTGTAATGAACATTATGTTGGTTTCGGTAACTGAACGTACGCAAGAAATTGGTGTACGTATGGCTGTCGGTGCTCGACAAAGTGATATTTTGCAACAGTTCCTAATTGAAGCAATTTTAGTGTGTTTAATTGGTGGTGTTCTCGGCGTATTACTTTCGCTGGGGTTAGGACAACTTATTAACAAAGTAGCCGCAGGTAATTTTGCAGTGGCATATTCAACGACTTCGATTGTGGCAGCATTTGTTTGCTCAACACTGATTGGTGTCGTATTCGGTTTCTTGCCTGCCAAAAATGCCGCAAAACTTGACCCTGTTGCAGCACTATCACGAGAATAAGGAAAATTGCATGTCTTTTTCAATGACTAAACTTAGCGCAGCACTTCTCCTCAGCAGTTCTCTTGTGGGATGTGCGGCAATGGTTAAAACGCCTTACCAAGCACCGTCTGTACAAGTTCCGGGTAGTTTTCAGTACGATACGACTAAAACTAAAACAGCATCAGTTGAACAATACTCTGACCGTTGGTGGACACTGTTTGGAGATGCACAGCTCAATCAGCTTGTAAACAACGTATTAGAACGTAATAGCGATTTAGCTGTTGCGGGAATTACCTTAAAGCAAGCTCGCTTAAAAGCTGATTTAACGGCAAATCAACAAGGCTTACGTACCAGTTCAAATGTTTCTACAGGTCATAGTTTCGATTTAAATTCAGGCGATGATAGTGCTAAAGGACTATCCTTAAGTGCAGGCGTAAGTTATGAACTTGATTTGTTTGGCAAGCTTGCTCGTCAAACCGAAGCAAGTAAATGGGAAGCTTTAGCGACTGAACAAGACTTACAGTCTACAGGTCAAAGTCTGATTGCCACTACAGCGAAACTCTACTGGCAACTGGGCTACTTAAATGAACGTTATGCAACTGCACAGCAGAGCTTAGCCACTTCACAAAAGCTTTATCAGTTAGTTCAAACTCAGTATAAAGCAGGTGCAGTTTCAGGCTTAGACCTTACGCAAGCCGAGCAGTCTGTTCAAAGCCAAAAAGCAAGTTTAAGCCAAATTGAACAACAGCTTGTGGAAACACGTACAGCCATTGCAGTGTTATTGCATGAGCCAGTACAGCAACTCAACATCCAAGAACCACAGCGTTTACCACGTACAGCGCTTCCTGCTATTGGTGCAGGTTTACCGGCGGATATTTTGTCACGCCGCCCTGACTTGCAAGCAGCCGAGCTTCGTTTAAGAAAGGCTCTGGCAACCAAAGATGCGACCAAAGCAAGTTACTATCCGTCTATTAGCTTAACCAGTAGTTTAGGTTCAAGCAGCACATCGTTAACCGAGTTATTACGCAACCCTGCCCTCACGCTTGGGGCAAGTTTGAGTTTGCCATTTTTGCAATATAACGATATGAAAAAAGATATCGCGATTAGTAATCTTGATTATGAAAAAGCGATTATTCAATATCGCCAAACGCTTTATCAGGCTTTTGCTGATGTAGAAAATGCGTTATCAAGCCGTACAGAACTCGACAAACAAGTAGAACTGCAAGAGCGTAATCTTCAACTTGCAGAAAAAACCGAACGTTTAACCGAAGTACGTTACCGTTATGGCGCTGTTGCGTTAAAAACACTTCTCGATGCCCAGCAAACAACACGTACTGCGCGCTTGAGTCTTGTTGAAACCAAACAAAGCCAATACAACGCTTATGTCACCCTCATGCAGGCATTAGGTGGTTCACCTGTAAAAGAATTGCCACAATAACTTGCACTACTCTAGATGCTATTTTTTTACTTGCTTAATACTATCAGTTCATTTTCGATGAGCTGATAGTTTTTTGATTTTACTCATCAAATTCTATATGTTAACGTAAATATTTCTGCTTTATACACTGAATAAAATAAATCCAAATAAGATAGAAAATTCGATTAATTTTATTTACAAAAAGAGTTCCAACTATGAGTTACGAAGCTAAAGTATTCAATGTAATGATAGCCTCTCCTGGAGATGTTGCATCTGAAAGGACTATCATTCGTGATGTAATATATGAATGGAATGCTGTTCATTCAAAATCACGAAATATTGTTTTATTACCTGTTGGATGGGAATCTCATTCATCTCCTGAAATGGGAGCATCTCCTCAAGAAATCATAAATAACCAAGTTTTAGATAAATGTGACTTCCTTATTGGTGTTTTTTGGACACGCATTGGAACACCTACCACAGAATATGCTAGCGGCACTGTGGAGGAAATCGAAAAACATATAGCCACTGATAAACCAGCAATGCTTTATTTTTCCAGTCAGCCTGTTGTAATAGACACAGTTGACCCAAATCAATATGCTGAATTAAGTAAGTTTAAGAAAAGTTGTCAAACTCGTGGCTTATATCAAAGTTATGATAACCAATCTGACTTTAAAGAGAAATTTTATCGCCATCTCCAACTTAAAATTAATGAACACTCTTTATTTAAATTCGAAATAAGTGACTCATTACTACATAAAACTGAAGTAGTAAAATCTAAAATTTCACTTCCGACTTTATCAAACGAAGCTCGTACATTACTTAAAGAAGCAAGTCTCGATAGTAACGGTACTATTATGTATCTAAGCTATCTTGGGGGTGAAGACATTCAAACTAATGGTAAAAATTTTATTTCATCACGACAACCAAGAGAGGTTGCCCGTTGGAAATCAGCTATTGAAGAACTAAAAGATGAAAATTTAATTGAAGATCGCGGCTATAAAGGTGAAATATTTAGAATCACTAATCTCGGTTATCAAATCGCGGATATGATCGAATTATAAATATCAGGATCAATTTATATAAGCTTGATTAAGATAGAATTTTTCCCAACTAAAATTGCTAGATATACTCTCTAATGATGCTAGGCTTAGTGCTTTAAAATCCTTTTCGAACGATAATCCTATTCAAAAAACTTAGGGATAATAAGAATGAAGCCGCTTTAAAAGCGGCTTCATTATGTAAATTAGATAAATCTAATTATTCATCATCCATCATAGATTGGCTCATACCGACAGTATTGAAACCGGCGTCTACATATAGAATTTCACCAGTAATACCTGAAGCCCAAGGTGAGCATAGGAATAATGCTGCGTTACCCACTTCTTCAATCGTTACGTTACGCTTTAATGGTGCAACTTTTTCGTTAGCATCTAACATTTTACGGAAAGATTTAATACCAGAAGCGGCTAAAGTACGGATTGGACCCGCAGAAATCGCGTTTACACGGATACCATCAACACCTAAGCTTGATGCTAAGTAACGAACACCAGCTTCTAAAGAAGCTTTTGCCATACCCATTACGTTGTAGTTAGGCATAACGCGTTCAGAACCTTGGTAAGTCAAAGTTAATAAACAACCTTGGCGAGCTTGTAATAAAGGTTTTGCAGCACGTGCCATTGCAACAAAGCTGTATGCGCTAATGTCATGAGCAATTTTAAAACCGTCACGGTCAGTCACGTCAGTAAAGTCACCGTCAAGCGTGTGTGCAGGTGCAAAACCGATTGAATGTACAACACCATCTACGCCGTCCCAATGTTTTGCAAGTTCCGCAAATGCATTATCAATTTCAGCATCAACGGCAACATCACATGGAAACACAAGTTTAGAACCGAATTGCTCAGCAAACTCATCTACACGTTTTTTTAATTTTTCGTTTGGATAAGTAAATGCAAGCTCAGCACCTTCACGGTGTAATGCTTGTGCAATACCATAAGCAATTGATAATTTACTAGCAACGCCTGCAATCAAAAAGCGTTTACCTGCTAAAAGTCCTTGTGTCATGCCGATCTCACTCAAAACAATTTCCAGCATAATGCCAATATTCAACATTTTTCGAAATTGCATAATGCATCTTTTTTCAAAAATCGCACGAAAAAAAATCGCCCCGATTTAGGAGCGACTTTTTATCATCTCATTTTTAGTCATCAGACAATAAGCCAAGTAGACGTAAGAACGAGATATACATCCAAACTAAAGTTGCAAGTAAGGCAATACCACACAACCATTCCATGAATTTTGGAGCACGGTATGCTGCATTGGTTTCGATCAAGTCAAAATCTAAAATCAGGTTAAGTGAAGCAATGACTGCAACAAATGCAGCAAAACTAATACCCAACCAGTTGCTTTCAAAAATATAAGGAATGCTTGAACCAAACGCTAAACGCATCACCATCTGTACAATAAATACAATAAAGATTGCTAGAGATGCCGAAATTACAACTGATTTGAACTTTTCGGTTGCGCGTATAATTTGGAACTTATAGAGACCAAACATCACTAAAGTGGTAACGAAAGTAGCTAATAAAGCTTGAAGCGGAACGCCCGGATATTTCAACTGGAAAGTAAAAGAAATACCACCAATAAATGCCCCTTCGAATAAAGCATAAGGAATTGCTAAAGTTGGCGCAGTCGTTGGTTTAAACGTTGTGATTAAAGCTAAAACCAAGCCACCAATTGCACCCACAATTGAAGCTGCGTAAGCAATACCAACATTTGCAGTAAAGGCTGCATAGAAAAATAAAGCGACACCCACTGCAGCAGCAATGATAGTCAACATCACAGATTTTTGAATCGCACCTTGCACGGTCATTGGTTGACTGTAGTCACTGACCGTTTCAACGCGAGTCAGTATCGGGTTATTACTTTGCATAAATGCTCTCTTTTTATAATAAATAAACTTAAAACATCATTTTAAGCAAAATGAATATGAAAGCCAAATTACCCCTTGGTATTATTGTAACGATGTCTTATAAGCAATAAAAAAGGAGGCTACTGCCCCCTTTCATATGACTTGAACAACGTAATCAATCTTTACCATCAGTGTTCATAATGAAGAAATATTCGCGGTAGTATTTCAACTCTGAAATTGAATCGCGAATATCATCCATAGCTAAATGTGATGCATTCTTTTTCAGACCGCTCATAATTTCAGGGCGCCAGCGTTTTGAGAGTTCTTTGATCGTAGACACATCGAGATTACGATAGTGGAAATACTGCTCTAGCTCAGGCATAAGACGATGCAAGAAACGGCGATCCTGACAAATCGAGTTACCACACATTGGTGAAACTTTTGGATTGACCCATTTTTTTAAGAATTCTAAAGTCTGTAACTCAGCGTCACGAGCTGTCAATTTACTACGGCGAACTCGCTCAATTAAACCTGACTGGCCATGCTGACGCGTATTCCACTCATCCATTGCATTTAAAATACGATCAGGTTGATGAATAGCCAAAACCGGACCTTCGGCAAGTACATTTAAATGATCATCTGTAATAATTGTTGCGATTTCAATAATCTGGTCGTTGTCGGTATCCAAACCGGTCATTTCCAGATCAATCCAAATTAATCGTGTATTTAAAGTACTGCTCATGTATGTACGTTCTAAAATGCCGTAAAAACATCAATAGTAGCAAATTTCTTGCTTCTGCGCTGTAATTCCATACCAGCTTCGTGCTATTTTTGCGGTCTTCAAACAATGGTTTTTTTGGGATATGAATGG
This sequence comes from Acinetobacter sp. AR_0276, assembly GCF_003000705.1. Lineage (NCBI taxonomy): Bacteria > Pseudomonadati > Pseudomonadota > Gammaproteobacteria > Moraxellales > Moraxellaceae > Acinetobacter > Acinetobacter sp. AR_0276. Next base: position 2,399,715 of record NZ_PSQO01000004.1, on the reverse strand, counting down.
CTCTAATTCGTAAGCGTCGTTTAACTGAGCAACAGCAACGTCGTATTGAAAAACAGCATAAAACTCGCCAAGAAGAAGTCGATACTTCACAAGATCTAGATGGGCTGGTTGTGCAGCACTATGGCCGTCAACTTGAAGTACAGGCACTTTCTGTACCCGAGCATCACCCAGAAAAACCTCAAGTTGCCGAAGGCGAACCAGAACCATTTTGGAAACCGATTGAACTAAAAAGTATTTGGCGTTGCCACACTCGTACAAATCTTGAATTACTAGTCACGGGTGACAGAGTGAAGTGGCAAGCAGACCCTAACACAGGCTTAGGGATTATTACTGCAATTCACCCTCGTACTTCATTACTTACTCGTCCAGATCGCTATCATAAAGTAAAGCCTGTAGCAGCCAATATTAGTTTAATCGTTATTGTTTTTGCTCCGCTTCCAGAACCGGCACCGACTTTAATTGATCGCTATTTAGTAGCATGTGCAGATGCAAATATTCCTGCTCTTCTAGTACTAAATAAATCGGATTTACTCACTGAAAATGATCCGATTCTCGACATGCTCAAAGAGTATGAAAATTTAGGTTATGAAGTCATGATTTGTCATTCTAAAGGTGATATTTCAGCATTATCTCAACGACTTGATGGTGAGACAGTAGCTTTTGTAGGCCAGTCAGGTGTTGGTAAAAGCTCACTTATTAATGTGCTCATTCCAGATGCCGAGCAGAAAACCAATATCATCTCTGAAAACTCGGCACTTGGACAACACACCACGACTTCTACGCGCTTAATCAACTTTGGTAAAAATGGCGCCTTAATTGATTCGCCGGGAATTCGCGAGTTTGGGCTTTGGCATCTCGATTTAGATAAAATTCGTATGGGTTTTCCTGAAATTGAAGCGCATTTAGGTTCATGTCAGTTCCGTAACTGCACGCATACTCATGAAAAGAACTGTGGCTTAAAACAGGCTGTTGAAGCAGGTGAAATTTTGCCGCGACGCTTAGATAGCTTCTTACGTTTAATCGACGAGATTCAAGAAGCGCAGCAAAAAAACTAATTTTCTACCCCTTTTGCCCTTGAAGTGGTGATTTTGATCACCATCTATATACGCTATACTCTAGGTCAATTTTGTTTTTAATTTTTTTAGGTGACTTGTGGAACGCTGGTTAGAGTTTATGGGGAATCACCCCATTTTGTTTGGTACACTCGGAGTCTTGATCGTATTGTTCTTCATTTTTGAAGGTCAACGTAACGGTCGTAAAATTTCTCCACAGTCGCTTGGTATTTTAGTGAAAGCGAAAAATGCCCTTTTGATTGACTTACGCGATAGCAAAGACTTCCGCGAAGGTCACATTAGTGGTAGCCGCAATATTCCTTATAGCCAAATTGCAAGTCATGCTGATGAATTAAAAGCAAGTGACCGTCCATTGGTATTTATTTGCAACCTAGGGCAAGTTGCTGGTAGCGCTTTACAGAAAGTTGCTCACCATGACAGCTATCGCCTTGATGGTGGTATCAGTAACTGGAAAGCTCAAGGCTTACCTCTCGTTAAAAGCAAACCAAAAGCTTAAGGAGAATTGTTATGGCAGCAAATGTCATTGTTTACTCAACTTCTGTATGCCCGTACTGCGTTCGCGCGAAACAATTACTTGAGCGTAAAGGTGTTGCTTACAAAGAAGTAAATCTTTCTGTTGAGGCACCAGAAGTACGTGCTGAATTAATGCAACGTACAAATCATCGTACTGTTCCACAAATTTTTATTAATGATCAGTTTATCGGTGGTTTTGACCAACTTTATGCTTTAGAGCGTGAAGGTAAACTCGACGAATTATTGGCTTAACATCGCATCCATATTAAGGAAAAAACAATGAGCGAAGAACAACAAGTTCAACCACAATTAGCTTTAGAGCGTATTTATACAAAAGATATTTCTTTTGAGGTTCCAGGGGCACAAGTTTTTACTAAACAATGGCAACCTGAACTTAACATCAATCTTTCTTCTGCTGCTGAAAAGATTGACCCAACTCACTTTGAAGTATCTTTAAAAGTTGTGGTTCAAGCCAATAACGACAATGAAACAGCATTCATCGTAGATGTAACTCAATCTGGTATTTTCTTAATCGATAATATCGAAGAAGACCGCTTACCTTACATTTTGGGTGCATACTGCCCGAACATTTTGTTCCCGTTCCTACGTGAAGCTGTAAACGACTTAGTTACTAAGGGTAGCTTCCCACAATTACTTCTTACTCCAATCAACTTTGATGCAGAGTTCGAAGCAAATATGGAACGTGCTCAAGCTGCTGCTGTTGAAGGTCAAGCTTAATTTTATAGCTTGCTCTAAACTCAAAAAACCGCGTAATTCGCGGTTTTTTTATACGTGCTATTTGGCACACTCTATCTTTCAAATGGATGAAGCTGAATAGAAGGAAACTGAAACCCGCGGCAAGACTGCTCTGAACGCCATGCCACTGTTAAAATCATGTTACCTGAAACAAAATTTTGATAAGCAAATGTTCCAATAAGTTCATGCGAACATAATCCGCCATGATTTGTAGGGTGTGCTTGAGTGTTTAAAGTATTTAAATCTAAACGTATACCAAGGCCCGATGCTTTTAGAACAGCTTCTTTAGTGGTCCAGACTTTAAACCAATACTCTCTATCTTGTTCTAGATTTTGCCATGTTGCATATTCATCAGTATGAAAAGCATGTTGTGCCAAACTATCTAAACGTACTTTACGGTCAAGTTCTTCAACATCTATACCAATATCTTTAACTCGCTCACTTAGCGCTAAAGCATAATATTGTTGGCTATGTGAATGGTTAAAATGCAGAACATGGTCCAATAAGTAAGGTTTGCCATACTCATGTTTAGCAAATAACAAATCTTCTGGATTTACATTTAGCTTTTGAGCTAATAAATTATTTTTAATGTGCTGTATTTGCTGCTTTTTATAATTATTAAATGTACGAAAGTCAGGAAAGTCTTGCTGTTCTTGTTTTAAAAACTCATTGAGCTTTCCTATATAAACTTCAATTTTCCTATCATTCATTTTTTTTAAATCCATCTAATTAAGGATTAAAGCTAATATAAAAATACCAATAACTTATTAAACCATATAATAAAAAGCCCAAAGAATACTTTGGGCTTTTTTACATTTATACAGATTAACGATTAAATTTCTTTTCCGCTTTTTTGAATTTCTGAATATAACGACGACGGCGCGCAGCTGTACGTTCATCAACTTGACTCTTACGACCTTCAAACGGGTTTTCAGAAGTTTTAAAGTCAATACGAACTGGCGTACCTTCAAGTTTATACACTTTACGGAACACGTTTTCTAAGTAACGACGGTAGTCCGCAGGTGTCTTATCAACCTTGTTACCATGAATCACAATAGTCGGTGGGTTTTGTCCACCCATATGCGCATAACGCATTTTGATACGGCGACCACTAATCATTGGCGGTTGGTGAGCTTCTGTCGCATCACTCAAAATTTGAGTTAATTTTGCTGGTGAAACTTTTAAATTTGCAGACTCATAAGCACGGTGGATAGAAGGATATAACTCACCTACCCCTGTTCCATGTAAAGCAGAAATTAAGTGAATTTTTGCCCAAGGAATGAAGTCAAAACGACGTTCAACGTCAAGCTTACATTGTTTACGGTCGTACTCGCTCATGTTGTCCCATTTGTTAATGGCGATCACCATGGCACGACCAGCTTCAAGCGCATAGCCAATTAAATGTAAGTCTTGCTCAACAATACCTTCACGAGCATCGACCACAACAACCACAACGTGAGCATCTTTCATTGCCTGTAAAGTTTTCACAATTGAGAACTTCTCAATCATTTCATCAACTTTACCTTTACGACGTACACCCGCTGTATCAATTAAAGTGTATTTACGGCCTTCACGTTCAAAAGGAATGTAAATAGAATCACGAGTTGTACCCGGTTGGTCAAATGCCACTACACGGTCTTCACCAAGTAAGCGGTTTACCAACGTTGATTTACCCACGTTTGGACGACCAATAATGGCTAAACGTAAACCAGTATCTTTATCATGCTCTTCTGGGTTTTCATCTTCAGGAACATCTTGAAGTACATCTTCAAGCATTTGCTGAACGCCACGACCATGACTCGCTGCAACTTGTAATGGTTCACCCATACCAAGTTTAAAGAACTCAACTAAAGCAGCTTCAGCATGTACACCATCTACCTTGTTCGCAACAAGATAAATTTTCTTGCCTAACGTACGAAGTTCACGAGCAATTTGTTCATCAGAAGCTAACAATCCGGCGCGCGCATCAACCACAAAAATAATAATATCTGCTTCGTTGATGGCTGTTTTTGACTGCTCGGCCATGTAGTTATCGATACCGCCTTCACTTTCACCGATACCACCCGTATCAACAACAATGAAAGACTTATTTTGATAAGTCGCATCACCATATTTACGGTCACGAGTCAGACCCGCGAAGTCGGCTACAAGTGCATCACGACTCTTGGTAATCTGGTTAAATAACGTTGATTTTCCGACATTCGGACGACCAATGAGCGCAATAACGGGTTTCATACAATAACCTTAATTCAAGACCAGCCATATCTCATGGCATGAGCATTAGAAACAGTACAGGAGATATATTTTAAGGTCAGATATGACCATAATAAAAGACGGGGCTTTGAACTGATTTAATTCAAACACCCCGATATTTTTTAACAGCGTAATTTGTTAAGCGGCTATTTTAGCACAAGCGAACAAAATTAACGATTCTGCCAAATACTTAAATCGCCTTTTCGGGTCGAAACGTAGAGTTGATTCTCAATAACACGTAAAGTATTAACCTCACCACTTGTTTTAGAACGACCTACCAATTTACCAGTTGCTGGGTCGATCAGGTGTAAAACACCATCCAAATCGCCAACAATAAGGTCCGATCCCAACACAACAGGGTTACTTAAATGACGATTCAACAAGCTATCATTTTCCCAAAGCTTCTCGCCTGTAGATAAATCATAAGCAGTCAACTTGCCATCAGTTGATGAAACAAATACTTTATTGTCATAAACTTCTGGACGCTTGGTGCTGCTTGAATCTTCACTCCAAACTACACGTTGAGAAGCCAAATCAGTCACTGTGACTTGACCTTGGAAGCTGGTTGTAACCATGAGTTGGCCTGCAACAACCGGATCACCATCAATATCAATTAGACGTTGAATATCAGAACGACCTTCACTTACCGCAACACGACGTTGGAAACGTGGGATACCACTAATCGTATCAATTGCATAAACATATGCATTTGCAGAAGCAATTAAAACAGTACGTGGGTCAAGACTTACTGGCGATGGTTGACCGCGTAAACTGAACTGAACGTTTGGCAATTTGTATGCCCAAACTTGTTGTCCTGATGACGCATCATGTGCAAATACGGTACCGTCGTTTGCAATCGTAATCACACGTCCAGATTGAACTAAAGAAGGACTTAATAATGCACCAGATAATTGTGCAGTCCATTTTTGTTCACCTGTCGCTTGATCTAAAGCAAATAATTGACCTTTGCTGTTACCAACAACAACAATACCTTCAGCTGCTTCAACACCAGAGCTTAAGCCCAATTTACTGACTTTTTTCTCCCAAAGACGTTGTTTGCCACGATATGCAGCAACTTCACCCTTAGGGTCAAGCGTAAAAACAACACCGTCACTAGCGTCAAGTTGTAAACGTAATGGATCTGCCTTATTTGTAGAAGAAACACTGCGCGAAAACACCGGTACCAGAGCCTTTTTCGACTCAGTCAATTTCGGTAGTGGATTTGGTTTTGCTTCTTTTACTTTGTTGCTAGAACATCCCACCAGTACAGCTGATGCGATTGCAATTGCCAAAGGCAGTTTGAATTTCTGATTCATTAAGACTCTTCCACCTGTGTTTCCAAAATTGGGCGCTCAATCTGTGGATCTTCAACTAAAACGCCAACACTTTCGAGTTTAATTTGTAAAATTTGTCGCTCTTGTTTACGTTCCAGTAACGAATCCCATGCAGCTTGATACTCTTTTTTAGCAGAATCAATATCTTTCTTAGCAACAAAGATATCACCACGTAACTCTTCTACTGTTGCTTTAAATGCCGGATCGACATTACCAGACAAGGTTTTTAGAGCTTCATCATATTTGTTTTGCGCTAATTGTGCATCTGCTAAACGCAATTTTACAACCTGAATCAGTCCTTCATCTTTTACTTTTGAGTTTTCAACTTTTTTCAAAGCTTTTTCAGCAGCAGCATAATCTTGTTTTTCATATGCAAGCTTTGCTAATACAAATTGAGTTTGTATCGCCTGAACTGAATCAATATCGTCTTTTACAAGTTTATCTGCCGATGCTGTTATTGAAGCTAAAGCATTTGGATTATCGGCTGTTGCATTTGCTTCATCCATTAACTGCTGTACTTTTGCAGTTTCTGTCTGACTTGTTGCAAGGTTTCTTTTTTGCCAATATTCCCACCCGAAAAAGGCAATCAATGCAATGAGAATCCCGCTAATCATGGCAGAACCATATTTTTTGGCGAACGACTTTAAGCTGTCGAATTGTTCTTCATCACTTAAGCTCATATGATTGTCCTTTTCCAGATGTTTCAGTTTATTTTGTAAATTTTTCAATTAAGAATGGTACGAGTTCAGCTAGTGCAACTTGTGTCTGCTCAGCTGTTGCCAACTCTTTGAGAGCAAGCTGCTGTGCTTCCCATTCACGTTCACCCAAAATCATGGCGTAAACGGCCCCAGCCTGATCAGCCTTTTTCATCTGACTCTTCATGCTGCCTTGTGAACCAGTTTTAATGCGAATGTTACTATTTGCAGCTTCTAACTGATCACGTAATTGTTCTGCCAAAACTAATGCTTTAGATTGATAAGCTGGCTCTGCTACCAAGAAAACTTCACAATCACGTACAATTTCAACTTTTTCAACTTGCTCAAGTAGAAGCAATAAACGCTCCATACCCATTGCAAAACCAACTGCTGGTACAGACTGATCAGCCTTGCCTTTTAGTTGGCCAACCAAGCCGTCATAGCGCCCACCTGCACATACCGTACCCTGCGAACCTAAAGCTGTTGTTGTCCACTCAAAAACAGTTTTATTGTAATAATCTAAACCACGTACCAGTTTTTGATTAATTACAAATTTAACGCCCGCAGCAGTCAAATAATCTTGTAATTGCTGGAAGTGGTTTAGACTGTCTTCTTTTAAAAAGTCGTGTAATTTCGGCGCATTTTCCAAAATTTTCTGAGTCGATTCAATTTTAGAATCTAAAATACGTAATGGGTTTGTTGTTAAACGGCGCTGTGAATCTTCATCCAAAGCATCTTTATGTTCATTTAAGAAGGCAACCAAAGCATTACGATATTCTGTACGCTCATCGGTTTCACCTAGAGTATTCAACTCAAGCTGAACCATATGATCAACGCCCATACGTTTCCACAAACGAGCTGTTAACAGAATCAATTCAGCATCAATATCAGGAGTTGCCACACCAAAAGTTTCTACACCAAACTGATGGAACTGACGATAACGGCCTTTTTGTGGTTTTTCATAACGGAACATAGGTCCCATATACCACACACGCGGCGTAGCACCACGCAACAAGTTATGTTCAACCAAAGCACGTACACAACCAGCTGTTCCTTCCGGACGCAAAGTTAATGATTCAGGTGGGTTTCCTTTATCGAAGAATGTATACATTTCTTTTTCAACGATATCGGTTGCATCACCAATAGCACGTTTAAACAGTCCCGTTTGTTCAACGATCGGCAAACGAATTTGTTGGTAACCATAAGCATCCATTAACGATGCTAAATGCTGCTCGAGACGTCTCCACGCTGCTGTTTGCGTTGGTAAAACGTCATTAAAACCTTTGATTGCGACAATTGAACTCATGATGAACTACGAATAATTTCTTTAGATTTAGCTTCTTCAAGCTCTTGAACACGTTGACGAACCATAGTTTCGATTTCATCAACCAATTGATTGGTATCAATTAAATGGCTTTTCTCACCATTACGATAAACCAGTGAACGAGGCGCAGCCCCAACAACCCCGATATCTGCTTCTTTTGCTTCACCTGGGCCATTTACCTTACAACCAATAACTGAAACATCCATTGGCGTACGTATATCTTCTAGGCGCTCTTCTAAGGCTTGCATCACCTGAATCACGTTAAATTCTTGGCGAGAACAACTTGGACAAGCAATAAAGTTAATACCGTTAGAACGTAGACCAAGCGATTTCAAGATGTCAAAACCGATCTTGATTTCATCTTCTGGTTCAGCAGCAAGCGAAATACGCATGGTATCGCCAATACCTTCCATCAATAATCCACCAAGAGCAATCGCTGATTTCACAGTACCTGTACGGTAAATACCAGCTTCAGTCACACCAAGGTGCAATGGATTGTCGATTTGCTGAGAAAGCAAACGATAAGCATCCATGGTTAAAAACACATTTGATGCTTTTACGCTGACTTTAAACTCATGGAAATCTAGACGGTCTAAAATATCGATATGACGTAAAGCTGACTCAAGCAGTGCCTGCCCTGTTGGCTCGCCATATTTTTTCTGTAAATCTTTTTCTAGAGAACCCGCATTCACACCAATACGCATAGAAATGCCGTGATGGCGTGCAGCAGCAACAACTTCACGAACTTTTTGATCTGAACCAATATTACCCGGGTTAATACGCAAACAGTCTGCACCATAGTCTGCAACTGCCAAGGCAATTCTATGGTCAAAGTGAATATCAGCCACTAATGGAACTGAAACACGTTTGCGGATCGCACCAAAGGCTTCAGCTGCTTCCATAGAAGGAACTGAAACACGCATAATATCTGCACCTGCGTCAACACAACGCTCAATCTGAGCAACAGTTGCATCGACATCGCAAGTTTCGGTATTTGTCATACTTTGCACGCTAATAGGTGCATCGCCACCGACATAGACCGAACCAACACGGATTTTACGTGTTGGTCGACGTTTAATTGGGTTCTCTATCATTGTATCGCTCAACTCATGGTATTAGCGGGATAAACGGAATTCAGCTTTACCGTTTACCGTATATGGAGACAATGAAATCTGTTCTTGGTTTAGACTTAATGACACAGCTGTTGCATCATCAAGACGAATCTGGAATGGAGACTCACCATTTAAGGTTAAAGTCGATGCCTGACGACCCGTCGCTAAAACCTTGCCTGTTGCATCTACAATATGAACAGAAGTTGGACGGTTAAAGTTTAACACCAATTGATCACCCGCTGTTGCAGAGGCACTTCCTTTCATAGGTAAAACTTCAACATTAGACTGATTGGCTTTTGGCACATCAGCTTCTTCTTTGTTTGAAGTCCATTTTTGGACACCCATCACAATCAATGACACGACAGCAATAATCAAAATCGTAAGTAACGCACGCTTTAACCATTTTTTGTTACGATCACTATTAGAACCCGGTAATTTACCCATGATTTTAATTGGTGAGTTGTTTAAAGCATGATTTGGCAAAAGACCTGTATCGTTCGCATAAATTTCATCAAAACGCTGAATAATTGCAGTTGCATCAGTATTTAAATACTTCGCATAAGAACGATAATAGCCTTTGATAAAAGTCGCTTCTGGCAAAGATTTATAATCGTCTTGCTCTAACGCATTAAGCGTTTTAAGCGGCATATTTAAATCAGAAGATACTTGCTCTAATTCTTTTTTCTGAGAAACACGAATTTGACGTAAATACTCACCAGGACGTTGAATATTTCCTAAAGCAGAAGTCGGTAAGCTTGAGCCAGTTGGCTGCTGTGAATTAGGATTTATTTCCATACGGCCTCAGTACTATACTGTAATTGCAAATAACGTTGATATTCTGGACTTTCCGGGAATAAAGCACGTAACTGGTTTACTAAAACTTGCATTCCCATTTTATCCGCATTGGCTCGAGCCACTCTTAAACCAATCCAAAGTGCGCGAGCACCCTGATTTTTCTGCCCCACTGTACGAACGTATTGTTCATACATTTGTGTAGCAGCCGGAATCTGCTGCTGCAAATAAAAAATTTCTGCTAACTCTAACATTGAAATGTAAGAATCGCGGTTAGCAAGGAGTGCTTGTTTGAATGTTTTTTCAGCACTCGCAATATCACCTAATTTTAAATAAATCCGCCCTAGATTTTCTAAGGCTTGATAGCGTTGATCATAACCTAATGTTGCACCAGCAATACGGAATTGCTCAATGGCATCATTATAACGCTCCATTTGGTACAAATACGTACCATAATTATTACGCGCCTGAGCATTATCTGGCTCAGATGAAATTGCACGTTTAAAATAATGTTCTGCTTTTTCTAAATTGGGTTTACTGCCTTCTTGTTGCAATAAAATACCCATCATCATATTTGCCGTTGCATCACGACTATCGACACTTAAAGCTTGGTCAAGGGAACGCTTTGCAGAGTCCAAGTCACCAGAACGAATGTATTCAGCGGCAAGCTGCGTACGCACCTTAACTGCTTTTTCCGGGTCCTTTTTAAGCGTTGGCGAAGACTGACAACCACTGGCCAGAAATGCAACAGCAACCCCCATACATAACATGATCTTTAACTTCGGAGTACTCAAAGTCTGCCCTCAACTTTATCCTTGTGTACGTAAAATCTCTTGTCGCTGCGCTACTTTCTTTTGCCACTGCTCAGCACGGCGCGTACGGTCAGCAACTTGACCCACTAACTGTCCACATGCAGCGTCAATATCATCACCACGTGTTTGACGAATCGTACACACAAATCCGGCATCAGACAAAGTTTTTTGGAACGAGATAATACGATTTCGACTTGAGCGACCATATGGCGCATGAGGGAATGGATTAAATGGAATTAAATTAATTTTACTTGGTAAGTTTTTAAGCAACTTAAGTAACTGCTGTGCATGTTCAGGCTGATCATTTACGCCTTCTAACATCACATATTCAATAGTCACATGTTTACGCGCACTTTCATTACCATCTTTGGCAATATAACGCTGACACGCTGCAATCAACTGAGCCAATGGATATTTTTTATTAATAGGTACAAGTTCATTACGTAGTTCATCGTTTGGTGCATGTAAAGAAATTGCTAATGCAACATCAATATCTTGTGCAAGTTGGTCAATTTTCGGTACAACACCAGACGTTGACAAAGTCACGCGACGTTTTGACATGCCATAAGCAAAGTCATCAAGCATAATGTGCATTGAGCTTAATACAGCATCATAGTTGAGTAATGGCTCACCCATACCCATCATCACCACATTAGTTACTGAACGCTCGCGCTCGGCAACAGGCACTTCTTCCATATAGGAATAGTTTGCCATCCAAAGTTGCCCAATAATTTCATCTGGCGTTAAATCGCGCTGAAAACCTTGCTTACCTGTTGAACAAAATGAGCAGTCTAATGCGCAGCCCACTTGTGAAGAAATACATAAGGTTTTGCGTGAACCAGTTTTATCTTCGGCAGGAATTAATACAGTTTCTACTAAAGAGCCAGAACCTTCACCTACGCGAAACACCCATTTACGTGTTCCGTCTTTTGAATAATGACGGTGAACCACTTCAGGGGCTTTAATTTCACAAATTTGTTCAAGCTTTGCGCGCAATTTGCCTGAAATATTGGTCATTTCAGCAAAATCAGTGACAAAATATTGATGAATCCATTTCATAACCTGCCCGGCACGAAACTTTTTCTCACCAATATCTTCAAAGAATTTTTCTAATTGAGCGCGTGACATGCCGAGTAAATTCACTTTTTCGGCAGCAGGCGATGCTGGCGTGGACGAAGATTGCTGCTGTCCATCAAGATTTTCAGATGAAACGACCACTGCAGAACTCATGTGTATTTACCTAAACCATGTCAAAAAAAGAATATATTGTTCAAGAATCAAACAATATGCTCTTGAGAGAATAAAAAAACCAGATAAGTAGTATACCACTTATCTGGTTTGAATGCTTTCGATTAACGAGTGCGTGGGCAGATCTCGTTGTCAGCAAAGAAGTAAGCAATTTCACGCTCTGCAGAAGCAACTGAGTCAGAACCGTGAGCAGCATTTTCGTCGATGCTTACAGCGAAATCAGCACGGATAGTACCAGGAGCCGCTTCTTTAGGGTTTGTAGCACCTAAAATTTCACGGTGAGCAAGAACTGCGTTTTCACCTTCAAGAACAGATACTACAACTGGACCAGAAGTCATGAATGCAACTAAGTCACCAAAGAAACCGCGTTCTTTGTGCTCTGCATAGAAACCTTCAGCATCAGCTTGAGAAAGGTGTTTCATTTTAGTCGCAACAATTTTTAAACCCGCTTTTTCGAAACGAGCAAAAATTTCACCGATGTGGTTTTTAGACACAGCATCTGGCTTTACGATAGACAAAGTACGTTCAATTGCCATGAGTGGCTCCTTTATTTTAAGATTTAAACTTTAAAAAATTTGCCGCATTATACCGATGTCATAGGCAATAATCAGCTTTGAATGTGTAAAAGTTGCGATTTTTTCTACTGTTTTTAGCGAACTTCATCTAACCAAGCCATTTGGATGGCTTCTAGCAATCCTTCGGTTGATTTATTTGGGTCATCACTAAAGTCTGGTAACGCACATACCCATGCATGTAAATCGGTAAAACGAATCCATTGCGGATCAACTTCTGGATGTGCTTCTGACAATTCAATGGCAATATCAATCGTATCTGTCCAACGTAAGCCCATAGCGGCTCCTATCTGTTTAATCTGCTAAATCACGAACTGTGTACTTTAGCAAATCCACAAACGTAATCGATAGCTTAAGCTGATAAAAATTACTGTTCGTTATAAAGCAATGCCCAATAATGGCGCGACAAAAATAATCAGACTTGCTACTGCCGCACCAATAAGTGCGCCTACAATCACATCACTTGGGTAGTGAAGTCCAAGCACCATACGAGACAATGCCACAAGCACCATGAATGGCAACATGGCAGCTAGCAACACAGGCTGGATATAACCTAACACAATTGTCACCATCACTGCATGTAGCGTATGGCCTGATGGAAAACTAAAGTGATCAAGTGGTCTCTCCCCAAGCACAATCACCTGATGTACTTGGTAAGGGCGTGGACGCGTGGTTTTATGTTTTAAGAATTTATAAATTGCCGTTCCGACTGAACCGCCAAGTAGCAAATAGATAATTTGCAAACTATAGGTAATGCCATGCATTCCCCATACAATTGCCAGCATGAGGTACCAAAATGGCCCATCGCCCGCACGGCTAATAATTTTGAAAAATAAAGATACACGCTGTGAATGGGAAAAATGATTGAGGTATAAACAGCCTCGTAAATCTAGATCGAGTATTTTTATTTTTGCATTCTTTAATTTCATGGTTGTTCTCCTATTTTAGGATACTTAGGTGAAGTCCACCGAGGATTCCTTCACTACCTGATAAAATGCCTGTTCTAATTGCTGTACCGGAAGTTGCCAACCGCTTTGCTGTACTTTACGACAGGCTTGTATGCCCATTTCTCTAAGTTGTTGTACTGAAGGGAGTTGATAAATTTGTTGTATAAAATGGTTTTTCTGTCCAAGTGGACTTAACCAGCCACTTACGTTATGGACTAAATATTGATGTGCACATGCATAATCATACGCGATAACAGGCAAACCGCTTGCCATTGCCTCTAAAACTACGTTACCAAACGTTTCAACCTGACTCGCAAATACAAAGACATCAGCACTTGCATATGCTATTGCTAAATCTTGTCCACGCAAACTACCCGTAAAAATGACATTTGTCGCTTCAGGTAATGCTTTTAATCGAGCAAGATCTGGGCCATCTCCTACCACCACAAGTTTAGTTTTATGTTGCTGCATATTTTGCATAGCTGCATAGCTTTCAACTATCAATTGAACTTCTTTTTCTGGTGATAAACGCCCTACATACAGCATGACACGAGTATCGGCATCGGCACCCCATTGCTGGCGTAAGCTTTCCGAACGGTGTTTTGGTGAAAAGCGTGTGGTATCGACCCCTCGTCCCACCACAACCAGTGGACAGGTAATACCAAAACCACGTAAAGCTTCTTCGGTATCTTTACTTGGCACACAAGTCACTTGAGTATTGTTATGAAACCAGCAAAGATATTTTTGAATCGGCTTAACTAAAAAAGCCAAATCAAAGAATCGGCTAAAATCTTGAAATGGTGAATGAAAGCCACTAGAGACCGGAATATCTTTTGCTTTTGCAGCTTGCATGGCAGTTAAGCCCAAAGGCCCTTCCGTCACGATGTGCACAACATCTGGCGCAAATTTTTCAAAAGCTTTTGAAACTTTTAAATATTGAGGCCAACCAAATTGTAGAGTTGGATATTTAGGAATAGCCTGCGACATGACGAGACATTCTTGCTCTGGTAGAAAATCATGACACTTGGCTTTTTGTTCTGGGCGAACCAGTAGAATTTTATGACCTTGTTTTTGCAAACCTTGACATAACTGTAATAACGAAAGTGCTACACCATTAATTTCTGGTGGCCATGTCTCTGTCACAATCGCAATTTTTAAACGAGGACGAACCAACCCGTGGAGTTGGTGCAATTCCTGAGTATTAGACAACTGCTGTTTTTGTTTAAAATAGAAGTGGAAGCTTTCAGGGAGTTGCTGTTGTTTTAATAGTGCTGTCGCGTATGAGCCTTGCATAGCGCCATCCATCAATGTATTTATTTTCATGCTTAAAGATTAAGCAGCTTTCTTGACACTTTGATGATAAATGCATGACAGTTTACTGACATGAAAAATTAAAAAAGCACGCTGAGAACAGCGTGCTTTTTTATAAACAGACAAAAAACTTAACGGTTCTGCAATTTTGCATAATCCATAAGTACATTTGCTGCTTCATTCACAAATGTTTCTTCTTCTGGCAATGCAGGACGTTGGTTGGCTTTCATTTTGGCACGAGATTCAGCCAAGGCATCTAATGAAGCCTGATAGCTTTCCCAGTTAGCAAAAGGTTTTTGACCTGTCGCTACACGGCGTTCATTTTCAGCATCTAAAGTTTGCTTTTCTAAACTCAGAAGCTCTGCGCGGCGCTTATCAATATCAAGAACAACTTGTTTCTGATCGCTAGTTACCTTCGCAATTGCCGTACGTTTATTTAAATATTTAAACTGAGGATCCACTGCTACACGTTGCTCTGAAAGTTGAGACAACTTCGCCACATATGGCTGAACAGAACCTTCACGTTTAAATGGTGCAGTTGGAATCGTATCCCACTTTAACGCATTTTTCGATTTACGCTCACCAAACTCTTCGTTATAGATATCAACAAGCTTAATGTCTGGCACTACACCTTTGTTTTGCGTACTACCACCGGTAACACGGTAGAATTTACGCTGAGTTAAGGTTGCTTGACCATATGCCAAAGTATCAAGTTGAACTTGAGCTGTACCTTTACCTGTGGTTGTACTACCAATGATAATGCCACGCTCATAATCTTGAATTGCAGCAGAGTAAATTTCACTTGCAGATGCCGATGCCAAGTTCACCAATACAGCGAGTGGACCTGTATAGATTTGCTGACCACCATCGTTGTCTTCAAATACACTTACATTGCCATTGCCGTCACGAATTTGCACAACCGGACCTGACTTAATTACCTGTCCAAGCATACGTGCAACTTCTTCTAATGAACCACCTGGGTCATTACGCAAGTCAATAATAATACCTTCTACTTTCTTAGCTTTTAAAGCCTCAAACGCATTTGCAGTATCTTCAGAAACTGAACGATATTGCTGACCAGCACGACGTGAACGATAGTCGAAATAGAAAGATGGAATTTCAATGACACCTAATAGATGTTTTTTACCATCACGTGTTACTTCAACTGTACGTGAACGGACGCCCGCATCTTCTTCTTGAATGACATCACGCACCAAGGTCACATTGCGTGCCTGACTCATTGACGCGCCAGCACCAAGAAGTTTCAGCGTTACTTTTGTGCCACGCTTACCACGGATCAACCCAACAATTTCTGAACTCGACCAGCCGACCACATCAATCATTTTACCGCCCTCTTGAGCGACACCAACGATTCGGTCTCCTGATTTCACTTGACCGGACTTACTTGCCGGGCCACCTTCTACAATGGTTTCAATCTTGGTGTAATCTTCATTGCCACGCTCTGGACGAATCGATACCCCAATACCTTCAAGTTGTAAGGTCGTTTGGCGGTTCAGTTCTATCGCATCAATTGGCGGATAATAGTTACTATGTGGATCATAAGTCGCCAACATTGCATTTAATGTTTTATCTAAAACATCGTCGCTTTTCACACGGCTAATTCTTTCAAGCTGACGTGTATAACGCTTGGTCAAAGTCTGAGCCGGTGTTAAATCTTCTGGGCCTGTTAAGTCTTGACCATCAGCAAGTGATGGATTTTCTTTTAATGCCTTTTGTTTCGCCTGCTCTTCTTCACGGCTAATCGTTAAATTAATTAACTGCGAAACTAACATTTTACGCCAGTGATTTTGCTGCTCGGCCGATGTTTTAAAATACGGTGCTTTTTCGCGATCTACTTCAATAAAAGTATTTGGCTGTTTTAAATTTTGTGGTTTCTTTAACTCAGCAAGCATGAACTCATAAAATTGTTTTAAGCGTTCACGATATTGCTGGTGAATAGCAAACGGTCCAGTTAAATTCCCCGCTTTTAATGAAGCACCAAAATTTGAACCATAGAGCTTTTTATAATTTTGAACTTCAGCGTCTAAAAATAATGAATGGTCTGGATCAAGACTATCTAAATACATATCGAGAATACGGTTAGATGTATTCGCATCCAAACGCATATTTAAATAATGTTGGCGATCAACTAAAGTTGCCAGTTGACGAGCCACCAAGGCCTGCTCTTGCGTTGGCTGTATCGATTGAGAAACAGCAGCTGTATTGGTTGCTGCTCTTGCTTCGTTCATCGTATGAGAGAAGAATAAACCGCCAGTCGCGATTGCTACTGCACAAGCTATAGTTTGAAGTTTCATAAATTCTTAATACTTCCTTGGGTGTTCGTATCTTACACGCTCTGTTTTCGATATGAACTAAGCAGATTCAACATCTTAACCAACTAAATTGTTTATACCGTGTAGTTTTATCATATTCTGTACTGACAAAATGTAGCAAATCATTGCAAAATTCGCTTATTGTTTTTCAATCAAAATTCAAATGGAACCAATATGATTGGCGCGTTGATGCTGGACATTGCCGGCACAGAACTTACTAAAGAAGATATTGAACTATTACAAGCTCCGCAAGTCGGTGGCATGATTTTATTTGCACGAAATATTGAATCACCACAACAAGTCCGTGCTTTAACCGACCATATGCGCCAAGTTCGCCCAGATATTTTAATTGCTGTCGACCAAGAAGGCGGCCGTGTTCAACGTTTAAAATCTGGCTTTACGCTATTGCCAGCCATGGGCCGCTTTGGCGAACTTTATATCACTCAACCACAAAAGGCTCTTGAACTGGCTGAACAGTGTGGCTGGTTAATGGCAACTGAAGTCTTAGCTGTCGGGATCGATTTTAGTTTTGCACCAGTTTTAGACCTTAATGCGATTAGTGATGTCATTGGCGACCGTGGCTTCTCTAAAAATATTGAAGATATTGCTCCGCTTGCTGGTGCATTTATGCGCGGTATGAAAAAAGCCGGCATGGCAAATACCGGTAAGCACTTCCCGGGTCACGGTTCGGTCAAAGCAGACTCACATGTCGCAGCCGCAATTGACAGCCGTAGCTATGATGAAATTTATAACCATGACATGCAAAGCTTCATTAAGCTTATGCCTGAGCTCGATGCGCTCATGCCGGCACATGTAATTTACGACAAGGTTGACCCAAATCCGGCAGGTTTCTCACCTTTCTGGATTCAAGAAGTCCTTCGTAATCGCTTGAAGTTTAATGGCGTACTTTTCTCTGATGACTTAAGCATGCAAGCTGCATGTGTCGCTGGTGGTGCAGATGCGCGTATTCAAGCAGCTTTGGCAGCTGGTTGTGATATGGGGCTAGTGTGTAATGACCGTAGTGCAGCATGTACAGCACTCGATGGTATTGCCAACTTAGCGTTACCAAATCAAGAGCGTTTAGAACGTATGCGTGGTCGAATTCCACAAATCCAAGTTGGTGAAACCTTATCGCTTGGAAATGAGTGGCAAGCTGTCAAAACTGCCATTGAAGAGTTTAAGAATTCGATTTAAGTTAGTAAAAATTTTAATTGGCTACAAAAACCTATTCACTATCTGATACGCGGTTAAGTCATACGCAACCTGCTCATCTGCTGAAGGATATTGATTGCTTCAATATATTTGATAGGTGCAGAAAGTGAACAGGTTTTGCGTATGACAATGGTTTTGGTTACTTTTCCCGAAAGGAAAGTAACTCCAACTGAAAGTTCATCCCAGAATGCTAACCTAATTGACAGGACTCCGTCATGCAGGTTCATTCACCATCAATGCATTAGAACTTCTTCATTGTTATTAATAATGAAGATCACACAAAAACAATAAATCGAGTTCAGGACGAATGACACAACACCTTTCAAAACACCGCCACATTTCTTTTACAGCCCACTATACAGGCTATATCTGGTATCAAATGGGGATCTCACACGAAGCACTTGCCACCAACAAAGGAAAATCGTTGGCATATTTAGTTCACCCATTAGAATCTTGGGCAGAGAAATATGTCGGTGGCAGTATGCGCACGACGCTTAAACAGCGCCATACCATGCTTGATCATGATTTAGAGAAGTTAATTCAAGAACATCCTGATTTACAGGTGCTTGAAATTGCTTGTGGTTTATCACCACGTGGTTGGTGGTTTAGGCAGCATTATCCTTCTATTACCTATCGGGAGCTTGATTTGCCCGATATGGCTCAGACAAAACAAAATGCACTACAACAAATTGAAAAAAATGCACCTGAAATTTTATCGGTCGATTTATTTACCGAGGCTTTCGCACAAGCGTTTGAAGTGTTTGACCCTAGCCGCCCATTGGTTATCATCAGTGAAGGTTTAATTAACTATTTTGATAAAGACTTATTAAAGCAACTGATCCAATCCATTGCCCACTATGGTGCTTCCTTTAAAAAGCTTCATTATTTAACTGACCTGTATCCTGAACCCGTTAAGAACAAACTCGCAAGTATTATCTGGAACAGTAGTAAATTACTTAAACTTATGTCTCGAAGCTCATTTAGTTTTCATTTTAAGACTCCACTAGAAGTGAAAGACTTTTTTAAAGATGCAGGCTTTAATCAAGTTAACGTTGAACAACCGCAAATATTCTTCGGACAAGTTACTAAAGAGAGCGATGAAGAACATTTAGGTGACTTAGTGTGGACTATTCATGCTCAATTGAAATAAAAAAAGAAGTCTCAATATTTTTGGGACTTCTTTTTTATAAAAAATTAAACTTTATGCTGCTTGCTTTTGGCGGGCAATAAAACGACTTAAACGGTCAGCAAGTTCGAAACTGCCATGTTTAAATAAAGCACGGATTCCTTGTTCAGTAGCTTCAAAGATTAAACATTCAATCGAAAAAGCACCCTCTTCATCTTCTAAATATAGTGCCAGATCCCGTGGATGTTCATTTACAAAGTCGAGCTGTTTCACATCATCTAACTTCAAATACATCCCAAAGAAAGTCACATCAACAATCGTCACTAGCACCTCTGTTTGACATTCACGGTGGCTCAGTTTCGTTTTAGGCTGGAGAACTGGTATACGCTCTTCACCTCGGCGTTCCATGTTTTGCATTTGCTCACGCGTCATTGGAATAATGCCATCCAGATTTTGGATAGATTCACCCTTCAAAAATGAAGTGAACAAACTCATAGTTTCTTTACGGCGCTGAAGCTGTGGCACATGGTCTGCGTTAGCAATCAGAGCAAATTCCATATCCGGACATTGCAAAGCAAAATTGGCATTTTCATGAGGCAAAGTAAAACTATCGTACTGCCCTGCTGCGACCAGTGTTTTACACTGTGGAATCGGTACATCTGTTAAGCGTAAAAGTCGATTACAGTTAATATCATAACGTTCACGCTCGGTCCCCGTAAACTCAGCCATTTGCCTAAAAAATAATTTTTTAGCTGTCGGTGACATACGTGTTTTATCTAATTTGGCATGATTCACCAAATATAGAATCACCGCTTGTCCAAACTCTTCCATACGGTTTTCTTGCATGAGTTTGAGTGATTCTTCCAAAATCATCCGCCAACTTTTACGGGTCTTTTGCATGACACCCATTAAAATCATACGGTCCATTAAATCTGGACGGTGATAAGCAAAACAAGAAGCAACAACTGAACCCAACGACATTCCCATTACAGAAACTTTTTGAATTCCCACAATATCTAACCAGCGACCTAACATTTCGGACAAATCAGGTAGTTCTAATGTTCCAGCAGAAATTCCGGTATCTCGATTGGTAATTTGTTGATTTGCGCCCATAGATGGCAAGTCGATTAAAATGACCGGGCCACTTTCAAACAGTTGCTCAACACAATATTTATAAGAGTTAAAATTTTGAAAAGCACCACCAACAATCACAATCGGTGTTTTGTGAATGGTTTTTGGGTCTGCAATCGCCATGTATTCAATTTTCCAACCGTCAATCCATGTCGTACGAGCTGGCTGTTTAAAACTATCTCTATGGTAGATATCGAAAAACCCAAAACCGGCATAAGCTTGGTTTATCTCCGAATCCATTTGAATAATGGAATTCATATCCTTGCTTCCTCCTTGCTGTAATTTTTTTATGCTGCAAGAGTTCCTTCTTGAACATGTAATCTTTTATGCACAAATCTTTAAAATTTGTATTAGTTTGTATTGCACAAGTCCATTCTAAACAATTGTCTGAAATATACGCAATCGCTGAAATGACCGCTCATCTTGTTTAAGCCGCGAATAGTTTGCAAAATATTTAAATGTTTTTTTATAGCGGTCACATTTTTCAAAAAAAGCCATTCATTGTTCCGCATTTGACTGCTACTATCGTAGTCATTGGTAAATGATTAAAAACTGCTATGCAAGATTCAATTGAACAATACATGCAAAAAGTCGGGCAACAAGCACGTGAGGCTTCACGTGTCTTAACAAGTGCTTCGACTTCGCTTAAAAATCATGCACTCTCTGCTATTTACACTGCTTTAGAAAATAATCAGGCAGCGATTTTGGTGGCGAATCAACTCGACATGGAAAAAGGCCGTAGTAACCAACTTGACAGTGCCTTACTTGATCGTCTTGAACTTACGCCCGCACGTTTTAAAGGGATGTTGCAAGGTTTAAAAGATGTGATCGCTCTCGTCGATCCAATTGGGGAAATTACGGATCTTGCATATCGCCCCACAGGTATTCAAATTGGGAAAATGCGTGTGCCTTTGGGTGTAGTAGGTATGATTTATGAATCACGCCCAAACGTCACACTTGAAGCTGCATCTTTAGCAATTAAATCGGGCAATGCCATTATTTTACGTGGTGGCTCAGAAGCACTTGAGTCAAACAAAGCAATCGCAGAAGCAGTTAAACATGGTTTAAAAGTTGCTGGTTTACCTGAGCACTCAGTACAAGTGATTGAAACTTCTGACCGTGCGGCAGTTGGACACCTCATTACCATGGCTGAGTATGTAGATGTCATTGTTCCACGCGGTGGTAAAAGCTTAATTGAGCGTGTAACCAACGAAGCCCGTATTCCTGTGATTAAGCATCTTGATGGTAACTGCCACGTGTTTGTAGAAGCACAAGCAGACTTGCAAAAAGCATTACCGATTACTTTAAATGCCAAAACTCATCGTTACGGTGTTTGTAATGCGATGGAAACACTGCTTGTTGATGAAAAAATTGCAGATGTTTTCTTACCACGCATTGCTGAACTTTATGCTGAAAAACAAGTTGAGTTACGTGGCTGTCCAGAAACACGTCGTATTTTGGGTACGACTGTCAAACCTGCAACAGAAGAAGACTGGTATACCGAATATTTAGGACCAATTCTTGCAGTTAAAGTGGTTAGCGGGATTGATGAAGCAATTGACCATATCAATAAATATGGTTCGCATCATACCGATGCAATTGTGACTGAAAACTATACTTTAGCTCGTCAGTTCTTGGCTCGCGTAGATTCAAGCTCTGTCGTAGTTAATGCATCAACTCGTTTTGCCGATGGCTTTGAATATGGTTTAGGTGCTGAAATTGGTATCTCAACTGATAAAATCCATGCACGCGGCCCTGTTGGCTTAGAAGGTTTAACTTCTCAAAAATGGATTGTGTTAGGTGACGGTCAAATTCGTCAATAAGTCTCTTATTTAAATAAAAACGCCTGATCCATATCAGGCGTTTTTATTTTGTTATTTCCCACAGAAAAACCAGCCCGAAGGCTGGTTTTTTTAATCGTATATTAATTAGAAAATAAAGTCGGTATTCACAAATTTCGAATAGTGCTCAGACACCATAGAAGCCAGCATACCTTTACTGTCATCAGTCTGTTTAGCCGCAATCATAGAGCGGATCGAGAATGCACGAAGCGCATCATGCACAGACAGTGTACCTTCTGCAGAATCTTTACGACCACCAAATGGGAATACATCAGGACCACGCTGACATTGACAGTTGATGTTTACACGACAAACTTGATGTACCAGTGTATCGACCAAATGACCAATTTGCGCTGGGTCACTACCAAAGATACTCACCTGCTGACCATGATCAGAAGTAGTGACATAGTCCAATACAGTTTCAATATCATCATAAACAGCAACTGGTACCACTGGCCCAAACTGTTCTTCGCGATATAGTCTCATCCCCTCAGTCACTGGATAAACGACAGCTGGATAGAACATGGTTTTGCAGAATTCACCACCTTCCGGATTAACCACTTTAGCCCCTTTAGCTACAGCATCTTCAATCACTTCAGTCATATAGGTAGTACGGTGCATACCCGGTAGCGGCGTAATAGAGACACCTTTTTCCCACGGCATACCTACTTTCAGTTTAGCCAGCTCAGTCGTTAAACGATTAACAAATTCATCGGCTATTGAGCGGTGTACCATCAGCATTTTCAAAGCCGTACAACGCTGACCATTGAATGACAATGCACCCAGTAGACATTCTTTCACTGTCAGGTCTAAGTCAGCATCAGGCAAAATGATGGCTGCATTCTTCGCATCCAACCCCAAAATCGCACGCAGACGATGGGATTTTGGATGTTGCTTTTTCAAGTGATCAGCCACTTTACTAGAACCAATCAGTGCCAATACATTAATTTGCCCTGACGCTAATAAGTGAGGCACTACCAGAGAACCGGGTGCATAGATAGTATTGATTACGCCTTTTGGAAATGAATCTCGGAATGCCTCTAGCAATGGTTCAAATAGTAAAGTTCCAAATTGAGGTGGTTTAAAAATAATGGTATTACCCATTAGCATAGCTGGGATGAGGGTTGCGAAGGTTTCATTCAGTGGGTAGTTGTATGGTCCCATACACAACACAACACCTAATGGAGTACGACGAATTTGACCAATAGTACCTTCAGCAATTACAAAGCGAGAGTTAGCATTATCCAGATCTTTTAAAGCATCAATGGTTTGACGCATATAGGTAATAGTACGATCAAACTCTTTCTCTGAGTCAGCCAAGCTCTTGCCAATTTCCCACATGATCAGCTTAATAATCAGATCTCGTTGCTCTACCATGCGCTGAATGAAATTCTGCATACAAGCGATGCGCTCACCAACTTTCATCATTGGCCATTCGCCGCGACCATTGTTGTAAGCCCGTACTGCCGCTTCCAGAGCTTCATCACTTTCTTTTTCGCCCATGACTGGATAACTACCAAGTTCAACTTGCTGTAGGCTACCGTCAGACTGCTGAATCCAGATCGGAGATAATGTTTTCTTGGTTGGACCAGCCCATAGCTTCAACTCACCGTCCACCAGTGAGACACGTTGATGAATTTGAGATGGCAGACGTACACTTTCAGGAATACTGTCCACTACTGGAAATTTATGCTGTAAATTATTTAACTGATTCATTCTTCTTAATACCTTATTCTTTGTATATCTTTTTATATCTACCGAGCTTTCACTGTAATCAGGTCTTATTCGGGTCAATACTACTATTATTATCAGTACTCACCTTGCTTGAACCGTAGATGCAAGGTGAATATCTTAAGGCTATGATAGTTTCGATATTTTCTAAATGAATTTACCCCCGACACACACTATCAGTCACCCCTAGCTTCTGGATGACTTGTTCAATGATCTGTTCTGGTGTGAGAGCAATATCAATTGCTATTGCCTCATTCACATCAGGTTCTTCTAATGTATCTAGTTGAGTTTGTAACAACGATGGATCAAAAAAATGACCAGATCTTTCTGCAAGTCTTTGCTGCAATAGTTCAAAAGAACCTTTTAGATATACAAACTTAACATTCTGGTCCTGCCCTCTTAAAATATCGCGATACATCCGCTTTAAAGATGAGCATGTAAACACAGCTGTTTCACCATCTCTTTGTTTTGTTTCAATTGCCTGACGAATGGCTTGCAACCATGGCAAGCGATCTTCATCAGTTAAAGGAATACCTTGGCTCATCTTGCTTTTATTTGCAGCGGAATGAAGCGTATCGCCATCAAGAAACTCACAAGCCAAACGCTCTGATAACAACTCACCAATGAGGGTTTTCCCTGTTCCACAGACACCCATAGCTATCACAATCATGGATTACCTACCTCTAATTACAAAACAGCGCTAAGCAACAATGTGAAAGACAAACCAAGTACTGAAATAATTGTTTCCAGTACAGACCAAGTCTTCAGTGTCTGCCCAACTGTCATTCCAAAATATTCTTTGATTAGCCAGAAACCAGCATCGTTTACATGCGAGAAAATTAATGATCCTGAACCTGTCGCTAATACTAAAAGTTCAGGTCTAACAACTACACCTGCCGCCGCCGCAATAGGTGCAACAATGCTACAAGCCGTAGCCATCGCAACAGTAGCCGAACCTGTCGCCAAGCGTATAAGAGCTGCAACAAGCCATCCTAACAACAATGGTGAAAGGTTTGCTTTTAAGGCAGTAGATACAATTTCATTAGAAATTCCACTGTCTCTTAAAATACCGCCAAAACCGCCACCAGCACCAACAATCAACAAAATACCGGCAATTGAAGCCAAGCACCCACCACAGAACTTTTCGATTTGTTCACGGTTGAAACCCTGCATGGTGCCGAAAGTAATAAAGCTGACCAAAACAGCAATAAGTAATGCAATATCAGAAGTACCAATAAAGCGTAATAACTCATTTGGAAAAGTTTTTGGAGCAAAGAAAACATCTGCCCAACTACCAACTAGCATCAATGCAACTGGCAGCATGATCGTAAATAAGGTAATACCAAAACTTGGTAATTCACGTGTCTTGTTAGCATCTGCTTCAACAAACTGCTTTGCTAAAGGATTGTTTTCAGGCAATTTGACATATTTGTTGATCCATAATGCATACAATGGACCTGCAACAACCGCTGTCGGGACACCAACCAACAAACTGTACATAATAGTTTTACCGATGTCAGCGTGGTAAGCCTGCACCGCGAGCAAAGCTGCTGGATGTGGTGGAATCAACCCGTGTACGACCGATAAACCTGCAACCATAGGTAAACCTACAACCAACAATGATTTACCTGTGCGTTTAGCAATGTTGAAGGCAATTGGAATTAGAAGTACAAAACCGACTTCGAAAAATACGGGAAGCCCTACAATTAACGCAATGAACATCATGGCCCAGTGAATATGTTTTTCACCAAACCATTTAATTAAAGTGATTGCTATTCGTTCTGCACCACCTGACTCGGCCATCATCTTGCCAAGCATGGTTCCTAGCGCAATCACAATCGCAAGGTGACCTAATGTTTTACCGGTACCAGCCTCATATGATTTAACGATCCCATCCATTGGCATGCCAACTGCAAGAGCTAAACCGAGAGAAACAATAATAAGAACTAAAAAGGGGTAAATTCTAAACTTCGCGATCATAACAATCAAAGCAACAATCGCGATTAAAGTATAGATAAGCAACATGCCACCCTGAACGGTCTCCATGTGACACTTTCTCCTTGGAATAATGCTATCTAGGCATACTGCCCAAACGAAGCTCTTCAACCAGAGATATACTCATTGTTGAAGCACTCATTTTTTATATTTTGTATGACTGGCATCCGCCAGTCACCGCATCACAAAAAATCTAAAGCACCTAAAAGATACTTTAGATTTTCAAACCACAATTACTTTCGTAAAACTCACAACTGACTTGCAATTTGGGCTAAACGGGTAATTTCAGCCCAATCTTGTGCAGCGACAACAGGTTTAGGTGTTAACCATGACCCACCTACACACACGACATTAGGTTGCTTCAAGAAATCTGGAGCTGACTCCGCTGTAATTCCACCTGTAGGACAAAAACGTAAGTTTGGAAATGGCCCATAAAATGCTTTTAGCATCTCAACCCCACCTGCCTGTTGAGCAGGGAAAAACTTCACAATGTCGTAACCCAATTCAATCGCTTGAATAAGATCACTCGGTGTCATTACCCCTGGTAAAAGAGGCAAGTCCGCATCTTGCGCAGCCAGATGCAAGTCTTTAGTCAAACCCGGAGATACCCCAAATTTAGCACCTGCTTTTTTAGCTTGAGCACAATGCTCAGGCTTAGTAATCGTTCCTACGCCCACCACAATGTCATCTGCTAACTGAGACGCTCGCTCAATAGCAGCCAAACCAGCAGCGGTACGTAAAGTAATTTCCAGTACTTTTACACCACCAGCATGCAACGCACGTGATACATGCTCACCTTGTTCAGCAGAATCAAAAGCCAACACTGGAATTACTGGGCCTAATTTGACAACATCTTCAATCTTGCTCATTACTTTGTAATT
The DNA here is from genome assembly GCF_003000705.1 of Acinetobacter sp. AR_0276. Taxonomy (NCBI): domain Bacteria; kingdom Pseudomonadati; phylum Pseudomonadota; class Gammaproteobacteria; order Moraxellales; family Moraxellaceae; genus Acinetobacter; species Acinetobacter sp. AR_0276. The sequence goes on along the minus strand of NZ_PSQO01000004.1, from coordinate 2,372,723 downwards.
CCTTCGTCTCAAATATGCGCTTGTGGCTCTTCGCCAACAAGTGCACCAAACACAGATGCACCATGCTCAGCAGGCGCTGCTGCTGCACGGAATACACCAAATAATTCACGTCCAAAACCGACTTCGTTTTCAGCCTGATGTTCTGGCTGTGCAACAGGGCGTGACTGCCAAGTTTGTTCATCTAACTCAATATCGAGTACGCCAGCTTCAGCATCAATGATTAACATATCTCCGGTTTGAACTTTTCCAATCGGACCGTTTAATAACGCTTCTGGAGACAAATGAATGACTGCCGGTACTTTGCCTGAAGCACCAGACATACGGCCATCAGTCACTAATGCAACATGGAAGCCTTGATCTTGTAAAACACCCAACACAGGCGTTAAACGGTGTAATTCAGGCATACCATTCGCACGAGCACCTTGGAAACGAACCACCGCAATAAAGTCTCGGTGTAATTCACCACGATCAAACGCCGCTTGTACCGCTTCTTGCGAGTCAAATACGATTGCTGGTGCTTTCACTTTACGGTGCTCTGGCGCAACCGCAGAAATTTTAATAACACCACGGCCAAGGCGACCTTGCATTAAGCGCAAGCCACCATCTGGCTGAAACGGCGCATCAATACTACGGAGTACTTTGTCATCAAGGCTTTGAACCACACCGTCAACCCAAGTGAGCTGACCGTCAATCAATTTCGGTTCTTTAGTGTAGTGCTGTAAACCTTTACCAGCGACTGTCGTCACATCGTTATGTAGTAAACCAGCCTCAAGTAAGTTACGAATAAGGAATGCCACCCCACCCGCTGCTTGGAAATGGTTTACATCGGCTTTACCATTTGGATAGATTTTTGCGAGCAATGGAACAACAGCAGACAACTCATCGAAGTCATCCCAGTCAATTAAGATGCCAGCCGCACGTGCAATCGCAATAAGATGTAAGGTATGGTTGGTTGAACCGCCTGTAGCCAGTAAAGCTACAATGCCATTGATAATGGCTTTTTCATCAATAACATGACCAATTGGCGTGTAGTTGCCTCGCTCAGCAGTTAAGTCAAGTACACGTTTAGCAGCTTCGGCAGTAAGCGCGTCACGTAGTGGTGTGTGAGGATGAACAAATGCAGAACTTGGCAAATGTAAACCCATCACTTCCATCAACATTTGGTTACTATTGGCAGTACCATAGAATGTACATGTGCCCTGCCCATGATATGCAGCAGACTCAGCTTCAAGTAAGGCATCGCGACCTACTTGGCCTGTAGCGAATTGCTGGCGGATTTTAGCTTTATCATCATTCGACAAACCGCTGCTCATTGGACCTGCGGGTACAAAAATAGTTGGTAGATAACCAAACTGTAAAGCACCAATCAGCAAGCCTGGCACAATCTTATCGCATACCCCGAGACACAATGCAGCGTCAAACATATTATGAGAAAGTGCAATCGCTGTACTCATTGCAATTGTTTCACGTGAAAACAATGACAATTCCATACCGGCATTACCTTGAGTAATACCATCACACATTGCCGGTACACCACCAGCAAACTGTGCAACGCCGCCATTTTCGCGAGCAGCTGTTTTTATAATGTCAGGGAATGTTTTATATGGGGCATGTGCCGAAAGCATTTCATTATAAGAAGACACAATACCAATATTTGGTTCACGCCCCACTTTAATAATTAATTTTTCATTATCTTCCATGCCGGCAAATCCATGAGCCAGATTGGCACATGAAAGTGCTCCACGAGCTGGAAATTTGCCTTGAGCATGTTCAATACGTTGTAAATATGCAGAACGAGTTTTTTGGCTACGCGCAATTACACGTTCGGTAACTTTTGCCAATATTGGATTCGGCAAGTCCATGCTGGACGCTCCTGTACAACCGGATAAGCCGGAACAATAAAAATAGACCAAATGATATATTTCATCATCATTTGATAAGGGGGAGGAACAATATTATTAAGGCAAAAAGCGACATGCAAGCCCTAGACAACTTTACGGTAATACCTGAGCATGAGTATTAAATACAAATTATGTTTAAGTTTTAAACAAGAAGCTGGTTTTATTTTTGACTATATTTACCGGTATATTAGCCTCTAATAACTATGAGAAAATTCTCATAATATCAAAGTAATAAAATATCTTTATAAATGTATTAACACGGATTTTTTATACTAAATTTTATAATAAAAATGTTTATGATTTATTCATTTTAACCTATATATAAACGATTAAATCTTAATTTCATTTACGTATATTATTTGTAATATATTCATCGAGCTTGATTAAAATAACATCACTTTTTTCTTAAAAAATTTATACCAAATAGTTGAAAATTACATTAAAAACAAATTTACTCTTCATAAATATATACAAAAAAATGTTTAATTCATCTACAAAAAATAAATGAATACAGTGGTTAAGCTTTATACTGAACAAATATTAGTTATAAAAAATTTAATGGTCGATAGTGCTTAAGTCTAATGGGCTAAAGTCTATCTTGGACAGAAAAACAACACATGTTAAAACATCACAACCTGCTCTTAGTGCATATTGCAATTAATGCCTTTTGATCAGGAAGTTAGGAAAACTATTTTTAAATCAGGACTTGGGTATTTCAACGTGGCTACATCAGTATTAGTTATTAATTGCGGTTCTTCATCTATTAAATACGCACTGGTTTCAGAGCGTCGTGAAGATCGTATTTATGGTTTAGCAGAAAACTTAGGGGCAGCTGATGCTCGTATTAAAGGAATTACAGTCGGTGGAGAACCGCTAGAGCTTTCAATTCCCTATGCTGACCACGCCAAAGCTTTAGAAACCTTACTTGCACGTCTTGCAAACTATAAACCTCAAGCAATCGGTCATCGTGTCGTACATGGTGGAAGTCTTACTAAAGCTGAATTACTCACCCCTGAAATTATAGAACGTATTCGTGCAGCCACGCCTCTTGCCCCGCTTCATAACCCTGCTCACTTAATTGGGATTGAAGCAACAATGCGCCTATTTCCTGAATTGCCTCAAGTTGCCGTATTTGACACCGCATTCCACCAAACCATGCCTGCGCATGCATACCGTTATGCAATTCCGAAATTTTTATATACAGACCATAACGTTCGCCGCTATGGCTTCCACGGCACAAGCCATGCTTATGTGTCTGACCGCGGCAGTGAACTGGCTGGAAATTTCCAAAAAGGTGGTTGGCTAACAGCACACTTGGGCAATGGTAGCTCGACTTGTGCAGTATGGAATGGACAAAGTGTTGATACTTCTATGGGCCTTACTCCGCTTGAAGGCGTTGTAATGGGAACCCGTAGTGGTGATGTCGACCCAAGCTTACACAGTTTCCTTGCAAAAAATCTTGGTTGGGACTTGGCGAAAATCGATAAAGTTTTGAATAACGAAAGTGGCCTACTTGGCTTATCACAACTCTCTAACGATATGCGTACAGTGATTGAAGCCTCTGAAAATGGCAACGAAGATGCCTGTCTTGCAATTGAAGTATTTAGCTACCGCCTTGCAAAATCACTTGCTGCATTAAGCTGTGGTTTACCGAGCATTGATGGCCTGATTTTCACAGGTGGTATTGGTGAGAACTCAGCTTATATTCGTGAAAAGACTTTAGCTTATTTACCCCACTTTGGTTTACAGCTCGATAAAGACCAGAACAACAATTTAAAACGTGGCACAGAAGGCCGTATTGATAGCGGTACAGGTCCACAAATTTGGGTTATTCCAACCGATGAAGAAGGTCGTATTGCCAAAGAAACTCGTCAGGTTGTAGACGTTTCACAAAACACATCTCCTGAAGTTAGCCTTGCTTAATTACAGAAGTCAAAGAACGTTATTCATTTATTTATAGGTTTATATGAATACAATTTTATTAATTCCTACAGGTGAAGGGGTTGGTTTAACCTCTGCCTGCTTAGGTATGATTTATGCACTTGATTGTAATGGGATTAAAGCAGGCTTTTTAAAACCATTTTCTCAGGTAGATCAAGAAAATTTAGACCGGACTACCTCTTTATTTGGCCATTTATTTCAAGGTAAAACTGTTCAATCCATTTCTCATGAAAAACTAACCCAACGCATTGCATCAGGTGAAGTCGATGAACTACTTGAAGAAGCGGTAAGTCTTCATCGCAGTATTGCAGCAGACAATAATGTGATTATTGTTGAAGGCTTATTGCCAAATGGGCAAGATCATTTTGCCAGTGAGCTGAATGCGAGCCTTGCTCAAGCTCTCGATGCTGAAGTGGTTTTAGTCAGTACAGCAGATATTCAAAACCCACGTAAAACAGCAGAGAAAGTTGAAGCTCACTTACGGCAGTTTGGTGGTGCAACCTCTAACCGAACAGCCGGCGTACTCTTTATGCGTACACGCGGGTTGTCTGAAGAAACAGCTCAAATACCTGTCGCATTTGATCCGTCGTTACGTCCAACTGAAGACATCGCAAAATTTACGACAGAACTGCAAAAATACAATCGCTACTTTGGATCAAACGATTTACCAATTATTGGTTTAGTCCCATTTAGTAATACCTTAAGTGTACCTAGAACTTTAGACATCGCGAACGTGATTGATGGTCAATGGGTACATCAAGGCGAAGCGAAAACACGTCGTATTTTGCACTCAAGTTTAATTGCTTCAAGTATTGAATATGAACTTAATAAATTCATTGCAGGCGAGCTGATTATTAGTGCATCTGAACGTACCGACGTTTTACTTGCAGGTAGTTTGGCAACCAGTAATGGTATTCCATTGGCAGGCTTAGTACTAACTGAACGTGAAGCCCCTGCTCCTGAGCTTTTAGAGTTTTGTCAAAGCGCCATCAAACAAGGTTTACCAATTTTACATACCCGTTTAAACACACTGGAAACAGCACAGCGCTTATCCGATTTTGGTAATGAAATTCCAATCGATGACACCGAACGTGCCGAGCAAGTGACTCGTTTTGTTTCAAGTCATATCGATGTCGAATGGCTTAAACAGCACAGTAATAACGGTGCAACTCCACGCCTTTCTCCTTCTGCATTCCGTCATGAGTTAGTGCAAAAATCAATTGCAGCCAAAAAACGGATTGTCCTACCTGAAGGCGATGAACCACGTACTATTGAAGCTGCTGCTATATGTCAGGCTCGTGGTATTGCGCATTGTATTTTGTTAGCTAAGCCAGATGCGGTACAAGACGTTGCAAAGGCACGCGGTATTGAATTACCAGCAGACTTGGAAATTATTGATCCGGACAGCATTCGCAATCAATATGTTGCACCTATGGTTGAACTCCGCAAAGGCAAACTCAATGAGTTACAAGCCAAAGATCAATTACAAGACACCGTAGTTCTTGGCACCATGATGCTGGCGCTAGATCATGTAGATGGTTTGGTTTCAGGTGCAGTTCACACCACGGCTAACACCGTGCGCCCTGCTTTTCAGCTGATTAAAACCGCACCTTCTTACTCTTTAGTTTCGTCCATATTCTTTATGCTTTTACCAGATGAAGTATATGTTTACGGTGACTGTGCAATTAACCCAGACCCTACAGCCGAACAACTTGCTGAAATTGCGATTCAGTCTGCTGACTCTGCAAAAGCGTTTGGAATTGACCCACGTATTGCCATGATCAGCTATTCAACTGGTACGTCTGGAACAGGTGCGGATGTTGAGAAAGTACAGCAAGCGACTCAAATTGCACAGCAACGCCGTCCTGATTTACTAATTGACGGTCCACTCCAATATGATGCAGCTTCCGTTGAAAGTGTCGGACGCCAAAAGGCACCGAATTCACCTGTAGCTGGCCGTGCCAATGTATTTATTTTCCCTGACTTAAATACAGGTAACACGACCTATAAAGCAGTACAACGTGCAGCAAATGTAGTCAGCGTTGGACCAATGCTGCAAGGTCTAAACAAGCCAGTCAATGACTTGTCTCGTGGTGCTTTAGTAGATGATATTGTCTTTACTATTGCCTTAACAGCAATTCAGGCTGAACAACAGGCTGCTGCGAAATAATTAATATCATTTAATCTTTTCTACCTCTCGCCATTTGATATCCGCTCAAATGGCTTTTTTTATTCTTAAATAACAACATTCCCTTTTGGTTATTCTTAGTTTTAAAACACTTAGCACTAGTCCTATTCGACTTTCGGTCAAAAGATCAACCAATCCCCCACAAGTTTGTGTTTTTGTCATATAATTTAGCCCGCTAGCTAACAGCCCGCTCAAGAGATTTTCTGGTATGACAACGATTATCAAACAAGATGACTTGATTACATCAATCAAGGACGCCCTACAGTTTATTTCGTACTATCACCCGCAAGACTTTATCCAAGCGATGAGCCGTGCTTATGATCGCGAAGAAAACAAAGCTGCAAAGGATGCAATTGCACAGATTTTAATTAACTCTCGCATGTGTGCGGAAGGTCATCGCCCAATTTGCCAAGATACTGGTATTGTTAACGTTTTCCTTGAAGTGGGCTTAGATGTTAAATTTGATTTAACTATGAGCTTAGACGATGCAGTAAACGAAGGTGTTCGCCAAGGCTACCTTGAAAACAGTAACGTTCTTCGTGCATCTGTACTTGCTGACCCTGCATTTGGTCGTAAAAATACAAAAGACAATACCCCTGCTGTTATTCACTACAAACTCGTACCGGGTAACAAGGTAGATATTACTGTTGCTGCGAAAGGTGGTGGTTCAGAAAACAAATCTAAGCTTGCAATGCTTAACCCATCTGACTCGATTGTTGACTGGGTACTTAAAACTGTTCCGACTATGGGTGCAGGTTGGTGTCCTCCTGGTATGCTCGGTATCGGTATTGGTGGTACTGCTGAAAAAGCCATGATGCTTGCGAAAGAAGCGCTCATGGAAGAAATCAACATGGACGAATTACTTCGCCGTGGACCAGAGAACAAAATCGAAGAACTTCGTATCGAAATCTTTGAAAAAGTAAATGCTCTGGGTATTGGTGCTCAAGGTCTTGGCGGTTTAACGACTGTTCTTGATATTAAAATCAAAGATTATCCATGTCACGCTGCAGGCAAACCAGTTGGTATGATTCCGAACTGTGCTGCGACTCGTCATGCTCACTTCCAGCTTGATGGTTCAGGTGTAGCTCATATTCAAGCACCAAAACTTGAAGACTACCCTTCAGTCACTTGGGACTCTTCACAATCTAAGCGTGTAAACCTTGATACCATTACTCAAGAAGAAATGGATTCTTGGAAACCAGGTGACACATTACTTCTTAGCGGTACAATGTACACAGGTCGTGACGCTGCGCACAAACGTATGGTTGAAATGATCGACAATGGTGAAGAATTACCAGTTGATCTTAAAGGTAAATTTATTTACTACGTTGGCCCTGTTGATCCAGTGGGTGATGAAGTCGTTGGTCCTGCTGGTCCTACAACTGCAACACGTATGGACAAATTCACACGTAAAGTACTCGAGCATACTGGTTTATTCGGTATGATTGGTAAAGCTGACCGTGGTCCAGCAGCAATTGAAGCAATCAAAGACAATAAAGCAACTTACCTGATGGCAGTTGGTGGTGCGGCTTACCTCGTATCTAAAGCTGTTCGTGAAGCTGAAGTTGTAGCATTTGCAGACTTAGGTATGGAAGCAATCTACAAATTCGTAGTTGAAGACATGCCTGTATCTGTAGCAGTTGATGTAAACGGTACTTCAATTCACGCAGTGGCTCCAAAAATCTGGCAAGCGAAAATTGGTAAAATTCCAGTAATCGATGCCGCAGCAGGCTAATCAAGAAAAGCACCGAATTCGGTGCTTTTTTTATGCCTTATAATTTTTTTGGAAATTGAAAAGAATTGTAACAATTGATTCACCAATCTGTGTTATTAATAAATAAACCCACCCGCCATATATTGTATATAGGTCATTTCATGACTATCCGCCCTATTCTCAAAAATCTCTCAATCAGCCTCTGCCTAAGCTGTATTACGACAAGCTTATTTGCTTCTCCTGCCAAATTAAGTTCAGTCAAAGAACTCATGCAAATGAGCCAAATTGATTATTTACTGAAAGAATCAATTAATGAATTAACACCTTATTATGATCAACAAGCTGAGCAGATCATCACTAATATTACGGGCATCAAAACTTTAGGTGCGAAAGAAAAAGAGGCCGCAAAAAAGTTAGGCTTACTTTTAAAAGATTCGAGTAACCAGCTCATTAGTAGCCCAAAAACTACGCAAGCCTTACAAGATATTTATTTAAAGACATATACTGAAGAAGAAGTTCAGGCAAATTTAAAGTTTTTAAAAACCCCAGAAGGCCAATCGATTACGCGTAAAAACGTACAGATTATGGGGCAAATTTCAGAATATATGATGGAGCTGGGACAACAAACTTTTAATGACCCTAAAGCACGTGATCATATGCAAGAAGAGATGCTTAAAATTATTGCCCCATTGATGAAAGATAAAGAAAAGTCTTAACTTTTCTTTATCTTTTGCAACCCATTACCACGTTAAAGGATTCCATAATTTAAATGGTTTAATCAGATGAACATCTGACTTTTCGTCATATTTGGCTGGTTTTAGCTCTTGTGGTTTATGACGTATTTTTCCTGAAGCATCTTCAGCAACAAAATTATAGCTAGAAGATTTAAGCTCGGTAAATGCAATTTCTCTACGACCGATATTATCTTGCATTAACATAAACGGGCCAGTGTGTTCACCACGGTCCATTTTATTTTCTTCATCGTATTTTAAATAATAAGATGTTCCTGCATCGACCGTAATATCAATATATTTGGGTTCTTGGAAATGAATACCTAATAAAGGACGACTTGCAGAAATACGATAACTTCCTGCTGGCAGTTCAATCCAGTAATAGTGATTATGCAATAAACTTGGAATTCGCTTGCCATTTACAAACAAATTGATGGCTGCAATTTCCTGACGGTTCCATTTAGTATCTGGCCGATACAGATAGACAACTGCCGCATGTTCATTTTGCGGTTTAATCGGTACAAATGTCTGACCTAGTTTCTGATTTACCCACCCACCCATGCTAAAGCCACCGACATGGTATTGATCAAACACCCCAGGTGCTTTATCTACATCAACTTTCGGTAAAGTCGCAGTCAGCTCACCTGAATTTTTTGCTAAGTGTGATGAACTTTGGCAACCTGCAAGTAATGCGGTACAACTTAATGCAATAATTAAATAACGCATGACATCCCTCAAAGCGTTTTCTTTTGATTTTTCTATATCGCAAAACTATGCGCATTTTGTTTTTTTAGATTAACACCACCTACGTGAATTGAAAACAAAAAAAGCATGAATCACTTACGCGATTCATGCTTTTTAGATGAATGAAATCTAAGCAGACTTCGAATCAATTACTTTTAAATCTGCCTTAGCAACACTTTCATGAGTTGCTGTTTCTCTAGGCCGACGTTCTGGCTTATAAACAGGTTCAGCTTCACCATTAATGACTGCTTCATTAATGAAAACTGTTCCTACATCTGTACGGCTTGGCAAGTCATACATCGTTTCAAGTAAAACATTTTCCAAAATCGAACGTAGGCCACGAGCTCCGGTATTACGCTCAAGCGCACGCTTAGCAACTGCACGTAAAGCTGAATCTTCAAATACGAGGTCAACATTTTCCATATTGAACAAGTATTGATACTGACGAGTTAATGCATTTTTCGGTTCAGTCAGAATTTGCATTAACGCTTCTTCATCAAGCTCTTCAAGCGTTGCAATTACTGGTAAACGGCCAATAAATTCTGGAATTAAACCAAATTTTACTAAGTCAGTTGGCTCAACTTGACGGAACAATTCAGCAATTTTCTTGCTTTCATCTTTTTTCTTCACGTCAGCTGTAAAGCCAATTCCGCCTTTCTCTTGGCGCTGTTGTACAATTTTTTCCAGTCCAGCAAATGCACCACCACAAATAAATAAAATATTTGAGGTATCAATCTGAATGAACTCTTGCTGCGGATGTTTACGTCCACCTTGTGGTGGAATTGAAGCTACAGTACCTTCAATCATCTTAAGCAATGCTTGTTGTACACCTTCACCAGAAACGTCACGCGTAATCGAAGGATTTTCAGATTTACGTGTAATCTTGTCGATTTCATCGATATAGATAATGCCCTTTTGAGCTTTTTCTACATCGTAATCTGCTTTTTGCAAAAGCTTTTGTACAATATTTTCAACGTCTTCGCCGACATAACCCGCTTCAGTTAAAGTGGTCGCATCTGCCATCGCAAATGGAACATCTAACAAACGAGCTAATGTTTGAGCAAGTAATGTTTTACCTGAACCGGTAGGTCCAATCAGTAGAATGTTACTTTTAGCAATTTCCACATCTTTAGACACATGACCAGATTGCCCGACTTTCAAACGCTTATAATGGTTATAAACGGCAACAGATAATGTCTTTTTGGCAAGATCCTGACCAATCACATATTGATCAAGCGCAGCACGTATTTCATGTGGTTTTGGCAATGCCTTGCTCGCCCAGTCACCTGCTTCAACCTGTTGGCTGGTTTGTACAAGGTCTAAGCAGACATCTACACACTCATTACAAATATATGCGTCCTCGCCCGCAATCAGTTTCCCGACTTCAGACTGCGTTTTACCGCAAAATGAACAATGTTTTTGTCCTTGAGGATGTTCGGACATATTCTCTCCACAAATAGAATCTTAAATATGAGGGCAAGCGATAGGGTTAAATGACTATATGGAGGCGTTTTCTAACAACTCAAGCCACTTAAAAACTCCCCTTATGGACGCTTACTTAATACCTGATCGACTAAGCCATATTCTTTTGCTGCTTGTGCAGTCATAAAGTTATCACGATCAGTATCACGAGCAATCGTGTCATAGTCTTGACCACTGTGTTCTGCCATCAAACGATTCAAGCGTTCTTTAATAAATAGAATTTCACGTGCGTGAATTTCAATGTCTGATGCCTGACCACGGAATCCACCTAATGGTTGGTGAATCATTACACGTGCATTTTCAAGGCAATAGCGTTTACCTTTAGCACCAGCATTTAATAAGAATGCGCCCATAGATGCAGCCTGCCCCATACAGTATGTCACTACATCAGGTTTGATAAATTGCATCGTGTCATAAATCGCCATACCAGCAGTGACTGAACCACCAGGCGAGTTAATATAAAGATGGATATCTTTATCCGGGTTTTCAGCTTCTAAGAACAACATTTGAGCAACAATCAAATTTGCCATGTTGTCTTCAACTTCACCAGTTAGAAAAATGACGCGCTCACGTAAAAGTCGTGAATAAATATCAAAAGAACGTTCGCCGCGAGAAGATTGTTCAACCACAACAGGAACTAAAGCATTTTCAATTGTTGGAACATACATACGTTATTTATTCCTAAATTTTTTGTGACTTAACCTATGGCAACAATATGCGGGATAATTTCTCAAATTGCAAAAGGTTCGCACTGAAATATTATATTATTTATACCTAAGTACTTAATGACGTACTCAAATTAACCACATACCTAAAAAATGAAAAAGGCGCCTAAAGCGCCTTTTCCTGACTTCTCAAAAGATTAGCCCATACGGCGAGCTTGTTGTTCTTTCAATAAATCTTCGTAAGATACTGCTTTGTCAGTCACTTTAGCAGCAGCTAAGATATGATCAACAACTTGATCTTCTAATACAACAGCTTCGATTTGAGCACGTTGTTGAGCATCATTTTTGAAGTATTCGATCACTTCAGTTGGATCTTCATAAGAAGAAGCCATGTCGTCGATGTAAGCATCAACACGTGATTGGTCAACTTCAAGTTTAGCATCAGCTAATACTTTGCTTACTAATACGCCAAGTTTAACAGAACGCTCTGCTTGTTCTTTGAACAATTCGTCAGGAAGCATGCTCTTGTCAAAAGATTGAGCACCAGCGCCACCAAATTGTTGAGTGAACTGTTGAACCATTTGTTGACGTTGACGGTCAATTTCTTGAGCAACCATTGCAGCTGGAACTTCAACTTCGTTGGCAGCAACAAGAGCATCAAATGCCGCTTGTTTAACTTGGTTACGTAAACCATTGCGAACTTCACGTTCCATGTTTTTACGAACGTCAGCTTTTAATTTTTCAATGCCTTCTTCTTCAGTAACACCGAAGATTTTTAAGAATTCAGCATCAATCTCTGGAAGTTTAGGTTTTTCAACCTGCTTCACAGTGATTTTGAATTGAGCTGCTTTACCAGCCAAGTTTTCAGCTTGGTAGTCTTCAGGGAAAGTCACATCAATTACTTTCTCTTCACCAGCTTTCATACCAATGATGCCGTCTTCGAAGCCAGGAATCATACGACCTGAACCTAACACAAGTTTAAAGTCTTCAGCAGAACCGCCTTCGAACTTCTCACCGTCGATAGAACCTTCGAAGTCAAAAGTCACTTGCATATCTTTTTTCGCCATACCCTTGGTCACAGCCCAAGTTTGACGTTGTTTTTGCAAGTTTTCGATCATAGTGTCGACGTCAGCATCTTTAATTTCAGCTGTTTTACGTTCAACTTCTAAGCCGTCAAATGCTTTTACTTCAACTTCAGGATAAACTTCTACAGTTGCTTCAAAAACTAAAGCATCTTCTTTATGTTCAACTTTCTCAATGTTCGGCATACCTACCGCATTGATTTTTTCTTGTTGAATTGCTTCAAATACGCTGTCACGAATGATGTCATTCACAACTTCTTGATAAATACTTGCACCGTATTCGCGACGAACAACGTTTGCAGGTACTTTGCCCGGACGGAAGCCGTTGATCTTCACAGTTTTGGCAGTGCGCTTCAAACGAGCTTCAAATTGCTCGTTAATACGGCTCGTCGGTACAGAAACATTTAAACGACGGGCAACGCCCGAAACCGCTTCAGTCGTTACTTGCATGGCTTCCTCGATAAAAATTAGTTAGTAGGAACAGTTTTTAAAAAAGTGCTGTATTATATGACAACTTTCAAGATATACAAAATTAACCGATCAGATCAGTAAATTGAAGGTGGTTTTTCCAGGAAATTTCACAATAATTTTATGATTTTTTAATTTTTTTTAATTCAACCTTAAGCCAAAGTAATTTTTTAGTTATTCTTCATGAATCTAAAATTACAATTAAATTTCACATTATTATCGATTTTAAAAACAGTTAAGAATAATCAATCAATTAGAGAATTTTAGACACAAAAACCTATTAAATCTTTCATATTTTCTTCATAATCCTATCGGCAAATCCAATTAACACAAACTGTACATATAAATAAGAATTATTATTATTCGCATAACGTTTTGTATTTAAGTCCTGAAAGTCATGTCATTGATTAGAACACGTAAAAAAATTGTTTCATCTGCAATCGCTTCATCCCTTTCTATGATTGCAACTACTGCAATGGCACAAGAAGCTGTTTCACAACTACCAACGATTCATACTCAAGCAACACAAGAAGAATCTTTAAAGGTAGATCAATCAGCAAATGCAAAATTCGTTGCTCCCCTTTTAGATACTCCGAAATCAGTTTCAGTGATTTCAAAACAACTTATTGAAGATACAAAAGTAACAACCTTATCAGATGCATTACGTACCGTCCCTGGTATCACGTTAGGTGCAGGTGAAGGTGGCAATCCAAATGGCGACCGACCTTTCATTCGTGGCTACAATTCAGAAAGTTCGATGTATGTAGACGGCGTTCGTAACGCAACTTCTCAAAACCGTGAAATGTTTGCTGTCGAGCAAGTAGAAGTGACCAAAGGTTCTTCATCTGCTTTAAGTGGTGCGGGTGGTTCAGGCGGTAGTATTAACCTGATTACGAAAGTTGCGAAAAAAGGTGACTCTCTTGAAGGTTCTGTTGCCGGGGGCACAGATAACTATGCACGTGTTACTTTGGATGGCAATAAAGACTTCGGCAATGGAGTGGCTGCCCGTGTGATTGTGATGGGACACCAAAATGACAAAGCCGGCCAAAGTAATGGCGCAGAATATAAACGCGCTGGTATCGCACCAAGTATTAGCTTCGGTTTAGATAGTGCTACTCGCGGAACACTGAGCTACTACTATTTAAAAACTGATGATACACCTGATTCTGGTGTGCCTTATCAATATGACGTCATTAAGAAAGCGACTGCTGGTAAACCGGTTGATGTTAAACAAGGTATTTATTACGGTTGGAAAGATCGCGATTTCCAAAAGCAAGAAAACCAGATTGGTACACTTAAACTTGAACATGACTTCAACGATAACCTAACTCTCAGCAATACCGCTGTTTATGGTAAGTCTAAAAATAATTATTTATGGACTCAGCCAGATGACAGCCAAGGTAACATTGTTAATGGTAAGGTTTGGCGCCGTGTAAATACCAATATTACTGATACAGACAGCTTTACTGATCAGCTATCATTAAAAGGTAAATTCAATACGGGTTCTCTTAAGCACAGCTTTAATATTGGTGCTGAATATAGCAAGCAAGATTCAGATCGTGGCACAAACATCGTAACAGATCCAAATACTTCACAAATTGGTGGTAGCGGTACAAACAATGCTTGTTCACTTGCTAACTCAAATGGCTGGTGTACTGACCTTAATAACCCTAATCCAAATGATGCATGGTTGGGTCGTATACAAGCAAACCCAAATGTTACCAACATTACATCTAAAACCCAGTCAATTTACGCATTAAACAACATTGAAATTACACCTCAATGGTTAATTGACTTAGGTGTACGTTGGGACAAATTTGATACTGATGTTAAATATAATAAGGACTCAGGCTCAGGTGCAACGCTCATTAAAGCTGGCACAAAATACAGCTCAAGCAATGACTTCTTTAACTATCAAGCAGGTATCACATTTAAGCCTGTTGAAAATGGTTCTATTTATTTGAGCTACGCAACGTCAGCTAACCCAGTAGGTGTAGATGCTGGTGATGGTTCAGAAGGAATTAGTGTTCCAAACCGTAATACAACCGATGAGCAAGCAAGAGCTATTAATAACCTTAAGCCAGAAGAAGTTAAAACTTATGAGTTAGGTACAAAATGGGATGTGTTAAATAACCGTTTAAACTTAACTGCTGCAATCTTCCGTACTGAAAAAACCAATACACGTGCTTTAGGTACTGATGGTTTCACAAGAAATATTGGTGAAACACGTGTTGACGGTATTGAATTAGGTGCGAACGGTAACATTACTGAAAAGTGGGCAGTCTCTGCTGGTTACACCTATTTAGATAGCGAAATCGTTGATGGTGGATATGCTAAAGATAGTAACGGCAACTATGTTCCAAGCCCAACAAACGGTAATCAAGTACAAAACGTAGCGAAAAACTCAGCGACACTTTGGACAACTTATAAAGTATTACCACAAGTGACCGTAGGTGCTGGTGCAGTCGCTATGGATAAAGTATTTGGAGATGCTGCAAATACTAAATATGTTCCTGGTTATGTTCGTTACGATGCTATGGCTCGTTATGACGTAAATAAAAATGTTAATTTACAGCTTAACCTAAACAACTTATCTGATAAGCGTTACTTTACTAAAGCTTATGCTTCTCACTATGCAACAGAAGCAGAAGGCCGTAGCGCAGTACTCGCAATCAACTTTAAATACTAAGTTAGTCTAGAATCCCATAATATTTTTATGGTTTCTAATATAAAATAGCCTCTATTGTTAGAGGCTATTTTAATTTTCTACTATTATTACTCGCAGGTATCACCGTGATCCACCATATTCCCAATGTATTGAGTAAAGAACAGGTTCAATATTTTCGTAATGAAATGGACAAAATTGAATGGGTCAATGGCAAAGTAACAGCTGGTACACTCTCTGCAACTGTAAAACGCAATCAGCAATTACCCGAAGATCATCCGCTTACTCACCATCTGAGTAATATTATTCTTGAGGCACTAGGTACTCACCCATTATTTTTATCTGCTGCAATACCACTTGATATTATCCCCCCCCTGTTTAATCGTTATGAGAATCAGGAGTCTTTTGGTTTTCACGTAGACAATTCTATCCGCCGCATACGTGGTACTAATGAACGGCTTAGAACCGATTTATCATGCACTTTATTTTTAAGCGAACCTGAAGAATATGAAGGTGGTGATCTAGTCGTAGAAGACACTTATGGCTATCACGAAGTGAAACTTCCGGCAGGAGATATGATTTTATATCCATCTACCAGTTTGCATGAAGTGACGGCGATTACTTCTGGATGTCGTATTGCTTCTTTTTTCTGGGTGCAAAGTATGGTGCGTGATGATGCTGAGCGACATATGCTTTTTAATCTAGATCAAACAGTACAAAACTTAAGAATGCAGCTGGGTGACAATCATAGCGAAGTCATTAAACTGACCAACCTTTACCATAACTTAATGCGTAAATGGGCTGAACTGTAACTCTATTTATTTTTGCCTTATTTGGACTAATTAATTATTTTTATCTCAATAAGGCAAAACAATGAAAATTATTTTCGACAAAACATTAAACAACGCAAAATTAGAAAATTATTTTCTGAACACTAAAATTAAAATGAGTATAAGACTTTTGCACAACGTGTAATCATTGTTTAGATGTGGTATATCTAAACAATAAGCATATTTGCAAACCACCAAACTTACTATTACATGGTCCATAGATGAAAACGAATCACTTGTTTGCCCAGCCTACTCAAGCAAGACATCATCTCGAACTCCTGATGCTGCGCCTCGCGCGCGTATAAATTTTTGTCTGTATTTTAGAGCAGACCTTTTCAAATTCCCTTTAATTTTTCTGTATTAGATACCATATATAACTGTAGAACGTTGCCTTTTATACGATACCTAGAGCAACCGTGCTACGAGATAAGGAGTTTTCTCATGATGTTGGCTGACCCTAGCAAAAAATACCGCCGTATGTACCAGCGAGTCGATTTACCAGATCGCCAATGGCCAAATAATGAAATTACAAAAGCGCCAATCTGGATGAGCACGGATTTACGTGATGGCAACCAAGCAATTTTTGAACCGATGAACATGGAACAAAAGTTCAAAATGTTCAAAATGCTTGTAAAAATCGGTTTTAAACATATTGAAATCGGCTTCCCTTCTGCATCTCAAATTGACTTCGATTTTACTCGCATGTTGATCGAAGAAAATCATATTCCGGATGATGTATACATTGAAGTATTGGTTCAGGCACGTGACCATTTAATCGAGCGTACCTTCGAAGCTTTAGCAGGTGCTAAGCGCGCAATTGTGCATATTTATAACTCTAACTCTCCAACCTTCCGTCAAAAAGTGTTGAATGTAGATGTAAATGGCGCAAAACAGTTGGCAGTGAATGCAGCTCAGAAAGTAAAAGAATATGCTGCACAATATCCTGAAACTGACTGGATTTTCCAGTACAGTCCAGAATGTTTCTCTGCAACTGAATTAGAAGTAGCGAAAGAAGTCTGTGATGCGGTTACAGAAATTTGGGATGCACGCCCAGATCATAAAGTTATTTTGAACTTACCTGCTACTGTCGAAGTTTCAACACCAAATGTTTATGCGGACCAAATCGAATGGATGCATCGTAATTTGGCACGTCGTGATGGCGTGATTATTTCCGTTCACTGTCACAATGACCGTGGCTGTGGTATTGCCGCATCAGAACTTGCCATTATGGCGGGTGCCGACCGTGTTGAAGGCTGCGTGTTTGGTAACGGCGAACGTACAGGTAACGTTGACGTTGCAGCAATTGCATTGAACATGTACACCCAAGGTGTAGCGCCAGAGTTAGATTTCTCTAATATTAATGAAGTCATTGCAACGGTTGAAGAATGTACTGGTTTACCTGTACACCCTCGTCATCCATATGCAGGTGACTTGGTATTTACTGCATTCTCTGGTTCGCATCAGGACGCAATCAAAAAAGGCTTTGAATACCAGAAAAACGAAGAAATCTGGGATATGCCTTACTTACCAATCGACCCGAAAGATTTGGGCCGCGACTATGATGCTGTCATTCGTGTAAATAGTCAGTCTGGTAAAGGCGGTATCGCTTACTTATTAGAATCGAACTATAACGTTGTATTGCCTCGTCGCTTACAAATCGAATTTAGTCAGGTTGTTCAACAATATACTGATGAAAATGGTACAGAGATTAGCGCTAAACAAATCTGGACTTTATTTAAAGACACGTATGTTGAAGTGAAAAACCACCATTACACGGTCAAAAACTATAAGTTATCTGACATTAATGGTACTCAAATTATTGAACTTGAGATTGATGTTGAAGGTGAAACTCAACAATTGCGTGGCGAAGGTAATGGTCCAATCTCTGCATTCTTAAATGCACTCCAATTACCAATTGACGTATTGAACTACGAAGAACGTAGTATTAGTTCAGGCGCAAATGCCAAAGCATTAACCTTAATTGAACTTCAAGTGAAAGGTACTGGTAGAGGCTCATTTGGTGCAGGTGTTCACGACAACACAGTCACTTCATCTATTGAAGCCATTATTGCATGTACCAACCGTTTGATTGATCAAGGTGTTTTAAGTACAGATCAGGTTGTTGCTGCCGCTGTTTAATTAAAAAAAAGACTTTGGAAAGGATACCTAGCTTGGTATCCTTTCTTTTTATTCCTGAAAGATTTAAAAGGCGAAATGTTCCCGTGTCTTTTCCAGCTGACTCAGTGGGGTTAGTCACTCCGCAAAAGTTCCAATTTGAAGAACCCTTACATCTTGAATGTGGCCGTGTTTTACCGCGCTTTGAGTTAATGGTTGAAACTTACGGCACTTTAAATGCAGATAAATCAAATGCGATTTTAATCTGCCATGCCCTTTCCGGACATCATCATGCAGCGGGTTATCACCATGAAGATGATAAAAAAGCTGGATGGTGGGATAGCTGTATTGGCCCGGGTAAGGCAATCGACACAAATAAATTTTTTGTAGTTGCACTCAACAATATTGGTGGATGTAGCGGATCGACCGGTCCAACTTCACCAAACCCTGAAAATGACAATCGCCCTTATGGACCAGATTTCCCATTAGTAACGGTACGCGACTGGGTTAAAACTCAAGCCATGCTTTCTGATCGTTTAGGAGTAAGCGTTTGGTATGCAGTCGTTGGCGGTTCATTAGGGGGCATGCAAGCACTACAATGGTCGGTAGATTACCCTGACCGTTTACAAAAATGTGTTGTTATTGCCAGTGCGCCAAAGCTTTCAGCACAAAATATTGCGTTTAACGAAGTGGCACGTCAGTCAATTCTGTCTGACCCGGACTTCCATCATGGTCGTTATTTGGAAAATGATAGCTATCCAAAACGTGGTTTGATTTTGGCTCGTATGGTCGGCCATATTACCTATCTTTCCGAAGAAGCCATGAAACAAAAATTTGGTCGTGATTTAAAATCCGGCAAGTTTATGTATGGTTTTGATGTCGAGTTTCAGGTTGAAAGTTATCTGCGTTATCAAGGTGAACAGTTTAGCCGTAACTTTGATGCCAATACTTATCTGATTATGACCAAAGCTTTGGATTATTTTGATCCTTCGCGTGAGTACGGCCACTCGCTTACAGAAGCGATGAGTAAGACCAAATGTCAGTTCCTGATTGTCTCGTTCACCACTGACTGGCGTTTTGCACCAAGCCGTTCACAAGAAATTGTAGATGCACTCATTACCAACCATAAGCCGGTAAGTTACCTCGATATTGATGCTGAACAAGGTCATGACTCGTTTTTATTCCCGATTCCTCTGTATGTCAAAACACTGCGCGCTTTCTTAGGCGGTGAAGAACATTTAAAATCGACATCACTGGAGGCAAACTAATGCGTATTGATCAACAACTGGCAGAAAAGTGGATTAAACCCAGCTCTAGCGTTCTCGATTTAGGGTGTGGTGACGGTGAATTACTCGCTCATATGAGCCAAAAGCATCAAATTCGTGCTTATGGTTTAGAAATTGATCAAGAAAAGATTGCAATTGCCGTCAGTCGCGGGTTAAATATTATTCAACAAGATTTGAATCTCGGTTTGAGCCGTTTTGCCGACCAGTCTTTTGACTATGTGGTTATGGCACAGGCTTTGCAAGCCGTAGATGCACCCGATGTTTTATTAAGAGACATGGTGCGTGTGGGTAAACAGGCTATTATTACTTTTCCAAACTTTGCGCATTGGAAGACTCGCTCTTTTCTAGCATTAAAAGGAATGATGCCTGTATCGGATGCTCTACCATATATGTGGTATAACACCCCCAACATTCATTTATGTACGTTTAAAGATTTCGAAGCACTATGTGCGGAAAATCAAATACAAATTATTAATCGACTCGCCGTCAATGGAAACCAGCAGGGAAGCCTGTTAAGCAAACATGTTCCGAATTTGTTTGGTGAAGTCGCTATTTATCGAGTGAGTGCACTATGAAAAAGACATTATTTAGCACACTAATTGCAGGACTGCTAAGTATGCAGGCTCATGCAGATTATATCGCCCAGCCACAATCGGTTGCGAGCCAGGCTGCGCGCTTCTCCACAATGGGGATTCATGACCTTCAAAAAGCGGCTCAAGCGGATCAAGCTGGCGCACAATTTTATCTTGGAACACGTTACCAATACGGTAAAGATGTAGCAAAAGACGATAAACAAGCTTTTACTTGGTTCAAAGCTGCTGCTGACCAAGGCCTTTCACCTGCGCAATTAAATGTTGGCCGTATGTACGCCGATGGTATTGGCGTTAAGAAAGATGAGTCTATGGCTCGTAAGTATTTCGAAAAAGCGGCAAGTAACGGCGATAACCGTGCAAGCTATAACCTTGCGATGATGGAAGAGCAAAAGAAAAACTACGTAGGTGCTTACCAGTGGTATGAGCTTTCAACTCGTGATGGCATGCTCGACAATAAAGTAATTAGCTTATCTGAAGGTAAAAAGACGGCTCTTGCTGCAAACTTAACTCAAGAGCAAATCCGTATGGCACGCGACCGCGCGGATAAATGGATTCAAGCACAATAATAATCCAGCTTATACTTACTCGACTAAAACCACCTTATATCACCTATAAGGTGGTTTTAGTTTTTAAGTTTCTAATTTTATATTCTATTTGTTTTACTCTATATCCCCTTTCAAAAAACACGTAACATAGCTCACGTTCAATATTGGTTATAAAGTTTGGTTATCTTATGTCTACCCCACATTGGTTTGATCAGGGCTCTTTAGTCCTTGCAAGTAATAACAAAGGTAAAGTCGCAGAGTTTGAAAAACTTTTTGAACAGCTTAAGTTACCTGTAGAAATTATTCCTCAGGGTCGCCTTAATATTCCCGACGCCATTGAAGACGGCTTAAGCTTTATTGAAAATGCCATTATTAAAGCACGTCATGCCTCTAAAATTTCAGGGAAACCTGCTATGGCTGATGACTCAGGTATTTGTGTTCCGGTTTTAGGTGGTGCACCTGGTATTTATTCAGCACGCTATGCTGGAGAACATGGTGACGATGCAGCGAATAATGCCAAGTTATTAAATGATCTTTTGCCATTTCGTAAAAATGGAGAAGTGATTGAAGGCATGTTCGTATGTGTGCTTGCTTTAGTGACTCATGCGGAAGATCCATTACCACAAATTTTCCAAGGCATTTGGCATGGTGAAATTTTAGAAGCACCACGCGGTGAAAATGGTTTTGGTTATGACCCACTGTTCTGGTTGCCAGAGCTACAAGTTTCTAGCGCTGAGTTGTCTAAAGAAGAAAAAAATAAGATTAGTCATCGTGGACAAGCGATGCAGTTATTTAGAGAGAGCTTGCAGAAGTAAGCTGATCATATAGCCACAATATGCAGCGTTAAAACATATTAAGCTTTGTATAGGCAAACCTTACTTTTCAAAGATGAAAAGTAAGCAAAAATCTTTTGTTAGACTGATGGTACGTTCATGTACCACAGTCTAACTGGCGGCATCCATGCCGCCTTCGCACCAGCGAGTGTAGAGGAACTTAGAATTAAATAATTAATTAGACGAACAAGTGTAAAAACACTGCATAAATCGCAATACACACACAACTCACAATCGTCCCTGATGCGATATAAGCCGCAGATCTACCCGTCCCTTGATAATGTGTTTCCAGAGCTACAATATTGGCTGCCGGTGGCAAGCAAAACATTAAAAACATTACACCAATATGCTGATTTATATTTGGAATCGGTAAAAATCTATAACTTAATCCACAAAGTAAAAATCCACAGGCTACTTTAAATGCTTGAGCTTTTGTACTGTAAATTAAATCTTTTGCATAAACTCTGGTACGGCGTAGCCACATTCCAAGCACACACATACCTGCGAAAGTCATCGCAAATTTAGCAACCTCATAAACCCAATGTATAGCAGGGCTTTCGATATGCTGGGCCCCTAACAGTCTGAGCACAACAGCACAAAATATTGATATACAAGGTGGCGACGTTAAAACCTTTTTTAATATATTGAACTTACTTTGCGGTGCCGTAGTAACGGCAGTCACAGCCCAAGCATTGCCAAAAAGCGACATCCCAATATATAAAGCAACAATCGGAGCAGTTGCTTCAGGGCCAAATAAAGCCATAGCGAAAGGAAATCCAAGCCATCCCATGTTGGTATAACTTACGCAAAGCGCCAATAAGCGGTCTTTAAATAAAGCCAAATAAGCAAAGAAAATAATGAATGCCGACCCAAAACTAAAGAGCATTAAGCTCAAACTTCCCGATTGATAAAAAACCATGTTGTAAATAATTACAACCGGAATCAGGAGTCGTGCAAGCCAAGCTGAAAGAATAGGTTTTACGGTTTCTGAAATGGAGGTTTGAGCAAGTAGAAGTCCTGTGATAAATGCCAATACAGGCAGTAGTAATGCCACGTTCTCTCCTCTCACTCGTCAAAATCAGCTTGTTATGCTACACCTTTTAATTTTGAAATGTATGGTCTATTTCAAGTAAATTCGTCTAAGAAAGAAGCTCAATAAAACTTAAAAATCCTTCCAAAAAATATCTTTTAAAAACTGATCATAAGTGTCTACTTATAAATATTGTCTTAAAAATGAAATATAAGTGTCACATTCTTGTCATGGCAACCTGTTGAGATAAAGCGAACTAAAAAGAGGTATAAAATTATGGCCGGTTTATCTATTTGGCATGTCGTCATTTTCGCAATTGTAGTTATTTTATTGTTCGGTACATCTAAATTAAAAAATATTGGTAAAGATGTTGGCGGTGCAGTAAGAGACTTTAAAAAATCAGTTCGTGAAGAAGACGAAGCTGCATCTTTAAATACTCCTCGTACAATCGATGCACAAGTTAAAACATCTGAAAGCACATCAGTGAAAAGCTAAAGGTTTGACCCATGCTTGATGTAGGAATGACAGAGCTACTCTGTTTTGCAATTATTGCAATTTTAGTTTTAGGTCCAGATAAGCTTCCCGAAGCTGCACGCTTTGCAGGCCGCTGGTATGTTCGACTAAAACGCTATATTACCAATCTGCAAAACGAGATTGATCAGGAGCTGCGTCTTTCTGAGTTCCGCAAAGAAATGCAAGAGGAACTTAACCGCATCGAAGCATTGGAACGAAAAGTACAGCAACAGCTTGAAGAAATACAAAAACAGCAGATTTCAGAACATTTAGAAGTTACTGAAACGCCTAAAACAACACCAAAGCCTATTCGGAAAGAGCCTGTAAATTATTTTGTGTAAGTTCCATTTTTTATAAATGATCTTTTAATCGATCATCGAACTGAATCGTAAACCAATTCATTGCTAAACGCCAATTTTGAATTGGCATCGTCCATTTCTTCGCAGCATTTGATGTTGCTAAGTAAATGACCTTCTTTACTGAGTCATCAGATGAAAAGATTTTCCTTTTCTTCGTTGAATGGCGTATTACGCTATTCAACGACTCAATCGCATTTGTTGTATAAATTGCATGACGTATTTCGGCTGGATAGCTAAAGATCGTTCGGATATTTTCCCAATTGGCCCGCCAGGATTCTCCAATTTTGGGATACTGGTGATTCCATTGATCACAGAAGATGTCTAGGGATTTTAAAGCATTTTCCTCTGTACTTGCCTGATAAATCGCTTTCAGACCCGACGTAACAGCTTTGTAGTCTTTCCAGCTTACAAATCTCAGGCTATTGCGTACAACATGCACGATACACAGTTGAATATCAGTATGAGGGTAAACAGAGGCTATCGCGTCAGGGAAGCCTTTTAATCCATCTACACAGGCAACAAGAATGTCCTGTACTCCTCGATTTTTTAGCTCTGTCATGACTGACAGCCAGAATTTGGCACCTTCTGTCTGAGCAATCCACATACCCAGTAATTCTTTTTGCCCATCCATATTGATGCCTAAAGCAAGGTATACGGACTTGTTAATCACATTGGAGTGCTGACGGACTTTGACAACAATACAGTCAAGATAGACAACAGGATAAAGGCTATCTAAGGCTCTATTTTGCCACTCAGTCACTTGCTCAATCACAGCATCGGTAACTTTGCTGATGAGAGATGCTGACACATCGGCATCGTACATTTCTTTGAAGAAGGCTACAATTTCCCTATTAGTCATTCCTTTTGCATACAGTGAGAGGATTTGGTCATCCATACTGGTGATGCGTGTTTGGTGCTTTTTGATAATTTGTGGCTCAAATGAACCTTCTCGATCACGGGGAATATCTAAAGCCAGTTGTCCATCTTGAGTTGTAATGGTTTTAGAACTAAACCCATTACGGCTATTTGAGCCTTTCTTGGGCTGATGCTTTTCATAACCGAGATGGTCTGAAAGTTCAGTATTGAGTGCAGTTTCAATCATGAATTTTTTAAAGACTGCTGTCATTTGGTTTAAGTCTTCTGGTGTTTTTAGACCTTTAGCCAATTCGGCAGCCATACTTTTGATTGTTGCTTCATCCATGTGAAGTACCTTTTGTAATTATCCTCTGAAGGATAAATGAAAATTAAGTACTTACACAAAATTTAGAACAGTCCCTTCGGAAATGTATTCCTATATCAGACCATTACAAAGTACCGTATGTTGCTAAACCTACGCCTTTAGTGACTCAAACTGATATTGCAGAAACATCTCCTGTTGAATTGAAGATTGCCGTATGAACCAACTGCCTTCAACCACTGTAAATAGTCAAGAAAACTTAGACCAAATGCCAATCATGAATCATTTGGTTGTTTTAAGACGCCATTTATTCAGGATTGTAGGGGTAACATTATTCTTATTCTTTTGTTTATTACCCTTTCGAAATAATACTTACCAATTATTATCTGAGCCTTTAAGGTTACAACTCCCTGCATCATCGTCAATGATTGCAACAGATGTAACAGCAACCTTTATGGCGCCATTTAAACTTAATTTATTTGTCGCACTTATGCTTGCAATGCCATTTATTCTTTATGAAATATGGTCTTTTGTTCGCCCTGCGCTTTATCAAAAAGAACGCCATTTAGCGCTTCCATTACTGATTGGTAGTATTGTCCTATTTTATGCAGGTGTCGCTTTTGCTTATTACATTACCTTGCCTGCCATATTACATTTCTTTATTAGCGTTTCACCTGAAACAGTAGCACCAATGACCGATATTAATAGTTATTTAAGCTTCTGTTTAAAGCTATTTTTGGTATTTGGTGTGACCTTTGAGATTCCTATCGCGACCTTATTACTGATTTTAATTGGTGTAGTAAATACGCAAAGCCTTGCTGAAAAAAGACGTTTTATTATTGTGGGCTGTTTTTTTGTTGCAATGTTTATTACTCCACCAGATGCGATTTCAATGGTGATGTTAGCTATTCCAATGTGGTTACTTTTTGAAATAGGCCTACTGTTCGGTAAGATTCTTGAGAAGAGAAAAAGCCAGACTGCCGAATAATTTAAAACTTCTCTTTAAAAGCCCAAATATTAAAATTTGGGCTTTTTACTTTTAAATCGTCTTAATTAATCAAACCATAAACTGTCTTCAAAGTGACTTAAAAATGTAAGAAAAGTGTCATTTCCAATCCATAGAATCGACTCAACAAATATACACACAAAAGTTACGGATTTATTATGACAACTGCTTCTAACCACCCAACACGTCGCGATATTTTAAAATGGTTTACGGGGATTCCTTTTCTTCCATTAGGTGCGATGGCTACGGCAGCAACGTTAGCAGGCTGTAATGACAGCAATAATGATTCAGATGTTGTTACTCCACCACCAACAGTAAACTTTAAAAACGCAACCTTTACATCAATGGCTGCGCCATCTTTAGCTAACCCAGCGGCGATGGCAACCACAACTGTTACATCAAGCCTTTCAATTAATTGGGAAGATGGCTCAAAAACTGACTACACATTAGCGTATAAGCCTTTCTTTACCACAGGTGATTTGGTTGCAGACGGTAAAGGTGGAAAAATTCTGGCGGGTGGTTATGTTGATATTAATAATCAACCAATTATTGATAAGTCAAAACCAGGCCAAGAACGTCAATTCTTCTCTGACTGCCCGGACGGAAGCTCTTTAATTAGCTTTAAACAAGCAACAGGCCGTGACTTTACCGATGCAGACAAACAAGCTTTAGGTGTTACTGGCAACCCTGTATTTCACGTAGTTCAATTTGAATATACGACTCGTGACCAAAGCTTAGCGTCTATGTATGGTTTACTACCATCTCCAATTGCGATTTTAACTTTAGACCAAGACCCTAAAACTGGTCATTTAACCCTTGTTAAATACCACAATGTTGATACCTCTAAAGTAAACGGTTTATGGATCACGTGTGGTGCAAGTTTATCTCCATGGGGAACTCACCTGTCGAGTGAAGAATATGAACCAGATGCAAACAATGTTGCTGGAAGCTATTTACCAGTATTTAGCAAAAACTTATTTGGCGACAGTACAAAAGGTAATCCTTACCACTACGGTCACTTACCAGAAGTTACTGTAAATACGGATGGTACAGGTTCAATCAAAAAACATTACTGTTTAGGTCGTATCTCTCACGAACTTATTCAAGTTATGCCAGATAACCGCACTGCATTGATGGGTGATGATGCAACAAATGGCGGTTTATTCATGTTTGTTGCAGATAAAGAAAAAGACTTATCTGCGGGTACGCTCTATGTTGCTAAATGGAAGCAAACCTCAGGCGTAGGTGCTGGTGCCGGTGATATTTCATGGATTAACCTTGGTCACGCGACAAGTGCTGAAGTAAAGAGCTGGGCTGATCAATATAAGATTACCGACCTGATGGATGTAAAAACGTCTGATCCAAAAGATGCAAGCTACACCAAAATCCGTTATAGCGGTAAAGACAACTGGGTAAAACTTGTACCTGGTAAAGAACGTGAAGCGGCTTTCTTAGAAACGCATCGTTATGCAGCCTTGGTTGGTGCAAGTATGGGCTTTACTAAGATGGAAGGCACAACTGTAAATATCAAAGACAAAATTGCTTACTCTGCGATGTCTTATGTACAGTCTTCTATGGTTGATAAAACTACTGATATTCAAGTACAAGGTCCAAAAGCTGGTGCAATTTACGCACATACGTTAAAAGGCAGCCAAGTTGATAACAAAGGTCAGCTTATTAACAGTGAATGGGTATCGACTCATATGGAACCACCTGCAGCTTTAGTGGGTGAAGACCTAACAACTGCTGATGCTTTAGGTAATACTGCAAATGCAGATAAAATTGCCAACCCAGATAACATTAAGTTCTCTGAAAATTTACGTACCCTCTTCATTGGTGAAGATAGTGGTATGCACGTAAATAACTTCTTATGGGCATATAATGTTGATACCAAACAATTAAGTCGTATCTTATCAACACCTGCTGGCGCAGAATCTACAGGTTTGCACGCAGTTGACTCTGTAAATGGTTGGACTTACATCATGAGTAACTTCCAGCACCCTGGTGACTGGGAATCTCCATTACACGATAAAGTAAAAGCAACGCTTGATCCTCTTGTTCGTGCAAACTACAAAGATCGTTTTGCAGCAGCAGTTGGCTATATTACAGCTGACCCTATCGCACCATCTGTTGTGAAGAAATAATTCTTAGCGCAACTCAAAAGAAGCCTGCTTTATGCAGGTTTCTTTTATTTAAAAGCATTTATAAAAATAAAAAGCCCTTTTCTTTTTTGACTAAACGATCAAATTTTTCATTAAGTTATCATTAAAACGTCAAGACCTCGTCATATTCAAAATTTAAGCTAATCAAGACTTTTATAAAAAACTTATTTTGAATTAGGAATTTAATATGAACGATTTGACGCCATATCATGAAGATCAGGAATTAGACAACAACACTTCAGACAATATTCACTTTCGTGATGTTTTAGACCAATATGTGAGCCGTCGTAGCCTCATTACTAAAGCAGCAAGCGGTGCTGTGGCATTAACTTTAGCCTCTACTTTAACGGGCTGTAATGATAATAACGATGACTCTGGTTCTAATAACGGTGGAACTGCTCCAGTCGATCCAAACAAAAAGCCTGAAAAACTTACCTTTACGCCAGTTGCTAAAAATTTAAATGATATTGTGACCGTACCAGAAGGTTACGAAGCAAATGTAATTTACGCTTTAGGTGATTCTCTTAATCCTTCTTTTGGTGATTGGGACGATAACAATATTCCATCTGGTCCAAGCTTCCAGTTTCGCTCAGGTGACTGCCATGATGGTATGCACTATTTTGGTTTAAACACATCAACAAACCGTTTTGATGACACTGTTTCAGCACAAGGTTTATTGGTGATGAACCACGAATACATCAACCAAACCTTTCTACACCCTAAAGGTCCAACCAAAGTTGATGGACGCCGCCCAGAAGACGAAGTCATTCGTGAAACCAATGCCCATGGGGTTTCTGTAGTCCAAATCAAAAAAGACCCTACTACTCAAAAAGTCGAAGTTGTAAAAAACTCTATTTTTAATAGACGTATTACAGGTTCTACAGTCATGGACTTCGCTGGTGCCGCGGCAGGATCTAACTTACTTTCGACGCGTTTTTCGCCTGCTGGCCGCCAGACTCGTGGTACACACAACAACTGTGGTAATGGCTATACACCTTGGGGAACATACTTAACCACGGAAGAAAACTTCATTGGTTATTTTGCGCGTAGTACAACTGATGATGCGCTACGTACTCCAGAAGAAATTATTGCTCTTAAACGCTATGGTCTTAAAGCAGGATCAAGCTCTCGCTACGGTTGGGAAACCGCAATTGGTCAAGTAGAGGCGCAAGACCTATATGACCGCTGGAATGCCGATGTAAAAGCCGCTCAAGCAACTCAAGATTACCGCAATGGACCAAACACATTTGGCTGGATGGTCGAAATTGACCCATTTGATAACCGCCAAAATCCGGTTAAACGCACATCATTAGGCCGTTTTGCCCATGAAGACAGTGCATGCCGTGCCGTAGCAGGTCAACCAATCGCATTTTATATGGGGGATGACTCTCGTGGCGAATATATCTATAAGTTTGTTTCAACCGCAGTGTGGGATACAAAAGATATAAACGGCGGCTATGCAGCTGGTGACAAATATATGAACTCAGGTAAGTTGTATGTTGCCAAGTTTAATAACGATGGTTCAGGTCAATGGATTGAACTTGCCTACGGTAAAAATGGTTTAAATGAAAGTAACACTACCTATCCATTTAAATCTCAGGCAGAGGTAGTCACTTTTGCACGCTTGGCGGCAGATTCAGTCGGAGCAACTAAAATGGATCGCCCAGAGTGGGCTACAGTTAACCCAATCAATGGCGAAATCTATGTCACACTTACAAATAACTCAAACCGTGGTAAAGATTACCCTACAGATGCGGCTAACCCTCGCAACTATACCGATCTGTATGCAGGCACAAAAGAACAAAAAGGAAATGTGAACGGTCATATCATCCGTTTTAGAGAAGCCGATGACAAAACCACTGCTGAAACCTTCAAATGGGATATTTATCTGTTCGGTGCAGAAGCTTCGATGGCTTCAAATATCAATTTGTCAGGCTTAACAGACAATAACGACTTTTCGTCTCCAGATGGTATGTGGTTTGACCCACGCGGTGTTCTCTGGATTGAAACAGATGACGGCGCTTATACAGATGTCACCAACTGTATGATGCTTGCTGCCCTACCAGGTCAAATTGGTGATGGTGGTGCGGCAACTACATCAAATGGTCAGCAAACTATAACCGGTGCTAAAGTTACAGACGCAACATTACGTCGTTTCTTAGTTGGACCAAAGCAATGTGAAATTACTGGTATTGCTATGACACCTGACTACAAAGCTATTTTCATTAATGTTCAGCATCCTGGTGAAGACTCGGCAAGTTATGCAAAACCAGAAAGTAACTGGCCTGCCACACAAAAAGATCCAAGCAACAAAACTGCGCGCCCACGTTCGGCAACTGTAGTTATTACCCGTAAAGATGGCGGTGTTATTGCTGGTTAATTGATTTCTTCCTAGAAAATGCCGATCAAGTGATCGGCATTCTTTTAACGGTTTAGAGGCACCTGCTGCTGTACAATTTGGCCGCTATGTTCGCCTTGCTGGGTCTTTTCCAACCAAATCCATTCATTATTGGTCATTCTTAAAAAATTCGAACACCGGGTTCCATATACTGGACTTTGAATAAAAGTCGATGATAACAACTCTTCCATTTCTGGTTGAATGCCTGTATTTGGCAACAATGCTGTGGTGACCTTGCGCTCATCTTCTAAAATATCCCACGCTGCATGTTGCAAGCTTAACTCTTCTGTTTTGTGCTGATGCATAGGCAAGAACTCTTGCGTAAAACGTGTGCGTAAATGTCTGGTTTTCTCCCAGTGATCGGACATTAAACCATTCGAAACCACATAAACGCTGTTGGCTAATACTTGAGGAGCCTCACCACGGTTACTCATGTAGACCGCTTGATCAGCAGTCCCCATAAACAGGTTAAAACCAGCAAAGTTCTGTTGCCGTTGTTCTAATTGCTGAGCAAAGCGAATCGGTAATAAATCAGACTCTAAAAAAGCCTGAACCAAATGACCACGAGAAGTTTCATATTGTTTTTTATCACGTCCATCACGGAAATTGGTTAACACAGCCCATCGGCCCTGCGGGGTAACCCCCATCCAAGTACCACCCGACTGTAAGTCTTGCCCTGCAATGATTGGCGTATGTTCCCATTGATGCAATAATGCTGTTGGTCGGTGATAAAACTCATCACGGTTTGAAATCAGACACAAGGGCATATCATCCAGAACATGCCATGCTAAAGCCACAATACACATTGATTCTTGTTCCCTATGTTTACACATTGAATGTACAACATTTTTCACATCATTCCGCTACAATCTGTCAAAACGTAAGATCAAGGAGCAGCAATGCTGACCTATCCTAATATCGATCCGGTCGCAATACATCTAGGACCTCTTCAAGTCCATTGGTATGGACTCATGTATTTATTGGCATTTTTATGTGCTTGGGGACTCGCTTCCTACCGTGCCAAACAGCGTGATGGCTGGACATCGGACATGGTTTCCGATCTGGTGTTTTACGGCGCCTTAGGAGTTGTACTCGGCGGACGTATCGGCTATGTGCTTTTCTATGAGTTTGATAAATTCCTTGAAAACCCGATCTGGCTCTTCCAAGTCTGGACAGGTGGTATGAGCTTCCACGGCGGCTTCTTAGGCGTCATGATCGCAATGCTATTCTGGTGTAAAAAATATCAAAAAACATGGTTCCAGACACTCGACTTTATTGCCCCTTGTGTACCGACAGGCTTAATGTTTGGACGCTTCGGTAACTTTATTGGTGGAGAATTATATGGTCGTGCGGTTACAGATCCGAATTATCCGTTCGGAATGATTTTCCCAACCGACCCATTACATTTAGTTCGTCACCCTTCTCAAATTTATCAAGCGCTTTGTGAAGGTCTAATTCTATTCATTGTTTTGTGGTGGTTTAGCTCAAAACCACGCCCACGTATGGCCGTATCTGCCCTATTTTTAATGGGTTATGGTGTTGCACGCTTTGTAATGGAATTCTTCCGTCAACCAGATGCTGACCAAGGTTTTATCTTATTTGGTTGGATGACGAAAGGACAAATCCTCACCGTTCCAATGCTACTCATTGGCCTTTGGATGATGTGGTATGCCTACCAAAAGAAAATTTATGACTGGGGCCCTCAAAAGAACAGTTAACATCTAAATCAGAGGAGTTTCGGCTCCTCTTTTTTATGCTACAGTTTTTATCTCCCAAGAAAGAAGATTCGCCATGCTGGAATTCTGGTTTAATACGCAAGTCCCGACTTTTAAAAAATTAATGATCTTAATTATTACCCTCTTAATCTGTATTGGGTTATATCAATATCAACCATTGCCCTTAGATACTATTTTAATGTTTACAGGAACTGGGGTTATTTTTTTAATCTGCCGTTACTTTAAATTGCATTTTGCTCAAAGTAACCCGACTGGTTTACTTTACCGCCTATTTACGTGGGTGCCTATTGCCCTCTTGTTTGCACTTATTTTTGTAAAAACCATGCCTAACTTGTTGATCTGGGGCGTCCAAGGCATTGCATTTATGGCACTTGCTGCTTTTATTTTTTCACCACAATCGTTATTTAACAAATAGGCTCATTTTTTATGTTGGCTTATTGGTATAACGCACCACGTCACATCAAACTCATCTTTATTATTGTCGTTTGTGCTGCAATTTATGCAGCCAATCAAGTTCAGCCTTTATCGTCGACTTACACTATTCTGAGCCTCGTGTTAGGGTTCGGGCTTCATTTCGGGCAATATTTACAAACAAAAATTCCAGAGCACAGCTCATATAAATCTAAACTCCAGTTTCTGCTTGGAATTTACCCTCTCATTATTGTTGTTATTGTGATGTGGTTACTGCCCCCTCAACACAATTGGATCGCAACAATACAAGCTTTAGGCTTTGTACTGGTTGGATTTTTTCTTGTTTCAATTTATCAAAATCGTGCCAAGCGTTTTTAAGCATAAAGTTTAGCTCGTTTTTACTATTCCTAAAGCATGCTATTATCTTCCACGGTTTATTGATCCATGAACCGTCTCCCTTTTATTTTATGGAATTAATCCGAACTCGAGAGTGTTATGCGTGCATATTTAGACCTTCTACAACATATCCTTGATAATGGCGGTGACAAAGGCGACCGTACAGGCACAGGAACCCGTTCTGTATTTGGTCATCAAATGCGTTTTGATCTCTCTAAGGGTTTTCCTTTACTCACCACAAAAAAAGTTCACTTTCGTTCTATCGTGATTGAGTTACTTTGGTTCTTAAAAGGCGATACTAACGTTAAGTACTTACAAGACAATAAAGTCACCATTTGGGATGAATGGGCAACAGCAGAACAAACTGCCCGTTTCGGCCGCCCAGAACATGAACTTGGTCCAGTTTATGGCCATCAATGGCGTAATTTCGGCGCAACCAAAAATGCCGATGGTACTTATAACCAAGATGGTTTTGACCAAATTAAATGGTTAATTAATGAAATTAAAACCAACCCAAATTCACGCCGTTTAATTGTCTCTGGCTGGAACCCAAATGAAGCCGGACAAGTTGCTTTACCACCTTGCCACACACTCTTCCAATTTTTTGTACAAGACAACAAGTTGTCATGCCAGCTTTATCAACGTAGTGCTGACGTATTCTTAGGCGTGCCATTTAATATTGCCAGCTATGCCCTACTCACCCATATGATTGCTCAGGTGTGTGACTTAGGTGTTGGTGATTTTGTTTGGACAGGTGGCGATACGCATCTTTATGCCAACCATTTTGAGCAAGCAAAACTACAATTGACGCGTGAGCCATTACCACTTTGTCAATTAAAACTTAATCCGGAGGTTAAAGATATTTTCGACTTTAAATTTGAAGATATCGAGATTGTAGGCTACGAGTCACATCCGGCAATTAAAGCACCAGTTGCAGTATAACGACGGCTTAAATTTCATTAGATTACGGTTTAGAGAATAAAATTATGGCATGGCAAAATGTAGAAGTTGTCCACGTTGTCGCAATGGACAAAAATCACTGTATTGGTAAAGGCAATGCGTTGCCATGGCATATCTCTGCCGACTTAAAACACTTTAAAGAAATCACACAAGGTGGTGTGGTGATCATGGGCCGTAAAACCCTTGAGTCTATGGGCCGTGCTCTACCGAACCGTGTGAACTGGGTAATTACCCGTGACATTAACTGGCATTTTGACGGCGTAAAAATTGCGTATTCAATTGAAGATGCTTTAAATGCTGCTTTAGAAGATGCCAAAAACACCGAAAAGCAAGCTTTATTCATTATTGGTGGCGGTGAAATCTTTAAGCAAACCTTGTCAATTGCAGACCGTCTTGAGCTCACTCATGTTGACTTAGATGTACAAGGTGATGCACATTATCCAACTATACCGAGTGAATTTCATAAAACTGCAAGCGAACAGCAAGTAGATGAAAAATCAGGAACTTCATTCGAATTTGCCACTTATAAAAAATAATTTTCTGGTCGCCTATGCACAATATCGGAACACGTGAATTTATTATCGCCCTCGCTTTCGGCGCTTTACATAGTTTATTCACGTTGTTTATTGTGCTTTCCAGCATTTGGGTATGCTTAGCCTTATGGGTCCAACAACCCTTTGGCTGGTTAGGCAGCCGTATTATTATTGGCATATGGATTGCCTTTGCTCTAAGTATGGCAGGCTTATATTTCAATGGACATATCATTAGCCGTCGTACAGATATCCTGATTTATCTTTTAGCTTTTGCCTGTTCTCTGGTTTGGTATTTTTCGATTACTGCACGTCAAGACCGTGACTGGAACCCTGAAGTTGCCAATATGCTAAGTTACGAAAAACACGGCGATGTTATTACCTTGCATAATGTCCGTAACTTCAACTGGCATCCTGATGGAACCTATGATGTCCGCTGGGAAACCCGTACTTTTGACCTGAACCAGTTAAATGGCATAAATATCATTACCTCTTACTGGATGGGGCCACAAATTGCCCATACGCTAGTCAGTTTCGAATTTAAAAATCAACAACCTTTAGTTTTTTCCATCGAAATTCGAAAAGAAAAGACTGAAGAATTTTCGGCAATTGGTGGTTTTTTTAGAAAATATGAACTGAGCTTAATTGCATCTGATGAAAAAGATATTGTCTACACACGTAGCAACATTCGTAAAGAGCAAGTTTATAATTTCCCGGTCAATATGCCTCGCTCTGAACAAAAAGCACTATTTTTAGAATATCTTAAAAAGTCAGATGAGCTACGTGCACAGCCAAAA
The DNA here is from genome assembly GCF_003000705.1 of Acinetobacter sp. AR_0276. Classification (NCBI taxonomy): domain Bacteria; kingdom Pseudomonadati; phylum Pseudomonadota; class Gammaproteobacteria; order Moraxellales; family Moraxellaceae; genus Acinetobacter; species Acinetobacter sp. AR_0276. The sequence continues at coordinate 2,337,465 of NZ_PSQO01000004.1, read as the reverse complement.
TGGTATAACACCCTCACAAGTAATTGCACAACCTTGATTTTTGATATGGTTCAAGCCATTAACCCATATCAACTTCCTAAAGATTATCGCTTAATTGCGTCTGGTTACTTACCTAATTATTTATATGATCTTAAAGCACTTAATCAAAATATTAGTTTAAAACAGTGGTATCAAATCGCACATATCAATCCACGTACTGAGCATTTTGAACAACTTTCAGATCAGAGTAGTGAACACTTCTCTCAAATTGTGCGACAAGGTTTACCCAAAGCTGACTAGAGTCTGCTTGATATTTTATAGGCTTATTTTCGCCAAATACTAGAAGAACACTTTGAGAGCATTGAATATGATCTACAAAAATTACAAAGTAATTGTATAACTTATTCAATTTGTAAATTAACCAGTTTTCTAATAAAAGAAAATAATCATGACAGAAAAAATTACACCATTTAGTATTTCTAAAGTATTTAATGCACCTCGTGATCTTGTATTTAAGGTACATACTGATATTAATCACTTACAAAATTGGATGAGTCCAAAAAATTTCAAAATCATTCATACCTCAATGGATTTTAGAGTTGGTGGCACTTATCACTATGGATTAGAAGGACCCGATGGAACACAAATGTGGGGTAAGCAAGTGTTTCGTGAGATTGTACCTAATGAGCGATTAACGTTTATTCAATCTTTTTCAGACAAAGACGGTAACAGCACACGACACCCTATGTCACCGACATGGCCATTAGAAATGTTAGCAACCACAACTTTTGAAAATATTGATAATAAAACAAAAGTCACAATTACTTGGCAACCGTGGAACTCTGACGATATTGGTAACTCAACTTTTGATTCTGCACGCGATGGAATGACGCAAGGATTTAATGGAACATTCTCCAATTTAGAAGCTTATTTAAAAACCCTTTAAATATAGAGGATCTGTTGGTGGCTATCGAAAACTAAATAAGTTATTCTCTTTTTCTTTACTTTTTTATACACGCTTTACTTTGTAATCTAGATAGATAGACCCTATTGTAATAGGCAGGAAATAGAGGGAAAAACAATGCAACAGGCATTATTTGGCGGCGGCTGTTTTTGGTGCGTCGAAGCCGTATTTTTACAAATACGTGGTGTAGAAAAAGTAACAAGTGGTTATGCTGGTGGGCATACAACTCAGCCAACTTATGAGCAAGTATGTCAAGGTGACACTCAGCATGCTGAAGTAGTTCTCATCGACTTTGATGAACAACAAGTTACATATTCTCAGTTACTTGATGTGTTCTTTGCAACGCATGATCCAACGACCTTAAATCGCCAAGGTAATGATATTGGTACTCAGTACCGCTCTGTTATTTACTATTTTAATGAAGAGCAAAAACAGGCAGCAGAACACACGATTCAAACGTTAAAAGATGACGATCTTGATATTGTGACTGAGCTGTCTCCTGCCCCGACATTCTATCCAGCCGAAGAATATCATCAGAATTACTATGCAAAGAATCCTTCACAAGGTTATTGCAACTTTGCGATTCCACCTAAGCTATTAAAGCTATATAGTAAATTCCAGCATCTAATGAAAGATCACTAAATTAGAGCAATAAAAAAGCAACCGACTTGGTTGCTTTTTTATTGAGTAAACTAAATTTTAGTTTTCACTTACAAAGGCAATATCGCTCAGTCCGGCTTCACTGGCGCGAGACATTACCTGAGCTACCGTATCGTACTTCGACTCTTTATCAGCACGAAGTTGAACGGTTGGTTTAACCGCACCTTGACCTGCTTCTTGGAAACGTTTTTGAAGCTCATCAAGACTAATTACTTGAGTATCCCAAGCCACTTCACCATTTGCATTGATACTAATCGTAATTGCTTTTGGTGGTGGATCAATAATTTCAGCAGTTGTTTTAGGCAGTGTTAATGGAATCGATGGGTTGGCAACTGTTGCTGTGACCAAAAAGATGATCATTAACACCAACATAATGTCGATTAGCGGAATGAGGTTCATCTCATTTATGCCACTATCGTGGTCTTCACCCAATTGAAAAGCCATTAAGCTTGACCTCCAACATAACTTTGCTCTGCAGTTTTAACATCAGACTTTACAGTTGAGTCTTGCTGCAACATGGTGTCGATTAACAAACTGTGTGCTTGATCTTGTAAATCATGAGCAAGACCACGATTAGCACGTACACAAATGTTATAAGCCAATACCGCAGGAATCGCAACTGCAAGACCAAGACCAGTCATAATAAGTGCTTCACCTACTGGTGTAGCCACCTGAGCCAAACCTGCTTGTCCGCTCTTACCTACAGCAACCAGCGCGTGGAAAATACCCCATACCGTACCAAACAAACCAACAAATGGTGCAATTGAAGCAATTGTTCCTAAAACAGAAATACCTTTTTCAGCATTGACTTTTTCAGCAGAAATTTGGCGCAATAGTGCTTGCTCTGCAACTGCTTTACGCTGTTCAAAACTCAAAGGCTGTAACTTTGCTTTTAGCGAACTAATAGCTTTAGAGAGTTGAGCGTAAGCTTGTTGTTTTAATTGGCGAGTCCCCATCAAACGTAAGATGAAAACTGTCCAGGTAGCAATCGACATTGCCAATAAAATGAAATACAGAGTTTTACTCACTGCATCTGCATGTTGCCAATAGATTGAAAAGTTCATATTAGAACTCCTGATTAAGGTTAGCCGTTGGGACTCAAATTCGTTTAAGGGGTTAAATCAAAGGGTTGCTCGGCTTTAATTGGATAAGCAACACCGTTTTCCATATAAGGTTTAAATTTTGCACCACGTACAGCACGGACAACTTTGTCATCTAGACTTGAAATGCCACTGCTTCGTGTTACACGTACGTTGGTAATCTTACCTTTTTCATCGGCTTCAATCAGTACAACAACCGAACGCGCTTCGCCTTGTAAATCTTTTGGTGAAACAGTCAAACGTGGTGAACGGCTCCACTGCACACCTGAACCACCAATTGAAACATGTTTTGGTGATGGATCTGGCGCAGGTTGAGCTTTAGGTGCTTCTTGCACCACTGGCTTTGGCTTTTCAACGACTTTTTCAGTCACAGTAGTTGTTGGGGTCACTACTTTTGGTTCAACTTTAGGTTCTGTCTTTACTGCTTGTTTAGGAGTTTCAGCCTTTTTCACCTGCTGAATTTTTTCCACTGGTTTAGGCGGAGTCACAGGTTTCTCAACAACCTTAACTTCTTTCACTTCTTTTTTAGGTTCCGGCTTTTTAGGCGGTTCTTTCGGTTTCGGTGGTAAAGGTTTTGGTTGTTCTTGAATTTTTACAAAGCGGACTTGTAAAGGCTTCTTATCAATTGGCTTTAGTTCAGCAGGCTTAATGTGGCTAACTGCCCATAAGACCCCGATATGACCAATTGCAACCGCAATTAGTGCCGTGATGACTTTCTTTTTCATCGGATTGGGAGAGTTTAAGGCTGCGGAAGATTGACTCATAAGAATCTAATTACCTAATGGATGATGAAGTCGACTTCAATTTATAGAAACGATTTCAAACATCGGATAGAACAATAAAGTGCCACAATAATAAATGAGAAGTGTTTTCATTTGCAACTACTTTTTTTGCGAAAACACTTTCCAGTATTGTGCGATCTAACTTCATAAAGTGATATCACTTTACTTTTCTCATGTTTAGACAATGCACTAAAACTTGTTGGTTTCAGATACTACTTATCAAATCGTGCTCAACTTAAAAAAAACATTAAGCAACTATATTGAACGTAATCAATGAAACCTCAAATCATAGTTATGTTATAACATTTTAATTTTATTTTAGCCATAAAAAAGCACACTCAAAAGTGTGCTTTTAAAAATATGAGGTAATTAGAAAACAACCGTCTTATTACCATCTACAATGATTCGGTCTTCTAAATGCCATTTAACAGCACGAGCTAACACATTACGTTCCACATCTTCGCCAAGCTCACGTAACTGCTCAACATTATAATCGTGGCTCACACGTTCAACGTCTTGCTCAATAATTGGGCCTTGGTCTAGATCAGCAGTCACATAGTGAGCTGTTGCACCAATCAACTTCACACCTTTTTCATAGGCTTGCTTATATGGATTTGCCCCAACGAAAGCAGGTAAGAATGAGTGGTGAATATTGATGATTTTCATTTCCCATTTAGAAACGAAATCTTCACTTAAAATCTGCATGTAGCGCGCTAGAACTAATAAGTCATTACCCTGCATCATTTCATGAATTTGAGCATAGGCTTCTGCTTTATTGTCTTTAGTTACCTTAATCACAGTAAACGGAATACCAAAGTTTTCAACTGCTTCACGTAAATCTTCATGGTTAGAAATAACGTGGGTAATTTCACAAGGTAAAGAACCACGAGCATGGCGCCACAATAACTCAAGCAAAGCATGGTCGACTTTAGAAACTAAAATACCAACCTTTTTAACATCATTTACAAAAGCAAGACGCCATTGCATGCCATAACGTTCAGCAACATTTGCAGCGAAAGTCTGAATTAAAGCATCCTTACGTGACTGTAAATGATCAAGTTCAAATTCAACACGCATGAAATAACGCCCGCCTTGAGCTTCCGTCGCATACTGATCAAGCGCGGTAATGTTTGCACCTTGGTGGTACAAAAAGCTCGATACAGCCTGTACGATCCCAGGCTTGTCTTCACAAGTAATCAGTAAACGGGCTGTATTGGCAGTGGTCATATTCATTTGGTTAATATCACTTAATTGAGACAAAATTTTGATAAGCCGAGTATTCTAGCGCTCTAAATAAACAAGCACAACTATTCATCTTTTAAGGATGACAAGCTTGCAAAAAGATCAGAGGGTCCAAGTGATTCTAACAATTGTTCATAAGTCGCACGGCTTTCACCCATCAAATAAGGGCCTTCTAAGAAAACCATTTGACGTAATGCTTGCCAGACCCATTTCTCTTCAAGGTGATTGTTGTCACTAATATGCCCAGACATATATAGAAAGTTGGTCCAGTTGGTTAAGACAATCCAAAGGTTAATAATTAAAGCTTCAATTTCAGAAGCTGTCATTTTCATAAGTCCTGCATCAACAAAGGCCTGATAAATTCGTTGTCCTTGTTGCATCACCTGTCCCGCAAATCGCGGATAGATCTTTTTAAAGTCTTCGTTACTTTCAACTAAGTGATAAACATCACGATGAATAAAACGATAGTTCCATAACTGGCCGCTGAGCACTTGAAAATAGTTAATTTTGTCATTGGTCGTTAATGGTCTGTCTTCAGGTAAAGATAGCATTTCCAAAGTCTCGACCTGATATTGATACATTAATTCTTTAATAATTTCATGCTTGTTTCGAAAGTGATAATACAAGTTTCCAGGACTAATGCCCAACTCTGCAGCAATATGATTGGTAGTGACAGACCGTTCGCCACGCTCATTAAAAAGCTGCAAACTGATTTGTAAAATCCGGTCTTTTGTCTTCAAAGCTTTAGGTAGAGACATTTTAATAACCTTCGTTAATTCATATGGTTAAGACTTGCACACAGAAACCAACTTGACTCTTTAGAGTATTTACTCTAAAAAATAAGTATATCAGTATATTTGGTAAGTACCGATGAACAGTCAAACAAAAACAAATCCAGAGACTCAGGTTCCTTATGATGTTAAGCATTTACAAGATTTGCTTGAGCAGCAAAAGATTGCCTACTTACGTCATCCGGTACCCACTGCTAAAGAGCGTATTGATCGTTTAGCTCGTCTTAAAAGAGTCTTGGTAAAATATCAAGATCAGATTGCCGAAGCAATTAACCTTGATTATGGCAATCGTGCCATTATGGAAACCAAAATTGGTGAGTTGCTTACCTGTCTTGAACAAATCAAATATTACAGTAAGAACCTGACCGGATGGATGAAACCATCAAAACGCCATATCAGTGTATTACATCAGCCAGCAAAAGGTTGGGTACAATATCAACCAATGGGCGTAATTGGCATTATTACACCATGGAACTACCCGTTACTACTGTCTGTTGGACCACTTATTTGTGCTTTGGCTGCAGGTAACCATGCCATGATCAAAATTTCGAGTGCTTCTCCAAATTTTGGACAGGTTCTTGAAAATGCACTTTCTGAAGCCTTCCCACAAGAGCTGGTTGGGGTGGTAAATGGCGGCGGCGTAATTTCTGATGCGTTTAGTCATTTGCCTTTCGACAAAATGATTTTCACTGGCTCGACTTCTGTTGGTAAAACTGTCATGGCAGCCGCAGCTCAAAATCTGGTTCCGGTTATTCTTGAGTTGGGTGGTAAATCCCCTGCTTTGGTACATGCTTCCGTAGATATGAAAGATGTCGCACAGCGTATTGCTGTAGGTAAACTATGGAATGCAGGCCAAACTTGTGTTGCGCCAGATCATATTTTCTTGCCACGCGGAAAAACTGCCGAGTTCATTGAAAACTTTAAATTGATTGTGGCCGGAATGTACCCACATTTCCGTAACAACCAAGACTACACCTCTATTATTAATGATAAACAGTACAACCGTATTCAGGGATATCTCGAAAATGCCCGTGATCAAGGTGCGCGTATTGTTGAAGTTAATCCGCAAAATGAAATTTTAGATGATGTCCGCAAAATTGCACCGACTCTAGTGACTGGTGTAACAACTGCAATGGATATTATGCAAAATGAAATTTTTGGTCCTGTTCTACCAATTTTAGAATATGACCAAATCGAAGAGGTCATTGAGTTTATTAATAGTCGCCCGCGTCCTTTAGCAATGTATTATTTAGATTATGATCAGGCACGCGCTGATTATATCTCTCAACATACTCATTCAGGGCATTTCGGAATTAACATGGTGATTACCCATGTTGCGCAAGATGACTTGCCATTTGGAGGAATCGGCGCATCAGGTATGGGTAAATACCACGGACCTGAAGGCTTTTTTGGGCTGTCACATGAACGTTCGGTAATGTCAAATCCAAAACTTTATAGCTTGAAATACATTCTTCCACCGTTCAATAAACCAATTCATCGCTTCATTTCGAAAACCTTGTTGCGTTAACTGATCAAGGCATGATCTGTTACACTAGATCATGCCTCGTTTTTACCAATTTCGCTTGTCTTTTAATCGTATTTTTGGTATAAAACGCCCCTTGAATGAATTCATCCGTTTACATTTAGTATGACTGGCCACAGATTTGCTGTTGGCTAAATCAATGGAGTTACACCATGTCTAAGGTTTGCCAAGTTACCGGCAAGCGTCCAGTCGTTGGTAACAACGTCTCACACGCCAACAACAAAACCAAGCGCCGGTTCGAGCCGAACCTGCACCACCACCGTTTCTGGTTAGAAAGCGAAAAACGTTTTGTACGTCTTCGTTTAACCACTAAAGGTATGCGTATTATTGACAAATTGGGTATCGAAAAGGTTATTGCAGACCTTCGTGCTCAAGGTCAAAAGATCTAAGGAGTCTGAGCAATGCGTGATAAGATTCGTCTCGTTTCTTCAGCTGGTACAGGTTATTTCTATACCACAACTAAAAACAAACGTACTATGCCGGAAAAAATGGAAATCAAAAAATTTGATCCAAAAATCCGTCAACACGTGATTTTCAAAGAAGCTAAAATCAAATAATTTTAGCGTCGAAAAAAACGACTTCTTAAAGAAGTCGTTTTTTTTTGCATTTTTTTTATACCTGCCTTTTTGTTAAACTTTCTACATATTCCACCTTGGCATTTTTTATGCTTGTCTTTAGCCTAACTCACGTAAAAGGAGTTTTTAGTGCCGCATGACGTAGATTTAATTATTTTACTTGCTGTTGGTTTCGGTGTTGCCCTCTTTTTTGGCTATATAGCCGCCCGACTACGACTTCCCCCTCTTATTGGCTACCTTATTGCCGGAATTATTATTAGTCCGAATACCCCCGGCATAGAAGCAGATATTCATCTTGCCAACCAACTTGCTGAACTCGGCGTAATGTTCTTGATGTTTGGCGTTGGGATGCATTTTTCATTAAATGATCTTTTACAAGTTCGTCGTATTGCCTTGCCGGGTGCGATTTTACAGATTGCTGTTGCCACCTTACTTGGTATTGGCGTTTCAATGTTATGGGGCTGGAGCTTTGGCTCCGCTCTGGTTTTTGGCTTAAGCCTATCGTGTGCGAGTACTGTTGTCTTATTAAAAGCTTTAGGAGACCGCGGTCTTTTAGACTCAGTAAACGGCAAAATTGCTGTAGGTTGGCTGTTAGTTGAAGACTTAGTGATGGTACTTGTTTTAGTACTTCTTCCAGCTACAGCAGTTTTACTTGGTGGCAAAGCACCAGCAGGCGCGCAAGGCAACATTTGGTTAACGCTTGGAATCACCCTATTAAAGGTGATTGGCTTTATTGCGTTCATGCTCATTGTAGGCAAGCGTGTAGTGCCTATCATTATGCAGTTTGTTGCTCGCTTAGGTTCAAGAGAGCTATTTACGCTGACAGTCGTAGCAGCAGCTGTTTCAATCGCCTATGGCTCTTATGCTATCTTTGGCGTTTCAATGGCCTTAGGGGCCTTCTTTGCGGGGATGGTCGTAAAAGAATCAGACTTTAGCCACCGTGCAGAAGAAGAGACTCTTCCCCTACGTGAAATTTTCTCAATTTTATTTTTCGTTTCGGTAGGAATGCTGTTTGATCCACATATTCTTATCGAGCGTCCACTGCATATTTTGGCAGTTATCGCAATTATTATGGTGGGTAAAACACTTGCTGCAATGGCCTTGGTTTTATTCTTCCGCTATCCAATTAATACTGCTTTGACTGTCGGGGCCAGCCTTGCACAAATTGGTGAGTTTTCATTTATTTTGGCTACTCTGGGAGTTTCTTTAGGTCTATTAACCCTAGAAGCGCAAAACCTGATTTTAGCGGGTGCTTTATTCTCTATTACGCTTAACTCTTTTGTTTTCTCGGCAGTTGAACCTGTACAACGCTGGATTCGTGAGCGCTCTCATTTGGCACGACTTCTTGAACGTAGTGGTGACCCACTCGCTATGTTGCCAGATGAAGTCGATCAGGCTTATCTACGCGATCAAGTGGTAATTGTAGGATATGGTGGCGTTGGACGACGTATTACTGAAAATTTAATTAATCAGAATATTAAAGTCGTGATTGCAGAAGAAAATCGTGAAATTGTAGAAAAGTTACGTCAAGCAAATATTGCTGCCGTAAGTGGTGTAGCAACTGAACCTGGTGTTCTCATTCAGGCTCATATCATGCATGCACGTCTTTTGGTGATTTCCCCTATGGATATTTTAGATATTCACCGGATTGTGGATATTGCCAAACAATTGAACCCTCAAATTCAGGTTTTAATTTGTGCAGAAAGTAAAGAAGAAGCTGCCGTTATTCGAGATGAAAATATTGGTGAAGTATTCTATGCAAAAGAAGAAATGGCAAAGAATATGAGCCATCATATTTTAAATCAAATCGAGCTTGCGCATCAGTCAACACATCATTAACGCATACAAAAAAGCGTACTCAAGAGTACGCTTTTTTTAACTTAGGAATTTAGGCTGCTCATCTACAACTTCAGCCTGCCATTCATTAACCTGCTTCTCTAGCAGTCCAAATAAAGCAGCTTGAATCATATGCTGGGCAACGATAGGCGTTTGCTCGCCTAATATCTCTTTTAGTTCATCACTAAATTGAATTTTAACCAAAGGCTCTTTTTCAGAACCAGCATTACGCAAGGCGAGCTCACCACCTTCGAGTTGGACTAACTCCAACACTGCTTCTTGATTTCCAAATAACTCTTTCAATTGCTGTATAGACATATACTTCCTCCATGTTTCAACATGGTGGCAAAGCACCCTTGCACTTTGCATCTCTCGTCTTATTTATATAGGCGCACTAGGATTAAATTTCAAGCGCTCAGACAGTTTAATTTTAGAACTCGACCATTTCGTTACGAAAACCATCAATTAAATGACTTAACTCTCTATGCCATTCACGCAAAATTTTCACATCAGGTAACCATGATTGTGGCCCCTGAGTCACTTTAATGATCAAATTAGAAGAAGTTTCTTCTTCCGGTGTCGGTTCAGTAGGTTCCGGTGCATATTGGCACATGCGGTAAGCACGCTTTAACTCTGCAACAAAACCATCTTTTGCCAATTGCTGCAAAACAGAAACTTCAGGAGAAACTTGTCCTTTTGCCGCCATATGCTCTTCAATCGATTTTAATGTCGGCTGCGAGTCATTTAAACGATAATAACGTACCAGTTCTTGCAAAAATGCTAACATCGCACCATGCAAGTGAAAGACAGCTGTTTCACGATACGCTTGTACCTGCTGTACATGATCAGTTTGCTCTGCTTGTTGACACGCTAGGCGCGCAAAATAGAGTTTTTGATTGGTACGATCGGCATGATAACGAGCAACACGTGACATAACTAAACTTTCCTGTTCTAAAATTGCCATCAATATGGCTATTCTTAGCTTAACGACTCCATTGATAAAATCAACGTTATTTATGGTAAATCCAGAGAGACTTGATAAATTTTACATTATCCCTCATCACCATCATTCATTAAAAAATTCTTGTTTTTAACAATTAATAGATCTTTAAGAGGTAACTCTGTAGGCACCCATGAACGGACTTCAAGTGTCTTTACACCTTGGGCTATATAGATTCCATTTGGAGCAACCACAGAAAGAGCTAAAAATTGTTGCATAAAAGTATTACTCTTCAGCAGCCTTAACGCGAATACCGTAACCTTTTACCTTAAGTGTATTTAGACCTTTGATTGCTTTAATGGCTTCACGCGGATTCGGCATTTCAACAAAGCCAAAACCTTTTGATTTACCTGTATCTTTATCGGTAACAACCACACAAGACTCAACTTTACCATAAGCCTTAAACAGCTCTAAAACTTCAGCTTCAGTCACTGAACGATCTAAATTACGAACTAATATTTTCATTTTCCAACCTTAATTAGCCTTCAAAATAAAGGCCAATATACATTTGAGTATTCACAGTGTCTTATACAGTAGTTTAGTCAAGATCGATACCAAAACCTAAGTTTACTGTTCGTGAAGTGTTCCATTGTTTTTTGGCAAATGGCTGCGGAACTTGCCGATGAATTTTTGCCTGCACCAAATGAGCAGGTAAATCATTTAGGAAATAACTTTCGATTTTACGGCCTTGTTCGTCATATGTATCTTGTGACCATGTATTGAGATTTTGCTTCGTTAAAATCAATTCATTTTCCGCACGTGTTAATGCAACATACAATACACGGCGTTCTTCTTCGACTTCATCAAAATCGCCCTGCGCACGCGCATATGGAAATTGATTTGGTGAGACATGCGGCACATAACACACCTTCTGTTCTGCACCTTTAGCCGAATGAATTGTAATTAAGGTCACTAAATCATCATCACCCGCTTTTTCAATTTCAGAAACTGAAATAGGTTCAAGCACATATTCTTCAAGGAACTCACCAAGAGATGCATGTTTACGCGCTAGTTGTTTGACTAAATCAAAATCTCTAGCGCGACGTGACCAATCTTTAGTTTTATAGTTTTGCTCCAACTGTTCACTTAAGGCATCAAGAGCTAGACCAATGCTTGCCTCAACATGCTGCTGTAGCACATCAAGCTGCTTCAAAATCAAAATAGCCTGTAAAGGAACTTTTCCATGACGCTCCAAACGCTGGCAACGCTCTTCGACCTCACTAATACCCATTAACTCTTGTGCTAACTTGCTGGCCCCAACGTCACCAATACCATCCCATAAGGTTAAAAAGCGCATCCAAGCCAAGTCATCCTGTGGGTTACTCACAATACGTAATAAACTGAGCACATCTTTTACATGCGCTGATTCAAGTAACTTTACGCCCCCAATAAAACGATACGGAATTTCAGCGGCAATAAATGCACCTTCCAAATAACGAGCACTGTAGCCAGAGCGGACTAACACCATATGGTCGTACCAATTTGCGCCCTGTTGATGTCGCTCTATTAAGTCTTGTGCAATCCAGTTGGCTTCTTCAAATTCATTACCAAACAAATGGAGTTGTGGCTTTTGTCCTTTGCCACGATGTGCCTGTAACTGTTTTTGATAATCGATTGGACTGTGGGCGAGTAACCAATTTGATAAATCTAATATTTCTTGAGTCGAGCGATAATTTAAATCTAAAGTATGAATTACTGCGTCTGGAATCCGCTCTTTAAACGAATGAATGTTTTCAAAGTCGGCACCACGAAAACCGTAAATCGACTGAGCATCATCTCCCACACAAAATAATTTCACCTTACCAATCAGTGGCTGCAAAAGAGCCCACTGTAAAGGATTGGTATCTTGCATCTCATCAACCAATAAAGCTTGGCAAAAGCCTGCAACCCAATTCGTCAGTGCTTCCGAGTTTTGTAAATGAACAGCGACGATCGACAAAATGTCATCATAATCTAAAAAATTACGCTCTCTTTTACGCTGTTCATAGGTTTTCATTAACTCAGCAATTTGTGATTTATATTCATATGCTTCAGGTAATTGCTTGAGTAACGCTTCAGACAGCTTAGATTGTGTATTTCGGGCATAAGAATATAAATCACACAGCTCTGCCGCTTTAGGCAAAACATTATCTTTGTCTTTGCCTCTCAATAAGCGAAACATGAGTAACTGATCATCACGATCAATAATACTAAATTGGGTTAAACCAAACGCTTGCGGATTACGACGCAATAAATACATGCAAAAGGTATGAAAAGTAGATGCGCGAAGGCCTTTGGCTTGTGCTCCAACATGCTGTTCAACCCTTGCAACAATTTCACTCGCAGCACGGCGCGTAAATGTTAAAATCTGAATTTGATTGGCTGGCAGCCCCTGATCAATTAAATAAGCTGCGCGAGCAACAATGGTTTTAGTCTTGCCACAGCCCGCTCCAGCCAAAACCAAACAGTTTTGTGCTGTAGTAGTTGCTGCTTTTTTTTGCTGAGCATTTAATTCATTAATTAACTTTGCAAGACTCATAACACATATCGCTAAAACACCAAGGCTTAGTTTAACAGACCCATACCATGAGATGGACCTTCACTCACTAAAAACAAAAAAAGGACACTCTAGGTGCCCTTTTGTTCGTTATTTATATTAAGAAACCGTTTTTGAGCTAGAAGGCAAATGTTTAATTGCAGAAGCAAGTCCTAAAAAGTTGATTCCCTGAAATAAAATATCTACTGCTAAAAACATTCCCAACACCCAAAAAGGTGAGTCTTTAGAAACTAAAATTAAAATACCGGTAGCGAGTGTTAGTAACCCGGAAAATAAGGTCCAGCCCCATCCAGCGATTGGTCTCAATAAAAATGCATTTATAGTACGAATTATCCCGGCAATAATCAGGGCAATTGATAATAAGCTAGTTAAAACCACAGCCGTAGTCACAGGCGTAGAAAATGCGTAATAGCCCGCCATTAAATACAGCACACCAAAAAGTGCCCACAGCCATCGGCTACCGCCCTTAAATACACTTATGGCAGCAATCAAGTGCAGCACACCACCTATCATCATTAAAATACCAAATAGGAAAACAACCGAAAATGTTGCAAATGGCAGTGAGCTAAATAACACCAAACCGAAAATAATGAGCACAAAGCCTAATATTAGATACCATTTACGATCAGCATGTAGCTGATTACGAACTAAATCATTACCTACAGTTTTCATCATGGCTACTCTTATTATCAGGTATTAGAAAGTTTATATAATGTCATTATAGTGATGCACTTCACATTTATTGTCTGTATAAGATCTGCATCGTTTATTAACAATTGATGGGGATAAAACAGTATTTATCCACAATTTTATTTCAACCATCCAATTTCTTGAGCAGTCGGTAAACCGATTACAGTTTCTTGTAAATCACTTGGCATTTTATTGGTCTGTTCAGATAATGGTGTTCGACCACCCATGATTTCTGCTCGTGTTTGTGGATAAAGAGGGACCTTTTCAGGTTGTGCGTAGCCTAATGGATAAATCGGCTGACCTGTTTTTAAATCATATTTATCTTTTGCGCCAAAGCCGTGTAATAGCTCGTGAACGATAACAACCTGATTTTGTGGGGCTTGCTCTCGTGTAGCAAACAAATTAACGCTACCAATACGGCCTTTTTCTAAAGCAGTCGAATGCACCAAAACTTTTTGATAACTTGGATCATAATAATTTAAATAAAGTTTGAGTGATGCCCCACTATCTTCAGGTTGCTGTTGTCGCCATGCATAAAAACGAAACTTTAAGCTCCACCAAATGACATTCAGGATATTGGCATTTTGAGGAACTACAGGCGGCCTCTGCTGTAGTTGCTGCCCTAAACGAATTTCAAAGTTACTTGATTGCCCACGATAATGCTGTGACCATTCACTTAGGTAGCTTTTAAGCGTTTGGAAGTCAGCGTTTTGTAGCTGATGAATATAAGCTTGTGTGGTTTGTAAACCATCCGCATTTATTGGGTGCAATACCACAACAATAGGCTGATTCCAGTCTTGGTTTTGGTCACGCCAGGCTTGAACTGCAACGATTAATAAAACAATCAATAGACACAAAATCCGAATGTTTTTCCACATTCTTGTTCCCCATAAAAATTAAATTTTCTTTTCTTGTTCTAGATATAAAAAATGCTAGCTGAGCTAGCATTTTTCATTTGTCTTATTTAGCCTTCAATCCATTTACCGTCTTGGTAAATCAGGCTCCATTTAGTTTGTTTACCTTCTGGTGTTTCAGATCCCACATACTGTGATTGGTTCTTACGACTAAACTTCACAATCGTTGGATTACCTTCAGGGTCTACATCCGGAGCTTGTAAAATAAACTGGTATTTTGGATCAAGTTGGTCAGCAACACTACGAAGCTCCGCAACTTTTGGTGCACGTGTTTCACGAATTTTCGGGAACTTACTTGCAGCCAAGAACAAACCAGCCGCGCCATCACGTAACACAAAATAATCATCATGTTTGGTCGAGCGCAAATGTTCCATCTTAATTGGTTCTACGCGTGGTGGTGCAGGTTGACCATTTTTCAAGACTTTACGTGTATTATCACAGCTTGTACAAGCGAAATACGGACCAAAACGGCCAGTTTTAAGCTGCATTTCACCATCACATTTATCACATGGAATGGTTGGGCCATCATAACCTTTGATCTTGAACTCGCCTTCTTCAAGCTCATAACCATCACAGTCTGGGTTGTTACCACAAACATGTAACTTGCGGCCACCATCAATGACATAACTATCCATTGCTGTACCACATTTAGGACAACGATGTTTAGACATCAAGTCTGCGGTTTCAGCACTGTCATCATCAGATAACGCTGCTAATGACTCAACTGGTGTTAAGTTCAAAGTTCCTTTACAGCGTTCTTTAGGCGGCAAGTTATAACCTGAACAACCTAAGAATACGCCTGTAGTACCCGTACGAATCTGCATTGGTCGTGAACATTCAGGACAATGTACTGCTGGTACTTCAACTGGTTGATTACGGCGCATTCCCTGCTCACCTTGAGCATTGGTCAGACGCTTTTTAAAATCACCGTAGAATGTATCGAGTAATTCTTTCCAATTACGCTCACCCGTTGCCACACGGTCCAGCTGACCTTCTAAATCTGCGGTAAAAGCATAATTCATCAGGTTATTAAAACTTTCATCAAGACGATCTGTTACGATCTCACCCATTTTCTCGGCAAAGAGACGGCGATTTTCTAACTTAACGTAGCCACGTTCTTGAATTGTAGAAATAATGGCAGCATAAGTTGATGGACGACCAATACCACGTTTTTCAAGTTCTTTTACTAAAGATGCTTCAGTAAAACGAGCTGGTGGTTTAGTAAAGTGCTGACTCGGATCTAGCTTTTCTAATTTTAAAATTTCACCCACTTTAATTGCAGGTAAAATGATATCGTCATCAGATTTGTTAGCACCACGAACTTTAGTGAAGCCATCAAATACAAGCGTACGGCCTTTTGCCTTTAACTCCACATTGCCAGCTTCAACGGTTAAAGTTGAAGATAAATATTCTGCCGGAGTCATTTGGCAAGCAACAAATTGACGCCAAATTAAATCATATAAACGCTGCGCATCACGCTCTACACCTGCAAGTTGATCACCTGTAAGTGCAACATTTGACGGACGAATTGCTTCATGGGCTTCTTGAGCACCCGCTTTGTTACCATAGCGGTTTGGCTTTGCTGGTAAATATTTCTCACCAAACTGGCTTTCAATATGAGCACGGACCATACTTACAGCGTCATCACTCAAGAATGTTGAGTCCGTACGCATATAGGTAATAAAACCAGCTTCATACAAACGTTGCGCCAACATCATGGTTTTCTTTACAGAGAAACCTAAGCGTGTACTTGCCGCCTGTTGTAAAGTCGACGTGATATATGGTGCACTCGGATTCACCTTAGTCGGCTTATCTTCACGCTGTGCAACTTTATATTCAGCGCCCTTTAATACATCCAACAGGGCATCTGTTTCAGCTTTGTTCTTTAATTTAAGTGTTTTACCAGCCTGTTTCACAGCCTCAAGACGAATATCATCTTTTTTAGCCTTAGTGTCTGCAAACACTTGCCAATATTCTTCTGGAATAAAAGCACGAATTTCACGTTCACGTTCAACAACAAGCTTTACCGCTACAGACTGTACACGACCTGCTGACAAACCACGGGCAATCTTTTCCCATAGTAATGGCGAAACCATGAAGCCTACTACACGGTCCAAGAAACGACGCGCTTGCTGTGCATTAACACGGTTTAAGTCTAGGCGAGTTGGCTGTTTAAATGCTTCTTGAATGGCATTTTTAGTAATTTCGTTAAATACCACACGATGATAACGGCTATCGTCACCACCAATCACTTCGCGTAAGTGCCAAGCGATTGCTTCCCCTTCTCTATCCAAGTCCGTTGCGAGATAGATTGCATCTGCATCTTTGGCAAGTTTCTTGAGTTCAGCAACAACATTTTCTTTGCCAGGTAGAACCTCGTAGTGTGCTTTCCAGTCATGTTCCGGATCGACACCCATACGATTAATCAGCGCAGATTGGGCTTTTTGTTCTTTTTCAGCTTCAGTGAGTTTTGTCCGGGCAGCCGGCTTTTTCTCTGTTGATTTGCTGCCGCCTGTTGGCAAGTCACGTACGTGACCTACAGAAGACTTAACAATGTACTGCGAACCTAAATATTTGTTGATGGTTTTCGCTTTGGCAGGCGACTCCACAATCACTAAGGCACGTTTATGTGCAGCAGAGGCAGTAGATGCTGTGCTTTGAGATGCAGAGCGCGAGGTATTCGCCATATAAAATGTTATTCCTATACCAATAAATTTAAAAATCAGGCTTCAGCCAAGGCCAACAGATAAGCCTTCATCTCATCTAATTGCGTAGCTTTCAGGTCCGATTCCTCATCCCAATAAAGGCCTACACAGTTTGCCTGCATATCAATAGCATAAATCCCTTTTAATGCAATGGGAGAATCATTAAATTTCTCATCGCCTTGCACAACTTTTAATTTTCCGTCTATAACGCGAGCACGCATGAGCGGTAAACGAGCATCGGGGATCAATACACTATAGTAAGCAACCATGCTGGCACGCTTTTCAGTTGCCATCGGGACATGTGTCCATTCAGGTGCAGCAATTACGCGTGGATGTAGCCCCATTTTGCGGGCTTTGTCTCGCATAATTCCCAGCGCCTTTTCACGTGGACTCACTCTTAAACCAAAAATGGAGCCTAGCACGAAAAGAACAATGATAACGGTAACCCAAATTCCGATATTGTCCATAGCAAAACCTATTAATCTCTTTTATTAGAGTTGCATAAGCTGACCAGAAAACGCAAGTTACATCATAAAAATAATGTCCAATTAACCGACGAGGTTAAAAACTACAACATTTCCTCATAGATATTCTTAGCAATCTAGGCACAATATTTAGGCGCTCTTTTCAGTTTCAAGAGTAGCTAACTTACCAAACTGATCCAGATGTGCATCTCCCCACGTTTTTAGAGCAAGAAGTATCTGCTCAAGCCCGAGCCCCAAATCAGTCAGGCTATATTCCACTTTAGGAGGAACTTGAGGATAAACCTCCCGATGAATAATGCCATCTTGTTCTAACTCACGAAGCTGATTGGTGAGCATTCTTTGCGTAATGCTTGGAACTCGTTTACGGATTTCATTAAATCGTAAAGTTCCTTCATTTAATAAATGCCAAAGAATGACGCATTTCCATTTGCCATCAATCAAACTGATCGCGGCTTCAACTGAACAACCCGGTGAGCAGTCAAAACTTGAATGTCGAGCTTTTGCCATTTTACAGTATCCTTTTTGACACTATGAGCGTTATTTGTCTGTAGTCACTATTTTTAAGCTTACGTTATGATCAAACTCTCAACAAGAGGAATCATAATTATGAAAGCTGTCGCATATCAAAAAGCAGGTCCCATTACATCGCCAGAATCACTCGTTGATATTGAACTCGATACACCTGCTGCGAAGGGACACGATTTACTAGTTCGCGTGCAAGCTATTTCAGTAAATCCAGTCGATACCAAAATACGTAAAAATATAAGTGCCGAATCCGGCTGGAAAGTGCTTGGCTGGGATGCTGTAGGCGTGGTTGAAGCGACTGGAGATAAAGTCACTCAATTCAAAGTAGGCGATGTTGTTTGGTATGCAGGTGCTTTAAATCGCCAAGGCAGTAATAGTGAATTGCAATTGGTTGATGAACGTATTGTTGGTCATAAACCAAAAATTTTAGAAGCAACAGAGGCAGCAGCTCTCCCTTTAACTGCAATCACAGCTTGGGAAATGCTATTTGATCGTCTGCAAGTTCCAAAGACTGCACCTGCTAATACAACTATTTTAGTGATTGGTGGAGCTGGCGGTGTAGGTTCAATTACCATTCAGCTTCTTAAGCAATTAACTAACCTCACGATTATTGCTACAGCTTCACGCCCTGAAACAAAAGAATGGGTAGAACAACTAGGTGCCGACTATGTATTAGATCATCGCGAGCCTTTAGCCCCACAAATCAAGCAATTAGGCTTAAATGCACCTTCATATGTGTTCTCGACCACTCAAACGGATCAGCATTTATCAGATATTGTAGAGTTGATTGCACCACAAGGGCATTTTGGCTTAATTGATGACCCTGAACAGTTAGATATTAAACCGTTTAAATCGAAGTCTGTATCCGTACATTGGGAGTTTATGTTTACACGTTCAATGTTTCAGACTGAAGATATGCAAAAACAAAGTGACCTATTAAATGAAGTCAGCAAGCTGGTTGATGAAGGGAAAATTAAAACAACTGTGACTGAAGTTTTAAGTCCAATTAATGCTGAAAACTTAAAACGGGTTCATCAGCAAATTGAAAGTGGAACAACAAAAGGGAAGATTGTTTTACAAGGTTTTTAAATAAAATTAAAAATATTCCCCCAATAAAAAGGCAAGTATTGAACTTGCCTTTTTATTAATAGTGCGGGGGTTTATTCGTTAAAGGGTCAAAAGGTGCAATGCCTTCTGATAAATCCGAAGATTCCACACGTTGATAAAGTAATTGCATTTGTTTTTTCAAATCAGCTATTTCCTGAGTTTGAATAGCGAGTTGTTGATTTAATTGTTCAACTAAATCATCCAAAAATGTAATTCGCACTTGCAAATCTTCAATGGGTGCGGAAAATGACGCTTGATCATCATGATATGGTGGTTTAGTCATTTAAATCCTCATTTGAGATTCTGGAAAACATTATGGCCTATATTACCCTAAGGGATGTCCAACTTGCTTTTGGCGGACCTGCCCTGCTCGATGGCGCGAACTTTAATCTAGAACGTGGCGAACGAGTCTGTTTAATTGGGCGTAATGGTGAAGGTAAGTCTACTTTACTTAAACTCATCGAGGGAAGCTTATTACCGGATTCTGGTGAAGTTTCTATCCAAAATGGTTTAACAGTTTCCATGTTAGCCCAAGACGTTCCAATGGATTCAGGTAAGGTTGCTGACATTGTAGCAGACGGCGCAGGAGAAGCGGCTGAAGTACTTAAAGCGTATCATCAAGCAACCGATGCTTGTATGCTTGGCGATATGGAAGCTTGCGACCGTATGGGTAACCTTCAGCACAAGCTAGACCAACTAGACGGTTGGGCACTTGAAAACAAGGTTAATGCTCTATTAAGTAAAATGGGTCTCGATCCAAATGCAGATTTGGCAGACTTATCTGGTGGACGTAAACGTCGTGTTTTACTCGCTCGTGCTCTTTTAACGCAGCCAGACGTATTGCTTCTAGACGAACCAACCAACCATTTAGATGTTGAAAGTATTGAGTGGCTAGAAAAATTCCTACTCGATCAAAATAATTTAACACTTCTATTTATTTCGCATGACCGCTCTTTTGTAGATAGCATTGCGACTCGAATTGTTGAACTTGACCGCGGCATCTTACGTGGCTACGAAGGTAACTATTCACGCTATTTGGAGCTTAAAGCTCAGCAAATGGAAGCCGAAGAGAAACAAAATGCTTTATTTGATAAAAAATTAGCTGAAGAAGAGGCTTGGATTCGTCAAGGCATTAAAGCACGTCGTACACGTAACGAAGGCCGTGTTCGTGCATTAAAAGCTTTACGCGAAGAATCGAAAGCACGCCGTTCACAACAAGGCAAAGTGAGCATGGCGACTCAAGAAGCAAATCGCTCTGGTAAATTAGTATTTGATATTGAGCACTTGAGCGTATCTTATGATGGCAAACCACTCATCAAAGACTTCTCGACGCTTGTCATGCGTGGTGATCGTATTGGCTTAGTCGGTGATAACGGTGTCGGTAAAACGACTTTAATTAAAGCTATTTTAGGTGAAATCGAACACGGTGGTTCTGTTAAAACAGGTACTCAATTAGAGATTGCTTATTTTGATCAATTACGTAATGCCTTAGATCTTGAAAAAACAGTCATGGCAAACGTTTCAGAAGGCTCTGACTTTGTGGATGTAAATGGCAACCGTCGTCATATCTACAGTTATTTACAAGATTTCTTGTTCTCACCTGAACGTGCACGCACACCAGTAAAAGCTCTTTCTGGTGGTGAGCGTAACCGTATTTTGCTTGCTAAATTATTGCTTAAACCATCGAACCTGATTGTGATGGACGAACCAACCAATGACTTGGATATGGTAACTCTTGAACTACTTGAAGAGATGCTCTCCGAATATAAAGGCACGCTATTACTTATTTCGCATGACCGTGCATTTATGGACAACGTTGTCACTTCTACTTGGGTCTTTGATGGTAAAGGTGGTATTGCAGAGTACATAGGTGGTTACCAAGACTACTTACTACAACGCCCAGATGAAAAAGTGGTAGACCAGAAGTCTGACGTTAAGAAAGCTCAGGCAAAAGCTGAAGCTGAAAAAGCTGCTGCTCAAAGTACCGTAAAAAAGGTGAAATTGAGCTATAAAGACCAACGTGAACTTGAGCAACTTCCTGCTGAAATTGAAAAGCTGGAAGTTGAACAAGCCGAGCTTTCTGACAAACTTGCAGATGGTTCATGGTTTGTGTCTGATGCAGATGCTGCGACTCAAGCAAGTCAACGCCTAGCAGAAATTGAAGAATTATTGCTTGAAAAATTAGAGCGTTGGGATGAACTTGAGCAAATGAGTAAAGGCAGTTAATCAATAAAAAAGGGCTTTAATTAAAGCCCTTTTTTGGTTTTAAAAGTTCTAATAGTTTTATAAAAGGTCTGTAAATAAAGAAGGAAATTAAACCAATTAAACGTTCAAATAGCTGTAACTGCAAAACCATACAAGTCACGATAGCCAAAACAAGACTAATGAAAATATTGATCTCGACCGAGTATTTAAAACTTAACTGATGAGTCAAAACAATAATTATAAAACCATGCAATATATAAACTGGCAGCGTTTTTTGGCCTAAACCGATCCAAGGTCGTTTAAAATTTTGAGTGAGTACAAATAAACTCAAAACACCCATAGTCGATAGCAACATAATTACACTGCGAATCAGCATTCCCTGCCATAGATCTACATGTAGTTGAAAATATGACAAACTACCAAATAACCAGTAATAACTATAATGACTTATAGCCGCTACAGCAGTAATGATTAGTAATGTGATAACAGCAAATAACTTTGCATAAGGCAACTGCAATATATACTGAAAAATGGTTTTACCATAAATCGACCCAGCTATAAAAAAAGGTAGAAATACGAAAATTCGACCCATCGAATAGCTGTAATTATTAATAGGTGAGCATCCAACCAGTAAAGCTAAAACTATTGAAAATAAAACTGGATAAGCCGTCTTTTTTAGGAAAAAAGCGAGAACCGTCCAAGCCACCATGCTAAATAAATACCATAGCACCCAATAAGGCTTAGCAAACCATACCAAATGAAACGACCAATTCCATAAACTTCCGCTATAAAAGGCATCAAGCAATTGAAATAAAAACTGAAATGGTAAATATAAAGATAAAAAGTAAATTAATTTTTCTAGTATTTTCTCTTCTTTAAAAAACATGCCTGATATAAAAATAAAAGCTGGCATATGAACAAAGTAAATACTCCCTAAAATCACTTGATTTAGAGGCTCGTTCCAGCCAATTAACCTTTCAAGGTAATGACCTAATACAACCAGAAAAATTAAGATGCCTTTTGTGGCATCGATATGGAGATTTCTCATAAATTTCTATGAAATCAGGATATTCATATCATACTGAATTATTCTTATTTTTTAATTTAAAAAGACAATGAATAATGTTTCGCTGTATATAAAATAATTATGATATACCTATCAGTATAATAATATTTAAGGATAATTCCGTGCTAGATCTCTCTCAAATTTTGGCATTCGGACTCATTTGCTTGGCGATGGTACTCACCCCGGGTCCGAACATGATTTATCTTATCTCTCGCTCCATTAGTCAAGGCAAAATAGCAGGTTTTATTTCCCTCGGTGGGGTTGCTGTTGGTTTTGTATTTTATATGCTCTGCGCTTCTTTCGGGATCACAGCGCTTGTTGTGGCAGTTCCATATGCTTATGACACGATTCGTATTGTCGGTGCCATATATTTACTCTGGCTTGCGTGGAAAGCATTACGTCCAAATGCAGCGCCTATTTTCAGTGTAAAAGACTTATCTATCGACTCACCATTAAAATTATTTTTAATGGGCTTTTTGACAAATTTACTTAATCCCAAAATTGCAATTATGTATTTGTCTTTATTGCCACAGTTTATACATCCACAACAAGGCAGTATTTTAGCGCAGTCCATTCAACTCGGAACCATACAAATTTTTGTAAGTGTTTCAGTCAATGCACTGATTGTATTTTCTGCAGGTAGTATTGCGCTCTTTCTACAGCAAAAACCGCTTTGGGCAAGCATTCAACGCTGGATTATGGGGACCGTATTAGCCGGACTCGCTGTTCGTATTCTTTTAGAACACCGCCGATAACCCACTTTGTTTTCTTCCTCCTGCTTTAAAACTTCAATTTACTCCTGTGTATTACGACGATAAATTCAGTTCGTGATACACTTTTGCCAGTTTTAACTTTTTAAATCCTTTATATCGTTATGAGCCAAAAGCAGCCTTATACGCCCGGTGAGTTTCAATGGTCCTTTTTATTACCTAAATATTGGGGTGTATGGATTGCGATTACTTTCCTCATGCTTTTGGCTATTTTACCATGGGCGATCCAATGGCGTTTAGCTCACGGGTTAGCAAATCTTGCTTGGAAATATTTAAAATCTCGTCGCAAAACTACTATTCGTAATTTAGAAGTTTGCTTCCCTGAATGGTCACCTGAAAAAGTAGAGCAACAAGCAAAACAAGTTTTTGTAGATATGATGCTTGGTATTTTTGAAACCTTAAACGCATGGTATAAGCCTTACTGGTTTAAAAACCGCGTCACAATTGAAGGTTTAGAACACATTACTGATGCTCAAGCTCAGGGCAAAGGTGTTTTATTACTGGGAACTCATAGTACTTTGCTTGATGCCGGTGGTTATGTATGCGCTCAATATTTTGAACCTGATGTTGTTTATCGTCCTCAAAATAATCCACTACTCGATATGCTGATTTATCGCTGCCGCGGCACAATCTACAAAGCACAAATTGATCATGATGATATGCGCGGCTTAATTCGTCACCTTAAAGATGGTGATGCCATTTGGTATAGTCCCGATCAAGACTTCGGGCTTAAACAAGGCGTTATGGCACCATTTTTTGGAGTGCCAGCTGCGACAGTAACGGCTCACCGTCGTTTATTAAAAATTTCCAAAGCGGTTGCTGTTCCTTTATATTTTTATCGTCATGGCGATGTACATGACCCTAAATATCATATCTTGATTGAACCTGCAGTCGACAATATGCCAAGCGAAGATGAAGTCGATGATGCAACCCGCGTGAATAAGATTATTGAGAATCAGCTTCGCATCGCACCAACTCAATATATGTGGTTTCATCGTCGATTTAAGACACGTCCTAAGGGATATGAAGAGATCTATTAAATAATCTTCAGTAACGGCCGCACCGTAGTAATAAACATCTAAATAAACACCAGCATGTACTATCGTGCGAAGGCGACAAGGATGTCGCCCGTTGGACTACCTTGCGCTGATTCCTAAAGCAGTGCTTTGGGAATCGCTCAGGATGTGTCGTTAGTCCAACAAATGGTTTTGTTACTTTTGCCAAAACAAAAGTAAGGAGTAAACTCCACCTATTAAATGAATAAACGGTAAAACACCGCTTTGCTACAACCTAAAGGCAATAAACAATGAAAGTGATGCAACTTCTCCCAGAACTCAATAGCGGTGGCGTAGAACGCGGCACACTGGAAATTGCACGTGCACTGGTTGCACAAGGCCACAAATCTTTGGTTGTATCAAATGGCGGACGATTAGTGTCTCAACTTGAAGCCGAGGGCTCTAAACACTTAACACTACCGATTCATAAAAAATCTTTATCGAGCTTATGGCAAATCCGCCCTTTACGTCGACTTATTGAAGAGCATCAGCCCGATATTGTTCATGTACGCTCACGTGTTCCTGCATGGCTTACTCATTTTGCTTTAAAAGGAATACCAGCCCATCAGCGCCCTCACCTCATCAGTACAGTACATGGTTTCTACTCAGTCAACCGCTATAGTGCGATCATGACTCAGGCAGAAAAAGTGATTGCTGTTTCTGACAGTGTAGTTAAATACATCACAGACCATTATAAAAACTGCCCACCACAAGATATTGTCCGGATTTATCGAGGCATTGACCCTGCCGCTTTTCCGCATAATTATCAACCTTCAGCACAGTGGTTTAACCAAGTTTTTAATGACTTTCCCGAACTCGAAAATAAATTTTTACTTTGCCTACCTGGCCGTATTACTCGTTTAAAAGGACATGAAAGTTTAATTGAACTGATGCAGCAACTTCATTTGCAATATCCTCAACTGCATGCTGTTGTTGTGGGTGGCGCTGATGTAAAAAAACAAGCCTATTTAAGTGAGTTGCAAAACACCATTCAAAGCAAAGGGCTTGCAGATAAAATTACCTTTGTAGGACATCGCTCAGATATACGCGAATGGCTCGCTTTTAGCGATATAGTACTCTCTCTATCTAATCAAGCAGAAACATTCGGTAGAACAGCATTAGAAGCCCTTTCGGTAGGTACGCCAGTTATTGGCTGGAACCGTGGAGGTGTTGCAGAGATTTTATCTCATGTATATCCACAAGGTCTTGTTGAAGCAGAAAATGAAAAAGCTTTAGTAGAAACAGTAAAGCATCATATTGAACAACCGCAAACAGTCGCACCTGTGACAATGTTCAGTTTAAAAGATATGTGCGACCAGACGCTTGAGCTATATCAAAGTGTATTGAAATAACGTAATAAAAAACCCGCGATCATCGCGGGTTTTTTATTAACTAAAAGAAAGCAGTCTTATTTAAATGTTGCTTCATAAGCAGCAGCTTTTTCATAGTCATATTGTTTTTCCCACTTACTGATAACAAGTACAGCAAGTGCGTTACCAACAACGTTCAACGCAGTACGTGCCATATCCATGATACGGTCAACACCAGCAATAAACGCTAAGCCTTCCACAGGAATACCAACACTACCTAATGTCGCTAATAACACAACAAACGATACGCCAGGAACACCTGCAATACCTTTCGAAGTAATCATTAATGTTACAACCAAAATAACTTGTTGGCTGATCGACATTTCAATACCGTAAAGCTGTGCAATAAAGATTGCTGCGATACTTTGATAAAGCGTAGAACCGTCAAGGTTAAATGAATAACCAGTTGGGATTACAAAACTAGAAATCGCTTTTGGCGCACCATAAGCTTCCATTTTTTGCATAATACGCGGTAAAACTGTTTCAGAACTAGCAGTTGAATATGCCAAGATTAATTCATCTTTCAAAATCTTAAACAAAGTAAAGATATTGATGCTGAACATTTTTGCAGTTAAACCAAGTACCACTAAAGCAAAGAACAAGATTGCACCGTAAACCAATACAACCAATTTACCTAATGGAATAAGTGAAGCAAAACCAAAGTTTGCAACAGTAACAGCGATTAAACCAAATACACCCACTGGCGCATATTTCATGATGATGTGTGTCACACGGAACATTGTTTCCGATACAGCATGAAATACATTTAATAATGGGTCTTTTGTTGTAGCTGGCAATGAAGATAAGCCAATACCAAAAAGCACAGCAAAGAAAATCACTGGTAACATTTCGCCATGTGCCATTGAACTAATAATGTTCGTTGGGATAAGCGATAATATCGTCTGGATAATACCATGAGACTGTGACTGTACTTCTTCAGTTGTATGCTTATATTGAGAAATATCAGTTTGAACCAGTTGAGACATATCAATGCCTGAACCTGGATGGAAGATATTTGCTGCAACCAAGCCGACCAAAATAGCAATAGTAGTAATAATTTCGAAATAGAGAATGGTTTTAAAACCAAGACGCCCAAGACTTTTTGTACTGCCAACACCCGCAATACCTAAAATCAATGTAGAAAAAACGATTGGAATAACAATCATTTTAATCAGGCTAATAAAGATCTTACCTAACGGCGTAAGAACGTTATTTACAATACTATCTTTGATTTCAGGCTGATTATGTAAAACAGCCCCGACAACTATCCCTAGGATTAAAGCAATTAAAATTTGCCACGCAAGGCTAAATTTAAAATTCTTCATAAGACAATCCTTATGCACCGCAAAGTATCAAATATGAGAGGGAGAAGACCACTATCTTAGAGTGAAACCTCAATATGTACACTAATTTCCAAACAGAAATTTAAATGCACAAGCAAATCACAACCCGCCGATCCGGCGAAGTAAACAACAATGCCTGTTGACGATCCAACATGTCAACGATCGGCACATTCTATTGAGATTTGCCAATTAAACAAGTCCAATTTATGTCTAAATAGACCAAAGCCTATATTTATTCTTCAATAATCTATAAAAACAAAAACTTATCAAAAAAAATTTTTGTATCTATTTTCATCGAAAAAGGCTCGGATATATAAAAAACTTATGGACAACTACCTATAATTAAATAGATTTTAAAATTAAGATAATCTTAAAAATATTTCTTTAATTTACAAATAATTAAATGGTATTTATATAAAATATCAACCCGAGTTCTGCGTCCTGCAAAACTCGGGTAAATGAGGTTGTGCTTTCAGGGTATATAATTCTTTTTATTGCTTCCGTTCTAACATCTTATCCGTGATGTCGTTCCATATCAGCTTAGTGCATCCTTACTTGGGATTATCCATTCCCGCTTCCGTGTGCCGATGAATGTAGAATACGGGTTTTAGCTCACCCTGCCTATTGGACCTAGACTCAAATCTTTGTACGATATTGCTTACAACCTGGTTTTATATACTTTTCTCTTTATAAGGCTCTGCAATTTCATCAGTCACTATTTTTTCTTCTTTTTCAGCTTTAGCAATACCTTCTTGTATGGCAGCTTGAGCTTCTTCTTCATCATCTTGAGTTTCTTCAACTTCTTCTTGAATCTCTTCAAATATTCGACCTGTTTGTAAAACCACATAGACAGGAAAATGATCTGATCCAATATGAGATAAACGCTGCATTTTTACTAAACCAAAATCTGTACTATGAAAGATATGATCAAGTGACCAACGCAATAAAGAGTAATCTGCGTGAAAAGTATTAATAAAGTGTCGGCCAACTCGCGGGTCGAGTAATCCACTAATACGCTGAAATAAACGTGTTGTGCGTGACCATGCGACATCATTTAGATCTCCCATCACGATACAACTCTCATCCAGATCTTTAATTTGATCTCCAACAATTAAAAGCTCTGCATCTCGTAGTGTTGAATCTTTTGCTTCAGTTGGACTAGGCGGCTTAGGATGTAAACAGTAGAGCTGAACAGGCATCCCAGAACGTAAGATTACAGTGGTATGAATAGAAGGAATTTCATTACTTAAAATGAACTTGACCTCAGTATTTCTAAGCGGTAATCGACTATATAAATGCATGCCATATAAATTATCTAATGGTACAGGCACACGGTAAGGGTACTCCTCTTCAATTTCTTTTAGAGCATTTTCCCATGTCTTGTCACTTTCTAACGTCAACAATAAATCAGGTTTTAATGTCCGTACATGCTCAAGTAATAAATGATATTTATCATTGGGTGTAAGCACATTAGAAACAATTAGTGAAATCTGTTTTTTAGGATCTACTTGATGTTGCTTTACCTTTTTAACCTGTTTTTTCTAAAACAAGGTATAAGGCAAAACCATTTTAAGTTGATAAGCAATTGCTGCAATGAGTACTGCAAGTAAAAGCTCACGCCATATGTTCCATTCAGACGGCCAAAACAACATGCCAATTAAAGCAATAAAGCCCACAAACAGAATTTGTAAACGTGGAAAATCAGCCCCTCTAAACCACCACTTATCACGAGGGATAAGTGACCAGAAAGTCAACCAAATCACCACCACAGACACAACTTCGATATAAATCATTGAAATTACTCTTTTAAGATGATTTGTTTTTTAATGTTTTTGTCATCTTTATCAATTTTGTATGTAACATAAACAAGATATTCTACTCAATAAAATTGCTGTTTTGATTCTGTAACGCTTGCAGTTGTGAGCACTTTTGATACACTCAACTCCCCCTAACAATTTTAACGCACCGAGGCAAAATGACATGAAAGTAGGTCTGGTCGGTTGGCGCGGGATGGTCGGTTCCGTCCTTATGCAACGTATGGTTGAAGAGAATGATTTTGCTCATATTGAGCCATTCTACTTCTCTACCAGTAATGCAGGTGGTGAAGCTCCTTCATTTGGTGGTAAGACTGCCCCAGCACTTATGGAAGCTACAGACATTACCAGTCTGAAGCAAATGGATGTCATTATTACCTGCCAAGGTGGTGACTACACGTCTGAAGTTTTCCCACAGTTAAAAGCAACTGGTTGGGATGGCTACTGGATTGATGCTGCATCTACTTTACGTATGTCTGATGATGCAATCATCGTTCTTGATCCAGTTAACCTTAACGTAATTAAAGACGGTTTAGCGAAAGGTACTAAAACTTTCGTTGGTGGTAACTGTACCGTATCACTTATGTTGATGGGCGTAGGCGCACTTTTCCAAAATAATTTGGTTGAGTGGATGACTGCTATGACTTATCAAGCAGCATCAGGTGCTGGCGCACAAAACATGCGTGAGTTGTTAACAGGTATGGGTTATTTGTACAACAATACCAAGACTTTGTTAGATGATCCTAAATCTGCAATTCTTGATATTGACCGTCAAGTTGCTGAGTTACAACGTGGTGAAGGCTTCCCTTCTGCGAACTTTGGTGTGCCACTTGCTGGTTCATTGATTCCTTACATTGATAAACAGCTTGAAAGCGGTCAATCTAAAGAAGAGTGGAAAGGTCAAGTTGAAACCAACAAGATTTTAGGTAACTCTCAAATTGTTCCTATTGATGGTCACTGTGTGCGTATCGGTGCAATGCGTTGCCACTCTCAAGCATTAACCATCAAACTGAAAAAAGATGTTCCGCTTGATGAGATCGAAGATATGATTCGTAACTCAAACCAGTGGGCTAAAGTTGTACCAAATACACGTGAAGCATCGATGACTGATCTTACACCTGTAGCTGTGACTGGTACCTTAACTGTACCTGTAGGCCGTTTACGCAAACTCAATATGGGTAAAGAGTATCTCGGTGCATTCACAGTAGGCGATCAGCTACTTTGGGGTGCTGCTGAACCTTTACGTCGTATGTTACGTATTTTAGTAGAATACAAAAGCTCATAATTTGACCTGAATTATTCAGTCAAAATAAAAAGCCGATCACATTTGATCGGCTTTTTCGTAACTGGTTTGTGAAAAATTAACAATTTATTTACATTTCATTATTGTATAATTTTGAACGACTTTACGACTGATCAGGTCATGGATTGAGATGACTGCATATAACAAATTAAAAATTGCCATTTTCACCATTATGTCTTCGCCTTGTGTTTATGCGATTACATTAGATCCTATTCAAATTCAATCTGCACCTGGGGAATTACTTTATGCAGAAATGAATTTTCAGCAAGCAGATCCAAATACCCCATTACAAGTCAGTTTAGCCACTCAAGAAGATCTTAATAGTTTGGGAGTCACTCACCAACCTCCTGGTAATCTAAATTTTTATACACGACAAAATGGCCAAGGTACTGGCGTTATTGTGATTACCTCATCTCGTCCTATTATTGATCCTGAACTGAATATTGTCGTAAAAGTCAGTGAGGGTAATGCAACTCGCCTTCAACATATTAAAACTGTTTTAAAGCCATCGCCTATTAAAAAGGTTGCTGCGAATGAAACTCCACTTTCACCACAATTTATCGTAAATGAAAAAGACATTGCGTTAAACCTACCTGAAAGTACTCGGTATACACCTGCTGAGACAGCAACACCTGTAGCCGAAACTACAGCTAATGAGCGCAATCTAAACATTAGCACTGGAACTGCTCCAACTTTAAATAGCTCTGCTCCTATGGCTTCTGTTACAGACCAATCTTCAGCTCAAGCACCACAGCAAACAATAGCAACAATGAGTACAGAACCATCTGCTGTAGACAAGCAACCAGTTGCTCCTCTCAAAACGAGCAGTGACAATCAAGCCACTACAGTCAAAAAAGTAGCTCAATCTAAACCTGCTCAACAAAAAAATCTATTAAGTAAAAACACTCAAAAAAAACAAAAAATAAGCACCTATAAAGGTCCAGCACCTACAGGTAAGTATGTCGTTCAACGTAATGAGTCTTTATGGTCTATTGCTAATCGTATCGCAGCACAAACTAAACAACCTGTAGCTAAAGTCATGCGAGATATCCAAGCTCAAAATCGACATGCTTTTATCCAAGGCGATGTAAACCGTTTACGTCAGGGAATTTCACTAAATTTAACAGCAGCAAATACAGCCAAAGCGCCTCATACAAAACCTAAATCAACCGAAGCTAACTTAGCAAAACCTACTTCTGGCCGAGCTAAATATCGTTTGCAACAAGCTGAAATGAGCATTGTGGCAGAGAACAGCCCAAATTCTAATCATGGAAGTGCAAAAAAGAGCACACAACAAGGTCAAAACAATACTGAGTTAGCAGTAAAAGTTATGACAACTCGAGAAAAAACCGTTACATTACAAAGGAATGTAACCAAACTAAATCAAACTTTAAGTTTAAAAGACCAACGTATTCAACTTCTGAATGCGCGTTTGGCAGAGTTACAGCAGCAATTAAAAGCACAGCAACAAACTCACAAGCAAAAACACTAAGTTAAAACCAGAGTTAGCTCGCTTTATATTGCAAAATTTTATTTTTTAAGGGGAAAGTAATGTTATATGTGATTCCGTTTATCATATTACTCGTGGTCGCCGTTGTTTTAAAAAAGCGCGAGAATGGCCAAAAACAAGAGACCACCTCCCCAAAGAGTATAAGTAAAAAATCGGGCAAAAAAGCAGGTGCCAAATCGAGTAAAAGCTCGCGTGAAAAAAGTAAAGCCAGTGTAGTTGAAGAAGTCGCTCCTGCTCTTCCACAAAGTAGTCCTGTTCCTGAGGCTGTTCGTCAAAATATTCAACAGCTCATTCAAGAAAAACAGTTTTCAGCGGCTGAAGCTCAAGTCAATCAGGCACTAAAAAAAGACAATACCCAGCACGAATTGTATTTATTACTTCTTGAAGTTCATATTGCTCAAAAAGATGAATTCGCGATTCAACAATTAATTAGCCACATTCGCAGTTTGGCATTAAATGAAATCGCGATTAAAGCAGAAGCAAGACAAAAAGAATATGAGTCTGCAAGACAACCCGATGCTATTGATTTTCCTCAATCTCAATCGTATGAAGAACCGAAAAACACACCTGACACAACTGCTCAGTTTGACCAGTTAACAACAAGTTCTTCTGAAACTTCTTTTGATGACTTGCAGAAAGACTATACACCTGTAAAACAAGAACCAGCAGTTGAAGTTGAACCGTTAGAATTTAACTTTTCATTTGAAAAAACTGCAGCTACCGAAAATATCAGTCAACCCATACAGGAACCAGAACAATCAACATCTCAGCAAATACCAGAAGTTTCGTCATCTCAAGAAACAAATGAACTAGCTGATTTAGAGTTTTCTTTTGACTTGGCACCTCTGCATGAAAATGAAGAAAAAACTCAAGCAGTAGAAGTAAAAGCAAATCAAGAAAATAGCGTCAATGCATTAGATTTTAACCTTGACTTAAATCCTTCAATTTCAGAAAAGAAATCTGATGAACAAGTTTCATCATTAGATGAACTTACACTCGTAGAACAAGCACCATTAGAAGCGACTTCTATCGCACCTCTTGAGTTTTCGCTAGATGAACCTGCACTAGTTACAGCACCAGAAATTGAAACTCAAAACCATCTAGATGTAGTAACTAAAGAGGCTACTCAAACTCAAATAGAGGATCCACTACTAGACGCATTTCCAGAATTAAAACAAGTAAATGAAAGTGAGCTCGACTTAAAACTGGCTGAGCAATATATCAAGTTTGGTGAGAACCAAGCAGCGCGCAATTTACTACAGGCTAATGAGCAAAAATTCAACACAGAACAACAACAACATGCGAAAAACCTACTTAATCGCATAGCTTCTTAGAACTGTTCGATTTACCATAAGCAGTCAGAGATGACTGCTTTTTTATGCCTGCAAAAATATGAAAAAAATAGCCTTATTTTACATGGGTGGTACTTTTGGTTGCGTCGGTGAGCCTTTAGCACCTATGCCTTATGACCAATTCTTACCTCAACTTGAGAAAGTGATACCTCCACACTTAACAGTTGACTGCTTTGCAGCACCCAATATTGTCGATAGCAGTGCATGTACGGCACCTGATTGGTTACGTCTAATTCAACGCATACAACAACTACAACTTGAAGGCTATCAGCATTTCGTTGTTATTCACGGTACAGACACGCTCAGTTATGCGGCTGCGACTCTAGCTCGCTTTTTAGGCCAAAGCTGTCATATTGTGATTACTGGTAGCCAATACCCGTTACTCAATGTTCAAGGTGATAATACTCGTGAATTCACTGATGCAATTGAGAACTTATATCTTGCATTAGAACAAGTTATTAGCTTACCTGTAGGTGCTTATCTTGCATTCCATCATCAAGTATTCCATGCACAAACTGCATTAAAAACTCATACAACTGAACTCGATGCATTTTCAGGTTTAAGTAGTGAAGTTGAATTTACGCCTCAACAAAATGAATTGATCGTACAAGATGCTCAAATTGAACGAGCCGCTTCATTTCAGATTTTAAACTGGATGATGCAACCGATTGCAACACAGCACTTGGTACAACAGTTACGTCACTTACTTCCTGCTCCACCGCACTTTTTAGTGTTACAAGGCTTTGGTACAGGCAATATCGCAGTTAACCCTGAACTATTGGCAACCTTAGATGAACTCTATGCTCATGGTTGTGTTCCAATCTTGGCAACACAAGTGACATTTGGCGGCATTGACCAACGTTATGCAATTAGTGCATGGGCCAAAACTGCAAAAATTGTCATTAATGATGCGCATAGTCATGCAGATCTTTATGCAAAAGCACTTCAAATCTATTTAAAATACCCAACCCCAGAACAATGGCTCAGCCATTGGAATGAAAATTTGCATTAAATAGAGGTAAAGCTATGCAACGTTATGCGGTCGGTATTG
Organism: Acinetobacter sp. AR_0276; assembly: GCF_003000705.1. Taxonomy (NCBI): domain Bacteria; kingdom Pseudomonadati; phylum Pseudomonadota; class Gammaproteobacteria; order Moraxellales; family Moraxellaceae; genus Acinetobacter; species Acinetobacter sp. AR_0276. The sequence goes on along the minus strand of NZ_PSQO01000004.1, from coordinate 2,303,192 downwards.
AGTTTAGCGGAGTTCAATATCGAGGATGGCAAACACAACAGCCAGGCGTTGCCAGCGTTCAGGAAACTATCGAGCGTGTACTCAGCAAAATCGCAGATGAACCTATTGCACTTCACGGTGCAGGCCGAACAGATGCGGGAGTACATGCAACGAATATGGTGGCACACTTCGATACGAACGCCATTCGTCCAGAAATGGGATGGTTGAGAGGAGCAAATAGCCAGTTACCTAAAGATATTTCCATTCAGTGGATTAAACTGATGGATGAAAATTTTCATGCACGCTTTAAAGCAACGGCTCGACGTTACCGCTATGTTATTTATAACGCTCCTTGCCGACCAGCCCTCTTACATAAACAGGTCACGCACATTTACCAAAAGCTAGATGTGCAAAAGATGATTAAAGCTGCTAGTAAATTTGAAGGTACACATAACTTTGAAACCTTTCGCGCAGCAGCATGCCAGTCCAATAAACATGTTCGACATGTAACGCATTGTCGTCTATTTGAACATGGCCGCTATTTAGTGTTAGATATTCAAGCAGATGGTTTTTTACACCATATGGTGCGTAATATTGTTGGATGCTTACTCGAAATTGGTCAAGGTATGTATGAAATAGACCATATTGATACGATGTTTGCAGCACAAGATCGTAAAGCGGCAGGAGTCACTGCTCCACCTGACGGTCTCTACTTTATTCAATGTTATTATCCCGAGCAGTTTGACTTACCACAGCCACCACTTGGGCCACACTGGTTAAACCTACCTGAGTAGGCTTAACCCATTTTTATTAGCGATGCTGTTTACGCTTACGGTACTCAACTGGTGTTTCATTAGTCCAACGTTTAAACGCACGATAGAACGTACTTGGTTCAGAGAAACCCGTTAAATACACAATACGCTCCACACTCTCACTGGTATTTGCCAAAAGTTTTTTAGCTAAACGACAACGGTAGTCAGAAAGTATTTGTTGGAAACTGGTATTCGCTTCACTCAACTGAGTGCGTAAACGACGTGGCGTAATATTTAATTGTGCTGCGACAGTTTCTAGCGTGGTTTCTCCACTTTCTAGTGTTGAACCAATCGCTCGACGAACCTCACCGACCAAATCATAACGAGCCAATTCTTGTAGCTTTTCAATTGCGAGCTGTTCATGCAGTTGCAATAGTTCAGGTTCCGCCTGCCAAAGCTGGAAGTCTAAAATGGCAGGATCAAAATATAGCCTTGTTTCTTTTTGCCCTAAACTTACCGGACAGCCATAAACTCGGAAATATTCATCTTCCGAAGCACCTTCACTAAAGTTAAAATCGATGAAGATAGGATGAAACTGACCTTCGGTAATAAATTTGAAGAATCGAAGGACACCAGAAATCGCACATTCTGAAAAATGACGATTCACAAGGTTATCAGCCCCTACTTGCTCACCATTGGTTAAATAGCAACGCCCATCTTCGACAACCAGCTTTGCATCAAATGCATCACTAATTAGACGTTGATACGCTAAAGCTCTTTTAAGGCCTTCACCAAAGGTTTCACTACTAATAAATAAATGTTCAATCACCTGACCACGGTACAAAGGCAAATGCTCACCTAAATGCAAACCGATGTCTGGATCTTTACTGACTTCCTGAGCTGCAGTCCAAAAGGCATACTGTGCACTTAACGGAGTACGTGCATTTGTATCGACCTGATTTAAAGCGACTCCCGCTTTAGTTAATATTTCTTCTGTTGGCAATCCTGCACGACGAATTGCTTGATAGCCAAAACGTAATACAACTGATGCATCTGTTAGCTGACCCACGCAGTGCCCTTCCATGTAGATACTTCATTGATACTTAGGAGCTGTTGACTCTTTATGCATGAACAGTCCCTAATAACTATGATTTTAGATTAGCGTTGATTGACCAAACTGACAACAGAATTAGAGTTGTTTTGTGAAAAAAATTACATCTTTTTTTACTAGTCATAGTTTAACCAGATGCTTTAACAAGAAGATGTCTATCTTGTTTTTTTTAAATAAATTGACTATAATTTGCGCCTTTCCAATTTGATCATCAGGTAGGCTATGGCCAATAAAGAGGAACTCATTGAGTTCGAAGGCGTTGTCACCGAAACGCTTCCTAATACGATGTTCCGTGTACGTCTTGAAAACGGTCACGAAGTTATTGCACACATTTCTGGTAAAATGCGTAAACACTATATCCGTATTCTTACTGGCGACAGTGTAAAAGTCGAAATGACTCCATATGACTTAACTAAAGGTCGTATTACGTACCGTGCTCGCTAATTAGTGAATGCAAAAAAGCCACTTCATGATGTGGCTTTTTTATTGCTTTATTTATTCACTTAATCGACTAGACTTACATCCAACTGTTTGGCATTCACGCAATCTTTCTTGTAGCCAATGGTTTCTTTCCTGCGTTGTCTGTAAACGACACTGCACGTCTACACTATTTCTATTTGAATCTGTACATTCAGCATCACGTTGACGTATCCACGCAAGCTGAGACTTCTTAAGCGTATTTCTTTGCGTCGCATTCAATTTTGCTCTTAATGCCTGATAATTTTTATTTAGATCCGCATCAGCACTCGCATAGATTTTATTTGTACAATAAATATCATCATAGGTATTACGAGTAGTGTCGCAATTATCGGCATATACCGCTGTTACTCCAAAGCTGCATAAAAGTGCTAAAAGTATTTTTTTCATCATGTTTTCCTTAAGTTTTTTGCAAAATAATTATAAAGCCTTTCAGATATGAGTATGAATTGCTAGATAAACTTATCCTCCATTTATCATAAACTTCCTTTTTTTCTTTACAAGCTAGGCAATCCAACCTACCGTTATCTAACAATAAATATAATTTGATAGAGAGAAAAATGAATATATCGAACCTATGCCGAATAACCTTGCTCTCAGTGATGTCTATTTATCTGAACGGTTGCGCAACTCAACCACGCCAATCTGTCGACTTACAAGAATATTTAAAAGGCTTTCTGGGCAAATCATCGACCACCATTCAACAAGAACTAAACTTACGCAGTCTTGGCTTTCAAATTGCGCATGTTCCACAAAAAACATCAAATCAACTCATCTACACGATTTTACGGCCATTAAGTATTCCCATTCCTATGGTGAGTAATGTAGAGATGGGTGGTAATCCAGTTCCTATCCAATCCGGGACATTAGGGAGCAACTCTTACGATGTTAATTTTAATTGCAAAGTTATTTTTCAGCTTAAAAATGACATTGCTGAATCTATTCAATACGAAGGTAAAGCTTGCTAAACACAACCATAAAAAAACGCAGCTTGAAGCTGCGTTTTTTAGCAAAGTAGCGATTAAGCAAGAGCAGCAACGACTGCTTCACCCATCTCGGCTGGACCTACTTTAGTCATGCCTTCAGACATAATATCGGCTGTACGGAAACCTTGATCAAGTACTTGCCCTACTGCATCTTCAATTGCTTTAGCAGCAGCTTCTTCACGGAAGGTATAACGAAGCATCATTGCGACAGAAAGAATGGTTGCTAATGGGTTTGCCACATTTTGACCCGCAATATCAGGCGCCGAACCATGACAAGGTTCATACATGCCTTTGCCATTTTCATCTAAAGAAGCTGACGGCAACATACCAATTGAGCCTGTAAGCATTGCTGCTTCGTCAGACAAGATATCGCCAAATAAGTTACCTGTAACGATTACGTCAAACTGTTTAGGTGCACGTACAAGTTGCATAGCAGCATTATCCACATACATATGTGAAAGCTGAATATTTGGATAGTTCGCTTGCTGTAAGTCAGTAACCGTTTGCTTCCAAAGCTCTGTCACTTCTAAAACGTTTGCTTTATCTACAGAACACACTTTACCGCCACGTAATCCTGCAAGTTCAAAAGCAACTTTTGCAATACGCTTAATTTCGCTCTCAGAATAAACGTCAGTGTTATAGCCCTGTTTTTCACCATTTTCGAGTTCACGAATACCACGTGGTTGACCAAAGTAGATACCACCAGTCAATTCACGAACGATCAAAATATCTAAACCTGCAACAATTTCAGGTTTTAAGCTAGAAGCATCAGCCAATTGTGGATATAAGATCGCTGGGCGCAAGTTAGCAAATAAGTTAAGTTCACTACGAATTTTTAAAAGACCGCGTTCAGGGCGAATAGAGCGTTCAATAGTGTCCCATTTTGGTCCACCAACGGCGCCTAATAAAATGGCATCAGCTTTTTTGGCTTGCTCACTTGTTACAGCTGGATATGGTTCTCCATGAGCATCAATCGCAGCTCCACCTAACAAGCCATGTTCCCAAGTCAAAGACAAATTAAATTTTTCATTTACTTTATTTAATACTTTTTCTGCTGCCCCAACAATTTCAGGACCAATCCCATCGCCAGCCAAAATTAAAATCTGTTTAGACATGAAGTTTTCCATTTTCAAAGACAAGACAGTGTTATGACTGTCGTGGTGTTAGTTTTTTCTGTTCGAGAAATTCACCGAGTCCTGTGGTTGCATCAAATGGTCGACAAAAACGGCGAATTACACGCCCATCCTGCTCTAAGTCAACACATAATGGATCTGGTACAGAAACATTCAGCAAACTACCCGAACGATTAGATTTGTCTCGGTACATTTTAAACATATAGCGATGGTTGGCTTTGAATTGGTGAATAACATGGATGGTTTCTGCCCGATCTGGAGAAATCGGATAGTAACGAATCACCACTTCATATTGTTTGGCAGGCACAGATAAATACAAACTATTGCTTTGACTTAACACCGAACCATTTAATCTCACAATTCCTTGATGAATTGCCTGATTACTAATACGACGTGTCTGTGCATCAACAACAGTAATATCATTTAGCCGTTCAAATTCGCAACTTTTTGCGCCCGAACAATATATTGCTGCATTCTGCCCCAAATTTTCTTGTTCAGCCTGCTTAATACGAACAGTATCCACTACATTGTAAGTGCTCTGACAAGCACTTAGTGTTATTGCGCACAGGCCCAACAAAAAGCTATGAGTAACGTTCCTCTTCATTGTTCAAGCCCAATCCTCATCTAGTGCATAATTTTAAGCTGTTGTTATGCTTTAGCATGTTAGCAAGAGTTTGAACACGACGCCATGACTATGTTTAAAATGTACCAAAAGGTTAATTTATCTCTTGGAATACCCAAGGACGAACCTGTTTGGTTTTTTCTTCATAAGCGCGAATTGCGTCCGCATTTTGAAGAGTTAAGCCAATATCATCCAAGCCATTTAACAAGCAATGCTTACGAAATGGATCCACTTCGAATTTAAATGCTTCACCTGTTGGTGTACGAACTTCTTGCGCAGCCAAATCAATTGTTAATTGATATTCTTCATTCGCAGCACATTCTTTGAATAACTGATCAACAATATTCTCAGATAAAATAACTGGTAACATGCCGTTTTTAAAACAGTTATTAAAGAAAATATCAGCAAAGCTTGGCGCAATAACGGTACGGAAACCATATTCGTTTAATGCCCAAGGTGCATGCTCACGACTTGAACCACAACCAAAGTTCGTACGAGCAATTAAAACTGTTGCTCCCTGATAACGTGGTTGATTCAAAACAAAGTCCGGATTTTTTGGACGTACCGAGTTATCTTGACCTGGGTAACCTTCATCTAAATAACGAAGCTCATCAAATAAGTTGTCGCCAAACCCAGTGCGTTTAATCGATTTTAAGAACTGTTTTGGAATAATTAAATCTGTATCGACATTGGCACGATCTAATGGTGCAACGATACCTTGTTCAACTGTATAAGCTTTCATGGTTTGCTCCAGACCGAATTAAAATGAACGAACGTCAACAAAATGACCTGCGATTGCAGCCGCTGCTGCCATTGCCGGACTTACCAAGTGAGTACGGCCACCATTCCCTTGACGACCTTCAAAGTTACGGTTTGATGTCGATGCACAGTGTTCGCCCGGTTGTAACTTGTCTGCATTCATGGCTAAACACATTGAACAACCCGGTTCACGCCACTCGAAACCAGCTTCTAAGAAAATTTTATCCAAACCTTCTTTTTCTGCCTGCTGTTTCACTAAACCAGAACCTGGAACAATCATCGCTTGCTTAATGCTAGAAGCCACTTTACGGCCTTTAACCACCTCAGCAGCAGCACGGATATCTTCAATACGTGAGTTAGTGCAAGAACCAATAAATACACGGTCAAGTTGAATTTCAGCCAATGCCTGACCTGCGTTTAACCCCATATATTGATACGCACGTGTCCAGTCACTACGTTGTACGTCATCTTTCGCTTGTTCTAAAGTTGGTACAGCTTTAGATACTGGAATTACCATCTCAGGTGAAGTACCCCAAGATACCTGTGGTTCAATCTCTGCGCCATTTAACTCAACGACTGCATCAAAAACAGCATCATCGTCTGAATGTAAAGTGTTCCAATAAGCAACCGCTTGTTCCCACTGCTCGCCTTTTGGTGCGTAGCTACGGCCTTTTACGTATTCAATGGTTTTGTCATCAACTGCAACCATACCCACACGAGCACCCGCTTCAATCGCCATGTTACATACCGTCATACGCCCTTCAATCGACATATCACGGAAAACTTGACCACCAAACTCGATTGCGTAGCCTGTACCACCCGCAGTACCGATTTTACCGATAACCGCCAACACCACATCTTTTGGTGTTACGCCCTTACCTAAAACGCCATCAACACGAACCAACATATTTTTTGATTTTTTCTGAATCAAACATTGTGTCGCTAAAACGTGTTCAACTTCAGATGTCCCGATACCATGTGCCAAACAACCAAAGGCACCGTGAGTTGCTGTATGCGAGTCACCGCATACTACCGTCATACCTGGTAATGTTAAACCTTGTTCAGGACCAACAACATGCACAATACCTTGGCGAATGTCATTAATACCAAATTCAACGATATTAAATGCCTTACAGTTATCATCTAAGGTTTGAACCTGAATACGAGACGTATCATCTTCAATACCTGCAATGCCCTGATCACGCTCTTTTTTAGAGGTTGGAACGTTATGGTCTGGTGTAGCTACGTTTGCGCTTAAACGCCACGGTTGACGACCCGCAAGTTGCAAACCTTCAAATGCTTGTGGACTTGTTACTTCATGCAATAAATGACGATCGATATAAAGTAAGCACGAACCATCATCACGCTCTGTAACTACGTGGTCATCCCACAATTTGTCATATAAAGTTTTGCCTGCCATGTCGTCTTGCTCCATTGGACTGGGTAATTCTAATCTTTCTTCGATTATAGCCAGAGTTTCACATAAATCTAATTTATCATTTTTATAAATTAGAAAACTTTTAGGAATCATTCCCGTCTTTATTTATATTGCTCAAAAATATTTAAATCGGTTTTGTTAATGATTATCATTTGCATAATCCATTTTTAATCTTATACTCTCATCTCTATACTAAAAATATCAAATATAGGTAGAGAGAACGATGATGGCTAATATTCAAAAATTCGTTGTAAATAACCAACGTACATTAAAGAAAACCTTAAGTTACTACATTATGCATATTACGGTAGCAATGCTAGTCGCGTACTTTGTAACAGGTAACATTTGGATGGCTTTAACCTTAAGTATGTTAGAACCAACCGTACAAGCATTTGCATTTTTCTTTCATGAAAAAGTATGGGCAGCAAAAGACCGTCGTATTTCAGCTTTAAACGAAAAAGAGACAACTGCTTAGGTTAAGATTAATACGCCAAATCACAAGTTTATAGAACGTTTGGCTGCAAGCATGATACGATTTTGGCTTGGCGACTTTAGCCTCTCTCGATTTTTCTATCCCAAGTAGAGTTGTATTATGAATCTTGCAGCCTTTGAAGCTTTTGTAAAAGTTATGGAAACAGGGTCTATCTCTGTGGCTGCAGATCAACTCTTTATTACCCAACCTGCTGTTACCAAACGTATTCATAGTCTCGAAGAATATTTCGGCGTAAAGCTATTTGAGTCGGCAGGACGTGGGGTTCAAGCCACTCATGCTGCGCATTCATTATTACCAAAAGTCAAAAGCTGGTTAAATGAACTTAAAGATATTCACCACACACTAAGTCATGAACAAACACAAATACAAGGCCGTTTAAAAATTGGCACGAGTCATCACATCGGTTTGCACCACTTACCTGCTCCACTTAAACACTTTGTTCAGCAGTTTCCACAAGTCACTTTAGACGTACATTTTGTTGACTCAGAACAAGCACATGAACAGGTCCTTGCTGGTGATTTAGAGTTAGCTTTTTTAACGCTTCCTCCTTCAGGTGATGAACGTCTTAACTACATTACCATCTGGAATGATCCTTTAGTTTTTGTAGCTGCTCCATTTCATCCGTTGGCACAGCAAAAGAATCTCACTTTGCAAGATTTAATCGAATATCCAAGTTTGCTACCTGCCGCACAGACTTATACAGCCCAAATTACTTTGGCCGAGTTTGAAAAACAGGGGCTTAAACCGAAAATTACTATGAGTAATAACCCTCTAGAGTCAATTCGTATGTTGGTCTCTATTGGTTTAGGTTGGTCAGTTTTACCAAAAACTTTATTGAATCAAGATATGCAGCAGCTCGATTTAAATGTCGAGATGAACCGTCAGCTAGGTATGGTATGGCACCCTGCACGTACGCAATCTAGAGCCATGCAAGAGTTGATTAAAATGATGCAAGAATAACGGTATTAATGGCTATATTTTTTAACAAGGATATAAATCAAAGCCGCGAAAGGTAGTAGTAAAAATAGAACGCCCCAACTGAAGCATATGGCAGCGAAAATAATTCCACCAAGTGCACTCATAAACAGTAAAGCAATGATATAAATAAGTAACTCACCAAAAATAGCGGTAATGAGCTGATCTATAAATTCTTGAAAGAAACCATTGCTACCTTTACTTTTAGTGCGCTTATTTTTAGTCATGCTATTTTAATTAATAAAGTTATATATTGATTAGAAATAATACTGTAAATATATACCCTTTACTCTACTATCATTATACTTTTCGCTTAAGATTCATGATCGTGAAGAATCCATATTCAAATATAATTAAAGTCGGTTTATATATATTTATAACTTTAGCTATCTTAGTTCTAGTTACATTTATTTGGTTTAAACCGATACGTGTTATTTTCGCTCATCACCTTTCATTGTTACATTGTGATGGTCAAGTCTGTGTAGATGATCCAAAGACACAACCTCTTGCGAACACACTTTATAATCAGGCATTACAAGAAACCCAAGATAAAGTAGATGCTTTTCATCAACAACCCACTATGGTTTTTTGCTCCACTCCACAATGTGCCAATACCTTTGGTATGGAAAAAGCAGCCGCTAAAGCGGTTGGTAATTTGGGGTTATTGGTTGCACCGCGAGGCTGGAAAGATTTCTATATCACTCATGAACTTATTCATCATCGACAAGCCGAAGAATGGGGAAATATAGCAATGCTGACTAAACCTAAATGGCTGGTAGAAGGCATGGCTTATAGTTTAAGTGATGATCCACGCCCTACGTTATCGGAGCCCTTTCAGCAATGGCGGGCGCAATTCAAGCGTTGGCATCAACAAAACCCTGACCCAAATATTTGGTATACCACAGAGAAAGTTAAATAATTTATTAAAGCGCATCATCTCCAGCGAGTTGAATCTTACTATCAGCAATTTCATTCATAAATTGTTGATAGTCGTTTAGATTACGCTCTGCATATTCTTCTGCATAGGTTTGTAATATTTCTACAATCGTATCGCTCTCTCCAAGATATCCTATAAGTACATCTGCATTTCCCGATTTTGCATGGGCATGCGCTAAAGCCAAGCCACAATCTTCAGCATACTTATAGAAATACTCTTCATCCATATCCTTAAGATTAAAAGAGATTTTCATATCACGTAACTGACGTACATGAAAATATTGAGTTGATATTGAGGAAAACCCAAGAAATATATCACTTGCGGCCTGCATCAGTTGCTGGCCATGTATTACACGTTCACCTTCGTGATTTACTTGTTCTACAAATAACGGACTAAGAATTGATGGATTCGCTTCTTTCATTTGTAAAATTAATGGTTCCCGATCTGCATCCTGAAATAATGCTATGGCTGATCGTGTACCAACACTTCCAATACCAACCACTTTAAAAGCCACATCTGTACATTGATAACGATCAAAAAGGACTTGGCGATCATATTTCAAAGAGTCACGGTATTGTTTAAAGAATATGTCAATATCTTTACTAAATGGTTCATCTGCATTTGGGTGCCATAATAACGGCGCATCATCTACAAAATGACGCAAGCCTGTATCTTGGTCTTGCTGTGTAAGCTTCGGCAATACAGAGTACACCGTTTTTTTCTGCGCAGAATCAAGATCCTTTTCGCTTTTCTTTCTTAGTTTTCGGCATTCAGTATTTTCTAATAAGGTAACGGCATCAATTTTTTCATACCAAACTTGTAGGGGCGAAAGTTTTGCATTTTCTAATAAGTGCTGACGATAACTATTCAGCATTATTTTAACTGCTTTTAAACCCACTTTATCTGCAAGATTAATATCGCGTGCTGCAATCACAAAACTGGTTGCTAAACGCTTTACATCCCATTCAAACGGGGCAACTAAAGTTTCATCAAAATCATTAATTCCAAATAACAGGTTGCGTTCTGGACTTGCAAAACCACCAAAGTTACTTAAATGACAATCACCACAAATCTGTTGAAATAAACCTGAATTTAGTGGCTCCCACACTTGATCAAATAGCATCAAAGAAGGCATGCCACGATAAAATGTAAATGGTGAAACGCTCATCCGTTTTGCACGAATCGGTTTGAGTTTTTCTAAACGTCCTTGGTTACTCCAATCATAGATCGTTAAAGCAGTTGTTCCTTCTGGCCGTTCAGAAAGTTTTGAAAGTTGTTCAAGCGGTACTTTTTTCCGTTGAGTCTTACCTAATTTAAAACCCTCACTTTTACTCAGTAATTTTCCTTGATAGCTATGACGTGTTAAATCAATGCTTTGATTATTCCAAAGTTGTTCTGGTAATTTAATCTGTGGTGTTTTTGACATTATTACCTCTTTTTTTAAATTTATTTTTATTGAACTTATCAATATTTATTTTTGGATTAGGATTTTCATGGGATATAAAAAGAATGATTTAAACCTAATGAATGAAGAGTTGGAAAACCTTAAATACCGTATGGGTCTTCCAACTCTACAATCTTAAATCGACCAGTCCTGAATTTCCCAGTTATGCTCTTGAGCTAACTTTTCTAGACGATCATCAGGATTTACAGCAATTGCATGTGTTGCATATTCAAGTAAAAAACGGTCATTGATTGAATCTGAATAAGCCCAAGACTCAGACACACTGCGTCCAGCCAACCAATCGTCAAGACGCGCAAGCTTACCTTTTTGATAACATGCTAAGCCCGCAACTTTACCTGTATATTTGCCATCAACAACTTCGGCATTGGTTGCTAAAATTTCAGTAATGCCAAATTCACGGAAAATCGGCGCCGTAATAAAATCACTCGTTGCCGTAATACCCACAATGGTATGGCCTAAATCTTGATGTTTCTTAATCGCCTCAAAACCTTTAGGGCGCATTTGAGGGCGAATTACTTTTTCCATAAACAACTGATGAAGCTCAGTTAAATAGTTATTGTCATGCTTAGTTAAAAAGCCAAAAACAAATTCATTATAAGCATAGGGGTCAAGTTGCCCTGCTTTGTAATCTTCATAAAATTTATCATTCATCTGACGATGATGAACCGGATCAACCAAACCTTCATTGACTAAAAATTCACCCCAAGAATGGTCTGAATCGGTATTTAACAAGGTATGGTCTAAATCAAACAACGCCAGTTTCATGAAAATTCTCGTTTAAACTGAAATTTAAGAAAAAAAATGTAAATCTATCTCCGCTAGTCGATAGAAATTCGTTAAGATCGTAACAATTTAAACATTTTACTTTGATCTTTTCGAGCTGGACATAAAAAGTTGTTGGTCCCCGTGGTCAAAGTCAACGATATAGACAAATATTTAGGTAGCCAAATGATCGACTCAGAAGGTTTCCGACCGAATGTCGGGATCATTTTGGCAAACGATGATGGACATGTTTTATGGGCAAAGCGCATTGGTCACAATGCTTGGCAATTTCCACAAGGAGGCATCCAGTTTGGAGAAACCCCTGAACAGGCACTTTTTCGAGAACTGAGAGAAGAAATCGGCTTATTGCCCGAACATGTCCAGATTATTGCGCAAACCAAGGGATGGCTGCGTTATCGTTTGCCACATCGGTACATTCGGTCAGACTCTGACCCCGTATGTATCGGACAGAAACAAAAATGGTTTTTACTGAAGTTAACTGCGCCTGCAAAAAATATTCAGTTGAACCTCTCTGACCCGCCCGAATTCGATGAATGGCAGTGGGTTAGCTATTGGTATCCTCTTGGTCAAGTGGTGAACTTTAAGCGTGATGTTTACCGCAAAGCCATGGTGGAGTTGTGTACACAGTTGCCTATGCAACAATTACCCTAAAAATCATTTATCTAGCAAATGATTTTTATTAAAAGTGCTGTTATAAATACATTCATAGTCTAAAAAATACTGGAGTATACATCCATGTCAAACATGCAACTCGACACTCTAAGACGCATTGTCCAAGAGATTAATGCGTCCGTGAGTTTGCATGAATCATTAGACATTATGGTCAATCAGGTTGCTGAGGCCATGAAAGTGGATGTTTGCTCTATTTATTTACTCGATGAACGCAATCAGCGTTATGTCTTGATGGCCTCAAAAGGCTTAAATCCAGAATCTGTTGGACATGTCTCATTGCAGTTAGGTGAAGGCTTGGTCGGTCTGGTTGGGCAACGTGAGGAAATCGTTAACCTTGATAATGCCCCAAAGCATGAGCGCTTCTTGTACTTACCCGAAACGGGCGAAGAAATTTATAACTCATTCCTGGGCGTACCTGTCATGTACCGTCGTAAGGTTATGGGTGTTTTAGTCGTCCAAAATAGACTTCCTCAAGATTTTAGCGAAGCAGCCGAGTCCTTTTTAGTTACGCTATGTGCACAGCTTTCCGGGGTAATTGCACATGCTCACGCGGTTGGTAACATCGATGTATTTCGTAAACCAAGCAATGGACCTGCCTATAAAACCTTCCAAGGCGCTTCAGGTGCAGGCGGTGTTGCTTTAGGCCGCGCTATCATTTTATATCCACCTGCCGATTTGGGTGCTGTCCCTGACCGTGAAGCAGAAGATATTAGCCATGAACTTCGCCTTTTAGATCAAGCGATCTCATCAGTTCGTTCAGAGATTCGTTCTTTAGACGAAAAAATGCATGATTCACTCATGGCAGAAGAACGCGCTTTATTTAGTGTTTTCTTAAGAATGCTAGATGAAAATGCATTACCTGCAGAAATTAAAGATCTGATTCGTGATGGTCATTGGGCACAAGGTGCTGTACGTCGTGTAATTGAAAAGCACACTGCCCTATTTGCGCAAATGGAAGATGACTATCTTCGCGAACGCGTTTCCGATCTTAAAGATTTAGGCCGACGTATTTTAGCGTGTTTACAAGAAGAAGATTCTAGCCACCGTGAACTCAGTCCAGACAGTATTTTAATTGGTGAAGAAATTAGTACTGCTGCGCTCGTCGAGTTACCGGTCGATAATATCGCTGCTATTGTAACCTCAGAAGGTGCAGCTAATTCACATATGGTGATTGTGGCACGCGCATTAGGTATTCCAACTGTAGTTGGTGTTACTGAACTGCCTGTAAATACGCTTGATGATGCGGAAATGATTGTGGATGCCTATCAGGGTCGTGTTTTTGTGAACCCTCCACGTCGTTTACGCCAACGCTATAAAGAAATTCAAAAAGAAGACGAGCAAATTGCAAAAGATCTCAAACAATACGAGACCAAAGAAGCGATTACTCCTGATGGGGTTTCTGTTCAACTTTTTGTAAACACGGGTCTCATGATTGATGTTGTTCGCGGCGTACAACGCGGCGCGCAAGGTGTAGGTCTATACCGAAGTGAAATTCCATTCATGTTACGGGAACGTTTCCCGGGTGAAGAAGAACAACGTGCAATCTACCGCCAACAGTTGAGTCACTTTGCCAATAAACCAGTAGTAATGCGAACCCTCGATATTGGTGCCGATAAAGATTTACCGTACTTTAGTATCGAAGAAGAAAACTCGGCATTAGGATGGCGCGGTATTCGTTTTACACTCGATCATCCGGAGATTTTCTCAGCACAAATCCGGGCAATGCTCAAAGCCAGTATTGGTTTAAATAACTTGCATATTCTATTGCCAATGGTGACAACAGTAAGTGAAGTCGAAGAAGTACTTTATTTACTTGAGCGAGACTGGATAGCCGTGCAAGAAGAAGAGCAAGTTAAAATTACTAAACCAAAAATCGGGATTATGGTAGAGGTACCAAGTGTACTGCTACAAATTGATGAGTTTGCTGAACTTGTCGATTTCTTCTCGGTTGGTTCAAATGACTTAACTCAATACTTACTTGCGGTAGACCGTAATAATCCGCATGTGGCTAGCGTATATTCACACTTCCATCCATCTATTTTGCGTGCGTTGACTCGACTGGTGAAGGAATGTCACAAATACCAAAAACCGGTAAGTATTTGTGGTGAGATGGCGGGTGACCCATTATCAGCAATCTTACTAATGGCAATGGGCTTTAATACTCTTTCTATGAGTTCAAGCAATATCTTGCGTGTGCGTAAAGCAATTTGCCATGTACCAATGACAGATGCGCAAAAGTTACTTGATGACGTCATGAAAATGAATAACCCGCTTATTGTAAAAAGCTGGCTTGAGTATTACTTTAAAACGCATGGTTTGGCGGATATGGTTAAATCTAACCGCCTTGTCACCGTATAAATATTTAAAAAAGGAGAGTTTTAACTCTCCTTTTTAATTGAACTAGTTTTAGTTTTTTCTTTTTTCAAATCCCCATTTACCGTACTCAACAATTTTGCTTAACCCTTAAAATCGATTTTACCTATTAATATAGACAATTTAATCCATTTGAAAAATAAACAATCAAATTTTAGTATATTTAAAGAACGAAATTGAAAGATATTGCGATGTTTCAATGATTAAGGAGCTCATGCCATGCATCATTATTTGCAAAAGTCGAACCATTTTCCCTCTTGTTTTTTAGCCTTCATGCAGTAAATTGAAGGAATAATAAACAAAGGAAACTCATGTATTGTTGAATAAAAATGATGAGCTGACATAACAGTGAAAAATTTTTAAAACGGTTTATCTCACCACTTGTTTCCTCATTTCTTTATTCGATAAGCATCATTTTTTTAACCCAGAAGTCCAGGAAAATGAGCTTTCGGTTCCATTAAGAGCTCAAATAAATATTACCCAGAGAGAATATAATCATGTCAAACGAATCAAAATGTCCTTTTTCAGGTCATAACTCAAAACCGCAAGTAACAGTCGGTGGTGGCACGACTAATTTGCACTGGTGGCCAAATCAATTGCGCGTCGACTTACTCAATCAACATTCAGAACGCTCTAATCCACTTGGTAAAGATTTTAATTACCGTGAAGAATTTAAAAAAATTGACTACTACGCACTTAAAGCGGATATCAAAAATGTCTTAACCGATTCCCAAGATTGGTGGCCAGCCGATTGGGGAAATTACACAGGCTTATTTATTCGTTTAGCATGGCATGCTGCCGGCACCTACCGTATGGGTGATGGCCGTGGTGGTGCGGGTCGTGGTCAACAACGTTTTGCGCCTTTAAATAGCTGGCCTGACAACGCAAGTTTAGATAAAGCACGCCGTTTACTATGGCCTGTTAAACAAAAATACGGTCAAAAAATATCATGGGCTGACTTATTTATTCTTGCCGGGAATATTGCACTTGAGTCTTCTGGCTTCCGTACCTTTGGTTTTGGTGCAGGCCGTGAAGATGTTTGGGAACCAGACAACGATGTAAACTGGGGCGATGAAAAAGAATGGTTAGCTCACCGTAACTCTGAAGCTTTAGCTGGCAGTAATCTTGCGGCAACCGAGATGGGACTAATTTATGTAAACCCTGAAGGCCCAGAAGCTAGCGGTGACCCAAGATCAGCTGCGCCTTTTATTCGCGCGACTTTCGGCAACATGGCAATGGACGATGAAGAAATTGTTGCTTTGATTGCAGGCGGTCATACTTTAGGTAAAACTCACGGTGCAGCCTCTGCTGACCATGTTCATGCCGATCCAGAAGGCGCTCCAATTGAGCAAATGGGCTTTGGCTGGGCAAATAGCTATGGCACAGGTGTGGGTAAAGATGCGATCACGTCAGGTTTAGAAGTGATTTGGTCACAGACACCAACACAATGGAGCAATTACTTCTTTGAAAACCTATTCAAATACGAGTGGGTACAAGAACGTTCACCTGCTGGTGCAATCCAATGGGTAGCAGCAGATGCTGAGGCAATTATTCCTGATCCTTTCGACCCGTCAATTAAACGTAAGCCAACAATGTTGACTACAGATTTGACTTTACGTTTTGACCCTGAATTTGAAAAGATCTCTCGTCGCTTCCATAACGACCCTCAAGCTTTCGCAAATGCTTTTGCTCGTGCCTGGTTCAAATTAACTCACCGTGATATGGGTCCAAAAGTACGTTATTTAGGTCCTGAAGTCCCTGCTGAAGATTTAATTTGGCAAGATCCATTACCGGCTGCTAACGCTATTCCATCTGCTGCAAGTATTGCTGATGCAAAAGCAAAAATTGTTGCATTAGGATTATCTGCCGGTGAGTTGGTTTCTCTTGGTTGGGCATCAGCATCAACATTCCGTGGTGGAGACAAACGCGGTGGAGCAAACGGTGCACGCATTGCTTTAGCTCCTCAACGTGGTTGGGAAGTCAATAAAAAAGCTGTTGAGACTTTAACTAAAATTGAAGAACTCAAAGCATCAACTCAATTATCATTGGCTGACTTAATTGTGCTTGCAGGGAACATCGGTGTAGAACAAGCTGCTCAGGCGGCAGGTTTCAACGTTAGCGTACCATTCGCTCCTGGTCGTGTAGATGCATTACAAAGTCAAACTGATATCGAAACTTTCCAATTACTACTCGGCGCTGCTGATGGCTTTAGAAACTGGAAAAAACAGGGAGTCAACACACCAGCTGAAATCTTATTGATTGATAAAGCTCAGCAACTGACTTTGACTGCACCAGAGTTAACTGCATTAATTGGTGGTTTACGTGTACTGGGCACCAATTGGGATGGTTCACAGCATGGTGTATTCACTCAGCAAGTCGGTGTACTTAGCACAGATTTCTTTACAAACTTACTCGACATGTCGAATGTATGGGCACCTGTTGATTCAACAAGTGAAGTATTTGAAGGCAAAGATCGTAAAACAGGTGCAGTTAAATTTACTGCAACACGCAATGATTTAGTCTTTGGTTCTAATTCAATCTTACGTGCATTGGCAGAGGTTTATGCTCAAGCCGACGGTAAAGAAAAATTTGTTAAAGACTTTGTTGCAGCATGGACAAAAGTCATGAATCTTGACCGTTTTGACTTAGCTTAATTTAAGTCGAAATAATAAAAAGCCAGTTCAATTTGAACTGGCTTTTTTAATATAAAAACCATAGGCTTTTAGACAGTCAATTTATGCCCTTCTCGAATACAATAAAAGGGATTAGCAAGTTTTGATGAAGCTTTAATAGCTTGAGCTAAAGCATGTTCAGGGTCTTCCCGATCTTCATCTGTTAACTGAAAAGTTCGATAGTGAATCGCAACAGAACGATGCGCTTGTAAATCCAAATGTGCATGAACTGCATCTTGAGGGTTCATGTGAACGTAGCTCATTAGTTTACGAGGTTCATAAGCTCCAATTGGAAGTAAAGCAACACGTGGTGCGCCATAACGTGCATGTATCTGTTTGAAGTGTGCTGCATAGCCAGTGTCACCAGCGAAAAAACAATGACCTGTTTTTGCTAAAACCGAAAAACCACCCCAAAGTGCTTTATTTTGATCACGTAAGCCCCGCCCCGAACCGTGCTGAGCAGGTGTATAGACAATTCTTAACTCATGATAAGGAATTTCTTGCCACCAATCCATTTCAATAACATGGAACTCTTTAGGCAAGTAAAACCCGTTGCCAAGCCCTGTATAAATCGGCATCGCAAATTTCTTGTGCAACCATTCAAGCGTTGCCAAATCCATATGATCATAATGATTATGGCTCAGTAAGACTCCATGAATAGTGGGCAACTGCTCCAAAGCAAAACCGGCCGGACATACACGG
Source organism: Acinetobacter sp. AR_0276 (assembly GCF_003000705.1). Classification (NCBI taxonomy): domain Bacteria; kingdom Pseudomonadati; phylum Pseudomonadota; class Gammaproteobacteria; order Moraxellales; family Moraxellaceae; genus Acinetobacter; species Acinetobacter sp. AR_0276. The sequence goes on along the minus strand of NZ_PSQO01000004.1, from coordinate 2,284,863 downwards.
CGTGGTCCACGTCCATGCAACGGACTCGCATAATCACACCAAACCGGGTCGGTAATAAAGTTATATGGTCCAATTTGAATGAGTACAGTAGCGTGACCTACAAACCATACTTGCCAATCATCTAAATCCGCATGAGGACGGTTCTGTGGTAAGGCAATTGGTGTATTCACACGAGTTTCGTATTCACCTTGAATATCAACATTCCATGTATAAGATTCACGAGTGACTAACCAACGCAATAATTCTTTCGATCCTCGTGCAGGCGATCTAGGCTGCTGATTATAAAAACGGGTGTCGTTTTCATGGCCCAATTCAGGATGACAAAAAGGCGGTTTTATCCATGTATGCGTCCAACAGGACTGAGTCGGCAATTGATAAGTTAATGTCGGCTTGTCTTTCATGGGCTTATTCTATGGTTGTAGCATCAGGAGGATGATTCATTCAATTTTCTATCTTAGCGATTTAAATAAATTAAGCTATGACACTTACACTTATTTATCATATAAATATCCCTTTATTTTTGTCGCCGCCGACATACACCAATCTAAAGTGCCACAAAAAAATGTTTAGATGTGTTGAGTTTGTGATTCGTTACTTACAGTTCTTATTAAAAGCTATTGTATAACATAACAATAGTATATAATAAGTAATCTATAGCTAAAGGATGAACTACTTTTATCTTAGTTATTCAATAAATCTTTTAAATTGCTTAATTTTATCAACTTTTATCGATGCTTGATAAACTAAAAAAATAGAGCAATATAAGAGTGATACATTTACTATAAAAATACTTTCCAAAGTTTTTCGCTAAAAAAATCAACACCTAAATCTCTGCATTAATAATAGATTTTTTCATAATATGAGAAAACTTTAAGTGATTTTTAAAAAAGAAATTAAAATTTCCTATGAAAATTTAAAAAAAACAGTTAATAATCGGCAATTAATATATTTTATAAATTAATAATTAAGAAAAATTTCATATTAATTTAATAATGATTTATAAATTTTCATTTATTTTATAAATATCTAAAGCATCTTCACGCTATATAGTTTTATGCTTTATACTTTACTTAAATCATAGTAAGACATTTTTTGGATTAGTCTTATGGAATTACGCCATCTTCGATATTTCATCACTGTTGCTGAAGAATTAAATTTTAGTAAGGCCGCTCTAAAACTCTATACTGCTCAACCCTCCCTTAGCCAACAAATTAAAGATTTAGAAGAAGATGTCGGTGTACGACTTTTAAACCGTACAAAACGTAAAGTCGAGTTAACTGAAGAAGGTGAAGTATTTTTAGAACATGCCCGTTTAACACTTGCTCAAGCAGATAAAGCTGTAGCGATGGCACGTCAAGTCTCAAAGGCCAAACAACAATTATTACGTATTGGTTTTGTCCCCATTGCAGAAATGAAAATTTTCCCGTACGTACTTCCAAATCTACGATTACAACATCCTGACCTGACCATTGAACTATCAAGCTTAAATAATACAGAACAACTCAAAGCATTAAAAAGAGGTGAACTCGACATCACCTTCACTCGTGATAATACCGAAACCGATGAAATCCAAAGCCAATTTGTTTTAACAGAACCATTAATTTTTTTATTACCTAGAAACCATCCTTTGGCTAAATATGAACGCATTCCTGTAAAAGCTTTACACGGTATAGATTTTATTATTCCTGCCGCCGAACAATCGAATACGCTGCACAATACTATTTTAGAATTTACTAAAACTCATGGTATTGATCTGAATATCGTACAAAAGGCCGATAGTATTTTACTCAATATTAATTCTATTGGGTCAGGTCTAGGTTGTACGATTTTACCAGCCTATGTTGCACCTCTAGGTGTATCAAATACAGTAGTTCGCCCTTTAGATGTGGATTTACCTTCTTTAGATTTATTTGTCAGTTATCGTAAAAATACAGAATCTGTAGGTGTTAAAAGATTTATTGACCAGCTCAATAAAGTGTTTCATCTTGATAAGAATCTCGATTAAATACGACAAATTAAAGTTAACTTTATTTGGCAATAATAAATTAGTTAGAAAATCTAAATTAAAGTATAAAATAAATGAGCTTAAGATTTATTTTATACTTTTGATCCATTATTTAAATTGCGATAATTTTTTATATTTTAGCTTATCAAAAATATTATTTAAAAAGACAATCAAAAGTATAAACAATATATAAAACTTAATGTTAAATTAACCAAATAGTAAAAAAATAGTTTTTACGGCATAAGGAGAGTCGAGTAAATGTTGGGACTATTAAAGCATTTGGGGCGTAGCGTAAAAAACCGACCTCACTTCTTTATTGCTTTATTCGTTGGCGTTATTGCCGGAATTCTATTGACTTGGTTTACCTCATGGAAATGGTCTACTATTTTATTAGTAAGCTGGAACGGTTCGATTGGCTTATATTTATTGAATGTTTTCAAACTTATGAAAAATGCTGATCACTCTCAAATGCAGCAGCAAGCTAAAAAACAAGATGAAAGCAAATGGGTCATTATGCTGATTGTTTTACTTGCAATTTCTATGTGTCTAGTTGCTATATTAGTACAGCTGTCTCAGCTTCCTTCTGACCATTATGCAAAATTAGGACATGTTGCTTTAGCTTTACTTACCATTGTTTCAGCATGGCTTTTTATGCACACCGTTTTCGCCTTGCACTATGCACATGACTTTTACATGGCTTTATCCAGAAATGAAGAAAGTGGTGGATTAGATTTTCCAGGGACCAAAAATCCAACATATCCTGATTTCTTGTATTTTAGTTATATTATTGGTACTTCAGCACAAACAGCAGATGTATCGGTTACCACTAGGCATATGCGTTTGCTAAACTTATTTCATTTCGTTTTGGCATTTGGCTTTAACACGACTATTTTAGCAATTTGTATTAACGTCGCTGCGGGTTTTATTAGCAATTAAAGCTTTTGATTAAAAAACAAAAAGCCACCTTAAAAGGTGGCTCGAAGCAGCATAGGTTTACAATAATCCGCCCATACTGCTTTGTTTTAACCCTTCACGTTGTTTGATCGTTTCAACATAACGTGTAATGGTAGGGTGTGATTCAATCGTGTTCATTTTCAACTGCCATAACAACATCGCGCCCACGCTGACATCTGCTGCCGTAAACTGTTCACCACATAAGTATGGATTAGCCTCACTCAGCCCTTGAATCAAAGCTTGGTAAGCATCGTTGTAATCACCATAACTCACAAACATTTTTTGCTCAGGAGATACTTTTATTCCTAGAGCTTTATCAACGCCAGCAGCTTCCCAAGGACCTGCCATCATAAATAACCAACGATAGTACAAACCACGCTTCGGATCATTCAAGGCTGGTGCCAAGCCTTTGTCACTAAACTTGTCCGTAAGATATGCGCAAATTGCCCCTAACTCATAAATAACAACATCGCCATCTACCAATACAGGTACTTTTCCAAAAGGATTAATTTTTAAATATTCTGGCGACTTCATCTCGGTTCGGTATGCAACTTCAATACGTTCACATTCAACACCAAGCTCGACTAAAAGCCAGTCGATCACTACACCACGCGATTCTTTGTTAGTATAAAGTTTAAGGCTCATTTTTATGGCTCCTTGTTTATCGTGGTTCTAGTCTACAAATATCTTTTGTCAGTTTTTGTCAGTAGTCTGCGATTCTTGTGCCCACCACTGCTGGAAGAGTTGCTGCTTAAATGATGGATATACTTCTTGGGTTAAACTTAAGTGTTGAATACGATCCATTCTAAAATGTCGAAAGTCCTGTCTTAATTCACACCATGCGGCCAACACAATTTTGTCATTAAAGTATCCCAAGGCAAAAGGCCACTAGGTTCGAACACTACTTCGTTGTTGTTCATCATGATAATGCATTGTAATTTTGACTTGCTGCCGAATGGCTAAACGTACTTGTTCAACCTGATTTTTATCTACAGGCAGCCATGTGTTAAACGCTCTTAAGGTTGTTTGCTGTAATAAATATTGGCGATGTTCAGGCAGAACAGAATTTAATTTAGCTAAGATTGATGTAGAAGCCGATTGTAATGATTGATCGGGTACACTCTTCAACCAATACAACGCCAGAAAAATAGCTTCAACTTCATTTTCATTGAGCGTCATTGGTGGCAATACTATGTCTTCTTTAAGCTGAAATCCTAAACCCGCTGATGCATCGATTCTCACACCTTGGGCACGTAGACTATCAATATCACGATAAATACTACGAACACTAATTCCCATACGCTCAGCTAAGACGTGTGCAGTCACTGGATAACGGGATTCACGAAGTTGCTGTAAAAGATTTAATAAACGAATAGAACGGCTCATTTTTCTCGTCTTATTGTTATTGGACATACAATAAGAGGGAATAAATTCCCCCTTCTTATATCATTCTAAATTACGCTACATCTGCATTAGATAACTTTGCATACTCTCTTAAAAAGTTGTGCAGCTCAGGTACATCTTTAGCAATCGTTAAAGGCTGGAACTGTTGTAGAACTTCGATCGAATGCACACCATAGCCAACACCAATACGTGGCATACCTAAACGCTGTGCCATCTCAAGATCATAGCTACTATCACCAATCATTATGGCGCGCTCGACGCTTACCCCTGTTACATTCAAGATTTCTTGTAACATAAGCGGGTCTGGTTTTGAACGGGTTTCATTGGCTGCTCGAGTAACATCAAACAGATGAGTACTTTGTGTTTTTGCAATCACACGGTCTAATCCACGGCGGTTTTTACCTGTTGCTACCGCAAGTTTTAAACCTTGAGCTTTTAAGTCATGAAGTAACTCAGAAATACCTTCGAACCATGCATCATTTGTCGAGTTGGCAATATAGTGATCGCCATATGCTTTTAAAATCGATTCATGTAGCTCTGGTGTTTCCGGAAATAAAGTTTGCATCACTTCCGGTAAACCTAAACCGATAATACTTTTTGCGGCTTCATCCGTTAGCGTTAACTCATGCTGCTCGGCCGCATGCTGTAAACTTGCCACAATCTGACCAACAGAATTATATAAAGTACCATCCCAGTCAAAAATCACTAATTCGGTTTTCAGACTCATTTTGCTACTCTCAAAGCCTCTAATAACTGGATCATGTCTTCTGGTAACGGTGCTTCAATCGTTGGATAACCCGGAATATCTAAACGCATGGCATGCAAACACAAACGGCGTGCTTCAGGCCCCGCATAAGCAGTGTTGTGACCATATTTATCGTCACCCAGCAAAGGATGTCCAATACTTAAACCATGTACACGAATTTGATGGGTACGACCTGATAAAGGCGAAGCATGAACCAGTGTGGCATTTTTAAAGCGCTCTGCAACCACCCATTCGGTTTTACTTGGCTTACCTTCTTTAGATACACGTACGCGACGCTCGCCATTTGTTAACTCATAGCGAAATAGAGGAGCATCAATGAGTTGTTTATCAAGACTTACCTGACCTTTTACAATAGCGGCATAGGTCTTACGAATTTTGTGTTCACGCAACATATCTTGTAGCAACTTTAAAGTGCTACGCTTTTTACTAATCATGACCAGACCAGAAGTGTCACGGTCAATACGATGAATCAGTTCTAAATATTTTTTACCTGTTGCCGCGCGTAGTGCCTCAATCAAACCATACGCCACGCCACTACCGCCATGTACGGCAATACCTGAAGGTTTATTTACAACTAATAGGCCTTCATCTTCGTAAACCACACGGCTTAATAAACCTTGAGCTACACTGTCGCTTACAGGAACAGCAGTTTCATCTTTTTGTTCATAGCGAATAGGCGCAACGCGAATCTGGTCCCCAATTGTAAGTTTGGTCTCGGCTTTAATACGTTTTTTATTCACGCGAACCTGACCTTCACGAATCAAACGATAAATTCGACTCTTTGGTACACCCTTCAAACGTGAAAACAGGAAATTATCGATTCGTTGTCCTGCTTGATGCTCATCCACCTCAAACCAAGTGACACTTTGCCATTGCTGTGTAGAATTCATACTAATATTTAAACCTGAAATTTTACGAAATTTGATTAATAAATGACCGATTAGCTTAGTTTTTTCACAAGAAATCTAAGCTTAGCCCATAGGCAGATGCTGCAAGGTTTGATATAGTCAGCGCACGGATACCACCGTAAGTGAACATCTAAAGGGAAATTTCCCTGATTGAAACCTCAATCAAAATGATGCTTTCATCACCAGCTCGGACAGGTCCTAAAGAATTATGCCGACGCCGAAGGCTTATTATATCGGCAAAATGACAAACTGTTGCGTTTAATTCAGTTTGTTCAAAAAAATATGTTACCAACTCTAGTTGGTTATGGAACGTAAACTGATACACATCAGACAAATCGATCCTTAATGTTGCCTTCAGGCTAAAGCGTTGATGCATTGGAACTGCCGAAAGCACCGATACGATGAGCATTCCGTATCAAACTTCCAATAAAGAAGTCACTTCGCGCCCAATGACAGTGAAAGTCATTAACCAATGCACCGCTCACCCGCCAGTGAAGCAAAAGGGAATTCCGATTTAAAGGTTGAAGCAGTATTGCCTACATCACAGACGAGAATCGAAGCTAAGGCTAAATGTAGCCGGTAACAGATGACTCAGACCACAAGTATTTTGAGATCTGGGAAATGATCCGTCATGTTCGATGTTCGTTCAGAACCTTTAAGTTTGTTTGGTTTGTTTGTGTGAGTCACTATTAGGTGTCACACCCATGAAACGTATGTTGATTAATGCAACTCATGCCGAAGAAGTTCGCGTTGCACTTATCACTGGTAATCGTCTTTACGATTTTGATTTAGAGAATCGTACCCGAGAACAGAAAAAATCCAATATCTATAAAGGCCATGTCACCCGCGTAGAACCTTCATTAGAAGCTGTTTTTGTTGAATACGGCGCAGGTCGTCAAGGCTTCTTATCTATGCGTGAAATTGCGAACAGCTATTTTCAGGCAGACCCACGTCAAACTTCAAACATTCGTGAACTTATTACTGAAGGCACAGAGCTTTTAGTTCAGGTTGAAAAAGAAGAACGTGGTAATAAAGGTGCAGCCCTTTCTACTTTTATTTCTCTTGCAGGCCGTTATTTGGTTCTTATGCCAAACAACCCGAAAGGTGGTGGTATTAGCCGTCAAATTTCAGGTTCAGTGCGTGAAGAGTTAAAAGAAATCTTAGCGTCTTTAAATGTACCTCGTGGTATGAGTGTTATTGTACGTACCGCTGGTATTGGCCGTACTCAAGAAGAATTACAACTCGACTTACAACACTTGCTTGACCTTTGGGCACAAATTCAAAGTACAGCAAGCTCAGGCCCTTCTCCGATGCTTGTTCATCAGGAAGCTGGCGTTGTAACACGTGCGATTCGTGATTACTTACGTGATGACGTTGCTGAAATCTTAATTGATAGCGAACAAGCTTATAACGAAGCATATAACTTTGTTAAAGCAGTAATGCCACGTCAATTAGACAAATTAAAAACTTATACTTTAAACGAGCCATTATTCGCTCATTTTGGTATTGAAAGCCAAATTCAAACTGCTTACGAACGTGAAGTAAAACTTCCTTCTGGCGGTTCAATCGTGATTGACCAGACTGAAGCTTTAGTTTCAATCGACATTAACTCTGCGAAATCAACTCGCGGACATGATGTTGAAGAAACTGCACTGAATACAAACCTTGAAGCAGCAGAAGAAATTGCTCGTCAACTTCGTCTTCGTGACATTGGCGGTTTAGTTGTGATCGACTTCATCGATATGACTAAAGAACGCAATCAACGTATGGTTGAAGCAAAACTTCGTGAAGCAACCCAAAGCGATCGTGCCCGTATTCAGTTCGGTCAGTTGTCTCGTTTTGGCTTAATGGAAATGAGCCGTCAACGCTTACGCCCATCGCTTGAAGAAGCAACAGGTTATGTATGCCCTCGCTGTCATGGTACAGGCATGGTTCGTGACTTACGTTCACTTTCTCTTTCAATCATGCGTAAAGTTGAAGAGATTGCTCTTCGTGAACGTCATGGTGAAGTTCAGGTTGAAGTTCCAGTTGAAATTGCAGCCTTCTTGCTTAATGAAAAACGCCATAGTTTGGTGTATTTAGAGCAAACTTCTGGTGTACGTGTAACAGTATTACCTCACCCGCACTTAGAAACTCCACATTACGAAATTGCTTATAACCCAGATGGTTTTGCTCCATCTAGCTATGAACGTACTGAAGCAACTCGCTCTAGTGAGAAAGAGTTAGGTTATGAGTCTTCTGAATGGCATTTAGAAGAAGCAGATCATGCTCATGTAACAGCTCCTGCTTCAAAAAATGGTTCTGCTCAGAAAAAGACAAGTCATACAACTCAACCTGTAGTACAGCAACCTGCAGCTCAAAAAGCAGCAAGTCCTTGTGCATGGTTAGAAAACTTATTTGTTCAAAAACAAGCGCAAACTGTTGATCAATCTCGTTCAGCACAAAACGCTGCTGCTGCGATTGAGCAAATGGTAAATACGGGTGCTGTTAGCCGTGGTCAGTTCGGTCAAGTAGCCGTACCTGCTGTTGCAGAAGTTGCGCCAGTTCAAACAAATAACGCTTATATTTCACAGTCACCTGTGAAACAAGAAGTTCGTGAACATGTTGAAAAAGACGATAAATCTCAGCAACAACGTCAGAACAACAAAAAGCGTAAACATAAAGAGCAACGTGAGCAGCATCACCAATCTCATGAACAGCAACATCAAGTGCATGAAGAAGTGGTTCAGTTGTCACGCCAAGAGCAACGTGAGTTAAAACGTCAGCAAAAACGTCAACAACAGCAAGATCAGCAACATCAAAATAATGATGTACAACAAACTGAAAATGTTGTTCCACGTCGTGATCGCAATAATCAACAGCGTCCGAACCGTCCAAATCGCCACCGCGATCCAAGCGTATTAAATGAAAATCAAAATACGCCGGCACCAGTTGTTGTTGATGAAAAACAAGTTAAAGTTGATGTGATTGATGCACCTAAGCATGATGTCATGAACACTGCTTTAATTATTAATGTTGATCAAGGTCAAAGCGAGATTGTGGCGCTTACACCTGAACGCCAAGTTGAGCGTGTTGAGTCTGCTCCTGCTGAAGTTGCTCCGGAGTCAACACCAGCTCCTGTTGCAGAAGAGAAAGCAGTTGTTGCTGAAGCAAAAAATGAAGCTCAGCCAACTGAACAAGCTGCTCAGCCACAAATCCAACGTGCTAGCAATGACCCACGTATGCGTCGTCGTCAGCAACGTGAGGCTAAACAAGCCAAAGCTGCTGCGCCATCTATTGCGCCATCGCAAATACCAACTTTGGCACAACACACGATTGGTAGCTTAATTCGTCATGTATATGGCGAAGACTGTACCGTATTGATTGAACAATTTGGTTTAGTACCAACGTTTAATCGTGCATTGCAAAAGTTTGCAGAACAGTATGCAAGTACTTTAGTGGTTGAAGTAACTTCTAAAACAGAAGAGAAAAAGCCTGTAACTCGTGATGCAGAACTTCCAAGCCATAAACCGGCTGAAGAAGCAGAACCAGCACCAGTACTTCCACTTACTCCATCGCAAGCACCGACTCCACGTGTTGCAAATGACCCGCGTGAACGTCGCCGTTTAGCAAAATTAGCTGCGGAGCAAGCATTTGAGCAAGTGAAACAACAACATTCTGCTCAAGAAGAAGTTGTAACTCCTACTCCTGTAGCAGAAGAAACTGTTGCTACTGCACCAGCTGAAACACAAGCTACTGCTGAACCAGAACAGCAACCGCTTGAACTTAATCAGTCAACTGAAGTTGCACAGCCTGAAGCTGCCCCTGTAGAAGAAAAAACTACAGAAAAAGTAGCTGAAGCTCCTGTAGCAAAAGAACCTGCGCCATCAAAAGCAGCAAGCAAAGCGAAAGCAGCTCCTGAAGAAACAGCGGCTCCGACTGAAGCGGCAGCTGATGCTGAAACAGAAGACGCTAAAGCCGACAAGGATAAACCAAGTCGTCCTCGCCGTCCTCGTGGCCGTCCGCCAAAAAAAGCTAATCCTGTAGCTGAGTAAGCCATTTGCTCAATTGCAGCTAATTTAAACAAACCTAGTCATTTCGATGACTAGGTTTTTTTTGTTATTTTTAACCAATTAGGTTGATTGCACTAGAAGAAAAGTTTTAAAAGCATGGTGAACCATGAAAACTATTGGACTTTTTGCCCCACAACCTTTTTTGGATTGATCGAAAAATAAATAGGATTGATATGAGCCAGACAACACAGACCGATATCATTACGCTTGGTGATGTTGCCACAAGACTTCCTAGCTTCATTCCCAAAGTACCCCATATCCTAAATGGTCTTAGACAGGCTTATTTAAGAACATCACATACTCCAACAGGTTTGGGTATTGCTTTTGAAAAAGCTGTTAAGCGAAATCCTAAAGGCGCGGCATTATTATTTGAAGATCAAAGTTATTCTTATGAAGCTTTAAATGAATGGGCAAACCAGATTTCCCATTACTATCTCTCCTTGGGAGCACATAAGGGTGACGTCATTGCTGTAATGATTGAAAACCGCTCTGAGCTAATCGCAACAATTATTGGTTTAGCCAAGATTGGAGTCACGATTGCGCTTGTGAATACATCACAAGTCGGTAAGGTTCTTGCTCATAGCATCAATCTGGTAAAGCCAATTGCTGTTATTGCGGGTGAAGAAGTTCGTGCTGCTATTGACGAAATTCGTCAGGATTTAAATGTTCCTAAAGATCGTTTCCACTGGTTCGCAGATCAGGCAACCCGTCAAAATTCGGGTACAGCACCTCAAGGTTATATCAATCTAGCTGATCAAATTGATCAATTTCCAAAATTTAACCCATCCACTACCCATTCTGTGACTGGTAATGATGGCCTGTTTTATATTTATACCTCTGGTACAACAGGTTTACCAAAGGCGGTTATTTTCAAGCACAGTCGCTGGACATTAGCGTATGGTACTTATGGCCATATCTTAAACTTGGGACCAGATGACGTTATGTACGTCACCTTACCGCTTTACCATGCAACAGGTGTGGTGGTTTGCTGGTGTGGTGTAATTGCTGGAAGTGCAACCCTTGCAATTCGTCGTAAATATTCGACTAGCGCATTCTGGAAAGACGTTCAAAAATTTAATGCGTCTGCAATTGGTTATGTCGGTGAACTTTGTCGCTACTTAATGGATGCCCCTGTTACGGAACTTGACCGTAACCATCGTGTTACCAAAATGATCGGTAACGGCATGCGCCCAAATATCTGGGACAAGTTCAAACAACGTTTCGGTGTTAAAGAAGTGCTTGAGCTTTATGCATCGAGCGAAGGTAACGTTGGATTTAGCAACATTTTCAACTTTGACAACACAGTTGGCTTCTCTCCTACACCATATGCCATTGTTCAGTTCGATAAAGAAAAAAATGAACCAATCCGCGATAAAAACGGCTGGTGTCAAAAAGTTAAAGCAGGTGAAGTGGGCCTTTTAATTGGCAAAATTACTAGCCGCTCTCCATTTGATGGCTACACCGACCCTGAAAAGAACAAGTCTGTGATCTGGAAAGATGTGTTCAAAAAAGGCGACTCTTATTTCAACACTGGTGATTTAGTTCGAGATATCGGTTTCCGTCATGCTCAGTTTGTGGACCGTCTAGGCGACACTTTCCGCTGGAAAGGTGAAAACGTATCGACCACTGAAGTGGAAAACATGGTGTGTGAATACGAAAAAATTGCTGAAGCTGTTGTGTATGGTGTAGAAATTCCAAATACCAACGGCCGTGCTGGTATGGCAGCAATTACGCTGGCAGATGGTGAAGAGTTAAATGATGCAGATTTAACCGAAATGGTCACTGTGTTTAAGAAGTGTTTGCCTGCTTATGCTGTACCGGTATTTTTACGTGTACAAAAAAAGGTCGAAACAACAGGCACATTTAAATATCAGAAGAATAAACTGAAAGAAGATGCGTTTAATCCGAGCAAAACTTCTGAACGTTTACTCGCTTTATTGCCTGGTGCAAGCAGTTACTGTGACATCACAACTGAAATTTTTGACAACATTCAGGCATATAAATACCGTTTTTAGTTCATTTTTTAGCTAAACAAGAGGAAATCGTGCTTTTTATAGGCAATCATGCAAATGTTTTTAAATTTCCTCTTGTGTTAGTTGAATAACTTGCTAAAATACGCGACATCAAAACGATACGGGTCGTTAGCTCAGTTGGTAGAGCAGCGGACTTTTAATCCGTTGGTCCCGCGTTCGAGTCGCGGACGACCCACCACTTATCTGTTTTGAACCTATTTGGGTCGTTAGCTCAGTTGGTAGAGCAGCGGACTTTTAATCCGTTGGTCCCGCGTTCGAGTCGCGGACGACCCACCAAATTCTAAAAAGCCTCTCACAATTTGAGAGGCTTTTTTTATTGTTATCTTATTTTCTTTTTATGACTAAAAGATGACGATACATTTTCGATTTAAAACCTCTCCCACCCAATTCATAAAAACTTCTAATCGTTTCGGAATATAAGTCCTGTTGGGATACAAAATATTAAGTGGAAGTGACGGTGCACTATAAGCACTCAGGACCTCAACCAAGATTCCCTGCTCAATTTTATCTTGAACATCATAGTAAGGAACTTGAATAATCCCTAAACCTGCACAGGCCGCAGCACTATAAGCTTCGGTATTATTTACACTTAAAGCACTATCCATCATGACGCTTCCTCCTTGATATACAAACTCACCCTGCTTTTCACCTACGGCTCCCGCATAGTTAATTAGTTTGTGCTGAGATAGATCTTCTAATTGTTCAGGCATACCGTACTGTTCTAAATAGCCTCTACTTGCACAATTCACCATGACCAAATGGCCAATAAATCTTGCAATTAAACTACTGCTATCTAGCTCACCTACCCGAACAACACAATCAATTCCTTTTTCAATTAAGTCAGTCATGTCATCAGAACTATTAAGCTGCAAATGTATATCTGGATAGCGATGATAAAAATCTGACAGTTCAGGAATAATTACTTGATGCACAATCCGACTGGGCATCGAAATTTTTAATGTGCCTCGGTAATGCTGTTTTTGGGTCTGAATGAGTTGTTCTAATTGTTCATAGTCCAATAAAAGATTTTGGCATTCTGGCAATATTCGCTGTCCATCTTGCGTAAGACTGACTTTACGTGTAGTTCGATGAAATAAGCGTACGCCATAGTGAGTCTCAAGCTGTTGAATAGCACTCGTTACTGTTGAGCGCGGTAAATCAAGTCGATGTGCAACCTCACTAAAGCTTTGTCGTTTAGCGACTTCTGTAAAAATAAAAAATTGCTGTAAACGATCCATTTAATTGTTCGTATTTTCTGAATAGTTAAACCAAACTAGCACAATTGATCAATAATTACCGCCAATCTAGACTAAAAATACATTAAAACAAGTCATCATAGGAACAATCATCATGACAACTCATAGCCTCAAAGATAAAGTTGTATTGATTACTGGCGGTGCTAAAAACCTCGGCGGACTCATTAGCCGAAAATTTGCAGAACAAGGAGCAAAACTCGCAATTCACTATAACAGTTCAGAAACTCAAGCAGATGCCGAACAAACACTCGCAGACGTAAAAGCCTTGGGTGCAGATGCAATTCTAATTCAGGCAGATCTAACAGATATCGATAACATCGAGAAGCTATTCTTAGACACTAAGCAGCATTTTGGTGGAATAGATATTGCGATTAATACAGTTGGAAAGGTCTTGAAGAAGTCATTTTTAGAAACGACAGAACAAGAGTTTGATAGCATGAGCGATATCAACTCAAAAATTGCCTATTTCTTTATTCAATCGGCAGGTCGACATTTAAATAACGGCGGAAAAATCTGTTCAATCGTGACTTCTCTTCTTGCAGCCTATACTGGACTCTATTCAACCTATGAAGGTTTAAAAGCACCTGTTGAGCATTACACCCGCGCTGCATCGAAAGAATTTGGTGACCGCCAGATTTCTGTAACTGCTGTTGCACCAGGTCCAATGGACACACCCTTCTTTTATGGCCAAGAGTCTGCTGAAGCAGTCGCTTATCATAAATCAGCTTCAGCTTTAGGTGGACTTACTAAAATTGAAGATATTGAGCCTCTCGTTCGCTTTTTAGTCACTGATGGTTGGTGGATTACGGGCCAGACGATTTTCGCAAATGGCGGTTATACTACCCGCTAAAATTAAAAAAGCCGCATCTCATCGTGCGGCTTTTTCTTTAGGACTATTTAATTATAAAAACTCTTCGAGTACCGAATTTAAGAAAATATGCCCTTGCTCTGTACAGGCCAAACGAGTGCTGTCCTCTACCAGAAGTTTCCTTGCCCGTAATGAAGTAAGCACATCATTTAAATCATCTAAACTTAAGCCTGTACGCTGTTTATATAAATCGGCTTTTACCCCATCATTTAAGCGTAAAGTATTCATCATAAACTCAAAAGGTAGTTCATCTGCTTCAATCTTTTTCATTTGCAAATGTTCTGCTGGAACTTTAGCTAAATAGTCTTTCGGCAAACGAGTCTTTTGGAAACGATAGACGCCATCTGGCTGTGTTACTTTGCCATGTGCACCTGCACCAATTGCAAGATAATCACCAAACTCCCAATAATTTAAATTATGAGCAGAAGGCTCCTCTTTACGCCAAGCTGAGACTTCATAATTTATAAAGCCATTTGCTTTTAGATATGCTTCGCCTTGCTCTTGAATATCTTCTAACACTTCATCTTGAGGTAGAACAGGCTGCGTTCGGAAAAACACGGTATTTGGCTCAATAGTAAGTTGATACCAACTGATATGTGTAGCACCATGCTCTACAGCCATCTTTAAATCATAAAGTGCTTGCTCTAGTGTTTGCTCAGGCAGCCCATGCATTAAATCGACATTAACTCGCTTAAAGCCTGCTTGTCTTGCTTGCTCTATTGCATCCATAGCATTGTTTGCTGAATGAATACGTCCAAGCTTTTGCAAGTGATCTGTATTAAAAGTCTGTACACCAATCGACAACCGGTTAATACCCGCCTCTAAATAGCCTGCGAACGGGTCATGTTCTAATGTTCCCGGATTAGCTTCTAAAGTAATTTCACAGTTATCTTCAAATTTAAGTAATGACTTAAGCTGTTCAAATAGCCATGCATAACCTTTAGCAGAAATAAGTGAAGGCGTTCCCCCACCAATAAATACACTATGAATTGAACGCCCTTGTGCCATCTCGACTTGAGTTTCAAAGTCGGCCACTAAGGCTTTTAAATAGATTTGCTCGAGTTCTGCCGAAAGCGCACCATCAGGCACCGCATGCGAGTTAAAGTCACAATATGGACATTTACGCACGCACCAAGGCATGTGGATATATAAAGATAACGGAACAGAAGCAGGGTTTAATACAGCCAAGGAACAAGGTCCAATTTACACAATATTTCTATTTTAACATGACTGCATCAATGGGCTTATGAAAACATACCTTAATTGCTTTAGACTGTTTTTAAACATACTTAAATATTGATAAAAATGATGAAATTCTCTAGTCAACTTTTCCTGATCTTACCCTTAGCTATGGGAATCGGTGTTGCCATGGCTTTTCAGACTGCAATCAATGCTCAGCTTCGTGAGCAATTACACTCACCATTACAAGCGGCATTGTTATCATTTTTCATAGGCACTATTGTCTTGGCCATTATGGTGTTCTTCCAAAGTGCTGAAAAACCCTCTTTAAGTGAAATATCTAATATTCCTTGGCTTCTTTGGACCGGAGGATTTCTTGGGGTTTATGCAATTAGCATGAGCATTTATACTGCACCTAAGCTTGGTTTTTTAACCTTTACAGGGTTAGTCGTTTTTGGACAATTGGTCATTTCTATGTTACTTGATCATTTTGGCTGGTTAGGCACCGAAAAGACACCTGTTACATGGCAACGGTTTCTTGGTGGAGTGGTCATCTTTGTTGGTGTGTTACTCACCTTGCAGCGCTAGTTTCATTTTTATATTTATAAAGAGTACCTTTTGTGTCGAATGTCACGTCGTTTCGGGCTGAATTAAAACAACTCTTCCATTTAATGTTACCTATTTTAATTACGCAGTTTGCTCAAGCAGGGTTCGGGTTAATTGATACCATTATGGCTGGGCATTTATCTGCCGCAGACTTAGCCGCTATTGCGGTAGGTGTAGGTTTATGGGTTCCCATTATGCTTCTGTTTAGTGGAATCATGATTGCAACTACACCGTTAGTTGCAGAGGCAAAAGGCGCTAGAAATACAGAACAAATTCCTGTGATTGTTCGTCAGTCATTATGGGTTGCCATCATTTTAGGTGTAATGGCTATGCTCATTTTGCAGCTTATGCCTTTTTTCTTACACGTATTCGGTGTTCCAGAAAGCTTAAGACCTAAAGCAAGTTTATTCTTGCATGCTATTGGTTTAGGTATGCCTGCTGTAACTATGTACGCAGCGCTACGTGGCTATTCAGAAGCTTTAGGCCACCCACGTCCTGTAACCGCGATTAGCTTATTGGCCTTAGTGGTTTTAATCCCGCTTAACATGATTTTTATGCATGGCTTAGGACCAATTCCAGCGTTAGGTAGTGCAGGCTGTGGCTTTGCAACCTCCATTTTACAATGGCTCATGCTGATCACTTTAGCAGGCTATATCTATAAAGCTTCTGCTTATCGAAATACTTCTATTTTTAGTAGATTTGACAAAATTAACCTGACTTGGGTTAAAAGAATTTTAAAGCTTGGCTTGCCAATTGGTTTAGCAGTGTTCTTTGAAGTGAGTATTTTTAGTACAGGTGCATTAGTCCTTAGCCCATTAGGTGAAGTGTTTATTGCTGCACATCAAGTGGCTATTTCCGTTACTTCTGTGTTGTTTATGATTCCGCTATCACTTGCAATTGCCTTAACCATTCGCGTGGGGACGTATTATGGTGAAAAGAACTGGGCTTCCATGTACCAAGTACAAAAGATTGGTCTAAGCACAGCAGTATTTTTTGCTCTATTGACCATGTCTTTTATTGCTCTAGGCCGTGAACAAATTGTCTCGGTTTATACTCAAGATATAGACGTTGTACCTGTTGCCATGTATTTACTCTGGTTTGCAATGGGGTATCAGTTGATGGATGCTCTACAAGTCAGCGCTGCCGGCTGTTTAAGAGGTATGCAAGACACTCAAGCACCGATGTGGATTACCCTAATGGCTTATTGGGTGATCGCTTTCCCAATCGGGCTTTATTTGGCACGTTATACCCATTGGGGCGTAGCTGGCGTATGGCTTGGTTTAATTATTGGTTTAAGTATCGCTTGTGTTTTACTGCTCTCACGGCTCTACCTAAATACAAAGCGCCTAAGTCAAACCTAATAAAAAAGCCGATGAAATATCGGCTTTTTTATTTTATGCAGACTTTGCCCGCGGGCTTGCTCCAATTTGCCAGACAAAAGGTAAATCCGTACGGTTTACTTCCCAATCTCCAATCACTTTTTCTTTATAAATAAGCGGATTATGTGAAGACACAGTACGCGCATTACGCCAGAAACGATCAAGTTGTTTCGCTTGGCTACTTGCTGATGCACCTAATGCATTAAATAACTGACTTGTTAAATCAAGCACTAAATTAGAAATTACGACCTGCCCTTGTGCCGACTCAAGCTCGGCATCTACATTAAACTGATGCTCTTTCACTTCAGACTCGGCAAAATGGCTTTCATAAGCCTTTTGTAATGCCTCGGCCGTTTTCAAGGTGATTGCTTCACTTGCATAAGCTTGAGCTGAGGCCTTACCGACCACTTGTAAAACTTGTGGGTCGTGACGAACCAAGTCACCATTACCATGACTAAAAATACGTTTGCGTTCACGAATTTCCTGACTAAACGTCTCGACTGCAGCGCGCGCAATACCTGTTAATGTTGCAAGATGCACCACCTGATAAAAAGCGGTTTGATACTTAAAACGTTGGTCAAATGGAATGAGGTTTGAAGCTGGTAAATGAACTTGATGTACTTTTAAAGTACCACTGCCGGTTGTCTTTTGACCAAAGCCATCCCAATCATCAAGCACACTTACACCTGTTTCATGACGGTAAATAGCAGCAATCACATGACGGTCATTTACTTCATCGTAAGCAAATAAATCAATCCAGTCTGCAAAAATACTTCCTGTTGAATAGTACTTTTCACCATTTACCACCAAGTTACCCGAAGCGTCTTTGGTGACACGTGTAACGACATCACCAATCTGGACGTTTCCAACTTCTGTCCACGCGTTCCCGACTAAATCACCTTGTATAAAACGCTGAAACCAGACCTCTTGTGAGTGCTCTTTATGAGCAACCAAACGGTCTTCAACAAAAGCAAAATGACCACGTAAAGCTTGTACAATATTGGAATCAGCTTCCGCTAACTCTGCTAAAAGCTGGAACAGTTGAGGTAATGAAACCCCATCTCCACCATATTTACGGGGTACTCGTACAGCACCCAACTTAGCTTCTTTTAACCACTGAATCGGTTCAAAAGGTAAGATTCGCTCTTTTTCCCGTTGAATTGCACCTTGCGCAATTTTCTCAAAAATAGGACGAAATCTGTTTGCAACCTTTTCATAATCCGCGCCTACCGATAGTTCTTCTAATTCAATTTGAGCTGTTGTCATCGTTATTCTCCTAATTTTGTTTTTTCTTCAATTTAACTCCATGCATGACGAGGTGGTTGAACTCCATTGAGGTAGTAGTTACCGACAATGTGATATTTCCAACGCACAGGGTCATGCAAGGTATGGGTACGGGCATTGCGCCAGTGACGGTCAAGGTTGAGTTCAGATAAAGTAGAACGCGTACCCGATAACTCAAAAAGTTTATTGGCAGCCAAAATAGCAATTTCTGTGGTAAGTACTTTTGCCTCGGCAACCAATAGTGTCGCTTGGTTGACATGTTCTTCGGTGGTGTCAGCAATCGCCTGATCAATTGCATCTGCGGCCAAGTCAAGGACCGCTTCTGCTGCACGTAGTTTGATTTTTAGATCACCAATATTTGCAATGGTGTAAGGGTCATCACTGGCTTTTTCCAGACCTGAATCAATCCATGCACGGCTATGATTTTTGACATATTGAATCGTTTCTTCAATTGCACCACGCGCAATACCTGCATCGACCGCAGCCTGAATAAACTGAGAAATAGCACCTGCTGGTGTTGGGCGCTCAAATGCTTGGTAAATCGGAACTAAATATTCTTCACGTACTGGCACCTGATTCAGCTCTACCGTGCCGCTAGCTGTAGTACGTTGTCCAAAACCAGACCAGTCATTAATAATATTGACCCCTGATGTTTCACGTGGCACCAGTGCAGCATAAGGTTGCCCCTGTTCATTTACAGCAACAATTGGAATCCAGTGGGCAAGCAAAGCACCCGTTGCAAAGAATTTTTTGCCATTAATTTCATAGCCATGTTCGGTCTTTTCAAGTTTAGTCGTGAGCTCCGCGACTGTCTTACTGTGTTTTTCCGAAAATGCATTGCCAAAACGAATTCCTCTTAGCACCAAATTAAAGAAGAACTGTTGCTGTTCAGGTTTCGCATCTAGTCTTAAATGTTCAATAAAAGCCAGATGATTTTGAGGCAACTGAGCAAGAGAAGGATCGACACTTGCAATTGTTTTGATCACTTCTGCTAAAGTTCGATACTTGACTTGTGCGCCACCAAATTGCTTAGGTACTGTAATGGCCCACAGGCCGCTTTGTGAGAACTGCTGAATTTCATTTAAGGGTAAACGGCGTTCTCTATCACGATCTGATGCTTCTTGGGCAAACTCTTGAGCAAGTTGTTTGGCAATCTCAATTGCTTCTTCATCAGAACGAATAATATGTGCATCTTTCGACTGCTCGAATACAGATAAAGGAACCGCTTGAGAGCGCCCATAGGACGAATTTAGACTAGTCATAACTTTTATTGTCTCTATTTCTTATTTAACATGTCCTTCACCTTAGCACTAAAAAAACAGCGTCTTTATAGATATTAAAGCTTTGTTTATGAAATGAATTTTGAAAAGCTTTTCACATTTTTTACTTTAAAAATAACGTTTTGTTTTTCGAAAATTTTCTTACATGCGATAAACAATTTCATATAGGCTTTTTAAGTTTTGTCACCTATGATCAAAACTAGACAATATTATGTTGTAGTCAACGAGGTATCGAAGATATGGCAAAGAATGCAAGTTCACCTGGCAAACGATTTATGAAACTTGCAGGAATGACCGCGAGCATTGCAACAAAAACCGTTTCTAACTCGATTCGAAACCTGACTGCGGATGAAGAACAGAAACTGGCTGCAAAAACTAAATTGTTTCAAGATATCGGTCTACAGATTGCAGACACCTTAGGCGAAATGAAAGGTGCTGTCATGAAAGTTGGGCAAATTGCATCGCAGTATAAAGATATCTTCCCACCAGAAGTTGCTAAAGCAATATCAAAACTACAACGCCAAGCTCCAGCCATGCCTTTTGCAGCAATTCAACAACAAGTTGAACGTGAGCTTGGAAAACCGCTCAACGCTGCCTTTAAATCTTTTGATGAACAGCCTTTTGCTGCTGCCTCGATTGGACAAGTTCACAAAGCAGTTTTGCCAAATGGTGAACAAGTTGTGGTTAAGGTTCAATATCCCGGTGTTGATGAAGCCTGTGAAAGTGACTTAAAACAAGTACGTTTAGCACTACGCTTAATGGGTGTACTTAAGATTGATAAAAAGCTGCAAGATCAGCTTTTTGCAGAGATTCAAGATAGTCTATCAGCAGAGCTTAACTATGAAATCGAAGCTCAAAATCTTGAAGTCTTTAAAACTTTTCATAGTAAATTAGACGACAAAATTATTATCCCGACTGTTTATAAAGATTACTCTTCAAGACGAATTTTGACCTTAAGCCTTGAACAAGGTGACAGTATTGAAACTGCTAGTTCTTGGCCTATCGAAATTCGAAACACAATTGGCCGTCGTCTAATCCGCGCTTTAGGTCAGGAAATGTTCTTTTTAAAACGTTTTCACTGTGACCCTCATCCGGGTAACTTTGCCTTCCGCCAAGATGGCAGTGTCATTATTTATGACTATGGCAGTGTTAAAACACTTTCCAATGAAATTGTTTATAGTTTCAAACGACTGGTGAATGCAGCTCGTCATGAAGATATTGATCTTATTGAAACCGAATTACTTGCTCTGCACTCTTTGACCGAAAAAGGTAAATTCCCGAGCGATCTTTATAAACTCTGGATTGAAGTGTTATTGCGTCCGCTTACCAAAACCTATGATTTTGCAGAGAATTCATCCCATCATGATGGCATGTTACTCGTGAAAAAGTCTTTAAAATATTGGGATGTCTTTAAACCTTCACCAGATACATTAATGGTTAATAGAACCATTTCAGGACACTACTGGAACCTCATTCATTTAAAAGTACATGACAACCTGAATGATTTATTTGAAGAACTTGTTCCGCCTTCTAACTAATTCAATGAACTGATCAATGTAACCTTTCGGAGGTTACATTGACTTATTTATTGTTATGTTATAACATTTCTTTAATCAAAAATAATTTAGGACAATCTCTCATGCGTAAAGATATTCATCCTGCTTATCAACAAGTGTTATTTCATGACACCAATGCAGACGTGTACTTTTTAATTGGTAGTACCATTCAAACTAAACAAACTAAGGAATATCAAGGACAAGTCTATCCTTATGTGACTCTTGATATTTCAAGTGCTTCACATCCGTTCTATACAGGTGAAGTACGTCAAGCAAGTAATGAAGGTCGTGTTGCAAGCTTTAACAAACGCTTTGCTCGCTTCAATCGTAAGAGTTAATCTTACGTTAAGTTTTGACCAATACACTAAAATCATTGGAAGCCTAAGACTCATCTCCTCCACTTAGGCTTCTTTTTTTATGTACATTTTTTCAATGATTTTCTAAGGTGTGTATAAACCAAAACTTATCCACAATTTGGCTAAAAACGCTTCTTATTATTTTCAACAACCCATCATTTTTTATAGCTCTCAAGCTTTCAAAACGTGTATTCAATGCTATGCTTAAGCCCCATTTGATAGGAAGTTTAAGATTATGGCACAAGAGTTACTTGCCCAATTACAAGCAGGCACAGCAAAATTTTCAGATGTTTTAGCTCATATTGAAGCACGTTACCAACATACTCCAACAGCTTTTCAAAATGGCGCACAGCATAACGCTGCAACTGAAAATCAAGGCAGTGCGAAAGTTTTCTCTTTTGCCAAGTTACAAGGTTTAGATCAAGCACAAACTTTAAGTTTATTTGCAGAGCACTATGCATCTGTGTTGGCTACCCCAGAGGGAACTGACCATCAAAATATTCGTCAGTTTATGCAAAATGGTTGGGATGGTGTGAAGTTTGAAGGTCAGGCTTTAACTGAAAAGTAATTAAGTATTTGTGAATACATGACGGAGTCTTACCGTTTATTCTCAAATGAAAGTAGCTAATTCTGTTACTTTGGTTTTGCCCAAAGTAACCAAAGGCATTTGTCATCAACAGAACCTGTTTCCCGTTTGCACTCATCCAATATTTTGCAAAAACAATATATAGCTGATTTCAGTCAGGCTGTTGATGACTTTAACGCGTATCAAATCCCAAAATAAATCAGATGTTTTTAATTCATCATTTACTATCGTGACAAGCGGCATGGATGCCGCTGTTTTGCTGTGCTACATGGATGTAGCATCAGCGAAACAAAAGATTTTTGCTTACTTTTGATCTCTCAAAAGTAAGGTATGCCTATACAAATGGTCTTGGAGAATATCGTAAAACAGAGGCCGTGCAGTATATATCGCTCCTTAAACATCGGAATATCAGTTGCCTGCTACCCAATAATAAGTCGCCATCCCCAAACACGTAAAAATTAACGACCCAATTAAATGAATAGAAATCGCCAACATCGCCATTCCCCACTTACCACTTTGCAATAAAGTCACAATCTCAATCGAGAACGTTGAAAAGGTGGTTAAAGCACCACAAAAACCGGTAATCACAAAAAGCTTATAATTCGGGCTCAAATCACTATGAGCAAAATAAGCCAACGCAAAACCAATAATAAAGCCACCGACCAAATTAACAGTAACAGTACCCAACGGAATTTGCGGATAAATCGGGTTGAGTTTTAAACCTAAAAACCAACGCAACCACGCCCCTAGAACTGAGCCTAAAGCAATTGAAAGTAAAGGATAATACATAGAACCACCCCTTTAGTGAGATGCTAAAAGAGCAAAAAATAATGAAGGAAAATATGACATGGCGTACTCCAAAAATAAGCAGAGTACGCCATAACCTACGTACCCAGCGATATAAATATATGAGGGTAACGTAGGCATCATTAGCCAATACGGCGGTTTTTCAAGGGAGGAATGCCATCTCCCTGTTTTAAGTATATTAAATCATCTAAAAGTTGATTAAAACATACTTTTTAAATCATGGACGTTCATCGTATTGCGGTAAATCGTCACAAATGCTTTCCCACTCTGCTTTTGAAGCCGCAAAAATATGCATTGTCGGCTTTTGGTCTAATGTTGTATCTAGTGTCCCAATTCTTAAACGATACAGTTCAGGTTGGGCATCACGCGAGCTAATAAGCGGTGAACCACATTCACTACAAAACCAACGGTACACACCGTTCACAGCAATTTTTTTGACGAGGTCTTCACCTTGTGTAATTTTAAAATCTGCACTGTTGACAGGAGCATTCGTGGCAAATGCTGTTCCATTGGCTTTCCGACAGCGTTGGCAGTGGCACTGAATAATATCTCCGATACCGCCTTTAATTTCATAGCGGATACCCTGACATAAACAACTTCCTTGATAAACTGGTGATGTCTGAGACATGTTCTCATAAATCCTATTATTATTGATCGCTCAAAAATAACACTTTTCACATATCAAACATAGCACCAAATTCGCTGTTATTTTTCTAAGAATGAATGCACACCTTCACCAGCTGCTCGGCCAGTAGCAAAACATGCTGTAAGCAAATATCCGCCTGTAGGAGCATCCCAATCCAGCATTTCGCCACAGCAAAAAACACCTGAAGTTTGCTTAAGCTCTAGACTTTCAGTTAATACATCTTGCTTGACACCACCAGCACAACTAATTGCTTCTTCAATCGGTCTAAAACCATCTAACCTAATTTGAAGTGCTTTAATTTGCTGAGCCATAACCTCTGGTTGGCTCCATAGCGATTTATCAACCACTTCTCTAATTAAGTTAATTTTGGCCGTGTCTAAGCCTGCTTTACGCCAGATATTAGTAAGCGATTGTTTTTTGCTAGCCTGTAACTTTTTAACTAACCGTGTAAGCTCTACATCAGGCAATAAGTCTAAAAATAGATTTAAGCCTTTTCCTTGTTTTTGTTGTTCTCTTAAAGCTCGTCCAAGTTTATAAATGACACCACTTTCTAAACCGTAGTGAGTAATCACAATATCACCATGAGTAAATTGGTTAGCTTCAACCCACGCATTGATACGCTTTAAAGGTTCCCCAAAACAACTTTCCATAAAAGCTGACCAAGTGTGCAATACCCCTACGTTACTCGCTTGAAAAGGCTCGATACTGGATTGATCCATCCATTTTTGCCAAGCACCATCACTACCCAATTGAGACCAAGACACCGCCCCACATGCTAATACGACTGCATCGTATTGTTGGGTAAAAGTTTCAGTGCTTTGATTATTTTGGTTTTCTAAAGTCACTGTTGTACCTTGCAAATTAATACAACGATGACGATAAAAGAATTTAACTTGCTGTTCTGCTAAACGTTTTAACCAAGCACGAAGTAAAGGAGCCGCTTTCATTTCAACAGGGAAAATACGACCGGAACTACCTACATACGAGTCTATTCCCAGACTTTTCATCCAGTTCTGAATCCAGACTGCATCCCATTTTTTAACCCACGGTTTGAGCCATTCTGCATGGTCATAACGTTCAATGAACTGGGCTAATGGTTCAGCATGCGAAATATTTAAGCCCGTTTTGCCTGCCATCAAAAACTTACGCGCAGCCGAAGGTTTTTGCTCAAACACATCAATTTCATAAGCATACTGACTCAGTACCTCAGCTGCCATTAAACCAGCCGGACCCGCACCAATAATGGCAATCCGCTTATTCGCCATGTGTTTGCCCTTGCATTGGCGTAAACTCATCAAATCGAGTTTGATAACCTTCCGGCTTGGTCATAATGAGCTGTTGACAAGGCTCGCCACGCTCTAAATATTTAATTTCAAAATGAGTGCGTGCAGAGGTTTGCGCAATTTTTTCTTTTTGGTAAGGCAGCTTCCACACGTTTAATAACTGTTGTTCAGCTTCTTCAATATATTCAGGAATATTACTTGCTAAAGTAATGGTTCCACCTGTTTTCAGGCGTGATAATAAAAACTCAAAAAATGGCATGTTCAACCAGCGTTGTGCTGGATTATGAGGTTCTGGGTTGGGATATAGAATAAAAAAATGTTCAACTTGAGCAGGGTGTAATGCATGTACCACCCACGGCAAAGCATCTGCATGTACAGGTACCAAGTTGTCTCTTGGTTCCAAACCATGCTGCTTTTGCATGGCTAAGAATTTTTCTCTAGTTCGTTCAATTGCATATAACGTGTGCTGAGGATTTTGCCCACTAAATAGCAGAGCATGTTTACCTTTACCTGCCCCAATTTCTACACAAATTGGAGTATTTTCAATTGGGGTAAAATCACGAGGCGCTTGCATACGTTGTGCTTGAAATTGACGAATCTGCATAATCACATCAAACTAAATAAAAATCGGCACAAGTCTAACAAGTCACCTGACTTTTGCCTAATCTATTTCTCTTCACTTTGAGGATATCGCTTTATGCCACGTACATTCCCCTGCCCACGTTGTGGTGAACCAAGTGTTTGGGAAGGCAATGAATTTCGTCCGTTTTGTTCTGAACGTTGTAAACTCATTGATTTAGGCGCTTGGGCAAACGATGAATATAGACTGCCTACCCAAGATGCTCCTCAGCAAGACAAGGGTAGTCAGCATGAAGATGATTATGAGGATTAACCCGCTTTACCCGCGACAAAAGGGTTAAATTGTTTTTCATAGCCAATGGTACTCATTGGACCATGACCCGAAATAAACTGGGTTTGATCTGGCAAGCTAAAGCATTCACGTTGAATCGACTCAATGAGTTGCTCATGGTTACCACGTGGAAAGTCTGTTCTTCCTATTGAGCCTTTAAACAGGACATCGCCAGTCCAGAGTAAACCATGATTCTTATTATAGAACATGACGTGACCTGGTGTATGTCCTGGTGCAAAACGCACTTCAAACTCATCTTCACCGAGTTTTAGCACTTCACCGCCTTCAAGCCATTGATCAACTTTTACTGGCTGTGGAATTGGAAAACCATAACGTGCTGAAACTTCCTGAATCATATCTAGCCAGAACTGATCTTCTTTATGCGGACCAACAACAGGAACACTCCATTCTTGTGCGAGCTCACCCACCGCCCCTGCGTGATCTAAATGCCCATGAGTGAGCCATAGTGCCTTTACTTTTAAACCTAAAGCTTCTACTTCTTTCTTCAAAACAGCAGCGTCACCGCCTGCATCAATCAAAACTGCTTCTTTTGTTTCACTGTCCCAAACTAAAGAACAATTTTGAGCAAAAGCAGTAACTGGAACAATTTTGACTTGCAGCATAAGAACCTCTGGCTAAAACGCAATTAACGGTGGGCTAAGGTATGGGTAAGGGCATCAAGATTAGCCTGAACTAAACCTGCAAGCAAATCAATATGAGCCTGATCACTATTTAAAGCAGGAATGTAAGCGTAGCTTCCGCCACCTGCCTCTTGAAACAACTCAGCGTTTTGTATAGCGAGCTCTTCAAGTGTTTCTAAACAGTCAGCAGAGAAAGCGGGACTTAAAACCTGAACAGACTTAACGCCTTGCTTCGCCCAATCTTGTAAAAGCTGGTCAGTATAAGGTTTCACCCATTCTTGTTTTCCAAACCGTGATTGGAAACTAATAGCCCATTCATCATCTTTTAAATGCAAAGCTTCAGCGACTAACTTTGCAGTAATACGACAACGATCTGCATAAGGATCTCCTTTATCTGCATAAGGCTGCGGAATACCATGAAAAGACATCAATAGTTTTTCAGGCTTACCATGCTGTGCTTGATAAGCTAAAACACTTTCTGCCAGTGCTTGAATAAACATTGGATGCTGGTAGTAGTCTTTAATAATAGTCAAACCCGGCAAATTTCGCTGAGTAGGAATCCACTTAGCAAATGCGTCGTATAACGGTGCTGTCGATGTGGCAGAATACTGAGGAAATAAAGGCAATAAAATGACATGCTCTTGTGGATGAGCTGCCAACTTTTCTAAAACTGCATCAATACCCGGATTACCATAAGTCATGGCGGGCAACACAGTTAAGTCAAACTGTTTATTTTCACGCTCCAAATAAGCCTGCACACGTTGAGTTTGCTCAAATACAATTTCACGCATGGGCGAATCGGTAGACCATACCGAAGCATAAGCATGCGCTACTCTTTTTGGGCGAAAAGGCAAAACAAACAGATTTAAGATAATCCACCAGATGAATTTTGGTATTTCAATCACACGTGAATCAGATAAAAACTGCTTTAAAAAACGGCGCACCGCTGGGACAGTTGCCTCATCCGGTGTGCCTAAATTCGCTAAAATGACAGTAACTTTCGGTTTTTGTTCAAACGACATGCGCAAATGCCTTTCAGTTCATCTTATGACACTAATGTAACAGTTTTCATGGTCATATCTAAATTGAATTGCTCTAAGCTTTTAATCGAGTCACCCGATGGTTCCATTTATAACTCAGCAAGAGCTTTTGCGCTTTTGTCGTCACCTTCCATAAACTATGCTGCTGATCAATCTTGGTTGGAACAATCCAACCCTGTGATTGCATCTGATTTTTAATACGGAATAGTGCCTTGTGATTAATCTGTGCGCCAGCCACCGCATGTGCTCTTGGCAGCTCCTGACGGGCATCCTCTAGTCCTGCATGATTGAGATATTCATTGAGACAAGTTCCAAAGTTTTCTTCTGGCATGGCTGTCTCAAAATGTTTAGCCAATATACTTAAGAGCTGTGACCAAGTCATTTGTCTCTGACGCTTAAGCTCTCTAAAGTTGCCATCTTGAAAAGCTTGAATCTGATATTCAAACGCAAAAACATCATGTGGAGCCACTTCATTGGTTTGAGTTGATGACTCTACTAACTGTTGCTCTAATTGTGAAATTTTACTTTTTAATCGATTAATTTCATCTTCTAATTGATGTGCTTGGTGTGCAGGTACCCAGCCTTGCCCCACATGCTGTTCAACTATTAGAGGCATATTTAAACGGACCGCTAACTCTAAGTCACGAGGGCTTTTAAAGTAAAATATGTGGTGAGCTTCATGTAATAGTTTTTTTCTAAATGCGAGAAATTTTTCTTTAAGCTGTGGATGAGCCTCTTGTAAATGCATCTCGCGGCTTTCCGGCTGTTCATGCATAAATACAACAATCGGTTTAGCTCGACTTAAAGCGTATTCATACTCTAGAGCAAAGTAACTAGCACCAGAAATAGATTGTTCACCATACTGGCTACCTAGCAACAAAACAACATAATCCGATTCATCAATTTGCCGACGGGCAAGTGTTGTAGTTAAAGGACTTCTATACTCTAAACCCCAAGCAAAAAAACCCATACTGACTAAAGTTTGAGAGAGAACCATACGTTCAGGTTGCATCTCGCGACCTGATGTTGAAATAAAAATCTGATAGCGTGTATCGAGCATAACAATACCCTTATCGCCCCATAATCTTAATATGGCCCAAATAAGCCAAGATTATGAACCGCCCCAAATAAGAAAAATAAATATAAAAAAACGCTTTCTTCTGAATGCCTACAACAGAGCTCAACTCAGATTGTGTAGCGTCCATGTCAATTCTTGTGGAATCATATTCTGTAAAACAGGTTGCAATGCTTCGGCATTATTACCACTTACATAACATTCAATACGTGCAACATTCTGACGTATTTGGTCACATAATAACTCATTTTTTATTAAAATACGGGCTGTTTGTCGGGCAACTGCTAATCCCGAATCAACCAGTGTGAATTGGTTATCAAAAAGATGATGAATTGCTTCATTTAAGAACGGATAATGTGTACAACCGAGTACTAAATAGTCAGCCCCTTGATCGGCTGCAGGCTGTAAAACCTCTTTTAATGCATTTAAACAAACAGGACTCATTTGCTGTCCTGCTTCTACACAAGGAACAAGCTCCAGATTGGTTAAAGTCATGACTTTAACACCCGCTGGAACAGCAAATTTTTCCACAACATCTTTAATGAGTTGCCCACGAAAAGTAGCAGGCGTTGCCAACACTGCAACTACTTTAGAACGGGTTTGTAATACGGCAGGTTTTAATGCCGGTACTAAACCAACAATGGGAAAGTGCTCGCCATAATGTTCACGTAAATGGTCAAGACTAAATGCTGAGGCAGTATTACATGCCACGACTGCAATTTTACAACCTTGGCGGTATAACCAGTCGACAGCGCGAGCGGTAAGCTCTCTAATTTCTTCATCAGAACGAGGGCCATAAGGAACATAGGCTGTATCGGCATAATACACAATATGTTCGTTTGGCAAATATCTGGCAATTTCTGCTGCAACTGACATACCTCCAATACCTGAATCAAAAATACCAATTGGGGCATCTGCCGATGCTTTAGGCATAGATTCTAATTCGGTAAATAAAGGCTGTATGGCTGTCATGGCAGTACTAGAGAGTGTCAGAAAATTTCACTCTATAAAGCTTAAACCTCAAGTGCCTAATTGCAAGTGCAAATTACCACTTTTTAACTGCAAAATGGTTTCGCCTTTATCATTTTCGACCAATGTTCCATAGTTCACGAGATGATAGAAAGCCTGACGTTGAATAAGCGCATTAATACCAAATCGGACATGCACGTATGGGCGTAATTCTCCTGCATATTCGCGCATAAAAATCGGGTGTTCTGCATCAACTAAAATCACATCTTGATTGGTGGTAGTCAGTTGCAAAAACTGATCACCTGAAATTTCAACCTGATCGACCTGATTGACCAATAAAGGTTCATCTTCAACTTCGATTTCAATTTGTTCTACAGGGGTTTTCAGGTAGAATTTACCCTCTTCTTTCCATAGGACTTTGGTAAACAAATCCAATAGGGCTTGGCGCTTGATTAATTGACCTTCGTGCCACCATTCTCCATTGGCTTTAACCGTTAAATCCATTTTACCGCAATGCTTTGGATGCCATTGCTCTAAAGGTGGGATTGACCTTTTGTGACTTTGCTGTACACCTTTTAAGTATTGTGCAATGTTCATTAAGTTTTTATCATCAGATAACGGTATTTTTCCCATATCCGATGGGGAATTATTTTGATTTACCATAGTTTATGCCTTGCTGACGAGAAAATATGACGACTCAGCCAATTGGCTAGATCATGGTTTAAAACTATACTAGCCAAAACGATAAAAGGCACAATAGCATATTTGCGCCTATGGATTAAAACTCACGGCAGCACCGGATGATCTGACATTACGGTTGCCACCTTTAAGTATTGAGGAGTCCTACATGGAACACATCGAACGCGAATCGATGGAGTTTGACGTTGTCATCGTAGGTGCAGGACCTGCAGGTCTATCTGCTGCGATTAAGATCCGTCAATTAGCGATTGAGAATAACTTACCCGATCTTTCAGTTTGTGTAGTTGAAAAAGGCTCTGAAGTAGGTGCGCATATCTTATCTGGTGCTGTACTTGAACCGCGTGCTATTAATGAACTTTTTCCAAACTGGAAAGAAGAAGGTGCGCCTCTTAACGTGCCTGTAACTGAAGACAAAACTTTCTTCTTGCTTTCAGAAACTACGTCTAAAGAAGCACCTCACTGGATGGTTCCAAAAACTATGCACAATGACGGTAACTATGTTATCTCGCTAGGTAACGTTGTTCGCTGGTTAGGTCAAAAAGCTGAAGAATTAGAAGTTTCTATTTTCCCTGGTTTTGCTGCATCTGAAGTGCTTTACCATGAAGACGGTACTGTAAAAGGTATTCAAACTGGCGACATGGGTATTGGTAAAGATGGCGAACCAACGCATAACTTTACTCCGGGTTATGAGCTTCACGCTAAATACACCCTCTTTGCTGAAGGTTGTCGTGGTCACTTAGGTAAACGCCTAATTGCAAAATATAATCTTGATAAAGATGCTGACCCTCAGCACTACGGTATCGGGATTAAAGAACTTTGGGAAATTGACCCAGCAAAACATAAGCCGGGCTTAGTGATGCACGGTGCAGGTTGGCCATTATCTGAAACTGGTTCGTCTGGTGGTTGGTGGTTATATCACGCTGAAAACAACCAAGTGACTTTGGGTATGATTGTGGACTTGTCTTATGAAAATCCACACATGTATCCATTTATGGAAATGCAGCGCTGGAAAACTCATCCACTCATTAAACAATACTTAGAAGGTGGTAAACGTATTTCTTACGGCGCACGTGCTGTAGTGAAAGGCGGCTTCAACTCATTGCCTAAATTAACTTTCCCAGGTGGTTGCTTAATTGGTGATGACGCAGGTTTCTTAAACTTTGCAAAAATCAAAGGCTCACACACTGCCATGAAATCAGGCATGTTATGTGGTGAAGCTGTATTTGAAGCGATTGCTGCTGGTGTAGAAAAAGGCGGTGACCTTGCGATTGCTCGTGTTACTGAAGGTGAAGATTTATTCGTTAAAGAATTAACTTCATACACTGACAAATTTAACAACAGCTGGTTAAAAGAAGAGCTTTATAACTCTCGTAACTTTGGCCCAGCAATGCATAAATTTGGTCAATGGATTGGTGGTGCATTTAACTTTATCGACCAGAACGTCTTTAAAGTTCCATTCACTTTGCATGATTTGAAACAAGACTTCGCTGCATTGAAAACTGTTGATGCAACGAGCTTTAAGCCAAACTATCCAAAACCAGATGGCAAGCTTACATTTGACCGTTTGTCTTCGGTGTTTATCTCAAACACTGTACACGAAGAAAACCAGCCAGCTCACTTGAAGCTTACTGATCCTTCAATTCCAGTGAATGTGAACTTACCAAAATGGGATGAGCCTGCTCAGCGCTACTGCCCTGCTGGTGTTTATGAAATCATGGAAAATGATGATGGTTCTAAACGCTTCCAGATTAACGCAGCAAACTGTGTTCACTGTAAGACTTGTGATATTAAAGACCCATCTCAAAACATTACTTGGGTAACGCCTGAAGGCGGCGGTGGTCCGAATTACCCGAACATGTAATTCCTTAAAAAAACTCCCCTCAAATGAGGGGAGTTTTTTTATTAGAATATCTTCGATTTTTTACTAAATACCATAACTGTTGGCCCAATGGCTGTATGTGCAGCACCATAGTCCTGATGAATCTCAATTCGGTAATCATCACATTGATAAATATATTTATTGTTCTTTTGCACCCAGCCTTTTTGGGGCACCTTAAAATTTTTGAGAATTCTACTTTTAAAAAGATCTAAATCCGTCTCATAACTTGCCATAGGGCCATCAAGAAAACTTAAACTAAATGAAGTAATCACTTCACTATCCAGATCGTAAGCAATATGATCAATCCAAGTCACGCCTGTTTTTTTGATCTGGGCATCAACCCCATCGGCAAACTCTAAATGGTAACTATCTCCTCCTAACACCACTTGCTTTACTGAAGGGTGAAGCTTTTGAAACTCACGAATATTTTGCCCAACCTTTAAACCTGCGACACTCATAGTTTGTATAGGAATTTCACAGGTTTTTGCATATGCGATTGAATTAAATAAGGCACAAATAGCAAGCCCTAAGCATAGATGAGAACTTTTCATCTTTAAGTCCTGAAATGAAGTGTATTCACTGTTTTAGTTTTTATTAGATTCAAGAACATGGAGCTAAAGCTTTAGATATTTGCTTTAACCCTTTTTCACCAGATAATGAAATTCTTTATGACCATTTTCATCTAAGCGTTCTTCTTGCAAAAGCAACTCATGACCTAAATGCATACAAAATTTAGGAATGTCCCACGAAGTCGAATTGTCTGTTGCGAAGACCTCAACCACATCTCCAGACTTAGATTTACGAATGGCTTGATGCAACATCATGACAGGTTCCGGACAACGTAAACCACGCGTATTGAGTTGTACAGTAGGTGAAATAGGTTGTTCTGACATAACAAACTCGAACAAATAGAATTTTCACATTTTAGCATAAACCGATCACTGACTTATGAACTGTAACTGGTGTTTACATAACAATATGTGTTTTGTCTTTTACTTTGTTTTATAGATGCATAAGGGCCTTTTCTTCGGTATGATCAATGTATTCATTTGATACATTGAGTCTTTAGGAAAGATCATGCAAGAGGAACCGAGTCCGTCGTGGGGAATGCGAGGCTTACGAAAGTGGTTAGGTACAGCGCCCGAAACCCGAGATGAATTATTAAAACTAGTCCAAAATTCACGTCGTTTTTTAGAACCTGATACTGTTGCCATGCTTGAAGGTGTTCTTGACCTTCCTGCTACAAAAATTCGTGAAGTTATGACGCCACGAACAGCAATGATCAGTATGCAAGAAGATGATCAGTTACTTGATATTCTTCACGTATTGGTTGAGTCTGCTCACTCACGTTTTCCAGTTTTCTCAGCTGACCAACCCGATAACGTCGTCGGTATTTTATTGGCAAAAGATTTACTGCCATTTTTGACTGAACCAAATACCAAATTAGATATTGGCTCGCTTATGCGCCAGCCATTATTTGTGCCTGAAAGCGCACGTTCAGATCAAGTTCTTCGTATGCTCAAACATACCCAAACCCATATCGCAATTGTCATTGATGAATATGGCTCTACGGCTGGTCTTGTTACGCTTGAAGATATTCTTGAAGAGATCGTTGGTGAAATTGAAGACGAACATGATACTGCTGATGAAGATGCGCAGTACATTGTTCCAGATAACGACCATACTGTAGCGAATGCATGGATGGTGCAGGCACTTACACCAATTGAACACTTCAACACTGTTTTAGATGCTGATTTTTCTGACGATGAAGTAGAAACTGTCGGCGGTTTATTGCTTCAAGAAATTGGTCTAGTCAGTGATTTACAAGGTCAGACAGTTGAACTTGGAAAATGGTTATTTACGATTGTTGAAGCAGATGCCCGCACTATTCATCTGATTCGAGCTGTACGTCAATGAGAGCATACTTTGAAAAGCTGTTAGTTTCTTCGCAACAACAAAAACAGCTTCCTTTAATTTTTCCATTGCTCATTGCTTTATTTTCAGGTGCCGTGTTTAGTTTTGCACTGGCACCTTATTATTGGTGGTGGTTGGCAATTTTGTCTCCTGCCCTACTCTATGCAACATTACATAAACGCTCAGCCAAACAAGCATTTGCGATTGGTTGGAGTTATGGTTTTGGTTTATGGTTTGTAGGGGCTTTCTGGCTCTATACATCTATCCATGTATACGGTGATACCAATGCGTTTCTAAGCGTATGTATGATTGCTGTTATGGCCCTTGTAATGGGATTATTTACAGCATTTCAAACTTGGGTTTATCGACGTTTCTTCCCTGAAACACCGCTGACTTTCGCCCCCCTCTGGATTGTTTTTGAGTGGGCTAAAACTTGGGTGTTTACAGGTTTCCCATGGCTATTTGTAGGGTACGCTTTTACCGAACGTTTACTTGATGGCTATGCACCGCTATTTGGTATTTATGCAATTTCTTTCGTGGCAATTGTATTGGCGTGTGCTTTAGTTGAAGTTCTGCGTAAGCGTATTTTCTGGGTTATTCCTTCTGCCCTATTAGTTTTAGGTGCATGGGGAGCATCATATATTCAGTTTGTACAACCTAAAGCGGCTAAACCGCTTAGTGTTTCGCTTATTCAAGGTAACATCCCACAAGATTTAAAATGGCTAACCGAATATCAAGTTAGAACATTAGAAATTTATGCAGGTTTAACTCAATCTGAATGGGGCCGTGACCTCATTGTATGGCCTGAGTCTTCAATTCCACTCTTCCAAACCGACATTGAACCGTTTTTGGATGCCATGGATGCACAAGCGAAAAAGAACCATACTGCTTGGGTAACCGGTATTCCTTATTGGGATGTTGCAAAATCACATCAAGTCGGCAGTCCTCTGTATTACAACAGTATTATGGCTTCTGGTAGCGATTCAAGCGGCCTTTATAAAAAGCAGCGTCTTGTGCCGTTTGGTGAATATATTCCGCTTTCAGGTTTACTCTCTTGGGTATTACCAGCCATGCAAAATGATATTAGCATGAGCGGATTTACACGTGGTGAGAGCAACCAGAAACCACTCTTAATTAAAGGGCATGCGCTTGCTGCTGCAATTTGTTATGAAGTGGCTTACCCGAACCTAACACGACGTAATGCAGAAGATAGCGACTTCTTGGTGACTGTATCTAATGATGCTTGGTTTACAGGTACTGCTGGCCCATGGCAACATTTACAAATGGTACAAATGCGCGCGAAAGAAAATGGTCGCTGGTTTATTCGTGCAACCAACACAGGTGTAACAGCATTTATTGATCAAAATGGTCATATCACTGAACAAGCACCGATTGATAAAGAGTTTGTCTTGAGAGGTGATTTACCGGCTATGCAAGGCCAAACTCTCTATAACCGTTTAGGTGATTATCCAATTTTAGGATTTGCAGTATTACTGTTGGTTTTAGGTTGGATCTATCGTCCACGTAAAGTTGATGTGTCTTATAAATCACGTCGCTAAGTTATAATAGCTTTGTACCCAGAGGAACTTCAAACTCTGGGATACAAAGTGCAACATCCCCATCTGCGTTATGAAACCCTGTCACTAAACATTCTGACTGAATAGGACCAATTTGTTTTTTAGGGAAATTCACGACAGCAACCACTAATTTATCAATCAAGTCCTGCGGTTGATAAAGTTTAGTAATCTGGGCACTCGATTTACGTACACCCAATTCTTCACCAAAATCTACATGCAGAATATAAGCAGGTTTACGCGCCTTTTCAAAAACCTCAGCTTGAATAATTTTACCTACACGAAGCTCTACTTTTAAAAAATCATTCCACTCGATTTGTTCCATTTACTTTTCTCATATTCTTAAATATCTGATTTGAAGCATATAATATGTACAAATAAAGAAACACCCTCTTTTTATTTTCAGCTCTCAAAATTCATGTTAAATTAAATCTGCTGACTCAAAAGCCGTAAACGTTTACGTCAATCAATGTGCCAACATACCTCCAACAATGCTTGGAGCTATTTATTCAAAATATTTTTATATTTTGAATGGCACGGGCGTTTGTTGGTTTACGGAGTTAAAATGAAAAACTCAAAATCTTTATCTAGTTTTAGAAAACTTCCAAATCGCTATACCTCTATCGTTTTACCCTTTCTTTTATCGATCATTATGACTTTTGTGGTTTCAATGATTAGTACATTACGAAGTTTGGGATTAGAAGAATTTTCCCTATATGTATGGATGTCGGCATGGGCAATTTCTTGGATAATCGCTTTTCCAACATTACTTTTAGTCTTACCGATCGTCCGTAAAATCACGACACTATTGGTACAGCCTGCTTAAACAAAAAAGACGTAGATTTAATATCTACGTCTTTTTCAAAAATGAAGTTAGCTATCAGTATTAAAAAGCGCTAGATAACTGCAAAGATAAATAAGCAACTAGACTTGATAAAAAAACCATTGGTACATAGCGATAAGCTTTAAAAACTAATTGCTCATATTTAGATGATATTTGTTTCGCTTGCCATATGCTTGCTTTTAATGCAGTGAAAAAGCTCACCATTAACCATGCACTGACAATACTTAATGCGAAGAAACCAATCATGATTTGGCTGCTACCTTCTGTACTCAGCCATAGTTTTAATGAAACTTCAGAAATTGGTAATAATGCTAAAATCAATAGGACAGACTTAAGCATCGCCCAATGAAACTGATTCAGTTCATCAAGTACGAGAAATGCTTTCATTTAATCTCTCCCATAGTTTTATAAAGTGGTTTTTATTTATTATGCAAAGCTTTTATTTAAATATATAGCTTATTTTCTCTCATATTTTAACTTTCTTGTAACTATTAAATATGGGAATAATTCTTATTTTAAATCTCAAAATTAGATATTAACTTTTTTACCTTATTTTCAATTAGTTATTATATTTTTGTGATTAAGAAAGATTATCAATTCGGATTATCGTTTTATCTTATTAACCGAATCGATAATCTCTCTTACATTTTAATTAAGGTTGGTAGTAAATATCGGCATCGTTGCCTTCACCACCTTCTTTACCGTCTGCACCAAATGAATATAAGTCAAAAGGATGACCGTCTTTTCCTGGAATGACATATTGAATATCATTTTTCCAACTGTCTTTAGGATAACCACCTTTCACATAACCACCTGGCATCCAGTTTTTTGCTGTAGCAGGTTGATTAATAAGTGCATCTAGTCCGCCTTCTTGCATAGTTGGGAAATGTCCGTTATCGAGCTTGTACTGATCTAAAGCACCCGCTACCCCCTTCAACGTAATTTGAGTGGTATCGATTTTAGCTTTTTCACTACGACCCATGACGTTCGGCACAATTAAAGCCGCCAACACACCTAAAATAACAATCACGACCATGACTTCAATAAGGGTAAAGCCTGAGGCACGTTTCATTCGAGCACCGCTCGAACGTGCCACAAGTCTGAAAGCTACGCTTGAGGTTTTTTGAGCATCCTTAACGTGCTCTTTTTGTTTCATGACCATCTTCATCATTATCTCTAATATCAAAGTTATTAAATCATATTGTTCATATTTACGATTGGCAGCATAACCGCAATTACTATAACCAACACAATGCTTGCCATTAATACCAGCATAAGCGGTTCAAGTAATGCCAATAAGGTTGAAATAAATGTCGTCACCTCACGGTCTTGCATAGTTGATGCACGTTCCAGCATACGGTCAAGCTCACCTGATGCCTCACCACTTCGAATCATTTGTACCATCATTGGTGGGAAATAACCACTGCGCTCCAATTGCGTACCCAAGTTACCACCTTCGGTAACACGCTCAGCAGCATGGGCAATAGAGTCACGGATGACCCAGTTATTGGTCACAGCAGCACCAATTTTTAGAGCATCCACCAACGGCACACCCGAACGAGTCAAAATAGATAAAGTACTGGCAAAGCGTGCAGCATTAATACCACGAGACAGTTTACCGAATAATGGCAATTTGAGTGTTAAGCGATCAAAAGCATAATGACCAGCCGTTGTTTTTAAAAACCGTACAAATGCAACAATGCCTATAACAGCAAAAAGGATGATAAAAACCCACGCATGGCGAATAAAATCACTCGCTTTCATTAAAGCGACTGTAATCCATGGTAAGGCATCTTTGCTTTGATCGAAGGTTTTTACAATCTCTGGAACCACATAGGTCATTAATCCCATCACAATACCAAATGACATCAGCATTAAAATGATTGGGTAAATCATGGCACCTTGAACTTTCTTTTGCATGGCAAAACGGTTCTCAGTGTAGTCTGATAGCTGATCTAAAATGAGATCTAAATGACCTGAACGCTCACCTGCTGCAACCGTTGCAATATAAAGGTCAGGAAAACGACCTGACTGTTGCATGCCTTGCGCAAGTGAATGCCCTTCTAATACTCTTGAACGAACCGAGAGTAAAAGATTTTGCACATGTGCTTTTTCACTTTGTCTGCTCACGGCGCGTAAAGCTTCTTCTAGAGGAATTGCAGCAGCAACCAAAACGGAGAGTTGTCTGGTCATCAGAGCCAAATCATAAGCACTAAACTTTTTCTGGAATAACCCGTGGCTTTGATGCTTATCTTTTTGTTCAACAGGGTCAACGCTAATCGGAGTCCATGCTTTATCGCGTAATTGTTGGCGAATCTGACGTGCTGAGTCTCCTTCAAGCACCCCCTTTTGCTGCTTCCCTGAAGCATCAATAGCAGTAAATTGATATGCAGGCATGGTAATGTTCTAATTTTCCAAAAATAATAGTCGCTGCTGTTGCATCTATGCTACGCAATCATTCATATTCATTCTATAGCCTGTGTAGAATACCCAAGTCCTCTTCACGACGCTATGCCGTTTTTTAAAATTGACGAAATGAGCCTCTATGACCATAACGCCAAAGCCTGATTCAGTTGTTTATCGTGTGCGTGTTGCCGTACCTGTGCATCTGTACGACACTTTTGACTATACACTCACCAAAGCACAATATGAACGGGCTCAAGTAGGTTCACGCGTCGCAATTTCATTTGGACGGCAAAACCTGATTGGTATCATTACTGAAAAAGTTGACCCACAAGAATCATTTACAGGTAACTTTCAGCTTAAAGCCATTTCTGAACTTTTAGATGATGAGCCTATTTTAGATGAACAAGTTTTAAATTTATTGACATGGTCGGCACAATATTACCAATTTCCGATTGGTGAGGTCATGCAAACTGCTTTACCTGCGTTATTACGTCAGGGTAAACCGATGGATGTTTTATTTCATCTATGGAAAATCATTCCATGTGACAATGTTGAAGCTCTGCTAAAACGCTCAATCAAACAACAAGACGCTTATCAAATTTTAAAATTACACCCTGCTGGAACTACAGAAAATATTCTTAATTTGAGTGGTGTAGAAACTGCGACACTTAAAGCACTTCAAAAGAAAGGACTGGTAGACTGTACGCTTGAGCCTCATGACTTTAGCCCAGCACCCGTACAATTGGCGCAAATGCCACTCACGCTAAATGATGACCAAAAGAAAGCCACTCAGCACGTCATTAATACACAGCATCAATATCAAGCGTTTTTGTTAGATGGTTTAACGGGAAGTGGTAAAACTGAAGTTTACCTGCACATCATGCATGAAGTGCTAAAGCAAGGTAAGCAAGTATTGGTGTTAGTTCCTGAAATTGGTTTGACCCCTCAAACCATTTCGCGCTTTAAGTCTCGTTTTAACTGCGACATTGCTTTATTACATTCCGGCTTAAATGACTCTAAACGCTTACAAGCATGGCAACAGGCACAGACTGGAAAGGCCTCTATTATTTTAGGGACGCGTTCAGCCATTTATACACCACTGCCACGTTTGGGCCTTATCATTTTAGATGAAGAACACGACCTGTCTTATAAACAGCAAGAAGGCTTTCGTTACCATGCGCGTGATGTCGCGCTTTACCGCGGACATTTACAAGGCTGTCCTGTTCTTTTAGGTTCGGCAACCCCAAGCATTGATAGCTATCACTTAGTCGAAACTGGCAAGTTAACTGCACTTCAGCTGAACCAACGTGCAGGCCATGCGCTTTTACCAAAAATGCATTTGATTGATCTTAAAATTGTCAAAAAACAGCATGGAATTAGCCAGCCTTTAATCGAGCAAATTAAAAATACCCTAGCAAGAAAAGAACAGGTTTTAATTTTTTTAAACCGACGTGGTTATGCACCTGTTCTGGTCTGTGAAAGTTGTGGTTGGCAAGCGAATTGTCCGCATTGTGATGCGCATTTTACGTTGCACACTCAGCCTTATTCTTATTTACATTGTCACCACTGCGGCACGGTTCATCGCTTGCCAGACCACTGCCCTGAATGTCAGCAAAAGAGTTTAAAAACTTTAGGTGCTGGCACAGCCAAGGTTGAAGAGCATTTACAAGAATTATTTCCAGATCATGATGTGATTCGGGTCGATCGTGACAGCACCAGCCGAGTCGGTAGCTGGCAAAAAATTTATGATCGCATTCAGCAAAATAAACCTTCGATTTTGCTCGGTACGCAAATGTTGGCAAAAGGTCACCATTTTCCGCATGTGACCTTGGTTGCTATTTTAGATATTGATGCAGGTTTATTGAGTGTCGATATTCGAGCGCCAGAGCGTACTGCTCAATTGATTGTACAAGTGGCTGGTCGTGCAGGTCGTGGAGAACATAAAGGCCATGTTTATTTACAGACTTTAAGGCCAGATCACCCTTTATTAACCACGCTTATTGAAAAAGATTATCGGGCAGTCGCAAAGCAAACATTGGCTGAACGTAAAGTTGCATTACTGCCGCCTTATCGCTATGCCGTACTTATACGCGCTGAATCGAAAGATCGCGATTATACCTTGCATTTTTTAAATGAAGCTGCCGAGCAACTTCGCCAAATTGCAGGCGATATTGTTGATATCTGGGGACCAATTCCAGCACCAATGGAACGTAAAGCGGGACGTTACCGCGCACATATGGTGATTTTGTCTGCTGACCGCGCTCGTCTGCATTTTTATTTAAGACAATGGTGGGCTCAGTTGGTTCATGCACCAAGACAGC
Source organism: Acinetobacter sp. AR_0276 (assembly GCF_003000705.1). Taxonomy (NCBI): domain Bacteria; kingdom Pseudomonadati; phylum Pseudomonadota; class Gammaproteobacteria; order Moraxellales; family Moraxellaceae; genus Acinetobacter; species Acinetobacter sp. AR_0276. The sequence goes on along the minus strand of NZ_PSQO01000004.1, from coordinate 2,243,383 downwards.
ATCAACTCCGACTCTCTATTGATGTTGACCCGCAAGAATTTAGTTAGATGATTTGAATATCATGGTGTGAAGAAACCTTTTTGGCTTTACACTTAAAAAGATCAATACATTCGGGGTAATGAATGTCATTCCTACTGCAAGCAACTATTTTTCTTGGAGCTTCTCTGATTTTAGTCCCTTTGGGTAAACGCTTGGGGATTGCAACAGTTTTAGGTTATTTATTTACGGGCATACTTCTTGGCCCAAGTGTTTTAAATATTGCCCATGACCCTGAAGCCATTATGGAATTGGCTGAGTTTGGGGTCATCTTACTTATGTTCCTGATTGGCTTAGAGTTACGTCCACAGCGCTTATGGGAAATGCGTGACTCTATTTTCGTGATGGGAAGTTTGCAAGTGGTGATTACGGGCATAATTCTCATGCTCACCATATTCCTGCTATTTCAACAACACCTCGCTGCGAGCTTTGTGATTGGTTTTGCGCTTGCGCTATCTTCTACGGCTTTTGTATTACAGCTTCTGTCTGAAAAACAACAGCTCAATACGACTTATGGCCAACAATCATTTTCAATTTTACTGTTCCAAGATATTGCAGCAATACCTTTACTAGCAGTCATTCCCCTCTTGGCAGGAACAGAATCTACCCATCATGGTATTGCTTATTTTGCTGCCATCATCGCAACATTTAGTGGACTATTCCTATTTAGTCGTTATGTGATGCGTCCATTTTTTCGTTTTGTCGCAAAAAGTGGTGCGACCGAACTGATTACGGCTGTAGGGTTATTTATTATTCTTGCTGTTGTGCTACTTATGGACACTTTAGGAATTAGCACGACACTAGGCGCTTTTCTCACTGGGGTACTTTTAGCCGACTCAGAATTTCGTCATGAACTTGAAGCAAGTATTGCTCCGTTTAAAGGGCTATTACTTGGTTTGTTCTTTATGACTGTGGGCATGACCACACAACTGTCTTTATTTATTGAAATGCCTTGGCTCATTATTGGCGGAGCGATTGGCTTACTCGTTATAAAAACCCTCGTGTTGACCGCTATTGCCCGCTATAAAAAATATAGTTGGAACAATAGCCTGCTGCTTGGAACATGTTTAGCGCAAGGTGGTGAATTTGCATTTGTCATTTTAAGCCTTGCTAAAAGTGAAAAAGTTTTGACTGATGCTTTATTAGAACCTGTTACCCTGATTGTGACGTTGTCGATGGTCCTTACCCCAGTCATTTACTGGATTATGGCAACTAAAATCATTCCTTTGCTTAATAAAGAACGCCCACCTGAATATGATGAAATTCCGCAACAAGATAATCCAATTATCATTGCTGGGTTTGGTCGCTTTGGACAAATTATTGCGCGTATTGCCCGTTTGCAGCACTTAGGCTTTACTGCCATCGACAACAACCTTCACCAAGTGGACTTTGTGCGTCGATACGGCGGTAAACTCTACTATGGAGATGTCACCCAACCTGACTTACTTCGCTCGGCAGGCATCGAAAAAGCCCAAGTATTTATTCTCGCAATAGACGATGTCGAAGACTCTATGAACGTTGCGCGGCATCTAAGATTGAACTATCCCCACATAAAGTTACTAGCACGTGCACGTGACAGACACCATGTACATCTATTAAGAGACTTAGGTGTTGAACATATTTGGCGTGAAACCTATTTATCATCGTTAGGTATGGCTTATCGCGCTTTACGCGAACTTGGTATTTCAGATGAACAAGCCTATAACAATATCGAAATCTTTCGAGATTATGATGAGAAATTACTCATTCAGCAGCAAAGCATTTATACCGATGAACAAAAGGTTTTTGAAACTCATCGTAATGCGCTGGCTGAACTTGAACATCTCTTTGAAAGCGATGCACAGCAAGCCACATCAAGACATGACGTGAATTTAAAGCGTCATTTACAACCAAATCGTATCGACATTACACGAGATCACGAAGAATAACTTGAGATTTCGCAAAATGGCTATATTAAGGACTTATTCACATTGCCTAAATGATTGCGACAATCGGTACAAGAGTTACCGATGTCCTGCTTGCAGCCACGCTGCATTCCCTAAGCTTGATTAAACCGAAGTTGTTATAATCTGCTTAGGGCCCTGGAGAATATTATGTCTGATTTACGCCAACGCTTTTATATAGAGGACTTTCCTGTTCGCGGTGAAGTAGTTCATCTGGAAGAAGCATTACAAACTATTTTAGCTCAACGCGACTACATGCCTGCGGTTAAGATTCTATTAGGCGAGATGTTGAGCGCGACTGCATTACTTGCAAGTACTTTAAAAATCAAAGGCCGTATCAGCTTGCAAATCCAGGCTAGCGGCTCTTTCAAATGGGCCATGGCTGAATGTAATCACTTAGGTGAAGTTCGTGCTTTAGCAGACTACGAAACAGATCCTCGTTTTGTTGAAGCAACTGACAGCAGTACAGTCCTTGGCGCTTTAGTTAATCCAATTTTATTTATTAACATCGAACCTGAGCATGGTGAGCGTTATCAAGGGATCGTACCTCTTGACCAAACAAACTTAGCGGGCTGTTTGATGCAGTATTATGATTTATCTGCTCAAATTCCAACTCGTATTGTATTGGCAAGTACAGCTAAACGCTCTGGTGGTCTACTCATTCAGTTATTACCTCGTCATGATGAGGAAGAGCAAAAACTGGTTGATGAAGATTTATGGCCACGTTTAACTATGCTGACTGAAACGCTCAAGCCTGAAGAACTAACTGAGCTTTCAGCGAATGAAATTTTGTATCGTCTTTATAATGAAGAAGAAGTACGCTTGCCAGAAGTTGAACATTTAAAATTTGGCTGTACTTGCTCTAAAGAGCGCTGTGCTAAAGCACTCATTCAAATTGGTGTTGATGCTGTTCATGAAACATTGGAAGCACAAAACCCGATTCAAATGGATTGCCAGTTCTGTAATACTCGTTATGAATTCACTGCTGAAGAAGCATTAGGTCTGTTTGGTGAACACTTGAGTTAATCCCTTACTTTATAAAAAGGCGGTCAAACCGCCTTTTTATTTATCTATAATTTTTGATGAGAATTTTCAGCATGTTATTTTAAATCAGTTAATATGAGCTTACTTTATAACCCAATAAATAAGATGCTTATATTTCATGAATTATTTTGATTATTTTCTCTTTATTTTCAGTGTCATTATTATGATTGCGACCCCTGGCCCAGTCATGATTTTGGTGGCAAGCGCCGGACTGAAAGGCGGATATAAAAAAGCACTGGAAACCATTTTTGGTACAAATCTCGCCTCACTGGTTTTAATTTTTATTTCGGTACTCGTACTTAAAGGAGTACTCGGTATTAATGAAAGCTATTTAAATATTATTCGCATTTTAGGCTGTCTCTATATTGGCTATTTAGGACTTAATATTCTCAAAGAAGTCATCCAAGCTCCGCATCCTGAGGCAATACAAACCGTTTCTGCCCAAAATGGTGGTTTTAAAAAAGGCTTTTTAGTGGGTATTTCAAACCCTAAAGATATTATTTTCTTTTCAGCTTTCTTTCCTCAATTTGTCTCTATTTCACCTAACCTAAATTTCAGTTTGACCCTTCTTACACTGACATGGATTATTTTAGATTTTTTAACCCTATCTTTGGTTTATGTATTCTTCCGTCGCCTTTCTAACAGCCACTTATATCCTAAAATACTCGGCTTATGCGGCCTATTGCTTTTATTAATTGCCCTATACGGTTTATATCAAAGTTTCATATAAAGAATGAGAGGCATAGTCCTAATCGACTTATGTCTCTTCCACCTAGTCTCCCATTTTTGTAAGAGAACAACTCTTATACAATCTAGCTCATTGAAAGCCTTAAAAATTGTTTCATAATGAAATAAACAACACCATCGTGATAAAACATTATGGCCAAAAATTATTATGAAGAATTAGGGGTTAAACGAGATGCCTCTGCTGATGAAATTAAAAAAGCATATCGCAAATTAGCTCGTAAATATCACCCCGATATCAGCAAAGAAAAAGATGCAGAAGAAAAGATGCAGGCTATTAACGTCGCCTACGACACCTTAAGTAATGCCGAAAAAAAGGCTGAATATGACCAAATGTTAGACCACCCACAAGGTTTCAACGGCTTTGGCCAAGGTGCAGCTCAAGGTGGATTTGATGGTGCACGCTTTTATCGTCAAGGCTTCTCAGGCGGCGGTGAACAAGCTGACTTTAGCGGCTTTGAAGACTTATTTGGTCGTTTTGGTGCAGGCTTTGGTGGTGGACAGCAACAATACCAAAGGCAACAACGTAGTTACCGGGGTGAAGATCAACATGCCAGCATAGAGGTCGATCTTGATATTGCCTATCATGGGTCAACACAACAGATTACCTTGCAAATTCCGACTGTGAATGTTTATGGTGAGCCTGAGGTACAGCGCAAAACCCTACAGGTGAAAATACCTAAAGGGATGAAGGAAGGCCAACAAATTCGTCTAAGCGGACAAGGACAAAGTGGCATTAATGGTGGTGCCAACGGCGATCTTTATATCGAGATTCAATATAAAGATACAAATCGTGTTCATGTAGAAGGCAGTGATGTATATTTAACTGTAGATGTAGCGCCATGGGAGGCCGCATTAGGTCAAGGTATTGAAGTAAAAACACCTGCAGGACCTTTACATGTCAATTTACCAAAAAATGCAAAACAGGGACAACAGCTACGTTTAAAAGACAAAGGGATACCAAATAAAACGCCAGGTCATCTTTATTTAATTTTAAATATTGTATTCCCACCTGTGCATTCTGAAAAAGAAAAAGAAGCCTATCAGCAATTGGCAGAAGCCTTTGCTTCATTCGAACCTCGTTCATCTCATTAGGGAGCAAGATCATGACAACCATCCATTATCGAGAAATTGTATGTGACGGCCACACCTTTAGTGCTGAAGTCGTTGATGAACAATGTACATTTGATCTGCAACAATTTGCTCAAGCCTGTGGTCAAAGCCCGGACTGGATTCTAGAGCTCATTGAGTACGATATTTTAGCGATTGATACTCCACCTGAAAAACATCAGTTTATGGGTGAAGATGTTATTCGCGCTCGTAAAGCCTATCGTTTGCAACGTGACTTTGATGCAAGTTTGGCAGCAGTTGCGGTGATGTTAGATTTGATTGATGAAGTGCAACAACTTAGAAAACAGTTGAAGCATTTCCATTAAGATTTTTTCTTCTAAATAATCTTTAAAGTAGGTATGAACTAACGTGATGGGCGGCATGGATGCCGCCTTTTGGACTGCGGTAACATGGATGTACCGTCAGTCCAATAAATGGGTTTTGTTACTTTTGCCCAGTCAAAAGTAAGGATATGCCTATACAAAAAATATCTAATTAATTCATATATTTGAGGCAGTATTAACAAATCAACTTTACTGATCTTTGAAAATTCCTATTACTTCAACCGAGTAATCTTCTCCACTTCCTTCAAAGTCTGCTTAATCGGTTCATATTCCAAAAACCAGAACAAATTCATACGCTCTTGGCGGTGCTGCTGAGCCAATAAATCAATAACGCTTTTCTCACCCCGCCCCACTAAATGCTGTCTATAGAAGTAGTACAACAATAAAACCGTACTGAGCAACATAACACCGAGCATAATCCAGAAACCCACTGGCGACTTAAGCCCCGGAATAAACTCAAAGTTCATTCCGTAAATACCAGTTAAAAGCGTAAGTGGTGCAAATACAGCGGTAATAATGGCAAGAATACGCATATTTTCATTGGTCTGGTTTGCAATCGCTGAGAAATGCAAATCTATTGCCGATTGAATCGCACTCCGTAAACGTAAAGTATGTTTTTGAATACGTTCTACATGACTCATTAAATCATTCAAACGAACTAATAAAAGATCTTGTGAACTATGCGTACGCTCACCAATCACATGATGATAATTTTCTACAATTTCATCCCGAAACTCTTGTAGGGTTTCGATTTGTTCTTCACACAAGTTTTCGACCTGCTGAAAGGCCATGTTTTCATGAAACAGTTGATGCCATTGTTTAAAACGACGATTGCCCTGTAATAGTTGTTGTTGCCAGTGCTCGACCCTTCTGGTTAAAGGCGAACGAATATCAAGATAACCATCCACCATGCTATTGAGCAGACGTAAACACAAATCTACAGGTGAATTAGGCAACTTACGGGTTTTATTTTGTTCTTCTAAGGTTTTACATAAAATATTTTCAAGACGCTGAATATAATTTTCAATCGACTTGTTGCCCTGCTCACGTACACTAATCAGAACTTTAGGGGTAAAAATAAAACTAATTGGCGTGGTAGCTAAGCCAAACACACTCTCGTGTGTTTCTCCATTTTTAATTTCATCATCAGGTGTAACAAGCTTTTTAAAAATGAGCAGGTCATATTCTTCAAGCGTATCAAAGGCACAGGGGTGCTCGATATTGGCAATATCTCGCATATGAAATTCATTAATTGCGACATCTGAAAGCTGCTGAATTTTTTGTTGCCACTCTTCATTATGGTTAACAACGTCAGATCTCACACTATCAATCCAGAAAAATTCCAGAACATGTTCAGTGTGCTTTTCTCGGCTCAAAAAAACATAGCCATCCTTTTGATGACGATAAAAATAATAAATCTGCATACCACGTCGATCTATTTGTGTGTTACTTGCATCATGCCATAAAAAAAGCCCGCATCAAGCGGACTTTTTTAGTGAGTTAAGCAATTATGCTTGCTCAATATCTTTCATAGTCAATTTGATACGACCACGGTTGTCAACATCAGCAACTTGTACTTTCACTTCCTGACCTTCTTTAAGAACATCAGTTACGTTCGCAATACGCTCATTAGAGATTTGCGAAATATGAAGAAGACCATCAGTACCTGGCATAATGTTTACGAATGCACCAAATTCTACAATACGGATAACTTTACCGTCGTAGATTTTACCTGGTTCAACTTCAGCAGTAATCGCTTGAATTTTTGCAATTGCAGCTTTAGCAGCAGCTTTAGTTTCACCAAATACGCGAACTGTACCGTTATCTTCAATATCAATAGCAGCTTTAGTTTCTTCAGTAATTTGACGGATAGTTGCACCACCTTTACCAATTACGTCACGGATTTTGTCCGGATTAATTGTAATCACTTCAAATGTTGGAGCATGCATTGAAATTTCAGGACGAGCGCGTGAAATTACTTTATTCATTTCATTAAGGATGTGCATACGACCAGCAAATGCTTGGTTTAACGCAACTTCCATAATTTCTTCAGTAATACCTTCGATCTTGATGTCCATTTGAAGTGCAGTAATACCGTTTGCAGAACCTGCTACTTTAAAGTCCATATCACCAAGGTGGTCTTCGTCACCTAAGATGTCAGAAAGTACAGCAAAACGATCGCCTTCTTTCACTAAGCCCATTGCGATACCCGCAACTGGTGCTTTAAGTGGAACACCTGCATCCATAAGAGATAATGACGCACCACATACAGAAGCCATTGAAGATGAACCGTTAGATTCAGTAATGTCAGATACAATACGAATAACGTATGGGAAGCGGTCAGCAGCAGGAAGAACAGCTTGAACACCACGACGTGCTAAACGACCATGACCAATTTCACGACGTTTAGGGCCAGATTCACGACCTGTTTCACCTACAGAGTATGCAGGGAAGTTGTAGTGCAACATGAAGTTGTCAGTTTTAGTACCAGAAAGCGTATCAACCATTAACGCATCACGAGTATTACCCAAAGTTGTTGTTACTAACGCTTGAGTTTCACCACGTGTAAATAATGCAGAACCGTGTGCACGGTCTAATACGCCAACTTGAACGTCGATCGCACGAACAGTTTTAGTATCACGACCATCAATACGCGGCTTACCTGACAAGATGTTGTCACGTACTGTACGGTATTTAAGGTCTTCAAATAATTCGTTTACTTCTTCAGCAAGACCAGTTTCGTCATTTTCAGGAACGAACTGAGCTACAGCTTCTGCATAAAGTGCATCTAATGCTGCATAACGATCTTGTTTAACCGCAATCGTATACGCTTCAGAAATTTTAGCTTCGAAAGCTGCTTTTAATTGCTCACGAAGTGTTTCATTTTTAGCTGGAGCAACCCAAGTTGATTCCACTGCACCGGCAGCAGCAGCAAATTCTTTAATTGCTTGAATCGCGATTTGCATTTCGTCATGACCGAAAAGCACAGCACCAAGCATTTGGTCTTCTGAAAGTTCTTTTGCTTCAGATTCAACCATTAATACAGCCGCTTCTGTACCAGCAACCACAAGGTCAAGGTCAGACTGAGCCATTTGTTCAAAATTCGGGTTTAAAACATATTCACCGTTAATTAAACCAACACGTGCTGCACCGATTGGGCCACGGAATGGTGTACCTGCAATTGCTAATGCAGCAGAAGTACCTAACATTGCAGCAATATCAGCTTCCATAGTTTTGTCAGAAGAAACAACTGTTGCTGTTACTTGAATTTCGTTGAAGTAACCTTCTGGGAACAATGGACGAATTGGACGGTCAATAAGACGTGAAATTAAAGTTTCAGCTTCAGAAGCACGACCTTCACGCTTACCGTAACCACCAGGGATACGACCAGCTGCATATTGTTTTTCTTGATAGTTAACTGTTAACGGGAAAAAGTCTTGACCCGCTTTTGCTTTAGATTGAGCAACAACTGCAACTAAAACAGTTACGCCGCCCATTGTAATTAAAACTGTATTTGCTTGACGTGCAACGCGACCCGTTTCTAAAACGACTTGATGTTGACCGAACTGGAATTCTTTACGAACGATGTTAAACATTGACATGTATTGTATTTTCCTAATTTTATTCTAGTGAGACCCCTAAGGTTTGGCATTCAGACTACAACTATTGGTAGATAAATGACAAAGCTTAGAAGCCATCACACTAGACCAAAAATTTTAAATAATATTAAACGCAAAGAAGGAGCGCACAAGCGCCCCTTCTATAAATCGCCTAACGGTTGATTAGGCGAAACTTTCTTTCCAGAAACAAAGCATAGCAACATGCGATAAACCGAAAACAAAGCAAAATCGAATTAACGACGTAGACCTAAAGCACCGATCAAAGCAGTGTAACGCTCGTGGTCTTTACCATTTAAGTAGTCAAGTAATTTACGACGTTGGTTAACCATACGGATCAAACCGCGACGGCTATGGTGGTCGTGTTTGTGAGCTTTAAAGTGACCTTGTAAATCATTGATTTGAGCAGTCAATAAAGCTACTTGTACTTCTGGTGAACCAGTGTCGTTTTCAGCGCGAGCAAATTTAGCAATGATCTCTGCGCGGTCTGCATTAGTTAAAGCCATTCGATTTCTCCGAGATGCTTAAAAAATAAAATGATATGAATCAGTTGAGCGCAACTGACTGCCGTGCATCACTACAGCAAGTTGCCTATTTTAAGGTATCTATATATGGATTGCAAAATTGTTTTCAGTTACCTGTCATTTTAGACACTGACATACGCATCCGAACCCTGCACACTTGACCGTCAATAAAAAGAAAGAAACGCGAGGGACGTGTGAAAATATTTTCGACCAACACCTGTCCAGTACCAGACGATATTGGATCGGTCATTCATCACAAAGATGAGGTACCTACTGAACAAGGTGGAATGAGTGAACGTCAGGTTCAAAAGATCTGGAAGAGTATTGAGTCGCTCTATAAAACCGGGAACTATCCGCTCATTACTTTTTGTTTACGTAGACAAGGGAAAATTTTATTAAATCGAAGCATTGGCTATGCTCAAGGGAACTCTCCAGAAGGTTTGCAAAATAATGCCCTCATCGCAACGCCGGATACTCCTGTTTGCTTATTTTCAGCATCCAAAATGATTACTGCTATGTTGATTCATCTTTTAGATGAAAAAGGTGAAATCAACTTACTTGACCCCGTCAGTTATTACATTCCTGAATATGGTGTAAATGGGAAGCGCCGTGCGACCATCTTTCATTTGTTAGCACATCGGGGAGGCATTCCTTATGTTGATGGAGAAGTCACTCCTGAACTGCTTTTTGATAAAGATGAAATTTTAAAGCGCCTATATGCAGCAAGACCTGTTTCTCCAGCAGGAAATCACCTCGCCTATCATGCAGTAACGGCAGGTTATATTTTAGGTGAAATTATTGAGCGAGTCACAGGGCAAGACCTTCGCCAATTTGTGCATGAGACCATCGAGAAGCCGATGGACATGCCTTATTTCAACTATGGTTTGAAGCCAGAGTATCGCTCCAAAGTTGCACTCAATTGTGCAACAGGTTTACATCCTCGCTTAGGAACAGATCATTATTTAAATCATGTACTAGGTGGCGGCTTACAACTCGCTGTAGATGTAACTAATGATAGCCGCTTTATGGATACCATCTGCCCTGCTGGCAATATTTATACCAGTGCCGAACACGCTGGACGCTTCTTTGAAATGCTTTTAAGTGGAGGAAGTTACCAAGGCAAACAAATTTTAAGTGAGAAAACAATTTTTAGAGCAACTCTACCGACCACAGGAGTTAACATTGACCGAACCTTATTAATACCTATGCGTTATGCACTAGGTCCCATGCTCGGTAGCAATCCAGTAGGTTTATTTGGTCCAATGACTGGACAAGCTTTTGGTCATCTCGGCTTTTCTAATATTTTATGTTGGGCCGACCCAGAGCGAGATATTAGCGTTTCACTGTTAACCACTGGAAAGTCCGTAGTAGGCACTCACCTTCCAGCTCTAGCCAGCTTGCTCTATCAAATTTCTAGCCAATGCCCACGAATTCCTAGAGATCAGCGTCGCTCATTGTTTGGTAGCGATTCACATGAAACAGATCTAGTCTAAATCGTAATAACTTAGCGCTAAAATAAAAAACCCAAGCATTTCTGCTTGGGTTTTTGGCGCTGTAGTTCTTGTTTATCGTGTTTATCGCTGTTCTTATTGTTATGTGTGAGATGCTTTCCACATCCTTCTTCTCGTTTTACTCACTTCCGTTGTTTTTATTTCTATTTCCTTATGTGATGTATTTTGTCATATCCAATTATGAAGAAAAGTAGTATTTTTCTTATCATCATGTAAGCGAAAACGTACAGGTCTGTCTAATATTTAGCGTTTATCTGTAACAGCTAAATAACGTACGGTTCTGTATAACATTTAACTTAACAATTCACGCGAAAAATGCCCATTTAAGAATCATATTACAAATAAATATATTAATATGCTTGAGTTAAATTATTGATAATCAGAATAAGAAATAGCACGACGCAAACAAGGGGTTATTTAATTTATTTAACGTGATAAAAACTCAAAATATAAAAAAGCCCTGTAGTCTCTCCCAAAACTACAAGGCTTAGCGGCTGTAAGTTTCCTCTTTATTCACCTACTTCATTGTAAGTTCGCAGTCTCTCGACTTAAGTTGTTATTATTGTGCGATTTTGCCCGACATTCCTTGCCAAGCTCGTTGTGCGTTTATAATCTCAAAAACAGGGTATGTTCTCTAGCAGCAAATATCTCGAATCCATGTAAGCTTTTTCTTACAAGGGTAAAAATATTAAGTTTGCCTTAACGAACTAACCGATTAACTTTTTCAACTAAACCGCTTTTTCTGGTCGTACGAACTGTAAAAGATTGCAATAAAGCCTCTGGATGAACCAACAGACTGACCACTTTTTTCGCTCGTGTAATCGCAGTGTAAATTAACTCTTGGCTTAACAAATTCTTAGCGGCCTGATCGAGAACAACAGCAGTATGTGTAAATTCAGACCCTTGCGATTTGTGAATGGTTAAAGCAAATGCACTTTGAATACTTTTAGGTAATCGGTTTGCAGCAACCCACTTATTTAAACTTGGGAAATAGACTTCAAACTGTTGCGGCTGGGTTCTATGTTCAAAACATAAACCAATGTCACCATTTGAAATACCAAGCTGGTAATCGTTATAAGTCATCATGACCGGACGGCCTACATACCATCCTCCTAAAGTCACAATACCTAGCTGTTGTTGTAACCAGCGTTCGGCATATTGATTAAGTTGCTGCAAGCCAAATGGCCCATGACGAACTGCCGTTAAAATACGGTAGTCATCGAATGACTTAACGATATTTTCAATATGCTCAAGTGATCGATCATCTTGTAAATAAGCTTTTAGGCTTTGCACATAGCCTTGAAAGCCCACCATCAATTTTTGATAGTAAGCTTCCAGCTCTGTAAATGATCCTTCAGGTAAATATTCAAGCTGAACTACATCGGGCATATCAGCTTCTAAAGGAATTGAGCGTAATTCTGAAACCTGAACAATATCAATTTCAAATTGTTGTAAAACTTGCTCATGGTTGATTTGACTAGTTTGCATTTGAATAAATCGAGCAACCTGACCAATCAAAGCACCTTCTGCAAAACGACGGCTGGTTTGAAGGTGAACACGGTTTTCAGATAAAGCCTCTATTTGCTGTAAATCTGCAAGTACTGCTCCAACATCTACAGAAGCAAGCTGGTTGGCATCACCTAATAAAATAATTCGACACGACTCAGGAACAGCTTCAAATAATAACGTTGCCAGATTTAAATCCAGCATAGAGGCTTCATCCACCACAATAACGTCATAAGGCAACGGCTGTTTTTGATTAAACCGTGGAGTTTGACTATGCCCCATACCTAATAACCGATGGATAGTTTGGGTACTTTGGTTTCTTAGCTCATCACTTATTAATCCCGACTCAAGCAGTTTGGGATCATTAAACGAGTTTTGTAAGGCTTCTTGCATACGTTGTGCAGCTTTACCCGTCGGAGCAGCCATCGCCACACGAATATGCGGAATTGCCTGACTAAGCACAGCAATAATACGAGCGAGCGTATAGGTCTTACCTGTACCCGGTCCACCTGTAATAATACTTAAGCTCTGCCGAGTCACCATTTGCAAAGCAGCTTGCTGATGAGGATCAGTTAATAAGTCTAAATGCTCTTCACATGAAACAGGTTGAATTGGTTGTTGCTTTAATCGGCGAATTTGCTCAGCTAGACGTTGCTCTAGGTTCCAATATCGGTATAATGCCAACCCCTGCCCGTCGTGGACACAAGGAGCAACTTGAGACTTTGCTTGTTCAGCAGATATCACCAGTTGGCCAAGTGTTTCTATTTGCTCTGGGCTAATCTCAATACAACTGTCACCCTGCAAGCTCGCTTCAATCAGCTGCTGCAAAAAATAAGCTGCCTCTGGAGCTTGTGTCTGTGCAGTAAACGGGGCTTGATTTAGAAAGGTACTCCAAGTCATTAACCAGCTTAAATCGCTTTGTTCAGGGCTATTTAGATTGTCCACACACTTATCCACCTAGTTTTCCACACGCTTGTCCACATGGTTATAGACAGGCTTATCCACACCCCAAGTATTTGTTAATTCTAAAATTAGATCATTTATCAGCATTTTTTATGCAATTTTATCCTCAGCAAAGTACCCTAAAATAGCATCAAGGCGTAGAACAAATTCTGTACTTGGCTGCCAATAATAATAGCCTTGCTCAGCTTCGCCATTCATACCGCGTAAGTAAAGATAAGTTGCCCCACCTAAGTGTTGTTCAATATCATAATTCTGCATTTTGACTTTTAAATAACGATGTAACGCAACCAAATACAGGCCTGCTTGTAGCCAATAGCTGGCTAAAGACATACTTTGTGCAATGCTTTCTACACTGTAATCGGCAAGGTTTTCACCTAAGTAGTTACTCTTATAGTCAGCAATGTGATAACGCTGCCCATCAAAATAAACCAAGTCTATCGAACCATTTAAATAGCGAGCAGAACGAGCCTCTAATAACTCTGGCATTTCCATACCATATTCAGCAAAAAGTTGATGAATACGTTTCATGGCTAGCACACGATCTGACAGTGCTAAATAAAAAGGACACTCTGATAAATAGTGCTCTGGCTGTAACTGATTTAAACGAAAACCTTGATATAACGGCGTACTTAGAATCTCTTGCAACCATTCGGCCACAGCGTGATAAAGCGAATATTCCGCTTCTTGTTCTTCGGGAAAGCTTTCTTGGTATTTGATTAATAAATCTTGCCACAAACTACTGTAGTCATTTTTAAAACGACGGCGTATTTCACTTACCCACTCATCTGAACATTGAAAATCAATATGTTCAAAAATTTCATGTAAGAAATTACCTGCGAGCGTCCCTCTCGGAAAATTGCTTTTGATCCAGCTAATTGGCTGTGCTGCGGGCGCCTCAACAGAAATAACCTGATCGAGTTCATCCTCGGCTAAAACAGCTTCATGGCTCTGGCTCGCAAGTAAATCTGTACCTACTTTATGTCTTAAATGCTGTGCCAGATAACTAAAACTGGTTTTGCCTCTTGAATAAAAGCGCTGATCAGGAAAATGCTGTGCCTGTATCTCAATAATATTGATGTTTTGATTTAAATGCCTTGCAGCAGGTGGTTGCTCCAAAATTATTTCATCGGTACAACAACGGTGCTGGAATGGTTCAGCTCTGTTTTTCCAAAATGCCAAACCTGAAACAGACTTGCCATCCGTATCTTGTAAGAGCGCATAAACACGATGACTTGCCCGGGTTAAAGCAACGTACCATAGACGATTTTGTTCCGCTAAAGCCCGTTCTTCATGCTGCTTCAGCTCGGTTTCGTTTAAATATGTTTTATCGGCAATCGCAACGACACGTTGTGTTAGAGTTTGAGCCGACTCTGGAACCGTTATATCTTGGGTCGAGAAGTTAAGTGTCTTGTTATTTTCCCGAAATGGCTTGTCGGCCCCGAGCAAAAAGACAATTTTAAACTCAAGACCTTTTGACTGGTGAATGGTCATGAGCTGTACGCCAGCTTCACTCGACAACCTACGTTCTAACTCCCATTCACGGTCAAGCGGTGACTGTAGTTGCTTGAGATACCAATGATAGAGATTTTGCGCACCCTGATATTTCTCGCTATGTTGGCTCAAAATTTCGGTCAAATGACGCAAGTTCACCACAACCCGCTCATTATCTTTACTCTGGACAGCAACCAGATTTTTCCAAATGCCAAATTGGTTTAAACATTGCTGCCATGCTACTAAAAAGCCCTGAGCTGACCAAAGCTCACGAATAGCATCAAAACCAGTCATAAACTGGCTTAAACCTTCGGCCGTTTGTTCGAGTTGCAATAGCTGTTTAAGGTCCATAGCAAATAAACGACTAATCAAAGCTCGTTTCACTTTGGCCTCATCGTAAGGATGGAGTATCGCTGTGAGTAAGGCCCCAACATCCTGAGCAATTGTGCAATCAAAAACGCTTCGTTTTGATGGCCGGTTAACTCGTATTCCTAAACGTTCTAATTCAAATTGAACTTTATCAAGACCATCATGATTACGCGACAAGACTGCAATATCGTCTTCATTTAAGATTTGAGTCTGGGCATCTTTTTGAAAATAAAGTTGTCCTGCATGTGACTGATTGAGTAAATCACGTATTTTCCACGCGACTTGCTGTGCTTCCGTTTCCTTGTCTTTTAGCATAAGCCAACGTAAAGGATGCGGATTAGGCTGGTTTTGATCGATTAAAACTGGATGAGGTCGAGTCCCTGCCCGAATCGGGTCATATTGAACCTGTTCACCAAAGTCAATTTGCCTTTGAAATAACGCATCAACCACTTCAACCAAGTCAGCGACTGAACGGTGGTTATGAATTAACTTATATTCACGGCCATGCTTTGCCTGAATATCTTTGTAGGCATTTAAAAAGGTGAGCATATCCCCACCACGAAAACCGTAAATTGCCTGCTTACGGTCACCCACCATAATCATGCAACCTTTTTGGTAACGTTCTGGATGACGCCAAATGCTGGCGAGCATGTCATCTTGGTCTTGGTTGGTGTCTTGAAACTCATCGACCAAAATTAAGGGGTATCGAGCTTGCACAAATACGGCGAAACGTTGCCCCTGCTCGCCCTTTAAAGCTTCTGACAAAGTGCGAATTTGCTGAGAAAAAGTCGTCTCGCCCTTGTTTTGTAAAACCTGTGGTAAACGTTTTTTAACCTCTACACACAAATAGGCTTTTAAATAAATATGAAGCTGATCGAACTGTTCAGCATAGTTTTTCAGTACACCAAATAACTGCTGAATCTGCTGAATACAAGGATGCTGATAAAATCCATCCGAAATTTCGGCAGGACATTTCTTGAAAACTTTCTGATCGGCAAGCTGGCCTAAAAACTTAAAAATGAGTTCGCGTTGTACCGCTAAAGACCCATCAAAAACTAAAATACTGTCGCTTTGCTTTAAAACCTGTAATAACTGTGGCAAACATTCACTAAATAACTTATTAAATGCTCCATTACGAAATATTGTGCCGCTTACATGTTTATAGTGTTCGCCATCAAGCAAGTAATACGGTTCTAGAAGACTGATATCAATTTCTGCTGCCAACTGTTTGAGCTGAGCAAGCTGTTCAAACTGAATGGTAGGCTTTTCGGGAAGTTTAAAATGAGCCGAACTAAAATTCAGTGAGTCTTCGACCAGTTTGACAAAACTGTCGACACTTTTTAACTCACCTGCCAGATACAATGCATCAATTACAGTTTGAGGCTGAGACTGTATCCATTCACGTAAAACATCATGAATCAGTTGTCGGCTATAGGTTTTGGCATCATCGGTAATTTGAGCACGTTCAATTTTGCCACTTTCAAAGGCAAACTCACGTAATAGTTTTTGGCTAAAGCTATCGAGTGTTCCGACAAATAGCTCATCTAGCTGATCAATAACAAGCTTTAAGCGCTCACAGGCATAGGCAATACGTGTCGCAAAATGCTTTAGAACATGTTGCAGTAATAAGTCAGATTCTTGCTCGGCCTGTAAAAGGATCTCTTTTTCAGTCAAGCTCCGCTTGGCATCTAAGTAACGGTAGGTTTCGACCAAACGCGCACGAATTCGGCTTTTTAACTCGGCAGCGGCAGCACGGGTGAATGTTGTTGCAATGACTTGGCCCGGTAAATATTTCTCAAGAAAAATACGGACCATTAAACTCGACAGTGTATAGGTTTTCCCGGTACCCGCCGAAGCCTCAATTAAATGCAGTCCACTAAATTCAATATCAATAATAGGTTGATAAGACACCTGTACTCTTGAGTTCATGTCTTACTCCGAATGTTGAAATTGAAAAACCGGATGATACAGGTCATAAGCAAACTCATCACAAGCATGTTGAAGTAATGCTTGTGCATCTTGTTCTTGCAAAATGAAACGCCAATCTTGATGTAACTTGCACGCTTCATTTTGTGTCATATCGATAGAGGTAAATGTCCCCGTTTCATTCCAGTATTTTAACAGCTCCGCATAGCTCTTCTCATCGAGTTTTATTTTTTCTGTCGGATTTGTTGTTTCCCACTGATATGCCTTAGCTTTTTCAAGTGGTTTTAATAATAAAGCTGCTGGTAACACGAGCGGCTGCTGTTGAGCATAACGCCAGATTTTAAACCAAGGCTGTAAATACTGCCGAGCTTGCTCCGAACTAATACCTTTACAGATGACGGTTTGATCACTAAAAACCACAATACGGCGTCTTTCAGCTCCTGCACTTCCTTCATTTAAATAGGCCAACCAAAGCAGGTACTCTAACCAGACTTTTGCACGTCTTTTTGCCCGAGCACTTGATGCTTCCATGCTGACCCAATCCTGAGTTTCAGATTTTGGCACCTTAATATTCATATGTAGCTGTTTGGCAATTCGCCACACACGCTGAGTCGTTTGTGTCACGGCTGGCGCATAATGATGAAGACGCTCAAGCAAACACTCCTGTTCAAAAATGCCCTGTTGCCATGCGCTGTATTGAACTTTGCCTACAGGCAACTGATCAAGTAGAGCTTCTGGCTGTGCCTGCTGTTCATTTTGTTGCAAAAAATGTCGAATGGTATAGCGGCCCAAACCATCTAAAAGCAGAGGTTCATTCTGATCTAGCTCCCCAACACTTCCCAAGTTTTCTACGCCTAAAGTTTTTAAATATAGACGTGCCGGGAAAGTCACATCTTGTATCCACTGATGGCTGTCTAAAACCAGCATGTCAGGTATTTCTAAAGGATAAGATGTATTTGCCCAAGGCTTAAGAACACCAGAAGCTTGCTGAATTTGCATCGCCACATTAAACCAGTGATCTTGGTAGCGAATATAACTTTTCTCGGCCATAAAACCCTTCGGGTCAAACGGCTGTAAATAATGTAAGTGATAGAGCTGTTTTAATTGAGACGGAATTTCAATGCCTTCAATCACTTCACGGTCAGGTGCATTTGGCTCCGGTTTTACAATAAGCGCAAGATGCTCACGGAACTCTTGAAGAATACTAGAAGGATCTCTCACCTCACCGTCATTAACATCAAAACCGTTATAAAACAGCCATAAGTTTTCTTGAGCTAAAAGTAAGGCATCCAAGAAAGCACCTTGATCATCCTCAAGACGGGAACGGTCACCTAGTTGTTGACGTAATGCATCCATCAAATCAAATGGCACGTGGGTATCACGGTTTGGAAACTGCCCTGCATCAAGGTTCAACATCACAATTAAGCGATAAGGCAAAGGACGAATTTGTCCAATCTGGGCAAAGGTAATCTGTCCGGTCGGTTCAGCTTGGGCTGTCTGATTTTCTAAAGTTCGCTGAATCTCATCCAGAATATAAGGCAAAGGCAAGGTGATTTTACGTAAGGCGCCTGTTTCTGTCTCGGCATAGTAGCTTGCAAGCGTTAACATACGCTCTTGTTTTTTTACAATTTCCCGCGCAGTTTTTAAAGCAGCCACACCGGCCTGCTCAAACTCGATAATATCTTGCGAGAGTATTTGTAGCCAGTATTCCACCGTATAACTCTTTTTCTGCTCATGCATAATGAGCCAGTCACGGCGTTCATTTAAATCTTGATAAATCTGAATGAGCGTACCAATAAGCTCAAAATCACTCGGTTGGACCTTAGCGTAACTCAGCACCTGATTAAATGTAGCGTGTTCAGGAATTGCTATACCGAGCGCTAACCGCTCTAAAGCAAATTTAAAGCTATATCGATAATCATCATCGCCGTCACATAAGCTACGTTTCAGATGCTCTGCATCAAGCCCACGTTTAAACCCTGCATCGGCAAGTAAGTTTAAAATTCGTTCTACTTGAGCATATTCAAGTGCATAACGCTGCTGTGTCGCATGCAAACCAAGCCAGTCAGCAAAGTCATCAAAGCCAAATCGCCCTTGCATGAGGTTAATTCGGCCAATTACGGCACGCCATGCATTGAGTGCATCAAGTGAGGCAACACCTGCTATTTTGACAGGCAAATGCACGCCTTGCTCAGTCGCTGTAGCAGGAAAAACACTTCGTATTAAAGGCTCTACCTCAGCCAAATTAGGAACCAAAACCAAAATATCATTTGGACGACGCGGCTGTTCGTGCGGTTTTGCCAACCAGCCAATCAATTGTTCTTTCAATACTTCAAGTTGCCGTAATGTCGAGTGGCAAACATGAATCTGAATTGAGTCATCGTTAGGGGCAAGCTCATATTGCTTGGCTTGGGGCTCCACCAAGTGCAAAATATCTGACTGAACTTTACCAAGTAAACTTTCAGGAAAATCATCTACAAAGGCATCCACCCACTTACCCTCTTCACCTGTAGACAAGTTTGAGAGTAAGGAGAAGTGGTCGCGGGCTTGTTTCCCTAATCTGGTTAATAGTGGATGTCTTGACTCACGCGCCTCAGCATTAAAGTTAAGCGTAAATTTATTAAAAAAATCGGCAATTTCCGCATCGGTCGCTTGGGGATTCTTTGCTATAAAACGCTCTTTTACCCCTAAGTCATAGCGCTGTTTCCAGAGTGGGTCGACACTATCGGCCCAATATTCTTGCGAAGGGTTATAGTGCAAAATCAACACATCAATGTATTGCCCTAAACGGCGCAAAAACTGAAGCTGGCTAGGCGGTAAGTCTAGCAAAGTAAAAATGACTATTTGCTCCGGCAAACGAGCCAATGCCTTCTTCTGGCGCTCAGGATGCTCTAACTCTTGCCAAAACAACTCATCAATTTGCTGCATTTGCATAAAATCATCATGAAAATGCTGCTGCCATAACCAGCGCTGCCAACGCTCTAACTCTTGTGTTTGCTGTAAAGTAAATGCCGAAACTTCTTTATCTTTCTTCGCAATATACTTTTCGATATCAAGTGATCGACCTTGACCCCACGCTGCTAACCAGTTATTTGGACAAGTACAGGTATTTTCACAACCCCGCTGGCACTGTCCCCGATAGACCATGTAGTTACTAAATAAATCGGCAACCTGCTCGGCAACCCAATACAACATTTTTTGTTTTTTTAGCTGCTTCTCAATCCCTTGTTCGAGTCGATCTGCGCTGTCATAAATACGTTGAACAATAGAATGCAGTGGATGAGAGCTATCTATGCTCATGACATCAGGCTGAATAAATTCCTGTAAGGCTTGATGTACACGCCATTTAAAAATCAAGCGTGGAATATTCGCTTTACGAACCTGTTCCTTATGTGCTGTGAGGACCTGTTGATAGGCATACCACTGAAACCCGCGCACACGTTGGTGGAACTGGTAATTGGCGCTCATTCCTTGCTGTTCTGCAAGTTTTTGTATCAGCCATTGCTCTATGGCAGGACTTGGCACAATAAAATGCTGGGCTTTCAAAACCTGTAATGGATGCGTTGAAGGTTGGGACGTAGATGCTAGTACGCCCTGCAACAACACATCAATACGTTGACTTTGAATAACATGGATGCCCATTTATTTCATATCCTACTCGCATAATTTATGCACAAAATCATAAACATTCATTACTATACAACTGAATCTGACTATGTCACGTTGGTTTAAACACAGCATAATCTCATTTTAGGTGTCACTTACCTTATGTTGGCAAGGCACCTTTAAGGAACACATTACAGGTAAAACATTATGAAAATTGATAACATTCCTGACTATATTGATCCTAGCCTAAATCTGGAACAAATTCGCGATGAGTGCCACGATCTCATTCAAAAAAGAGCTTACGTCTCTGCTGGTGCAGCAATTGTACCCATTCCTTTTTTTGACGTGGTAGTAGATTTGGGAATTTTGTCACAGCTTATTCCCGATATTAATTCCCGTTTTGGTTTAGCGCCTGAACATGTCAGCGTCTATGATCCAAAAACAAAAACCATTCATTGGGATGAATTGCGTAAACGTGGCTTTCAATTTTCAGGTTTTGTGGTCGCGCGTACAACCGTTAAAAAAACTTTTAACGGTTTCTTTGGCAAAATCGTAACGAAACAAGTGACGAAATTTATTCCGTTAGGCGGACAAATTGTTGCAGCAAGTTTAGGTTATTTTATGATGAAAAAAATAGCCCAAACTCACTTAAATGACAGCTACAATCTTGCTAAACGTATCCAACAAAAAGGACGCAACTCAACAGTACTTGAGCATTAATATAGTCCTATCATAATTTTAAGGCACATGACTGTGCCTTATTTTTTACTTTTAAAATTTACACAATAAAACAAAAGATATATTAAAAACTTTAATCTTCACTTATTTTTTTAAGTTTTACTAAAGTTTAAAAGTCTATTATTCAGTTTACAATGCCAAATGAAATACGGAGAGCCATTGTGGAATATGGACAATCAACATCCCGTTTACGTGCCATTTTTAATGTGACCAGTGGCAACTTCCTAGAACAATATGACTTTTTTCTCTTCGGTCTGTATGCAAAAGCGATAGGTGAAACTTTTTTCCATTCTGATAGCAGCTATGGCGCACTAATGAAAACTTTTTTGGTATTTGCCGTTAGTTTTTTAATGCGTCCAATTGGCGCACTCGTCTTAGGTCCATATGTCGATCGAATTGGACGCCGGAAAGGACTGATGGTCACCTTAAGTATTATGGCAATTGGCTCATTGTTAATTGCACTAACACCTGGATATGCCACTATCGGCTTTGCAGCCACTGTCTTAATATTTGTTGGCCGTTTAGCCCAAGGTTTTTCAGCTGGCGTTGAGTTAGGTGGTGTTTCGGTTTACTTATCTGAAATTGCGGAACCACATAACCGTGGTTTTATTACCAGTTGGCAATCTGCCAGCCAACAAGTTGCTGTAATTTTTGCTGCCACATTAGGCTATTTAGTCAGTCTAGCCTTTACGAAAGCACAAGTTGATGCTTGGGCTTGGCGTATTCCATTTTTTGTCGGTTGTGCAATTATTCCGTTTATATTCTGGTTACGTAAATCTTTAGCCGAAACCGAAGCTTTTGCCTCTCGAAAAGAGCATCCAACAACTAAACAAATTATGTCAACGCTTGCAGCGAATTGGAAAATTGTAGTCGTTGGAATGTGTATGGTTGCAACAACTACAACCATGTTCTATTTCATTACAGTTTACACCCCAACTTATGGAAAAGAAGTCCTACACTTAACAAGCACAGAAAGCTTATTTGCAACAGTGATGGTGGGAGCAAGTAATTTTATTTTATTACCTATAGGTGGTTATTTATCAGATAAAATTGGCCGAAAGCCATTATTAATCACCACAACCATTTTAATTTTTGTAAGTGCCTATCCTTTATTAAGTTGGCTAACTCAAAACATTAGTTTGGCACACATGTTACTTTCACTACTATGGCTATCTCTGCTCTATAGTTTCTATAACGGCGCATTGGTCGTTTCCCTAACTGAAATGATGCCAAGCTCTGTAAGAATTGCTGGTTTTTCTGTAGCGTATAGTCTTGCCACTTCTATATTTGGTGGGTTAACACCTATGATTGCCACATATCTTGTACAAGAATCTGGCAGCAAAAGTATGCCTGCTTTCTGGTTAATGTTTGCCGCAATCATCAGTTTGATTGCAACGCTTATTGTATTTCGCAATCGACAAACTCTTGCTACAAAATCCTCTTCAATTGAGGATCAATTTGTACAACCAACAGTTCAATAATATTCAAACAGTTAAAGGAGACGTTAGTCTGCCTTTAACTGTTTTAAAATCGCTCTTAACACTTCTAAACGCGCAGTATATTTATCATCAGTGGCAACAATATGCCAAGGAGCATATTCGGTACTGGTTCGTTCAAACATATCTGCTGCTGCTTTTAAATAATCATCCCATTTGTCACGATTACGCCAGTCTTCTGCGGTAATTTTAAAGCGTTTATGCGGTGTCTCTTCTCTGGCTTTAAAACGTTGTTCTTGCTCATCTTTACTAATCGCTAGCCAAATTTTTACCACAATAGTTTGGCTATCAAATAAGTCTTTTTCAAAGCGATTAATTTCGTCGTATGCTCTTTGCCATTCCAAAGGTGACGCAAAACCTTCAACACGTTCTACTAGCACTCGGCCATACCAAGTACGGTCAAAAATCGTAATTTTTTCGGCTTCATTAATGCGGTTCCAAAAACGCCACAAATAAGGATGCCTTGCTTCGAAACGTTCAGGTGCTCCAATACAATGAATATCATATTCACGTGGGTCTAGATTTTTGACAATGCGCTTAATGGCACCCCCTTTGCCCGAAGCATCCATTCCTTCAAAAGCAATCACAAAATTACGTTTATCAAAACGCATGGTATCGGCAATTTTTTTGCTGAGTTTATCGAGCTCTTTTTTGTACTCAGCTTTATCAAGCTGTTCTTGAGCAGGTTTTAATAAACTCTCGGGAATCTTGGCCTGCTGCCATTTCCCTTTGACTTCACTTTCATGTTCAGGTAGCTGACGCATATGTTGTAAAAGATACTGAGCAAAAAATTGATCGCGCTGTTTTTCATCTTCCCCATCAATAATGTACCAATCGTCAGTGAAGCGGCGGCGTAACTTTTGCAAAGTGTCATATTGTTTTTTATTACGCCAGTCTAGGCCGTGGAGTTTATGCCAATGTTGTTCAGAAGGGTCTATTTTATCTAAACGTTTTTGCAATGATTTCCAAGAAAGATCAAACCAGACTTTAATAACATCGACATAATTATTTTTTAGGTCTTGTTCAAATGAACGCATATTTTCCACATATGCATCAAAACGTGCCTCATCCAAAGGCTCTGACACATGCGTCGCGGTAACCAACAAGTCGCTATACCAATTGCCAAACATCACCACAATTTGGCCTTCAGTCGGAATAAACTCTGAATATGACTGCCAAAAAGCTTCTGTATCTGTCAGCACACGCGGTGCATCTGCTTTTACCCTTAGATATCTCGGATCTAACCATTCTCGAAGCTGTTTAACAGCCTCACCTTTTCCGGCCAGTTCGATACCACTCATTAAAATGAGCGTACTTTTAGCATTTTTTTTACCGCGACTATCTTTTAAAGCATATTGTGCTTCAATCAAATCGACCGAAAGCTGTTCTTCATCTCGAATTTCAAATTTTGGTTGTTGTTCACTCATAGTCCACTGCTCTAATCTTTTATTGTTTAATTTCGTTGTTATTTAACTTATGCGCTTAGATGATGAATTGCTATACAAATTATGTCATTGCAGCAAAATTCTGTCTAAAAATTGACGCATAAATCATTTTTTTTACATCTACTCGCCATAGTAGAAGGTTACAATGCCTTTTATGATTTTTTGCAAATAGCCCAATATTAGAGCCTTAAATGTCTAAACTCGCTGCTTTTGATGATCTTTTACAACAATATAAAACATTTAATTATCACGATAATCCAGTGCTTGCCCAGCGTTTGCAAGATGTACAAACATGGTTAAAAGAGCGGATGAAAGAAACGCATCACGACTTTTTTAATCTGCCAGAGCACAAGCTCATGTCAGAGTATTTTTTAAACCGTTTATATGGCGGCCCAGAGTTTGATGCGCTTGCTGCACAAATTGAACGACTATTGAAATATGCCCATAAAGCAGAAAAAGTCCTACCTGAAAACGCAATTAAAACAGGAACAAAGTCGGTAAGTTTGGCTGTACTTGCCACGCAACTTGATGAACAAGTGGCCATGCAGCTTCTTGAAGACTATCCAGCAGATACAGTACTCACTGATGAGATCATGCGTTTAACCTTAATCAAGCTTGATCAGGCCGAAGCCCGTTACCAGCAGCTTGCCCTTCTTGATGACTTAGGGATAGCAC
The DNA here is from genome assembly GCF_003000705.1 of Acinetobacter sp. AR_0276. Lineage (NCBI taxonomy): Bacteria > Pseudomonadati > Pseudomonadota > Gammaproteobacteria > Moraxellales > Moraxellaceae > Acinetobacter > Acinetobacter sp. AR_0276. The sequence continues at coordinate 2,218,295 of NZ_PSQO01000004.1, read as the reverse complement.
TCGATAAATACATGCGTTCATTTATGATGTTCACTGCTTTTAAAATGTGTAAAGGTATTGCACAAAAATATCACTTCGAATTGATGTATGATTTTATTCAAGATGGTTTTACCGCAATGAAACCATTAAAATCAGCAGAGGCTTTTATTAAGACTTTTACGGAAAAAGAACGTCAGATTGTTGAAAAAGTACATTCAGGACATCCGAATCCGTTTAGAGTGTGATAAGGTCGGCACATAGAAAAAACTCAACCTCGCGAAGTTGAGATTTTATTCATTATATTTGCATGATGATGCCTGTAAAAATAGACAAAATCTGTCATCATGCAGAACTTATTCCGTTTCACTTGAGTTTGAGTCTAGGAGAGACAATATGTCTAACGAAAACCAAAAGCCAACATCTCCAACTGAGCAGGCACAAAGTTCAGACAAAGTTAGCCCATTCCTAAGCTCACCTTTACCGCAAGGTACCCCTCAAGGGCAACAACAAACTTTACAGCAAACCTTAACAGATACACCTGTTAGCGGTTCTGTACCAAAATACAATTTACCACGTGGTGCAGGCAACACTGGCAACGTTGGTGAAACAACTCACTTTGGTTACTCAACAGTTCGAACCGAAGATAAAGCTCAAAAAGTTGCTGAAGTTTTCCACTCGGTTGCAAGCAAATATGACCTTATGAATGACTTGATGTCATTTGGTATTCACCGTTTATGGAAACGCTTTGCAATTAACATGTCTGGTGTTCGCCGTGGTCAACACGTGTTAGACATTGCTGGTGGTACAGGCGACTTAGCAAAAGTATTTAGCCGTGAAGTTGGTCCTCAAGGTCATGTGGTACTTTCAGACATTAACGAATCTATGCTGAATGTTGGCCGTGACCGTCTGATTGATGCAGGCTGTACCAATGTCGATTTCGTACTTGCCAATGCTGAAACTTTAGAACCTTTTGCAGATAACAGCTTTGACCTTGTTACCATTAGCTTTGGTCTACGCAACGTAACGGATAAAGATGCTGCGCTTGCCTCTATGTTCCGTGTACTTAAACCAGGTGGTCGTTTACTGATTCTTGAGTTTTCTAAACCAGTATTTGAGCCTTTTTCAAAACTTTATGACCTCTACTCATTCACCGCTTTACCGATTATGGGTAAATTGGTTGCCAATGACTCAGAAAGTTATAAATATTTGGCTGAATCAATTCGTATGCATCCAGACCAACGTACCTTAAAAGGCATGATGGAAAATGCCGGCTTCCAGAACTGTGACTATCACAACCTGACTGGCGGTATTGTTGCTGTTCACCGCGGTTTCAAACTGTAAGGGATAGCGATATGTGGTCGATTCTAGCACTCGGTGCAGTCGAACGTATCATTCATCATCTGATCGATCTGGATGCATTAACCCGCATTCAGCTCAATCAGTTACAGGGCAAAATGTTGCGTGTTGTCATCGATAGCCCGCAGCTTTCTGTCGATGTATTCTTTGACCAAGAAAAAGTACGTCTTGAACCTACTGCAACTGGGCACAGCGAAAAACCTTCTATTTTTGAACAACGCCCTTTTGATCCGCAATTTAAAATTTCTGAAGCAACAGCTACTTTACATATCAAAGATGTTGTTGAACTCATCAAACTATTGGTGAGCGATCCCGACCAGATTGGTAATATCCCGCTACAAGGTGACTATCATCTATTACAGGATATTCAAAAAATTATGCAGCAGGCTGAACCTGATTTAGCTGCGCATTTATCAAAATGGGTTGGCCCTCAACTCGCTCATGAAATTGGTAAGATTCAACTTGCACCCAAGCATCTAAAACGCTCTCTTCAAAGCCATCTATTTTTCGCTGAAGATGCTTTAAAAGAAGACAGTGGTTTATTTGCCCCACGTTGGGAAATGGACGATTTAAATCAAGCTACGCGTAAGCTTAATCAAGATATTGACCGTCTAGAAGCTAAATTACAGCAGCTCAATGCACAACTACAACCCACTCAAGACTAGGTAAGACCGTATATGATTCCGCACGTTTCACGTTTACTCGAACTTTGGCGTATTGCAGCGCACTATAGACTCGATACGTTGTTCCCTGCGGATGAACTACCAGTTAAAGCTAAACATGCATTAAATATTATTAAGATGCATCCGGCAGCATGGTCGAGTCGTGAGCGCAAGAATCCTTTAAAGCTTAAAGAAGCTTTAGAAGACATGGGACCACTTGCAATTAAGCTTGGGCAGTTACTGTCAACTCGACGTGATTTGATTCCACCTGAAATACTCGCTCAATTGGTTTTACTTCAAGATCAGGTGAAACCTTTTGATAGCAATGTTGCCAAACAACGTATTCAAGACTCTTTAAAAGCAGACGTAAATACACTATTTGCTCGCTTTGATGACCAACCCCTTGCTGCTGCCTCAATTGCACAAGTTCATACAGCGGCACTACATGATGGCCGAGAAGTTGTTGTTAAAGTCACTCGTCCAGATATTCGTAGCCAGATTTTACAAGACTTTGAAATTTTGGCATGGCTAGGAAATACACTAGAAAGCCGCCTTGAAGCTGCTCGTGCATTACATTTATCTGAAATTATTCAAGACTACCGCCAGATCATTTTAAATGAGCTGGACTTGAGTATTGAGGCAGATAACACTCGTCGTATGCGCCATTACTTTACTGGCTCAACCATGATGTATGTGCCAGAAGTCTACATGGACACCAAAGATGTTATGGTGGCTGAACGTATTACTGGTGTGCCTATTTCAGACACGGCAACCTTTGACCGTTTAGGCATGGACCGCGCACAACTTGCAGAAAAAGGCTTAACGATTTTCTTTACGCAAGTATTCCGCGATAACTTTTTCCATGCCGACATGCACCCCGGCAATGTCTTTGTAGAAACTATCAATCCAAGCAATCCACGCTTTATTGCACTGGATTGTGCGATCATGGGTGAGCTTTCTAAGCATGACCAAATGACGGTTGCCCGCATGTTGCTTGCCGTAATGAATAGCAACTTTATGCAGCTTATTCAAATTGTGCATCAAGCTGGCTGGATTCCACCGGGTACCGATCAAGACGCTTTAGCACGTGAGATGCGCCGTACTGTTGGGCCAATGGTTTCTAAACCTATGGATCAACTTGATTTTGCAGGTATCTTAATTCAAGTGATGGACATTGCCCGTCGCTTCCATCTTGAGATTCCACCACAGCTCATGCTGCTGCTCAAAACTTTAGTGCATGTAGAAGGCTTAGGTACGGACCTTTATCCGCAACTCGACATCTGGAAATTGGCAAAACCTATTTTGACAGAATGGGTTAAGTCCAACATGAACCCAGTCAAAAATGTAAAAGAACTTGGCCAGCAATTACCTGACCTGCTTTTAGGCGCTCAAGATTTCCCAAGCTTAATTATTGATAGCTTAAATGGTTTAAAGAACCAATCTGCTTGGCAGGACCGTCAGTTACGTGAAATTCAGCAACTTCGTTTGCAAATGGAACATCAACAGCGTCGTAGCTGGATGTTTGGCAGTACCATGCTGATTTTACTAACCATTGCCATTATTAGCCCTTGGTTTGTTTCCATTATTTTAATTGTGCTGAGTAGTTTAATAGCGCTTTGGCGTGTGTTGAAATAAATTCTAAATCCCTTGCCTCGCAAGGGATTTTTTTATGCCTAAACTTTAATTTTAAAAAAATATAGATCGTTTATTCGTTCATTGCTAAATTGAAGCTGTAAATGCTTGAAAAGAACAAACAATGAAAACACCTCATTTTGCCATTGTTGGTGCAGGCACGGCAGGTTTAGCCGCCGCAATTTTGCTCGCCCGTGAAGGCAACAACGTTACTATTTTTGAACAAGTTGATGAGTTATCCCCGGTAGGAGCTGGGTTATTACTACAACCCGCGGGCTTAGCTGTATTTCAACATTTAGGTGTACTCGACAAAGCCTTAACATTAGGTGCAAGAGTCACAGGCCTAGAAGGACAACTTCCGGACAAGCGTCTTTTAGTTAACAGTCACTATCACGAAGCATCAGCAAATCTTTATGGTTTAGGTATACACCGTGCCACTTTGTGTCATGTACTTACTCAAAAGCTTAGCGAGTATTCAAGCCAGATTACTTGGCATATGAACCATTCTGTTGAAAAATTTGAAGAACATAACGAAGAGGTTCGGCTATTCGGCAGTCATCAAAACCAAAAGTTTGATGCTTGTTTTGATGGCCTACTCATTGCCAATGGTGCTCGTAGTCAATTACGCCCTAAAGCATGGGTAAAAGTTGATCAAGCTTATCCATGGGGTGCGGCATGGAGTATCGTGCCTGAGTGTAAAGTACTCGATTCTGAAATTCTGCATCAATTTTATGATCGCTCGAAAATTATGATGGGAATTCTTCCTACAGGAGCTATTCCAACCGAACCTCAACAGCGCCTTTCGAGTATATTTTGGAGCTTACCTACCACACAATTACAAAACTTTTTGCAAGATGAGCAGGCGAAACAAGCCTGGTTAAAGCAAGTCTCTGAGCGTTGGCCCAATGTTGCAGAGTGGCTCAAAGAAATTTTGTATAACAGTCAAACTCAGCCTAAATGGTTATCTGCAAACTATCGTGATGTCGTCATGACCCAATTTGGTCAAGGTCGAATTGGGGTAATTGGAGATGCAGCTCATGCAATGAGTCCTCAGTTAGGACAAGGTGCGAATATGGCATTATTAGATGCTTGGGCTTTTTCTCAATCATTGCGGCAAGCTCAAAAAAACCAGAATATTGATTGGTCCTTGCTCTGGCAGCATTATCACCAGCTTCGCCGTTCATCCATCCAGTTTTATCAATTTCTTAGTCGCTTACTAACACCACTATATCAATCTGACCATTGGTGGGCGGGAAGTTTAAGAGATCTAGTTTTCCCTTGGATGTATCAAATTCCTTATTTTCGAAAAGAAATGGCCATCACAATTTCAGGTTTAAAGACAGGGCCATTTAGACATCTTGATTATGAACAAGTAGCTCAACTACCTAAAGAAAGTAGTGCTTTTAATTTAAAAAGTGAATCTCTGACTGATTTTTAAAAGTAGCCGAGCACAAGCTCCTCATTACGCTGGGAGAGACAAAAAGGACAAAGAATTTTTCCGCAAAGTGGCTTTGATGCCGTACACTATACAAGCTATTTTTAGCATCTGACTGAAATCAATTTATAGTTCATATTTCTTTGGTGATTCCTCATGAATAACACGCAATGGCTCGATGAAGTAAAATTTAACGAACAAGGTCTTATCCCTGCCATTGCTCAACATCATCAAACCGGACGTATTTTGATGGTAGCGTGGATGAACCGTGAAGCACTTGCGCTCACAGCAGAAAAAAACCAGGCTGTGTATTTCTCTCGCTCTCGCCAAAAACTTTGGCACAAGGGTGAAGAATCAGGCCATTTCCAAACAGTTTATGAAATTCGTCTGGACTGCGATGGTGATGTAATCGTATTACAAGTTGAGCAACACGGCGGTATCGCGTGCCATACAGGTCGTGAGTCTTGTTTCTACCGTAAACTTACCCCACAGGGCTGGGAAATTGTCGATGCACAATTAAAAGACCCTACTGCAATTTATGGTGACAAAGCTAAAACTGAAAGTCACGATCATGCTCACACGACTGAACAAGTGGATGTACTCGCTCACTTAGGGCAATTGATGCAAGAGCGTAAGCAAGCAGAAGCAGACACTTCATATGTGGCAAGCCTCTACAAAAAAGGCATCAATAAAATTTTAGAAAAAGTTGGCGAAGAAAGCGTAGAAACTATTATTGCTGCAAAAGACTACGCTGCTCAAAATACAGAAAGCAATTTAAATGACTTGATTTATGAAACTGCCGATTTGTGGTTCCATAGCATTGTCATGTTGGGTTATTTCGATCTTAATCCACAGCTTATTATTGACGAATTAGCTCGTCGTCAGGGTTTATCTGGTTTAGTTGAAAAAGCTAACCGCAATAAGGTTTAAAATCACTCAGTGTCGAATATCGAAAAACCTAAAGCCACCTATGAGCAAGCAATTGCCATAGATAACGCACGTCTTGGGCAATCATTTAAAGTGATTGCCTATGCGGGTACAGGTAAAACTACTACCTTACAAATGATTAGTGATGCCATGCCTGAACGGCGTGGAATGTATTTGGCATTTAACAAAGCCATTGCAGGCGAAGCTCAGAACAAATTTCATCGCAATGTAGACTGCCGTACTTTTCACTCACTCGCGTTTCGTAGTGTGCCACGTGGTGTGACTGATAAATTACGCTTACCTCGCTTAAGTCCAAGTTTTATTGCCAAAGAATATCGACTAGAACCGATTACCTTACGACGCATGATGGGTGGACGTTATGAAAAATACGTCTTAATGCCAAGTCGATTAGCGAGTCTTGTCGCCAATGCAGTAAGCTATTTCTGTTCGACCAGTTCTCAATATCCAGCGCCTCGACATATTCAGGCGCCAAACTGGTTACATCCAGACGATATTACTGAGCTACAGACCCACCTTTACCCTGCTGTTGAACGCCGCTGGCTTGAGTCCATCGACCCAAACCATCAAGCGGGAATTGGTCATGATATTTATCTCAAGCTTTGGGCATTGTCTGAACCTAACATTCCGGCAGATTATGTCTTATTTGATGAAGCCCAAGATGCTGACCCTTTAATGTTGGGTATTTTGCTACGTCAAAAAAGTACGCAGGTTATTTATGTAGGTGATGCCCACCAGCAAATCTACGCGTGGCGTGGTGCAGTAAATGCCATGCAACAACTGCCTTTGCCAGAGTCTCGCCTAACGACCTCTTTTCGTTTTGGAGAGGCAATTGCCGATGTTGCCAATGCGTTATTAGGTGGCTTAAATGAGACAGTTCCTTTACTTGGTAATCCGAACCAAAAATCAAGCGTAGTCAATAAACCGCATACAAAAATGCGTGATGCGATTTTATGTCGTACTAATGCTCGCGCAATGGAGCTGTTATTGGCAGGCTTAGTTCACGGCGATAAAGTGAGTTTGCAAGCTGACCATCAAAAACTAAACCGTTTTGTAGATGCTGCAAGTCTCTTGAAGCAAGGAAAACGAGTTACTGACGTTCCTGAGTTGGCATGGTTTAACTCATGGCATGATGTTCATGAGTACTGCGAAACCAATGAAGGAAGCGATATTAAACCATTGGTTAAACTGGTGGATGATCACGGTACCGATCCACTGAAAAAAGCACTTGCAAAGATTACCCCACTTGAGCAAGCTGACTATGTCATCTCGACTGCCCATAAAGCAAAAGGACTAGAGTGGAACCGCGTCCATATTGAAGATGATTATCAATTTAAAATTAATGGTTTAGAACACAAGATTACAGATGAGGAATTAAGATTACTTTACGTGGCCTGTACTCGTGCTAAAGTAAGTCTAAACATCCATCATCTTTATGATCTGATACAACAATTAAAAGTAAGGGCGCCTTTAAGTCTTCGTAAGTCGGTTGGTTGAAGCGCTCATAATTAGGTGAGCCTATGAGACTTCAATCCATCCAATTTAAACATGTTGCTCTGTTTCATGACCTAAAGATCCAATTTCAATATGATAAGCAACCGATTACTTTAATTTTAGGTGAGCAGGCAACCGGTAAAAGTATGCTACTTAAGCATATTTATCATGCTTTAACGTGGTTTCCTGCGCGTCTTAAAGATGTCCGCACTCCGGGTGTTGTCATGCCCGATCAAGACATTACTCATTCTCGTTTACAATCTAAAATAGAAGTGAGTATCCATATTCCTTCAGAGTTCGGGCAATTACCTGAAACTACATCTGCACAGCAAACCGACACATCCGTTTGTAGTTGGAAACTATTTAAGACCTTAAATGCAACTGGTGTGGGTATTAGTCAAGTTGAAACTCAGCAGCTCGATCAAACTGTTACGCTTTATCATCAAGTCACCAGAAAAGACCCGCTTCAAGGACTTCCTCTACTTGCCTATTACCCATCTGAACGATTTGTTAACGATATAAATTTACTCAATAAAAACCTTCCAGGTATTACTCAGTCTATTTCTGCTTATGAAATTAGTTTAATCCCGTTTACAACTTTTACTCGCTTTTTTGAATGGTTACGTGAAATTAGCGATATTGAAAATGCGCAAGCAGCGCAGGTTGTACAACGAATTATTTCAAAACAATCTAATCCACAAAATCAGGAAGAACTTTTACATCAGCTTCAAATCGAATTGGCAGGGCAACCTAAACAGCTTCCTTCACCAAATCTATATGCGCTTAAATCAGCGTTAAAGATTATATTTCCAGAACTTGAAGACCTTTACCTACAATATCATCCACGGCTTCAACTCATGGTACATTACAAAGGTGAAGCTTTAGCATTTCAACAACTTTCCAATACCACAAAAACATGGATCGCACTCGTAGGGGATGTTGTACGCAGACTTTGTTTGCTCAACCCACTCAGCTTAGATCCTTGCCTTGAAGGCGAAGGAATTTTATTAATTGACCAGATCGATTCACAACTAGATGCTCAACATTGTTCAGAAATTTTAAATCGACTTCATCAAGCATTTCCGCGTTTACAAATTATAGTGACTGGGAGCCGTGAAGAATTACTTGAGCATGCGACTGCTTATCAATGTTTTAAATTAGAACATGGCAAAGTAGGTCAACTTGATTTAAATACGACTCAGCAGCAGCTCGAACACCTTTATACCCTCTTGCATCGAGATGAAGCTTTAGCACCACATATAGATACTTTGCCACCTGATACTGAACCTACAACAGCCCAGATCGACAATTTGTACCAACAAATTCAAAACTTAAATGAACAACAAAAAAATGAATTATTACGTATGATTCATGCAGGAGATACTTCGGAAGAAACCTCATCTCTGTAGACGTTATTATCCATATAGCTCAATTTTTATAATAAAAACCGGATTCGCTAAATATACGATGAAATCTGTTTTTTGAGCTGAAAAATCACTAGATGTTGTTACCACATGTAATAACATCAGATTTTTAATGATTTTTTAGTGTACAATAAATTTCATTTTGCGTTTTTATTATTCAAGTTGCGCAATACAACTTGTTTCTCGCTTTATTTTTCTAATTTGGTCGGGTTTTCAGAATATAAGCTTTGGAAATCTCTTTGAATTCCTATCTATTCTGAAATGAAAATTTCACCTTTAGGCTTCGGTCTAAATTATATATGGATACGAGTGTGCTACCGATAATTATCTTATTACCGTTAATATTAGGCACCACCCTTGTTTCATTGCTTCAACGGTTTTCACGTGGAGTAACGGCTTTAGGGGCGATCGGAGTCAGTTTAACCAGTTTTGGTTTATTACTGACTCAGGCTAAAACTGTGCTTGGTGGTGCAAGCATTCAACAAAGTTGGGATTGGTTACCGCAATTAGGAATTAATCTGAGCTTTAGACTTGATGCCCTTGGTTTATTATTTTCTCTTCTTATTACCGGTATCGGTACACTCATTTATATTTATGCCTATTATTATTTAGGCCCTAAAAATTCATTAAGTAAATTATATTTATTACTCATGCTGTTTATGGCAGCAATGCTGGGTATTTCCCTTTCAAACAATTTAATTATTTTATTAGTGTTTTGGGAACTTACCAGTATTTCATCTTTCTTATTAGTGGGTTACTGGAGTCATTACGAAGCTGCTCAACGTGGCTCGCGCATGGCACTTACCATTACAGGAATGGGTGGACTCGCCATGCTAGGTGGATTTGTCTTATTAGGGCAAATCACCGGTACTTATGAAATTAATGATATTGTCGGAATGAAAGAGCTCATTCAAAGTCATCATCTTTTTGTTCCGATGCTTTTGCTTATCCTACTTGGTGCTTTTACTAAAAGTGCTCAGTTCCCTTTTCATTTTTGGTTACCCAATGCAATGGCAGCACCCACCCCGGTGTCAGCCTATTTGCACTCTGCCACTATGGTTAAGGCAGGTATTTTCTTATTAGCACGTCTTGCACCTATCTTTATTGGTGCGGCGCTTTATCACAACATTGTCACGTTTGTCGGCCTATTCACGCTTTGTATGGCGGCATGCTTTGCTATCTTCAAAGAAGATTTAAAAGGATTATTAGCCTATTCCACTATTAGTCATTTAGGTCTTATTGTCTGCTTGTTAGGTATTGGTTCACCTTTAGCGGTTGCCGCTGCAATTTTTCATATTATTAACCACGCAACCTTTAAAGCTGCCCTGTTTATGATTGCAGGGATTATTGACCATGAAACAGGTACACGTGATCTTAGAAAATTAAGTGGTGTTTGGCAGCTACTACCGTTTACCGCAACGCTCACTATGATCACTGCAGCCTCAATGGCAGGTGTTCCTCTTACCAATGGCTTTATTTCTAAAGAAATGTTCTTTACCGAACTGTTAGCGAACCTTTCAGGATCGGCTGTTATTTTTGCCAGTATTATTGCGACCCTTGCCGGTATTTTTGCAGTGAGTTATTCAATTCGGTTAGTTCACGGCGTATTTTTTGATGGCCCATTGGGTAAACAAGTTCCAAATAAAAATGCCCACGAGCCACCTATCGGCATGAGAGCACCAGCTATATTGCTCGCGGCACTATGTATTTTGGTCGGTATTTTCCCTGCCCTACTGGTCGAGCCTTTAGTTAACAGTGTGACACGCGCAAGTCTTATGCAGCCTGATTTTGCAGGAACTCATCTTGCAATTTGGCATGGATTCAATGCGCCATTAGTCATGAGTATTATTGCCTTGGCTGGAGGTACGCTTTTCTATTTTGCCCTAGCAAAAGATGGCATGATTCGTAAGATCGATCTTGATCCAAGGCTCGGTCGCTTACAAGGCCGTATTTTATTTGATTTATTCTTAAAGCATTTATTATTAACGAGCCGAAAAATCAAACAAAAAACCGAAAATGGTTCTTTGCAAAGCTACCTGTTTTTAATCATTGCTTTTAGCATCATCATGGTGACCATGCCTTTGCTCAATCAAGGGCTTACCACTGGTACACGCGAGCTTACTCATGCCCCATGGATTGCAGTTGTGCTTTGGCTAACCTTATTCTCAGGTTGCTGGATGATGCTCTGGTTTCACCATGAACGCATCAAAGCTGTACTCATTAGCGGTGCAATTGGTCTCGTGGTGACCATGGTGTTTGTTACGATGTCTGCACCTGACTTAGCACTTACTCAAATTACGGTAGATGTGGTTACGACTGTTCTTTTGTTGATGAGTTTGTCTTTACTACCACAGCTGACACCTTATGAATCTACTCGCTCAAGACGTTTAAGAGATGCATTTTTAGCAATTATTGGTGGCTTAGGTATCGGCTGGATTACGTGGCTCATTTTAACGCGTGACCATAATTCGATTTCATGGTTCTTTGCTCAGCAATCTTTACCACTTGGCGGTGGTTCTAACATCGTGAATGTTATTTTGGTGGACTTCCGTGGTTTCGATACCTTTGGTGAAATTACCGTATTAGGCATTGCTGCGATTGGTGCGCTATGTCTTATGGATGGCATGCGCGTACACGGTACTACCATGACACAAGGCCTCACCTACCGCTTTAACCCATCTCCGCTTATGTTCCGTATTACGGCCTCTTGGGTGTTACCTTTAGCGCTGGTGGTAAGTGTCTATATCTTTATGCGCGGACATAACTACCCTGGCGGTGGCTTCATTGCAGGTTTAATTACCTCAATGGCACTCATTATTCAATACATTGCTTTAGGTCAAGATCAAGCAGAACAAATGTTAAAAGCCCAATCCGGTCGTCTTTACGAAATCTGGATTGGTTCCGGATTAACAATTGCAGGCCTTACTGGCATTGCCGCATGGTTCTGGGCACGTCCATTCTTAACTAGTGCTCATGTCTATGTTGAGTTACCAATTTTAGGAAAACTACATCTGGCTTCAGCAGCAAGCTTTGATTTGGGTGTGTATATCACCGTGGTAGGCGCCACTATGCTACTCATTTCTGTATTAGGAGACTCTCGCCACTCGAGTATGTCTGGTCCTGTACCTCATGGGGAGAAATCATCATGATCAGTTTAGAATTCTTACTGGCCTCTGCCATTGGGCTACTTGTTGCTACAGGCATCTATCTTATTTTGCGTGCGCGTACCTTTCCTGTTGTGTTGGGTTTAGCCGTACTAGGTTATGCGGTTAACTTATTTTTGTTTGCGATGGGCCGTCTGCAAGTCAGCTCGCCAGCTATCCTAACGGAGACTACCAATATTACAGATCCGCTTCCACAAGCGCTTGTTTTAACTGCGATCGTTATCGGTTTCGCAACCACAGCGTTTATTGTGCAACTGGCTTTACGCAGCCGTTATGAATCAGGTAGTGACCACGTTGATGCAAAAGAAGATATTTCTCCAACATACGACCCACGTGAGGATGAGCCGTGATGTTTGATTTTTTATCTTTTTGGCAAGCAAATACACCAATTTTCAGCATCCTCATCCCGGCATTTACTGGTTTTATTTTACTGCTTCTAGGCAATCCTGGCGCTGGTGCATTAAAAGAAGACTGGCGTCAACCTTGGCGACGTGGCATTAGCTTGCTCTCAGCAATCGCAGGTTTAGTCACTGCTGTTAGTTATCTGATTGTTGCTAATACAGGCCAAATTACTGTTTACCAGTTGAGCGAGTGGTCAGCACCATTTGGTATTGTGCTGGTACTTGATCGACTTTCAGCATTTATGCTGGTTTTAACCTATGCCTTAGCAGTCCCGGTTTTATGGTATGCAAGTGAGAATTGGGATACGAGAGGTCGCTATTTCCACGCTATATTCCATTTTCTTTTAATGGGCCTATGCGGAGCATTTCTTACAGGTGACTTATTCAACCTGTTCGTTTTCTTTGAAATCTTGCTTATGGCGTCCTATGTTTTGCTGTTGCATGGACAAGGCAAACCACGTTTTCAGCTTGGCGTACACTATGTCATTATCAATCTCTTAGCCTCTGCCCTATTCTTAATTGGCCTTGGTATGATTTATGGCAGTGTAGGCAGTCTAAATATGACTGACGTTTCACGCCTTTTACCAACTTTAGATGCAGATCAACATAAATTAGCAGTCGCTGGTGCCCTACTGTTATTTGTCGTGTTTGGTATTAAAGCAGCCATGCTACCAGTGGGTTTTTGGCTACCAAAAACTTATGCCGTTGCAAGTACACCTGTCGCAGCGATCTTTACCATTATGACTAAAGTGGGCATCTATGCCATTTTGCGTGTAAATGGAACTGTATTTAATGATGTACTTAGCCAAGAAATCTTTAAAAGTTGGCTTCTTCCAATTGGCTTAATTACGTCTCTATACGGTGTGGTTGGAGCAATCGGTGCAGATCGCCTTAGACGTTTTGTTGGTTTTATGGTGCTGTCTTCGATTGGTACATTATTGACTGCAATTGCTATGTCAAATACGCAAGCGTGGTCAGGGGCACTATTCTATTTAGTCCACAGTACACTGATCGGTGCTGCATTTTACTTGTTCTGTGGTTGGATGACTTCGCAACGCGGTGATTTCAAAGATCACTTAAAAATCGCACCAAGAATTAAGCAAGAAAAAGCAGCCATGCTGACTTATTTCTTAATTGCCATGATGCTCGCTGGTTTACCACCTTTTAGTGGCTTCTTTGGAAAGGTGTTTATTTTACAAGCAACTGTTGAAACAGCATATCAAGGCTGGGTAATTGGTATTGTGCTTGTGGTCAGTCTATTAAGCATTATTGCGTTAACACGTGTCGGATTTATTTTATTCTGGCGTGCCTCAGCACCAGAAGAAGATCCGATCAATCCTGCTTATATTATTTATCGGGCTTTACCTGAACGTGCACCACCACGTAATGATTCAGTGATTTATATTTTGCTTGCAGGTTTAGTGGCTTATGTCGTATTTGCTTCACCTGTGTTGCACTACACCACAAGCACTGCTCAGCAAATTCAAAATCACGCCTTATATCAGCAATCTATTCTTAAAACTGATCAAAATGGCGAAATCATTAGTGTGCAGCCTTATGATTCAACTTATTTACCAGAAACAAAATATGGTGGAGAAGTTGAAGATCATAATGCCTATCTGATACCTGACATTATTTCTAAAGACACATACAACGGTGTACATATTTCCGAATACAAACACCGCCAGATTCAGCAGCAAGAAAAATTGCAAACCCCAACCATTGCTGATGAAAGTCAACTGAAACCTATGGAGCCATAACAATGCAGCTATCTAAATTGCTTGACCGCTGGTTTCCGCATCCATTTGTTTCTTTTTTAATTATCGTTTTTTGGTTAATGCTCTCGCATAGTCTTGATGCAAGTGACCTGCTTATGGCTGTAATTTTGGGGCTTGTGATTCCTCGATTGGTTCGACCTTTTATTACTAGAACACCGCACATTCATTGGCAACCAGCAGTAAAACTATGCTTTGTTGTACTGTGGGATATTATTGTTTCCAATTTTCGCGTTGCTAAACTGGTATTAGGGTCACCTAAAAAATTACATCCCAAATGGTACCGTGTTCCATTAGAAACAGAACATGAACAAGTAAATTCTTTACTCGCAATGATTATTACCACAACACCAGGTACGGTCTCTGCTGGTATTGATCAAGAGCGTGGTGACATTTTGGTACACTCGCTCAGTACAGAAAATACTGAAAGTGATGTGCAAGACATCAAACAACGCTATGAGGCTCCACTCATGGAAATTTTTGATGTGAAAAGCAAATCGGAGGACAACACATGACCATCCTACCTTATGCACTTGGCATTAGCTTGATTGCCATCACGATCTCTATGTTGCTCTGTCTGTTTCGCATGGTGATGGGACCATCAATTGTAGATCGCCTTTTAGCACTTGATACCCTTTTTCTAAATGCAACTTGTCTCATTGTTGTATTAGGTATTTATTGGACAACCACCTCTTTATTTGAAGGGGCATTATTAGTTGCCATGCTAGGGTTTGTATCGACAGCTGCTTTGGCTCGTTATTTTACAACCGGTCATGTAATCGATTAGAGGGAGGTCAAAATGCAAATTACAATGGAAATTATTGTTTCGATCTTTCTAGTTTTTGGTTCGTTCTTTATGTTAGTTGGTTCTATCGGCATGGTACGCCTACCCGATTTATTTATGCGACTACATGCGCCTACCAAATCGAGTACATTAGGACTAGGTAGCTTTTTAATTGCTTCAATGATCTTTTTTGCTTTTCAAGGTCGTTTTGGCTTTGCTGAACTTCTCATTACTCTGTTAGCTTTCATTACGGCACCTGTTTCAGCCAATTTAATTGCACAAGCAGCACTACATCTGCGTTTACGCTCATTAAGTGGTGAAGTTCCTGAAGCAATCGAACGTCCATTACCATGGGATCGCTATAAAATCGGACAACGCTTTTCACAAAACAAACCTCCGATGGAGCCTCCTCAGGAATAAAAATGTGAACAAATAAAAAAGCCACCCAAAGGTGGCTTTTTTATTTTGAGTATAAATTACTCTTCGTCATCTGACTTACGTTCCGGTAAATCTTGTACCGCTTTTTCAATAAGACCAAACATATAATTACCATATGCATTCGTCTTATCGTAATGGAAACGTAAGCGAGGCGTAATACGTGTTTTGATACGACGACTGAGTTCATGACGCAAGAAACCAGAAGCTTTATTTAATACATCTAAAGTTTCTTTATTTGCTGATTCACTTTGCTCATCACCTAGCTCACGCCCCATAACAGTAACGTAAACTTCAGCGTATCCCATATCCGCACTGACTTTCACGGCTGAGATGGTCACTAGACCACCCAGACGCGGATCTTTTAACTCCTGACGGATTAGATCAGACAGCTCACGCTGTACTGAATCCGCCATTCGCTTTAAGCGTTGGCTACCCGCCATTAAAGACTCCGTTTAATCAATTGAACATCATATACTTCGATCTTATCTTGTACTTTGATGTCTTTATAACCTTTAACCGCAAGACCACATTCCATACCAGCACGAACTTCATCAACTACATCTTTATAACGACGTAATGATTCAAGTTCACCTTGGAACACAACCACGTCATCACGTAATACGCGAATCGGTTTATTACGGTGTAATGTACCTTCAAGTACCATACAGCCTGCTGCTGCACCAAACTTACTTGAGTGGAATACTTCACGTACTTCAGCAACACCCAAGATTGTTTCACGGTGTTCAGGAGCAAGTTTACCGCTCATGGCATCTTTCACATCATCAATCAATTCATAGATGATGCTGTAGTAACGAATATCGATACCGTCTTGGTCACTTCTCTGACGCGCAGCTGTATCAGCACGAACGTTGAAGCCTAACAATACTGCTTCTGAAGATTCAGCAAGAATTACATCAGATTCAGTAATCGCACCAACACCAGAACTAATTACACGAACTTTTACTTCATCAGTAGAGAGTTCATATAATGCTGCATTCAATGCTTCTAAAGTACCACGTACGTCAGTTCTTAAAACGACGTTCACTGTAGGAACATCTTTTTTGCCCATTGACGACATGATATTTTCAAGACGCATTGCACTTTGACGCTCAATACGTTTTTGACGCTCACGGTCAGCACGAGCATCGGCAACTTCACGTGCTTTTTTCTCGTCATTTACAACAAGAACTTCGTCACCCGCCATTGGAGCATCTGGAAGACCCAGAATTTCTACCGGAATAGATGGTCCTGCTGATTTAATTGGCTTACCGTTTTCATCAGACATTGCACGGACACGACCATAAGATGAACCTGCAAGAACAAGGTCACCAATATTTAATGTACCGTTTTGAACAAGAATAGAAGTTACTGCACCACGGCCTTTATCAACACGCGCTTCAATAACAACACCTTGCGCAGCACCTTCAGCAGATGCTTTTAATTCCATCAATTCTGATTGAATAAGAATTAAATCAAGAAGTTCATCAATACCTTGTCCAGTATGTGCTGAAACTTTAGCAATCGGAACATCACCACCCCATTCTTCTGGAACGATTTGTTTCGTTGTTAATTCATTTAACACACGGTCTGGATCAGCAGATTCTTTATCCATCTTGTTGATTGCAACAATAATTGGAGTACCTGCTGCACGAGCATGGTCAATTGCTTCTGCAGTTTGTGGCATTACACCGTCATCTGCCGCAACAACCAATACCACGATATCTGTTGCTTTAGCACCACGTGCACGCATTGAAGTAAACGCAGCATGTCCCGGTGTATCAAGGAATGTAATAATCCCTTTGTCTGTTTCAACATGATACGCACCAATGTGCTGGGTAATACCACCTGCTTCACCAGCCGCAACTTTCGAACGACGGATACGGTCAAGCAATGATGTTTTACCATGGTCAACGTGACCCATAATCGTAACAACTGGTGGACGAGTTGTTTGCTCACCACGTGCTTCTTCAGCCGCTTCAAGCAAGTTATCTTCCGCCTGTGTATCAGAAACTAGAACAGGGTTGTGTCCCATTTCTTCTACAACAAGTGCAGCTGTATCTTGGTCAATAGCTTGATCTTGATTAACCAACTCACCCATTTTCATAAGTGTTTTGATAACTTCACGTACTTTAATCGCCATCTTTTGAGCAAGATCGGCAACAACAATACTTGAACCGATTTCTACGTCATAGACTTGCTTTTTAACTGGCTTTTCAAATCCATGCTTGTTTGCTTGGCTTGATTTTAAACCACGTTTGTTATGGTTAACGAAGCTTTGCTCTTCTTGACCACGACGACCGCCTTTCTTACCCGCACGCGGATTAGTAGTTGCGCCACCGCGTTTAATTTCACGGTCTTCTTGCTTGAATGAATCTTCATACGCTTGGCCAACAAGACCTGAAGCAAGTGGAGAATCATCAATTACACGAATTGTGGTAGTAGCATCGTCATTTGAGTACTTAGATGCCATTTTGCGCATTTGTTCAAGCGTACGTTGCTGAGCTTCTTCAGCCGCTTTACGACGTGCAGCTTCTTCAGTTGCTTTTAACTGAGCTGTTTGAGCTTCACGCGCTTTCTTTTGCTCTAATGTTTCTGCTGGTTTTGGTGCAGGTTTTACTGTACCACCACCACGTTTTTTCACTACAACGGCAGCTTTAGGAGCTGACTGTGCAGCGCTATCTTGTTGATGAGCAGCACGCATTGCATCTAAAGTTGCTTTTGCTTTTTGCTCTGTTTGAAGACGCGCTTTTTGCTCTGCAGTTTCACGCGCTTGTTGATCTGCACGTGCTTTAGCTTCTGCTTCTGCACGCGCTTTAGCTTCTGCTGCAATTTGTTCTGGGTTTGGTTTAGCAAAAACCTGTTTTTTACGTACTTCTACGTTAATTGTTTTTGCTTTACCTGAAGTACTTGCAACTTTAGCGGTACTGGTTGTTTTACGTTTCAACGCAATTTTTCCTGTGTTACCACTTTCCTGACCATGCACTTTTTTCAAATGATTGACTAAAGTGTCCTGTTGTTCAGTGGTAATAATGTCGTCTGCTGTACGTTGAGGCAAACCTGCTTCGCGAGCCTGTTCTAGGAGCTTCTCAACAGGACGTCCTACACTGAGAGCTAACTCTTTAATCGACTTGTCCGTCATATTTCATCTCCTAGTTAAACCATGATTCGCGAGCTTTCATGATCAATTGACCTGCTTTTTCATGATCAAGACCTTCAATATCAGAGATATCGTCAGTAGCCTGATCTGCCAAATCATCCACGGTAATAATACCGCGAGCGGCAAGCGAGTAAGCGATCTCAGAAGTCATGCCTTCCATTGTGAGAAGGTCTGCGCTCGGTTCTTGAATATTTTCTTGCTGTTTCAAAGCATCAGTAAGGGCTACTTCTTTTGCACGACTTTGCAATAACTCAACCAATTCAGCATCAAGCTCAATTTCGTCAAAAGTTTCAGCAGGAACATAAGCAATCTCTTCTAAAGAAGTGAAGCCCATTTCTACCAATGCCATTGCTAAATCTTCTTCAATATCTAAACGTGATACAAACATGTCGAGATATTGTTGAGCTTCATTTTGCTGACGAGCACGATACTCTTCTTCAAGCATCATGTCGAGTTTGTAGCCAGTTAAATCAGAAGCTAAGCGAACGTTTTGACCTTGTGAGCCAATCGCACGAGCTAATTGATCGCTGGTTGCAAAAATAATATCGGCACTTCTTGCATCTTCATCAAGCACGATGCCTGAAACATCAGCTGGTTCTAATGCGCTAGCAATGTATTGAGCTGGATCATCAGACCAAACCACTACATCAATACGTTCACCGTTTAACTCCTGCTGTACAGCTTGAATACGCGTACCACGCATACCAATACATGCACCTACAGGGTCGATACGGTGATCATTTGTTTTCACTGCAATTTTAGCACGGACACCTGGTTGACGTGCCGCTGCTTTAATTTCGATAATCTCTTCAGAAATTTCAGGAATTTCTTTTTTCATTAAAGCGATTAACATTTCAGGCTTAGCGCGTGATAACAATAACTGAGCGCCGCGGCCTTCACGGTTAACATTATATAAGATAGCGTTTACACGTTGCTTTGGACGAAGAATTTCTTTAGGAATCATTTCTTCGCGAGCAAGATAAGCTTCTGCGTTGTCGCCTAAATCAATGATGAAACCATCTTTGGTTTGTTTTTTCACTTCACCGTAGATTAACTCACCCACTTTAGATTCATATGCATCAGCAACTAAAGCACGCTCAGCTTCACGGATTTTTTGTACGATAACCTGTTTTGCAATTTGCGCAGCAATACGGCCAAACTCGATAGATTCAACTTCAAGTTCACGCACATCACCAATTGACCATTTCGATGGATCAACATCAGAGATCGCATCTTGGCAAGCTGGCATTTCATGATCTTCATCCGCCACTACAGTCCATTGACGGAATGTACGGTAATCACCAGTTTTACGATCAATCTCTACACGAAGCTGAGCTTCTTCAGCATGCGTACCTTCGTAAAATCTTTTTTTCGTTGCAGCAACTAGAGCTTGTTCTAAAGCCTCGAAGATCGCTTCACGACTAACACCTTTTTCATTACTAACCGTTTCTACAACGGTAAGAATTTCGCGGCCCATAAGTCACCTACCGATTTCTTATATAATTTAAATAAATTTAATCTTGATAGATCAAGTTTGCTTTATCGATATTGTTGCTGTCGATATCAAGCACATGCTTTCCTTCAACTTCAACCTTAATCTCTTCATTTTCAAGGTCTACAGCAAGGAGTTTTGCTTGAAATTTACGGCGATTTTCTACTGCTGCAATTAAACGCAAAGCAACTTGTTGTCCAATATAGCTTTGCAACTGTTCGAGTTGAAAAAATGGGCGATCCCAACCTGGTGAAGAAACTTCTAAAGAATATTCACCTGAAATCGGATCATGAACATCCAACATCGCGCCGACTTGTTGTGTAACACGTACACAATCTTGTACGCCAATACCACGACCTTGTTCTACTTCACCATCTTCATTAATCACTGGTTCAGCGTTTTCATCAACCGGTCTATCGATATAAATACGCAATAATGAACGTTTACCTTGTGGAAGGAATTCGATTCCCCACAGGTCAACACCACATGCCTGCACTGCTGGAGCAATCATGTCATACAATGCTTGGGATTTATTTGATAATTTCATTTACTCTCGTCATTCTCGTGCGATTCAATCGGTTGTTTTAACCGACACAGACCTACTATAGTGAAGCATGACTATTTGACCAATTGATGTCGACACTACACGATAGCGATACGATAACCAATAAAAAAGGGCGTTAATCGCCCCTATGTAGCACAGAAAACAATAGTCCACTGTGCAAAAAGGCCCACCTGTCTGTGAGCCTCTTTTAAGAAACTTGGTAGCGGGAGCTGGATTTGAACCAACGACCTTCGGGTTATGAGCCCGACGAGCTACCAGACTGCTCCATCCCGCATCAACGTGCAAAAATTATATACAAATATCGAAAAAAGTCAATGTAAACTTTACAATATTCGCTTGATTAAGTTGCACCTTAATCAAATTGGTAGCGGGAGCTGGATTTGAACCAACGACCTTCGGGTTATGAGCCCGACGAGCTACCAGACTGCTCCATCCCGCATCAATAAACTGCTTGCACTCAACTTTCTGGTTCAAAGTTGGTGCGGAAGGGGGGACTTGAACCCCCACGCCCGAAGGCACTACCACCTCAAGGTAGCGTGTCTACCAATTCCACCACCACCGCAGCTTGTGGGACGCATTCTAGTCCTTCCAACTGCAAAAGGAAAGCCCTATTTCGAATTATTGACCCGTTTTTGGTGCATTTGGTGAAGTTTCAGGCGATGTTGTTTGAGCTGGTGCTGTTGTTTGTACAGTTTTCAAACTATATGCCTCTGTAGTCTGTTTTTTTGCAAAAACAGCAAGAGTCAAACTCGTTACAAAAAACAATGCAGTTAAAACAGCAGTCAGGCGAGTAAGGAAGTTACCCGAACCAGATGCACCAAATACAGTTGCTGCACCGCCACCACCAAAAGAAGCACCAGCATCTGCGCCTTTACCATGTTGCACTAAAATCAATGCAATCATCAGTACAGCTAAAATAATATGTACAACAAGTACAAAAGAGTGCATACCCTATCCTCGTTATTTGCTTTGCGCGAAGGCTTGTACAATTTGATAAAAAGATGCTGCATTTAATGAAGCACCACCCACCAACGCACCATTAATATCTGGACATGCAGCTAATTCAACAGCATTTTCAGCTTTTACACTACCACCATATAAAATAGCAATACTTGAACCCGCTGAAGTAAGCTGGCATAAGCCTTCACGAATTTTAGCGTGCATTGCTTGCGCATCTTGTGGTGAAGCTGTTTTACCAGTACCAATTGCCCAAATCGGCTCATAAGCAATTACGACTTGGTTTTGCCACTGTTCAGCAGTCACTACGGGTGCAATATCACAAATTTGTTGTAAAACAACTTGCTCTGCCTGCCCTTGTTCACGCTGTTCAAGACTTTCGCCCACACAATAAATGACAGTCAAGCCCGCATTTAATGCATTTTGGAGTTTCGCCTTCAAAATTTCAACGTTATCGCCAAAAATATCACGGCGTTCAGAGTGTCCGACCAATACGAAATTAATTTGGCTATCTTTTAATAATTCTGCACTAACTTCGCCAGTATAAGCACCTGTACCTGCAATACGCGATACATCTTGCGCAACTGTATATACCGTTCTTGCAGCATCCTGCAATTGCGCCTGTACTGTTGTAAGTGCAATAGAAACAGGGGCAACGCCCACATGGCAGCTTTCATCTGCAATTTGGTTTTGTTGCAATAATTGTTTAAATTCTTCTATAAGTTGGTTGGCGTTAGCACGCATTGGATTCATTTTCCAGTTGCCAACTACCCAAGGCGTAATCGTCGAACCCGACATACTGCTCACCTTTCATCAAAAATGCAGCACATTCTACACGCATTTATACAAATTTCAGATACTTTTCTTTAAAGGGATTACTTATATCGTTTCTTCTCTTTGAAATTAAGAAAAGCTTTATAGCCATTCGAAGTTAAACATTCTAAAAATTAATCTTTAAAAACTTCGACTAGTTCAAGCTTTAATAGCTCGAGTAAGACTAGAGCAACACTTTATAAGGTAGTAATTTTACATAACAAAAGTATAATTTTTCATATACCAATTATAAACACATTAGCATAGGCAGGCAGATGTCAGTATTACATACATCTCCAAAATTTACGGGGTTTTTTCGGCGTTTAGTCGAAGAAAAGCATGTGTCGGCAGCGACCATGCAAAATGCATTAGATGCAGCAAAGAGAGCCAAGCAGGATACAGTCGCATATTTAATTGAAGAGGTACATCTCTCCCCTTCTTTATTGGCTGAAACCATTTCTGCGGAGTTTGCTGAACCATATTTTGATCTAGATGTTTATGACACATCTCAGATTCCTAAAGATCTGGTCGATCAAAAACTGATTTTAAAACATCGAATTTTGCCGCTCATTCAAAGAGGACAAATTCTATATGTCGCCACCAGCAATCCAAGTAATATTGAAGCAATCGATGCAATCCGTTTTAACAGTAAATTGCTGGTTGAACCTGTTATTGTCGAGCATCATAAGCTGGAAAAAGTTTTAGGCCAGCATTTTGCAGAAGAAAGCAGCTTTGACTTTAATGATGAAGAGTTTGATCTTGACGTCAGCCTTGATGGTCCTACCACTCAAGAAGATGAAGAAGAAATACCTCAAGGTGATGAAGCTCCTATTGTTAAATATATTAATAAGTTGCTTATTGATGCCATTCGTATGGGCGCGTCAGATTTACATTTTGAGCCTTATGAAAAGTCATATCGGGTACGTTATCGTGTCGATGGTGTGTTACGTCAAATTGCCAATCCGCCTTTACAACTTGCAAACCGTTTGGCATCACGCTTAAAAGTAATGTCTCAAATGGACATTTCTGAAAAACGCGTCCCACAAGATGGACGTATTAAACTTAAGCTGTCAAAAACCAAAGCAATTGATTTCCGTGTGAACTCGCTCCCTACCTTGTTTGGTGAAAAGTTAGTTCTACGTATTCTTGACCCATCAAGCGCAATGCTAGGCATTGATGCATTAGGCTACGAAGAAGAACAAAAAGCTTTATTTATGGAAGCTTTAGATAAACCACAAGGTATGCTTTTGATTACTGGACCAACAGGTTCCGGTAAAACTGTATCTTTATATACAGGCTTAAATATTTTAAATACTGAAAGTTCCAATATTTCTACTGCCGAAGATCCAGTGGAAATTAACTTAGAAGGTATTAATCAGGTTAACGTCAATCCTAAAGTGGGTTTAACGTTTGCAGCTGCCCTTAAGTCTTTTTTACGTCAAGACCCTGACATTATTATGGTCGGTGAGATTCGTGACTTGGAAACAGCAGAAATTGCGATTAAAGCTGCTCAAACCGGCCATATGGTGATGTCAACACTACATACCAATAGTGCTCCGGAAACATTGACCCGTTTACGCAATATGGGGGTTCCTTCTTTTAATATTGCAACATCGGTAAATCTAGTGATTGCACAGCGTTTAGCACGTCGTCTTTGTTCTCAATGTAAAATACCTGCTGATATTCCTAAACAAAGCTTATTAGAAATGGGCTTTACCGAACAAGATTTAGCACATCCAGATTTTCGGGTTTTTCAACCCGTGGGCTGTCCTGAATGTCGTGAAGGCTATAAAGGCCGTGTCGGTATTTATGAGGTAATGAAAGTTACACCTGAAATTTCCAAGATTATTATGGAAGATGGCAACGCTTTAGAAATCGCGGCTGCTTCTGAAAAATTGGGGTTTAATAATCTACGTCGTTCAGGTTTAAAAAAGGTGATGCAAGGGGTGACCTCTTTACAAGAAGTTAACCGTGTAACCAGTGAATAAGACACTATTTAAAATAAGGATAATCTAATGGCTGTCAAAAAGGCACAAATGATGCCGACTTTTGCTTATGAAGGGGTTGACCGTAAGGGCGTAAAAATTAAAGGAGAACTTCCGGCTAAAAATATGGCTTTAGCCAAAGTAACCTTACGCAAACAAGGGGTGACTGTTCGAACTATACGTGAAAAACGTAAAAATATTCTTGAAGGGTTATTTAAGAAAAAAGTAACTACACTCGATATTACGATTTTTACCCGACAACTTGCGACTATGATGAAAGCTGGTGTACCTCTAGTACAAGGCTTTGAAATTGTAGCAGAAGGTTTAGAAAACCCTGCCATGCGAGAGGTTGTCCTCGGTATTAAAAGTGAAGTTGAAGGTGGTAGTACCTTTGCCTCAGCTTTAAAAAAGTACCCTCAACATTTTGATAACTTGTTTTGTTCACTTGTTGAATCTGGTGAACAATCAGGTGCACTCGAAACGATGTTGGATCGCGTTGCAATTTATAAAGAAAAAAGTGAGTTGCTCAAGCAAAAAATTAAGAAAGCAATGAAATACCCTGCAACAGTTATTGTGGTAGCCATTGTGGTGACTATTATTTTGATGGTTAAAGTAGTCCCCGTTTTCCAAGATTTATTTGCTTCTTTCGGCGCAGAATTACCAGCATTTACACAAATGGTCGTGAATATGTCGAAATGGATGCAGGAATACTGGTTCATTATGATTATTGCGATTGGTGTATTTATTGCTGCGTTTTTAGAAGCAAAAAAACGTAGTAAAAAGTTTCGTGATGGCTTAGATAAACTGGCGCTTAAGTTACCTATTTTCGGAGATCTGGTTTATAAAGCAATTATTGCCCGTTATAGCCGCACGCTTGCTACAACATTTGCCGCAGGTGTTCCGCTTATTGATGCACTAGAGTCGACTGCAGGCGCAACAAATAATGTCATTTATGAGCAAGCTGTGATGAAAATTCGTGAAGATGTGGCAACCGGTCAACAACTTCAATTTGCTATGCGAGTATCTAATCGTTTTCCATCTATGGCTATACAAATGGTTGCAATTGGTGAAGAATCGGGTGCACTAGACAGCATGCTCGATAAAGTTGCCACTTACTATGAAAATGAAGTGGATAATGCCGTTGATGGTTTAACTTCTATGATGGAACCTTTAATTATGGCAATTTTAGGGGTACTCGTAGGCGGTCTGGTAATTGCTATGTATCTTCCAATTTTCCAAATGGGCTCAGTTGTATAATGCAAGACATCATTGCGTATTTTATTCAAAACTTAACTGCACTTTATATTGCTGTTGCACTCGTGAGCCTATGTATCGGTAGCTTTCTTAATGTAGTGATTTACCGCACACCAAGAATGATGGAGCAAGATTGGCAGCAAGAATGCCAAATGTTACTCAATCCTGAGCAACCCATTATTGATCATGAGAAGCTAACTTTAAGTAAGCCTGCTTCATCATGCCCTGCATGCCATCAACCCATCCGTTGGTATCAAAATATCCCACTCATAAGCTGGCTAGTGTTAAGAGGAAAATGTGGTCATTGCCAGCACCCGATTAGCATTCGCTATCCAGCCATCGAACTACTTACCATGCTATGTTCATTGGTGGTGGTTATGGTGTTTGGTCCAACCATACAAATGCTTTTTGGACTCGTCCTCACATGGGTATTGATAGCACTTACCTTTATTGATTTCGATACACAATTATTGCCTGATCGCTTTACCCTACCTTTAGCTGCGCTTGGTTTAGGCATTAACACCTTTAATATCTACACCTCACCCAACTCGGCCATTTGGGGTTACCTCATTGGTTTTCTATGTCTTTGGATTGTCTATTACTTATTTAAAGTAATTACTGGCAAAGAAGGTATGGGCTACGGCGACTTTAAATTGCTTGCAGCATTAGGTGCATGGATGGGGCCATTGATGCTGCCGTTAATTGTGTTATTGTCGTCTTTATTGGGTGCAATCATTGGCATCATCTTATTAAAGTTAAGAAATGACAATCAGCCTTTTGCGTTTGGGCCATATATTGCCATTGCAGGTTGGGTTGCCTTTTTATGGGGTGATCAGATTATGAAAATTTATTTGGGAGGTTAAGATGGCTTTTATTCTGGGAATCACAGGTGGTATAGGCAGTGGTAAATCAGCTGCAACACAATGGTTTGAATCCCAAGGAATCCAAGTCGTCGATGCCGATATTGTTGCTCGCGAAGTAGTTGAAAAGGGCCAACCTGCCCTTCAAAAAATTCAGCAAACTTTTGGAGACTGGGTACTTCAACCCGATGGTAGTTTAGACCGCCGTGCCTTACGCGAATATATTTTCCAAAATCCACAAGCGCGTCATACACTCGAGCAAATTACCCACCCTGCAATCCGTCAATCTATTATTCAACAGCTACAAAATCCTAAAAGTCCTTATGTAATTTTAGTTTCGCCATTATTGTTTGAAACAAATCAACATGAACTAGTCAATCACACGCTACTAATTGATGCGAGTGAACAAACTCAAATTCAGCGTGCAAGCCAGCGCGATGGGCAAAACCAAGAACAAATCCAGAAAATCATTGCTGCACAAATGCCACGCGAACGAAAACGTGAGCTTGCCAATGACATCGTGTTTAACGACGGATTACTCGAACATTTATATCAGCAATTAGAGCCTTTACATCAAAGCTATTTGAAGCGTGCAAACTAATTTTGTGTATTTTGCTGCTTAATCTTTTGTGTCAGGCTATCTTGTCTAAACCAGCGCCAAGGCTGTAAAGCGCCTATCCCCATACCAACCAAGCCCACAACAATTGATGGGCTTAATGATTCACCAAGTAAAGGTACAGCTAAAATAGCTGCAATAAACGGCGCCAAAGTTACAATACTTCCCGTTTTAAAAGCACCAAGACGTTGAATAGCAGCAACATAAGTCAACGTTGCGATAATAACGACAAATACGCCATGAAAAATGCCTTGTACAGCCAAATGTACAGGATCTACATCCATAAAATGTTTAGGTAAGAATAATAGGTAAATCGGCAAATAAATAATTGCAGACCAAATCGCGACGCTTGCCATAGAGTGCCAGGCAGAGAGTTTCCACTGTTTAAGTAGTACAGTAAAAATCCCCCACCAAATTGCACTGATAAACAGAAGTAAATCGCCAATTCCAAAAGCAGAGGTACTACTTTGTAGCATTAATGCACTCATGAGGGCCAAGGCAGTGATCATAATTGCCAGACTCACCCATGTATGTTTATCAAATGGTTGTCTAAATAGAATATAGGCAACTATAGCTGTACAGATGGGGATACAACCATTTAAAAATATTGCGGCATGTGCAGCTGGCGCATAAAGAAACGCAGTATAGACAGTGAGACAATAGATGACTCCACCAATGAGCGCCAAAATAACCGCATGCTTACTCCATAAAAAAGCGAGATCTTTTTTATAAATTAAGATAGGCATCAAAATTAGAAAAGCAATAGCGAAGCGCAGTGCAGCAATATCCCAAGCACTGATGTGCCATTGTGCATTTAAACGGGCAAAAAGCGTAAACCCGCCCCAAATGCACATGGTCACCAATACAAAAAAATAACCTTGCTTACGGGGAGACATATTAAGACTGCTTTAAAACGAGAAAGGCAGCTAAATTATACCTCAGAACGCTGACGGCAAGCCTCATAAAGTGCCATACCTGTTGCCACACTCACATTTAGGCTCTGTAAATTCCCAGACATCGGGATATAAACTTTATGATCACACTGTGCCTGAGTAATTGGACGTAAACCTGTGTCTTCTGCACCCATAACAATGACAACTGGACCAGAAAAATCACATTTTTGAATAGGCAAAGCACTTTCATCAAGCATTGTACCAATCACACGTACGTGAGTTGTCTCTTTAAGATGCGCTAAAGTACGAGCCAAATTAGTCACTTGAATGAATTTAACTTTTTCGGCCCCGCCCGCCGCAACTTTACGAGCCGTTGGGGTTAAGCTTGCTGAGCGATCACGAGGAACAATGACTGCTTGAACACCCATTGCAGCGGCTGTACGAATACAAGCCCCTAAGTTATGCGGGTCTGTCACCTGATCTAATGCCAGCAATAAGGCATCTGGAGTTTCAGCCAAAATCTGATCGAGATCTTTTTCATTTAACATCGGATGCTGACGTACTGCTGCAACTACACCTTGGTGGAATGGTAAGCCTGCAAGCTTCTCAAGACTTTCACGGCTTGCTTTTTGTACGCTAATTCCAAAAGGCTCAGCCAATTGCAAAATCTTTTGTAAACGTTGATCATCGCGCCCCTTCAATGTAAACAAGGTCAGTACGCGCTCCGGCTCAAGTTCTAACAATGACTCCACTGAGTGAACGCCATAATAATATTCCGGTTTTGCCATGCATGACCTCTAACAACGTTTGAGCAAAAAATAAAAATCCTGCAAAGCCAACTTCACAGGATTTCTTTGGGCATAGTGTACCCGATTTAAACAGGAATTTCTTAGCCTTCTAAATGGCAAACATAATCGAGTACTTCATCAGTCTCGATTTTAAAAACGCTATTGCCTGGTACATAAAATGATTGACCAGCGCGGAACAATTCACTTTCATTGCTATCTGCAATTTTAACGCGACATTCACCTGAAATAATTTCCATACGCTCAGGAACATGTGTTTCAAATGTTAAAGGCTGCTCAGTCGGCAAAATAACACCTAATGTTTTTTTCGTTCCATCTTCAAATTGCACGGTATGGCTGATACATGCTCCACCAAAATAAACATTTGATTTTTTGATGACCGTTACATGATCAAATTGGGTTGAACTCATGCACACTCTCCAGATAATGCCGCATTTATATAAATTATGATGAATGTAGTTTAATTGTGCCTAAATAACTAATCAATCAGTTTTCATACGGATAGACTTGTAATTTCCACTGCTGTAACTGAATTTTTTTAGCAAAAGCGTGGGGTAAATTTACTTCAATATTTCGACTCTTCGACACTATTGCATCATATCTGCAAACTTCATCGTGATTTTCATCGAATACAACCCAATAAACTTTCTCTGCAGTTGGGTGTGTCACAGCAGTTGTAACCACTGGTGAACCATTATCCATGCCAACATGAAAATTGTCTGGGTCATTTTGCATTGAAGCTGACTCGTAAGCCGGAAAATCGATGCCATTTTCATCAAATTGCTGGCTGTCATGCACAAGCACACTTTGTTTTAAAGTCGGCCAAACACGATAACGAAGATAATGCTGATCTATGACCCGATTGTCCGGATACTTTCCAGTGGCGACATAATCTCTGACATGTGCTTCAATATTATGAAAAATACCTGAGCAACCACCCCACATTCCCGCCAAAATTAATTCAGTGTGAGAATAGCTATCTCTCATTAAATGAAACCATTGATCACTCTTGAGCCAAGCATCGACAGCAGCTTTTTCACGATAAGACACGATAGAGTCAGCATCCCGTATCAAAAATCTTTTAACTAGCGGATCATCCATGACTAAAAAGCGCCAAAATAAACCAGATAACTGTTTTTGAGTGGAGCTGACATGTACTACTTGGGCACCATTTGCTTGTAAACGTTTCTGTACAAGTTCAGGAACGGTATCATCTATATAGAACCGACACGTCCATTCCGGATAAATTTCTTGCGCTAACTTAGTATTTAAAATTGAAGTTTCACAGTAACGTGGATTTGCTCCAAATAAAGAAAAAGCAATAATGTTTTCTTGAGGATTGGGACTAAATGGTACAGGTTTATGCGGGTGTATATTTAAAGCAGGCTCATTCTTTGTGAGTTCTTTTTTTGTTGAAATGGCTAAACGCCCAAATTTGATTTTTTCTTCTTTTTTATTTAAATGATGACAAACTTCGGTTAAGCCATCATATAAATTTGTATTAACGTTGGAACCACTTGCTTTAATAGCTTGCATATAATGTTGATATGCATCGTCATAACGGCGTAACCGCAGCTCAGTATAAGCTAAATCAGATAGTGCTCCAGGATGCTGTGGCACTAGATTTACCGCTTTTTTTACATGCTGATAAGCTTTGGCATAATCACCTTGTGCAGCAGCCTGTTTAAATGCATTAAAATGCTGACTTAAAATTTTATTCATTTCAGCAGGATTTGTTTTTTTATGGCGGTTGATCATCCCTATTGGTGCTTTCGGTAAGCTTAATGTTTTTTTCATTGTAAAGTTCCGCAATCTTGCTGTTCTATAATTTCATTTAGAATAATAGATCACTTGTAGCAAATTCAAAACTTCTCTATCTTTAACCCATAATTTGGCGCGTTGGATGCGTTTATGCTCACACATTTAACTTTAATTAATTTTGCATTAGCTGATCATTTAGCTATTGATATAGAACAAGGATTTAATGTTCTAACAGGTGAGACAGGTGCCGGAAAATCATTATTACTGGATGCACTCTCTGCCTGCTTAGGGGAACGTACAGATACAAATTATGTCCGCTATGGTTCGGACAAAGCGGATGTAACCGCAGTTTTTACTTATCAGAACAATAGCCCTGAGGCAAAATGGTTACAAGACCATGAACTAGATGATGATTCTGGGGAAATTCATTTACGTCGGGTTATTTTCGCAACTGGTCGTAGTAAAGCATGGGTGAATGGCCGCCCAAGTAGCCTCTCTGAGCTTAAAGAATTGGGGCGCCTATTGGTTCAATTATATAGCCAGCACAGCCAGCAACAGCTTCTTGAACCACCTTATCCAAAGCATTGGTTAGACCGTTATAACAATTTTTATGCTGAAGCGAATGATGTCCGCGAAGCTTATAGCACATGGCAACGCACGATTCGTTTACACCAAGCAGCCTTAGATGCTCAAGCAACTCGTCTACAACGTATTGCGACCTTAGAGCTGCAAATCGAAGAACTTGAGGAAGTCATTCAGACCGATTACAAAGAAATCGAGCAAGAGTTTGACCGTCTCAGTCATCATGAACATATCATGCAAGATTGTAGCTATAGCTTGAATGCGCTTGATGAAGCTGAACAAAACATTACTCAAGAAATGTCATCGATCATTCGCCGACTAGAATCTCATGCTGGACGTAGTGAACAGCTTTCTGAAATTTATAATTCTTTACTTAATGCTCAAAGTGAAATTGATGATGCAACATCAAATTTACGTCAATTTATTGACCGTCAGAGCTTTGACCCTGAACGGATGGAAGAACTGAATTCCAAATTGGAAGTTTTCCATCGTCTGGCACGTAAATACCGTACTCAGCCAGAGACACTGAAAGAAGAGTACGAAACATGGCAAAATGAGCTTGAACAGTTACATCAACTTGAAGACCCAGAGACTCTGGCAGAACAAGTAGAAAAGTCACATCAAGAGTTCTTAGAAAAAGCCCAGCATTTAGACAATATTCGTCGTGAAGCTGCTACTCCACTTGCAAAACAATTAACCGAGCAGGTTAAGCCTTTGGCACTACCTGAAGCACACTTTGAGTTTAAATTTGAGCCATTAGAGCAACCAAGTGCAGAAGGCTTAAGCTTTATTCAACTTTTATTTACTGCCAACAAAGGCATACCACCACAACCATTGGCGCGTGTGGCATCGGGTGGTGAGCTTTCACGTATTGCACTCGTCATGCAAGTGATGAATGCTGAAAAGACCGAAGCAGAAGTTTTGGTATTTGACGAGATTGATGTCGGGATTAGTGGCGGTACGGCTGAGGTGGTTGGACGATTACTTGCCGATTTGGCTCAGCATGTCCAACTGCTATGTATTACTCACCAAGCGCAGGTCGCTGCACAATCTGATCAACATTTGTTAGTTAAAAAACAGCAAACAGATCCGGCAAGCAGCACCATCGTACAACTCGATGAAAATCAGATTATTTCTGAACTAGCACGTATGTCAGGTGGAGTTGAAATTAATGAAACGACCTTGCAGCATGCTAAACAATTACGCCAACTTAAATTTCAGGCTTCTTCAAATTAATAAAGAAAATGAGAGAAAAAGATTGGCGAAATCCGATTAACTCTTGTATGTTGATAAAAAGAACCTATATACATAAAAAGGGTCGAGAGACCCTATAGCGACATTTTTTGAGGGAGAACCGCTTAGGTGACCAAACAATACATGACTCACCGTTGTCTGATTGCCCCGCCAGAAATGGCAGATGACTTTTTTGCAAATACTGTAATTTATCTTGCCCGCCATGACGAAGAAGGTGCTCAAGGTATTATTATCAATCGCCCTGCTGGTATCCAAATTAAAGAACTACTCAATGATTTAGACATTGATGCAGACAATGTAAATCCGCATGAGGTTTTACAAGGTGGACCTTTACGCCCTGAAGCAGGCTTTGTCCTTCATACTGGTCAACCAACATGGCACTCCTCTATTGCTGTCGGTGAAAATGTCTGTATTACCACCAGTAAAGATATTCTCGATGCAATTGCACATAACGAAGGTGTTGGTCGCTACCAAATCGCCCTCGGTTATGCGAGTTGGGGTAAAAACCAGCTAGAAGATGAAATTGCTCGTGGTGACTGGCTCATTTGTGATGCCGACATGGATCTGATTTTTAACTTGCCGTACGATGACCGTTGGGATGCAGCCTATAAAAAAATTGGTGTAGATCGTACATGGCTGGCTTCTGAAATCGGACATGCTTAATGACTGCAACACAATCAAAATCAATTATGGCTTTTGACTTTGGTACTCAAAAAATGGGAATGGCGATCGGCCAATCTGCAATTGAAAGTGCTAATCCATTGCCATTATTTGTGATGAAAGATGGGATTCCCAACTGGGACCAACTTTTAAAAATTGTCAAAGAATGGCAACCTGATTTGTTTATTGTCGGTCTTCCATTAAATATGGATGATAGCGAATCAGAGCTTTCTACACGTGCACGTAAGTTTGCACGCCGTTTACGCCATCAAACCAATATTGAAACATGGATGGTAGATGAACGACTCACCACCCGTGAAGCAAGAGAAGAACTTGGTTTTTATCAAGAACAAGGCCGTGCAAAGAAATTATCAGCAGATAGTTTTGCCGCAGCTTTGCTGATTCAAAGCTGGTATCGCAATCCAGTTGGTTTAACACCATAAAAAATAAAAAAGCATGTTTTACACATGCTTTTTTATTGGGTTTAAAAACTTCAATTTTTTATTTTTCAATAATATGTACTGTAGCAGTACGACCAGAAACAAAAGCCAGCTCGTTTTTTGGTGCTTCATCTAACACAATTTTTACAGGTACACGCTGTGCTAAACGAACCCAGCTAAACGTCGGGTTTACGTTTGCAAGCAATTTAGAACTACTTGAACGCTCACGATCTTCAATACCCGATGCAATACCTTGCACATGGCCTTTAATTTTCTGACTGTCACCCATTAATTGCACACTTGCTTGATCGCCAATATGAATGCGGTCTAATTTTGTTTCTTCAAAATATCCCACCACATAAAGTTGTTTACGATCCAGCAATGCTGCCACCGCTTGACCAACTTGGACATAGTTACCAGGGCGCAAATCAAAGTTAGAGAGTGTTCCATCTGCCGGTGCAACAACAGCGGCACGGTGCATATTGAGTTCTGCTAAATGTAAGTTACTTGTTGCTGCTTCAACCAATGCTTGTTGCTGTTTAATAGTGGCTTCAGCTTGTTGAATAGCTGCTTGGAGTTGCTCATGTTCCGCATGTGATTGATCGCGAGTTGCAAAGACCTGATCTTGTTCTTGTTTAGAAATCGCGCCATCCATTAAGTTTGAATAACGGTTTGCGTTTTTCTCGGCTAACTTAATGTTAGTGCTCGACTTAATCAAGTTTGCTTTGGCTTGTGCTAAACCTGCTTGTGCCTGAGCATATGCCGCTTTTGCTTTTGCCAAATCAGACTTTGCTTGCTCTACATCTAAAGCTCGGCGAGAGACATCAATTTTAAAAAGCACCTGACCTTTTTTGACAGTCTGGTTATCTTGAACCAATACTTCCGTTACAAGTCCTGCTACATCTGAGGAGACTTGAATAACGTCACCACGAACTCGGCCATCACGTGTCCACGGCGCTGCATTATAGTAGTTCCATAAATGCACAATGGTATAGACCGCAATCATTAATGCGACAATCAAAATCACTGGACGGATGACTTTTTTCAACTCCAATTGATTCATTTTACTCACCTAACTCAATCTTTAATCTGGCAATCATCTTTAAGCACCTAACCCAACAAAAATTTGGTGTATCACCAAAAGTAGTAAAAGGTAAAAACACAAATTGAAAATGCTGGGTAGTGCAATCCAGCCTTGTGCAATCCATTTGTTAGTTAAAGGACTTAACAAGCGGAAACATATATATGCAAATAAGGCTTGGACGAGCAAAGCGGGCAGGTAAATACCATAGACATTAAACTCACCCATGCGCTGTGGCTCCTGTAAGCGTACGATCTGCATTCATTTGGTTTGATGAAACATGACACATGCTATAAGCAATATTATTTAGCGAAATAAATAATCTTTGACGCAAAGTCATATCTTCAATATGTGAAGCAAGTTGTTTAAGTTCAAACAAGGTCTGATGAATGTGCTGTACCAATACATCACTTTCATCTTTTTCATTTTCTTTGGCTCTAAACAGCTCATCTAAATCTTGTTGCAAACGGCCAATGTGATGAGCTAGTTCTGAAGATGGCTGAAATTGATTTGCTAACTCTTGAAGTCGGCTTAAATCGACAATCGCACTTGATTCAACCAATGCTTGATGAATCGATTTTTTAATCTCTTCTGACTGAACCATTTTGGTATTTAAAACACCAACACGGTCTAACATCGCCCGCAAATGAACTTTGAATTCAATGCCATAAGGTATATAAATCGCTTGACGCATCGCGCGATAATGTAAAGCTAAAATACGGTTTGCACTGGTATCGGGTGACATCGCTCGTACCACATCTATAACAATGAGAGACACCAATACGCCCATAACCATACCAAATGAGCTGTCTAGGTAAGACACTGCATCCATGCTGTAAGCATTATGCAAGTTCAGACCCATCATGGTGTTAATACCCAACACCATTCCCACTGGCATGAGCGCTTGATTCGCCATCATAGAAACCGCAAATAAGAACATCGGCAACAAAACGAGTCCAAGTTCCCAAAATGTTGTGACATGAGGAAAAACACCAAAAGCATAAATAAACACTAAAACAGCCGATGCCACACTACCCCATATAAAAATACGCAAGACAGGAACAGGGTTATCTAAGGCCGTTAAAATACAAGCAGTTACCGCACCAATCTGCGCCATCATAAATCCAGCTTTCCAGCCAGACAGAATCCACACACCTGTCACAATAAATGTAATGAGTACCGCACTAATACCGCCTCTGACGGCTACGCCATGATCTCGGTGCAAACTTGGATATTTAGTCGTCATTGGGGTAATGTTATCTGGTATCTCTTTATTACCTTGCTTGATGCGTTGCCATAAAACTTTTACAGCTAGAACATTACTAATAAAGTGGCGGACATCCATTTTCATGGCAGCCAATAGCACTTGTTGATGTTCAGAAGCCGAGTCATTTAAGTTCAAAAAGTCATTTTCAAACTCGTCAGGTAACTGCAAAACATTTTCATCAGTCATCTGGTCTTTTTGTTCAAGAAAATGAATCACATGACCTGAAAGCTGCTTTAATTTGTCTGAATGACTTTCAATAAAATTAAGTTCTTGTAACTGTTTAATTCGCTCGGACAAAGCAACTAAGTTTGCAACTACCATCGACATTTGATGGAGCATTTCTTGCAAAGGTTTGGTCATGCCATGCAACTCACCTTTTTCATAGCTCAAGTGAACTGCCAGAGCATGAATATCGGTGGTATCACGAGTAATAGCAGCTAAAAGCTGTGTATTGTTTTGCTGTTGGTCTGCATTTAACAAATTAGCAAATAGGTTCTCTGTATCTTTGAGTGTCTTAGTTACACGCTGTTTAATAGCCGAACCAATATGCATCGGCAAAATAGTTGCGGACACAACCGCACTCGAAATCACCCCAATTGAAATCTCGAGTACACGCGCCAAAGCAATATCAAAAATATTGTACTGGTCAATATATGTAATCGCGTTATACGCAATCATTGCAGTTGAATAACCCGCCAACATAAATGCATAACTGCGTGGTGTCCGGTCGAGTAAGGATACATAAAGCGCAAAGCCCACCCATAGTGACAACACAACCGTAAATATCCACGGCGTATTAATCAGGTGAGGTGTTATTGTTAACGCAACAATGGCACCACCCACCGTGCCTAAAACACGATAGACACACTTAGACGACACCATACCCGAATAAGGGTTGGCGATAATCAGGACGGTACCGATCGACCACATTGGATTAATCAGGTCTAATTCAAACGAAACAAATAATGCCAACATGCCGGCAATAAATGTCTTTATTGCAAAAATTAGATCCAGCTTACTCGGGCGGAAAGCCAGTATTTGCTTTAATAACATGAACTCATCTCAAATACAGATTTGAACTGATGAGCATGCTCATCAGTGTCCATTTGCCTTTTAAAAAGACAACACGACTTTGTCATTTGCCTTATAGACAAATGAGTTAATGAGAGCATCCTTCAATACAATGATTTTTCCTACATCTCTGCATGATGTACCGAGATGATTTCAGTTTGGCCGCTATTTATACGACCAAGCTTAGGAAAGGAGAGACATCGAAAAAGTCGGCAGAGTAAACCAATTTCTCGATTAGATATTTTGCTGCACAATTTTTTCAATATAAAGTGATTTAGTCAACTAAAATATCTTTATTTGATAATTTGATATGTTTTTAGTTAATCATATATGATGTGTGAATCAAGAGAACTTTTCTGATTCTGAGCGTAAAATATTTAAATCAGGTAGTTATCTTGGAATTGAGACAAAGCTTCAATTTTTCTGTTATAAGAACTCAAGTGTGACCCGTTTATTAAGGATACGAATAAGACATCATGGCAATTTCAAGTTTTGGCAAAATTTTAACCGTACTGGATTTATTTTCAGTTTCACGACCAGTGATTAATGTCGATATTATTTGCGAAGAACTTGGCTTGTCTAAACCGACCAGCTATCGTTATCTGAAAGAACTCGTATCAGCCGACTTATTAAAACGTATTAATGGTACTTCTGGCGATTACACTTTAGGCTCAAAAATAGCAGTTCTTGACTATGTATCCAGAACAACCGATCCATTAGTTCAAATCAGTACGCCGTTTATGCGCAACATTGTTGAACGCACTGAACTTTGCTGTTTACTCACCTATTTAAATGATGACTACTGCATTGATATTCATCATGAGATTTTTAAAGATACAGAGCTACTTTCATATGGCCGAGGTTGTCCGCGTCCAATTTATGTTGGAGCATCACCAAAAACAATGGTGTCACATTTAAGTAAACAGCGCATGCATGACTATTATCAACGTTTTCAACATGAACTGTCTGAATCAGGTTTTGCTCTGGATGAACCAGGCTTTATCCAACGCATGCGTAAAATAAAGAAACAAGGCTTCTATTTCTCACAAGGTGAGATTGATCCTAATGTTTCAGGACTTGCTGTACCCGTTCGTTTTTCAAGTAAAGAAGTTCCATTAGCTTTAACACTAGTCGCATCAAAAAATCGCTTTGATTTTTTAAATATTGAAAAACTCATTGAAATTTTGCAAGAAAATGCTGCATTAATAGAACAGCGCTTTATGGAACTTTCAGAAAAAGGTGAGATCTAAAATAATATTTTTTGATAATTTAAAGTTTTCTTACACTTTGAAGCATTGAAAATATCCAAATATTCTCATATTATGATTTTAGCACCTATTGATGATTCTTTTCATCAGCAGCTCATCAATAGAAGGCTCTCCCTCAGAGGAATAAGCTCATGCTGCCATCATGGGCTTTTTTCTTGCCCATTTTTTAGAATAAAACTTATGAAAATTTGAACTGACGGAATGTCAGATTAATACGCGGTTGTAAAATCTTTGTAGAACGATTTAAACGGTGTTGCCAATATTGTTGAGTCTCACCACGCATCACAATAAGTTGACCCGGTTGTAACCACATCTCAACTTTTTCCTTGGTTTGAATATGTCTAAAAGAGAACTTCCGTGTTGCTCCAAAACTTAAAGAAGCAATTGTAGTAGTTCTAGCTAAAGACACATCCGAATCACTATGCCAAGCCATACCTTGTGTTCCGTCTTCATAAAGATTTGCCAAGCAAGAGTTAAATTTTTCTGAAAGAATTTGCTCGACTTGCTGCTTTAGCTTGGCAAGTGCTCTGTCCCACGGCAAAGAATCACGAAAGACACCAGAATATTTATATCGATAATGCTCATCTCCATACCAAGCAACCTTGCGGGGTGTAATAAAGTGCTTGCCATATAGCTTCGCTTCATCATGTCGCCATGCCAAATGTTGGTACAAATAATGAAAATATTGTTCGGCTTCTTCCGTACTTAAAATACATCCATAATCCTGAACCTCACCTTCATAAGGCAATAAGTTTGAACAAGGCTCCGGAGAAAATAAATCTAGTGTCATGCAATCTCCCCTTGCTGCTTAGCCATTTCCCAAGCTAACAATGCCAGTTTAGTGCCGTTTTGCCAATGGTATTTACTCATCATACCAATTACGTGAGTTACGCTATTTTTGCGCTTTGCAATAAAAAAGCCTTTCTCAAGGAAAGGCTTTTTAGAATCTTATTTAGTTTTATGGCTGCTTTAGATATGGCCACGCGGCTTTTAAATAAATAAACATTGACCACAAAGTAAGAATGACCGCTGTATATAACAAAGCATAAGCCAACATTTCTAAAGGCTGCCAGTTGAGTAAGAACACACTAATCGCAATCATTTGAAATGCAGTTTTATATTTACCTACAGTTGACACTGCTACACTGGTTCGCGCACCAAGTTCTGCCATCCACTCACGTAAAGCAGAAACAGTAATTTCCCGTGAAATAATAACAATTGCAGCAAAAGCCATCGCAATGGTAGGTTTCCACTGCACTAGAACAATAAGTGCAGCTGCGACCATCAGTTTATCTGCAACCGGGTCTAGGAATCGGCCAAATGCTGAAGTCTGGTTTAACGTTCGTGCCAGATAACCATCAAACCAATCGGTTACGGCAGCCAGCACAAAAATTGCAGTCAAGATAATATGACGAGTCATACTTCCTACGTGCTCACCAATACCTATTGCAGGCGGCCAATATGCAATCACCAAAAATACAGGAATAAGCGCGATACGCGCCAAAGTTAGGATATTTGGGATATTCAGGATTCGCCCTGTGGTCATAAACACCGCCAATTTAGTCTTCACGCATCTTTTAACAGACAAAGACACATACTTCAATATTGTATCTATCTGTAACAGCCACTTTATACGAAATAAGTGAATCGAGAAAGTAGATTGCTTAGGTAAATACCGTAACAGTTTGCCGCAAGATTGCAATTAAATGATCATTTTGATCCCAAAGATATGCATATTCTGTGGAATAACCCTCAGCTGCATATTCAGTCGTGACTTTATATTTAAACCAGTCGCACAACTGATGCTGAACTGGATGAACATAAGTAATGTGCCATGTTAAAGAGCTTGCTGGCGCAACTTGCTTAAACATTGGCAATACACCCGGCGGCCAAATATCCATAAGTACAATCAAATCAGGTAATGTCATTTGACGATTTTCATGTTGTTCTGGTGAGAACCTTGACCAACCACCAAAGTCAGGATGCCCACTTGCCGTTACCGGATAATTACCCTCAGCCCAACAGACTTCAAAATGCTGAAAGCATTCCGGCATATGTTTCGCAAAAGGAATGACGGTTAAATTTTCTGGTTGTACATAAGCAGGTGCTATGGGTTCTTGTTTTACCTCAATACTCGACACACGAGACACGCCAAAACTTGCAACCAAAATCGTTTGAACTGCATTATCTTGCCATAAACGTGCTTCAAGCGTAGTGACTGACTTTCCTTCTCTTAAAACTTCAATAGTCAATCGGGCAGCACCTTGTTGTACAGGTCCTACAAAAGTAACACTACAACTTAACAGCCTTTTATTTGAATCTTGAATATAGGAACATGCCTTTTGCATTAATAACCCAGCAACAAGGCCCCCAAAAACGGTGCGGCCCTGTAACCATCCTGCGGGTATATCAATCCATTCATTTTGTTTTACATCTTCCCATAGTTGTAATAACGACATTCCTATCCCTAAATCATGCGTATGATTAAGAAATATCTTTCATCATTTTGACCAACATGTGAATGATCATTCAGCTATTAATTTACGAGCGCTTTTGTCACTCACATAAGTAAGACATGACTACTCATGCAAAATTTTATAAATCGTTCTTGCCATCACTTCACCCAAGCCCGGCACGACTGTCAGTTCTTTTTCAGATGCTTTTAACACCCCTTGAATTCCACCAAAATGTGTTAATAAATCTCGACGGCGTTTAGGTCCTAAGCCCGGAATGGCCTCTAAAACTGAAGTACTACGGCGTTTGTCGCGTTTAGCGCGGTGTTTGGTAATGGCAAAACGGTGAGCTTCATCACGCACCTGTTGAATCAAATGTAGTGCCTTGTTATCTTCAGGTAACTGGATTTTTGTGCCATCAGTAAAATGAAGCGTTTCAAGGCCCGGTTTACGTCCCTCACCTTTTGAAACACCAATCATGAAAGCATCAAGTCCAAGATCTTGCATAACTTCCATAGCCATATGGAGCTGGCCTTTACCACCATCAATTAATAGTAAATCCGGCAACATTGCCTTTTTATAACGACGTGTTAAAGCTTGTCGCATCGCAGCGTAATCATCGCCTGCGGTAATATCTTGAATGGCAAATTGTCGATAATCCCGTTTACGTGCACCGCCTTGGTCAAACACCACACACGATGCAATAGGCGCTTCACCCATGGTATGGCTAATATCAAAACACTCAATACGATCGATCGGACGGCCAACCACCTGCTCAAGTTGGTGGAAACGCTCATTAAGTTCTAAATGATTACTCAACTGCCCTTTAATCGCATGTTGAACATTCATTTCGGCAAGTTCTAACCATTCGGCACGTGTTTCTCGCACATTGCTCTTAATCTGGACTTTCTTTCCAAACTGCTGTGCTAAAGCTTCTTCCAACTCTTTACGGTCAGGTAAGGCAGTATTCACAATCAGTTCGCTTGGTACTTCATCGGCAACCTGAAAGTAAAAGTTTGCCATGAAGTCACTTAGCATTTGACCAAGGTCATCGCCCAACATGTCAGGGAAATAACTTTTGCCGCCTAACATACGACCATTACGCACATGCATAATCTGCACACATGTCACTCCAGCCTGATAGGCAATGGCTAAAATATCCGCCTCACCTTTCACTTTGAAAACAGCTTGCTGTGCCTGTACTTCACGGAGCAAAGACAAACGGTCTCGATAAAAAACAGCTTTTTCAAATTCAAGATCTGCCGCTGCCTGCTCCATTTTCGCAATCAGTTCTTGATTTAATTCTTTGGTATCACCTTGTAAGAAGCGAATACTGTTATTGACGTCTTCTTTGTAATCTTCTGGTGAGACTAAGCCTACACATGGGGCCGAGCAACGTTTGATTTGATATTGCAAACATGGACGCTTGCGCTGTGAGAAGTAAGTATTTTCACATTGGCGCACATTAAAAAGCTTTTGTAAAACCAGTAAGGTATCTCGGGCACTATAAGCACTTGGATACGGGCCAAAGAACTTCCCGATTTGGTGCTTACCTTTGCCACGTCCACTGGCAATTCGCGGATAAGGTTTATCTGCCGATACAAAGATATAAACGTATGACTTATCGTCACGCAGCATAATGTTATAAGGCGGACGATGTTGCTTAATTAAGTTTTGTTCTAAAAGCAGCGCTTCAGTTTCTGAACGCGTAACGAGCGTTTCAATATCATAAATTCGTGCAACTAAAGCCTGAGTTTTCGGATGCTCAATAGTTTTGACAAAATAACTCGATACCCGATTTTTTAGGTTTTTAGCTTTACCCACATATAACAACTCTCCCTCTTTCCCTAGCATCTTATAAACGCCTGGAAGTTGGGTCAGGTTAGCTAAAATTTTTTCAATATGGGAACGAGCGTTTTGATTCACTATTGGCATACATGGCTTAATATTGAATACCTAATGTGATGTTTTCACCCTTACTTTTCAAGTGCTTTACTGTGGCAGAACCTAAATTTGAAAACACATCATGAATCAGCCCGACAATATGTGTCGTACTACCTTAAGAATCGAGGCGATAGTAACTATATTTCACGTCTTTTTCTTTATAGACCGCATAGGTTTTTTGACGAAAATCTGAGAACCAACCATTACCCGTATAGCCAGCAATGTGTCCGTAGGTATGACCACTGGTGCGTTCAATAATATAGATATCCCCTTCTTGAGGACGGTTAAATGCCGGTTTGATTTTCTTATAGCCGTTCTTTTCTAAGGTATGTCCCCAGTCAGATGCAGCTACTGGATGCTTGGAAACATCTGCACCTGCTGCTTGTAGAGCAATACGGATATTCTTGGCACATTTCTCTTTGCTGTGCTTTGCTGACATGCTTTCAAGTTTGCTTGAGAACTTATGTAGATCAATGTTTTGATCTTCTACTTTATGTCTTTTAGAAGTCGTTCGGCCATGCTTTTTAGTCTCAGCAGAAGCTTTGTTTAACATCGCTTTCGTTTTTAAGTCACCCTGAGAACTTTCTTCTTTTCTCAATTTAATATGGTGAACATGTGCATGAGCTACGTGATGAGCATGAGCCATTTTGAAACCTACTTCCGCTAATCAGTCTTCGAAAAAACGGAGCAATTGTAGAATCAAAATTATGCGTTGGCTTTTAATAGTTGTAACAAATTGCCAGCACTGTGAAATGAGTCACAAAATGAATTTATCGTTTTTATTTTATAAAAAAATACCCTTTCTGGCCCTTTAATCTTTCTATAAATATTGAGGCAAAGATATCCTCTTATAAAAGCAAAATACTTAGCTACAAACAATCAATCAAATTCATTTCAACCGACCAAACACTTATATAAAACTTCAGATTAATTAGAAATTTTAAATATTATAAATATTTCCCTAAATAATATTTAAAATGAAAAAATTTAATAAAAATAAATCACATTTATTTTAAATAAAAATCCTTTTTAATAATTGACGCTTTTCATTTTAACTATTATTATCTCGTTGCTGGCCTACATTGCCAGTCGGTTTTAGCAGACCGTAATCTATGGCGGGTTATAGTACAATCTATAAGTCGTTAGACCCTTGCGTCCCCTTTTCTTTGCGGTAGGATGATCTGACCCCATAAAGTTGGACAGTTAGTTAAGCAGTTTTTATAAACTGGTTTCTATATTGTACCGGGGATAAACCTTGTAGCTTCACCTTGATTCTCTCATGATTATAATAATGAATGTATTCTCGTATCGTTTTCTCTAATTCATCAATTGATTGAAATTTTTCTCCATGAAAGCATTCCGATTT
Organism: Acinetobacter sp. AR_0276; assembly: GCF_003000705.1. Classification (NCBI taxonomy): domain Bacteria; kingdom Pseudomonadati; phylum Pseudomonadota; class Gammaproteobacteria; order Moraxellales; family Moraxellaceae; genus Acinetobacter; species Acinetobacter sp. AR_0276. The sequence continues at coordinate 2,174,261 of NZ_PSQO01000004.1, read as the reverse complement.
TAATATTCCAAAGAAGCTTTCTATTACAGCATTATCTAAGCAATTTCCTTTACGAGACATACTTTGAATTAAACCATGTTGCTTTAATTGCTGTTGGTAATGAGCCATTTGATATTGCCATCCTTGATCTGAATGGAGAATTGGTTTCTCATGTCGCTTAAGTTTAGCTAAGGCATGAATGAGCATATCTTTCACTAACTCATAATTGAGTTTACGTTGGATCCGGAAAGTAATAATTTCCCCATTAAACAAATCTATAATTGGTGATAGATAAAGTTTTTCACCGTTAACATTAAATTCCGTCACATCAGTTGCCCATTTCTGGTTGGGATGGTTCGCTTTAAATTGCCGTTGCATAATGTTATCAGCCACCGTCCCGACACAACCACTTTTATATGAGCGATATTTCAATGCTCTGATACGTGATTTAAGTCCCATGGTTTTCATAAGGCGATATACACATTTATGGTTGATTATTATTCCTGTACTTTTCAGGGCAAGAGTAATTCTACGATAGCCATAGCATCCCTTATGCTTGTGATATATGGACTTAATCTGCTGTTTTAACTCAGTATATTTGTCATTAGAGCGTACAGCTTTCATGTGATAGAAATAAGTACTACGAGCAATCTTTGCAATACTGAGTAAGAGTTTTAATGGATAAATTTGCCTTAATTCTGAAATAACCTGAACAGTGTCTGCAGTACAAAGTGTATTTAAGTACGTTGCTTCAGTTTTAAGGCTTTTAGCTTTTTTAAAAAGGCAACCTCTGCTCGTAAAGCAGTCACTTCATCAATGAGCTCCTGTTGAGATTTATCTTTGTCTTCTTTTATAGGTTTAGTTATTTTGGTTTTATGTTGTTTAACCATATTGGTATAAATCCTCGTAGTATTAAACCCGGCAATCCCTTCTTTATGATACTGAGCGAGCCACCTTCTTAAAATTGACGTCCCGCTCAGATTTAACCGTCTTCTAACTTCTCTTACCGGTATCTTATCAAGAAGCATTTGTACAGCCTTGATTTTAAATTCGGAAGAGTAGTAGGTTTTTTTAGTTTTAACATTCAGGCCATCTTCACCTTGTGCCTTATAGTTTTCAATCCATAAGCGGATGGTTTGGAGATCAACATTAAATTCTTGTGAAAGGATTTTATATCCTTTACTTCCATCTAAATAAGCTTGAATGACTTTTAATTTTAACTCTTTTGAATGCTTCGGAATTGGCATAGGGCACACCTCATAAGTTTAAAAAGTCTAACTTATGGGGTGCAGTTCAGGACGGGAGGGGGACGCCCTGTGCGTGCTGGTCCCATAGATTCCAGTCTGCTAACCCCCTTTCGTTCTACCACCCTAATTAATTCGCGGTAATCTGGTGGTAGGACTCCATTTTTTAAGGAGTTGGCCATGCCATTATTCAAACTTGTTTTCCCTCTAATTTAATTATTTTATTTATTTAAAATTTGGTTTTATGCCTTATTTTTATATCTATAAATTATTTTTATTTTAAAAATTTTAATCATTTTATTTTCCTGTTTTTTAGGAGGATTAATTATTAACTAAAATTTATTTTAACCATTTAAACCTATTATATTTTTATTCTACTCATAGATATAAATCATTATGAGAATAATATGAAAACTTATAAATCTATTTTAACTTTTAGTTTAGTTCTAGGTAGCTTGGGTATTTCGGGTTGCAATTTACACACTCAGCAGGAGTTTGAAAAAATTTGCTTGTCAGGTGGGCATAGCGAGGCCAGTTGTGACTGTATTTACCAGCAACTTGAAAAAGCTTATTCCCCGAAAATGATGCAACGCCTAGAACATGTCAGTTTGCAAAGTCCTGTTCTCCCACGGGACTTTGCCCCTACTTTTTTGAGCACCATACAGCGATGTGACAAAAGTAGTCTGGGCTAAGCGTTGGCTCAGCTCTTTATCTCTGTGTCACAATGGTTGATTACTTTAAATCAGCGCAAAAAATTAAAGTATGTTGTGGCACAGAGGCCTCCCAGAAACTTTCCACAAAAAAACCACACTCGAAAGTGTGGCTTAATTCAATCACGCAGAATTTTTATTTCGGGCGCTTTAATTAAAATACATATGGTCGAACAAAAATCAGGAAGAAAATCCCAAGCATGAGGAACCACTTCAAGAAGTAATACAACTTACGGTTTTTAGCTTTTAATGCTTTAGCTTTAATACGAATTTGGTAAACATAACCAAAGGCTTTATTTAAGCCCCCTGTTTGGTCACCTGTTTCATTCGGTGAACTTGCCGCAGTCATTACGTTACGGCCAAACCAATGGTTGAAACGTTCCATCCATTTCACTTTCATCGGACGCTCAACGTCCGCGAAGAAGATAATACGGTTTTGATCAGTCTTATTTTCAGCATAGTGAATATAAGTTTCATCAAATACAACACTTTGACCGTCACGCCAAGAGTATCTTTCACCATCTACATCAATAAAACAACGGTCATCATTTGGAGTAATCAGGCCCAAATGATAACGGAGTGACCCCGCATATGGATCACGGTGTCTGACCAAACGGCTGTCAGGAGCAAGCTCTGTAAACATTGCCGCTTTAATCGTTGGTAATGTTTTGAGTAAAGCCGTTGTTTTTGGGCAAAGCTCAGCAGCTGAAGGATGACTTGATTCATACCACTTGAGGTAAAAACGTTTCCATCCTGTTTTAAAGAACGAGTTAAACCCTAAGTCATTGTAGGTACTCGATGCTTTAATCCCACCTTGGTCATATAAAGCTTTCGCTTCGTCTCGAATCATTTCCCAATTTTCATCTAACACTTTTAAATCTTTAAAGTGTTGAGTGTCGATATAAGGCTGATTCGGTACCTTTGAAAAGATGTACATTAAAAAGTTAATCGGTGCGAGCAAGGTTGAATGGTCAAAAAATTGACGATAAAACGAGTGACGCACTTTGCCGCGATGTTGGATATACAATGCAGATATTACAAAAATCGCTAATACGATCCACTTAATCATATTGCTACTCTTTCAAAAGTTTAGGGCAACATTACCTTAATTTTCGAAGGTAATAGTAGCCAGAAGAATATTTAATTGGCGCAAATTTTAGCAAAATTGACTTATAAAAAGCGAATGTAAAAAATTAAACAGCATATTTCGGAACATTAAGTACTTTAATATAAAAAATAGTACGTAAATTTTTGTGGTTCTAATTCATTAGAAAATTGTGACTTTATAGTCGGTTTTTTCAGTCATTACACCAGAACAATTGACCTTTTTGACAAGAAGTGAAAGGAATAAAATTCACATTTTTTATATAAAGAATTAAAGATTTATACTTTTTATAATTAAAAACTTAAATTAAAACAAAAACCTCTAACCAATAGCTATCTCTATGATTTTCTTTATGCATTTAAGTGGTATGAATTCAACAAAAAATAAGATGACCCTTGCGTCACGGCTTGATACAACTTGTCGGGTTCTTTTTAGATATAGTTATCGTAAGATTAGCGAAGCATAAATGTGTACCGGAGCTGTACACACGCTTCATAACATCAACTTAGAAATCCTCCAAAACTAAGGAGATCAGGCATGATCCACGCTGGCAATGCCATTACCGTCCAAATGCTTGCGGACGGAATTGCAGAATTCCGCTTTGACTTACAAGGTGAGTCGGTCAATAAATTTAACCGTGCAACAATTGAAGATTTCAAAGCTGCTATCGCGGCTGTAAAAGCTAATAACGATATTAAAGGCTTAGTCGTAACTTCTGGTAAATCTACATTTATTGTAGGTGCAGATATTACCGAGTTTGGTGAAAACTTCGCACAAGGCGAAAAAGCGATTGTTGACTGGCTTATGCCTGTTCACGAAATCTTCAATAGCTTTGAAGATTTAGACCTTCCAAAAGTTGCTGCTATTAACGGCATGGCTTTGGGCGGTGGTTTTGAAATGTGTTTAGTTTGTGACTATCGCGTGATGTCAGAAGCTGCACAAGTCGGTTTACCAGAAATCAAACTCGGTATTTACCCTGGTTTCGGTGGTAGTGTTCGTTTAAGCCGTCTTATTGGTATCGATAACGCGGTTGAATGGATGGCAATGGCTGCTCCTAAAAAACCAGCTGCTGCGCTTAAAGATGGTGCTGTAGATGCTGTTGTAGCTGCTGACAAATTACTTGATGCTGCAACTGACTTGGTTAAACAAGCAATTTCTGGTCGTTTAAACTGGAAAGCAAAACGCCAAGAGAAACTTGAAGCTGTAAAATTGAATCCGCTTGAACAAATGATGGCGTTCAACACAGCAAAAGGTGCGGTACTTGCTAAAGCAAATCCTGCTCAATACCCTGCTCCAAAACTATTACTTGATTCATTACAAGCTGGTGCAAGCCTTGCACGTGATGAAGCATTAAAAGCTGAAGCTGAAGGTTTTGCTAAAGCAGCAATTACTCCACAAGCTGGCGCATTGATTGGTCTATTCATTAATGACCAAGTTGTTAAAAAAGCATCTAAACAACATGAAAAAGGTGCTCACCCTGTAAACCAAGCAGCTGTACTTGGCGCTGGTATTATGGGTGGTGGTATTGCTTACCAAGCAGCAAGCAAAGGCACTCCAATCATCATGAAGGATATTGGTAACCCACAACTTGCACTAGGTATGTCAGAAGCTAACAACTTGTTAACTAAGCAAGTTGAACGCAAGAAAATGAAGCCTGCACAAATGGGTGAAACGCTTGCTCGCATCCGTCCTACTTTAAGCTACGAAGAGTTTAAAGAAGTCGACATCGTGATCGAAGCGGTAACTGAAAATCCAAAAGTTAAAGAAATTGTACTTGCAGAAACTGAGAAAAATGTTCGTGAAAACACGATCATTGCTTCTAACACTTCTACAATTTCAATTACACGTTTGGCAAAAGCATTACAACGTCCTGAAAACTTTGTTGGTATGCACTTCTTCAACCCAGTTCACATGATGCCGCTTGTAGAAGTTATTCGTGGTGAAAAGACTTCTGAAGAAGCAATTGCAACGACAGTCGTTCTTGCTCAAAAAATGGGTAAAACACCAATCGTTGTAAACGACTGCCCAGGGTTCTTGGTTAACCGTGTATTGTTCCCTTACTTCGGTGCATTTGACCTTCTTGTAAAAGACGGCGCAGATTTCCAACAAATCGACAATGTAATGTCTAAGTTTGGTTGGCCAATGGGCCCTGCTTACCTGATCGATGTTGTAGGTATTGATACAGGTGTGCATGGTGCAGAAGTAATGGCTGAAGGTTTCCCTGACCGTATGAAGCCAGACTACAAAGGCGCAATCCAAGCAATGTATGAAGCGAAGCGTCTTGGTCAAAAGAATGACGTAGGTTTCTACAAATACGAACTCGACAAGAAAGGCAAGAAAGCAAAAACTGTTGATCCAACAGCGTATGAAGTGATTGCTCCGTTCGTAACTGGCGAAAAACGCGAATTTGATAACCAAGAAATCATTGACCGTATGATGCTTGCTTTCTGTAACGAAACAGTTCGTTGCTTGGAAGACAAGATTGTAGCAACTGCATCTGAAGCAGACATGGCAATGATTATGGGTGTAGGTTTCCCTCCATTCCGTGGTGGTCCATGCCGTTACATCGACCAAACAGGTGTTGCTGAATACGTTGCACTTTGCGATAAATATGCACACTTAGGTAAGGCTTATGAAGCGCCGCAAATGTTGCGCGACATGGCTGCTAACAATAAAAAATTCTACGGTTAAGGAGCGACGTGAATGGCTACTTTAAATCCACGTGACGTTGTGATTGTTGATGGCGTTCGTTCTGCCATGGGCAAATCTAAAAACGGTATGTTCCGTAATGTACGTGCCGACAGTTTATCTGCTGAACTTGTACGTGCGCTCGTTGCCCGTAACCAGTTTGATGTAAACGAAGTTGAAGACCTGATCTGGGGCTGTGTAAACCAGACTCTAGAACAAGGTATGAACATTGGCCGTAACATCGGTTTATTGGCTGACTTGCCTAAAACTGTTGCTGGTCAAACAGTGAACCGTCTTTGTGGTTCGTCTATGCAGGCAATCCACACTGCCGCAGCACAAATTGCGACTAACCAAGGTGACATCTTCATTATTGGTGGTGTAGAGCACATGGGCCATGTAGGTATGATGCACGGCATCGACCTTAACCCAGAAGCATCTAAACACTATGCAAAAGCATCTAACATGATGGGCTTAACTGCTGAAATGTTAGGTCGTATGAACGGCATTACTCGTGAAGAACAAGATGCGTTCGGTGTTGAATCTCACCGCCGTGCTTGGGCTGCAACTCAGGAAGGTCGTTTCAAAAATGAAATCGTTGGTGTTGAAGGCCACGATGCAAATGGTTTCAAAATCCTTTGCGACATCGACGAAGTGATTCGTCCAGATGCAAACCTTGAAGCATTCAAAGCATTAAAACCTGTATTTGACCCTAAAGGTGGTTCAGTAACAGCAGCAACTTCTTCTGCTCTTTCTGACGGTGCTTCTGCAATGTTGCTTATGTCTGCTGAACGTGCACAAGCATTAGGTTTAAAACCACGTGCTGTAATTCGCTCTATGGCAGTAGCAGGCTGTGACGCAGCAATCATGGGTTACGGCCCAGTTCCAGCGACTCAAAAAGCGCTTAAGCGTGCTGGCTTATCAATTGCTGATATTCAGACTGTTGAGTTAAATGAAGCATTTGCTGCACAAGGCTTGTCTGTTCTTAAGGGCTTAGGTCTTTATGACAAACAAGACATCGTGAACTTAAATGGTGGTGCAATCGCACTTGGTCACCCACTAGGCTGTTCTGGTGCACGTATTACAACTACGTTGTTGAACGTGATGGAACAACAAGATACTCAAATTGGTCTTGCGACTATGTGTATCGGCCTTGGTCAAGGTATTGCAACCATTATCGAACGTGTTTAATTAACACCAAGATAAAAAAATCCCCGCTCAATGCGGGGATTTTTATTTTATCGGCCTTTTAAACCATCTTGGATTTGTTGCTGTAATTTCAAAATATCATCTAAATTTACTTTCATCGTACCTTCACGATAAGCATCGACATTACTTCGGTTAATGTTCAACGGCTTTAACATTTCAAAAAGACCATTGGTTGGGTCAGAAGACTGAATCCCACCCGCTACAGCTAGAATATATTCTCGTAAAAATGGAGAAAGTTGTGAGAGATCAGGCTGCGCCATAACGGGCTGATAATCTATGGTCGTCATCCCTTCTGGGACTAAAGCATTCTGTATATCGTTATGTATTTTATATTCATGGTGTTGTAGTGCTTGGCGTACCTTCTTATCTTCTTGAAACGGCACAAAGCCCACCTCATCACGTAGCTCAGATTCAGCCATAACGCGAATAGTGGGTAAAGTCGTTACTTCTTCTGCCTGAACAGTTGGTAAACCCATAAAAGCAAATGCAGCGATTAAAGCTGATTGTTTTAGAAAGTTCATAACTAGCTCCAAAAAATCAGTCATCCTGTTTCAATCAAAAGATGAAGATTCAAATAAAGGTCTCTATAAATAGGCTACAACAAACTGCTTTTTGATTCAGTAAGGCTCAGATAAACGGTAAATATAATTAAAATTTTTAATGTAATAGTAAGGGACTTTCTTAATAAAAAGCTGAATAGAAAAACCACCCTATAAATGAGTTATAACCATTTATAGGGTGAGATTTATCTTATAGATTTTATTTATTTTCTAATATTTCTTTTAAAGAGTCGACCAATTGAGGAAATGCCGTATAACCTTCCCGACCTAAAAAGTGCCCGCCATTAGGAACAGTAATGTACGGCGCATCAATATCCTTAGCCAATTGAATCGTTAAGTGTGGTGGAACCAAATCATCATTATCAGATAAATACACCAACTTTTTCTTTATGCTCTTAAAATAATTGGTGTCGACTTTGCTCTTTGTTATATAAGCTGTGAGAGGGGAAGAATCTGCAATTGGTCCAGAGAATCCGGATACTAAAATCATTCCTCCAATATTTTTATAATCATGTCTTTGCAAAAAGTGCAGTAAGGTAATGACACCCAAACTATGTGCCACAAAATAAGTATTTTCATTAACCTCTGGTATCTGTTCATCTAAAACCTTCTGCCAAGCATCTACATTGGGATGCTCAGAATCTGGAAATGGTATTAAAGTAACAGAGGTATTTTCGTCTTCTATTTGATTTTTTAGGTCCAAGAACCAGTGATCATGTATAGAAGCCGAATAACCGTGAAGTACAAATATTTGACGCATGTTCTTCTCCTGATGTTCCAGTGTTTTGGTATTTGCAGCAAATGATATCAATCCGAATAACACCAATAAAATGAGTTTTCTGATCATTGAACAAGTACCATTTTGAAAGATAAAAACATGCTAAACTATGACACCACTGTTAAGGTCAAGCCTATTTTATGAACCTAGCTAAAGTCGCTGAGCTTACAAAAGTTAGTCCGCGTATGCTGCGTTATTATGAAAGTTTAGGGCTAATACAACCGCATCGAGCAAGTAATAACTATCGAAGTTATACGCAAAAAGATATTGAAAATATTAAGAAAATTAAAATATTAAATGATGCGGGTATGACACTAAAAGACATTCAGGTGTTATTACCATGTTTTGATTTAGATGAAAGGGTATTTACGCTTTGCCCTATTGTTCAAGAAAAGCTACAAACAGAGCTGATGCATGTATCGGAGCAGTTAAACAAACTACAAACTTCTCAAAGTTTATTACAATCTTTCTTGATAAAAGGCAAAGCTGAGAGCACCAATACATCATGATTGATGCTCATGCTGTAATTATTCTTCTAACTCATTTTCTAAAGCAGCCACGTTCTTTTTCTTAATACTTTCAATTTTTGCATTAAGCTTTAAGACATGTTGGTAAAGCTCGTTAAATTTTTTAACTTGAGCATTTTCATGAAAAAGAATCATATGGTCTTTCTTTTGCCACGAATAGTTTTTTAGAAGTTTAAACATTTGCTCTGCGTCATCTAAAATTTGCAGCTCAATCATAAAAATCGTATGGTCTTGATCAGCCTTTTGCTGAGTTCCCAATTTCATTTCAAGAAGTTGTCTGGTATCTGCATCAACAGATAATTCCTGTATTTTAGCGAGAAAGATTTTATGAATTTTTTCATATTCAGATTGGTATTTATCTGAAGCTTTTCGAACGTCAGCCAACATCTTTTCTGTTTCAGCATATTTTTGTTTTTTATCAATATCCAAACGGTCAACATTTAAAAAAGTATCCCATTTTGCAGCCTTTAATTCTCTTAAGTATTCATTACGCGCATTTACATTTTGAACCCAATAACTTAAAAGAAATTCTGAGACTTGCTTATAGTGCCCTGCGAGCCGTTTATCATGAATATCGAGTTGTACAGGTTTAGACCAATCTTGAGCCTGTTCATAAAGTTCACTCATTTTTTCATTCATCACCACATCGAACATTTGGCTACTGTCTTTAGCTTGTTGCTGTTTAATATGTTGATAGGAAAAAAAGACAATACCTGCAATTACCACCAAACCTGCAATCGCAATCAAAATTCGGCGCATACACACCTCCTATTTCCATTCTTATAGTTTTGCTCTTTATAGTTATAAGATAGAGCTCTTACTTCTTTATATGTCATTTATTTCACAATACGCAACACTCTATTCGCTATTCAATGCTTTAAATCCTTGTACATCATCCCTATTATGATGGGTAATTAAAATTTATGAGATTCTCCCATGCGTGTTGATGTCTGGTCTGATGTAGTTTGTCCTTTTTGTTACATCGGCAAAAAACGCCTTGAGCATGTCGCGGCTGAAGCTGGCATTGAACTTGATATTCATTGGCATAGTTTCGAGTTAGATCCGAATGCACCAGCGACACATGACACTTCAAATACTGAGCGTTTAGCGAAAAAATATGGTCGTACCTATGAAGAGATGGAAGAAATGGAGCGCAACATTGCGGCCATGGCTGCCTCTGAAGGAATCGACTTCCAATGGCAAAAAGCCAACTCAGGCAATAGCTTTAACGCTCACCGTATTATTCACCTAGCTCAAAGTAAAGGCTTAGGTAACGAAGCAAAAGAAGCCTTTTTTCACGCTTATATGACTGAAGGTTTAGCTATTGGCAAACGCGAAGTCGTAGAAGAAATCGCTTCTCGTATTGGCTTAGATAATGCCGAAGTTGAATATGTACTCGATACAAATGAATTGGCTGACTTTGTTCGTCATGACGAAAAGATTGCGCATGAGCAACTTAATGTAACAGGCGTACCATTCTTTGTATTTGATCAAAGAATTGCGCTTGCAGGCGCACAACCTCGTGAAGTGTTTTTACAAGTCTTAGAACAAGCACAGCTCAAGGCAAATGCTGAAGAAATCGAGCAAGATGATGCTGCTGTTTGTAATGATGAAACATGTGATATTCCACAAAATAAACAGTCTTAATTGCAAAGTGTGAACAAATCGTATGTTTTATCATCGTTTTAGCAATAGAGCGTTCTAAAAAAAGAACTATTCAATTGCTTAAAATGCGTTTATGATTGCCACTTAGAATATTCGCGCTGTAATGTTCTGTTTTTTATGTGTTTAATGATCGGAATTTGAAGTTTCCTTGATCTAAAATCCCCCTAGTTTGGGGGATTTTTTTTGCTTAAAAATTCTCGCTAATAGCTTAAACTTTTTAAGTTATTTCAAATATGTAAGAAAAGTTAAATTTACTTAACTTTTGTGTCGTCCTCTTGATTTTATTAGAAAAATCAACAAAAGTGGCAATAACAACAAAACATAAAGATAGATATGAAAACATTTCACGTTATTACGTATCGGCAGCTTTTTGCACTTGTAACATTGGGATTTGGTTCTATATGCATGGCTCATGCAGAAGTAAATTCTTCTTCAACTCAACAAGTCAATGGTTCGTCATCTGGAGTACAAACCGAAGAAAATAAAGATGAAAATCTTTTAGATCAAATTCCAAGGTGGATTGATGCCACTCCAACGATTTTTCCGGAGCAGTCCAACCAACCAATTGTTCCACCTACCGAGCAGACCGAAGACCAGACCTGGTTTGACCGTAAGCAAAAGAAAATTCGAAATTGGGCCGATCACACTTCGGAAAAAATTGATAACTGGTTTGGTGAAGTCGACCCTCAAAAGCCTGCTTCGGCTACCATTCGAGTCATGATTGATAACTATTGGAACGAATATGATAACTTTGAAATTAAGCCAAGAATACGCGGTAAAATTAAACTCCCGACGCTAGAAAAACGCTTAAGCGTAGTATTTGGTGATGACTCTTTAGATAACGAATTTAATAATAGTCCAGCCAATATTAACCAGAACCCAAATCAAGATTCAAATAAGAAACTTGATACTAAACGAACACGAGATGACAACAGCTCAATCGCATTACGTTGGTCGAATTTTTCCAAAAAACTGCCTTTTGAAACAGATGCCGACTTAGGTATCCGTTCTGGAGACGACGTGTATGTTCGCTTAAAAGCATCAAGAGATTGGCAACTCCGTAATGACTTTAAGTTTTATGCTGAAGAAATTTATCGCTATGGCATTCATAGTGAAAATTATTTACGTACTAATTTGGAACTCACCCATGCTCGTCCAAATCAACCCATCTTATCAAATCAGTTCAGCCTAACTTATGCTGACGATCAAGATGATGATTTAACATGGGAAAACCGAGTTTTCCGTGAACATAGTTTCTTTGCAAATAACCGTTTTAACTATGGTATTTACACAGGTGGCTATTACAACGACAACGATTTACGCTTAAACAGTTGGGGACCATTTGTATCATGGCGTCAGCCGCTCTTACGTGAGTGGTTCTTTGTACAAGGTGACGTCAACTACTTTAATGACCACCGTGAAGACCGTAACCATTTTGTCAGCACATTCTTACGTTTAGAAGCACTTTTCTAATTGAGCAAGATCACCTTGGAGGTTATCTCCAAGGTGATGAATAATAAAATACTTTTAAATAAAAATTTAAGCTTTTTCCCTTACAATACTGAGCTAACTTTTGATTCCTGATTTTCAGAACAATGAATCAATTCTCTTCTTTGTCATTTGAATATAAATCTAAAGCTCTACTTTGTATTTATAGTTTAGGTATGTTGGTTTTAATCCCTCATACACAGCTTTTCTCTACGTCCTTAAAGCATCAACGCTCCACGAGACGCTCCCTACATCCATCGAGCCTATTCATAAAAAGCAAAAGTCATTCTGTAACTTTTTCAAATTCACCATGTGAAGTAGAAAATAATAATGATTCAGATGCAGCACTCATTCAGGACCTGATGGCCGTGTTTGGAAATGATACGCTGTGGAACCGTGCAACCCAGCACAAACAACCTTATAAAACCTTGGGTAAGAAAAAGAAGAAAGCTTCAACACCCCATATTTCGATCAGCAACCCAATTACTGCAAGCTGGGATACGATTTCAACATGGATGCCTTTCGAAAATAATCTTGATTTAGGCTCAAATTCAGAAAGTGATGTTTATGTACAATTTCTTGCCAAGAAAAAATGGAATTTAAGACATAACATTAGCATAGATACCGAACAAGTCTTTCGCTATGGCTCAACCAGCCGAAACTATACTGAAACCACGCTAAACTTAACGCAAAAGATGCAAGACAACACCCTGTTCGCTAACAAATTTAATGTGAATAAGAGTGAAAATGAAGAATTCAACTGGGGCAATTGGACTTTTCAACAATTTGAGTTTGTAAAAGATAATAGCCTGACTTACGGCATTTATAGTGGCGGTGTATATACCAAAAATGACATGCGGGTAAATAGTTGGGGACCTTATATTTCATGGCGCCAACCCGTATGGCGAGATTGGATTTTTATGCAAAATGATCTTAATTTTTTTAATCATATTGATGATGACCCAAAACATCAGCTTAGTGTTCAAATGAATTTAGAAGCTAATTTTTAACCAAAAATCATCAAGTTGTGGATAACTCTTTCTTTATCCACAAAAAAGCCTCTGACAGTTCAGAGGCTTTTTTTACATCAAATATTATTTCAACAATAAGCTATTAATACGCTTCACATAAGCTGCCGGGTCTTCTGGTAAACCACCTTCTGCAATCACAGCCTGATCAAAAATCACGTTTGCCAAGTCATCAAACTGTTCTGAACCTTCAAGCTTTTTCACTAAAGGATGCTCAGGGTTAATTTCTAAAATTGGCTTGATTTCAGGTACAGCTTGCCCTGCTTGTTTGAGCATACGAATAAGTTGAGGAGACAACTCACCTTCACTTGTTACTAAACACGCAGGAGAGTCTACCAAACGGGTCGTTACACGTACTTCTTTAGTTTTAGCCTTCAACGAGTCACTTAATTTCTCAACAACAGGTTTAAACTGTTCAGCCGCTTGCTCTAGTGCCTTTTTCTCTTCTGCATCTTGCAAGTCACCTAAATCAACAGCGCCTTTAGATACATTCTTTAATGGCGTACCGTCAAACTCATGAACAAAGTTCATTGCCCACTCATCAACACGCTCTGCCATTAACAATACTTCAATGCCTTTTTTCTTAAACAACTCTAGCTGTGGAGAGTTTTTAGCAGCAGCTAAGCTGTCAGCAGTAACATAATAAATGGCTTTTTGGCCTTCTTTCATGCGCGCTTTATAGTCTGCAAAAGAAGTTACCACTTCATCATTTGTTGAAGTTGCATAACGTAATAATTTTAAAATACGTTCGCGGTTACCAAAGTCTTCGCCCAAGCCTTCTTTAAGTACTGAGCCAAACTCAGTGTAGAAGGTCTTGAATTTTTCTTGGTCTTTTTCATCTTCTGATTTAGCTAAACCATCAAGCAAAGTGAGTACACGGCGTGCGTTACCTTCACGAATTGTTTTAACATCACGGCTTTCTTGCAACAACTCACGGCTCACATTAAGCGGTAAATCGGCACTGTCCACGACACCTTGAACAAAGCGTAAATAGTTTGGAATTAAATTATCCGCGTCATCCATAATGAAAACACGTTTTACATACAGCTTAATTCCCGCTTTTGCTTCACGTGTAAAAATGTCATGTGGCGCTTTACTTGGAATATAAAGTAATTGGGTATATTCGGTGCTACCTTCAACACGGTTGTGTGCCCAAGCCAGTGGTGCTTCGAAGTCATGAGTTAAGTTTTTATAGAACTCAACATATTGCTCTTCAGTCACTTCACTCTTGTTACGTGTCCATAAAGCACTTGCAGAGTTAATCGCTTCCCATTCATCAGTCTTGACCATTTGGCCGCCTTTAGGCTCTTCACCTTCAGCAACCTCCTCTTCCTGCCAAACTTCTTTTTGCATTTCAATTGGCAAGCTAATGTGGTCAGAGTATTTATTAACGATTTGCTTAACTTTATAAGACTCTAAATAATCAAGCGCGTCATCACGCAAGTGAAGAATAATGTCAGTACCGCGTGAAGCTTTATCAATTTGCTGAACTTCAAACTCACCTGTGCCACCGCTGATCCAACGCACCCCTTCAGAAGCATCGAGACCTGCGCGGCGTGATTCAACTGTAATTTTATCGGCAACAATAAAACCTGAGTAGAAACCAACACCAAACTGACCAATCAACTGAGCATCCGCTTTCTGGTCGCCCGTTAATTTTGACATGAAGTCTTTAGTACCTGATTTTGCAATAGTACCCAAGTTATCAATTGCTTCTTGTTGGCTTAATCCAATACCGTTATCAGAAATCGTTAAAGTTTTATCTTCTTTGTTTAAGCTGATGCGTACATGTAAGTCCGGATCATTTTCATAATATTCAGGATGATTAATTCCTTCAAAACGCAACTTATCACATGCATCAGATGCATTAGAGATAAGTTCACGTAAGAAAATTTCAGGGTTCGAATAGAGAGAATGCGTCACTAAATGTAAAAGCTGGGCTACTTCTGCTTGGAAACTATAATTTTGTGATGCTTGTTCACTCATAAATCACTCCTTAAATTTTGAAGTTTGTTTGTTCTCGAATGCTTTATGAATGGAGTACTTCTACAATTTTTCAATCCTGAATATTAAAAAATTTTTCTTTAATTAAAACGGACCATGACTTAGTACCCTATCTTGCAAGATAGAGTCCAATTGTTGTTGTCTCTGCTGATAAGCTTTAGAAATACAACTTACATTAGCTGCACAAGCATTTCTTTTTTTTAACCACTGCTGCTGTGTATCTTTTTGATTATCACGGCCACCCATTGGCAATGCATGTAAAACAATTTGATATGTTGTTGCCATTTTGACATCAGCATCATTTAAAGAACGATTTTTGCAAATACTCAGCTCAGTCTTAGTTTTTGCAGCATTACAGGAGAAACTAGCAGCCTGTACATTATGAGCAAGAGTAATGCCACTAAAAAGTGCTAGACCTATGGCAAATTTTCTATTCATGAGGTTATTCCTTTAAAGATATAAAAAATAGTTTAAAAATAAAGACCAAAAGAATATGTATAAAACTGTCTGTTTTATGCTTTTTTTAGTGAGAGCAATAAAATAAAAAACCTCACATAAAATCTATGTGAGGTGCCTGAGTCTAGGTTTGTTATTATATTTTTTCTATTTATTATTATGCTTAAAATTTATAGCTATAACCTAAAGTGTAAACGAACGGATTAATATCCAAGTCAAATTTAGCACCATTTGTTAAAGTAACTTCTGGGCTAATATCCGCATAGCGAACATCTACAAATACACCCCAATTTTTCGCATCAGCAGGTTGGAAGTTAAAACCAACTTGTCCAGCTACACCAAAATCTTCTTTTACTTTGTCAGCAACACCTTGCTCATCCCAAGGAATAAATGCTGTCGCCCCGATACCAATATACGGTGTGAAACGAGTTGAGTTTTTAAAATGATATTTTGCGGTAATTGTCGGAGGTAATTGTTTAATACGTGCTACATTTTTACCATCTAATAAAACATCATGATTAACCGGCGCTGCTAATAATAATTCTGCCGAAAAAGGTGATTCACCGAAAAAGTATTCAACTGATGGTGTAAATGCATATTCATGATCAGCTTTTACTACACCTAAAGCAGTTGTTGTATCGTCAGATGGAGCAATAACACTACCCCCAAATTTTACTTGCCAATTACCAGCAAAAGTAAATGAAGACATCCCCATTAATGCAATAATCAAAGCTTTTTTGAACACGTTAATATCTCCAACCTTATTTATATTTATAATAAACATTTATTTTAAATTGATGCAACACCCATTATATAATTATTTTTATATTTATTTTTAAATAACTGTTTTAAATAAAAATATATATTAACCAACCATTTTAATTGGTTTTTATTCCAACTTAATTAATCAGAATTATTTTATATAACCAACCTTTTTAATATACTTTAAATTCCGAGTATTTTAATATAATTTATTTTAAATACATATTTTATTTAGAGCATAAAAAAACCTTCTTAATGCTTATCTTAAGATAATTATTAAGAAGGTTTTAATTTAATATATTATAAAAAACTTATAAAACCATGGCTGCAATCCAACCAAAAACTAACAATGGAATATTAAAGTGGATAAATGTTGGAATGACGGTATCCCAAATATGGTCATGTTGTCCATCGACCCCTAAACCAGCTGTTGGTCCTAAGGTAGAATCGGAAGCTGGAGATCCAGCATCACCTAAAGCCGCCGCTGTACCAATCAATGCAATTGTCGCTAATGGCGAAAAACCAAACTGTACACATAAAGGTACATAAATAACTGCTAAAACAGGCACACTTGAAAAAGATGAACCAATACCAATCGTGACAAATAAACCAATACTCAGCATTAAGAAAGCCGCGAGCGCACGATTATCACCAATGATTTCAACCACCCCTTTAACCAGTTGATTGATATCTCCTGTATGCGTCATGACTGAAGCGAAACCGGCGGCAGAGATCATAATAAAGCCTACTAGAGCCATCATTCGCATGCCTTGTACAAAGACATCATCTGCATCTTGCCATTTAAAAATGCCGGCTGTAGACAGAACCGCAAATCCTACTAAACCACCCAAAATCATTGAGCCGGAATAAAGCTGTGCAACTAAGGTAAGACCAATCGCGAGCAAAGCCATAAAAATTGTTTTTTTCGCAATTACTGGGCCTTGCTCTGCTTCGTGTTTAAGTTCTTCTGCATCTGCTTTTAGATCTACTGTTTCATCTTGCGCTGTTGCACGCAGAGGTTTGTCTAAATCAATGGTAGCTACAGGGGTAATGGCACGGTCCGCATAAATTCTTGGCTTACGGTAACTAATAAATACTGCAACTAAAGTACCTAAAACCATACCTAAAACTGGAATAGCCATGCCAATTGGCATCATCCCACGTTCTACATGCAAGCCATAAGCAGCACCAATTTTGTTGATATTCCCCATCAAAATTTGTTCAAGAAAAATCGCACCAAAGCCAACGGGTAGAAAAATATAAGTACCTACTAAACCTAAAGTCAGGACACAAGCTGCTGCACGGCGGTCTAGTTTTAAATGATTCATGACTCGTAATAATGGCGGCACCAGTACAGGAATAAACGCGATATGAACCGGTATGAGGTTTTGAGAGAAAATGGCAGCAATAAGTAAAATACCTAAGAGTAAATATTTTACTTTGGTTTCACGGCTTTTCCCCGCTTCCATTCCCAACAGACCAATAAGTTTATGAGCAAGCAGGTCGGGTAAACCCGATTTAGAGAGAGCGAGTGCAAATGCACCTAATACAGCATAAGCGAGAGCAACTTCGGCTCCATCACCAAGACCAGCATTAAAAGCTTCAACTGTTTGAGAAAGACTTAAACCCGCGACAAGACCACCAACAATGGCAGAGACCACTAATGTCAATACGACAGAAACGCGTGCTAGTGATAGTAAAAACATCACAGCAATCGCCACAACAACAGCATTCATGAACAAATTCAGAACAAAACAAAAGGCGATATTCTATCAGATTCACATCTACGAAGCCGAAAATATCGCCAAATTATCAGTTTTGTAAATTAAACAGTCACTTATTAACTTTGTGATTCGATGAACTGACGAATATGTCCTGCCACTTTTTCAGCCTGACTCAGAATCGCCCAATGGTTTGCTTCAAGCTCAACATACTCAAAGTTTTCAACCCATTTTGGCATTGCTTCCGTAATATATTCAGGACTCACAAAAGTATCGTATTTTAAAATTATTGCTTTGACTGGACACTGTGCATAACGCTGGCGAGGAGTTGTTAAGCGAGGAATAAAATTCGCACGATATAAATTAATCCCGTATTTACCATCAGC
This sequence comes from Acinetobacter sp. AR_0276, assembly GCF_003000705.1. NCBI lineage: Bacteria > Pseudomonadati > Pseudomonadota > Gammaproteobacteria > Moraxellales > Moraxellaceae > Acinetobacter > Acinetobacter sp. AR_0276. The sequence goes on along the minus strand of NZ_PSQO01000004.1, from coordinate 2,155,954 downwards.
AGCAATATTACTATTTAACGGTAAATTATCTTTTCTCTCTAAGTCTTTTAATATTTTGCCCCATTTTTCTGGAGTAAAAAGAGACCAGACCGTCGGAGCAATTAATGGTAAATGGAAAGCACCGATATACCATGATTTTGTTAGTATTTTTAAGATTTTTGCAGGCGTCGTTTTAAATTTATCTCTTAAGAACAGCGCAGCATGATCTAAACAAGGACCAGAAATGGTTGTATAAGAGAGTAAACGGCCTTTAAATTTAGGTTCAGTTGCAGACTCCCAAGACTGAATTGATCCCCAATCATGGGCAGCCATATGGAACTGTCGATTTGGGAGTACTTCATCGACGACTTCTTGTAAGTCTAAAGATAAACGTTCTAAACGATAATCTCGTATTCGTTTAGGAATAGATGACAAACCCGCTCCACGGACATCATAAGTAACAATATAAAAATCATTGATCAAATGCTCAATGACCGATTCCCATACTTCCTGATTATCTGGATAACCATGTACTAAAACTAATGGAGTATTTTTCTCATCACCCCAAGCCTTAGCGCATAGAGTTTGTTGATCACTTGTTGTTACTGTATAAATCTTTGGCTGCATAATCATTTCCTATTTTGTTTTTCAATCGATCATGTCGTTAATCGGATAAAGCATTGCCATCAATATAAAAAAGATGATACTTATCTAGTATGACCAGTGTTGCAATAAAAAAAATTGACTATTATGGCTATTTTAAAAAAACTTCAGAACATTCCCTCAATTTCTAAATTCTTATTTAATTATTATCCTCCCTACCGCGGTGCAGGGATTCATATTGAAATCATGAATTTAGAGCTCTGTCATGTTCGGGTAAAAATGCCACTGACCTGGAAAAACCAAAATTTGGTAGGAACTCATTTTGGGGGAAGTCTTTATTCTATGGTTGATCCATTTTATATGCTGATTCTTATGCATCACCTTGGATCAAAATATATAGTTTGGGATAAAGCGGCTGAGATTAATTTTTTATCGCCTGGGCGAAGCACTGTTTATGCTGACATTCGAGTTGACTTAGCAGAAATTGAACAGATTCGAGAACTTGCCGAGAACTATGCTCCAGTGCTTAGAACATATCATTTAAATATTTTTGATGAATCAGGTGTGAGAATTGCTGAAGTGCAAAAGACGCTATACATCCGTAGAAAAAAGGCAAAAGCCTTATACCCATAAAAAATAAGTGCCTAAAGGCACTTATTTTTATTTTAGTAAATTCTAACGCTTTTCTTCAATCGCAGCGCCGGCACCACCACCAAGTGCTCCACCAATCGCAGCGCCTGTGTCACCCCCAAAAATGGCTTTCCCTACTACAGATCCAATACCGGCACCGATAGCACTACTTGTTGTGGAACTCTTATTACTACCTTTAGCATTCGCCCCTACACCCGCACCAGCTGCTGCACCTACACCAGCACCTAGACCGCCACCAACATGGTTACCGACACCACCACCAACAGCACCGCCTAATGCTGCTGCACCAATACGCTGATCAGATGGACTCATATTCTGACAACCAGTGAACATGAATGCAGATAACATTAAAGTAGAAATTAAACCAATTGTTTTTTTCATGACCATACTCACTCCATTGTGCTCTAATCAAAGCATAATCTTCTTTTATGAGGAATTTGATCAGTTTATGTTATCGCACTGTGGCAATAGATTGATATTTTGTAAAAGCATTCTAGGTCTAGTTATTATTTAAATTTCAATCTAATAAGCAAAGAAAATAGAAGCTCTTATTTTATAAAGAGCTTCTAGTTTAAATATGTTTAAAGGTACTCTTAGTATTTCCCTTTTTTCTCTTCATAGGCCGCGCCCGCACTACCACCAAGTGCTCCACCTGCAGCAGCACCAGCATCACCACCAATCACTGCTCCACCTAAGATTGCACCAACACCGGCACCAATTGCACTGTTACGTACAGTTTTACTGTTAGACCCTTTTGCATTTGCTGCAACGCCTGCGCCAAGAGCTGCCCCTAAACCTGCACCAATATTACCGCCTACATGTTTACCTACCGCACCCCCTGCACCGCCACCAATAGCTGCAGAACCAATACGTTTACTTTCTGGACTTGCATTTTGGCAACCTACAAATAGAGTGGTTGACATCAGACCCACACCTGCAATCATCATCATTTTTTTCATTGAAAGCTACTCCTCTACTCAGTTGTGCCTAGGATAGTATGCTTTCATGGAGAGTTTTTTCTCATTAAGTAATAGATTAAGAGTGCTTTAATAGACTTTTGTAAAAATAGCTTATTTTTTCCACAAAAAAGACGCCCTAAGGCGTCTTTTTAATAAAACTTTAAGCTTAGAATTGTTCTGAGTTTAAAGCTTGGCTAAATGCTTGGTCTACTTCGCTGAAGTCATTATGAAGCTCATGTTCTGCAGCTTCTGCTTCTTGACGACGACGTTCTAAATGGTATGCAAGACCAGTACCAGCTGGAATCAAGCGACCCACTACAACGTTCTCTTTCAAGCCGCGTAAATCATCTTCTTTACCTGTTACAGCCGCTTCAGTTAACACACGAGTTGTTTCCTGGAACGATGCAGCAGAGATGAACGAGTCAGTAGAAAGCGATGCTTTCGTAATACCCATCAATTGACGTTCAAACTTCGCAGGGAACTTGTTCTGAGCCAAGACAGCTTGGTTCTCTTGAACAACGCGGATGTAATCCACTTGTTCGCCTTTAATGAAGCTTGTATCACCACCATCGATGATATCAACTTTACGCAACATTTGACGTACGATAACTTCAATGTGCTTATCGTTGATTTTTACACCTTGGAGACGGTAAACGTCTTGAACTTCGTTCACGATGTAGTTAGTTAAAGCAACTTCGCCTTTCAAGCGTAAGATGTCATGTGGGTTTTGTGGACCATCAGAAATGGTTTCACCACGGTTCACATGTTCACCTTCAAACACGTTGATTTGACGCCATTTTGGAATCAACTCTTCGTAAATTTCAGAACCGTCATCTGGAGTAATTACTAAACGGTTCTTACCTTTAGTCTCTTTACCAAAGCTTACGATACCAGACACTTCTGCCAAGATCGCATGTTCTTTCGGCTTACGTGCTTCGAACAAGTCAGCAACACGTGGAAGACCACCGGTAATATCACGAGTACGTGAAGATTCTTGTGGTACACGACCAATAACGTCACCCACACCAATTGTTTCGCCATCACGAACGGTAACAATTGTGTTTTGTGGCAAGAAGTAGAACTGTTCGCCGCCATCAGCCGTATCCAATACGATTGCTGGACGTAAATCTTTACCAGAAGCAGGACGTGCTGTTACAGGCAAGATTTCAACAGTTGTCATACCAGTTGCATCATCAGTTTTCGATGTTGCAGTTACACCATCAGCGATTTGACTGAAACGTGCTTTACCAGCAACTTCTGTTACTAATGGATGTGTATGCGGATCCCAAGTTGCAACGATACCACCTGCCTCAACGACTTCACCATCTTTCAACAAGATGCTTGCACCGTAAGGAAGTTTATAACGCTCACGCTCACGACCTAACTCATCGGCAATACCAATTTCACCTGAACGTGAAACTGAAACCAAGTGACCTTTCGCGTGTTGTACAGTTTTCACGTTGTGGAAACGTACAGTACCTTTGTTACGTACTTGAACACTGTTTGCAGCAGAAGTTCGGCTCGCAGCACCACCTACGTGGAACGTACGCATCGTTAACTGTGTACCTGGCTCACCAATTGATTGCGCAGCCATTACACCTACTGATTCACCTGGGTTCACCAAGTGACCACGTGCAAGGTCACGACCATAACAACGAGCACATACACCGAATGTAGATTCACATGCGATTACTGAACGTACTTTAACTTCATCGACACCAGCTTCTTCAAGCTGAGCTGCGATTTTCTCGTCAATTAACGTACCACGAGGTAATACAACTTCATCATCAGAGGCACGACGTACATCTTCAGCAGTTACACGACCTAATACACGGTCACGTAATGGCTCGATGACATCACCACCTTGAATGAATGGAGTCATTACTAGGCCGCCATTTGTACCACAATCAGGCTCAGTAATTACCAAGTCTTGTGCTACGTCTACAAGTCGACGAGTCAAGTAACCAGAGTTCGCTGTTTTCAATGCTGTATCGGCCAAACCTTTACGCGCACCGTGTGTAGAAATAAAGTACTGAAGTACTGTTAAACCTTCACGGAAGTTCGCTTTAATTGGTGTCTCAATAATCGAGCCATCCGGTTTTGCCATCAAACCACGCATACCAGCAAGCTGACGAATCTGCGCCGCACTACCACGGGCACCAGAGTCAGACATCATATAGATGCTGTTGAATGATTTTTGCTTCTCGTCTTCACCTTGTTTGTTTTTCACAAGTGTGTAAGACAAGTTATCCATCATCGCTTTCGCAACTTGGTCGTTTGTACGCGCCCAAATATCGACAACTTTGTTATAACGCTCACCAGCAGTTACGAAACCTTGTTCGAACTGTTGTTCGATTTCACGAACTTCTGTTTCAGCTTTATCAATAATTGTGTGTTTCGTAGGTGGAATTAACATGTCTTCCATACCTACAGATACACCTGAACGAGTCGCTTGACGGAAGCCCAAGTACATTAACTGGTCAGCAAAGATAACTGTATCTTTCAAACCAAGTTTACGGTAGCAAGAGTTGATTAACTTAGAGATGTTCTTTTTAGTCATCTCAAGGTTGATCATGTCAAAGCTTAAACCTTCTGGAACAACTTCCCAAAGTAAGCAACGACCTGGTGTCGTATCAACAATAATAGTTTGCTGTTCACGCTCACCATTTTCATTGATAACAGTTTGATGCACACGTACTTTAACACGAGCATGAATCGCAACTTGACCAGTTGCAAGTGCACGGTTTACTTCGTGAGTATCCGCAAACACCATGCCTTCACCTTTAGCATTTACTGCATCACGTGTGATGTAGTAAAGACCCAAGACAACGTCCTGAGAAGGAACGATAATTGGCTCACCGTTTGCTGGTGACAAGATGTTGTTTGTTGACATCATCAATGCACGAGCTTCTAACTGTGCTTCAAGTGTCAATGGAACGTGTACCGCCATTTGGTCACCATCGAAGTCGGCGTTAAACGCAGCACAAACGAGTGGGTGAAGACGGATTGCCTTACCTTCAATAAGAATAGGTTCAAATGCTTGAAGACCTAAACGGTGAAGTGTTGGCGCACGGTTCAACATTACTGGGTGTTGACGAATTACAGATGCAAGAACGTCCCAAACTTCCGGAGTCTCACGCTCAACCATTTTCTTCGCAGCTTTAATGGTTGTTGCCTGACCTGAAGCTTGTAATTTCGCGAAAATGAATGGCTTGAATAATTCAAGTGCCATTTTCTTCGGAAGACCACATTGGTGAAGACGTAAAGTAGGACCTACAGTAATTACCGAACGACCAGAGTAGTCAACACGCTTACCTAACAAGTTCTGACGGAAACGACCTTGTTTACCTTTGATCATGTCTGCCAAAGATTTTAATGGGCGTTTGTTAGAACCAGTAATTGCGCGACCACGACGACCGTTATCAAGCAACGCATCTACAGACTCTTGTAACATACGTTTTTCGTTACGTACGATGATGTCCGGCGCTGCAAGGTCAAGAAGACGCTTCAAACGGTTGTTACGGTTAATTACACGACGATATAAATCGTTCAAGTCAGAAGTCGCGAAACGACCACCTTCAAGTGGAACTAATGGACGTAAATCTGGTGGAAGCACCGGAAGTACATTCATTACCATCCATTCTGGCTTGTTGTTCGAGTCTTTGAATGCTTCCATCAATTTCAAGCGTTTAGATGCTTTTTTCAACTTCGTTTCAGAAGTTGTTTGAGGAATTTCTTCACGTAAACGAGCAATCTCAGCTTCAAGATCAATGTCTTTCAACAAGTCTTGAACTGCTTCCGCACCCATTTTTGCAACGAACTCGTCACCGTGCTCTTCTAAAGCTGTAAAGTATTCTTCGTCATTAAGAAGTTGATACTTTTCGAAAGGCGTCATGCCAGGATCAGTAACAACATATGATTCGAAATACAATACACGTTCGATATCACGAAGTGTCATATCAAGTAATAAACCGATACGGCTAGGTAACGATTTTAAGAACCAGATATGCGCAACTGGAGAAGCAAGTTCAATGTGACCCATACGTTCACGACGAACTTTCGCTGTAGTTACTTCAACGCCACATTTTTCACAAATGACGCCTTTGTATTTCATACGCTTGTATTTACCACACAAGCATTCGTAATCTTTTACTGGACCAAAGATTTTGGCACAGAATAAACCGTCACGTTCTGGCTTGAACGTACGATAGTTGATCGTCTCAGGTTTTTTAACTTCACCATGAGACCATGACTTAATCATTTCTGGTGACGCAAGACCAATACGGATACGGTCGAACTCAACTGGCGCATGACCATCTGAATCCGTTTTCTTACGCATGATATCGAGCAAGTCTTTCAATTTTTTTCTCCGTGTGTCGGGAAGCCTCGCTTACCCGACTGGGTCACAAATATTGTTTTTTCCTAAAAAATCGTGAGTCTTACGACTTAATCACCATTTTTCAGTTCAATGTTGATACCTAAAGAACGGATCTCTTTGGTCAATACGTTGAACGATTCAGGCATACCCGGATCCATATAATGGTTACCATCTACAATATTCTTATAGATGCGAGTACGGCCTTCAACGTCATCCGACTTCACTGTGAGCATTTCTTGGAGTGTATATGCTGCACCGTATGCTTCAAGTGCCCATACTTCCATCTCACCGAAACGCTGACCACCGAATTGTGCTTTACCACCAAGCGGTTGTTGTGTAACTAATGAGTACGAACCAGTTGAACGCGCATGCATCTTGTCATCAACCAAGTGGTTCAACTTCAACATGTACATGTAACCAACAGTTACTGGACGGTCAAACTGTTCACCTGTACGTCCATCAAACAATACTGTTTGACCTGTACGTGAAATGTCAGCCAACTCAAGTAAATCTTTAATTTGACTTTCTTCAGCACCATCAAATACAGGAGTAGCCAAAGGAACACCAGCACGCAAGTTGCCTGAAAGTGCTAGGATTTCATCATCAGTCAAGCTATCAAGATCTTCTTGCTCGCCACCGACTTTGTTATAAATCTTGTCTAAGAATTCACGTAGTTCTAAAACTGTACGCTGTTCTTTCAACATTTTTTCGATTTTGTCACCAAGCCCTTTAGCCGCCATACCCAAGTGAGTCTCGAGAATCTGACCCACGTTCATACGAGATGGTACGCCCAACGGGTTCAATACGATATCTACAGGTACACCGTTCGCATCGTGTGGCATGTCTTCAACAGGTAAGATGTTAGAAACAACACCCTTGTTACCATGACGACCAGCCATCTTATCACCAGGCTGAATACGACGTTTAACAGCTAAGTAAACTTTAACAACTTTCAATACGCCAGTTGTTAACTCATCACCTGTTGCAAGCTTACGTTTCTTCTCAGCAAATTTCTCATCGATTTCTGCGCTCTTCTCTTTCAAGAACACTTGAATCTGAGTTAAACGCTCAGCAATTGCTTCATCTGTCGGTTGAATTTCAAGTAAATCAACAAGCTCTAAACCAGACAATAAATCTTCAGAAAGTTTATCGCCACGTTTAGTTGAACCACCGCCATTAGACTCTTGGCCTTTAAGTAAACGGATTACACGTTCACGAGCCGCTTCTTCGAAGATTTTATATTCTTCTTTCAAGTCTTTACGATAAGAATCAAGCTGTGCTTTTTCAATCGCTAATGCACGGTCATCTTTCTCTAAGCCATCACGAGTGAAGACTTGAACGTCGATAACTGTACCTTTAGTACCAGATGGAACACGTAAAGATGAATCTTTAACGTCAGCAGCTTTTTCACCAAAGATTGCACGAAGCAATTTTTCTTCAGGAGTTAACTGAGTTTCGCCTTTAGGCGTTACTTTACCAACTAAGATGTCACCAGCAGTAACTTCAGCACCGATATAAACGATACCTGATTCATCAAGTTTAGAAAGCGCAGCTTCACCTACGTTAGGAATATCGGCAGTAATTTCTTCTGCACCTAACTTAGTATCACGAGCCACACATGACAATTCTTGAATATGAATAGAAGTTAAACGGTCTTCTTGAAGAACACGCTCAGATAATAAGATCGAGTCTTCATAGTTGTAACCATTCCATGTCATGAACGCTACACGCATGTTTTGACCAAGCGCAAGTTCACCCATGTCTGTTGACGGACCATCTGCCAAGATGTCACCACGAGCAACTTTGTCGCCCAAATTCACGATAACATTTTGGTTAATACAAGTATTTTGGTTCGAACGTGTATATTTGATGAGGTTATAGATATCTACACCTGCCTCACCTGCAACCATTTCATCTTCGTTTACACGAATAACGATACGAGAAGCATCTACATATTCAATTGCACCACCACGGTTTGCGATTACACACACACCCGAATCACGTGCTACGTTCGCTTCCATACCAGTACCAACAAGAGGCTTGTCAGCACGTAAAGTAGGAACAGCCTGACGTTGCATGTTCGAACCCATCAATGCACGGTTCGCGTCATCGTGTTCAAGGAATGGAATAAGTGATGCAGCAACAGATACAACCTGCTGTGCAGAAACGTCCATATGCGTCACTTTTTCAGGTGGCATACGTACGAATTCACCTTGGTGACGAACAGAAACAAATTCTTCTGTTAAGTTGCCATCTTTATCTACTGCTGAGTCGGCCTGTGCAATAACAGTACCTACTTCTTCAATTGCAGATAAATATTCAACATCATCAGTTACACGACCATCTACAACTTTACGGTATGGTGTTTCCAAGAAACCGAAGTCATTCGCTTTTGCATATACAGAAAGCGAGTTAATCAAACCAATGTTTGGACCTTCAGGCGTTTCAATTGGACACACACGACCATAGTGAGTTTGATGTACGTCACGTACTTCAAAGCCTGCACGTTCACGTGTTAAACCACCTGGGCCAAGCGCAGATACACGACGCTTATGTGTAATCTCAGATAATGGGTTGTTTTGGTCCATGAATTGAGATAACTGGCTTGAACCAAAGAATTCTTTGATTGCAGCAGCAACTGGCTTAGCATTAATCAAGTCTTGTGGAGACAAGTTATCAGTTTCTGCTTGGCTTAAACGCTCTTTAACAGCACGCTCAACACGTACTAAACCAACACGGAATTGGTTCTCTGTCATTTCACCAACAGAACGTACACGACGGTTACCTAAATGGTCGATATCGTCTACTTCGCCTTTACCGTTACGGATTTCAACCAACGTACGTAATACATCGATGATATCTTCGTGCGATAAAATACCTTCAACTTCACGAGATTTTTGATCAGTACCAACTTCGTAAGGACGACCTAGACGACGGTTGAACTTCATACGACCTACTGGAGATAAGTCATAACGCTCAGAAGAGAAGAATAAGTTATTGAATAGGTTTTCAGCAGCTTCTTTTGTTGGCGGCTCGCCTGGACGCATCACTTTGTAGATTTCTACTAATGCTTCTTCACGTCCCGCTGTTGTGTCTGCACGCAATGTATCAGCAACAAATGAACCACGGTCGATGTCGTTCGTGAATAGGATGTTAAATTGTTTAACACCACCTTCTGCCAACTTCACCATTACTTCATGGCTTAACAACGTATTTGCAGCAATTACTTCACCATCACGTAAAGTAATATCTTCAGCCGTAATACGTTCATATAAGTATTCATCAGGAACTGAAAGTTTAGTTAAACCTGCAGCTTCCATTTGACGTACGTGACGCGCATTAATACGTTTGCCTTGCTCAACAATGACTTTACCTTCATTGTCAGCAATATCAAATTGAGCCATTTCACCACGTAAACGCTCAGGAACAAGGTCAATTTGATAGCTACCCATGTCAAGATACACAGGTACTTTTTCGTAGAACAAATTCAAGATTTGTTCATTGTTATAACCTAGTGCACGCAACACAACAGTAGCAAGTAATTTACGACGACGGTCAATACGTACGTAAACAAGGTCTTTTGCATCAAATTCAAAGTCTAACCATGAACCACGGTAAGGAATGATACGTGCTGAATACAACACTTTACCACTTGAGTGAGTCTTACCTTTATCATGGTCAAAGAATACGCCTGGTGAACGGTGTAATTGAGATACGATTACACGCTCAGTACCATTGATAACAAAGGTACCGTTTTCAGTCATGAGTGGAATTTCACCCATATAGACTTCTTGTTCACGTACGTCTTTAATTGATTTAGTTTCGCGATCTTTAATAATCAAACGAATTTTAACGCGCATTGGTGCCGCATAAGTCGAACCACGAAGAATACATTCGCGTACATCGAACTCAGGTTTACCAAGGCTATACTCAACAAATTCTAAAGCAGCATTGCCAGAATAACTTTCGATAGGAAAAACTGAACGAAATGCGGCTTGGAGACCGATATCTTCGCGGTTTTTTGGAGTTTTGCCATCTTGCAAGAATGTTCTGTACGAATCGACCTGAATCGATAGTAAGTACGGTGCATCCATTACTTGGGGCAATTTACCAAAATTCTTACGGATCCGTTTCTTTTCGGTATATGAGTATGCCATCTGGAGTCCTCGGAAAGTAAACTAAGCCCGCCTGCAGAACGGGCTCAGAAGGAATTACGCAGGCCGATATGGCCACCACTGTTTACAAATGCTGCAATTTTTAGTGGTATAAAAACGCTTAACAATATTTTTAAAAAAGAAAAATATTGGTAAACATTTGAAATTTCTTGTTTTATTTAGATTTTTCTAAAAATCAAACAAAACTAACAAAAATCGAGCCGATTATTGTAACGCAAAAAGGCTGATGACCCAAGAGCCATCAGCCATTTTATGGAGCCGATTTAAAAACCGACTCCTTTTACAATTACTTAAGTGTAACTGTAGCACCAGCTTCTTCAAGTTTCTTCTTAAGTTCTTCGCCTTCTTCTTTAGAAACGCCTTCTTTAAGAACTTGAGGAGCACCTTCAACTAGGTCTTTAGCTTCTTTAAGACCAAGGCCAGTTGCTTCACGAACTGCTTTAATAACAGCTACTTTGTTAGCACCGAAAGAAGTCAACTCAACGTTGAATTCAGATTGTTCTTCAGCAGCTGCAGCAGCGCCACCAGCTGGAGCAGCAACAGCAACAGCTGCAGCTGAAACGTTGAATTTCTCTTCGAAAGCAGAAATTAATTCAACAAGTTCAAGAACAGTTTTTTCAGCAACTGCGTTTAAGATTTCTTCGTTAGTTAAAGCCATGAGAATAACTCCAAATGGATATTGAATGGTGTGTAAAATTGATTAAGCAGCTTCTGACTCGTTTTTCTCTTTGAGCGCTGTAATGAGGCGACCCAATTTCGAAATAGGAGCTTGAAGAACAGAGGCAAGCATAGTAAGCGCTTTCTCTTGGTTTGGAAGATTAGCAATTACGCTAACATCAGCACCTTGATAAACTTTGCCGTCAAATGCAGCAGCTTTTAATTCAAATGCTTTGTTAGTTTTTGCAAATTCTTCAAACAAGCGTGCAGCTGCACCCATGTCATCTTCAGAAGTTGAAAAACCTAGAATTGTTGGACCAACAAGGTTGTCGTTCAAGATATCAAATTGAGTACCTTGGAATGCGCGCTTAGCCAAAGTGTTACGTACGATACGTGTAGTTACACCCAACTTACGAGCTTCAACACGAAGTGTTGTTAATTGCTCTACGCTTAAACCTTGATAGTCAGCAACAACGGCTGCAAACGCTTTAGAAGCAACTTCACTTACTTCTGAAACGATCTGTTTTTTGTCTTCGATAAGAAGAGCCATTGTAAAACCTCCTAAGGTGATTTATGCACCCAATGGGCACACTCCCAATTCGTAAGCCTTTCGACTTACACGCGGAGGAGGAACAAATCACACCACCGCGTCTACGCAGGCTGGATTATTAAGAAAAGCCGCTATCCGAAAATAACGCCTTCTCGCCTGAGGTCTTTGACGCTGATAAATTCTCATTCATCAATTCAAAGTCCGCCTGATAAGCAAGAGTCAAAGCGTTGCTTTAACTGCGCAAAAATAGAAACTTATTTCTATTTTTGCTACCTACTCGATCAGGACTTTAAAATTCTGTACAGAACTAAGTTAAAACTTAGTTAGAAACGTTGTTTACATCAACAGTAAGACCAGGACCCATAGTTGAGCTCAAAGTGATCTTTTTGATGTATACACCTTTAGAAGTTGCAGGTTTTAACTTTTTCAAGTCAGCAACTAAAGTTTCAACGTTTTGACGGATTGCAGCAGCATCAAAGCCAACTTGACCAATCGCAGCGTGGATAATACCCGCTTTGTCTACACGGTAACGAGCCTGACCAGATTTTGCGTTTTTAACAGCATTCGCAACATCAGGAGTTACAGTACCTACTTTAGGGTTTGGCATTAAACCACGTGGACCAAGAATTGTACCGAGCTTACCAACAACACGCATAGCGTCTGGAGCAGCGATCACAACATCAAAGTCAAGGTTTCCACCTTGGATGCTTTCAGCAAGGTCATCAAAACCTACAACATCAGCACCAGCTTCTTTAGCAGCTTCTGCTTGAGCGCCTTGAGCAAATACAGCTACACGTACAGTTTTACCAGTACCTGCAGGTAATGTAGTAGCACCACGAACAACCTGATCAGATTTACGTGGATCTACGCCAAGGTTTACAGAGATGTCTAAAGATTCTTTGAACTTTGCAGCAGGTAAGCTGTTAAGAACCTGTACTGCTTCTTCCAAAGTGTAAACTTTGTTTGCTTCTACAGCAGCAGCAATGGCTTTTTGACGTTTAGTTAACTTTGCCATGTCTTATAGCTCCACTTCCAAGCCCATAGAACGTGCAGAACCAGCAATGGTACGAACACGCGCGTCTAAATCAGCACCAGTTAAGTCTGGTTCTTTAGTAGTCGCGATTTCTTCTAATTGAGCACGAGTCAACTTACCAACTTTAGTTTTGTTAGGTACAGATGAACCCTTTTGGATACCAGCAGCTTTCTTAAGAAGAATAGAAGCTGGAGGAGTTTTCATGATGAATGTGAACGACTTGTCGTTGTACACAGTAATCACTACAGGAATTGGAAGACCTGGTTCAACTTTTTGTGTAGCAGCATTGAATTCTTTACAGAATGCCATGATGTTTACACCACGTTGACCTAGTGCAGGACCAATTGGTGGAGATGGATTTGCTTTACCAGCTGGAACTTGCAGCTTGATATAGCCGTCAATCTTCTTAGCCATTTTAAAATACCTCTGGGTACAGGCGCCGTTAGGCTCCCCAATTTCTACGTAACAATACTGTTACAACAACAATGCCCGATAAAATCGGGCGCTTTTCAACCAATTAAGATTAAATCGTTTTTTCGACTTGGCGAAATTCGAGTTCAACCTGAGTTGGTCGATTAAACACGTTAATCGTCAACGTTAAACGTGACTTGTCGTATTGAACCTCTTCCACCACACCTTTAAAGTCTGTGAATGGACCGTCAATAACGAGTAATTCTTCACCTGGTTCAAACATCGTCTTAGGACGTGGAGCTTCACCAGTATTACGTACACGCGCAAGAATCGCATCTGCTTCACGTTGAGTGATTGGCGCAGGTTTTTCAGGTGTACCCCCGATAAAACCTAATACTTTTGGACATTCTTTAACAATGTGCCAAGTATCATCATTCATTTCCATTTCAACTAACACATAGCCAGGAAAGAATTTACGCTCAGATTTACGTTTCTTACCGTCCTTCATTTCTACCACTTCTTCGGTAGGAACTAGGACATCACCAAAGCTATCGGCAACAGCGCTACGCTGGATTCGTTCTGTAAGTGAACGCATCACTTGTTTTTCATAACCAGAGTAGGCATGAATAATGTACCAACGTTTCATAGCTCTTTTACCCGATAATCAACTTAATTAACCAACCCAAACCATAGTCAAAGCACCATAACACTAACGATGCAACAACTACAACCAATAGAACCTGCCACGATGTAGTGACTGTTTCTTGTTTTGTTGGCCAAGTTACTCGACGCAATTCGACTCGTGCATCTTTCAGCAAACGAACGAAGCCTTTACCTTGATGGGTGGCGTATAATAAACCTAAAGCCACAACGATACAAGCAAAAATTACCCCAACGCGCACCCATACATTATTTGCAGGGGCCCAATACGCTGGTAAATGCTGATTCACCATGGTAGCCGAGAGCAATAATGCAATTGCTATCACCCATAGAACGATATCTAAAGGCGAACCAGTACGAACAACTTCAGCAGAATTATTTCTTTGAGGAATTGGCGCGTCGCTCAATGCGTCACGCGATTTATCATTCGACATTTTTGTACTCGTCGTAGAACTCGCGACTTATTATATGAACAACTAAGCCAGCATCAAGCTTTTTATTTCAAAATATGGCAGGTCAGGAGGGACTCGAACCCCCAACATTCGGTTTTGGAGACCGACGCTCTACCAATTGAACTACTGACCTATAAAGCAAGTTGAGAGCCAAAGCTCTCAACTTGAGACGTAATACGTCACTATATTATGCTTATGCAGTTACTTTCGCAACAACACCAGCACCTACAGTACGACCACCTTCACGGATCGCAAAACGTAGACCTGGGTCCATTGCGATTGGGTGGATTAATTCTACTGACATTTCAACGTTGTCACCTGGCATTACCATTTCAACGCCTTCTTTCAACTGGATCGCACCAGTTACGTCAGTTGTACGGAAGTAGAACTGTGGACGGTAACCATTTAAGAATGGAGTGTGACGACCACCTTCTTCTTTAGAAAGTACATATACTTCTGCGTCGAATTTAGTGTGCGGCTTGATTGTACCTGGTTTAGCAAGTACTTGACCACGTTGTACGTCTTCACGCTTAGTACCACGAAGTAATACACCACAGTTCTCGCCTGCACGGCCTTCGTCAAGAAGTTTACGGAACATTTCTACGCCAGTTACAGTTGTTTTAACTGTATCTTTAATACCAACGATCTCTACTTCTTCACCAACTTTAACGATACCAGATTCTACACGGCCTGTTACTACTGTACCACGACCAGAAATTGAGAATACGTCTTCGATTGGCATTAAGAATGCTTTGTCGATAGCACGTTCTGGTTCTGGGATGTAAGAGTCAAGAGCTGCTACAAGAGCAAGAACTGATTCTTCACCGTAAGGACCTGCTTCACCGTTAAGAGCAGCAAGAGCTGAACCACGGATTACTGGAGTGTCATCACCTGGGAAGTCGTAAGTAGAAAGAAGTTCACGAACTTCCATTTCTACTAATTCAAGTAATTCTTCGTCGTCAACAAGGTCGCATTTGTTTAAGAATACGATGATGTAAGGTACACCAACCTGACGAGAAAGAAGGATGTGTTCACGAGTTTGTGGCATTGGACCGTCAGTCGCAGCACATACAAGGATCGCGCCGTCCATCTGAGCAGCACCAGTGATCATGTTTTTAACGTAATCGGCGTGGCCCGGGCAGTCAACGTGTGCGTAGTGACGAATTGGAGAATCGTATTCTACGTGTGAAGTATTAATTGTAATACCACGTGCTTTTTCTTCAGGTGCTGAGTCGATTTGCGAGTAATCTTTCGCTTCACCGCCGTAAGTTTTTGCACAAATAGTTGCAATCGCAGCAGTTAAAGTTGTTTTACCATGGTCAACGTGACCGATTGTACCCACGTTTACGTGTGGTTTATTACGTTCAAACTTGGCTTTAGCCATGATGATCTTCCTCGTTTACGTCGAACCAACTACAAATGGCGCTGAACTAACTCAGCTTATCGACATATCGCCTAAAAAACAGACACCCAATACTTGAAAAGCAGACTATATAGTCTGCTTTCTGAAAACTTTGTGGAAATCCACTCAAACTTTAATATCTGGAGCTCTTATCGAGATTTGAACTCGAGACCTCTCCCTTACCAAGGGAGTGCTCTACCACTGAGCTATAAGAGCGACTATCCTTCGATGGAGCGGGAGACGAGGATCGAACTCGCGACATGCAGCTTGGAAGGCTGCCGCTCTACCAACTGAGCTACTCCCGCAACGTTGGTAATAACCACTTCATTCGAAGTTTAGGATGGTGGTGAGAGAAGGATTCGAACCTTCGAAGCTTTCGCAACAGAGTTACAGTCTGCCCCCTTTGGCCGCTCGGGAATCTCACCAATATCGCACTTATCTACAGTGCTGTTCTTTACTCATTCAACTTAACACTTTAAAATGGTGCCGGCACACGGATTCGAACTGTGGACCTACTGATTACAAGTCAGTTGCTCTACCAACTGAGCTATGCCGGCGTTTCTTAGTGTTTCGTACGTTTCGTATCGGAACGGTGTGCAGTTTAGCAAAACTTCCAAACGATGCAAGCGGTTTTTTAAAAAAAACCGCTAAAAACTCATAAAATCAATCCGTTTGATGATAATTCAACCGCTTTGATCACTGCGCGAGCTTTTATTTGGGTTTCATTCCACTCAGATTCTGGATTTGAGTCAGCAACAAGCCCTGCTCCAGCTTGCACATACACTTTTTTATCACGGATAACACAAGTACGGATTGCAATCGACATATCCATTTCACCATGCCAACCTAAATATCCCACTGCTCCACCAAAGACACCTCGTTTTACGGGCTCTACTTCATCAATAATTTCCATTGCGCGTATTTTTGGGGCACCGGATAAGGTTCCTGCCGGGAAGGTTGCCTTAAATACATCAAGTGCATCGATATCATCACGCACTTCGCCTTGTACATTTGAAACAATATGCATGACATGTGAATAGCGCTCAATCACCATTTGATCCGTTACTTGGACCTTACCTATTTTTGATACGCGTCCCACATCATTTCGACCAAGATCAATCAACATTAAATGTTCAGCAATCTCTTTTTCGTCAGAAAGCAAATCTTTTTCCAGAGCAATATCTTCTTCTTTAGTTTTACCGCGTGGTCTGGTTCCCGCTAAAGGCCGAACTGTAGCAATGCCATTTTCTAAACGAGATAAAATTTCTGGTGAAGAACCAACAATATGAAATGGTTTCTTATCAGTAATCGTTTGCCCTTGAACTAAAAATAGATAAGGCGAAGGATTTAAATGACGTAATGCACGGTAAACCTGTAAAGCTTCACCATCAAAATCAGAAACCATGCGCTGCCCTGGAACAA
Organism: Acinetobacter sp. AR_0276; assembly: GCF_003000705.1. Lineage (NCBI taxonomy): Bacteria > Pseudomonadati > Pseudomonadota > Gammaproteobacteria > Moraxellales > Moraxellaceae > Acinetobacter > Acinetobacter sp. AR_0276. The sequence goes on along the minus strand of NZ_PSQO01000004.1, from coordinate 2,138,622 downwards.
CTTGCATCACATCACCAGCACGGATGTATTCTTTAACTTTTTCTACTGTCTCTAAAAATTTTGCTTTACCAGTGATTGATTCAAAATGTGGAGGTGTATGCGGCTTCGCTTGCAAACTAACTGGTGTTGCCAACAGTTGTTCTAATTGATCTAATTTTTGCTGTGCATCAGCATAGGCATTACTCTGCTCTGCATCCGCATGAACAATTAAAAATAACGTATCTTTAAGATTGTCAAAAACGATAACTGTTTTTGAAAGCATCAACCACAAATCTGGAAGCGTAATTGGATCGGCTGTAGGAACATTCTTTAAACGTGGCTCGATATAGCGGACTGCATCATAACCCAAATAACCTACTAATCCGCCAGTAAAGGTTGGCAAATCCGGTAAGAGCTCGGCTGGAGGTACTTTAAATTGTTTTTGGAATTCACGAATGTATTGGAACGGATCTAGACAATCTTGTTGTGTAATTGACCCATCAGCATGCTGTATAGATAAAACACCAGCATTGCAGGAAAAAACTGTCGATTCCCCCAATCCGATCATAGAGTAGCGCGCCCAATTCTCTCCACCCTCAACCGACTCAAATAAGTAAGCTTGTGTTTGGTCTTTAAAGCGGGCAAAAACTGATAATGGGGTTTCTGTATCTGCCAAGCGTTGGCGATAAACTGGAATAGTGTTGTAGCCAGCAGCCTTAAGTTGCTCAAATTGCGCTAATGTTGTCATGAATCATCTCTAATATGGTTTCGATTTAAAAGTGTGTTTTTCTAGATTCGATTTAGACACGCCATCGAAAAACCATACGCTTATTCATTCTTATCTCCATTTTCTTCATTAGACAATTAACTCAGCAAGACTATCAACAACTTGCTGAGGTTGGCAATCATAGATATTTTCTCCATGATTATAGCCATAGCTAACCACAATACAATCAATTCCGGCACGGCGTGCAGCTTCAATATCATTACTTGAGTCACCAATCATTAACGATTGTGAAGCAGATGTTTTTAGGCTTTCCATGCAATGTAATAATGGCAGTGGGTGTGGTTTTCTTTCAGGTAAGCTATCTCCTCCAAGTACAACTTGGAAATAAGGAGAAAGCTCTAATGCATCTAGTAACCCTTGAGCAAGTTTGACAGGCTTATTGGTCACACATGCCATTTTAATATTCAAAGTTTGGCAATGTCTTAAAAATTCAGGTACGCCTGGGTAAATTTGAGTATTTACACACAGCTCTGCACCATATATGTCTATAAACTTTTGCAATAAAACCTGATGTTGTTCAGCATCCAATTTTCCAAATATATGAAGCAGAACACTTTCACAAAGTTTTGAAGCCCCTTTGCCTACCCATTCCCGTATTTGTGCTTCTGTTACTAATGGCCAACAGAGTGATTGCAGACTTAAGTTCATAGACCGATATAAATCGGCAGCAGAGTCGACCAAGGTTCCATCTAGGTCAAATAAAATTAAATCGCGCTTACTTAGTTGTGCAACAGACATTTTCTTCTACTCAAAATTAAAAAGGCATGCGTTTAGCATGCCTTGATTGTAAAAGCACCAACAAATTATTTAAAGAATAACCATGCCAATACAGCCAAAATCACTAAAATAATAATAGTAATTAAACCAATAGATGCATTCTTTTGCTGCTCTTTTTCTTCAGCTACACGAGAAACAGGTTCTTCAATAGCAACCGGAGTTTGCTCAGGCTGAGCATGAATATTCACTCCTTCAGGAATCGGTGCAGGTTTTGGAATAGAAATATTCTGCGGCATACCATCGTGGCGAACTTCCACCTCTGCAGCACGCTCTGCAAGGCTTGGCATGCCTTGATCACTTAAATCTTGTGCCGGTGCAGCTTGTACTGGCTCTGCTTCAATTTCAGGTAAATCATTATTTTCTTGAGCAGGCGCTAGTACTGAAAATTTAAAACTTGCAAATTGAACAATATCGCCATCATGCAGCTGCTTTTCTTGCTCAATACGAATATCGTTTACAAATGTACCATTTGATGAATTAAGGTCTTGCACCCATAACAATTGGTCCTTTAAAAGCAATGCCGCATGGCGACGCGAAATTTCAGCGGCCTGTAATAGCAAATCAGCATCTTGATGACGTCCCACCAACATCTCACGATCAATACTAATTTCTTGACCAGTAAATTCACCAGTAATTGCTTGCAGTTTCCAAGTCATGCCTATGTCCTATTCATTTTTTATCAATCATAACATGCTACTACGGTGCCGTGCTTGGACGCAGTGTCGTTGTTGTTACTGTATTTTTAGTTCGATTCACTTCCGGATCAGGTAACTGCAAGGTCTGTTTCTGAACAGCAGGCTCTACCGCCACAGGTGTGGTTATGGTCGTGCTTTTTCCACCTGATGGAACCTGTTGATAATTTTTGGATTGAGTTCCAATACTTGGAGGTGTCATTTTTTGATTGTAAACATCATCAACCTGCTCAGGTAATTTTGCAAAATTACCATTTTTATCCATAGCCAATTGCAAGCTATAAAGCTGATTATAGCGCTGCTGAGATAAACGGCGAACATCATTCGCATCGCCTACAATTGTTGGATGAATAAAGACAAGTAGATTACGTTTTACATTACTTCTATTATCCGATCGGAATAATCGCCCAACATAAGGGATACTACTCAATCCTGGTATACCTTGTCTTGAAAGTGATGTGTCATCTGATACCAAACCACCCAGCACTACAGTCTGCCCATGTTCGGCCAAAACAGCTGTTTTAATAGCACGTTTACTTGTCACCAAGTCAGCAGCTTGCCCACGACTATCCTGAACAGCAGAGACCTCTTGCTCTACTTCCAGACGCACTGTACCGCCTTCACCAATATGTGGAATAACTTTTAATGTTACACCGACGTCTTTGCGTTCCACAGTAGTGTATGGATTAATACCCGTACTATTGGTAGTGACTGATCCTGTGACAAATGGAACGTTTTGACCTACAACAATATAAGCTTCTTCATTATCCATCGTTACAATGGATGGCGTTGAAAGTAAGTTTGATTTTGTATTGGTTTTGAGAGCTTGAATTAATGCACCATACGCCTTACGAGAGTTATCAAAATTACCCAATCCTAAAGTTGCACCATTACCTTTATTAGCTCCATTAGCGATAGCAGATGCAGCTCCAGCCGTACCACCCGATAAATAACCAGCAGCAATAGAAGATAAACTCGCCCCTACATTACTAAAGCTAAGTAAACCAATTCCACTAGATAAATCGCCGAGCGCCCATTGAATTCCAAGTTGATCTGCATCATCTCCAGAGACTTCAATAATTGCGGCTTCGATGAGCACTTGTTGACGACGGACATCTAGTTGTTGAATTGCAGATTCAATTTCACGCATTAATTGGGGATCAGCTTTAACCACTAATGAGTTCTGAGCATTATCTGCAATAATACTTACACCATTTTGGTTAAAGCTGGTGATATTGTTCTGATTACTATTGTTTGAATTACCATTTAGATTGATTGATGGGGTAGATATTGAACTACCATTTGAACCCGACGTGTTTGAAGTAGAGTTTTGGTTATTCCCAATCAAACCATTAATCGAATTTGATGAATTAGATGAGTTCTTATTGTTGCCAGAAGAAGATACTGCTTGACCAGTGACTAGTCCTTGTAAAATTTCTGATAAATTTTTAGCACTTGCATATTTTAATCTAAAAACTTTTAAGCCACCCAAACGATCAGCAGAAGGCACATCCAGCATTTCAATCATGTGGCGAATGCGCTTACGTGTTTCTGGATCACCTTTTACTAAAATACGGTTTGTCCGGTTGTCTGCAATAATACGAATACGAGCACCGCTAAAATCTTTAGATGCACCTGTTGCGCTCATTGCTTCAAGTTGTGTGATGATTTCTTCTGCTTGGCTCGATTGAAGATTGATCGCTTCAATATCGTTTTGCCCAGTCCCGTCTAAGTTACGGATAATATTTTCAAGCTGATAGATATTTGCTGCACGGTCCGAAACAATCAGTGCATTGGTTCCTGCAATCGCAGCCATATGCGCAAACTGAGGCATTAAAGGGCGAAGTGCTGGAATTAAGTCATTTGGATTAGTATTTTCAAGCCAAATCACTCGTGTAACGATTTGATCCCCACGAACCCTATTTCTAGCATCATAAGGAATTCCTGAGTTTTTAACGTTGCTATCCGGCACAAGCTTAATCGTATTACCAGAAGGAATTGCAACAACCCCATTTACATTTAAAACCCCAAGAAATAGGTCATAAACTTCATCTTTATTTAATGGCTTATTAGAAATAACCGTGACATTACCACGTACTCTTGGATCTACAGCGAAGTTCTTTCCTGTAATGTCTGCAACTTCATTAATAAAGGCAGTTAAGTCAGCATCACGTAAATTGATCTTCCATGTTTGGGCATAGGCACTGCTACTCACTGTCGCAATCAATGGGGCTGCTGCAAGTAATGCCCAAAGTGGACGTTGATGATTCAATAAAGCCATAACTCGCGATATTTCCTAACTCTTATGGTGACGTGTTATCACTAAAAATTTTGTTGTATGGTCATCACTTGATCACCACGTTTTATTTCTATTTTTACTTGCCCTGCTCGACGAGCTTGTTCAAGTAATTGCACATCCGCTTGCCCTTGCCCAACCGTTTGACCATTTAAAGAGACAATTCGATCGCCAGGTCTTAAACCTAACTTATTTCTAAGCGCAGTCGGTGTACGTTCTGTAACTTCATAACCTTCACTTGAGTTGCCACTGACCCCCATATCTTTGAGGTACTGCTCTCGGTTACCTTGCATCTGCTGAATCGCTTGCCCTAGGGCTTGTTGAGTCGTATTTACAGGTGCCGCAGGTTGAGAAGGTGTAGTAGGTTGTTGTTGTGAAGCATCTGGCGTCATCGGTTGATATAAACCATTTGGCAAACCTTTAAACTCAAGTTCGCGGGTACTGCCATTTCCTTGACGTAACACCACATGATCCCAATAAACTTCTGCCAGTTGATAAGAAGTAGAACCAATGGTTTCACCAACCCGATAACGCTCAGCAATATTATCAACTTTAATAACAGCCGAAGAGAAGCGGTTTGGATAACCCACCATTACGCCTTGTAATTCTAGATTCACACTTTCCTGAGCCGCATTGGCAGAAGGTTCATTAAAAAGTGAAAAAGTACTAATGTTTGGTATTTGTGCCTGCTGAGAACCGAGCTCTACCCGATCAAACTGCATCATTTGTGGAGGAGCAATCACCAACCAAAAAAATGAAGCCAATTTCCAACACAACCATAAAATTAAAATGGCTAAGACGACTACACTAAGTCGATCTAGCTTTTGCCATTGTAATTGCTGTAATTTATCAAGCCATGCTTTCATTAGTTACCACCTTGTAGTAATGGTTGGCGAGAACTAATGACAAAAGTGTCTAAACCAGCTTTTCCGTCATAAGATGGAACGTTAAGCAATAAACGCTGCGTGAGTTGAACATCAAGCATCATATTGGCATCAAGTAAAAGATTCGCCATTTTTTGATTTCGCTGATCACGGATGTCAACTTGTAGCTGTCCATTGTGGTCAGCCAACTGCCCACTTAAAGAAGGCATGTTCATACGATCTTGACGATCACCAATATTATAAACTAGCGCTCCACCACCCCAATGCAACTGTCCATCAACCGCTGCAAAGCCTTGCTCTTTTTTATAATTAAATTGGATATCTTTAAGTTGAATACTATTTACAGGCCATTGCCAGTTCACAATCTGCTTCAGTGTTTCTGGAGCAACTTGACCATTCATATTTCGTACAATTACTTTTTTGCCAAAACCATATGCCATGATTCCCGCTAATTGTGTATTACCGCTATGAATATCAACATCTGCAGCAAAGCGTAATAAAAGTAAATCTAGAGGTCTCGTTTTCCAGTGAATGGTTCCCCGTAAAGCACCACGATGCCAGTCTGCTTGCCCCTGCCAGATGTTGCCACTTACATTATGGACAGTTTGATTATTTTTTGAAAATTTAGAGATAAGCCAAGTCGCCGGAATCTGTAAAATAATAAAAATTAAAAATGCAATGAGGGCAAAAAACCACCACTTCCATTGCTTAGACTTTTTCTTCATTCAGCCTTACCAACATGCAAATTATCGTCCTTATATGAGAGTTCCTCTCTAGTCTGACATTATGCATACTTTTTCAACATCGCCAATTCACTTCATATAAAAAAACCAAGCAATCAGGCTTGGCGTCTTCTTAAAGACTATAAGTTGTACGTATGACAAAATCATGAAAATTGACGATTGATCTCACTAAATGCAAATTTAGTCTCAACAATGTATTTATTCAGGAATTTAAACACTTTATTGAATACTTTATTTTTTAAATAAAAGTTTTAATTCTTTTTAAAATAAAAGTTTTAATTCTTTTTAAAATAAAAAAGCCAAGCTAAATCGCTTGGCTTTTTAAGAAGCAATACAATTAGATTAAGAAATCTTCAAGTTTTGCACCCTTTTCGATTTCAGCAACTAACCAGCGTGGTTGTTTACCGCGACCAGTCCAAGTCTCTTCAGAGTTGTTTTTGTTACGGTAGCGTGGCTCTACAGATTTACGTGTTGTTTTCTTACGTTTTTGAGCACCAAACTCAAGAAGTTGTTCAACACTAAAACCTACATTTTCAGCAATCTCGATAATTTGATTATATGCATCTTCAATTGCTTGATCTTTTTTGCTTGCAATTAAAGCTTCTGCTTCTTCTTGTAAGCGTTTTAACTCTTCAACAGATAATTCACTAATATCCGGTTTCATTAATAAATACTCCAGTCTTACAGACAATTCAAATAATACAGACAAAATTTAAAAACATTAAATCATAACCAATAGTATTTATAATCTATTCAATAAGCAATAGTTTGAAAGACGAGTTCGTCAGAATAATGCTATAAATTTACTTTTTAATTACATTAATAATTATAATTGAAATATATTTTCTTAATATTTATTTAAGCTAAATGTATTAAGTCATGTCCTACTGATTTTTCTAATTCAATAATTTTACTTTTTACTTCATTTGGTATTTCACATTTTAAACCTGTAGATTTATCTACACAAACCATTACTGCTTCAGCTGTAGCAACGATTTGCTGCTGCGTTTCACTCCATAATATATAAGCCATACGGAATGCGCTATTGCGCATCTCTTCTACACGAACCCCTACTTTCAATACATCTGGATAAAACACAGGTTTTAAATATTTGCACTGACTTGAAGCAACAACAGTATATATATTTGGGGTCAATATATTTACATTTTCCATATATAAAATACGTGAGCTTTCAATATATCTATAATATTGTACATTATTGACATGACCAAAAGCATCCATATCTCCCCATGCTACTTTCTGGTCGTATATTACAGGGTAGACAGACAGTTCTTTCATTTTTACCTCATATTTTAAATTTTAAAAAATTCGCATCATTTTCAAAGATTAGGTTTAACTGTTTGATTAACTCATCATCTTCTTTTAAGGTTGATTTAATACGTAAATAGCTCATTAAAATATTATCTGGGTATAAACTTAATAATATTTCTGCTTCAGCTTGACGCTCCGTTGCCTTGTAAACATGCCATTTTGCAAATGTTAAAACCGGCAAATTCATATATTGAGATTCGAATTGATTAATCTTTTCCTCAACATCTGCATAGTCAGGAACCTGCTTAAGCAATTGTTGCTGAAACCATAAGTAAAATACGTCTGGATCAAATTGCTCTTTGAGTAAATGCAAGGTTAATGCTTCATGCTGAATACTCATTTCTGGCATACGTGCCAAAAGTTTTAGCCATAGCAATTTACTACTATAAGGTCTGGTTTGAATTTCAGACTCTAAATCTAAATAGCGCTGTTGCAGTGCATGTAAATCGTCTACCGAAGCTTGATCGAATTGTTGAAGAAGCTGTTGCAACCATAAATCACGATGCTCAGCATCCAATAATCCATACTTCATTGAACGCAAATATACCCATGGTTGCTGTAAAGCAAGCTCCCCCCATAACGCAGTTAATCGTTGTTGATATGCAGTCTCGATCTCTTCAAGCCAAGGTGATAATTGATGTTGATATAGAAACTCAAGATGAGTTAATGCACGTTCAGCTTCATTTTGAGCTAGAAATATTTCAATACGCTGCAACTCGGCTAATTCAAAAGCCATTGGTGGGGATTGATCTAAAGCATCTAATGCTTTTTGATAATCTCCACTTAAAACTAAAAACTTGGCATCAATAATATTTTTTAAAAGGCCCGACTGAGTAAAAACGCGTTCGATAAATACCCGTTGGTCTTCGGCCGCCTCTAATAGCCAGACAATACCTAATTGCTCATAAGGATGAAGATTTTTAAATTGAAAAATATTTTCTCTTTTCCTCTGTTCACGCGAGGAATAACGTTTAATCCAAAGCCATATTAACTGAGCAATAAAACTCATCACAACAAAGGTAAGGACTAAGCCCCACACATTTGTTTGCAGTTGCAATTGACGCCAGTAGATATAGACGTAACCCATGCCGTAGCCATAACTCAATAAAGCTAAAGCCGCAAAAAGTACTAAGCTAATGAGCAGGTAAACCCATAGGAGATGTTTCATATGTCCTCCTTATGAGCCTAATAGACCAAGAGTTGATAATTTAGGCACAGGCACGATAGATAAGTGAGCCACTTTAGCAATACGGTTTTTCAATTGTTGACTGGTGGCGTCTGGTAGTTCATTTAGTTTTTGCATTACTGATTGCAGCTCATTTTGGTACTCTGCCATCTTTCCTTGATTTAATGCCTGCTCAGCAATTAAGAGTCTTAATTGCACTTCTTTAAATACAACACTTCGATTCATTAAATTAATAGACGGCGTTTCTATTTTTTCGATACGGAACCATTTTTTCCACCAAGACACTGCCTCGGATTGATCCATTTCAAGTTTAGGTTGAGCTAATGCTTGTTGAATATTCTTATCAATAGTTTGCAGTAAGTCATCAATCAATTGATGACGCTGATTTTGAGCAATTACGTATTGCTGTATTGCCTGTTTATCCTGTTCAATCGCCTGATTTAAACTGTGTTGTAATGCCGGGGCAATTTCATATTGAGGCAAGGATTGTTGTAGCTGAGTTAAATGATCTACCGCATAAATAAACTGTTGTTGATCTATCGCAAACTGAATTAAATCTAATTTTTGCTTAATGACTACCGTTGGCGTAATACCAGTATGAATGATTTCATGATTTGTTAAAGGTGCTATTTGAACGTCACTACTCGACTGAGTCTGTGTTTGTCTTTTTAATGCCACCAATTGATCATTTAAATTGGCATACTGCTGCTCCGATTGCAGTAAGCTCTGCTGAAGCTCAGGAACAGTACGAGAAATTTGCCATATATCGTAACTGAGCTTAGCCAACCAAGCGATGCTCAGCAAAATGATGATAGAAACAAGTTTTCTCATACGAATCCTTATAATGCCTGAATGTGATGAATCATCCCCGAAGGCGATAAATTTTCAAGTTGAATAATGTGAAAATAGGCCTGTTGTTGATCGCGATATTTTTTAACAAGTTGAAAAAGACGTGGCCCTAAAACCAAATATACACAATCAGGTTGTACATTATTTTTTAAACAAAGCTCTAACCAATATTTCCAGCTTGCCTCACTGGTAATTAAGACAAGCCATTTTTCTAAATTATAATTTGAATTTTGTGTTAGATGTTTGAACTTTGAATATGAAACTTCTGGGCACTGTCGATGATATAAGACAAAATTCAAAATCTGAATGCCTTGCTGCTGCAAAGTTTCCATCATAAATTGACGGCCACCTTCACCTCTCCAAAAAGCCACACTACCCGTCTGTCGCATATTATGAAGAATAGGAAGATTGAGCATTCCTTCAGACGTTTCAACATCTGGAACATGTGCTTCAACTCCATATTCATAAAGACGATGTGCCGTTGCCTGTCCGACCGCAATCCACTGAATATGTTTTAAGTCGTCTAGCTTTAAACCACTTTGTGTTAAATACTGCATCCCCACATCAACAGCAGTGGGGCTCACAACTACAATCGCTTGTGCGCCAGATAACTGCTGATAGAGTTGAGCGAGTGATTCTAAAAAAGGTTCAGCAACCAGCTCTAAAAGAGGTAAAGACTCGACCTGAAACCCCTTATTTTGCAAAGCTTGAGTTAATTCAGCCGCACGTGAATCAGGTCGAGTATTAATAAACAGCATAACGTTAGTAAAGGGCCTTTAATAAATCGCCAGCACCTTGTTCAAGTAAGTTTCGAGCAAGGTTTTCACCTAATTGCTGAGCATTGTGTGCTTCATCTGTGAGTTCAGCACGCAGTAATGTTTGCCCATCAGGACTTCCGACGCGACCTTCAATATGAATTTTGCCATCTTGTAAGGTTGCATAGCCCGCAATCGGTACCTGACAACCACCTTCAAGATAGGCATTAAAAGCACGCTCAGCACGCACACAAACATCAGTCTCTGTATGTAAAAGAGGTTGTATTAAAGCCAATACGTCTTGATCATCTGCACGACATTCTAAACCAAGAGCGCCCTGCCCAACCGCAGGCAAACTTACACTTGGCTCGATACAGTGACGAATGCGTTCTTCTAATCCTAAACGTTTTAAACCAGCACTCGCCAAAATAATCGCATCGTATTGACCATCATCTAACTTACTTAGGCGAGTTCCAACATTTCCACGTAAATCAATAATTTGTAGATCTGGACGTTGTTTTAAAATTTGTGATTTACGACGTAAACTTGAGGTGCCAACTTTTGCTCCTTGCGGCAAATCAGCAAATTTTTCAAATTGATTCGAAACAAAAGCATCTAAAGGATCTTCACGTTCGCAAATGACCGCTAAAGTTAAACCTTCCGGTAATGCCATCGGAACATCTTTCATTGAATGTACAGCAAGGTCGGCACGACCATCTAAAAGTGCTGCTTCCAACTCTTTAACGAACAACCCTTTACCACCAATTTTTGCTAAAGGTGTATCTAAAATTTTATCGCCCTGCGTGACAAACTTAACCAACTCCACCGTTAAATCTGGGTGAAGCTCCTGTAAACGGGCACGAATATGTTCTGCCTGCCAAAGAGCAAGTGGGCTTTGTCGTGTAGCAATTTTCAAGGTTTTCATAAATTCAAGCATGGGCTGGTCAAACAATACACCCTAAACTTAACTTGATCCCTTAAAATTGCAAGTAAAATCTCACTGACAAAATAGGATGCTGACTCGTTAAAGTTGGTGTATTCGCTCTCTAAGGGTAGATAAATGACGGCGGCTTACAGAAAGTCTTTCATCCAAGCCACGTAATCGAACCTGATACTGACCTGAACTCACAAGCTCTAAACCATCTAAATAAGCAATTGAGACCAAAGCATTTCGATGAATACGAATAAACTGATCTGCAAATTCAGTTTCAAGTTCTTTTAGCGTTTCATCAATCAAGACACTGCCATTTTTATGTCGTACCGTGACATATTTCTGATCTGCCAAAAAATAATAGATATTTTCAACAGGAATCAGCTCAACACCGCGATAAGTTTTAGCAGCAATTTGATGTCTTTGCGTTTTTAAATCCTGCAAAAGCGTAGGATTAGGTAAGGCACTGAGCTGCGCTTGAGTAAGTTGAGTTAATTGCTTAAAAACCTGCTCAAGTTCTTGAGGGTCAATCGGTTTAAGAAGATAAGCTTGCGCCTGTGATTTAAATGCTTCTAGAGCATGTTGATCATAGGCTGTGCAAAATACGATAGCAGGTCGAGGATTAAGCTGACTTAATTGCTCCGCACAGACGAGACCATTCATACCCGGCATTTGGATATCAAGTAAAATCACATCCGGTTGATGAAGCCGTGCCTGTTCCAAGGCATCTTGGCCATGATGAGCTGTTGCGACAACATCATGTCCCATCTTTGAAACTAAACGTGATAATCGTTCCACTGCAAGTGGCTCGTCATCACAAATTAGCACCTTCATTCATCCTCCTTGTCACCGTTAACTTGGTCCATTTTTTTATGGTTAACTCTGACTGACTTATTATTTTGATTGGTAGTGATAGCTCATAATAGTGGTATATAAAGTTTCACCCTTATACACCTGGAACCTAACAGAGTTCCCATAATACGCTTTCAAGCGCTGCTTAACATTTTCAAGAGCGATTCCATGCCCTTTCCGTGATTTTATTGTATCGTCTGTATAAGGGTTGGTAATGACTATACTGACCTGATTTTGCAATATTTCAACCAATACCCCAATGGTTGCTTTACCTATCATTGGTTCGACCCCATGAAAAATACTATTCTCTAACAAAGGTTGTAATGTCAATAAAGGAATCGTGACCTGCTTTAATTGCAAAGGTTCAATTTCCATTTTCCAGTCAACTTGTAAACGCTCACCTAAACGTATTTGTTCAATTATTAAATATTGTTTACTAAGCTCAATTTCTTCATACAAGCTTACCAATTTTAATTCTTGAAAACTCGCTCTAAATAAACGTGACAGACTAATCAGCATACTTTCTGCTTTATCTGGGTCTATCGTAATTAAACTCACCACATTATTTAAACTATTAAATAAAAAATGAGGATGAATACGTGCTTGCATAGCCTGAATACGAGCATTTAATTCTGCATATTGTTGATGCAACCATTGTTCCCGAACATATAAATAGCGCAAACAAAATGCGCCAAGTAATATTCCATAACTTAAATATAATGGGACATGAGTAAAATAAATACTCCAGTCCTGTCCTGTAGCAGACATCCTTTTCAAAATTCCGAATTGAAAAAAATTAGTTATGATGGTGGTCGCCACCACAATCGCTTGCAACAAGACAAAACCAATGGCCAAAGCATATTTTTGCTGAAGCTGACTAAAAAAATTTTGAAAATATTCAACTAAAGCAAAAAAAGACAAAATCACCCAGTTAATAAAAATCATATATTGTAAAAAGCGTGACCCACTTAATGCGTGCCAAGACTGCGCTTCCGCCAAGGCCAGAACCAATGCCAAAACATTACTTGCAATAATTAATTCTAATAAGTGTTGCCAACGATCAATTTTCGTAAAAAAATAGGAGGAATTTTGATTTCGATATGCTGTAGAAAACAACTTTGTTTGTTGAGCTTCGGCAAGTGATATACTCTTTTTTATTTTACTGAGCCACCATGACCACATCTTCAAATCCCCCTAATTCAGCAGCCCCAAACCAAACCTCAGGTATGTGGGGTGGTCGTTTTTCTGAAGCGACAGACGCTTTTGTAGCAGAATTTACTGCCTCTGTTCAGTTTGACCAACGTTTTTATAAGCAAGACATCGCTGGTTCTATTGCGCATGCTACCATGCTTGCGAAAGTTGGCGTACTGACAGAAGCAGAACGAGACGACATTATTGAAGGTTTAAGCACCATTCGCGCAGAAATTGAAGCTGGAAACTTTGAATGGCGTATCGATCTTGAAGATGTTCACATGAACATTGAATCACGTTTGACTCAACGTATCGGCATTACAGGTAAAAAATTACACACTGGTCGTAGTCGTAATGACCAAGTTGCAACGGATATCCGTCTTTATCTTCGCGACGAAATTGATGATATTTTAGGCTTATTAGAGCGTTTACAAAAAGGTTTGTTGGGCTTGGCTGCCAAAAATGTAAACACCATTATGCCTGGCTTCACTCATTTGCAAACAGCTCAACCAGTAACTTTCGGCCATCACTTATTGGCATGGTTTGAAATGTTGGTTCGTGACACTGAGCGTCTTCAAGACTGCCGTAAACGTGTAAACCGTATGCCACTTGGTTCTGCGGCGCTTGCTGGTACAACTTACCCGATTGACCGTGCTTACACAGCAGAATTACTCGGTTTCGAAGCTGTATCTGAAAACTCACTCGATGCTGTATCTGACCGTGATTTTGCCATCGAATTTAATGCAGCAGCATCTTTAATCATGATGCACTTATCACGTATGTCTGAAGAACTTATTCTTTGGACTTCTGCACAGTTTAAATTTGTGAATATTCCTGATCGCTTCTGTACTGGTTCTTCAATCATGCCACAGAAGAAAAACCCTGATGTTCCAGAACTCATCCGTGGTAAATCTGGCCGTGTGTTTGGTGATTTAATTAGCTTACTTACGCTCATGAAGGGTCAGCCATTGGCGTACAACAAAGACAACCAAGAAGATAAAGAACCTTTATTTGATGCAATCGATACGGTTCGTGGTTCACTCATGGCATTTGCAGACATGATTCCTGCATTGGTTCCAAATATTGAAATCATGCGTGAAGCTGCACTTCGTGGGTTCTCGACTGCCACAGACCTTGCTGACTACTTAGTGAAAAAAGGCGTTGCGTTCCGTGATGCGCATGAAATTGTGGGTAAAGCTGTTGCATTAGGTGTGGCTGAAGAAAAAGATTTATCTGAACTCACACTTGAGCAATTACAACAATTCTCTGACCTAATTACAGCAGATGTATTTGATAAAGCTTTGACACTAGAAGCTTCGGTAAATGCACGTGATCATATTGGCGGAACTTCACCAAAACAGGTTGAAGCTGCGATTGCCCGTGCCCATAAACGTCTAGAACAGTTATACGCTTAAGGATACAAAATGAGTCGACAAGTATTTTGCCGTAAATATCAAAAGGAAATGGAAGGATTAGACTTTGCTCCGTTTCCGGGTGCTAAAGGCCAAGAATTTTTTGAAAATGTTTCTAAGCAAGCATGGCAAGAATGGCTACAACACCAAACTACGCTAATTAATGAAAAGCGTTTAAACGTGTTTGATCCAGAAGCGAAAAAATTCCTTGAAGAACAACGTGAGAAGTTCTTCAATAATGATGAAAGCGTTGAAAAAGCAGAAGGTTGGAAGCCAGAATAATTCGTTTTTTCTAAGCTCATCATCATTAAAAAGGCAGGTCTATATACATAGACCTGCCTTTTTTTACGTGAAACTTACACAAACATATAAAGCCTTACATAGAGCGCACAGGACTCTACATGACATAAATTCAATGAAACCTTATTATGAATCCATAGCAAGTGAGACACGATCCCTGTCGTGTTTTCTCTTAATGCACTTGATTTTCTGTCCTGAACTTCCCCCCAAAGTTCGGGACATTTTTTTATGTATTATTTTTAGTTATAAAAAAGCCTTGTTTGAAACAAGGCTTTTATTTTCTCAATTAAAGCATTATTTTTCGTGGACTTTTGCTTCAATTTCTTCAATTTTGGTATGACGAGCATCAAAGCCTTTCGCCATATAAATCACTTGTTCAGCAATGTTACGCGCATGGTCGCCAATACGCTCTAAAGAACGCAAAACCCACATCACGTTAATTACGCGAGCAATATGACGCGGATCTTCAATCATATAAGTCATTAAAGTACGCGTTGCTGATTGATATTCACGGTCAATGTCAGCGTCTGCTAAAAGTACACGTAATGCCTGATCTGCATCTAGACGTGCAAAAGCATCTAGAGCATCGTGAATCATGACACGCACTTGGTTACCAATATGACGAGTTTCCATGTAACCACGAGGTGATCCACCCTCTTCACAGAGGTTCTGTGCAATACGAGCAATTTTTGCAGCTTCATCCCCAATACGCTCAAGGTCAGTATTGGCTTTGCTCATCGCAATCACCATACGCAAGTCAATCGCTGCTGGATGGCGACGCGCCAAAATCAGTGTCAGACCTTCATCAATATCACGCTCATATTGATTGACTGCATTATCTTTAAATTGAACATCAATTGCTAAGTTTGCATCTGTATCAAGCAAAGAATGAATTGCATTGGCAACCTGTTGTTCGACCAAGCCACCCATGGTCATAAACTTTGTGTTCACATCTTGCAAATCTTCATTAAATTGAGAAGAAATATGATGGCTTAACACCGGATTACTCGGACTCAAGGGAAGCCTCCAACATGATGGCGCAGGGATAAAATGATTGAGCATTAAAACACATCAATCATTAAATTTTTATGACAAAATTAAATTTCAGATAAAAGCATTTTTTTATTACTGATACGTTAACCAGCTGTTTAATTCAACTAGATCTTTTTCTCCTAGCTGACCTACAGCCGCTTTTAAACGTAATACATTTAATAAATAGTCATACTGAGCATTAAGATAATCCTGTTTTGCTGAAAAAGCATTACGCTGTGCTAATAAAACATCGACCATACTTTTTAAGCCCTCGTTATAACTTGCTTTTGAGGCTTGAGAGACAAGTGAAGAAGAGTCCATTGCCGCCTTTCTTGCTTCAAGTTTTGCACGGTCGGTATCTACCTGCATAAAAGCGCTTTTTACATCAACATTGGCTCGGCGAATGGCCGCATCGAGCTGGGATTGCGCTTTATTTAACTCTATAGTGGCTTTTTTAATAGAGGTTCGTGTTTGACCTCCATTAAATAAATTCCAGTTCATCTCTACGCCAACCTGATCAAACTTTCCATCAGTCGAAATCAGTGTTTCTGGTGTTTGTTTGGTATAGCCATAACTCGCCACAGCATCTATTTGTGGATAAAGTGCAGCTTTTTCCACACGGCGTTGGTCTTCAGCATATCGCTTTTGTAAACGGGCTAGCTGAATCTTTAGATTTTGTTGTTGGGCTAAGCCAATCCAGTCATCAAGTTGAGCTGGATAAGGCTTTTGAAAAGTAAAATCACTTCGCAGTACTGCAAGCTTATCTTGATAAGGGCCAATATATTCAGAGAGCTGTTCTTGAGCTAAAAGAAGCTGAACATTAGTTGCAATACGGTTGGCTCTTGCATTTTGATATTGGGCATTTGCCTCACTTACATCACTACGTGCCACCAAACCTTCTTTAAGCTTGGCATTCATCATATTGAGTTGTTCAAGTAAAGCCTTTTCTTCTTGTAAATATGCAGCGGTAAGTGCCTGCTGACGCAGTACATTAAAATAGGCTTCTGCCACATTTAAAACATGATCTTGTTTTTGCAGGCGTAAAGTAATTTCACTAAGTGCAACCGAGGTTTTAACCTGTTTATAACCTTCCCATGCATCCATACGAAAAAGAGGCTGACGAGCAGATAAAGTTGCTTGTTTGGTTGTTGATGTATTACTTACCAAAGCATCGGACAGTCCCTCTTGATCAACACCGGGAAAGTTTGAACGCTTTACGGTTTGGCTATTACGATTAATCTTTCCAGATAATGTGACTGTAGGTAATAAAGCACCAGTTGCTAAGCCTAAATTGAGCTGATCTGCTTCAAATTGTTGTTGATTCGCTTGCCACGTCGGATCATTTTGCTTTGCGCGCTCATAAGTTTCAACTAAATCTAAAGCAAAACTCGGCGATGCAAAACTCCATAAACTCGCCACAAGCATTAATTTTATTTTCATTGTCTAAATCAACGATAAAACTTGGCTTTAAGACTAAGAAAAATTTGATTTAAACTCAAGCCAGTAAAAGTTTTCATTTTTATGTATTTTCAGGCTTTGATAACATCAAAATACAAATGAAAATCAAAAGCATGCCTAGCCAGCCCACCCATGATACATGTTCACCGACCAACACTATCGCAAAAATCGCAGCAACTAAAGGCTCAGATAAAGTTAACGTAGTCGCTTTGCTCGCATTTACAGTCTTTAGCCCAAAGCCGAAAAGTAAATAACCGAGGAACATAGGAATTAGCATCATATAGCCAGCCACAAGTAAATTTGTTGAGCTCTCTAATAAACCGCCCCCTGTAAGCAACAAAGTAGGAAGTAAAATAACTGCTCCGCCACCCATAATCATGCCCATTGCAGCTTTAGCAGCAATACCTCGGTCTATTAATCTTTTTGCAGCCCATGAATAAAGCGAATAAGTTGTAGCAGCAACAAGCCCCAGAAAAATACCGAAGAACTTATCCCATTCATTTGTAATATCTTGTGCTGTGTGGCTTTCACCCATAGATAATAAACTTACTCCCACAACACCAAACACGAAACTCAGGAACCATGTTTTAGATAAAACTTTACGGTCAAAGAATCGCTCTAAAACTGCTGCAATGAGTGGAGCCGAACCAATTGAAACCACAGTACCAATCGTAATTCCGGCATAATGCATGGATGAATAAAAAGCTAAGGGATATATCCCAACTGCTGCAATGCCCAAAAGAATAATAGGAATATTACGCCCAATAAATTGCCGGTTTTCTCGTATAGCTCGTGATGCAACCAGAGCTTGTAAAAAGCCTCCACCGCCCATCGCTACAGCACCAATTGCCAGTGGTCCAAGTGTTGGGGCAAATGCTGCCGCAGTTCCTGTTGTCCCCCACAAAATAGAGGCAACTAAAATTGCAATTGTGCCACCATAACTACTATTTTTAATAAGGCTAATCATGTTGGCATTCTCGATCTAAAATATCTTCTGCCATTTGCCTCGCTAATTGAAGTTGACGGCTACTACCTTCTAGACCAGCTCTTGCCATCGACCCTTCTAATAAAAAAGAAAGTTGTGAGGCGATATAGCTAATACGCTGTGAGTCTGGTATTAATTTTTTTAAATGCTCAGCAACAATAGCCTCAACTTCTTCTTTATGCCTTCTTACCGAACTTCGTCCTGCACTATTTGCAGGAAACTCAGCAGCAGCATTTAAAAGTCCACATCCCCTAAAACCCTTTTCATAAGCAAACTCGGCATGATCTTGATAGGCATCAAATACGGCCAAAATAGCTTCTTTAGCTGTTTTTGTTTTTTCTAAACGGTTTTGATAAAGGTCTAACCACTCTTGATGTCGTGCAGCAATGTAGGCATCAACAAGATCTCTTTTGAAGAAAAATTATTGTAAAGCGACATCTTGGCTACATCTGCTTTAGCCGTAACCGAGTTAATGCCAGTTGCAGTAATACCATCGTTATAAAATAGTGTGGCTGCTGCATCGAGAATTTTCTGTCTTGCTGTTTTATCATTCATGGTATTAAATTAAGTAGACCGACCTACCTAATAATAAAGATTTCTAACAGTGATGCAATCTTTTTAAGCGTTATAATTTGAGCAATATTAATTTTGATAAAAATATAAAGATGAAAAAAATTCTAATGATGAGTATGTGCAGTGCACTACTTTTAGCTGGATGTAGTAAAACATCAGAGCAAGATCAGGCTGTATCTAAAGAGCAAAAATCAACTGCACAAAAGTCCACCGAACAGCGAGACAGTAGCTGCTTACAAATTATGGCTGCTATGCAGAAAATTAATCAAAACAGTAAAATAGAAGACCTAAATCAAATTAATGAAAAACTTAAAACCTGTGTTCCCTCTTTAAAAAATAATGAACAGCTTAAGCTAATTGAAGCATCGACGGCTATGTATCAGCGTTTTCTAAAACAAGAACATAATGAAAAAACAGCAAAAGCGTTTGAAGCTTTTGGATATGCCATTTTAGAACAAGAACCATTAGATGCTAAAAAAACAATGAAAACCAAGAAAAAGTTATTCGATCAACTCGGTACTCGTGATCAATATCTGATTCAACACGAGGGCCAAGCCTATATTGAGCTACTCTATCAAGGTGAGGGCATGTTTACTTATCGCCGTCAGCCGAACTATTTAGTTGATGTTTTTGCTAAAGCCCTACCCGCTGACCAAAAAGAGTTCTTAACTCGCATGGCAAAAGACAATAAAGACATTTTCTATGACGATGGTGCGTTGGCTATCTCATGGAAAGAGCTTACTGAGCGTGCATTATTTTGGGAAAAATTTATTCAAAAATATCCAAAGAGTTATTTTATTAGTGATGCAAAATTATTATTTAATGAGTACCGATATTTTATTTTCTTTGGGCTAGATAATACGCCTGTATCCGATGAGTTTGCTCCAAACACATGGATTGATAAAGATGCTCTACAACAAATTCGTTTCTTATCTACACAAAAACAATCCAGCTTAGCAAAACCCGCTCAACAATTTCTGAAGTTTATTGCCACTCCTGTGGATGAGCGTAATAAACAATTCAAGACAGATTTAATTGATGAAAATGGACAAAAAAAATCAACTTACCAGATTGTGCATGAACAGCTTGAGCAATTATTAGAATTAGAGTCACCGTGGAATACCCAAAGTTATCGTGACTGCCACATGGATGCAGTTTGTATAGATACAAATTGACAATGCCAGCCAACCTAAAACATGTTAGTCTTTAAATCGCTTGACGGAGCGCGAGTAATAGCTCGCTGAGATTGTGTAAATTCCGTGTTATCGCAACACAAGTTTGATCACAAGTACCGTTGAACCTGATCAGGTTAAGACCTGCGTAGGAATCAAGCCATCTGAAAACTTAAAGCCCTCAATTTATCTAGTTCAAGATAAATCCGCCATCGTTTTTGGTCGTGCTTGATTCGTTGATGTTATTCATAAGGATCATGTGATGAACCAATTAACGAATCTCTCTTCTGCTGAAATTTCAGCACAACATGAACAAGATGCAAAAGATTTAACCCGCATCTTACCCGCTTCAAAAAAAGTTTATATTGAAGGCTCTCGCCCTGATATTCAGGTTCCAATGCGAGAAATTTCTTTAACTGACACCCCAACTGGCCTTGGTGGTGAGCACAACCCACCTATTATGGTGTATGACACTTCAGGTGTTTATACTGACCCAAATGTTCAAATTGATTTAAACAAAGGTTTACCTTCAGTTCGCCAAAAATGGATTGAAGAACGTAACGATACTGACGTACTTTCGGGTTTAACTTCAAAGTTTGGTCAGGAGCGTTTAAAAGATATTCGTACTGCTGATATTCGCTTTGCACATATTCAAAACCCACGCCGCGCTAAAGCAGGCAAAAATGTCACTCAAATGCACTATGCCAAGCAAGGTATTATTACGCCTGAAATGGAATATATTGCGATTCGTGAAAATCAGCGTCAACGTGAAGCTGTAGATATGCGCCAGCACCCAGGTCAAAACTTTGGTGCGAAAAACTTAAAAGAAATTACACCTGAGTTTGTTCGCCAAGAAGTTGCCGAAGGCCGCGCTATTATTCCTGCCAACATTAACCACCCAGAACTTGAGCCAATGATTATTGGCCGTAATTTCTTGGTTAAGATTAATGCCAATATTGGTAACTCAGCGCTTGGCTCTTCAATTGATGAAGAAGTTGCGAAAATGACATGGGCAACCCGTTGGGGTGCTGACACTATTATGGACTTGTCTACAGGTAAAAATATTCATGAAACACGTGAATGGATTATTCGTAACTCACCTGTTCCAATCGGTACCGTACCTATTTATCAAGCGCTTGAAAAAGTGGATGGTGTTGCAGAAGACCTAACTTGGGAAATCTTCAAAGACACACTGATTGAACAAGCTGAGCAAGGCGTTGATTACTTCACCATTCACGCAGGTGTATTGCTTCGCTATGTGCCACTTACAGCAAACCGTTTAACGGGTATTGTGTCTCGTGGTGGTTCAATCATGGCGCAGTGGTGCCTCGCTCATCATGAAGAGAACTTCTTATACACACACTTCGACGAAATCTGTGAAATTATGAAAGCCTATGACGTGTCATTTAGCTTAGGCGATGGCTTACGTCCGGGTTGTATTCAAGATGCAAATGACGAAGCGCAGTTCAGTGAACTTAAAACATTGGGTGAGCTTACACACCGTGCATGGGAACATGATGTTCAGGTCATGATTGAAGGTCCGGGCCATGTACCAATGCACATGATTAAAGAGAACATGGACTTGCAGTTAGAGGTATGTAAAGAAGCACCATTCTATACACTTGGGCCTTTAACTACAGACATCGCTCCGGGTTATGATCACATTACTTCTGCAATTGGCGCAGCTATGATTGGTTGGTATGGCACAGCAATGCTTTGTTATGTGACACCAAAAGAGCATTTAGGTTTGCCAAACAAGAAAGATGTAAAAGACGGAATTATTACCTACAAGATTGCAGCACACGCAGCCGATCTTGCCAAAGGCCATCCGGGTGCACAGGTTCGTGATAATGCCTTGTCTAAAGCACGTTTCGAATTCCGTTGGGATGATCAGTTCAACCTAAGCCTAGATCCAGATACAGCACGCAGCATGCATGACGAGACTTTACCAAAAGAAGCGCATAAATCTGCACACTTTTGCTCAATGTGTGGTCCAAAATTCTGTTCAATGAAAATCACCCAGAATGTACGTGACTATGCCAACAATCTCACCAATAGCGATTCAGAGGTTGAAGAAGGCCTCAAAGCAATGAAAGAGGTTTACCAAGAGCAAGGACAAAAACTGTATCATAAAGTGTAAATATTCAAAAAAAACACTTGCCTAGCCATGATTCTCGGTTAGGATGAAATAAATAGATTTCGTCCTGATCGAATCATGAGTATTGTCGAGCATCCAAGTTATACATCTAAAGATGTCGAAGTAACATCACGTGAACCTCTGTTCAGTGGTTTTATTCAAGTTGAAAAAGTCAGCCTTCGACATCGTCTATTTAATCAATCTGAATATACTCCTGTATTGCAGCGCGAACTTGTGCATCGACCTGAAGCGGCTGGTGTCCTACTCTACAATGACCAAAAACAACAGTTTGCCCTAATTGAACAGTTTCGTGTTGGTGCTTTAGATGACTCTCAATCGCCGTGGCAACTCGAAATTATTGCAGGCGTGTTAGATGGCAATGAGTCACCAGAAAGTTGTATTCGCCGTGAAAGCCTTGAAGAATCAGGTTGTGAAGTTCAGGATTTAGAGCATCTATTTAGTTTTTACCCATCAGCAGGCGCCTGTTCAGAATTATTTCATCTATATGTCGCCGAAACCAATTTACCTGCTGTAGGCGGTGTTTTTGGAGTAGATGATGAGGGTGAAAATATTCAGCTGCATTTGTTTAGTTATAGCGAAATTCAAACACTACTCGACAGCGGACGTTTAAGAAATGCCCCTGTTATTATGGCATTACAATGGCTGGCTCAACACAGCAAAACGATAATAAATCCGAAGAGGTAGGACGGTGACTTTCCAAGTCTCAACACTTTCACAAAAAAATCATGTCATCATACAAATTACCGATACACATTTATTGGAGTATCCACAGCTAGAATTTGTGGGGATGAATCCTGAAGAAAGTTTCCATGCCATTATCCAGCAGATATTGAAACAACATCCAGAAGCGGACGCGATTATTCATACCGGAGACCTCGCACAAGCCCCAACCCCTATTACCTACAAGCGTTATATCAGCTTTATGCAAACCTTAGGTTTGCCTTTTTTCCACACGCTCGGTAATCATGACAATGTGGACTACTTTCCACTGCATAACGAAAATCATCAGGAACCTGTGGTGGTCGGTTTAGGGAATTGGCGCATCATTATGCTCAACAGTGCCGTAAAGGGAAAAGTAGATGGTCATTTGTCATTGGAACAATTAGAAAATTTAGAAAACTTACTTGAGCAATTTGCAGATCATCCAGTTCTGCTGGCTTGCCATCATCACCCATTTGCCATGAAATCAAAATGGATTGATCATCATAAGCTACAAAACTCAAATGCACTGCTAGATACGTTAAGCCCATTTAAAAATGTAAAGGCTTTAGTTTGTGGACACGTACATCAAGACTCTCTTAATATTTGGCAAGGTATCGAATTTTTCTCGACACCTTCCACAAGTGTACAATTTAAACCGTTTAGTAACGATTTTGCACTCGATCAAAATGCACCGGGTTACCGTTACATTCGTCTGAATAATGATGGTACTTTTGAAACAAAAGTGTTTCGACTTGAAAATTTCGAAACCCATATAAACACTGATATTTCAGGATATTAGTCCTAAATTGAATACCTCTATGAGGAATTATGACTAGGGCAAACACGTTTTGAAATTATTTACGGGATAGAATGACTATCATCTTGCAGGAAAAATCTATATGATGACGACCCGATGGAAAAATCCATCGATGGTTTTCTATAAAAACACTTGCATATCACCATATTTTTTGCGTATAGATAATACGTGTATGATGAGGAATGCCCTATTATGGCGAATGACAACCACAACCAAGTTTTGGATGAACATACAGAAGTTGTAGTAGAAGGTGATAAAGCTTCTGCAAAACGTGCACGTAAAGTGAAACCTAAAACTTCTGACGTAGGCTCAACTGCAAGTTTATTTGGTATTGCACCTTATCAACCTAAGAAAAATGAAGAGTACATGTCTGAAGGACAGCTCGAGCATTTCCGACAAATTCTGCAAGCATGGAAAGCTGAATTAATGTCTGAAGTTGATCGTACTTTAAATACGATGCAAGATGAATCAACTGCATTGCCAGACGTAAATGACCGTGCTACCCAAGAAGAAGAATTTGCAATTGAATTACGTACACGTGACCGTGAACGTAAATTAATTCGTAAAATCGAACAATCTCTTGAAGCGATTAAAAACGAAGACTACGGTTTCTGTGAAACTTGTGGTATCGAAATCGGCTTACGTCGTTTAGAAGCACGTCCAACTGCAACGTTATGTATTGACTGCAAAACCTTGGCAGAAATTAAAGAGAAGCAAAATAACGGTTAATTGTGACGGTTAAGAATTCTCCAGCCGAGCTTAGTTCGGCTCTTGCGAATCAGCGGAACAATGTTCCGCTTAATCGCTGCTCATACTCAGGTCGGTTTGCGCCCTCGCCAACCGGCCCTTTACATTTCGGATCACTGATTACTGCTGTTGCCAGTTACTGTGATGCTAGAGCTCACAAAGGGCGATGGTTTGTTCGTGTTGAAGATACTGACATTCCACGCATCTATCCCGGTAGTGAAGACCATATACTCGCGTCAATTGAAGCTTTTCAGTTCGATCCTGATGCAGAGATCATCTTTCAAAAAGACCGCCTAAATATTTATGAAAGCGTATTAGACCAACTTAAAAAAGAAGGTTTAGTTTACGCATGTCAGTGTACCCGTAAAATGCTCGGTTCAAATGCAATCTATGCAGGTACTTGCCGTGATTTGCTTCTCGATTTTCAAGATCAAGCGATTCGCGTTAAAGTTCAGGATCA
The DNA here is from genome assembly GCF_003000705.1 of Acinetobacter sp. AR_0276. Classification (NCBI taxonomy): domain Bacteria; kingdom Pseudomonadati; phylum Pseudomonadota; class Gammaproteobacteria; order Moraxellales; family Moraxellaceae; genus Acinetobacter; species Acinetobacter sp. AR_0276. Next base: position 2,113,552 of record NZ_PSQO01000004.1, on the reverse strand, counting down.
GCAGATCTGTTTCGATGATCGATTGCAAGGACTTCATTGTTCTAATCTACAACATGACCTTGGTGACTTTGTTCTTAAACGCCGTGATGGCATTATTAACTATCAACTTGCTGTTGTCGTGGATGACTACTTACAAGGTATTACACACGTTGTTCGTGGTGCAGACCTTTTAGATAACACTGAACGCCAAATCTGGCTGGGTCAGCTCCTCGGTTACCCTAAACTAAGCTATATGCATCTTCCTCTGGCTATGAATGATCAGGGGCAAAAGCTTTCTAAACAAAATCTTGCTCAAGCACTCGATTTAACTAAAGCACCTGAATTACTTCAACACGCCATACAAGCCCTAGGTCAACCCAAGGTTGATTTAGATCGCCCTGAAGTGATGCTCAAGCAAGCTGTAGCGCAGTGGAATGTAGATTTAATTCCTCACGGACAAGAGCTTGGCGGAATATATTTATAAATAAAAAAAGCCCGATTCGATATCGGGCTTTTCATAACAACTGAAATAGTTTAGAAGTTCGATTCTTCTCTTTCAGGGTTTACTTCTTGAGTTGATGCATCAATCTTTAAGATCAAGCTAATCATAGCTGCACACATCATTAAAGACGTACCACCATAACTAATAAATGGCAGAGTTAAACCTTTGGTTGGCATTAAGCCCATGTTCATACCCGCATTTACCAAAATCTGGAGTAAGAAAATAATACTAATACCGTAAGCCAAATAGCCCGCGCGAAGATAATGATGTTTCAAGGCACGGTGTCCAATTTTGATACAACAAGCCAACATCAAGAAAGATAAGCCAATGACAATCGAAATACCAAAGAAGCCAAACTCTTCGCCTAACACGGCCAACATAAAGTCAGTATGCGCTTCTGGTAAATAAGATAGCTTTTGAACACTATGCCCTAAGCCTGTTCCAAACCATTCACCACGGCCAAAGGCCATGAGTGCATTTGATAACTGATAACCCACACCTAATGGATCTGCCCATGGGTCGGTAAACGAAATCAAACGCTGGAAACGGTAAGGCTCAAACAAGATCAAAAACACGATACCGGTGACAATCGCACCAAGCATAATTAAGAACTGTGTTGGCGGCGCACCAGCTAAAAAGAACACGCCGACCATCATCATGACAATAACGATCGTCGCACCCAAGTCAGGCTCGGCAATAATTAAACCGACCGTAATCGCCATCACACCACTTAAACGCAGTAAACCTTTCCAGTGCGTACGAACCTCTTTAGCACGGCGTACCACGTAGTCTGCCGTAAAGATTGCCATCATGACTTTGGCAACCTCTGTAGGCTGTAAGGTAAAACCACCGATTTTAATCCAACGTGTAGAACCATTGACTTCCGAACCTACTGCCAAAGCAGCAAGTAACAGAACCATGGTTAACAACCACAGCGGAAACGTATTTTTAAACCATGTATTGAGTGAGATTCGGTAAGTCAAATACGCCACGACCCCAGCAACCGCAATAGATATCGCATGGCGGATGACATAGTGAAACGGGTTCTCATGCATATATTCTGCATAAGGCATCGAAGCAGATGCTACCATCACCGAACCGATACATAACAATGCAACGACACAGAAAATCAAGACATTACGTGGCGTCACTTCCGCTGGCCATTTCGGCAATATCCGTTCATACCAATGATTGATTTTCTGGATTGTGGTCTGAGCTAAGCCTGCCATACTACATTCCTAATCATATTTTCTTTAAACCAACGAATTGACGCAGGCAACAAACTGCTGACCACGGTCATTATAACTTTTAAACATATCAAAACTTGCACATGCTGGTGATAGCAATACCACATCTTCAGCTTGTGTTTCACGTTGACATATCTCGACAGCTTCTTTAAGTGTTGCCGCATGTAAAATTTTAGTTGCACCTTGAATGGCCTGCTCGATGACAGGCGCATCTTCACCAATCAATACCACAACTTTGGCATACTTTTCGATAGAAGAACGTAAAGGAGTAAAGTCTTGACCTTTACCCTGCCCACCTAAAATTAGGGCAACTTTACCTTTTTTCACTTCAATCGCAGCACCTAAACCATCAATTGCTGCAAGTGTAGCGCCAACATTGGTTCCTTTTGAGTCATTGTAATAACGTACATCATGTACGGTCTTTACATACTCACAGCGGTGCTCTAAACCTTTAAAGTGTTTTAAAGTTTCAAGCATAGATTCCATAGGTAAGCCAATTGCTTCACCCAATGCTAAACACGCTAAAGCATTGGCTACGTTGTGCATACCTTGAATATATAAGTCTGAGCTTTTAATTAAACGCTGCAAGCCACGAGCAAGCCACAGTGTACCGTCAGCATCTCTTAAAACGCCGTACTGGTTTAAGTCAGGTGCATTTAGACCAAAGCTTTGCATTGGCGTTGTATCAGGTACAAGAGGACGGCTTAAAGCATCATCACGGTTAAATACAACTTTCTTGACACCTTGGAAAATACGGTGCTTTGCTTGGTGATACCCCAGCATATTGCCATGACGATCTAAGTGATCTTCACTCATGTTCAGTACCACAGCTACCTCAGCATTTAAGTGAGATGTGGTTTCTAACTGGAAGCTTGATAACTCAAGTACCAATAACTCTGGTTGATCTTTAAGTAAATCTAGAGCTGGGCGACCAAGGTTACCACCAACGGCAACTTTCTTACCTGCATCTTTAGCCATTAAGCCCATTAAAGTAGTAACAGTACTCTTCGCGTTAGAGCCTGTAATCGCAACAATCGGCACATCAGTTGCACGGCGAAGTAGCTGAATATCACCCACCACAGAAATCCCTTGAGCAATGGCAGCCTGAATTTCTGGTAATTGTGGGGCAAGGCCCGGGCTTAAAATAATTTCTTCTGCTTGTAGTAATAATTCTTGGTCGAGTTGACCAAAACTGGTCTTCACATCTGCAGGAATTTGATCATGTCCAGGAGGTGTGGGGCGAGAATCCGTTACTGCAACTTGGTAGCCTTGTTCATGCAGGAAATTTACAGCAGAAACACCTGATATACCCAAGCCTGCTACAACTTTTAACCCACCACGTTGTATTAACATTTTTGCCCCACAATTTATCAATCGACAGAATGGCAAAAATGTTAGCACTTTGCTGTTTTGAATACTTTTTCAGTTTGACTTTTATTCTACTTTTTTTGTGTCAGTGCGTAAAAAAGCCATCATTCGATGGCTTTTTATACAGAAAAATTAACGCCACTTCACCGTTTGTACCGGAGCGGACTTTTGTGCAGGAGTATCATCAGCAGAACAACCACAATTACCGCCACAACCAGCAGCCTGTTTAGGCTTCAGCCATGTCGCCAAACGCTGCCAGCCCAACCGTTGACACTGGGTTGATAGGGCAAGAAATACTGAAGCGGATGTTTGAGGAAATACTTTTTTAAAGACAACAATGGCACTCCACAACACCAATACAGCAACAATAAGGTAATCAAACATAAGCGCCTCCTATTAACCCCAAATGCGTGATGCAATTTGGTAAGTTAAAAATGACATGAGATAAGCCAAACCAAATAGATAAGCTGTCATGACTGCCACATGTTTCCATGAACCTGTTTCACGGCGTACCGTTGCCAAAGTTGCTAAACAATGTGGTGCATAAACAAACCAGACCAATAAAGACAAGCCTGTAGCCAGTGACCAGCCTGTGCCATTTGCACTAATCAAATGGGCAAGCCCTTGTGCAACAGCATTATCATCAGCACCAGACAACGCATATACCGTACCTAATGCTGCGACCACAACTTCACGAGCAGCCATCGCAGGAATTAAAGCCACCACGATTTGCCAGTTAAAGCCAAGCGGTGCGAATAAAGGCTGAATAAAGTGCCCTGCCATACCCGCAAAGCTATAATCAATTGCCGGTAGCGTTGCACCTTCTGGTGCTTGAGGGAAAGTACACAAGAACCAAAGAATAATGGTTAATGCAACAATAATCCCACCAACACGACGTAAGAAAATCTTTGCGCGTTCCATCAACCCAATAGCAATACTTTTTGGGTCAGGAAAACGATAACTTGGTAACTCCATTAACAAGGCATGTTGTGATTTGTCTTTACGCAAGAACTTCATCACAAAGGCAACACAAAGCGCACTTAAGATACCCGCCATGTATAAACCAAACAGCACCAAACCTTGTAAGTTGAAAATCCCTAGAACAGTTTGACTTGGAATAAATGCACCGATTAACAAGGCATAGACAGGCAAACGTGCCGAACATGTCATGAGAGGTGCAACCATGATCGTGGTAAAACGGTCACGTGAATCACTAATACTTCGGGTTGCCATAATGCCGGGAATCGCACAGGCAAAACTCGACAATAATGGAATAAAAGAACGGCCACTCAAGCCAGCTTTAAACATTAATTTATCGAGCAAGAACGCTGCACGCGGTAAATAACCTGATTCTTCGAGTACCAAAATAAAGAAGAATAGAATCAAAATTTGTGGCAAGAATGCCAATACTGTGCCCGCTCCCGCGAGAACACCATCTACCACTAAACTGCGTAGCACAGGCTGATGAATAGCTCCATTTAACCATTCACCTAACCATGGGATTACGCCATCTTCAATTGCAGCTTTAAAAGGTTCAGCCCAAGCAAATACCGCCTGAAAGACAATAAACATCATCACTGCCAAGCTGAGTAAACCCAACACAGGATGTAAGAAAATTCGATCTAGAAAATCAGTACGCTTATCATCATGATCAACAAAATTGACCACATCTTTAAAAATCATTTCGATTTTCTGATGATGCCCACCACTTAAACCACTCAGTTCAGTATGAGGTACGGTATATTTTTCTTGATCGAGCGCATGCAATAAATTTTCAATACCTGAATTACGTACGGCAACCGTTTCAACAACAGGAACACCTAAACGCTCAGAGAGTTTCTGTGTATTGATTTGAATACCGCGACGGCGCGCTTCATCCATCATGTTCAATACAACCAGAATTGGACGCCCTAATTCAATAATTTCAAGCACCAAACCCAAATGCAGTTTTAAGTTCGTCGCATCGACAATACATAAAAAAGCATCTTGCTGCCCTTCTTCGGCAATTTTGCCTTGGCAGACATCACGGGTAATTTCTTCATCTGGGCTAGTTGCCTGCAGACTATAGGTACCCGGTAAATCTAGTACACGAACTGCACGGCCTGAAGGTAATTGAAAGTTACCGACTTTACGCTCTACAGTTACACCCGCATAGTTAGCAACTTTTTGTCTTGTTCCAGTTAAATGGTTAAACAGCGAAGTTTTACCGCAGTTCGGGTTTCCCACAAGGGCAATACGTAGCGCATTACTCATGCGGGTACTCCTTCTAACTGAATCTCGATTTTTTCCGCTTCCGCCTTACGTAAAGCGAAACGAGTAAAGCCAATTTGGATTAAGATCGGATCACCACCAAAAATACCTTTGGTAATCACCTCTACTCGAGTACCTGGTACAAAGCCCAAGCTTTCCAAACGAATTGCGACCAAATCTTGTTGCTCGGATGTTTGTGTCATCCGATCTACTTTGGTGATGGTAGCCGCTTGCTTCACTTTCAACGCTGATAAACGCACCGCATCCGATCCTAAACCTTTTTTACTAGTATACATATAAATGAGAATAATTACCAAATAAGGTTAAATTTCAATTCTCACCTACTTTAATCGACAAATCTTAAAGTTTCTTTTAAAGTACAGTGGTTTAGAGGACATTGTTTATGATAAATAAGAAACCGCGTATTCCAAGCCCTGTTCAAATTCCTGAACATTTGAGCTTTTTACAAGGTTTTCGCGACTATTTAGTTGCACAAACAGTAAGTCCACATACTCGTAATGCCTATTTATCTGACCTGATTCAATGCAGCGAGCTTCATAAAAAAAATAGCTTGCCGAAATGGTCGAGTGATGACATTTCTGATGTCCTCATTGAACTTACCAAAATAGGAAAAAGTCCACGCTCAATTGCACGTTGTTTATCTGCCCTACGCCAGTTTTACAAATTTTTACGCGAACAAAAATTACGAAGCGATAACCCGGTAGCGACACATCACTCGCCCAAAATTGGCCGAGCTTTACCCAAGGATTTATCAGAAGAAGATGTCGAAGCACTGATTCAAGCGCCTGACATTACAACAGCTTTGGGGTTACGTGACCGAGCAATGTTTGAAGTGCTTTATGCATGTGGTTTACGTGTTTCCGAGCTAATCAACTTGCGCTTGGAGCTAATCAATTTAAAACAAGGCTATTTACGTATTACTGGTAAAGGCAATAAAGAACGTTTAGTACCATTAGGCCAATATGCTTGTGACTGGGTAGAACGCTACTTAAATGATGCACGTCCACAACTTTATAAAACTTCCACTGACTATTTATTTTTAACTCAACATGGCGGAATCATGAGCCGTCAGAATTTTTGGTATGCCATTAAACGATATGCACTACAAGCCAATATTCAGGCTGAGCTGTCGCCTCATACCTTACGCCATGCCTTTGCAACACACTTGCTCAATCACGGCGCTGACTTACGCGTAGTACAAATGTTACTGGGCCATAGTGACTTATCTACTACCCAAATCTATACTCATGTAGCACAAGTAAGAATGCAACAATTACATGAAAAACATCACCCTAGAGGTTAAAAATTTTTAAACGAATTATATGAAATACACCGAACAATCATTTGATTTCGTTCACAAAGGTTAAGAAAGTTTTAACAATACACACTAGATTTTTTGTTATGCTTAGCAGCTTCTGACTATAAATACTGATGAAATAAGGGTTATCTATGTCCTTTACCCGATCTCAAATTTTTCTTGCCTGTGCTTTGGCTTCTAGCTTGTTGTTCAGTGCTTGTTCTAAAGAAAACAAACCACAAAAAGAAGATGCGCTCACAGCGACCGCACCTGCTACTGGGGAAGCTTCAACCATCATTGAACGCAATGCTAAACAGCGTTTAATCGAAACTTTGCAAAAACAATTTAAGAATGCAAACATCAACGTCAAAATTTTAGATATCAAACCGACTGAAGTACCTAATTTATATTGGGTAAACCTTGAAGGTATGACTTCTGTTTATACGACAAGTGATGGTAAGTACCTTATTCAAGGTGATGTCATCCGTTTAGGCGGTAAAGAACTGCATAATATTGGCGACAACCTTCAAGCATCAGAAAACAAAAAGCACCTTGCTGCTTTAAAAAATGAAGATTTGATTGTTTACCCAGCTAAAGGTGGTAAAGCTAAACATGTAATTTATGTGTTTACCGATGCAAGTTGTCCTTATTGCCACAAATTACATGAGCATTTAGCCGAGATTAATGAGAAAGGCATTGAGGTTCGTTACATTGCGTGGCCACGCGGCGAACAATTTATGCCAACGATGGAAGCCGTTTGGTGTAGTGCAGACCGTAAAGCTGCATTTAATCAAGCTGTACAAGGCATTAGTATTCCACCTGCTCAATGTAAAAATCCTGTTCGCGAACAATATCAACTTGGTTTAAACATGGGTGTAAATGGTACTCCAGCCATCTACAACGTTGACGGACAATATCTCGGTGGCTACTTAACACCAGATGAGTTAGTTAAACGTCTGGATAAATAATATTCTCAATTTTGATGAATAGTTCACCAGTTATCTTGTACACAAAGCGCTGCTCTTATTGCAGCGCTTTGTTTTTTCAATAAATAGTTCTTTACATGCCAGTGTTTAAAGACTGATCTACTCTGCTTTTCCGAACATCGCACTCTAATTGATTGAACAGGCACGAAAAGCGCTAGAGTCTGGCGTTTTTTTTAGCTATGATCTAGCTTCAATTAAATGATTCAATGATGATATGGAGTGTGACGTGAAACCAGTTCGCCTGGCAATACTCGGTCTAGGTACCGTAGGTGGAGGAGCCCTTAAACTACTACAAGAAAATGCCGCTGAAATTAAACGTCGCACCGGTCGAGAAATTCAAATTACCCACGTTGGAACACGTCGCCCTCGTCCAGATCTCGAATTGGAAGGGATTAAACAAAGCGCAGACTTACTTGATATCGTTCGTCAACCCGATGTAGATGTGGTTGTAGAAGTGATGGGTGGTATTCACCCTGCTTACGAAGTCATTATGGAAGCCATCAAGCACGGTAAACAAGTTGTTACTGCAAACAAAGCTTTACTCGCTGAACATGGTAATGAACTATTTAAAGCAGCAGAAGACAACGCTGTCCAAATTGCTTATGAAGCAGCAGTTGCTGGCGGCATTCCAATTATTAAAGTGATTCGTGAAGGCCTTGCTGCAAACCATATTGAATGGCTAGCAGGCATCATTAATGGTACAGGTAACTTTATTCTCACTGAAATGCGTGAGAAAGGTCGTGCATTTGATGATGTATTAAAAGAAGCTCAAGAACTCGGTTATGCAGAAGCAGACCCAACTTTTGATGTTGAAGGTATTGATGCTGCGCATAAACTTACAATTTTAGCGTCTTGTGCGTTCGGTATTCCTCTGCAGTTCGATAAAGTCTATACCGAAGGTATCAGCAAAATTACTGCACAAGATGTGAAGTATGCCGAAGAACTTGGTTTCCGCATTAAACATTTAGGTATTGCACGTCGTGCTGAACATGGTATTGAGTTACGTGTTCACCCAACGCTTATTCCAGATGAGCAGCTTATTGCCAACGTAAACGGCGTTAAAAATGCTGTCTTAGTTCAAGCCAATGCCGTTGGCCCAACGCTGTACTACGGCGCTGGCGCTGGTGCTGGTCCAACAGCTTCTGCAGTCGTTGCCGATGTGATTGATATTGTTCGTGACATCTCTTATACAGAAGATGGTGCAGGTACAATTCCTCAACTGGCTTTCGAAGCATTAACAAATATGCCAATTTTAAGCCGTGAACAAATGACTACAGGTTATTACATCCGCTTAAATGCTGAAGATCAGACTGGTGTACTTGCAGATGTAACAACCATCTTAAGCCGTGCTGGAATCAGTATTGATGCCATCATGCAACAATCACGCTTAAAAGACCTCATTCCAATCGTAATTTTGACCGATCCAATCGTTGAATCAAAAATGGATGACGCTCTTGCGCAAATTCAAGCATTACCTGCAATTCGTGGCGAAATCGTAAGAATTCGTTTAGAATCGCTCGATAGTTAATCAGGTTGAGGGAAAGATTCCCTCTCCCGCTTCACCTCATAATTGGAACACCATCATGTCTAATGCCAATCGTTATACTGGTCTTGTAGATCGTTATCGTGACCGTTTGCCAGTTTCGGCAACTACTCGTGCTATCTCTTTGGGTGAAGGCAACACCCCTCTCATTAAACTTGAGAATATTCCACGTATTATTGGCAAAGATGTTGAAATTTATGTGAAATATGAGGGCTTAAACCCGACTGGTTCATTTAAAGACCGTGGTATGACCATGGCTGTAACCAAAGCGGTTGAAGAAGGTTCTAAAGCAATTATCTGTGCATCTACAGGTAACACTTCTGCTGCCGCTGCCGCATACGCTGCGCGTGCTGGTATCAAAGCATTTGTTTTGATTCCAGAAGGCAAAATCGCGATGGGTAAAATGGCTCAAGCCATGATGTATGGTGCGATCACTATGCAAATCCGTGGTAACTTCGATGATGGTATGCGTCTAGTAAAAGAAGTGGCTGATCAAGCTCCAGTAACAATTGTAAACTCAATCAACCCTTACCGTTTGCAAGGTCAGAAGACGATTGCTTATGAAATTGTTGAAGCTTTAGGCCGTGCACCTGACTATCACTGCTTGCCAGTAGGTAACGCAGGTAACATTACAGCTCACTGGATGGGTTATACAGAAGCTGTAGCAAACCAACCTGCTGACCAGTTCGAACAAGTGATTTATGATGCTGCGACCGATCAATTTACTGGTCCTAAACCAGAAGGCTTACCAACAATGGTAGGTTACCAAGCTTCTGGTGCAGCTCCATTCTTACGTGGTGCTCCAGTTGAAAGCCCTGAAACAGTTGCAACTGCAATCCGTATTGGTAATCCACAAAGCTGGAACCATGCAAAAGCTGTGGTACGCGACTCTAAAGGCTGGTTTGATGAACTTCAAGACAGCGAAATTTTAGAAGCTCAACGCTTACTTTCTATGTATGAAGGTGTATTTGTTGAGCCAGCGTCTGCTGCTTCTATCGGCGGTGCAATCCGTGACATTAAAGCGGGTAAAATTGCTGAAGGTTCTGTTATCGTATGTACAGTAACTGGTAATGGCTTGAAAGATCCTGATACTGCAATCAAACAATGTGCTGATGCAGTGATGTTGTCAATTGATGCAACAATGGATCAAGTAAAAGATTCGATTTTATCTAATATGTAAAATCTGAATTTTTATAAAAAAACGGCTGTATTAAACAGCCGTTTTTTATGCTATTTAAAATGGCATAAAAAAACGCTTCTTAATAGAAGCGTTTTTAAAATATTTAACTTAAATACGTTTTGGCAAATTACTCAACCAACCTAACAAGTTAGTTGCATCGTTGTTACGCGCCTGTGTACTTGGTTCACCAAGCAATACAATGACTGCTGGACGTGAGTTCACAGTAGTATGCATAACAACACAACGGCCTGCTTCATTAATATAGCCGGTCTTAGATAAGTTGATATTCCAACCACCATTACGCACTAAAGCATTGGTATTGTTTGACTTGAGTACACGGTAGCCTAAATTAAAGTCGTAAGTTGGTGTTGTTGAGAATTGACGGATCAAACCATACTGAGACGCTGTACTCGCCAAAATCCCCAAGTCACGCGCCGAAGAGACATTACGTGGGTCTAAACCAGTTGATTCGTAATAATGAGTGGCATTCATACCCAAAGAACGTGCTTTAGCATTCATCGCTGCTACGAATGCAGGACGTCCGCCCGGATAAGTACGCGCTAAAGCTGCTGCCGCTGGGTTTTCTGACTTCATTAAAGCAAACAGAAGAACTTCTGCACGGTTCATCTTGTCGCCCACACGTAAGGTAGAGCTTGAGTTCTTGCCATTTGCACCGGCAAAATCGATTTGCTCAAGTGTAATTTCTTCTGACATGTTTAAACGCGCATCTGCGGTTACAACTGCTGTCATTAATTTGGTAATAGACGCAATCGGTACTGACGCGTTGGTGTTTTTACTATAAAGGACCTCACCCGTTTGCGCATCCATTACAAGTGCAGCACGTGCACTAACACTCGGCTGGGCATTATAGCCCACGGTATCACGGATTGGAGCAACTCTAGGTGTAGAGCTAATAACTTTCGGTGCATTACTGCCACGTAAAGTTGTAGTAACAGACGTTGAACCTTGCGGAGTCGGCTCATCATCTTCATCATTTAAAAGTTGACTAGCATCCGCTGCAGACCAATTTAAACTTGCAGTACCAGTACTCCCTGAGGACGGGTTATTGACGAGTTCTGCAAAGCTTGTTGAACTCAAACTAAGCAAAATAGACATGCTTAGCACATGCATTAAAGACTTTTTAGAATTTTTCACGGCACAATACTCGACTCAGGGTGACACACATTTGCGCTTACTATCATTATGCCTTACATTTGAGATATAAGGTATAAAGCTTTACCGACACAATTGTGCACAACTATTCGCTCACTATAGAAGAATAGGATTGCTAATTTTGTCATTCCATTGCAAGCTTATTTTGCTTTATGTAACAAAAAACTTGTTTTTTGAAAGAAAGGAGGTCTTCTTGATTACAGTTTTAGTTGTCGATGACCATGAACTGGTACGTACGGGTATTTGCCGTATGTTAGAAGATCATGCAGATGTTGAGGTAATTGGACAAGCCGAATCTGGGGAAGAAGCTATTGCTATCGTTCGTCAGCAACATCCGCAAGTCGTACTACTTGATGTCAACATGCCAGGCATCGGTGGTGTAGAAACAACTCGTCGTTTATTACAAACAGCTCCAGAGACGAAAGTCATTGCTGTAAGTGGCCTTGCCGAAGAACCCTACCCATCTTTATTGCTAAAAGCTGGAGCAAAAGGCTATATCACCAAAGGGGCCCCAATTGCCGAGATGGTTCGTGCAATTAATAAGGTCATGCAGGGTGGTAAATATTTTAGTGCCGATATTGCCGAGCAACTGGCAAGCTCTTATTTATCTGATACTCAACAATCTCCTTTTGATTCTTTATCGGAACGGGAAATGCAAGTTGCGATGATGGTCGTTAACTGTATTAGCGCACAAGAAATTGCCGATAAACTTTTTGTAAGTGTGAAAACTGTAAATACTTACCGTTACCGTATTTTTGAAAAGTTAGGAATTGATAGTGATGTAAAACTCACACATCTTGCGATTCGTTACGGTCTGATCAAACCATAATCAGACTTACATGCACTCTCCTTTAAATTCATCCCTGTCCCATACGATTTTTCGTTTGGGCACTTGGTATGGTTTATACCGTCTTATTATTGCGGTTAGCCTGAATATTATTTTGGTTTTAACCAATGCTCAAACCGACAATAGTTTGCAGCAACCCTCTTTATATTTTTACACTTTACTAAGCTATTCAATTGTAAGTCTTGTGCAATTGTTATGCTTTAAATTTATTGCTATCCAAACTACTCGGCAGCTTATTTTATTTTTTATTGTCGACATTATTTGTTTAAGCCTCCTTTCATTTTCTGCTGGGGAGCCTAATTTACAAATTAGTTTGCTGTATGTGATTGCTATCTTTACTTCGGCGATTTTGCTCAGTGCAAGAGTGTCTTTAGTTATTACCTTACTTGCGGTTATTGCGGTTATTTACCAACGCTTCGTGGGTAGTTTATTTGACTACAACAATCTAAACACAATCGGTAATAGCGCTTTATTAGCTTTTTTATTTTTCGTTGTTCACGGGATTGGACAAATTGCAGTGCAGCGCTTTAAATTACTTGAGGCACTCACCTTTCACCAGTCAATCGAGCTTTACCAGCTTCAAAATATTAACCGTTATATTTTAGAGCAAATTGAACAAGGCTATTTAGTTTTAGACGAAAATTACGACATTGTTGTTAGCAATCCCGCTGCTTGTTCACTACTTGGTATTCCTCCCCAGTTTGCCAATGAAAAATATCCTTTAGCTAAATGGCATCCCGATTTATTTGAAATATTGAAGTTTGGCGACTTAAAAGAAAATGACCGATTTATTTTTGAGTCTCGGCTATCGGCTTATTCCATTAATATTAAAGTACAGCATCTTTTAGTGCCGCAACAAGCTCTAACACTACTCATTTTACAAGATGCCCAACAAATTAATCAGCAAGCACAGCAACTTAAACTTGCCGCTTTAGGGCAACTCTCGGCAAGTATTGCACATGAAATCCGCAATCCCCTGGCTGCAATTGTTCAAGCAAATGAGTTACTTAAAGATAGTGATCTCGAACAACAAAATACTTTACGCCATATGATTGGCAAGCAAACTAAACGCATTGATAGTATTGTTCAGGACACCTTAGGACTTGCTCGTAGCGAAAGAACACACCCTATTCAGATTGACTTAAACAATTTTATAAATACGCTACTCGATGAAGATTTATCTGACGTTAAGCACTCAATTCAACTCAAAATTTCTGATCGTTCTTTAAAATTTTTATTTGACGAAAAACAACTAAGACAAGTCATGATCAATTTAGTGCGAAATGCTTTACGACATAATGCACCCGACTCACCGAATGTCATGATCGACATTCATTCACAAACAAATAAAATTTATATTGATGTGATCGATTACGGTGAAGGTGTTTCAAAACGTGATATATCTCAATTATTTAAACCATTTTTTAGTACCGAAATTAATGGAACTGGTTTAGGATTATACTTGTCTCATAGTTTTTGTGAGGCAAACCATGCAAAGCTCACCTATGTAGAGCAAAAACAAGGGGCATGCTTCAGAATAGAATGCCCAATAATATATTGATTTTTTTATTAGGTTTTTGGGGAAATGGCAGAACAGCAACCACTCGTTTTGCTTGTAGACGATGAGGAAGATTTGTGCCTTTTAATGCAAATGACACTTGCACGAATGGGGATTAAAACACATCTTGCTTATCGGGTTGAACAGGCCAAACAACTCTTCACACAGTTTCATTACGATGCATGTTTAACCGATCTAAACTTACCCGATGGGAGTGGGTTAGAGTTAGTCAAACATGTCTCTCAAAATTATACCAACACACCCATTGCGGTTTTAACTGCTTACGGCAATATGGATATTGCAATTGCAGCATTAAAAGCAGGTGCTTTTGATTTTGTAAGCAAACCGGTCAACCAAGTACATCTAGATCAATTATTACAGAAAGCCTTGAGTCGGCAAAAAATAGAGCATGATTTTGCAGAGAGTGCTCTAGAAAACAAATTATTAATCGGCCGCTCTCAGCCTATTCAACAACTACGCATCGCAATTAAAAAAATTGCTCGTTCTCAAGCACCTGTATTTGTTACTGGCGAGTCTGGAACAGGTAAAGAAGTGGTTGCCAACCTAGTTCATCGGCTGAGTAACCGTAGTGAAGGGCCTTTTATTGCGATTAACTGTGGCGCTATTCCAACTGAACTGATGGAAAGCGAGCTGTTCGGACATAAAAAAGGTAGCTTTACAGGGGCAACGCAAGACAAACAAGGCCTCATTTTATCTGCTCATGGTGGCAGTTTATTTTTAGATGAAATTGCCGAATTACCACTCAGTATGCAGGTTAAATTGCTGCGCGCAGTACAAGAAAAAAAGATTCGTCCTGTCGGTTCCGATCAGGAAATTGATGTTGATTTTCGGGTGATTAGTGCGAGTCATCAAGACTTAGATTTATTGGTTCGACAAGGCAAATTTCGTCAGGATTTATTCTTCCGTATCCATGTTATGGATCTCATGTTACCGCCTTTACGCGAACGTGGTGAAGATGTCTTGTTACTTGCGAATCACTTTATTCAGAAAATTTGTATGGAGTGGGAAACCCCACTTAAACAATTAACCGAGGGCGCTGAAACTTATCTGCTACAACAACACTTTCCCGGCAATGTTCGCGAATTAAGAAATATGATTGAGCGAGCAATTACTTTAAGTGACGATGCCAATATTGATGTACCGCATTTGCACCCTGCTCCTTTAAGAGCAAATATTTCTAATTCAATCGCAATGGTATCTCAAAGCTTGCAGAATCCCGTAGCTACTCCACAGATTGTAAAAAAATTACCAAGTGAGGGTCTAGAGCGTTATTTAGAGAGTATTGAAAAAGATATTCTGCTCAATGCACTCAATATGACCCATTGGAATCGAACCTTAGCAGCTAAAAAATTAGGAATGACTTTCCGTTCTTTACGCTACCGTTTGAAGAAATTTGGGTTAGATACTGAAACTGAACAGGAAGTATAAAGCTTACTTCCTTTTTAGAAGTAGGTCGGCAACACGCTCTAAATAAACTTCGTCTTTCATTTCTGGAGGCAAGGGATAGGTCTGGTTAGGCTGAATACCTTGACCTTCGATCATATTACCATTTGGCGTGTAGTAATGTGAGACCGTCATTTGCAAGGCTGCCCCACTTGGCAAAGGGAAAAGTTTCTGTACAACGCCCTTTCCATAACTTTTTTCACCCATGACCCAAGCACGTTGATGCTCTTTCATTGCAGCAGTAAAAACTTCTGCTGCCGAGGCAGATCGGTGATTAATTAAAATACCAACTTTTATATTTTGAAAATCATTTCCCGGTAAGGCCTGAAATTGCTGATTACCTTCTGAACGACTTTTTGTAGAAACAATAATGCCATGATTTAAAAATAAATCAGCTGACTCAACAGCAGCAGAGAGCAGCCCGCCTGGGTTATTTCTTAAATCAATTAATACAGCTTTTAAGCGCGAAGAACTATTTTCTTCAATTAAACGTTTAATTTCATTGGCGGTATCTTGCTGGAATACTCTAATTTTTAGTACCAATACCTGATTATGTAACATGACAGGTTCGATATCAGTTTCAATCTTTTTATTACGGACTAAACTGATTGGGGTATTTGACTCTTCTGTCTGTACTTGCAGCGTTGAACCTATTGAACCATACAACAAACCAAGCACCTGATCTTGGGTTAGATTTTTAAGTTCCTGATTATCTATCTTTAAAATGGTCTGTCCATTTCTCAAGCCTAGTTTATATGAATCAGAACCTGCCTTCAGGTCACGAATCATCCATTTATGGACATGTGCTTCTGGGCTTAATGCAAAATCAACCGAAGCAAGATCACCTTCGGTGTATTGAATGAGTTGACGGTATTCTTCAGCTGACAAATAACGTGAGTAACGGTCTAGACCACTAACAAGACCTTTAATTGCTTGTAAAAATAAAGCATCGTCCGATTTTTCATCGACATAGTTATCGCGAACAATCCCGTAAATTTGTACAAACTGCTGAATCGACTCAATAGGCACTTCTGCATAACTTTCTTCTGATTCTGGTGAATCAGCATGCTGAGGCGATAATTTTTCTTTTACAACAGGAGCAGCAAGAGCAAACTGGCTGCAACACATCAATACACTACCCAAAAAAGCTTTATATATATTGTGTTGCAGCATTTAGTCACCTATCGCTTATGCAGATAATGTAATCAGATTACGACCTTGCATTTCCGCAGGTACAGGAATCTGCATTAGATGAAGGATAGTCGGTGCAACATCTGCAAGTACACCACCTTCTGCGATAGTCGCTTGTGTTGGACCAACATAAATAAATGGTACAAGCTCTGTTGTATGTTGAGTATGAACTTGGCCACTTTCGTAGTCCTGCATTTGCTCAACATTACCATGGTCAGCAGTAATAAGCATATGACCTTTCTTGGCCATCACAGCTTCGTATACACGACCTAAACATGTATCAACTGCTTCAACCGCCTTAACCGCGGCATCAAATACGCCTGTATGGCCGACCATATCACCATTGGCATAATTCACAACAAGTAAATCGTACTCACCCGAGTTAATTGCCTTAACGAGTTCATCAGTTACTTCATAAGCACTCATTTCAGGCTTTAGATCATATGTCGCAACGTTTGGTGATGGAATTAGAATACGCTTCTCACCTGGGTATTCATCTTCTCGACCACCACTAAAGAAGAAAGTCACATGCGCATATTTTTCTGTTTCAGCAATACGTAATTGCGTTTTGCCAAGAGAAGATAAATATTCACCAAGTGAGTTTTTCAACTCTTCAGGCATATATGCCACAGGTGCATCAATGCTGGCCTGATAACGTGTCAACATGACAAATTTAGAAAGGTTCGGTACAACTTTACGCTCAAAACCTGCGAAGTCCTTTTCAACAAACGCACGTGTAATTTCACGAGCACGGTCAGCACGGAAGTTCATGAAAACAACGCTATCGCCATCTTGAACTTTAGCCACATCACCAATACGAGTTGCTTTCACAAATTCATCATTTTCATTGGCTGCATATGCAAGTTCTAAACCTTCAACAGCAGTATTTGCCGTACGAACTGCCTCACCTTCGGTCAATAGGCGGTAAGCCTGTTCTACACGGTCCCAACGATTATCGCGATCCATTGCAAAATAGCGGCCAATCATAGTTGCAATACGGCCCTTGCCTTCATATTGAGCAAATAGAGCGTCTAATTTTTCTAGTGAAGATTGTGCACTACGTGGAGGAGTATCACGACCATCAAGGAATGCATGAAGATAAACTTTTGCACCACGTTTTAATGCGAGTTCACACATCGCCACAATGTGGTCTTCATGTGAGTGAACGCCACCTTCTGAGAGCAAGCCCATAATATGAACTGCACCACCAGCATCTTTGGCTTTTTCAACAGCATCAATTAATACTTCATGTTTGAAAAAGTCGCCAGTACGGATGTCTTTAGTAATACGGGTAAAATCTTGATACAACACACGTCCAGCGCCAAGATTCATATGGCCAACTTCAGAATTACCCATTTGTCCATCAGGTAGACCTACATCTTCACCAGAACCAGAAATAAGACTATTTGGATGCTTTGCTTTCATTGCAGTTAAATTCGGGGTTTTTGCTGCAAGAAAAGCATTATCTTCAATCGCTTCACGGTGTCCAACACCATCCATAATGACCAGAACGTGAGGGATCTTGCCAGCAGTTGCATCCGTCATAATCAATTTCTCTTTTGTCTACAATTTCATCGCCATATCTTACCGAATTTTCGGTGAAGACTCTATTTTTTCCTATGGCTTTCACCAATGCATCTCATTGAGAAAGCCATTTATATTCTTTCGAATTAGCGAGCACGGTAAAGTAAGTAACTACCGGCACCAAACATTAAAATAATAGGTACAAGTACAAACCACGCAGGTGAAGGCGCGTATACCAAACTTGCGTAACCCAAGAAATCTTGTAAGTAATAAAAGCCTAAACCAATAAAGAGTGCGATCACCAAACGAAAGCCCATTGACTGTTGACGCAGTGGACCAAAAATAAAAGAACAAGCCACTAATACAAGCGTAATCAATGAAAATGGAGAAGCAACTTTTTGCCAGAAAGCCAATTGGTAAGTTTTAGGAACTTGGCTATATTCATCCATATAGCGCATAAAACTAATGAGCTGACTTGGAGATAAGTCTTCAGGGTCTAAAGTCACCATGTGTACATATTTAGGTTGGAGAGCCAATCCTAAAGACTGCTGATCATGATTATTTAGTATCGAATTACCATCTGTCAGAATGTCTGTCTGACTGGCTTTTTGTAAAGACCATTGACCGTCTTTAATAAACTTTCCTTGCTCTGCATTAATTACAGACTGCAAGTGATATTCTTTATCAAAGTCGACAACCTGAATATCTCTTAAGTTTCCTTGCGAGTTCGCATAGTCAATATAAATAAAGCGTTGCCCTTCTCTTGACCAATAGCCTTTTACTTCGCCTAGAGCAGCAACTGAACGATGACTTTTGATACTTTGTGCTTTCTCATTGGTATAGGGAACAACCCATTCACTTAACGCAAAAGATAAAACAATCAGTAGCAAAGCTGAACGCATTACCCAGCCCACAATACGCCATAAACTGATCCCAACCGAGCGCATCACGATGAGTTCACTGTTGGATGCTAAAGCGCCCAATCCAATTACCGCACCAATTAAGGCTGAAATAGGCAAAATTTCATATAGATAACGAGGAGCACCCCATAACACATAGATAAAAGCTTGCCATGCATTATAGTCAGGCTTTAACTCACCCAGTTCACCTAAATAGGTAAACAAGACTTGCAAAACAGATAAGACAATGGTGGTACCAAACATTGCAAGCGCAGTGGTTTTCGTCACATATTTGGCGACTATTCGACGTGCTAACATTATAATTTCACTCGCTTGATCTGTTTCTTGATTTTCGGCCCTAATTTCTGTTTACGAGAAAATAAGGCAGCTGCAATTGCATAAACCAATAAAGCCGCTGGATACGCCCAAATATCGAGCTCACCTTTACTAATACGAGTCTTAATCGCAATCATAAGTACAATCAAGCTCGCAAAAATAAAAATAGATGGAATGAGACGATAATAACGACCTTGTCGAGGACTCACCTCAGACAACGCAACCGACATCATGAGAGCAACAATAATGGTAAACGGACCGAATAAACGCCAACCTAATTCACTTCTAATGACTGGATCATTTGTTTTAGCCAATAGTTTAGAGGTTGGAAGTGCCTCTACGTCACTACTCTCAAACTTGACGTCTTTATCATTCTCAAGTCTTAAACGATAAGACTGAAACTCTGCTTGCGTATATTTAGGTTGTCCCGGATATATTTCATAACGGCGCCCTTGAACCAGATCGACGACATTGGCAGTATCATTGGCAACCTCAACACGTGTTGCCTCTTTGGCCAAAATCATGACATCTGGTTTACCTTCTTTGGCAGCCCGCTGGTAAAAGAAAATATCTTTGAGGTTTTTACGGTCTTCCGACAGTGAACCTGCATAAATCGTATAAGGTCCTGAAGAAATAAATTCTCTTGGTCGAACCAAGTCAAAGCCTGTCCGTACAGCTTGGGTCGTTGTTAATTTTTCAAATTCACGTAGTCCCCACGGCGTCATCCACAGCATAAGTACAGACTGACAAACCATATAAACCAGTGTCATTGGAATGAGTAAGCGTGCCAATTGATGACGGCTTACGCCACTACCATTCAAGACAGCCATTTCATGGTCAACATATAAACGACCAAACACCAACATTAAACCAATAAAAAATCCCAGTGGTAAAATGAGGGTTAAAAATTCAGGTAAACGGTATCCAATGATGCTAAATAAAATACTTGCATCTAAACGCCCCTGTGCCGCCACACCAAAGTATTTGATCAGACGACCACCCATCATGATTAGGGTCAATAATGCGATGACCACCAATGAGGTAGAGACAACTTGCTTGACGAGATAACGCCGAATAATCAAATTAATACTTCCAAAAGGCTAAACGGGACGAACGCTAGTTTACCCGAATGTTAAAAATATAAAACCGCACATTGCAACGCTATGCTTGAAAGTGTTTCAATGTTTTAATCCAACATAACTTTCTATAGGCAATCACGGCAGCCATGAAATTTACAACTTATACAACTTTTCCTGAACAAACATCTAATGAATCTTTGTGGGTTTTAGTTGATTCAGAACAGCTACAAAGCAACCTCAATACATATCAAATCAATAACCTAGAAAGTATTCTTGCAGCGACTCAATATAAAGCTAACTTCAATGAGACACTGCCATTATTTGGTCAGCTTAGCACTCAACCTCACAGCCAACTACTTGGTTTAGGAAAAGCAGCTGAACTTCAAGCAGTTAAGTTAGCAAAATTGGCACAAACCATTATCAAATCGACACAAAATAAATTTAAGCATATCGCAATTGATATTGCTGCATTACCTGTCGAATACCATTATTTATTTGCATTAAGCTTAACTCAAGCAGCTTATGGTTATGATGAG
Source organism: Acinetobacter sp. AR_0276 (assembly GCF_003000705.1). Lineage (NCBI taxonomy): Bacteria > Pseudomonadati > Pseudomonadota > Gammaproteobacteria > Moraxellales > Moraxellaceae > Acinetobacter > Acinetobacter sp. AR_0276. Next base: position 2,092,572 of record NZ_PSQO01000004.1, on the reverse strand, counting down.
TTTAAATCGAAAAAAAATGAATTTGTGTTACAACAAGTTGATTTAATTAGTCCACACACAAGCCTTGATGAAAATCAACTTGCTTTAGTACATGCCGTACAATCTGGTCAATCTTTTGCGCGTGACTTAGGTAACCGTCCAGGTAATATCTGTTTCCCTGAATATCTGGCTGAACAGGCTTTAGCTTTAGCAGCAGAATTCCCTGATTTACTCAAAGTGACTGTCTTAAATGAGCAGCAAATGGCTGACTTAGGCATGTATGCTTTCCTTGCTGTGAGTAAAGGATCTGAGCGTCCGGGTCGTATTGTCACTCTTGAATACCAAGCACAGCTTGAACAAGCCCCTGTCGTACTTGTCGGTAAAGGTGTTACTTTTGATACAGGCGGTATTTCTTTAAAACCAGGCCTTGGCATGGATGAAATGAAGTTCGATATGTGTGGTGCAGCCTCTGTACTTGGTACGATTCGCGCACTATGTGAAGCACGCCTTCCAATTCATGTGGTGGGTGCGATTGCAGCAGCAGAAAATATGCCTTCGGGTAAAGCGACCCGCCCAGGCGATATCGTAACGACCATGAGCGGCCAAACTGTTGAAATTTTAAATACTGACGCTGAAGGCCGTTTAGTTCTTTGCGATACGTTAACGTATATCAAACGTTTCAATCCGGCAGTTGTGATTGATATCGCGACATTAACCGGTGCTTGTGTAGTGGCATTAGGTAAAGTGCTAAGCGGTTTATTCTCTCCTGACGATGCTTTAGCAACTGAGCTACAACAAGCTGGTGAGCAGTCATTCGACCGTGTATGGCGCATGCCAGTGATTGATGATTATCAAGAACTATTAGACTCACCTTTTGCAGACATCGGTAACATTGGTGGACCACACGGTGGTGCAATTACAGCAGCCTGCTTCCTTGAGCGTTTTACTCGTGACTATCGTTGGGCTCATCTAGATGTAGCAGGAACAGCGTGGTTATCAGGTACAGCAAAAGGTGCGACTGGTCGTCCAGTACCACTACTTATGCAATTCTTGGCTAACCGTGTAAATACGAATGGCTAAAGTTAGCTTTTATCTGTTTGAAACCAGTGAAGAACGGCAAGTCGATAGTGCTTGCCGTTTATGTCGAAAGATTTTACTGAAGCATTCAAACATCTGGTGGTATTGCCCAGATGTACAGCTACAACAGACACTTGATGAAAAATTGTGGAGCTTTGATCCGACCAGTTTTATTGCGCATGGGATTGATCAGGCAGATGCAGCAGTATGTATTTCGGCTAAACAACCTTCTGAACAAGGCTGGTTGGTATTTAATTTTAACAATCATGCACTTGAACAAGTGAATCATTTTAGCCACATTATAGAAATTGTTGAAAATAATGAAGCAGCCAAGCAAATTGGCCGAGAAAAATTTAAAATGTATCGTCGTTTAGGTATAGAACCTCGAACCTTTAAATTATAACGCGCTAAAATGTAGATACTGTTGAGCAAAGGAGAACTGTGGTGGCATTAAATGTCGGGCAAGATTTTAAAAAAAGATGGTTAAATGCGCCTGAAGCTGTCCGTCATGCCTATCAACAGGATTTGGCACGTATTTGTGATTTATTAGAGCCTCAGACGCCTATTCAACTTTGGGTACTCAATGATGAGAAGGCACAGTTAGAATCACAGCAAAACATTGAACAAGCTTATGCTGACTTAAAAGCAGAGTTAATCGAACAGGCACGTATTCGTCGTCAGCTTGCTTTAGAAAAGTCTCTTGCAGATAAGCGCGCAATGGAAGCAGCCTATGCTGCTGAATTACAAGCAGACGAAGTTCGTAAATTTAGTGAACAAACTCAAGCTCTACAAGCTTTCCGCAGTCATTTAGAACAAGAAGTTGCTGAACACACTGCGCGTTATCAGAAAAATCCTGAAACACCAGCAGTGAACTACTCTTCTGGGGTAAAGCTTAGCATTACCGATGACCAAATCTTATCTGAGCTTGAAAGTTTACGTATTCGTTTAGAGCTTGAAGCTGAGAACTTAATTGAACAGTCTGTTACGGCTTTCCGAGCTAAGCTAAATTCGGCAGCTCAAGAAGAAATTGAATATATTTTAAAAAATTCTAAGTTTTCTGATGAAAAAATAGAAAAGTAAAGTTTATACAACGTTCCTTGTCATAAAAATGACATTTAATTGTCACAAAATAGTCATGCATAATATTCTTTTAGTTCAAATAATTATTAGAATAATGCATATGTATTTATGAAAATTAATGAGGGTAAAAATGGACATTCCACATCAGATTTCAATGCAACTTGAGCAGCTTAATCAGGGTGAGCAATGGACATTTTCAGCACAAGAACTTTATATGAGTCACAACGACTTTAATTCACTTTCAATTTTACTCACACGAGCGTCAGAAAAAGGTGAGTTTTCAATTACACGCACCCAGCATAATAAACCCTGGGTAGGCACACACTCGGTTACTCTGACCAAACATTAATTTTTAAAATAAAAAAACCGGAACATATGTCCGGTTTTTTATTTTAGCGATTTAAAACTTTATTTTAAAAAGCCATTTTCAGCTAAGAAAGCCATACTAATATTTGACTCGGTTTTTTGTTCAGCAGCTTTATCACCCAGTAATAAACGCTCAATATAACGCGCTAATACATCGACTTCTAGGTTAACTTTGCTACCGACTTGCCAAGTTCCAATATTGGTACGTTCTGCTGTGTGCGGAATTAAGTTCAAACTTAAAATATTACCGCGTAAATGATTAATGGTTAAACTAATACCATCTACTGTCACAGAACCTTTCTCTGCTAAGTATTTAGCAAGTTCTACAGGTGCTGTCACTTCATAATAAATTGAGCGAGCATCTTCACGGACTACGGTAATTTCACCTACACCATCAACATGACCACTTACAATGTGTCCACCAAAACGGGTTGTTGGCAGCATCGCCTTTTCCACATTGACACGTTGACCCACTTTCCAGTTACTTAAAGTGGTACGGTTTAAACTTTCGCGAGAAACATCAGCTGCGTACCAGTTGTCTCCCCACTCAATAACGGTGAGACAGATCCCATTGGTTGCAATTGAGTCACCTAAATGTACATCCGACATATCCAAATCGGTTTGAATACGTAAACGCACATCGCCACCTACACTTTGCAGGCTTTCTACTTTACCTAAACTTTCAATAATGCCTGTAAACATGGCTCAATCTCCAAATCTTTTACACTGCTTAAATTGCAGCGCTTACCAAAGTGCGAGCTGCGTACTGTTACCTGAAGTATCTACACCACCTAGCTCGGCAAAGTGGTAAAGCTGGCCTAACAACTGACGTAACGGCGGCCCTGGTTTGGCATGAGTATCTGTAATCACAATAAACTCAAGCACACGTGCGCGCTCTGACTGACGTTGTTTACTTACGCGATAACGTGGAACATCTTGAGTCAATAAAGTGACTTTTCCACGCTCCAGATTGGCCATCAGTAAGTCTTTTGGCTCAATATTACCATCGGTCGAATAACTGGTCAGAATATAACGTGCATTGATGGTTGAAAGTAATTTTTCATACGCATCTTTTGCATGTTTAGAAGAGTTATAAGGACTTGGACGTTCTTTACGCCATGCACGGTCAATACCACTCTTATAGCCTTTCGTATCTGGCGGTGGTAAATCGACTTGATCCCATAACGTCAATGCATTTAGAACATGGTAGTTACTACTATAAGCATGCTGGTTATAAGGTGGATCAAGATAGGCTACATCTACTTCAAAACCGCTCATCTGGTTTGCTAAATGCTGAGCATCTACACACCACATTTCAGCAGCAGGGCGTTTACGGTCACCAATCTCACAAAAACGGCTCGGTGTGAGCCACAGCAATGATTCAATTCGTTCTAAGGCCGTTTGTGTACGTCCGCCCCACCCTTGGTGGAAGCTTTTAAATACACCACTGGTATTACTCACAAAACTTGCCGAATAGAGTAATGGCGCAAGCAAGGCACTCATTTCTACATCATTAATTGCGCCTTGTGCCTGCCATGTTGCAATCTGCTGGCGAATCGCATCAATGCGCATACCATTACGACGCTTAAAGAACAAACGGTCACGAGATGGATCATAGACATCATCATTACGAGGGCAAAGGTTATGCGTTACCCAACCTTTAACCTCAGGTAAGCGGTTTAAATAATCGATGGCTTTCTGGTAGCCACCAAGCTCTTTAAACGCGGGTGCATCGACACACGCTAAAATTGCATGATTTAAAGCATGGCTATAAGGTTCCCAGTCATTTGCAATGACTCGGTAACCGTTTTGGCGTGCCAAGCGAGACACCACACCACTACCTGCGAAGAAGTCGGCAAAAATCGGAGGATTCTTTTTCTTGCTGTTCAGCGTCCCTGTAATTTCCAGAGCTTCTAAAATCAAGTGGAGCAATCGGCGCTTGTTACCCAAGTATGGTACAAGCTGATGAAAAAGATATTCGTCTGTCGTGCGGGCTGCATGACGACGTTTGTGGTAAACCGAAGGCTCTGAATTCATACTTTCTCTTGCGTAGGGATTAACCTTAAGCGTATATCTTGATCAAGTTGTATTACATCAAGAAGTTTAAAACGAAGTTGCTGTGCCATATATTCAAAATCTGCGTTGAACATGGCTCTTGCACTTTGCCCCAATAAAGTCGGGGCAACATAACTGATCATTTCATCTACCAAACCTTTTTGCAAAAAGACGGTAGACAATGTTGCGCCAGCTTCAACCAGCACATCATAAATTTGGTATTGCTTAGATAAGGCCTGTAATAGTGTTTTTAAAGGCTGAATTTCTAATTGTATCACGCCTAAGTCAGCAAGTTCCTGACGATATGGCCCCATCACCATGACAGTTTCAGGATTTTCTAAAATTTTAGCAGTGAGCGGTAAACGCCCTTTTCGATCTAGAATTACCCGTTTTGGCTGCGCAACTGTTTCGATATCAAGATTATGGAGTGACCGTACATTAAGCTGACAGTCATCAGCAATCACAGTATCAATACCTGTAATCACGGCACCTGAAATCGCACGCCAATGTTGGACATCTTGACGAGCAGCAGAACCAGTAATCCACTTCGACTCACCCGATGCCATTGCAGTACGCCCATCTAAACTAGAAGCAACTTTTAAACGCACATATGGCATGCCCGTAGACATCGCTTTTAAAAAGCCTTGATTAAGTTGAGCTGCCAAATCTTCACAAATCCCGATTTCTACTTCAATACCGGCATTTTTTAAGATCTGAACACCTTTACCTGCAACAAGCGGATTGGGATCGGGACATGCCACCACCACTTTTTTAACCTGTGCTTTAACCAATGCTTCAGCACACGGCGGGGTTCGTCCATAATGAGCACACGGCTCAAGCGTCACATAAGCAGTTGCGCCTTGTGCTTGTTCACCCGCCTGACGCAGCGCAAAAACTTCAGCATGAGGTTGACCAGCTTTCGGATGAAAACCTTCACCAATCACTTGATTGTCTTTGACAATAACACAACCGACATTTGGATTTGGTTTTGTCGAATAGAGTCCTCGTTTGGCAAGTTCAATGGCTTGCTGCATCCAGTACTGATCTTGTTTCAACTCAGACATATAAATCTCAAATGATTAGTGTTCACGTTGTTGCATTTGCTCAATTTGACGGCGAAACGCTTCAACATCCTGAAAGTCTTGATAAACCGAAGCAAAACGAACATAGGCAACATGATCAAGTGCAAATAAAGATTGCATAACAATTTCACCAATAGTTCTAGACTTAACATCACGCTCACCTAAACGGCGAATCTGCAATTGAATATCGCTCAGAACCGTTTCGATCTGCTCTTGTGTCACTGGACGCTTTTGTAAAGCATGCATAAGTGAACGACGTAGCTTGGCTTCATCGAACGGTTCATTCTTTCCATTCGATTTGATCACACGGGGCATCACCACTTCATAGCTTTCAAAAGTGGTAAAACGTTCACCGCAAACTACACACTCACGACGTCGACGAATCTGACAGCCTTCTGCGGCTAGCCGAGAATCGATGACTTTACTATCTGCGGCGTTGCAAAATGGACAATGCATAGCGGACTTAATAGGGTCAATTACTTTGACCTAGTGTAGCAAAATTTCTACGCTTACTGAACCAGCATTCTATGAGACAAAAAAACAGCCCTGAGCCAGATCAAAGCATCGCTTTGATCACAGCCCAAGACTGTTTTTAGTACAGCAAATATATTACGAATTATTCAATACGTTCGCCATGTTGGCTTAAATCCAGACCCATACGTTCATCATCGGCATTAACACGCAGACCAATCACCACATCAATTACTTTAAGAATAATGAAGGTTGCAATACCGCTGTAAACCATAGTTGCAAGTACACCTTCAACTTGTACCCACAATTGGCCTGCAAATGTTGGTGCTAAAGTCACACTAGCTGCTTTAATGATTTCATCACTATAGAACACGCCAGTTAAAATCGCGCCGACAATACCACCTACTGCATGTAAACCAAAGGCATCCAATGCATCATCCGCTTTGAGTAAACGTTTAAGTGCTGTAATACCCCAGAAGCAGACTACACCACCGATTAAGCCCATCACTAGAGCTCCGCCTACGCCGACGAAACCTGCTGCTGGTGTAATCACAACCAAACCAGCCACAGCACCAGATGCACCACCTAATACAGAAGCTTTACCACGAATCATACGTTCTACAACTAACCAAGAGAACGCAGCAGCAGCGGCAGCAACTTGAGTCACTAAAATTGCCATACTTGCACGAGCACCAGCGCCTAACGCACTACCACCATTAAAGCCGAACCAACCTACCCAAAGTAAGCTTGCACCGATTACAGTTAAAGTTAAGTTATGCGGTGCCATAGATTCACGGCCAAGGCCAATACGTTTACCAAGCATGTAAGCTGCGACTAAACCAGCAACACCAGAGTTGATATGTACAACTGTACCACCAGCAAAATCTAATGCGCCTGCTTTAAATAACCAACCATCTGTTGCCCACACCCAGTGAGTAATTGGCGCATAAACCACAAGTACCCAAATTGTAATAAAGGCCATGAAAGCTGAATATTTCATACGGTCAGCAATCGAACCACTCAAAATTGCGACAGTAATGATGGCAAAAGTCATTTGGAAAATAACAAATAAGCTTTCAGGAATTGTTCCACTTAGTGCGTTAAAACCTACGCCATTGAGCATAGCTTTAGACAAGTCACCAAAGTATGCACCTGTGCCAGAGAACGCGAGTGAATAACCAGCAATCACCCAAAGCAAACTTACCAAAATTGCAGCAGAAAGGCTGAACATCATGGTACTTAATACGTTTTTCTTACGGACCATACCGCCGTAGAACAATGCCAAACCAGGAATCGTCATCAACAGTACTAAAGCTGTTGAAACTAAAATCCAAGATGTATCGCCTGTATCGAGTTTTGGTGTCGGTGCTGGAGCTGCCGGAGTTGCGGCTGCTGGTGCTGCTGCAGATGTTGCAGGTGCTGCAGACGTTGATGTTGCTGTAACCTCAGATGTCGGTGTTGTTACAGTCTCTTCTGCCCAAGCGGCAGTACCACCCAAAAGTGCGCCTGTTAGACTCAGCGCCATAAGCATTTTTTTCATTCGTGTCCCCCAACCTCATTTGCGAGCTATTTATTGCTCAGCAAGCTTTGTGCCAATTTAGACAGCATCTGGTCCTGTTTCACCCGTACGGATACGGATGACTTGTTCCAGGTTAGTCACAAAAATCTTACCGTCACCGATTTTCCCAGTGCTTGCCACACGAGTAATTGACTCAATTACTGCGTCGACCATTTCATCGCTAATCGCAATTTCGATTTTTACTTTAGGTAAGAAATCAACCACATACTCCGCGCCGCGGTAAAGTTCTGTATGCCCTTTTTGACGACCAAAACCTTTAACTTCAGTTACGGTAATCCCTTGTACACCAATGTCAGAGAGTGCTTCACGCACATCATCTAATTTAAACGGTTTTACAATTGCAGTTACAAGCTTCATGTTTGTTTCCTTCGGCTTCTTTTCACCAGTAAGGTTTTATGTTCAATTTTCATGCCAATATTTCAAAGGTTGGAGGAGATGAATCTTTTGCATGAGCTTTCTTTATAACCTATTTAGTTATCAAGATGTAGATGAGCTACTAAAAATAAAATGAATTTGCAGTCCTGTTTTTATTTCATTTTATCGTTATCCAATATGGAAAAGCCAAGAAGCCTATATACGAGGTTCAAGCAGTGTTAAACTGGCAAGCATAAGGTAATACAACAGTTTGGATATCTCATGCTAGAAACTCTATTACAGGCTATTTTGGAACAAATTGACGAGCCTAAAAAAGATTTAGAAAAAAACTTACGTGCATTATTAAATGAAACTGTCGAGAAATTAGACCTCGTGTCTAAACAAGAAATCGAAAGACAAAAAACTGCACTTCATTTAGCCAACCAACGTTTAGAAGAGCTACAAAAACAAGTAAGTCTATTAGAAGAAACTTTAAAGAATAAAAAATAAGCACCAATGTAGCGCACTTATACTTTACAACGATTAAAAATTAAGCACCACAATGGAACAAGAAGATGTCTTTTTCTAAAATTTATACTCGGGGACTTTTAGGCTTGCATGCGCCTCTCATTGAAGTAGAGGTACATGTGAGTCAAGGCTTACCTTCTCTAACGATCGTAGGGCTTGCTGAAGCAGCAGTCAGGGAGAGTAAGGACAGGGTTCGCTCAGCGATTATTAATAGTGGATTTCAGTTTCCGACTAAACGGCTGACTATTAATCTTGCTCCCGCAGATTTGCCCAAAGATGGTTCACGTTTAGATTTACCGATTGCATTAGGGATATTAATTGCCTCAGGTCAGCTTCCAGAGAACTGCACTGAAGACTTTGAATTTATTGGAGAGTTAGCACTAGATGGTCATGTAAGATCTATTTCAGGTGCTTTAACTTTGGCAATGGCCTGCCAACAAGCCCAGCATAAAATTGTTTTACCCCAAGATAATAGTCAAGATATTAGTCATTTACCAAATCTTGAGTGTTATCCGGTTAGTCATTTAAAAGAAGTTTGTGAACACTTTTTAGGAAATACCAAGCTATCTCAGGTGCAATCATCTTCCCGCTCAAATGACATGCCGTATAAATTTGACCTTGCTGATGTAAAAGGTCAGCTACGTCCACGTCGTGCACTGGAAATCGCAGCCGCTGGAGGGCACTCCCTGCTCTTTAAAGGACCACCGGGTACAGGTAAGACTTTACTCGCCTCACGTCTTCCTTCAATTTTGCCACCACTTTCTACTCAAGAAACGCTTGAAGTTGCTAGTATTTATTCGATTTCAAATACGCCCCATACTTTTGGGCAGCGTCCTTTTCGTGCACCCCACCATACAGCATCAGCAATTGCACTAGTTGGGGGCGGCTGTCATTTCCAAAGAACTGTGCGACATTACAAAGAACTATGCGACAATTTTACTTGCCTATGAACGTCAGTGAAGATAACTTCAATTGATTATCCAGTAATCCCACCCTAAAGTAATAAGAATCAAATGTAAATTTTTCCCTTAAGATACAAGTATAAGATTCTGCACAAAAACATATAAACTTCATGTATTTGTCAGTCTAAAACTTTTCAAGATATTGCGAAACACTCTCGAAATAGAGCTAAAGATTTAGGCTGAGATTCGATTCAAGCATTGGAATCTAAAAGTGGAACTGAGTAAAAAAGTGATTCATGAAAGAAGTTTATTATATGGATGTTACCAATCATTCTATGTGAAAAACTTTAAAAATATAAAAAATCTTGGTAATCGAAAAGCAAATCACTAATTGATTCTCTTTGAAATTAACTCTTCTACAATCCTCCAAGCACTTTTAATGGATTGTTTATTCTTAAATAAATTTTCGTTTACTATAGCACCATCCAATATAAATCTAATCTGAAAAGCTAAGGACTCAGAATCCTTTACATCCATATCATTCAAAATAGTTAGAATTTTATCTGTTGCCCATTTTTTATGATTCATGGCAATAGAAAAAGCCTCATTATCATAAGGTAATTCATCACTGACCTTAATAAACATGCAACCAAAAAAATCCTCTCTATTAAACCAGTCTTCATACCAATTAAAAAAAATTTTAATTTTATTAATACCTTGCTCATGTGTATTATTTAAATAATTGTTAATACTTTCTCTTATTAAGCTATCACGCATTTTTAGTGACTCATGGATCAAACTTTCTTTACTAGGAAAGTATTTATAAAAAGTCATTTTAGCAACTTTTGATTCAGAAATAATTTTATCAACCCCCACATTGACATAACCAAATTCATTAAAAAGTTCAATAGCTTTCAATAAAATATCTTGCTTTTTTTTCGACATTGATTACCTCGAATTAGTTGACAATGATTAAAAGAAATACAGAATAGTCTGTATAACTACAGGAGAAGGTTCTATGAATAGTATGATAAAAGAAAAAGCCAACGCAAGAGTAATGACCTTACAATTACTAAAAGATACGGTCAACACAGCTACATGGCATGAAAATTCTTCTATTATCAACGACATAAAAAAAATTTTAAGTAAGCATAAATTGTTTAATCATCCCATCATTAATTCATTAAATAATGGTAATTTTGATCTAGAAAAAAATCAAAAAATTCATTTAGAATACCAAAATGCAATTGTTGAAATATTTACAGATGCTTTATTAGCTGCACAGCTAGCAGCGAAAGAATTAGATCAATTATTTAAACCTACAGTAAAAATGTACGCCAGATTTTTACTATCATTCAATATATCTGATGAATTTGGATTAGTACAAAATCAAAAATATAGTATGTCGCCTTTGAATTCTCATTTTTGCCTTTATAAGCAAGTCTTATCCCAACTTAATATTTCAGAAGAATTGTCTAAAAACTATAAACTTTCAGAAGAATCATCAATACTAAGAGAAAGTTTAGAAAATTCGTATAATTCCTATTGCGATGTAATCCTATTATTGGCTATAGCAGAAATGCAAGTGATAAAATTTTCCGCACCTTTGAAAAAATCTATTAATTATTTAAATATTAATACTAAGCAGGGTTATTATGATGTTCATGGTACTACGTTGGATGTAGATCTAAACGCAGCAGATGATGAACATGAAGATGACTTATGGATTTTACTAAATCAGATCATACACTTCAAACAACTAAGTGATGTTAAGGCTAAAGCAATAGATTATTGTGATAATTGGTATAATTTCTGGACTAAAATGAATGAAATTTAGTATCGAGAGTATATTGCAAGATATTAATATTTCTTAGTTATTATAATTAAGACAAGAGCATATATTTCTTAATTATGAGTTAGCCATAACGTAAGGATTGAGAAGTATTCTTTAGATTCAAAATATCATTCTATAGAGCTTCTTTAATTAAAGTAAATTCGAGATATTATTAGTACTAAACTATTTGTTATGGCCTATTAAGCAATACGTTAGCTTAATAGGCCTAAAATTTCTTATAAAGTCAACTTAGTGCTTGAGATCCGGATCAGGATCATTAACACAAAAGCTAGAAATGTTGGTAATGCAAAAAATATAAATTGCTGAGAAAAATTAAAATTAGATGATAAGATCAAACCTCCAACCAAAGGTCCAAGTATTGCACCAACTCTGCCAAATGCTGCCAAAATACTAACTATAGTAGGTGTATTATAATTCTTAAAAATATCAGTAGCAAATACATGAATTGTAGCCATGCAACCAACTGTTGTACCACCAATTAAGATCAAAAGGCTATACAAAACAGTATTGGATGAGGATAAAGAGCCTAAAGATACAATAGCTAGTGAAGCAATTAAATAACTAAATATAAGTGTTTTATATTGACCACTTATATCAGCAATTTTACCAATTAATATAGTGCCAAAGAATGTTCCAATATTCAAAATTGATAAAAATAAAATCCCCAAGAGCTTATCATTTGTTTCCATTTCAATTGTTTTCGGCAACCATGAATATACATTATAAACTGCCATTGTAGTACACATAAATATTAAAGCAAGATATGTAAATTGAGTTAAGTTTATGCTTAATCTTGTTTGTTTTCTTCCCGCCTGAATCTTGTTATTAATAATTCTTTCTTCAAAAAATACAAATATTAAAAGAGGTAAAAATAGAGAAAATGCTGAAATAAAAAATAAAGTTCGCCACCCCAATATATCTATAAAAAAATAACTCATTAACCCTGAGAGCAATGCTCCAATCCCATAAAAAGATAAAACAGTATTTATCATAAGATTTTTGTTAGTTGTTTCTAAAGTATTGTTAAGATACACAACCAAGCATGGAATAGCTGCCCCTAACCCAATCCCAGTACAAAACCTTAATATAATAAAATCAATATAGTTGCGACTAAATCCAGTTAATACCATGAAAAGACTAAAAATAGAAACTGAAATTATTAATATTTTTTTTAGGCCTATTCCCCCCATTTGTCCTAAAGTTAGAGCACCAATCATCATACCAAGTAAAGAAGAAGATCCAAGTAAACTTGCTTGAAAATAGTTAAGATCAAATTCAACAAAAAGATTAGGTAAAATAAACCCAAAAATGGCAAGATCGTATCCATCAAATAATACAATCAAACAACTAATAAAAATAATTAATTTATTCTTCATACCATTTAAAATTCCATTTATATTCAGTGTTATGTGGTGAATTGTGTCTGACAATTTTGGCAGGAATGCCTGCTACAGTAACAAATTCAGGAATTGTATCTAACACAACAGAGGATGCAGCGACTCTTGTACCAACATTGATTTTAATATTTCCAATAATAGAGCAATGCGAGCTTAATAAAACATGACTGGCTATATGGGGATGCCTACAACCTAGGCTTTCTTTTCCTGTCCCTCCCAGTGTTACACCATGAAACATTGATATGTAATTTTCCATAATAGTTGTTTCACCAATCACTACTCCTGTTCCATGATCTATGAATATGCTGTGGCCAATGCTAGCTGCGGGATGTATATCAATTCCTAAACTAGAATTAATAAAGTGATTTATTTTCCTTGCTAGTAATTTATTATTTAATTTCCAATAATAATTGCTAACTCTGTACCATGCCAAAGCATGAAAACCTTTATAAAAAAAAATAGCCTCATAGATATTTTGGCATGCAGGGTCTCTAATTAGAATCGCAGATATATCAAGTGCAATGTATTCTCCAATCTGAATATCTGCTTCTAAAGCATTTTCTATTATAGTTTCCCAGTGAGATTTTTGGTGAAAGAAATATGGGTTATTAGCCGTAAGCACATGAACTAAAAGAGAGTTAAAACTTTTAAATTTTATAGAAAAGTTAGATTGCTCTGTAAAGTTATCATATTTTTTAAAGATAATATCTTGAATTTTCATATCGTAACAGCATAAGAGTAGAATGTTGTCAAAACCAATACTAAAGCCATAAATTTATTAAAAATACTAAGAAAATTATTTGATAACTTTCTTTTCATTATTACGCCTAAAGCAACCCAGATTAAGTTAGATACAACTGATACAGATATTAGAAAAAATATCAGATATAACAAATTATACAAATAACTTTCATTTACCATCCAAAAGTTAGTGACAATGGCAAAAATCAATATCAAACCCTTAGGGTTTGATATTTGTAGCAACGTGGATTCAAAAAAATTAATAGGCTTCTTATTTTCTGCATCAAAACTATTGTTTTTAAATATTTTATAAGCTAAATAAAGAATATAAACAAAGCCAAAAATCTTTAGTCCTATAAGAAGAAATGGTGTTTCATTAATAAAAAAACCTAAACTTGATGTACCAATAATAATTAGCAAACCAAAACCAAACCATATTCCTAAAAGATTAGGGATAGTTTCTTTAATTCCATAATTAATACTAGTGGTTAAGAGGACTATGTTATTAGGACCCGGAGTAACCAGAATAGCAAAAGAAAATAGAAAAAGACTAAGCATATATTCCACTACATTACACCCCTATTTTAACAACGTGCCATTTTTTTATTTTAAAGTCGATTACCATTTTATTTTTATAGTAAGGATCAGATTCTAAAAATTTATTAATGACATGTTCATTATTAACTTTAAATACAATCATTCCTGCATCTAAATCAACTCCAATTGCACCAGCTCCAACAATAAAACCTGATTTAAAATATTCATCAACAAGTTTTAAATGTGCTTCTCTATAGGGTTTTCTTAAGGATTCAAAATTATCAATGAAACTATATAATAAAAGATAATACATATTTATTTACTCACATTAGCATATAGTTTTTCTTTGCGAACGTCTTTCTCTTGATAATTAACCCCGTGTTCAGGAACTGTGAGAACAATCACATCGCGATAACTTGGTTCATTTTTCATTAGCTTTTTAATGGGTGAAGCACAGTGAATAAAGAACTGATCATTATGAGTGATTAAAGAGCCTACCTCTAAAGTTTCATTTAATAATAAATTTTTATCATTATCCCAATATACAGAGGAACCAGAGTCATCTTTAATATTATGTCTATTAACTATAAAAACACCTGTCCAATCTGTTCCATCTTTATGAGCACCTTCGGGAGTGGGATTTCCCTCATCAGTGGTTCTAATTTGATGAATTGAGAATGTTTTAACCTTAAATGGAATGTTTTTTATCCATTCTTTGATCATAATATCAAATGAATGACTATTAATAAAACTTAGAGGCACATCATCATAGTCTCTTTGAATGCCTCCGTAAGATTCAATATTATTTACATAATTAGGTTGATATAAAGGAATCTTATCTAGTAATTTATATTTACCATCAGAACCTATTTCAACTCTAGATGTTGTTCTATACCTTGAACCTTTTGAAAAATATTGATCATAAGGAACAAACATAAAAGATGCTTGGATTTCAACTAGATCTAATTGAGGCTTCTCTATAATTAAAATTGGATCTTGATTGAATTTTCCAATTATTTTATCTTTACAACGTACTAAGCTATACATAATATTTCCATCCTTTATTTAAGTTATCCATTATAAAACTTCCTTCAATATACGATTGAAAGTCACTTAAAATATTAACAACGATAGGATGTTGCGTATCCATTAATAATTTATCTATACTAGACCTCTTGCGAAAGTCGTTATTGCAAGTTCATCCGATTTACCAGTGCAGCGATTAAGTTAATGCGTAAACCGAATCTTTTCCGTCTATTTCGATAGCGTTCACTTAATATTCTAAATGTTTTCAATTGACTATTAATATGTTCGATCACAACTCGTATTTTTCCAATCATTTTATTGTACTTTTTCTCAACATCAAATAAGGGTAAATTCTTCTTTTTCTTTATTGGCATCAATAATTTAAAGCCATCTTGCTCTAATCCGTAGTACCCTAAATCGGTCATAACATATTTACAATGTTTGAATTTTTTAACCGTTCTTCTTGCCAATTTAATGTCATGCTGACTGCCATTCGATATATCTAGCCCTATGATTTGTTTGCTGTTCGGATGATAGATCACTTGTGCTTTTAGCGTATGTTTCTTCTTTTTACCACTGTAGAACTTACTCTGATTTTTTTTTCGGACGTTCTATTGAACATTCTGTCGCATCAATAATGACCCAGTTAAACTGTTCGTCTGCTGTGGTAATGCTTCGTTTTGGCAGAGTAAACCGTCTTGATTTCATCAATGCATCTTCAACCTTTTTAATGGTTCGATTCACATTACTTTCAGCGATATGGTAATTTGCAGCCAACTCCAATTGAGTGCTGTAATTCCGTAAGTAATTGAGTGTTAATAATAATTGATCCTCTATAGCTAAAGTATGAGGACGCCCAGATTTCTTTTTAAGTGATTCTACTTCTTTTAAAACTTCGATCATTTCACTAAAAACTGGTCGAGGTACACCAACCAAGCGCTGGAATTCAGAATCTGAAAAACGATTTAATTTCTGATATCTCATGAAATTTAGATTGAGGTGGTTTTTACTTTCGCAAGAGGTCTACTCTTAATTACCCTGATTTCTGAAGCGGTACTAGTTGTAAATGCAGCTACTATGTTACCATCTAATTCATTAAGGTTTATTGGTCTTTCAACCACGCCTACATCTCTTTTTTTCAACAGACTAATTGCAGTATTTCTTGTAATACCATCCAAACAAAACTCTAAAGATGGAGTAATAACCTTATTATCCGAAGTGACAAAGAAAATATTATGAGCACTGGTTTCAGTAATATAATTATCTGACGATAGTAAAAGCACATCGTCAAAATTTAGACTTTTATTTTTCAATGCCATAAAACTATCATAGTAGTTTTTAGATATTTTTTTATCGATTGATGATATATCTCGTCTATGTTTTGAAACCTCTAAACTAATTATATCTGGTAATTCCTTTCGTGAATGCTCGAAAGTAAAAACAGAGAAATTAGTGGTCGGTGGATTTTTTAGATTCATTATACCACTTTCGTAGAAGAAAATAGGCCTAATATAAAGCTCTTTATTTATATTCAATTGAACACATTTTATAATCTCTTCTTGTATGTATTCTTTTGAATATTTTTTCACATTAAAACCTAAATGTTCTGCACTTTTTAAAAGCCTAACCACATGATCTTCAAGCCTAAAAATAAAACTTCCTTTTTTATCTATATATGATCTTAAACCCTCAAACGCCGTGACAGCATAATTTAATGAAAATACATCAGGTTTATAATTTTGATTTTCATCCTCTAAAACCTTCCCCTGATGCATAATTGTTATCGATGTCATTTAAATGTGTCCTTTATTATTAACAAGTTGATATAAATTTGCTCCACTTCTCACTTGTGATAAAATTGATTCTTCAATTTTATTGATTTCTAAAGCTAATTTAATTACTTGATCAATGTATTGTCTATCAACTGAAATAACTCCAGATCCATCACCAATAATTAAATCGCCTTGATTAACAAAATGATTATTAACTATACAGCCTTGTCCCACGCTATCAACCTTCATACATCCTTGTGAGTCCATAACACCAAATCCATAGTTCCACACAGGTATATTGATTTGTTGTAGATCCTCATAATCCCGAATTAAACCGTTAGATATAATTCCTGTATATCCACTTTGGCTGATATAATTGATACTCATTCCACCAAGTAGAACATAATTAACTGATGGCTCTAAGCAACCCGCTACATATACAGTTTTAGTTTCATGTGGTTTTATAAATTCAATAAACCCTTTAATTTCTTCCCAAGTTGACAATCCTGCATCTTGTATATTATTTGTTTTACGTGTCGGCCCCCACATTACTGTGTCTGCATAACCATAAAATGCTTCTCTATTCATTGAACTCATGTTCTTAGAAAGCCATTTGCATGGTATTCCAAGCTTGTCCAAAGCATCGGAAATATTAGATGTTGATGGAATTTCTTTATCTATTAAATTCATTCTTTAAACTCGCTCGAAAACAGCCCAACCCATCGGAACTTCACCAAAATCTTTAATGATTTTTAGATCAAATTTTTCTGCTGCTTTAAGTGTTGTTACACATAAATCATATTTATTTTCTTTTACGAGTTGTGCAGCTTTTGAGTTGCTGTCTACTAACGTAATATCTTTATCAGTTATTCCTGCCGCCTTAAACAACTCCACGGGGGCAGGATGGCTACACGCTCGGCTACCTTTAGCTCCTTCTGCAATAACCATAGGCATAGTATTAAAGTGAAATAAACTTGACATTCTGATTTTATCGAGATTCTTAAAAACAATATCGTTCAGCTTAGGATAAACCACACATAAAATTACCTTATCCACTTCACCATTCTTTAAACCTTCAATTGATAATTCTGGAGTTGTGTAAAGTTGCACTTCACCTTCATTACTCGCCTCTTTAAAAATATAATATTCCGCAGCTTTTTCAGAATTTGTTAGTGCTGGTCCAAGAGTACCCACTTTCATTTTTCACCCAATTTCCGTATCAATAAGACAATTTTATTAAACTAATTTCACATAATATACAGAACCGTCTGTATATTTAGCAGGCTAATTTATAGTTTGTTTTTTGTCAACAAGTATCAACTGATACAAAAAATAAATTAAAGGCTAAATTAGTTATTAAATTGTATTAGTTCAGACTTGATCGACATGGCTCCTCTTGAAAAAGCGACATTTGCCCATTTTGATAGAGGTGTCAAAATCTTAATCAAACAAAGGAACGGTAATCGCCCTAAAAAAATAGAACCTAAAGTAGAGTTTTATCTTAATGCTGGACAGACTAACTTAAAGGAGGTGGTGTGCTACAGGACTTATTGTCAAGTCAGACTTAGCTCATGGATAAAGCCTACAATTCCAAGGATAGGGGAATTGATCCAGCCCATAAGATTAATGGTCAAATCATGAGGCCATCCAAAAGTTTTGATAATGTATTTATTTTAAGAAGCTATTGACCTAATCTCTCACCATGTTCTAGTTTGGATATACAGTCAAATGTAAACTCAAAAACACTACATATTGTATTTATTTTCAGAAACACACAATATATAGTACACAAAAAGATGAAAGTGAAATTTTAGGAATAATTTGTAGAAAAATTTGCATAACTTTTTCTGCTCAGTTATCATCCATTTAACTTGATCTGTAAGTCAATGATCTTGGAGGTGAATATGGCTCATTTCAATCCTGATATGCTTAGTATTGCACGAAACTTTCGTGGCTTCAGTCAAACTGAACTAATTGCTGCAATGGGACAGACTATTACCCAAGCTTCATTATCTAAAATTGAGAGTGGGGACTTAAAACCCTCCGATGAAGTTATCCAAAATCTATCTAATGCCCTACATTTCCCTATACGATTTTTCGAACATATTGAAAAGCTAAATGCACTACCAATTAGTTTGCATGCATATAGAAAAAAAAGCACTACCACAGCTAAAGCATTGAGCCGTATGAATGCTGAAATGATGTTAAAAATGGGCCATGTACAAACATTAGAATTGTTCACAAATGTTCCAAAAAGAAAAAACGCCTTACCAACTTTTAAAATTGGCCTAGATGTAAACACTCCTCAAGAAGCGGCTAAAAAGCTTAGATCATTGTGGATGTTAGGAAATGACCCTATTGAAAACCTAACTGCCACTGTGGAAGATGCAGGGGTTTTAGTCTTTTTATGCGACTTTAAAGATAACAATGTTGATGGCATATCCTTAAAAATGCATGGTGTATCTCCATGTGTATTTTTAAATGCAAACCAGCCAAATGACAGAATACGCTTCACATTAGCACATGAACTTGGGCATTTGGTCCTCCATGAAGAGCCATCTGAGTTCATGGAAAAAGAAGCAAATGACTTTGCTGCCGAATTCTTAATGCCAGAAGAAAAAATTATTGATCAATTAGGTTCAACTAATTTAGCTCATTATCTAAGACTTAAAAAAGAATGGAAAACCTCAATGGCGGCCTTAATCTATAGGGCGTCAGAGTTAGGAACTATAACTTCAAGTCAAAGTGCCAACTTATGGCGGCAGATGGCTATGCGTGGTTATCGTAAAGTTGAACCAAATGAATTGGATCGAGAACCGACATATAGAGTAGCTTCAATGCTCTTTGACTACGCAATAGATGCAAAAAAAACATCAACATCTGTCATTAGTGAGTTATCTCAATTATTTGACTTATATGAAGATGACTTTAAAAAACTATATTATTTTGACCTAGATTCAATGGAGACTATTGAGATGGTTTCATAAATTAAAAAGCCGACTCTATTGGGTAGAGTCGGCTTGATAGATTTTCACACAGGAAAGGCATATGGCTCTAAGCCCTACGCATACCTCATGTTAGATCTGGCTGTCAGAACCCCATTCTAACATTTAGGCCCGTAAATCTCAAGATTTACCCGCTTATTTTGGTATGCGCCCTGAAAAACGAGCCGCCAAAATAGGAGGGCTAACAATGCCTACCGAAAATCAAGACTTCGTGTTTTGTAAATCTTATCGCCATAAATCTGGAAAAATTATTGTCCATCCAACTGGATATTTTAAATTTCCCAGAACTCGGCCATTGAAAGAAGAAAAGGATACTATCCGTAATAAAAAATCGGATGATCCTGATAACTCAAACTCAATATCGTAAACAAGGTTAAATAACCTACTGCTATGCAACAAAGTTCACAGTAGTAGGTTACTTAATTTTTCTGATCGCACTTAATTTTATGCCCCATTTTAGTACATGGGCTCAGAGAGAATTATGACAACTCAACAGCAGTTTCTTGACCTACTTTCCGATATTGAACCCTCTACAACAACGGTTAATGATTGTTCAAGCGCACATAATACGCTTCGTGATGCTTTAAAAGTGCATAATGAATTCAGCAAAGTACATGTGCATACATTCTTATCAGGTTCTTATAAAAGAAATACGGCAGTACGTCCGACTACCATAGGCGGAATCACACAAAGGCCAGATGTAGATATTATTGCCCTTACAAATCACACAATTAATGATGACCCTCAAATTGTCCTTGATGCAGTACATACGGCATTAAAGGATATTGGATATACCGATCTTACCGTTAACCGTCGTTCAGTAAATGTTAAGTTGAAAAAAGTTGATATGGATGTTGTCCCTATCATTTCAGATGGATATGGCGGCTATCTGATTCCAGACATTCATCTTGAAGAATGGCTAGTTACCAACCCTCCAGCTCATACCGAGTGGACTGTTGAGGTGAATAAAAATGCAAATGGTCGATTTAAACCTCTTGTGAAGCTATTTAAATGGTGGCGTCGTGAGAACTTGTCTGATTTAAAAAGACCAAAAGGATTCATTTTAGAATGCCTGGTTGCCAAGCATATGAATTACTACGAATCCAACTATGAAAAGTTGTTTGTTTATCTTTTAGAAACGATCAGGGATTCTTATGGGATTTATGCGTCACTAGGCATAATTCCACATTTAGAAGATCCTGGTGTTGCAGGCAATAATGTTTTTTCTGCGGTTACAGCAGATGAGTTCAAAACTTTTTTTGAAAAGGTAGAAGAACAAGCTGCTATTGCACGAAACGCCTTAAATGAAACAGATGATGATAAAGCATTAGCCCTATGGCGGCAGGTTCTGGGTAATCGTTTTCCACGTTCGGCTTCACACAAAAGTGCAAACTCTGCTGATATGGCCAGCTCTTTAATCCGTTCTGCTCTAGGTGCGGGATTAACATTTCCATCAACCCCTGTTTATCCAAATAAACCAGGAGGCTTTGCGTAATGGAACTGCTAAAAACACCATTAGAACGCCTAGCTCAAGAACGGCAGTTATTGACTGATCTTGAGAAAGAGAAAAATAGTTTTAAGATTCAGGAATGGAACTCAACAGACACAAATGAACTGCATTTGAACTTCTCTCTAAAGATAGGAACTATAGATTTTAATGGTGTTTTAGTATATCCAGAGCTTTTCCCAGAGCTACCAGCATATATACGCCCACAAAAATCTGGTGAAAGATGGAGTATCTTGCACCAGTATGGTGGTTCAGGAGTGCTGTGTCTAGAATATGGCCCAGATAATTGGAATACCAATATCAGTGGAGTGGATCTAGTTAGAAGTGCCCAGCTTCTTTTATTAACAGATGCAATGACTGTATTGGAGATGAATGTAGAACCTGTACCATCTAGGCATTCTGAAACAATAGGTCAAAAATTAAGAAGTGTTTCAGAAAGGTTCATTGAAACACCTATGTTACGTCACATACTCTTGGGTAGTGATTCCGAGAAAATGGACTTTAAGATTGCCATCTCAAGCTTTCGAGACAAAACCGTTATTGTTCCAACAAATATTCAGAACAAACCTCTACCTGACATCGTACCATCATTTTCTAATGAAAGATTTGAATTGTCTGGATGGGCAATACGAATTGATTCTGTTCCTCAATTAAAGGAATCCGTAAATGACCGAGTTTCATTAGAATCCTTTTTAGGCAATTTATGGCCTGCTCAGGAGGAATTCACAAGTTCCATACAGCCTATATTGTTATATGACATAAAGGGTAACTTGGAACTATTCTTGGTTAATAATACAGCACCACTTTTCGTAAGTTATCCTGCTATTAATCTACATGATGATCAGAGCCAAAGATTGCCAGCACAATTTAGCCATCTCAATGATATAAGGGTAGCAATAGTAGGTCTTGGATCGTTAGGAAGTAAAATTGCAATTTCACTGGCACGGTCGGGTTGTAAAAACTTTCTACTTATTGATGATGATATTCTGCTCCCCCACAATCTTGTCCGTAATGAACTCAACTGGTTAGATGTTGGCTTTGCTAAAACCTATGCTGTTGAAAGAGCATTAAAACGAACAGCATTAGACATACAAGTTGAAACGTATGAAATGCAAATTGGTGGACAGGAAAATCCTCATTTAAATTCCAATATCGCTAATGCCATTGCCACATGTAATCTGATTGTTGATGCGACAGCAAATACCCATACGTTCTTAACATTAGCTGCAATTGCTAAAAGAAAACACATTCCCATGGTATGGGGTGAAATTTTTGGTGGCGGTGGTGGAGCAATGATGGCCCGTAGTCGTCCAACGTTAGATGCCTCCCCCTTAGAACTTCGCAATCATATTTATGGTGTCTTACAAACGTTGGAACCAATTCCAGAGGGCAAAGTTAATAATTACGGCTTTCAAACACAAAACCAAACATATATAGCATCAGATGCAGATGTAACAGCTCTTGCAGCATCTATGACGCAGTTCACATTAGATACTTTATGTACAATTGATGAGCAATCCTCTTATCCATATTCAGCATATTTAATAGGGTTCCGTAGATATTGGATGTTTCAATGTCCTTTTGATACTCGTCCTATCGACTGTTCGGGTGCTTTAGTAGCAGAATCTCCTACGGATAAAGAAATATTTGAAAGGGAAAATGGCAATTCTATTGAAGAGCCTGAACCGATGAAAGGTTAATACTGATGCTGAAAATATCCATTCCTACTGACATACAAGTTTTACTGGTAAAAGCCCTATTGAAGTCTGGAACCCACGAATGTGGCGGTGTTTTAATGGGTGAGCATATTGGTACAAACCATTTTAGAGTTAACTCATTAACTATTCAAAAGAGTGGAACGATAGCATCCTTTGTACGTGGAATTACGGATGCTATTAAAGCAATCCGTCTTTTTCATAAATCAACAAACAATAATTATCAAAAATTTAACTATTTAGGTGAATGGCATAGCCATCCTCTCTTCAGTGTACAACCCAGCAGTAAAGACCATCACACCATGAGGGAATTGGTGTCCGATCCAAAAGTGGGTGCAAATTTTGTAGTCTTACTGATTTTTCATTTAAAAAACAATCATCTTGATGGCAGTGCTCACACCTACCTACCAGATGGTTCCTGTTACCGATCCACCCTAGATTTAGAGAGATAATAATGAGTGCGAGTCTGTTAGAAAAACAATCAACTGGTGGTGCGATTGCACGAGTAGGATTTGAATATCAGGATGCATTTGTATTAAGGAGCTTACCGCTATGGCTTTCACAAAGTGCATTTAGCCATATAGTGAGTGAAGCATTAAGTGATATAGAAGTTTGTTATTTTTCTTCGGAAAAGTCATTACATGTAATGTATGAAGCAAAAAATCACTCCTTAACGGCTACGGAATTTTGGGATGAAATAAGGCGTTTTAAAAGTCTTTTTGATACCCACCCAAAAAACTTTATTTGGTTTAATTTAGTATGCCCAAGTTATAACACCGCTATCTCACCATTAATTTCAAAAATAGACCGATTAAGAGGGGTTGGATCTTCTTATGATGACGACTCTTCAGTTTCAGTGAATGGGCGCTCGGAATACCTTGATTGGTGTGTTGGTAAAAAAATTGATTTCTCTTTAGCTGAATTTGCTCTTGATTATGTTGGTTTCATAACTTTTAATTCTGAGAATAGTGAGTCTATATTTCTAAGTGAAATTCAAGACACAATAAATATTGAACTGCTCAGGAGTCAGGTCAAACAACTAAAAGATCAGTTTAAAAACCTGATTTCTCGTTCTTCTTTTGGTCCAATATATCGCAAAGACTTTGAAAATTTTATTTGCCATGCTCTTGAAGAAGATAGAAGCCAGTGGCTATTAGATCCTATTAAAATTAATCTTTCAGCATCATCCAGTCAGTATCAAGACTTAAACTTAGATATTAGTGATTTCAATGGTCCTGATCGTGCTCAAAAAACCTCCAGCGACTGGAACAGCCTAATCAAAAAAGCAGTATCGATTGGGGATTTCATTCATAACAGTGGTGACCGTAGAACCCTCCTTATAGATGGCAAACAAAGAATGTCCACTGCATGTATGCTTGGCTATGTTTTTAGTGCCACACGTAATTTCCTACTCGAAATAGAACATAATGGCCTCATTTATCGCACTGATGACCATAAACAGAAAGA
Organism: Acinetobacter sp. AR_0276; assembly: GCF_003000705.1. Classification (NCBI taxonomy): domain Bacteria; kingdom Pseudomonadati; phylum Pseudomonadota; class Gammaproteobacteria; order Moraxellales; family Moraxellaceae; genus Acinetobacter; species Acinetobacter sp. AR_0276. The sequence continues at coordinate 2,068,077 of NZ_PSQO01000004.1, read as the reverse complement.
GGGACAATTTTTTACTAAAATCGAAGCTGTTGAACCACAGGGTGAAACTGAAGCCATAGTCGCTATCGGATTTCCTACAGCTATAGGTAAAGACATTGACTCTACGATTAATGAAGTAAAGAGCTTGCCTAGATTGAATTTAGAAAGCTCTCATGCCATTGATAATATGGAGACTCTAAATCTTGCTGTGAGAGAGGCAAAATCTGCTTTAGTTTCATTTAAATCCGAAAATAAGTTATCTAAATTACACCTCTTTATTAAAGCACCCTCAGTTTTTGCAATGGTCTTGGGACATCGCTTGAATGGTATTTGCGATATCCAGCTTTACGATTGGGTAGATGGGCAATATATCCCTACAGCCGAACTGAACTTATAAGAAGAATTGATTATTCGATAATATTACCAATAGAGAGGTTGATCATGAACAATCATTCTAATGAAGAAAATACTGATAACTCTTCAGATAAAAAATCACCCGCATTCAAAGTCCTTGAATCCAATGCTGAAAAGTTCTTAATGGTTTGGTGGTATGGGGCGTTAGCAAAAACTGATCGTAGAACTATTCAACCTAAAGTTCATGTTGCTTTTAGGGAACTTCTGGAAGATAACACACCCACAGATAATTTTATTTTTATTAATGCCAATATAACAGATTTGGTGTCTTGGCCTATTGGCACAGTTTGGCACCATGAACGATTGGTTAAATATATTCCCTTGGAAATACGGGAATTTGATATTGACCATACGGATTTTAAACATACCTATGTTCAAACATATAAGCGAGACGAAAAGACAGGGAAAATAGATCATTTCTTCTCAGATAGGAATAAATTTTATATTAATCCAGGCCAACGTGAGAATTGTATTTCTTTCTCTTTAAAGGATCAGGAATATAAGGAGCTTCTCGTACCTTGTTTTGAATTTCTGGTAAGAGGATATGGTATCTCTACAGAACTTCCTAGAATTCTGACGACATATGATGAGGCCGAAAGACATGAACGGCTTTACACCCCTCACCCAGAAGAGGAAAATATCTGGACTATCCTTATAGGTGATAGTCTTACATTAGATGATCATGTATTTATTGCCTACTATAAATACAGCGAATATACCCAGGATGCCGTAAGGATCTTATTTAGCAGTATTGCAAAACATGATGATTTTACTCAAAGAAACCATATATACCCTAAAGTAATGCCGTGGCATGAGGAAACGAGAAAAATTAGGGTTTCAGGTTTCTGTCTCCCTGACACCAATGCCTTTTTAGCCTTGACTATTCTTGGAATGGAACTACCAGACCAAACACATATCAGACGTGTTCCAAAAGTAATTCATCGAGTTAAGAAACCTGTAGATGTCAACTCACCTAATCCTCCTCAGTTGCAACTAGGTCCTGGTCAGATTAACGTATCTGAAGATCAAGGAGGGCGCAAACCATTATCACAATCGGTTATTTTAGGTCATGAATTTACATGGTTAGGTTCAGGCCCTATCGGGGAAAAAAGTAAAACAAAGTATGAAAGAACCATCACCCAGCCACAGAGAAAGAAAAATACAAAAGAAACAAATACGATTGGTACAGGGGAACCTGATAGCTCTAAAGACGTTCTTAATTCCCAGATCAAACCGACCACTGATGAAGATAAGGCAACGGAGTTTGAAGCTCCAGATCATGGAAGAATTATGGGCCTTTGGAATGCTTGCTTAAAAGCACACAGGTTAAATCCCTGTATTGTGAATGCAGTACACTATTACACTTTTGAAGAAGAGTTTGATTACAATGATAAACCAACTCTCATGGCCTTTATTACAGGTTCAGAAGAACAAGCTCATATAAACTGGTGTTACGCTGACTCATTCAAGACAGCACTCCGTGGAGCACTGGTCATTCGATTATCTCTTGTAGGTTGTCCGCCAGTTTATATTTTCGATATACAACCAGCGACTTATGTTTCAACTGTAGAGGGAGAAAGCGTTCTCAAGGAGCGTGGGCATGCTGGAGTAATATTTAGGTCAAGGACCTTGGAACAATTTGAACAGTATATTTCTGATCTCATGGAAAGCTTGCCTTTATCAGAAGGCTCATATACAACAACTCTCTTAGGCTCCAATATGGTTACCCAATTATTTGTTTTTAGACATTCAAACTCTACTGGTTTGTCAGAGGGCGAATCAACCTTATTGAATGCTCTAAGAAAAATTGGAATTATCAATATTAATTTAAAAGAAGAACCGTAAGAACAAGCTCCCTTGACGGAGACTCGTTTAATACCAGCCAAAATAAGATTATTTATTGAATATCTGCAAAAAAGTTTTGCTTATAAGGATGATAATACTAAAAAATAAGTATATCTCATCTAAAAATTATGATTGTCATCAAAGATGCAGATTCTCCAAGTAGCTTATTTCAAATAAAAAACTTTATCTATTAAAAGCTTAAATCAATATAATATACTATTTCTTTAGGGAATTTTGAGGTCTAAATGTCTGAAATTGATTTTTATAATAGATTGAACAGATTAGAGAAAAGACGAAAAGGTACTGACCTTACATACAATGCTTTTGATAGTGTAACAGCAGGCGTAACTTCATTTAATGAGTTTGATGAATTAAAACGCACAATAGAAAAATGGCAGATTGTATCAGACAAACCATCTATCCGTTATGCAGTAGGAGCAATGCAAGAAGTTAGTAAACGTTACACAGAAATCAGTATTGAAACTGCTAAAAGAATTGAAAAACAATTAGAGCCCAGACTACTAAATAATCATAACATTGTCACAGAATATAGATTACAAGGGTCAGTTCCCCTAAATATTCATATCAAAGGTGTAAGTGATGTTGATTTACTTGTACTTAACAAATCACATTATCGTACAGAGGGTTATTTAGGTACTTTACGCCATGATGACATAAAAATATTAAGAGAACTCAGAAACGCATGTACTTATGAATTAAGACAAGCATATCCTGCCGTAACAATTGATACTACTGGTGCTAAATCTATAACTTTAACAGGTGGATCACTTCCTCGAGATGTAGATGTTGTACCCTCTCATTGGGTAGAAACATATGAGTACCAACAACAAAAGCACCTTTATTTAAGAGGAGTCAATATTCTAGATAATAAAACTCCTACTACATTGATGAACTTACCTTTCAAGCATATTTTTTATATAGATTACAAATGTAAATACTATGCTGAGGGAGGATTGAAAAAATCTATCCGCCTTTGTAAAACAATAAAAGCCGATTTAGTTGAAGAAGGCAAAGTAATTTACTTAAGTAGTTTTGATCTAGCCTCTATTATGTATCATTCCAATCTAGAAAATTTAAAGAAAGGTAGAACAAATGCTTTAGCAATAGTTCTTGAAACAAAAAGATTTTTTGATTATCTGTATCATAATCCAAACTATAGAAATAGCCTATATACACCTGATATGACCAGAAAAATATTTGATAGTTATCAGAAAGAAACCTCTCTCACAACAATGAGCATTGCATTAGATAAACTCGTTACGGAAATACGTAAAGATTTGGGTTACCTATATGACGAGACCATTGGCTCTTATCCATTAGTTATCTAATTTTTCCCATAACATTGTTCCCATCGTTCTTCGTCCAGTAACATTATAATATTTAGCACTGGCACTTTTATTATCTTTATGAAGTGTCAGCTCTACAAATCCTCGATGAATACGCAACTCTTCATGATCCAAATCTTTTGGTTTATTTTCATAACTATAAAGAACTTTGTATTCTTCAATTTCATCATAAATGATTGCAGCAGAAATACTGTCAGATGTAGAAAATTCTGTTTCTAATCTGATTCTTACTTTATCCCAACTTTGTAAAATTGTTACTTGTCCAATCCACTCTCTATTATGCCTAATCATTTCAGAATTTTCTTCTTGGTAATCAGAGATGCCTTTACATGCCCATTCTCCCGAAATATCAGGATATTTCAGAATCTTGAAAAATAAACCTGTTTTCCATATCCATTTATCAAATAGAAAATAAAAAGTAAGAAATAATAAAGCAGTGATAGCACTAGAAATGATGACATTCCAATAAGGAGACAATCCACCCAAGAACTTCAGTAAAAAGTAAATCAATATCCAAGATATAAACGTAGCAAGTGAATAAACATATTTCCCTGCATGAGACCTATTGAATCCATTATGAACACAATATTCATGACCTAACTGCCCCATACATACCCTCTGGAAGCCCAAAATTCAGTTTTAACTTTATGTAGCTACATTAGCGTTATATGGTCCAGTTACACAAGCAATTTAGGTATCCAATATTGCTGTTCACCAAACCTCACTTCAAAGCCATCATTCAGCCCCCTATAATTAATAATATCCATTTGATTAAAAAAAGATTTATCTAAATTATGAAAATACATCAATCCTAACTTTATCCACTCTAGTTCATTAAAATTTTCCTCTGGGGCTTTCATGATGGCCAACAATTGTTTTTCCAGTTTCTTCATATTACTTTTTTCTGTTATTTTTTCATCTAGTACCCATGACGTATCAAGGTTCGTATCATAATTCTTGTTTAAAAAATTAAGAAAGCCAACAATAGCGGAAGCTTGTCCAGGAGACTTAAATAAGTAATATTTTACATGCCACATTGTTGGTAAATCTAATCGTGATTGACTTACCAACAGCATTAAAGCAGATGCTGGTTTCATGGCTAAACGGGCAGAACGTATACTCGTTTTCCCTAAATCTATTTTATTTATTAAAACCTGATAGTAGTTCTGAAGAATTTGGGCTGAAAGCGATGAACCAGGACATGAGTTCGCCAGTTTTCTCAGTTGGTCAAATTCAGAACAGTGGCCTTTAGATTGGGTATCTATATGCAGGTGATGTACTGCAACCAACCACCGGATGGGTAGCTCATATTTGCGTAAACCACTTGTTCTTAGTCTATGTAATAAAGAGTCATTGTCTGGGATCTGATCTCCCCAAAGATCACTGGTCTTTTCAAAAAAATGAATATGTTTACGAATTAGTAATGCAGCCTTATGCGGTCCAACCTCATGATCAAGCCAATTCATATAATCTTTAAAGTAACCTTTGAGGCTTGGGTTTACTAATGTATTAACCAGTTCCTTAATCCTATTCCCCAATATTCTTCGCCATGTACATAATTCACAGTATTTCCCATATCCAGCAGGAATCTGTTGCTGGCAAGTTAGACATTGAAGTGGTGGACAGGTCAAACATTTCTTACAAAGCATTTTGCCTGACACAACATCCTGTTCAATCAACCTATATCTTCTACAACTTTGGCATGTCTGGTAATCACGGGTTGCACACTTTGGGCAAACTCTTAAATTATCTCCAAAACGGCTGATACGAGATAAGCGTTGTGATGCCACACCACACCGTTCACAAGCTTGAAACTCTCTAAAATAAACTGAACAACTATTACAAACAGGGCCTTGCTCCGTTATTTTTCCTATAGGGTAATCAATACGCTGACATCTAATGCAAGGTCTATTGGTTTCACATTGTTGGCAAACGGCCAAGTTATCAGCTTTATATAATCTGGAACTTTTACCACACGACGGACAATCCTGTTTTTTAAAAACTCGTACATAGCACTTATGGCAATAGTTACGCTGTTTATAAAGTCGGTGTATCTTTTCAACCGCATCACCACATTCATCACACTGAGGCATGGTGTTGTCCCCCAAAAGTTACCCTAGTTTTCTTTTTAATCTTAAAAACTTTCGTATTACAGTCTCCTTACTTTTAGGTTTAAGGGTATCTACCAATGCTCTCTTTGGAGGGTAGTTCCGATAAATCGAGCCTAATTGTTCTTCAACAGGCCTTAATATGGCTGGCAACTGGTTTCTCTTATCCCAAAATGAAGACCTGTTCATATTTAAAGATTTTGCTGTTTCAATAAACTTTTCCTGGGGAATAATGAGTAATTGATAAATACAGGAAAATAGTCGTTCTCTCTCGGTAACTGGAAGTTGGTTAACAGCCAATCCATTCGATATAAGCTCAGGATGGGGCACCTGAATTCTGAGTTGTTCAAGAAAAGCCCATCCTTTTCCATTTACTGAGCCAGCTAAAGCTTTTCTAATAAATTGTGAAAATAACTTAATCACCGTTAACCAATCAGTTACTGAAATCAACTTATCTTGATAGGTTGCACCGCCTTGTTCCAGGAATTGATCAAAGATTTTTTGGAATGCCAAGGCATGACAATCCACAAGGCTTTTATTAACCTCCAATAGACTTTTTTTACATATTGAACAGCAAGTCATAACCTGATCAGGGGCTTCAAGACGTCTAGGCTGAATAGCATTATGGCAATGAGGACATTGATCATGTAAACGCTGATCATGTTTTATACAACCTGTATGCCAGGCAAAACGCCAAGGCAGACGGAAATAGGCAACATTATCCTCAGATAGACACTCAGGACAATATTGCCAACCACCTCGATGCTTACGGTTTCTTGTACCTAGTACCAAGTACCATGCATCAAGAGTTTGATTATCCAGGTTATATTTAATTAAAAAATTGCGAAGCGTAGCAGAATTAAATTGGCTTTCATCAATTTTTGTCGTATTGATCAATACCTGTACTTGCTCTGCACTTAAACCACGATCTACATCTACAGACCAGATTCGCCATTTGGGCCAAAGTACTCCAGTTAAACTTAATGGGTCACAACCACTGTCAAGTGCGGCACGTATCAACCAAGAAGATAATGCCTCATCTTGCTTTAAGTCCGTGGGAATAAACCATGAATGGATTTCTGTTACACTTATCATACCTAGTCCTCCACATCGCTTATTTCACACTTTCTAGCAAGCTACGGTCGATAAACTCCTGACCAGAAACAACAGCTTTCTTTGCGGCTTCCCGTAAAATCGTTCGCAGATTACCTAAGTTTCCATCTGTAATATCATGCAGATATTTTACTGTTGCTGGTTCAGCCAGTTTTGAAGCCTGTTTGAGGGGAAGAACTTTCTCAAATTTATTTACCATAGCTTGAAAGTCTTTATCTAGTTTCCATAAGGGCAAATTAACCACACGAAAACGGCTGACATGCTGTGGATCAGTACGCAGAACACTAATTGCTTCTTCTGTACCAAACCCAACAATGGGTATCTGTGTTTCATTACACAAATACTTAATCGCATTCATTACTGTTCTTTGCTTAATCGGACTGCCACATAATAGAGAATTCATTTCGTCGATAATGAGGAGCTTTACCTCATAAAGTTTAAGGCAATGGACCACTTGGTAACGTAGCTTCGCAACGGGATCTCTTTCTCGAAAAGGAACCCAGAACTTATCAAGAATAGCCATATACAGAGCTTTTTCATCAGGGGAAACAGGTGCCTGTACAATGATTACAGGTTTTACTGCATTATTTTCTGCATTGACATAACCCTCCCCATACAGCTTAAAGAACTGGTTAATAATTGAGGTTTTACCATTATTTGGCTTACTCAATACCAGTAAGTTGGGCATCCGGCTCCGCTTAGGAAGTGTCAGGAATCCTTTCAATTGGTCTAACAAGTCATTGGCTGCTGGATACCCAATCCATCGGTCCTCTTCCAGGAAGTAGAGTCTGTCCTCATTAGACTGTTCCACAATAGGGCGAAACTCTTGAAAAACATGTGAATAGTTACTCATGAAATATCCTCATCATTTTCCAGCTCATCGAGAGGCAATAAACCATATACGTTTTCAAGCTGTTGCTCCAAAATCGTACTCTCTTGTTGAGGTTTTTTGCCCTGAATTGAAGCAGGGTTAACACTCTGTTGATGTTGGGTACTGCGCTGATGTGATCTGCGAGCCCGTCGAGTTTTAGTACTTGCCTCCTGAACACGCTCCCGAAGTTTCGCTAGAGCCTGTCCAAGTTCATGATCTTTTAGATATTCGCCAGTTTCCTTTTTCAGTTCCTGAATCTTTTTGTGTTCCCAAATACTAAATGGTGGAATACTTTGATCCGCTAAAGGAACCTTAAAATAATTTTTGATTTCGGGATCAAAGAACCATATCTCACTAATATTTCTTGGATCACGCCTAAAGATAAATTTACGTTTTTCCTTTTGATTATCAGGGTCTACAGCATTAATCCAACCTCTTAGTACATCAGCATAATAAGCAAGACCATCAATTGTTACACCTGTTGTTTGAATCGTCCTTTCAAAACTTGGTAGAAAATCAAGAAAGAAATTATGATCATTTGCAGGCAATCTAGCAGCTCCAGAACCTAACGTGTTTTTATCACCAAAGATACCTAACTCAAAAGCATGTAGTGGAGAAGTACCTAAAGCAGAGTGTTTCCTTTTGTGGTAAACATTACAGATAAAATCAATCAGCCAGTCCTCAAATTCGGAGAATGTGAAAACTGCTTCCGCATCTGAGTTATAGCCTTTTCTTTCAAAAATATTTGAAAAAGTTGTTCCTGGAACTGCGTGAATATCGGTTGCAAATGTTCCCATCAAACGTTCAATGTGCCCGCCAAAACGTGGTTTTTTAACTGGTCGGTATTCCAGACGAATATCATGTGCCATACAAGCATTTCTGAAAGTTTCTGAGTGAAACTCAGGTCCATTATCGACATGAATGGTGTTCATAATTCCCCAGACAGGCCATTCAGCTTGAATCTTGCGCGAAGCTAGCCATTTCTCTTTGGGCAGTACAGCTTGAGAAACGCTCATTGCAATAGACATAACAGAGGGGGCATCTAATGATAAGTAATATCCCACAACTACCCTTGAACGCACATCAATTGCCAACGTAAGAAAAGGTCGTCCTATAGGACACCTGCTAAAATCATCAACCAGAATAAGATCAACAGGCGTATGGTCAATCTGCACGACAGCAAGTGGATAATCAGCATGAGGGAATTTCCCTGCGGCAGGTGTAAATTTGTTATCGGCCTTTTCCTTATGTCCCCTCTTACGAAGAGAGTCTCTCTGGCTAATCGCTGCAATACGATTTCTTACTGTATTGGCATGAGGCACCTCTAGGATATGGTATTCATGACATAAGCGTTTCACTTCAAGTACAACTTTTTGAACACTTATTCTTTGATTAGTTAGGTATAAATCCTTGATGGCTTTTTCAATGATTGCTTCAGCATGTTTATTAATTATCTTCTTGCCTTGTGGCAATCCCTCTTTTCTGGGCCGCAATCCATCAATAGTTCCATATGCCTTATAGATTTTTAACCATCTATAGATAGTGGCTGGATTAATATTATGTTCTTGGGCTCGTAACTCTACTTCCTTACGACCACTCACGCCTCCCTCAATGAAAGGTCGGATGATGTTGAAACGTCTTTCAGCCTCAATCCAGTCTTTATCAGCGATGAGCTCTAGATCTTCATACTGTTCCACAGCTATTGATGGCCTTAATTCACTGATAGCCGCGATACTTTTCCTGCCAGTATTATTGTTTTCAACAAAAACCGATTTTAGGTCAATGACTTCAATAATCGTATGGGGAATCCCTTTTATCTGAACCGGCTCCCCAGCAGCTATTTTGATATTCACACGTCTATCATTCATAACAACTCCCATTTACCCAAAGTTCAGTAGATGGCTGTAAAGGCATACTTAAATCGCAAACCAGATAACCATGAGCAACTAAATACCAGATTTGACTAATTCCATTGGCTCTGTCCCATTTTCCAAGAAAATGTCTGGCTAATAGAGTCTCAAAAGTTACTGCTCCTCGATCTCTCACATAATCCAATAAGTGCTTTGAATCAGCAGGGGGAAATTCCATCTTTCGGTACTTTTGTAAAAACATGGCATTCGACCATAACTGGTCCCGAATACGACCCTCATGTGCAATATGAAATTTCCAACCCTCTTCTTTGCATACCCTCATGGCAGCACGATATCTAGCTTTCCATAGATGCAAATTAAGTTGCAATTCATCTGTAGGTTTTACTTCAACCAGTTTAGGTGCAATAAATGGAAGAAAATCATCATGCTTATAAGTTACCAGGTAGTCAGGGGTGTAAACTCGTTTCTGTCCATTATCAAAATACTCAATGGTAAAGGGTTGAGATTCAACAGCAAGAACATTAGGGTCAACCTCTAATCGAATGAGAAAATCGCGCTCCAATGTTGATTCAAAGGCCACTGCGGAATCTTTTTTAAAAGGGTATAAACCAGATACACTAATCCGTGTATTACCAATTTTTCTTCGAGCTGGTACGATGTTAACGGTGTCGCATGATTGATTGTTCATTCTAGATTCCGTTGCATAGTTCTTTATAAAATTTGTCGCATAGTTCTTTATAAAAGGTGGTCTAAGTCGTTGACCCTAGATCATATTGTCGCATAGTTCTTTGGAAATGACAATTCTTAAAATAAAACAGCGGATTATGTGTCCGCTGTTCATTTATTTCTATTAAGAATATTGTTTAAGTTTTCAATTAAAGCCGTAATTTCTTTCTCTGATAAAGCTGCAAAACCGAAGCGGATACTATGATTAGGGTGTTCTCCCTGTTTAAACTTATGCTCTGTATCAATATTGAGTTCTTTTAACTTTATAAGCTGATCTTGAGTAAATGGTTTCTGGAACTTCACCCATAAAGCCATTCCGCCCGCAGGTGGTTGTATCTGAACAGACTCAGCAAAAACTCGCTGAAACTCAGCTAAGGCATGGTCACGGCGTAGTTGATATATTTTTTTCATTTTACGGATGTGTCGTTTGATCTCCCCTCGCTGCATTAAATCTGCTAACGCAAGTTCCGTAATGTTATTACCTTGCCGATCAATCAATAAAATATCTTCAGTAATGGATTGAATGATTGGTGAAGATGCCACGATGTAACCCAAGCGAATACCGGGTGCAAAAACTTTAGACAATGAACCCACATGAATGACTAATTCAGAATGAGGCAAACTTGCTAAAGGTGGCATAGGCCGACTGTCATAGTGAAATTCATGGTCATAGTCATCTTCAATAATATAAAAACCCCATTTTTTTGAAAGCTCTAAGAGTTGGAGACGACGGCTCATTGGCATAGTAACGGTTGTAGGGTACTGATGATGTGGCGTTGTATAAATTGCTGCAACCGAGTGTTCGTTTAAAATCCGTTCTAAATCTTCAAGGACAATACCTTGTTCATCTAATTTGACAGAAACGACCTGAAAACCATTTGATTGGAACGCTTTAAAAGCAGATGGGTAGTAAAGCTCTTCAACAACAATAACACCCTGCCGATTAGGTAATGCACGAGATGCAAGAAAAATTCCCATCTGACTACCACGTACAATACAAATTTCATCTTCAGCAACATTCATAAAGCGTTCCATCGATAACATTTGTTGTAAGGCTTGTCTTAGCTCAATCATTCCCCGCGGGTCGCCATAGCCCATGTACTGGTTTTGCGTAATTTTAATCAGTGCATGCCGATAGGCCCTCGAAAATAATTCGTATGGAATAAGACGTGGATCTGGTACACCATCGTTATGTGGACGTTGAATCACTTCTTGAATAATTGGCTTCTCATTAACTTTTCGCTCAGCTACTGACTCTATTTGAAGCTGTTTTTCAGGCAAAACATCTGCCACAAATGTGCCTTTTCGGGGCCGAGTCACCAACCATCCTTGTGCCTCTAGTTCCTCATAGACTGCTTGTACGGTTTTCCGATTAATTCCTAGTTCTTTTGACAAGCTACGAGACCCCGGCAACATAGTCCCCTGCCCTAAACGGCCACTTAAAATTTCCTGACTAATCAAGTTAGTTAGTTTTAGGAAAACCGTTTTTTCTTCTCTTTCATCGATACGAAAATGTACTTGCCAAGGTCTTAGCATATTCGCCCCATCTGGACCATATAACTTATTAAAACTGGATGTATTGATTCATCCAGTTGTTTTCTATTCTGCCTCCACCTACTTAATTTGGTCAACTGGACTGGAGAAAAGATGAAGACTGTTTCTGTAAATAAACAAGAGCTGATGCAACACGCACAGCAAAACATGCAAAAGTGGATAAGCGACTCAGATTTAACTGATCGTCAAAAGCTTGCACTCACTTGTCGTATTTTATTTGATCATGGTCATGATGCTGGTTTAGCGGGACAAATTACTTGCCGTAGTGAAAATAAAGAAACTTTTATTACTCAGCGTTTCGGATTAGGTTTTGATGAAATTACTGCTTCAAACTTACTTGAAGTAAATCAAGATCTAGAACCCATCAATCAAGAAGGAATGGCAAACCCAGCCAACCGTTTTCACACTTGGATTTATAAAGAACATCCAGAGGTGAATTGCATTATTCACACACATCCCACCCATGTAGCTGCTTTATCTATGCTACAGATTCCACTCATGATTTCTCAAATGGACGTCTGTGCACTTTACGAGGACTGCTCATTTGTAGGTCATTGGCCAGGTGTTCCTGTAGGTAATGAAGAAGGCATTTTGATTTCCTCTGCTCTGGGTAAAAACCGCGCTGTTTTGTTGTCTCACCACGGCCAACTGGTCACAGGAAAAACCATTGAAGAAGCATGTAACTTGGCTCTTTTAATTGAACGCGCAGCCCAACTGCAACTACTGGCAATGTCTGCCGGGCAAATTCAGCCTATCCCCCACAGTCTAGCAACAGAAGCACATGACTGGGTATCTAACGATAAACGCAACAAAGTGAACTTTGCTTACTACGCACGTAAAGCTTTGAAAAACCATTCTGACTGTATTTAAAAAGAGACTTCGACCATGAAACTAAAAGGCATTATTGGCTACCCTGTTACTTCATTTTCTGATGACAACACCATTAATCTTCCTGTTCTAAAACAAATGCTGAATTTGCTTATTGAAAATGGTTGCGATGCAATTGCACCTTTAGGCAGTACAGGCGAAAGCGCTTATCTTGAATGGGATGAATGGTGCTTAGTCGCAAAAACCTCAATTGAAAGCATTAATAAGCGCGTGCCTGTCATTATTGGAATTTCAGAACTCACCACTGATCAAGCCATCAAAAAAGCCCAGATCGCGCAAAGCTATGGTGCAGATGCACTTATGGTGATTCCTGTATCTTATTGGAAACTAACTGATCAAGAGATTTTTGAATATTATCAAGCAATTGCTCAGGCCACGAGTTTACCGATTATGGTGTATAACAACCCTGCAACCAGTGGCGTTGATATGTCTCCAGAGTTAATTGTGCGTATGTTTAATAACATCGCAAATATCACGATGGTAAAAGAAAGCAGCGGCGATATTCAGCGCATGCATAAAATTTATGAACTATCAAAAGGTGAACTTCCGTTTTATAACGGTTGTAATCCTCTAGCTTTAGAGGCCATATGTGCGGGAGCAAGCGGTTGGTGTACAGCAGCACCAAACTTGCTAGGTCAACAACCTCAACAGCTTATTCAACACATCAAAAATGGTGAATTAGAGCAAGCTCAGAAGTCATTTTACCAACAACTTCCTGTCCTACGTTTTATCGTAACTGGTGGTTTGCCTAAAACGATTAAAGCAGGTTTACAGTTAAAAGGTATTTCTGCGGGGTCACCACGTAAGCCTTTGTCTAAAGCCACAAATATTGAGCTTAATCAGTTAAAACAACTACTTTCTGAAATAGAAAACTAATAAAAAAGCGGGTTGATTTACCCGCTTTTTTACAACATAAACTTAGAAAGTTTTAGTTAAACTAAATACTAGGCCAGCGTCATAAGGCTTTTTCTGAGCATCAGTCATACCAGAAGTACTCACATCGGTACCCACTACGTCTAATTCAGCCAAAATACCTAAAATGTTACGGTTTACACCAACTTTATAATCGATATAGCTGTCGTCTGTACCAGGGCCGCCCGCAACTACGGCTAAAGCCTCTTTGTTTTTGAATTTGTTATAACCAACTGATGCAAGTCCAGTAAATCCAGTGTTTGCAATTGGTGCCGAATAACCTACGTTAAAATACCAGAACTGTTTAGAGTTCGCCCAGTAGTCATTTGAATAGTTAACGCCCACACTGAGTGCATCGCCTTTAAATAAAGAGTCGGCAAACGTTAACTTACCGTAAACTTCATTAAAATCTAATCCATTTTTGCCATCGTAACCAATACCGTTACGGTCAAAACTATGGCCCGAACCAATGTAACCATAATGGATAACACCTACATCATAAGTTGGCGCAAGCTTATCGGATAATTTTAATGTATTGGTATAACCCAAAGCGACATCTGTTTCAGTTGAGTTACCTGTTACACCAAAATCAACACTTGAACCCCAAAGTGATAAATAAGCACCTGATTTATGAGAAAAAGTAAAACCACCTTGAATGGCAGGGTTATTTGAAGATTGTGTAACACCACGGAAACGATAATCTGTAGTTGCTGCTACACTACCTGTTGTCGTGATTCCATAGAAAGATGGAGCACTTTCAGCCATAACCATGGTTGAACCTGCTGTGAGTACGCCGACTGCTACTGCTTTAAGTGCAAATTTCATCATTTTGATCTCCCCCACAATGAACGCACGATTTAATTGAATTAAACAAATTTTGTTACTTAAGCTTTAGCAATTGCTGTGCCAAGTCCATATTTCGTATCGCTGGGCTGCATAAGTTTTGAAATCAAATTCTTTTTAAAATGAAAATATCGCCTAACGTTCATAGAAATATATTTATAAAAAACAAATATATAAAATAGATTTATTACAAATCTAAAAATACTCAACATACAAAAACCCCTTATCGGAAATTAGTAACCGAGGTAAGAAGTATTCCTTTGATACGCGTAAATTTTCTATTTAGTTCTAAAGCTGAGATATAAAAAGTATGTAAATTATTGAAGGCGTTAGATGAAATGATCTGTGATTGAGCATTTTTGCTTACTTCATTTCTGTATTTATTTCTGAGTTAAAGTCGATGAACTATTTTGGGTCTTTTTTAGGCAACAATATAAATAAAAAAAGTACTGCACAGAATTTATGCAAAATATCGCACTAGATTTGATCAGTTCAATTAAATTCTATTGGCTTATTATAACAATCGATTCATATATACAGTACTTCTAAAAATAATGTTATACAGTAACAATTTATAAGTAGGCTTAAAATAAATCGTTGAAAAAATCAACTCAAAGCAAGGTTAAAAAGTAAACATATCCAGCAAAAAAGGATAAAAAATGAACACAAGAATCACGTATTTTTTGAAGTTTGACTATAAAATAAATGGTAAAAATCAACTAAAAAATAAATTACTTTTTTTATTTTAAACAATACATTAAGTACAAAAAGCTATGAGTAAATTTACTAAATAACCGGTAGCACATTAATCAATTTCTGCATAGCATATATAAAATAAAATCAACAAAAATATATCTTTTTTATAGATTACTTATACAATTGATGGAAATCCTAGGCCCTGAACTATAACAAGGCACAGGATTTATCGTTTTTATGAGGTTCTTTAAATATGCTAAATGCACAAAAACTTACATTAGCAGTTCTCATTTCTGCGGCAATAATTTCCTCAGCTCAGGCAAGCGAGCAAAGTGAGGCAAAAGGATTTGTTGAAGATGCGAGCGGTTCTATTCTCTTCCGTACAGGTTATCTAACTCGCGACAAAAAACAAGGCGCGAAAGATACTAGTTCATTTGCTCAATCGGCAATTGTAAATCTTGAATCTGGCTTTACCCCTGGTATTGTTGGTTTCGGTGTAGGCGTTGTTGGTGACGGTTCATTTAAAATCGGTGAAAATAATAATGCCGGTAACCAAATGATTCCTAAGCACAATGATGGTTCAGCTTACGATCATTGGGGCCGTGGTGGCGGTAGCGTTAAAGCTCGTTTCTCAAATACGACTGTACGTTATGGTACTCAAGTACTCGATTTACCAGTTTTAGCAAGTAACACTGGCCGTATGGTTCCTGAATATTTTACAGGTACTTTATTAACAAGCCATGAAATCAAGAACCTTGAATTAGTAGCTGGTAAATTCACTAAAGACCAAATGTCTGATCAAATTAATACCGATGCCGATGCGTCTGGCAGAGGTCTTGATCGTGCAATCGTTTGGGGCGGTAAATATAAGTTTAATGACAACTTAAATGCATCTTACTATGGCTTAGACAGCAAAAATGCACTTGAACGTCATTACGCTAATGTGAACTTTAAACAGCCTTTAACAAATGACAGCTCATTAACTTATGACTTTAGTGGCTACCATACTAAGTTTGATGCAAATGCACATACTTATTCAGCGACTGGAGCTGTAGCACCAAATTATGGTAACACTGGTGTAGCTGGTGAAGAAAAAACCAACAACATTTGGGCAATTTCAGGAACTTATGCTACTGGTCCACATAGTGTGATGCTTGCTTACCAACAAAACACTGGTAATGTTGGTTATGACTATGGTCAAAATGCTGATGGTTTCCAAAGTATTTATTTACCAAACTCTTATATGTCTGATTTCATCGGTAACCACGAGAAATCTGCACAAATTCAATACAACGTTGATTTCGGTAAATTAGGTGTATTACCTGGCTTGAACTGGACAACTGCATTTGTATACGGTTGGGACATCAAAGTTCGTAATGTAACTGACGATGCTCAAGAGCGCGAATTCTTTAACCAAGTGAAATACACAGTTCAAAGTGGTTTTGCTAAAGATGCAAGTCTTCGTATTCGTAACTCTTACTACCGTGCGAGCGATGCTTACCAATCTAATGCGTACATCGGTGATACAAACGAATGGCGTATCTTCCTTGATATCCCTGTGAAATTATTCTAATTCATAGATCTATCAAGCATAAAAAACCTACCTCTGGTAACACAGGTAGGTTTTTTATTGAGTCTAGAATATCAATTGAGACACACTAGACTCATAAAATCAGAACTTATTTTTTAGCAGCTTCGATTGCTTTCAATACTTCAGCTTTAGCAACGTCCGCACCTTCCCAACCGCTGATTTTTACCCATTTGCCTGGTTCTAAATCTTTATAGTGGCTGAAGAAATGCTCAACTTGGCTAATCAACAATGGAGGAAGATCTGTATATTCCTTCACATCTTTGTAAAGTGGAGATAATTTCTCATGTGGAACCGCGATTAATTTCGCGTCGATACCACCGTCATCTTCCATGTTTAATTTACCCACTGGACGGCAACGAATTACAGAGCCAGCAGCAACAGGATGCGGAGTTACAACAAGTACATCTAATGGGTCGCCATCTTCAGACAAAGTATTTGGTACATAACCATAGTTTGCTGGATAGAACATTGCTGTGCCCATGAAACGGTCTACAAACAATGCATCAGAATCTTTGTCAATTTCATATTTAATTGGCGCTGCATTTGCAGGAATTTCAATGATGACATAGATGTCATTTGGTGCATCTTTACCTGCTGGGATATTGCTGTAACTCATATCAATACTCTTTAGTTATGAAGTCAGATGTAAAATCCACTCGATTATAACGTGGATATCATCAAAATGATGCCGATTATACAATGCGCACACGCGAAAGTTGATATGAATGGTGACAGAATGACACTCAAGTCAACTTAATTGTCACGATCAACAAGAATATTGGGCATAACAATGATAAAAACCAGACAATCGAGCGTAAAGTTGCCCAATTACTCAAGTAACAAATGCCATAAATCACGCGCAAAATAATATATGCCCAGCCCAGTCTCAAAATAAAGTACTCAGGCACCACCATATATTCAGCCATCAGAATAGCTGTTAAAAATAAAGGTAAACTTTCAAAACTGTTTTGTTGTACTGCATTTGCCCGAGCAGCGATCCCCTTTGTATTAGCAAGAAAATCTCTTGGGTTCTGATTATCAGAGGGCTGAAAACCACCCTTAAATTTTGCAATTACGGTAAATGCGTATGGCAGCAAACATGCCACTAAAATAATATAGATAATGCTGCTGATGCCGTGCATAGTGCCATCCATCACTGAAAATACTGTTGATCATGCTATCATAACTCATCGTTTTTACCTGAAATTTTATGCAATCGCATGTCATCACTGATTTATAGGGCTATGTATGCAACAACCTGATCAAAAAGAATTGCTCGAGGTCTTAGAAAAGCAAAAGAAGAACCAGCTTCAGGTAGATCTTATCTTCAAAATTGTATTACCCATTGTCGCTTTTTTACTGAGTGTGATTTGTGCGAATTTTAATTGGCAATCGACACTGGGTACCTTTGTCATTTTGACAATCACTTTTATTGCAGTAGGTGTCAAAAGACTTCCTTTATGGCATTGGCTGATTGTAATTACCGTGTATTGTCTGATAGATAATTACCTTAGTTATGGCCAACTTGACTTGTCTCACTTACGCTTACAACTCGGCACAATGATTGTTTTTGTGGGTATGGTTGGAATCGGCCGTCCTTATGTAGATCGCTGGTTTATGAAAAGCCATTAAATAAAAAAGCGCCCTACGGCGCTTTTTTATGCACTAACTATTAAGCAGGCTTACGTAAGTCCTTACGTAAAATTTTACCTACATTTGATTTTGGTAATTCATCCATAAACTCAACATAACGAGGACGTTTATAACCTGTTAAGTTTTCTTTAGCAAAGTTCAAAATTTCTTCTGTGGTCAAGCTTGGATCTTTTTTCACAATAAAGAGTTTTGGTACTTCACCTGATTTTTCATCTGGAACACCAATTGCAGCAACTTCCAACACTTTTGGATGTTTAGCAATAACTTCTTCAATTTCACTTGGATAAACGTTAAAGCCTGAAACCAAAATCATATCTTTTTTACGGTCTACAATTTTTGTATATCCACGGCTGTCCATTACACCAATGTCACCAGTACGGAAGAAGCCGTCAGCTGTCATCACTTTAGCTGTCTCATCTGGACGGTTCCAATAGCCTTTCATCACTTGAGGACCACGGATTGAGATTTCACCTTGTTCACCTAAAGGTAATTCTTTACCGTCATCATCTAAAATAGCAACTTCTGTTAAAGGTAATGGAATACCAATGGTGCCGCTAAATTCAGTAGAAGCTGGAGGGTTTGCAGTCGCTACCGGAGAAGTTTCTGATAAACCGTAACCTTCAATAATGGTAGTGCCAGTAATTTTCTTCCAAGCTTCTGCTGTAGAAGGTAAAACTGCCATACCACCGCCCATTGCCATTTTTAAATTGCTATGGTCAAGTTGTTTGAACTCTTCATTATTTACCAAGGCATTAAACAATGTATTTACTGCTGGGAAGAAAGAAGGTTGATATTTACGTAATTCCTTAATCACGGCTGGTAAATCACGCGGGTTCGGAATCAGGATATTTGCCTGTCCTTTGTACATGCCGTACATCGCACAAACCATGAATGCAAAAATATGATAAAGCGGTAATGCACAAACGATACGATCGCCTTTAGCACCATCATTTGCACCAAATTTACTTTGGAAAATACCGTCACACTGTAAAAGGTTAGCAACCAAATTACGATGCGTCAGCTCAGCACCTTTTGAAACGCCTGTTGTACCACCGGTATATTGAAGCACAGCAGTATCACTTAAAGTTAAAGTCGGGCGTTTATAATTGCTTGGGTTTTCTTTATTTAATGCGCTATTAAATTTAACATGGCCAGGAATATTCCAAGCTGGAATTTGTTTACGCACTTTACGTAAAACAAAGTTCACTAAAGTACCTTTTAGTGTACCTAACATGTCTCCAACAGAAGCAACTACAACATGCTTGACTGGAGTTTTACCTAAAATACTTTGATAAACACTCGCAAAGTTTTCAATAATGACGAGAACTTCAGCACCTGAGTCATTTAACTGATGTTCAAGCTCACGTGCTGTGTATAGCGGGTTAACATTCACTAAAATCAAGCCAGCACGGAAGACTGCCAATGCCACTACAGGGTACTGCAATACGTTTGGCATCATTACTGCAACACGCGTACCTTTTGCTAACCCCAAATTTTGCAAATAGGTCGCGAACTTACGGCTTGCAAGTTCCAACTCGTTAAATGACATGGCTTTATCCATAAAGATAAAGGCATCACGAGAACCAAATTTTTGGAAATTACGCTCAAAAATATCAACAAGTGAGGTATTTTCTGCAGGCAATGCTACTGTTTCTGGAATCCCTGTCTTTTGGTATTCTGCAAACCAAATCTTTTCCATAATGCCATTATCTCCGATTCGTAATCCTTAGTAATAACTGTTATTCAATGCCCCAGCTATTCTTTAGCTTCTTGGTGCCAGAACATATTTAAAACTTATTGGCACATTCATGACACTTTCGAACAAGATTATGAGACAGAAGTTTTGACAATTTGACCCTGCCAAATTTTTTGCATGGAGTACAAATTATGTACTCCAAATTGCTGCCCTTTTAATCATTATTCCATACCAACAAGTTCAGTTCACTGCTTGAACTTGTTGCCATATATAGCGTATTTATGTTGCCAGACGCTAGCTTTATCTCTGAATCAACAGTTTATTTGCTTTTTGATATCCACGTGGTAAGAGCTGACCTTTCGAAGCACGTTTACCCATGTATTTTTGTAGATCATCACCTTTTAATTTGAGATGTTGTTGACCTGCAACCACCTGAATTATTTCATCTAAGTTCAGGGTTGTCATGGATAAAATTTGCTCTTTGGCTTCAAGTTGTATCAACTTATTACCTTTACCTTTATTTAAATTTGGCAGCTCGGCCAAATCTAAAATTAACAAACGCCCTGCTGAGCTCAGTACAGCCAAATGCGTCATGTTTTGGGCAGAAATGAGTGGTAAAGCTTTTGACTTCTCTGGTACCGTTAAGAATGTCTTACCAGCTTTCGCATTGGTATCTAATTGCTTAGTTTGAGTTTTAAAACCGTAACCTGCTGAACTTGCAGCAATCAATTCAGACTCATCATCATCTAAATAAACCTGAATAAACGATACCCCACTTGCTGGAGAAAGCTTAGAACTCAATGGATCCCCCAGGCCTCTGGCTGAAGGTAAATTACTAATCGGTAAGGCATAACTACGCCCTGTTTCATCAAGGAAATAAACTCGCTGATTGGTTTTACCGACAGCATGACTTAAATATTGGTCCCCTGCGCGGTAGTTCAGATTTTCAGCATCCACATCCGCACCTTTTGCCGCACGAACCCAACCCGCTTCAGACAACACAACTGTTACCGTTTCGGCTGGCATTAAATCCTGTTCTTTAATTTGAACCGCTTCAGCACGTGCAACAATTGGAGAACGGCGCTCATCACCGAACTTTTTAGCATCTTCTTTTAGTTCACCAATAATCAGATTTTTTAGAGATTCAGGATTTTCGAGTTGTTCACGAATAATGGCAGCTTTCGCCGAAAGCTCATCTTGTTCATGACGGATTTCCATCTCTTCAAGTTTTGCCAAATGACGTAATTTAAGCTCTAAAATTGCTTCGGCCTGTATCTCATCAATATTGAAGTGTTCCATCAACACTGGTTTAGGCTGATCTTCTTCACGAATAATACGAATAACAGTATCAATATCGAGATAAGCAATTAAAAGACCTGCCAAAATATGCAGACGCTTTTCAATCCGGTTTAAATGATACTGCAAACGGCGAGTTACCGTTTTTTTACGGATCTCAATCCATTCCAGCAAAATACGACGAATCGATTTAACTTGAGGGCGGCCATCTTCACCAATCATGTTCAAGTTGACACGATAACTCGACTCTAAATCGGTGGTCGCAAATAAGTGACTCATCACTGCTTCCGCATCAATACGGTTAGAACGCAGCACAATCACGAGTCGTGTCGGGTTTTCATGATCCGACTCATCACGCACATCAACGACCAATGGCAGCTTTTTAGCCTGCATCTGGTCAGCAATTTGAGTAATCACCTTAGAACCAGATACTTGATATGGCAGCTCAGTAATCACAATTTCATGCTTTTCAACAGAATAAACCGCTCTCATGCGGTAGCTACCACGACCAGTCGTCTGGATTTTAAGTAACTCTTCTGGCGGAGTAATAATTTCAGCTTTGGTTGGTAAGTCTGGAGCCGGAATATATTCAGCTAATTTTTCATCTGAGGTTTGTGGATTACGGATTAAGGCAATCGTTCCTTTTACCACTTCACGCAAATTATGCGGTGGAATATCGGTGGCCATACCCACAGCAATACCAGTTGTACCATTGAGAAGAATATTAGGTACACGTGCAGGTAAAGTGATCGGTTCTTTTAACGAACCATCAAAGTTATCTTGCCATTCGCTGGTGCCCTGACCTAATTCGCTCAGCAACAATTCACTATAGGCTGAGAGTTTGGCTTCGGTATAACGCATCGCAGCAAAAGACTTAGGATCATCTGGTGAACCCCAGTTCCCCTGACCTTCAATTAAAGGATAGCGGTAACTAAATGGCTGGGCCATTAAGACCATGGCTTCATAACAAGCCGAGTCACCATGTGGATGGTATTTACCCAGTACATCACCCACCGTACGCGCTGATTTTTTTGGCTTGCCACTGCTTTTTAAGCCTAGTTCGCTCATAGCATAGACAATACGGCGCTGTACAGGCTTTAAGCCATCACTGATATGCGGCAATGCACGGTCCATAATGACGTACATGGCATAATTCAAGTAAGCCTGTTCAGTAAATTCGGCTACAGAGCGGTTTTCTGTCGCATGATGCGCAAGGCTGGTCATAGTCAGCTTATCTTCCAAATCAGTCGTTATTTTAAGTGTGTATTATGCTAAGTGGGCTATGTTACAGACACAAGAGGGACTCTGTCACCTGAGCGTCAAATTGTGTCTTATCTCTCTATATTTTTAGTTACTTGCTATAAAGTTAGGCAAAAACTATAGGCCAATCGACTCTAACCTTTTACCTTGAGTCTCTTCACCTAATACCAAAATAACTAAGGCCACAGCAAGTAAAACAACAGTAAACATCATAAAAACGTGATTAAAGCCGTTTTTGGCAACCATCATATGTGTCACGACCATTGGCGCAACAATTCCACCGATACGCCCCATTGCCGATGCCCAACCCGAACCAAAGGCCCGAATGTTGGCTGGATATTGTTCTGGTGTGTAGGTATATAACACTCCCCATGCACCCAAATTAAAGAATGACATGAGACAGCCCCAAAACATAATGCTATTTACACTGTCGGCTTGTCCAAAGAAATATGCTGACAAGGCACAAAAACCGATAAATGCAGCAAGTGTGATTTTTCGACCTAAACGTTCGACAAACCAAGCGGCCGCCAAGTAGCCTGGTAACTGCGCCAAAATCATAAGCAATACATATTCAAATGATTTGACAATGTCGTAGCCTTGTTTCACCAATAAACTCGGCAACCACGTAAAAATACCGTAGTAGGAATAAACAATACCAAACCAAATTAGCCAGAGCATTAAACTTCTTCGAGCAAATTGGCCACTCCAGAGCTGTTTAAATGAAACTTTTTGTCGCATGGCTACAGGTACGACTTCAATATGGTGAACAATTTGCACACCTGCTTTAGCTTCTAGTTTTTGTACAAGTACATGCGCTTCTTCAATACGACCACGGTTAATCAAATACGGTATCGATTCAGGGACTTTTTTCCAAATCACTAAAATATAAATAAGTGGAAGACCGCCCACAAGAAAGGCAATATGCCAGCCAAATTTAGGAATAATAAAATAAGAAATAAGTGCTGCGACTAGCCAGCCTAATCCCCAAAAGCTTTCAAGCAGAACAATAAACCGTCCACGAACATGAGCAGGAACATATTCACTGACCAATGTAACTGCTACAGGTAACTGTCCACCTAGCCCTAGTCCCACAATAAAACGAAAAATTAATAGCCACTTGAGATCTGGAGCAAAAGCACATAAGGCAGTCGCAATACTATAGATGGCCATAGTCATCGCAAATACAGTTTTTCGGCCAAAACGATCTGCCAAGGCACCAGAACAAACTGCACCTATGGCCATTCCCACAAAGCCAATACTGACAATCCAGCCACTTTCAACTGGCGTTAATGACCAGTCTTTAACAAGGGTCGTCATAATAAAAGCGATAATACCGGTATCCATCGCATCAAACATCCAACCTAAGCCCACTACCCATAAAAGCGTGTAGTGAAATTTGCCAATTGGAAGATTTTGTATACGTGAAACCAGATCCATAGGAACAACTCTACTGGAAAGAATAAGTGGACAAGACCATATATAGAATTGTTATATCATGCCCACATGAAGTTCTGCATGATTAATGTTCGTCGGTTGAAGAAGCCGACTCTGCATCATCATCTTTATAAATAAATTTAGGCATTTCCAAACCAAAATAAATGGCAATTAAACGAAGCGTAAAACCAAATACCAAGGTTGAAATAACAGTAAGTTCTAGACTTAAACCTAAGTCTAGACAGACCCAATAGCAAATAACGGCAACAAAAGAAATACTTGCATAGAGCTCACGGCGGAAAACAAACGGGACATCGTTACATAAGATGTCACGTAAAATACCGCCAGATACTCCCGTTAAAACGCCTGCTACAGCCGACACGACAAAGCCATGTCCCATTTGTAAGGCAATTTGGCAACCAATAATGGTAAATCCAATCAAACCTAAAGCATCGAGCACTAAGAAAATGTTATGTAAATGGCGCATCCACTTGGCAATGATGATGGTAACAAAGGCAGCACAACACGTTAAAACTAAGTATTCAGGATGCTTTACCCACGTTAAGGGATAGTGCCCAAGTAGTACATCACGTACAGAACCACCACCCAAGGCCGTTACACAGGCAATCAGTACGACACCGAACCAGTCCATACTCCGTCGCCCAGCAGACAATGCACCAGTCATGGCTTCAGCAGTAATTGCAATAATATAAATAACGGTGAGTAACATTGCCCTTTCCTTCAGGCCAAACGGTGGGCGTATTTTAAGATAAAGTTATAGGAATTGTGCACAGCATTGCTTAAATTTTTTTCCTGAACCGCATATACACGGCTGTTTCATGGTGACCTGCATATCGACTGTTGGATCAAGGAAAAACCATTGCTGCTGGTGATATACAAAATGTGAAACTTCATGATGGATTTGAGCACTTTTTCCATCATGATAATGAGCCTTGAACTCCACCTGTGCATGGGTCTTATCCAACTTTTCTTTGGCTTGGATGACTTCCAAACCGAGCCATTGATTTTGTTTACTCCAATCTGCAATCGCCTCTTTATCAAGAGCAGCTTGTTGACCTAATGCTGTTGTTTGAACAATATAATCGATTTGCTGTAATGCAAATGCACTATACCGTGAACGCATAAGCTGCTCCGCCGTGAGAGCTTTCGCTGTGCCTAAATGTAAAGGCTCACAACATTCTGAATAGCTGCCTTTTCCACATGGACAAGTGTGTTGAGTCATTCTGTGTTTCTCAAATAAAAAAATAGCTCAGAGTTGAGCTATTTTATGATGTTTCTAGACTTAAAATGTCATTTAATCTTTTGATTCATCTTGTTCAATAGAAACAATATGAACTTTCTCGATTTTATGGCCTTCCATGGTTACAACTTCAAAGCGATAACCATCCGCTTCAACAGTTTCACCATTTTCAGGTAAGCGACCTAAATGGAATAACAAATAACCCGATAAAGTAGAATACTGTTCACTTTCATCTACCAAATCACGACCGAGTAAAAGCGATACATGGCGAATATCGGTTGAACCTTCAAGTATTAACGAACCATCTTCTAAGCTTTCAGCTGCTGCATCTAGCTCATCTTCATCAGGGAACTCACCCGCAATTGCTTCTAAAATATCAATTGGTGTCGCAATACCTTCAATTGAACCATATTCATTTAGAACAATCGCCATTTGCAAAGGAGCCTGACGTAATTGTTCCATCACCATAAGCACTTGAGCATTTTCATGCACAATGACTGGCTCACGTAAGTACTTTTGAAAATCAACAACACCTGTTTCAATGAAGCCATTTAGAACTTTATGCGTAAGCGCGATACCTTCAATATTATCAAGTTCACCACGAGCAACAATTAAACGTGAATGTGTCATCGACATTAAGCGTTCTTTCAAAACTTCTGGTTCATCATCTAAGTCAATCCATTCAAGCTCAGGTCGTGGAGTCATCACCGACTTTACTGGGCGTTCAGATAACCCAAGTACGCCTTGTACAAGCACACTATGGTAAGCACCATTTTCTTCATCAAAGACTTCATCGGCAAAAGCTTGAGTAGCCAATACATCTTCTTTATCAGCCGTTTGGGCATCTGAAGTAGAACCGCTATTTTTACTGCCTAACATACGTAAAACCGCAGAAGCTGTGCGATAACGTAAATCTGTAGTCGTCACTAGCTTTTCTTGATTGCGACGCATGGTTTGGTTGATCATTTCGACTAAAATCGAGAAACCAATCGCAGCATATAAGTAACCCTTCGGAATATGGAAACCAAAACCTTCCACCACCAACGAGAAACCAATCATCATTAAGAAGCCAAGACACAGAATAACGACTGTTGGGTGCTTATTTACAAAGTCCATGAGTGGTCTTGAAGCCCACAGCATAATACCCACAGCAATCACAACAGCAACCATCATGATTGAAAGCTCTTTGACCATACCTACAGCAGTAATTACGCTGTCTAGTGAGAATACGGCATCAAGCACTACAATCTGGACAATCACCATCCAGAACGCAGCATGAACTGGATTATCTTCTTTATGAAGCTGTTTACCTTCCATGCGCTCATGCAATTCCATGGTGCCTTTAAATAACAAGAACACACCACCGAATAACAAGATCAAATCACGGCCAGAGAATGGATGGTCAAAAATATGGAAAAGTGGTTGGGTGAGTGTCACAACCCAAGCAATTGAAGCTAACAGAATAAGACGCATTCCCAAAGCGAGTATTAAACCCACTATACGTGCCTTAGTACGTTGTTCTGGCGGTAACTTTTCAGCCAAAATAGCAATAAAGACGAGGTTATCGATCCCTAGTACGATTTCAAGAACAATTAATGTAGCTAAGCCTACCCAAGCAGACGGATCAGACATCCATTCAAAGATCATTGATCCTGCTCCTGTGCTGGGTGGATTTTATCTTTATTGGGCAACACAACAGGCGTGCCTAGACAAAGGGGGAATAATGTTTTTTTAGGACAAGAAATTAAAACGGAGCGACTACAACCACTACCCATATTTGTTCATATGTTGTTAAACGAATTTTCAGTATAGGCAAGATTTAACATAAATTCATCATTTTTATTTGATCATTATATGTATTCACCAAACCCATACAAAACATGAATCTTTCCTATAAAACTGCTTATAAAGTTGTCATATTTTTTGCTTACTGTAGACAAGAAATATGAACGTGATAAGGTGAAAATAAAGCAATGAATAGCGTATTAACAATGGCAGTAAATGATTCACCAATAACATCTGTAAAAACAACACAACCTCTTATTGCATTATATTGTGGCTCACGAGCAGGAAATAACCCGATTTATCGCGAAAAGGCAATTGAGTTAGCCAGCGGAATTGCTGAACAAGGTTTTGGTTTGGTCTACGGCGGTGCCAGCATTGGTCTAATGGGACAAGTTGCAGAAAGCGTACTTGCGCATGGTGGAGAAGCTGTAGGTGTCATTCCTGAATTTATGCTTGATTATGAAGTGGCTCATGCAGGATTGACCGAACTGCATGTGGTCGAA
Source organism: Acinetobacter sp. AR_0276 (assembly GCF_003000705.1). NCBI lineage: Bacteria > Pseudomonadati > Pseudomonadota > Gammaproteobacteria > Moraxellales > Moraxellaceae > Acinetobacter > Acinetobacter sp. AR_0276. The sequence continues at coordinate 2,040,411 of NZ_PSQO01000004.1, read as the reverse complement.
ACCATGCATGAACGTAAAGCCATGATGGCAGAGCGTGCGAGTGCTTTTATCGCACTACCTGGTGGTTTGGGAACATTCGAAGAAATTTTGGAAATTGCGACGTGGGGTCAACTCAATCAGCATCAAAAACCTATGATTTTATATAACGTAAATGGTTTTTATAATGCATTAATTGCTCAGTTAGACCATGCTGTACAAGAAGGCTTCCTCCCTCTTCAGCATCGAGCTAAATTAATTGTATGTGAAGAAATCGATCAAATTTATAACGTCATTAAAAATTTAAAAATGCCAAAAAGATTTGTTGTGTAAACTCTCCTATCTCAATAAAAAAGCGGTTCTTCCGCTTTTTTTGTTTTAACTATTTTCACGATTGCCTTCAAAAGCAATTAGATTTAGTAAAGGGGTACTCAACATTGCCTTACTCTTTTTACTTTCAATTTGTTTTACACTAAGCGAAAACGTTAATTTTCAAATGTTATGAATGCCACGCCGACTCATCAAGCTTTGCAACCTGAATATCGCCTATTGGTTCTTTTGGTTTCCATTGGCTTTTTTATGCAGGCATTAGATACAACAATTGTAAATACAGCTATTCCTGCAATGGCACATCATTTAAATGAAGATCCATTACGTATGCATAGCGTGGTGGTAGCTTATGTTTTATCTGTGGCGGCCTGTATTCCTTTAAGTGGATGGTTGGCCGACCGCTTTGGTGTTAGAAATACGTTTTTATCAGCAATTGTTATTTTTACGCTTGCATCTTTAGGTTGTGGTCTTTCTCAAAGCCTTAATGAACTTCTATTTTTCCGTGTCATTCAGGGCGTTGGGGGGGCATTATTACTCCCCGTTGGTCGTTTATCACTTTTAAAAATTATTCCCCGAACTCAGTTCCTAGCTGCCATGAGTCTTATGAGTCTGGCAGGTTTACTTGGCCCTTTAGCAGGTCCCACACTCGGAGGCTGGCTCGTTGAAGTGGCAACATGGCACTGGATTTTTCTTATTAATATTCCAATGGGTATACTCGGTATATTAATGACATTAAAAGTCATGCCAAATGTAAAAGAGCCTACAGTAAAATCCTTTGATCTTATTGGTTTTGTGCTCTTAGTCGTTGCAATGATTGGCTGGTCTTTAGGTATTGAACATATTGCCTCGCCTGAATACTCCAAATGGTTCAGTATTTCACTGTTAGTGGTAGGAGTAATAGCAACGCTTTGGTATGCCTATCATTCACATACACATCAAAATGCATTATTCCGTAGCCGTCTCTTTAGAAATAAAATTTATGCGATTGGTATTTTAGGTAATTTCTTCGCCCGCTTTGGTGGTAATGCCCTACCTTTTGTTTTACCACTCATGCTACAGGTCGCTTTTGGTTTTGAGCCATTCATTGCGGGATTAATGATGATTCCGCTAGTGTTAGGCTCGCTTTTCTCCAAGCCGATTGTTAGACCGATCATTCAGAAACTGGGTTATCGTCGTTTTCTGTTAATTAACACAACTTTAGTGGGACTATGTATTGCGTCTTTTGCAATTATGACTGTCGACACCCCAACTTGGTTTAGAGCTTTACACTTCTTCTTATTTGGTACATTAAACTCATTACAATTCGTAGGAATGAATACGCTCACCTTAAAAGATTTGCCTCAGCAAGATGCGAGTAGTGGGAATAGTTTCTTATCAATGATTATGATGCTTTCAATGAGTATTGGTGTTGCGCTAGCAGGTACACTCATCAATGTATTTACCAATTACTATGGTACAGCCCATGTAACAACAGCGTTCCATGTCACTCTTATTTGTTTAGGGTGTATTAATGTCATTACTGCGCTTATCTTTTGGCAAATTCCAAAAAATACGCCTGTGTAAGCAGTTGCATTTTTAGCATGGTTTATATTTCTTAAATCACGCTATGATGTGGGCTTCATATCAATACAGAGTTTTGCATGACCAAGCTGGCAAAAACCTTTTCTGCACCACGCTACAATACCCTAATTGGGATTGTTTTAGCTTGTGTTATGGGGGTTCTGACTTACTTCGGTCTGTTCTACCAACAAAAAGCAATCGCTCAAGATTACCCTGTTCAAGGCTTTGATATTTCTCATCATCAAGACGATATCAACTGGAAAAAAATATCCCAAAAAAAATTCCAATTTGTTTATTTAAAAGCAACTGAAGGCGGTGATTATAAAGACCCAAAATTTCAAGAAAACTGGCTAAAAGCACGCGAACATGGATTTCATGTCGGGGCTTATCATTTTTATCGTTTATGCCGTGATGGTAAAACACAAGCTGAAAATTTTATTGCCACTGTGCCCAACAAGACCGATGCCCTTCCCCCTGTTATTGATTTGGAATATGACGGCAACTGTATTAATGCGCACACCAAAGAACAACTACTTAAAGAAATAGGCATCATGCATGACCGCTTAAAACAGCATTATGGTAAACAGCCTATCTTTTATATTTCCAAAACTTTTTACCACATTGTATTAATAGGTAGTTTCCCTAATACACCTCTGTGGGTCAGAGATTACGAAGGAAAACCTGAGCTTAAAGACAAAAGAAAATGGCTCTTTTGGCAACATAGTAATCAAGGTAAAATTGAAGGTATGACCAAGCCAGTAGACTTAAATGTTTATGAGGGTTCAGTCAAAGAATGGCACCAATTTTTACAGCAGCAAGGCATCGTGAAAGCACAATAATATGCGCAAAATCATTCATATCGATATGGATGCCTTTTATGCATCGGTCGAATTGCGAGAACGTCCTGATCTAAAGCATCTGCCCGTCGTTATATCTTCACATCATCCGCGCGCTGTTATTGCGGCAGCTTCTTATCCTGCTCGTGAGTTCGGTTTACGCTCTGCTATGTCTATGAGCCAAGCAAGAAAACTATGTCCTCACGTTGTTATTATTGAACCTAATTTTGAAAAATATCGTGCTATCTCGGCTCAAATTCATAGTATTTTTCAACAATACACCACTCTTATTGAACCTTTATCTTTAGATGAAGCCTACCTCGATGTTACTGAAAATTTAAAACAAATCGCGAGTGCAACCGAAGTGGCCATGCATATTCGGGAAGATATTTTTAGGCTAACAGGACTAACAGCTTCAGCTGGTGTAGCACCCAATAAATTCTTGGCAAAAGTCGCATCTGACTGGAATAAACCGAATGGCCTTTTTGTTATAAAACCCTCTCAGGTGGCCAGTTTCATTCAGGACTTACCCTTAAAAAAAATTCCGGGGGTCGGTAAAGTTACCCAAGAAAAACTCCAACAGCTTGAGTTACATACGCTGGGTGACTTACAAAAAATTGAAGAAGCTGTTTTGGTTCACCACTTTGGTAAATATGGGCAACAGCTTTATTTATATGCCCAAGGCATCGACAACCGCCCTGTTCAAGCTGAACGTGCTCGTCAGCAAATTTCAAAAGAAACCACATTTGATAGTGACTTTACTTTAGCCCAGTGCCAACCCTACTGGCATGGCCTAGCCGAAAAAGTCTGGCAAAGCTTAGAGAAAAAGCAACTTAATGCTCGTGGTGTAAATATTAAGCTCAAACTTAAGAATTTCCAGACTTTGCAACACAGTAAAAGTTTTAAGAACCCAATTCATTCTCAACAAGACCTCATTCAAGTTCTATTCTTACTTTTAAATGAGATGCATATTCCTGAAAACTTCCAATTTCGGCTGATTGGTATTGGAGTTTATCAATTACAGACCAAAGCTGACGACTTTCAGTTGTCATTATGGTAAGTGTTGTTTTTTTATACAAAAGAACAACTTTTAAACAAAATCTATTCCCTTTTGCTCAAAGTTTGAAGTAATCTAATCAGCGCATATTCATTACCCATGTATTTGCAACATGTCAAAAACAACCTTTATTTTTGGCATATCGTCCTGTGATTGGCGCGACGACCAAATCCGAATATTACAGGGCACTTAAAATACATGGAGCTTGCCCATCCTTATAAATCACAACAATAATCTACCCAAATTCTTTTGCACTTGCTTGCACCTGCCTACTAACTCTTCATAAAATCGAACTATTCCATAAAGAAACTTTAGAGCATTTTTATGACGGTAAAACGCTTACACGTGACTTCAAGATATTGTGAAGTGGCGATTTCGGGTAATTTGGTTCATTTAGCAGGACAGCTCGCTGATGATACCAGTGTGGACATTACAGCGCAGACCCAACAAACTTTAGACAATATTGATCGCTTACTTGCTGAAGCTGGTACGGACAAGAGTCATATTCTTTCTGTCATGATTTTTCTAAAAGATATTGAAACGGATTATGCGGCTATGAATGCTGTATGGGATGCATGGATTAGCAAAGAGCATCCGCCTGCTCGTACTTGTGTGGAGTCTAAACTTTATGCACCTGATGTACTGGTAGAAATGACTGTCGTTGCAGTACTTCCTTAATTCTCTTTGATTTTAATTAATAAAAAAACTGAGCAATATTGATTAAGATAGTGCTCAGTTTTTTATGTTTTTAGAAATTTTAATTTCAGCATTTTATTCAAATCTTCTTTAATGAGCCCTAAAATTAAATTGCTATAACACCTAGTTATAACTTTTAAGACTTCACGAAAGCATTTGAAATTCTCTCTAACTGAGGTGTGGCAGTTAAAGTTGCCATCTCAGATTCAGGAGTTAATAAATCTCTTCTTAAGTCATGATAATCAGGCACACTGCTATAACGAAGTACACGATACCCTGCAAGTTGTAATAAACGGCGCTCATATTGCTGATGTGCTCGACGTAGCCCATTTTCCTCAAGCATAACCACCACAAAAACCTGATAATTTTGATCAAGTACAACAAAGTCAGCCGTCATATTCTGATATTTGCGGCGAGTATGAGCATATTTAGTCGTTAATAAGGCATCAAATGAAACATGAGCTAATACAGTAAATTTAGGCAATACTGTTTGTAAGCGGGTTAGTGTCATTTGTTCATGACTACTTAACACGGCGCGACGCTTTAAAGCACTGTCTTGCTGGTGCTTTCTTGAGAGACTTTTCACTGCCATCACGACAGTCAAAAAGAGTAATAAGATCGTAATTAAATAGTACATGGGTCCAATCCTTTAAGTTTTTATAATGATTTTGCTAGATCACGCTTTGTTTTAATTGATAACGACATAGCCGTTTTTTTAAAAGGTTCACTTAGTAATTTCACTTGTAGTTATCAAGCTTGGCTTAAATTTAGCCACCCTCACATTATTTATAATCATAGAGTCAGCAACAATCAAGTGCAGTTCGTCAGATTTTTAGAATTTATCATTTTTCATTACATTTTTTAGGTTAAAAATTCTCAAAAATCTCACTATACGATTTAAATCCCCTCTTCAAAAATAAAAAAGGCTCTGTTTAAGAGCCTTTTTTATCATTATCCACGAGCTTTGGATTTTGGTTTACTTTTGCCACCAAATGGTCTCTTCTCACCTGTTTCACGAGGAGGTAAACCCGTATGTTGAGTAAGTACCTGACCTTTTTGTGGACGCTTGTGATTTGAATGATTATTCGTTTGCTGGTTATTTCGTTTAACTGAGTCACCTGCTGTAGACGAATTTTTCTTACGGGCAGATTTATATTCCCCTTCAGTACCTTTTGGCTGATAAGTCGGAATTAAATGCTGCTTTGAATTACCAATTAAATCGGCACGGCCCATTTCTTTTAAGGCTTCACGAAGTAATGGCCAGTTATTTGGATCATGGTAACGTAAGAATGCTTTATGCAAACGACGACGTTTTTCACCTTTTACAATATCAACTTTTTCAGTATAGCGAGCGACTTTAGCAAGCGGGTTTTTACCCGAATAATACATCGTTGTTGCAGTTGCCATTGGTGAAGGATAGAAAGTCTGTACCTGATCGGCACGGAAACCATTCTTTTTCAACCAAATAGCAAGGTGCATCATGTCATAATCTGAAGTACCCGGATGCGCAGCAATAAAGTAAGGAATTAGATATTGCTCTTTTCCTGCTTCTTTACTGAAACGGTCAAACATTTGTTTAAAACGATCATACGTACCAATACCCGGTTTCATCATCTTAGATAGCGGGCCTTGCTCAGTATGTTCAGGAGCAATTTTTAAATAACCACCCACGTGATGTTGTACCAACTCTTTGACATATTCAGGGTTCAATACTGCAAGGTCATAACGTAAACCTGAACCAATCAGAATCTTCTTCACACCTTTAATTGCGCGCGCTTTACGGTAAAGCTGCACTAATGGCGCATGATCGGTATGCAAGTTTTGACAAACGCCCGGATAAACGCAAGAAGGTTTACGACAGTTCTTCTCAATTTCTGGATCTTTACAGTGCAAACGGTACATGTTTGCTGTTGGACCACCTAAGTCTGAAATAATGCCGGTGAAATTTGGTGCCGTATCACGGATTTTTTCAATCTCACGTAAGATTGAATCTTCCGAACGATTTTGAATAATACGACCTTCATGTTCTGTAATTGAACAGAACGTACAACCACCAAAACAGCCACGCATAATGTTGACCGAGAATTTGATCATATCAAATGCAGGAAAACGAGCATCACCATAAGTAGGATGTGGCAACCGTGCATAAGGTAAATCAAATACATAATCCATTTCCTCAGTCGTTAAAGGAATTGGAGGTGGGTTAATCCATACATCACGTTCACCATGGCGTTGCACCAATGCACGGGCATTACCGGGATTAGTTTCAAGGTGCAAAATACGGTTTGCATGCGCGTAAAGCACTTGATCATTTGCCACTTCTTCAAAAGAAGGTAAGCGAATGACCGCCAACTCTCGTGGTGGTAATTTGTGTTTAATTGCTTTTGATTGCGCAGGCTTTAGTTGAACAATTTGAGTGTCGTCATCTAGTTTATCGCCTTCACGTACAATCGGATTTGCAACAATCTCTTTTTGGAAATTTTGATATTGAGCTAAAGAGTTACCTTTTTCTTTCTCAACCTCACAGCCATCAATATCTTCAGTCATGACATAAGGGTTAATAATTGGATCAACACGCCCAATCGTATCTACGTCATTACTGGCAATTTCAACAAATTTTGCTTTAGATGCTCTGTTATTTTTATTAATAATAAATGCTGTCCCACGAACATCAGTAATCTCGTGGATTTTTTCGCCTTTAGCCAAACGGTGCATTACGTCAATAATGGCACGCTCACCATTACCATACATAAGCATATCGGCTTTTGAGTCCATTAAAATTGAACGACGCACTTTATCTGACCAATAATCATAGTGCGCGATACGACGTAAACTGCCCTCAATCCCACCTAATAATACTGGTACCTCTGGGAAAGCTTCACGACAACGTTGGCAATATACTGTTGCAGCACGGTCAGGACGTTTATTTGGTTCATTATTTGGGGAATAAGCATCATCCGAACGGATTTTACGATCTGCCGTATAACGGTTAATCATCGAATCCATATTACCTGCGGTTACACCCCAAGCAATCGTTGGCTTACCTAAAACACGGAAGCTTTCAACGTTGGTCCAGTCGGGTTGCGCAATAATTCCGACACGGAAACCTTGTGCTTCAAGTACACGCCCAATCACACCCGATACAAATGATGGGTGGTCAATATAAGCATCACCACAGACTAAAATAAAGTCACACGCATCCCAGCCGAGTTGGTCCATTTCTTCTCGTGACATCGGCAAAAATGGCGCTGGTTCAAAACACGACGCCCAATATTTGTCGTAATCAAACAACGCTTTTGGCGCAGTTTGCATGGTATAAGCGGTAGACATGGCTTGCGAATCTCGGCTAGCAGATGAAGGAGAGACATCTAAAGATGAAAGCCGATCATTTTAACATGAATTTCATTCATTTTCCTTGTTTATAAAACATACGAAAACAATAATATAGAAATTAATTTGATTAAAGTTTATCCAATATTTTATTCTCGGAATAAATACGGCGGAATAAAATCCGCCGTAGTCTTAACACAATTTATTTATAGGCATTAGAACAAAGCTTTTGGCAAACGAATTTGAATAATCTCATTATCATCAGCCAGTTTTGCGTTACGCCCAGTCGACCCTGGGAAGTTATTGTCATTTAGTACTGTAAGCGTTGTGCCATTTTCAATAATCACATCTTCAATGGTTTCAAACGGGAAAGCAAAAACTTGTCCCGTACCAATATCCCCTGCTCTTGCTGTGCCATACAACATATTCGGGTTAGCAATTTTAATTAAATCGGCTAAATCTTCACGGCTTACTAGCTGGCCTGACTCATTCAATTTAATACGAATTAATTTTTTATATCCGCCTAAATTATTCTGAGTTGCATCACGCTCAATAATAATGCCTTCTTTATCATTAAAGAGTTGGAAATCTCCAATGTTGGTTGCCTTACTATCTAGCTGGAACCAATAATATTTTCCTGTATAGGCTTTTTTCTTAATATCGAATTGAGAAATCAGTAATTGTCTTTCCGTTTCCCGAATTGATTTAATTGGCTTTTCTATAAGAGGGTAAAGATACTGCCCATCTGGCGAAATCGCCATTCCTTCAAAACCGCCACTTTGTTGAACAAGAGGTTCTACAAAATTAATTTGTGCTTTATTAAATTGATTTTGTGGTGAACGTAATTCTTGAGTCGGATTTAATGGATTTGGTAAGGGAATCGGAGCGTCTAAAAGTACGCCATCTGCTGAGAAATGGAGTAAATATGGACCGAATTCATCTCCAATCCAGTAAGTACCATCGCTAGTCCGTTGCATTGACTCTGGGTCAAAATCAGCACCCGTTAATAAACGCTCAGGTGTATTACCATTTACGATATTAAAAGGAATTAACTTGTTTGGATCACGCAATTGAATAAAGCTTTGTACAGTAACTTGCCCTGTACCTTTGGCTTTAGTTTTAAAATCAGGTTTTAATTTATAAATACGAAGCAAAAAGTCAGAAGAATTATCTTGGGTACCAAAACCATTATCGGCCATTGCCATATAGCTACCATCTTCATTTTTTAATGCAGCCGAAAAACCTTGTACAGGCTGGCCTTTAAATGGCGGATAAATTCCATTTGCACCTTTTACATATGCACCAGAGTCTGGCCCAGCAGCATAGGTTTCTACAGGCAATTTGGCAAAAGAAATTAAAGTTGGTTCGGTAACGTTTTCTGCAGGTGAAGTTTGTTCTTGATCGTTATCATCATTACATGCCGTCAATCCTAAACTGGCACAGCATAATAATGCGACTAAAGTTTTTTTGCTCATGATTTTATACATTTGGTAAAAAATTAAGCAAATTTAATCAAGCTTATATGAAGTTTTTGCTTCAAAAAGATGAAATCTTTATGGCGAATATATGACAAACCCAACTATTCAATACAGTCACAAACTAAATAACTTCATCAAAAAAATTAAAGTTTTGTTGGCTGATATTCTCCAGCAATTGCTGCTTTCAAAAAGTTCTGAAAGGTTGGGCATTCCATATGATTTTCGGCTGGACAGACAGCTGCATGTTGTAATCCTTGACTAATAAAATGTAATCGCTTTGCCATTTGCTCTAGTTGTTCAGCTTTATTTTTTAGTTTCTGACGATCAAGATCAGGCTTACCATCTTGTCCAAACATAGTAGCGATCTCATTTAAAGAAAATCCCGCAGCACGTCCTAAAGCAATAAGTGCCAGTTGATCAAGTACCTGCTTACCATACTGCCGACGTAAACCTTGCCGCCCTATCGGTTTAATTAACCCCTTCTCTTCATAAAAACGTAGTGTAGCGGTTGTGACTTTTGCCTTCTTAGAAACTTCACCAATATCCATAACACCCTCTTGACTTCAAGTGAACTTGAACTTGCACAATAAATTTATCACGTTTCATACGTATAAAAGCAAGGTGTAAAAATGAATACCTCCACATTATTCTTTCAAGCTTTATGTCTTGGTGTTGGTGCAACAGTTATTATGGATATATGGCTGTTAATACTAAAAATATTTAAGATCCCGACTTTAAATTTTTCCTTTCTTGGACGCTGGGTAGGTTGGATAGTTCAAGGAAAACTCATCCATCAATCTATCGCTCAAAGCCCTCAAATTCAGGGTGAATATTTATTGGGCTGGATTACTCATTATAGTGTTGGGATTATCTTTGCATTGAGCTTTCTTGTCATTGTCGGCTCAGATTGGCTCATTCATCCTCAGTTTTACTCAGCACTAATATTTGGTGTAGTCACTGTTCTAATTCCCTTTTTTATTATGCAACCGGCCATGGGTAGTGGTTTTGCTTCGTCAAAAACCCCGCACCCTTTTCTGAACTGCTTAAAAAGCTTACTGAACCATAGTGTCTTTGGCTGTGGTTTATATCTCACTGCAAAAATATTTCAAATTTAGATAAAGAGGAAAATACTCATGAAAACTGTTGCCATTATTTACTATAGTCGCCAAGGACATACCCAATTTATTGCTCAGCAAATTCAAACTGGTATTTTAAGCCATCAAGATATTGAAGTAGACTTACTTAATGCTGAAGATCTTATCGAGAACCCAGAGACTCTTATCCAATATGATGGCTTAATTTGGGGATCTCCTACTTATTTAGGTGGCGTATCTTCCAAATTAAAACAACTCATGGATGCAACAGGGCCATTATAGAAAAAACAGAATTTTAAAGGAAAATTAGCAGCTGGATTTACCGTTTCTTCTCTTCCCGCGGGTGATAAACAATCGACACTAATTTCACTTTTTACCTTTTGTATGCAACACGGCATGCTCTGGGTCGGCAACCCGATTATGCCCGAGCAACATCAAGGTATTCCTTATGCTCAAGCAGCCAACCGTCTCGGTTCATGGTCAGGCTTAATGGCTCAGGCTGAACACGGCAGTAATGCCGATAGGTTTGATGAAGGAGATATTAAAACTGCTCAACAATTTGGAGAAAATTTTGCATTAACCTTGAATGCTTATCAAGGACTATAAACCCATGAAAGCACAGAAACTTTTATTCCTCTTAATTTTATCGGGAATGATGTCTTTTATCGTTTCAGGTATTTCAACTTTTAAAGTAGTAGGACTAAATCATTACTTCGTTTCATTGTGGATATCAGCTTGGATTATTGCATGGATACTGGCTTTCCCAAGTGTATTGATTTGTGCTCCTATAGCTCAGAAACTCGTTGACCTTGTATTTAAGAAAGTTAAAAAAGTACGTCTGTAAGTTAAAACGTACAAAAGTTGCGGTGATTTGCGGATATTCAGCTTTAGTATTATTTCATAATATATGAATCATAGAGAGACAGGATGTCTCATTGAAGAAGAATAAGAACGCAGGAAGCGGTAGTTGACAGGAGTTAGCTACATAAAGCTGAATACGAAGGAACCTCGACAGGATGTCGGGTTTTTTTCATTTCAATTATACAAAATTCTTACTTTTTAGATGTGCTGAGCAACAGAACTAACATTGATCCTATAAGTACGGCTAAATACCATTATTTTATTTGAAACTTCATTATTGGTTTTGTATTTTGCTTACCCCATCTTTAACCCAAAATCATTTTGAACCATCACAATTACACATCCTTGGTCTGAAATTTTTCATAATTTTCTTGATGATCATAATGACAGGATGTACAAGCTTAGGCCCTAATAGTGGCTCATTTACTTGGCGTTCAAATAAGCTATCATCTGGTTTACAAAAAGCTTATTCCGTTCCACCGAGTACAGCCAATCGATTATCTCCTATGATTATTCAAAGTGCTGACAAATATAATGTTCCTCCACTTTTACTCGCGGCAGTTATCAGACAAGAGTCGAACTATAATAGTAATGCCCGCTCTCCGACTGGAGCTGTTGGTTTAACTCAAATTATTCCAAGCTATTGGCAACAAACTTGTGCTGGTAATTTGTATGATGAATCTACAAATATCCAATGTGGTGCTTATATTTTAAATCATTACTATCAAACCGCAGATAGCTGGTTTAAAGCTACAGCTTATTATAATGTTGGGCCAACAGGATATGAGAGAAGCTTCTGGACCCGTCACAAAGCGAAAAAATATGCTCGATCTATTAAGCATCATCAAAAAAATTTAAAAAGTGCTCTATAAAAAACTTAAACAAAAGCCCATCAATGGATGGGCTTTTTTATGCGGTTAATTTTATTCGTCAAATAAACCTTCAAATAAAACAGAAGACAAATAACGCTCCCCACTGTCTGGCAGAATAACAACAATGGTTTTACCAGCATTTTCAGGACGTTCTGCAATTTTTGCAGCGGCTGCTAATGCAGCTCCACTTGAAATACCCACTAAAATACCTTCTTGAGTTGCACAGTTTCTCGCCCATTGAATTGCTTCTTCGCTAGTCACGGGTAAGACTTCATCTACAAGGTTCAAATCAAGATTCTTTGGAATAAAGTTCGCACCAATTCCCTGGATTTTATGCGGTGCAGGTGTAATGTTTTCACCATTTTTGGTTTGAGTAATAATTGGAGACTCAGCAGGTTCAACTGCTACTGAATACAAAGGTTTATTTTGAACCTGTTCAAAGTAACGAGAAATACCTGTAATCGTACCGCCAGTACCAACGCCCGCAACTAAAATATCGACCTGCCCACCTGTAGCTTGCCAAATTTCAGGACCAGTTGTGTCTACATGAATTTGTGGATTCGCTGGGTTTTCAAATTGTTGTGGCAAGAAATAAAGATCTGGCTGTTCAGTTGCTAATCGTATAGCCTCATCAACTGCACCTTTCATTCCTTTTGCGGGTTCAGTTAATACCAAATTAGCACCTAAAGCTTTTAATACTTTTCTACGCTCAAGGCTCATACTTGCAGGCATAGTTAAAGTTATTGGATATCCTTTTGCCGCAGCAACAAACGCCAATGCAATACCAGTATTACCACTGGTTGGCTCAACAATGTGCATACCTTCTTTTAATACACCACGTTTCTCTGCATCTGCAATAAGTGCCGCTCCGATGCGGCATTTCACAGAAAATGCAGGGTTACGGCTTTCCACTTTTGCTAATACGGTTGCGCCCGGTTTAATCAAACGGTTAATACGTACTAAAGGTGTATTACCAATAGCTTCGGCATTATTGGAATATACCGCGATACCTAAATTGTTGGGAGTTGGAAATTGCTGATCGGTAGACATGTTATATCCTTATTAGATTTGGAATGATTCTGAATCATTATAGGCTTGTCTAATAAACAGGAAAGTAGAAAAAGTTAAGTAATATAAAAAAATGACAGCTACATCTAAATTAGACTTAGAAAAAAATAATAAAATTATTAGACCATTCTAACTACCAAACCTCACCCTCTCGCCATTCTGCGCAAATACTATCGCCCTGGGAGCGATGCAATAGTAGATCTTTCATAGAGATACTCAAAGGATATAGCATAATTTCATAGTCATCAGTCAGATAAGTAGATGTATCTTGTTTGATGTACAAATCTCCCCACCAAGTAGTCCAACCTAATTTTTTATAAAACGCTTCATCTTCTGGTTGTAATGCAGCAAGTTCATATTCCAAATCAGTTAATGCTTCAACTAAATATTTTAGTAATTGTGATGCAAGCCCCTTACCTCTCATGGTGTAATCAGTGGTCACATACTCTACATAAGCAGTTTTTACATCGAAGCTACCATTTATACTAAAAACTCTATCCGTCCATAAGGCATGTGAAACAATTTGATTATCTAATATACCCACGACATGAAATGCTTTTTGCATGAAAGCATATTGGCTCCAAGGATCTTCATCAAAAGCAGCAAAACACAATTCAGCAATTTGATTGCATTGATTTTTATCTAGATCTTGGGCTGCGATAATTTTGAACTGCATAGATGAAAACTCAAATTTAATTATTTATAGATTAAGCAAAGATTGGAATATTATGAAATGTTTTTTATTACATTGAACTAAGACCCTATATCTCTGAAACAGAGCAGCTGTGCAAATCTGATTTTTAGTTATGTGTTTTCTATTTATTTCTTCGCGCAATAAAAAACACCCCCAATTTTAGTTGGGGGTGTTTAGAATAATGAGCTGGCGATGACTTACTCTCACATGGGTAACCCCACACTACCATCAGCGCTAAGAGGTTTCACTTCTGAGTTCGGGAAGGGATCAGGTGGTTCACTCTTGCTATGGTCGCCAGCACAACTGTTTATGGATACTTGCTTTGGTCTTATTGACTGCCGAAGCGTTTTCCAAATCTTTACAGATTGGGCTGATTGAATCTGACTGTGTTCATTTTATCTAGTGGAATAACTAAATCAAGTTGCTTTGTAGATTTATGAATCGATTGATGCTTTATATACAACTGCTTGGGTGTTGTATAGTCAAGCCTCACGAGCAATTAGTATTGGTCAGCTTCACATATCACTATGCTTCCACATCCAACCTATCAACGTCCTAGTCTCGAACGGCTCTTTAGAGGAATAAATTCCTAGGGAAATCTTATCTTGAGGTAGGCTTCCCGCTTAGATGCTTTCAGCGGTTATCCCTTCCGAACATAGCTACCCGGCGATGCGACTGGCGTCACAACCGGTACACCAGAGGTTCGTCCACTCTGGTCCTCTCGTACTAGGAGCAGATCCTCTCAAATTTCCAGCGCCCACGGTAGATAGGGACCGAACTGTCTCACGACGTTCTAAACCCAGCTCGCGTACCTCTTTAAATGGCGAACAGCCATACCCTTGGGACCTGCTTCAGCCCCAGGATGAGATGAGCCGACATCGAGGTGCCAAACACCGCCGTCGATATGAACTCTTGGGCGGTATCAGCCTGTTATCCCCAGAGTACCTTTTATCCGTTGAGCGATGGCCCTTCCATACAGAACCACCGGATCACTAAGACCTACTTTCGTACCTGCTCGACTTGTGGGTCTCGCAGTTAAGCGCGCTTTTGCCTTTATACTCTATGCGTGATTTCCGACCACGCTGAGCGCACCTTCGTACTCCTCCGTTACTCTTTAGGAGGAGACCGCCCCAGTCAAACTACCCACCAGACACGGTCCTCGTCCCGGATAACGGGACAGAGTTAGAACCTCAACATTACCAGGGTGGTATTTCAAGGACGGCTCCATTGGAACTAGCGTTCCAACTTCAAAGCCTCCCACCTATCCTACACAAGTAAGGTCAAAGTTCAGTGTCAAGCTGCAGTAAAGGTTCACGGGGTCTTTCCGTCTAGCCGCGGGTACACTGCATCTTCACAGCGATTTCGATTTCACTGAGCCTCTGCTGGAGACAGCGCCGCCATCATTATGCCATTCGTGCAGGTCGGAACTTACCCGACAAGGAATTTCGCTACCTTAGGACCGTTATAGTTACGGCCGCCGTTTACTGGGGCTTCGATCAAGAGCTTCGCTTACGCTAACCCCATCAATTAACCTTCCAGCACCGGGCAGGCATCACACCCTATACGTCCACTTTCGTGTTTGCAGAGTGCTATGTTTTTAATAAACAGTTGCAGCGGCCTGGTTTCTGCGGCTGTCATCAGCTCAGGAAGCAAGTTCCATCACCAACAACAGCGTACCTTCTCCCGAAGTTACGGTACCATTTTGCCTAGTTCCTTCAGCAGAGTTCTCTCAAGCGCCTTGGTCTACTCGACCTGACCACCTGTGTCGGTTTCGGGTACGATTCCTGTGTAACTGAAGCTTAGAGACTTTTCCTGGAAGCATGGTATCAGCCACTTCGCTGTACAAGTACAGCTTGCTATCGGATCTCAGTATAGAGTACCCCGGATTTGCCTAAGATACATACCTACATCCTTCCACCTGGACAACCAACGCCAGGCTGACTTAACCTTCTCCGTCCTCTCATCGCATTACACAGAAGTATTGGAATATTAACCAATTTCCCATCGACTACGCCTTTCGGCCTCGCCTTAGGGGTCGACTCACCCAGCCCCGATTAACGTTGGACTGGAACCCTTGGTCTTTCGGCGAACGGGTTTTTCACCCGTTTTGTCGTTACTCACGTCAGCATTCGCACTTCTGATACCTCCAGCATACTTCTCAATACACCTTCATCGGCTTACAGAACGCTCCCCTACCACTTGACTAATGTCAAATCCGCAGCTTCGGCACATAGTTTTAGCCCCGTTACATCTTCCGCGCAGGCCGACTCGACTAGTGAGCTATTACGCTTTCTTTAAAGGGTGGCTGCTTCTAAGCCAACCTCCTAGCTGTCTATGCCTTCCCACATCGTTTCCCACTTAACTATGATTTTGGGGCCTTAGCTGGCGGTCTGGATTGTTTTCCTCTTGACTACGGACGTTAGCACCCGCAGTCTGTCTCCCGGATAGTACTCATAGGTATTCGGAGTTTGCATCGGTTTGGTAAGTCGGGATGACCCCCTAGCCGAAACAGTGCTCTACCCCCTATGGTATTCGTCCGAGGCGCTACCTAAATAGCTTTCGGGGAGAACCAGCTATCACCAGGCTTGATTAGCCTTTCACCCCTATCCACAAGTCATCCCCTGGCTTTTCAACGACAGTGGGTTCGGTCCTCCAGTTAGTGTTACCCAACCTTCAACCTGCTCATGGATAGATCGCCTGGTTTCGGGTCTATACCCAGCAACTAAACGCCCTATTAAGACTCGATTTCTCTACGGCTCCCCTATACGGTTAACCTCGCTACTGAATATAAGTCGCTGACCCATTATACAAAAGGTACGCAGTCACACCACGAAGGTGCTCCCACTGCTTGTATGCATGCGGTTTCAGGATCTATTTCACTCCCCTCACAGGGGTTCTTTTCGCCTTTCCCTCACGGTACTGGTTCACTATCGGTCAGTCAGGAGTATTTAGCCTTGGAGGATGGTCCCCCCATATTCAGACAAGGTTTCACGTGCCTCGCCCTACTCGTCATCATTATGTGTGCCCTTTCGTGTACGGGAATATCACCCTCTACGTTCGCACTTCCCAGAGCGTTCCACTAAAACACACATAACTTAATGGGCTGATCCCCGTTCGCTCGCCGCTACTGAGGGAATCTCAATTGATTTCTTTTCCTAAGGGTACTGAGATGTTTCACTTCCCCTCGTTCGCCTTGCAACACTATGTATTCATGTTGCAATACCTACCTTAAAGTAGGTGGGTTCCCCCATTCAGACATCTCCGGATCAAAGGATATTTGCCGCCTCCCCGGAGCTTTTCGCAGGCTATCACGTCTTTCATCGCCTCTGACTGCCAAGGCATCCACCACATGCACTTAATTACTTGACTATACAACCCCAAACAGTCGACGTTACCTACAAGTTAGTAACTTCAACATTTCAGTTTAGAGCACTGTGTATTTAAACACTGTACAGCTTCAATCTAAATTCATATACCAAAACGCTTGATTCAGTTAATTTGCTAGTTCTCAATTAACTCCAAGATCAGAATTACTTCGTCTCTCTTTGTTATTGAGTGAACAATTTATTTCAGACTCAATTTTGCCAATCTGTTAATGAATAAACACGCCTTCGTCAGGTCATGCTTAATACCGTGATACTTAAATCACAGAAGTTAATAAACCAAGACCGAAATCTCTATTTACTAATTTCTGTAATCCGAACTTATCTTAAGTTCTGGTGGAGACTAGGAGAGTCGAACTCCTGACCTCCTGCGTGCAAAGCAGGCGCTCTACCAACTAAGCTAAGTCCCCAGCTTACATCATCAGTCATGTATCTTTTATCTATAACTTTAACCAGTCAAAGTCATGGTGGGTCTGACAAGACTTGAACTTGTGACCCCACGCTTATCAAGCGTGTGCTCTAACCAACTGAGCTACAGACCCTCAGATACATCTATGAAGAACAACTTGTTGTGGATTCTTACCAATCGTCAATCTTTCGTTAAGGAGGTGATCCAGCCGCAGGTTCCCCTACGGCTACCTTGTTACGACTTCACCCCAGTCATCGGCCACACCGTGGTAACCGCCCTCTTTGCAGTTAGGCTAGCTACTTCTGGTGCAACAAACTCCCATGGTGTGACGGGCGGTGTGTACAAGGCCCGGGAACGTATTCACCGCGGCATTCTGATCCGCGATTACTAGCGATTCCGACTTCATGGAGTCGAGTTGCAGACTCCAATCCGGACTACGATCGGCTTTTTGAGATTAGCATCACATCGCTGTGTAGCAACCCTTTGTACCGACCATTGTAGCACGTGTGTAGCCCTGGCCGTAAGGGCCATGATGACTTGACGTCGTCCCCGCCTTCCTCCAGTTTGTCACTGGCAGTATCCTTAAAGTTCCCGACATTACTCGCTGGCAAATAAGGAAAAGGGTTGCGCTCGTTGCGGGACTTAACCCAACATCTCACGACACGAGCTGACGACAGCCATGCAGCACCTGTATGTAAGTTCCCGAAGGCACCAATCCATCTCTGGAAAGTTCTTACTATGTCAAGGCCAGGTAAGGTTCTTCGCGTTGCATCGAATTAAACCACATGCTCCACCGCTTGTGCGGGCCCCCGTCAATTCATTTGAGTTTTAGTCTTGCGACCGTACTCCCCAGGCGGTCTACTTATCGCGTTAGCTGCGCCACTAAAGCCTCAAAGGCCCCAACGGCTAGTAGACATCGTTTACGGCATGGACTACCAGGGTATCTAATCCTGTTTGCTCCCCATGCTTTCGCACCTCAGCGTCAGTGTTAGGCCAGATGGCTGCCTTCGCCATCGGTATTCCTCCAGATCTCTACGCATTTCACCGCTACACCTGGAATTCTACCATCCTCTCCCACACTCTAGCTAACCAGTATCGAATGCAATTCCCAAGTTAAGCTCGGGGATTTCACATTTGACTTAATTAGCCGCCTACGCGCGCTTTACGCCCAGTAAATCCGATTAACGCTTGCACCCTCTGTATTACCGCGGCTGCTGGCACAGAGTTAGCCGGTGCTTATTCTGCGAGTAACGTCCACTATCTCTAGGTATTATCTAAAGTAGCCTCCTCCTCGCTTAAAGTGCTTTACAACCATAAGGCCTTCTTCACACACGCGGCATGGCTGGATCAGGCTTGCGCCCATTGTCCAATATTCCCCACTGCTGCCTCCCGTAGGAGTCTGGGCCGTGTCTCAGTCCCAGTGTGGCGGATCATCCTCTCAGACCCGCTACAGATCGTCGCCTTGGTAGGCCTTTACCCCACCAACTAGCTAATCCGACTTAGGCTCATCTATTAGCGCAAGGTCCGAAGATCCCCTGCTTTCTCCCGTAGGACGTATGCGGTATTAGCATCCCTTTCGAGATGTTGTCCCCCACTAATAGGCAGATTCCTAAGCATTACTCACCCGTCCGCCGCTAGGTCCAGTAGCAAGCTACCTTTCCCCGCTCGACTTGCATGTGTTAAGCCTGCCGCCAGCGTTCAATCTGAGCCATGATCAAACTCTTCAGTTAAAATCATTTTGCACCTTATTTATAGACAAGGTGCCAATTCTGGCTCATCAATTACTGACTTAAATTTCGCTCAAATAAACTTCGAGTAATTTAAACCAATCAATCAATGAAAATTATTTCGATTAATCAATCAGTAAAAATCCACACAAGTTGTTCTTCAATTCTCTTAATGATCTTCTTCCTGGTTCGTCACCAGCAAGCTAGGTCGGCTATATTACTCTTAATCTCTTAAAAGTCAACAGGTAATTTCGATATTTTTAAAACTTATCTTTCAAACCAACTTAACATCAAATTCATTACTTAAAGCAATCAACTTAATCTCAAGTAACTGTTTTTCAACAAGTTTCTATCTGCATCACCGCCGATGGATGTGCATTATAGACCATCCAAATCCCTTTGCAAGCGGAAATTAGAAATTAATGACTTGAGCGTTCAATTTTAAACCAAAATACAAATCAAGTATTTGTTTTATATAGATAATTATTTTTATTCCTTATTTTTGGCCTAAATAAGCCAGTATCATGCTTGATAATTCTCGTTTAAGTTGTTGTTCTGAGATAAGAAAATTGTTCTGGCTCACGTAACGCATCATCGTAAAAAGCGTACTATTAATAATTACAAAGGATTTATGCTTTACCTGCTCGAAGTCCCACTGATGAGGATTTCTACTAAATGTATATAAACCTACTTCAAAAAAATGCTTTTCTAAAATCTGAGCAGCTTGCGAATGACTGTAGTCATGCCAATGTTTCAGTACTTCTATAAAAAAGCCTTGATCAGCTTTTAATGCATTAAATCCTAGCTCTATTGCCAAGGGGATAAGCAGATCTAAAGGAATATTCCCCTGCTGCATAACTAATTCTTTAAGTTGCTGCCCTAATAATTCGCTTTTACGGCGTAATAGTTCTTCTATGATTTGATCTTTATTCTCAAAGTATTGGTAAATCGAACCTACACTCACTCCAGATTTCTCTGCAATTTTAGGAGTAGTAGTATGAAGCAATCCATATTGGGCAATACATTGCTGTGTCGCTTCTAAAATATGGTCAACAATAAGTTTTGAACGCTGTTGCTGTGGAGCTTTTCTCATTAGTTTGAATTCATTAAATGCGAATTGAATGCGAATAATTATTCATATTAGCCTATTTATTATTCAGTTCAATACGCAAGTAAAGATATGCAAATGATTAACCCGACTCGACTTGCTTCTTTTAATGATATGCAAGACAGTAATTTCTTTACTCAGTTTTTAAATATCTGCTGTGAAAAACCAGTACAACCAAACTATACAGAATATGTATCTTTACAACGTGCTCTTTGCGAAGGGGACGTTGAAATGGATAAGCTGATTGATTGGGTTATGCAAAATTCCAAAGATCACCGAATAATTTTTGAGAAAATATTATTTCAAGGCCGCGATGATCTATCTGAGTCGCTACCTACTGAGTTAGAAAATTTCTTTAATTACATTGAACAAAAGCCTGAATGGCTAGACCAGCAACAAATTGATGAGGCTATTAAATTTACTCATCGTTTAGGAATAAATAATGGTTTTATTCTTAGAGATTTATCTTTAATGGGCGGATATTTATATCCGGGATTTAATCAACCCCTAATTTTAACCGGGGCATTAAAGAAACAAGCGGGTACTCGTTTAGCAGAAACTACAAAATGGTGGGTTGATATTACTGAGCCTCAAGGGCTTTGTCGTTTGAGTGCAGGTTTTACGTCAACGATTTATGTTCGCTTTATTCATGCACTCGTTCGCCGGCAATTAAAAAAGTCTGATCGTTGGGATAGTGGGGTTTGGGGAATTCCTCTTAATCAATTTGATTTAGCCATGACTAATTTGGCTTTTAGTAGTGTAGTTTTACTCGGTATTAGAGCTTTAGGTATATGGCCAACAAAACAAGAGGCAAAGAGTTTTTTACATTTCTGGCGTTATGTTGGTTGGTTAATGGGAATTGATGAAAAGTGGCTTATTCAATCTGAAACTGAAGGCTGGCGATTACTTTACTGGATGCAGTTTGCACACCCTCGTCCCGATCACAGCAGTATTGAATTAGGATCAAGCTTATCTAAAGAGCCTTTTGAGAGACAATATCTGCATTTGCGTTCTTTACAGCAGAAACTTGCTTATCGGCAACATTTAGAACTTACCCAATTTTTTATTGGTAAGAAAAGGATGAAACTACTCGGATTGCCTCAGCAGTCTGCTTCATGGTTTGCTTATTATCTGATTTTGCGTAATTCAGTACTTTTTAACGGCGCAAAATTTTCACCAAAAGTTGAAAGGTTTTTAACTCAATCGGGTCGTAATTTACAAAAACTTGGTCTACGTCTTTATGAAAATAAAGGCAAGATAAAAACCTTAGCAAGTATGCATCAATAATTATTAAAACCTAAAAATAAAAAATGGAAGCCCGTTATCCGGACTTCCATTTTCAAATATTAAAAACCTTATTGAGCTGATGAACTGTGCATTTCAGCGTGATTCATTTGCTCATGCGTTTCCATCATCTGCTTATTTTTTTGACTAGGCATATAGTCAGGTTCATTGTTAATGGCCAAGTAAAAAACAATCATAAACAATACACTCAAGATAGAAGCCAGAATAAGTAACTTCCATCCCCACCAAGACTGTTCAGGCGATAATTTATTAGTCATTTCATTTCTCTCTTAAATTAATTCATTTAATTCGTTAAGCTGATCAAAACTTCATGCTCATACGAACCCAGTAATTTCTTCCGATATTGTTAAACTGCTCTTCACTCGCAAATCCAAAGCCTGCACTACCAGCTTTATTTAAGTGTTCGGTATAGGTCTTATCTAATACGTTATCAATGCCAACAGAGACATCAATATCTTTACGAAGGTTATAACTTCCGTTTAAAGAAAGTGTTGAGAAACCTTTACTTGGTTTTAGATCATATCCCACGATATTACCTTGATGTAGACTCACACGGTTTTGCTCAGCAACAGCTCGCCACAACAGGCCTAAGTTATATTTGTCGGCTACATAGCGAATATTTAATCGACCTTCTAACGGGGAAATTTGAGGTAACGGTTTGTCATCTGTGGTGTTTTTACCCCACGCATACATAGCACTCAAATCTGCCTGAATATGATCGGTAAATTGATATCCAATACCTGCTTCTGCACCAGCAATAGTTGCATCAACATTCTTGGCACCTGCAGTAATATCATGGCTCATATCATGCCCACCCATTCCCATACTCGGGTGATGGTGATAACTCATTAATATGTAGTCATCTACTAAGCCTGCATAAGCAGAAGCCCATGTGTTTAAAGCACCATGTTGTTGTTGGAAGCCTAGATCTAACTGCAATGTTTTCTCAGGATTCACACCGTTAAAGGTATTGGTTGAGCCAGCATTACCATGTTTAGGAGAGAAAAGCTCCCAATAATCAGGTATACGCTCTACATAACCTAAACCGATATAGCTTTTGAAGTCATGCTCAGTATGTTGGTTTTCCCAGCGAACAAATGCGTTTGGCAAAGTCTTCTCAAGCTTCGTATTAAAGCCTTGGGCTTTAGAATCGGCTCGCTCATCTTCAACTGTTACCCGATCTAAACGTGCACCTGTCACTAACTTGTTTTTATCATTCCATTGATAGCCGAGTTCACCGAAAGCTCCATATGATTGAAAACGCATATCTTGTCGATATGGAACATTCATAGAAGGCATTGTTGGCGATGACATGCTACCGCCATGTTTATTAAATTGAGAGTCAACGCCTGTGATCAAACTCCATTTATCCCATTCAGAGGTCATGGCTAAGCGAGAATTTAGTGTACGGCGCGTTACTTGCATGGCCATCGC
Organism: Acinetobacter sp. AR_0276; assembly: GCF_003000705.1. Taxonomy (NCBI): domain Bacteria; kingdom Pseudomonadati; phylum Pseudomonadota; class Gammaproteobacteria; order Moraxellales; family Moraxellaceae; genus Acinetobacter; species Acinetobacter sp. AR_0276. Next base: position 2,017,193 of record NZ_PSQO01000004.1, on the reverse strand, counting down.
GTTTGGCATGAGCATGGTCATACCACCATGATTCATTTCAACTAATGGCGGTGTACGCAAGCTAAAGTTATCCATAATATGGTCGTTATAGCTATAGTTCACCTGCCCTTCGATTTTTTTAATGACATCGGTGATATTTTTCTTTTCAAAACGCAGCCCTAAACTTTCACGCGCAAACTGAGAACCATCCATTGAACGTCCAGCATAAAGCGACTCACCATCAGATTTTCCACCTGTGAGTTCGATCCACGTGTTTTCATCTGGAGTAAAGCCAAGTGCTACATCAGCATTCCACTTCTTCCATGCTGAAGGTACAGTATTACCATCACCGTCTTGATAACTATTGGACTCTGAACGGTTGGCATTTAAACGAATATATTTTTTCTCATCGCCAACTGCTGCTTCAACATTATGGTCGATACGTCCATATGAACCTAGTAAAACACTTGCTTGCCCACGATAAGGTTTTTCGGAGGTAAGTTTCTCAGGCTGACGTTCAAACAGGACTGTTGCTGCCGAACCAGTATTGGCATATTGAACCGTTTGCGGACCTTTAATCACAGAAATACGATCATAACTTTCTGGTGAAATATAAGAAGTTGGAGCATCCATACGGTTTGGGCATGCACCTAGGTTCTCCGTACCGTCTGTTAGAATTTTAATACGTGAACCAAACATCCCTCGGAATGTCACATCACCATTTGTTCCACCGCTTTGTATTGAGTTAAAACCCATAATACTTTGTAAATAGTCTGCGCCATCTGTAGCAGGTACTGGCTGAATTGGCTGTTTCGGGTCCGCATGTACAATCAGACCATTTCCATCGTTGCCTTGCTGTGCTGTAACAACAATAGGTGCTAATGAATGAAGTGTGTTGGTATCAGCATCTTTTTTCTCTGAATCGGCAAAAGCTAAGCCTGAATGAGAAACAGCAAGCATCGCAACCCATAAAGGTTGTAGTAAAAATTTAGAATGTGGCATTTTTATACGCTCTAAAACATAAATAAAGTGATATCGAAGTCAATAAAGACCCCAACAAAAATTGCTTTTATTTATGCAAATAGAGGCGGTGCACGCCCTTGCGGGAGTAAGAAGAGTCGCTGTAGCGCAAAATAAACATGTCTAAATGCTTGTTGATAAGCGACTAAGCGAACTTGTATACGAACAAGTACCTCTTTTACGCCAAATTCAGGTGGTAAAACCAGATTGGCATAGACGGTACAATATTGGCACTGGTGATTTGCATCATGGTGGTCATGATGTTCAGGTACTTGTGCCTGTCCAATATGGTGGTCGTGATGTGAATGATGCATGGCATGTGACATGGTTTCCATCTGTGCCTTAGGTTTAAGCAAAGCACGGGTAATAGTTTCACAGACCGGAGCAATTTGATATTGCTTCGGTAATAGCGGCTGTAGAAATACCGCAATCTGTAAAAACACTGCTGCACATGCGAGCAACAGACCACTACGAAAAACCAAAAATCACATCCACGCTATATTGATGTTTGAAAACTTTTAACGTTTTACCGCAACTTTTTCACGCTCGCGTTGGCGAACAATCTTTTCGACTTTTTCACGTGCACGCTGACGTTTAAGTGGCGACAAATAATCCACAAACAATTTGCCTTTTAAGTGATCCATTTCATGTTGGATACAAACAGCGAGAAGTCCGTCAGCTTCTATCTCAAATGCTTGACCTTCAAGGTTAATTGCCTCGATTTTCACACGTGACGGACGGTCAACTTTATCGTATATTTGTGGCACTGATAGACAGCCTTCTTCGTACGGCTGCGTCTCTTCAGTCAGTGGAGTTATTTTGGGGTTAATGAAAACCATAGGTTCATCTTTAGATTCAGACAAATCCATGACGATAAGCTGAATATGACGATCGACCTGAGAAGCTGCTAAACCAATACCGGGTGCCGCATACATGGTTTCAAACATATCTGCTGCAAGTTGACGAATTTCATCAGTAACTTCTTCAACAGGCTTAGCAATGGTACGAAGACGGGGATCAGGAAAACTTAAAATAGGTAATAAGGCCATACTGACGTCCTCACTTATGCCATTGATTGAAAAACCAAATGAAGGAAATACTTCATCGAAAAATTGTGTGTAAGCCGCCTATTATAACGCATCTGCACGCATAATTTTTAGGAATTATCATAATGAAAAAGGTTTTTGACGGCATGGTTCAATTTCATGCTTTGGGGATAAAAAAGCATTTACTTGCTTTAGCACTCTGTACAGGAGTTGCGCTTGGTACGGTAGCGGAGGTTCATGCTGCCAGCCCAAACCATAATCCACCTTCTCTTAAAAGCAATGCACCGAATGTGTATGTTGTAAAACGTGGGGATACCCTATGGGATATTTCCGGCCATTTTCTCAATAAGCCATGGCGTTGGCCTGAAATTTGGGCAAGTAATCAACATGTTAAAAACCCTCACTGGATTTATCCGGGCGATCGATTACTGTTATGTAGCTTAGATGGACGTCCACTTGTGGGCAAAGATGAAGGGGATGGCTGTGTAGGCATTATTCGTCGTTACACAGGTCAAACCACAAACTTACAACCACAAGTTCGCGTAGAAGCATTAAATAATAGTGTGCCAGTTATTCCACTTGAACATATTAAACAGTGGTTAGAGAACAGCACTATTTTACCCGCCGATTCAATTACCAACACACCTTACGTTGTTGGTACAGCCGACCAACGTGTACTTGCAGGAAAAGGTCAAACTATTTATGCAAGAGGAAAAGGTCTAGTTAATGGTCAGCGTTATGCAGTCTATCGAGAAGGTGAACCTTACTATTTCACAGATAGTAAAGGTAAAAAGCATAGCCTTGGTATTGAGCTACTACAGGTTGCTTCAGGTGTTGCGGTATCTTCTGAAAAAGACATTACTACATTAGAGCTAACAGATAGTTATAACGCTGAAGTACGTCGTGGCGATCGTGTTATGCCTGAAGAACAAGCTACTTTGCCAACCTTATTTTACCCAGTAGATGCCAAACAAGTGACTAATGGTGGCAAAATTATTCGTGTCATGGGTTCAATCGGTAGAGCTGCAAAACATAGTGTAGTGACTTTGGACCGCGGTACAGCACAAGGTGTTCAGGTAGGTCAAGTTTTTGATATTACACAACAAGGCGAGACAATTCGCGATCCTAAAACTAAAGAAGCGATTCAACTTCCTGGTCAACAAATTGGGAGTCTGATGGTTTTTAGAACTTTTGATCAGCTGAGTTATGCCTATGTTCTAGAAAGCGATTTGCCTATTAAAGTCGGCTCAAGCATTCAGCCACCTCGCTTTAATGATTAATGTTGGATGTACCTTCTACAATGCTCACCCAACTTTCTTCACACCATTACCACACGCTTAAAGTGTGGTATTTGGTGCAGCACTCATTAGTTAGTTTTAAAAAAATTATCGATTATTTTGGAACTTGTGAAAAAGCAACTCAACCTGATGGTTTAGCAAAGTGGTCCTCTTTGGGGTTACATGCTAATCACTTAAAGCGTGTAAACGAATTTCAAACGGCACAAGGCCAAGCTCAGTTCGAACAGCTTATACAACAAGTTCAGCAGCATACTGATTTTATTTTGACGCCCGATGACTCTGGCTACCCTACTCAATTACTCCCTTATACAGATCATCCACCTGTTATTTTTGGAAAAGGTCAGGCACAGGCATTATTGCAACCGCAAATTGCGATTGTCGGTAGCCGAAAACCAAGCCCACATGGACGTCAGGTGGCTTATGATTTTGCCTACTACTTAAGTGAAAAGGGCTTTTTTATTAGTAGTGGTCTGGCTTATGGCATTGATGAAGCAGCTCATCAAGGTGCATCCGCTCATCAACGTACAATTGCAGTCACTGGTACGGGCCTAGACACTACCTATCCAGCTCAAAATAAAAAACTGGCAGAACATATTTTGGCTCAGAACGGCGCCATTATTACTGAGTTTTTACCTGGTACACCGCCATTACAACAGCATTTTCCACGTAGAAACCGAATTGTTAGTGGTTTGAGTTTAGGCGTTTTGGTGGTAGAAGCGACATTAAAAAGTGGCTCGCTCATCACGGCCAATAAAGCTGCTGAACAAGGCAAAACCGTATTCGCCATTCCGGGCCATATTTATAGTGAGTTCCATCAAGGATGCCATCAACTTATTCGTGAGGGAGCAATTTTAGTTGATCATCCCGAACAAATTATTGAAGACCTCGCCTTACCAACTCAATGGCAAAGCCAGCAACAAAGTCAAAATGAAGAAACTAATACGTATACTTCAGAAATTCCTGAGCATTTGATTGATCTTTATCAGTCTTTAGACTGGGTAGGACAAAATATTGACCAGCTTGTAATTCATCATAATGTTTCGGTTTCTGAACTGACCTCTTCACTAATGGAACTAGAACTACTCGGTTTATGTATGCAACAATCAGGGCTGTATTTACGTTGTCGTTCTTAGTATTAGAGCGCACAATAGCGATTCTGTTTGATTGAAAGGAAAGTATTACCATGATTACGACCTCAGTGACCGAAGCAGCCGAATGTTTACAACAAGGTCAAGTTTTGGCATATCCAACTGAGGCAGTCTGGGGACTAGGCTGTGATCCATTTAATGAACAAGCTTTTCAAAAGATTCTTGAATTGAAACAGCGCCCTATTGAAAAGGGCGTCATTTTATTGGCTGGCCATATTAGTCAAGTAGAACATCTACTAACTTCCTTACCGCAAACGACTCAGCAAGAAATTATTGATTGCTGGACGAACCACCAACCATCAGAAAGAGCCACAACTTGGCTATTGCCAGCCGATCAACACATTCCTTCATGGATTAAAGGCGAGCATCCTCTTGTTGCAGTCCGTGTAACGACACATCCTTTATGTGTCGCTTTATGCAATGCTTTTCATGGATTTATTGTCTCGACGAGTGCCAACCCTAGTGGACAAGAACCAGCCCATTCTTTACAAGATGCCTGCCAATACTTTGGTTCACAATTAAACTATCTCAATGGTGATTTAGGTCAAAGCCAACAGCCAAGCCGCATCATTAACGCCTTAACTGGTGAAGTCATTCGTCCTTAATTCCAGACAAAAAAAAGCTCAGTTATATAGGGATAACTGAGCATAAAAAAGGATGGGTATATACCACATCCAGAGGGTTTGGATATCTCTGGAACGAAAGAAAAATTGCTTAAAAGAGCATCTTTCGTAGTGGTCGCTATTATGTGGTAAGAGACTAAATGAGAGAAATATATTATTTCTCTAAAAAAAGCATGAAAAGTGTAGGGAATTTGGCGTTTTTAGCAATTAAGTTAAAATTATATTAATATTTTTATTGGTCTTTTTTAATATTTATATTACACAATATTTTTATAAATATATTTATAAATCATATAGAAAAGCTTGGATTAACAAAAAAATTGGCATATTTTCATTACTTTTTTTAAAAATATGCCATAGTTTTTTTATTATTCTTAATTTTGCTCTGGCAGGAGATCTGATTTTTTAGATTTAACCTTCTTTTGTGCCATGATAATACCCACGAGAATCATAATCCCACCGAAAGTATGATAGATCGTCCACTGCTCAGATAACCAGAGGCTTGCAATAATGGCTGTGAACACTGGTACAAGGTTCATAAATATACTGGTTCTATTTGGCCCGATTTGTTGTACAGCCAACATCCAAACTAACGGCGCAATTAAAGAAGCAAATACACCGGCATAAATTGCACTTGGCGCATTTTGTGCATTTAAGCCATCAAGACCAAACCAGAAAATTAAAGGTAAATGGAACAGCACAGAAAACCCAATCTGGACATATAAGCTCGTCATAATTGGAAGTGGAAGCTGCCATTTCTTTAAGAAAACCCCATAAAATGCATAGAAGAATACAGCAACAATCATGAGCGCATCACCAAGATGCCCTCCACCACTTAATAGCTTATTAATATTTCCTTGGGACATGACATATAGCAAACCCGCAAAAGATAAAATACTACCAAAAACAGCAAAACGATTAGGTACATCTTTTAAAATCGCAAGAGAAACAAAAATAGTAAAAATCGGAATAAAGGCATTAACAATACCCATATTAGTTGCACTGGTATAATGAGCCGCCGTATAAGCCAAGCCTTGATAAAGCACCATCCCAAATGCACTTAACACAGCAAGCTTAGGTAAATAGGGTATTACTATTCGTCTTTGTCTCCAAACAGATATAAACATAAATGGAGTCAAAATAATAAAGGCAATTAACCACCGATAAAAACTAATGCTAACTGGAGAAATATAATCCGAGACGTAGCGGGTGACTACAATATTTAAAGACCAAATCAGTACTGCCAGAATGGGAAAAATAAATGCCCATTTGTGATATTTCATGACCTGACTCATAGTAATACACCATCTACAAAAGAGATTTTATTTTGAAGAATGTCTTAATAAATTGAAATATCGCATTTCCGACATTGATATTGAACTTAGGACATCATTAATTTTTTAAAATAATGTCCAAGCTTTCATGGCATGTTCTACCACTTTATGTAGTTGATCAGTGGTCGCGCCATCTCTCGCTTGAATAGTCAGTCCTTGAATAACAGTAGCATAGAAGTCTGTCATTTCTTGTAGAGGAGCATTAGCTGACAAATCACCCTGCTCTACACCTTGTTCCAAACGTTTTAATAATTTTTCTTTAGTTTTTATACGCTTATCTAATAGATTTTGTTGGACCTCTTGTGTCGCATCAGAGCAATTCATAGCTGCAACCACCAACATACAACCTGCTGGTTTATTGGGTTGAACCAATCGTTTTACATTGTCATAAAGATACAACTCAAAAGCAATTTTTGCAGTTTTTGCTTCTAGAAAGATCGTTTCAATAGGACATGCTTCATGAGCTAAGTAATAATCAATACTTTTATAAAACAAGCCTGCCTTATCGCCAAAAGTACTGTATAAACTAGGCGCCGTAATTTCTAAAGCCTGCGTTAAGTCACTAATAGACGTTGCTTCATAACCATGTTCCCAAAAAAGCAACATAGCCTTCTCTAAAACTTGCTGTTCATCAAAGCATTTAGGGCGTCCACGCTTCTTTTTCAGCATATCTTCATTAACCATAAGATCTGTTTCATGCCTATTTGTCATAAAGATCACATCTATTTTTATAACAATCGTTATTAAATTAATTGACGTTCGATTTTTTATCAACTATTTTATTTTCATAATGATCGTTAGTTAATTAAAAATTGCCTTTCTTCACTCTAAATTTAGCCAAGTAAGGATTTATTATGGACCAATCAACTACCTCTAAACCGCGACCCATGACTTCCACACAAGGGAGCTGGTTTGCTATTTTGGCGGTTGCCATTGCAGCATTTGCATTAGTAACAAGTGAATTTTTACCGGTTGGTGTTTTAAATAGCGTTGCAGCTGACTTACATATTTCTGTCGGTACCGCTGGTCTTATTATTACTGTACCTGGCATTATGGCAGCCATTGCAGCCCCTCTATTACCTGTTTCAGTCAAACAACTTGACCGTCGTTACGTGCTTATTTTACTGACTGCAATTATGGTCATTGCCAATACCATTACTGCTTTTGCTGAAAACTTTCATGTTTTATTACTGAGCCGCTTAATTTTAGGTATCTCAATCGGTGGCTTTTGGGCCACAGCTATTGCGTTAAGCGGCAAGCTAGCACCTGCACATTTGCCTATTGCTAAAGCAACTGCCGTAGTCATGGCTGGTGTAACCTTTGCGACTGTATTAGGGGTTCCGATTGGAACTTGGCTAAGCGAGTTTTATGGATGGCGTAGTGCATTTGGTATTACCGCTGCGATCGGCCTTGTTGTACTCGTCCTTCAGCTTATTTTCTTACCAAAACTTTTACCAGAATCAGCCATTCATATTCGTGATTTACCTGCTCTATTACGTACGCCCAAAGCACGTAGCGGTATGCTTATTGTTTTATTAATTGGTCTTGCTCATTTCTGTGCCTATAGTTATTTGGCGCCTTTTTTTAAGAATATTGCAGGGTTCAATGGCACCACTATTAGTTCATTATTATTGCTTTACGGAATTGTTGGTATCTTTGGAAATGCATTTGCAGGATATAGTGGCAACTTAAATGTTCGTTACACACTCGCATTTGTTGGGACATGTTTTGCAATCGTATTTTTTGGCTTCCCTATCTTTGCTATTCATGAATTTGGTGCCATCGTTCTTACTGCACTATGGGGCTTCGCATTTGGTGCCTTTCCTACCTCTGCCAATATTTGGATGTTTGTACATGCACCCCATGCCGTAGAAAAAGGTATGCCTCTTTTTGTTGGCATGTTTCAAGTCATGATTGCTACAGGTTCATTATTAGGTGGTTATGTAGTTGATCATTTCAATGAAAATACTTTAATTTATGGTGTATTAAGCTTCGTTGCTTTAGCATTAATTAGTACATTTACCTTTGCCAAAGGCTTAAATAATCCTAAAGCGACTTGTGAAAACTAAAATATTATTCAGAGTAAGTAGATGAAAAATGAGGACCAACAATTTTCTTTATTGAATGATATAGAAGTTCATGAATTTCTATATGAAAAAGAAGATATTGTTCGTCCTCATGCTTCACTTTGGGGAGATTTTAATTTCAGTTTGAATGGTATTTTGGAAATGCAGGTAGAAGAACAAATTTATTTGTCACCTCCAAGCTATGGACTTTGGATTCCACCTCAAACTGTTCATCAATCTACTCATATCGATCATGAAATTCACTATATTTGTATCCGCCTCCACCCTCGTTTATGTTCTATTTTAGGTAATGTCTGTAAGTGCTTTAGCATTCAGCCTTTCTTTCGAACTCTAGTTTTACAAATTCTGGAACAGCAAAAACAAAATGGAAAACCTGAATATTTAGTACACCTTCTGCAAGTTTTATTCGATCAATTACAGCAAGCCACCGCATATTCTCATTATTTGCCACAAACACGACATCCTGTTTTATTGCCAATTTTGGAAAAGCTTTCAGACCCCTTGTTTTTTAATCAATCTTTACAACAATTACTGCAGAATTTTTCTGTCAGTGATCGCCATTTATTGCGCTTAAGCCAACAAGAATTACAACTTTCTTTATCGGAATGGCGTAATAGAGCTAAAATTGTTTATGCCATCCATCAAATTCGACAAGGTATACCCATTAAACGTTTAGCATACGATTTAGGTTACCAACACAGTTCCAGTTTTATTGAATTTTTTAAAAGATATACAGGTCAAACACCTGTTCAAATCAGAAATAATTAGATCATACACTGCTTTTTCTTCTCTTTTTATTTTTTGAACACGAATATTATTGCACTCCTCAAGAATAGCAGTTAAAACAAATGCGTTACTTGATATCAATTACAATCTTCAGGAAAGACACATGACTCAATCTGTATACCATATTCCAGTAAAAGCTATTTCAGGCGAAACGGTTGACCTTGACCAATATAAAGGTAAGGTTTTATTAATCGTAAACACAGCATCTAAATGTGGTTTAACTCCACAATACGAAGGTTTAGAAAAGCTTTATCAAGCGAAAAAAGATCAAGGTCTTGAAATCTTAGGTTTCCCTGCAAATAACTTCAAAGAACAAGAGCCTGGTTCAGATGAAGAAATCCAACAATTCTGTTCATTAAACTACGATGTTCATTTCCCGCTTTTCTCTAAAATTTCTGTAGCAGGTGCAGATAAACATCCTCTTTATCAGGCACTGACAACAGCTCAACCAGAACGCATTGGTGATGGTCCTTTCCGTGAGCGTTTAGAAGGTTTAGGCATTCCAACAAACCCTGCTCCAGAAGTATTATGGAACTTTGAGAAATTCCTCATCAATAAAAATGGTGAAGTTGTTGCTCGTTTTGCGCCAAACTTAACAGCAGACGATGAACAAATTGTAAAAGCAGTTGAAGCTGAACTCGCTAAATAATTTTTAGCGCAATTTAAGAAAAAAGAGTGCTACGGCACTCTTTTTTTATTGTCTGGTCAAAATGTTGTTCATTTGCAACAATACCTTATTTCTACATATTTTATGCATATAGTACGCACTTGCTTTACTTGGTATTGTTTGTAGTTATGAAAAAAGTTTTACAAGGCGCATTTTTTCCATTTGTGATTTTTGCTTCCGGTATGTTGTTACTTGGATGCGATCAGGCACAAGACCATGCTAAGGAACAAGAATCTGCTCAAACCAATGACGAAGTATCAGAACAAGCAGATGATTCTCAACAAGAAATCGCACCTACTAAAAATAAAGCTGAGTTAAAAAGCGGTAATGTTTTTTATATCGTTCGTGATGCAGCTAACTTACAGTTAAAGGCAGGCGACTATATTGAAAAGCTTAAAGACACTCAACTTGATGTTGAACAAGCCATCCAAGATAAAGATCAACAAGAACTAAAAACAACTGTGACCACTTTAAAACAGCAGTTAAAAGGCTTAAATCAAGTACTATTGACTTTAGATATAAGAAGTCAGGAAGTTGAAAATATTCGTCAAAACCTACTACAAGCAAACCAACAAGCTTTAAGTATGCCTTTATTAAATGGAAAATTAGAACAAATTGATTTCGACCAAATTGAGAAGCAACTCAATACCATCCAAATGGATATGGTCAAACTTGCTGCACTGATTATGGCAGGAGATGAAAAGTCTGATTCAAAAACTGATTCTTAATTTTCTTTCTAACAATAAAAAAAGCCACCGTAAGGTGGCTTTTTCAATCTCGAACCGCGTCTTATTGAGCGCGGTTTTTGATTTTACGGATTGTTTCAAGCTGGCCTGAGATCTCTGAAAGAGATGCCAAAGCAGCAGCTGAGTCCAAATCACTCTTTTGGTTTGCAAGCAATTGTTCAGCATTTTTACGTGCTTCTAAAATTGCAGCTTCATCCAAATTGTCAGCACGGATTGCAGTATCTGCAAGAACCGTTACAACATGAGGTTGAACTTCTAAAACACCGCCAGATACATAGACGATTTCTTCTGTACCATTTTCCAACAGAACACGAATCGGGCCCGGTTGAAGCAAAGTTACAAGTGGAGCGTGACCTGGCAAAATACCAAGTTCACCACCTGCACCTTTCGCGATTAACATCGTCACTGCGCCAGAGTAAATAGACTCTTTAACACTTACGACATCACATTGCATAGTCGCCATGAGATGATCTCCTTAAATTAGAGTTTCTCAGCTTTAGCAATCACTTCGTCAATACCACCAACCATATAGAACGCTTGTTCTGGGATGTGATCGTATTCACCAGCTAATAGACCTTTAAAGCCACGAATCGTTTCTTTAAGTGGTACTAATTTACCAGGAGCACCAGTAAATACTTCAGCTACGTGGAATGGTTGAGAGAAGAAACGTTGGATTTTACGCGCACGGTAAACAACCAATTTATCTTCTTCTGCCAATTCATCCATACCCAAGATTGCGATGATGTCTTTAAGCTCTTTATAGCGTTGCAATACGTTTTGTACTGCGCGCGCAATTTCATAGTGCTCTTGACCAACAACTAATGGGTCTAACTGACGTGAAGTTGAGTCAAGTGGATCGATCGCTGGATAAATACCAGAAGATGCGATGTCACGGCTCAATACTACTGTTGCATCTAAGTGAGCAAATGTAGTTGCAGGCGATGGGTCTGTTAAGTCATCGGCAGGTACGTATACTGCTTGGATCGAAGTGATCGAACCAGATTTAGTAGACGTAATACGCTCTTGAAGAACACCCATTTCTTCTGCAAGTGTAGGTTGGTAACCTACCGCAGATGGCATACGACCTAACAATGCTGATACTTCAGTACCCGCAAGTGTATAACGGTAGATGTTGTCGACGAATAATAATACGTCACGACCTTTACCATTTTCGTCTTTTTGATCACGGAAGTATTCAGCCATAGTCAAACCAGTTAACGCTACGCGTAAACGGTTACCTGGTGGCTCGTTCATCTGACCGTAGACCATTGCTACTTTGTCAAGAACGTTAGAATCTTTCATTTCGTGATAGAAGTCGTTACCTTCACGAGTACGCTCACCAACACCAGCAAACACAGATAAACCTGAGTGTGCTTTTGCGATGTTGTTGATCAATTCCATCATGTTAACGGTTTTACCAACACCCGCACCACCGAATAAACCAACTTTACCACCTTTTGCGAACGGGCAAAGTAAGTCAATTACTTTAATACCAGTTTCTAAAAGATCAGTAGAAGCTGCTTGTTCAGCATAAGAAGGCGCTTGACGGTGAATCGGCAAACGTTCTTCAGTCGCAACAGGACCTGCTTCATCGATAGGACGACCTAAAACGTCCATGATACGGCCAAGAGTGGCTGTACCAACTGGAACAGAGATCGGTGCGTTTGTGCTAGTTACAGTAAGACCACGTTTAAGACCTTCTGTAGAACCCATTGCGATGGTACGAACAACACCATCACCAAGTTGTTGCTGAACTTCTAAAGTAGTTTCAGTACCGTCAACTTGGAGAGCGTCATAGATCTTAGGAACGCTTGTGCGCTCAAACTCGACGTCGATAACCGCGCCGATGATCTGAATGATACGACCGCTACTCATTGCTGTCTCCTCAATTCAAACTTAATAATGTTAAACGGCAGCGGCACCGCCAACGATCTCGGAAATTTCCTGAGTAATCGCGGCTTGACGCAGCTTGTTGTAAATGAGTTGTAGGTCTTTAATCAATTGTCCTGCGTTGTCTGTCGCTGCTTTCATCGCGACCATACGAGCTGACTGCTCACATGCAACGTTTTCAATCACACCTTGATAAACCATAGACTCGATATAGCGAACCAACAAACCATTTAACAATTCTTCTGCTTCTGGTTCGTAGATATAATCCCAACCATAAGTACGGTTGAGGTCATCGCCTTCTTCTGCTGGTGCTAAAGGAACAAGTTGTTCTACTTTAGGCTGCTGAGTCATTGCATTAACGAAGCCATTTGATACGAGATAGATACGATCTAATTCGCCCTTATCAAATGCATCAAGCATAACTTGCACTGAGCCAGTTAACTGTTCCAAACTCGGCGCATCGCCAAGTTGGGTAGTTGCACCAAGCACTTTACCGCCGTAATTCTTAAAAAACGAAACCGCTTTTTGACCAATTAAAGCAAATTCAACTTCAATTGACTGCTGTTGTTGTGCTTTGACATGCTGCACAACTTTCTTGAACAAGTTAATGTTCAAGCCACCTGCCAAACCACGATCTGAAGACACTACGATATAGCCAACACGCTTAACTGGGCGGTCAACCATATAACGGTGTTTATATTCAGGGTTTGCTTGTACCAAGTGAGCAATTACACGGCGCATATTATCGGCATACGGACGGCCTTGAGCCATGCGCTCTTGCGCACGACGCATTTTAGAAGCAGCTACCATTTGCATCGCGCGAGTAATCTTTTGCGTGCTCTTGATACTAGCTACTTTGGCGCGAATTTCTTTTAAATTTGCCATACGCTTAACCTAGTATTCGAAAGCCCTTTCGAGCTTCCGAAGGTTGATCCGTGAACCAAACTTAACTAAAACTGAACTTAGTAAGTTTGAGTCGCTTTAAAGCTTTCAATACCTGCTTTGATTGCTGCTTCGATGTCTTTGTTGTAATCACCAGTTTCATCGATTTGTTTCATCAACGGAGCATATTCAGAACGGAAGTAAGCAATTAACGCAGCATCAAAGTCTACGATTTTCTTAACTTCTACGTCAGCCATATAGCCTTCGTTAGATGCATAAACAGAAACAGCTTGGTCAGCAATTGAGTAAGGAGCATATTGTTTTTGCTTCATTAACTCAGTTACGCGTTGACCATGTTCAAGTTGCTTACGAGTTGCTTCGTCAAGGTCAGAAGCAAACTGAGCAAACGCAGCCAATTCACGGTATTGTGCTAAAGCAGTACGGATACCACCAGACAATTTTTTGATGATCTTAGTTTGAGCAGAACCACCAACACGAGATACAGAGATACCCGCGTTCACAGCAGGACGGATACCTGCGTTGAATAATGATGTTTCTAAGAAGATCTGACCGTCAGTAATCGAAATTACGTTCGTTGGTACGAATGCAGATACGTCACCTGCTTGAGTTTCAATAATTGGCAATGCAGTTAAAGAACCAGTTTGACCAGTTACTGCGCCATTAGTGAATTTCTCAACGTATTCAGCAGATACACGAGAAGCACGTTCAAGAAGACGTGAGTGAAGATAGAATACGTCACCTGGATACGCTTCACGACCTGGTGGACGACGTAAAAGCAATGAAATTTGACGGTAAGCAACAGCTTGCTTAGACAAATCATCATAAATGATAAGAGCGTCTTCACCGCGGTCACGGAAGTATTCACCCATTGTACAGCCAGAGTACGGAGCTAAGTACTGCATTGCAGCAGGATCAGCAGCCGCAGCAGCGACAACAGTTGTATACGCCATAGCGCCAGTTTCTTCTAGCTTACGTACAACGTTTGCAATTGTTGATTGTTTTTGACCAATCGCAACGTATACACACTTAATGCCAGAGTTTTTCTGAGCGATAATCGCATCGATCGCCATTGCTGTTTTACCAGTTTGACGGTCACCAATAATCAACTCACGCTGACCACGACCCACAGGAATCATGGTATCAACTGATTTATAACCAGTTTGAACAGGCTCGTCTACAGATTGACGCCAAATTACGCCTGGTGCTACTTTTTCAACAGCATCAGTTAATTTTGCATCAATTGGGCCTTTACCATCAATTGGGTTACCCAAAGCATCTACTACACGGCCAAGAAGTTCAGGACCAACTGGAACTTCTAAAACACGACCTGTACAACGAGCTTTTTGGCCTTCTTGAAGGCTTAGGTAGTTACCTAAAACAACGGCACCCACTGAATCCTGTTCTAGGTTCAGTGCCATACCAAATAAGCCGCCGTCGAATTCGATCATTTCACCGTACATTGCATCAGCAAGACCGTGAATACGCACGATACCGTCGGATACCATAACAATGGTACCTTCGTTTTTAGCGGTCGCGCTGGTGTCCAGATCTCCGATACGCTGTTTAATGAGCGCACTGATCTCGGATGGATTCAGTTGTTGCATTGCGCTATTCCTCAATCTTTTATTAGTTCAGTCTTCATCATTTGCATTATGCAAGAAGACGAGTACGCATTTTTTCAAGCTTGTTAAGCGCAGAATCATCTATCACTTGATCGCCTGCACGAATAACCACACCTGCAATCAAAGCAGGATTAACTTCGACAGAAACATTAACTGCTGCCTTGAAGCGTTTTTCTAACGCATGTGCAAGCAATTGTTCCTGAACAGAAGTTAACGGAAACGCCGATTCAATCACGACATCAACCGTATTGTTATTCTGTGATTTAAGCTGTTCATATTCTGCTGCAATTTCAGGTAACAACACTAATCGATCGTTATCTGCAAGAAGTGTCAAAAAGTTAGACACTGCTTGAGATTGATCTTCACCTAAAACTTTAGCAAAAAGCTTCACTTGCTCCGCAGGAGTAAGTTCAGGGCGATTTAAATAAGCGGAAAATGCTTCGTCTTGCACCGCAGCACTGAGCACTTGTAACGCATTCGACCAATTGTCTGTTGCACCTTGCTCAGAAGCATAAGCAAATGCTGCTTTGGCATACGGACGTGCCAACGTCAAGAGTTCAGCCATAATTCGCCTCGCTTAAAGTTTAGCAGCCAGCTGAGACAGCATGGCGTTATGAGCTTCTGCATCAACTTGTTGGTTCAGGATCTTTTCTGCACCAGTCACTGCCAAGGCAGCTACTTGTTGACGTAATTCTTCGCGAGCAGAATTGATCTCTTGATCAACAACTTCTTTAGCTTGTTGACGAATACGCTCACCTTCAGCCGCAGCTTGAGTACGAGCTTCTTCGATCAATTGCGCTGCACGACGGTTCGCTTGTTCGATCAATTGAGCCGCTTGTGCTTTAGCTGCATCAAGCTCTTGCTTCACTTGCGCTTGTGCATCGGCAAGGTCAGCTTTCGCTTTTTCTGCTGCATTTAAGCCATCAGCGATTTTACGCTGACGCTCACTAATCGCATTGATTAGTGGTGGCCAAACAAACTTCATGCAGAATGCGACAAAAAACGCAAACGCAATCGCTTGACCAATCAATGTGAGGTTGATATTCATTGCAATTCCTCAAATAGTGGATTTCGGAATTAAGCTGATTAACCTACAAATGGATTAGCGAAGATGAAGAACAAGCCAATACCAACACCGATCATAGGCACAGCATCAAGAAGACCCGCGATTAAGAACATACGAGTTTGAAGTTGTGGAGCTAATTCTGGTTGACGAGCTACAGCTTCTAAAAAGCGACCACCCAAAAGACCAAAACCAATCGCAGTACCCAAAGCACCGAAAGCGATCAAGATAGCAGATGCAATTGCAACTAGACCTAAAGTGAGTTCCATGAAAAATTCCTCAGAGGTTAGGTTATTACCAAATTAAATTAAAAAAATTCAGCCCAACCATCATTTGATAGTTAGGCAATACCATTAATGTTTTTCGCTTGCCATGCTCAAGTAAACGATGGTAAGCATCATAAAGATGAATGCCTGCAACGTGATTACAAGAATGTGGAAGATCGCCCAAGGCACAGATAACGCCCATTGAATCCAGAACGGCAATAATGCGATCAGGATAAAGATTAACTCACCGGCATACATGTTACCGAACAGTCGGAGAGCCAATGAAATAGGACGAGCAAGGAATGTTACCAATTCCAAAATCAAGTTCACTGGAATAAGCAACGCTTTTGCAACTGGATTACTTGGGTTAAATGGGTTAAGTGCCAACTCGCCTACGAAACCACCAACACCCTTCTCGCGGATGCTGTAGAACAAGATAAGTACAAATACAGATAAAGACATACCAAGGGTAATGTTTGGATCTGTAGATGGAACGATCTTGAAGTAAACGTGGTGAGGGTCCATGCCAAATACGTGAGCACCAACAAATGCAGCAACTTGAGGAATCCAGTCAACTGGAATCAAGTCCATTAAGTTCATGAGGAAAATCCACACGAAAATAGTGAGTGCAAGTGGAGCAATTAAACGTGATTTGCCATGAAAAGTATCACGGACACTTGAGTCAACAAACTCAATGATCATTTCAATTGCAGATTGGAATTTTGTTGGAACGCCAGCTTTCGCAGTTTTCGCAACCATCCAAAACAACAAACAGAAAATCACACCAAGGCCAATTGACCAACCCATTGAATCCAAGTGAATTGCAGTGAACCCCATCGAATGAGCTTCTTCAGCAGTCTCAGCCAATTTCCATGTACCGTCTGGCATTTTGCCATAGGTCATATTGGTCAAGTGATGCTTGATATACTCTGTCGAAGTGAGGGCATGTTCTTCAGCAGCCATAAATCACACCTGGTCAATGTCAATTACTAAAAAGAAGGGAAACGAACATCGGCGTACTGTCGATATCTCGCCACCCTCCAAAAAATCTTCAATTCTTCTTGTTTCTATACTCGTTTTTGTAGACGTGAAACCCAAAAAGGAGCAACCCACGACATCGCTTGAACGAGGATAAAACCAAACAGCAATGCTAACGGTGATAAAGGTTTAACATTGCTCAAAATCAAAATAAATCCAACGATCATAATTGCAAATTTGCCTAACATGCCCCTATACATGTTAGACAGCACTTGTTTAGATGCTCTCGCACCTGCCGTCCTGAAGGATTGCCACGCAAAATAACTGGTAGCAAGCCAGCAGACCAATGCACCAAGTGCCGCACTTAATGCTGCTGTCATGTCTTTTATGCTCCACGCCACAAGTGCGGAAACAGGGATCATGCATGCTTGTAAGAAGACCAAAGCTTTTGCTAATCGTCGGTCAATCAAGCGACTAGTTTGGCTCATTATTTATCCACTCACAGCATAAATGCTTGACAAGTTTAGCTGATGATCGCTTTTAATCGCAGGCATTATAGAGTTACACCCCTGAACATGCAATCTTTTCCCGACTTTAGTCGGGGTTTTTCGTGACAGGTGGTGCTGACGCTACAGTCAGCCTTTGTTTACTTTTTATCTTACTTTTGCGTATTTAATACACATTTATCGGTTTTTATCGCCAGTTTCTTCCATGCTGTTACAAAATCGTCCTCATTATTCATACTTTCATCAACGGGTTGGAAGGTAATACTGCCCAGTTTCTGATATTGACCTTTTGTTGTGAAACTTTCTGCAAGTAAACACATCTGAGGTTTTGGTCGATTATCATTAAGATACTTAATTTGAGCTGCTGTAGGTGCAACATGCGGGTCATCCGTTAAAGCACCTGCAAACTTTAAATTAAGCGAGCGTTCCAAATACTGATAAGCATCATGATAAGACCAATATGGTTTCCCATTACTTGAGCTATCGTAAGCTTGAGCTGCCTGTAACATATTCCGGGCAAATATATTGGCATTATTCCAATACTTTGCTTTGTTTTCAGGATGCTGCTGTGAACGCAAAGCTGCAATAAAAAAGCCAATCCGTACTGCATTGTTTGGCTCCAACCACACATGCGTATCCACAGTATTTGGTAAAGCAGCACCACGCGTATTACGCTGCGGCAAAATAGAAAGAATACCACTGTCTAATAAAGAAATTGCTTTCTTATTGTTACTCAGCAGTTTGTTTAGCGGAGCTTCATGAGCCTTTCCTAACCAAATCACCAAAGAGGCATCATTGATTGCTTTACGATGTGCCGGGGTGAGTTGTACGTCATGTCCACTTTGGCCCTGAAGCAATAATTGAGGTTCTTCAACACCTTTGGTAATTTCTTTTGCAATCAAATAGATTGGGTGTGTAGAGACAACCAAACCCTGACTCCAACCTAGCGTACTCAAAAGAGAGAACATACTGAAAACAAAAACGCGGAACATGACAGACCATCAATTAGTAATAGCTCGAAGCATGTTATAATATAACAAAGTTACAAAAATACCTAAGATTAATCGAATGAAGCATCGCTTCATGCTAATATTCCATTAAAAATTTGAGGTTATGTCTATGAGTTCTTGCACGCATGAACATCATGATTCTTTGCATGGTGTACATGATCACCATAATGTCGCAAGTCGTTTAGCTGAAGCAGAAACTTTATGTTCTGCAGTTGGCGCACGTCTTACGCCTTTACGTAAAGAAGTTCTTGAGCTCATTTTAAATGCTTCAGGTCCAATGGGTGCGTATGACTTATTAGCACGTATTAAAAGTCAGACAGATCGCCCTGCCGCTCCTCCAACTGTTTATAGAACTTTAGACTTCTTATTAGAAAAAGGTCTAATCCATCGCTTAACATCTATTAATGCTTATATTCCATGCTGTCATCCACGTGAAGGACATCAAGCTGCATTCCTAATTTGCACCGAATGTCACACTGTTAAAGAAGCATCTTCACAAGGTCTAACTCAACAACTCGACCAACTTGCAGCTTTAGATGATTTCACAGCACAACACAGCATTATTGAAATTTCGGGGAAATGCCAGCAGTGCCGCACAGCTCGCTAAATCCTGTATTAATACAACTTGAACAGGTTTCTGTTCGCCGTGATGATCGGGATATATTAAAAAAAGTCGACTTTGATCTGCATCAAAATGAAATTGTGACCTTAATTGGTCCGAATGGTGCGGGTAAGTCGACTTTAATTAAAGTTCTACTTGGTATTTTAAAGCCAAGTAGCGGACGTGTCATAAGCGATAAAAAACTAAAAATGGCTTATGTCCCTCAAAAATTTAATCCCTCTCATAGTCTTCCTTTACGTGTTCAAGATTTATTAAATCTTGAAAAGTGTAGCCCTACCCTTCGTCAGGAAATTATTCAAGACACCGGTATTGCAAAGTTACAACAATCAAAAGTTCAACAACTTTCCGGTGGTGAACGTCAACGCGTACTATTGGCACGCGCTTTACTTAGAAAACCAGATATTCTCGTTCTTGATGAACCGATGCAAGGTCTAGATATTCAATCTGAAGCTGAGCTTTATGAATATGTACGTAGTCTGCCGGAGCGTTATGGATGCGCCATCTTAATTGTTTCCCATGACTTACAATGGGTTATGCAAGGCACGCATAGAGTTGTTTGTTTAAATAAACATATATGTTGTAGTGGATTACCCGAAAATATTCAGCAGCATCCTGAATATCAGGCAATATTTGGCACCCAGCGAGTCTTTTATCAACACCATCATGACCACTGTGCGCATGGTGATGCGGCACACCCCTGCCCTCACAATAGTAGACCTCACATCCACCCAGAACCGGAAGCTTAAGCCATGATGGAATGGTTACAATTATTGTTGCCCGCATGGATTATGGGAACCCTATTGGTCTTTTTGACCGCACCACTTGGTTGTCTCATGCTATGGAGACGTATGTCTTTTTTTGCAGACACCATGGCACATGGAACCTTACTTGGGGTAGCAATTGCTGGTGCTTTAAGCCTTCCCCTCTGGTTTGGCGTGGCAGGTACGGCTATTTTATTAGTCGCTATTTTATGGGCACTACATGACAATCGTTTACCAAACGATGCTTTGCTTGCCCTATGTTCAGCAACATTACTATGTAGTGGCCTCCTGTTTATTCAGCATGTTCCAAGTTTAAGACCGGAGCTTTTAAGTTATTTATTCGGTGACTTACTGAGTATTGACTGGCCAGACCTACCTGTTTTCACATTAATTATTGCTATATCACTGGCAATTCTTTATCGCTTTTGGCAACCTCAAATTCAAATTGCAATTGATCCGGACATTGCGATTAGTGAAGGTGTAAATGCGAAATGGCAGCGTCTTATCTTCATGTTACTGCTAGCCTTATTTACAGTATTAGCTTTACGTGCAGTTGGTTCACTTTTAATGGGAGCACTACTGGTTATTCCAGCATTGAGCGCCCGATTACTCGCTCACTCACCAAAGCAAATGGTTATTTGGGCTTTTGTTTTAGCTCAACTCGGTGTCAGTGTTGGCCTATGGTCAAGCGCAGCACTTAATATCTCGACTGGCCTCAGTATTGTTTTATGTATGGCTTTGAGTTTTGCTCTCATTTTTATGGTTCAAAAAATCAAAAATCAAACTCAAGCGGCCTAAATCAGGCTGCTTGATGAACCGTACTTAACAATAATGCTGCGCAACTAAACATGACAGCAAAACCACGGTTCAAATATTTTTGTTGCTTAGGAGAACGTAGTAATCTTAAAACTTTTGAAGCCAGCCCTGTATAACCAGCCATGACAATCAAATCAATCGTAACCATAGTGACTGCCATAATTAGATATTGTATCCATTGAGGTTTATTTAAATCTAAGAACTGAGGCAAAACTGCCAATAAAAATACAATCGCTTTAGGGTTACTGATATTGACCACAAATCCATTTAACAGCAGAGCAGAAACAGTTTTATCCTTTTTTTCGTGTTGAATTTCTATGTCTTTTACTGGTGCAGTCCACTGCAAATAAGCTAAATACAGCAAATAAGCTACCCCAAACCACTTAACAGCCTGAAAAGCTAATGGGGTCGTTGCAAATAAAACACCTACACCTGCCGCCACAATCATGATTTGAATTAACAAGGCGATTTGCAAGCCAATTGCATTCCAGTAGCCATGTCTAAATCCATAATTTAAGCCGCTCGACATAGAAGCAATAGCCCCTGCTCCCGGAGAAATACTAATGACCCAACAGGCCAACACATAAGCAAACCAAACTTGCAAAGACATAGCGAAAATAGACAATAAAAGTGGAATTATACCGTTTTATAAAACTATCGCGGCGATAATTCAAACAATAAAATCAATAAATAGACTACTAACAGCTCTTCGCATCAGGCACAATAATTAAAGCTCATACTAAATTATAATTGAGGAGAGATCTTCTAATGACTGCTCAATCTGTCATTTTGCCATTACCATCTGATCATGCCCGTTTTATTGTTCTTCGTTTAAAAGATCTAACAATTGCTGAATTAAAAGAACAACTCGAAGCTTTATTCGAAACACGTGACCGTCTCATTACTCAGCATTCAGACGCGCAAATTAAAACAGCAGTCGCTTTTGGTCCAGAACTTTGGAAACAGCTTTACAGTCAATCTCCTGCTGGCTTTAAACAACTTGAACCAGAAAATGGTGCATTCAACATGCCCGTCGTACCAGCTGATGTGCTTATCCACATTGCCAGTATGCGTTCTGATATTTGTTTTGCTTTAAGCCAAGCATTTTTTGAAGGTATTAAAGATAAAGTTGAGGTTCTGGATGAGCGTGTTTGTTTCCGTTACTTCGATGGTCGAGATATTACTGGCTTTATAGATGGCACTGAAAATCCTCAATTTCCAGACGACCGCGCAGAAACCGCTCTCCTCCCAGAAAGTGCTGGAGTATTTGCAGATGGTAGTTTCATCTTTGCGCAGCGCTATGCACACGACTTGGAAAAATGGAAAAAACTTAAAGTCGACGCACAAGAAAATGTCATGGGCCGTACCAAGCTTGAATCTATTGAATTAGATGATGATGTTAAACCGGAAAATGCCCATGTCGCTCGTACTGTCGTTGAAGATGATGAAGGCGAAGAAATGGAAATTTTACGTCATAGCTTACCTTACGGTGATGGTCGAGGTGATCAAGGCCTATTCTTCATTGCCTACACCAAAGACCTGAACATTATTGATGCGATGTTAAAGCGTATGTTTGGTACAAGTGGGGATGGCATCCATGACCGCTTACTGCACTTCGTGACACCACTAGACGGCGCATATTACTTTGCACCAAGTGAAGAATTGCTAGAAGAAATTTTAGAGGCTTAAAAGATAAAAAGAGGAGCTTAAGCCACTGCTGTCCCACAAATATCACAAGAAGAACCTCAATTGAGGTTCTTCTTGTTTTCGCCATTTTTTATCAGGCACAAAGAGTGACCTTAAAAGTTTCCTTTCAAATAAATTGACCTGAATAATTCTCAGTAAACGCTGAACACTCCATCCTTCTTGTGCCATGTGTTTAGCGAAGTTCACCAGCAAATAGGCAATTAATGCAATCCATATTTGCGTTTGTATCGCATTGCGGCTTCGACCTAGAAATGACTTCAGTTTTAAATTCTGCTTGATGGCTTTAAAGAATAACTCAATCTTCCAGCGGTCTTTATAAATTGCAGCAATGGTGGATGCTGCCAGATGAAAGTTGTTGCTCAGAAATTCGAATGTTCTTTTCTTATCTGTATCATAAAACTCTATACGTCTTAATAATTCAGGTGCGCCTCTTTTCTTGGCATACGCACTGCTCAATTCAATACATTCATCCGCAATAATCCCTTTAGTCGCTAATACGCTGCGGCTTGATTTAACTTGATAAACTGTCTTTGGGCGTAGCCGGGTTACAAAGCTGACGTTCTGAAGTGTCAACTGAGCAAACCATTGATAATCAACATATCCTTTATCAAAGACGATAATGCTGCCAGCAGGAAATTTAAATGCTCTGCCTTGCACCATATCATTTTCAATACCATCCCCAAGCGCTACAAATTCAGGAATGGTATTGCTGTGATTTAAGCCAACACTGAGTTTAATACTGGCTTTGGATTCATGCACTTTTGCCCATGCGCACAATGACAGTGAAAGATCAATATGACTGGCATCTAGTGAATACAGCGGATTTTTGAATCTAAATTTATGTGCAGTTTTAGAGTTTTCACAGCGCTGAAGCAGCTGTGTGAACAATTGCTGATACAGGCTGGCGGGCTGTTCTTCGTTGAGTCTTGCTAAGGTGCTTCGCGCAATTCTCTTCGCGCCAAGATGATAGAGCTTTTCCTGCTGGGATTCGAGATTGGATTGAATGTCTCTTAAGCTTTGCCGACAAGAAAGTTGGGACATCAATATGGCAACAAACTGATCCCAGCGGGTGGCTGATCTTAATTTTTGCCCAGAGTGGTGCAGTTTAGCCAGACGTTCAAAATCTTGTCTTAGAATGGGTTTGAGTAATTGATGAAATACGGTATTCTGATGTGACAAAACCTGAGTCCTTTATAGTTAAAGTGTTTGTTTGCACTCATATTTTAACTATTTAGACTCAGGTTTTTTTATTTAGAGCAAACTATGGGACAGTAGTGGAGCTTAAGCTCCTCTTTTTATATTCTCATTCTTAGAAAGGAATACGCTTATATTTACGGTATTCTGGTTTCCAGAATGACTGATCAATTTTCTGCTTAAGTAAATCATCACTAATGGTTACAGCCACACCATCTGCCATTGCAGCTTTTGCCACTTCAAATGCAATCACTTTAGATACTTGTTGAATTTCGCCTAAAGGTGGCAATAAGTCAGCTTGTGGATCTTTCAGCAACGGTGAACAGTCTGCTAATGCACTACTTGATGCCATAAGCATGTTTTCTGTAACACGTTTAGCACCTGATGCTACTACACCTAAACCAATACCAGGGAAGATGTATGAGTTATTGCACTGCGAAATATTGTAAAGCTTGCCGTGATGATTTACAGGCGTAAATGGACTACCCGTTGCAATTAATGCTTTACCTTCAGTCCACTCCACAATATCAGCCGGCACAGCTTCCACACGTGAAGTCGGGTTAGATAACGGCATCACAATTGGTCGTTCACAATTGGCAGCCATGGTCTTAATAATTTCTTCGGTGAATAGGCCTGGCTGACCAGAAACACCGATTAACACTGTAGGCTTGGCATTTTTAACAACATCAAGTAGTGAAATTACTTCTTCAATGTTGCCCCACTGATCTACTACTTCAGCTTTTTGAGCTAACTTACGTTGGAAGTCTAATAGGTTCGGCTGGTTTTCAGTGATTAAACCAAAACGGTCTACCATGTAAACACGAGCACGTGCTTCAGCATCGGTTAGACCTTCTGAAACCATTTGTGCAACGATTTGCTCTGCAATACCACAACCCGCTGAACCCGCCCCCAAGAAAGCAATTGTTTGGTCTTTTAACTGTTTACCTGCTGCACGGCTTGCAGCAATCAAACTACCAACAGAAACCGCTGCTGTTCCTTGAATATCATCATTGAAACAACAAATTTTATCGCGATATTTTTCTAAAAGTGGCATCGCATTTTTTTGTGCGAAATCTTCAAACTGGATGAGTGCTTTTGGCCAACGACGTTTTACAGCTTCAATCACCATATCTACAAACTCATAATACTCATCACCACTAATACGTGGTTGACGCCATCCCATGTAGATCGGGTCATTTAATAATTGAGGGTTATTCGTCCCTACATCGATTGTGATTGGCAATGTGTACGCAGGGCTAATACCACCACATGCGGTATAAAGCGAAAGTTTCCCAATTGGAATACCCATGCCGCCAATGCCTTGATCACCAAGACCTAAAATACGTTCACCATCCGTAATCACGATGACTTTAACGTTGTTTTTATTAACGTTCTGCAAAATATCATCAATCACATCGCGATCTGGATATGAAATAAAAACACCACGATGACGGCGATAGATATCAGAGAAACGTTGACATGCCTCACCTACGGTTGGTGTGTAAATAATTGGCATCATCTCTTCAAGATGATTTTCAATTAAATGGTAGAACAGAGTTTCGTTAGTATCTTGGATATTACGTAAATAGATGTGCTTATTAATATCATCATTGAAAGCGCAATATTGCTGATAAGAGCGCTGGCTTTGCTCTTCAATAGTCTCAATAATATGTGGAAGTAACCCGTGTAAGTTAAAGTTACTTCTTTCTTCTTGAGTGAAAGCGGACCCTTTATTTAAAAGGGGTAACTCTAAAAGTGTATAGCCTGCATAAGGGATATAAAGTGGGTGTTTACTTGGGTGTCCTGATATCATTGCCTATCTCATTTTCCAGCTTAGAACTCCGAAAAGTACAGTTTCAGCACTCTCTAAAGCTCGTTGTATGCGTAAGCTTAAGACTATTTAATACAAAATAGGTATTTTAAACCGTGATATTGAAATTGAATACTATTTAGAAAAAACATACAACAAAATTAATATTAAAAATTAATTACTTACATTTTTCATCTTTTTTAAAATTATTCTTAATTAACTGTATATCTGACTTAAAATCTTATATTTACTTACCACCTTACATTTTCATAAAAAATACCAAGTGTTTTACTATCTTATAATTTAAAAAATATTGCCTATAAAGCCTGTATTTACGTATTTTCAGAATTGAATCACATTTATTTTTTAATATTTACAAAAAAAATAGTTATATGGAACTTCAAGAAAGAAATTAAATGAAAGCGTTAAATGCACTCCCCTAACTCATAGGAAATTTGCTATATTTGACGTTTTTCTGCGACATCTATTTTCGATTGATATGAATACGGCAATACAAGCAGCTCTCGACCATGCAGTGCAAACCCTTCAGCAAGAAGGTGTGCTTCCTTCGGATTGGAATAATTCAAGCAATTTAACGCGCACCAAAGACCGAAGCCATGGCGACTTTGCTTCTAATATTGCCATGATTGGCTCTAAAGCTGCTGGTATGAAACCACGCGATTTAGCTGAGAAAATTCTCGCAGCGCTACCAGAAGTTGCAGATATCAGCAAAGCTGAAATCGCAGGTCCTGGTTTTATCAATTTCTTTTTAAATGCAGACCAACGTTTTGCGATTCTTGACCAAATTCAAGCTCAAAAAGAAAGCTTTGGTCGTAGCCAATCAAATGCAGCTAAAAAGATTCAGGTTGAATTTGTTTCTGCAAACCCGACATCTAGCCTACACGTAGGTCACGGTCGCGGTGCTGCTTATGGTATGACTGTTGCAAACTTACTTGAAGCAACAGGTGCAAAAGTTGACCGTGAGTACTACGTGAATGATGCTGGCCGTCAAATGGATATTTTGGCGACTTCTACCTATTTACGTTATTTAGAATTATTGGGTCAAAATCTTGTATTCCCAAAAAATGCTTATCAAGGCGACTACGTTAAAGAGATCGCCCAAAGCATTATCGACAAAGATAACAATGCATATGTTCGTGATGTAGCAGACGTCTATAAAGATGTACCAGAAGATGTGCAATATGCTGAAGAGCTAGATAGCGAAGGCAACAAAGTCGTGTTATCTGGTGATAAAGAAAAGCATATTGATGGCCTTATTGCCAACTCACAGCAGTTATTAGGTGAAGGCTACCGCGTATTCCATCAAGCAGCTCTTCATGCCATTTTAGATGATATTAAAGATGACCTTGCTGACTTCGGCGTAACCTTTAACCAATGGTTTAGCGAAGCGTCTCTTAGCGCAAAAATTGACGAAGCGTTGGAAACACTTGATCAACGCGGCTTCCTGTATGAAAAAGAGGGCAACATCTGGTTTAAATCGACTGAATTTGGCGATGAAAAAGACCGTGTTGTTAAACGTCGTAATGGTCAAACGACTTACTTTGCATCTGACATTGCATATCACTTAAATAAACTACAACGTGGTTATACCGACCTTGTTGATATTTGGGGTTCTGACCACCACGGTTATATCTCTCGCGTAAAAGCTGCGATTGATGCAATGGGTTATGACTCGAAAAAATTGACTGTTCTTTTAGTTCAGTTCGTAAGTTTGTGGCGCGGTGGCGAGATGGTTCAAATGTCATCTCGTTCAGGTCAATTCGTGACTTTACGCGACTTACGTAAAGAAGTTGGGAACGATGCTGCTCGTTTTTACTATGTAATGCGTAAGAGCGAACAACACATTGACTTTGACTTAGATCTTGCTGTATCACAAAGTAAAGACAATGCGGTTTATTATATTCAATACGCTCATGCACGTATCTGCCGTATGTTAGAAAAAGCAGCAAGCACTGGCTTACAGTTTGAAGTGGATGCTGCTCGTTCACATGCTGCGCGTTTATCACTTGATGCAGAAACTGAAATTCTTGCTAAACTGGCTGCATATCCAGACGTTGTGTTGCGTGCTGCTAATGCGTATGAACCGCACCAAGTAGGTAACTACTTAAAAGAATTAGCTGCGCTATTCCACGGTTGGTACAATGAGCATAAAGTTTTAAGTGATGATGCTGAACTTACACAAGCACGCTTATTACTTTCAATCAATGTACAACAAGTACTGCGCAATGGCTTAGAATTACTCGGTGTTTCTGCACCTGAAGCCATGTAATTTACTGTTGGGGTATTTGGCAAAGTCATATACCCCTTCGTGTTGTAAGGAATAACGCTTTGTAAGGAAATCCACCCATGCAAAGCGATGTTTTAAAGTAAACGAGAACTAAACTCGAAATAAAACAATCAAAAGACAGAGGAATAATCCACGTGTTTGGCAAAACGCAACGCGGTGTATCTGAAAGACCTAATAAGCCTAAAAAGCCTTTAATTCCTAAATGGTTAGGGACACTTGTCGCTATTTTAGCGGTCTTATGTATCGCAGTAGTGCTCATGCTTTGGAAACCGTGGCAACCAGTTTCTTCAAAAAATCAGATTACTTCTGATCACTACAAAGAAGAAGAAACCAATAAAGATTACCGCTTTTACGATTTATTGCCTCAACAGCAAGTTACCCCTATTCCAGAACAGGCAGTTCCAGAGAGCAAAAACCAAGGTACCGCTATGATTGTAGAGGCACCTAGCACAGCTCAACCTGCTGCCTCAGAAGCTGTTGCTAGTACTGATGATAATACGGACTCTACAGCTGCTGCACCTCAACAACCAAATTACATTTTACAGGTCCGTAGCTATGCCGATCCGGATCAAGCAGATGCTCGACGCGCAGAGATCATTTTAAATGGCTTATCTGCTGATGTAATTAGAAGCTCTGAAAATGGAAAGACGTGGTACCGTGTTATTTCTGGTCCATACGATACCCAAGAAGCTGCGCTTGCTGCTCAGCAAACATTACAGCATAGCGGCATTGACTCTATCGTAATTAAACGCAAATAAAGCATAAGTAATAAAAAAAGGAACAAATATTTGTTCCTTTTCTTTTAAATATCAGCACAATTTCTTTCGTTTGACCCCAAACCTTTCTGTCTTGCTTTCTGGAAAGCTGGTCTTTGCTGAATCCGATGTAAAAATGCTTGAATATGCGGATATTTGCCTTGAAGACGTGACTGTAGAGCCTCTAATGGAAAGCTCATTTGAATATCGGCAAATGAAAAATCCCCTGCAAAATATTCATGTTCAGACAAGTAGTTTTCTAAAAAACTAATATGATCTTTCATACGTGGGCGAACAAAATTTGCCTTCACCCCTTCTGTAATTTTCTTTGCTACAGGTTGAATTAACCAAGGTACATGTTTGTTCACATTATTCATAACCAAAGTCATCACTAATAACGGCATAAGTGAACCTTCAGCATAGTGCATCCAGTAAATATACTGCTGTAAATCCTGAGCTTGCTTAGGTTTAAATTGCTGTTTTTGATCATAGCGCTGCTGCAAATATTCTAAAATAACAGCGGATTCTGTAATGACTTGCTCATCATCTGTCAAAATTGGCGCCTTGCCGAGCGGATGGATACATTTCAACGTTTCCGGTGCCGAATAGTTAGGTAAGCGTTGATAATAATGAATATCATAATCTAAGCCTAACTCTTCTAAAGCCCATAAAATCCGAAACGATCGCGAACATTCCAGGTGGTGTACACTAATCATGTTATTGCCTACTTTTATTTTTCTTTTTTACATAAAAAACAGCATGTGAACATGCTGTTTTATTCCATTTGTGGGATGGATATAAAGTCATCCACCTCAACAAAATAGCATTTTTATGCTGTAACAAGCACAGTATGAATGTCTAAACTACGTAACAAAGTTTTAGTTACTGGCGTTTTACTACATACCGTTAAAATTTTCTGTTGAAGCTCTTCGTTTGGCAACTCTTTAAAAACAATACGACGCTCGATATGTTCTTCATGCTCACGATTGGTATGAAAATCAATTTCAACCGAGAACTCACCAAAATCATATTCTTTATGCTTTGCATACATTCTTAATGTAATGAGTGTGCAAGCTGCCAGACTTCCAGTCAGCAAATCATAGGGTGCGGGCCCCTCATCATGACCTTCTAACTTTTCCGGTTCATCACAAAAATATTGATGACGGCCACTGGTAATTTCACCTTTCCACTGTTCGGCAAGAGGTTTTGCCTTACTACTCGCGATTACTACTGTCATTTTGATGCTCTCATTTGATCTGGAAGAACTGGAGCCTCTAAACGTGCACCAACATAATCTGGAATTTCACCAAAACGTACATCATGATTAATCCACTGTTCACGTGCTTCTTTTAAATCATCCATAGTACGTGCAACAAAGTTCCACCATAGCAAAATTGGAGTTTCAAACGGTTCACCGCCAATTAACAGCACACGGTTACCTTTTTTGATTTCAATCTCAATTTCACTTAAACC
Source organism: Acinetobacter sp. AR_0276 (assembly GCF_003000705.1). Lineage (NCBI taxonomy): Bacteria > Pseudomonadati > Pseudomonadota > Gammaproteobacteria > Moraxellales > Moraxellaceae > Acinetobacter > Acinetobacter sp. AR_0276. The sequence goes on along the minus strand of NZ_PSQO01000004.1, from coordinate 1,986,775 downwards.
CGTATCTAATACAACCATGTTGTCGGCAGTGAGTTCATGACCATTCACATGAGCAACGCCATCTAATGCCATGAAACCATATTCAAACTCAGGATTTAATGGAATACGTGTTTTAGTATCGTGGGTTGCAATAAGGTCCACACCTACTAACGGTGTATGCACCACAACTGGAGAAGTCGTTGCCAAATATTCACCGACAAGAACTGTAAATTCTAGACCATCTTTTTCAACAACAGGCAACTCAGGATAATGTTCAAATTTCGGATCCATATTGCGCTTATGATCAGGTAAAGCAATCCAGAGCTGCGCAGCATGCATTTGAGTTTCAGTATCAGGTGCAACTTCTGTATGAGAGATACCATGACCCGCTGTCATTAAATTAACTTGTTTAGGACGAATTAATTGTTTTGAACCCAAACTATCGGTATGCATCATGGTGCCTTCAATCATCCACGTGAAGGTTTGCAAACCAATATGCGGGTGCGGACCCACATCTAAACCATTACCTGCAGGAAATGTTACTGGGCCTGCATGATCCAGAAAACACCACGCCCCAATCATTCGCTTTTGTCGACTAGGTAAAGCCCGCTTAATCACCGTCCCCTGTCCAATTTCAGCAGAGCGAATTGGAAATTCCTGAATGAATTGATTGGCAAATTTCTCGCAATCCTTTGAATCAGAAATATCGTAATCGTTATTATTGCTCATGATATTACTCTCTTTTACCTATGCTTTTGCAATGAGTTGTTATACTGATCTTAACAATACACTCATTATTCAATATAGTCTTTTAGTAATACACAGGGTGCTATCAATGAGACAATCGATTTTTAATTATAAAATAGAAAATAATTAAAGCTGCTTAAAGCAGCTTAAGATGATTGAGTTTTAACAAGCTGTTTTAGATTTTTCATAAATTGCCCGAACTGGGGAAAGAACTCTTGAAACAGTGGATGGTCCCGATTTTCCAACATGACTTCACTAAAAAGTTTTAGACCAACTCCAAAAGATTTCGTAGTTTGATCATCGAAAAATTCTGCATTCTTTAACTTTTCAACAATCTCAAAAATGTCGTCATGATTACCGGTATAGAACTCGAGCCTTTCCGTATAGTTAGAAACTTCGCCTTTGGCATCTTTTAAATGTTGTACAGTAACGTGATATTGATGCTGTTTCATATATAAATTCTCTATTACAAATTAATGGTTTTGGATAATTTCAATCTGCTTCAAGTCAACTTGAAATTGAGTAAATACAGATTGCAAACTCGCTAGAAATTGTTCTTGTTTCGCTTGTGTCAACTCTGCACAATAAATTTGTAGAAGTTGATTATTGGCTAACTCTGATAAATTAAATTTCGCTTCACCACGCTGAAATTGAGTATTTGAGATTAGGCCTGCTCCTTCCAAATCACTGACCACCCGATAAACTGTTGCCAAGCTCAATTTCTGTTTTTGGGTATAGAGCTTTTGATAAATTTGTTTAACCGTTAGATCTTCCGCTTGCTGTTGAATTAAAGATAAAACAACAAGTCTTGGATGAGTGACTTTTAGGCCCGCTTCTTTGATTTTTTGCTGTAGCTCTAGCATGGCTTATCTCAACTTATAGACGCCCGATTGCAACCGCAGCCTGATCAATTTTTTCGGCAATTTGATAGATTTGCTCTTGCTTTAAGTCAGTAGTATTCAATTTCAAACGTAAGGCTGTTTTCAAATTTTCCATGGCGCGGTGAATTTCAATTAATTGATCATTACTGTGAATTTCACGTCTTAAACGTAATTTTTCTAACAGTGCATTTAACTTATCTTTTTGTTCAGTTAAATAAGCCTCACCAAACTCCGTAATTTGATATTGCTTGCGCTCTATATCTAACAAGTTAATTAGGTTCATTTCTTCCAGACTGGTTAAAGTCGGATAAATTGTTCCCGCACTAGGCGTATAGCCATCACCGACCAAATCACTGATTTCTTTTATAATTTCATAACCATGCTTAGGACTTTGCTGAATAAGGTGGAGTACCAGAAGTTTCATACGTCCCGCTTCAAAAAGTCTTCCACGGCGACCTGAACGGTGATGTCCGTGGTGATGTTCATTGTGCTCAGTATGATGATGTTCTGATTGTTGTTTCATCTTTAAAGATTCTCTAATATGTTTAATTTATGCATATTAAGATATATCTTAATATATCTTTTATCAAGTATAAGTAATAGAATACGAACTATTGTATTGATATTTATTAGGATTAATTTTTAGCTTTAAAAGTTAAGCAATAAAAAAGAGTGCTTAAGCATCTTACTAGATCGTTTTCTGAGAAGAAGTTTAAGCTGACGAAAGAAAAGAATATTTATGATGAATTTCTTATAAAATGTAATATGTTAATTTTTCTCTTTAATCATAAATAATATGCACTTGTGTTATGTAAGCGATTTAACATTAGCAGATGCGTCTAATTTAGTTAGACTTTATACAAATGATACGACTAGAAAGTATTTAGGTGGACCCTTGGAAGTATCTCTAGCTCAAATGCGAGCACATACTGATATTAATACTCCAAGTAAATTACCTATTTGGGCAATTCGATCTTCTACTGATCATAATTTTCTAGGAATTATATCTCTGGATACTCATCATGACGGCTCAGATATCGAAGTATCATATGAATTGCTGCCGGAATATATGGGATATGGATATGCAACTCAAGCACTTGAATTTGTTTTAAATTATTCATTTAATGAATTAAATCTTAAGAAAGTAATAGCTGAGACTCAAACACAGAACAAAGCATCAATCAAATTACTAGAACGTGTTGGAATGGTTTTTGAGAAATCAGTAGAACGTTTTGGTTCAAATCAAAGTATTTTTTTTATTACTAATCACCAGTATATCGATAAACATAAATAATGCTTTTATCAATAGACATAAAAAAGGCAGGATTAAATCCTGCCTTTTCATTTGCTTATTCCCACTCAATCGTTGCTGGTGGTTTAGATGACACGTCGTATACCACACGTGATACATCTTTAATTTCATTCATAATACGCGTTGAGATTTTATCAACCAATTCGTATGGTAAATGTGCAAAACGAGCTGTCATAAAGTCAACTGTTTCAACTGCACGAAGCGCAATTACCCAAGCATAACGACGGCCATCACCTACTACACCAACTGACTTAACTGGCTGGAACACAGCAAATGCTTGAGCAGTTTTGTCATACCAACCGCTGTCACGAAGCTCTTGCATAAAGATGTCATCAGCAAGACGAAGAATATCTGCATATTCTTTTTTCACCTCACCCAAAATACGAACACCTAAACCAGGGCCCGGGAATGGATGACGGTAGATCATGCTATGCGGTAAACCAAGTGTAGTACCTAATTTACGTACTTCATCTTTAAACAAGTCACGTAAAGGTTCAACCAATTCAAATGCTAAATCGTCTGGTAAACCACCTACGTTGTGGTGAGATTTAATAACGTGTGCTTTACCTTGTTTGCTTGCAGCAGATTCGATTACGTCTGGGTAAATCGTACCTTGTGCCAAGAATTTCACGCCATCAAGTTTACGTGCTTCTTCAGCAAATACTTCGATGAATTCACGACCAATGATTTTACGTTTTTTCTCTGGATCAACTTCACCGGCCAATGCAGTTAAGAAACGTTGTTCAGCATCTGCACGAATAACACGGATACCCATGTTTTCAGCAAACATTTGCATCACTTGATCGCCTTCGTTTAAACGAAGTAAACCATTATCAACAAATACACATGTTAACTGATCGCCAATTGCTTTGTGCAAAAGTGCAGCAACAACAGATGAGTCAACACCACCAGAAAGACCCAAAAGAACCTTTTCATTACCGATTTGTTCACGTAATTGTTCTACACGTAAATCGATAATGTGTTCAGGTGTCCAAAGGCCACCACATCCACAAATTTTATGAACGAAGTTTGCAAGTAACTCTTCACCTTTTGCCGTGTGCGTTACTTCTGGGTGGAATTGCACGCCATAGAAACGACGTGCTTCATCACTTACAGCAGCAACTGGACAACTTGGTGTGCTTGCAGTAATTGTAAAGCCTTCTGGAATTTTGCTCACTTTGTCGCCGTGGCTCATCCAAACGTGTAACTGGTTTTCGCGGTCTTGTAAGTTGCCAATAAGTTGGTCACGTTTAACGATATCAACTTCGGCATAACCAAACTCATGTACAGTACCCGGCTCAACTTTACCGCCTAACTGTTCAGACATGGTTTGTAAACCATAGCAAATACCCAATACTGGAACACCTAATTCAAACACCACTTGCGGTGCTCGCGGGCTGCCCTCTTCATGCACACTCTCAGGTCCACCTGATAAAATGATACCGTTTGGCTTAAAAGCACGGATGTCTTCTTCAGACATATCAAAGGCATACATTTCAGAGTAAACACCAGCTTCACGTACACGACGTGCAATGAGCTGACTATATTGAGAGCCGAAATCCAGGATCAGGATACGATCTTCAGTAATTTGAGTATTGGTAGTCATGACAAACCACTAAATGGCAAAAGAATTAAGCGCGCCATTTTAACATTTTTCACGCTTCGGCGCACCGCAAATCATCATATATCTTATTTTTTTCATATCAGAATCATTTCTATATTGGGATTGATCAATGTAAATTAAAATTTATTGATATTTATCAATATACTGTATACCCCTTAAAAACTTCATACACATTGATAAATTCATCACATTCTATGCAACATCGTCGTGAATTTGATGTTAAGATGACCCGATAAAACAGGCATTACCATGGAAAGGTAAATACCATTAGCGATATTTGTCTGTCCTTGAACAGTTATCCGTTTTTTTATGGCTTGTTGCCCCATATCAAAATCAATAGAAATCTAAGGAACAACAATGCTTCAAACTATGATTGCAGATTTCCAGCAACATTTTTGGTTGTATGTCTCTATTCCTTTCATGAGTGGTTTAATTGGCTATGTCACTAAAGTGATTGCCATTCAAATGATGTTCTCACCACTTGAATTTAAAGGTATTAAACCGTTTTTTGGCTGGCAAGGTATCGTGCCTCGTAAAGCTGAAAAAATGGCAACCATTGCTGTTGAACTCATGACAGCTAAGCTGATTAAACCCGAAGAAATTTTTGCTCGCCTTGACCCAAAGCGTATTGCCAAAGAAATTGAAAAACCATTAATGGCAGCAGCAGAAGATATTACGCGTGAAGTCGCGCAAGAGTATCAACCCGGTTTATGGGAAGGTATGCCTGAGTTTGCCCGCCAAAGACTGATCCGTAGAGTGCAATCAAAAGCACCGGAAATTGTCGAGCACATCATGAGTGAAGTGCAACGTGACGTAAATCGATATTTTGATATTAAGCATTTGGTGATTAGCAACTTGCTTAAAGATAAACGTCTACTCAACAATATTTTTAAGCGTGTAGGCAAACAAGAATTTAAATTCTTCAGTAACGTTGGTTTTGTATTCGGTTTTGGAATTGGTGTAATCCAAATGTTGTGCTGGATTATCACACAAGGCAAATACCCTTGGATGCTACCGATGTTTGGCGGATTTGTAGGGTTCTTTAGTGACTGGATTGCCCTACAAATGATGTTTAGACCGCTCTATCCGAAAAAGATATTGGGCTATACATGGCAAGGTCTATTTATTAAACGACAAAATGAAGTAGCAGCTGACTACGCAGCCTTAATTTCCAAACAGCTTTTAACTTCACGTCATATGATGGAAGAGTTGTTTTCAGGTACTCACTCTGCGCGTGTAATTGAGTTAGTTAACCGCCATGTTAAACAGGAAATTGATATGCAGGCAGGTGTGATTCGCCCACTTGTTGTTTATGCAATTGGCGGCGAAAAATACCAAAATATGAAAACACAGGTTGCTGAACGTATTATGCAACAGCTACCAGAAACGATGAAATATGTTGAGTCGTATGCGGAAGATGCAATGAATATTCGCAGCACTTTAATTGAACGTATGCAAAAATTAACACCATCCGAATTTGAAGGGATGTTGCGTCCCGCGTTCAAAGAAGATGAGTGGGCACTCATTGCAGTAGGAGCCGTACTTGGTTTTGTTGTTGGAGAATTACAAATCCAGTTTATGCTCTAATTTTTAAATATAAAAAAACCGGATGAATTGCTCATCCGGTTTTATTTTGTCTTGAATATTATTTTTCAATTGCATGGTCTAAGCTAATACGTCCAGCACCATGAAGCATCAAGAAGAACAAACCACCTGCCATTGCAAAGTTTTTCATAAAATGGATGCCATTATTATATTGCGCTGCTGCATCAGCACCACCTTGGTGAAACAAGAATGCAGTCAAGATACTAAAGATTCCTAGACCAAAAGCTGCAAAACGCGCTTGGAAACCAAATAACAAAGCTAAACCACCACCGAACTCAACCAAAATGACTAATGGTAGAATTCCACCTGGAACACCCATAGCTTCCATATAACCTACAGTTGCTGCATAACCGGTAATTTTCCCCCAACCAGCAACAAGAAAGATGTAAGCGATAAGAAGACGAGCAACAAGGCTAATGAAACTATCCGCGCCTGGTTGCGTTACGATATTTTTGACCACCACATTTGGATTAAACATACAGCCACCTTTATTTAAATGCTTATTTGTTGATGAACTCATTCTAGGTTTGGGACATTGATAATTAAATACTCAAAATCCATATATATCGTTGCACAAATAGGATGATCAATTTGTATATTTTTGATGTTTTATACTGACTTTCGATAGGCTCACTGCTAGGATTTGAGCACGGTTTACCACTTAATCATCTCATGGAACTTCTTGATTTTATTCTACACGTTGACCAGCATCTCGCCGAATTTATTACAAATTACGGAGTCTGGATTTATGGCATTTTATTTTTAATTATTTTTGTCGAAACCGGTCTAGTGGTCATGCCGTTCTTACCGGGAGATAGTTTATTGTTTGCAGCAGGTGCTTTAGCGGCATCTACGGGTAAGATGGATCCATGGTTACTGGGTACTCTACTTTTTATTGCAGCAGTTTTAGGCGACACTGTGAACTATCATATTGGTCGTTTTATCGGTCCACGTGTGTTTGAAATGAATTCCCGACTCATTAACAAACAGCATTTAACAAAAACTCAAGAATTCTTTGCCCGTCATGGTGGCAAAACAATTATTTTTGCTCGATTCATTCCATTTGCCCGCACCTTCGCCCCTTTTGTTGCCGGTGCTGGTAGTATGAATTATAAGTTTTTCCTGACATACAACTTAATTGGAGCATTCTGTTGGGTGGCTTCTTTTGTAACGTTAGGGTATTTATTTGGAAATATGCCAGTTGTAAAAGATAACTTTACCCATCTTATTTTCGGCATCATTATTATTAGTGTTCTACCAGGTATTATTGGATTTATCCGCGAAAAATTAAAGAACCGTAAAGCTAACGTTTAAGAGTTCCTTTAGAAGAAACGAAATACCACCGGAAGCATACACAAAATAAGTAACATAGCCGATCCTTTATATAAATGATCGGCTTTTATTTTCTGCATTGAACCCGTTAATAAAGCACGTCCAAAAATCATCCAGAAACTCGCAGCAGGAATAAGAGTCAAAGTAAAAGCAGCAAAGACCATAAGAAAATTTTCGGGCGAATTCCATGTTTCAGCTGGGAAAATACCAGCTGCAAACAGTAAGGACTTAGGATTCTTTAAAGTTGAGAAGAATAGTTGACGTGGGCGAATATTGCGATGGTTCTGGCTAAACTGTTGTAAATGTGTGGTTTTCCATAAACGGAATGCCATCCAGAATACATATAGCACACTCGTAATATGCAAAATGAGTAGCAGCGCTGGCCAGACTGGAGCTGCTAAATGAATAAATACGGCCCAAAAGCTGATGCCATAGGCATAGCCTAACCATTGCATTGGAATAAGCCAGAATGTTTTAGATAAACCTTGTGAGTGAGCTGCGGTTGCAAGTAATGCATTTGTCGGACCAGGGATAAGCAAAACAGCCAACATTGCTAATACAAAAAACCAGCTTTCAATCATAAAGTTTCCACATTGATAAAGATGCGGCAACCTTAAACGAAATAGGCAAAATATAGCAAGTTTAGTGAGTATATTGACTAGAAAAAATACAGCCACTTTAAAGTTATATTTTAAAAAAGCTTTTGATTTATATTGATTTTATTATGAAACATTTTGCTAAACTTTATTCATCACAATATGCTTTGATTAGCATATTGTGATTCAAAATTGACTATTATTTCGCCTTTTTACGAATAATAATTGGACAATTCTTAAACTGAGCAGCCTGAACAATTGCCTCTTGTTGACCCATTACACGTGAAAGTTCAGTGTTCTTGGTTGAAGAAGATTGCCCCATGTTGACAGAGATGGATGGACCGAATCCCCAACCGCCTCGTCCCCAGCCGCCACCAAGTCCAACGCCAACACCCATACCTGTACTTTTTGGAGTCTGTACACCATTGTCGATATATTGTTGAATACGGTTATATTCACTTTGCAGTTGTTGGCAACTCAAAGATTGATACTGTGTCGGAGACACATAAGTCGGTTTTACCGTCGTGGCACAAGCGCCCAATAGTAAAGTGGCTGCTGCCAAAGGCACAAGATATAAGCCTTTCATCATTTTTCTCTTATCGTTTTGGTTCAATTTCGCTGAACAATGCCTCATAAGATTGAGTCAATTTGTGTTCTGGCGCCAAGTGAGCCAAAGGTAAATTTTTCTGATGTGATTCTTTCATTAAAATTGATGGTGGTAACATGCTATTAAGTACAGGTAAACCTTCATCTTTTAACTGTTGAACCACTTCCCGCGGTAGTTTTGCTTGGGACTGGAACTGATTCACCACAATTCCCTCAATTTCCAAGCGGTCATTATGATCATCTTGCGTTTCGAGAACATTTTCAATCAATGTTTGTAACGCACGCTTTGAAAATACATCACAGTCGAAAGGAATCAGAACTTTATCTGCAGCAATTAAAGCAGACAAGGTGAAAAAGTTAAAAGCTGGTGGTGTATCAATATAAATGCGGTCATATCGTCCAATTAAGCTTTGAATTGAATCACGTAATTTATAAATTTTATGTTTGCTTTCAAGTGCATGTTCAAGAGCACCGAGCGTAGGGCTAGCCGGAAGCACATCTAGTTTTGCAAAAGATGTTGAGTGTACAAAACTGTCGAGATCTTTATTACGAGGGGCTTTTAAAATTGAGCCTATAGCATTACCAATTAGACCTTTTTGTTGATTATTCCCCAGCACATCTTCAAAGAAGTTTTCAATATTTGGTTCTAAAACTGCTTTATCAGCAGCGTATGTTGCCTCTTCACCTAAAAGGTATTGGCTAGAGTTGGCTTGAGGATCAAGGTCGATCACCAAGGTCCTTAAGCCATGTTTGGCACTAATTGCAGCCAAATTTACAGTAATACTTGATTTCCCTACACCGCCTTTTTGGTTAAACACCACACGAGTTAACATGTTTCCCTCTACATATTTTTTTTACTGTATGCAGTTTAACCTAGAGCTTAAGCAAAAAGGCAAAGAATGTAGAACAATTAAGCAAAAACCGGTTTCACGATGACCAAAATAATAATGGCAACAAATGCGATTGCACTAATAACCAAACCCGCACGGCGCTGGGCTAATAAAATAGTGTCATCCTTTTTAAAGGCTTTCATTAATGATGATAAGAGCACTAAAAATAAGATAATTTTAGCGTAAAACCACGGCTGGACCTGAAAGTTCTTCATCACCAGTAAAATTGCGCCAGTAATAAAAACCACAGTAAATGACAAATGCTGTAAAGCAACTAACACTTTACGCCCTGCTGGGTTAGGTTGTTGACCTTGTACACCAATAAACAGTGTAGAAGCGCGTAATACAAAAACCATAAGTGCGGCTGCTACCGCAGTCATATGAATAATTTTAGTGAGTAAATGTGCGTCCATAAACTAAGCCCTTAGCTCTTAGGTGCATGTGCACATTCTGGACTCGCTGGCGCTTGACCTTGCCACTCACTTGGTAAATAAGCGTGAATTGCTAAAGCATGGATTTGTCCCGGATTCATTAAATCAGAAGCCAAGGCATAAACTTTTTGATGACGTTGAACCAAACGCAAGCCGTTAAACTCTTCACTCACTACAATCACTTTAAAATGTGATTCTTTACCTGGAAAATATCCACCGTGGCCAGCAGACTCATTAATGACTTCTAAATGGCTAGGTGCAAGGGTTTGTAACCGTTCAATCAACTGTTGTTCAAGGCTCATAGCTTTTCCTTTTACGATTATTCGTATATTTAGACCTAGTATACCCTGTCTACACACAAACAAAAGTTGCTCTTGTACGCTTTGACTTCAAACAAAATGTCTATTTATTCGGCAACTTATCAATAAAAACGGCTCTAAATACTCATTTCTGTTTTTATTTTATGCAATCAGCATAATTATTTGCATAAAGTTGTTGACCCTTGTTTTGCTTAATGTATTATAAGCGGCACGCGGGAATAGCTCAGTTGGTAGAGCATAACCTTGCCAAGGTTGGGGTCGCGAGTTCGAGTCTCGTTTCCCGCTCCAAATTGGTTTTTTTTGAGAAAGTTTTAGTAAAAACTGCTCATATATGCGGGAATAGCTCAGTTGGTAGAGCATAACCTTGCCAAGGTTGGGGTCGCGAGTTCGAGTCTCGTTTCCCGCTCCAAATTTAAAAAGCCCTAGTCAAAAGACTGGGGCTTTTTTCTTTTTATCGATCCTTATTTTTTACTTTATCAATTCACAGCATAACTTACTGAGAAGAACCCGGTTCAAGTCCAACGAAAGACTTTCTAGCTTCTACCCGATTCACCTTTTTAAATTGTCAGTTATATCCATTTAATTTAGTTATATCTACAAGGTGTCGGCTTCATTGGATGCATAGATATACACGGCAATAATTGGAAACAGTCCATATTAAAGCGTTCTATATGGTGGCTCTGCTGTAAACATATGGAAAAGATAAAATTGCAATCATAAACATAGCTTTGAAAATGATATTGTTCTGTGTTTTGAGTATCCTTAGTTGCATCAAAAAACTTTATATATTCAGAAAAGACATGGAAATTAAGCTTCTTTAAATGGCTACTCATTCCTTGACCAGTACATTTAATATAGGCTTCTTTCAAGGTCCATATTTGAAAAAACCGCTGATATACGCTGAATGGGTCAATCGGTTCATTTTTCTGAATCCACTCCATTTCACTCGCCGCTAAAACGCTATCAACCCGCTTCCATTGGAACTCTCGATTCACTCGTTCAACATCAACACCGATTTCCCCTTCTTCAGTCACAGCAAGGACAATAACGTCCGATGAATGACTAAGATTAAAATAAATCGTCTTACTACCTTGTACAAAAGGTTTGCCGTTCGGTTGTAATTGAATATTGACTTGATGGGCTGAAATACCCAGCTTATCTGCTAGAACAGACTTCGTTAAGACACGAGAAATTAAGAAAAGACGTGCTGCCTGAGGAAGATATTGATCATATCTCAACTTTTCTGCGGCATTGAGAAAGCTGAGATAATGACTCAATATGAGATGGTTATCTGGTACCCGTGAAACTGGGCAAATATAAACCTGCACTTGGGGTATATCAGACATCACTAAGTTGTGCTGTAGTACTGATATACTTTGTCAGAACCGGTGTGAGGTAATCATAAACCGCTTCTACATGGGTAATGTGTGGATTATGACCTGCGCCAGCAATGATATGTACAGGAATATCAGGACTTATTGGGGTAACAATTGGATTTTTCTCTCCAATAATAATCTCGACTTTAGATCGAAGCTCATTGAGCAGAGTAGTTTGAGCGGCTCGTTGCTGTGGCAAATTAACGAGATGCATATACTCGCTAATATGCTTAGATACTGGTACACGGCATAATGAATCCATCGCATAGCCCACTGACGGATTTTTTTGTCCATCTGGATGCAGATCTTTAGCAATGATATCTTTCGGCACAAAACGGAAAATTAAATTAGAGATGGCCTGTATTTGGAATATTTTAGCAGCCCGCGCCTGAACAAAATAAGGTGATATCAGGATAAGGCGAGCAACTTTATCTGGATATTTCTTTGCAAGATTTAATGCGAAAAGACACCCTAACGAGTGAGCAATCACAACACTATTTGGTGCTAAAAGCTTTGAAGCAACATCAATAAATTGATGGTTGTTATCTTCCATTATCTCATAACTACCTGAACGCCCAAGTCCAGGTAGGTCCATCATAGCGACCTGATCATAGGTGATTTTATTAATGATTGGGAGCCAACATGTGCTATCGAATGGAATACCGTGTAAAAATAATGCAGAAGATTTTTCTGAACCAACTGGTTGTTTAGTATAGATTTCTGTCCAATATCGATTCTGATAGCTGAAACAGCTAGGCGTTGGAGCTTGCATACGACCAAAACGTGTAAGTACCAGACGATCAATCCAACGAGAAAAATAAGGACTGGTATTTATTAGGTCTGCGATACCCATCTTAACAGCTATCTTTTCTGTCTCAGCGACATGATAGTTTTCATTAGAAATAAAAGCGAGCTGCTCTTTTGAGCCACCAAGCAATACCTCAGGTAATTTCTCGAGCAGAACTTTAGGTATTTGCAAATGTGGTGCGCTAACCCCTAAGTGCTCGGCAGCTAGGTTAACTAGACGATGACATTTAGGTGTCGCAGGATCAAGTAATACATACTCCTGAGCAATAGTCTCAGGAAAAGATATCGTTCGGATGAGAAAGCTCACGATATATTGCATATTGCACAGTGGCAGGAATGTATCACTCCCACCAGGCAGCGCCAGCAGACGTCCTTGATATAACTTATCAATCATTTCGGCAATACCAATATATTGCATATCACCATAAGTATAAAAACCATCAATGACTGTCGCCGGATTTATTGCGGTCCATGGCACATTTAAACGCTTACATGTCTCAATAAAAGCTTGATGCCCTAAAATTTTCGAAGCTTCGTAACCACCATATTTATAATACAAATCATCAGCAGACTCTTGCGGCGGGGTAGCGACACGATATCCACCAATCCAGATAAATCGCTCAAGCTGTTTCAATGTCGCAGCCCATTCAATCAGAGCAAGTCCTGATTTAACATTCGTACGCTGAGCTTCAACTTTGCTAATGCCCCAATTAAATGATGCTGCAAGATGATAAACAACATGGATCTTTTTTTGAGCATCCGTTAGTAGAGAGTCCAACTTAAAGTCATGACTTAAATCATACTCAACAAAAGAAATAGATGGATCTGTCAGCCCTTGTGTTGCAATGAAACCTAATAGCTTTTCTTTCTTAGTTGCCGCATTGCGTAGTGCAGCAATCACCTGATGACCTTCTCGTAGAAGTTCAACGATCAATCTACTGCCAATAAAACCTGCTGCACCTGTTACTAATATGGTCTTCCGTGAAAAATTATCTTTTTTTGCATTATTTAAATTATTCATAAATCACCTTAATTAGGGACTGCAAACTCCAGCATTGTTTTGGAGCGAATTATCTTAAAAGTTATATCGAACCTGGGCATACACCAGACTGTTATCTCTAAATTGTCCTAACACCGTATCATTTCTGCCCCAGAATCGATCGCCACCTGCATTCAGCTGCCAGTGATCATTGAGGTTGTAATTAATACGTACTCTTAGTAACTCATTCGGTTTGGGCGAAAAATAGAACCCTGTTACTTCTAATTTTAAATTATCATTCAGCAGGTTAAGTGCATAGCGCAGCATAGCTCCATACTGATTTTGCTGATATTGATCACTAATTGTTTGCTGATAACGGTAAACTTCTCTTAATAATGGATCTGTCAAGCTATCGGCAGACCTTACGTCCTCTGTATGTTTGTACACACCCATTAAGCTTAGCGTAGTATTTTTTAATGACCATTCTGGTCCCATGACCACGGTTAAATTATTTTTCTTATGTGTAAGATCTTCGCTGCCATCCGAGTCAGTCTTTGTATATGCAGCTTCACCACGCCACACGATATCGTTACGGTTATAACTGAAATCAATCCCATAGACAGACATAGGATTATTTTTCAATTGTAACGTTGCTCCTGTTGGAGATAACGACTGCAATGACAGATCAGGCATGTGATCTAAACCTGAAAAATACGATGCACCTACATCTAGACCATCTACGGAATAATCCCAACGCACTGCAAACGCAGGACGGCTCTTACGGTCTATGTCATACTGAACACCAGCAATCTGACGCAATGGAATCACATCTGAACGGCTACGCGGATACCATAATGCCGTCCATTTATTAGTTCCAGATTCAGGAATATACGTCAATTTGAGTGCATCATTTCCAAGACGCTGATCTGTCTCATCTGGTACTAAACGCGTATAGTCACGAGGTGATAGATTATCCGTTGGGTTAATCCCATCAGCTCTCCCCCAGACCACAATCTGGCGACCAAAGTCGAAATAAAACGTTTGATCCCAGTTATAAGATGCATACAACTCACGTAAGTTGCGATTCACCTTACTCACCTGATCCGGATTTACAGTATGGTCCGTTTCGTCTCCAATATTTATATCGTAATGGATCTTAAACGCTGGGTTAAACTTAAGCGTACCATTGGACCAGAAACTTGCTTGCCCAATATTTTTTAACGAACTTAAATCACGATCTGATGACCACACATCGAGTCTGACCGAGTTCTGGCTTACAAAACTAATTTCGCTGTCATCTGCATAAGCATATTGCAGTAGCATAAAGCTACTACAGCATGCAAATACCCAATAGGCACCTTGCGTCATTTTTCAAGGCTCTGCGGTGAGAAAAGCTTATCGGATAAAGTTTTTTCTGCGACAAAATCATTGACGATCACTTGCGTCATATGTTGAGTTTGCAAGTTTTTCGCCATAGATTTCATAGCCTGCCATCTTGGTTTCACTTTGCCGTAAGGACGGATATCGGTGAACTCAATGTGCTTTAACGGCTTACCTGCGGTATCCCAAATGTCGATGGTTGCTGTAACAAAGTTGTCTTTGAGTATGCACATGCGACGTTTGCTATAACCAAAGTCACTCTTCACCGTATTATTGATTGGCGTTGCTTCAATCATGTAGCAATCTTTACCATTAAATTTACCATCTGCCAGTTTAGTGTACTTCCAGTCACTGAGCTTATAGCCAAGTACATCACCATAACTAAAATCGGTACCAATAAAAGCATCGCCCTTATTCGCTGATGCTAGTCGACGTACTTTTTTCAATGCAGGCAAATAGACAAACATGCTATCACTGCCTTTTGCATTTTCAATCAACAGTGTCGTAGTTCCTTGGACATCCGCTGGCGAGATGAACTCAGTCAAACGCATATTGTTCTGAGTATTTCCAGCAAGCTTGGTCATATTTTTAGTCATACGTACACGTTGCTCACCATTTTTAGACGTCAAAATAAATTTGGCGCTAGCAGTTGAAGACAAGAACTTAGAGGCATCATCACTACGATTAACAATATCTTGAGCCTCATCTGCATGTGATGTTTTAGGTAGTGAAAAAGTAAGTGCCGTACCCAACAAAAGGCTTGTCACGACAGTTTGTGCAACAGGAATGCTCTTCTTATTTGAAGAAAAGATAAAACGTGGTTTTAGCATCAAAATCATTGTAGGTACCATAATTAAGGTTGCAAATACACTGAAAAGCATCGCAATCACAATAAACAGCGCTAGCCATTGATGTACGTGGAAGCCCTGTGATAAGGACAGTACACCATAACCACCAGCAACCGCAGTCGCGACGAAAAGAGAAGCCTTACCAGCTGTACTTAAGGTTTTACGAACAGCATCTTTGATATCTCCGCCTTCTTCACGCAAGATTTCACGCAAGCGATAGAGGAAGTAGATGGCGTAATCCGCACCGATACCAACAGCCATGGCCGAGATGAGAGAGTTTGGAATATTGAGGGGAATATTGAGCCAACCCATTACTCCAAAGATCGCAAGAATTGAGAATAGAAGGGGTGTCAGAACGATCAGCCCAGCTGAAAGTGAACGGAAGACCAAAGCTGATATAAAGAAGACAGCAAATGAAATTTGTAGAATATTCATGAGTTTGCCGTGAACCATTGTTTCAGTTAAAGCAATAGTCTGAGTCACGTCACCACCAAAACTTACTACAGCTTTATCACCGAACTGACCTGCCATATAAGTTTTTAACGATTCAAGGATTTCTGTAATGCGATGATTACTACCTGTTTTCATCAGAATCGTAATCTTGGCATAGCGCTGAGTGGTATCAATGTAGGAATCAAAATCCGTCGGCTCACCAGACATTGAATACAACAGTAAATACTGAGCGACAACATCTTTGGTTGCAGGAACCTGAAATGCCTGTGGCTGATCGGCATTCATGGCCTGATTCATCCGTTTGATATAGTCCACAATAGAGATTGTTTTACCGACCTCTGGAATTGAATTCGCGAACTTTTCTGTATTATCAATTGCTTTGAGAATTTCAGGGTTTTCGATACCATCACGAACTTTAGTATCGACCATAATGTATAGGCTATTTGTTCCACCAAGAGACTGATTCAAAAATCTGTCGTCTTGCTGCATTGGTAGGTCACGCGAGAAGAAATTTCGACTATCGTTATCTACTACAATACGGCTGGTACCGATAGCAAGTAAGGCACCTACTACCGCAATCGCAGTCATTAACATCATTCGCGGACGAACTGACAAAATAGCATCACCAATACGGTTTGGAATCCAATCCCATATCGGTAGACCTTTACGTTTGACCTTCGTAGCAGAAGGTGGTGGCAACATCGAGCGCAGTGCCGGAATAAAAGTCATCTCAATCACGAGTGTACTAATGATCCCGATCCCAGTAAAAATACCGAATGAACGAATAGTCGGAATATTGAAAGTTAACAGAGAGAAGAACCCGGCTGCTGCAATTCCGCCAGCCAATATCATAACCGGACCCACACGGACCAGAGATTGAACAACAGCTTCACTATTGGCAGCTTTAGGCTCCATCCCTTGAGCAAGCAAGCGGTCAAAGTCTTCGTAGTACCGCTTTAACAACTGTACGGCATGACCTGCTGCGATGGCCAAAATCAAAATTGGTGTAGGTGAGTTAAAAATATCCATCGGCTGTTTAAATAGGCCCATCATGCCCATACCCCATGCCACAGACAGCAAAGCTGTAACGAGTGGCAAGATCAACCCCTGCTTACTGCGAAATGCTTCAAAGTGCAATAAACCGATCACCAACACAGCAATTGGGAACAAGATATTGATACGCTTAGAATAATCTTCAGCTTTATCGAGATAGACGGGATTGCCACCAACACTGATGGTCATATCTTTGGATTGTTCGCTCTCTACAATTTTGTTGATTGGAGCCATCATCTTCTGGAAGCCTTCCGGGCTTTCCTCAAGCTCAAGCAAAATTGCAGCAGTTCTTTGATCTTTAGATACGACTGAATTCATATAGGTCGGGTTCATTGCCAACATTTTTTTCAAATGATCGATATCGTCCTGAATTACAGAACTGGTTGGCAATAATTTCTTGGCATCAAACCCTTCCGAATTAGCCATGATCCCTTTGGCTTGGCGTGCAGCCAGACTCATCATCGTAGAACGAACTACGCCAGGTGCATTGTCAACTTCTTCGGTAATATGTTTAACTTTTTCTAATACTTGCGGCTGATAAATATCACCTTGTTTCGGTGTAATGCCGATCACGACCATATACTTGGAACCGAATTTCTTTTCGATCAGTTTGGTCGAGGTGATATAAGGATGCCCATTAGGTGCAAGTGCGCCCGGATCAATAATAATTTTTACGCCCGATGCGAGATATGCCAAGACAATCGTTAAGAGCATGACTACGGTCAGCACAATACGGCGATGGCTGAGAATCCAACGCGCATATTTTTCCATCACTGGATGAGTCTTTTGAAGTGGTGTTTCGATCTCGTGTGATTTTTTATCGGCCTCTTGTGCTGGCTCTTCAATCTCTTGTGATGGCTTCTCGATCTCTTGCGACGGTTCTTCGATCTCCTGTGCTTGCTGACTCACTGCCTCATAGGTTCCACCCTTTTTGGCCAGTGCTTGGAGATTAATAAGATCTTTCTTGAACTGGGCAAGAACCATCTTTTTTAGCAGTGCATCGGGAAAGACACCAAAAAAGCCGCCTGGTTCCGCCACAAAAAGCCACTCAATCCATGTACCTTCTGGATGCGGTTTAAAGTGGTAAGTACCCGTATAAAGAAAAGGGCCTTCTAGCACTTGAAAGGCATATAATTTGTTGGGTACCAGATGGGTAATTTCACCTTTAAAGGCCAACTCACGACCAGCAAAGGTCAAACCGATTTCATACCTACTGCCCACACGCGGAGTATTATCTAGTAGCTCAGAATGCTTACATGACAATTGCCAGCTTGCATCATGACCCGGGTTGGCAAGATATTTAAAGACCTTGTCAATATCGCCTGGTATGAGGAAAGCATGTTCTATGGTCACCATAGTGGTTCTACCTTCTTATATTTTTTATGCAGGAACTGGATACATCTGATCAATTGTCTGGGCCACAGCCGCCACGTTCTCAGCGAACATAATCGATGAATGGTCACCAGGCAGATCCACTTGTGTAAGCGTATCTTTGATCAGTTGATCCCAACCGAGGCTTTCCCCGAAATCTTCCATCTCATCTTTAGCCTTGACCAAGAGGATCGGAAAATCTTCAGGTTCTGGGAAATAGGTCTGGAGTGCGACGCCATTAGCCAAATAAGTGTCAAAGTAAAGTCGGAAATCTGATGGATTAGCATCCAAAGGTATAACATTGATAGCTTTAGCTTCTTTAAGCACATGATCAAACATGTGATCTGAACTTAATTCGCGCAAGTATTGCGCTGGGATCGTCAACTTTTTCCCATAAGGGACAGCTAAATCACGAGCAAACCAAGACAAGAGCATGGCATCATCGGCATCTTCAGGTACATTTTCTGGAATTGGAGCACGAGTATCGATCATGACAATCCCTGTGACCTGCTGCCCCATTTGACGCAACTGACGACTGATCTCGTATGCAATCGCACCACCAAAGCACCATCCACCGAGCAAATAAGGCCCCTGAGGCTGCATCTTTTGCATTTCAGCAATATAGAGTGTCGCCATTTCTTCAATGGCTACTTCAGCGGCATCTGCTTCAATCAATCCTGGAGACTGAATAGCACGTAAAGTACGATTCGGATTGAGATGACGCGAAAGCTCCATATAACAGAAAGTACTACCACCAATCGGATGGAACAGCCACAACGGTTGTTCATAGGTTCCACGACGTAATTCGATTACGATGGAAGGTTTGATTTCTTTATTTTCACGGATGATCTCGCCTAAACTTTCTACAGTGGAGTACTGTGCTAGTAAGGCAACTGATAATTCGGTACCAAATACCTTCTTGAGATGATTGACAAGCTTCACCGCAAGTAATGAATGCCCGCCTAACTCAAAGAAATCATCATGTATACCCACTCGCTTAACTGACAAAATCTGCTCAAAGGTAGTACATAGCTCGATTTCGATCGAATCTCGTGGTGCAACATAATCATTGCTCTGCTCAAACACTTGCTCAGGGAACGCCTTACGATCTATTTTGTTACTACCCGTCATTGGAAATTCATCCAATCGGATAAACGTACTTGGCACCATATAAGCTGGGAGATGGAGTTGCAGGGTCTTTTTCAAACCTGCCATGTCAATGTCATGTCCAGTCACATAAGCTACTAATTTCTGATCGTTGTCGGCAGTGGTCTTAACCAACACTACTGCATCTGTAATACCATCGATCTGTTTGAGAACATTCTCGATTTCACCCAGTTCAATACGGAATCCACGGATCTTGACTTGGAAGTCCAGACGTCCGTGATGGGTCAAACGCCCATCCATACGCAAACAGACTTTATCTCCAGTACGATAAAGTCGACCAGCATTTGGTAGAGATGGTAAGGTTCTGAATTGTGTATTTGTGAGCTCAGGTCGATGCCAGTAATCAATTGCTAGACCATCGCCTCCAATCCAGAGCTCTCCCATAACACCGCGTGGGACCAACCGCTGTTGTTCATCAAGAACATAGAGCTGGGTGTTCGCCATTGGCTGGCCTAAATCAATCAATTTTGCATCGGTAATGTGAGCTGCACTGGACCATACTGTAGTTTCGGTCGGACCATAGATATTCCAGAGACAACTTACTTTGCCCAAAAGTTTTTCTGCAAGTATAGGATCGAGTGCCTCGCCGCCACTAATTGCAGTCATACCCGGAATACCGTTCCAGTCGCTATCTAAAAGCATTTTCCAAGAGGCTGGTGTTGCCTGCATAATATTGATCGACTTCGCCTGCATATAGTCCACCAGCAAGTTACCATCTAGCGATACCTCACGTGGGCAGACGTGTACCACACCGCCGTACATCAACGGAATCAATAGCTCAACAACAGAAATATCAAAGGCATAAGTCGTAATCGCCAATAACTGCATATCTGGCGTTGCTTGCAGCCTATCATTCACAGACAGCAAGAAATTAGCCATTGAAGGATGCCCAATACGCACACCTTTAGGCTTCCCTGTCGAACCTGAGGTGTACATCACATAAGCGGTATCTCCAAAGGCAAGTGTCTCACGCACTTGCTCAAGAGGTACAACACCAGCTCGATTAATATCTAAACGAGGCACAGAAACATTAACAGCATCCATTAACTCGGCTTGAGTCAAGATGACTTTAGGTTCAGCGTCTTCTACGATGTTATGCAGACGTTCTCTTGGGAAACTAGGATCTAATGGCACATATGCTGCTCCTGCCGCCCAAATTCCGAGGATTGCAGCAGGCAATAGCGTAGTACGGTCTAACATCAGACCTACACGATCACCATTGGTAATATTGTGTGCACGCAAATATTCAGCGATACCAGCGATATGCTGACCTAACTCATGATAGCTGACAGCATGATCTCTGCAGGTCGTAGCATAGTTGTCACCACGCTCGTCAATCTGCTTCAGAATCATTGCCAATAAATCATGCTTAGAATAGTCCGTAACCTGACCATGTAGATAGCCTAGCTGGATGTTATTCGCATAACTAGGAGCAATATCTAACTCAATGAGCTTACGCTCAGGATGGGTCACCATCTCCGATAGTATGATTTGCAGCAGTTGCACCATATTCTCGGCAGACTCTGCAGAGAATATTTCGGAATTGTATTTCAGTACACCAACCAGTTCACCCTGATATTCACCCCCCATTTCCAGCATAATGTCTAATTGACCTTCTTGCTGGCGAACTGGAAAGCTTCCTAAAGTCAGGTCTTGACCAACTAATGTAGCTGGATTCTGGATTGGTAAGAGTAGTTCCTTAAACTCATCCATGCCGCCTAGACGTTCCCAGAACATTCCCACCTGAGCCAATGGGTTAATACTGCCATCGCGCTTTGGTGAGACAGCCTCAACTACTCTAGAAAAGGCAACTTTTTGATGTTTTAGGCTTTGTTTTAATTGTTCTTGGACCTGTTGCGTAAATTGGCGTAAGGTTTGATCAGCATCAATGTCTACATGAAGAGCTATTGTATTGACAAATTGCCCAAGCGCATTACGCAAAGAACGCTCAAGCCTACCTGCTACTGCTGTGGCAATAACTAGATTATTTTCATTTGATAGTTTGTTCAGTAGGATATAAAAGCCAGATAGTACAAGACCAAACAATGTGATATCATAATCTTTCGCCAAGCTCACAAGCCCAGATGATACTGACTCAGGCACACGGAAAATCACCGAGCTACCTTTATGTTGCTGCACAGCTGGACGTGGGTAATCAAGCGGAATACTATGCACATGTGGTGCGTGCTGTAACGCATTTTTCCAGAAAAGTAGGCTTTCATCAGCATCGTCGGTCGCATTGTTCTTCTGCTTATCCGCATACTGTGCGAACTCAATTCCGTCTACTGCATTTGACTCTGTAATTAGTCCAAAGCGCTTGCAGACATCACGCAGCAACAGACCAATTGACCAGAAATCCATTAAGGCATGATGAATCACAACTGCAACCACATAATGATTCTGACCACGTTCATAACAATGAATACGCCACAATGGTGGTTGAGTCAGGTCAAATGGTTGCTTGGTATCTTGTTCAACCAATTGCGTCAAATCAGAAGCTTCAACATGTCGAGCATCAGTGAAAATAATATTAGGATACACGCGATCCCAGATAAGTTGCTCAATCCCCTGTTCATTGGCAGGCATGCTTACACGCAATAGCGGGTAATCATCCATCACCGCTTCCAAAATCTCCATCGGTTTGTTGCCTAATGGTTGATTGACCTTTACATCAAAGGCCACCACCATATTGTAGGCACTGCAAGTTGGCTCAAAACGTTGGATATACCAAATACCAAGCTGCTCTGCAGAAATCGCGTGACGTGACAGAATTTTTGGCTCTAGGTGTGCAATGTTATTCATGAAGCAACCCCCTGTTGCAACTCAGAAACAAGATATTCGGCCAATGTATTAATTGTTGGGTAATCCCATAGTAATGTCGGCTCAAGCTCCAGTTTTGTCAGATCTTCTAAATCCCCAGAGACAGACAAAGCAACGATCGAATCAAGACCATAACTGGTAAATTTTTGCTCTGGATCAATCGTCTCAGGCTCTACACGCATTTCTTTGGCTACTAGTGTACGAATGATCGCGCTCCAGTAAGCTTTATCCTTATTCATGGGGTAATCTCCTCTTTAACTGGTTTGGCATCGCGCGGTGCCAATGCAAAATCGATAACAGATAACATATGGTTAGTTGAAATTCGGTCTAGCAAATCTGCCAATGTGCTTTCACGTACTGATGCCATAGGAGGAGATGTCTCTCCTTCAGCGGTATTTAAGAAAATGATCAGCCATGCACCATCCTGCAAAGCAGGCCTTAAACCATGACGGTTAAAAACCCAGAAACCCAGCACAGCAATGCGGGCAAACAGCTCGGCGTAGCCACGGGCAAGGCTAAAGCGCAGCGTTTCAAATTCGTTGCTTTGCTCAGAGTTTGAAAAGTAATCCTGAATTTTTTGATCCAATGAGCGCTGTTCAACAAGCAACTGGTTTGCTCGCTCACGTAGTGTAGAAAGCGTTTGGGTAGACAATCCTGCTGTGACATCGGTATTGTTGAGCATTTCGATGATTGTCCCGAGCGACTCCATTACCAAGTCACCATCTCGGTTAAAAATCTCAAGCTCACGAAAATCAATAGCCCCTGTCTCTACCTGCAAGTCATACAACTGGCGATAGCGTGCTTTAGCTTCGGCTTGATTGAGTTGATCGGCTTTTTTACTACGACCTTTATTGGCAGACTTGAGCTGAAAACTCAGGCTGTCTAGACAGACGGTACTGCTACCATCAAATACACTAACAATCAGATGGTCTCTGAATGCTTTTTGGTACATTCCATCAGCATATGCAT
Source organism: Acinetobacter sp. AR_0276 (assembly GCF_003000705.1). Taxonomy (NCBI): domain Bacteria; kingdom Pseudomonadati; phylum Pseudomonadota; class Gammaproteobacteria; order Moraxellales; family Moraxellaceae; genus Acinetobacter; species Acinetobacter sp. AR_0276. The sequence continues at coordinate 1,963,229 of NZ_PSQO01000004.1, read as the reverse complement.
TTCTTAAGAAAAAACGTGAGCCAAGCACTGAAGAAGTGATCTTGGCAAGCGACTCTACATACTCAGGTACTACGACCTTGACGATTGGTGACCATGTACTGAATTGATTGATACAAACATGTAATCCACGCGCACCAACGAGTGATAACACCTCAGCCGCTAAAAGATAAGCATAGGCGGTGGCGAGTTGCTCACGCACTAGCGGAATGTTTATCACTTTTTTGTTATATAACTCGCGCTCAATAGCAAATTCGGTCGCGATACGTAGCATCGTGTCACCCGCTCCGAGCGAGAAACTACTGCAATATGCACGTGTTACCTGTAGTGTCTTGAGACCAAGCTCCAAGCCCTGGCCTTCTTCACCGATTAGAGCGTCTTTGTGAATTTCAGCATTATTAAAACCAATACCGCTAATATCTAGACCACGCATACCCACTGTTGGCAGACGGTTCAGGCTATACGTTCCTTTGGAAGCCATTTGACGCTTATCGAGCCAGAATGCACTCAAACTACGCGGTCCACGATCATTCGATGTTTTAGCAATCAGACTTAAAGAGTCACCTAAAGTGGCGCGATTGATCGACCATTTTTCGCCATTTAAGACATACTTGCTTTCACCAGATTGTGCAGTCACTTCACTAGATAACAGATCTGCACCATGTGCTTTTTCACTATAAGCTAGTGCTGGCGCAGCACCACTTAAAATTCGGTTAGCGATGTTTTGACATTGATTCGCATTACCACCGATCCATACGATCACAGACCAAGCATTCGTACTATAGGTCGAATTGATGGTTAGATCGCGTCGTGCTAACACACGATGCAGATATAACAACTCTTCACCAATTTCCATGCGCCCCCCAAGTTCTGAAGGTACATAGAAACGGTTCATGCCCACCGCATTCAGAAAATCAACAGCACGCTGAGGATACTGTTCCTTTTCATCACGCTCGATGGCAGCGGACCAAGAAAAATCATTGTTGGTATCATGTACGGAGCCTAAAATTTGCTCCAGACGAGCAGCAGATTGAAACTGCCGCAAATTGGAAGTAAGTGACATGAATTTTCACTCAAATGATTAAAGGGTAAGGGTTAAAACAAAGCACTTTTCAGACGATTAAAAATCAGCGTGCGCACTTCACGTTCCTTGATCATTGAGTTGAGTAGATTGGAGCTATAACGAATCAACTGCCCCCGCTGCTCACGATCACGGATGACGTCTAAGCCGTTCTTGATATAATTTCGAGCAATCACCGTTCTACGGTTTGGATGGGTCAAACAGACCAGCTGACCTCGCTCGATCTGTTCTTTAATTTTTCTTCTTCTAATTTTGCCGCTAGTCGTTTTATTTATTCGGCCTTGATGCAGTAAATAGACACCATCTACAGGTAAGCCAATATCAGCCGCCACTTGTTCTTTAACCTGAGTCCTGATGTTTTCAAAATTAAGAGTCTTGTTTAATGATTTCTTCTTGATCTCAAGTACAACCGTAACACCCTCAGAATCAGCAAAATTTACTGCTGCAACACAGCCTTTACGAACAGCAGGATGTGCCATTTCAACAGAGCATTCGATATCTTGTGGGTAATAGTTTTTGCCACGGATAATAATTACATCCTTAAGACGGCCAGTTACATACAGGTCTCCATCTTTGATAAAGCCCATATCACCCGTTCTTAAGTAATATTCTTTACTTGGCTGACCTGCTTCATCAAGGATCGTTGCTTCAAAGGTTTCCTGATTGATCTCTGGCTTCTGCCAGTAGCCTGCTGTGACACTCTCTCCTGCTAGCCAGATTTCACCAACTTCATGAGCTGCTACTTCTTTATGGGTATGTGGATTAACTATACGGCAATCAATGTGCGCCGAGATCTTGCCGCAGCTCACCACTTGCACCGCGGTCTGATCCTGACTGGTTTGTACCAAGTGGGCATTCAACTTATCACGATCAAGAGAAATTGCATTGAGAGGGCCAGTCACACCACTGACTAAGAGCGTCACTTCCGCCAAGCCATAGCATGGCAAGAAAGTATCTAGTTTCAGTTTGGACTGAGTATTGAACTTCTCCATGAAACGCTGCATAACATGCGCTTTGATTGGTTCCGCACCGTTAAATAGTACACGTACGCGGCTCAGATCAAGCGTTGCTGCGTCTTCATCTGAAATACGATGCAAGCACAACTCATACGCAAAGTTTGGACCACCACTGATCGTGACGCCTTTTTCACTAATAAATTGTAGCCATTTAAGCGGCTTACGTATGAAGTCCAGAGGCGACATTACATAACAAGTTAGCCCCACATACACGCTCTGCAAAACCGAGCCGATCAATCCCATATCATGATAAACAGGCAACCATGTAAGGCCGATATCATCAGGTTGTGTACAAAAAGCTTCCGTAATCATGGCTTCATTTGCCATAATATTTTTGTGGGTGACAATTACACCTTTAGGCCAACCGGTCGATCCTGAAGTGTATTGAAGGAAACAAACATCATCTGCATCAATATAAGGAAAATCCTTTTCCACCAAGTCCCGCTGAAATTCCGTATCAACAGCATGTAGTATTAAACTTTCATTTTGAGCTTTTAATGTAATTAGGCCGGATAACTCAAGAATCTTTTTTGTTGTGAGCACGATTTTTGGCTCACAGTCATTCATAATATTCAAAATATTAGAAAAACCATTGCGATTAAACGGCAGGCTAACTGGTACTGCGATAATTTTAGCTTTCAGACAAGCAAAGAACGATACGATAAAGTCTAGGCCCGGTTCGAACAGCAACACTGCACGATCACCACTGTCTACAAGGTTCATTAATATCTGAGCTTGGTGTTGAACTCGCTTATTCAGATCTGCATACGTTAGAGATTGAATCCCACCAGATTGGCGTCCCAAATACTCAAAAGCAGTCTTACCCCCATTTAGGTTCGCGTGGGATTCCAAAGTTGCAATGATATTATCCGTACACATTACAGCCATAACTTACTCCGATTAATTATAATTAACCCTTAAAACCTGCTGATTCAGAAATTAATTTCTAGTTGGGGGTTTTAATAAAAATGAATATACTTTTTCTTTAAAATATAAATTCACATTATATTTTATTCACAAGTGTCCTTTATTACACCTGTAAGGGTTTACAGGTTAGATGTTACTTATTGAAAAATAAGAAGCTAAAATATTTTTAAAAATTATTTTTATTCAGTTATATAGTTAAGAACTTTTAAATAATTAAAAAAGCGACCATTCTTTGATCTACTTTTAGATACTCTTAAGTAAAATTTTTTAATCTTCAGATCATTACTCAGTTTTTCTTCTGCTGCGTTTGTTTTAATTTTTTTAGTTTCTATATGAGATATAATTTATAGTTCTTTTAAAGATAAATTATCAAATAATATCAACTCTCATATAATTTTACTTTTAAGATTAAATTACTAATACCGCCTATTTAATTTTATTTCAGATAATTAAAATTTAATTTATACATTATTATAATAAACTATAAATAATTTTATTTAAAAATAATAAACTTACTCATTATTTTAAATTCATAGATTAACTTTTTAAAATAAAAACTTAAAATACACATTATAAAAATATTTAAACAAATATCATATAATTATTTATTTTATAATACTCTATATTCTTTATATATCTTTTTACAAAAGTCCCAGCATTACTGCTCGAATAGCTGCTGAAATTTTATTATTTACATTTAATTTTTGCATCGAGTTACAAAGATGAAAATTTACAGTTCTTTCAGTAACCCCAATAATCTGAGCAATCTCTGCTGAGGTTTTACCCTCTGCTGTCCAACGTAAAGCTTCTTTTTCTCGGTTCGTTAAATAAAGGTTGAACTGAGAGAATTCTACATCATTGACAATTTTAGCAATGCTGGAATGCACTGTTTGGGTCAACCAATACATATTTGTATATTGTGCTTTTTGCTCTTTTTCTGATAATTGATCGGTGGATCTTGCTAGTGTTAACATCCCTCTCGTCCCAATAAAATCACGACTTGACTGAGCCCAACCGACATTTAAACCATAAGAACGCGCCTCTTCCCAGAAATCTTTTTCTTCTTGTGTTTTTGCATTTTGACTCGACCAGACAAGAGGTTGAAGTGATACCATACAATGCTGCACAGTAGGGTCTACCTTCACGTAACGTTGTTCTATATAGCGCTTTTGCCATGCCTGAGGATAATTATTCAACATAATTGTTTTTGGTTCAGCAATAGACAGCGGTGACTGCATACCATAAGCACAATAATCAAATCCAAGCTTTGACGCTGTAGATTTGACTACTTCAAACAATTCATCTTCATTTTTTACGACCAAAAATGCTGATAATAAATCCTCTTGCCAACTTTCCATTTGCTCTCATTAGGCTCCATTCAGAAATTATTTTTTGTTCAGTTATCTCTTGTGAATCCAAATAATTAAATTGAAGCGTAGGGCTATTTTTTTTACCTTTATTTCAATAGAACTCTACAAAAATCTAAAAGATTATGAGGCTGTTAAAATATTTCCACTACTTCATCTTCTTTTATTACTTTCTCAATTGCAGATTTTGAACTCATCATCCAATTAACAACACTTTTAAGCCCAAATGTTTGTAAATTATTCAGATAAACTAAATTTCTGAAAGCCTTTAAGGTTGTTATATTCAATATACAGATTATGCTTGAAAAAATTAAATTTTACAGGATGCATTTTATTCCAAAAAATATAGTTTTTAAAATAAAAAAACAATGCTCATTATTTAATCTTGAAATTATATTTTATTAATTTAATTAAATAATACATTTCAACAATGATCCAAGAAATATAATTTTACCAATCATTATATATTCAAACTAAAAAAATAAATAATTATTTAGCAAATCAAATAATTACATGGTGGCTTATTTTAGTTAAAACTATTGTTTTAATAACAAGTATAAAAGCCACCTAAAAAAGCTAAAAAAAGTAAGTCAATTGAGCATTATCAAAAGCATTTTTTATATTATAACTACAAGATAATCATTTTTTACTTTAGCCAACCTTAATACTTGAATAATCTTCCAATAAGAATAGCTTAACGATATAGAGCATCAAATTATATTTAACCTGTTAAACATAACAGTATTTAATTGGCAATAATTTATGGTATTTATCAAAAGATTTCTATTTCAGGGTACTTGAACAGGTAGCATGGCCAACATTACCCCTCATTTTTCAATTTCGACAGATGGTTTTATTCGTATGAATGAGAACCAACTCATGAATTACCCTTTTCAAGACGTTGTATCTATCGTTGAATCAACCCAAATTGAAAAATCTCAAATTGTTTATTATGGTTTTACTGAATGGGCGACATTAAAAACTCCTGCTTTAAGTACAGGATGGGACTGGGAATTCGTTGAACAAAACGGTTTTGTTACTTTAAAACGAACTGGTCTGCCTAGAAGCAATATTATGATTGTTGATATATCTGGTACAGATATTGGATTTGATAGCACTGAAACATTAATCAAAAGGAAGATAGATACTTTGTTCTGGGAACAGTTCATTTATGCTCAAATCAATACAAGCTTAATCAAGTCTAAAGTAAGTCTGAATTTCTCTTAGAAACCTGTAAATTTTTACAGTTACCGCCTTTCCAGCTGTTCAGTAAAGTCACATCAAAAATAAGTGGAAGCACTTGTAGTGAATATTATTGCTGGATTTCAAAACAATTTTTCAGAAGGCTTATATAGCAAATTTAAAAGTTACCGTTATAAGGTATTTGTTGAGCATTTAGGATGGGAGTTAAACTGCCCACATAATGAAGAACTCGATCAATTTGATAAAGTCGATACAGCTTATGTGGTCGCTCAAGATAGAGACTCTAATATTATTGGCTGTGCCAGATTACTACCTACGACTCAACCGTATTTACTTGGTGAAATATTTCCTCAATTACTGAATGGAATACCTCTCCCGTGTTCCCCAGAAATTTGGGAATTATCAAGATTTTCAGCCGTAGATTTTTCAAATCCGCCTGCAACAACAAGCCAAGCAGTATCATCACCGGTTTCAATTGCAATTCTGCAAGAAGCGATTAACTATGCAAGAGAACAAGGGGCCAAACAACTTATTACGACCTCTCCTCTGGGTGTAGAGCGTTTATTACGTGCTGCTGGTTTTCGCGCCCATCGTGCAGGCCCACCAATGACGATTGATGGCTATTCTATGTTTGCCTGTTTAATTGATGTGTAATGGTTTAAAGGTTAACTCTTGTCTCTCGGACATGAGTTAACCTGGTTTTTTTATAATCAAGAAATACGCTTATTGCGAAGAATAAATAACGCGTATCAATCAATCTTAGTTTTTAAATTTAGGTTTGTCTTTTTATAATAAGCCTCATCCGTTTTAGGGTTTCTATCACGCGGCATAAATGAGGTCGATATAATTGCAACGACAGCCATACTGCCAATATAAAGCATAATTAAATATGGGTTACCTTGCCCAATACTGAGCAGCTTGGTGGCAATCATAGGGGCTAAACCACCACCCAAAACACCTGCCAACTGTACTGAAATCGAGATACCGCTATAACGAATTTCAGCAGGAAATTGACGCGCAAAAAGCTGAGCTTGTGGCGCATACATAATTGGAAACACCACACCAATTGCCAAAACAATTGCAGTCCAGACCAGTACCGGATCTTTGGTATTGAGCATGCTAAAAAATGGATAGCAGTAAAGTGCTAATACGCATAAGCCAAACATAAACATATTGCGTTGACCGACTTTATCGGACAAATGTCCGCATAACGGCGTCATAAATAAAATCACGGCTGCACCACAAATGGTGGCAAATAAAATATCTTGGCGGGGAATACCAAGTTGTGCAGTGGTATAAGCTAGCGTAAATGTTGACGCAATATAAAACCATGCATTTTCAGCAGCTCTCGCCAAAATAATGGTGATAAGTTGTTTTGGATGGTTTTTAAAAACCTGAAAGGCAGGAACTTTGACTTCTTCAGACTGCTGTTTTACTTTTTCAAAATCTGGTGACTCAGGCACTTTTACACGAATATACCAGCCCACTGCCAGTAAAATAATGCTGGCAAGAAATGGTAAACGCCAGCCCCAGCTAAACAGTGCTTGCTCAGGTAATAACGACACCAGTCCTAGCGCGATTGAGGCGAGCATTAAGCCACCACCTGTACTCGCCTGTGGCAAACTTCCCCAAAACCCTTTACCACCTTCGGGTGCATGTTCAACGGCCATAAGCACGGCACCGCCCCATTCACCACCCATGGCCATACCTTGAATAAATCGTAAGATCACCAAGCCAATTGCAGCCCAATATCCAATTGATTCGTAGGTTGGTAAGAGTCCAATCAGTACCGTTGGAATTCCCATGAGCATAAGTGTCAACAACAGCATCGACTTACGGCCAATCTTGTCACCAAAATGACCAAAGACTAAGCCACCTAAGGGCCGCCCAATAAACCCAACGGCATAGGTTGCAAATGCCGCAAGTACACCTGTAAGTGGGTCCAGATTGGGGAAAAATAACTTGTTAAAAATGAGTGCCGCCGCCGCACCGTAAACAAAAAAGTCATACCACTCAATGGTGGTACCGACCATGCTAGAGATGCCTGCTAATCGATGTGACGACTTTTTAGGATGTGAACCGTTTCCATGTATTGTTTGCATCGTAATGTCCTTTTTAGATTTTCTTGTTTTGTCTTTTTATGCTTATGATCTGTCCTGACCATAAGCATGTTCAGGTCTCGCTTGATCTCCTTAAGCTTTTTGTGTGTTTTTAAAATGGGGTTAGCTTAGTTTTTCTAAAATTTGCTCTAGCTCCGGATTACGTTCTTGCCACCGTGGTTGTTTATCTTTATCAACAATGAGCGCACGAACGCCCTCAATAAAGTCACCATGCTCAAACCAGATATCCTGTAAATCACGCTCAAGCTGCATACACTGCTGTAGTGAAAGGCCGCGCCCTAAATATTGCAGTTTCAAGCTGGTTTGTTTGGCAATAAATGAACGCTGCTGCAAAATACTAAGCATCTTACTCGCCCAAGCCTTTAAGCTTTCATCCTGTTCATTTTCAAGGCTTTGCTCAATCTCATCTAAATGCTGAAATCCAAAATGTTTACGGATGCCTTCGGCAAGTTGTTTAAGCTCACTTTCGGCAGGCCGAGTAATAAATCGGGTAATGATGCGTTCAATTCCCTCTTTGCTTAAGCTTGGTGCTTCGACGAGAGCGTTTTGTAAATCTTGTAACTGCTCGCTTGGTACATGGTAGTCAATTAAGTCGAGATAGAGCGCATCGCTACTACTAATCTGCTCACCCGTAATTGCCATATAAACGCCAATATCATCAAGGCGAGACAGGAAATGAGTTGCGCCAACGTCCGGGAAAAAACCAATCGCTGTTTCAGGCATAGCAAATCTGGACTTTTCACTGCTTACCACAATGTGACACGCCTGAGCCAAGCCAAAACCACCGCCTAATACATAGCCATCAAGCACAACGATGATTGGCTTTTCATATTCGCGCAGTGTATTGAGCATTTTATATTCGGCACTAAAGTAGCCTTTGTAATCGGCTGTGCCATTTTTATAACTGTCGTAGAGATAGCGGATATCGCCCCCTGCACAGAAGGCTTTTGGGCTATTTGATTTGATTAAGATCGCCTGAACAGCAGCATCATTTCACCACAGTTCCAATTGGGCACCAATCCCTTCAATCATATCTAGCGACAATGCATTAAGATGAGTCACACGGTCTAAGGTAATCATGCCGAGCTTACCTTGTCGCTCAATCATTAAGTGATTTTCTGTATTCATTTTATTGATCTCTTACTGATTTTTAAAATTTGCCTGCCGTTTTTCAACAAAGGCCTGCATGCCTTCTTTTTGGTCCGCAGTTGCAAAAATGGAGTGGAACATGCGGCGTTCAAAACGTAAACCTTCGGTGAGGTTCACCTCAAAAGCTCGGTTAATGGTTTCTTTGAGCATCACGTTTGCAGTTAAAGACCGTGCTGCGATTTTTTCAGCGGCTTGCAAGGTTTGTTCAAGTAATTCTTCTTTACTAAACACACGTGCAACCAAACCACTTTGTTCTGCCTCTACTGCGCCCATTTGGCGAGCGGTAAGGCACATTTCCATTGCTTTAGCTTTACCAATAGCATGGGTTAATCGTTGTGTCCCACCAATACCCGGAATTACCCCTAAAGTGACTTCGGGTAAACCAAACTTGGCATTGTCAGCACAGTAAATAAAGTCACACATGAGTGCTAATTCACAGCCACCACCCAATGCATAGCCACTCACCGCAGCAATTAAAGGTTTACGGCGCTGTGCAATACGGTCTGCAAGATGAAAAAAATCATCTAAATAAATATCAGGAAATTCCAAATCAGCCATTTCTTTAATGTCAGCCCCTGCGGCAAAAGCTTTTTCAGAGCCTGCCAATACGATACAGCCAATTTCACGATCTTTTTCGAGTTGATCTAATGCCTGATTAATTTCACTAATTAATTCACTGTTTAAGGCATTGAGCGCTTGAGGGCGATTTAAGGTAATCAATCCAACCCCATTACGCTTTTCTAATAAAATACTTTGCCACTGCATTATTTATTCCTTGTTCTGGTTTTATAGACTACGTGCGATGACTAAACGTTGAATATCACTCGTGCCTTCGTAAATTTGACAAATACGCGCATCACGATAAATACGTTCAATTGGGAAGTCTCTGAGATAGCCATAGCCACCAAACACTTGTAGGGCACTTGAGCACACACGTTCAGTCATTTCTGAAGCAAATAACTTAGCCATTGAGGCTTCGTTGAGACACGGTTGGCCTGCTTCTTTGAGACGCGCAGCGTAGTGAACCAGTTGTCTCGCTGCTTCAATTTCGGTTGCCATACTGGCAAGGCGAAATGCGATGGTTTGATGCTCAAAAATTGGTTTTCCAAAAGTAATACGCTCTTTGGCATAACGAGTTGCTTCTTCGAGTGCCGCACGTGCTAGACCGACTGCTTGTGCAGCAATACCAATACGCCCACCTTCTAAATTGGCAAGAGCAATTTTCAGACCCTCACCTTCTTTACCTAGCATGAGACTTTTATGGATGCGTACATCTGTCAGAGCAATCTGACACGTATCTGAAGCATGCAGACCCAGTTTTTCTTCAACACGAATCACTTCATAACCCGGTGTTTCGCGTGGGACTAAAAATGCACTAATGCCCTTTTTACCTGCGCTCGGATCGGTCACGGCAAACACGATAATGACGCCAGCATTATTACCCGAGGTAATAAATTGCTTGGCACCATTTAAAATGTAATCGTCGCCATCTTTCACCGCACGGGTTTTGATGGCTGCTGCATCTGAGCCAGTATGCGGTTCGGTTAAGGCAAAAGCTCCAATCATTTCACCTTGTGCCAAAGGCTTTAAAAAGCGCTCTTTTTGCTCGTCGGTCCCAAATTTTAAAATAGGTACACAACCAACCGAGTTATGAACACTCATGATGGTCGAGGTTGCACCATCTGCTGCCGCAACTTCCTCGAGTGCCAGTACATAGGCTAAGTTACCCGTGTCTGAACCGCCCCATTGCTCTGAAACAAGCATTCCCATAAAACCGAGTTGTCCCATTTGAGTCAGAGTTTCTTTTGGGAAAGTCCCGTCTCGGTCCCAATCGCTGGCATTAGGCTTGATTTGTTCTTGGGCGAAACTTTTCGCCATATCACGAATGAGTAATTGTTCTTCGGTAAATTGCATTATTATTTCCTTTACCCTGCTTTAGCTTGTTGTTTAGCAATTTCTTGATTACGCAATAAAAAGCGCTGAATTTTGCCACTTGGAGTTTTAGGTAATTCACTCACAAATTCAACTAATCTTGGGTAAGCATGTGCAGAAAGTCGTCTTTTCACAAACTGGCTGAGTTCTTCAGCAAGTGCATCTGAAGGTTGTACGCCCGCAGCTAAAATTACAAAAGCCTTAACGACTTCAGTACGATCTGGATCAGGCACGCCTATTACTGCGGCTTCAATCACAGCATCATGTTCAAGCAGTGCGCTTTCTACATCAAAGGGCCCAATACGATAGCCTGATGTGGTGATTACATCATCGCTACGGCCGACAAAACTCATACTGCCATCGGCATGAAGTTCGGCAGTATCACCCGTCAAGTAGTAATGACTGACGAAAGGTGATTTACGGCTTTCTTTATAGCCACCAAACCACATCATTGGAGACTGGCTAATGTCGACTGCTAAAATTCCCGGTGTGTCTGGCGGAAGTTCTTCACCTTGTTCATTAACAATCGCAACACGATAGCCCGGACTTGGGAAACCTGCTGAGCCAGCATGAATTTCATGTTTTAAACCATGATGATTACACACCACCATGCCGACTTCGGTTTGTCCGTAATGGTCATAAATTGGAGCGTCTAAGACTTGTTTAAACCAGCGAATCACTTCCGGATTAAGCGGTTCACCTGCACTACTCACCACGCGAAATTGGCCTTTTAATGGTGCCATTTGTACCGGATCTGCTGCCATCATCATACGGTAAGCTGTTGGTGCACCTGCCAAGTTGTTAACTTTATAATCTTTCACAATTTGGCATAGGCTATCTGTACTGAAACCACCTTCATAAAACAAAGTGGCATGGCCTAAAAATAACGGTCCAGTAATCGCATAGTACAGGCCATACGCCCAACCTGGGTCGGCAATATTCCAAAACGAGTCCTCTTCGGTTAAACCAATGGCATCTTGCATATATCGCCCAAAGGCAATGAGTGCTTTTAATGGCACTTCCAAGGGTTTAGCAGGCCCTGTTGTGCCTGAAGTAAACATGAGCAAGAAAGGATCTTGAATGTTACGCATGACTAGATCACATTGATCGGACTGCTGTTTCACTTCATTCCAAAAATTAAAATCCCCTGCTTTAAGCGCAGTACCTTGAGCATCGGCCACCGTCATAATTGCAGGACACTTTTCAATTTCGTCGAGCTTGCTACGGTTACCCATATCGGTCACCACCAACTTGCTTTGTGCAAGCTGAATACGGTGCTCAATCGCTTTTGGGCCAAAGGCAGTAAATAAAGGCTGGTAAACAGCACCAATTCGCCAAGCCGCCAAAATGGTTACAATCAGTTCAGGTGTTCTTGGCAATAAGCCTGAAATACGGTCGCCTGCTTTTACACCTTGAGCTTTTAAAAAGTTAGCAAATTGACTCGACCATTCTTTTAGCTCACGGAAGGTATATTGCTCTTTGCGACCGTCTTTTCCTTGCCAATACAGCGCAATTTTGTCGCCATCTGCATGTCGATCACAGCATTCATAACAAGCGTTCAGTGCATCGAGTGAACCTGACAACATCTGTTTAGCAGTGCTTTCCAAATCGAAAGCCTGTACAGCATTTTGATAATCCATCATATCTTTTCCCTCAGTCCGGATTTGTTGTTATTCACGACAGGGTTTGATTTATTAGTTTAAAGCCATCCTTTGGCTTTACCGTTATGCCTCTTGTGGTAGGTATTGCTGAATAATGCTCGAAAAATCGAGATTGGCATTACCACGCATGCACATTTGCTGATAAAGCTGTTGCACCATACCACCTAATACAACAGGCTGTTTGACTTGGCCTGCGGCTTCTACAGCGAGTCCTAAATCTTTTAGCATTAGCTGAGTTGCAAAACCGTCTTGATAGCCTCGAGATGCAGGCGCATTTTCATTAATGTGTGGCCATGGGTTACATACATCCGAACTCCAACAACGACCACTTGAGGTGTTAATTACCCCTGCCAATGCTTGTGGGTCGATGCCTAGCTTCACACCGAGTGCCATGCCTTCGGCCACCGCAGCCATTGAAATGCCTAAAATCAGGTTATTGCAAATTTTGGCAATTTGTCCTGCACCCACATCACCACAATGAACAATATTTTTGCCCATATGGCTGAGCACAGGTTTTACTTCGTTAAAGGTTTGTTCATCGGCACCCACCATAAAGGTTAAGGTTCCTGCTTGAGCACCAATGGTTCCACCTGAAACTGGTGCATCACAGATTTTAATATTTTTACTGTGCGCAACAGCGGCAATCTCTTTAATGGTTTGCGGGTCAATGGTACTGCTATCAATGCATAAGCTACCTGCTTTTAGCACTTCCAAGACACCATTTTCACCCAAGTAAACTTCTTTCACATGCTTTGCTGCAGGCAACATGGTAATGACTACATCAGCTTGTTTTGCTGCTGCCTGCGGGCTGTCGCAGACTATGCCACCTGCCTCGGCGAAGTGCTGAATAGCAACTTCACTGAGGTCATAACCGTAAACTTTAATTCCGGCTTTAAGTAGGTTATGGGCCATTCTGCCGCCCATATTCCCTAGACCGATAAAGGCGATATTCATCCGTGATCCCCTTAACGTAAACTAATGGTTGTATTTACACCGCCAACTTCATGGCTATCTTCAAACCAGCGACTGGTAATGGTTTTAGTTTGGGTATAGAACTGGACAGCCTGTTTGCCGTATGGCCCCAAGTCGCCAAGTTTTGATCCTCTTGAGCCGGTAAAACTAAAGAACGGCACAGGTACAGGAATTGGAATGTTGATACCGACTTGGCCGATATCAATCAAGTTTTGGAAAGTACGTGCAATGGCACCGCTTTGAGTGAATAGGCCCACACCATTACCAAATGGGTTGGCATTGATCAAAGCAATTGCTTCATCGAGTGTATCGACACAAATAATTGAAAGTACCGGCCCAAAGATTTCTTCTTTATAAATACGCATGTCGGTATTTACGCCACTAAAAATCGTGGCGCCCACGAAGTTACCTGACTCATAACCTTGTACTTGAACATTGCGACCATCGAGTAGAAGTTCTGCACCTTGCTCAACACCGCTATTAATCAAGTCAATTACACGCGCTTTGGCACGTTTTGAAATCACTGGACCAATGTCAGTATTTGGTTCATGACCTGCATTTACTTTTAGGGTTTTGGCTTTTTCGACTAATTCTTGAATCCACTGTTTACTGTCGCCAACCATCACTGCAACCGACAATGCCATACAACGTTGCCCAGCAGCACCAAACGCTGCACCCACTAAAGCGTTTAAGGTTTGTTCTTTATTGGCATCTGGCATGACAACCACATGGTTTTTTGCCCCCATCATGGCTTGCACACGTTTACCATGTTGCCCTGCAAGGTTATAAACATGTGTTCCAACCGCAGTTGAACCTACAAATGAAATCGCTTTAATGTCTTTATGGGTACACAAACGGTCAACCACTTCTTTGCCACCATGCACAACGTTTAAGACACCTGCCGGAATACCTGCTTGAATCGCAAGTTCAACCAGCATCATGGTTGATAAAGGATCTTGTTCTGATGGTTTTAAAACGAAGGTATTGCCGTACACGATTGCCATTGGGAACATCCAAAGTGGAATCATGGCAGGAAAATTAAACGGCGTAATACCCGCACAAACACCCAAAGGTTGTTGCAAGGTATACGTATCTACACCACGTGCTACACCTTCGACGTACTCGCCCATTTGTAAAGTACCAACTGAACAGGCATGTTCAACCACTTCTAGACCACGTTGAATATCGCCTTCAGCATCTGCCAAGGTTTTACCTTGTTCAGCCGTCAATACTTGTGCAATTTCTTTCATGTTGGCACGAATCAAGTCTTGTAGCTTGAGCATGATGCGCATACGTGCCTGAATTGGGGTTTGGCGCCAAGAAATAAAAGCATCTTGTGCAGCTTGAATAGCAGCGTCGACTTCTTCAACCGTTGCAAAAGGCACGCGGCCAATCACTTCCTGAGTTGCAGGGTTAATAATGTCTTGCCATTCTTGGGTTTTAGATTCGATAAACTGTCCGTTAATAAGTAATTTAGCGGTGTCCAATTCGATTTTCTGGATTGTGTTCATAACCTCTCCGTAGGTCATATTTTTATTGTGTTCAGTTATTAGAAAATACTTTTCTACGTATTTTCTTTATTCAGGTTTTATTTGAGACTAACAAAGAAATCTTTGACCACCAACGCAAATTCATGCACGATTGTTGTGCAAATATGCACAGGGACAATAACAAAAATGAAAGTGGATTGGGATCATCTACAGTTTTTTCTGGTTTTAGCACGCACTAAAACTCTAACCAATGCTGCACGTATTATTGGTGTTGAACATAGTACGGTAGCTAGACGGATTCAGGCCCTAGAACTTGCTCTGGGTACGACGCTATTTAAGCGTGAAGCAACGGGCTATGAGTTAACTCTCGAAGGCATGGCACTTGTCCCTCGAGTTGAGCAAATGGAACAAGCTTTCTTACAAATTGAAAAACCGCATCAACCTTTACAAGGACGTGTGCGAATTGGCACACCTGAGGGCTTTGGAACCGCATTTTTAGCCCGCTTACTGGCTGAGTTCTCTATTCAGTATCCACTGCTTACTATTGACCTAATACCCGTACCAAAAATGATTAAGCTCTCACACCGTGAAGCAGATATTGTGGTATCCATTGAACGCCCAACCTCGGGGCCTTATATCATTACGCGCTTGTCTGATTATTGTTTAAAAATTTATGGCAGCCAGAGCTATCTAGCACAAAATCCACCGATTCGTGGTTTAGAAGATTTAACTCAGCATCGCTTTGTAAATTATATTGATGATCTGGTGTATAGCCCGGAGCTGTATTGTCTAGAACGTTTACCTTTAAAACTGAATGCTAACTTTCGTAGTAGCAGTATTTTGGCCCAACAAATTGCAGTGAGTGCTGGCGCAGGGCTTGCAATTTTGCCGAAGTTTTTAGCAGATGACAAACCTGAGCTCGAAGAGGTATTAGAGCAACAAGTTCGTTTTACCCATACCTTCTGGATGCTGACCTTCGTCGATTTACAGCATGAACCTCGCATTAAACTGGTCTGGGACTATTTGCGTAAACAAGCTGATAAATATCAACATTTGCTAGTCGATTAATCTTTTAATAAAAAAGCCAATCAATGATGATTGGCTTTTTGGTAAATCGAGAAAGGATAATTAAAAGATTTCTCGGCCTAATTTTTTCATGCGCGGCTTATAGAATGCATAGTAAGTCACACCTAAAACCACCACCCATACCGGACTGACGTAGAGCGCTTTTAATGTATCTGGCTCTAATGCCAAAATCACTAAAGTAAACAAGAAAAAGGCAATAACTGCATACGCCATTAATACGCCGCCCGGCATTTTAAAGGTTGATGCAGCGTGAAGTTCAGGACGAGTTTTACGATAACGTAAATAGCACGCCATGATCAAAATCCACACACTAATGAACAAGATTACACAGAGTGAACTTGCCAGAGTAAATGCTTCCATTGTGTTTGGAACAAAGTACTGAAGCACTGCCCCACCCATAATGAAAATACATGAGAAGATTAAACCATTTGAAGGTACGGCACGTTTTGATAAACGTCCTAATATACCCGGCGCTTGACCATCTTTTGATAAACCGAACAACATACGGCTTGTTGAAAACACGCCACTGTTCATTGAAGACATGACCGACGACAGCACAACCAAGTTCATAATAATTGCAGAAATAGGAATACCTGCATTTAAGAACAACTCAACAAATGGGCTTTTATCGGCACGAATATGATCCCAAGGTGTTACAGACATCACCACAAAAAGTGCTAACACATAAAACAGGATAATACGTACCGGAATCGCGTTAATTGCTTTTGGTAGGTTCTTTTCTGGATCTTTCGTTTCAGCAGCAGTTGTACCAATCAGCTCAACACCAATAAAGGCAAATACGGCGATCTGGAAACCTGCCAAAAACCCGCTTACACCTTTTGGAAATATACCACCATGTGACCAGACGTTACTGATGCTTACCACGTCACCATGAGGAGCTTGGAAGTGGGTTAAAATCATGTAGCCGCCCACACCAATCAAACCGATAATGGCTAAAATCTTAATAAGCGCAAACCAGAACTCAACCTCACCAAACAACTTCACTGTAAGAAGGTTAAGGCTTAAGACGAATAGTACACAGCCCGCACTAATCATCGCTTGTTGCATGGGTGAAAAACTGGCGCCTTCGGGTAACCAGAAACTTAAATAGTTAATAACCGCAGAAAGATCGGCAATACCGACCAGTACCCAGCCTAACCAATAGGTCCAACCTATATAGTAGCCAGCCCACGGACCAATTAGGTCATACGCCATGTCGACAAATGACTTGTAATGTAAATTAGCAAGTAGTAATTCACCCAATGCGCGCATAAGGAAGAAGAACATTCCACCAATTAACATGTAGATTACAAGAATTGAAGGACCTGCGAGAGAGATGGTTTTGCCCGAGCCCATAAATAGACCGGTACCAATTGCGCCGCCAATTGCAATGAGCTGTAAGTGGCGATTACTTAATTTCCGTTGTAAATGATCAGGGGAGCCTGCCTCATCTGAATGATGAACCATTGTCATATTAGAAGTCCTTTTTATATTTTGCTTAATTTAAATCAGCAACCTATAGGGAGAAAACGAACCGTATATCGTGGGTTGCTGAGTCTATACCTCAGGACAAGATGTTCAAGTATATTTTTTCCTTAATTGATCTATCTTTTGTCCCTATTTTTTAAGTTGCATTATTTATGTACTGCCTTCACGGCAATTTTAATTATCCAATCTCGATTCACCAGATTAGCCGGAGTTTAGCATGTGATAATGCTAGATGTCGCTTTACTCCCCCCCTCAAAACTGTGCTATTGATTCAAAAATAAACAATATTATTCCGATAAAAAAACTGATGAAAATAAAAAAAGCCAATCATGATTGATTGGCTTTTTAATAAAACTTAATGATCGTTAACGAGTTCACGTCCTAGCTTTTTCATGCGTGGTTTATACAACACATGATAGGTAACACCCAAGATTACTAGCCATACCGGACTGACATATAAAGCTTTCAAAGTATCTGGCTCTAATGCCAAGATGACTAAAGTAAAAAGCATAAATGCCAAAACAACATAACTCATCAAAATGCCACCCGGCATTTTAAATGTCGATTTTTCATGTAATTCAGGACGTAATTTACGATAGCGTAAATAGCACACCATAATGAGACTCCATACACTAATGAATAGAATCACACAAAGTGAACTTGCCAAAGTAAATGCCTCCATCGTGTTTGGAACAAAGTACTGAAGCACTGCCCCACCCATAATGAAAGTACAAGAGAAAATCAAACCATTTGACGGTACTGCACGTTTTGATAAACGACCAAAAGCACCCGGTGCCTGACCATCTTTTGATAAACCGAACAGCATACGACTGGTTGAAAACACACCGCTGTTCATTGAAGACATTACCGAAGACAGCACCACCAAGTTCATGATGATTGCAGAAACCGGAATACCCGCATTTAAGAATAACTCAACAAATGGGCTTTTATCGGCACGAATGTGGTCCCATGGGGTTACTGACATCACAATAAATAGTGCTAGCACGTAGAAGAGGATAATACGTACCGGAATCGCGTTAATTGCTTTTGGTAAGTTCTTCTGCGGGTCTTTGGTTTCAGCAGCTGTCGTACCAACCAACTCAACACCGACAAAAGCAAAAACGGCAATCTGGAATCCTGCCAAAAAGCCTTCTGTACCTTTCGGAAATAAACCGCCATGTGACCAAACATTACTAATACTGGCAACAGCGCCTTGCGGAGCTTGAAAATGGCTGAAAATCATATAGCCACCCACGCCGATCAGGCCAATAATTGCCAGAATCTTAATAAGGGCAAACCAAAACTCAATTTCACCAAATAGGCGCACTGTTAGGAGGTTAAGACCCATCACAAACAACACACAGCCAGCACTAATCATAGCCTGCTGTATTGGAGAGAAACTTGCACCATCTGGCAGCCAGAAACTCAAATAGTTAATGACTGCTGAAAGGTCCGCAATACCCACCAGCACCCAGCCTAACCAATAAGTCCAGCCCAAATAGTAGCCAGCCCAAGGACCAATCAGGTCATGAGCCATATCAACAAAAGATTTGTAATGCAGATTTGCAAGGAGTAGTTCCCCCATTGCACGCATTAAGAAAAAGAACATGCCTCCAATAATCATATAAATAAAGAGAATTGAAGGACCTGCGAGGGAGATGGTTTTACCTGAGCCCATAAATAGGCCAGTTCCAATTGCACCGCCAATAGCAATCAGTTGTAAATGACGGTTAGACAGTTTTCGTTGCAGATGATCAGGAGAATTTTCCGTATCTGAATGACGAGCCGTTGTCATATTAAAATTCCTTTTTGAATTCCTTTGTTAAGATCAGCAACCTATGGCGAAAATTGAACCGTATGCCATAGGTCACTGAATCTGTTCACCAAAAAATGACTGGATAAACCGTATCTATCTTCCTTCTGTTAGATACATCATCATTTTTGGAGTAAAAACGAATTACTTTTGTGCTGCCGTCACGGCAATTTCAATGAGCCAATCCGGATTGACCAAATCGGCCTGAATTGTGGCACGCGATGGAGCAACACACCCTTTTAACCAGTCAACCCAAATTGCATTTACGGTTGAAAAGTCAGAAAGATTTTTCAAATAGAGCTGCGCAGAGAGCAAGCGAGATTTGTCAGTATTGGCTAATGCCAAAAGTTCATCAATTGTTGCAAGAATTTCACGAGTTTGGCCTGCCACATCTTGTTCGGTATTTTTAGGCACCTGACCTGACAGATAAACCACTTTGTTAAAAACAGTCACGGCGCTCATGACTTCGTTGGTGTTAATCTTTTGTATATCTGAATTAGACATTCGGATTTCCTTATACCTGATTAATAAATTGAACACGGGCGGTGACAGCACACATCAGTTCATAACCCACCGTACCGGATGAAACTGCAACATCGTCAATAGGTAGAACGACGCCTGTACTTGACTGGCCCCAGAGCACCACTTCACTACCGACTTTGGCACTCTCAATACCCGTTAAATCGACTGCCAACATATCCATACTGACGCGGCCAACTGTACGCGTGCGTACTGAGTCCACTAAAACTGGCGTGCCTGTTGGTGAAATACGTTGATAACCATCGGCATAGCCGCAAGCGACAATCCCAATCGTCATGGGTTGCTCTGCCACAAAGTTTGAACCATAACCTACGCTTTCATTCGGTTCTAAATGCTGAACGGAAATAATCTCACTGCGTAAGCTCATGGTCGGCTGCAAGCCCCAATCTGCAATACTATGCGTTGGGTAATCTGGCGAGCTGCCATAGAGCATGATGCCACTGCGGGCATAATCTGATTTGAGCTGGTCTTGATAACGCAAAATTGCTGCACTATTGCTTACCGATCTTTCACCCGGTAAATCTTTTACAATTTCTTCAAAGGCAGTAATTTGATAATCAATACCCTGCTGACCGAAACGCTCGCCATCTGCATCTGAAAAATGCGTCATGTGCGTAATCTTGGACACATTTGCCAAGTTATTTAAACGTTCCCAAGCCTGCACATAATGCTGTGGTTTAAAACCAAGACGGTTCATACCACTGTTCATTTTCAAGAAAACATCAAATTGAGCCGGATAAGGATGCTTTTCTACCCACTCGATTTGCGCTTCACTATGAACGGTGAAACTAAGCTGATACTGCACACAATCAAATAAATCTTGAGGAGAGAAAACTCCTTCGAGCAATAAAATTGGACCTGTCCAACCTAGAGCACGAATTCGTTTTGCTTCATCAAGATCAAGTAAGGCAAAGCCATCTGCTGCTTTAAATGCTTCATAAACACGTTCAATTCCGTGTCCGTAAGCATTGGCTTTTACAACGGCAAAGACCTTACTGTTTGGCATAGCCTTGCGCACCACCGCCAAGTTATTTTGTAAAGCTTGACGGTGGATCACTGCGGTAATAGGACGAGGCATGATTACTTTCCTAACGTCCGTTAAGCTGCGTGCGCGTGTGAATAACGCTGAATTGAAAGGCCATCGGTACTGATATCAGTCTTATGATTCAATACGATGTCACTGATTAATTTTCCTGAACCACACGCCATGGTCCAACCTAAAGTACCGTGACCTGTATTCAAGAACAGATTTTTAAAGCGAGTCGCACCAATAATTGGAGTACTGTCTGGTGTCATTGGACGTAAACCTGTCCAGAAAGACGCCTGTGCCATATCGCCGCCTGGGAACAAGTCTTGAGTCACCATTTGCAAGGTTGCACGGCGGTCTTCGTTTAGACCCAAATTGAAACCGCTTAACTCTGCCATTCCACCTACACGAATACGTTGGTCAAAACGAGTAATCGCGATTTTATAGGTTTCATCCAGCACTGTAGATTGCGGAGCAAAAGCTGGGTCAACAATAGGAATCGTCAACGAGTAACCTTTCACAGGATATACAGGCAACTGTAGATCAAGTGGTTTCAAGAAATCACGTGAATAGCTACCAAACGCTAAGACATAACGATCTGCTGTTAAAACTTTACCATTAACTTGAACGCCCTTAATTTGGTCACCTTCAACAATCAATTTTTCTACGTTCTGATTAAACTGGAAGTTAACACCTAGCTCTTTAGCAATTTGAGCTAAGGCATTGGTAAATAAATAACAGTCACCTGTTTCATCATTTGGTAAGTGTAAACCACCAACGAGTTTATCTTGTGCATTTGCTAAAGCTGGTTCTACACGACCAAGCTCGTTACCATTTAATAATTCGTAGCTTACGCCGCATTCTTCAAGCACACTAATGTCGCGTTGAACCGCTTCCATTTGTGCTTCTTTACGGAATAGCTGCAACGTACCTTTAGCGCGGTTTTCGTAGTGAATACCCGTATCTTTTCTGAGTTCACGTAAACAGTCACGGCTGTATTCAGCCACACGCATCATGCGTTCTTTATTCACGGCATAACTTTGCGGATTACAGTTTTTCAGCATTTGCGCCATCCACTGTAACTGCCACATACTACCATCTAAATTAATCGCAAGCGGTGCGTGATGTTGGAACATCCATTTCACAGCTTTAAAAGGAATTCCTGGTGCTGCCCAAGGGGTCGAATACCCAGGCGAAATTTGGCCTGCATTACCAAAGCTAGTTTCTTCAGCAGGACCTGACTGGCGATCAAGAACAGTGACCTCAGCTCCTTGACGAGCTAGATAATAGGCACTTGCCACTCCAATAACGCCGCTACCTAAA
Organism: Acinetobacter sp. AR_0276; assembly: GCF_003000705.1. Classification (NCBI taxonomy): domain Bacteria; kingdom Pseudomonadati; phylum Pseudomonadota; class Gammaproteobacteria; order Moraxellales; family Moraxellaceae; genus Acinetobacter; species Acinetobacter sp. AR_0276. The sequence goes on along the minus strand of NZ_PSQO01000004.1, from coordinate 1,941,037 downwards.
ACAATTACGCGCATTTCCATTCCCTCACGCACACCAGTTTATTTCACTAGTATATTTCTGCTTCAATAGTTTATTTCACTGTTTTTCAGGCTATAATCTAGGTAAATTTATGTTTTTCTCGCGAGAATTTTAAAAAAAGAGGAAATATCTATGCGCCCCTTAGATCGTATAGATCGCATGATTCTGGATATTTTGCAGCGTGAAGGACGAATTGCGATTAGTGAATTGGCATCGAGAGTCAACCTCTCTACCACCCCCTGTTCAGAGCGTGTAAAGCGTCTTGAACGCGATGGCATTATCATGGGTTATTACGCTCGGCTAAACCCAGCCTATGTAGACCGTAACTTGCTTGTCTTTTTAGAAATTAAGTTATCTGCCAAATCAGGCGATGTATTTGATCAGGTGGCTAGAGATTTAGTTGAGATTCCTGAAGTGCTTGAATGTCACCTTATTTCAGGTGAATTTGACTACCTTGTAAAAGCGCGTTTAAAAGAAATGAGCGCATACCGCCGCTTATTGGGAGATCTATTAAAAAAACTTCCCGCTTCGGCATCTTCACACAGTTATGTGGTCATGGAAGAAGTGAAAGAAACTCTATATTTAGATGTAAGCAAGTAAAGCGAGCATTATTGAACTCGCTTTACTCACATTTTAGAAATTAGAAATATTTTAAAATTGAAATATGTTTGTTTTGATGTTTAAACTTAGAGAACCATTTAACTGCTGGATAGAGTGCAAAAGACAGTACAATCGTGATTAGCCACAGCATCCATACATGGCCGACCGACAAATAGCTCCCATAGTTAGCTCCCCACATATTTAGCGCAAATACATACATCAGTTTCAGCACATATAAATGCAGTAAATAAAAGAACATCGGCACCGAGCCAAACACGACCAATGGTTTTAGAAATGAATATTGCTGCATACGTTCAAAAGCAGTCAGTACAATTAATCCGATCCCAACATTTAGCAAAATAAACAATAAAGACGGCGGATACTTGGTGAGGTTTAAAAAGCTCATGAAGCTTAGTTGTAATGACTCAAAATGCTGCCACGGCTGGTCACCATAAACATTGATCAAACGTAGTAAAACAAACAACCCAATACTTGCGAAACCTAGACTAAGTAAAGTGAGGCCTCTTTGCTTTGCTGTATATTTTGAACTAAACAACTGGCCTAAAACGTAGCCTAATAAAATTACCCCAATCCAAGGTAAAACAGGGTAACTTGTACGAAGCTTAATGCCCGCAAACTCAAGCCAGCCACGTTCGTGTAAAACGAACCATATATTTTGTAGGATGTCTGGTGAGAAGTGCACAGAATCTAATAAGTTGTGCCCAAAAATAATCACCAACGCTACACCAGCAAGAATTGGCAAAGGCAAACTTACACAATAAGCTAGCACCACCATGCTAATACCAATCGCCCAAATCACCTGTAAATAAATGACTTCGGGTGGAAAAGTCGCTGTCCATGCAAAATTCACAAGGGTAAGCTCTAATACAATTAAAAATAAGCCGCGTTTTAATAGAAAGGCACGCGTTTGTTGTAAGTCCTGTTTTTTTGATTGAAATAAAAATGCAGAAATACCGGTTAAAAGTACAAAAACCGGAGCACAAATATGGGCCAATAAACGACTGCCAAATAATGCTGGTTCTGTTACTGTTACGTCCATTGGATCGGTAACCTGTTTATGTAAATAGAAAGTTTCTCTTACATGGTCGAGCAACATAATGAGGATAACCAAACCACGCAATGCATCAATCGACTGTAAACGTTCAATATTTTTTTCTATAGGCATAGCGGTAATCAACAAAATAATGTAACGTTATACTATTACATTATAGTTCTTTTGTCTTTTATGGCTGATTATTTATGCAACACAAATTAGGATTGTTGTCTTCGTTGGGTCTATCATTTATATCGACATTCACTTGGGCAGAAGAAACGTCAACGGTACTTAAGACCATACGCGTTCAGGCTGAAAGCACCCAAGAAAGTGTGAGTCAAAATAGCTCGGCGACTAAATTTTCTCACGATGTTTTAGATGTCCCTTTTAACCGTGCTTATGTTTCAAAACAAATGATGGAACAACAAGACGTTCAACGGATTGATGACGCATTAAGCTTAGTGAGTGGGGTTTTTCATCAAAACAGTTTTGGTGGCGGCTTTTGGGATAACTACTCTTTCCGTGGTTTTAGTACCGACCCCAATTTAGGTGCATCCATGATTCGAAACGGCTTGAGTGTCAACCGAGGGATTAGCGCTCCTAAAGATGTCGTAAATATTGAATCTTTAGAGTTTTTAAAAGGGCCTATGGCGGCTTTATATGGACGCGGTGAAACAGGTGGTTTGCTTAACCTCAACAGTAAAAAACCACAGTGGGAAAGCGAAAGTGAAGTTAACCTACGTGCCAATACCCAAGAACAATATCGAATTAGTCTGGAACACACGGCGCCTATAAACGATGAACTGGCCTATCGTGTAGCAGTGGCTCATGAAGATAATCAAAGCTTTCGTGATCATGTCAGCAGTGAACGCTGGTTCTTTTCTCCACAGCTCACATGGAAAATTTCAGACCAAACGCAACTCGACTTTGACAGTGAATTTACAGAGCATAAAGGAACCTTTGACCGTGGTGTCAGCACAGTCAATCACCAGTTTGTGATGGACCCGAAAACCTTTACAGGTGAACCTGATGATGGCGATTTGAAAATAAAAGATTACTTTTACCAATTACGTCTGAGCCACGAGTTTAACCCTGACTGGAAGCTAAATAGTGCAGTCAGTTATAAAGATGCCAAAATGGTGGGTTTTGCAACCGAACCTCGTCGTATGCAAGCCGATGGACGTACTTTAGAGCGTCAACGTCGCTATCGTGATTATACAAGTGAAGATGTGCTGGCTCAGACCGAGTTACTGGGCAAGCTTGATACGTCTTGGGCACGTCATGAAATTTTACTTTCAACCGAACTTGGTCAACTCGACTACAAACAAAACCAGCTTCGTCGCAACCACAGCACAAGCTCACCAAACACAATTGATATTTACCAACCTGAATATGGCAAATATTTACCAAACCTTGCACCATTTACCAATACAAAAGAACAGCAGCGTTACTTTGCGCTTAATGTACAAGATCAGATCTTTTTTAATGACCAGTGGAGTGTGCTATTTGGCAACCGTTTTGATCAGGTCGAACAAGACTTTAAAAATCACCTGAGTCAGACTGAAAGCAACCAGACGCTTCACCAGAATAGTCCGCGTTTCGGAATAAATTTTAAAGCCTCTGACCAATGGGCGTTTTATACCAACTATGGTCGCTCATTTGCCATGAATAGTGGTATGAACCGCAATGGCCAGACTTTTGCTCCTGAAAAAGGTGAAAGTTATGAGGTCGGCACCAAATATAAAGTGAATGACCAAAGTGTGCTGAGTCTCGCCCTGTTTAAAATGAAAAAGCGAAATGTACTCACAACCGACCCAATCGACAGTAACTTTCAAACCGCAGCAGGCGAAGTCAGCAGTAAAGGAATCGAGTTTGACTTAAATAGCCAAATCACTGACCGCTGGTTCGTCAATGCCAACTATAGTTATACTGATGCTCAAATTGAAAAAGACCAAGACTTGGCAAAAGGTGCACGTCTAAGTAATGTTCCAAAACACCAAGGTGCTGTAAGTACCAATTATGAGTTTCTACAAGAAGGCTCAACAAAAGCAGGTGTAGGTGCCAACCTTACCTATGTGGGTGAACGCAGTGGACATAACCTTGATAATGGCTTTAATTTACCAAGCTATACCCTCGTAAACTTAAATGCTTACTATGCTCCATCTGACCGCTTACGCTATCAACTGAACGTAAACAACCTATTTGATAAAACCTACTATGTCTCAAGCTATAGCGATTTATGGGTTCAGCCGGGTGAACCATTGAATGCTTCAATTTCGGCACAGTGGAAGTTTTAATTTATCTATAAAATAAAAAAGCCCGAATTATTTTCGGGCTTTTTTATTAGAACATGCCATTTTCATTTACAAGCTGTTCGGGCTGTATTTGCCCGATATCCCAAAGCTCCGCAATTTTTCCATTTTCAAAACGGCAAATATGAACCACAGCCAAAATGGTGGCTTTGTCATTCATTTGCATTTCAAGTTTCGAATGCACGGCGACCAAAGTCCCATCTTCAATGACGTGTTGAACATTAAAGACTTTGTTGAGATTTTCAGCCGCGCTTTCACGCATCCCTTCCTTCAAAGAAGTCGCATCACCCGCATAATAAGGATTGTGATGCTTGAAGTTAGGCGCAGTGTAATTGCTATAGGCTTCATCGACTTCGCCTGCTGCGGCAAGTTCTAGAAACCGTACCGCAATTTGTTTCTGAGATAAGCTCATGATTATCTCCTACTATTTTAGACCTTACTGTAACAGGTCATCTTCCTCACTCTCTTCTTCGAAGACATAGGCCATGCAGCCCCAACCATCATATTCACCCTGAAATTTTTCAGCGATGCTGGCAAACCATTGTTCCAAGTCAACAATATCTGAATACTCAGGTTCCATATTAACAAAGATGGTAATTACCCATTCATTCGGCTCAACAGAGTCATCTTGGAAAAGAGAAACTTTTTGTTCTTGGTAAAGTAAATAAAGTGCACATTGCTCTGCATTTTTTTGATCATGAAAAGCAATTGAAAATTCAATTTCATGCAGCTCTGTTAAGTCATCCCCATCTTCAACCATTTGCCAAAGTACATTGCCGTTATCGTCATCGGGAAATTGTTCGTAGTCGCGATTCATTAGATTGTCCTTGTTGTTGCTCTAATTTGTATTATTCGACATCAAGAATAACCGACTTTTATTGCAGTTTGGATATGTATTCAGTTGCGAATTGCATCAAATCTTAATTTTTTAAAAAGGCACTTGCGATTCAATCACGACATCGGTTCCTTTCAATGGATGTTGAAAAGCCAAATACGCAGCATGTAAGGCCATACGGCTTAAATGAAAACGTTTAGGTTCAGGGTGATATAACTTGTCGCCCATAATCGGATGGCCAATATGCATCATGTGCACACGTAGCTGATGTGAACGCCCTGTGACTGGTTCAAGTAAAACCCGAGTTTGATCAGTGTTTTCATCATAGGTGAGAGGTTGAAATAAGGTTTTGGCATGTTTGCCTAATTCAAAATGTACAATTTGTCTTGGGCGATTTTCCCAGTCGGTAATGAGTGGAACTTCAACACTACCCTCTTGTGCGACTTGGCCTTGCACCAAAGCAATATAATGCTTTTTAACTGTTCTGGCCTGAAACATTTTACTTACCGCGACTTCTGCGTCACGATGCTTGGCAAACATAAGCAAACCCGAGGTTGCCATATCTAAACGATGCGTCACTTTAGCCAAAGGGAACTTTTCCAGCACCCTTAAATAAGCACTGTCATGATGCTCAGGTAACCGTCCCATAACCGACAACAAACCCGCAGGTTTATCAACCACAATCAAATCGTCATCTTCAAATAAAATTGAAAGCGGATCTTGTGGTGGAGCGTAAACAAAGTTGTCGTTTAAAGGCATGGTCGTAGAAACAGCAATGGAGCATGGCGGCAAATCATAAAGAAATTTCAGACCTACCGCAAAACAATCTATAAGCTATCATCATGTTCCACGTGAAACTCGAAAAATCTTTATCGCTTTTTATTCATTTCAGCTAAAAGATCGAGCTGAATTTCTTGAATATGTGCAAGCCTTTCCCACTGATGCGATAAAAGATGATCCATTTTTTCATGCAAATGGCGAATCTCAAGCTCAGCTTTTAAATTAATTTGATAGTCATGTTGAGAGCGCAAACGGTCTTTGGCTTCTTGACGATTTTGACTCATCATAATAATAGGTGCCTGAATTGCAGCTAAACATGACAGCACTAAATTCAGTAAAATAAAAGGATAAGGGTCGACAGGACGGACTACCATCACGACTGTATTTAATACTATCCAACCTGTTAAAAAGATCGCAAAACAAATAAGGAAAGACCAACTTCCGCCAAATGATGCAATCTTATCTGCTAACTTTTCTCCAAACGTCCACTTTTGATCAAAATCAGATTCGGTATTTCGGCTAATTAATTCATGGCGTTGCATACTGCCAATCACTTCATTTTCTAAATTAGAGAGTTCGCCCTTTTCGGAACGTAATAATGATTGCACGTATTTAATTCGATAATCTGCCAGATCGGCTCGACAAATAAAGCTTGAGTAATTCCAATCTGGATGATCTTGGATAATTTCATCGCTAATCACATTTCGAATGACTTCACCCGAAACCAGATCTTTTAACGGGACATTCTTTCCGCATACGGCGCATTGGCGACACTGGTTTTTATTCTCCATCTTATTCAGCTCGCAATTATAATAATAAGGATATTATATAAATGATTTCAGGCGACCACATCGTAAATAAAAATAATGCTTTAACCCAATATTTGTAAAGTTGCTGGCACTATTTTTCGATGTGCAGGAATCACTGGCACCATGTAGAGTCTCCCAAGCCAATTTTTAATATGTACCACTGTAGTTATGGTGAGTACTTGAGTCTTTTCATTCTTATAAACAGATAAAGTCACATTTAAGTGCTTGTCATCGTCTCCAATCACTAATTCATTTTCGGTACGTTGCCGTAAGGTAAAAATTCCAATTCGGTCACCTGCGACATACTCATTTTCTTTTTTATTCGAATCAATTTGCTTAAAACTTCCTAAGTCTTTAAGCCCAATTTTTGAAGTAATTTTATTACGCATATTCATGCTCCACTCTATCCACGCTGGAGTGTGTTGAAATAGCTTAATAAGTTGCCCAAATACATTCAGGTCGGGCTGACCAAGCACAATACTCCACGAGTCGTGGAAGTAGGCATTGTTCAATTGAGATGAGATTTGACTGTCGGTAGGTAGCACAGAAAGATAAGGCTTATTCATTAAATTATATTCTTGTAAAGTATCGTTTTTATTATAGAGAATTTTTTAGGGTGTCAAGGGAAAACATCTATGGTTTACTTCAACAATCATAACTTTGTAAGTTATAACCTTGTGCCTATAAACTTTTGATCTATAGCGTCCTAAGCCGAATCGAGACCTTTTGGGTGAGTACACACTAACGTTATACGTTTTGGTGCATGCTACTCTTTTCGATCCCTATCACACCCTTGAGATATAGTTTAGCCAGCACCCTGCGGGATTGTTTTTCTAAGAAAAGCGAATTTTTAATATTTTTGGGAATTTTTACGTGATTAGACAAATTTAAAAGAATTTATTCCCATTTACCTATAATTAGTTATATTTAAATTCCACTTTATTTGTATTTTTCGGTTTATTTTACCAAATCATTAACTGTTTTGAGCAATTAGGCACCAAGACTATAAAAAGAATCTAACGCCAGTGAAGTATGATTTGTCTATGTAGAATCTCTTGCGTTTAAACCACAAGAGAACTCTACTTTTCATTCTGGCTATTTACACTTATTCGTTATATTAAACTTTGGAGATTCATTGAAACTCACTAAGGTAAAGCTTCTATCGATGAAGTTTTCTGTATCTTCATTAGAAGTATGAAAAATCCACTCTGAAATACCATTACTTTTTAAAATAACCTCAAAGTTAAAACTAACTCCCATATCCTTATCTTGGAAATACACTTCATACTCATTAGGTTTAATTTTTAATATTTTAGTTACTTTATAAAATGGATGATCAGGAGTATCAAATGAGAATTTAATTGACTGATTCTTTTGATCAAAACTTACAGAATTGATGTTAGTTGAATTTTTTTCCCAATTCGCCTGCACATTACAGTCATAGATCCATTTCTCTGGTTTATCTTTATAAATATAATAATTATTCCTTGCTTGAAACTTTGAAAAAAACTCATTCACAGTATTACCAAAAGAAAGACTAGGAAAAACCAATAAAAAATATAAGAAAATAATCCTCATTTACAAACACCTACACTCACAATATTCTTAACCTTACTTTTAGCTATAGTGAAAAAAGATAAATTTTTCATTCTCTAAATAAGTATCCCATCCAGACCATTCAAAACCAACTGACTTAATTAATGTTTTTCATATTTTTGTCTTGTTCTTTCTGCATTATTTTTAGATTTAATTTTTTCGCTTGAATACATTATAAAAACATATTATAAATTATTTCTAACCAAATAATTGGTTTTTTGGAACTTTATAATGAACAACAATATTATAATTTTTGGTTATGGAACAGGTATTTCCAAAGCCGTGGCACATAAGTTTGGTAAAGAAGGCTATAAAATCGGTTTAGTGGCACGTAATGCTGAAAAACTCGAAAAAGCCATTTTAGAACTTAAGGCACAAGGTATTGAAGCTTACGCTTTTACATGTGATTTAGCGGTTCTTGAAGATATACCAAACCTAATTAAACGCATTAAAGATCAATTAGGAGAGATTAAAAATATTCATTGGAATGCTTTCCATGATATTGAAGGCAATATCTTAAAAACCCCTCCACTAGAGCTTACTAAAAGCTTTCATATTCGTGTTTCGAGCTATATTGCGACGGTACAAGCTTGCTTAGGTGATTTAGAGAAGAACCACGGTAGCATTTTATCGACAAACGGAATTTTTGCTTTCGATGCAGTGGGCATCGACTTGGTTGCCAAAGAGTACTCATCGTTAGCAACTACCGCTGCCGCTCAATATAAAGCCACCAATTTGCTTGCCCATAGTCTTGCTGACTCAAATGTTTACGTGAGCCAAGTCATTGTAAATGGCTTTGTAGATGGAACCCCTGAAGCGAAGGATAAAACCTACGCGGTACATCCAGAAACAGTTGCAGATCAGTTCTGGTACTTACACCAGCATAAACAAGAAACGGTTTCTTTTTGTGGTGAAGCCATTCAAGCTGCTTAAACTATGTCTTATAAGAGAAAAAGCGTAATCCATTACGCTTTTCTTAATTTTTTAAATTTATTCTTTTCTAAAGCCTATATATTTCATATTTAAACTACCCTTCCCATTTTCTAAAAACCAGACAGGTATTTACCCCACCAAAACCAAAGCTATTACTCATGACTGTTTTGAGTTCAGTTTCTCGGCTTGTTTGAACAATATCGAACTTTTTAGCTTCTTCGCGCAGTTCGGTAATATTAATACTCGGCGCGATAAAGTTATTTTGCAGCATTAAAATAGAATAAATGGCTTCGTGTACGCCTGCTGCCCCCAAACTATGTCCAGTCATCGACTTGGTCGAACTCAGTGGCGGGACTTTTTCACTGCCAAAAGCTCGCTCTATGGCCAATAGTTCGGGAATGTCTCCTGCTGGTGTTGAAGTGCCATGCGTGTTGATATAGTCGATGGTTTCAGAGCCGTTTTGTTTGGCTTCTGCGAGTGCCAGTTTGATGCAACGGGTCGCGCCTTCACCGCTCGGGGCTACCATATCGACACCATCGCTATTGGCAGCGTAGCCAACCACTTCTGCCAAAATTTTTGCTCCGCGCTTTTGGGCATGGCTTAAAGACTCCAAAACCACCATGCCGCCACCGCCAGCGATCACAAAACCATCGTTATCGACTGAATATGGGCGTGAAGCAGTTTCAGGCGCATCGTTATATTTAGAGCATAAGGCGCCCATCGCATCAAATATTGCCGTTTGCGACCAATGGTCTTCTTCACCGCCACCCGCCAGCATCAGATCTTGTTTACCAGCCGCAATAAGGTGATATGCATAGCCGATTGCGTCGGCTGAAGTCGCGCAGGCACTTGCGATCGATTGAGATACGCCTTTTAAGTTGAAAGCACGCGACAGGTTAGCGCTAATGGTATTTGTCAGATAGCGTGGCGCTAAATCGGGCGATACCTCGCTTGCGCCTTTTTCTTTTAAGGTGTGCAGCATGTCGATGATAGACGCTGTTGAGGTGCCGCCTGTTCCCCCAATCACGCCATATTTTGAGTTGTTGGCAATGTCATTTACATCAAGCTTGGCGTGTTGTAGTGCATCGAGTGCCGAGTTGTAGGCGTACATCGCGCAAACGCCCATGTGTTTTTTTAGATCTGGATCAATGTTTTCAAAATTCATTTCGGCAGTGGCGCTCACATGACTCCGAAAGTTCAGTTTTGCATAGACATCGTTATAGCGAATGCCTGAGCGGCCTGCTTTTAAGGACTCGGTTACTGTCTCTAATGTATTTCCAATACAGGAATTAATTCCCATACCTGTGATGACAACTCGTTCCATTCTTATCTCTATAAAAACGACAAACATAGATCTTAACAATCAAGTTCTTTTTTGGAACTGGCAAAATATTTCTATATTTATTATTTTTTCTCATCAAATATAAATAAAAAGTTAATAATAATTCTGTTATTTTAAAAATATATTTAGTTTTATTATTAAATCAAAAATATTTTAAATATTAAATTGACGTATTTAAAATCACCGATTATTATCTCGTTGCTGGCCTACATTGCCAGACGGTTTTGACAGACCGTAAGCTCATAGCGAATCGTAGTTCTACTATAATTCGTTAGACCCTTGCGTCCCCCTTCTTTGCGGTAGGACGGGAGGGGGACGCCCCGCGCGTGCTGGTCCATGAGCTCCAGTCTGTCAACCCCCTTTCGTTCTACCACCCTAATTAATTCGCGGTAATCTGGTGGTAGAACTCCATTTTTTAAGGAGTTGACCATGACATTTTTTAATCTCGTTTTCTCTGTTTTTTAACTATTTTATTTATTTAAAATTTGGTTTTTTACGCCTTATTTTTTTAAATTTATAAACTAATTTTATTTTAAAATTTTAATTATTTTATTTTCCTGTATTTATAGGAGGATTAACTTTTATTTAAAAAATTATTTTAATTTCCCAAGCAATTATATTTTTTATTTTAGTTATACGTATAAATACTCATGAGAATAATATGAAAATTTATAAACCCTTTTTGGCTTTAAGTTTCATAGTCGGTAGCTTAAGTGTTGCAGGTTGTAGCCTTCATGCCCAACAGGAGTTTGAAAAAATTTGCCTGTCAGGTGGGCATAGCGAGGCCAGTTGTGACTGTATTTACCAGCAACTTGAAAAAGCTTATTCCCCGAAAATGATGCAGCGCCTAGAACATGTCAGTTTGCAAAGTCCTGTTCTCCCACGGGACTTTGCCCCTACTTTTTTAAGCACCATGCAGCGGTGTGACAAAAGTAGTCTGGGCTAAGCGTTGGCTTAGCTCTTTAACTCTGTGTCGCAATGGTGTTGTACTTTAAATCAGCGCAAAAAATTAAAGTCTGTTGTGGCACAGAGGCCAAAGTTGTTTGATTTGCCGATCTAGCATTTTGAAAAATCAGATCAATTTTATAACCAATCAAGTTATGCTGTGCTTACATTCAACTTTTAAACATTTATTAGAATGAACTACACATGGGATGAATTTGAGCAAAGACTTATCACCTATAGAGATGTAAGGATTGATCTGGCAAGAGTCTTAGATGCGTATGAGCTTCAAATAAAAGAACTTCTTCAACAAATTCAATTATTAACTTATGAAGAATCTTTACCTATATTTAATCAGTTATATGAAATACAAGATCATTTAGCTACTGCCAAGTTTCGCTATGACCTCGACTTAAACGAAGCTTTAGATATATTCGTTTATCATTTCGATAGAGATGACAAAGCGCTGATAAGCCAATATTGGTATAAAAAATTCAAGCAAAACAACGATATTCTTTGGCCTTTGCCTCAAGACAAATAGTAGCTTGTACGTTTTAACCTACAAACTTTTAGGGTTTTTGCGGATTGGCGGCACCCTTCTTTTTTCCTAATATGAACTCATACAGGAACAGGATGTTCCGGAACATAAAACAACAATAATAGGTTCATGCATCAGGATCGTGAGATACGACAGGAGTCATATCTAGTACCCAAATACGAAAAAGCCCAACAGGATGTTGGGCTTTTTTTATATCTGAATATTTATGAGTTTTTCTTTAAGTCTTCAATATAAGTGGTTGTGCTGCCATCCCAGTAACAATGTATACAACGCCCCTCTTTAAAAACATGCTCACAATTTGCACATCCATAAATTATAGAAGCGCATTCAGGACACAACGAAGCCATACTAGATTTACTTTTTAAATACAGACTTCCGCATTCATCACATTTTTCACAACCATTCAGCATGAATATATCTCGATTCAAACAATACCACGAGAACATAATGATAAATTAAAAGACGATCTTGTACGTTTTATCCTACAAACTTTTAGGGATTTTGCGGATTGGCGACGCCCTACTTTTTTCCTAATATGAAGTCATACAGGAACAGGATGTTCCGGAACATAAAACAACAATAATACGTTCAAGCACCAGGAGCGTGAGATACGACAGGAGTCATATCTAATCACCAAATACAAGAAAGCCCGACAGGACGTCGGGCTTTTTTTATGCTTATTTAAAACTGGTATTTAGACGAACCTACAAGGGACTATGCGCCTGTTCTTGCTTTTTATGGCGAATCCAACGCACCACCCAAATAACCGCAATCAGCACTACAATTGCAACAAGCGCAGGCACCAGCATAGCTGAAACCGAAAGTAAGATTGCGCCAATCCACTCACCTGTCGCAACGACAAAATTCCCTAAACCACCTGTGGTTGCAGTTGAAACACCACGTGCAGCAACGGTACTCATTTGCACCACACCTGCTGTGCCACCACCGACAATAATCGCTGCTGCCCAAGTAGCAAACTGAGACATTTCCCCACTACTCACAGCCATTGTGGTAAGCGTACCCGCAATCATCGCCGCAGGAGTTGCGACCGTGTCTAAGGCGTTATCCACCCACGGTATATAGTAAGCTGCAATTTCACACACCGTTGCCACACCTAAAGCCAAACACACCGATGGTAGAGCTAACCACTCAAAGCCTTTCGATGGCTCAAACCATCCCATCATGGTGGCAATGCTCATGACCAGTAGCGGCACAAACACGCGAAAACCGCAGGCAGCGCTCAGGCCCACGCCAATACATAAACCCAATATTGTTTCCATAACGGTTTCCTTTTACATGCCCATCACGGGTCTTGTTATGTAAGTCTTATTTTTAAATTAACAAAAAAGCCCCATCGGGTGACAGGGCTTTTTGTTAAATGCGAACGCAAATATTATTTCATTCTTAACGTTTAAATTGCGTGCAGTAGCATTTAGTGCAAGGTGGTAAAGGGTCTGTGTTAATTTCTAAAAACACTCTATGTCCGCACTGAGCACAGAAATAGAAGCCTGTTCCGGGTTTTTCGCCAGCTGTTACCATGATTACATTCCTATAATCGTATATATATTAAACAGGAATATAACCCACTTAAAGTGAATGTCAATTGTCCATTTCGCCCGATGATGATGGCATAAATGCAAAAAATGTTATTTGTACGATTTATCTTACACAGATTTAGGGATTTAGCGGATTGGCTGTCCCATGCTTTTTTTCTATGATGAGTTCATACAGGAACAGGATGTTCCGGAACATAAAACAACAATAATAGGTTCATGCATCAGGATCGTGAGATACGACAGGAGTCATATCTAGCAACCAAATACGAAAAAGCCCGACAGGATGTCGGGCTTTTTTTATATTATCGTTACCATATTTTCAAAATATTCTAATAGCTCATTCAAAGTATTTTCATCATACAAATAACATTGGTAAAGAAGAGTAATAGGAGCAATTGCTGTTCTTTCGATAGCAGTTGAATATTCACTTATAACTTGGATATCAGTTACTCCATGAATACTGTTAGGTATTTCATGGTCAAATTTAAAAAGGCATTTCTTGCTAGTTTTGGCATCAAAAAAAATTTGGATTTGGGACTGTTCTAAATTTTGTGTAAGTACTTAATTTTCATTTATCCTTCAGAGGATAATTACAAAAGGTACTTCACATGGATGAAGCAACAATCAAAAGTATGGCTGCCGAATTGGCTAAAGGTCTAAAAACACCAGAAGACTTAAACCAAATGACAGCAGTCTTTAAAAAATTCATGATTGAAACTGCACTCAATACTGAACTTTCAGACCATCTCGGTTATGAAAAGCATCAGCCCAAGAAAGGCTCAAATAGCCGTAATGGGTTTAGTTCTAAAACCATTACAACTCAAGATGGACAACTGGCTTTAGATATTCCCCGTGATCGAGAAGGTTCATTTGAGCCACAAATTATCAAAAAGCACCAAACACGCATCACCAGTATGGATGACCAAATCCTCTCACTGTATGCAAAAGGAATGACTAATAGGGAAATTGTAGCCTTCTTCAAAGAAATGTACGATGCCGATGTGTCAGCATCTCTCATCAGCAAAGTTACCGATGCTGTGATTGAGCAAGTGACTGAGTGGCAAAATAGAGCCTTAGATAGCCTTTATCCTGTTGTCTATCTTGACTGTATTGTTGTCAAAGTCCGTCAGCACTCCAATGTGATTAACAAGTCCGTATACCTTGCTTTAGGCATCAATATGGATGGGCAAAAAGAATTACTGGGTATGTGGATTGCTCAGACAGAAGGTGCCAAATTCTGGCTGTCAGTCATGACAGAGCTAAAAAATCGAGGAGTACAGGACATTCTTGTTGCCTGTGTAGATGGATTAAAAGGCTTCCCTGACGCGATAGCCTCTGTTTACCCTCATACTGATATTCAACTGTGTATCGTGCATGTTGTACGCAATAGCCTGAGATTTGTAAGCTGGAAAGACTACAAAGCTGTTACGTCGGGTCTGAAAGCGATTTATCAGGCAAGTACAGAGGAAAATGCTTTAAAATCCCTAGACATCTTCTGTGATCAATGGAATCACCAGTATCCCAAAATTGGAGAATCCTGGCGGGCCAATTGGGAAAATATCCGAACGATCTTTAGCTATCCAGCCGAAATACGTCATGCAATTTATACAACAAATGCGATTGAGTCGTTGAATAGCGTAATACGCCATTCAACGAAGAAAAGGAAAATCTTTTCATCTGATGACTCAGTAAAGAAGGTCATTTACTTAGCAACATCAAATGCTGCGAAGAAATGGACGATGCCAATTCAAAATTGGCGTTTAGCAATGAATTGGTTTACGATTCAGTTCGATGATCGATTAAAAGATCATTTATAAAAAATGGAACTTACACAAAATAATTTACAGGCTCTTGGATTTTGCTTTGAGCTTTAGTTATTACATAACAACGTACTTTATCGGTATTATCCTTTTTATAAGATGGCTTAACTCTTTGCTCCATGTTTTGCAAAAAAATTGCTGCTCGTTGACCATTTAACATCCAACTACCCTAAAATAAAAACCCCATCATCAAGATAGGGCTTTTTTTGAACAATATCAACAATATCTAACTAAAGTATCAAGCCACTTGGCCTTCTAAAAAGTCTTGCGCAAAACGCTGTAATACACCACCCGCTTCATATACAGAAACTTCTTCTTCTGTATCTAAACGACACGTCACAGGCACTTCAAGAATTTCTTCTTTACCGTCCGCTGTGGCACGTTCAATCACTAAAGTTAAAGTCGAACGCGGCGCGATATTACCAATCACGCTATAAAGCTCTGTACCATCTAGCTTTAAAGTCTTGCGGTTTACACCCGGTTTAAACTCAAGTGGTAACACGCCCATACCCACCAAGTTAGTACGGTGAATACGCTCAAAACCTTCTGCCACAATCGCTTCAACACCTGCAAGGCGTACACCTTTTGCAGCCCAGTCACGGCTTGAACCCTGACCGTAGTCGGCACCCGCAATAATAATTAACGGCTGCTTACGGTTCATGTAGGTTTCAATCGCTTCCCACATACGCATCACTTCACCTTCTGGCTCCACACGCGCTTTCGAACCTTGCTTAATGGTACCGTCTGAACGAACCACCATTTCGTTATAGAGTTTCGGGTTGGCAAATGTTGCACGTTGTGCGGTCAAGTGGTCACCACGGTGCGTTGCGTATGAGTTGAAGTCTTCTTCTGGTACGCCCATTTTGTGAAGGTATTCACCCGCAGCCGAGTCCATCAAAATCGCATTTGAAGGCGACAAGTGGTCGGTGGTGATGTTATCACCCAAAATCGCAAGTGGACGCATATTCGTCAAAGTACGTGGTGCAGCCAACGCCCCTTCCCAGTATGGTGGACGGCGGATGTAAGTACTTTGCGGACGCCAGTCGTAAAGTGGGCTTTTCGCTTGCTCAACTTCGCCCAAATCAAACATTGGAATATAGACTTTACGGAACTGTTCAGGCTTCACAGCTTCTTTAACTAAGGCATCAATTTCAGCGTCAGATGGCCAAATGTCTTTGAGGTAAATCGGGTTACCTTCTTTGTCATGACCTAACGCATCTTTTTCGATATCAAAACGAATCGTACCTGCAATCGCATACGCCACAACTAGTGGCGGAGATGCCAAGAACGCTTGTTTTGCATATGGATGAATACGGCCATCGAAGTTACGGTTACCAGAGAGTACTGCTGTTGCGTACAAGTCACGGTCAATAATTTCTTGTTGAATGACTGGATCTAACGCACCCGACATACCGTTACACGTCGTACAAGCGTAAGCCACAATACCAAAACCAAGTTTTTCTAAGTCTTTTAGAACACCTGCTTCTTCAAGGTAAAGTGCAGCCGCTTTTGAACCTGGTGCAAATGAGGTTTTCACCCACGGTTTACGTGTTAGGCCAAGTTCATTTGCCTTACGTGCCAACAAGCCTGCCGCCACAGTGTTACGTGGGTTAGAAGTATTGGTACACGAAGTAATGGCAGCAATAATGATTGCGCCATCTGGCATTAAGCCGTCAGAACGGTTTTCAACAACACCCGCAATACCTTTTTCTTTTAGGTCACTGGTTGAAACACGTGCATGTGGATTTGATGGACCAGCAATGTTACGTGTTACTGTCGATAGATCAAAACGTAGTACACGTGGGTACTCTGCTTTGGTCATTTCAGATGCCCAAAGACCAATTTCTTTTGCGTACTGTTCAACCAATGCCACTTGAGCATCTTCACGGCCTGTTAGGCGTAAGTAGTCGATTGTGTTTTGGTCAATGTAGAACATCGCAGCCGTAGCGCCATATTCTGGTGTCATATTCGAAATGGTTGCACGGTCGCCCACAGACATACTGTCAGCGCCTTCACCAAAGAACTCAAGGTAAGCACCCACTACACGTTCTTTACGCAAGAACTCTGTTAGAGCAAGTACGATATCTGTTGCAGTAATGCCTGCCTGACGTTGGCCAACCAACTCAACACCAATAATGTCTGGCAGACGCATCCAAGATGCACGGCCCAACATTACGTTTTCAGCTTCTAAACCACCTACACCCACAGAAATTACGCCCAAAGCGTCTGTATGTGGTGTGTGTGAGTCTGTACCGACGCATGTGTCTGGGAATGCTACGCCATCACGCGCCTGAATGACCGGAGACATTTTCTCTAGGTTAATCTGGTGCATAATGCCGTTCCCCGCAGGGATCACATCGACATTTTTAAATGCAGTTTTGGTCCACTCAATAAAGTGGAAACGGTCTTCGTTACGGCGGTCTTCAACAGCACGGTTTTTTGCAAAAGCGTCTGGGTCAGCACCACCATATTCCACTGCTAAAGAGTGGTCGACAATGAGCTGAGTCGGTACAACCGGGTTAACTTTAGATGGGTCACCGCCCTTCTCAGCAATCGCATCACGCAAACCTGCAAGGTCAACCAATGCAGTTTGACCCAAAATATCATGACACACCACACGCGCAGGGTACCAAGGAAAGTCTAAGTCCTGACGGCGTTCAATCAACTGCGTTAAATAAGCAGTTAAGTTCTCGGCATCGGCACGGCGTACCAATTGCTCTGCAAGTACTTTAGAGGTGTAAGGCAGTTTTTCGTATGCGCCTGGCTGAATATCTTCAACGGCTTGACGCACGTCGTAATATTCAAGCTGGGTGCCTGCCAGCGGTTTACGGTATTTTGTGTTCATTAACCACGCTCCGCCAATGGTTTAAATTCGAGGTTTTCAGGGCCTGTGTAGTTCGCGCTTGGACGAATGATTTTGCCGTCTTGGCGTTGTTCAATCACGTGCGCTGACCAACCTGCCGTACGTGCAATCACAAATAACGGCGTGAACATTGCAGTTGGAACGCCCATTAAGTGATAGCTCACCGCACTGAACCAGTCGAGGTTCGGGAACATGTTTTTCACTTCTTTCATTACTGCTTCTAAACGCTCAGCGATGAGGTACATTTTGGTGTTCTCTTGTGCTTGTGCTAAGTCGTGTGCAACTTTCTTGATCACTTCGTTACGTGGGTCAGAAACTGTATATACAGGGTGACCAAAACCGATTACGACTTCTTTATTTTCAACACGTTTACGGATGTCAGCTTCTGCTTCATCTGGATTGTCATAACGTTGTTGAATCACGAATGCAACTTCGTTTGCACCGCCATGTTTAGGTCCGCGAAGTGCACCAATACCGCCTGTAATTGCCGAGTACATGTCAGAGCCTGTACCTGCAACCACACGTGATGTAAATGTTGATGCGTTGAATTCGTGCTCAGCATACAAAATCAGAGAGGTATGCATTGCTTGAATCCATTCTTCAGATGGTTTTTCGCCATGCAGTAAATGTAAGAAATGCGCTGCAATTGAGTCGTCATCAGTTTCAACTTCAATACGACGACCGTTGTTGCTGAAGTGGTACCAATAAAGCAGCATTGAGCCTAAGCTTGCCATTAATTTGTCAGCAATGTCTTTTGCACCAGCTTCGTTGTGGTCTTCGTGTTCTGGCGTTAAGCAACCTAGCACTGAAACACCTGTACGCATTACATCCATTGGGTGAGCAGACGGTGGTAATTGTTCAAGTGCAGTTTTAAGTGCTGCTGGTAAGCCACGAAGCGCTTTTAATTTTGCTTTATAGGCTTTGAGTTCAGCTTTGTTTGGTAATTTGCCATGTACGAGCAAGTGAGCAACTTCTTCAAACTGGCTACCCGCTGCAAGGTCAAGAATGTCATAGCCACGATAGTGCAAGTCGTTACCGCTACGTCCTACGGTACAAAGTGCTGTGTTGCCTGCAACTTGTCCACTAAGTGCAACTGATTTTTTTGGTTTGAAGCCTGTTGTTGTTTCATTTGAGCTCATAGAATCATCCTTTATATCAACCAGAATTTGTTGTTTGTTCAATTTTTACTTGGGTAAAAACGCGACAGCGTCTTGCCGAGTTTTCATCCATTTTTTGGATTAACCTGCCGTTCGCCTTACTTTTCACGGATGAAAAGTAAGCAAAAATCCTTGTTGGTCTGACGATATATCCCTATATCGCAGTCCAACGTAGCGGCATCCATGCCGCCCTCACGATAGCCAAGACCATCGTTTCCCCCCTTCTTTTTAAAGAGGGTTGGTTTATTTCTTTTTAGCAAATGCGTTGTCTAAGTAGTCTTCAAACGCATAGTAGTTAATGCGTTCATATAACTCTTTACGCGTTTGCATAATATCAACCACATTCTTTTGCGTGCCTTCTTTACGCAAGGTTTCATACACAGTTTCGGCTGCCTTGTTCATGGCACGGAAAGCAGAAAGTGGATAAAGCGCAAGGCTTACATCGGCAGATGCCAACTCTTCAGTGGTAAACAGTGGGGTAGAACCAAACTCTGTGATGTTTGCCAAAATTGGTACGCCTGTCTTCTGAGCAAATTGCTTGTACATATCAAGCTCGGTAATTGCTTCAGGGAACAACATGTCTGCACCTGCCTCAATGTAGGCACCCGCACGGTCAATTGCCGCTTGTAAGCCTTCAACCGCTAACGCATCGGTACGCGCCATGATCACGAAGCTGTCGTCACCACGCGCATCAACCGCTGCTTTAATACGGTCAACCATTTCTTCTTGAGTCACAATGGCTTTATTCGGACGGTGACCACAACGTTTTGCGCCCACTTGGTCTTCAATGTGCATTGCCGCAGCACCAAACTTGATAAGTGCTTTTGTAGTACGGGCAATATTAAATGCAGAAGCACCAAAGCCTGTGTCCGCATCGACCAATAATGGAAGATCACATACATCGGTAATACGGCGTACGTCTGTCAACACATCATCAAGGTTACTAATTCCCAAATCAGGTAAGCCTAAAGAACCAGCTGCTACACCACCACCTGATAAGTAAATCGCTTTATAACCTGCACGTTTTGCCAAAAGTGCATGATTGGCGTTAATGGTTCCAACCACTTGTAATGGCTTTTCTTGGGCTACTGCATCGCGAAATAGCTGACCTGCGGATTGTTTAGCCATTGTTATGTTCTCCTTGTGCTTGTAGCAGTGTTTGCTCAATAATTTTGTAAGAAGCATTGATATGTCGATGCATCAGCAGCTCGGCAAGTTCACCATCACCTTCTGCAATTGCATCTAAAATACGGATATGTTCGTCCCAAGCTTTACTCGGTCGATCGGGTGTGTTTGAAAACTGAATTCGGTACATACGGATGAGGTGATAAAGCTCATCACATAGCATTTTTTCTAGGGTTTTATTGCCACTACTTTTGATAATGCAGTAGTGAAAATCGTCCTGCCCTTCTTGCAAGTAATATCCTTTACCTGCTTTAAAGTTTTCATCTTCGGCATGCATACGTAAGACATCACGTAGCGCCAAAATTTGCTTTTTATCAATATGCTGTGCAGCAAGTTTGCAAGCTAAACCTTCTAATGACGCACGAATCTGGTAAAGCTCTTTGAACTGTTGCAAGGATAACGAAACCACGCGCGCGCCCACATGTGCAGTACGCTCAACCAAACGTTGCCCTTCAAGGCGATGAATCGCTTCACGCAAAGGCCCACGGCTAATGCCATAAGTCCGCGCCAGTTCAGGTTCAGAAATTTTGCTACCTGCCGGAATTTGACCCAAAACAATCGCCGTCTGTATTTGTTTAAATACATTCTCGGTCAGTGTTCTTCCCTGACTTTGTAGTGGCTCTGGTGCGAAAGTCAAATCTTGCATATTGTCGACAATTTTTAATCAATTATGTGTTTTATAGCGGGATGAATGAAAAAAATCAAGGTGATTGTTGACACTTTACAGAACGCATCAGGTCAATTTTTATAGCTTAACCTGTTATCTCACCTTATATTTATAGCATTCCACTACTTGATAATTAGTCTTTATAAAACAGTTATTTAATATTATTTTACCTATAAATTTATGGTACTTTTTTAGTTGCTTTTCGACCTCTAATCTTTTGTTTCAAACTTTAGTCTACAACCAATGTATTACAGCAAGATTGTAGACAATCTGCTTGAATGAAAGCATGAGTTAGAAATTAGTTTCTATTTACCGTAATTTCTTTTAAATCTTTTTATCATTTTCAGCCAGAAAATATCGATATTAGTGAAATTATCAGGTGCTTCACGGTAGCTTTATTGATACATTATTGAGCATCGACATAGTTGTGGCGTATTTTTCGAGACAGAAAAAACCCAGCACTATGCATATTGTTGAATGAAAGGACTTTTTTGATGTTTCAACATATCCCCCCATACGCAGGCGATCCAATTCTCTCTTTAATGGAACAGTTCAATGCTGATACTCGTTCTGAAAAAGTAAACTTGAGTATTGGTCTTTATTATAACGAAGACAGCATTGTTCCTCAGTTAGAGACCATTATCGAGGCGCAAAAGCGTATTGAGCCTAAGAACGGTAAAACCAAACTTTATTTGCCAATGGAAGGCTTCAAACCTTACCGTGAAGCAATTCAAGCACTTTTATTTGGTGCAAACAGCCCAGCAGTTAAAGCTGGCCGTGCTGTAACCATCCAAACACTGGGTGGTTCAGGTGCATTGAAAGTTGGTGCGGATTTCTTAAAAACTTATTTCCCAAATTCTGACGTTTGGGTAAGCCAACCAACCTGGGACAACCACGTTGCGATTTTCAATGGCGCTGGCATTAAGACTCATTTCTACCCATATTTCGATGCAGAAACGCGTGGTGTAGATTTTGACGGTATGCTTTCTACACTTAAAACTTTGCCTGAGCAAAGCATTGTGTTGTTGCACCCATGCTGCCATAACCCAACGGGTGCTGACTTAAACCCAGCGCAATGGGACCAAGTAATTGCAGTATTAAAAGATCGTAACCTTATTCCTTTCCTAGACATCGCTTACCAAGGTTTTGGTGACGGTATGGAAGAAGATGCGTATGCAATCCGTGCTTTAGACCAAGCAGGTCTAGACTTCATTGTGAGCAACTCGTTCTCTAAAATCTTCTCTTTATATGGCGAGCGCGTTGGCGGCTTAACTTTCGTATGTGACGATGCAGAAGCTGCTCAGTGCACATTCGGTCAGTTAAAAGCGACTGTACGCCGTATTTACTCTAGCCCTCCTACAACTGGTGCTTGGTTAGTTGATGAAGTGTTAAATGACGCTGAACTTAACCAACAATGGCAAGGTGAAGTGAAAGAGATGCGTGAGCGTATTATTAAAATGCGTAGCATCTTGAAAGACGAACTTACTAAAGCATTACCAGACCGCGACTTTAGCTACCTTGTAAACCAAAAAGGTATGTTCAGCTACACAGGTTTAACTGCTGAACAGGTTGATATCTTGCGTGAAGAATATGCAATCTACTTAGTACGTAGTGGCCGTATTTGTGTAGCAGGTTTAAACATGAACAATGTTTACACTGTTGCTAAAGCGATGGCTGAAGTGCTTGCTAAATCAGTAGAAGTAGCATAAGACATCTACTAAAAAAGGCGCTTCGGCGCCTTTTTTTATGTCTCCATCTTAGGGTTTAGCTTTGCCCCAATATTTTAGTTTTGAGGTATGACCAATACCTACGTTAAAGCTGTTGGTTGGGTCGAGTTTTTGATAGAAATTGGCCAATGCAGGCTTGGCAATGTAGAGATGCCCGACATTATGCTCTGCCGGATACTCAGCACGGCGCGCGTCTAACAACTTCCACATTTGATGTTCCATCTCTAACGGGTCATTGCCCTTTTTAAGAATATAGTCTTGATGGAACACATGACAAAAGAAATGTCCATAATAGAGTTTATGGAGAATTTTATTTTCCATCTCGGCTGGCAGTTGCTCTACCCATTCGCGGTCATTACGACGTAACGCAATATCAAGCGCCACAATATCTTCAACTTCACTACGGTGTGTATCACGATAACGAATAGCCGCCCCCGCAATTGCAAAACGGTGTAAGAACGCCTTTCGTCCTTCCTCTTCACTACATACGAAATAACCGCCTGACTGGTGCACAGCAAAATATTCTTTTAAAAACTGCTCGGTCTGAGCTTTTGAATTATTTTCGACACGCAGCACTAAATGGTGTTCATAACGATCTCGATACTCGGTCATACGCTTAGGCAAATGGCTCGGTAAAAAGAAGGTAATGGCCTGTAAAATATGATCCGTTAAACCTTTAATTTTAAATTTTTCTAAAAAGCCATCGATTTTATCTTTCATGGCGAAGGCTTTTGGAACATTGGCTGTACCAAACTTTTCAATAAATAAGAACGTGTCTTTCCCGTACTTTTCACCAATTAAATAAGCATCGCGGTGAATATATTCGCCCGCTATCGGTAGGCTTGGCAATGAAGTGAGTAAATAACGACGGATGGCTGTTAAGTCATCAGCATCATTAGTCCCAACATAAAAGACATTACTCTCTACTTTTTCATAGGTATCAAGGCGTACAGCAAATACACAGACTTTACCAGCCGAACCCGATGCTTCAAACAAACGTGACGGATCTGCATTAAAACGGGCAGGCGTATCTTCATCAACTTGAGTCACATCGTGCGCATAGCGATGGTCCGATGCCTGCTTTTCGCTGTCATCTAAAATATCTACGGCTTGGTACTGCTGTTTTTCTAAACGAGTCAAAATTTCTTCGGGAGTCGAACCTAAATTCACCCCTAAATGATTTACCAGTTCTAACTGACCAGCAGCATTCACCTGAGCATATAAAGCTAGTTCCGTATAAGCAGGACCACGGCGTACCAAGGCACCGCCAGAGTTATTACACACCCCGCCCAGTACCGATGCCCCAATACAAGATGAACCAATGACTGAATGAGGCTCTCGATTATAGCCTTTTAAAATTTGCTCTAAATTATCTAAGGTTGCACCCGGTAAACAAATCACTTGCTTACCGTCATGAATGACCTGAATGCCCTTTAAGCGGCGCGTACTCATGACTAAAACAGGACGATCATAATCATCGCCATACGGAGTTGAACCACCAGTAAGTCCTGTATTGGCCGCCTGCATAATCACAATACAGTCTGCCTCAATTGCAGCCTGCAACACTTGCCATTGCTCTAGTAAGGTCCCTGGTACAAGCACTGCAAGCACTTTTCCCTCACCAAAACGACGACCTTGGCGGTACTGACGTGTACTTTGATCATCGGTCAAAACATAAGAACGCCCTACAATGTTTTGTAAACGTTCGATCACTGCTTGAGGAGAAAGTGTTTGCATGATGGTTTCCTTTTGGTCATCCCTACCACATAGTTTTTTAAAAATCAGAAAAGCTCAAGGGAGTTTTTCCATTTAGAACTAATATTTAAAGTAGCTAATTCCATTACTTTTGTTTTGGCATGAGTAGCGACTAAAGCTACGCAAGATCAAAACCATTTCACTTAGCACTAGCAGCTAATCTCTAGGTGTTAGATTTAATTCAAATTGGCTACGCGTTGGCGGCAGGGATGCCGCTGTTTCGATGCGGTAGCAAGGACGTACCGTTATCGAAACAAAGGGTTTTTGGTTACTTTTGACCTTTCAAAAGTGTCAAATGCCTATACATAAAACATTAGCAAATCACCAAATTTTGAGGCTGTGCTTACTGCTTCACTTACTATTTCTAAAGACCTTGTTTAATCGCCTGTACTAAACAATCCGCGTTAATATCCGAAATCGACTTAGCACCCGTGAGCGTCATCGCAACGCGCATTTCTTTATCAATCAAATCAAGCAAGTTCGATACTCCTTGACCACCTGCTGCTGCCAAAGCATACACAAAGGCACGGCCAA
The DNA here is from genome assembly GCF_003000705.1 of Acinetobacter sp. AR_0276. Lineage (NCBI taxonomy): Bacteria > Pseudomonadati > Pseudomonadota > Gammaproteobacteria > Moraxellales > Moraxellaceae > Acinetobacter > Acinetobacter sp. AR_0276. The sequence continues at coordinate 1,915,993 of NZ_PSQO01000004.1, read as the reverse complement.
GTAACACTGTATCAGCACCGAGTGCCAACATCCGCACCACATCTAAACCATTACGAATGCCTGAGTCGGCCAAAATCGCCAAATCACCTTTCACTGCATCAGCAATTGCAGGCAATGCACGAGCAGATGACATCACGCCATCTAACTGACGACCGCCATGATTCGATACCACAATCCCGTCAGCACCAAAACGCACAGCATCTTTGGCATCTTCAGGATCTAAAATACCCTTAATCACCATTGGGCCATCCCAAAACTCACGAATCCACTCAAGGTCTTTCCATGAAATAGATGGGTCAAAGTTCGAGCCTAACCAGCCGATATAATCTTCAAGGCCAGTCGGTTTACCTAAATATTTAGAGATATTGCCCAAGTCATGCGGACGCCCCATTAAGCCGACATTCCATGACCAGTGCGGATGGAACATAGACTGCATATATCGACGCATCGCTGCATTTGGCCCACTCATACCTGAGTGTGCATCACGGTAACGCGCACCCGGTACAGGCATATCTACAGTAAACACCAGTGTTGAACAGCCTGCCGCTTTTGCACGTTCCAAAGCATTACGCATAAAACCACGGTCACGTAATACATAAAGCTGGAACCACATCGGGCGGTTAATCGCAGGTGCAACTTCTTCAATCGGACACACTGAAACCGTCGATAAAGTAAATGGAATGCCCTTTTTATCGGCTGCCATCGCGGCCTGCACTTCACCGCGGCGTGCATACATACCTGTTAAGCCTACAGGCGCCAAAGCAACTGGCATCGACAGCGTTTCATTAAACAGTTTTGTCTCTAAACTTAACGCTGACATGTCGTTGAGCACACGTTGACGCAATGCAATTTCTGACAAATCTTGTACGTTACGCTTTAAGGTATATTCCGAATACGCTCCACCATCAATGTAATGAAATAAAAATGGAGGTAAGCGACGTTGTGCCGCAGCACGGTAATCATTGCCAGAAGAAATAATCATTTTGAATCAACTCTATTTAAACGGTTCGCACGTTTCTGACGAGCTTCGTCTTCATTCAGAGAACGTACATGATTAATCACAAATTCAATATGACCGCAAACAGCTTGGCGTGCGGCCTCGGGATCTTTACGATCAATAGCATCCATCACCTGAAAATGCTGCTCGCTGAGCAAGTCACCATTTATGGGGTCGTTATAAACCTTTTTACGTCCTAACAAGACGTTGTATTGCAACAAATCAAATAGACTACGCATCATTTGAATCAGCACCACATTGTGAGATGCTTCAGCAATTGCTAAGTGGAATTCAGCATCAGCCACAGCAGCCTGTGCTGAGTCACCCGCATTTTGGTGGCGACTAATTTCATTAAAATAATGATGGATTTTGGCGCGGTCTTCAGGAGTTGAGCGCAATGCGGCATACCATGCCGTGCCACCTTCAAGTAATAACCGCGCCTCTTGCACATCAAAACGGTACAGCGGATCTTCTTCAATCAAGTTACTAATTGGGTTCACAATGAGTTGCTGTGGCCACTGTTCAGGTAACTGCTGAATATAAGTCCCATCGCCACGGCGGCTACTGAGCACACCTTGACTATTGAGCTGTTGAATCGCTTCGCGCAAAGACGGACGAGAAACCCCTAAGCTAGTTGCAAGCTGGCGCTCGGCAGGCAAACGGTCACCTTTTTTCATGTGACGCTCTTCAATTAATGCCTGCAATTTCATGACCACTTGATCGGAGATTCTCATCGCGTTTCCTTCACTGGAGTTATGGAATCATCCACGGAACAAGATAAGCTTGAACCGTAATAATGATGCCAACAAAGACAGTGAATATGATGCTATGTTTTACCGTGAAACGGAACAAGTCAGACTCTTTCCCAACTAAGCCTACTGCGGCACAAGCAATCGCAATCGACTGCGGAGAAATCATCTTACCAGTCACACCACCGCTGGTATTAGCAGCAACCAATAACACCTCCGGAATACCAATTTGCTGTGCTGTAGTTGCCTGTAGTGCCGAGAACAAGGCATTTGAAGAGGTGTCTGAACCTGTAAGGAACACACCAAGCCACCCCAAAAATGGTGAGAAGAAAGTAAACGCATGCCCTGTATGTGCTAGAGCCAAAGCTAAAGTTGCAGATAAACCTGAATAGTTCGCGATAAAAGCAAATGCCAACACCATACCAATCGAGTAAATCGGTGTTTTCAACTCATTAATTGTTTCACCAAAGGTTGTTACAGCCTCACTTGCTTTCATTTTTAAGAAAATAGCAGTGATGATTGCAGCAATAAAAATTGCAGTACCTGTTGCAGAGAACCAGTCAAACTTATAAATCGCTTCGTATGGTTTCATCTCTGCCACAATTGGCGGCATTTTTTCGACCAATCTATGCAAATACGGCACTTCAAGCTTAAAAATCCAGTGTTCAAGAGCACCGTCTTTTGCAAATAATGCTTTAAATGGCTTAATACTCCAGATCGTGACCATGACTGTTAAAATAGCAAATGGAGACCACGCCTTAGCAATTTTTCCAATGCTATAACGTTGAACTGTTGTAGGTTGCTGAGTCAAAGTCTGACCCGCTTCAGGTTCAAAACGGAAAATATGTTTTGGTTTCCACACACGGAATAACAAAGTCAGGCTGACCAATGAAGCAATTGCTGCGGTAATGTCTGGTAACTCAGGACCAATAAAGTTAGATGTAAGATATTGGGCAATCGCAAACGAACCACCACCGACCAACACCGCAGGCCAAGTTTCCTTTACGCCGCGCCAGCCATCCATAATCGCCATAATCCAGAACAGCACAATTAGCGTTAAGAATGGCAACTGACGACCTACCATCTGGCTAATTTCCATAGTGTCTACACCTGACACCTGCCCAGCCACAATAATTGGAATACCCATTGCACCGAACGCAACTGGTGCTGTATTTACGATCAAACATAAACCAGCAGCATAAAGTGGTTTAAAGCCTAAACCGACAAGTAGTGCAGCGGTTATTGCAACAGGAGCACCAAAGCCCGCCGCCCCCTCAAGGAAAGTACCAAATGCAAAACCAACCAGTAACATTTGCAGACGTTGGTCTTCAGTAATCGACAAAATACTTGAACGGATAACTTCAAACTGGCCTGTTTTTACCGAAATCTTGTATAGAAACACTGCCCCGATAATGATCCACGAAATTGGCCATAGACCATAGAAGAAACCATAGATAATGGATGCAAAGGCCATTTGACCCGGCATTTGATAGAAAAAGAGAGCAATCAATAATGCAATAATAACTGTGCCCGTACCCGCGATACTGCCTTTTAAACGAAAAACAGCCAATGCCAAAAAGAAGAAAATAATCGGGATTAACGCAACCGCACTAGACAGCCAAATATTATTTAAAGGGTCATAAAGTTGTTGCCACATATTGAGCATTGTCATCTCCTTGAAATGCCGGGGCGAATTTTTTTACCTTAAATCTTTAAACATTCAACACAATTGGTATGACCAATTAAAATTTAAGTGCAAATGTTGTTCCTTAAACCACAGATCGCATCATAAACACAGATATTGGTAAGATCAATCATTAAATAACCATCATAATTGGTAAGACCAATAAGGCTGAGTAAAATCAAGCAATTTCTAATTTAGAAATTTATTTATTAGACTAAAGTTGTAAAAATACTTTCTTATAAACTTAAATATGAACTACAGAAATGAAGTGAAAAATTTGAATATAAAACTATAAACATACCTGTTTCATGATCTATGTATAATGTGCACACAACTCAAACCACATGTATTGAATTGAATAATGACTACTTTAACGTGTTTTAAAGCTTATGATATCCGAGGCAAACTCGGCACCGAATTGAATGAAGAAATCGCCTATAAAATTGGCCGCGCTTACGGACAAATCTATAAACCAAAGACTGTGGTTGTAGGTTGTGATATTCGTCTAAGCAGTGAGGGTTTAAAACAAGCGACCATCCGCGGGTTAAATGATGCGGGTGTCAATGTCCTTGATTTAGGCATGACAGGTACTGAAGAAGTCTACTTCGCCGCTTTCCATCTAGATGTCCAAGGTGGTATTGAAGTTACTGCAAGTCATAATCCAATGGACTATAACGGTATGAAATTGGTTCGCGAAAATGCTCGTCCAATTAGTGCAGATACGGGTCTAAAAGAAATTCAGGCTTTAGCAGAAACTAATAACTTTGAAGAAGTTAGCCAAAAAGGTACAACGCAAAGCTATAACATTTTGCCTGAGTTCGTTGATCACTTAATTACTTATATTGAACCTGCAAAAATCCGTCCATTAAAGTTAGTGGTAAACGCGGGTAATGGTGCAGCTGGTCATGTAATTGATGCCATTGAAGAAAAATTTAAAGCGCTTAATGTACCGGTTGAATTTATTAAAATTCATCATGAAGCAGATGGTACTTTCCCAAATGGCATCCCTAACCCAATTTTAATTGAAAACCGTGACAGTACCCGAAATGCTGTTCTTGAGCATAAAGCAGATATGGGTATTGCATGGGACGGCGACTTTGACCGCTGTTTTTTGTTTGATGAGAAGGGACAGTTTATTGAAGGCTACTATATTGTTGGTCTATTGGCCCAAGCTTTCTTGATTAAACAGTCAGGCGAAAAAATTGTGCATGACCCACGTTTAGTGTGGAACACATTTGATATCGTCGACGAATATAAAGGTGTTGCTGTACAGTCAAAATCTGGTCATGCGTTCATTAAAGACGTTATGCGTGAACACAATGCTGTATATGGCGGCGAAATGAGTGCTCATCATTATTTCCGTGACTTTGCTTACTGTGACAGCGGTATGATTCCATGGTTACTTACGGTTGCCCTGCTTTCTGAAACAGGGCAATCACTTTCAACACTCGTTGAAAATATGATTACCAAGTTTCCTTGTAGTGGTGAAATCAACTTTAAAGTAACTGATACACAAACTACGATTCAAAAGATTTTTGATTTCTATGCTGCTCAAAACCCGGAAATTGATCGTACCGATGGTGTAAGCCTCGACTTTGGTGCATGGCGTTTTAATGTCCGTGCTTCAAACACTGAGCCTTTACTGCGTCTCAACATTGAAAGCCGTGCAGATCGTCAAGCTCAGCCAATGCAGCATTATGTAGATGAATTAACTGGGTTGATTCAGTCATAATTTTCAAAACATAAAAAAGGATGGCTTATTGCCATCCTTTTTTTACTAATTCTTCAATAGTTGATAAGTATGATTGTTGCCATCTAGCACATCATAATTTAGATTTTTATACTGTTCTAACAGCGCCTTTTGATCGACATCACAGTTTTCCCCAGACAATAGAAACTTTTGATGAACTGCGTTATAACACTGTGAAACTTGCTGAATAAATTGATAATAATTTGAGAGCGGTATACCCGACATTTGCAGTAATTTCGGTGCTACAAAACTCGCAGCAACGTACGGCTGTTTAAACACTTTTTTACTAAGCTTGTAGTTGCTCCACACTGCAAAAGGTGTTTGATAATTTTTTAAATTATTCCGCTCGGGGTCATCTTTAAAAAAATTATAAGTATCATATACTCCTTGTAGATTTGGTAAATGATCACCAAATACCAATAAAATTGTTGGTTGATTTAATGTCTTTAAAAACTGCTTTAACTCAAGCAATTTTTGATTGGCACGTATAGTACCTGCTGTATAAGTACTCAATTTCCGCCGATCAGTTTCTGATAAAGTCTGACTAAACTTAAAGTCTTGTTTACCATAACGCTCATCATTATACATCGGGTGATTTTCCACCGTGATTGCATAAATAAATTTTGGCTGGTCTGGATTCTGCTTCAGTGTATCTTGAAGAGATTTAAAAATCACATCATCGCTTGCCCAGCCACCTGCATTAAACAGTTGCCCCTGATCTCTTTTCGCAACCATATTCTCCAATGAAATGAACTTTTGAAAACCCAAATTTGGATAAACCGTGTTACGATTGTAGTAGTCTCCATAGTTATTATGCATGGCAACTGTTTGATAACCCAAGGTATTTAAGTAAAACGGTAAAGCATAAACTGTTTTTTTCAGCTTAGACACATATAGCAATTCATTGGGAAAAAAAGTAGTGTTTAAACTGGTCAATACCTCAAATTCGACGTTGGCCGTTCCTCCTCCAAACGAAGGTGATAATAAATGTGTAACCTGATTTTTATCAAAAAATGGAGCCATATCTTGAGGTAACTGAGTATCTAACAGCCGAGCATCCCAATACGACTCTTCCATCACCACCACAATATTCGGATACCGCTGTGATTTATTCGGTTGCACTACTTCTTCTGGCTTATTATATTGTTTCATTAACTGCTGAATGGTCTGTTCAGATACTTTTCGACTAGGCAACAAAATACTGGTGACATTATCTAACAGTTTAGAAACATAAAAGGTCGTAAAACCATAGTCTTGAATATTTCGATAATCACCAACCCAATTATTTCGGGTATTAGGAAATGAATTTAAATATATACAAAAAGTCGGTTTGCTTTCGCTGGTACATGCTCCATTGGGGTTTTTAATAAAGTTTATGTAGACCAAACTACAGCATAATAGACTAAAAATTATAATATTTGGTACATATGTATGAAATGTCGCTTTACTTTCTTTACGAACGGCAACCAGTAACACCACCATGAAAACCACAATGAGGGCAAAAAAGACCAATTGCAATAACCATGGCGATGCCTTCATGGCTTCAGGCACCAAGAAAATATCTTCTGGACTTAAGTTGCTAAACAAATACTGCTGTTTCTTTTGATTAATAAAATTAAGAAAAATAACAACAAGTTGGCTGAGGATCAGTGCTGCATACTTTCGTCCCAGTAAAATAAAAAATAGTTGAATCACTGTATAATTAAAGAGCAAAGAAAAACATGCTCGGTGCAAACTGAAATAAGTATAAAATTTACTTAAACTCAGATTCATATCCCACGCAACATATACACCTAGACAGGTGGATAAAAAAGCAATAAAAATAAATAACAATTGTTGACGTAGAAAAACCATGACGACAAAAAAGAGGCTAACAGGATTGTGGCGAATACTAGCATGAAAGTAATCACTACAACTGTAGCCTCTATTTAGAAAAGAGCTTTATCTGAGTATTATAACAATAGGTGTTTGATATTTAGAAAAATTAAATAATCAATTTTTATATCCCTCTGGATTCTGTTTTTGCCATTTCCAGCTGTCTTGCAACATATCTTCTAAATCATATTGAGGCTGCCAGCCCAGCTCAGCTACAGCACGGGCATTATCTGCAAATGAAGTCGCTACATCACCTGCTCGGCGTGGTGCGAATTCGAAAGCAACAGATACGCCATTGACCTGTTCAAAGGTATTTTTAACCTGTAATACTGATGAGCCATTACCCGTTCCAATATTCCATGCACGGCAACCTTGCGCTTTTAAACGGTTATTGAGAGCGCATAAATGTGCATTAGCTAAGTCAACAACATGGATATAATCACGTACACCTGTACCATCTACTGTATCGTAATCATTACCATAAATAGAAAGTTTTTCACGGCGGCCAACAGCAACTTGTGTAACGTAAGGCATTAAATTATTTGGAATACCTTGTGGATCTTCGCCAATACGCCCACTTTTATGTGCACCTACCGGGTTAAAATAACGAAGTAAAGCAATCGACCATTTAGAACTAGAAACAGACAATTTTTGTAATAATTGCTCAACAATCAATTTAGTATAACCATAATTATTACTTGGCATACCTGTGGGCATTTCTTCATTTAAAGGTGACGTATTCGCTTCATCATATACTGTTGCAGATGAGCTAAACACAAGTGTATAAACACCTGCTTTCTCCATTGACTTAACCAGTTGGATACTACCTGCAATATTATTATCAAAATAAATAAGGGGTTTTTCCTGGCTTTCACCAACCGCTTTTAGACCTGCAAAATGAATAACTGCATCGATGGTATGATTTTGAAATACCTGATCAAGCTCATCTGCATTACGAATATCACCCTCTACAAAAGTTAAGCTTTTTTGAGTGAGTTCTTGAACTCTATTTAAAGACTCTTCTGAACTATTTGAAAGATTGTCATAAACAATAACTTCATGGCCAGCATTCAAAAGCTCTACACAGGTATGTGAACCAATATAGCCAGCACCGCCAGTCACCAGAATTTTAGCCATCTATTTTTCCTAATAAAATTTTAATTAATCCACGCGTTGAAGCATCGAGTGTTGAAAGATCGTTTTGAACACCATTTAAAATCGGGAGTAACTGGTCAGCAATCTGCTTACCTTTTTCCACTCCCCACTGATCAAAGGGATTAATGTTCCAGATTACAGACTGAACAAATACTTTATGCTCATATAAAGCAATCAACATCCCTAAACTATAAGGATTAAGCTCTTTTAAAAGTAATGTTGAACTTGGCTGGTTTCCTTCATATTGCTTATAAATAGGTAAACTCTCCAGTTCTTTTGTATCTAGAGCTTCATTACCAAAAGCCAATAAACGTGATTGTGCTAAACAGTTTGAAAGCGCAAGATGATGTTGCTCAACTAATGCTTCAGCATTTTCTACATAGGTAAAATGATCTGCATTATAACGTTGTATAGGGGCAATAAAATCACAACTTACTGCCTGAGTTCCTTGATGGAGTAACTGATAAAAGGCATGTTGAGCATTTGGCCCAACTTCACCCCATACAATTGGGCAAGTATCTAATTCAACTTTTTGTCCACCACGTTGTACCGATTTACCATTAGACTCCATTTCGAGCTGTTGCAAATAAGCTGCAAAATATTTTAAACGGCCATCATAAGGTAATACAGCATGGGTCTGAATATTTAAAAAGTTATTATTCCAGACGCCTAATAATGCCATAAGCACAGGTATGTTCTGCTCAAAACTTGTATTTTGGAAATGTTCATCAACAGCATGGGCACCAGCTAAAAGCTGTTGGAAACCTTCAACTCCAACCGACAATGCGATAGGTAACCCAATACACGACCAAAGAGAATAACGTCCACCCACCCAATCCCAAAGTAATAATTGATTTTCAGGAGCAATCCCCCACTCTGACATTTTGTTAGCTTTTGTAGAAACACCAATAAAATGGCTTTTTACCACCCGTTCGTGTTTCCCTAACGCTTTCTCAAGCCACTGTCGAACAGTTTGTGCATTGGATAAAGTATCAATAGTGCCAAATGACTTCGAAGAAATAATAAATAACGTTGTTTCTGGACGCAGTTGATGAAGCAATTCCGACAACTGGCTACCATCCATTGTTGATACGAAATGAACATTGAGTGGTTTAGCTGTTTTTACTTTAAAATCCGATAATGCATGGGTCACCATTTGAGGCCCTAAATCAGATCCCCCTACCCCAATATTAACGACATCTTGAATGACTTCACCCGTGGCGCCACGGTATTGTCCAGCATGGATTTTTTCAACCAACGCATACATACGCTGCAATTGGCTATGGACCTTTTCAGTTAATTCCGGAAATTTAGAATATTCTAATGGTAAACGTAAAGCCCAATGCATTGCAGCACGCTGTTCGGTACAGTTGACTTTATCTTGAGAAAATAATCGTTCAATCCAGTGAGTCAATTGTTTAGTTTTTGCTAAAGCCACCAATTGCTCTAACACACTTTTAGTCACACGGTGCTTACTATAATCAAAAACCAGTTGATCGAACTTTACAGAGTATTGCTGAAATCGATCGGGCTCTGATGCAAATAATTCTTTTATATTTAAATTTGAATTTTTCTCAACCAAAGAATGAAGCTGCGCGATAGGGGAAACTAGCTCTTTGGGAAACTTCTCGATAGATTTACTCATAATCGACCTACTCCTTCATAAGCAAAACCTTTAGATTTCACATATGCTGGATCATAAATATTACGCCCATCCAAAATAAGAGGATGCTGCATCAATTGTTGTAACTGTTTAAAATCAGGACTCCAATACTGCTTCCATGCCGTGACTAAGCATAAAGCATGTGCTCCTTGTGCTGCTTCATATTGATCAGCACATAAAATCAGGTCTTCTCGACTGCCATATAAAGCTGCAATTTCATCAAGAGCTTGCGGGTCATGTAACCGTACTTTTACACCTTGGGCCCATAAAGCAGCCAATAAGATATGAATAGGTGAGTTATGTGTGCTTGGAGTGTTCTCTTTAAATGAAGCCCCCCAAATTGCAACTGTCTTTCCACTCAAGTCACAATGATAATAGTTCCATAATTTACGGAATAAAATTTCTTTTTGTTGTTCATTAATCGCCCACACTTGTTCTAGAAGACGGCTTTTCGCACCTGTTTCAGAAACCGTACTGGAGAGTGTTAAAATATCATGTGAAAAATTTTCACCGCCAAATCCAACACCTGCTGATAAATAAGCTGCGCCAATACGTGTATCTGCAGCAATGCCATGCTTTACATTGGCAATATCAATACCTAACTTTTCCGCAACTAGAGCAAGATCATTCATATAACTAATTCTAGTCGCCAACATGCCTGAAATGCTGAGCTTAGTAAATTCGGCATCTAAAATCGGCATAAATAAATATTGATAACTAAAACGGAAAAATGGACGTAATAACTCTTGCATTATGTCTTGAGCATAGCTTGATTCAACACCAACAATGACATGTTTTACATTGAGTACACTATTAATCGCATTACCCTCTTGAATCACGTCAGGGAAATAGACCCACTCGTCTTTAGGTAAATGTTGCTTTAATTTTTCTGTACCATGTAAACCAAAAGTTGAGCCATTAACCATTAACCTTGGATGAACAATTGGACGTTCACTTAACTTCTCAACCGTTTTTAAGGCAAGTTCTATTTGTGTTGGGCTAAAACAAAATAAATAAACTTCAATATCTAAAGGAATTTGAGAAAAAGGACTTTCTGTTAAAAAACCTGCCTTTCTTTGTTTATTTAAATAATGATTAACTTCTTGATCTTGATATGAAAGTACAGATATATTTTCTTCACAGGTGACACTTGTACACCAATAGATCTGATTACCATATTCAGCTAGTAACGCTGCCATTACACCGGCGTGCAAGGTGGTTCCAAATACCGCGATTTTCATTGTACACCTGATTTTAATATTCTATAGAATTCTCTTCCCGTACTGGGAAGAGAATATATTGAACAGCTCACATATTCATTGTTTTTTACAAACACTTAAGTTGAGCTACAAAATTTTATAATTTAAGTTCTTGAATCAACTGTTTAAAATCATTTCCTAATTTAGGATGTTCAACACCATAGTGTAGAACAGCTTTTAAATAACCAAGCTTACTACCACAGTCAAAGGTTTGACCTTGCATACGATAGGCTTCAACTACATCAGTCTGTTGCAGCATCGCAATTGCATCTGTTAGTTGAATTTCATTACCCGCACCTTTTGGTGTATTTTCGAGTAGTTCCATAATTCTTGCAGGTAAAACGTAGCGACCAACAACAGATAAATTAGACGGTGCAGAACCTACAGCAGGTTTTTCAACAATACCCTGCATAGCAATGCTTTCGCCTTCATTTGGACTTTGTGCAACATCAACAATACCATATTGATCTACCAAGTGATCAGGCACCGCTTCTACCATTATCTGTGCCGCGTTACTTTCATCATAACGAGAAATCATACGCGATAAATCATTCTGCCCCGAACTATCTTTCACCAATACATCTGGTAATAGCACAGCAAAATCATCTTGTCCTACTACACTTTTCGCACATAAAACAGCATGCCCCAAGCCTAGAGGTTGAGGCTGTCGTACACTCACAACACTCACATGAGAAGGAACAATTTGCGTAATCTCTGCAAGCAAATCCAATTTCTTCTTTTCATTTAATATTGTTTCTAATTCAAAGTTTCGATCAAAATAATTTTCAATCGAAGCTTTTGAAGAGTGAGTCACTAAAATAATCTGTTCAATTCCTGCTTCCACCGCTTCACGCACTACATATTCAATAGCTGGGCGATCAACAACGGTAACCATTTCCTTTGGAATTGACTTACTTGCAGGTAAAAAACGCGTTCCTAAACCGGCTACTGGTAAAACTGCTTTTTTGATCATAAGAAATATTTCAAGATATAAAATTTACTTTACAGATGAGTCGACATTTTCTTGGACGTCATTACCTTTAAATAAAGATGGTCCTACATGTCCTGGTGCATTAATACCTTCGCGTCTTAACATCACTTTAACTGTTTTAAACATGATTTTAAAATCAACCCAAACACTATGATTGTCTACATACCAAACGTCACATTTAAACCGTTCTTCATAATCCAGTTCATTACGCCCACTGACCTGAGCTAAACCAGTCATTCCAGGACGGACTTCTAAGCGACGTGCTTGTTCTGGAGAATATAAAGAAACAAAGTCTTTTAACATTGGACGAGGACCCACCACACTCATATCACCTTTTAAGACATTAATAAGCTGTGGCATTTCATCTAAGCTAGTAGAACGCAACTTCTGCCCAAATGGAGTAATACGAGCCTCATCTGGCAATGGATTCCCCTGCGCATCAAAAGCATCCTTCATCGAACGGAACTTAATCATTTTAAATAATTTTCCGTCCTTCCCAGGTCTTTCTTGATAAAAGAATATGGGTGAACCTAAATTTTTACGGACCTTATAAGCAACTATCAAAAATATTGGCGACAGTACGGTTAGAGCTATTAAAGAAATGACTATGTCTACTAAACGTTTCATATTTTCATTCACTCATTTTTTAATATCTTTACGAAGAAAGGTATTATAAATTTTACCTAGCATATTTGCTGGCAACAGTCTAAACGCAGACCGTATCAGAAACAGCATATTAGCATATACAGGATTTTGTAACTTTAGTTGTTTTTTTAAATCTAGTAACTGTTTTTCACTTTTAATATATTGGAAACCTTTACGTCGTGCGTGCATACCATTACCAACACGAGCATATAGAAGGATGTCAGGTAAGTTCGCAACTTTATAATTATTCCCAATTACACGTAACCATAAGTTGTAGTCTTCCATAAATAAATGATGCTGATAACCTCCGAGAGATAAAATAACATCACGCTTGTACACGACGGTCATATGGTTAAAGGGACAACGTTTTTGTGCAAATTTTTTAATCTCGTCATGTTTTAAAGGCACAGACTTGATTACATCGGCATCAGTAATATCTTTATTAAATTCCATTACTTGAGAACTAAACAGAACAACATCGGGGTTTTGTTTTATGAAAGCAAGTTGTTTTTCAAACCGATCAGATGTACAAATATCATCAGTATCCATACGAAAAACCCAATCAGCACTACACTGTTTTAGCCCTTCGTTTAATGCCTTGCCAAGCCCTACGTTTTTCGGTAACGCAACTACTTTTAGTTTTTCACCGATTTTAACTTGCCACTCCTGTACAGAAGTTGTGAGTTGCTCTCCAATAGGTCCATCTAAAACTAAAACTATTTCACTTGGCTTCAAGCTCTGATTATCCCAAATGCTTTCAAAACACTTTTCTAGATATTCAGGTTTTTCTTTATGATATAGAGATAATAGAACCGAAAACATACAATTTTAACCTTCCAAAACCTTTTCAATCCAAACTTTTAAGATCTGTTCAGGCTGATATTTTTTAGCATTGATCAATGAATTTTGTGAGAATTGCGCCAACATATCTGGAGAAGAAGCAAGTTGTAAAATCGCATCTGCCAATGCCTCAATATTTTGGTTCTCAACCAACAAGCCATTTTTATGATTTTGAATAACATCACTTGGTCCAAAAGGACAATCATAAGAAACAATCGGTAACCCGAAACTCTGCGCCTCTACTAAAACCATAGGTAAACCTTCATACTTAGACGACATTACAAAAAAGTCTGATTGTCTATATACCTCTTGCACATTTGATGTACTTCCTTTCAAAATCACGCGCTGTAGAGAGTTCTCCTCAATATAATCTTGTAGCATTTTTTTGTGTTCACCTTCACCATAAATATTAAGGTGCCACTCTGGTATCATTTGATATATTTTTTTCCAAGCTTTCAATAAATGAAGATAATTTTTCTGATCGGTTAAACGACCTATGGTTACAATTTGTTTACTACTCAGCGGAGATTCTGAGACAATAGGGAAGGGTGAAAAATTGGGAATAACAATAACTTTAGAATGAAATTTATCAAATTGTTCTTTATCCTTTTGGGTTAAGGTAACAACCTGATCAACCCACTTGTAAAAGAATTTACTTAAGATTTGAACTTTTTTCGGCCGACTAACAAAAGAGACATGCTCTAATGTAACCAATTTTTTGATTTTAGGTAAAAGAGAACATAATAAAGATAACTTACCCATATTATGTACAATCACCATATCATAAGAATGAAGAGAAATATGTATCTTTAATTTTTTATAAAATTCAAAGAAATTACCTGATATTGCCACTACATTTACATTATCAGAAACTGGATAAGCTGTATTATTTTTAATCGACTCTCTATTTAAGAGAGTAACATCATAATTAGCCATGAGTGATAATTTGTTTGCCAGTTCAATGGCAACACGTTCAGTTCCAGATTTGTTCTTTAAAGAATTAATTACAAAAAGAATTTTCATAGCTTAGCCTATCGTAATTATTTTAAAAACCAATCGCTTTAAAAGATATTGCAATTGAAATCTGGATTTCATGACGCATAAGCCTATAAAAAATAACATTTTCAAAAACTTTTTATCAGCCTTTGCCATAAATGCAGATTTTAAAAAAATATTTGACTGATCAAAATCCGCTTTATATTTAGAATATTTTTCTAAATATTGTGAAACATTCAATTCACTAAAATCATCTTTTCCAGTTTTTAGCCTCATCTCATATAGATCAAGCACATAATTTGACATCAATCTCTGATTAAAACCAATTGTAGAGGTAGTATTCCCGTCACGAATACGAACTGAATATTCATAACTATTTAGATTAGTAAAGAGTAAACCTAATGAATGCATTCTTAATAAAAAATCATAGTCTTCAGCACCAGGAATTTCTCTATATCCTTTAAGTTTAGTATAGACTTCTCGCTTAGCTAACCAAATATGTAGAACTGGCGAACTATACTTTATTGTTTTATTAATAATATTATCATTGATTGGCATTTCTTGCTTACCAATTATTCTATTATTAGGGTCTATAGTATTAACATGACAACCCACTAAATAATATTGAGGATTTTTTAACAAAAATTCTAACTGTTTTTCTAGTCTTTCTGGCGTACTTATGTCATCGCCATCCATTCTTGCAATGAATTCTCCTTTTGCCTGTTCTAATGCGAAATTTAAAGTTTTTACTATTTTTAAGTTTTTATCATTTTTATAAAGTCTAATTCTTGGATCAATCATAGCTAATTCAGCAACTATATTGTATGTATTATCAGTAGAGCAGTCATCAACTACTATTATTTCAATATTTTTATATGTTTGATTACAAATTGAAAAGACTGCTTCTTTAACAAAAGCTTCAACATTGTAAACTGGAATCAAAACACTTATTAAAGGCTGCTCAAAAGTCATTTAACTATCTCTTTTTAATAACAATAACAAAAATAAAAATAAGGAGGAAACAGACAAATGAATAAATTAAACCAGAACTAATAGAATACATCAAACTCCGTGGTGCGAACATAAAAGCAGGAAGCGAAGACAATAATACGTATAAAAACAATACATTTTTTTTAGATTTTTCTATTAAATAACAAAAAACTAATCCTAATATAAAAGAAAAAAAACTTAATAACAAATAATTACGTCCACTTAAAATATACAAGTCTAAAAAAACAGACCACCCTAAACCAAACCCATTATCAAATAAAGAGTTATTTAATGTATAAGCAAAAAAAGCGCCTGAATTATAATTTTGGCTTCCTGTCACTAAACCTAACGATGAAAACAAACCAGCTACAGGAAAAAACATTGTTACATAAGTCAATGGAGGCCATTCTGCATGTAAACTATTTACTATTGATGGCAATATATAAGTTAGACTTTGTACATAAATAAATTTTGATAGAGGATTTTCTAAACCAAAGTCGCTTCGACCTCCTCTAAAGCTTTCTAAAAATTGTGCAAAAATCATTAAAGAAATACCCAGTAATGAAATTTTAAAAAAAGGTAAAACTCTTTTTGTTATTAAATTATACATCCATAAACAAATTAATACCCAAACAAATAAAAGTGCTCTTTGACCAACAAATAGATTTACTAATATATACAAAAACAGAATAAATAAAGAAAAATATAAACTTCTTTTATTATTGCATAAAACACCGGTTGCTACCATTATAGGGAGAAGTAAACTTGCTATACGTTGAGCACCAAAACTATAATCCGCCTGACCTGTATACAACCCTTCATAACCAGCTACCATAAACATTGAAATCATTTCATAGGATATTGGAAACCATAAAATAAAAAGTATAGTTGCACTTAAAAAGTTTAAAATATAAAATGTTTTTTTATAATTCAAATTGCTTAATTGTATATTAAACTCTAACCGAGTAGAAAAAATCAAGCTACCTAATATAAAAGAAGATAACGATAATTGCCAAAAAATTAAACTCTCAAAAAAATCTAAATTATTAAAATAAAAAAGCTGCCCCCAATACAATTCATAGTAATCTCGATATAAACCAAAAAAACTTAAAAAAACTCTACCTAAAGCAAACAAACAACTTGATATATAAAACAAGCCTTGAGGAGAAAATATTTTCACCCTATAAATATAAAACAAAAAGGGGATTAGGGCAAAGTTTAATATATATAAAAATTCACAAAACTTATGATAGAAGCTATCACTTAAGTCATTAAAAATTCCAAAAAAGTAAAATAAAATACAAACAATATTAAATGTTAAAAAAATTACAGTTGCTATTATTTTATTATTTTTAAAAACCATATCCATATTCTTTCACACCCATTTCTTTTTTAACTTTAATAACACTAGATAGATAAAAGGAAAATACTTTAACAAAAAAATCTTATAACTAACTCTATAATTTAGCTTAATATTTGCCTCCTCACTAATAACAAATGAATAGACTGTAGACAAACTTTGCCCTCTATCTATCATTATTGATATTTTTTGAGATAAAAATTGATTATAAATAATAGAATAAAGAGGATATTTATTTGTTGGTATAAATTTCTTTATCCCTAAGTCAATTCCATTTAGAAGAGGTGCTGGATACCCACTTCTAATTGAACTACCCTCTCTATGTCTGTAGCAAATAAGTTCTTTTTGCAATTCAAAAATTTCTAGACCATTTGCAAAGTAATAAATTTTTGGAAAATACAGCTTATCTTCCATATACACATTA
This sequence comes from Acinetobacter sp. AR_0276, assembly GCF_003000705.1. Taxonomy (NCBI): domain Bacteria; kingdom Pseudomonadati; phylum Pseudomonadota; class Gammaproteobacteria; order Moraxellales; family Moraxellaceae; genus Acinetobacter; species Acinetobacter sp. AR_0276. Next base: position 1,898,615 of record NZ_PSQO01000004.1, on the reverse strand, counting down.
ATATCAAAAGCAAATTTACTTAGAATGTCTTTTTTGATAACTCTTAACCAAGGATACCAATAAGACTGTAAAAACAACTTTTCTCTATAGGATTCATCATTTATTGAAATTTTACTATGTGTAACAAAACAAATATTCTCAACATAACCTTTATCTGTATCATATTGTTTAGCATTAAAATGAATTATTTCTACTTTTTTCTCATTTATAACTTTTATTAATTCATAAAAATAGTTTGGTAATAAATAATCGTCTGAATCCAAAAATCCAACATACTCACCCTTTGCTATTTTTAATGCATTATTTCTAGCAACGCTTTGTCCTTGGTTTTTTTGATCAATAAAAACAAATTGTTTTTCAAAATGAGGATATTTCTGAGCAATATAATTACGTGCTAAAGCCATAGATCTATCAGGCGTACCATCATTAATCAAAATAATCTCTACGCCACTGATCAATTGATTACATATACTCTCAATACACTCAACAATATATTCTTCTACTTTATATATAGGAACAATTATACTTAAAATTATCATTAGTTGTACTCTTTTCTATAAGTGGAAGGTAAAAAAATTCTCTTTTGAACATCGAGTATGATTCTATCTTTATAAAAATAATTAAATATAGAAAATGACATAATTTCTGTAGTTAAAATGGCAAAAACTGCACCATTTAAACCCCAAAAATGAACAAAAAAAGCTGTTAGTATGATATTAAAGACAACTAAATAAAGTGTTTTTTTCTTCAAATAGTCATATGCATTAAATTTCAACAAATACTTCTCCGCAATTGTGGAAAGCCCTGAAAATAACGTAACAAATACTGTAAATATTAGAATATTATTTACACTTGCATATTGCTTACCATATAACCATTCAATAATATAATGTCCTGTTAAAGAAAAAATAACCATTACTAACAGACAGATTAAAATGATAACCAAACTTAGCTTAGCAACCATATTTTGGCTTTTTTCAAAATCCTTCTCAACATAAACTTGTGTAAAATATGAAGAAATTATTGCAACCAAAACAAAATAGAAACTATTCCCCAATGTCATTGCTACAGTATAAATACCCAAATCATATTGGGACTTAATACCTAGAAATAACTGCGATGTTTTTGTAAAAATTGCAACTGAAAGTGAGTAGAAAGCAAGTTTACGCCCCACACCCAACATAAATTTTCGATAACGCTTAAATTTTTCTACTACAATATCACTTTCACTCACTTTTTTCTGTGCATACAAATACTTTCTAATAAAAAAAGGTACCAAGGTAATCATTATTATCGGAATACATAATAACTCTATTGCTAACTGAAATTTTGCGATACAATATCTTATAATTAGTGAAATAATCAAAGCTAAAATATTACAATATGCATTTATTTTAGATTGCAAAATTGCATTAAAATATATTAAATATACATCGTGAACAGCAAAATAAATCGCCACACTTGTCGCAAGTGAAAATACAAAAGTTAGATAATCAGTAGCATAATAAATATAAAACAATGTAAGTGATGAAAAGCCAAGATACAGAATATCTCTAATTATTTTTGTGGAATCAATTATATATTCACCTATTTTTTTGTTTTTAGATGTTTTTTGAAAAATAATATTTTCCGATCCAAACATTGCAATTGTTTGAATGATCGCAAAAATTGAACTTGCAAAGGTTAGCTTTCCAAAGTTTTCAGGACCTATATACTTTGCAACAAATGAGGTAACAAAGATTAAACCAAAAATTGAAATTAGTTTTTCAGACATCATCCAAACAGAATTGGCAAATACTTTGTTCTTTAACTTCCCAATCAATACCATTGCTATAGTCTTAAATCTGCATCTACTTTATTAAGAACATGCTTTAAATCATAAAGGACATGCTTTTTTTTACCTAAAGAATGAAAGTCTTCAGTACTCATTACCTTAAACTGATCATGTGCAACTGCAATTACGATAGCGTCATACCGACCTTGTTTTAATTCCATGATTGGAGCTAACCCATACTCTGCTTCAACCTCAGCACTATCTACCCAAGGATCATAGATATCAAGATCTAAATCGTATTCTTTTAGTGCTTTAACCATATCTACAATCTTAGTATTTCGTATATCTGGGCAGTTCTCTTTAAAACTCAAACCTAAAATTAATATACGAGCACCAACAACTTGGATACGTTTCTTTACCATTTCTTTGATCAATTGGGTTGCAACATATTCACCCATACGATCATTTAAGCGACGAGCTGCCAAAATAATTTCTGGATGTAAACCAATTGACTCTGCTTTATGCGTTAAATAATACGGATCAACACCAATACAATGACCACCAACTAAACCAGGTCTAAAGTTTAAAAAATTCCATTTTGTACCTGCTGCCTTGAGTACATCTTCTGTATCGATACCCATTTTATTAAAAATCAGAGCCAACTCATTGATTAAAGCGATATTCACATCTCTTTGTGTATTTTCAATGACTTTAGCAGCCTCAGCGACTTTGATACTCGGGGCCTTATGTGTACCCGCCTCAATAATTAAATTATATACTTGATCAACATAGTCAGTGACCTCTGGAGTCGAACCTGAGGTAATTTTTAAAATATTAGTGACACGTCGTTGTTTATCACCAGGATTAATACGTTCTGGACTATAACCAACAAAGAAATCTTTATTAAAATTTAAACCGGAATGTTTTTCTAATTCGGGTATACAAACCTCTTCTGTCGCACCAGGATAAACCGTTGACTCATAAACAACGATATCGCCTTTTTTTAGAACTTTAGCAATGCTTTGGGATGCTTTTATGAGAGGGGTCAAGTCAGGTTGTTTAAAATCGTCAATGGGTGTTGGCACAGTGACAATGAAAAAGTTTATATTCTGTAAGTCTTGAATATGTGCTGTATACGACAAATGCTGTACGTGTTTTAACTCATCAGAAGTCACTTCTAATGTATGGTCATATCCGTTTTTTAACTCTAATATCCGATTTTCATTTATATCAAATCCGATTGTAGGTTTATGTTTACCAAATTCAACTGCCAAAGGTAATCCAACATACCCTAAGCCGATAATTGCTATTTTTAGTTGCTCAAGTTGAAACATATATAAAACCTAACCATTTAATTTTAAATGGAGAAACATCATGGATACGACCTACTACGTTAATATAGCAGACTTTAAACAAAATTTTCTCGAAATATACAATCACTGCTTGGCAAATAAAGTATGATTTGGGTTAATTATAGACTACAATCCAATGTCTTCATGCAAAGTATCATTGGATTACAAACAATAAAGGGTTTGAATGTGAAGCACCAAAGCACATTATTATTTTTAGCCATTTCACTTTCGTTTACAGGATGTGCAGTCACCTCAGGCTTACAAACTTACGACTTACCTGAACAAGGTACTTTTAAAACAGAACAAGGCGCAGAGGTTTCTGTTGTTCAACTCACCCAAAACAATATTCCAAAGATTAGTTCTGAGGCTTTGCGTCCACAAGGAAATATAAGCGCCTTATTTAATACTCCTTTTTATCAATACCGCTTAAGTGCTGGGGATGTTTTATCTATTCAGCTTTGGGCTTATCCTGAAATTACTCCTCCTATTCAAGGTGCCTCTACTGATATTAAAGCATTTGGATACCCTATTGATTCTGCAGGAAATGTACAGTTACCACTTGTAGGCCAAGTTCACATTGCAGGGAAAACACTGGCTGAGACCAATAAATATTTACGAAGTCAATTTGCTAAGTATTTAAAAACACCTGATGTTGTAGTTCGCGTGTTGTCATATCAAGCTAAACGCTATTTTGTTAATGGTCAGGTTATGAAAAGTGGACAATACACTTTAGATGATCAACCAATTAGTATTTATACAGCCTTAAGTATGGCTGGAGGTGTAAATCAAGAGTCTGGTGATAATACTGATATTCAACTCATTCGTAATGGCGAAGTTTATAATTTAAATGTCGTTGCACTTGAGAAACAAGGTTATTCACTACACAAATTATTAGTCCAACCCAATGATACAATTTATGTAAATACTAAACAAAATCAAAAACTCTATGTTATGGGTGAGTCTAATAAAAGTTCAGCAATTCCATTACGAGATCAGGGAATGACCCTAAGTGATGTATTGGGCGAGAGTGAAGGTGTTAATCCATACTCGGCAAGTGCAGCTCGTATTTATGTCATGCGTACAGATTTACAAACAAAAAGATCAACAATCTATCAGCTCAATTTGAGTAGTATTGGTAACCTTGCATTATCTAATCAATTCCAAATGCAAAAAAATGATATTGTTTATATTGATGCAACTGGCTTAACACGCTGGCAGCGTATTATGAACCAGATTGTACCATTCTCAAGTGCACTCTATACATTTGATCAATTGGGTAAAAACTAGAATGCAGTTACAAAATATCTTAGTAGTCTGTGTAGGTAATATTTGCCGCAGTCCAATGGCAGAATACTTTTTAAAGGCCCAACATCCTACATTAAATATCTCATCTGCTGGTATTTCAGCCCTAGTAGGTCATACTGCAGATGACAAAGCGATTCATTGTATGGATCAGTTGAATATTGATATGAGACCACACGTGGCTCGCCAGCTCAGTGCTGAATTGATCAAACAAAATGATTTGATTTTAGTAATGAGCAATAATCAGCAAAAGCATATTGAACAAACTTGGCCATTTGCTAAGGGTAAAATTTTTAGGCTTGGCCATTGGCAAGGGCAAAATATACCCGACCCCTATCAGCATGACCAAGCTTTTTTTGATCAGACTTGCCGCAACATTCAAAGCTATGTGCAAGATTGGCGCACTCAATTATAATTGTATATTAGTTGTAAATTTATGAACCAAAACTCTAAAACTAGCGAAGATAGCATCGATTTAAAAGAGTTATTCTTTTCATTGATTGCACAGTGGAAAATCATAGCATGCTGCGTGGTCTTAAGTTTAATTTGTGCCTTGCTATACTTACGGATAACGCCAGATACTTATTCTGTAGATGCAATGGTACAAGTTGAGGACAGTAAAGGCGCTGCCTCTGCTGCTTTGCTTGGTGACCTTTCTAAAGTCAGTGGAGGTCTATCTCAAAAATCACCAGCTGATCCAGAAATAGAGATTCTTCGTTCTAGAATGGTTTTAGGACAAGTCATTCAGAACCTTAATCTTGATATTAACGTCAAAGATAACCAATCAGGATTGATCGACAAGTTAATTTCACAAGATAAGAGTAGACTTGAGTATCGTCATGAATCTGTACTGTACAGTAATCAAAATAATAATTTGATTATACGAGAACTTAAAGTACCTGAATATTATTTAGATAAACCCTTAAAGTTAGAGTTCAAAGGTGCAAATCAATTCACTTTAACATACAAAGATCAAGTTGTATTTAATGGTCAATTAAACAAAAAAAATATACTAAATACAAATAGAGGTCTTTGGCAGGTACAACTTAATGCTCAAGGTAACCTGAAAGAACAAAGCTATACTTTAACTAAACTCGCTCTACCAACAGCCGTTAAAAATTTTAATGATATCTATAGTGTTGCTGAAAAAGGTAAAGTGACTGGTGTTATTGGTTTAAATTATCTAGGTCAAGATCCTGAGCACATTACACAAGTACTAAATAATGTTCTAACTGTTTATCACCAACAAAACATTGAGCGAAAGTCTTTAGAATCTAAACAAACTTTAGCTTTTCTTGAGAAACAATTACCAGAGCTTCGAAAGCAGCTAGAAGATTCTGAGATCAAGTTTAACCAATTTCGTGAAAAGTATAAAACAGTCGATGTAAATGCTGAGTCGGAGCTATTACTTAAGCAAAATATTGATTTAGAAAAGCTTAAAATCGAGCTACAACAGAAACAAGCTGAGCTTTCTGCTAAATATACCAATGATCATCCATTAATCCGTCAAATCGATGCACAAATTACAGAGATTAATAAAAAGATTGCTGATCTTAATAATCGTTTAACTCAACTTCCTGAAACACAACGTTTATATTTACAACTATATCGTGATGTAAAAGTAAACACAGAGCTCTATACGTCGTTACTAAACAGTTATCAACAGCTTAAAATTGCTAATGCAGGTGAGATTGGTAATGTTCGCATTATTGATACTGCTGTAGAACCTGTTAAACCTATTAAACCTAAGAAATTAATTGTTCTAATACTTTCTATTTTTGTTGGTGGTTTTATCGGTGTATTAATTGCATTATTACGCAATATGATGCGTAGCGGAGTTAATGATTCAACTCAAATTGAAAATGAATTAGATTTACCAGTTTATGCGACTGTACCTCGTTCTCCTATTCAAGAAACTCGTATGAATATCTTGAAAAAGAAAAAGAGTATTCCTATTTTGGCAGTTAAAAGTAGTGATGATATTGCGATTGAAAGTTTGCGTAGTATTCGTACAGCCATTCACTTCGCTTTAACCTCAGCAAAAAATAATATTATTATGATTGCTGGCCCGTCTCCAGAAGTCGGTAAATCATTTATTTCAACTAACTTAGCGACTATTTTCGCACAAGGGAATAAACGTGTATTACTGATTGATGCTGATATGCGTCGTGGTTATATGCATAAATACTTCGATGTTGACGTGAAACCTGGTCTTTCTGAATTACTAAGTGGCCAAGCTGACTTGACACAAGTTTTACATAAAACGCAAGTTGCGAATCTCGACGTGATTACCCGTGGTAAGAGTCCAACCAACCCTTCAGAAATGTTGAGCTCTACCCAGTTCAAAGACTTACTAGAAAAGTTCCAGACTCAATATGACCATATCATTATTGATACTCCACCAGTGCTTGCGGTAACCGATGGTATTATTATTTCTCAGTACACTGGTGTAAACTTGATCGTTGCACGCTACGCCAAGTCACATATGAAAGAGCTTGAATTAACCGTTAACCGTTTTGAACAAGCAGGTGTTAAGGTGAATGGCTTTATCCTTAACGATATTCAACGCTCTAGTGGGGGTGGGTATGGTTATAACTATGCTTATGCCTATAAGGCACAAAAAGAAGACTAATTAAAACTCTCCATAAAACCGGATCATATGATCCGGTTTTTTTATTTGCTTTTTAAGTTTTGCCATATTAAAACTAACTAAAATATATAAAAAAACCACTCGTTTTTTTTCTTAAACATTCTATGCTTAAGTCGAAGCATGCTAAGATCGAAGCAGCCTTTTAGACTCAAATGATTATTTTTGGAACCTTTTATGAGTAAAGCCTTACCCATTGCTGTCGCTGTAGTTTTAGGCGGTGCTGCACTTGTACCTGTATATTATGCAACTCAACATCCGACCACAGAAGTCGGACGTAAAGCAGACAAAAATGCTTCTCCAATTCAAAAAATCAGTTACGTTCTTGGGTATGAAGTTGCTCAGCAAACTCCTCCTGAACTGGATACCAAAGCATTTGTTCAAGGGATCCATGATGCGCGTAATAAGCAGCCTAGTGCTTATACTCAAGAAGATTTAAAAGCTGCCGTTGCTGCTTATGAAAAAGAGTTACAACAAAAAATGCAGCATCAAGATAAGCCTGAGCAAGCGGGTACAGCTACTGACTCTGCAGATGCACAGTTCCTTGCAGAAAACAAAACGAAAGCTGGCGTAAAAACCACTGCATCAGGTTTGCAATATATCATTACTAAAGAAGGTACTGGTAAACAGCCAACTGCTCAGTCTGTTGTCAAAGTACATTATGAAGGTCGCTTAATTAATGGACAGGTTTTCGATAGTTCTTATAAGCGTGGTCAACCAGTAGAATTCCCGCTTAATCAGGTCATTCCGGGTTGGACTGAAGGTCTTCAACTCATGAAAGAAGGTGGAAAAGCGACTTTCTTCATACCATCAAATCTTGCATATGGCCCACAAGAGCTTCCTGGAATTCCAGCAAACAGTACACTGATTTTTGATGTAGAACTCATTTCAGTGAAATAATAACAATCCAGGAGAGTCGTTATACTCTCCTGTTTTTTTTGGAAAATGACATGAAAAAAATCAGTTTGGTTATTGCTGCATCAACAATGAGTTTATCGGTTATTGCTGCGACACCTGTAACAAATAAAAGTCCAGCAAAAGATCAGTTTAGTTATAGTTATGGCTATTTAATGGGTCGTAATAATACTGATGCATTAACAGATTTAAATCTTGATATCTTTTATCAAGGTCTTCAAGAAGGTGCACAGAAAAAAACTGCACGCTTGACAGACGAAGAAATGGCTAAAGCAATTAATGAGTATAAGAAAACTTTAGAAGCTAAGCAGCTCGTTGAGTTTCAAAAACTAGGGCAACAAAATGCTCAGGCTGGCGCTGCTTTTCTCGCTGAAAATGCGAAAAAATCTGGTGTGATTACAACTAAATCGGGTTTACAATATCAGGTATTAAAAGAAGGTTCTGGTAAAATACCTAAAGCTACTTCTCGCGTAAAAGTCAACTATGAAGGTCGTTTACTTGACGGGACTGTTTTTGATAGCTCAATTGCACGCAATCATCCTGTAGATTTCCAATTAAATCAGGTTATTGCCGGCTGGACAGAAGGCTTACAAACAATGAAAGAAGGTGGTAAAACCCGTTTCTTCATTCCAGCTAAACTTGCTTATGGTGAAGTAGGTGCTGGTGATAGTATCGGTCCAAATAGTACGTTAATTTTTGATATTGAATTGCTACAAGTTTTGCCAAAGTAATCCTCTAAAATATAAAAAAAGCGATCTAAATTGATCGCTTTTTATTTTAGTGTTTTAAATCTCTTGGTCTAAAGCCACTAATCAATAAGCCAATTAAGTAAGCGATTACGCCTACTACACATAGACCTGCGACCTCAGCAATACGGATCCATTGAGAAAGCTCGCCGTTATACCAATTTAACCCAAACCAAAGCGCTGCGATCATGGCAAGGTTTGCCAATCCATATTGAAGAATCAGTTTTTTCCAATGTGAGCCGAATCGAAAAATATTACGCTTATGTAGATAGAAGTAGAGCAAACCAGCATTTACCAAAGCTGAACCAGAAGATGCCAACGCAAGCGCCATATGTTCAGCCTGCCAATGGATTAGTTTAAAGAATCCAATAAATACAACGTTTAAAATAGCATTTGCGGCAACAGACATTAAACCCACACGAACTGGTGTTTTCGTATCTTGCTGAGCATAGAAACCCGGTGCAAATACCTTAATTAACATAAAGGAAATTACACCAGCACTCATACATTGCAATGCAAGTGCAGTCATTTGAGTGTCATGTAGGTCAAACTCACCACGTTGGAATAGAGCCTGAATAATCGGTGTAGAAAGCATAAATAAGGCAATACTTGCTGGTAATCCCACCAATACAATAACTTTTGCTGCCCAGTCGATCATATCGCGGAACTTTTCTTGATCTTGCTCAGCATGGCGTGCTGAAAGCGAAGGTAAAATCACTGTACCAATCGCAACTCCAATTAAACCTAAAGGTAGTTCTGTCATACGCTCAGCACTATAGAGCCAAGATACCGAACCATCTTGCATGAAAGATGCCCAAATTGTATTTAACAACAGGTTAATCTGAGTTACAGATACGCCAAATAATGCAGGAAGCATTAATTTTAAAATACGTTCTACACCCTCGTGTTTAAAATCAACTTTAGGTGGAATTAGGAGGTTTTTACGCCATAACTCAGGAATTTGTACAGCTAACTGTAAAATACCCGCTGCTACAACTGACCATCCTAATGCTTTAATTGGCTCAGCCATATACGGCGTAAGCCACCATGCGCCAGCAATCATTGCTACATTGAGCAATACAGGTGAAAAAGCTGGGGAAGCAAAAGAACCATAACTGTTTAAGATACTGCTAGCAAAAGCAGTCAATGACATAAACATTAAATATGGAATAGTCAGACGGAACATACTGACCGCTAAATCGAACTTTTCAGGGTCATTATGGAAGCCCGGCGCATACATATAGATGATCGCCGGAGCTAACACCATAGCCACAAAAGTGAGTAAGGTCATGACCGTGAGTAAACAACCAAATACCCGACTAATCAGGATTTGAACTTCAGCATGTGCTCGGCCTGTTTTATATTCTGTTAGTACTGGAATAAAAGCCTGAGAAAAAGCTCCTTCGGCAAACAATCGTCGAAAGAAATTGGGAATACGAAAAGCCACAACGAAGGTATCGAAATCTTTACCCGCACCAAACACGTTGAGCAATACGACATCTCGTACCAACCCCAACACACGTGACAACATCGTCATCGCACTGACAATAAAAGTCGATCGCCATAATGCCATCGTACTCACCTACAGCTATATATTCGAAAGTCGCTATTGTAATGAAACTAGAAAATCTTTTCGTTGTGAAATGATGAATGAACTCAAGTTTTTTTCTGTGTTAACAGTTGTCTAAAATGCTGCCATTTAAAATAAGGACCCGGATCGGTTTTTCGGCCCGGTGCAATGTCTGAATGCCCTGCAATATGATTCTTAATTTCAGGATAAGCTTGGCGAATAGCCCTAACCACATCTGTTAGTATGCTGTACTGTATTTCTTCAAAAGGTAAATCATCACTTCCTTCAAGCTCAATACCAATTGAATAATCATTGCATTCAACTTTGGCTAAATAGCTCGAACGCCCTGCGTGCCATGCACGATCATTAAAATTAACAAACTGTAGGACCTCACCTGTTCGTAAAATTAACAGGTGCGTAGAGACCTGCATCCCTTCAATAGTCTGAAAATAGGGATGTACGGACCAATCTAATTTATTTTGGAAAAACTGCTCAATATAGTCTCCCCCAAATTGAGAAGGTGGCAAGCTAATATTATGAACCACAATCATTTGAATTTCGGTACCAGCCGGACGCTGGTTAAAATTTGGAGAAGGGACTTGTCTCGCCCCTTTTAAATGCCCATCTATAACTTCATACGGTGTGATTTGCTTCATTGAGATGCCAATAAATTGCTTGCCAATTGTTTTAGTTTAAAACAGTTATATGCTTTTCAGAGTAGCCAGTACGATTGTTTATCGCGATTAAGCGAATAAAACAGCTTATTTTTAAAGTCGACGGTGCTAATATATCGCAAGTTTTAGGGTCATCGACAAAATGGAAACCGTATGAGCATACCTCAGTCTTTGCTTGAACAGTCAATTCAAATCAATATTCAACAAGCATTACAAGAAGATATTGGGGACGGTGACATTACCGCCATGCTCACACCGGAAAATGAACAGGCAACTGCAATCATCATTAGCCGGGAAGATATGGTTTTAGCTGGACAACCATGGGTAAACGCACTCATCTCAGCTTATGACAACACTGTACAGGTGACTTGGTTAAAACAAGAAGGTGACCGTGTTGCTGCAAATGAAGCCTTTTTAAAGCTTGCTGGTTCTGCACGTAGCTTACTGACTGTAGAGCGCCCTGCTTTAAACTTTATTCAAACCTTATCTGCTGTTGCAACAAAAACTGCTGAATATGTTCAGCATCTTGAAGGTTTAAATACAAAACTTCTCGATACACGTAAAACTTTACCGGGCTTACGTATTGCACAAAAATACGCAGTAACCGTTGGCGGCGGACAAAATCACCGCCTCGGTTTATTTGATGCGTTTTTAATTAAAGAAAACCATATTATGGCAGCGGGCGGTATTGCTCAAGCAATTGCAAAAGCACACCAAATTGCCCCAGGCAAACCTGTTGAAGTCGAAGTTGAAACTTGGGATGAGCTAAACCAAGCACTTGAAGCAGGTGCGGACATTGTCATGCTCGACAACTTTAGCCAACAACAAATGATTGATGCCGTAAAACATGTGGCTGGACGTTGTAAACTCGAAGCTTCGGGCAATATCACTATTGAAAACTTACGCGAAGTAGCGACTACTGGTGTCGACTATATTTCTATGGGCGTATTGACTAAAGACGTCAAAGCCGTTGATTTATCAATGCGTTTTAATGCTTAAATAAAATCAGCATCATTATTGGTATTTTTTTGCGACTTAGTCATGTCTGCTGCTTGTGTTTTTTGCCATGCTGACTGAGTCGCTTGTGCCCCATTATCTCGTGGGTCGGCAGCCATTAAAACAAAAGTAACTACTGCTAATAATACAATAAAACCTTGTAGCATAAATTTTCCCCATCACTTTTAAAAATTTAGGGTTTCAAGGTAAAAGATAAATATGACTAGGCTTAGGAGATTCTGTTACAAAAGGTAATCCTTTATTTTTATTATTCATCTACATAATAAGATATTACTTCCCTTCATTTATATTTCCCAACATTAGATTGTGCGAGATGTCATCTACAACCTGAGCAAGACAAAGCGATTATAGCTTTGTCGAAGCGCAAGAATGTTATTAAGCCAACTGTTGTCTTTCGGTACGTAATAAAGATTAATTAATCTTTATTACGTATGTTACTTTGGGCGAAACCAAAGTAACGAATTAGCTACTTCCACTGGATGAATAAATGATAAGACTCCGTCGTGCTAGCTAATTTAAAATATGATTAACTTAAGACTTCATCTTAATCATTCATCCATTAGAGCAACTTAAGACTCTAAATAACCCATATATGGATCAGAAATTGAATCTTCTTGAGTTTCTATATGTCCTGCAAAACGGCGACTAAACGTTGCATCATCCGCTAATGTCACCGTAAAGTCATACCAACCACCAAATTCAGACATATCCCAAACCAATTCTTTTTCAGAACTATTCGTTTCTATAGTCCATGTTTTATTTGGTAGATAAGCATTTGCTTTGACTGTGAGCTTGACTGACTTACTGCCATCATGACGCACTTTTAAATACAAATTCGCATCACACTCTTCCACACATACTCTAATTTCCGGTAACGCTTGAGTTTGGTTAACTTGGCTCAAATTACCTTTAAACGCACGGTGGAAACCATTTGGTCCGAGTACCCATAAATCGTACTGTCCATTTGTAGTATTCCACACATCATCAAGCTGTTTACCCGCTTCAACCATATAACGGCGTGGAATTGACGTTAGGTCCAATCGGTTATACACATGGAAAACGGCTGCCTGTTTACCCGTATTAGAGAACATCAATTTAACTGTTTTTTGAGTGGCATCAACTTTGGCACTGGTGTGCAAAATATATGGCAAAGCACGTGATGGTCGAATCCCCATTTCCTGCTGCGGAAATTGCTGCTGGCTCGGAACAGGAACTTGTGGCAATAAAGCTTGAGCAACACGAATCGCATCGGCTTCGGCTTTAGTTTTCTTTCCGTCTAGTTCAGCAACAGGCAAAAGATTCGGTGTTTTAAAATTAAATGCTGTCGTTAAATCACCACATACAGCACGGCGGTATGGGCTAATATTCGGCTCTTGCACACCAAAGCGTTTTTCCAAGAACTGTAAAATAGAAGTATGGTCAAAGACTTGAGAATTTACCCATCCTCCACGGCTCCATGGTGAAATCACGTACATTGGAACACGTACACCCGGACCATACACTCGACCATCTGGCTTAGGTTGAGATTTCGAAGTCGCTACTGCTGGATGGTTAAAGTACTCATAAGATACTTGCTGATCCGTTAAAGTGGTTTTTCCATATACAACACCATTTGCATCTTTAGACGGTGCACCTGGTGAAGGAACATGGTCAAAGAAACCGTCATTTTCATCGAAGTTCACCAATAAAACGGTTTGACTCCACAACTCAGCATTTTCAGTTAACGCATTTAATATTTCCTGAATATACCAAGCGCCTTGCACAGGACTAGATGGCCCTGGATGTTCACTGTAAGTTGCAGGAGCAACTAACCAACTCACTTGCGGTAATTTACCTTGCGCAATATCAGCTTTAAAAGTTCCTAAAAAACCACCGTCTGGCATGGTATTGGCAATACCTTTATAAAGTGGTTGAGTCGCATCGATTTTTTCATCATATGCTGGACAAGTGAGGGTATCGTTACTGACAGGCTGACCAGATTGCTCATTTGCACGGCGATACTGTTTGAAACCAGCTAAGGGGTTATCGGTAAAGTTATCCGGCATGTTTTGATAAACTTTCCATGTCACGCCAGCTTGCTGTAAACGCTCAGGATAAGTCGTCCATTCATAACCTTCTGTTGATGGTCCAATGCCATCAAATTCGTTGACCACACTCGCAACACCTGCCCCTGTAGGTCCATTGGTTCCCGTCCAAATAAATTTACGGTTCGGGTTGGTTCCCGCATGCATAGCGCAGTGGTACGCGTCACAAATCGTAAAAGCATTTGCTAAGGCAAATTGATATTCAACTTCTTGCTTTTTGTAATAGCCCATCGACTGCGGTTTTTTATATGCCACCCAATCACTCATACGCCCATTATCCCAAGCAGCTTGGCCATCTGACCATGAGTGAGGTGTACCTGAAACACGCTGAGCATTTCCTAAACGGCTGTCGAGATGGTAAGGCAGTACTTTATTTTTCTTAGCATCGTATTGTTCCCATACCTTGCGGCTTTCTGTCATAGGAATGGTAAAACGGTCACCAAAACCACGTACACCTTTTAATGTTCCGAAATAATTATCGAAAGAACGGTTTTCCTGAGTCAAAATCACGATATGTTTAACATCTTGAATAGTTCCACTTTCAACTTTCGCATCAATAGCCAGCGCTTTTTGAATACTTAGCGGAAAACTTGCCAGAGCAGTTGTCCCAAACATAGTTTTTGTAGAATTTAAAAGAAATTCGCGACGATTCATTTTTTCATCCTTAATTTTTATTATGGTGCACAGTGCATTTTGCAATTGCTGGTTGGTGGTGTTGGCGATGAATTATCTGAGTTGTTGTCATCGTTACAAGCACTGAGCATAAGCGCTAAAGATGTAATTAATAAAAGTGAAAATTTTCGCATTGATTTTTTCCAAACGGTTTAAATGCGAACTACTAATAAAGTGAAAAGGTGACAGACAAGTGATGTTTTTATGTCGATTTGATGAAGGCATAAAAAAACGCATCCGAAGATGCGTTTTTTAGATAACTTGAAATTACCAGCCTAAAGCTTCTTGTTGCTTTTTAATCAGCTCGGCAATTCCTTTTTCAGCCATTTCTAACATGGCATTGCTTTGAGCACGGGTAAAAGGTTTGTCTTCCGCTGTACCTTGAATTTCAATAAACTCGCCAGCTTGTGTCATCACGACGTTTAAGTCAGTTTGACAGTTCGAGTCTTCTTCATAGCAAAGATCAAGCAATACTTCGTCTTGATACATGCCTACAGAAATTGCAGCAACTAAGCCTTTAAGTGGATCTTGCTTAATTTTTTTCTGTGCAAGTAAAACATTCATCGCATCAACCAATGCTACAGCAGCACCAGTGATTGAAGCAGTACGTGTACCGCCATCTGCCTGAATGACATCACAGTCGATGGTAATGGTATTTTCACCCAGCTTTTTCAAATCAACCATCGCACGTAAGCTACGACCGATGAGACGTTGGATCTCTTGAGTACGACCAGTTTGTTTACCACGAGCCGCTTCACGGTCACAACGTGAGTGTGTTGAACGCGGTAACATGCCATATTCTGCTGTTACCCAGCCTTGACCCTGGCCTTTTAAAAAGCGTGGCACTGAGTTATCAATGCTTGCAGTACAAAGGACTTTGGTGTGACCAAATTCGACCAGCACAGAACCTTCAGCATAACGGGTGTAGTTTCGTGTAATTTTCACTTCACGTAATTGGTCTAATGCACGTTGGTCAATACGCATAATCCTTCCTAAATTCTCTTAAATACAAACTTGGGCATAGTATAGCAAAGGATTTTGACAGGTTGAGTTTATTCCCTACTTTGAAATGTAAGTCTGCACTTTTCATGACTTAAAAATAAAAATAGCCCCTTTTTAGGAGCTATTTACTGGTCTATCTATTAAGCAAATTTGAATTTTGCTTTTAATTTTTCTAATGTCTGCATCACTTTTGCAGTTGTATGGTTTGGTAATGAGCATTTTGCTAAACGCACCCATACACTCCAGAACTGACGCATGAAATTAGCTTCGTTGTAGTGAATACCATATTCTGCACAGAGTGCCTTAATTTTCGGTGCTACTTCTTTATAGCGGTTAGCAGGCATATCTGGAAATAAATGGTGTTCAATTTGATGGCTTAAATTACCACTCATAAAATGAAGCCATTCTGTACCACTAAAATTACTTGAACCACGAATCTGACGTAAATACCACTCTGCCTTAGTTTCAGTGTCGGTATTATCAGGCTCAAATGTTTCTGCATCTTCAGTAAAGTGACCATTAAAAATCACCGCAGATGACCATAAATTACGAATAATATTGGCAACTACATTGCCTACAAAAACCGGTAAAAACATAGGACCAGAGATCACAGGGAAAAATACATAGTCTTTTAAAACTTGGCGTGTGGCTTTTTTACGGACTTTAGCAGAATCTTTCCAAACCTGTTTCCAACTCTTGGTTTTATAAACTAATGCATCTTCAAGATGTAAGTTTTGCACGCCTACATACCATTCAAAGAAAAACATTAACTGTAGACCGAGTGGAATATTAAACAGGTGACGAGGTTCCCACTTCTGTTGATCACTTACTCGTAAAATTCCATATCCGACATCGTGGTCTTTACCGACAATATTGGTGTAGGTGTGGTGTACATAGTTGTGTGTTTCACGCCAGTCATCACCAGAGGCAATGGTATCCCAATCATAGGTATTACCATTCAGACTTGGTTCATTTAACCAGTCAAACTGACCGTGCATAACGTTATGATCAAGCTCCATGTTTTCTACAATTTTAGAAATACCCAGTAAACCTGTACCCAATAACCAGACAGGAGGAATCCAGCCACCAAACATCAACATGCCACGTGATGCGATTTCGGTATAGCGAACAAAGTTACGGACTTTGTAGATATATTTTGCATCTTGCTCACCAAGACTTTTCATAACATCTTGTCGAATCTGTTCAACACGGTGGCCAAATTCTTCAGTTTGTTCCGGTGTTAAATGAGCAGATTTAGAAACTGTAGAAAATTCTAATGCCATATTCATAGGGTTAATCCTCTGTAATTCTTTTTATAGATCAATCGTGACTGGGCTTAATGCCTGGCTCACGCATAGTTTAATTGGACGATTCGGTTGGTCTTCAATTTCACCTGTTAACAGGTTTTGAGTGACTCCGCTCACTTTGGTACAACTGCATTTATTGCAAACACCCATACGGCAGCCATGTTGCGGACGTAGTCCCGCCTGCTCTGCACTGCTCAGTAAATTTGTTTCAGCTAAAAATTCATGTTGAGCACGGCGGAAAATAACAGGCTGTGCTGCATGTGTACCAGTCACTTGAAGTGGTTGGAAATACTCTTGATGAAGCTGAGACTGAGCACCTTTTTGAGCATAAATTTCATTTGCCTGTTGCATCATGCCGTGATGACCACAAACATACGTTGCTGTTTGCTCAAAGTCAGGAACTAGCTTTTGCAGTAAGCTTTCAGTTAAATGCTGCTTTTGCTCGGTAGTATTAAAAAAATGATACTGAAGCTGTGGGTACTGCTCTGCCAAAGCTTTTAATGCAGCATGAAAAATTTCCGCACGATTAAAATAAATGACATGGATTTGTTCAAGCTGCTGTTTTAAAGCTTGCTGCAAGAGTGAATAAATTGCAGTAATACCACTTCCTGATGCAATTAAAATTGCAGGCTGCTGACCTTCATGCAAAGTAAAATCACCTTGTGGCTGTGAAATCTCAACACACTCACCCACATGTAACAGTTGAGCTGCACGAGACACCAAGCCTTGTACTTTAATACCTAAAGTGATTTCACCTTGAGTGGTTACTTCAATAATCGAATAGCTACGTTGTTGATAAACGCCATCGATAAGCAACGTCAATAGAATACTTTGTCCCGCACAAACCTGATCGAAATTAAAATTACGATTTGGTTTAAGTCTAATGAGCACCATATCGGTATGAAGCGGCTGAACAGCGGTAACTTCTGCAAGTACCCTTTTCCAAGCCCAAGTCGCGTTAATTTTCTGCAAAACAAAATCAACGAAATCTTCTCGAACCCAATGTGGTTGATAGTTAAGTGTTGCGTTCATACGTTCCTCTTTTGTTTCTGGCTATTTATTTGAGTGAACACATGTTCGTATAGTGAACATATGTACACTATATTTATAAGTGTTCACTCAGTCAACACTTGTTCACTATTTTTTTTATGAAAGTTTGCTCTTTTTTGTTAGACTTTGGCTCACGGTTTAAATAGGTTTTTTTAATGTCGATACGGGATGAACGAAAACAGCAAAGTCGTCAGGCACTTCTCGATGCAGCCTTGCATCTAAGCACGTCTGGGCGTTCGTTCAGTAGTATTAGTTTGCGTGAAGTTGCACGTGAAGTAGGTTTAGTGCCAACTGCGTTCTATCGTCATTTTCAAGACATGGATGAACTTGGGAAAGAATTGGTTGACCAAGTTGCCCTACATTTAAAAAGCGTTTTACATCAACTCGGCCAAAGTTATTTACAGCACAAATCTGCTAAAACCCAAACCAGCATTGAGCTATTTGTGCAGGCAGTGAACCATAGCCCTAAACAGTGGCAATTCATGATTGCTGAACGTTGGGGAGGTTCCGAAACCGTTCGTGCAGCCATTGCTAGAGAAATTGAATTTTTAATTGAAGATCTAACAACAGATCTGACTAAACTCGAAAATTTTAAACATATTCAAAACCCTCAAGACTTAAATGTCTTATCTACCATTTTGACCAATATGTCATTTACATGGGCAATGACGTGGCTCAACCTCGCCAAACAATATCAAGGTGAGCAACTTAAACAGCAACAAACCGCATTTATTGAAAATGCGTCTACACAAGTTCGCTTACTGTTTAGAGGCATTGCTAACTGGGAACGGTAAAACTGGCAAATGACAAAAAACAGGTTATGTGTTAATACGTAAAGAGTGAAAGAAAAAGGCTAAAATTTCGAGAAAAGTCTTTTCTTTTTACAGGAAGTAAACTATTCGTTAGGCCAAACTGGTGTGGGAATACCTATGAATCTTGATCGTCATACACAATTTTTGATGCGCAAAGAAAAAATTCTAAGCGTTGCAGAAAAATTGTTACTAGAAAACAATCAGGAAATTACTCTAGATGAATTAGTGGCCGAGCTAGATATCGCAAAAGGTACGCTTTATAAACACTTTAGAAGTAAAAATGAACTTCTGCTTGAACTCATTATTCAAAATGAAAAACAAATTTTAGAAATTTCTCAAAAATATAATACTGATTTCAAAGAGTATGCTCCGCGTTACATGCTCCATCATTTGCTCACACCGGGAAAAACAATTTTATTGCATCAGCTTGAAGAAAATCTGACCATGACAGTGTCTAAGTTGAAGCACCTTTTTGAAGAGCTTTATGAAATTCGCCAGCAACGCATTTTAGCAATTAAGGATATTACCGAAAGTTATTTAAAATCATTAAATTATGACATGTCGATTCGTGACTATTTATCTTATATCTGGTCACTGACTTACGGCGCATCACTACTTTTAAATTCGACTTATTATCAGCGTTCGATTGGTTCTCGCCAAAAATTGATTAATTTATATATTAATCAGGCGTTGTCGTTACCCACCCAAACCACCAATTTTGATGCGCTAAATTTTCAGATTGAAGAAGAAAATCATCAAAATTAATTGAATGATTTCGTGATTATGAAATAAATTTTATAAAAAAAGGGCTTCTAATGAAGCCCTTTTTTTAACGCACTCAAAATTATTTTGCTTTACGTTCTTTCTCAATTAAGTAGTTAAGTACTTGAGTAACTTTACCATCTTCACCCTGTACAACATATTTACCATTTACCACTACAGCAGGAACGCCTGTTAATTGGTACTGTTGAGCAAGTTTATTTGACTCGGCAACTTTCGCAGTTACTGCAAATGAGTTGTAAGTGCTATTAAATTTTTGTTCAGGCACACCGTAACGAGTAAAGAATTTAGCCGCAGAAGCCTGGTCAAAAATCTGCTGACCATTTACCTGAATTGCATGGAATAATGGTAAATGCGTGCGCTTACGTACGCCTAATGCCTCAGATGTATAGTAAGTACGCGCCCCTTGTTCCCATACTTTGTTCATAGCAGCTGGTGTACGTACAAAACGTACATCGCTCGGAATCTGTTTTAACCACGCTTGCATATGCGGTTCAAGTTTAAAACAGTGCGGACAACCATACCAAAAGAACTCACGAACTTCGATTTTCCCCGGTACTTCCACTTTGCCTGGATTGGCAATTACGGTATAGTCTTTACCAGCAACGAAATCTGCTGCCATTGCACTACCCGATATGGCCATAATTGCTGCACTCAAACCACCCAAAACCAATTTTTTCATTGTTACAGCTTTTCCTCTAAGTTGTTATGCATTAGCTTATGCCCTAAATATAAAACAAATATGCTAAATTCGTTTTGCTTCTGTGAAGTTTTTTATTGGGTTTATCGCTTTTTTCCCAATAATCGCTACACTAACAGCGAACTACATCAAAAAGATAACCCAAGTTTAGAGGTAGCACCATGTCGCAATTGAATGTTGATTTACAAGAAATCGCAAAATTTGAAGCTCTTGCTGCCAAATGGTGGGATCAACATTCTGAATTTCGCCCACTCCATCAAATTAACCCATTACGTTTAAATTGGATTGATGAACGTGCCGGTGGTCTTGCTGGTAAAAAGGTGCTTGATGTTGGCTGTGGTGGCGGTATTTTAGCTGAAAGCATGGCGCGCCGCGGTGCAGACGTACTCGGCATCGATATGGGAGAAGCGCCTTTAGCAGTAGGTCGTTTACATGCTCAACAAGAAAATGTTCAAAATATTGAATATCGCCAAATTCCAGTTGAAGAGTTGGCTCAAGAACAAGCAGGTCAATATGATGTGGTCACTTGCATGGAAATGATGGAACACGTTCCAGACCCTGCATCTATTGTTAAAGCATGTCAGGCTTTGGTTAAGCCAGGTGGCCATGTGTTCTTCTCCACCATTAACCGTAACCCAAAATCATATTTATTTGCCATTATTGGTGCTGAATACGTACTGCGTATGCTACCAAAAGGTACGCATGATTATCACAAGTTTATTCGCCCGTCAGAAATGGCACATGACATTCGTAATGCAGGTTTAACTTTAAAAGAAATGACAGGTTTGCACTACAACCCAATTACGAAGCGTTATTGGTTAGCACCAAATGTTGATGTTAACTATATGGTTCATACAGTAAAGACAGGTGCATGATGAAAGCTGTTTTATTTGATTTAGACGGCACTCTCATCGATACCGCTGCCGACTTTATTCGCATTATTCAACAAATGTGTCGTGATGCAAGACGCCCTGTTGTAGAAGCAGACCTTATTCGCACTCAGGTGTCTGAAGGTGCACGTGCCATGGTCAAATTGGTCTATCCAGAGCTGGATGTAACCAATCCAATCTTCTTGGCACATCTACAAAATTTTTTAGATATGTATGGCAATAATATTGTCGTCGATACTGACCTGTTTGAAGGGATGTATCCACTTTTAGAAGAGTTAGAAGCTCAGCAAATTCCGTGGGGTATTGTCACCAATAAACCACGTGGTTTAAGTGAATCTCTTCTAGAAAAGCTAAACCTGACTGAACGCTGTGCAGTTTTAGTGTGTCCGGAAGATGTTTCTAAAACTAAACCAGACCCAGAACCGATGTATTTGGCTGCAAAGCAGTTAAATATTCCAGCAGATGAAATTATTTATGTGGGCGATCACCCACGTGATATTGATGCTGGTCGCAATGCCAATATGTATACCATCTTGGCAGCATACGGCTATTTACCTATCGAACATCGTGATGATTTAGCCGCGTGGCAAGCCGATTCGATTGTAAATACGGTGACAGAATTACACGAGATGTTACGTCAAAAGCTTCCTGCTCTACAGGAAAATCAGCGTATGATAAGTTAACACAAGAGTTTTACAGGCTTTTTTAACGGTTATTTATATCAGTATAAAAAGAAGGAGGTTTACCAATGAAATATTCAGAATATCAACCTCGTCCAGATCTACTCAAAGATCGAATTATTTTAATCACCGGTGCAGGTGATGGAATCGGGCGAGCTGCGGCCCTCAGTTATGCTTTACACGGTGCAACTGTGGTTTTGCATGGTAGAACCTTAAATAAACTTGAAGTAATTTATGATGAAATTGAAGGTTTAGGCGCCCCTCAACCTGCAATTTTACCACTCCAGCTTTCGAGTGCTTCTGATCGTGATTATGACTTTTTAGTCAATACGTTAGAAAAGCAATTTGGACGTCTAGATGGTATTTTGCATAATGCCGGTATTTTAGGTGATCGAGTAGAACTTGCCCATTACCCAGCAGAAGTGTGGGATGATGTGATGGCAGTCAATTTACGTGCACCTTTTGCGCTTACTCAAGCCTTACTCCCACTTTTACAAAAATCAGATAACGCTTCTGTTGTGTTTACCAGCTCTGGCGTAGGTCGCGAAGCACGTGCACTTTGGGGTGCTTATTCAGTATCTAAAGTCGCGATTGAAGCTGTGAGCAAGATTTTTGCAGCTGAGCATACTTATCCAAATATTCGCTTTAACTGCATTAACCCAGGTGCAACACGTACTGCAATGCGTGCTAAAGCTTATCCTGAAGAAGATCCAAAAACATTACCAACACCAGAGTCAATCATGCCAGCTTATCTCTATTTAATGGGTGAAGATAGCCTGACGCTCAATGGTCAAAGTATTGATGCACAGGACTAAATAACTATAGATGAAAAGCTAAAATAAATTACGGCCGATCATCACATCTGGCTTGGCTATACCTGAAAAGATATATACAAGCCTTTTTTATTATTGATAAAACACTGGATTTATCCGTAATTTTAATTGAAGCATTAAATGATCTTCACAGTTTCTCTGCATTTTGCGCGTACAGTATTCAACATGAGAGACATCAGATGTAAACGAGGATGCATCATGAAAAAGTTGTTCACCATCTTAGCCCTTAGCATAACTGTACTGACCACCAGTATGGCAAGCTTTGCTGATCCTCCATTTGACCGAGGACATGGCCAGAAAGGACCTAAAGGTGGGCCTCGTGGTGAATGGAATGATCGTGGGCATAAACATGACCGTGACGATCATGAAGATCGTTTTCGCGATGAGCGTCGTATGCGCGAAGAACGCGGTTTTGAGCGTCTAAAACAACATCGCTGGCAGCCAGGCTATGTTATGCCACAGCATTATCGCGGTAATGGCTATAAGGTCGACTATAGAGACAATAACTTACCTAAACCAGACCGTAATCAACAATGGTACAAAATCAATAATGACTATATTTTAGTCGACACAGATTCTAATAGCATTGTTAGCATTCGTGGTTTATAAAACTGATAGCTCCTCACTCATCAGTTAGTAAAAAAGGATAAAGCCCATTGGTTTTATCCTTTTTTTATTTTTATATCAATAAGATATTAAAAATTTATATATTCTAAATTTCTTCTTATTTCCTAGATATTTTTCACATTTATTGTTCTTAGTCTTCACGATTTATCTGTAATTCTTCACTAATCTTCAATTATCGAAATTTAATTTATCATTCGAGGTTCATTATGAAAAAACTAACAACAGCAATTGTTCTTTCAATGAGTGGTTTAATCGCATCAAC
Source organism: Acinetobacter sp. AR_0276 (assembly GCF_003000705.1). Taxonomy (NCBI): domain Bacteria; kingdom Pseudomonadati; phylum Pseudomonadota; class Gammaproteobacteria; order Moraxellales; family Moraxellaceae; genus Acinetobacter; species Acinetobacter sp. AR_0276. The sequence goes on along the minus strand of NZ_PSQO01000004.1, from coordinate 1,874,919 downwards.
AGCGATGGCTGCACCAAATGATCATGACCATCATGATAACTACCGAAACCATGACGTCAGACCAGTCAAAGTAATTCATAAAGATGATCGTGCCAATATCTGGCGAGAAGGCCAAGTCGTATCACATGAATATCAGCACCCACGTTATGTCATCGACTATCGCACGCATGATAAATTGACTAAGCCTGGACGTTTTCAAAAATGGTATAAAGTGAACGGTAACTACGTACTCGTAAATGAGCAAAGTCATAAAATTATTAAAGTGATTCGTTAATTTAATAAATCAACAAACACCCAAATGTAATTTGGGTGTTTTTCTATCTAATACATGCGACTTTAAGCTTTTTTGTTTAGAATCATCTTTATATCTTTTTGCTGTTGATTCGAGATCGGTATGCCAACTAAGTCTTTAGAGAAATCACATAATAACACCCAACATTATGTACATTGGTTCCGACATTCAGCACCTTATATTAATGCCCATCGCGATAAAACTTTTGTTTTAATGTTTGGCGGTGAAGCAGTCCGCGATCCTAATTTTGAACACATTATCCATGATATTGCTTTATTGCATTCACTTGGTATTCGCTTAATTTTAGTCCATGGCGCACGTCCACAGATTAATCAAAACCTTAAAGATAAAGGTATCGAAACACCTTTTTATGACAATAGTCGTATTACCACACGCGAATCATTAAGCTGTGTCATGAGTGCTGTTGGGTCTATTCGTTTAGAAATCGAAGCATTGTTATCTATGGGCTTAGCTAACTCTCCAATGTACGGTGCTCGCATAGACGTCGTATCAGGAAACTTCGTAACAGCTAAACCTTATGGTATTCGTGATGGTATGGATTTTCAGCTTACAGGAGAGGTTCGTTCCATAGACACCGACGCGATTGAACGCCATCTTGATAACGATAATATTGTTTTACTTGGTCCAACTGGTTATTCAACCACAGGTGAAGTATTTAATTTAAGAGCTGAAGAAGTTGCAACGAAAACTGCAACCTATTTAAAAGCAGATAAATTAATATTTTTAGGTGAGCAACAAGGTTTGCTCAATGAAGAAGGACAATTATTGCGTGAATTAAGTCCGCATCAACTTGACTACTATATTCAACAATACCAAACCACCAGTCCAACTCTAACTCTACATTTAGAAGAAGCAAAAAAAGCTTCTCTGTCGGGTGTACATCGTGTTCATTTAATTTCATATGCCTATGATGGCGCACTTATTGAAGAACTGTTCACACGTGATGGTGTAGGTACTATGATTACCGATGCACATTATGAAGAAGTTCGTATGGCGCATATTCAAGATGTTGGCGGCTTAATGAACTTATTACGCCCGTTAGAAGAAGAAGGTATTTTGGTTTATCGTTCACGTGAACGTTTAGAGCAAGAAATTAGCCAGTTTGCGGTTATTGAACGAGACGGTATGATTTTGGCCTGTGCTGCCCTTTATCCGATTCCGACGGAGTTTAACGAAACTCGTTCAGCGGAAATTGCTTGTGTAGCAGTACACCCAAGTTATCGTAAATCGAACCGTGGTAGCCAAATTTTGCAATTCCTTGAAGAAAAGGCAAAACAACAAGGCATTCGTCAATTATTTGTTTTAACAACCCGAACTGCACACTGGTTTTTAGAACATGGTTTTCACCAAGTCACCGTTGATGAGTTACCAAATGCCCGTCAAGCACTTTATAACTATCAAAGAAATTCTTTAGTCTTTAAAAAACTGCTTCCTTAGTCTTTGCATTTTTTAAGATATTCTTATTTCAGATAAGCTTAGTCCAAAAAGTACAACCATAAATACGATTAATGTATGGTTGTACTTTTTTTAAATCATTAAATTTTATTCTTTTAATATTTTTCTTTTTATTTACAAAGCCTTAAACACAATTTTCTAAATATTATTTTATTTAATAAATCTTTTTTTTGCATAAGTTTATCGCCGAAAGTTTTTAGCTTTTTTTTGCATAAATAAAGACCGAATACTTATTTTTTATGGAATAAAAATCCCTATAGGGTATCTGCTCATCCAATTATTTTTCTTTTTCTCTTTCGGGGAGCACAAAACCACATGGCACTTTTTAATTCCACTTCATGGGCAAAATATTCAGTCATTGCTGCCAGCCTTGCGGGAGTGATGATGCTAGGTGGTTGTGCCAAAAAAGAGGAACACACCACCACAACTCTAAATATTGGATACCAGAAATATGGCATCCTTCCTATTCTAAAAGCACGTGGTGACTTGGAAAAAGCACTAAAAGACCAAGGTGTACAAGTGAAATGGGTTGAGTTTCCTGCGGGACCTCAATTACTTGAAGGTCTAAATGTCGGAAGCGTTTCATTGGGTGAAGCAGGCGAAGCACCTCCTATTTTTGCTCAAGCGGCCAATCCCAATTTAGTCTATATTGCAAACCAACCGGCTGCACCAAAAGCAGAAGCATTATTGGTACAAAAGGACTCTCCTATTCACTCTATTCAGGATTTAAAAGGCAAACGTGTCGCACTGAATAAAGGTTCGAATGTTCACTATCTTTTATTAAAAGTTTTAGAAGCAAATCACTTGAACTTAAGTGATATTCAACCTGTTTATTTACCTCCATCAGATGCACGTGCTGCCTTTGAAAAAGGCGCTGTCGATGCGTGGGTGATTTGGGACCCGTTCTTTGCAGCAGCTGAACATCAAATTCAAGCTCGTGTTTTAGCGACTGGTGAAAATTTGGTGAGCAATCATCAGTTTTACTTGGCTGATCGTAAATTTGCAGAAAGTAATCCGAAAGTACTCAACACTGTTGTGCAAACGTTAAATCAGACAACTGAATGGGTCAGCACACACCAAGATGAGGCTGCCAAATTACTCGAAAAACCTACGGCACTTGAGTTTGATGTACTCAAAACGTCCATTTCGCGAATGGGTTTTGGAGTTCAGCCAATATCTGACAAGGTCGCCCAAGAACAACAATATGTAGCTGATGCCTTCTACGCGCAAAAGCTCATTCCCAACAAGCTCACCATACAAGAAGCCATTTTAAAACTGAAATAAACCTGGCTTTGGCACAGCTTAAATAACGATATAAATGCTGTGCCTTGCCTTAAGGGAACAAGGGTATCAATATGCAAGATCAGTCATTATTTAAGAAGAGTCAGTGGACTCATTTAGTTAAGCGCTTTAGCGCGCTCGCTGTATTTGGTTTAACAATCGCAGCGCCTGCTTGGGCAATTGACCCAACTGTAAAAGAACTGCGTATCGGTTTCCAAAAAAGCTCGATTAACTTCGCGATTGCCAAGCAACAAAAACTATTTGAACAAGAATTTCCGAATGCCAAAATCACTTGGAATGAATTTCCCGCTGGCCCTCAAATTTTAGAAGCTTTGGCTGTTGGCTCACTCGATGTTGGCGTTACTGGAGACACGCCACCAGTCTATGCTCAAGCCGCTGGCAAGCCTTTATATTATATTGCTTATGAAGCAGCTAAACCTTTAGCGTCGGCAATTTTAGTTCCAAAAAACTCACAGCTTACTCAACTTAAAGACCTGAAAGGCAAACGTATTGCGCTACAAAAAGGTTCTAGCTCACATTACCTACTTGTACAGGCTGTGCGGAAAGCGGGCTTAAAATGGAGCGACATTACGCCAATTTGGCTCACACCTGCCGATGCTCGCGCTGCATTCCAAAAAGGTGCCGTTGATGCATGGGCAATTTGGGATCCTTACTACGCTTCAGCACAATTAGAAGACCAAGCTCGTGTTCTTGCATCTGGTAAAGGCCTAAGCCCGAACTACACCTTTTACTTAGCCGCTCCAAATTTTGTTAAGCAATATCCAAAAGCTGTTCCAGGACTCATCAAGCAGATCAATCAAGCTGACAAATGGGTTCAAAGCCATCAAGCAGAAACAGCAAGTGCGATTGGCCAAAGTACAGGCTTAAAACCTGCAACCAGTGACTTATTCATTAAACGTCGTCCACGTCCATCAGCAGCAGCTCCTCTTAACAGCAAAGTTATTGCTGAACAGCAGCAGCTTGCAGACATCTTTACTCAACAAGGCATCATTCCAAAACCAATCAGCATTAAACAAGCTGTTTGGGGTGCCAAGTAATTTCAATAGACATATAGGTAATGCACATGAAAATTTTCTGGTTTATTCCTACCCACGGTGATAGTCGCTATTTAGGTACAAGTAAAGGCGCTCGTCAGGTTGACCATGCCTATATGAAGCAAATTGCTGTGGCAGTAGATAATTTGGGTTATGAAGGTGTACTTATTCCAACGGGCCGTTCATGTGAAGACCCATGGATTACGGCGGCGAGCCTAATTGATGCAACTCAGCACCTTAAATTTTTAGTTGCGTTACGTCCGGGTGTAACAACACCAGCTTTAGCTGCGCGTATGGCTGCAACTTTTGACCGCTTGTCCAATGGTCGTGTGTTACTCAACTTGGTAACAGGTGGCGATGAAGCAGAACTACGCGGTGACGGTTTATATGAAGATCACTCAACGCGTTATCAAACTGCCAATGAATACGTAAAAATCTGGCGCGAAATTTTGACGCGTTCACATACAGGTGAAGCTTTTACATTCCACGGCGAACGCTTACAAGTCGATGATGCAAAACTACTTTATCCACCTGTTCAAAAACCTTACCCACCTCTTTGGTTTGGCGGTTCTTCAGACGTCGCGGTCGACCTTGCGGCTGAGCAAGTGGACACTTACCTCACTTGGGGTGAACCGCCAGCGGCCGTGAAAGAAAAGATCGAACATGTTCGTGCAAAAGCGGAGGCTAAAGGCCGTAATTTAACTTATGGCATTCGCTTACATGTCATTGTTCGTGAAACCAACGAACAAGCATGGGCAGCTGCTAACGAACTTATTCAGTATCTAGACGATGCAACTATTGCTGCAGCACAGAAAAAATTTGCACAAATGGACTCTGTAGGCCAACAACGTATGGCCGCGTTACATGGCGGCAACCGAGACAAGCTAGAAGTCTCTCCGAACCTTTGGGCAGGTATTGGTTTAGTTCGTGGTGGTGCAGGTACGGCACTTGTAGGTGACCCAGAAACAGTTGCTGCTCGTATTCAAGAGTATGCAGACCTTGGTATTGATACCTTCATTTTCTCAGGCTATCCACACCTTGAAGAATCAATCCGTTTTGCAGAGTTAGTATTCCCGTTATTACCAATTGAAACTCGCGCTAAACTTGCTCAGCCAAATTTAACCGGTCCATTCGGTGAAATTATTGCCAACAACTACGTTCCAGACGAGAAGAAACAAAATAGTTCCGTCAAGGAGCCTGCATGAGTAAAGCTGAAAGTGTGGTTTCACGTGGAACAAAACAAATCGGGCAGCGTTTGCTGCCTTGGATTTTCCCTATTCTTCTATTGGTTGTTTGGCAAATTGCCTCAACTTCGGGTCTTTTAGAAAGCCGTATTTTGCCCGCCCCGACTGCTGTCGTTTCGGCATTTTGGCATCTTTTGGTGAGTGGGGAACTATGGCATCACGTTAAAGTAAGTGCTGGTCGTGCACTGCTTGGCCTTCTAATCGGCGGCGGTTTAGGTTTGCTATTAGGTCTGCTCAATGGATCTTCACGTTTCGCTTCTACCCTGCTCGATACGACCTTGCAAATGATTCGTAATATTCCGGCTCTTGCACTTATTCCATTGGTGATTTTGTGGTTCGGTATTGATGAAACAGCAAAATTATTCTTGGTGGCAGTTGGTGTTTTCTTCCCTATTTATATCAACACCTATCACGGTATTCGTTCAGTCGACCCCCAATTGATTGAGATGGGTAAAAGCTATGGCCTTTCCCGTTTGCAGCTTTACAGAGAAATTATTCTACCGGGTGCGATGCCTTCTATTTTAGTTGGTTTACGTTTTGCATTAGGTTTGGTTTGGGTGTTACTCATTGTAGCTGAGACTATTTCAGCACAAGCAGGTATCGGTTACATGACCATGAATGCGCGTGAGTTTTTGCAAACAGATGTGGTACTCGTCGGTATTCTTCTTTATGCCCTATTAGGTAAGTTAGCCGATGTTTTAGCACAACTTTTGGAACGTTATTTACTACGCTGGCATGCCGGTTATCAAAAATAAAGGAGCTTAAAATATGACAAATCTGAATTTAAATATTAATCAGAATGACGTAGAGCTCATTCCAGAAAATCATCCAGAGTCACAAGAACCCGTAGTAGGTGCAGAGATTCTGATTGAACAGCTTTATAAGTTTTATAGTGAGGTTAAAGTTCTTGAAGATCTTAACCTACATATTCAACCGGGCGAATTTTTAGCTATTGTTGGTCGTAGTGGCTGCGGTAAAAGTACCTTACTACGCTTAATTGCCCAACTTGAAAAAGCAAGTTTTGGTGAGATCAAGTTTAAATCTGCCCGACATTTACGTGAAGGAATTACTAACGATGATATTCGGGTTATGTTCCAAGACCCACGCCTACTTCCTTGGCGAAATATTCTTCAAAATGTTCAACTTGGGCTACCAAAATCGCAACATGCTTTAGCAGAAGAATTATTAGAGAAAGTAGGTTTAAAAGAAAAAGCGGGACAATGGCCTTCACAGCTCTCTGGTGGACAACGACAACGTACCGCCCTAGCTCGTGCGTTATCTCATACTCCCCGTATTTTACTGCTAGATGAACCTTTGGGTGCATTAGATGCGCTCACCCGCCTTGAGATGCAAAGCTTGATTGAACGTTTATGGAAAGAGCAAGGTTTTACTGCCATTTTGGTCACACACGATGTAAGTGAAGCAGTGCAACTGGCCGACCGTATTATCCTATTAGATAAGGGCCAAATTGCCCAAAGTTTTCAAGTGAATTTGCCACGTCCGCGTAAAAAGAGCATCACTTTTGCCCAGCTTGAACAACAAGTACTCGACGCAGTCTTAGCAACTTAAGGTTGAGATGAGTAATGAGAACCATTTCAACAACAAAATGCCCACTTAATGAGCAATAAAACTGATGATTTATTGCTCTTTTTTGGGGCGAATATAAAAAAATATTTTTAAGAATAACAATAAACTAGTGAATCTCTCTATTTTTTGCACAATAGTATATCTATTGCTCAAATAACTATCCGTTTTTTCACTAAAAAAGTGAGACACCTGTGCACAAATCAAACGATTTACCTTACAATGGGAGCACTATCTTTTTAATTTATGCAGCAAATGGAACAAAAGAAGAGTACTCAAAAGCGCAATCAGCTTCTTGCTGCCGCCCTTGATGTGTTTTCACTATATGGGTTCAGTGGTGCAAGTCTGGATGAAATTGCCCAACTCGCTGACATGCATAAGTCGAATATTTTCTATTACTATGAAAATAAAGAGTCTTTATATGTGGAAGTGCTGACCACAGTTTTACAAAAATGGCTTGCTCCCTTACAAACTTTAGAAGCTGAGTTAGAACCAGCCGAAGCTTTGTCTCACTACTTAATACAAAAAATCGAACTTTCTCGTAGCCAACCAAAAGCTTCGCGATTATTTGCTTTGGAAATTATCCAAGGGGCACCGCACATTTTGCCTATACTGAAAGGGCCTTTGAAAAAGCTATTTAAGCGCAAAGCTAAGGTTATTCAGACATGGCAAGAAGAAGGAAAAATTTCACCGGATATCGACCCGGAGCTTTTAATTCTCAATATTTGGGGGCTTACACAAAATTATGCCGATTTTGCGACTCAAATGGAAATGGTAACCGGGAAAACGCTTCGTAACCGCAGTATGTTCCAACGCTCGATTGAGCATACAGTACATATGATGCTCTACGGCGTATTACCTCGCTAAAATAAAAAAGATCGGCAAATTTGCCGATCTTTTTTAAAAATGATTTTGATAAAGAGCCAAGAGCTTTTGCGCACCCAATAATAAATTTTCTTCCCAATCTAAATGAGCGGTATCGTCTGCGCCATCAGTAATATATTTCACCGAAATTAGGCGTACACCTAGCTTGTGGCAAACTTTGGCTAAAGCATACCCTTCCATATCCACCACATCACACGCGACTTTTGGCTGGCCAGTTTCAAATGAATCCCCTGTCCCGCAAATTCCTTTTGGCAAATCAGCAAAATGTGGTTGAAGATGAATCTCTGCCGGTAAATGATCATCTAACGGCGTTACACCTACTTCAAACCCTAATGGTGAAACATCCATATCACGTTGTACAAAGGTTTTTACTTCAACTAAATCATGTCGATTAAAAGACGAACTTCCAGCTGTACCTAAGTTAATTAGAGTTTTACAGCCTGTTTTTTGAATAACTTCAAATGCTTTAAAGGCAGCGTTGATTTTACCGATACCACTGTAATGGACTTCAATACCTGCTTGCTCAAATAAACCTTTAGATTCATTAGGAAGTGCCATAATTAAAGCGATATCTTTGTTCATTCAAAAAGGCTCAATTCAAGATTAATAAATTAGAAAATAAGTATAAATCAGGTGCAAAAGCTTTTTTGCACCTTTTCACCATTACTGCATTCTTTCTTGTAAAGCTACCAAACATGGAGAAAAGAACAGCTTGCCACTATATGCGCCAGCTAGGGTTTTCTTCATTACTACGCTCCACATTACAAGTAATAAAATACTGAATGCCACAGCAACGTATTGTAGAAATATAACTTCAATCTGATGACTTAGATTAAATAAAGCCAAAATAAACACACCAAATGGGAAAGTTAAACCCCACCAACCCAAGTTAAACGGAATACCTGTTTTTGCATGACGAAGTGTTGTTAAAATCGCAAGACCTAGCCACCATAACCCGAACCCTAAAAGTACCAGACTACCCACAACGCCTAATGCTTGAAATACATGGGCAAACTCAGAAAAGTCAACATTTACCAATACTCTTTTTGCCTGTTCACCTAGCAACAATAGACCTAAAGCACCTGTGCCAATTGGGCCTAAAGATAACCAGCTAGAAATTGCGACTTCTTTTTCTGGTAACTGATGCAAAGCCATACGCAACATTAAAATCGTTAAAATGGCAAATGCAGGTAATACAGAAATTCCCCAGAGTACATATCCCGCTAACAATAAATGAAAGCTGTGAAAATCTGTTGGTAAATGTGCAACCAACATGCCCGCAGAGCTTGCAGCGACTTCACAAGCAACAACAGGTAACAACCAAATTGCAGTCATGGTATGTAGCTGATGATTCTGACGGCTAAACATGCAAAATGGTACGATCCACGCAATTGCTAACGCTAAAAAGACATCGATGTACCATAAAGCTTGGGCAATATGGATTGCTACTTCACCATAAAGCCCGATTCCGAAGCTTAAAAAGCAATTTAGTATGGTTGCAAGTCCCATCGGTATAGCGCCTAAAAACAAGCTCATATTTGGATGATTAAATACTTGCTTCGCTTCATGAGGGAAAAGAAACCATCGCAATAAATAAAGACCTGAAAAAACACTAAATAGAACAATATTAAATTGCCATAACAGTGTCGCCAGCATAAATAAAAATGTTTTGGCAAATGGAAGCTGAATTAAAATCATACTCACCACACCAGTACCCATAGTTGCTGTAAACCAATTTGGGGTAAAATGCCGTATAACATCTTTACTTTGATTTAATTGGTAAAAGGGTCTTTTCATCTTAAGTCTCTAATCAAAGAGTGGATGAAACTATAGTAGGATAAATTAATAATAAGAAAAACTGATTTATTTTTATTTAATTCATCAATTTTTTAGATATAAAAGATATTCATATTGAAAAATACCTGAGTAAAAACACAACAACAAGACGAATCTGTGAGATTATGGCAATATATAGCCCTTGCAAAAATAGCCATATTTTAAGTTCATGAAACTGCTACGTCTTAATGCGTTATCGCCCAATTTCCAGTTGCCGCAAACAGCGGTAACTATTGGTAATTTTGATGGTGTCCATTTAGGTCACCAAGCGATGATTGCTCAACTGAAAAAAATTGCTGCAGCACAAGGCTTAAAAACATTGGTCATGATTTTTGAGCCCCAACCGCTTGAGTTCTTTAAAGGCTACGATGCCCCGCCTCGTATTAATTCCTTACGGGAAAAAGTTGAATATCTAGCTGAACATGGGGTGGATTACATTGCGGTTGCCAAGTTTGACCAGCATTTCCGTAGCATGAGTGCTTCTGAGTTTGCAGATTTATTAAAAGACAAATTAAATGCTCAAGCTTTGGTTTTAGGAGATGACTTTCATTTCGGCAAAGACCGTCAAGGTAACAGCGAATTTTTAAAGAATTACGGATTTCAAGTCACAAATTTACATACGATTGAACTCGAAGGTGAACGCGTCAGTTCAACTCGTATTCGCCAAGTGCTTCAAGTGGGCAATCTCGCTTTAGCAGCTAAATTATTAGGCCGTCCGTACAGTATTACCGGACGTGTTCAATATGGCGACCAAATTGGACGAACTTTAGATTTTCCAACGATTAATGTTCGTCTAAACCGCCATAAGCCTTGTTTAAATGGTATTTATGGCGTTGAAGTCATTTGCGAAACAACTTCGCTAACTCAAAAAGTGCTTCAGGATGATCCTGAAAAACCGGGAATTGCCGGATATCATGAAAACAGCCTCTATGGTGCAGGTCATGTCGGTACTCGTCCGGCCATCCAGCAAGAGCATCCAGAGTGGAGATTAGAAGTACATTTCCCTGATGTTTCTGCTAATCTGTATGGCTTATTTATGCGGGTGACTTTTCTTCACTATCTTCATGGTGAATTGAACTACCCTTCGCTTGAGGCACTTAAGGCAGGAATTGATAATGACGTGCAGCAATTACGACAATATCGTAACGACACGACACAATTTCCTTTTTAATTCGAATTTTGATTGTAAAACATGTCGGCTCCCAAGCTGATTAAACTGGAAGACAACTTGCATGAGCGATAAGCAAACTACTGAAAATGCAGTGGACTACAAAGCCACGCTAAACCTGCCGAATACTCAATTTGCAATGAAAGCAAATTTGGCAGTACGTGAAGTGAAATGGTTAGAAGAGTGGTATACCGACAACATTTATCAGCAGATTCGTGCATCGCGTATTGGCAAGAAAAAATATATTTTGCATGATGGCCCTCCATATGCGAACGGTACAATTCACTTGGGTCATGCGGTTAACAAAGTACTCAAAGACGTCATCGTAAAAAGCCGTACTTTGGCAGGTTTCGATGCGCCATATGTACCAGGTTGGGACTGTCACGGTTTGCCAATCGAACTAAAAGTTGAAGAAAAAGTAGGTAAAGTGGGCGAAAAAGTTGATGCAGCCACTTTCCGTAAACACTGCCGTGAATATGCGCTAAAGCAAATTGATTTACAGCGTACTGACTTTAAACGTCTTGGTATTTTAGGTGACTGGGATAATCCTTACCTCACCATGAACTACAAACAAGAAGCCGATATCGTTCGTGCTTTAGGTTTAATCCAAAAAAATGGTCATATCCAGCCGGGCTTAAAGCCAGTGAACTGGTGTATGGACTGTGGTTCAGCACTTGCTGAAGCTGAAGTTGAATACGAAGATAAAAAGTCTGACGCAATTGACGTTGGTTTTGGCGTTGTAGATTTAAAAGACTTAAGCGCTCGTGTAAATGTAGATGTTCAAGATCCAACTGATATCGTGATCTGGACCACTACTCCTTGGACATTACCAGCGAACCAAGCAGTTGCATTGCATGCCGAAATTGAATATCAATTGGTACAAGTGACTACTGAACGCGGTAAGCAAAACTTTGTTCTTGCTAAAGACTTAGTTGCTTCTGCAATTGAGCGTTACAAGCTTGAAAACCCAGTTGTTTTAGCTGACTTCACTGGTTCAGTTCTTGAAAACCTTACTTTACAACATCCTTTACTTACCGATCGTCAAGTTCCGGTTATTTTAGGTGAACACGTTATCGCAACAAGCGGTACAGGTGCGGTACACACTGCGCCTGGCCACGGTGCAGACGACTATAAAGTAGGTCTTCAATACAACCTGAAAGTTGAAAATCCAGTGGGTGGTAACGGAGTTTACTTACCAACTGCACCAATCTTTGCTGGTGAGCACATCTATAAAGCCAATCCAAAGATTATCGAAGCTTTAGGTGCTGTAGGTCGCTTATGGGCTCATCAACCAATTAAACACAGCTACCCACACTGCTGGCGCCATAAAACTCCGATTATTTTCCGTGCTACACCACAATGGTTTATCAGCATGGATCAAAAAGGTTTACGTGATGGTGCGCTTAACGCGATTGAAAACGATATCGAGTTTGTACCGAACTGGGGTAAAAACCGTATTGAATCAATGATCGAAGGCCGTCCGGACTGGTGTATCTCACGTCAACGTACTTGGGGTGTGCCAATTCCTTTCTTCGTTCATAAAGATACGAATGAATTGCACCCTCGTACGCCTGAACTCATTGAAGAAGTTGCAAAACTTATCGAACAAGAAGGTATCGATGCATGGTTTAACCGTGATGCAAAAGACTTCATTGGTGAAGATGCTGAACAGTACAATGCTGTTCGTGATACGCTTGATGTATGGTTTGACTCTGGAACAACACATTACGCTGTACTTGAGCAACGTGAAGAATTAGAAAGCCCTGCTGACTTATATTTAGAAGGTTCAGACCAACACCGTGGCTGGTTCCAATCTTCTTTATTAACCTCTATGGCAATTCATAACCGTGCGCCATATAAAGCCTTGTTAACTCATGGTTTTACAGTGGATGAAAATGGCCGTAAATTGTCGAAATCTTTAGGCAACTATATTCCGCTTGAAGAAATTATCAAACAACTGGGTGCAGATGGCTTACGTTTATATGTAGCATCTAGCGACTATCGCTATGAAATTGCAGCATCAAAAGAAATCTTTAGCCGTGTAAGTGATAGCTACCGTCGTATTCGTAATACGCTCCGCTTCTTGCTTGCAAACTTAAATGGTTTCAAACCAAGTACAGATGCTCTGGCAGTAGATGACCTTATTGCTCTTGATCAATACATCTTACAACGTGCGAATGAAGTACAACAAACTATTATCGCGGCCTATGAAGAAATGAACTTCCATGTCGTGTGTAGCGCATTAACAAGCTTCTGTATTAATGACTTAGGTGGTTTCTACCTAGACATTATCAAAGACCGTCAATACACCACTAAGGCTGACTCACAAGCACGTCGTTCTGCACAAACAGCGCTTTACCATATCGTACAAGCATTTGTGCGCTGGATGAGCCCTATCTTAAGCTTCACTGCTCAAGAAGCTTGGCCACTTATTCCAGAACAAACTGAAAAGTATGTATTTACAGCTGAATGGTATGATCTACCTGTTTCATCAAAAGCAAACTTGCTTTCTGAAGAAGATTGGCAAACATTGATTAGCGTAAAATCTGCAGTAAATAAACAGATTGAAGCAGCTCGTAACGCTAAACTTGTCGGTAGTAATCTTTCAGCCAAAGTTGAACTTTGGGCAAATGAATCATTACAAACAGTTTTAAACCAACTGGCTGATGAACTCCGTTTTGTTCTTATTACTTCGCAAGTAGTAGTACATCCATTTGCTGAACAAGGTGAAGCAACTGAAATGGAAGGCTTACGTGTACAAGTATCTGCAGCTGAAGGTGAAAAATGTGCACGTTGCTGGCATGTCCTTCCTGATGTGAATACACACGCCGATCATCCTGGTTTATGTGGTCGTTGTATTGTGAACGTCACTGGTCGTGGCGAAGTGAGAAAATATGCCTAATTCACAAGCTAAAAAAGGCTTATTCCAGTTTTATCCGCACAACCTCATTTGGCTTGGACTTTCTGTCCTTGCCATTGTGTTGGATCAATGGACAAAATGGATTGCAAGTACACATCTGAACTACGCAGATCCTGTACCTGTACTTCCATTTTTAAACTGGACACTATTACATAACTATGGTGCAGCTTTTAGCTTTTTATCTGATGCTGGAGGATGGCAACGCTATTTCTTCACATCTTTGGCAGGCTTAGTTTCAATACTTTTTGTATTTTGGTTGCTACGTATGCCTAAAAAAATGGTGGTGCTACCTGTAGCTATCGCTTTAATTTTAGGTGGAGCATTAGGTAATTTAATTGACCGTATTACTTTAGGGTATGTGGTCGATTTCATTCATGTTTATTACCAAAATCATCACTTTCCAGCTTTTAATATAGCGGACAGTGCCATTACTCTAGGTACCATTTTGCTACTCATCGATACATTCTTCCTTGAGAAGCAAAGACCTAAAAATTCGGATGCATAATATGACCGAAATTATTCAACCTAATGAAGAAATTCGTATTACTGACGGTTCTAAAGTTGACCTACACTTTTCTGTTGCTCTTGAAAATGGCGTAGAAATTGACAATACACGGAGCCGTGAAGAACCTGTTAGCTTGACTATTGGCGACGGTAACTTGTTACCAGGTTTTGAGAAAGCCTTATTCGGCTTACGTGCAGGTGATCGACGTACTGTACATCTTCCACCAGAAGATGCTTTTGGTCCTTGGAACCCTGAAAATATACAAACTTTTGATACAGTTAAATTTGAACAACGACCTATTCCTGGTCACATGATCGAGTTTGAAGATAAAGCAAAAGCAACTTTATTTGGTGTCGTGAAGTCAGTGAATGATGATATTACTGAAATTGATTTCAACCACCCTTTAGCTGGCAAAAATATTACTTTTGAAGTAGAGATATTCAAAGTAACTCCAGCTGGCCAGCAAGGCATTAAGTTGATGTAAAAAAAGCCCTCGATTGAGGGCTTTTTTATTATTTAACTTTTATGGGTCATAAGAATCCTTACAAATTCTATATTCTCACGTTCTAGGTAATGAATTAAGTTATAAAGATAAAAATCCGTAGGAAAAATATATGCTGGTCTATATCATCGTAGGAAGTGTTCGTGAAGGACGCACAGCTATTAAAATTGCCAATTGGTTAGAAACAGCAATTCCATCATTTAATCTAGAAGATTTCCAGACAGAAGTAATTGATTTAAAAGAGTGGAATTTACCGTTATTTTCAGGCTCTCACCCACCTGCAACAGGTATTTATGATCAACCTAAACAACAAGAATGGGCAGATAAAATTGCCAAAGCTGATGCATTTATCTTTATTAGCCCAGAGTACAACCATGGTTACAGTCCAGCTTTAAAAAATGCACTCGACTATGTTGGTAAAGAATGGAGTGGCAAACCAGCCGCATTTATTGGCTATGGCTCAACAAATGGCTCTCGTTCTATTAGCCAAATACGCCAAGTCACTTCAAGTTTAAGTATTGTTGACCCAAATGCTGTAATAGAAATACGAGATATCTTTAAACGCAATAAAGATGAAAAGTTCGAAGCCAATGAATTTGAAGTAAAAGGGCTTCAATCAATTGTCGAGAAACTACAGAAATATCATTTGTCTTAAATTGAACAAAAAGCCTCTTTTTCAAATAAAAGGGGCTTTTTAATTTTATAAACTTTTTAAATAATTCACTATGTCAGTATTACCCGCCATTTCTGCAAGCTGTAGTGCTGTATATTCGCTTTTATAAGTGACATGCGCCCCTTTTTCAACTAAGAGCTTCACTATCTCTAAATGATCATTCTCAGCCGCTGCTTGTAGAGCAGTATACCCTTCATCATCAGTCTGATTAGGGTCTTCTCCATCTATTAATAATTGTTTTACTTGTTCTAGATCACCTAAAGATGCCCAATAGATCAACTCTGGAAGAGAAAGTTCTTCATCGTCTTCAGATATGGGAGAGAAAGAATTAATTTTCACGGGGACACCAAAAATAAAAAACTTCCTCATTATATCCATAGAACCGAGTAAGCATCCAAAATGATTTGTAGCTCTATATTTAAATATTTCTTTTCTGATTGATTTACCGCCCATAAAGCAACACCCCGACCTCTTTTGAGATTGGGGTGTTTAGAATAATGAGCTGGCGATGACTTACTCTCACATGGGTAACCCCACACTACCATCAGCGCTAAGAGGTTTCACTTCTGAGTTCGGGAAGGGATCAGGTGGTTCACTCTTGCTATGGTCGCCAGCACAACTGTTTATGGATACTTGCTTTGGTCTTATTGACTGCCGAAGCGTTTTCCAAATCTTTACAGATTGGGCTGATTGAATCTGATTGTGTTCATTTTATCTAGTGGAATAACTAAATCAAGTTGCTTTGTAGATTTATGAATCGATTGATGCTTTATATACAACTGCTTGGGTGTTGTATAGTCAAGCCTCACGAGCAATTAGTATTGGTCAGCTTCACATATCACTATGCTTCCACATCCAACCTATCAACGTCCTAGTCTCGAACGGCTCTTTAGAGGAATAAATTCCTAGGGAAATCTTATCTTGAGGTAGGCTTCCCGCTTAGATGCTTTCAGCGGTTATCCCTTCCGAACATAGCTACCCGGCGATGCGACTGGCGTCACAACCGGTACACCAGAGGTTCGTCCACTCTGGTCCTCTCGTACTAGGAGCAGATCCTCTCAAATTTCCAGCGCCCACGGTAGATAGGGACCGAACTGTCTCACGACGTTCTAAACCCAGCTCGCGTACCTCTTTAAATGGCGAACAGCCATACCCTTGGGACCTGCTTCAGCCCCAGGATGAGATGAGCCGACATCGAGGTGCCAAACACCGCCGTCGATATGAACTCTTGGGCGGTATCAGCCTGTTATCCCCAGAGTACCTTTTATCCGTTGAGCGATGGCCCTTCCATACAGAACCACCGGATCACTAAGACCTACTTTCGTACCTGCTCGACTTGTGGGTCTCGCAGTTAAGCGCGCTTTTGCCTTTATACTCTACGCGTGATTTCCGACCACGCTGAGCGCACCTTCGTACTCCTCCGTTACTCTTTAGGAGGAGACCGCCCCAGTCAAACTACCCACCAGACACGGTCCTCGTCCCGGATAACGGGACAGAGTTAGAACCTCAACATTACCAGGGTGGTATTTCAAGGACGGCTCCATTGGAACTAGCGTTCCAACTTCAAAGCCTCCCACCTATCCTACACAAGTAAGGTCAAAGTTCAGTGTCAAGCTGCAGTAAAGGTTCACGGGGTCTTTCCGTCTAGCCGCGGGTACACTGCATCTTCACAGCGATTTCGATTTCACTGAGCCTCTGCTGGAGACAGCGCCGCCATCATTATGCCATTCGTGCAGGTCGGAACTTACCCGACAAGGAATTTCGCTACCTTAGGACCGTTATAGTTACGGCCGCCGTTTACTGGGGCTTCGATCAAGAGCTTCGCTTACGCTAACCCCATCAATTAACCTTCCAGCACCGGGCAGGCATCACACCCTATACGTCCACTTTCGTGTTTGCAGAGTGCTATGTTTTTAATAAACAGTTGCAGCGGCCTGGTTTCTGCGGCTGTCATCAGCTCAGGAAGCAAGTTCCATCACCAACAACAGCGTACCTTCTCCCGAAGTTACGGTACCATTTTGCCTAGTTCCTTCAGCAGAGTTCTCTCAAGCGCCTTGGTCTACTCGACCTGACCACCTGTGTCGGTTTCGGGTACGATTCCTGTGTAACTGAAGCTTAGAGACTTTTCCTGGAAGCATGGTATCAGCCACTTCGCTGTACAAGTACAGCTTGCTATCGGATCTCAGTATAGAGTACCCCGGATTTGCCTAAGATACATACCTACATCCTTCCACCTGGACAACCAACGCCAGGCTGACTTAACCTTCTCCGTCCTCTCATCGCATTACACAGAAGTATTGGAATATTAACCAATTTCCCATCGACTACGCCTTTCGGCCTCGCCTTAGGGGTCGACTCACCCAGCCCCGATTAACGTTGGACTGGAACCCTTGGTCTTTCGGCGAACGGGTTTTTCACCCGTTTTGTCGTTACTCACGTCAGCATTCGCACTTCTGATACCTCCAGCATACTTCTCAATACACCTTCATCGGCTTACAGAACGCTCCCCTACCACTTGACTAATGTCAAATCCGCAGCTTCGGCACATAGTTTTAGCCCCGTTACATCTTCCGCGCAGGCCGACTCGACTAGTGAGCTATTACGCTTTCTTTAAAGGGTGGCTGCTTCTAAGCCAACCTCCTAGCTGTCTATGCCTTCCCACATCGTTTCCCACTTAACTATGATTTTGGGGCCTTAGCTGGCGGTCTGGATTGTTTTCCTCTTGACTACGGACGTTAGCACCCGCAGTCTGTCTCCCGGATAGTACTCATAGGTATTCGGAGTTTGCATCGGTTTGGTAAGTCGGGATGACCCCCTAGCCGAAACAGTGCTCTACCCCCTATGGTATTCGTCCGAGGCGCTACCTAAATAGCTTTCGGGGAGAACCAGCTATCACCAGGCTTGATTAGCCTTTCACCCCTATCCACAAGTCATCCCCTGGCTTTTCAACGACAGTGGGTTCGGTCCTCCAGTTAGTGTTACCCAACCTTCAACCTGCTCATGGATAGATCGCCTGGTTTCGGGTCTATACCCAGCAACTAAACGCCCTATTAAGACTCGATTTCTCTACGGCTCCCCTATACGGTTAACCTCGCTACTGAATATAAGTCGCTGACCCATTATACAAAAGGTACGCAGTCACACCACGAAGGTGCTCCCACTGCTTGTATGCATGCGGTTTCAGGATCTATTTCACTCCCCTCACAGGGGTTCTTTTCGCCTTTCCCTCACGGTACTGGTTCACTATCGGTCAGTCAGGAGTATTTAGCCTTGGAGGATGGTCCCCCCATATTCAGACAAGGTTTCACGTGCCTCGCCCTACTCGTCATCATTATGTGTGCCCTTTCGTGTACGGGAATATCACCCTCTACGTTCGCACTTCCCAGAGCGTTCCACTAAAACACACATAACTTAATGGGCTGATCCCCGTTCGCTCGCCGCTACTGAGGGAATCTCAATTGATTTCTTTTCCTAAGGGTACTGAGATGTTTCACTTCCCCTCGTTCGCCTTGCAACACTATGTATTCATGTTGCAATACCTACCTTAAAGTAGGTGGGTTCCCCCATTCAGACATCTCCGGATCAAAGGATATTTGCCGCCTCCCCGGAGCTTTTCGCAGGCTATCACGTCTTTCATCGCCTCTGACTGCCAAGGCATCCACCACATGCACTTAATTACTTGACTATACAACCCCAAACAGTCGACGTTACCTACAAGTTAGTAACTTCAACATTTCAGTTTAGAGCACTGTGTATTTAAACACTGTACAGCTTCAATCTAAATTCATATACCAAAACGCTTGATTCAGTTAATTTGCTAGTTCTCAATTCATTCAGATTAATTGCTTAATCTAAACTCTTGAGTGAACAATTTATTTCAGACTCAATTTTGCCAATCTGTTAATGAATAAACATGCCTTCGTCAGGTCATGCTTAATACCGTGATACTTAAATCACAGAAGTTAATAAACCAAGACCGAAATCTCTATTTACTAATTTCTGTAATCCGAACTTATCTTAAGTTCTGGTGGAGACTAGGAGAGTCGAACTCCTGACCTCCTGCGTGCAAAGCAGGCGCTCTACCAACTAAGCTAAGTCCCCAGCTTACATCATCAGTCATGTATCTTTTATCTATAACTTTAACCAGTCAAAGTCATGGTGGGTCTGACAAGACTTGAACTTGTGACCCCACGCTTATCAAGCGTGTGCTCTAACCAACTGAGCTACAGACCCTCAGATACATCTATGAAGAACAACTTGTTGTGGATTCTTACCAATCGTCAATCTTTCGTTAAGGAGGTGATCCAGCCGCAGGTTCCCCTACGGCTACCTTGTTACGACTTCACCCCAGTCATCGGCCACACCGTGGTAACCGCCCTCTTTGCAGTTAGGCTAGCTACTTCTGGTGCAACAAACTCCCATGGTGTGACGGGCGGTGTGTACAAGGCCCGGGAACGTATTCACCGCGGCATTCTGATCCGCGATTACTAGCGATTCCGACTTCATGGAGTCGAGTTGCAGACTCCAATCCGGACTACGATCGGCTTTTTGAGATTAGCATCACATCGCTGTGTAGCAACCCTTTGTACCGACCATTGTAGCACGTGTGTAGCCCTGGCCGTAAGGGCCATGATGACTTGACGTCGTCCCCGCCTTCCTCCAGTTTGTCACTGGCAGTATCCTTAAAGTTCCCGACATTACTCGCTGGCAAATAAGGAAAAGGGTTGCGCTCGTTGCGGGACTTAACCCAACATCTCACGACACGAGCTGACGACAGCCATGCAGCACCTGTATGTAAGTTCCCGAAGGCACCAATCCATCTCTGGAAAGTTCTTACTATGTCAAGGCCAGGTAAGGTTCTTCGCGTTGCATCGAATTAAACCACATGCTCCACCGCTTGTGCGGGCCCCCGTCAATTCATTTGAGTTTTAGTCTTGCGACCGTACTCCCCAGGCGGTCTACTTATCGCGTTAGCTGCGCCACTAAAGCCTCAAAGGCCCCAACGGCTAGTAGACATCGTTTACGGCATGGACTACCAGGGTATCTAATCCTGTTTGCTCCCCATGCTTTCGCACCTCAGCGTCAGTGTTAGGCCAGATGGCTGCCTTCGCCATCGGTATTCCTCCAGATCTCTACGCATTTCACCGCTACACCTGGAATTCTACCATCCTCTCCCACACTCTAGCTAACCAGTATCGAATGCAATTCCCAAGTTAAGCTCGGGGATTTCACATTTGACTTAATTAGCCGCCTACGCGCGCTTTACGCCCAGTAAATCCGATTAACGCTTGCACCCTCTGTATTACCGCGGCTGCTGGCACAGAGTTAGCCGGTGCTTATTCTGCGAGTAACGTCCACTATCTCTAGGTATTATCTAAAGTAGCCTCCTCCTCGCTTAAAGTGCTTTACAACCATAAGGCCTTCTTCACACACGCGGCATGGCTGGATCAGGCTTGCGCCCATTGTCCAATATTCCCCACTGCTGCCTCCCGTAGGAGTCTGGGCCGTGTCTCAGTCCCAGTGTGGCGGATCATCCTCTCAGACCCGCTACAGATCGTCGCCTTGGTAGGCCTTTACCCCACCAACTAGCTAATCCGACTTAGGCTCATCTATTAGCGCAAGGTCCGAAGATCCCCTGCTTTCTCCCGTAGGACGTATGCGGTATTAGCATCCCTTTCGAGATGTTGTCCCCCACTAATAGGCAGATTCCTAAGCATTACTCACCCGTCCGCCGCTAGGTCCGGTAGCAAGCTACCTTCCCCCGCTCGACTTGCATGTGTTAAGCCTGCCGCCAGCGTTCAATCTGAGCCATGATCAAACTCTTCAGTTAAAATCATTTTGCACCTTATTTATAGACAAGGTGCCAATTCTGGCTCATCAATTACTGACTTAAATTTCGCTCAAATAAACTTCGAGTAATTTAAACCAATCAATCAATGAAAATTATTTCGATTAATCAACCAGTAAAAATCCACACAAGTTGTTCTTCAATTCTCTTAATGATCTTCTTCCTGGTTCGTCACCAGCAAGCTAGGTCGGCTATATTACTCTTAATCTCTTAAAAGTCAACAGGTAATTTCGATATTTTTAAAACTTATCTTTTAAACCAACTTAACATCAAATTCATCACTTAAAGCAACCAACTTAATCTCAAGTAACTGTTTTTCAACAAGTTTCTATCTGCATCACCGCCGATGGATGTGCATTATAGACCATTAACTTACCTTTGCAAGGGGTATTTCAGCCTTTTTCTCTTGAGTGCCGTTTTTTTCTACTATTTTGCGGAAAAAGTGATATATATGGCTTTTTTTTAGGCATTTTCACTACTTTTATTCATTTTTATTTTAGGAAAATACAGTTCACCTTAGATTTTTGATGTCTTCTTATAGAGGTTATAGGCATATATAGCATTTTCTATTCCAAAGATTCCAAAGATTCCAAAGATTCCAAAGATTCCAAAGATTCCAAAGATTCCAAAGATTCCAAAGATTCCAAAGATTCCAAAGATTCCAAAGATTCCAAAGATTCCAAAGATTCCAAAGATTCCAAAGATTCCAAAGATTCCAAAGATTCCAAAGATTCCAAAGATTCCAAAGATTCCAAAGATTCCAAAGATTCCAAAGATTCCAAAGATTCCAAAGATTCCAAAGATTCCAAAGATTCCAAAGATTCCAAAGATTCCAAAGATAAACTAGAGCAAATACTCTATTTATTGATTCATACTTTCTATTTTTTCTTATTCTATTTTTCTACTTATTAAGTTAATTACAAATTGTTCCACGTGGAACCCTTAATTAATTTTGAGTTTCAGAAATAAAAAAAGCAGGATTACTCCTGCTTTTCACTATATAACTTTCTTAATCAGTGAAAGTTACACGTGCAATTGCCTTTTTACCTGACTGAATAATGAAAGTGCCATTTTCTTTTACAGAGAAACCTGCATCTACTACATTCCAGTCAACTTTTACTGCACCACGTGCTACAGCATCTTTTGCAGCTGCTGCATTCGGGTTTAGGCCTGCTACACGTAAAATCGTAGCAATAAAGATTTCGCCTCCAAACTCACCACGTGAAATAGTCACTTCAGGTGTATCTTCTGGCACCTCACCTTCTGTAATACGGTTACCTGCACTCTTATGAGCATTGGCAGCTGCTTCAGCATCATGGAAGCGTTCAACCAACTCGAGTGCAAGAATACGTTTTACTTCTTGTGGATTACGACCAGCCGCGATTTCATCTAATAAAGCTTTGATCTCATCAAGAGATTTAAAACTTAATAAATCGAAATAACGTTCGATTAAAGAGTCAGGCATTGATAATACTTTTTGGTACATAGCACCTGGCGCATCAAAAACACCAATATAGTTACCTAAAGATTTAGACATTTTATTTACGCCATCTAAACCTTCTAGAATCGGCACAGTGATACACACTTGTGATTCTTGGCCATAACGGCTTTGTAAAGTACGACCCATAAGTAAGTTAAAGGTTTGGTCTGTACCACCTAACTCAACGTCAGCTTCAAGCGCAATTGAGTCATAGCCTTGAACTAAAGGATATAAGAACTCATGAATCGCAATTGGCTGATGGTTGCTATAACGCTTAGTAAAGTCATCACGCTCTAACATGCGCGATACGGTTTGTTGACTCGCTAACTGGATAAGGTCAGCAGCAGACTTTTGGTTAAACCATTCTGAGTTAAAACGTACTTTTGTTTTATTCGGGTCTAAGATTTTAAAAACTTGTTCTTGATAAGTTTTAGCATTGGCTTCAACTTGTTCACGTGACAACGGCGGACGAGTTGCACTTTTACCAGTTGGGTCACCAATCATCGCTGTATAGTCACCAATCAAGAAGGTAACTTCATGGCCCAAGTCTTGGAACGTTTTTAGTTTGTTAATAAGAACCGTATGTCCTAAATGTAAATCTGGTGCTGTAGGGTCAAAACCAGCTTTAATTTTAAGAGGACGATTCTCTTTAAGCTTTTTCAGTAAATCTTCTTCTGAAATAATTTCGTGCGTGCCTCGTTGGATGAGGGCAAGCTGTTCTTCGGCGGGCAAGAAATTTGACATCACAAAACCTAAACACATCAGTTATTCAATTTGTGCGATATACTAACATTTTTTCAGCGTCTTGCAGGGGAAGTTGCATATGAGCGCAATCTATATCGGCGTAATGACTGGCACTAGTATGGATGGTGTAGATATTGTTGCGGCTTCATTTGAGCCACTACAGCTTCATGCCACTCTTACAGTTCCTTTCGAACCCGAGTTACGTGATGAGCTTATGGCATTAACTTTACCCGATGACAATGAAATTGACCGTATGGGTAAAGCTGATGTTGCTCTAGCCAAAATGATTGGTCATGGGATTAATAGCTTAATTGAAAAGCATCAATTAGACCGTAGCCAAATTAAAGCGATCGGTTCGCATGGGCAAACTATTCGTCATCGTCCAGAGCATGGCTTTACGTTACAAATTGGCGACCCAAACATTATTACTGAAATCACTCAAATCCCGGTTGTTTCAGATTTCCGTCGTAGAGATATGGCTGCAGGCGGACAAGGTGCTCCATTAGTCCCAGCTTTTCATCAAGCATTATTTCAACATCCAAGCATTCATCGTGTGATTTTGAATTTAGGCGGCATTGCCAATGTAAGTATGTTACCTGCCAATAATCCTGACGGTGTATTCGGTTTTGATACGGGACCTGCGAATATTTTGATGGATGCATGGTGTCATCGCCATACGGGTCATCCATATGATGAAAATGGTGATTGGGCTGCTTATGGGCATCCTATTCGCTCTTTACTCGACCGTCTTCATGCGCATGAATATTTTTCTAAAGAGCCACCTAAAAGTACGGGACGTGAAGATTTCAATATTGACTGGCTAGATGATCAGTTAATCGATTGGCGTAATGATTTAACTTACGATGAGTTAGAAGATACACCAGAAAATATTCAAGCAACCTTATTAAAACTTACTGTGCGTGCTATTCAAAAAGCGATTTATCGTTCTGATATGGAAACAGGCGAAGTATATGTATGTGGTGGTGGGGCTTATAACTCTTATTTATTAGAACAATTACGCTGGCGTTTACGTAAGCACAATTGGTCAGTTCAAACCACAGATGTTTTAGGACTCTCCCCTACCTGGGTCGAGGCTACAGCATTTGCATGGTTAGCAATGCGTTTTGTGAATAGTTTAAGTGGTAATTTACCAGCAGTAACTGGTGCGTCTGATTTTAGAATTTTAGGAACAATCACGGCGGTATAAGATTTTTTATAAGTTCTTTTACCTAGATTCGACCTTATAGCACATTTACTGACCCGAAATGCTGTTATTTAAATGTGCATAAAAACTCATGATAAATGCCAACAAAAATAAGTAAGGCATGTTGTTATGGATTTGACCAACCGTATTCATCAATATACTCGTGGGGCTTGGACATTCGATGTGATTGATTCAGGCCCTATAGATGGCCCTCTCGTGGTTTTATTGCATGGCTTTCCAGAAACTGCACATAGTTGGGTGCAAACTTCTGAACTATTGCATCAGCATGGATTTAGAACACTTGCGATTCATCAACGTGGTTATAGTCTAAACGCTAGACCACAAAGCCGCTTTCATTACGCTTTAAGTGAACTAACTGAAGATGTCGCAGTTTTTATTAAGGGGCTTGGTCAACCAGTTTATTTAATTGGGCACGATTGGGGTTCTGTAATTGCGTCTAGTGTAACCATGAAGTATCCACAATATATTCAACATCTCACTTTAGTTTCTGTACCTCATCAAGCTGCTTTTTTAAAAGCTTGTTTAAGCAGCAGACAACTTTTTAAATCTTATTATTTTGCAATTTTTCAGCTCCCGATTCTGCCCGAACTTTTATTTAAAAAGATACCGAAATTAGGCCGTAAGTTTCTAAAGTCATCAGACATGACCGAACAGCAAATTGAAATATTCGAGACTGAGTTTATAAAAGAAAATAGGCTAACTACGGCGTTAAACTGGTATCGGGGCTTTTTTTGGGACAAGCCTGAAAATCCTTTTAAATCAATAGACGTCCCCACTCTTTTTATTTGGGGTAAGCATGATATTGCAGTAACAGAAAAAAGTGCCAAGTTAAATTCAGGCTATTTTAAAAATAATTATAAGGCTATTTTTATGGATGCCTCTCATTGGATTCCTTATCAAAATGCACCTGAACTCGTACAATACTTTTTAGAATCTATACATGATCAAGCATAATCTTATAAATAAAAAAACCTCTCTATAATGAGAGGTCTTTTTATTTAAAATTCTTTTTAAATCGAGAACGAAGAACCACAACCACAGGTTGTTGTCGCATTCGGGTTTTGCACAATAAAGCGTGAACCTTCAAGGCCTTCAACATAATCAACCACTGAGCCAACTAAATATTGATAGCTGAGCGAGTCAACCAGCATCTTTACATCGCCATTTACAAATTCAGCATCATCTTCATTTACGCTTTCGGCGAAATTGAAGCCGTATGAAAACCCTGAACACCCGCCTCCGGTTACATATACACGTAACATGAGATCGTCATTCCCTTCACTATCACGGAGTTGGCGTACCTTATTGGCAGCATTATCTGTCAAAACTAGAGCTTGGGCATTCATGATGATTGTTCCTCGGATTTTGCTGTGCCTTTCAAAATAAAAAAGACCCTATATTGAGTATAGCATAATCAATATAGGGTCTGTCTTCGAAGTTTAAAGCGAATCTTGAGTATTTTTATCAAGATTATTTGTAATTCTCATCTTGTAAGCCACATTCAAAGTTTTTCGCGTCTTGCTTACAACGGAATTGCCATAATAGTTTCATCATCCGTTTATCATAAACGCCGCGCTTTGTAAGGTTAATTCGTGATTCACGCATAAGCTTTTGATAGCCTGGTTTATCCGCAGCAGGTACATCCATCCAGTATTTTTGCGGAATATCCGCTTTCATTTTACCTAAGATAGTAAAGGCACGTGGTAACTGGCCTGCCACCCACTCTCTAGATTTTTGACCAAATCCAGTTGGGAATTTATCTGGACGGATAATAATATTTCCAGTCACCTGTAAGATTGGATAGTTAACGATTGCTCCTTTCGTACCTAAGCCTTTTTGTAGTTCTAAAGGTTTAAAAGCTGCTGCTGGGGCACCAATAATATCAACCTGATGATTATTAAATTTAGCTCCAAAGTTAGTCACATCAGCACTCACAGCCTGTGCCCCTACCTGCTGAACCATAATTTTTTGCGCTTCATCGTAATCTAGTACAGCAATTTTTTTACCCGCAGCTTTCGCCACTGTATTAATACTACGGTCGTTTACTAAAAGGTAAGCGTCCCCTACCGGAATAACACCAACGACTTCATAGCGCCCATTCACCATATATTTACTAAAGGTTGGACTCGCCAAACCTTGCATGACTTTAACAGCAAGTTTGAGATCGGGAATCGCACCAATAGCATCTAATGAACCTGTAAATGAGTTGAATTGACGCCCACGCATACCCGATACGCTAATGCCATCACACTTACCAGCTTTAAAATCTTCAGCAATCACTGCTTCGTTTTGATTTACTTTGAGTTCGATATCAGCTCCCCAGTTTTTCGCTGCAAGCTGATAATCTTTCATGAGTGCATAGACGTCACCATTTTTACCAACGAAGTCAAAAACACAAATAGTTTGTTTGGCTTCGGCTGCAAATGAAATTGTTGTGAGTCCCATCGCAAGTAAAAGCGTTTTGGAAAATCGCATATTCTTTTCCTTTCCTTGTAGATTTTTTGTTTTTAGCATCAAGAAATTTCACGCTGGTCGGCATGATTCTCATGAGATATGCTTCATCTAAAATTTGCGTTTAAGATATTTTTACGAGCAATTCTGTTTATATGAGCTCAATTAAAGAAAAATAGATATTTAAATATCGATAGTACTTCTTTGATCACTCACATCCTTGTTCAGTTTTTATACCTTCATATATCCAGATGAAGTTTTATCTTCAAATTAGATTAGCGACTTTTCAATTCACCACAATGGCTGAATTGACAGCCTATATAAAGCAAAAAAGCCTAGAACTAAGTCTAGGCTTTTAAGATCAATATGAATTATTCACCAGGCATTGAACATTCAAAGTTAGCTTTGTCTACAGAACAACGTGCTTTTTTCAATACAGACATCATACCAGCATCGTAAATACCACGTTTAGTTAAGTCCATACGGCCATCACGTAACATTTTTTGATACTTAAGTTTGTCTTCAGCACTTAGGTTCATTTTATATTTACCTGGAATTTGCGCTTCTAAACGGTTAATCATTGCAAAGTTTTTAGGTAATTGTTTCACGAACCAGTCACGAGACTTTTGGCCAAAGCCAGCAGGGAATTTATCAGCACGTAATACTAGGTCAGCAGTTACATGTAATACGGGGAAGTTCCACATTACACCATTTGCACCCAAACCTTTGTTTAATTCTAATGGTTTGTATGCATAAGCAGGCGCACCTACCATATCTACCTGACCATTGTTAAATTTAGCAGCAAAGTTTGAAATATCAGAAAGAACCGCCTGAGCACCTACACGCTGCACCATAATTTTTTGTGCATCGTCATAGCCTAACACGGCGAATTTTTTACCCGCAGCTTTTTCAACAGAGTTGATGTTTTTGTCACGTACGAAAATGAATGCTGAACCTAGCGGAGAGATACCAGCAACTTCGTATTTTTTACCACCAAGGTTAGTTGTCATTTTGGCAGCATTACGTGCATCTAATACATAAGTAATAGCACGTTGCGCGATTTGGTTATTAGGAACACCACCAAGCGAGTCGATTGATCCTGCGAATTTGTTATATTGGCGTGCACGCATAGCAGTCATTGCTACAGCATCACATTTACCAGCTTTGAAATCATTATCTGCAACAGCCTCGTCCTGACGAGGAACCAAGTTAATTTCAGTACCCCAGCCTTTTGCAGCTAGAGCCCATTCTTCCATCATTTTATATGAGTCGCCTGCTTTTCCTAAGAGGTCGAATACACACACGGTACTCGCTGCTTGCGCTGAAGCAGAAAAACCAACAACAGAAGCGGCAGCCATAGCAAGTACGATTTTTTTCATTTTCTTCATCCTTCCACGGAACAGATTTTTTGTTTGAAGTTTCCTTTCAAACACAGATATTAATCATGTTTTTTAGAAAAAAATAGAGCTTTTACTCAAATATTTTTATCTCATTGGATCATTGTTTGTGCTATTTAAATTATTTATCAAAATTAAAAACTACTAATTTTCCGTAAGTTACTTTTTATATTCACAATTTTCATACCCATATTCAGCTTTGAAATATGTGTAGCGATTTTGTGATTAAAAAACAAACTACTCACCATTGAGCGTACATTCAAAATTTGTTCGTTCAATGGTACATCGTGCACGTTTTAGTACACTCATCATGGTTGCGTCATATACTCCTTGCTTTGTAAGGCCAAGGCGACCTTCTCGTAATATTTTTTGATATTTCAGTTTATCTTCAACTGAAAAATTGATTTTAATTTTAGAGGGTACTCCAGCTTCCAACCGTTTCACCATCGCAAAATTTTGCGGTAATTGCTTAATGAACCAGTCACGAGACTTCATTCCAAAATTGGCTGGAAACCTATCACTTCTTGCAATTAAGTCCCCTGTAACGTTGACTACGGGAAAAGTAAACATTGCCCCATTTGTTCCAATACCTTTGCCTATTTCTAATGGTTTATACGCATAAGCAGGAGCGGCAATGGCATCGACTTGGCCATTATTAAATTTTTTCACAAAATCTGTAATTTCTGATGGGATAGGATGCGCACCTACACTTTCCACCATAATTTTTTGGGCTGCGTCATATTGTAAAATAGCAAATTTAGTACCGCGTACTTTTTCAATTGAGTTGAGGCTTTTATCTCTTACAAACAAATAAGCCAAACCAATCTGGACAATCCCCACCACCTCGTAGTTTGTTCCATTTTGTGCAGTTACCATACGATGTTTATTACGTTGGTCTAAAACGTAACTAATTGCCTTTTGAGCAATTGCATTACTTGTCACCCCACCAATAGCATCAATCGAACCTGCAAATTTATTGTAATTTCGCGCTCGCATTGAGGTCATATAAGCTGCGTCACATTTGCCCTCACGCAGTCTACGATCTACCAAAGCTTCGTCTTGAAATGGAATTAAAGTAATGTCGGCCTGCCAACTTTTCGCTGCCAGTGCCCACTCTTCCATCATTTTGTAGGATTCACCTGATTTTCCCAATAAATCGAATACACATACATTTTGCCCAGCATGTGCTGTTCCCATAGCACAGCAAAATACTGCACCAATTATCCCCAATCCTTTTTTCATTTGACTTTCCTTAGTCTAGTTTTATTAGGAGTTCATTTATCAACCAAGTTTTAAATTGTTTTTATTTTAGCCATATTTTTTAGAATGTGGTCTATCTCGTTAAAAATTTAGATATTTTCAGACGAATAGCTTTAATAAAGATAGGTTAAGCCATGCAATCTCAACATTTAGAAACTAAAACTCTGAAAGTTTTGTTTTCAGGTTCAGTTCTCTTTAAAATACAGCATCCCTAACTCACCTCGATAAGACAAGATGATTCAATTTGACCAAGTTTCTTTACGCCGCGGTGGACGTGTTCTCTTTCAAAAAGCGTCTATGCAATTACACCCAGGTTGGAAGATTGGTCTGACTGGGGTCAATGGTGCAGGTAAATCAACATTATTTGCAGCATTACTAGGCAGTTTAGGCGCAGATGAAGGTACTCTTACTCGCCCTTCGGTCTGGACAGTGGCGCATATGGCACAAGAAGTTAAAGCTCTAGACATGCCTGCCATCGATTTTGTTCTTTCTGGTGATGAAGAATATTGGGATATTCAAAATAAGCTTGCTCATCCAGATCAACTCACAGATTCAGACTTGGCTAAACTACATGGCCGCTTTGATGAAATTCACGGTTATTCAGCACCATCTAAAGCTGCCCAGCTTATGGCTGGCTTAGGTTTTTTAGAACATCAATTACGTTTAAACGTTGCTAGCTTTTCTGGTGGATGGCGTATGCGCTTAAACTTGGCGCGTACATTAATGAGTCGTTCTGATCTACTGTTACTAGATGAACCAACAAACCACTTAGATTTAGATGCAATTTTGTGGTTAGAAGACTGGCTTAAAGCCTATGAAGGTACCCTCATCCTCATTTCGCATGACCGCGACTTTTTAGATGCAATTACAGACCATATTCTCCATATTGAGAATCAGGAACTCACGCTTTACACCGGTAATTACTCCACATTTGAAACAACTCGAAGTGAACGTTTAGCACAACAACAGCAAGCTTTTGAAAAGCAACAAGAAACACGTGCTCACCTACAAAAATTTATTGACCGTTTCAAAGCAAAAGCAACTAAAGCTCGTCAGGCACAAAGTCGTATAAAACAACTTGAGCGTATGCAGCAACTCGCACCTGCTCATGTAGATACACCGTTTACTTTTAGTTTTCGTGAACCGACCAAAATGAGTTCACCGTTGCTGACGTTAGATAATGCCAGCATAGGTTATGGTGAAAAGCTAATTGCTGAAAAAATCAGATTACAAATTACACCAAATTCGCGTATTGGTTTACTTGGTATGAACGGCGCAGGTAAATCAACTTTGATTAAGAGCTTGGTCGGTGATTTACCACTTCTAGCAGGTGAACGTAAAGCTTCAGAGTTACTTAATATTGGTTACTTTGCACAGCACCAAATGGATGCTTTAGACGGCCATGCCAGCCCGATGCTTCAACTTGCCCGTTTGGCAGATAAACAAATTAGTGAAGCCACTTTACGTTCATTTCTGGGGAGTTTCGGGTTTAGTGGTGAACGCATGGATACACCATGTGAAAGCTTTTCTGGCGGTGAGCGCGCTCGTTTGGCCCTAGCACTGATTGTATGGCAGCGTCCAAATGTTTTAATTCTCGATGAGCCAACAAACCATTTAGATCTTGATATGCGTCATGCACTGAGCATGGCTTTACAAGATTTTGAAGGTGCTGTTGTTCTGGTTTCCCACGAACGTCAACTTATTGCCAGTGTGTGTGATGAGCTTCTTTTAGTACACGGCGGCAAATGTACCGAATTTGAAGGTGATTTGCAGGATTATGCTAAATGGCTACGTGAAGCGCGTCAGCAGCAGATCAATGCTCAGACTGCTATAGCAGCAAATAACTCATCTGCTGCTGCCCCTGCTCCAACTAAAGTTGATAAAGAAGCACAGCGTAAGGAAGCCGCACGCCGTCGCGAACAGACTCGTCCTATTCGTAAAAATATTGAAAAAGTTGAGTCACAAATTGAAAAACTTCAACCGCGACTTGCTGAAATTGAAGAAGCTTTAGCAGATAGCTCATTATATGAAGCGAATCGTAAAGATGATTTGCTTAAGCTGATGAATGAACAGACTGAGTTGAAGGCGAAGCTTGAACAACATGAAGAGCAACTTTTAGAACTCATGATGGAACTTGAGGAAATGGAAGCTTCTTTCGAAAACTAAGTTCTTACCAGTACTGGTATTTTTAAGTACCAGTACTGGCTTTTAGTTCAAATTAGAGCTTTATTTGCACTACTATATAAAAATTTGAATGACTTCTAATAATATTTCATTCAGCTGTTAAATTTTTGAGATAGATTCAAATTTGATAACATATAAAACTTAAGCTACATCTTAAGGGTTG
This sequence comes from Acinetobacter sp. AR_0276, assembly GCF_003000705.1. NCBI lineage: Bacteria > Pseudomonadati > Pseudomonadota > Gammaproteobacteria > Moraxellales > Moraxellaceae > Acinetobacter > Acinetobacter sp. AR_0276. The sequence continues at coordinate 1,842,746 of NZ_PSQO01000004.1, read as the reverse complement.
CCATATACAGATAATTTAACTAAATTCTGTAACTTCGTTTTTACCCTTCTTGAGTAGGTATTTAATTCGGGATCAGACAAACTGAATGAATTTTATTGATTTTATTACTAATTTTGAACATTTTTTACCTATTTTAATTCAGGAGTATGGCGCATGGGTCTATGCCATACTCTTTTTGATCATTTTTTCTGAGACAGCTTTTGTTTTTATGTTCTTTTTACCAGGAGATAGTTTACTTCTAACTGTAGGGGCACTTTGCTCAGTAATTGAAATGATGCATCTGGGTTATATGATTACTTTGCTTACCATAGCTGCCACCCTAGGCTATATTGTGAACTACTCTATTGGGCGTCATTTTGGTAACCGTATTTTTGAAGCAAAATCACGTTTTATTAAGAAAGAGTATTTAAATAAAACCAACCGTTATTTCTTACAACACGGTGGCAAAACCATTCTTCTGGCACGCTTTATTCCTTTTGCACGCTCTTTTGCACCATTAGCTGCTGGCTCTAGCAATATGAGTTATGGAAAGTTTTTAATCTATAATGTCGCTGGAGCTATTTTGTGGATCTGCCTTTTGTTAACTGCTGGATATTTGTTTGGCCACGCACTCATTCAAGTTACAGACTTAGTAGAAAATTAATCTTTTTCAAGTTAATCCACTCAAATAAACCAAAAAAATAAAGGGAATGAATCAATCATTCCCTTTATTTTATTTAGATCAAAATGAATCTATCTAAATTTTTTATGGTTTTCATTACGAATATTAACCAGATTTATTGCTTCAGTTTTGGCTTGGTCTAATTGACCTTTATCAACCAATACAGTAACGCGATCAATTTCAGCAACCAACTGATCTAAACCCGCTTGATATTGCTTTACCTGTACATTTTCCGGCGGTAAACCTTCTAACTTATGAGGTAAAGATTTTTTTGAAGATAATGCAGCCTGACGCATAATCACAAGCTGCTGTTTTGCGTTATTGAGATCTTTCGCTTCAGCAAAGGCTTTTGTGCTCTTTGCTAAAGTTTTCATGTCAGCTTCCAAGTCAGCTGCAAATGCAGAATGACTCACTAAAGCTGCACATGAAATCAACATACTTGCTATAAACTTTTGACTCATCATCTTCTCTCCTTAGACTGATTTAGAATCTAGCTATCAATTAAGCATCAATATCTGCATTTAATGCATTTTCTTCAATGAAGGCACGACGTGGTTCAACGTCATCACCCATTAAGCATGAGAACATACGATCGGCTTCGATTGCATCATCAATAGTCACCTGTAACATATTACGGTTTTCAGGGTCCATTGTGGTTTCCCAAAGCTGTTCAGCATTCATCTCACCCAGACCTTTATAGCGCTGGATCATCATACCGCGACGCGAATCTTGCAGAATGTGCTGCCATACCTGATGGAAGTTAACCACTTGAATACGACGATCACCCTTCTGTAAATATGCACCATCTTCAATTAAATTGAACCAACTCTTAGAGTTCTTCAATAAACGCGCATATTCTGCTGAGTTTAATAGGCCAGCATCAAGTAAGTAAGCATGTGGCAAGTTATGGACATATACAGTCACACGTGGCCAATAATGTGCTGTTTTCTCGCCTTGAGCATTTTCACGTTCGAAGGTTTCAAGCGTAATTTCAGGGCGCAAACTTGGCTGTAGTCTTTGTACAGCTTCGCGTACTTGATCTGCCCATTGCTGTACATAAGCCTGGTCATGGTTCTGATCAGCTTTAAAGGCATCTACTTCAAGTAATGCATCAAGTAAGCTTGCTGGATAACGCAACGTTAAACGTTGTAAGCTCTTTTGTGAAACTTGATAGTCTTGGATCACTTTTGCTAATGCTTCGCCTGTAATTGCAGGTGCTTCTGCACTAATATGCAAAGCAAGCTCATCAATTGCATTTGAAATTAAATAAGTTTCCAAAGCATCATTATCTTTAATATATTGCTCTTGCTTACCTTTTTTCAGTTTATACAAAGGTGGCTGTGCAATATAGATATGACCACGTTCAACTAACTCCGGCATTTGACGGAAGAAGAACGTTAATAACAATGTACGGATGTGCGAACCATCGACGTCGGCATCGGTCATAATAATAATTTTATGATAACGAAGCTTGTCAGGGTTATATTCTTCACGGCCAATACCACAGCCAAGTGCTGTAATTAATGTACCGACTTCCTGACTCGAAATCATTTTGTCAAAGCGGGCACGTTCAACGTTCAAGATTTTACCTTTCAAAGGTAAAATAGCTTGCATTTTACGGTTACGACCTTGCTTAGCACTACCACCCGCAGAGTCACCCTCGACAAGATATAATTCAGAAAGTGCCGGATCTTTTTCCTGACAGTCAGCCAATTTACCTGGCAAGCCTGCGATATCTAATGCACTCTTACGACGTGTCATTTCACGCGCTTTACGCGCAGCATCACGTGCACGAGCAGCGTCAATAATCTTACCAGCAATTGATTTTGCAGCTTGCGGGTTTTCTAGTAAGTAAGCAGAGAACTCTTTGTTCATTGCCTGCTCTACTGCTGGTTTTACCTCACTCGATACCAATTTTTCTTTCGTTTGAGAAGAGAATTTTGGATCAGGAACTTTAACCGAAATAATAGCAGTTAAACCTTCACGCGCATCATCACCAGTCACATTCACTTTTTCTTTCTTGAGAATGTTTTCATTTTCAAGGTATTGGTTTAAGCCACGCGTTAATGCCGCACGGAAACCTGCTAAGTGTGTACCACCATCTTTTTGTGGAATGTTGTTTGTGAAACAACGAACATTTTCTTGATAACTATCATTCCACTGCAATGCAACTTCTACAGCAATGCCGTTATCTGCATCAGCCGTGAAATGGAAAATTTCGTTCAGATGATTTTTACCTTCGTTAATGTATTTAACAAACTCAGATAAACCACCTTCATAGTCATAAACATGTTCAAGATTAATACGCTCATCACGTAAAACGATACGTACACCAGCATTTAAGAAAGAAAGTTCACGTAAGCGGCGCGCTAAAATTTCAACGTTAAAAATGGTTTGACTAAAAGTTTCTGCACTTGGCCAGAAGCGTACAATCGTACCTGTGTTATCCGTTTCACCAATCACACGTAATGGATATTGCGGATCACCATGATGGTATTCTTGTTCATGAATTTGGCCAGCACGATTAATAATTAAATGTAATTTACTAGACAGTGCGTTTACGACTGATACACCTACACCGTGCAAACCACCTGAAACTTTATAGCTGTTATCATCAAACTTACCGCCTGCATGCAGAATGGTAAGAATAACTTCTGCTGCAGATACACCTTCTTCAGGGTGAATATCAGTTGGAATACCACGGCCATTATCTGAAACACTCACCGATTCATCTTCGTGAATCGTGACAATAATTTCGTCACAGTGACCCGCTAAGGCTTCATCGATTGCGTTATCGACAACCTCGAATACCATATGGTGTAAACCGGTACCGTCGTCTGTATCCCCAATATACATGCCCGGACGTTTACGAACTGCATCTAATCCACGTAATACTTTAATACTAGAGGAATCATAAGCCTTTTCATTGGTTTGTTCTGTTTGAGAGGCTGATTGAGACTCTGAACTCATGGTTTCTCCCTAGCAAATATAGGTTTATTCAAAGATGGTTAACATCAAAAAATTATGGTGAAGCAAGACTAACTTGACCGGATTCAACACTGAATAATTGATATGAAATAGACAGATCACGTAAATGTTTTTTTACCGATGCATGATCTAAAGTTGTCATAAAAACCTGGCTACCAAGTTGGCTTAATCGTTCAATTAAACGTTGTTGTGCGGTTAAGTCTAATTCTGCTGTCAGATCATCTAATAATACCACAGTTTCCTTATTACTCGCATGCAACATTGCAATTTGTGACAGTTTTAAGGCAATAATCAGGAGTTTTTTCTGACCTCTTGATAAAACATCATCGGCGTGTCCAAAAGGTGTTTTTAAGCGCAAATCTGCCCGATGTGGACCATACTCTGTATAACGTCTTTCAATGTCTTTTTGATGCTGATTCAGCAAGTCTTGCATGAGCCCCTGCTCTGTATGAAAACCGGGGCTATATTCCAGCTCAATCTCTAAATCAGGCAGTAACTGTCTTAAATCATTTTGGAAATATACATTCCATTGTTCTACGATACTTAAACGCTGTGAGTGTAAAATTTCACCATAATCACTCAACATTTTGTTCCACGGCTCTAAGTCAGCCAAAGAAAGATTGCGTCTTGTTTTGAGTAAGGTATTTCGCTGTTTTAAAGCTCGAGAGTAATACTGCCAAGCAAAATAAAACTCAGGTTCCACGTGGAACATTAGCCAATCTAAAAGCTGACGTCTTGGCTTAGCACCATGGTCAATAATATCTGTACTTTGTGGATCAATATGCTGTAAAGGGAGTAATTTGGCGAGTTGACCTTGGGTTGCAACTGTATCTCCATTTACTTTCATCAACTGCTCGCCAGAAGCGAGTTTCTGCATACCAATTTTTTCAGTTGCTGACTGAGCAAACACAATCGCGTCGTCAGCCTCATATTGAATATAGTTTTTTGGGATATGTGTGCGGAATGAGCGACCTGTTGCAAGTAAATGGATCGCTTCCAAAATTGATGTTTTACCCGAACCGTTAGCGCCATAAAAAACATTAAACGGTTGCAAACCATGGAGTGCAACCGTTTTTAAATTACGCACGCGTTCTATGTTTAAGCGCGTAAGATGCATAGAATTAAACCAGTTTAGACACGCATCGGCATAACAACATAAGTCTGGTCAGGATGAGCAGGATCTTGTACTAATACTGATTGGTTCGCTTCAGTCATGCTCATATTTACATCATCGCCATCTAATACACCCAACACATCAAGTAAATATTGAGCATTAAATGACATTTCTAATGGCGTATTTTGATATTGGATTGCTAAATCCTCAATCGCTTCATCTTGTTCAGGGTTATTTGCACGAAGCTGTAAAGAATCCTGATTAAAGTTTAAGAACACACCACGTAATTTCTCATTACTTAAAATTGCGACACGTTGTAATGATTGTTTAAATACGTCATGACCAATCAAAACATGTTTATCACCACCACGTGGAATCACACGGCGGTAGTCTGGGAATTTCCCATCAATCAATTTTGTCGTAAAACGAACTGTAATATCACCTTGTTCTTTATCACGGCTTGGCGTATTAATCGTTACATTTAATAATTCACGACCAATAAGCAAAGTGAGTTGCTCATCTTCAATACTAAGTAAGCGTTGTAGTTCACCAACAGCTTTACGAGGCACAATTGCTTGTACTAATTGAGACGAACTAGAAGAGGCCAAAATTTCACATAGGGCAAGACGGTGGCCATCAGTTGTGACTGCACGCAATTGATTTTCATCAATTTCTAACAAAGTACCAGTTAAATAAAAACGTACATCTTGTACAGCCATTGCAAAAGCAGTTTTTTCAAATAAACGCTTTAGTTCACGTTGAGTCACCTGTACTTGCGTACCTTGGCTATTCTCAGTATTTAACAACGGGTAATCTTCTGCTGGTAAAGTACCTAATACAAAACGGCTATTACCAGACTTTAAAATACATCTTTGATCTTCAGTAATTTGTAAATCAATCAATGCAGCGGTAGGCAAAGATTTACAAATGTCCATTAACTTACGAGCAGGAACAGTCGTTTCACCTGCTTCAAGACACGCCCCTTCTGATAAAGCAGTGCTCGCCACCAGTTCAACTTCTAAATCCGAACCAGTAATGGTGAGTGCTTGACCATTAGTCTGAATTTTGACGTTTGAAAGAATATTCAAGGTATGACGACGTTCTACCGCACCGACAACATGCGATAAAACATTGAGTAAACTTTCTTTAGCGATTTTCAAACGCACGATTCATTCCTCTAGCAACTTGGAGCAAACATTTCATTTTTTAGCTGTGTACTATGCTGCACTTATGGAGACTTTGCAACAACGTCTTATGATTTCATTAACTCTGAAGAAGACGTAGTAAATTCTTATAATCTTCGTCAAAGATAGGATCTTCTTCCCGCAAACTGACCACTTTTTCACAAGCATGCATCACGGTACTATGGTCTCGCCCACCAAAAGCCATTCCAATTTCCGGAAAACTATCACCAGTCAACTCACGGGCAAGCCCCATTGCCAATTGGCGTGGTCGAGCATAAATTCGTGTCCGTTTTGGACCTACCAGTTCTTTTAGAGGAATACGGAAATATTCACTCACTACACGTTGGATATTTTCCACACTGATTGTACGAGCACGGATTGCCAATACATCTTTTAAAGACTCTCGCACAACATCAAGGTCGATTGGAGCACCTTTAAAACGTGAAATTGCGACAACTTTATTAAGAGCACCTTCAAGTTCACGTACGTTTGCTACCACTTGTTGTGCAATAAATAATGCGCAGTTTCTAGGCAAATCAACGCCACTATTCTCAGCTTTTTTAAGTAGAATTTCGATTCGGGTTTCAATATCTGGTGGCTCAACACCTACTGATAGTCCCCATGAAAAACGAGAAACCAATCGTGGATCAAGTTCTGTTAATTCTTTAGGATATCGATCAGACGTTAAAATAATTTGTTTAGATTCATCAAGTAAGGCGTTAAATGTATAAAAGAATTCAACAAGACTAGCTTCTTTACCAGCCAAAAGGTGAATATCATCCACTAATAACAAATCTAAAGAACGACAATTTTTCTTAAACTCTTCAACCTTTCCTTTTTGTAATGAACTCACAAAATCTTGTACAAAACTTTCCGAAGTCATATACATGACTCTCGCATTCGGCTTAGCTTGCAGTAAAGCATTACCAACCGCTTGCATTAAGTGAGTTTTACCAAGACCCGTTGGACCATATAAAAACAAAGGGTTATGTTGAGAAGCACCTAATTGTGTTAATACTTTTCTACAAGTTTCCGCTGCCATTTGGTTAGAACGGCCTTCAACAAATAACGAAAAAGTAAATTGTGGGTTTAATAGTTTCTTTTTTGAAGTTTTCGAACTAACTGCAGGGTTAGCAACAGGTTCTGGTTCTCTTTTAACCTTAGTAGGTTGTGAAACTGGTGCACTTTGTAAAGCAGCTGTAGTTGTTGCTGGTTGTTCATTAGAAGACAAAATACTACCAGGACGCGAATCGACCAAGATTTCAACCTGACGTACACGTCCCTCAGACAATTGTTCCGCCAATATAGATATTAACTCTAAATGATTCTCTTGAATATAACGTGTCCAATAAGGATTAGGGGCATATAGACGTAGGATACCCTCTACTTCTTCAGCTACTAAAGGGCGAATCCACATCGCAAAGACGTTATCAGAGAGCTCTTGTCGCAAGCGAGTTAAGCAGTCTGTCCAAAGCATGTGTATCCCCTATGTCTGCGTTTTAAATTCAAATCATTTAAAGATTAACCCTTCCTGATGAGAAGGGGTCGCCATTCTACCCAAGTTATCCACATCTGTCATGACGAATTCGGTTGATTTTGACTAAAAAGAAATCTCTTGTGAATAAATTTAAATTCAAAACCAATTGTGTATAACTTTTTGCACATCCTGTGGATAAATTATCACATAAACTTATCCACAATCCATAAAGATAATAAAAACAGAGTTATCAACAGTTCAAATATATGTTTTTTAAATTTAAAACCATCAAATCCACAGAAAAAGTCCACACTAATAAGAATAAATTTAAATTTTAAAATTTGAATTTATTTAATAGGGTCACTCCCAATTGTGGATAACTAAAAAATATGAATTTAAATTCAAATATACCAAATCCAAACTCATTCCACATCAAGGTTTGTTGATAAGTATGTAAATAAGAAGTGTATATCTTAAAAGTCATAATAAAAATAAACAATTACTTTGTGTATAACTTTTAAATGATAAAAATTGACTTAATATAAAGAGAGGATGAAGAACTAAAAATTTGACTTAAATACAAAACTTTCTCTGTTTATCATTGACAGAGTAAACATTGCACAATAAAATCGCGGACCTTTATAGAAAGATCATTTTTGGGAGTTTCGATATGAAACGTACTTTCCAACCATCTGAATTAAAGCGTAAACGCGTTCATGGTTTCCGTGCTCGTATGGCAACTAAAGCTGGTCGTCAAGTATTAGCTCGTCGTCGTGCAAAAGGTCGTCATAGCTTAACTGTTTAATTACTGTTACGCTGACCAGACTTGGGTGTGATGGCACTTTACAGTTTTAGCACAGATCGTCGTGTACGCTGTGCTGCAGATTATAAAAGTGTATTTGATGGTGCGCTTTTTAAAGTGCATCAACCCCATTTTTTATTTCTTGCAAAATTCACCGAACAGCCTAATAGCCGTTTGGGTATTGTTGTTGCTAAGAAAAAAGTGCGCCGTGCGCATGAAAGAAATCGAATAAAGCGTCTTGCTCGTGAGAGCTTTCGTCTAAATCAGCCGAAATTTGGGTTAGACATAGATGTTGTTGTAATGCCTAAAGTTGGTATAGAAACGATTACGAACGCTGAGCTATATCAACAATTAGATTTTGCTTGGCAAAAATTACAACGCTTGGCAAAAAAACATTCTAAAGTTGTCCCAACCTCGCAAAATTAAGAGATGACCAATGGTTCGTATTTTGCGTTGGTTCATTCGACTGTATCAAATTGCGATTAGTCCGCTTCTTGGACCCCGTTGTCGTTATATCCCAACTTGTTCCCAATATGCGATAGAAGCATTACAAACTCATGGTGCAATCAAAGGCGTTTGGCTATCTTCTAAACGTATTTGCAGATGTCATCCATGGGGAGGCTCCGGATATGATCCGGTACCGCCAAAAGCAATTCGTTTTATTTCGTTTCATCAAATAGATTCTCAAACGCATCATGTTGCTGTACCCTTTCGTGATCGTTTAATGAAGCAAAATCTCTCTAACCATTTGGGGTAATAGATATGCAACAATGGGCCAGGTTTGCAATTCTCGGGGCCATGTTTGTCACCGCATATTTGCTCATTTTGGCTTGGCAAAAAGATTATGGAAATGCTGCAACTGCACCGCAACAACAAGCGGCGGCTGTAAGTTCACATGAAATATCTGCTGATTTGCCAAATGCTAAAACTGCAACAGTGGCTTCCGATGTGCCACAAGCAAATATTGCGCAGTCACAAACCACAGATGCGACAGCACCTGTGAATCAACAGCTTATTTCAGTACAAACTGACCTTTATCATCTTTGGATTAATCCAAAAGGTGGTGATATTGTTCGTATTGAATTACTCTCTCACGACAAAAGCAAAGACAGTAATCAACCTTTTGTTATGCTTGAAAATGATGCCAAGCGTACATATGTTGCTCAGTCTGGCTTAATTGGTTTGAATGGACCAGATAGTAGTCGTGGTGGTCGTCCGTTATATGCGGTTGAAAAAACATCATATACTTTGGCTGATGCTAAGGGTGTGCAGGATCAAAAGGGACAGTCTGAAAAAGTTTTAAGCGTACCAATGGTATTTAAAACACCAGAAGGCGTTGAAATTATTAAAACTTTCACCTTTACCCAAGGTCAATACCCGATTGTTGTAAGCCATCAAGTGATTAACCGTAGCCAACAAAACTGGCAAGGTCAGATGTTTGGACAGTTAAAGCGTGATAACTCTGAGGATCCTGGTAAGTCTTCTCAAGGTATTTTTACTCTAGGGACGTTCTTAGGGGGAGCTTGGGGTACGCCTGATTCACACTATAACAAGCTTAAGTTTGCTAATTTCTCAGAAGAAAAATTAAATGCTGATGCTAAAGGTGGGTGGGTTGCGATTGTTCAGCACTATTTTGTAAGTGCTTGGATTCCAGGAAACCTTAAACTGACTCAAGCAAATGGTCAGCCTTATGTTGCTAAGCTTGAATCACGTCAGTCTGCGGATCATATGAATATTATTGGCTTTACTTCGCCAGTAATTAATGTTCCAGCTGGCACTTCAATGGAAGTAGATGCAAAGCTTTATTCAGGTCCTAAAGTACAATCTGAATTAAAAGATTTAGCTGTCGGTCTGAACCAGACTGTGGACTATGGTTGGTTATGGCCAATTGCGAAGTTATTGTTCTTAGGTCTTCAATTCTTCCATAGCATTGTAGGCAACTGGGGATGGTCAATCATCTTACTTACCATTATGGTGAAGATGATCTTGTGGCCTTTATCTTCAAAAAGTTATCGTTCTATGGCGAAAATGCGTGTGATTGCACCAGAAATGCAACGCATGAAAGAAGAGTTCGGTGAAGACCGTATGCGCTTCTCGCAAGAAATGATGGCGCTTTATAAACGTGAACAAGTGAACCCATTGTCTGGTTGTTTGCCGTTATTGCTACAAATGCCAATTTTCCTTGCGTTGTACTGGGTACTCATGGAAAGTGTGGAATTACGTCATGCACCATGGTTAGGCTGGATTCAAGACTTATCTGCAATGGATCCTTGGTTCATCTTGCCGTTAATTATGGGTGCGACAATGTTTGCTCAGCAAATGTTGAACCCGCAACCAGCTGATCCAATGCAAGCGAAAGTATTCCGCATTATGCCGATTATGTTCACGGTATTTATGTTGTTCTTCCCTGCGGGTCTAGTGTTGTACTGGATTGTGAACAACAGTATTACTATTTTACAGCAATGGTTTATTAACAAGAGTGTTGAGAAAAGTCGTCTAAACAAGACTGAATCAGCATCTTAATCGTTGAACTTTTGCTGAATCAATCCGCTTAAGATGGTAATCTTAGGCGGATTTTTCTTTGGCTGTATTTTAGGTTTTTTAGGTGAATAATATGCAAAGTCAAACCACAATTGCTGCAATTGCAACGCCACCAGGGCGTGGTGGAGTGGGCGTGATTCGCTTATCTGGACCTAAGGCCTATGATATTGCTCAGAATCTGACACAAAAAAACTTGCCTGAAGCGCGTATGGCAGGTTTTCGTAAGTTTTATGATGCTGATGGAAGCATTATGGATGAAGGCATTGTCCTATGCTTTCCAAATCCGCATTCGTTTACTGGTGAAGATGTTGTCGAATTACAGGGGCACGGCGGTCCCATCATTCAAAATGCTCTCCTTGGCCGTTTATTTGAGCTAGGTGCAATTGCTGCGAAAGCTGGGGAATTCTCCATGCGAGCTTTTGAAAATGGCAAAATGGATTTGGTACAAGCGGAAGCTATTGCCGATTTAATTGATGCCACCTCTCAAGCTGCGGCTCGTTCGGCAGTTCGTTCTCTGCAAGGTGCATTTTCAACAAAAATTAATACAGTTTTAGAAAAACTGATTCATTTACGTTTGCACGTAGAAGCTGCGATTGATTTTCCAGAAGAAGAAATTGATTTTTTGGCTGATGGCAAAATTTTAGCTTTACTGGAAGATGTTAAACAGTCGGTGCATGCCGTTCAAACTTCTGCACGACAAGGACAATTACTCCGTGAAGGTCTACAGGTTGTTATTGCGGGTAAACCAAATGCCGGTAAATCGAGCTTGTTAAATGCGCTTGCTGGTGTAGAACGAGCGATTGTAACGGACATTGCTGGTACGACTCGTGATGTTTTGCATGAAAAAATTAGCTTAAATGGTTTACCAATTACCTTAACTGATACAGCAGGTCTTCGTGAAACTGGAGATGTGGTCGAGAAAGAAGGTATTCGCCGTGCAATCAAAGAAATTGAGCAGGCCGATTTGCTGTTATTGGTCTACGATTTAAATCAAGGTGATGACCCATTACAACTTGCTCAAGAATACTTTGCTGAACATATTGAACCGCGTCGTCTCATATTAATCGGCAATAAATGTGATTTAACTGGTCAATCTGCCGAAATAGGCGATTATCAAGGATTCCGTCATATTACAGTTTCAGCAAAACAAGAGATGGGTGTACAAGGCCTCGTAGATGCGATTACAGCGCATGCAGGCTTTCACCCTGAGGAAGATACATTTATTGCGAGAACTCGTCATTTAGACGCAATGAAGCGCACTCAGCTCTATTTGGCAGAGGCACGTGAGCAACTTGTTGTATTTAACGCTGGTGAACTCGTTGCTGAATCACTACGTCTTGCTCAAAATGCTTTAGGTGAAATTACTGGAGACTTTAGTGCCGATGATCTATTAGGCAAAATCTTCGGTTCTTTCTGCATTGGAAAATAATTTTAAATAATCTGGATGATACATATTGTTGTGTCATCCAGAACTTTCTTTTAGCCATATCTTTTTAAAACTTTTAAAAATTCTTCTAGCTCATTTTGATCGATTTCTGCACCTTTAAGCACATGATGATGTAAGTGCTGTTCCATTAATTCACTCATTAAACCGTTTATAGCACCTTTTATGGCTGCAACTTGCTGCAAAATATCGATACATGAAGATTCTGCTTGTTCTATCGCATTTTCAATGCTGTTGATTTGTCCTTTTAACCGTTTTACACGATTAAGAATTTTTTTATCCTGACCAATGTGACTCATCTGTTTTCTCTTGTAGAATTTAATATACTGGTAGGGAGTATATTGGGTTTAAATTTTATGCAGGATCATAGTGTATCACGTCATCATCAACATCAGTTTGATGAAGGAAATCCCTTAGCACAAAAACGGATTTTGATTGCAACCATTTTAACGGCGTCCATGATGGTACTGGAAGTATTTGGTGGATGGTTCTTCAATTCAATGGCACTATTGGCCGACGGTTGGCATATGAGTTCACATATGTTGGCCCTTGGTTTAGCTTACTTTGCCTATCGTGCAGCTCAATATTATTCAAAAGACCATCGTTTTAGTTTTGGGACGTGGAAGATTGAGATTTTAGCCGGCTATAGCAGCGCAATTTTGCTGATGGTTGTGGCTATTTTTATGGCTTTTCAGTCAGTTCAACGTTTATTTAACCCGGTGGAAATTTTTTATAATGAAGCTATTCCAATTGCAATTTTAGGTTTAGTTATTAACTTGATTTGTGCCTGGTTACTTCATGATGATGGTCACCATCACCATCACCATCACCATCACCATCACCATCACCATCACCATCACCATCAGCATGAGCATGAGCATGAGCATGAGCATGAGCATCGGCCTCATCACCATGATTTGAACCAAAAAGCTGCATTTTTACATGTGGTTGCAGACGCTGTAACTTCTGTTTTTGCAATTGTTGCGCTTTTCGCAGGTAAATATTTTGGATGGGATTTTTTAGATGCCCTTTTAGGGATTTTAGGTGCTATTTTAGTTGCAAAGTGGTCATTTGGTTTAATGAAAGAGACAGGAAAAACTCTTCTAGATGCTGAAATGGATCATCCAGTAGTTGAAGAAATTCGGGAAGTAATAGCCGAATTTCCAAAACATGTTGAAATTACAGATATTCATGTCTGGAAAGTCGCGAAAGGTAAATTTTCTTGTATTTTAGCGCTAGAAACTGATGATATTTCTTTGAATGCAGACCAGATTCGTCATGCTTTATCGATTCATGATGAAATCGTGCATATATCGGTAGAAATTAATACTTTAAAACCTATTTATGTTCCACGTGAAACATTAGCATAACTGGGTAGAAGTTTGGTTATATCTCGGTAATCAGTTCTGTTTTCATTAACGGAACTGACTAAAATGTTCACTCTCCTGTCCTCGAGTCGGTTTTATGCTTAAAAAATTAGGAATATTGGCATTATTTAGTCTAACAACAAGTTTGAGTTTCGCTAATGTAGATACAGTTCGGGAAAATATTAAAAAACAATATCCTAATTTAAAAATTAGCAATATTCAGAAAACCGAAATGCCTGGGTTATATAGCGCCAATCTAGATCAACAAATCATTTATCTTGGTGAAGATGGTCAGCATATGCTGGTAGGCTCTATGATCCGCTTAAAGGACCAGAAGAATTTAACCAAAGACTTAGTTCTAGGACAAAACTCAATTGATTGGAAGCAATTACCTTTAAAAGATGCCATTAAAACGGTCAAAGGTAATGGTCAGCATGTTTTAGCGGTATTCTCCGATCCGAATTGCCCTTATTGTAAAAAACTTGAACCTGAACTCGATAAACTTAAAGATGTAACAATTTACACGTTTATTTACCCTTTAAAACCTCAGTCTATTGTGGTTTCTAGACAAGTTTGGTGTGCACCGAGCCAGTCATACTCTTGGAAGAAACTGATTGAACAAGGTGTAAAACCAACAGTTGCGAGCTGCGCAAACCCAATTGATCGGAACTTGGAACTTGGAAGAAAATTAGGTTTTAATGCTACTCCTACCCTAATTTTTGCAAACGGTTTTAAACTAGTAGGTGCAAGGTCTGCTGAAGAAATTCAGGAAGTTTGGAAAGAGCTAGGCCTGTAAATAAAAAAAGCACCATTAGGTGCTTTTTTTATGAATGAACTGAAGTTTAGCTTTTTCGTACAATCAAGTTGTAAATAAACAAAATGATGACTGCACCAATTACGGAAGCGATAAAGCCCGCAGCTGAATTTTCTCCGTAAAGACCAAGTAAACGACCACCATAAGTGGCTAAAAGTGAACCTGCGATACCAATTAAAGTAGTAACGATAAAACCTGCTTTATCATCACCAGGATGTAAAGCACGTGCAATTAAGCCTGCGAAGAAACCAACCACAATAGCAACAATAAGTGACCACATATTTGTTCTCCAGTTGTTTTTTTGATGAAGTTAATGATTTTGCTTCATATTCTATCGTGCGACAGAGCCAACTGTTTTGTCTGTAGCAGATTGCGACTTTTTGTGTCTTTTTTGTTCAAAGCTAAAACGTTATATAAAAAAATAGCACCTTATGGTGCCATTTTTATGAAATTTATAAACCAATCTCACCAATAAATGGCAAGTGACGATATTTCTGGTCGTAGTCTAAGCCATAGCCTACAATAAACCGATCTTCAACTTCAAAACCTAAAAACTTAACTTCGAGATCAATTTCACGGCGTGATGGTTTACTCACTAATGTGCATAATTGAATCGAATTTGGTTCGCGAGTTTGCAACATTTCCACAACTTTGCTTAAGGTGTTGCCAGAGTCAATAATATCTTCAACCACCAGCACATCTTTACCACGAATTTCACCGTCAAGATCTTTTAAGATTTTAACGTCTCGACTTGAAGTGGTACCGCCGCCGTAACTAGACACTGTCATGAAATCGAGTTCGTGCGGTTTGGTAATGGTACGGCATAAGTCTGCCATGAAAATAACAGAACCACGAAGTAGACCAATCAGAACCAATTCTTTGTCACTATTTGCATAATGAGAATTGATTTGCTCGCCGAGCTCTTTGACTTTTGCTTGAATTTCTTCGGTTGAAATCATGATGCTCATTGCAACAGTCATGGCAGATTCCTACAAGATATAAAAGAAAAAATAAAAAAGGTGTTGACCTGCAACACCTCGAAAATCTGAGTTAATGGTAAAATTTTAAAGCAAAATGACGTTTCATGCACCCTTTGATGGCTGTGAAATTTTATCATTTTGCGGATTATGTCGATCACGCTTTAACGCAATAGCACATATTCCAAATAATAACAAAAACTTAACAATGCCTTTTTTATTTGGCTGTTTCTTTTTGATAAGCACGGTTTCCATAAATATAAGTCGCCTCAATATTACGGTCATCACCTAAAGTGAATAATGCAAACAGCGAATCTTCAACAGACTTAGATTTAGACTGGCGAAGTTCCTGTAATGCTGTTGGCTTTAGGTTGAGTACCACAAAGTCTGCTTCTTTACCGACGTTGAAGTTGCCTAACTGATCCTGCAAATCGAGTGCTTTTGCTCCGCCTAGGGTTGCATGATAAAGCGCTTCATAAGCTGAAAGTTTATCACCTTGTAATTGCTGAACCTTATAAGCTTCGTTAACAGTTTGCAGTAAGCTAAACGAAGTACCTGCACCAATGTCTGTCCCCAAACCTACTTTGACTTGCTTTTCCCAAGTTTTTTTCAATGGGAATAAACCACTACCTAAGAAAAGATTTGAAGTTGGGCAAAATGCGATAGCCGATTGTGTATCATGCATACATTGCCATTCTTCATCTTCTAAGTGAACACAATGCGCAAACACAGAACGTTTACCAGTTAGGCCATAGTGTTGATAAACATCTAAATAGCCAGCTTGTTCCGGAAATAAAGATTTCACCCAAGCGATTTCATCTTTGTTTTCACTTAAATGTGTATGGACATAAACATCTGGAAATTCTTGTTTTAGCTGCCCTGCTCTTTCTAATTGCTCAGGTGTAGAAGTCGGTGCAAATCGTGGCGTAATCGCATACAGAGCACGGCCTTTACCATGCCATTTTTTAATGAGTGCTTTAGTATCGCTGTAAGCTGTTTCTGGCGTGTCACACAGCGCTTCAGGGGCATTACGGTCCATGAGTACCTTACCGGCAATTAAACGCATCTGAACGCGCTCTGCGGCTTCAAATAAGGCATCAACAGACTCGGGATGAACAGTACAGAACACCAGTGCTGTGGTTGTGCCGTGTTTTAAGAGTTCCTGAATAAAGAACTGGGCAATTTCGCTTGCATATGCTTTGTCTTGAAACTGGATTTCGGTTGGGAACGTATAGGTGTTGAGCCAGCTTAAAAGTTGTTCGCCGTAAGCTCCAACCATTTCGGTTTGCGGGAAGTGAATATGCGTATCAATAAAGCCAGGTACAATCAATTGTTCTGGATAATGTTGAACCTCAACTCCAGCAGGTAGATGCTGCTCTGCATCTTCCCATGCACCAAACCATTTGATCTTTCCATGTTCACTAATCAATACACCATCTTCCAAATAACGTACTTGATTTGGAATATCAGTTGGCTCAGAGACAGTTTGTTGAATATCTAAAAAACGACCACGCACAACGGTGGTATTTGCGATCAATGACATGGATAGCCTATATATTTTCACTTTTTTCGATTGATTGTACCCCAGTTAGCCAAGATTTAAACGGTATAACGTTTACTTAGTCCCCATTCAGCCAAAATCCGTCGATAAGTCGTTGATGAACGGTCTGCTTCAAAATGTGCTTCCATCATTAGATCGAGCGGTAGTTCTTCTGGTTTTTGTGATTCGACCATGTCTTGGTCTTCGGCAAAAATTTGCGCATTAAATGCATATACTTTTTCTAAATCACCTGTTTGGTCAAAGTTACGTGTGAGTGGAACAAATAAACGGGTCTTATTACTTGAGATAGGACAACAGACGTTCAAAATTTTTAAGACTCCACTTTCTGGGAAATTGACAGTAAGCACGGCAGAAAATGGCGGATAAACCTCAAAAGTACGCTTCCACAAAAAGCCTTCTGGTTCGAGATGTTTTAGCTCATGCGGATAATTACTGACATTGCTGATATAGACCGTTTTTAAGCCGTAGTTGGTACGTTCAGTGTGATATTTAGGGACGATGGGATTATCACGATTCGCAAAGGCGTTGTGATGCACCCATGCAAAATGAGCGACATCGATAAACCCTTCAAGCTGACGACCGCTAGAGCCACCAATATCCACAAAAGGTGGCAAAATTGCTTGATGCTCTGCATCATCCCAAGTATCTAATACAGGAATATTGGCTTGAGTAATATCACGACCATGAATACTGGTCCAAATGAGACCGTATCTTTGCACAACCGGAAATTTAGTTAGAGAAAAACGATCAGAAATTTTGGTTAGCTCAGGTTGAGCTGGTATTTGGGTACATTTCCCTTCGGTGTTGTAACGTAGACCGTGATAAGGACACACAATCTCCTCACCATCAACCCAACCTTTGGTTAAAGGCACGCCACGATGGGGACAAATATCTCGGACCAGATGAATTTCACCACTTTCTGTCTGGTAGAGTGCCATATTGACGTCTAGTAGTGTGACTCGTTGAGGCGCAGTAGAGACATCTTGAATACGCGCTACCGGATACCAATGGCTCGATAAAATTTCCCAATCTTTTGCATCAAAACTGCTGTTACATGGCATGGCAAGGGGTGTTAAAGTTGGAATCGCATTCATGGCATCACTCCTTAAAAAAATCAGGGCTCTCACGAGCCCCTAAAATCTAGGCTTTTTTCTTTTTTGGAGATGCAAAGAGCTTGCCAATATTGACTTTTAAGAAAATAAATTAGATAAAAATTTTAAAATACATGTGGTTAATTAATATTTTTTTTGAATTTTTGTTCTAATTTAGCTTTAAAAGCTAAAGTTTATTATTCGCTATGTACTTAGAATGCACTGATTGATTGCGTTGAGGGCACAATAAAAAAGCACCTAAAAAGTGCTTTTTTATATCTGTCTAGGTGTTTATTAATCGACAAAATAATGCGCTGCAAAATGGGCGTCATTACCAATAATGTCATAGCAATCTTCACGAATAGACATGCCGGCACATTGATGTCCGACCATCCATAAACCGAGTGTAGGCAGTTGTCCTGAAAATAATGGGGTATCTACCCATTTCTGTACGACATAACCATATTTGTCATAGTCATCAAAATAAAAGCTACCAGAAGCTGCACCTTGGTCATGGCCGTCTTGTAAAACCCGAATATTGGCACCTTCCCTTGCCAAAATCGGCTTTTTCACCCATTTGCCAGACAAAGCTTGTTGCGGGTCATAGGTATGGGTTTCGACCAATAATGGATGGTTTGGATAACGCTTCCAAAGCTCAACCAGAATTGCTTTATTTGAAAGTAGCATTTTCCAGCAAGGTTCAATCCATTGTGTTTGTGGGTGAATATATTGAGAAAATGCTTCTTCCCAGATCCATTCCCATGGATAGAGTTTAAATATGTTTTGAATGGGTTGGTTATGAAGGTCAACAAAATCTTGCCCATTCCAGCCTATGTTCTCCATAGAAAGCTCGGAAACTTGTAGATGAGCTTGATAAGCGGTATCCATCAAGTACTCTAAATTGCCCCAGTCTTCCCTTCCCGCTTCCTGACTGGCAGCAAAATGCACGTGGCTACCACGCGGTAAAATTGTCTTCCAGCGTTTAATCAGGTCTTCATGAATGCTATTGAACTGGTCCCGGTTTGCAATGCCCGAGACTTGTTCTATCCACAGCCACTGCGCTACAGAAGCTTCAAGTAAGCCAGTCGGTGTGTCGGCGTTATATTCCAGCATTTTGATATTTCGCCCATCGTAAGCGAAATCAAAACGGCCATACAGCATCGGAGCATTTTGTTTCCATGAGTATTCAATATGGCTTATAGCGGTTTCGGGAATTTGAAAGTAAGCAGGATAGTCACCCCGTTGAATGAGATCTCCTACTATCGATAAACACATCTGATGCAGTTCATTTGCTGCATCTTCAAGTTGTTCAATCTGCTTAAGCGTAAATTCATAAGCAACCCCTTCAGACCAGTAAATTGAGCCATCGAGAGAAGGTAAATTAAAATAATCGAAACCAATATGTTGATGCTCCACTTGCCAGTCTGGACGTGGAGTAAATATTTTTCTTTTCATATTCAGTGAATGCCTGAGGAGTTAGCCGCCGAAAGAGAAGCCGCTACGACCAAAACCACCACGAATTGGGGATGAAGAAGATGCGCTTTTCGCCGTACTTGAAATAATGGGGTGACCTACACTCAAATTGCTGTAAGGATGTAAGGTATTGCCGTGATAAGAAACTTCCCGATTGTTTCGATAATACGCGGGACCTAAATAGCGGCTACCAACATAGCTAGAACCATGTCCACTTGAGCTATTTTCTTGTTTACATGTTTCGTTATTCCAGTCGCGAGCACAGTCATATTGGTTGTTATATACATCTTGTACTAAAGGACCATCTTTATGGCTACATGCCGTGAGTAATAAAGGGACCACGACAAGATTAATTTTTTTAGAACGCATGAGACTCCACACATTTTAATAAATATGTTCGGCATGAAATACCGAATTGCTGTTATCTATTATGTTTCTGATTAGGAAAGATAAATTTTTAGTTGGCATATGATATTGATCAGCGCTTTTAAAGTACAGAGCTTCTATGTACTATTACATGGTGGATGTCTTTAGCATTTTTCAAAATATGACAAATATATATAATAATTATCAACAAGATTTTATTGATTTGGTGATGAAATCTCCTTGTTTATTAAAGATATTAGCTATCATTTCTCAATTGCATCCAAAAGTTTATTTAAGTGCTGGTGCGGTGAGAAACACTGTTTGGTCATATTTACATGGCAAAACTTATGATTTAAATACAAGTGATATGGATGTGATTTATTATAATGCTAATGAATATGATGATAGTTATCAAAAAAAGTTGCAAAGTGATTTAAAAAGCAAATTTCCAAATCAAGATTGGGATGTTGTTAATCAGGCTTTGGTACATACATGGTACCGTAAAGATAATGGTGAAAAAATTCAACCATTAACTTCGATTGAGGAAGCATTATCATTATGGTCAGAAACAGCAACAGCTATAGCAATACGTTTCGACACATTCGGTAATTTAGAAATAATTGCACCTTTTGGCTTATCAGATTTATTTGAATTGAATTTACGTTGGAATTCAGCTCTAGTTAGTTATCAGACTTTCAAAAATCGTGTAGAAAGCAAAAATTGGTTACAACAATGGCCAAAATTAAAAATAGTCAATTCCTAATTTAAAAAGGGCTTTCTATGAAAGCCCTTTAATATTATGTAAGTAAAGATTCTATGAGATGTGTCGCTTATTGTGTCGTAAAGAGAGGTAAGCAGTGATTGCTAATACTATGACAATAAAGCTTAACGAGATCCAGATTGGCATATGGAATACATCAAGCAACAACATTTTTGCACCAATGAACAATAAGATAATGCCTAAGCCATACGGTAAATAATGCAGTTTAGAAGCAGCGCCAGCAAGTAAGAAGAACATTGCGCGTAAACCTAAAATTGCCATTAAGTTTGCCGTTAAAACAATAAATGGATCACTCGTTACCGCGAAAATAGCAGGAATAGAGTCTACCGCGAAAATTACGTCTGAAGCTTCAACTAAAATTAAAACTAGAAATAACGGCGTTGCCCACAATAAACCATTTTGACGTACAAAGAATTTGTCACCTTCAAGCTGCGGCGTAATACGCATGTGCTTACGTAGCCACTTTAAAACTTTGATATCTTCGATATTGGTTTCTTCTTCTTGGCCTTTTAAGAACTTGAAGCCTGTATATACCAAGAACGCACCGAAAATATAAAGCACCCAAGAGAACTCTTGAACGAACCATGCACCAATGAAAATAAAGAGAGTACGCAGTACGATTGCGCCTAATACGCCGTAGAGCAAAATTTTACGTTGTAGTGCCGCTGGAATAGCAAATGCCGCAAAAATCATTAACCAGACGAAAACGTTGTCAATCGCGAGGGACTTTTCAAGTAAGTAACCTGCAAAGTATTCCATGGTTTTTTGGTTTGCTAAGATCACCCCAACCGTTTGTTGAAGATAAAGCCATAAACCGCCACCAAATAAGACCGCGACGCTTACCCACGCCACACTCCAGTAGGCAGCTTGCTTAATTGAGACATCCTGGCCCTGCTTTTGTTTAAAGCCCAAGAAATCAATTAGGAGCATGACAATGACTATGCCAAAGAATGCTACGTACAGCCATAAATTGCCGATTGTTTCCATAAATCCTCCCTACATCCGGCAATTGGGCATAAAAAAACCTCGACCAGTTGCCAGATGAATTAAACATCTGTATCAACATGATCAAGGTCTTGCCTACATCATGAATTTCACGATGCTCAGATACCGACTTTTTAATAAAAGTGTATTGACGATATCTGACACATAACATTGCTGTTATGTTTGGAGGAGGCTACTCCCCTTGTCAAACTAAATTCTGTATTGGATAAAACCTATCCAATTTCACATAGAATGGCAGATTTTTTTGTATTACGCAACTGAACTTAATGTCGTAGCGTGAATACCAAAAGTTCTATGGATTATTTAATCAAACCACGATCTAAAAGTGGTTTACATATAATCTGGTAAAGGTGAATAAAGAATGCGGTCAAACTTGTACCGTAAGCATTCCAAAAGTAATAACCTGCTGTATTGACCAATAGCGCGACAATAAAAGCACCCAACATATCTAAAGGGAAATGCACACCTAAATAAATACGTGACCACGCCACCACAAATGACAAAAATAAAAGAATCATTCCAATTATTTTGCGCTGAGCAAACAAATAAGATAGCGAGATGGTGCTAAAAATTAGCATATGATTACTTGGAAAAGACGCTGTTGGTGCATGTTCAATAAACGTGGTGCCCACACCCATCACAAACGGTCTTGGATGGTGATAAAACAGAGAAATAATATAACCCACCAAAAGTGATATGCAGGTTAAAAAGACAGATTTAATGACCCTATTTTTTAAATCTTGATCGCCATAAAACCATAAAAATGTAAGTATGAATAAAAGAATATACAGGAGATCATTAGCAAAAAAGATAGCAAGACGAATGATAAATTGACTCGCATCCTGAGCACCATTGATGACATGGAATAAGCTAAGGTTGAGTGGTTCTAAAGACATTCATATTCCAAACGAGAACAATAAAACGTGGGCTATGATAAAGAATTAAGCCTATTGTCTTGATAAAGAATTGTCACAAAAATGAAATATAGTTTATTGATGAGTAAAGATTAATCATCAGACCTGAATAATTTTTAATGCGTGATCTGGACGTTAATATTAAAGTGTTAACGTGTTGGCACTTTATTCGAGAACGTTAATTTTATGACTACTCAAGAAAAACAGAAAAAATTAAGTTTGAGGCCTTTATCTCCAAGAGATCCAAAACAGCCGCATAGAGCAGCGACTCCCTTTAATTATTGTTCGATTTAATTTTTGTGGTTGCGATTGCCACAGCGGGTCAGCAGTTACATCATGCGATTATTGAAAATCATCTATGGCATGCTCTGCCAAGCTACCTGATGGTATTTTTTGCACTGTGGTGGGCATGGATGAATTTTTCATGGTTCGCTTCAGCTTACGATAATGATGATGCATTGTATCGGTGCCTTACTTTTGTACAGATTGTAGGTTCATTGGTGATGGCCGCAGGTATACCTGATGTGTTTCGTAGTCAGGACTTTGACATCATTATTGTGGGCTATGTGATTATGCGCTTGGCTTTAGTCACCCAGTGGCTCCGAGCAGCAAAACATGATCCTGAACGGCGAGTTACGGCTTACCGCTATGCGATAGGTATAGTCTTAGTACAAATTGGCTGGCTTGTAGCTAACTTTGCTCATGTCCTTTCTATACCTCTATTTTTATGTCTAGTTGTGTTCGAGTTATTTGTTCCCATCTATGCAGAAAAACATTCGCCTACGCCGTGGCATCCTCATCATATTGTAGAGCGCTATGCTCTCCTCACTATTATTGTTTTGGGCGAATCAATCGTAGGTAGTTTTAATGCCATACGTGATGCGCTTGCGGCTCAATCTATCAATATTCCAGCCGTTTTCTTAATGATTGGTGGATTGATGCTCATGTTCGCAATGTGGTGGGCTTACTTTGATCGTAGTGAACAGCATCATCATTTTAAAGGTGTACGCCCATTTGTATGGGGTTATGGCCATTATTTTGTTTTTGTAAGTATTGCTGCGGTGGGTGCTGCGCTTGCCGCCGCCGTGGATGTCACGACCCATCATGCACATATCTCTGATTTATATATGGGTGTGATTGTTGCTGTGAGTGTGGTGCTTTATACCACCTGTATCTGGATGTTATACGAGTTTGAGTGTTTAGCTGGAATTTCTAAATGGTTTTATCCTATTACCGCGCTTATTATTTTATGTATTCCATTCATTTGTAATAACGTGGGATATAGCGTGTTTGCAATGGGTATCGTCTATACCTTACGTTTATTCATCTCGAATAAATTTATAGAAGATATAGAGCCAAAGCAGGTTTAAAAACCATTAAACTAAAAAAACGGGTTTCAATTTGAAACCCGTTTTTTATTGAATCATCTAGAGCGAAAGTTAAGCAGCTTTTGCTTTTAATGCGCTTATAAGTTTTTGATGTAAGCCACCAAAGCCGCCATTAGACATAATCACCACAGCATCGCCCTCACCTGCTTCATTGACAATACGGTCAATAATTTCATCAAGTGAACGGCTGACTTGAGCACGGTTTGAAGCAGCTTCAATTACAGGTTGTAAATCCCAGTCTAAACCTTCTGGCTGGTACCAGATAACGTCATCTGCTAAGCGTGCTGAATGTGCCAAGCCATCTTTATGGCTACCCATGCGCATGGTATTTGAACGCGGTTCAATAATGGCCCATAAACGACGTTCGCCTAAACGTTTACGTGCGCCATCCAAAGTCGTGTCAATTGCTGTTGGATGGTGAGCGAAGTCATCATAAACCTCAATACCATTCACTGTACCGAGTAACTCCATACGGCGTTTTACACCGCCAAAGTTAGATAAAGCGTCACAAGCCTTTTCAAGCGAAACACCCACATGTTGAGCGGCTGCAATGGTTGCCAAAGCATTTGCTACGCTGTGTTGCCCTGTCATGTTCCATTTCACTTCACCAACAACATGACCATTTTCGAGGACTTTAAAATGGCTGCCATCAATTGAAATTAATTCGGCAGATAAAGCAGCTTTTTCATTTGCTTCTAAACTTGTACGAATCACTGGTGTCCAGCAGCCCATTTCAAGTACTTCATCAATATGAGTTTCGGTAATTGGAGCAATAATACGGCCTTCACTTGGAATAGTACGAACCAGATGATGGAACTGTTTTTGAATTGCTGCTAGGTCATCAAAAATATCGGCATGGTCAAATTCAAGGTTATTTAAAATCGCCGTTTTTGGGTGATAATGAACAAACTTAGAACGTTTATCGAAGAAAGCTGAGTCATATTCGTCGGCTTCAACGCAGAAGTATTTGCCACCGCCTAAACGAGCACTTTCACTAAAACCAAGTGGCACACCACCAATTAAAAAGCCTGGGTTTAAACCAGCCTGATCAAGTACCCAAGCCAACATGGTTGTTGTGGTTGTTTTTCCATGAGTACCCGCCACCCCAAGGACATGTTTGCCTTGTAAAACGTGGTCAGCAAGGAACTGTGGACCAGAAATATATGGCAGGCCTTCATTGAGCATGTATTCGACGGCATCAATACCACGTTTCATAGCGTTGCCGACAATGACCAAATCTGGATGAGGCTGTAAATGACTACGGTCATAGCCTTGCATGAGTTCAATACCTGCATTTTCTAACTGGGTAGACATTGGCGGGTAAACATTTGAATCGGAACCTGTTACCTTATGTCCTAAATCACGAGCTAAAAGTGCTAAAGAGCCCATAAAAGTGCCACAAATACCCAAGATATGCAGATGCATTGCTCGCCTTCTCCACTGCTTTTGTACACAGTATTAATGTGAATTACTGTGTTTTCATTATTGATAAATTTGCCAGCAACGATAGCAAGGCTCAACTGGAAAAGATAGTCAAAATTCGTTGTTGTTCTATGTGTTTGAGGCACTCATAAAAGTACAGCTTTATTTTTTAGATTTAAGCTGAATTATAGTTTTATCTTTTATAATGTTTTTGATCCATATTAATACTTAAATCATCGTGACGATGAAGGATGTGCCTTTGAGCCCAACGGTTTTAGCTTTTGTGCTATTAATTATTTCGAACTGTTTTATGACACTTGCATGGTATGGGCATCTTAAGTTTTTGCACCATGCTCCATTCTGGCAAGCGATTTTATTCGGTTGGATTATTGCCCTACTGGAATATAGTTTTATGATTCCAGCAACTCGAATCTTGAGTGATCAAAACTGGACTTTGGGTGAAATGAAAATTACCCAAGAAGTGGTTACCCTCATTGTATTTGTACCATTTATGGTGTTGCTGTTTAAGCAGCCGTTTAAATTAGACTATGTTTGGGCCATGTTATGCTTGTTTGGTTGTGTCTATTTTGTATTTAGAAGCCAGTAAAATTATTTGAAATTGGGTTTTCAGACAGATCGTTGTTAAATCCATCGGATTCACGCTTTTTCCTCATAAACTTGGGCTTTGGGGTGAGTGAAAAAACAGCTATAATATTGGCCTCATCTTTTTCTCTCATGCTTGGCTTGGTACAAGTCGAGTTTTTACCATTTTTACGCTTTGGAAATGCCAATGAACGCGGTCGCAACAGATACCCAACCTTTAGTCGGAATTATCATGGGTTCCCAGTCCGATTGGGCAACGCTTGAACATACTGCCAATATGCTTAAACAGCTTGGTGTCCCATTTGAAGCGGAAGTGGTATCTGCTCACCGTACGCCAGACCGTTTATTTGAATACGCAGAAACTGCGCGTGATCGCGGTATTCAAGTGATTATTGCAGGCGCTGGTGGCGCTGCGCATTTACCGGGTATGTGTGCGGCAAAAACTGACTTACCTGTGTTGGGTGTACCAGTTAAATCATCAATTTTAAATGGTGTAGATTCATTACTTTCAATCGTACAAATGCCAGCAGGTATTGCAGTCGGTACTTTGGCAATTGGCCCAGCTGGTGCGACTAATGCTGCGATTATGGCTGCTCAAATCTTAGGTTTAACTCGTCCTGAAATTGCAAAAAATGTTGCAGATTTCCGTGCTGCGCAAACTGATAAAGTTGCAAGCAACAATATTCCGGGACAGGTTTAAGAGGCTGAAATGGATAAAACTATCGGTATTTTTGGTGGTGGGCAATTGGGCCGTATGATGGCGCAAGCAGCTTTACCATTAAATATTCAATGTACTTTTTTTGAAGCAAATACAGATTGTCCAGCAGGTGTTTTAGGCCAAGTTTTTTCTAGCCAAGATGAACAAGGTTTAAAGCAGTTTATTGAAAGTGCTGATGTTTTCAGTCTTGAGTTTGAAAATACGCCGGTTGCGGACGTAGATGTTTTAACACAAACCAAAACATTGCACCCTCCCCGTATTGCTTTAGCAACTGCACAAAATCGTTTGTCAGAAAAAGCATTATTTGATGAACTTGCGATTCCTGTTGCGCCGTATCGTGCTGTAGACAGCCTAGAAAGCTTAAAAAAAGCTGTTGCTGAGCTTGGTTTACCAATTGTGCTCAAGACAGCAACTGGTGGATATGACGGCAAAGGTCAGTTTGTACTTCGTTCAGAAGACCAAATTGATACAGCTTGGGCAGAGCTTGGTCCTGCAAAAAGCTTAGTTGCTGAAAGCTTTGTGAAGTTTTCTCGCGAAGTTTCGATTATTGCAGTACGTGGTCAAAATGGTGAAGTGAAGACTTGGCCATTAGCTGAAAACCACCATCACAACGGTATTTTGTCGCACTCAATCGTGCCTGCACCGAACAGTGAAGCTCTACAACCAGTTGCTCAAGACTACATTACGCGTTTGTTGAATCATCTCAACTACGTTGGCGTGTTAACTCTCGAGCTATTTGTGACAGAACAAGGCCTATGTGCAAATGAGATGGCACCACGTGTGCATAACTCAGGTCACTGGTCAATTGAAGGCGCTGTATGTTCGCAGTTTGAAAACCATGTTCGAGCTGTTGCAGGGTTACCATTAGGTTCAACAGACGTTGTTCGACCAACGGTCATGATCAATATTATTGGTCAGCATCCTAAAACTGAAGATGTTTTAGCACTAAATGGCGCTCATCTGCACCTTTATAACAAATCAGAACGTGCTGGCCGTAAGTTAGGCCACATTACGTTAATGCCTGTGGATAGTAATGAATTGACGAATTTATGCCGTCAATTAGCGAAAATTTTGCCAGAACCACTCGCATTAACAGCTGATATGACCATTTAATTCAGTTAAAATTTGCAAAAAAGCGATCTTCGGATCGCTTTTTTTGTCTTTTAAATTTAAAAAATATTAAAAACCTGTTATTTGCTCACTGTGGATAACTTTTGTTGAGCTTTTAAATTTAAATGAAGGTCCTGATTTTGAATTTAAAATAAGTTATCCCCAATACCTAAAGTTTGAATTTAAATCGGGTCTCTAGCTTATGTGCGTTTTGAATTTAAAAAGATGCATGTTATCTGAGTGGTATTTTGAATTCAAAACTATATCTAACTTTTAAATTTAAAACATGTATCCATGAGTGGTGAGGGGCTTGTAGCGTATAAAGATGATGAAAGATACAGAGAATATAGGGATTTCGGCAGTTTTAGTGTGTGGTTTTATAAGTTATCCACAGTTGGTTTATGGTTTGAATATTTAAATTTAAACTGATGTTTTGAATTTAAAGTATGGACGCGATTTTTGAATTTAAAAATAATTAATCTGATGTTGGAAGTTTTAAATTTAAAACTGGATGCAAAATTTGAATTTAAAACTCCGGAAATGAATTTAAAGAAGGAATTATGAATTCAAATTTACGATTTCTCTCTGAAAATTTTGAGTCCATAATGGTATGGTAAAGACAAATTTAAATTTAAAAATTGAACTAGGATAATATGCGACGTTTTTCTTGTATTGTTGGGTCTATATTTTTGACAATGACTCAGGCTCAAGCAGAGCTGATAATTAATGGTTCTACTTCTACAATATCTAGTAATGCAACAGTTCCTGTAACGAATAGCAATACTTACACGCCTAATAATAATTTTCAGAGTTGTTTGGCAAATTTACGTTCGCAAGCGATTGCTGCGGGTGTTTCGGGTAGCACGTATGACCGTTATACACAAAATTTAACGCCGGACTACTCAGTAATTGATAAGTTAAATTATCAGCCAGAGTTTTCGACACCAATTTGGGACTATTTATCTGGTCTTGTAGATGAAGAACGTGTTGAGCTTGGGAAACAAAAATTAGCGCAATATCGTGATGTTTTAAATCGTGCCTCTCAAGTTTATGGCGTACCGCCTGAAACAATTGTGGCAGTGTGGGGCGTTGAAAGTAATTTTGGCGATATTTCTGGAAAATATCCTTTATTGCAGGCACTTGGAACATTAAGTTGTGAAGGGCGCCGGCAAAGTTATTTCCGGACAGAATTTTTTGCCACTATGCGTATTTTGCAACGCGGTGATTTAACCGAAGATCAACTTAAAGGTTCATGGGCTGGCGCTTTTGGACATACACAGTTTATGCCATCAACTTATGAACGCTTAGCTGTTGATTTTGATGGTGATGGTCGTCGTGATTTAGTATCTAGCACAGCAGATGCATTGGCATCTACGGCTAATTTCTTGAATAAAGCTGGATGGCAAACTGGTATGCCTTGGGGCTTTGAAGTCAAAATTCCATCAGGTATGTCAATTGATGGAGAAGGGCGTCGCTCTAAAAAGCCATTGAGTAGCTGGAGTTCACGTGGGGTAACCCGAATTGATGGTACACCATTAATTCAAGGTGCATTATCTGGTAGCACACCAGCTGGGTTAATGGCGCCTGCAGGAGCAAGTGGTCCAATCTTTTTAGTATTTAAAAATTTTGATGCTATTTATAGCTATAACGCAGCAGAAAGTTATGGACTTGCAATTGCACATTTATCTGATCGTTTAAAAGGTGGGAAACCATTCGTTGCTTCTTGGCCAACAGATGACCCTGGTACTTCTCGCGCAGAGCGTCGTGAGATTCAGCAATTTTTGATTAATCGTGGTTATGATATTGGTGCTGTTGATGGACTGATTGGAGATAAAACCCGTGTTGCTATACGTCAGGAGCAAACCCGTTTAGGTTTAAATCCAACAGGACGGGCAGGGCAACAAATTTTACGTGCATTCCGTCAGGAACAAGCACGAAAAATGATGCAATAAGGCATTAAATAAAAAGGTCTGCATATGCAGACCTTTTTTATTGAATAACTAAATTATGGATTGATCTAGCTTTACTGCTTCTAAAATATCAAAAATAACTGAAGTGACATCTTGGCTTAGGTCGCGATCATTAAAGATTTCATAAGCAGTAATAGTGACATCAGTGTCACTTGGTAATTGCTTCTGTTCTTCTTCAATTAAATGTTCGATAGGCAGTAAAGTCTGTTTAACTTCAAGATGTAAAATATCTTTATATTCAATATTTTCATCTTCAAGCTCAATTTCTTGCTCGTTAAAGTAAG
Source organism: Acinetobacter sp. AR_0276 (assembly GCF_003000705.1). Classification (NCBI taxonomy): domain Bacteria; kingdom Pseudomonadati; phylum Pseudomonadota; class Gammaproteobacteria; order Moraxellales; family Moraxellaceae; genus Acinetobacter; species Acinetobacter sp. AR_0276. The sequence goes on along the minus strand of NZ_PSQO01000004.1, from coordinate 1,812,691 downwards.
GCAACAAAATAGAATGAAGGTACGGTTTAAGTTCAATAATATCAAATAGTTCGATATCTCGAGTTTGTTCAATCGTACTAATGTGGTCATTTACTTCAATCAGGATATGATAATAACTCATCTTGATCTCCATTCTATTTTAGACGGCTCTTACAACCACAATAACATGACTTTGACATGAATTTCGATGTATCTATTTATAAAATAGATACATCGTTATGTCTCATAACTAATTATTGAGGTAAAGCGTTTAATAGATCACGATCAGCATCAGTTAAAACATTACTTTTTTTATCGCTGTCTTTGCGAACTGAGTACATTAGGGCACCCGGTTGATCGCTATGTTTTAAGCCTAGTGCATGGCCTAATTCATGAGCAATCGTTAAACGTAAATCATCAATTGAGCTATACTCATAAATTGTGATTTGTTTACCGTTATAAATCCCTTTCTTAAATACATCAGCTTGGGCATTTTGCTTAAACTGATTTAAAGATTGATTGAACTGATCGTTAATCTGATTAAAGTGATTAACCTTTTTGTTTAAATCTGCAGCTTGCTGATTATAAGCGGCAATATCTTTCTTCAAAGAAACAGTTTGCTTCTGTAAATCTTTCTGAGTCTTCGCAAGAGATTTTGCTGTGTATTCAGGTGCTAATTTACCTTCGTTAAACTGCATCATTTGTTGATCAAAATTTTTCAACTTCTCATTTAAGATCTGTTTTTTGTTTTCAAGATCAGATTGAGTTTGACTAAAATTTTGCTTCAACTGCTTAATTTGCTGCTGTTCATCAATTACACGTTGTTGATCTTGCTTAAACTGAGCAGAAATTTTTTGACGCTCTGCTGAACGATTTTGGCTATCATCGTATACAAGACGAATTTCTAACTTTGCATTTGGGTCATAAGTAAAGTAATTTTTACCTGTACCTTCTTTCCAGATATCAGCAGCTTGCTGAGTAATCTGAATCAATTGATCTTGACTTAAACCAAAACGAGGATCAACTTCAGCAATTCTATATGTTAAATGTTGAGCATTTTTTTGCTGAACTTGAGTGTTTACAGGAGTTGCAAGATGAGCATTGGCCTGAAAATTAGAAAAAGCAAAAGCCAAGCCTAATAACAAAGATGTTAAGCGCAGAGTCGTCAGGGGGGAGATTTTAAAAAAAACGTATTATAAGAAGATAAAATGAAAAATCAATCAAAAAATATACAATTTCGATAAATAAATGAGACTTTGGTCTCATTATTTTTTACCATTTGCCAAATTATTTGTTAGTAAAATTTGAACAGTTTTTATTTTATTTAGTTTATTTAATCAGTTAGTTTTAATGATTTTTGTCATTTGAACTATAAGTTGAACTCAGTAAATCTAAATCTGAATGTGTTAATTTGAAGTTATGAATATCTTGTTCCTTTAAACGAGGGTACATCAAAGATTTAGGGTCAGTAGTGTGTTTTAGTCCCAATGCATGTCCAAATTCATGGGCAAGTGTTAAACGCAAATCATCAAATGAATTAAAGCCATAAATCTGAATTTGATTTTGACTAAATAAGCCTTTATGAAAAGTCTCAGGACGATCAGTTGTGCTTAAATTAAATTCCTTGATAGCTTGATTAAGCATGTTTTGTTGTTGATTTATTTGCTTAATTTGCGCATTAAGAGTTTCTATTTTATTACTATGATGAGAAAATTTTGTTTTTAAATCTAATGATAATCTGGTTAGCTCAGCTTGACGTTTAATTAAATCAGCTTGATTAAATTTCCCAACATTTCCTTGGTTAAAGATAGTTACATCCTTTTGATATTGTTCAAATCTATTATTAAGCTGGACTTTGGCTTCATTCAAAAGAGTAGTTTCCTCCTCTATTTGTTGTTTAGATAAAAGAACAGCTTTATTTTTCTCCCGCCATTCTTCCTGCTGCTGTAATAACTTATTTATATTAATTTTTCTTTCATTTTGAGCAGTTTGATAATCATCAAATACTAAATTAATTGTAAGCTCTGCTTGTGAGTCATAAATAAAATAAGTTTTTCCAGTTTCTTTCTGCCAAATTTCAGCAGCTTCTTTGCCAATTTGAACAAATTGTTCCTTGGTAATATGAAAGCGTGGATCTATATAATCAATCTTGTATTTTAGAGGTTGATTAAAAGAAATAGTTGATAAATGGCTTTGAGCTAAAGCAACTGTGTGTAAGCTCATACTTAAGTAAAAGCTCATTCCCCACCATAGAAATTTTTTCATGGCAAAAATAAAAATACAAATAAATTCTTATTGTTAGTAAGTAATTCGGATCCGTCAAAGTGATAAAGGAGACCAAAGGAGGCGATCATTTTGTGATCTTGCTAAAGAAAGGGAAGGGATAAATCTATTTATTTGGCACTAATGGAAAATTTAATGGATTTAATAACAGTGATTTTAATTTTTTAAAATAATTATAAATAATAAAAAGTTAATTTTAATAATTGACTATTTTGACTGCAAAATAACCAAATTGATATAAAAACAATAATTGTTTCTTTTTGTAACTCATAAAAAACCGCGCTTTCGCGCGGTCTTTTTAAAGAGACAAATTATTTTTTGTCATCTTTTACTTCTGTAAATTCAGCATCTACAACGCCATCATCAGCTTTTTGTTGACCAGCATCACCGCCTTGGAATGCATTAGGATCAAAACCTTCAGCACCACCAGCTTGTTGTGCTTGTTCATAAGCACGTTGAGTGATCGGCATCAAAATGTTTTGTAAAGCTTCAGTTTTCGCTTTAATTGCGTCAACGTCATTTTCTTTAGTTGCTGCTTCAAGTTCAGAAACTGCTGTGCTTACCGCTGTTTTTTCATCTTCAGTCACTTTGTCACCAAGATCTTTAACAGCTTTGTTCGAGCTTGAAATTAATGCATCAGCTTCGTTACGAGCTTTTGCAAGTTCTTCAAACTTACGGTCTTCTTCAGCATTCGCTTCAGCATCTTTAATCATTGCTTCGATTTCAGCATCAGACAAACCTGAGTTTGCTTTAATCTGAATCGATTGCTCTTTACCAGTGCTCTTATCTTTCGCAGATACTTTCAAGATACCGTCAGCGTTGATGTCAAACGATACTTCAATTTGCGGCACACCACGTGGAGCAGGTGGGATATCGCCTAATTGGAAGTTACCCAACAATTTGTTTTGTTGAGCCATCTTACGTTCACCTTGGTAAACTGAAATATCTACAGCTGGTTGGTTATCAGCAGCAGTAGAGAACACTTGTGATTTCTTCGCAGGAATCGTAGTGTTTTTCTCAATGATTGGTGTTAATACACCGCCCATTGTTTCAATACCTAAAGTTAATGGTGTTACGTCAAGAAGTAATACGTCATTCTTGTCACCAGATAATACAGCACCTTGAATTGCAGCACCGATAGCAACTGCTTCGTCAGGGTTCACGTCTTTACGTGGCTCTTTACCGAAGAATTCTTGTACTTTTTGTTGTACAAGCGGCATACGAGACTGACCACCAACCAAGATTACGTCAGAGATGTCAGAAGTCGAAAGACCAGCATCTTTAAGTGCAATCTTACAAGGTTCAATCGTACGAGCAACTAAATCAGCAACTAAACCTTCAAGTTTTGCACGTGTTACGTTGATCACTAAGTGTTTAGGACCAGAAGCATCAGCAGTGATGTATGGAAGGTTGATTTCAGTTGCATTTGATGAAGAAAGCTCGATTTTTGCTTTTTCAGCAGCTTCTTTCAAACGTTGTAACGCAAGTGGATCATTTTTCAAGTTCACACTTTGTTCTTTCTTGAATTCTTCAACCAAGTATTCAATTAATGCGTTATCAAAGTCTTCACCACCAAGGAAAGTATCACCATTAGTTGATAACACTTCAATTTGTTGGTCGCCATCAAGATCCGCGATTTCAATGATAGATACGTCGAATGTACCACCACCTAAGTCGTAAACTGCAACTTTACGGTCGCCTTCTTTTTTATCCATACCGAACGCAAGTGCAGCAGCAGTTGGTTCGTTAATGATACGTTTAACATCTAAACCAGCGATTTTACCCGCATCTTTAGTTGCTTGACGTTGAGCATCGTTAAAGTAAGCAGGAACGGTAATTACCGCTTCAGTTACTGTTTCACCTAAGTAATCTTCTGCTGTTTTCTTCATCTTTTTCAAGATTTCTGCAGAGATTTGTTGAGGTGCTAATTTTTTATCGTTTACTTCAACCCAAGCATCACCATTATCTGCTTTAATGATTTTATATGGTACAAGACCGATGTCTTTTTGTACTGCTTGATCTTCATAACGACGACCAATTAAACGCTTGATCGCGAATAATGTATTTTTAGGGTTTGTTACTGCCTGACGCTTAGCACTTTGGCCAACTAAGATCTCGCCATCTTTATAAGCAATGATCGATGGAGTTGTACGTGCGCCTTCAGCGTTTTCGATTACTTTTACTTTATCGCCTTCAAGTACAGCAACACATGAGTTGGTAGTACCTAAGTCAATACCAATAATTTTCGCCATTTGGTGTGTTCCTCTAAAATTCTGTTGCAATGTTTTTGCTTGTTATTCGATATGAGAGTCAATCGGTTTTTTTCAAGCATTTTTATGAAAAAAAATCAAAAAACTCTCAAATTTTGTGCTTTTAGCGAAGCGATGCTTCGCTTTTGCTCATTTTATTGACCAACCATAACCATAGCAGGGCGCAACAAGCGACCATTTAAGGTATAGCCTTTTTGTAAAACGGTGCCGATTTCATTGGCTTTGGCATTTGGGTCAATGCCAACAGCTTGGTGTAAATCTGCATTGAAACCATTTTGAGTATCAGCTTCTACAACACCAAATTTCTCAAGAGTCGTTAACAGTGACTTTAAGGTTAACTTAACACCTTCAAGTACAGGTGTTTCTTCACCACCAGCTGCCTGAATTGCACGTTCTAAATTGTCGACAGAGTCCAACAATTCTTTGGCAAATTTTTCAAGTACAGTCTCTTTATGTTTCTCAGACTCACGTTGAATACGCTCTACGCTTTTTTGTGCTTCGTAAACTGCATTAGCAGTACGAGCTTTTTCAAGCTTAAGATTTTCTTCTAGTTTGGTGATTTGCGCTTGTAAAGATTCAACGGTAACGTCGTTTGCTTGCTCTACACTTTCAGCCTGAGTTTGCTCGTTAGATTGCTCAGCTTGCTCATTTTGAATGTCTTGAGCTTGCTCATTTTGCTCATTAGCCATTGATGATCTCCGTTTAAATGGGTTTTTAAACATGTACAGTCCTTTTTGGCATCAGTATTTACTGCGTAAAACCTGAACTGCCATGCATATGCTGTAATTCATTAATAGGGATGAAGTATGGGCATTGCCTAAAAATTCAAGCGTACACGGCAATTTAAAGCTTTAATTTTGCGGTTTTAAGTAAAAATCCAGCTTTTCAATCATAAAAGCTATAAATTCTTGAGTAATTCGAGGTAAATGCTGTCTAGAAGCATACACGACCGACAAACTTAACTCAGGGGCCGTAAAGTTTTTAAATAAAGGAGTTAGACGTTTTTCTTTTAAATCCTTCTCCACTAATAAAGTAGGTAACATTGCGACTCCCTGTGCGTGTAAGCACATATCGTAAAGCGCATTCACATCATTACTTTTAAAAGTGACATTTAAAGGATAGTTCTGAGGCTGTTGTTCATTATCAAAAAGTGTCCAGTATTGATGTTGGCTGTGATGAGCAATACATTCATGTTGAATAAGTTGACGAGGATGGAGCAGGGGACTGTGCTGTTTCAAATAATCAGGATGAGCACAGAACACAGACTCGATTTGACAAACGGGTCGTGCAATTAAACCATCGGCCACCTTTTGAGTGATACGTAACGCCAAGTCTACTTGTGCATCGATAAGATCCATGGTGTTTTCAGTTAAGTAAACATCAAAATCAATATGTGGATGTTGACGTTTAAACTGTCGAATACATTCTGCTACCCCCAGTTCAAACAAAAATAAACCGCACGTAAAACGAATTGTTCCATTATGCTGCTCAGGTGCAGCGAGTTCTTGTAAGAGTAACTGCTGTTGTAAAATATTTTCACAGTAGAGTAGAGCTTTCTCACCTGCTGGAGTAAGAGATATTTTTCGGGTATTTCTTTGGAAAAGTCGAGTTGAGAACGTATGCTCAAGGTGTTCAAGATAACGCGAAACCATGGCACGAGAATAATTAAGATGCTCGGCTGCTTTGGTCAAATTGCCATGTTGTGCAATAGAAACAAAGACCTGAATCGCTTTTAAAGTATCCATATGTCTAGCTATTATTACAATATATGCAACAGTTTATCTTAAATTAGTGCGTTTATCTTACATAAATTGCAATTTAAAGTGTTCTTCATGAAACAGGAGAATACCTAATGAAATTATTTAAATTAACCGCTTCCGCACTGGCTACTGCTACAGCATTAACCATGGCTCAGTCAGCTTTTGCTCAAGAATTGAAAATTCAGAGTTTTCTTGCTAAACCAGAACACTTCGGTGTGACTTCAACCTTAATAGAAGGGGATAAGGAAGTTTTATTGGTTAATGCACAATTTTCAAAATCTGAAGCTTTACGTATTGCTGCAAATATTCTTGATAGCGGTAAAACATTAAAAACTATTTTTGTAAGCTATGGTGACCCGGACTATTATTTCGGCTTAGACGTATTTAAACAGTATTTCCCGAATGTACAGATCATTGCTACGCCGGAAACAGTAAAGCATATTCAGGATACTCAAGCGCTTAAAGTTAAATATTGGGGGCCACAAATGGGTGCAAATGCACCTAGCCAAATTATTGTGCCTCAAGCTTACACTGCTAAAACTTTAAAACTTGAGAATGAATCAATCGAGATTAAAGGTAAAAAAGAGCTTACTTATTTATGGGTTCCTTCTGCAAAAGCAGTTGTGGGTGGTATTCCGGTATCTTCAGGCATTCATTTATGGATGGCCGATACCCCTAAAACCAAAGATCGTGTGGAAGTCATTCAATCTTTAGAAAGCATTAAAGCCCTTCAACCTAAAATTGTCGTACCTGCTCATATGGTAGAAGGCGCACCACAAGGCCTAGATGCTGTTAACTTTTCAATTAATTATTTAAATAGCTATGAAAAAGCAGCTAAAGCAACTAAAAATGCTACTGAGTTGAGCAAACTCATGCAAAAGCAATATCCAACACTTCAAAGCGTGGATAGCTTAGAGTTAGGGGCTAAGGTCGTAAAAGGTGAAATGCAGTGGCCATAATTTAACATTTAAGCCGTATTCACTTTTAAAAGAGCCGTGATCATTCGCGGCTTTTTTATGAAAAACCACTTTTAAGGGCCAAAAAGCTCTGTAACAGTCTATGTACCTTATATAGCGTTTCTATAAATGGAAAAATTTTAAATATAACGGCCAAGCAGAATGAAAAGAAAAAATTGATAAAATTAAACAATCGTTTATCTATGGTTTAATTTATAAATTAGGTTGGTCATATTAAAAAAATGAATTTAATAAAAAATTGCAGAATTTGTACTTCTATTACTACAAAAGACAACCAATGATACGCACGTCAGAAAAAAAAATTGTGAATTATAGGCAGCGCGAAGATGAACTTTGCATTTAAACGTTTGTCGTAATGAAAGGAAAGCAATCATGAAAAAATTAGGTCTTATCTCTGTAGTACTTGCTGGTGTTGCTCTTACAGCTGTTGGTTGTGCATCAGAAGCTGGTTTAAACGCTTCTGGTTCTGCTCAAACAAGTGCTAGCCCATCTGGCGTACATGCTGGTGCTGGTATCGATGCAGGTGTTTCTGGTCAAGCACAACCTGGTCAAGTAGACGCTGGTGCTTCTGGTTCAGTTTCAGGTTCTGCAACTGCTCAGTAATACACTGCTAAAAATAAGAGATATGAGTTTATAGAACATATATATTCATGATGCCGATACATATATGAAATGAGCTGCTACTCATTTTTCTATAAATTAGAGAGAATTTATATTCCTCAAAAAAGCCCCAGAAGACTTATCTCTTTGGGGCTTTTTATATCTTAGTGAGTTTAATCATCGTGACGATAATCTCGACGATCATGATCTCGATTTTCTACCCGTTTTTTATCCCAATCACGGTGCCTTTTTTCCCATTCACGACGATTTTTTTCTTGTTCACGAATGTCTTTACGTTGTTGTTCATATACTCGTTGACGCTCTTCCCAACGTTTTCGTTCCCAATCATTATATCGACGTTGATCATCACGATCATAGCGACGATCATGATCATGGTAACCATATCCGCCACCACGATAATAAGGATCATCTGGATAAGCAACACAGCCTACAGTTAAAAGACTGGTTGCTAACATAGTAACAACTAGTTTTGCTGACATAGCAGTCCCTCTTTTTGTCTGTTAACAATAATTGGCAAAAAAGTCCTGTTTTAATCGACAGATTTGTTAATGACATTTGCTATAAATCAGATTAGCGTAGATTGGTTTTTACCTTTGTATCTTGATTGCATGAGTTGTATGCGAATATAGTCAAACAACAAAGAATTCTGTAGAAAATATGAAGGATAAGAGGGATTCAAGGAGACAGGCATGACAGCATTTAATCAAAAAATTCAAACATTGCTAGATAAGGGACAAGGCCCTGCTGCTCGAGCACTTGATAGGTTACCCCGACTAGCCCAAGAGTCTCTCGCTAAAATTTTAGGATATTCTTATCAATACCCAGATCTCGATTCATTTACGAAATGCATGATGGCTGTGCAAATCAAACAGGGGAGAGTGGGTTTCATTGGCTCTGATCCGATTCAATCAAGAAGAATGTTTGATGCACAAATGCAGGCCATACGTCAAAAACCAACTTATATTGAATCAGTAGAAGATATTCGTCTTCCACTACAAAGCGGCACAATCTTTGCCAGACATTATCATCCGACTCCTAATAAGAAACTGCCATTAATCGTGTTTTATCACGGGGGTGGTTTTGTTGTAGGTGGTTTAGATACTCATGATGAAGTTTGTCGTTTATTAGCAAAATATGCAAAAGTACAGGTCCTCAGTATCGACTATCCTCTTGCTCCGGAAGTTTCACCACAACATTTAATTCAGTCATGTGAAGATGCATTAGCATGGGTTTATCAAAATCGCAGACAATTAAAAATATTAAAAAATAGAATTGCGGTTGCAGGGGACAGTGCAGGAGGAAATATTAGTACTGTTGTAGCGCAAAGATCAGTAAATAAAGCTTATGCACCACAAGCACAATTACTTATCTATCCAACAGTAGATTTTAAAAGCAGACATCCTTCTTTTTATGCCTATAACGAAGGATTGGTTTTAACAAATACCGATATTGATTACGTCACACAATATTATGCAACTCAGCATAATGTAGAACTTGATGATCCAATTATTTCACCCACCTATGGCAACCTAAAGAAAAATCCACCAGCTTTTGTGATTACAGCTGGACATGATGTCCTACATGATGAAGCGAAAATATATAGTCATAAATTAAGACAAAATGGCGTAAAAATGTATTACGAAGAGTTTCCGGAACAGACTCATGGTTTTATTAACCTGACTCCAATTTCTAGAAAAGCCAAACGTCATACTATCGAAATTAGTAAAAACTTCAGAAAATTTTGGGATAAAAATAGTTAAGTAAATTCAATAATCCATGTTTCACGTGGAACATGGATTAAATAAACAAATAGACTTAAAAATTCTTAATAAATAGTCACTAGAATTCTTCGCTGTAGATGATTAAATTTAATAATTATCTTTTTATAAAACTTATTGTAGGAAAATATGAAAAAGTTATTGATGTTGTTTTGTCTAGGTCTAAGTAGTCACTCAGTATGGGCTAATAGCTTAGTTGAGATGCAAACAAATTTAGGCAACATCGAAATAGAGTTGTATGACGATAAAGCACCGATTAGTGTGAATAACTTTAAAAGCTATATAAAGTCTGGTTTTTATAAAGAAACAATTTTTCATCGTGTGATTCCTGGTTTCATGGCACAAGGGGGTGGCATGACTGCAAATATGCAGGAAAAGACAACACGAGCACCTATTAAGAACGAAGCAGGAAATGGTATTGCAAATACACGTGGTACTTTAGCGATGGCTCGTACATCAGATCCAGATTCAGCTACTAGCCAATTTTTTATAAATGTCGCAGATAATAAATTTCTTAACCGTTCACCGGGAAATCCGGGATATGCCGTTTTTGGTAAAGTTGTAAAAGGAATGGATGTAGTAGACCGTATTGTTCAGGTTCCTACATCAAACTATGGCATGCATCAAAACGTACCAAAACAGCCTATAAAGATTGTAGATATAAAGATCAAAACAATGGGAAAATAAATTAAATATATGAATCAATAACTTAAATTATTTTTTAAATTTATTTGACTGAAAAAGAACCGGTCGAGCATGGATATTTATAAAAGTGCTTGCGTACCGGTTTTTTTTCCCTATAATGCACTCATCCCGACGCGATACACAAGAATATCTTAGCTTACAGGGTTAAGATAAAAGCTTAGTATTGTGTTGGATCTGTCTCTGACGAGGAGCAGAAAAATCATTAAGAGAATTGAAGAACAACTTGTGTGGATTTTTACTGATTGATTAATCGAAATAATTTTCATTGATTGATTGGTTTAAATTACTCGAAGTTTATTTGAGCGAAATTTAAGTCAGTAATTGATGAGCCAGAATTGGCACCTTGTCTATAAATAAGGTGCAAAATGATTTTAACTGAAGAGTTTGATCATGGCTCAGATTGAACGCTGGCGGCAGGCTTAACACATGCAAGTCGAGCGGGGGAAGGTAGCTTGCTACCGGACCTAGCGGCGGACGGGTGAGTAATGCTTAGGAATCTGCCTATTAGTGGGGGACAACATCTCGAAAGGGATGCTAATACCGCATACGTCCTACGGGAGAAAGCAGGGGATCTTCGGACCTTGCGCTAATAGATGAGCCTAAGTCGGATTAGCTAGTTGGTGGGGTAAAGGCCTACCAAGGCGACGATCTGTAGCGGGTCTGAGAGGATGATCCGCCACACTGGGACTGAGACACGGCCCAGACTCCTACGGGAGGCAGCAGTGGGGAATATTGGACAATGGGCGCAAGCCTGATCCAGCCATGCCGCGTGTGTGAAGAAGGCCTTATGGTTGTAAAGCACTTTAAGCGAGGAGGAGGCTACTTTAGATAATACCTAGAGATAGTGGACGTTACTCGCAGAATAAGCACCGGCTAACTCTGTGCCAGCAGCCGCGGTAATACAGAGGGTGCAAGCGTTAATCGGATTTACTGGGCGTAAAGCGCGCGTAGGCGGCTAATTAAGTCAAATGTGAAATCCCCGAGCTTAACTTGGGAATTGCATTCGATACTGGTTAGCTAGAGTGTGGGAGAGGATGGTAGAATTCCAGGTGTAGCGGTGAAATGCGTAGAGATCTGGAGGAATACCGATGGCGAAGGCAGCCATCTGGCCTAACACTGACGCTGAGGTGCGAAAGCATGGGGAGCAAACAGGATTAGATACCCTGGTAGTCCATGCCGTAAACGATGTCTACTAGCCGTTGGGGCCTTTGAGGCTTTAGTGGCGCAGCTAACGCGATAAGTAGACCGCCTGGGGAGTACGGTCGCAAGACTAAAACTCAAATGAATTGACGGGGGCCCGCACAAGCGGTGGAGCATGTGGTTTAATTCGATGCAACGCGAAGAACCTTACCTGGCCTTGACATAGTAAGAACTTTCCAGAGATGGATTGGTGCCTTCGGGAACTTACATACAGGTGCTGCATGGCTGTCGTCAGCTCGTGTCGTGAGATGTTGGGTTAAGTCCCGCAACGAGCGCAACCCTTTTCCTTATTTGCCAGCGAGTAATGTCGGGAACTTTAAGGATACTGCCAGTGACAAACTGGAGGAAGGCGGGGACGACGTCAAGTCATCATGGCCCTTACGGCCAGGGCTACACACGTGCTACAATGGTCGGTACAAAGGGTTGCTACACAGCGATGTGATGCTAATCTCAAAAAGCCGATCGTAGTCCGGATTGGAGTCTGCAACTCGACTCCATGAAGTCGGAATCGCTAGTAATCGCGGATCAGAATGCCGCGGTGAATACGTTCCCGGGCCTTGTACACACCGCCCGTCACACCATGGGAGTTTGTTGCACCAGAAGTAGCTAGCCTAACTGCAAAGAGGGCGGTTACCACGGTGTGGCCGATGACTGGGGTGAAGTCGTAACAAGGTAGCCGTAGGGGAACCTGCGGCTGGATCACCTCCTTAACGAAAGATTGACGATTGGTAAGAATCCACAACAAGTTGTTCTTCATAGATGTATCTGAGGGTCTGTAGCTCAGTTGGTTAGAGCACACGCTTGATAAGCGTGGGGTCACAAGTTCAAGTCTTGTCAGACCCACCATGACTTTGACTGGTTAAAGTTATAGATAAAAGATACATGACTGATGATGTAAGCTGGGGACTTAGCTTAGTTGGTAGAGCGCCTGCTTTGCACGCAGGAGGTCAGGAGTTCGACTCTCCTAGTCTCCACCAGAACTTAAGATAAGTTCGGATTACAGAAATTAGTAAATAGAGATTTCGGTCTTGGTTTATTAACTTCTGTGATTTAAGTATCACGGTATTAAGCATGACCTGACGAAGGCATGTTTATTCATTAACAGATTGGCAAAATTGAGTCTGAAATAAATTGTTCACTCAAGAGTTTAGATTAAGCAATTAATCTGAATGAATTGAGAACTAGCAAATTAACTGAATCAAGCGTTTTGGTATATGAATTTAGATTGAAGCTGTACAGTGTTTAAATACACAGTGCTCTAAACTGAAATGTTGAAGTTACTAACTTGTAGGTAACGTCGACTGTTTGGGGTTGTATAGTCAAGTAATTAAGTGCATGTGGTGGATGCCTTGGCAGTCAGAGGCGATGAAAGACGTGATAGCCTGCGAAAAGCTCCGGGGAGGCGGCAAATATCCTTTGATCCGGAGATGTCTGAATGGGGGAACCCACCTACTTTAAGGTAGGTATTGCAACATGAATACATAGTGTTGCAAGGCGAACGAGGGGAAGTGAAACATCTCAGTACCCTTAGGAAAAGAAATCAATTGAGATTCCCTCAGTAGCGGCGAGCGAACGGGGATCAGCCCATTAAGTTATGTGTGTTTTAGTGGAACGCTCTGGGAAGTGCGAACGTAGAGGGTGATATTCCCGTACACGAAAGGGCACACATAATGATGACGAGTAGGGCGAGGCACGTGAAACCTTGTCTGAATATGGGGGGACCATCCTCCAAGGCTAAATACTCCTGACTGACCGATAGTGAACCAGTACCGTGAGGGAAAGGCGAAAAGAACCCCTGTGAGGGGAGTGAAATAGATCCTGAAACCGCATGCATACAAGCAGTGGGAGCACCTTCGTGGTGTGACTGCGTACCTTTTGTATAATGGGTCAGCGACTTATATTCAGTAGCGAGGTTAACCGTATAGGGGAGCCGTAGAGAAATCGAGTCTTAATAGGGCGTTTAGTTGCTGGGTATAGACCCGAAACCAGGCGATCTATCCATGAGCAGGTTGAAGGTTGGGTAACACTAACTGGAGGACCGAACCCACTGTCGTTGAAAAGCCAGGGGATGACTTGTGGATAGGGGTGAAAGGCTAATCAAGCCTGGTGATAGCTGGTTCTCCCCGAAAGCTATTTAGGTAGCGCCTCGGACGAATACCATAGGGGGTAGAGCACTGTTTCGGCTAGGGGGTCATCCCGACTTACCAAACCGATGCAAACTCCGAATACCTATGAGTACTATCCGGGAGACAGACTGCGGGTGCTAACGTCCGTAGTCAAGAGGAAAACAATCCAGACCGCCAGCTAAGGCCCCAAAATCATAGTTAAGTGGGAAACGATGTGGGAAGGCATAGACAGCTAGGAGGTTGGCTTAGAAGCAGCCACCCTTTAAAGAAAGCGTAATAGCTCACTAGTCGAGTCGGCCTGCGCGGAAGATGTAACGGGGCTAAAACTATGTGCCGAAGCTGCGGATTTGACATTAGTCAAGTGGTAGGGGAGCGTTCTGTAAGCCGATGAAGGTGTATTGAGAAGTATGCTGGAGGTATCAGAAGTGCGAATGCTGACGTGAGTAACGACAAAACGGGTGAAAAACCCGTTCGCCGAAAGACCAAGGGTTCCAGTCCAACGTTAATCGGGGCTGGGTGAGTCGACCCCTAAGGCGAGGCCGAAAGGCGTAGTCGATGGGAAATTGGTTAATATTCCAATACTTCTGTGTAATGCGATGAGAGGACGGAGAAGGTTAAGTCAGCCTGGCGTTGGTTGTCCAGGTGGAAGGATGTAGGTATGTATCTTAGGCAAATCCGGGGTACTCTATACTGAGATCCGATAGCAAGCTGTACTTGTACAGCGAAGTGGCTGATACCATGCTTCCAGGAAAAGTCTCTAAGCTTCAGTTACACAGGAATCGTACCCGAAACCGACACAGGTGGTCAGGTCGAGTAGACCAAGGCGCTTGAGAGAACTCTGCTGAAGGAACTAGGCAAAATGGTACCGTAACTTCGGGAGAAGGTACGCTGTTGTTGGTGATGGAACTTGCTTCCTGAGCTGATGACAGCCGCAGAAACCAGGCCGCTGCAACTGTTTATTAAAAACATAGCACTCTGCAAACACGAAAGTGGACGTATAGGGTGTGATGCCTGCCCGGTGCTGGAAGGTTAATTGATGGGGTTAGCGTAAGCGAAGCTCTTGATCGAAGCCCCAGTAAACGGCGGCCGTAACTATAACGGTCCTAAGGTAGCGAAATTCCTTGTCGGGTAAGTTCCGACCTGCACGAATGGCATAATGATGGCGGCGCTGTCTCCAGCAGAGGCTCAGTGAAATCGAAATCGCTGTGAAGATGCAGTGTACCCGCGGCTAGACGGAAAGACCCCGTGAACCTTTACTGCAGCTTGACACTGAACTTTGACCTTACTTGTGTAGGATAGGTGGGAGGCTTTGAAGTTGGAACGCTAGTTCCAATGGAGCCGTCCTTGAAATACCACCCTGGTAATGTTGAGGTTCTAACTCTGTCCCGTTATCCGGGACGAGGACCGTGTCTGGTGGGTAGTTTGACTGGGGCGGTCTCCTCCTAAAGAGTAACGGAGGAGTACGAAGGTGCGCTCAGCGTGGTCGGAAATCACGCGTAGAGTATAAAGGCAAAAGCGCGCTTAACTGCGAGACCCACAAGTCGAGCAGGTACGAAAGTAGGTCTTAGTGATCCGGTGGTTCTGTATGGAAGGGCCATCGCTCAACGGATAAAAGGTACTCTGGGGATAACAGGCTGATACCGCCCAAGAGTTCATATCGACGGCGGTGTTTGGCACCTCGATGTCGGCTCATCTCATCCTGGGGCTGAAGCAGGTCCCAAGGGTATGGCTGTTCGCCATTTAAAGAGGTACGCGAGCTGGGTTTAGAACGTCGTGAGACAGTTCGGTCCCTATCTACCGTGGGCGCTGGAAATTTGAGAGGATCTGCTCCTAGTACGAGAGGACCAGAGTGGACGAACCTCTGGTGTACCGGTTGTGACGCCAGTCGCATCGCCGGGTAGCTATGTTCGGAAGGGATAACCGCTGAAAGCATCTAAGCGGGAAGCCTACCTCAAGATAAGATTTCCCTAGGAATTTATTCCTCTAAAGAGCCGTTCGAGACTAGGACGTTGATAGGTTGGATGTGGAAGCATAGTGATATGTGAAGCTGACCAATACTAATTGCTCGTGAGGCTTGACTATACAACACCCAAGCAGTTGTATACAAAGCATCAATCGATTCATAAATCTACAAACAAACTTGATTTAGTTATTCCACTAGATAAAATGAACACAATCAGATTCAATCAGCCCAATCTGTAAAGATTTGGAAAACACTTCGGCAGTCAATAAGACCAAAGCAAGTATCCATAAACAGTTGTGCTGGCGACCATAGCAAGAGTGAACCACCTGATCCCTTCCCGAACTCAGAAGTGAAACCTCTTAGCGCTGATGGTAGTGTGGGGTTACCCATGTGAGAGTAAGTCATCGCCAGCTCATTATTCTAAACACCCCAATCTCAAAAGAGATTGGGGTGTTTTTTTATTTGTCATATGATTACTTCAAGAATAATATAAATTCGATAAAATATGGAAAAATACAAAATGATGAAGGCAATTGAGTTATCTCAATATATTCCATATCCACCTAAGAAAGTATGGGAAGCATTGACCACACCTGAACTCATTCAACAATGGTGGGTTAAAGGAGATATTCAGCCTAAAGCTGGTCATCAATTTACTTTAGATATGGGTAGTTTTGGAGTACAACATTGCCTAGTTAAGGTGGCTGATAAAGAAATTTTATTTGAATATGACTTTGCAATTGGTGTACTTGATACAACTCTAAGATGGCAATTAATTCCTCAAGGAGAGGGCACACTTTTGCAGCTTAAACATTCGGGATTTAATGAGAATTCTTCTGTGGGACAACAAGCTTTTATGGGTATGAGAAAAGGTTGGCCACAAATTTTAAGTCGAATTGAGACGGTAATTTCTAATTATAAAAAAATAGGGTGAAAGGATATTTCTCTCACCCTCATTGAGTCTAAAAATGTGCTTCTAAGCCAACATAAGGGCCTTTAAACTCAAATTTAAGGTCATTGTTATCATAATCATCTAAGTCAATATTAAGTACGCGATAGCCTGCTTTAAGGCCTAAATCGACTACTAAATTATCGACAAATTTATACTTTACTTCTGCCAATGCATCTGTGATTTTTGCATCATTAAAGTTTGTATAAGTTGCTTCACCTTTAGCACTTAAACCTGTGAATGGAAGTTTTACTTCTCCCGACAAATAAGCAATAGGATATGTTTTATCAATATCTACACGTTTACCTGTATAGGCGGTGATATCACCATTTAATACGGTTGCACCCAGACCCGCATCCACACTCACAATATTATCTAGTAATTCATAATAAAGAATAAAATCACTATGATCTAAATTAATCTTATAGTTAGCTTGACCTAAGGTCTCTGATTTAGTTTGAGTATCTAGATTAACGTAACGAATTTTTGCATTTGGAATAAATGGGATTGGGTGCTCGAATGCTAATGAAAGTTGTGCACTGCCTTTTCGATCTAAGTCTTGGTCATCTGGCAATTGTGTAGACATGTTTGCTTTACCATCGTAAAACCAATAGCCCACGTCCCCTTTAACTCCTATAAAATCCGCTTGAGCAAATCCGCTAAGACTCATCCCGAGTGTCAAAAAAGACATTTTTAATATCTTCATCATCATATCCTAAGAAAAGAAATCTTTGAGCGCATGATATAGACATCTGAGAAGTTATGCATTGATGAAAAATGGTGAATATAAAACTTTTAGAATTATAATTATTTTTATTAATTTATGTTTTTGATTTTATTATTAAAATATAGATTTTAAGTGGAGCTTGTTAGGAAAAATTTTAGTATAAATTTTGTGTAATACGTCGGTAAGATTCTGTGATTTTACTCATCTAAAATTGGTTGATATATCTACTTTATAAAGTAGAAAATAATTTAAATGGTAGAAAATATCATTGCTTATATTCTCTAATAATATGTTTTAGAACATGAATATTAGCTAAAAAATAACCAATCTAAATCAAAATCTCTAAAAAACGTAAAATTTCAGACGGAAATTACAGTAAAAATAAATAAAAACGGGTATTGTTCAACTATATAGGGGCAAAAAATGGACAAAAATCTTTAAGGAAGAATTTTCTATTTTTGCTTGTTTGACATGAAAATAAAAATACTCAAAAGGTGCCTTTTATTCTCTATCAAACACAAAAGTATTCTTTGGTTCTTTTTTTGCGTGCGGAATAACAATCAACAAAAGCAGTAAAAATAAGTAATCTTTTAACATTAGGTGTTCTATGACAGATTCTCGTGAAAACTGGACGTCACGATCTGGTTTTATTATCGCAGCCGTTGGTTCGGCTGTTGGTTTAGGTAATATTTGGCGTTTCCCCTACGTTGCTTATGAAAATGGTGGTGGTGCGTTCCTTATTCCTTACTTACTTGCACTTATTACGGCAGGTTTACCATTACTATTTTTAGATTATGCAGTAGGTCATCGTAGTACAGGATCGCCTCCTAAAGCGTATAGAGCTTTGTTTAAAGGCGGAGAAACTCTAGGATGGTGGCAGGTTTGCGTCTGTATCATTATTGGTTTGTATTACGCAAGTGTTCTGACTTGGGCTGGTAGCTACATTTATTTTTCTATTGGCCAAATGTGGGGAAGTGACCCGGAAGGCTTCTTCTTCAATACCTATTTACAAACCACAAAAGCGACTGGCTTTGATTTGCAGTTTGTAGGCCATTTATTCTGGCCAATTGTTGGAATTTGGGCACTGACTTTAATCATTTTATATGGTGGAGTGAAAAAAGGTGTTGAATTATCTAATAAGATTTTCATGCCTTTATTATTCATCTTATTTACGATTTTAGTGATTCAGTCATTACGTTTACCGGGTGCAGTACAAGGTTTAAATGCTTTCTTTACTCCAAACTGGTCTGCCATGATGGACTATAAAGTTTGGTTAGCAGCCTATGGTCATACTTTCTTCTCACTCTCTGTTGGTTTCGGGATTATGGTGACCTATGCATCTTACTTAAAACCAAAAACCAATTTAACTGGCTCAGGTCTTATTGTTGGATTTGCGAATGCATCGACAGAGATTTTAGCGGGTATCGGTATTTTTGCAGCGCTTGGCTTTATGGCACATGCTGCAGGTACTGAAGTTAAAGATGTGGTGAGTGGTGGTATTGGTCTCGCATTTATTGCCTTCCCTAAAATTATTTCAAGTTTAGGTTCTGGTGCTGATCTATTCGGCCTTTTATTCTTCTCTTCATTATTTGTAGCTGGTATTTCTTCAATGGTTAGTATTTTGGAAGTACCTATTGCAGCGATGCAAGATAAGTTGAAGTGGAGTCGTAAGAAAGCGGTAACCATTATTGGTGGTGGTAGTGCTCTAGTCTCAATTATTTTATTCTCAAGTGTAAATGCAATTAAGCTCGTTGATATTGTCGACCATTTTATCAATAACATTGGCATTATTGGGGGAGCATTGATATCAATTATTAGCGTAGCTTGGTTTAAGCGCTCAGCTCTTAGAGAGCTTCGTGATCATGTCAATCGTATCTCAACCATTCAATTGGGTAAGGGATGGGATTTCACCTTAACCGTGATTACTACTTTTATCCTATTAACAACACTCACTATGACTGTTTTTAATTTGATCAAAAATGGCTATGATACTTATAGTATGAGCTTACAAGGTGTATTTGGCTGGGGCAGTGTTATTTTCTGTGCAGTCGTTGCTATCGTGTTAAGTAAAATGAAAGATCGCTAGGAGGATAAAATAATGAATACTTCGGCAATCGTGATGATGATAATTTCAATGGTATTTGTATGGGGTGGACTAGCTTTATCCATTTTACATTTATCAAGACATCCTGAAGAGTTAGATGAAGTCTTAGAAGAAGTCAAAGACCAGCACACTCTTTAATACTGATCTAGTAAAAAAGCAGGCTTAAAAGCCTGCTTTTTTTATGCAATTTTTTGAATTTTACAATAATAGAAACCATCACCAGATTGTGCTTCTGGCAACAGTTGTCTACCATGAGTTTGTTCAATTCCCCAATCTGCTTCAATTTTTACTTCTTTTACATCGGTATGCTTTGCAAAGAAGCTAGTCATCTGCTGTTCATTTTCAGCTTTTAAAATTGAACAGGTGATGTAAAGCAGGGTGCCTCCAACTTTAAGTTGCTGCCACATGTGCTCTAAGATCTGCTTTTGTAGCTCAATGGTTTGGGCTATGTCACTAGATTGGCGCAATAGACGTATGTCAGGATGACGTCGAATTACACCTGTCGCAGAACAAGGTGCATCAAGCACGATACAATCCACAGGTTGGGCTGGAGTCCACTTGGTTGCATCGGCTGCCAGAATTTCAGTATGGCTTTGATCTAGTGCTAGTCGGTTTAGGTTTTCAGTTACACGGACTAAACGACTTGGATCCTGATCAATGGCGATTAACTGGGCTGGTTTAAATTTTTCAAGCAAATGAGCCGTTTTTCCACCTGGAGCCGCACACGCATCAATAACTGTTTTATTGTTTAAATCAGGCAATAAGGTTGCACATAGCTGTGCATGTTCATCTTGTACAGAAAACCAGCCCTGTTCAAAACCCGGTAACTGTGTGATTTGTACAGATTGTTCAAGAATAATACCCGCGTCAGATAGAGTACACGCACGTGCCTGAATATCTAAACTTTGTAGTTTTGCTAAATAAGCATCGCGACCAATATGGCGTTGGTTTACTCGTAAAGTCAAAGGTGCGGCTTGCTTTAACGATTGGCAGAGAGCTTCTGTTTGTTCTCCCCAATCCTTTTTTAAACGCTTAAAAAGCCAACTTGGTAAGCCATGGGCTTGCTGTAAACCTTGTTGAAAGTCCTCAGTTTCGCGAGTTGCTCGGCGCAAAATTGCATTCACAATACCGCTGAGTGCAGGGAAACCAAGTTGTTTAGTCGCATCTACTGTTTCTGAGATGGCAGCGTGCGCTGCAATACGCGTGCATAAAACTTGATAAAGACCAACGTATAAACAAGTTTCTACTGTCTCATTGTTTAAAGGTTTGCTGAGCAAAGGCAGACTAATTGACTTAAGTGCGAACCATTGGCGTAAAGTACCTAGAACAAGTTCATGAAATAACGCACGATCACGCTCTGCGACTTGATTCAGCTGTGTATTTAAAATACTAGCCAATGATTGGCCCTGCTGAACTTTGAGTAACGTTTGGACGACTTGAGCGCGCAGGTTAAAACGTGATGAGTTTGAAGTAACCTGACTCATGGCAGAATCTGTCCTACATGAAGTTTTTGAGTTTGTGCAATTTGTTGAGCATTTAATGCTTTACCACCTGGCCACTGTACGCTCGTTAGACAAATAAATGTATTTTCACCGCAAGCAACATGTACGCCTTGTTTATCAATTGCAATAATTTCACCAGCTTGAGCATGTGCTTTGCTTTGGCTAGAAACTAGAGAATTCCAAACACGCAGTGCATTATTTTCATCAAGTTGAACAAAAGCGACTGGCCAAGGGTTGAATGCACGGATATTGCGATCTACTTGAACTGCATTCATAGACCAATCAATACGAGCTTCTGACTTCACGAGTTTATGAGCATAGACCGTTAAGCTTTCGTCTTGGACTTCGCGTTCTGCCAAATATTTTTGCAGAGTTTCTTCTGACTCGAGTACCGCACAAATTGCTGTTGCTCCTTGTGCTGCTAACTTGTCATGTAAAGTCGCAGAAGTATCTTCGGTAGTGATCGGACAATAGGTTTTATACATCATATCGCCTGTATCTAAACCTGCCGCCATTTGCATGATGGTAATGCCGGTTTCTTCATCACCTGTTGCAATCGCGCGTTGAATTGGCGCTGCACCACGCCAACGTGGTAATAGCGAGCCGTGAATATTTAAACAGCCATATTTAGGTGTATCGAGCACAGCTTGTGGAAGAATTAAACCATATGCTGCAACCACCATGACATCAGCGCCTAAAGCAGCCAGTTCTTGTTGAGCAGCCAAGCCTTCTTCAGTTGAAGCTTTGAAGTGAAGCGGTTGATAAACAGGAATATTATGTTCCAGTGCAAGCTGTTTGACAGGAGACGGTGTTAGTTTTTGT
The DNA here is from genome assembly GCF_003000705.1 of Acinetobacter sp. AR_0276. NCBI lineage: Bacteria > Pseudomonadati > Pseudomonadota > Gammaproteobacteria > Moraxellales > Moraxellaceae > Acinetobacter > Acinetobacter sp. AR_0276. The sequence continues at coordinate 1,790,925 of NZ_PSQO01000004.1, read as the reverse complement.
CCACGGCCTGCTTTACGGTCTGGTTGAGTATAAACCGCGATAATTTCATGGGAAGTTTTTAATAAAGCCGCCAATGCTGTTGCAGCAAATTCGGGGGTGCCAGCAAAAATAATTTTCACAAATGCAATCCAAAAAGAGTTTATGAGTAGTATACGTGAAAAACGTTTGAAGCCCTAAACTCATGGCGATTGAGCATTTTAGTTTTTAAATAGTGAACAAAAAATTATTGAAAAAATTTTATTGATAAAAAAAGGTTATAAAAAAATAAAAAATTATTCATGTAAGTTTTGCTAAATATTGACTGAGTATTATCGTTCTTGGCTTTCCCTATATTATTTGCTTCTATAGAATGGAGAATGATCAAATTATGATGATGAGTCAATATTCCGACTGATCTAACGCTATATCAGTATCATTCAGCCAGAGTGGAAGTCATTTCACTCAAGCACAACTTGTTGGAAATACAAATGCCTGACTATCGTTCAAAAACATCGACACACGGAAGAAATATGGCTGGCGCACGTGGCTTATGGCGTGCAACAGGAATGAAAGATGAAGATTTCGGCAAACCAATTATTGCAGTGGTCAATTCATTTACTCAATTTGTTCCGGGCCATGTCCATCTAAAAGATTTAGGGCAGCTTGTCGCAGCAGAAATTCAGGCAGCAGGTGGTGTTGCTAAAGAGTTCAATACAATTGCGGTGGATGATGGTATCGCGATGGGGCATGACGGCATGCTTTATTCATTACCATCACGTGATTTAATTGCGGATTCAGTTGAATATATGGTGAATGCTCATTGCGCCGATGCGATGGTATGTATTTCGAACTGTGACAAAATTACTCCGGGAATGTTGATGGCTGCGATGCGTCTAAATATTCCTGTGGTGTTTGTGTCTGGCGGACCAATGGAAGCAGGTAAGGTTAAATTCCGTGGTGATGAAAAGGCCATTGACCTTGTAGATGCGATGGTTGTTGCTGCTGATGATAGTTACACCGACGAAGAAGTTGCAGAGTTTGAACGTTCAGCATGCCCAACTTGTGGTTCATGTTCAGGTATGTTTACTGCAAACTCAATGAACTGTTTAACCGAAGCTTTAGGTTTATCTTTACCGGGCAATGGTTCTATCGTTGCAACGCATGCAAACCGTAAAAAATTATTCTTAAAAGCAGGTCAGCTTATTGTTGAATTGGCTAAGCGCTATTACGAACAAGAAGATGCAAGTATTTTGCCTCGTTCAATTGCCACTAAAGCTGCCTTTAAAAATGCGATGACACTTGATATTGCAATGGGCGGTTCAACCAATACAGTTCTTCATTTATTAGCTGCGGCAAATGAAGCTGAAGTTGATTTTACAATGGACGATATTGATGAATTGTCACGTCGAGTACCAGTACTTTCAAAAGTAGCGCCAGCAAAACAAGACGTACATATGGAAGATGTACATCGTGCAGGCGGTATCATGGCCATTTTAGGCGAGCTTGATCGTGCGAATCTACTTGATGTATCTGTACCAACTGTACATGAGAAAACATTAAAAGATGCGTTAGATAAGTGGGATATTATCCGTACTGAAAATGCAGAGGTTTATGAGTTCTATCGTTCATCTCCGGGTGGTGTTCCGACTCAAGTTGCATTCTCACAAAACCGTTACTACTCAACTTTAGATGGCGACCGTGAAAAGGGCGTAATTCGTAATGCAGAACATGCATTTTCTAAAGATGGTGGTTTAGCTGTTTTATACGGCAACATCGCACTTGATGGTTGTATCGTAAAAACTGCGGGTGTAGATGAATCTATTTTAAAATTCACTGGTACAGCACGCGTTTTTGAGAGCCAAGATGCAGCTGTAGAAGCAATTTTAGGCAATGAGATTAAAGCTGGCGATGTTGTTGTTATTCGCTACGAAGGTCCACGTGGTGGTCCAGGCATGCAAGAAATGCTTTATCCAACCAGCTATCTTAAATCTAAAGGTTTAGGAAAAGACTGTGCCTTGGTTACAGATGGTCGTTTCTCTGGTGGTTCATCAGGTCTTTCAATTGGTCACGTTTCGCCAGAAGCTGCTGAAGGCGGTGCAATTGGTTTAGTTGAAGATGGCGATACCATCGAAATTGATATTCCAAACCGTACCATTCACTTGAATATTGATGATGCGACTTTGGCACACCGTCGTACAGTTCAGGAAGCGAAAGGTTGGCATCCGAAGGAAGAACGTAAACGTAAGGTATCAAAAGCGTTAAAAGTTTATGCAATGCATACCACAAGTGCAGCAAAAGGAGCGGTACGCGTTCTATAAAATATTCAATTTTAATAATTGAGTAGGAAACATGCACCCATTAACACGATGAATTGTTATCATGTTAAGGGTGCATTTTTTATGTCTGGTAAAAAAAATCCGCTTGTAGAAAAAGGTGTTTTCAGATCATTCTATGGGTTTGCCATAAAATGGTGATAAAATCTTCACCTACGCAGAAATTCGCGAAATAACATGACATATTTTCTGCGCGAACTTAGGTAGTCATTTTTCCATCTCGACTACTGTTTCACCTTGCACTATGATCAAAATAACTTTTGATCTCGCTTAGGATTTATTTTTAGAGGCACTACTCATGTCATTGCTACGCCGTTGGTTTGACCCTATCCGATCGAGCTGGTTTTACCAAAAGCCTTCTCGTCAAGCGGTGTTACCCACGGAAAATGGTTTAAGTATTTATTTACGACTTGATGATGTGTATAGCTATCTGGCTGTTCAGCAATTGTCTCAGCTTGATGAAATTTTAAGTGATGAGCTTAAACCTTTAAAAATTATTATTTCTCATACAGCTTCTGAACCTCCAAACAGCATGACGCATGAGGAGTGGCAGCATTATTGTTTAAATGATGCCAAGATTTTAGCAAATCAGCATCGATTTGCTTTTGATGAGTTCCCAGAAATCCCAAGCCAAGAAGCTTTAAAACAAGCCGCTGTCATACTAAAAAGAACCCCATTACAAGGTCAGAACTTCTTCCATTTACTTGAAGATATCTTTCACATGCTTTGGCAACAGCAATATGGAAAGTTACGTACTTTACATGCCATGGCGGTGAAGCATCAGATGCCACAGCACTTCCCAGAACGTATTTTTACAGATGAGCCTGTACAGGCAGCGTATTTTGAGTTTGGTGGACGTAAATATCACGCAGTGGATGATTTATTACGTCTAACCCGTCGTTTAAAACAACAAAAGTTACTGACAGGTATTCCGATTTTTTTAATTAATCATATCGAATGGCGTGAACATTTGATTAATGATGCTGAAGCACTTAATGAAATTCAGGCTCTTCACCCTGAGCTTGATGTATTTATTGCTTTAGAAGATCCAATGAGCTGGTTACTTCTTGCATATATTAAAGAAGAACTCGCAGACTATTATGATATTCAGTTAAAAGTCTATCCGCTGAGTTATCGGGGCAGAGACTGGTTTGACTGGAGCTTGGCAACCCGTGTTTCTAAACGTACTGAAGTGGCTTTTACTCCTTTTTGCCGCCCTACAGAAGAAAGTACGCTTGAGATGGCAAAGCTTTTTTATAGTGTGCCAGAAAATCAGCAACTCGATGCAATTTTTACTATTTTGCAGGCCGTTTGGACTAAAGGAAAAGATCCATCTTTCCAGAAGCATTTCCAACAGTTACAGCAACAACTTGGCATTGAGCATTTAACCGAACAGGATGTACCGTCTGTTTTGGAGCAAAATGATGCGCTTTGCAAGAATAAACATCAGCCTGATTTACCAGTTTTAGAGTTGCGTATTGATGGGCAAAGTTATGTATTTAATAGTTTGTATCGGGTTTGGATGATTGAAAGCATTTTTAGCAATGTTTTAGAAGAAAAATATAAAACAGCCTCAACTTCTAATTGAGGCCTACTCCAAAAAACAAGAATAGGGCAAAACCTGTTTTTTCCGTAGCATAACCATGTAGGGAATCGGAGATAAACAGTGACATTTCTAGCTATTATTATGATGGTATTTGTCTTTGCGGGCATGATTAAAGGCATGATCGGCTTAGGATTGCCCGCGGTCTCAATGGGCTTACTTACCATCGCAATGAGTCCTTTTCAGGCAGCATCCCTACTCATTGTTCCTTCAATGGTCACCAATGTCTGGCAACTTTTTGCTGAGGGGCATGTTTGGACTTTTATTCGCCGTTTCTGGACTTTGCTTATAGGCATTGTTGCTGGTTCAATATGGAGCTTTTTGCCGACTTTAAGTCAAAGCCATGGGCACAGTAGTGAGATTTTATTAGGAAGTATGTTGGCCTTATATGGGCTTTATGGATTATGTGTCAAGAAACTTCCACACTTAGGTAAACATGAGCGCTGGTTATCGCCGATTATTGGATATATTGGTGGGGCAGTGACAGTAGCAACAGGCGTTATTATTATTCCTATCGTGCCATATTTGCAGTCTTTACATTTAAAACGTGACGAACTGGTACAAGCCTTGGGATTAACATTTACCGTCTCTACCATTTGCCTTGCAGTGTTTTTACATCATAACCCGATGTCGGGAGTAACACTGGACTATCGTTTATCTTTTGCTGCTTTGTTGGCGGCACTCGTTGGAATGTGGATCGGTAAAAGAATTCGTTATCGACTCAATGAGCAGTTATTTCGCCGTATCTTTTTTATAGGTTTAGTGTCATTAGGACTTTATATGATTTTGCACTAAGCCAAATTTCTAAGGGCGATGCTCTAATAGGAAATCTGCAAATTGCTTATAACTACTAGACAGTTGGCTGAAATTTTGTGTTGCCAAAAGTAGTTTTCGGTTTGCCCATGCGCCGAGTAATTGGATGGAATGAAAATCATAGTCCGATTGCAAGCGCTGCGCCGCACGGGCAGGCATAATCGCAATACCCACGCCTTTGGCAACAACCTCAGCAATTGCACTAAAGTTAGGTAAGCGTAAACGGTACTGTATGTTAAATCCTACTAATTTCGCTTGAGTTTCAATGGACTGTTGCAAAGAGTGATGGGCTTTAAGGCCAATAAAACCATAGCTTAAAGCCTCTACCAAATTTAGCTTTTGATATTGAGCTAACTCATGTGTAGCAGGACAAATCAAAACTAAAGGATCACTCGCAAATTCTTTTGTTTGCAAATGTCGAGTATCAAAAAAGCTTGAGACCAAGCCAAGGCTCGCAATTCCTTGGGTTAATGCATCTACAATTTCTGAACTTTCTGCTTCGTGCAAATCGATACTCATTTCGGGATGAAGCACCAGATATTGCGGTAATAACGGAGGCAAATATTCGCTTTGAGCAGAAGAGTTACACCAAAGTGTTAATGCTTGAGTTGTAGAAGACTTAAAGCGCTGCATTTCTTGTTCGAGTTGATCTTTTTGAGCTAAAAGCTGACGAGCATGCTCTACAAATGCATGTCCAGCTGTGGTGAGTTCTACGCCTGTGGTTTGGCGAATAAATAAGGGTGTTTCAAAATACTGTTCGAGTTTTTTTATACGCTCACTCGCTGCTTGAAGTGAAATTGCAGAACGGTCAGCACCTTTGGTTAGACTACCAGTCGAGACAATATGAAGAACTAGCTGTAAATCAAAAAAATCAAAACGCATGATAGGAACGTATTGAAATGCAAAAATTCATCATACTAAATCGCAATGAAAAAAGGCAGCTTACGCTGCCTTTTTGAATTTAAGTTTTATCTTTTAAACTAAACAACCAGTTTAGAATAATGGCTGCAAATGTTGCGGTGCCAATACCGCCTAAATTGAAATTACCGAACAATAATTCAAAATTACCAGCACCCAAAATAATGGTTACTGAAGCCACAATCAGATTTTTATTGTTAGAAAAATCAACTTTGTTTTCGATCCAGATTTTTGTACCAGCAATGGTAATTAAACCAAATACCACAATAGATGCACCTGTGAGGACTGCACTGGGAATAGTGCTAATGACAGCACCAAATTTTGGGGATAGCCCTAAGAAAATAGCGAAGATACCTGCAATCACAAATACAATCGTTGAGTACACACGAGTAACCGCCATCACACCAATGTTTTCACCGTAAGTGGTCATGCCTGGTGCGCCAACACTACCAGAAAGTGTAGTCGCTAAACCATCTGCAACAAATGCTTTGCCTAATTGTGGCGTCAGGTTTTCACCAGTCATTGCACCTACTGCTTTAATATGGCCCAAGTTTTCTGCCACTAAAATGAGTGCAACCGGCGCGATAATTAAAATAGCCTTGGTATCAAAAGTAGGATGTGAAAAGCTTGGAATACCGAACCATGCAGCCTGTGAGATCTGGCTAAAATCGATTGGTTTACCTAAACCTAACCCATTAGTCGTGATGGCATAAATTGCATAAGCCAAAATTAAACCAACTAATAGAAGTAAACGTTGTAATAAACCACGCGTAAAGACCGCAATACTGCCCATACAAAGTACGGTAATTAAAGCCATCCACATTTCAAAGGGTTGGCCTGCAACACCTTTAATGGTGACAGGTGCAAGGTTTAGACCAATAATCATCACGATTGCACCAGTCACCACAGGTGGCATGAGTTTTTCAATCCAGCGTGTACCAGTAAGCATCACAATAAAACCGATGAGTGCATAAAAGATACCGCAGGCTACGATTCCGCCTAACGCAATTGAAAGATTTGGATTGGCCCCTGAACCTGTGATATGCCCCGTAGCTGCTGCAACAACACCAATAAAGGCAAAACTCGATCCTAAATAACTTGGAACACGTCCACCTGTAATTAAGAAGAACAGGATGGTACAGATACCAGACATTAAAATAGCAAGGTTAGGATTAAAGCCCATGAGTAATGGTGCTAAAACGGTGGCTCCGAACATGGCAAATGCATGTTGGATGCCTAAAATGGCACTTTGAACTGGGGGGAGATATTCATTGGTAGAGACCGGTCGATGGTCAACATCACCTTGGTAAGGCTGCCATTTTGGAAACCAGTTGGACATAAAATGAGCTCGTTATTCTTTAATTGGTGCAATGATACTCTTTCTTGGGAATGCATTTAATCTCTAGAGAGCAGTATGTGAGTGAAAAGTAATTATTTTTTAACGATTGGTATAATTTAAAGAATTCTAAATATAAGGAATTAGTTATTTTTTTATTATAAAAATTAATTTTATGATTTTTAAAAAATATTTAAAAAAATAATAAATCGTGGAAAATTTATAAAAAATGGGGAACTTTGCAAGTAAAAAGCAGCACATCACCGATGTACTGCTTTGTCAAACAATTGGTAAAAACAGCTTAGCCCGTATTACGTAAACCAGCAGCAATACCTGCAATACTCACCATCAGTGCATGGTCAACAGGGGTATGTTCTGCCTGACGCTCCGCGAGATAATCACGGCGGCGTTTCATGAGTTCAGCTTGTAAAAGATGCAAAGGAAGTAAATATGGTTTACGGACCTGCATAGATTGATCCAGAACCTCGTTATTGCTAAGAAGCTTTGATTCATCTTTCAATTTAAGTAACGTTTCAACAGCATCTTTTAAGCGCTGACGTAATTGGTTACCGAGCACTTTTAAATCTTCATCTTCAGTTAAATGAGACTCGTAGTAGAGTGCAATGTTGGCATCGGCTTTAGACAATACCATTTCCAACATATCAATGAGCGTTTGGAAATAAGGCCATTGCTGGAGCATTTCATCAAGTGTTGCTTTTTGCTGATCGGCAATTACTTCATTAATGGCAGCGCCTGTACCTAACCATGCTGGTAACATCAAGCGGATTTGAGTCCACGCAAATACCCATGGAATAGCACGTAAAGATTCGATGCCACCACTCACTTTACGTTTTGCCGGACGCGAGCCTAGTGGCAACATTTGTAACTCAAGCTCAGGCGTGACGGTACGTAAATACTTCACAAAATGTGGGTTTTCACGCACTGTTTGACGATAAACCTTCACGGAATGATCTGTCATACGGTTCATGAGTTCACGCCATTCGGCCTTAGGCTCTGGTGGTGGCAATAATGTCGCTTCAAGTGTTGCTGCGGTATAGATTTCAAGGTTTTGCATGGCAATACCTTCTAGACCGAATTTGAAGCGGATCATTTCACCTTGTTCTGTTACACGAATTGCACCAGAGATTGAACCTGGCGGTTGTGAGAATAGTGCCTGTTGAGTTGGAGCACCACCACGGCTAATTGAGCCGCCACGACCGTGGAACAGAGTCAACTGTACGCCGTGTTTACTAGCAATTGCAGTCAGCTCTTCTTGAGCACGGTATTGTGCCCAGTTAGCAGACATGAAGCCAGCATCTTTTGCTGAGTCGGAGTAACCGATCATCACTTCGTGTTTGCCCTGAATGTGCTGCTTATACCAATGCATATTGAACAGCGTATTCATGGTAGTTGCAGCGCCATCTAAATCTTTTAAAGTTTCAAATAGAGGCACCACACGTAAAGGATGCTGAATACCGGCTTCTTTTTGCAATAACAATACAGCTAAAACATCACTCGGATATTCAGCCATCGAAATAATATAAGCCCCTAACGACTCTGGTGGTTGGTCTGCCAAAGTACGCATAGTTGCAAATACTTCCTCTACATCTGGGTGGCCAATCAAACTACCTTCAGGCTCATTAATATATTTCGGTAGCAACGGACGTTTGCTTTGGAGCTCCTGAATCAGGAAGTTTTGACGGGCTTGTTCAGTCCATGACTCAAAATTACCCAAACCTAAGTATTCGGTAATGGCTGAAATGGCTTGGCGATGACGGCCCGATTCTTGGCGAATATCAAGTTTAAGTAGTTCAATACCAAAACAGTTCACACGGTAGATAAAGTCGAGAAGTTGACCATTTGCGATTTCAGGCAGATTACTATCAATTAAAGAGCGATAGCACAGTAATAATGGTTGTAATAGCTCATCTTTACTTTTAATGACATTGCTATCGTCTGCTTCTAAACCTTGTAGGCGCTGGGCTAACCAATGACGAGTTGCTTTTAAACGCTCTCGTGTTGCACGTAAATACTCGCGATAAGGTTCTGGGTGTGGACTACCAATCGCTTGGATCATCTCTTCAGAACAAGCCTGAATTGAAAGCTCCCAACGTAAATTCTCAATATCTCTTAGGTAAAGGTCGGCAGCTTGCCAGCGTGATAACCATAATACTTCTTGAGTGATTTGATGAGTAACGTTCGGGTTACCATCACGGTCGCCGCCCATCCAAGATGCGAAGCGGACTGGTGCAATATTGAGTGGTAAGTTTTGTTGGCAATTGTCTTGAACTAACTCATTTAATTCACGAATAAACTTAGGTACGGCATTCCAAAGCGTTTGCTCAATGGTTGCAAAGCCCCATTTTGCTTCATCGACAGGAGTCGGGCGGTGCTGTCTGATTTCATCTGTCTGCCAAGCTGAACTAATTTGTTGTTTTAAGTTGGCAAGCGCATTTTGACGTTCGCGTGGAGTAAGTTTTTGCTGATCGAGTTGTGAAAGACAAGCATTAATATCGTCATATTTTTGAATGAGGGTACGACGGCTTACTTCGGTTGGGTGTGCTGTAAGTACCAATTCGATCTTAAGATCACAAATTTGCTGGAATAGTTTTTCTGTCGAAATACTTTTATCTTTAAACTTTTGAAATAAGTGAACAAGTGGATTTGGAGAATTAGCCTCCGAATCAAACTCTGCCTGTCTGCGGCTACGTACCACATGATATTGCTCGGCAATATTGGCAAAATTCAGAAAATGAGAGAAAGCGCGGGTAAGAGGTAATAGCTCTTCATCGGGCAGTTCTAAAAATAATTGTTCTAATTGCTTTTCGGCTTCAGCTTGACCATCACGTGCACCTTTGGCAAGAGCACGGATTTGCTCGATCTGATTAAACAGTTCTTGTCCTGCATGTTGTTTTAGGGTTTCACCTAACAAATTGCCAAGTAAGCGGACATCCTCACGCAGTGGCGCATCGATTTGCTGAACCATGCTATTTTCTCCTGTTCTTATTCTTATCGAATATAGCGCGATTAACGAACATTCCAAGCTTTGAGCGTAAGAAAATGTGAATTTTTGCTTAAAAAATAACATTTAAATCGCTTATAACGCTTCAAAAGATGGCATGCACCTGATGCAAATTTTGGCAATCGGACTTTGGTTTAATTCCGATATTTGAGGAAAAATAAGTCAAGAGCATCTCGAATAATCTGATTTAGTTCTTGAGCATTGGGTACAGTAATAATTCCAAGTAAAACCTTATGGTGGCGTACACCAAGCAATAAAGTTAAAAGAAGTTCTGTTTGATAAATCGGATCATCGGATTGAATAAAGCCTAATTCGGCTGCCTTTTGGAAGAACGCAGCTAACTCATTTTGCAGGCGAGTATGAGATGCCGTAAAAAATTGTTCAGCTAATGGGCTTTGTTCCGCTGCGAGTTCAAATAATACATGTTCAAGTTTTAGTGCCTCAGGTGAATAAATAATTTGTAAGGCGCGTGAACACACACTAAAAAGTGCTTGATAAAAGTCTACGGAAGCATCTAATTCAAATTGTTTAGTGCCGAGTGTCTCTTCACATGTTTCCGTAATCGCACAGATAAATAGATTGGCTTTGTCTTGAAAGTGGTTATAAACCGTAAGTTTGGTAACGCCTGCTTCCTGCGCAATCTGGTTCATGCTGGTACTGTGATAACCAGATTTTAAAAAAATAGCTTTAGCAGCTTGTAGGATACGAGCACGCTTTTCTAGATCTTTGGGGCGACCACTTTGATTAACTGTTTGCACAAAACCCTCTAATAAAAGATTAAAAAAATAAATATTTATAAGTTTTTTTTAATTAATGTACCCATGGGTATATTAATTAAAAAACAAACAAACTATGATGCAAGCATATTGTGCCTTAAAAATCAGTTTGAATAAGAGCGATAAGATATGAATCTGTTAAAACCTCTCATCATGAGTATGGTGATTGTTTGCACGGTCACATTAATGGGGTGTAGTAAAGAGGCACCCAAAACAGAAGAAATACCCTACGTGATGGTAACGCAGCCTTCGACCACACTAAACGAATTAAAAAGCTATGCAGGAGATGTACAGGCTCGACAACAAACTGCCTTGGCATTTCGAGTAGGTGGACAAGTTACGGCTCGCTATGTCGATGTAGGTGACCGAGTTAAAGTTGGACAAGTTTTAGCGAAACTCGATGTAGCAGATGCACAGTTACAATTAAATGCGGCCAAAGCTCAATTACAAAATGCACAGGCAGCAGCGAAAACAGCATCAGATGAACTTAAACGTTTCCAACAATTATTACCTGTAAATGCAGTTAGCCGTTCACAATTTGATACGGTAAAAAATCAATACGACGCAGCGCAAGCAGCGTTACAACAAGCCCGCTCTAACTATGAAGTTTCTGCAAATCAAACTGGTTATAACCAACTTATTTCTAATAAAAACGGAGTGATTACCGCGCGTAATATTGAAATTGGACAAGTCGTTTCAGCAGGACAAGCAGCTTATCAATTGGCTATTGATGGCGAACGTGAAGTGGTTATAGGCGTACCAGAACAAGCAGTTACCGAGATCAAGGTTGGTCAAGCAGCTTGGATTACCTTGTGGTCTAAACCGAATGAAAAATTTGCCGGATATGTACGTGAAGTTTCTCCAGCGGCTGACCAGTCTCGTACTTTTACAGTCAAAGTAGCACTCAAAGAAGGCCAATCTGCTATTCAGCTTGGACAAAGTGCTCGGGTATTTTTTAGCTCGACTCAAACCAATGTCATGAGTGTGCCACTTTCGAGTGTTTCTGCCACAGATAATCAGCCCTATGTATGGGTCGTAAATGCAAATCAAACTTTACGCAAAGTACCTGTAACCGTGGGAGCTTATGGCCGAGACAGTGTGCCTGTATTAACGGGGTTAACACCAAATGATTGGGTTGTGATTGGTGGTGTCCATTTACTACGTGATAAGCAGAAGATCCATCCGATTGACCGTGAAAACCGCGCGGTGAAAATTCAGGGGGCAACAAAGCCATGAAATTCAATCTCTCGGAATGGGCACTGAACAATAAAGGTATCGTCCTTTATTTTATGTTGTTGCTTGCCATTATCGGTGCAATTTCCTATTCCAAATTATCTCAAAGTGAAGATCCGCCATTTACCTTTAAAGTGATGGTTGTCAAAACATTCTGGCCTGGAGCGACTGCCAAAGAAGTTTCAACGTTAGTGACTGATCGTATTGAAAAGGAACTGATGACAACTGGGCAGTATGAAAAGATTATGGCCTACTCCCGTCCAGGTGAGTCGATGGTTACATTTGTTGCTAAGGACTCGCTCACTTCTGCACAAATTCCTGATGTTTGGTACAACGTTCGTAAAAAGGTTAATGACATTCGTACTGAACTGCCAAGTGGTGTACAGGGTCCTTTTTTCAATGATGAGTTCGGGGATACTTTCGGTAATATTTATGTACTGACAGGCAAAGACTTTGACTATGCACTTCTCAAAGAATATGCAGATCGTTTGCAATTACAACTACAAAGAGTCAAGGATGTTAGTAAAGTTGAATTGATTGGCTTACAAGATCAAAAAATCTGGATTGAGATTTCAAATACAAAAGCAGTCCAACTCGGTATTCCTCTTTCTGCAATTCAAGAAGCCTTACAAAAGCAAAATAGTATGGCAAGCGCAGGTTTCTTTGAAACCGGTACAGACCGTATTCAAATACGTGTAAGTGGGCATTTAAACAGCGTTGATGAAATTAAAAAAATTCCTTTATTAGTCGGCAATAAAACCATCCAGCTTGGTGATGTTGCTGATGTCTACCGTGGTTTTAGTCAACCGGCTCAGCCACGTATGCGTTTTATGGGGGAAAATGGTATTGGTCTCGCCGTGTCTATGCGTAAAGGCGGGGATATTATTGCCTTGGGCAAAAATCTAGAGTCCGAATTTGCCCAGCTCCAAAAAACCTTACCTTTAGGCATGAAACTACAGAAGGTATCTGATCAACCTGTAGCAGTACAACGTAGTATTCATGAATTTGTAAAAGTACTCGCTGAAGCAATCATTATTGTCTTGTTAGTGAGCTTTTTCTCTTTAGGTTTCCGTACCGGATTGGTAGTCGCTTTTTCCATTCCTTTAGTTTTAGCAATGACTTTTGCCGGCATGAATGTATTCGATGTCGGGTTACATAAAATTTCTCTCGGTGCTCTGATTTTAGCTTTAGGTCTACTGGTTGATGACGCCATTATTGCAGTCGAGATGATGGCAATTAAGATGGAACAGGGCTATAGCCGAATTAAGGCTGCTGGATTTGCATGGAAAACAACGGCCTTTCCAATGCTGACAGGAACATTGATTACCGCGGCAGGTTTTTTACCTATCGCTACGGCACAGTCCAGTACGGGTGAATATACACGTTCAATCTTTCAGGTGGTGACCATTGCCTTATTGGTGTCTTGGGTTGCTGCAGTTTTATTTGTGCCTTATTTGGGTGAAAAACTACTGCCTGATTTTACCAAGACTGGGCATCAAGCTCCTTGGTATGTTCGTTTATGGGCAAGATTAACGAAAAAACCGCAACCACAAACGATCGAGATTTCACAGGACCATCATTACGATCCTTATCAATCTAGTTTCTATTTACGTTTTAGGAAAATGGTCGAGTTTTGTGTGACCTATCGTAAGACTGTAATTGCGACAACGGTTGGGATATTCGTGCTCTCTGTACTGATGTTTAAAATGGTTCCTCAGCAGTTTTTCCCGCCATCAAACCGTACCGAAATTTTAGTTGATCTAAAACTTGAAGAAGGCGCTTCTTTAACTGCTACAGAACAAGCGGTGAAAAAGGTTGAACAGTTCCTGTCTAAACAAAAAGGTATTGATAACTATGTGGCCTATGTGGGTACAGGCTCACCACGTTTTTATTTACCGTTAGACCAGCAATTACCACAAGCGAGCTTTGCACAGTTTGTTGTTTTAGCGACCTCACTTGATGACCGTGATGAAATTCGTCGCTCGCTAGAAACTCAAATTAAACAGTTGCTCCCACAAGTTCGTACCCGTGTGTCATTACTGGAAAATGGTCCGCCTGTAGGTTATCCATTGCAGTATCGTGTGTCAGGTGAAGATCTCAATCTGGTACGTAAAGAAGCACAGCAGGTTGCGAAGGTGATTGGTGAAAACCCAAATACTACCAATGTACATTTGGACTGGGGTGAGCCGAGCAAAATCATTGCGATTCAGATTGATCAAGATCGTGCTCGACAAATGGGTGTCTCAAGTGTGGATTTGGCAAACTTCCTGAATGCTTCAATTACAGGTAGTGCGATTGAACAGTATCGTGAAAAGCGTGAGCTGATCGAAATCCGTTTACGTGGTGATCAAGCTGAGCGTGTTGAAGTCGCTTCTCTTGCAAGTTTAGCAGTCCCAACTGCAAATGGTACGACAGTGCCTTTAGCTCAGATTGCTAAAATTGAATATAGATTTGAAGATGGCCTGATCTGGCATCGTAACCGCTTACCAACAATTACCGTACGTGCAGATATTCGTACCAAATTACAGCCAGCGACTGTTGTTGGCGAGTTAGCCGAATCAATGGATAAGTTACGTGCTGAGTTACCAAGTGGTTACCTCATTGAAGTGGGGGGAACTGTCGAAGAGTCAGCACGAGGACAAAGTTCGGTCAATGCTGGTATGCCATTATTTTTGGCAGTGGTCATGACATTACTCATGATTCAGCTTAAGAGTCTATCGAGAGCAACTATTGTATTTTTGACTGCACCATTAGGTTTAATTGGAGTAGTTTTGTTCTTACTTTTATTTAATAAGCCATTTGGTTTTGTGGCTATGCTGGGAACCATTGCTTTATCCGGAATGATTATGCGTAACTCACTCATTCTGATTGATCAGATTGAACAAGACCGGCAAGCAGGGCATCCAACATGGGAAGCGATTATTGACGCAACCGTACGCCGTTTCCGTCCAATTATTCTGACAGCCTTGGCAGCGGTATTAGCAATGATCCCACTTTCACGAAGTATTTTCTTCGGTCCAATGGCCGTTGCAATTATGGGTGGACTGATTGTAGCCACCTTGCTGACATTATTTTTCCTGCCTGCATTGTATGCTGCGTGGTTTAAGGTGAAAAAAACAGCATAAAATACATAAATTTTTTGTGAATAAAGGTGCGAAATATTGAAAACTCCAATATAGTAGCACCTGTCTTTACACAAAAAATACAGGATTATTTCACTGCAT
Source organism: Acinetobacter sp. AR_0276 (assembly GCF_003000705.1). Taxonomy (NCBI): domain Bacteria; kingdom Pseudomonadati; phylum Pseudomonadota; class Gammaproteobacteria; order Moraxellales; family Moraxellaceae; genus Acinetobacter; species Acinetobacter sp. AR_0276. The sequence goes on along the minus strand of NZ_PSQO01000004.1, from coordinate 1,775,688 downwards.
AAAAAATAGGCACAGTGCAGTGAATTGAGGTGAAATACAGATGGGGCAAGACCATATCGAACAGCATCGCCGTTATATTGTGATTTCTTATGCGTTCATGTTTCTTGCATTGTTTACGGTTATTTTTGCGGCCTTTGCTTATCTGGTCGCTCGTAAAGTAGCTGTTGTGGATGATGCGGAAGTTTGGATTCATGCTCATGCGCTCTGGATTATGCGCAATGGTATTCTATTCCTCTTCATGTCAGTTTTTGCTGTTGTTTGGTTTATTCCTCTTTTCTTTTTTGCATGGAACAGTAACCTTTGGGTAACGGCATCAACAGTTGCTGGTGTTGTTTTTAGCGCTATTGCTTGGTTATTTTTATTAAATGCATGGTTAAAAGGCTTGTCTAAATATTTAAAAAATAAGGCAGTTTTTTAATATATCTGTTTTTTGAAAGTTTTCCCCTTGTAAATTCGGCTAAAGCCCCCCATTTAGTCGGCAATAGAGTATTGATAAAATTTCCGTGAGGAGCACCGCCAAACATGGCTAAACGTGATTATTATGAGGTTTTAGGCGTTTCAAAAACCGCAAGTGATGATGAGATCAAAAAAGCCTATCGTAAATTGGCGATGAAATATCATCCTGACAGAAACCCTGACAATGCCGAGGCTGAAGAAAAATTTAAAGAAGCTTCAGAAGCTTATGAGATTTTATCGGACAGCGAAAAACGCAGCATGTATGACCGTATGGGACATAATGCGTTTGAAGGTGGCTTTGGTGGCGCTGGTGGTGGCTTTGGCGGTTTCAGTGCAGAAGATATTTTTAGCCAGTTCGGTGATATCTTTGGTGGAGCGTTTGGTGGCGGCGGACGTCAGCAACGCCAACGTCGCGGTTCAGATTTACGCTATGTAATGGAACTTACCCTTGAGGAAGCTGTAAAAGGGGTTAAGAAAACAATTACCTTTACTGCTCCGGCACCATGTGACGTGTGTGATGGTAAAGGCTCTAAAAATCCAAAAGATGTGGAAACTTGTAAAACTTGTCATGGTTCAGGACAAGTGCGTATGCAGCAAGGTTTCTTCTCTGTACAACAAACTTGCGGCACATGTCGTGGCCAAGGCAAAATTATTAAGAACCCATGCCATGCATGTCATGGTTCAGGTGTAGCTGATCGTCAGCAAACATTAGAAGTCACTATTCCAGCGGGTGTCGACAACGGTGACCGCGTTCGTTTAAGTGGTAAAGGCGAGGCGATCCGTGATGGTCAAGCTGGTGACTTATACGTTGAAGTGGTGGTTCGTGAACACGAAATTTTCCAACGTGATGGCGCCGATTTATATATGGACGTACCAGTAAGCATTGCGGATGCTGCACTTGGTAAAGAAATTGAAATCCCAACGTTGGAAGGCCGCGTTAGCTTGAAGATTCCTGAGGGTACTCAAACAGGTAAATTATTCCGTTTACGTGGTAAAGGTGTGCGCCCTGTACGTAGCAGTATGGTGGGTGATCTACTTTGCCGTATCGTGGTAGAAACACCAGTCAACTTAACCTCTCGTCAACGTGAATTGCTTAAAGAATTACAAGCATCTTTTGATGGCGAAGACAGTGCCTCTTCACCAAAGAAAAAATCATTCTTTGATCGCTTATTTGATTAATGATTGATTAGATCAGAAATTAAAAAGAAGGCGGATATTCAAAAATATCCGCCTTTTTATTGCGCTGATTTATCTTATTATTGTTATTCTGCTTAAAAGAAAATGACTAGCGATTACTCTGTAGGATGAGCGACATCAATATCGTCAACACTTACAATAAGTTCGTTTGATGCAACTGGAGCTACTACAGCCTCGACAGTAGCTTGAGTCACTGGTTGTACAGCTACTTTTACTGTTTCTACTTCTGCGGTTTTTTCTTCAATGATCGGGTCGATATCCTCGACTTTAACTTCAGCATTAGTATTGCTTGCCAGACTTTTTTGAGGTGTAGGTGTTGCTGCCTGAGAATTTACATTTGTGGTAATGCGTGCTTTAGATAAGCTTTCTAGTGTGTCCCCAGGTTGGATTGCAGGTTCTGCAAATGCCACTGAACTCATCATCCCCATAACGGCTATTAAGCCCATAATTTTCGAATGCATGCTGAACTCCTTATAGTCATCTTTTTTTCATTCGTGGCTCAGTAGTGTGCAGATCAATTCTTTAACTTTTGTGAAAACTGTTTAAATTTCGGTTCATCTTAAAAAATATTTTTTACTTTTTATTGTGAGCAAAGAGTTTTGATATAGTAAGCCAATTACGTAAAACACAAGATTGGGAAGGATTATGTCAGCAGCTCCACGCATTGGTATTTTGGGTGCAGGCGGCCGTATGGGTCGTATACTTATTCAGGCAGTTCAACAAGCAGGTTATCAATTGGGAGCTGCTGTTGTACGCCCAGAAAGTACTTTAATCGGTGCTGATGCTGGTGAACTTGCAGGAATTGGTTCAATTGGAGTGAAGCTTACCGGAAGCTTGGCTGAGGTTCTTAAAGACTGTGACGTTGTAATTGACTTTTCGACTCCTGCTGCGACATCTGAGCACCTAAAGTTATGTCGTGAAGCTGGGGTAGCTATAGTGATTGGAACAACGGGTATGTCCGATGAACAAAAAGCTGAGCTTGATGAAACGGCAAAACACATACCTGTTGTATATGCGGCAAACTATTCTGTTGGCGTAAATGTATCAATCAAGTTACTTGAGCTTGCAGCAAAAGTATTTGGCGATACAGTAGATATTGAAGTGATTGAGGCTCATCACCGTCATAAAGTAGATGCACCATCTGGTACAGCACTCATGATGGGTGAGGCGATTGCTGATACTTTAGGCCGTAACTTAAAAGAAGTTGCTGTTTATGGTCGTGAAGGGCATACCGGTCCACGTGATCGCCAAACCATTGGGTTTGAGACCATCCGTGGTGGCGATATTGTTGGTGAACATACTGTCATGTTTATTGGTGAGGGTGAGCGCGTTGAAGTGACTCATAAAGCCACTAACCGTATGAACTTTGCTGCTGGCGCAGTACGAGCTGCTGCATGGGTTGTAGGTCGTGAAGCGCACAAATACGACATGAAAGATGTGTTAGGGTTGAACGACGTACAGGTGTAAACCATCTGTACACGTCCTATATGTGGCGAGAAAAACAAGATAGAGCAGAACATGAATAAAAAACAAATTGCTTTAACCACTCTTCTTTGCTTAAGCAGCCTCTGTGTAGGGGCTGCCCCTACAGACAAGGCTAAACTCAGTCTAGACCGTAATCATATTAAAGTCTGGACCTATCAAAAGGCCGATAATCCAGTCTTTCAATACAAAGCTGAAACAACCTTTGATGTACCCATTGAGCGTGCTGTTGCAGTAATTTTAGATGTAAATCGCGCAGCGCAATGGGTTCCTTATATGGGTAAAGTTGAAATGCTCTCTCAAGATGAGAAGAAGGGTGAATTTACTTTATATATGGTATTAGATTTTCCTTTTCCCCTAAAAGATCGCGATGTAGTCGTTAAAGGAAAAATGAGTAAAGCTGCTAATGGTGTTATTACGATTAAGAACACAGCGATTAATAGTAACTATCCGACTCAACCTGATGTGGTTCGTTTAACCCGTTATGAAGGTGAATGGACGTTCCAGAAATTAGCGAATAACAAAGTTAAAGTAACCACGAGTGGTTATGCTGATCCTGCAGGTTCAATTCCTTTAAGCTTCGTAAATATGTTTGTTCAACAGCAACCTTATCAGATGCTGCTTAAAATGAAGCGGGAAGTAATGAACCCGATTTATGAGCAACCTAAATTACCCGATATTTTAAAATAAGTAAGTGAAAAAAAGCGCCTGAGATCAGGCGCTTTTTTTATTAATCTGAACACTGTTGCAAAGCTTGTGTCGGGCTGCTTTCACGTTTGATTTGGAATAGAACCAGTAACAAACCTAACCCCGCCAATAATGCACCAGCAAATGATACTGCGCTATAACCCCAACCTAAATCGAGTACTAACGCACCTGCGGCGGCACCGACTGCGTTACCTAGGTTAAACGCACCGATATTTACTGAAGAGGCAAGCCCTGGAGCTTCGTGAGCCACTGACATGACACGCATTTGTAAGGGCGGTACTAAAGCAAAGGTTGCTGCACCCCAAATCACCAACGCAATGGCTGCTCCAATCTGGCTTTGGGCAAGAATTGGGAAAGTCACCATCATCACGATCAACAGCACCAAGAAACCAATCAGAGTTTTGTTGATGGACAAGTCTGCAAAACGGCCACCTAAATGGTTACCAATCGAGAAACCGACACCAATCAACACTAACATGAACGTAATGAAGGTCGGTGAAGCATGGGTAAACTCAGTCAAACTTGGCGCAATATAGGTATAGAGCGTAAACATTGCTCCTGCACCAAGTACGGTTGTGAGTAATGCAAGCACCACAGGAGTACGCGTTAATACCTTCAACTCGGCCTTTACATTAGGTTTTTGGGCAACCATACCTTGCGGTAGTGCTTTCCATAAAGCGAGCATAGTAATAACGCCGAGCACGGAGATTGCAAGGAAAGACATACGCCAGCCAATATTTTGCCCAACCCATGTTGCCAAAGGTACACCACCAATATTGGCAATGGTTAAACCCATAAACATGGTTGCTACAGCACTGGCTTGTTTGTGCGCAGGTACAATACTCGCTGCCACAACAGAGCCAATCCCGAAAAAGGCACCGTGGTTCAGGCTTGTAATGAGACGTGCACCTAATAAGCTCATATAGCTTGGTGAAAACGCTGCAATCAGGTTACCCACCGTAAAGATCGCCATCAAAAAAATAAGCGCATTACGTCGTGCAAAACCACCAAACCATAGGGTCATGAAGGGGGCACCGAGCATTACACCAAGTGCATAGCCTGTAATTAACATTCCGGCTGTTGGAATTGAAATACCTAAATCATGAGCGATATTCGGTAGCAATCCCATTGGAGAAAATTCCGTGGTACCAATGGCAAAGGCACCAATTGCCAAGGCCAATAACGAGAACGCCGTATTTGATTGAGTGTTCATGAGTTTAGTCCCAAACAGGTGCCCATGGCTCTGGGCTAACTTCACGGCCATTACGGTCGAGCTCAGCAATCATTTGCATTTCAGCTGAAGTTAACTCGATATCCTGTGCTTTTAAGTTGCTAATCAGGTTTTCACGTTTAGTCGAAGATGGAATAACTGCAAAACCACGTTGCAATGCCCATGCCAGTGCAATTTGTGCTGTTGACGCTTTATTTGCTGCCGCAATTTCAGCTAAAACAGGATCGTGAAGCACTTTGCCGTATGCAAGCGTCATGTATGAAGTGACATCAATATTCTTCTCTTGTAAGAAATTTACAAGTTTATGGTTTTGAAGATAAGGACTCAGCTCAATCTGATTTGTTGCAATATGCTCTACACCAATTGTGTCAATTGCTTGTTGAGTAAGTGCAATATTAAAGTTCGAAATACCAATTTGTTTGGTTAAGCCTTGTTGTTTTGCTTCAAGTAAAAGCTGCATGACTTCAGGAATCGAAACGCCTAAGTCCGGTGCTGGCCAGTGAATCAAAGTTAAATCGACATGGTCAGTACGAAGCTTTTGTAAGCTCTCTTTTAAGCTTGGAATAAACTTCTCTTGGGCAAAATTATCTACCCAGATTTTTGTAGTTAAAAATAAGTCCTGACGTGATACGCCACTTTCAGCAATCGCTTGACCAATTGCTGCTTCATTTTCATAAATTTGAGCAGTATCAATTGCACGATAACCGACATCTAGCGCATTTTTAACAGAATCAATCACAGCTTGTTCTTTAAGGCGGAAAGTTCCTAGACCAAAACGTGGGATATTCATGTATTCACCTGGAATTAAATAATTGTTTAACTTGAGATGCATTTTGCTTTTTTTATTGTTGCGAAAAAATAGATGAATAAGCAAAATATCTTTGAAGTTTAGTCAATAATAGAATAAACCATGAAATCAACAATTGAAGAACTTATTGCCTTTATCACAATTGTTGATACAGGTTCATTTGTGGCGGCAGCAGAACATTTAAAGCAAACACCTTCAGGGGTGAGTCGATCTTTAACACGTTTGGAAGCGAAGTTAGATGTAACATTGTTAGAACGAACAACGCGTAAACTAAAACTCACTCAAGAAGGGCAACAGTTCCTTACGAAGGCTCGAAAAATTTTAAATGAACTGAATGCGGCCGAAGAAGAACTACAAAAGTCTGATCAGGGGACTGCTGGCCTTATTCGTGTTGATTCCGCCACACCGTTTGTTTTGCACGTGATTGCACCATTAATGCATAAGTTTCGTGCGTGCTATCCCGATATTGAAATCGAGTTAAATAGTAATGATCAGGTGATTGACTTACTTCAGCATAAAACCGATGTCGCATTTCGATTTGGGGAGCTTAATGACTCTAGTCTGCACGCCAAATTGGTATGTAAGAGCCGTTTATATATTGTGGCAAGTCCTGACTATCTAGCTTTTAAGGGAACACCAACACAACCTGAAGAACTTAAGCAGCATGATTTGATTGGTTTTACCAGACCGACATATATCAATAGCTGGCCAATTAAAATCGGTGACGAATATTTTTTCGCACAAGCAAACATTAAAGCTTCTAGTGGTGAGACTGTGCGCCAGCTGACGATTAGAGGACATGGTATTGCACGGCTATCTGAATTTGAAATTTGGAAAGATATGGAAGAAGGGAGATTGATTACATTATTTGAAGATCAAATTGAACATCAATATCAAAGCATCCATGCTGTGTATTATCAACAAGAGCATCTACCAAAACGAATACGCTTATTTATTGAGTTTTTGGCAGAACAGTTAAAAGATGGTTTTAAAACCTGTCTCTAAAAGTTCCATAGATATCACTTGGAAAATGAACTTCTAAAATGGGAATTGTTTGTCCTTCTGCTGAATGTTGGGAAAGAAAATAGCTTTTTTGCTGGTCTCGGCAGCTAAAATATAAGTTCGAATAAACTGAATTCACCATGACAACTTCATTTGAGCTATTTCGTTTATATTGATAATGAGAAATCGCACTGGTCTCGTCATCAGTTCGCTGTTCCATTTTATAGTCTTGTTGGTTGGTCATTTTTAAATAACCTTCAATCAAACTTTGGCAAATCGTGTGTCTGTGCTGCTCATTTTTGGGCTGTGGTTGGCAACCTGCTAAAACAATAGTAAATAACAATATAGCTTTTAATTTCATTAGTTTGCTACTCTTTGAGTTGATTTCCATAGCCTAAAGGTGTTCTATAAATCAATACAGATACAGAAATTTTTAAAAAAGCAGCACAGAATGACTTTCCAATATCAGGTTCTTGCCAATCAGTTAGCACACCGTATTTATCAAGATGAACTGAAACCTCATCAGAGGCTTATTTCCTTACGAGATTTTGCCCGTCAACATGGTATTAGCTTAAGTACCGCAAAAAGTTGCTATGAATTGCTTGAGGCGAGGGGGCTTATTTATGTAAAGCCGAAGTCAGGTTATTTTGTGGTTGCTCGCACCCCATCTAGCCCTATTCCGGATAGTCCGGATTTCTTATCTTTGCCTCGGCATGTCTCAAATCTGGAACTGCATAACCAAATTCAGGAAGCTGCCTTACAAAGCCACCTTGTACCTTTAGGATCGATTCAGTTAACGCCCCACTTTATTCCTGTAGAGGGGTTACGTCGTTCTATTCAACGTGCTTTAAAAAATTGTCAGCCTCAAGATTTTCTTTATTGTAATAAACAAGGCCATGAACAATTAAGAAAAGCGCTATCTGATCATTGGCGTGAAGATGGTATTTATATCGCTCCGGAAGATATTTTTATTACCAATGGCTGTATGCCGGCTTTGTCTTTAATAATTCAGAAACTCACTGAAGTGGGCGATAGTATTCTTATACCTACACCCACCTACAATGGTCATTTACAGTTATTAGCAAGTTTAAAACGACAAATTGTTGAGATTCCGGCAGATCATCGTGGCATTGATCTTGAGCGCTTAGAGTCTTTAATGCAGCAAGGTTTGGTGAAGGTTTGCTTAATGACAGCCAACTATCAAAATCCATTGGGATATTGTTTTAGTAATGCAGAGAAACAGAAGATTGCTGAGTTAGCTGCAAAGTATCAGTGTTTTATTATTGAAGACGATATTTTTGGTGAATGTGGCTACAGTAGTGAGCGGCCATTACCCATTCGATATTGGGACCGTGAAGGTTATGTGGTTTGGTGTGGTTCGGTTTCTAAGTCCTTGTCGAGCGCATATCGGGTAGGGTGGTTTTGTTTAACAACAAAGCTAGAACATTTAAAACTTGAACTGCTGGTAAGTAATATTGGCGTGAATACACCCTTGCAGTTAGGTCTAGCTGATTTTATTTATAGTCGTGGTTATCGAGAGCATTTAGAGCAGTTAAGACCCAACTTGATGCGACAAGTCGAAGAATACCGTAGCTGTATTTTAAAAGCTTTTGAAGGTATACCAATTGCATTGAGCCAGCCCGAAGGCGGATATGCATTATGGATACAGTTACCTAAGAGTGTAGATAGTTTAGCGCTCTATTACACTGCTCAAGCTCAGGGAATTACGGTGGTACCGGGTCATGTTTTTGGTGAGGATGAACGCTATCGACATTTCATTCGTTTAAACGCAGGCCATGAGTTAACTGCCGATGTCCGCCAAGCAATTATGAGCTTGGCAGACTGGTCGCGACAACAGATGAAAACAGTGAGTTAGTTTTATTCTGCAAAGTCTGCTTTAAGCACAATACGGTAGCGTGCCTGACCTGAGTGTAGACGTTCAATTGCTTCATTGAGCTGTGACATTGGAAATAGCTCAATTTGAGGGGCAATTTTTTTGCGTGCGGCAAACTTTAAAAGTTGGCGTAGAGCAGCAGGTGAACCAGTAGGTGAGCCTGTTACTGATTTGGCACCATCAATAAGTGAGCCGACAGAAACAGGAACAGGTTCTAAAGTCAGCCCTAAGAAGTGCAACGAACCGTTTGGTGCTAACGTAGAAATAAAAGCTCGCCAATTTAAAGTCACATTTACGGTACTCAGCAATAAATCAAATTTACCTTTTTGAGCTTTTACCGCTTCTGTATCGCGGCTATTTACTACATGGTCGGCTCCCATTGCTTTGAGTTCTTCAGTTTTATCTGGGTTAGAACTAAAAGCAGTGATTTCACAGCCCCAAGCTTTGAGTAGCTTAATGGCGATATGACCTAAACCGCCAATACCAATCACACCCACATGATGCGTTGCTTGTATTTTGTGTTTGAGGAGTGGGTCAAAAACGGTAATTCCGCCGCAAAGTAGGGGACCAGCACTTTCAGCATCTAAATCATCTGGAAGGGGAATGGCCCATTGCCAGCCTGCACGGACTTTATCGGCAAAGCCACCTGCATGACCCACGATTGTTGCGACATTTTCGCCCGTACAAAGAACTTGCTGACCGCCAATACATTCATCACACGCTTGGCAACTTTCAGCAGTCCAGCCAATACCAACACGTTGCCCAATTTGTAAACCTTTGGCTTCTGAACCCAAAGCTACAATTCTTCCAATAATTTCATGGCCTGCAACTACGGGGTAGACGGTTGAGCGCCACTCATTGTTCAGAACTGAAATATCGGAATGACACAAACCACAGTATTCAACTTTTACTTCAACCTGATGTGGTTGTAATTCACCTGCATCAAATTGGTAAGGAACCAGTTTTTCACCTGCCTGCATTGCTGCATAAGCCTGAATCGTATTATTGCTCATCGGAAACTCCTTAAGCGGATTTGAACCGTTCTGGTGGGTTATGAAGCTTTAAATTGACAATCGTTTTCATGATCATTGACCATACCCACTGCCTGCATAAACGCATAGCAGGTGGTTGGACCAACAAATTTGAAACCATTTTTTTTAAGCGTTTTAGATAGCTTTACACTGAGCTCAGTTTGAGCAGGGGCCTTACGATAATCTATAACATCATTGTGCTGAGGAGTGGCATCTACAAACTGCCAAAGCCATGCAGGAACATCACCAACTTGGGCTTTAAGGGCTTGCCAAGCAATCGCATTATCGCGAATGGCTTTGAGTTTGCCTAAGTGACGAATTAAGCCTGCATCGGATAGTTTTTTTTCTAAAAAGTCATCCGTAAATGCGGCAATGTCAGCAATAGGATGATTAAAAAAGTGCTGGCGGTAGCTTTCTCTTTTTTTGAGTACGGTAATCCAAGATAGACCTGCTTGTTGCCCTTCAAGACAGAGCATTTCAAATAATCGGGCTTCGTTGTGTTCTGGTTTGCCCCATTCTTCATCATGGTAAGCAATATAGAGTGGATCGTTGGAACACCATCCGCAGCGTTGAATTTTCATGATGATGCTCCTTATATTTATCTTAGTATTTTAGAGTTTGAATGGTACCCATTCATTTGGGCGAGTATCCCAATAATATAGTTCGGCTTGGGTTAAGTCTTCAAACTTTAGCCAAAAATCTTTGCCGACTTTATCTGAAAAACCGGTACTGATCAGTAGGGCATCATCGCTGATTTCCATGATCCAGCCTTGATAGCTATTGCCATTTAGAATGATCTTTTGCTGGTTGCCAGACTCGGCAAACTCTACTAAGCGATTGATCAGCGCTTCCGACATAAAATGTTCCTAGCGTAAATATGAATAAGGATTAACAGCACCACGACCTTTACCATCTAAGTAAAAACCATAATGAAGATGAGGTGAAGTATAACGTGCATTTCCCGTATTGCCGACATAGCCAATCAGATCGCCCTTTTTGACATAGTCACCCACGTTTAAGCCACGTTTATGTCCATCAAGATGAGCATAATAATGCCATGTTCCTGCCGGGCCTAAAATCCAGATGACTTTGCCACCGAGGTTATTATTACGAAGATCTGCCACCAGCCCTTCGGTTGTACTGTACACTTTGGTTCCACGTGGAGCCAAAATATCAATTCCTTCGTGGCTACGACCCTGACTCCGAGCAGCGCCCCATGTGTCTTTTAACTCATCTCGATCGACACCTTTTACCGGAACAGGAAGCCGACTTGGAAGCTGCATACTCTTGAGTTTGCTAACTTGGGCTGGTGAAAGCGGAGCAGGCTTTTTAGGCGCACTGGCACAGGCTGCTAATAGAATAATGAGAAAACCAAGTGAGAGATGGGAAACTAAACGTCGCACAAAATACTCCCTGTCACAGCCATATCAAAATTATTTTGCTCACTATGTCATGAACGGCTTGTCGAGATCAATTTTTTCATAGCAGTTGGAACACCTTTAGCGACAGCTTGTTCCGGACTCAGCCATTGGCCTTCAAGTTCAATCGCCAGATGTTCTTTCTGATCAGGTTCCACGTGGAACACATGAGCATTAAGTAACCATGTGAAGTGAGTAAAGCTATGACTGATCTGAAAGGTTTGTGCTTGAGGTTGTAGTTTAAATTGCTGACTTAATTTTAAGCGTTCATGTTCATTTTCTAAAATAGGTAAACAAAATAAACCGCCCCATAGACCATGAGCTTGGCGTTGCTGCCAGAACCATTCATCTTCGCACTGAATAATAAGAACATCTGCCGTTTTAACAGGCGGTGTTTTTTTCGGTTTTTTAAAAGGTAATTCTTGTTCTAAACCTTGCTGATAAGCCTGACAATGAGATTGCATTGGACAATATAAACAAAGAGGCTTTTTAGGTGTGCAGATGGTTGCACCCAAGTCCATAATCGCTTGTGTGTAGTCATGGTTGCGTTGGGTTGGGCATAGCTCTTCAGCGAGTTTCCACATTTCACGTTCGTGTTGTGGCTTGCTTAAGTCATCCTCAATGGCAAAGAAACGAGCTAAAACGCGTTTCACATTGCCATCCATAATCACGCCGTACTGACGTAAACCTAAAGACATAAGCGCGCCTGCGGTCGAGCGACCAATGCCGGGTAGTGCAATCCATTCTTCTAGGGTTTCAGGAAATTTGCCTTGCTGTGCTACAAGTCTGGCAGCTTTATGCAAATTGCGTGCACGAGCGTAATAGCCAAGACCTGCCCAAAAAGGGGCTACTTCATCCCAAGTTGCATGGCCTAAAGCTTCTACAGTTGGGAAGCGCTCCATAAAGCGATCAAAATATTGCAGAACTGTTTTTACCTGAGTTTGCTGTAACATAATTTCAGAAACCCAGACTTTGTATGGATCATCTGCGACTTGCCAAGGCAAATCATGACGACCATGTTGATCGAACCAGTTTAAGAGGGCATCAGAAAAAGAAAATTCAGGCATGAACAGCTATAGAAGAAAAGTAAGGGTTAAATTATAGCTGAAATTTGGGTTAAGTTTTGTTTAAAGCAAGCAATCAGAACGAGCCTGTTAAAACAGAGACTACTTTAAAACGAGTAGTCTCTGCTTCAAGCATAAAAAAGGATTAATCCTCTTTTACGCCCCAACGTTGATCAAGTTTCAACGGTTGGTTTTTATAGTAAGGAATGACATGAATATGGAAATGGTCAGAAGTTTGTCCAAACACTTCACCATCATTAAAGCCAATATGGAAACCAGCTGGTTGATGACGAAGCTGTGTTTCATGACGGGCAATTTCAAGAAGTGTCAGTAAGCTTTCATGCTCTTTAGAGGTAATGTCAAAAAACGAACTTACATGGCGCAGTGGAGTCACTACACAGTGGCCTTTAGACAACGGATTTGGGTCAGGTAAAATTACAGCAAATTCATTCTTATCAATGATGTCATATTCATCAAAATTGCAATACGGACATTTCTTGTCAGTCATTGTTGTATCCTCTCATGTTATTCCATTAAACCCCGAGTGCGGGAAATAAGACTAGGCTTTGCTCTAGCTCAACGGGAGTATAGTTATTGAAGTATGGTTTAAAAAATACAGGAAAAATATTGCAAAGTCATAAAGATTTAAGGGAGCAAATGCGAAAAAAGAACCATTTGCTCCAAATTTGCTTCTTTTATTTTAAAGTACGTTCTAATAAAGCGTACATTTTAGCAAGGCCTTGTTTTTCCGCTTCGCTGTTGTAGCCAAGATCTACGCCGTTCGCTTTAGCTCTTTCATCTGCAAGCGGGTTACTAAAGCCATGTTTAGCATCCTTTAAAACCACTACCTCATGTTTAACCTCAGCAGCTTGCATCTCTTTTTCAAAATTAGCAACATCTTCTAAGGTGACCATGCTGTCTAGTTCACCATGTAGAACCAAAACTTCACCTTGAATGTTGCCTTTTTGAGCAGGTGCCTTAGGAGTTAATGTACCATGGAATGTCGCTGTTGCTTTGAGGGGAGCACCTGAGCGAGCTAAATCGAGTACCACTTTGCCGCCATAGCAAAAACCTACTGCTGCAAGTTTTTCACTATTTACTTCTGGTTGAGCAGCCAAAGTTTGAAGCCCAGCACTAGCACGATCAGTCACTGTGTCTAACTCTTCAAATGTCTGCATCATCCATTCGTAAGCTTGAGCAGCAGTCGTCGTCACTTTTTTATCGCCATACATATCAATTGCAAGTGCAGCATAGCCGTGTTCAGCAAGTTCACGCGCACGTTGTTCAGTGTATTCGTTACGTCCCCACCACTCAGGACCAATAATGACACCGGGTACAGGGGGCTCACTTTCTGGAGCTGCAAAGTAACCAATTAAATGGCTGCCATCTGGTGCAGTGTATTGAATTTCACGGGTTTTAATTGCTGTACTCATGACATTAATCCTGAAATTTAACTTGGTTTAAATACACTTGATTAAAGCATAAAAAATAAAAGCTATATAAATAACTATGTAAAAATCTACATCAAAAGAAAAACATAGAAACATTTGGGCAATAAAAAAGAAGGAACAGGTTCCTTCTTTTTTATATGGTCATAATTAAATTAGGTTCGGCCTCGCGAAATAAAACCAATAACAGCGAGAATTACAGCCACAACTAATAAAATCACGGCAAAGTCTTTAGATAACCCTGCAACACCACCAAACCCTAATAGACTGGCAATGAGTGCAATCACTGCAAAAATTATTGCCCAACGGAACATATGCTGTCCTCCTTATTTTTCATTGTGTTTTTACTATATAGCGTGTTTTTTACACGGAATGTGTCGTTTATGTGGTTGAAATGTATATTAAACAATCATTTTGTGATGCTAAAAATACGGTTTCTTTCCTTAAGCAGAGATTACTTCAATGCTATAATCTGAGTTTGCTTTATGTATATAGCTGTTAAAACCTATGTCTACCGAGACCTCACTTCGTCCATTGTTTTGGAAAAATTATACGCTTGAGCAGCTTACACCGCCTGAGTGGGAAGCTTTGTGTGATGGGTGTGGTTTATGTTGTCTGGTCAAGCTAGAAGATGAAGATACCCATGAAGTAGCTTACACCAAGGTAGCGTGTAAATTGCTGGATTGCTCTACCGGACGTTGTTCAGACTATTCAAATCGTCAGCAGCAAGTTCCTGACTGTTTACAGTTGACGCCGGAAAGTTTAAAAACCATACACTGGTTACCATCGAGCTGTGCCTATAAACGTTTGAATGAAGGCAAGAATTTACCTTCTTGGCACTATTTAAATACGGGTACGAGACAAAGCGTGGTTAAGGCGAAAAAGTCGGTTGCAGGACGATGTATTCCTGAAACCGATGTACATGAAGATGACTTAGAAGATTATGTAGTGCGTTGGGTGCGTTAATACGCTCCCGATGGGCATTTTTAATTACAGCGTATAATAAAGTAACATTTTTATCGTAAATTTTTTAACTATCTCCGTTATATAAAAAATAAAAGAGAAGGAGATAAAAATGATGAAACGACTAGCAGCCCCCTTATTATGTAGTAGCTTTTTCTTGTTAATGGCTTGTGGTTCTAACAATACTAATTCAAAAAGTCCTGAACAAAATACAACTGCAAAAACAGAGCAAACTAGTGGTGCCAAACAAGTTTATCAGGTCGAGGCAGTCGCACATTTTAATGAGCCTTGGGCAATTACCACTTTGCCGGACCAACGTTTATTAGTCACTGAACGGCAAGGTAAATTAAAAATTTTTAATCCCCAAAATAAACAAGTACAAGATGTTCAGGGTGTTCCAGCAGTGAACTATGGTGGCCAAGGTGGTTTAGGAGATGTCGCTTTGCATCCAGATTTTGCCAAAAATCACTGGATATATCTCAGTTTTGCGGCCAAAGGGCAGGGTGGATCTGGTGCGGTGATTTCACGTGCAAAATTAGATTTATCTAACCCTAATCAGCCAAAACTTAACCATATAAAGCAGATTTGGCAGCAAGTACCTAAAGTTTCAGGACAGGGTCATTATGGGCATCGTATGCTTTTTGGCGCAGATGGTAAGCTTTGGATCAGTTCAGGTGAGCGCCAAAAGTTTGACCCTGCCCAAGACATGAAAAGTAATTTGGGTAAAATTCTACGTTTAAATGATGACGGTTCAGCAGCTGTAGGTAACCCTTTTTATAAGCAAGGCGGTGTCACTGCTGAAATATGGTCACTTGGACATCGTAACCCATTAGGCATGGCCTTTGACCGCCAAGGACAGCTATGGGTGGTTGAGATGGGGCCTAAAGGTGGTGATGAGCTTAATATTATTACCAAAGGTGAAAACTATGGGTATCCGGTTGTTTCAAATGGCGACCATTATTCAGGTCAGCCTATTCCAGACCATAACACTCGCCCAGAGTTTAAAGCACCCGAGATAGACTGGACTCCTGTAATCTCACCGTCGAGCTTAATTATTTATCGCGGGCAACAATTTCCGGCATGGCAAAATAAAGCCTTAATTGGTGGGTTGTCTTCACAAGCCATTGTAGTTGTAGATTTAGAGCATAAGCCCGTAAAAGAAGTGCAAAGATTAGAGATGAAGCAACGTATTCGTGGGTTACATGAAGCACAAGACGGTTCAATTTGGATAATTGAAGATGGCCCCAATGCTCGCTTACTCAAGCTGAGTAAGAAACTCTCTTAAGGCCTTGAGTTAGCCTATAAATAAAGGATGGGTCTCATAGATTCAAATTGTAGATTTCTGTGAGACACAATAGACTATAGTGAAAAGACGATAAAGCTATTTGAGATGTCAGACACCCATATTCCACTTCCTGAACGCCTGCGCCCGAGAGACTTGTCTGAAATTATTGGGCAAGATCATTTGTTAGGTGAACATGCACCCTTACGTCAAATGATTGATCAGGGACATTTGCCTTCTATTATTTTTTGGGGGCCTCCAGGCGTCGGTAAAACGACAATTGCTTTGCTTTTAGCTCAGGCAATAGATCGTCCGTTTGTGAGCTTATCTGCGCTGAATACGGGCGTAAAAGAATTACGTGAAGTGATTGCGGAAAGTGGTGATTTACTCACACCTGTAGTTTTTATTGACGAAATCCATCGCTTTAATAAATCACAGCAAGATGCATTATTAGGTGCCGTGGAAAAAGGAAAAATCACCTTAATAGGTGCGACCACTGAAAACCCGTCTTTTGAAGTCAATAGTGCACTTTTATCGCGCTGTCAGGTCTATACCTTAAACAGTTTAGACAGTGAGGCAATTCAGACTTTACTTAACAATGCACTTCAAAACGATAAATTCTTAAAAGAACGCTACATTCATATTGAAGAGTATGATGCTCTTTTACAGTTTGCAGCAGGTGATGCCCGTAAAGCACTAAATTTACTAGACTTAATTGCAAGTACTTTAGAGCCAGAAGTTGAAAATACCATTACCAATGCTGTGGTTGTAAAAGTCGCTCAGCAAAATATTGCGCGTTATGACAAATCGGGTGAACAGCATTACGACCTCGTTTCTGCTTTTATTAAATCGATTCGTGGTAGTGATCCAGATGCTGCTCTGTACTGGATGGCTCGTATGCTCAAAGGCGGGGAAGATCCGGTTTTTATTGCAAGACGTATGCTGATTGCTGCCTCAGAAGATATTGGAAATTCGAATCCAAATGCGCTATTGCTTGCTGGTGAATGTTTCCGTTCTGTACAGGCAGTTGGAATGCCTGAGGCGCGAATTATTTTGGGTCAAACCGCGGTTTACCTAGCAACCAGCGCGAAAAGTAACAGTACTTATTTGGCGATTAATAAGGCCTTAGAACTTGCTGAGAAAACGGCAAATTTACCAGTGCCTTTACACTTGAGAAATGCACCGACCAAACTGATGAAACAGCAAGGTTATGGAATTAATTATCTCTATCCTCATGACTACCCAGAGCACTTTGTGCTGCAAGACTACTTACCACCTGAGTTGAAGGGAACTAAACTTTATGAGTCGGCGAGAAACAAGCGTGAAGTTGAAGGTGAGCGCCTCCAGCAACGCCGATGGCAGCAGGAGCAATAGTTCTCTATTGCTTCTTGCTAATCCAATTCTTCAGTGACGTGACCGTAAATTAGTAGGGTAAACACACCTGTACCACCAATAATGTTTCCAATAGTAGTTGGAATTAGAAAATTAAATAGATATTCGCCAATAGAAGCCTCTCCTTGCCAGACCAGATAGGACATTTCGGTAGAACCAACCACAACGTGGGTAAAGTCGCCTAGTCCTATCAGATAAGTCATGAAAAAGATGACTAGGAATTTATTGCTGACCGAAGGCAGCATCCACACCAATGCGGCAATTAAAAGTCCCGACATAACCCCTTTAAGCAGGTTCTGGATTGCAGAAAAAGATGCAACATGATGCGCCAGCTCATCTAGTGCTTTATCAATGTCTGGAGTAAACAGGTCTGTGGTCAGGAAAAATAAACTCGCCAAAGCTGTTCCAATGATATTGCATAGAATCACAATTCCCCATAAACGCCCCACAGCTCGTAATTTGTCCAAACTAAAAGGTTTAAATAAGGGCACAACTGTAGTAATGGTATTTTCGGTAAAGAGTTGCATGTGGCCCAAAATAGCAATCAGGAACCCAATGGTATAACCAAAATTGGTGATTAAATCGGTCCAGATGGCATCAGTTGGGATATAAGAAGCAATAATCGCTTTAAATACAAATGAGAAACTAATGACCAAACCAGCAGCAATTCCTGAAAAGATCAGTGCAGCTGTCGGGCGATCCAGTTCTTCCGCACCATCACGGCGGATAATTTCATAGACTAAACGGGGTGACAGTTTCTCGTGTTCTTCTACTGCCATTTTTTCACGCCAGCTTAAGGTTTGCTCGACCTTTTTTTCCTCTATTTCATGATCCATCAGATTTGCTCCTCACTGAATAAATATTTTTTTACTTATTATTTTTATTCATTGTTAAGGCAGCATTCGGGATAAATCCAGTTTATTCCTACCAGCTTTATGTGTCTTTTTATAAATTGAAGGGTACGGCAGTAAGCAAAATAATATACGGATGAACGTAATTAACCAGATAAGACCATTAAGTATAAAAAGAGATTGAGAGTATCGTATGGCAAGACTATTTACCGCCCGAGTGAAAGGCGAGCGTTCTCTATAAACTAGTTAGGTTTGAGATTGAGCGCTTATAGCAACGCAGAGAATTAAAGTAATGTATATGTTCTCAATGTACGTATGAGCTTCATATAGTCACCTTGAGAAGCTTCAGAAATAACGGTTTCTACTTCAGCTTGGCTCCAACCTTGTTTCAAAGCAGAATCGCTAAAATTAGATAAAATCACTAATGGGTTTTCACCAAAATGTATCGAGTGATTCATTAATTTCTTTTCAGGCTTAAATAGTTTCATTGGATTCACCATACTTTAAATTTAATTATTGTGATGCAATTAATGTTTTTTTAGATTTTAGTGCTTTGTTTTTAGATTGTGCAAGTCATAATTTAATTAAATATACAAATCTGTCTACTTTCCTTAAATTCTTGGGTGCTGGAAATAAAAAAACCGAGCTGAAATGCCCGGTTTTTTTAATGAAGCTGACGAATTAGATGTCAGATAAATCTACGCCTAAACGAGCAGCAACTTCTTCATAAGCTTCAACAACACCGCCTAAACCTTGACGGAAACGGTCTTTGTCGAGTTTCTTCTTAGTGTCTTTATCCCATAAACGGCAACCGTCTGGAGAGAATTCATCACCAAGTACGATACGGTCATGGAAAACACCAAATTCAAGTTTGAAGTCCACCAAAATCATGTTGCCTTCAGCAAATAATGCTTTTAATACATCATTTACTTTATAAGTTAACACCTTCATTTGTTCTAACTGTTCAGCAGTCGCCCAACCTAAAGCAATCGCTTGAGATTCGTTAACCATTGGATCGCCTAGGCCATCATCTTTGTAGAACAATTCAAATGTAGGAGGAGTAAGCTCTTTACCTTCTTCTACACCTAAACGACGGCATAAAGAACCAGCTGCGTAGTTACGGATTACACATTCAACAGGAATCATTTGAAGTTTTTTAACAAGAACTTCAGTCGGAGAAAGCAATTTTTCAAAATGCGTTTCGATACCCGCTTCAGCAAGCTTTTCCATGATGAAGGCGTTAAAACGGTTGTTCACCTTGCCTTTACGATCTAGTTGTTCGATTTTTTCGCCATTGAACGCAGAGGCATCATCACGAAAGACTAAAATCAGATGGTCGGCATTGTCTGTTTCATATACAGATTTTGCTTTACCAGTATAGAGCAAGGTTTGTTTTAACATGAGGGAACCTTTTAAAAAAAAATGCCTAGTAAACGACTAGGCTGGCCAATTTTGGTAAATCTGGTTTAACACTTCCGCAGCAACATCAGGGCTTGCAAAAGTGTTGTCTGGATTAAAGAGAGCAAGGCTATGACTAGAGCCAACACCAGTCAGTTTAAGCACATAAGTTTTGTCATTTACTTTAATCGTCGCTTGATTACTGCCTTGAGCGATAATATTGTAATTTAACGTGCTTAAGGTTGCTTTGGTGTATTGCCAAATCTCGGCAGTACTTCCATCAATTTTTAACAGTGGATTCTTATTACCATCTGTTACAAGTTGAGGGCGACTAAGCGCGCTACCTGATTGAGCAGATGTATCTGCTGTATCAGCTTGGGTTTGTTCAGGGCGTGGCAATGCAAAACGGTTGCCACGCTTGTTTTCAAACTTCGGCGCATGATCGATAGCGAGCTGGTCTACTGTTGGTGCAGGATACAAAGGAGTCGCTGGTCGTACAGTTGCATCGGCAGGGTACTCAAGCGGGGCGAGTTGCTTTGCTTTTTTATAATCTAAAGAGTGATTATTGAGTGCGAAGCGACCACAGCCAGCTAAACTTAAGGCTGAAACTGCAAGGACTAAACCAAGACGTAATTGCATCATAAATTGCTCTTATTAAATAATTCCCGCATCTTTTAGGGCATTGCGGAGAGGTTCGCGATATTGCTCAGCGAGAGGAGTGAGTGGTAAACGAATACCAGTATCAATCAGTCCCATCTCATGTAGTGCCCATTTCACAGGAATTGGGTTTGATTCGCAAAATAGAATATTGTGTAAATTTGCAATCTTATTGTTAAGCGTCTTCGCTTGTGGCTCATCTTTAGCAATTGCAACCGCGCATACTTCACTCATTGCCTTAGGTGCAATATTTGCAGTAACCGAGATATTACCGTCTGCGCCAAGAAGCATAAGTTCCCATGCAGTTTCATCGTCACCTGAGTAAACAGCCATTTTGCCGTTTAAAGCTTCAATTAAGGCTTTACCACGAGGTACGTCACCTGTAGCGTCTTTAATACCCACAATGTTAGGAATCTCTGCTAAACGTACTGCTGTATCGTTTGACAAGTCTACGCCTGTACGACCAGGTACGTTATAGAGAATAAGAGGTAATTCAACAGCTTCAGCAACTGCCTTGTAGTGCTGGTAAAGGCCTTCTTGGGTTGGTTTGTTATAGTATGGCGTTACAAGTAAAGCTGCATCAGCACCGAGGTCTTTAGCAGCTTTAGTTAATTCGATTGCTTCACGGGTTGAGTTTGCACCAGTACCGGCAATAATTGGAATACGTTTATTGGCTACACGAATAATTTCTTTAATAACCTGTGTGTGCTCTTCCATGCTCAATGTTGAGGCTTCGCCGGTTGTACCGACGGCTACAATACTGTTTGTACCTTGTTCTATGTGCCACTCAACCAGCTTCTCAAGACCCTTCCAATCTACATCGCCATCTTTCAACATGGGAGTGACAATTGCGACGATTGAGCCTTGAATGGTCTGTGCTTGCTGAGTCATTTTAAAAAATATCCTATTTATCCATCCGAATCTGAGGTAAGAAAAACAAAATGTGGGATGGTTGCAGTATTTTGATTGTCCAGTTCTAACAATAACAGATTGTTGAATGACAATTATGCAAATTATGACTGATCAGACGCATAAGAACAATATGCTTAACTGATAAACCCTATGTAAACTTGAGCGAAACATAGAATGCCAATTTGATCATTTCAAGTAAAAGACAGTAAAGATGACAATATGGTGCAATTCTTCCAGTTTCTACTTAACACTGTCTTTTTTATGGCAAGATAAAATGCATATTTCTCCCGAATGGGACTTAAGATGGCATGAAAATGAATAAACAACCACAAAATGCGGCTTTAGTCGTAGTTGATGTACAAAATGGTTTTACGCCAGGTGGGAACTTAGCAGTTGCCGACGCCGATACAATTATTCCAACTATTAACCAATTGGCGGGTTGTTTTGAAAATGTAATTCTTACACAAGACTGGCATCCAGATAATCATATTTCTTTTGCAGCTAACCACTCGGGTAAGCAGCCATTTGAAACCATTGAACTTGACTATGGATCACAAGTGCTTTGGCCTAAGCATTGTGTACAAGGCACGCATGATGCCGAGTTTCATCCGGATTTAAATATCCCGTCAGCTCAACTGATTATCCGAAAAGGTTTTCATGCTCATATTGATAGTTACTCGGCTTTTGTGGAAGCAGACCACACCACCATGACGGGTTTAACGGGTTACTTAAAAGAGCGCGGCATTGATACGGTTTATGTGGTCGGTATAGCTACAGACTTTTGTGTCGTATGGACTGCTTTAGATGCCATTCAACTAGGCTTTAAAACTTTAGTGATTGAAGATGCCTGTAAAGGCATTAATCTCAATGGCTCTTTAGAGCAGGCATGGCAAGCCATGCAGCAGCAAGGCGTTGTCCGTATTCAATCAACTGATTTGTTGAGTGAATGCTAGAGATAGTGTCCATGTTGTTTGGGCTTTAATTGCAATTTGATATGGATGAACAGCATGTCTGCATTATTACGTTTTACTCACTTTGTTCAGAAAACGTTTGCTTTATGGGTCATCGTTTTTGCGGCATTGGCACTCTGGCAACCTGAGTTTTTTGTCTGGCTTAAAGCTTATATTCCATGGATCTTGGGCATTATTATGCTCGGCATGGGAATGACCATGACCGTTGATGACTTTAAAGGGGTTTTACAAAGCCCTAAAGCGGTATTAATTGGGGTAGTAGCACAGTTTGTGGTGATGCCCGGTTTGGCATTTGTTCTGTGTAAATTATTTAATTTGCCTCCTGAAATTGCAGTCGGCGTTATTTTGGTAGGTTGTTGCCCAGGCGGAACAGCTTCAAACGTGATTACCTATATGGCTAAAGGCAATGTGGCTTTATCGGTCGCTTGTACATCGGTATCAACACTTTTAGCTCCTGTATTAACGCCTGCAATTTTCTATCTGCTTGCCAGCCAATGGTTAAAGATTGATGCAGCTTCGATGTTTATTTCAATTTTGCAGGTGGTGCTACTTCCGATTGTGATTGGTCTGATTTTACGAACTTGGCTTAAACGTCAGGTCGAATCTTATATTCAAGTCATGCCTTTAGTTTCGGTGATTGCAATTGTTGCGATTGTGGCAGCCATTATTGGCGGCAGTAAAGCAGCTATTTTACAGTCGGGTTTGCTCATTTTGGCGGTAGTGGTATTACATAACGGGCTGGGTTATTTATTAGGTTTTACCGCAGCGCGTTTCTTTAAATTGCCTTATGCAGACAGTAAAGCAATTGCGGTAGAAGTCGGTATGCAAAACTCAGGCTTAGGCGTAGCGCTTGCAGCAGTGCATTTTGCGGCTTCCCCGATTACTGCCGTACCAAGCGCGATTTTCAGTCTTTGGCACAATATTTCTGGGCCTGCACTAGCGACTTATTGGGCAAGTAAACACAAACAGGAATAACTGTATACAACACACATTAAAAAAGGCCAAACGAATAGTTTGGCTTTTTTATTTAAAGAACATTTTAGGAAGAGCTGAATTTAGAACTGGTATGTCTTTTGCTTTGAATTGATGCATTAAAAATAACGTGAATATCAACATAAATCGCAAAGAAAAAGATAAGGCTTTTTTTGATGAACCAGATTTTTAAATTATTTATACCCATGCTTTCTAGCAATTTAATTGTAGTTTTAAGTGGATTGGTTGATATTGCGTATGTAGGGCATTTTAGCAATGACCATGTCGCCGCATTATCGGTAACCTTATCTTTATATACAGTGATTTATGTCATTGGGATGGGAATTCTGCAAGGTGTGATACTCAAGCTTTCAGAAGCCTATGGTTGCCATGATTTACCGCGTATACGTCAGATTTTTATTCAAGGCATTTGGCTAATGTTATGTTCGGCATTGATCAGTATTGGCCTGCTTTACGTATTCCGTGATTTACCAAAATTATTTGGTGCGTCTGAACATGTCGTTTCAATTACTAAAAACTGTATTTGGGCTTTGGTATTTATTTTACCTGCGCATTTAGTGATGCGTTTATTTACAGCTTTGTCTCAGGTCACTGAAAATGCGCACAAGGTTTTATTATCAGATAGTCTTTTCTTCATTCTTAAAATTATTTTGTCCTATCTTTTGATTTATGGTGTTGCTTCATTTTCAATTCCGCCACTCGGTGCGATAGGAGCTTTATTAGCCACTATTATTGTTCGGTGGTTTATGTTGGCTGTTTATTACCTGTTTTTCTTGGAGAAAGGATACATCTTTATTGAACATCCAGAGTGGTCGGTTGAAGATAGCCGACAAAGTCTGCGTATGATTTTAAAAATAGGGATACCTACCGCGATCATGGCGTTGATGGATGTTGTTGCATTTTGTTCGGTTGCTATTTTAATTTTGCCTTTCGGGAGTGTGGTGTCTGCAGCCCATCAAATTGTCGCGAGTACGGGCGGCTTCATGTTTATTTTTCCTTCCTCAATTGCCTCGGCTTATAGCATTTTGGTGTCGAGGTCTATGGGCAGTGGGAACATGGACGAAGCAAACAAAATTGCCAGACAAAGTATATGGGTAATTATGGCAGTGAGTGGCAGTCTGTCCCTGTGTTTATGGTTGGAGCGGGACTTAATTGTCACGTTCTATTCAGATGATTTGGCTGTACAGATTTTGGCAGCATCACTGCTGTTGATTGTCTGCATGTCTCATTTTCTAGATGGCTTAATGTCTTTACTAACCTCTTTGCTGCGTTGTTGGGATGTGTCGATTTTACCCATGCTGATTTTTTTAGTCATGGTGCTATGTTTCGGATTGGGTGGTGGTTGGTGGATGGCTTATAAAGGGCTGCATTGGGGGAGTCACTCGATTTCTGCAATGGGAATTTATGGTTTTTGGAGTATGGCAGCCATAAGCTATTTAGTAGCTTGTGTATTGAGTGCTTTCTGTTTCCGTTTTAGAAAGCAATTAAGAGGTTTTTGATTAGGTAAATCAACACAACCTTAAAGAGGATGTGTTGCTAACCATTCTTCAATCTCATTTTCAGAAATTACTTTAAAGCCATGGCGCTGTAACAGTGCTGTGGTAATCCCCACACCTGTAATTCTCTCACCTTGAAAAGTACCGTTATAAATTTTTTGGCTACCGCAAGACGGACTATTTTCTTTTAAAACCACGCAAGTTGCTTGTATTTGCCGTGCAATTTCTAAAGTACGGTAGGCGCCTTTTAAATATAGCTCAGTTACATCTAAACCAGATGAATCCGCGATTTTTGCGTTGCCATCAAGTACATCTTGACCTGTTCCTCCCACAATTTCTGCGGGTAGACGAGGGGTGCTAAATCCACCTAATAACTCTGGGCAAAGTGCATGGGCTTTTTTATTTAAAAATAACTGCTGAAGCGTTGTGTGCAAGCAAGAGCGCCCATCGTAGCGTACAGGCTCCCCAATTAAACAGGCACTGATTAAAAGCATGGGTTTTCCGTCATTAGAACTTTAAAAGCCATGTGAGTGTACCCAATGATTTATAAAATATGAAATCTAAAACAAGTACAAACAAATGGCGTAATTTGATTAATAAATTACACAATTCATAATTAAATTATGTATTGCATAATTTAATTGTTTTTAGTAGCATCTGTTTTAAGGTAAATGGCCATTGGAGGACCAACAAGGATGTTGGCCTCCATAAATCTAGGAATGACTTTAGGAAAAGACGATTTTTAAAGGATTATTGAAAAATCTCAATCGTACTTTTAGATAAGAAAGGACAGTGTGTATGGAAAACAAAGACCATATAGAAGGGAAATTAATCATCGGCTTTGCGCTCATTCAATCTTCGTTTTAGTTATTGGTTTTTTTCTCATAGGATGCGTTGGGCTAAGGCATTTTGACGGTTCAAACACTCTCCCAGCAAATACGTATTCTATAGAGAAAGGAGCTGACCAGATCAGCATGAGAAGTAAACGGATCAGGTAATTACCAGAGGGAAACTAGATGGATATTTTAGAGAACCCATTAGAACTATGCGGTTTTGCATTTATTGAGTTTGTTTCAAAAGAAAATGAATTAGATCCAATTTTTGAAACAATCGGCTTTTCAAAAGTAGCCAAGCATAAATCGAAAAAAGCGTACTTATGGCGTCAAGGAAATATCAATATTATCCTGAATTATCAGCCAGAATCTTATGCTTCATTCTTTTTTAATGAGCATGGTCCATCTGCTTGCGCAATGGGATTCAAAACTCGTGATGCGGCAAAAGCTTTTAAAAAGGCTGTTGAACTTGGTGCAGAACCAATGTATTCGAATGTTGGGCCAATGGAGCTTAACATTCCGGCAATTAAAGGTATTGGTGGCATGCCAATCTTCTTAGTTGACCGCGACATTTATGAAAATGACTTTATTTTCTTTGATGATACCCAGCGTAACCCTGAAGGTGCGGGCTTAAAAGAAATTGACCACTTAACTCATAACGTCTACAAAGGCCGTATGGAGTACTGGGCGAACTTCTACGAGAAGATTTTTAACTTCCAAGAAATTCGTTACTTCGACATTAAAGGTGAATATACAGGTTTAACATCTAAAGCATTAACTGCTCCAGATGGCATGATCCGTATTCCTTTAAATGAAGATTTAGACAAAGGTAACGGCCAAATTGCAGAATTCTTAGCTGATTTTAATGGCGAAGGTATTCAGCATATTGCATTTATTTGTGATGACTTAATTTCGACTTGGGATAAGTTAAAAGGCTTGGGTCTGCAATTTATGACTCCACCGCCAAACACGTATTATGAAATGTTGGAAGATCGCTTACCTGAGCATGGCGAACCGACTGATGAATTAAAACAGCGCGGTATTTTGCTTGATGGTAATACTAAAGATGGTCAGAAGAAGCTTTTATTGCAAATCTTCTCTCAAAATATGATTGGGCCAGTTTTCTTCGAATTTATTCAACGTAAAGATGACGATGGTTTTGGTGAAGGTAACTTCAAGGCATTGTTTGAATCGATTGAACGTGACCAAATCCGCCGTGGTGTTCTCGAAGCAAAATAAGTTTTGCTTTGTCTCTAATCTAAAAAAACCAAGAGCAATGCTCTTGGTTTTTTTATAGCTATTGATTTAGCGGCTTTTAATGTATTGATTAATCGAATTAATCTCATTTTTAAGTGTTTCAATAATTTTACTTTGTGGGTCAACGGGTAAAAACATTTCGCTATCAAGCGCCACAATACAAAACTCAATCCCTTGGTTTGAGTTAAATACCGGCAGACCTACAGCGTTAATACCCGTAAGTAAATCACCTTTAGCCGCAGACATTTGTTGCTGGCGAATCGTCTCTTTAAGTTCTAAAAACTCTTCCCAATTATGTGGTGCAATGTTTAGCCCAAGTTCTTGATGTTTTTGCCATTCAGCTTCTAGTAATGGACGAATAAAATGCTCCGGAAGGTAAGAAGCAAATAAACGTCCTGCAGCAGAATTGACTAAAGGCATAATTGAACCGACTTTGGTCACAATCGAAATAGGGTGATTAGATTCAATAGATTGAACCACCACAGGGCCTTTTGGCGACCACTTACTAATTTGAATGCCACAGCCAATTTTGCTTTGTAGGTCGTAAATTAGATGTTGTACCAACTGTAAAGTGTCACTGTGCTGAATGCAGTTTAAGCCTAAACGCCATGCCTGATCGCCTAGAGCATATTGACCGTCTTCAAGCTGTTTGGCGTAATCCATGCGAATTAAGCTCACCAAATAACGGTGTACTTTGGCAGGATGCATCTCAAGCTTACTCGATAAGTCTTTGAGAATAATCGGTTGATTGTGCTCTAAAAGGGCATTTAGTACGGATAAGCCAACTTCAAGTGATTGAACCCCCCCAGATATTTTTTCTTCAATCATTTAAATACCCTTAATTGATTTACTTCAGCAGTTAAACAGTTACGTATAAACATAAATTGGAATTGATGCGATTTACATCATGCCTGAGCCTATAGAAAAATAGAAATCACCTTTTTCTATTAGCGAAATTCACATGTTTAATAATCAACAATTCTTACAAACACCTTCATCTTTCATTTATAGCGTAAATTGATAGAAGTTTAGTAGATTTAAACAATATAAATCGGCATTGATATAGAACAGTTCATTCAAACTATTCCCACCAATGCCGACTTTTAAAACGATTGCTTTGAAAGAATTATGCGCCTAATTCTTCTTCATGCAAGAAATGAGTATGGTGTGGCGCACGTTTGGTTTTGCTCCATTCATCTAACATTTCAGTTTTCATTTCTTCAGTAATTTTTGCAATTTTCTCTTCAGCATGTACATCGTTATAAGTCAGTTCTAAACGATGGCCATTTGGGTCAAAGAAATAAATTGAATGGAAGATACCATGGTTGGTAATACCTAGCACTTTAACGCCGTTGTCTTCCAAATGTTTTTTGGCAGCTAAAAGGGCATTTAAATCTTCAACTTCAAAGGCAATATGTTGTACCCATTGAGGCGTGTTTTCATCTCGGCCCATTTCTGGTTGGGTTGGTAATTCAAAAAATGCCAACACATTGCCCTGACCAGCATCTAGGAATAAATGCATATAAGGATCAAAGGCTTTCGTTGAAGGTACATGGTCTTCAGCAAAAGCTAAGATAAAGTCCATGTTGAGCATTTTTTTATACCACTCAACAGTTTCTTTCGCATCCTTACAGCGATATGCAACGTGATGTATTTTTTTAATGGCAAATGTCATGTTGAAACTCCTTTTACTATTCCCAATCTGGTTGTTGTTCTGGCGCCGCGTTATAGAAGGCTGGGATAGACAAACAATGTTGATAAATTGATTCAATTTTTGGAAACGCAGATAAATCGATTTTGAAGCGTTTCGCGTTATAGACCTGTGGAATGAGGCAGCAATCGGCAATCGTTGCTTCGTGCCCAAAGCAAAATTGTCCATTTGAATCTTGAAGTTGCTGTTCAAGCGTTTGAAAGCCTTCAAGAATCCAGTGCTGATACCAATAATTTTTTTGTTCGTCCGAAACATTTAAGTCATTTTTTAAATATTTCAGCACACGTAAGTTATTTAACGGATGAATATCACAAGCGATTGCCTGTGCAAAAGCACGGATTTTGGCTCTCTCTTTCACATCATTTGGGAGTAATTTGGTTTCCGGATATTGTTCATCTAGATATTCCAAAATACTTAATGACTGTGACAAAGTTAAATCGCCATCTACTAAAGTTGGCACTAAGGCACTGCGATTTAACTTTAAATAGTCTTCACTTTGCTGCTCGTTTTTAACCAAATGAACTGGTACAGTTTCATAAGCGAGATTTTTAAGATTGAGGCCAATCCGTACTCTGTAAGCTGCAGAGCTACGAAAGTAACTATACAGCTTCATAGTCTGGCTCCGAAGTTTCTGCAAAATCAAAAGCTAATGCAGGAAGTACCGTATTTCGAACTTCACCAAAGCCAACACGAATACCATTTTTCTCACAGTGTCCTTTCATAATGAGCGTATCCCCATCTTGTAAGAAACCACGAGTTTCACCATTCGCAAGTGTTAACGGTTTGGTGGTGTTCCACGTCAGCTCAAGCAAGCTACCATAAGAGTCAGGTGTAGAACCTGAAATAGTACCTGAACCCATTAAATCGCCGACCTGAACGTTACAACCAGCAATCGTGTGGTGAGTCAGCTGCTGAGCCATAGACCAATACATATATTTGAAATTGGTTTTACAGATCACATCAGTTTGTGCTGAATTTGGGCTTTGAATTTCAACACTCAAATTAATGTCGTAACTATTCGCTATATTTTCTTGTAAGTAAGCGAGAGGCTTCGGTTCTTGTTTTGGCCCTTCAACTTTAAATGGCTCAAGTGCTTCAAGTGTAACCACCCAAGGTGAAATCGAGCTTGCAAATGTTTTAGCGTTGAAAGGTCCAAGTGGAACATATTCCCATTGCTGGATATCGCGTGCTGACCAGTCATTTAGCAAAACCATGCCAAAAATATGATCCCATGCATCTTCAATTGCAATTGGCTGGCCTAATTGAGTTGGTTTGCCCACAATAAATGCAGTCTCAAGTTCAAAATCGAGTTTGCGAGTTGCTGAGAAAACCGGACGTTCTTCATTTGGAAGCTTAATCTGACCAGAAGGACGTACGACGTGAGTTCCGCTGACGACAACAGAGCTAGCACGGCCGTTATAACCAACGGGCAACTCGCTCCAGTTTGGAAGCAAAGCATTTTTAGGGTCACGGAACATACAGCCCACATTAGTTGCATGTTCTTTAGAAGAATAAAAATCGGTATAGCCAGGAACTTGGACAGGCAAATGTAAAGTCACGCTGTCTTGCTTAACTAAAACTTCCTGACGTAATGCTTCATTTTCTTGAAGCGTTGAGTTTTCAACTGAAAGAAGAGACTGTAGCGTTTTACGAACTTCAGACCAGTTGGCTTTGCCAGATTCAATAAATTTATTGAGTGTAGATTGATTAAAGTATGTGTCTTGATCTGAAAGTTTTAAAAGACCATGCTTTTCAAGAGCAGCGAGATCAATCACCCAATCACCGATAGCTACACCGACCTGACGCTCGCCTTCGGCTGTTCTACTAAAAATACCATAAGGCAAATTATGAATAGTGAAATCAGATTGAGGTGAAACTTCAATAAAAGAGTTTAGTTTTTGTTCCATTTTCGCTTCCTTGTCTTCATCTCGCGTCTTATACAAATAAAAGTTCGGTCTAGGGACTGAGCTACTCAGTAAGTTTTAACCTTTATTCAGGTCATTTTTTACTTATGAGTTTGATAGAGACCGAGAACAACCAATTACTTCATGGTTCTTATAATACTGAATTCATCAAATTACGCAATACATAATTTGATTACACATTGCATAATAATTGTTATTTCTTGCATTTTCTGTTTTCATGCGCGGTTGTGAGAAAAGTAACGCAATTATTTTTTCATCAATCCCTATGAAAATCTGATCAATTTATGATATACGTAATTTATTGGAAAAAAATTACGTTACAAGGATGAGAATAATCATATGTCAACACAAGAGCAAGGAAACCTGAAACACGGTTTGAGTAATCGTCACATCCAGCTGATTGCATTGGGTGGAGCGATTGGTACAGGGCTGTTTCTTGGTATATCACAATCGATTAAATTGGCAGGTCCATCGGTAATCTTGGGTTATGCGATTGCCGGATTTATTGCTTTTTTAATGATGCGCCAGCTCGGTGAAATGGTGGTCGAAGAGCCAGTAAGTGGTTCTTTTAGTCATTTTGCTTATAAATATTGGGGACCTTTTGCAGGCTTCATGTCAGGATGGAACTACTGGGTACTCAACGTACTGGTATGTATGGCAGAGTTAAGTGCAATTGGTCTTTATATTCAATATTGGTGGCCGCAAATCCCAACGTGGGCATCCGCTCTAACGTTCTTTATTCTCATTAATGGTATTAATTTACTGCATGTTAAGTTTTTTGGCGAAATGGAGTTTTGGTTTTCCATTGTCAAAATCTTAGCTATTTTAGCTATGATCGGTTTCGGCTCGTATTTACTTGCAACCGGTACAGCAGGGCCACAGGCCAGCATTTCAAACCTTTGGGCATTGGGTGGTTTCTTCCCATTTGGGATTAAAGGTTTGGTCATGGCAATGGCGGTCATTATTTTTGCTTTTGGTGGTATCGAGCTTTTTGGTATTACTGCGGCAGAAGCACGAGACCCAGATAAAACTTTACCTAAAGCGGTAAACCAGATTATCTATCGTATTTTGATTTTCTATATTGCGACGCTTCTTGTTTTATTCTCATTATTTCCTTGGAATCAAATGGCACAAGGTGGCAGCCCTTTTGTAATGGTGTTTGCTTCTTTAGACAGCCAAGGTGTTGCAACTTTACTCAACTTCGTGATTTTGACTGCTGCGGTTTCGGTCTATAACGGCACAAGTTATTGCAGTAGCCGTATGTTGCTCGGCCTTGCTCAGCAAGGAAATGCACCAAAAGTATTTGCTCGTATTAATAAACGCGGTATTCCAACCAATGCAGTGATCCTTTCTGCGGCAGTCACTATTTTATGTGTGTTGTTAAATTACATTTTCCCAGAAAAAGCGTTTGGCTTACTCATGATGCTTGTGGTTGCGGCAATTGTGATTAACTGGGTCGTAATTTCATGGACACATTTAAAATTCCGTAAATTCATGACGCGCCAAGGTCAAACCACTAAATTCCCAAGCTTTATGTATCCATTTAGCAACTACCTTTGCATGGCGTTTATGCTTGGAATTTTAGTTGTCATGTCGCTAACACCAGATATGCGTGTGGCGGTTATGATGATTCCGGGATGGATTTTGTGTTTGATGGTGGCTTATCAGTTTAAACGCCGTAAGTTAAAAGCTGAGCAGCCTGTACATGCTTTAGAAGCAGATGTGTAATTAGACCTTAATTAGGAACGAAAAGGGACGTATCGCATACGCCCTTTTTTTATTTTTAAAATTTACAACAGAAATTAAAGGACTTTATAATTGTTATATTATAACATTTGTTGAATGAATAACTAAGGCTCCCGATGTTGAGGGAGGAACAACATATTTATGAAATATTCCTATTTAGGTTTAATCTTACTTTCTCTGACTGCGTGTACCACTCAAACACCTAAGCCAACCGTTTCTAAACATCCTCACTCTTTGCCTCAGCCATCTAAAACGGTAGTAAGAATAAAACAACAACCCGAAGATTATATTGCCTGGATTGCAACCGCAGATCATGCGCAGTCTGTACAAGCTTATAAGCAATTTCTTAAGCAAAAAGGGCTTGCCAATTTAGTTTCAGATTATGAGTTATTGCGTTCAGCTCGTGACTGGCAAAAATGTGGAGTGGAGCCTTATGCCGTGCCACCACGCGAGATTTGGTCTAATATTGTACCAACGCTTAGTATCTTAAAAGCATTGGTTGACGATGGTGTAATTAACGATTTTGAAGTGACATCGGCCTATCGAGCTTTATCTTTAAACCGCTGTGCAGGTGGGGCAGATGCTTCCCGACATGTCTTTAATGCAGCGCTTGATTTTCGAATTGGACCAGAACAGCCTAGCGACTTAGACCAGTTCAATATTCAACAAACCAAAACTAAACTTTGTCAGTTCTGGGAAACCAAAGGACAAGCACTTAACATGGGGCTTGGTGTTTATGCCTCGGGACAAATTCATATTGATAGCCAAGGATTCCGTTCATGGGGACCTGACCATCACTATAGAACCTCGATTTGTCAGTGACTATAAAAGCAATTTTTTCAAAGACTAAGTAAATTGGCTTAGATAAAACTGGAATAAAAACTTGATCAACAGTTATGTTATAACATAACATTAATAGGGTTTAGAAATAGGTTACGCCTGTGATCTGGCCATATTTAATTGGCCAGCCATGATCAGTTTAAATATTATTCAAAGAGATCAAGCCATGCACACTGCAATCGCCAACTCATTTGCCAAGCTTCCTGTTACCGTTTTATCTGGCTTTTTGGGTGCAGGAAAGACCACATTACTCAACCATATTTTAAATAATCGTGAAGGCCGCCGTATTGCCGTGATTGTTAATGATATGTCTGAGGTAAATATTGATGCAGCATTGGTACGTGAAGGTGGGGCAGAGCTTTCAAGAACAGATGAAAAGCTGGTTGAAATGAGTAACGGCTGTATCTGTTGCACGCTACGAGAAGATTTACTGGTTGAGGTGAGACGCTTAGCCGATGAAGGGCGCTTTGACCAATTGGTGATTGAGTCAACGGGTATTTCAGAACCATTACCAGTAGCAGAAACTTTTACCTTTGAAGATGAAAATGGAAACTCTCTCAATGAGTTTGCTCGACTCGACACTATGGTCACGGTAGTCGATGCTTTTAACTTTCTTAAAGACTACAGTTCAGTTGACTCACTGCAACAACGCGGAGAGTCATTAGGCGAGCAAGATGAGAGAACTGTGGTCGATTTGCTTATTGATCAGATTGAGTTTTGTGATGTGATTGTGCTGAATAAAATTGATTTGATTGATCAGGCGCAGCAAGACCAGCTTATCGCCATTTTAAAAACTCTAAACCCGCGTGCTCGAATTGAAATTGCTCAATTTGGAAAAATTGCCTTAGATAAAATCTTAAATACACAGCTATTTGATTTTGATGAAGCCGCGCAAGCACCGGGCTGGTTAAAAGAGTTACGTGGCGAGCATACGCCAGAGACTGAAGAGTATGGTATTAGTAGCTTTGTTTACCGCGCACGTCGACCTTTCCATCCAGAACGTTTTTATGATTTGGTGCAGGCTGAATGGCCAGGTGTCGTGCGTTCTAAAGGCTTTTTCTGGTTGGCTGCTGACCCTAACTTGGCTTATTCATGGTCGCAAGCGGGTGCAATGGCTCGACACGGTTTAGCAGGTTATTGGTGGGCTGCTGTTTCAGAAGAAGATTGGCCGAGTGACCTCGCCAGTATTGAACAAATTAAGAAAAACTGGGACGCTCGCACAGGTGATGCGCGTCAGGAATTGGTTTTAATTGGTATGCAAATGGATGAGCAAGCTTTAATAGAACGCTTAGACCGTTGTTTATTAAGTGATGAAGAAATGGCTTTAGGACCACAAGCTTGGCAGAACTGGTCGAACCCTTTTAAGCAAGATGATGAAACTATGTTGATCGCTTAATAAAACAAAAGCCCCTATTTTAAAGGGGCTTATTTTTATGATTTATCTTTAATAAAAATCTTTCGAATATAGCTGTTAAGCGGGGTGGAATAATATTTTTCAATTGCTGCGCTAATAACAAAAGTTAGAACTAGATAACCAATTAAAAGCATAATTTTAATGCTAGCGTCGGTTTGAGCCGGAACAAAAGCAACCTTCATAAGGCCCAGCACAACCAGATGAAACAAATAAGTTTCGTAACTTCGTTGCCCCAACCAGACCATCACCTTGGTCAATAGGTTATGCGCCTGTGTTTCGGAAGGATGCTGAAAACACAAAATCAGTAAGCCTGTGGCAAAAGCAAATAAGCTAATACCCCATGTGCTGACTTCTTTAATTGGAGCATATAAATATAGAGCGGTCATACTTAAAATGATTAGCCATGAAAGAAGTTTTTTATAGTGCCAATTTGGCTGATATTTATGAGAAAAAATGGCAGTTAAACAACCAACTGCTATGCCATCAAAACTCGAAAAATAATGATATAAATAAGCTCCGCTTTCTTCTCCAAAATGTAGAGATCTAAAATAAGGCCCGTAAATAATTACCCCAATCAATACAGCAATAAAGACCTTATTACTACGCGTAAGCAAGCACAATAATGGAAAAACAAAATAGAAAACTTCTTCCACAGAGAGTGACCACAACACGCCCAAGGCGTAGTTTACCCAACCGAATTTAATAATCAGGATATTCATCCAGAAGGTTAAAGCTGCAAATATGGTTAAGGGATAGGAAACCTCAATGCCATTCGGAGCTTGGTTCATAAAGGGTTTTAAGTCAAATGAACCAAGTATGCTTACCCCTAAAATGAGTAATACCAAACACGGCAAAATACGCGCTGCCCGTCGGATAAAAAATGCTTGAGGTTAATTGCGGAAAATTGTTTTTCTCGTTTTAAAGTGTGATGGGTAATTAAAAAACCCGAAATCACAAAAAACATAGTGACGCCATAATTTCCATTTCTTGCGATGACCGTGCTAAATGCTTCACCTAAAAAATCAAAACCTAACCATGTATCTTTAAGTTTATAAGGAATATTAAAATGGTGTAAAAGAACCAAAAGGATAGACATTCCTCGAAGAATATCTATTTTATAATTACGCATTCGGTGTGCTTCCAGCTTTATTAATATACTGTGTGGCAGAAGAATACTATCGATCAGTTATTTTAAATAAAAATTTTAAGCAGCATTTCGTAAACCAGAAATTTACTTACTTGAATTGAGCACAGGCATAGCAGAAATAACTATTAAATAAATATTGATAAAGCCTTTATATATTTGAATTTTTCTACATAAAACTTTAAATTAGCTTTTACCGAACTATGTTTGTTTTTTAGACTTATTAAAATATATTTAATTCATAAATTAACATGTTGTATGTGGTTGTATATACATAGCATGTCAACTAAAATACCTTTTTGCCTGCTGCCTTTTTGAGTATTTGTTATGCCCAGAACATCAAAACAAGAACATACTGAGCTTTCGATTGAAGCTGATAGTCCAGTTCCTTTATATCAACGCGTAAAACAGCTGATTTCACAAAAGATTTATGAAGGTACTTGGGCTGTAAATAAAAAAATTCCTTCGGAAAGTGAACTGGTTAATCAACTCGGTTGTAGCCGTATGACGGTAAACCGTGCGCTACGTGAATTAACGACTGAGGGTTTGCTCGTTCGAATTCAGGGCGTTGGTTCTTTCGTTGCTGAAGGGCAAGGCAGAACTGCACTTTTTCAAATTAATAATATCGCCGATGAGATTATTGCACGAAACCATAAGCACCACGCTGAAGTTTTAGTCTTAGAACAAATTTATGCAAATGCAGAGCAAAGCGTGTTAATGCAAACTCGCGAAGGTCAAAGATTATTTCACTCGATTATTGTGCATTATGAAAATGATGTACCTGTTCAGGTCGAAGATCGTTTAGTCGATGCAGCGCTGATTCCAGATTATTTAGAACAAGATTTTAAAACCATTACGCCGAATGCTTATCTCATGGCGAAAGCGCCAGTGACGGAAGGTGAACACATTGTTGAGGCGGTTTTAGCATCTGCTCAAGAGTGTAAATGGTTGAAGATTACTAAAGCTGAACCGTGTTTATTGATCCGTCGCCGTACATGGTCAAACAAACAGCTCATTTCAAGTGCACGTCTGATTTATCCGGGTAGTCGTTATTATCTCGAAGGGAAATTTAATCCATGATTGAATTGATCAGGGCGGATCAATATACAAAAATGCTTTGGAAAAACGGTGCGGGTTTCACTTTAGAAATTGCCAGAAGCCAAGGTGAAGCCGATTTCGATTGGCGCATTTCGATGGCAGATGTGACCACTTCCGGACCATTTTCGTTATTTCCCAATAAGCAGCGCATTATTAGCGTACTCGATGGACAGGGCATAGTACTGCATGTCGATGAGCTTCCTGCCAAAACGCTAAACCAAGGCGATATTTTTGCTTTTCATGGTGAGAGTCAGGTTCAAAGTGAACTGGTCAACGGTGCAATTCGAGATTTAAATTTAATTTATGATCCTGCAAAGTTTCATGCCCGTTTTCAGTGGTTGAATGATGCAGCGGAGCATGCATTTATAAGTTCGGCAGATCTGATTTTTATTTTTAATCAGGGTAGTGAAACACAAGTAAATGTGGATGATCATTCCGTTCAGATTGCTGCTCATGAGACACTAAAAATTGAGAAAAAATCTGGTGTCACATCAATCAATTTTCCCAAAAAACAACTTAAAAGCTGCTATGTCATTGAGTTAATTCAACGATAAAAAGACATCATTTACGTCTTAAAAAGCACATGTCTTATTAGAGGATATGTGCTTTTTTTATGCTAGATATAAAAATAAATTAATTTAATTCAAAAGCTTATTCAATTTTATTAAAAAAATATGAGTCACCCTCTTCACGCCGAAAAATATTTGTGTAGTATATGGATGTATATACAAGTTAATACATTACTATACAAATGCAGAAACAAGTGATGTTCTGCTGATGTAAGCTCAAAGGAAGGAGTCCGACTGTGACAACAACGACAACAAAATTTCGTGATGTAGAAATTCGTGCACCACGCGGCACTGAATTAACGGCTAAGAGTTGGTTAACTGAAGCCCCATTGCGTATGTTGATGAATAACCTTGATCCGGACGTTGCAGAAAACCCGAAAGAGTTAGTTGTATACGGTGGTATTGGTCGTGCAGCACGAAACTGGGAATGTTTCGACAAAATTGTAGATACGCTAAAAAATCTTGAAACTGACGAAACTTTATTGGTTCAATCAGGCAAACCAGTTGGTGTCTTTAAAACTCATAAAGATGCACCACGCGTTTTAATTGCAAACTCAAACCTTGTACCACACTGGGCAAACTGGGAACACTTCAACGAGTTAGACGCAAAAGCACTTGCAATGTACGGTCAAATGACAGCAGGTTCATGGATCTACATTGGTAGCCAAGGCATTGTACAAGGTACATATGAAACTTTCGTTGAAGCAGGCCGCCAACACTACAACGGTGACTTAAAAGGTCGTTGGGTTCTTACTGCCGGTTTAGGTGGTATGGGTGGTGCTCAGCCTTTAGCTGCAACACTTGCAGGTGCATGCTCTTTAAACATTGAATGCCAACAAGCAAGTATCGATTTCCGTTTACGTACTCGTTATGTAGACGAACAAGCAACTGATTTAGACGACGCTTTAGCGCGTATTAACCGCTATACAAAAGAAGGCAAAGCAATTTCAATTGCGCTTCATGGTAATGCTGCTGAAATTTTACCTGAGCTTGTTCGCCGTGGTGTACGTCCAGACATGGTGACTGACCAGACAAGTGCACACGATCCACTCAATGGTTATTTACCAGTAGGTTGGACTTGGGACGAATATCGTGAACGTGCGAAAACTGAACCGGAAGCTGTTGTAAAAGCAGCAAAACAGTCGATGGCAAAACACGTACAAGCAATGCTTGATTTCCAGAAAATGGGTGTTCCAACATTTGACTATGGTAATAACATTCGTCAAATGGCGAAAGATGAAGGCGTAGCAAACGCTTTTGATTTCCCAGGCTTCGTACCTGCTTATATCCGTCCATTGTTCTGCCGCGGTATTGGTCCATTCCGTTGGGCAGCGCTTTCTGGTGACCCAGAAGACATTTATAAAACAGATGCCAAAGTTAAAGAGTTAATTCCTGATGATGAACATTTACATCACTGGTTAGACATGGCTCGTGAACGCATTAGCTTCCAAGGCTTACCAGCGCGTATTTGCTGGGTTGGTTTAGGCTTACGTGCAAAACTTGGTTTGGCATTTAACGAAATGGTTCGTAGCGGTGAATTGTCTGCACCAGTTGTGATTGGTCGTGACCACTTAGACTCAGGTTCGGTTGCAAGTCCTAACCGTGAAACTGAAGCAATGCAAGACGGTTCAGACGCAGTATCAGACTGGCCTTTATTAAACGCGTTGCTCAATACAGCAGGCGGCGCAACTTGGGTGTCTTTACATCACGGTGGTGGTGTAGGTATGGGCTTCTCTCAACACTCAGGCGTTGTGATTGTGTGTGATGGTACAGATGAAGCTGCTGCACGTATTGCTCGCGTATTGACCAATGACCCTGCAACAGGTGTTATGCGTCATGCCGATGCAGGTTATGAAATTGCGATTAACTGTGCCAAAGAGCAAGGCTTACACTTGCCAATGATCACGCAATAAAAATACATGGAAGAACTAGCGGTGCTTTTTGCAATTGTGAAAAGCACCGTCTCAGCAGAATATAGTGCAAAAAATTAGGAAGCCAACATGGAATTACTTATCCAACCGGGAAAACTGACCTTAGCCGATTTACGTCAAGCGTACCTCAACCCGATCAAAGTTAAATTGGATGAAAGTGCCTCATCTGCAATTGATGCAAGTGTGGCTTGCGTTGAGAAAATTGTAAATGAAGGGCGTACAGCTTACGGTATTAACACAGGCTTTGGCTTACTCGCGTCAACCAAAATTGCTCCTGAAGATTTAGAAAAGTTACAACGTTCATTGGTTCTGTCACATGCAGCAGGTGTAGGTGAAGCACTTGATGATGCAATGGTTCGTTTAATTATTCTGTTAAAAGCAAATAGCTTGGCGCGTGGTTTCTCAGGTATCCGTCGTAAAGTAATTGATGCTTTGTTGGCTTTAATTAATGCCGAAGTTTACCCACACATTCCACTTAAAGGTTCAGTAGGTGCTTCAGGTGACTTGGCACCACTTGCACACATGTCTTTAGTTTTACTTGGTGAAGGTAAGGCACGTTATAAGGGTGAATGGTTAACAGCTGTTGAAGCTTTAAAAGTTGCAGGTTTAGAACCAATTTCTTTAGCTGCTAAAGAAGGTTTGGCACTTTTAAACGGTACACAAGTGTCAACTGCTTATGCGTTACGTGGCTTGTTTGAAGCTGAAGACTTGTTTGCTGCTGCAACGGTTTGTGGTGGCTTAAGTGTTGAAGCAATGTTGGGTTCACGTGCACCATTTGATGCGCGTATTCACGAAGTACGTGGCCAACGTGGTCAAATTGATGTAGCTGCGGCTTATCGTGACCTATTAACAGACTCAAGTGAAATTGCACATTCACATGAAGACTGTAGCAAAGTTCAAGACCCATACTCTTTACGTTGCCAGCCACAGGTCATGGGTGCATGTTTAACCCAAATCCGTCAGGCTGCTGAAGTATTAGAAATTGAAGCAAATGCTGTATCGGATAACCCGCTTGTTTTTGCTGAACAAGGTGACGTGATTTCTGGTGGTAACTTCCACGCAGAGCCTGTTGCAATGGCGGCAGATAATTTAGCATTGGCGATCGCTGAAATTGGTTCACTGTCTGAACGTCGTATTTCGATGATGATGGACCGCCACATGTCACAACTTCCACCATTCTTGGTTGCAAATGGCGGTGTTAACTCAGGCTTTATGATTGCACAAGTGACAGCTGCTGCACTTGCGAGCGATAATAAAGCACTTGCGCATCCTGCAAGTGTCGATAGCTTACCAACTTCTGCCAATCAGGAAGACCACGTATCGATGGCTCCGAATGCCGGTAAGCGTCTTTGGTACATGGCTGACAACGTTCGTGGCATTTTAGCTGTTGAATGGTTAGGCGCTTGTCAGGGTTTAGACTTCCGTGAAGGTTTAAAAAGCTCGCCTAAACTTGAACAAGCTCGTAAAATCTTGCGCGATCAAGTTCCTTACTACAGTGAAGATCGTTTCTTTGCTCCTGATATCGAACAGGCTAGCGAATTGCTTGCGAGTGGTTGCCTAAACGAGTTACTCATTCCAAAACTACTCCCTAGTTTATCTGAAGTGTGATTGATAAAACGGTCACATGGAGTGGCCGAATCCAACTAAATTTCCTCAAGGATTGGAGATTAAAATGTCACAAAACTCCACACTACAGCGGGGTTTGAACACCCGCCATATTCGTTTCTTGGCATTGGGCTCAGCAATTGGAACTGGGCTTTTCTATGGTTCGGCGACTGCCATCAAAATGGCAGGGCCTTCAGTATTACTCGCGTATATCGTTGCAGGGATTGCAATTTATATCGTTATGCGCGCACTGGGTGAGATGGCTGTCCATAACCCTGTCTCTGGCTCATTCAGCCACTATGCATCTCAGTACATTGGTCCATTGGCGGGTTTTACCACAGGTTGGACCTATGTTTTTGAGATGGTGATTGTTGCAATTGCCGATGTCACTGCATTTGGTATTTATATGGGGTTCTGGTATCCCGATGTACCACGGTGGATCTGGATTTTGTCTCTCATCATGTTCCTAGGCGCAATTAACCTTATTCATGTAAAAGTGTTTGGTGAACTCGAATTTTGGCTTTCTATTGTGAAAGTCAGTGCCATTGTTGCCATGATTTTAGGTGGCTTGGGTTTAATGTTCTACGGTTTCCATGTTGACCACAGCAATGTTGTACCAGGGCTTCAAAACCTATGGATTTATGATGGTTTCATGCCGCATGGTATTGCAGGTTTAGTGGCATGTTTATCTGTAGTGGTATTCGCTTTTGGCGGGATCGAAATTATTGGTTTAACCGCAGGTGAGTCACAAGACCCGAAAACGACTCTACCAAAAGCAATTAATGCCGTTCCAGTCCGTATCTTACTGTTCTATGTACTCACTATTTTTGTACTTATGTCGATTTTCCCATGGAACCAGATTGGTAGCCAAGGCAGCCCGTTTGTACAAATTTTTGAAAACTTAGGCATTAAATCTGCTGCAAATATTTTAAATATTGTGGTGGTGACAGCAGCAATTTCAGCAATTAATAGTGATGTATTTGGTGCAGGCCGTATGTTGTACGGTATGGCAAATCGTGGTCAAGCACCGCAAGTGTTTAAGAAACTTTCACGTAATGGTGTGCCTTGGATGACTGTTGTGGTTATGGCTGGCGTGCTGTTAATTGGTGTGGTGCTGAACTACCTGATTCCTGAAAATGTATTTGTCATCATTGCTTCAATTGCAACGTTTGCAACTGTTTGGGTATGGCTCATGATCTTGCTTTCGCAAGTGGCGATGCGCCGTAAATTATCTACTGCTGAAATTAAGGCACTAGATTTCCCTGTATTTGGCTGGCCATATGCACCTGCTTTTGCAATCGGTTTTATGGTGTTCATTTTAGTCATGATGGGCTACTTCCCAGACTCGCGTCCTGCAATTTATGTAGGAATCACTTGGCTTGCTCTCTTAACCATTGCGTATCGCATTTGGGTAAAACCAGAGCAAAGCTTGGGAAAGGAAAGTGAGCCTGTCCAGCAAAATATAGAAATGGAAAGCTAACAAATCAACTGCCCAATAGTTTTACTGTTGGGCAGTTTCGAGGATAGGCTAATGAAAAAACTTTGGCAAAACTGCCATATTGCGACCATGCAAAATGGGCAATATTCTTATATCGAAGATGCTGCAATTGTTACCGAAGGGCATCTCATCCACTGGATTGGAAAACAACAACAACTTCCTACCGACACTTATTCCGAAACAGTTGACTTAAATGGTGCTTGGGTGACTCCAGGTTTCATCGACTGTCATACGCATAGTGTTTTTGGTGGCAACCGTAGTGTTGAGTTTGAAAAGCGCTTACAAGGCGTGAGCTATGCTGAAATTGCAGCAAGTGGTGGCGGCATTGCTAGCACAGTGCGTGCAACCCGTGAAGCAAGTGAAGAACAATTATTAAATTCGGCACTTAAACGTATTCGCTGTATGCAGCAAGACGGTGTCACCACCATTGAAATTAAGTCTGGCTACGGACTCAATTACGAAAACGAGCGCAAAATGCTGCGTGTAATCCGTCAAATTGGTGAAAAATTACCGATGACGGTCAAAAGTACCTGTTTGGCTGCCCATGCGTTACCGCCAGAGTACAAAGATCAAAGCGATGCTTATATCGAGCATATCTGTACAGAAATGTTGCCTAAACTACATGCTGAAGGTTTAGTCGATGCAGTAGATGCGTTTTGCGAGCATTTAGCCTTTTCACCCGCTCAGGTCGAACGTGTTTTTAAAACGGCACAATCATTGGGTCTACCCGTTAAGCTTCATGCTGAACAGCTTTCATCACTAGGCGGCTCAAGCTTGGCAGCACGTTATCATGCTTTGTCGGCTGACCATTTAGAGTATATGACCGAAGATGATGTCAAAGCCATGGCAGAGTCGGGTACGGTTGCTGTGTTATTGCCGGGTGCCTTTTATTTATTGCGTGAAACACAATACCCACCAATTGAAAGTCTGATTAAGCATGGCGTGCGTATTGCGCTGTCGAGTGATTTAAATCCGGGTACATCTCCAGCACTTTCTGTACGTTTAATGCTGAATATGGGCAGTACGTTATTCCGTTTAACACCTGAGCAAGCTTTAGCGGGTGTCACCATTCATGCTGCACAAGCGCTCGGTTTAGAGCAAACACACGGCAGTTTGGAGCAGGGTAAAGTCGCTGACTTTGTAGCTTGGGATATTGAACATCCATCTGAAATTGTTTACTGGCTTGGCGGAGATTTGCCTAAGCGAGTCGTTCAGCATGGACAAGAAGTTATTTTTTAGACGGTGGCATATGAATCACACATTTAAATGGCAAGGCCGTCATGATGGCGATGGTGAGGCA
This sequence comes from Acinetobacter sp. AR_0276, assembly GCF_003000705.1. Taxonomy (NCBI): domain Bacteria; kingdom Pseudomonadati; phylum Pseudomonadota; class Gammaproteobacteria; order Moraxellales; family Moraxellaceae; genus Acinetobacter; species Acinetobacter sp. AR_0276. The sequence goes on along the minus strand of NZ_PSQO01000004.1, from coordinate 1,732,163 downwards.
CATCAACGTATTCACCATATTGTGAACAAAAATCAACATGCCGAATTTGCCCTGATTGGTTTTAGCTCTGATGAAGGCGTGAAACGTAACAAAGGCCGAGTTGGTGCTGCCGATGCGCCAGATGCGATTCGTACACAACTGGCTAACTTACCGATTCATCGCCCAGTGAGCCTGGTCGATTTGGGTACAGTGACTTGCGAATATGAGAATTTAGAGCAAGCACAAAGCGAGTTAGCTGAACAAGTCGCAAACAGCCTACAAAATGGTTTAAAGCCGATTGTGTTGGGCGGTGGACATGAAGTTGCATTTGGTAGCTTTAGTGGTCTGTTCCAATATGTACAAGCCCACGCGCCAGATAAAAAAATAGGCATTATTAATTTTGATGCCCATTTTGATTTGCGTGAAGCAGAGCATGCCACCTCTGGAACACCTTTTTTACAGGCAGCTCGTCTTTCAGAACAGCATCAAAAACAATTTAATTATTTATGTATTGGGGTTGCTAACCATGCCAATACTAAAGTTTTGTTTGATACAGCCGATGCGTTAAATTGTTCATATTTACGCGATCATGAGGTTAATATTTTTAACCTACCAAACGTGCTCGCGGCGGTTGACGCTTTTATTGAAAAAGTAGACTGCTTGTACGTTACGATTGATTTAGATGTCTTCGCGGCTGCGGTTGCACCGGGGGTCAGTGCGCCAGCCGTAAAAGGAATTGATTTAGCTACTTTTGAAGTAATTTTTAAGCATATTCAAGAGACTGGCAAAATCAAACTTCTAGATATTGCCGAGTGCAATCCAAAATTTGATTTGGACAATCGAACAGCAAAACTGGCTGCGTATATTGTTTATCAATATTTATTTTCTTAAGAAAAAGTTTTTAATGTAGAAATGAAAAAGTGCACTGAGATCGCTCATGTGCGCTTTTTTTGACTTTCTGGTAAATTAAAGTCAAATAGGGAATATAGATAGCAACTATAAATAATTTAATTAAAAAGAAAATTAATTTATAAAATCATTGAGTTAAAAAAATACTCGATTTTTACACTATTTTATAGGCTGCTTGGCACGTAATTTGTTTTGTCTATATTTTAAACTTCGTTAAATATGTTTGGATAATTAAATGAAAAACAGAACCTTACATTTTGCTTGTATCAGTGTTTTATTTTGGATGTCTCATTCGTCTAATGCTACAACCCCCGAAATAAATACAAATACCATCGAAAAATCACAATCTAAGCAAAACACTAATGTCTCTGTTCGGGTGAAAGCTTTAAATCAGCTTTTACAAGAACAATGGGAATATACTTTGAAAAATAACCCTGAAACTGCAACGACTTTAGGCGATTTACGCTACAACGATCGATGGACCGAGTCTTCAAAAAATCAGATTGAGAAAGATAAAAAAACTACTCAAAATTTTTTAAAACGTTTTGAAGCAATCGATAGCACAGGTTTTTCAGCAACTGATCAATTAAATAAAGATTTAATGATTTATCAGTTAAAAGAGACACTTAAAAGTTATGATTTGAAATTGTATGAGATGCCTTTCAATCAAATGTGGGGGCTGCATTTACAATTTCCGGGATTTATTAGTTCGATTCCATTTAATAATACTAAGCAATATCAAGACTATATTGCTCGTTTAAAACAAATTCCTCTTATTCTTGATCACGGTATTCAGTTAGCGAAACAAGGGCAAAAAGACGGGTTGATGCCACCGAAATATTTAATTGAAAAGGTGGCAAAGCAAATTAATAGCATTGCAGCTCCAGCAGGGAAAGACAGTGTATTTGCTTCTCCATTAAAGCAATTTCCAAATAATATTTCTAAAGCAGAACAAGAGCGTTTAAGCCGTGAAATCCTACAGGCCATAGATCAGAATGTTCGACCCGCTTATCAAAAACTTGGGGCATTTATTCAGAAAGATTACTTACCCCATGGACGACAACATGAGGGTATATGGAGCTTGCCAAACGGTGACGAGCTCTATCGTTTTTATGTAGAAAACAATACAACCACCTCGGAAAGCCCTGAAACTATTCATCAGCTCGGGTTAAAAGAAGTTGCGCGTATAGAAGCGGAAATGCTGAAAATTGCCAAAGCACAAGGTTTCAATGACTTAAAAAGTTTCCAACAATCTTTAAAAACAAATCCTGCTGTTTTCCCAAAATCTCGTGAAGAAATTTTAGAGATTTATCGCGGGTATATTGCCCAAATGCAACCGGAGTTGCCGAAGCTGTTTGGTTTATTACCTAAAAATAAAGTCGAAGTTTTACCTGTAGAGCAATATCGAGAAAAAGAAGCGGCAGGAGCGGAGTATCACCAAGGAACACCTGATGGTTCACGTCCCGGACAAGTGTATGTAAATACGGGGGACTTCTCTGAACGTTCTAAAATATCAATGGAAGCGACTGCTTACCATGAGGCAATTCCCGGCCACCATATGCAGATTGATATTGCCCAAAACCTGCCAAATTTGCCGATGTTCCGAAAGCAGCCTAACCATACTGCCTATATAGAAGGATGGGCACTTTACGCAGAGCAATTGGGTAAAGATGTTGGTTTCTATAAAGACCCACTTTCAGACTATGGAAGACTATCGAGTGAGTTGTTCCGTGCCTGTCGTCTAGTGGTTGACACTGGCGTACATTATAAAAAATGGACGCGTCAGCAAATGATTGATTTTATGCGAGAACATTCTGCTTTAGATGAACCAGATATTCAGGCAGAGGCAGACCGCTATATTGCTATTCCTGCCCAAGCATTAGCTTACAAGATGGGCCAACTCAAAATTTTAGAGCTACGAGAGCTCGCCAAACAGGAGCTTGGAGATCGTTTTGATATCAAAGCCTTCCATGACATGGTTTTAAATGCAGGAACACTGCCTTTAAATATACTTGATGCCCGTATTAAAAATTGGATAAAGGAACAAAAAGCGGCAGCTTAAAATAAAATTTGAAATTTAGGTCAGGTCCTCGTTGGGCCTGATTTAAAAACCAATAGAAAACATAATATAATAATAAAAAATATATTTTCGAAACTAGAAATGGAAAAAAACCTAAAACAATATCAAGCGATTATTTTTGATTTAGATGGCACTTTAGCTGACTCCTTTCATTTTTTTCTAAGCGTTTTAAATCAACTTTCCGCAAAGTATAAGTTCAAATCGGTAAGCCTTCACGAAGTCGAGTACTACAAACAACTTACGCCTAGAGAAATTATGAAAGAGATGAATGTCTCTCGGTGGAAACTGCCTTGGATTGCGAAAGATTTTATTCAGTTAATGAAAGAAAGAGATGAAGAAATTCATTTGTTTGAAGGTATGCGGGACCACTTAATTGAACTGCATAAGCGTGGATATACGCTCGCAATTATTACTTCAAACTCTAAAGAAAACTGTCAAAATGTACTGGGTAAAGAACTCTGTGAGCTTTTTAGTCATATTGATGGCGGCTCGTCTATATTTGGCAAAGCGAAGCGGATAACGCGTGTTCTCAACATTTTGGATGTAAGTAAAAACCATGCCATTTATGTCGGCGACCAAACCACCGATGGCGAAGCTGCACATAAAGCAGGCATTGATTTTGCTGCGGTAGGTTGGGGTTATACATCGGCCGAAAAATTAAAAACCATTCAACCCAAAGTTGTGCTAACAGACTTGGCAACCATGAAAGAATTTTTCTAAATATATGAAATGCAGGACAAACCATGAATAACAATAACAACCCGATTGGAATGATTGACTCTGGTTTAGGTGGGTTGTCTCTCTTTAAGCATATTCGGCAGGCTCTTCCGAATGAAGACATTATCTATTTCGCCGACTCGAAATATGTCCCTTATGGAGACAGAGAAAGCGACTGGATTGTTTCACGAACCACGCATTTAATTTCAAACCTAGTTGCTCAAGGTAAATGCAAAGCGATCGTGATTGCTTGTAATACTATGACAGCTGTAGCGGTTGAAACCATTAGAGCGCAAATTAATGTGCCACTTATTGCGATAGAACCAGCGGTAAAACCTGCTGTGGCCATGACCATGAGCAAGCATATTGCTGTTTTGGCAACGGCAACCACGGTGAAGGGCAAAAACTTAAAAAGTTTAATTGAAACGTATGCGCAAGATATTAAAGTGTCTTTGGTGCCGTGTATTGGTTTGGCTGAAAAAATTGAAACGGGCAAAGCCCATACCGCGGAGGTTAAGGATTATTTAAAAAATATTTTGGCACCGTTGGTCGAGCAAAAAGTCGATACGATTATTTTAGGATGCACGCACTATCCATTTGTCTCAGACACGATTCAGGAAATTGTAGGGCGTGATATTCAAATTATTGAGCCTTCCGAAGCTGTAACAGCGCAATTAATTCGGCAGCTCAATCAATATCATTTAAGTTCTGAAAGTCCAAATGAAGGGAACCATATTATTTGGACCAGTTCAGACCCGTTGGAAGTTGCGGACGTTACTTTTTCTTGGCTTTGTTGCATAAACATTCAAAAGCTGAGTTCTCCCCAATCCATTCAAATTTAAGACACAACTTGGGTGCGAGGTCTACCTAATTCCGTAAATCTATTCAGAACTGCCACACGCGCATGAATTTCATTGACCTGACTTTGAAAATGTCTTGCCGTCAGCCTATCACCTAATAATTTGATGCAATGCATCTTGGTTTCCACCAAACTACGACGGTGATAACCCGACCATTTTTTCCATAGGGTTCTGCCTAAATGTTTAACCGTTTGAAGTAACTCATTTCGTTCTATTGAACTTATTTTAGAATCTTTCCAGGGCTTGGCATTCTTTCTGGGTGGAATTACTGCATGTGCTTGACGATCTGAAATCACTTTTCTGCAGCACTTCGTGTCGTACGCGCCATCGGTATAGACAGAATCTATTCGCTCATCTAGTGGAATTTGATCCAGTAAATCACCTAGTACTTGTGAATCACTGACATTATTTGTAGTAAGCTGAACGGCACGTATTTGCAGTGTTTCAGCATCTATACCAATATGCAGTTTACGCCATTGCCGACGGTATTCAGGCTGATGTTTTTTACGCTTCCATTCGCCTTCACCTAAAAACTTTAAACCCGTAGAGTCGACAAGTAGGTGTAACCCATCATGACTTTTCTGATAGCTTATCGCAATATCAATATGCTTTTGTCGTCTACAAAGGGTGGAGTAATCTGGTACTGTCCAATTCAAGCCACAGAGTTTAATCAGGCTTTGAACAAAGCCAGTAACCATACGTAAAGAAAGACGGAATAGAGATTTGATCATTAAACAGCATTGAATCGCTGTATCGGAATAAGTTTGATTTCGTCCTTGCTTGCCTTGTGGTTGTGCATACCATTGCGTCTTAGGATCAAACCAGATTGAAATATTTCCTCGCTTGATTAAAGCTTGGTTATACGAGGACCAATTGGTTGTACGATAGATTTTAGGTGTAGGCTTCTTCATCTGGAAATTATATTACTGAAGAAGCCTTCAAGAATAGCTTTGTGCAACAAAGCCGTTAAGGATATAAATATTCATGAGAATAATATGAAATTTCATAAATTTATATTGATTTTAAACCTTGTGGTCGGTGCTTACAGTATTACCAATGATGATGCCAATGCTCAGCAGGAATTTAAAAGAATTTGTTTATCAGGTGAACACATGCAAGCCAGTTGTAATTGTGTTTGCCAACAGCTTGCACAGGTGTATTCACCTCAAACCATGCAACGTTTAAAACACACCAGTTTGCAAAGTCCTGTTCTCCCACAGGACTTTGCCCCTAACTTGTTTAGCAGCATTCAACACTGCAACAAAACTGAAATGGGCTAAGTTCGCTTAGCTCCTTTATCTCTGTGTCGCAATGATGTCTCAAGCTTTAAATCAGCGCAAAAGTAAAAAGTCCGTTGTGACATAGGGGCCTAGGGGAGTGTCCGTTATGTTTTGGTATGAACGCAATAAAAAAGCCCGATATGCGTTACATATCGGGCTTAATCAATCAGTTATTAAAGCAAGTGATGCCTTAATAATGATCTTTTTTGAATTACTCTACAGTTACTGATTTCGCCAAGTTACGTGGCTGGTCAACGTCTGTACCACGTAATACAGCAACGTGATAAGACAACAACTGAACTGGTACGCTATAAATGATTGGAGCGAGCCATTCGTTTACTGCCGGAATTTGTACAACGTGTTGACGATCTTTTTCAACTACGCCGCTATTTTCATCAGCGAATACGAATAATTCACCGCCACGCGCCTGAACTTCTTCCATATTCGACTTAAGCTTATCAAGCATTTCGTCATTTGGCGCAAGAATCACGATTGGCATTTCAGTATCAACAAGTGCCAATGGCCCATGTTTTAACTCACCAGCCGCATAACCTTCTGCGTGAATATATGAAATTTCTTTAAGCTTTAACGCACCTTCCAAAGCGATTGGATAGTGTGTGCCACGGCCTAAGAATAAACAGTGTTGTTTTTCAACAAACAATTCTGATAAACGTAAAATTTCAGCATCATTCTTAAGCGTATCAAGAATTACTTTCGGGCTGTGCCACAATTCACGAGCAATCTCTTCAACCATGACATTGCTAATACGCTGTTTTACTTGTCCAATTTTTAAGACGAGTAGCATAAGTGCAGCAAGCTGAGTCGTGAACGCTTTAGTTGATGCAACACCAATTTCGGGCCCAGCAAGGGTCAATAAGTGGTGATCAGTTTCACGTACCATTGAAGACGTCGCAACGTTACAGATAGTCAAAGTTTGAATATCGATATTGTTTGCTTTGGCACGTTTTTGAGTTTCACGTAATGCAGCTAAAGTATCGGCTGTTTCACCTGATTGAGAAATACAGATATAGAGTGTATTTTCAACAATCACAGGTGTGCGATAGCGGAATTCACTTGCGATTTCAACTTGGCAAGGCACGCCAATCAGTTGTTCAAACCAATATTTCGCGATCATGCCTGAGTGATAGCTTGTACCACATGCAATAATCTGTACGCTTTGAACTTTGCTAAAGTCTGCTTCAGCATTTTGCAAGAAGTCTTCGCGTAAGCTGTTGCCATCCAGTGCTTGAGAAATTGTTTGTTTAATTGCTTCTGGTTGCTCATAAATCTCTTTGAGCATGTAGTGCTTGTATTCACCTTTTGAAGCATTGCTTACCGTTGCGTCAAGCTCTTTCACTGGACGTTCAACAAGTTCACCGTTTGCAAATACTTCAATTGAAGTACGAGTCAGGCGAGCAATATCACCTTCTTCTAAATACATAAAACGGTTAGTCACAGGTAAAAGCGCAAGTTGGTCTGAACTAATAAAGTTCTCACCAATACCTACACCAATCACCAGTGGTGAACCTTCGCGTACAGTGATTAACTCATCTGGGTAATCGCTATGAATAATACCCAGTGCATATGCACCTTTAAGCTGAGGAACAACAGATTGTACTGCTTCAAGTAAGCTGTCAGTGCTTTTTAGTGCTTCTGCAACTAAGTGAGCGACAACTTCTGTATCTGTTTGAGAGGTAAATACATATCCTAAAGCTTGAAGGTCATCTTTAAGCTCTTGATAGTTTTCGATAATACCGTTGTGAACGACTGCCACTTTACCCGACATGTGCGGGTGAGCATTATTTTCAGTTGGTTTACCATGTGTTGCCCAACGTGTATGAGCAATACCAACTACCCCAGTGAGCTGCTGATCAGCAACTGCATCGGCAAGATTAATCACCTTACCTACACGACGCTCACGTAAAACTTCTTCATTATTCAGTACAGCAACGCCTGCTGAATCATAACCGCGATATTCAAGACGTTTTAAACCTTCAATTAAAATTTCGGTTACACAACGCTCTGCAACGCCTCCGACGATACCACACATAATTCAATCCTCTTATTTTTCACGCTTTTGGGGACGTTGATAATTTGCCTTAGAAATTTGTTGAGCACGTTCAAAGGAGAGACTTTGTTCAGCCACATCTTTCGTAATCACAGAACCCGCACCGACTGTTGCTCCATTTCCAATAGTCACAGGCGCAACCAGCGAGCTATTAGAACCGATAAAGACTGCATCGCCAATAGTGGTTTTGTGTTTATTTGCACCATCATAATTGCAGGTAATTGTACCTGCCCCAATATTTGAATCGGCACCGATCTCGGCATCACCTAAGTAAGTGAAATGATTGGCTTTACTGCCAAGACCAATGGTTGTGTTTTTGACTTCAACGAAGTTACCAATGTGTACTTCGTTTGCCAATTTAGCGCCTGGGCGTAAGCGTGCAAATGGGCCAATTTGGGTGTTTTCACCAACAATTGCACCATCAAAAACACTATAAGGCTGAACTTTGGTTCCCGCTGCAATTTTTGTATTTTTCAAAATACAACCAGCACCGATTTCTACAAAGTCACCGAGTTCACAGTCACCTTCAATAATGACATTTACGTCAATACGGACATCGTGTCCAACTTTCACAGAACCACGTAAATCGAAACGAGCAGGGTCGGCAAAAGTTACGCCTTGTTGCATAAGTTCTTTTGCTTGCTGTTGCTGAAAATCGCGCTCAAGTGCCGCAAGTTGTAAGCGGTCATTAACCCCTTCAACTTCAAAAGCAAGTTCTGGTTGAATAGAGGCAATTTCTAAGCCATCTGCAACTGCCATCGCAACGATGTCAGTTAAATAGTATTCGCCTTGCGCGTTTTCATTAGAAAGCTTAGGTAACCATTCATGAAGTTTTGCATTGCTTACACAGTAAATACCTGTGTTGATTTCTTGAATTTGGCGCTGAGCATCAGTTGCATCTTTATGTTCAACAATCGCTTGAATTTTTCCGTCTTGGCGAACAATACGGCCATAACCTGTTGGGTTATCGACATGTAAAGTAATCATCCCAATACCGGTTTTACTTGATACTTCAACAAGTTGCTCTAGCGTTGTTTGACGGACTAAAGGAACATCACCGTATAAAATTAATGAAATACCGTCTTTAGGAAGTACTGGTAAAGTCATTTGTACAGCATGACCTGTACCTAATTGTTCTGCTTGTTCAACCCATTGAATGTTTTCTTGTGCAAACGTCTGTTTTACGTGATCGCCGCCATGTCCATAAATGGTAATGATATTTTTTGCTAATAGTTGTTTTGCTGTCTTAATAACATGTCCTAGGAGTGGGCGACCAGCTAAAGGTTGCAATACTTTAGGTAGTTGTGAACGCATTCGCGTTCCTTTGCCTGCAGCTAGGATAATGACGGTAGTTGACATGAGTAAACCTACTTAAATGGCGTTACGCCCCAGAAAGTAATAAATATGATGATACAGAGTGCCGCCCAAAGCCCTGCAATGATGTCATCCAGCATAATTCCGAAACCGCCAGCAACTTTCTGGTCGGCAACACGGATTGGCCAAGGTTTCCAAACATCAAACAGGCGGAATAAGCAAAAACCAATTAGTGCCCATTGTAACGACATTATATTAAAAAATATTAAAGGCAGAAGAGTAATTGATTGTCCTGCAAATTCATCCCAAACAATTCGCCCATCATCATGAACATCAAGGACTTTTGCCGTTTGACCACAAATATAAATTCCCACCAAGGACATGATGAGAATAGCGATTAAACTTAAGGTAAATCCGAGAGATAACCAGATAGGAATGAAAAGTAAGGCAAAAGCAGAACCAAAAGTACCGGGTGCTTTAGGAGCGAGACCAGATCCAAAACCAACCCCACAGAAAACGATGCAGCGGTTGAACCAAGACATGTTCTTAAAATGAATCGGCGGTTTATGCAAAGTGTTGGTATCCATGAATTTGCAATGGGTAATCTGAACCCAAATGCTCAAAAGTTAGTTTTGTTTGCTCAACGATCTGTCCGATCATTGTAATCTTAACGTCCAGTTGTTTTTGCAAAAGTTTTCCATAATTTTGCGGTGTTATTGTAAAACATAATTCGTAGTCATCACCACCTGCAAGTGCATACTGCCAACGTTGTTGTTCTTTTAGTTGTTGCAATACAGGGTCAACAGGTAATTCTTCCAAGACGAGTCGGGCTCCAACCTTGGATGCTTTTAAAATATGTCCTAAATCTTGCGCTAAGCCATCTGACACATCAATCATGCTAGAGGCAAGGCCTTTTAGCTCTTGTCCAAGCTGACAGCGTGGTGTCGGATAGTCGAGTCTTTGCTGTAGAGGATGGCCCAAGTGCTGTAAACCGTAGGCTGCATCGCCCACCTGACCGCTCACACAAACATAATCACCAACTTTTGCGCCTGAACGTAACACGGCTTTTCCGGTTTCAATCCAGCCCATTGCGGTAACGGTAATGGTGAGATGTGGGCCTTGAGTGGTATCTCCACCAATTAAGGCAACACCAAATTGATTACAACAGTCATAGATTCCCTGACTAAACCCTTTAAGCCATTCATGGTCAACTTGAGGCAAGCTGATTGCTAGTAAGATACTGTGCGGTTTGGCACCCATTGCAGCAATATCTGAAAGATTTACAGCAACACTTTTCCAGCCAATCGCATGAGGTGAGGTTTCAAGAGGGAAATGACGTCCAGCAACAAGTGTATCTGCACAGATCACCAGTTGTTGATTTGGAGGAGGAGTAATTAAGGCTGAGTCATCACCAATACCAAGCGCGACATCGGAGTTTGACTGCCGATTAAAGTACTGGTCAATAATTGAAAACTCAGCCATAGAACACCAAGCCTATTAGTTTGCTTGTTGTTTTTCTGCGCTACGCAGTGTCGAACTTAGGCGGTCTAATACACCATTGATGTATTTATGACTGTCTGCTCCGCCAAAATGTTTAGCGAGTTCGATTGCTTCATCAAGTACCACACGATATGGAATTTCTAAATGATCACGTAACTCGTAAGCACCTAAACGTAAAGTCGCAAGCTCTACACCATCAAGTGCGTCAATTTCACGGTCAAGTACCGGAATAAGTAACGCATCAAGGTCTTCGTGCTGAGCGATGACTTGAGTAAGTAGTTCGTGATAATAGCTTAAGTCGACCTTGTGCATTGCATTTTCAGCACGGGTACGTGCTTCAATTTCGTGTACAGGGTTGTGACTCATTTGCCATTCATAAATACCTTGTACAGCAAAACGACGTGCTTTACGTTTTGCTGCATAAGCGGCTTGCAGTGTTTGAGACATGCTTTAAATTGCCTTTAATAAATTAACCATTTCAATTGCAGTTAAAGCAGCTTCGCTACCTTTGTTTCCTGCTTTTGTACCTGAGCGTTCGATTGCTTGCTCGATGCTGTCAGTAGTTAATACACCATTGATAACAGGCAAGCTGCTTTCTAACGCAACTACACCTAAACCTTTTGCACATTCACCAGCAACAAAGTCAAAGTGAGGTGTGCTACCGCGAATCACTGCACCAAGAGCAATGATGGCGTCAAACTGGTTTGATGTAGCTAATTTTTTAGCAACGATCGGGAGTTCCCAAGCGCCAGGAGCGTGAATAACAGTAATGTTATCTTCATTTACGCCGTGACGTTTTAATGTGTCGATCGCGCCTTCCAATAAGTGTTCAACAACAAAGCTGTTGAAACGACCCACTAAAATCGCATAACGACCTTCGCTTGCGAGATGTAATAAACCTTCAATACGGCGAATTGCCATAGCAACCTCGATTATTTCGTTGTGATTTGATCAGCAGTGACATATTCCACTACTTCTAAATTAAAGCCAGATAAGGCATTGAAACGTAATGGTGAGCTCAGAAGCTTCATTTTTTCAACACCTAAATCACGCAAAATTTGAGCACCTACACCAATCGTTTGATATTGATGTGAAAGTGCTGCATTGGATTTCACCGGTTTTGGCTTGTTTAAATCATCCAACGCTGGTCCCAAGTCTTGCAAATGATCTTGTCCGATCCAGACTAAAACGCCGCGGTCACTTGCTGCGATTGTCTGTAGTGCACGGTCAAGATTCCAAGCAGGTTCGCCGTCAGCCTTATTCAGCTTAAGCAAATCACGAATTGGGCTGAAACCGTGTACACGTACCGTTGTAACACCTTCTTTTGGCTCGCCTTTAACTAAAGCCAAATGAATGTCCGGGTTACCGATCTCGCGATAGCGATAGAGCTCAAATGATCCGTATTCTGTTTGAATCGTTTTTTGATCCAGACGTTCTACAGTTTGCTCATTCGTCATACGGTAGTGAATTAAGTCGGCAATTGTACCAATTTTTAGGCCATGCTTCTCGGCAAAAATTTCTAAATCTGCACGGCGTGCCATTGTGCCATCTTCATTGATGATTTCACAAATGACAGATGCAGGTTCAAAGCCCGCTAGACGTGTTAAATCACAGCCTGCTTCGGTATGACCTGCGCGGTGTAATACACCACCTGGCTGAGCCATGAGTGGGAAAATGTGGCCCGGTTGTACGATATCGCTTGGTTTTGCATGCGCTGCAACAGCCGTTTGAATTGTATGTGCACGCTCTGCTGCTGAAATACCCGTTGTAATACCTTCAGCTGCTTCGATCGATAACGTAAAGTTTGTACTATGCTGAGCGCCATTTTGATCAACCATCAAAGGAAGATTTAACTGTTTACAGCGCTCACGGCTTAACGTTAGGCAAACTAGACCACGTGCATGTGTAATCATGAAGTTAATATCTTCAGGACGAACATGCGTTGCTGCCATGACAAGATCACCTTCATTTTCGCGATCTTCGTCATCCATCAAAATAACCATTTTGCCTGCACGAATATCGGCGACAAGATCTTCAACACGACTCAGCGGCATTCGCTTTCACCTTTTTTTGTCGTAAGACAATTTCTATTGAATAAATTTCGCATAGTTTACGCTGTTTATAGAATTTTGCCTATGATTCTGATTTATCCAAATTTATAACGAGACATAATAGATCTGGATTTATTTATCTGAATAAATCATAAGAGAATAAAATTATTTAAACTAAATACCATGAATTTAAATAAAAAAAACCTAGCCTTTTGGCTAGGTTTAAATGCGCACAATGACTTTTAAGAAGCTGCACTACTTGGGCTATCATTTTGTGGAATTGATTTTTTGCCCATCAAAATTTCAGTTCGAATATTTTGCGCAAGCTCTGCACATTCAGCATTCATGCCGTTAATCATAAATGCATGGCGAGTCATGACATTACTTGGGTTTGGCATAGCAACAAGCTGATAGCTGTCTTGAATCGCTTTAAGCTGATCATTATCAAGATAAAGTGCAGACTCTTTCGCATGAAGATGTTGTGCTAAACGCTGAGCAGCTTCTTTAGCATCAATTTGCATTGCTTCTACAGCATGACACACGGCACTACGGGTTTGCAGTGCAAAGCGTTTATCTTCACGGTAACGCTTATATAAAACGTCTGACAGTAATTGGAACACTGTACCTACCATAAGTAGGCACTCTACAGCGTGTGCATGTGAAGTTGAGATTGCGAGTGTTGCGCCTTCGGCATGGAACTCATCTACTACCTCAATATCTGTAGACTTTAAATGATAATGCTTCGTGCATAGCTCAATACTTTTATTTAAAAAGAGCTGACAAAGTTTAAAGTAAGGAACAGAAACAGACTGGTTAACGCTACTTAACAACTGTTTAGGGTCATAAAACTGAATATTAAGTGCCAAGGTATCTTGATCTGGAGACTCAGCGCTTTTTTCTGGTTGTGTACGAACCAGTGGTTTAGCTTTAGCTTGCTGCTGAGCTTGTGCGACCAAGGTCACTGTATTTTGCTTTTCTAGTGCGAGTGCTTGAGTTAACTCTTGAATCTCATGTTTTAAACGATTTTCTTCGTTAATACGGGCCAAGTATTCGCTACGGGTTGGACGAGCGATAGCACGGTAAGCAAGCCATAATAAAATATGTAGGAACAGTGAAGCTAAAATCGCAAGCCATTGGGTACGAAGAATTTCCCCAATACTTGGTTGAATAAGCGTAATTTCAATAGAACCGACTTTCTTCTCGTTTTGAAGAGCATCACGAACAAAAATTTCACCTTCGCGAGTTTTTGACATGCCGCTTGTTGCCAAAACTTGTTTATTGGCATCAAGAATACGGATAGATGCCACACTTGGATTGGTCGCATAGCGATTGGCAATAAGCGCCAAAGATACCGTATTGGCAGGCTCAAGCTCAGATAAGCTGTCTGCTACGAGTTGACTGGTCATGAGCTGACCTTGACTCGCACGGTTTTCATTGAGCTGGTGTGTCGTTGCAATCACCAATAAAAAGGTATGCAATGCAAAACTAATGATCAGTAGGCTAGCAAATAGCCCTTGTCTAGGCGCAATCAAGTTAAACTTCCAAGGCAATTATATTGAAATTCGATTATGATTCTTACAATAGTTGTCACTCAGACTAGAGTCAATTCATGCGAGAAATCATTCTTATATCCTTTTTAGGACCGGACCAACCAAACCAGTTTACCCGATTAATGCAAGTACTATCCGTACATTCATTGCAAATACTGGATGTAGGTCAGGCCGTTATTCATAATCAACTGACATTGGGCATCGTGGTCGCCTCTGAAAATGAAACTGCGACAGCGTTGGCAATGAAAGAGATTTTGATTTTAGCACATGATATTGGCTTAACAGTGCGCTTTAAACCAATCTCGGGCACAGAATACGATCAATGGGTAAGCGAAGGTGGACGAACCCGTTATATCGTCACTGCTTTAGCGCCTGAACTGACTGCTGCACATTTACAAGCAGTTACACAAATTGTGTCTACACAAGGCTTTAACATTGAAACTGTCACCCGTTTATCGGGCCGTGTAGACCTTGAAAAAGACAGTACCTTGCCTCGTCGTGCTTGCGTACAGTTTGGTTTAAGCAGTGGTCCAACTTTAGATGCACAAGCGATGCGTGCTGCTTGTTTACTTCTTTCAAGCGAATTAAATATTGATGTTGCTGTTCAAGAAGACAACGCTTATCGACGTAATCGCCGTTTAGTGTGTTTCGATATGGATTCAACTTTAATTGAACAAGAAGTGATTGATGAATTGGCGCTTGAAGCAGGGGTAGGCGCGCAAGTTGCTGAAATTACTGAAAGAGCAATGCAAGGTGAGTTGGACTTCCAACAAAGTTTCCGTGCACGTGTTGCATTATTAAAGGGTCTTGATGCATCTGTTTTACCTAAAATCGCTGAGCGTTTGACCATTACTGAAGGTGCGGAACGCCTTATTTCGACTTTAAAAGCACTTGGATATAAAACGGCAATTTTATCTGGTGGTTTCCAGTATTTTGCTGAATATTTACAAGCTAAATTAGGTATTGATGAAGTTCATGCCAACGTTTTAGATGTACAAGATGGCGTTGTAACAGGTGAAGTAAAAGGTGTAATTGTTGATGGTGCGCGTAAAGCAGAGTTGCTGCGTGAGCTTGCCAACAAACTTGGTATTTCACTAGAACAGGCAATGGCTGTCGGCGATGGCGCAAATGATTTACCGATGCTTGCGATTGCGGGTCTTGGCGTGGCATATCGTGCTAAACCGCTTGTTCGTCAAAATGCCAATCAGGCGATTTCAAGCGTTGGGTTAGATGGTGTCTTGTATTTACTCGGTATGCATGACAAAGATTTAAGCCGTGCCTAAATAATACTGAACAATCATTAAGCGCTGCTCAAGAGTAGCGCTTTTTTTATGCAGAATAGTCATAAAAACAAGCAAGTTATGACAAAATGATGCACAGAAAAAAGGCAATAAAAAAAACTGAAAAAAACTTATTTTGAGGCAAAAAAAACAGCATAGTTTTTTGTAATGACACGCCAGAATTGACGCCATATAGGAAGTAGAACTTTTTTAAATTTGCAAAAATGTAATGACAAAAGAATGTTGCGACAAAGTATGTCGCTTCGACAAATAACAGGTCTTTTTTTCTAAAAAAAAACATCCATAATGCTTTCTAAGCTTCAACACAAATCATGAATTAAAGTTGTTTTTGGAATGAGGTCTGGTGTTCAGACCGAATGTTTTTAGACGTTTTCATTAAGACGGAGGTTTCTATGGTAACAGCGAATTTTGCCGCTATCGCCGGACTCAGCTTAATTGCTGTCGCGCTTGTTGCTGTGTTCTTTTCTCCTTACCGTCGTTGGCTTGGTTTTATGCTTGCAGGGATGTTTTTTTGGGGGCTATTGGAAGTGGTCCGTTTTGGAGTTCAAGTCACTTTTGAAATGCCAGTCACATATAGTTATTTAACTGCACTAAGTCTAGCGATGGTAATGGTCACATTTATTTTATTACGTGAGGATAAACAGGCACAGAAGGCTTTGGCAAATCGCCAATATATAGAACATACGCCAGTATATGAAGATGATCAGCAGCAATGTTCTAGCCGATAATTAAATTGTTATCTAACGGTAAAAAGGTATGCACAGCATGCCTTTTTTATTTACGAAAACATGATTTTTATTATACAAAGCATTTATTAAAAAATAGCCAGTTATGCTACGATAGGCTGGTCTGTTGACGTTTCATATATAGATTGCGTTGCCAATTAGAATATCATCAGTCGATGCACAAAACAGGCAATGGGGAGCCCTTGCTGAGTTTTGCCCCAAGGTTTTCATAAAAATACAATAGGCGTGAATGTTCATGAAACTTTCTTCTATACCTGTAGTCAAGTTACCACTTGTTGATGTCAGTACAGACCCGTTAGATTTATTGGTAGCAGGTTTGGCACTGCGTATGAAACAGTTGGCACGTACAAGTCCTAAGTTTATTGAGCTAGTGCATGACCGCGCATTCCGCATTCAAATTGGTACTGATTTAGGTGTGGCTCGCCAAATTATTATTAATCATGGCCATATCGATACAGTCGCTGGCTCACCTGAAAAAGCTGACTTTATTTTGCAGTTTGCAGATAGTAAACAAGGTGTAAAAACCTTACTCAAAGGCGACCCAACTGCATTCATGACGGGTATGCAAGAGGGTAGTATCAAAATGGAAGGCGATTTCAGCCTACTTGTTTGGTTTAACCAGGCAGCTAAATTGATTCCACCAAAATTACCTAAACCAGTAAAAGATAAAGTACGTCAGGCGCGTGCCTTTATTAAAGAAAAGACTGGTCGTTAGGACTTAAAAAAAAAACTCCCGATCGGGAGTTTTTTTATATCTATGCTTCAACTTCTAAATTGAAAGTAACTGGTCCATCATTAATGAGGTGTACTTTCATATCAGCAGCAAAAATACCTGTTTGAACATTTTCAAACTGTGAACGGGTATATTCAACCAACTGTTCATAGAGTGCTTTTGCGTCGCTCGGTGGCATGGCTGGACCAAAGTCTGGACGTAAGCCTTTTTGGGTTTGTGCCATGAGCGTGAACTGAGAGACAAGCAGGACTCCGCCATTTGCTTGAGATACATTCCAGCCCATTTTGCCTTGCTCATCATCAAAAATACGATATTTCAAAATCTTATCGATAAGCTTTTGACCTATGGCTAAAGTATCGTCTCGGCCAATTCCTAAAAAAACCAATAAGCCATTCTGGATTTCACCGGTCGTTTCACCGTCTACCACCACTTTAGCTTCAAGAACTCGTTGTATTAAAGCGCGCATTGTTAGAGAGAGTTTCTGCAATTATTTGAATTGATGCAGTTTAGCAGAAATTAATTTAAATGATTTTTAAAAGGAAATTTCATGGAGTTGCAACAATGGTATAAAAGCTCATAATTCATCTATAAAAATATGCTTTAATGCTAAGAAGCAAGCGAATAATCATTGACTATGTCTCCAATTATCCATTCTTTACTTGATACAGACTTGTACAAATTTACGATGCTACAAGTGGTTTTGCATAAATTCCCGCAAACACATAGTGTCTACCATTTTCGTTGCAGAAATTTAGAAGATACTGTTTATCCATTAGTGGATATTTTGGATGGCTTAAACGAGCAACTCGACCATTTATGTAATCTCAAATATAAAGAAGACGAATTACAATATTTAAGAAAATTACGCTTTATTAAAAGCGACTTTGTCGATTATTTAGAATTATTCCAACTTAAACGACGTTTTATTCAGGCCAGTATTGATAATGAAGGTCGACTAGATATTCGGATTGAAGGGCCAATGGTTCAGGCCATGATGTTTGAGATTTTTGTTTTAGCGATTGTAAATGAATTATATTTTAGCCGCATTAAAACAGACGAAGTTTGGGCGGAAGGCGAACGACGTTTACAAGCAAAGCTTGAATTGATTCAGCAGTACGAAAAATCTCAACAGCCGAATGACCCTCCATTTTTAGTTTCTGATTTTGGTACACGCCGTCGCTATAGTTTTGAATGGCAAAAACATGTAGTTGCTGCATTTCATAAAACTGTGCCAAATGTATTCCGTGGAACAAGTAATGTTTTGCTGGCTAAAGAATTAAATATCACGCCAATTGGAACCATGGCACATGAATTCTTGCAGGCGTTTCAGGCGCTTGATGTCCGTTTACGTGATTTTCAAAAAGCTGCTTTAGAAACATGGGTTCAAGAATATCGTGGAGACTTGGGAATCGCTTTGACCGACGTTGTTGGTATGGACGCTTTCTTACGTGATTTTGACCTGTATTTTGCCAAACTATTTGATGGCTTACGTCATGACAGTGGTGACCCATATGAATGGGGTGATAAGGCTTATGCGCACTACCGTAAATTAAAAATTGACACCAAAACCAAAATGTTGACTTTTAGTGATGGCCTTAATTTGCCAAAGGCTTGGGAGCTACATCAATATTTCAAAGACCGTTTTCAGGTGAGTTTCGGTATTGGTACGAATTTGACCAATGACATGGGCCAAACACCGCTCAATATTGTATTGAAACTGGTTGAGTGTAATGGTCAGTCGGTTGCCAAAATTTCGGATAGCCCTGGCAAAACCATGACTGATAACGATACGTTCTTGGCTTATTTACGTCAGGTTTTCCAAATTGAAGAACTTGATGAAGCTGTTTAATCACAATGTAGTCTGACAGTTTGGCAGCTACTTAACGCTTGTGAATGTTTATATCTGATTTTCTGCTAAACGGTAGCAGAAAATCAGAGTTTGATAGATATAAGCTTATGCTAAGATGAAATTAAGCTGGTATAAAAAGTAACCATGACGATGACACTCCCTGATTTTAAACTCGATTTATTAATAGAAGCAGAAGAGTTAGTGCCTTATTTAGGCAATGAATATATCCGTATTGTAGATTTGAGCCGTGCATCAGTTTATGAGCAGCTCCATATTCCACATGCAATTCATTTACAGCCTAAATGGTTGGTCGTTCAGCATGAAGAAGCCACTGGTATTTTGCCAGATGAAGCAGGTTTACAAGCCCTCATTGAAAAATTAAATATTTCACCAAATCACCATGTGGTGGTCTACGATGATGAAGGTGGAGCATGGGCAGGACGTTTAATCTGGAATTTGCATTGCTTAGGATTTACACGTACGAGTTTAATTAATGGCGGTATTCATGCATGGCTTGGGGCAGGTTTACCGACTACAGCTGAGGTTGAAGAACTGCCTCGAGTTGATGATTTAATCC
Organism: Acinetobacter sp. AR_0276; assembly: GCF_003000705.1. Lineage (NCBI taxonomy): Bacteria > Pseudomonadati > Pseudomonadota > Gammaproteobacteria > Moraxellales > Moraxellaceae > Acinetobacter > Acinetobacter sp. AR_0276. The sequence continues at coordinate 1,712,649 of NZ_PSQO01000004.1, read as the reverse complement.
AGATTGATTTATCACATGCTGCACAGTTCCGAGTGAACTATGAAGAATTACGTAAACAGGTTGAACAAGAAAGCATTCAATTGTGGGATTGCAGAACGATTGATGAGTACAGCGGTGTTCGTTTAGCAGCGCGACGCGGTGGTCACATCCCAAATGCACTCCATTTTGAATGGAGTACTGCACTTAATCGACAAAATCATCTAAAATTGCATCCGCTTGAACGCACGCGGCAGCGTCTTGAACAACTTGGGTTCGATTTAAAACAACCTGTAGTCGTATACTGCCAGTCACATCACCGTTCTGGTTTGGCCTATATTTTGGCTAGACTTTTGGGTTGGGAAGCAAAAGCCTATGATGGTGCGTGGAGTGAATGGGGCAATCGCCTCGATAGTCCTATCATTACTGGAGAATCGCCGTCTTGAGTTTTACATCTCGCTTAAAAAAAGAATTATTTATTAAGGCACAAAATCTTGTTCCTCAGCATCAGTTAAGCCGTGTGGTGGGTAAAGTTGCTGCAAGTGAAAATCCGGTATTAAAAGCTGCGGTTATTCATGCATTTAAAACCAAATACGGTATTGACTTGTCGATTGCTGAACAAGGCAATGCACTTAAATATAAATCTTTTAATGATTTCTTTACTCGTGCATTGAAAGATGGCGTACGACTGGTTGATGAAAACCCAGATAGTATTGTTTCACCAGCAGATGGCGCAATTTCACAAATTGGTAAAATTACTGCTGGCGAAGTTTTTCAGGCAAAAGGCCAAAGTTTCTCTGTAGAAAAATTAATTGGTGACCCACAACTTGCTCAACCTTTCCAAGAAGGTGAGTTTGCAACGGTTTATTTGTCTCCACGCGATTATCACCGTGTTCATATGCCATTTTCAGGCACATTAACTGAAACTTTATATGTACCGGGTGAGTTATTTTCAGTAAATCAGGTGACTGCTGAAAATGTACCGGGTTTATTTGCCCGTAATGAGCGTATGGTTTGCTTGTTTGATACTGAGCTTGGTCGTATGGCCGTTGTTTTGGTCGGCGCTATGATTGTTGCAGGTATTGAAACTGTAGCAACAGGTAAAGTAAAACCATCGGGTCGTATCGAATTACAACATCATCAGTTGAAGCTAGAGAAAGGTGCGGAGCTTGGTCGTTTTTATTTGGGTTCTACTGCTATTATTTTATTTGAAAAAGATAAAATCGAGTGGGAAAAACGTTTTAAAGCCGAGTCAGTTGTTGTGATGGGCGAACGTATGGGCCACACGATTTAACTCATAAATAATATAAAAAAGAGAGCATCTGCTCTCTTTTTTTATACACATTTTTATAATTAACTATATTTTTAAATATAATGTTTATCAGTAAATAAATTTTCAACTCATTATAAATACTTACTAAGAGAATAAAATGTCCCCAACTCCTATCATTAGCCTATATTTTGCTTCGGTTTTGACTTTTGTGGCCGCGTTACTTCATTTTATTTGTGTGTTTTGGGGAGCAAATGGTTTTCGGTTTTTGGGGGCTGGGAAAAGTATTGTTCAGATGGTCGAAAAAGGGCATTGGTACCCAAATTTTATGGCTATAGCTGTAGGTTTTATTCTTTGTATTTTTTCTTTTTATGCTTTTTGCGCAGCAACTCGTTTTATGAATTTACCATTTGAAAAAATGATTATTTCTCTAGTTGCCATTCCATTTATTTTGCGTGGTTTGGCATTTCCATGGTTAAAGGCTAGATTTAGTGGAAATAGTGATCTATTTTGGTATGTGAGTTCTTTCATTTGCCTCTTGTTGGGTTCGTTATATGCAATAGGGGCATATTCTTTATAAGTTCAATTTGAAATGATGATTAGAAAGTAGAGGAGTAATCCCTTGATTAGAAAAAGTAATTCTTTATTAAAATTTTTATTGAGCAGTATTTGTTTGGCATCCGGTTCTGCTATGGCTACTCCAATGACAAATTTGAGTAAGCAAATAGTGAGTGAAAAACCGGGTTCTATACTGTCCATCGAACAACAAGATGTGACGAGTTTATTTCCTCATGCAGATCAACGTTTGCTGGTCAATTATCGTAGTCGAGGTGTGAATGGTGAACCTATCGTTGCCTCAGCATTTATTTTATTACCAAAAGGAACGCCTCCAAAAAATGGCTGGCCTATACTGGCTTGGGCGCATGGCACGACCGGAGTTGCTGACACCTGTGCACCTTCTGGTGACTATGTAGGTGGCCCTGTTCATTCTTATCAAGAAGTTGCTTCCAAAGCTTTAGATTCTTGGCTTGCACGCGGCTATGCGGTCGTTGCACCCGATTATCAGGGATTAGGTACGCTAGGTGCACATCCTTATATGAATGCCAAGAGCCAACTGCACACGGTGGTAGATGCCGTACGAGCGTTACATGCAGTTAAGCCAAAAGATTTTAATAAACAATGGCTAGTGATGGGCCATAGCCAAGGCGGAGCTGCTGCTATTGCCGTGGCGGCTTATGGGCAAAAAGATGCACCTGAACTAGATTTAAAAGGAGCGATTGCGCTTGCGCCAGGTGGCTATCAATATGAAGGCATTGCAGAGTATGTAAAAACTAATCCAAACCCAGAACCTAGCGTGGCAGCTTTCTTCCCGATTGTGTTATTGGGAGCGCAAGCAGCAGAACCAAGTATTGTCCCTGAAAATTTAGTTAGTCCCGAAATGAACACTGTGCTAACGCAAGCACGTAGCCGCTGTTTATCTGAACTTCAATCTGACTTGAAGAAATCTCCTTCTAGTATATTTAAAGCTAATGCAGATTTAAGACCTCTTTTGACTTATCTGAAGCAACAGTCCATTGAAAATATGGTGCCTACCGTACCATTAATGATCGTACAAGGTTCTAAAGATCATTTGGTTGACCCGAGAGGGACATATGCTTATTACCAACAGCTATGCAAATCAAAAAAGCCAACTATTTATCAAACAATTGATGGGGGAGATCATCGCGATGCACTGCGTCAGAGTAGTACTTTTGCCACCAACTTTTTAAATGTTATAGAGAAAAATCAGACTAAATCTTATTGCTTTAATTTTAAATAAATAGTTTGAAATGTGACAAAAAAGCCGACTTTTCAAGAGTCGGCTTTTTATATGTGAGAAGGCAACTTTAGGTCATGTTATATAGTCTTTCTTTTGGAAAAACTGCGGTAAAGGTTGACCCTTCATTTTCTTTAGATTGCACATCTAAATAAGCACCGTGCTGCATCAGTACATGTTTTACAATCGCAAGGCCTAAACCCGTTCCACCTGTTTGGCGACTACGGTCACTATCTACGCGATAAAAGCGTTCGGTCAGACGCGGTAAATGTTTCGGGTTAATCCCGATACCGGTATCTTGTACGCTAAAGTAAGCATGTTCACCGTCATCATGCCAGCCAATGGTAATGGTTCCACCTTTGGGTGTGTATTTAATGGCATTGGTAATTAAATTACTAAATGCGCTGGCAATTTCCATGTCGGAACCAATCAGGTCACAGTGGCTATCAATATGCAAATTGAGTGTGTGGCCATAATCGGCATTGTAGGCCTGAGCATCATCAAACAGTTGATTCATTAAGCTCGGCATTTCAATAATCTGATTTTTTGCAATTTTTTTGTTGTTTTCTAAATTTGATAACAGCAATAAATCATTCACTAACGCATTCATACGTTTTGTTTGTGATTGCATTTGGTCAAATGCACGTTTCCAGCGTGGGCTGATATCTTCTTGGTCGGTAAATGTTTCGATATAGCCGCTCAGTACAGTTAAGGGGGTGCGAAGCTCATGCGAAATATTATCGACGAAGTCTTTACGCATTTGCTCAAGGTTGTGCATACGCGTTACGTCGTAAGCTACAAGTAAGCGACTTTCTCCACCGAACCGTGTGAGCTTAACCTGTACATAACGGTCATCATCAAGATTAGAATGGAGTTTAATCCCATCGGGCGCTTGATCAATATTGTTAAAATATTCAATAAAAGTAGGCTGACGCAAAATAGTTAATAAGTTGCGACCACGGTCAAGTGGACTAATTCCCAGTAAACGCTCTGCGGCTGGGTTCCACCATTCGATTTGATGTTGATCATCAATTAAAACAACTGCCTCAGCTAGGGCAACTAAAGAAGATTGGGCACGGTCAATTAGCCCAACCATTTCGGCCTGAACAATTCGTTCCTGACGCTGAGCACGATACACATTAAATAATAATGCCCCCCAAATACCACTTAGGTTGGGAGGAACATCGTAAGGATTGTTGGCAATCCAGTCATTCACCAAATATAAAGAACGTAACTGGAGCGCAAAAAACACCACGAAAGCGATAAAAATACAGCTCCAGAAATACCCAACCCCTAAACCGACTAAACCTGCAATAATCAGGAAAAATAATAAAAGTCGTAAATCTTGTTTAGCAAACGTCCACAAACTACTGTAACGGGAAAGCTTTTGTTCACGTACCTGTTCAGGGACGGGGTAAGGTTCATACATAAATTTTGGTTAACCTGCGGCTAAATCTGCACGTGTAGAGAAACGATAACCTGTACCACGTACGGTTTGAACAAATCGGTCAACACCAAAAGGTTCTAACACTTTACGCAAACGACGGATATGTACATCGATGGTACGGTCTTCGATGTATACATTACCGCCCCACACCTGATCGAGCAACTGGGCACGTGTATATGCACGTTCTGGATGGGTCATAAAAAATGCAAGCAAGCGATATTCTGTTGGCCCCATATCTAAAATGCTGTTACCAAAGCTCACGCGTTGGCTTACAGGATCAAGAATTAAACCATTGGCATCAATGGTTTTTTCACCGCTTAGCGCATTTGCACGGCGTAAAACAGCTTTAATACGAGAAACCAGTTCACGTGTTGAAAATGGCTTAGTCATATAATCGTCTGCACCGGCATCTAGACCTTGTACTTTGTGGTCTTCCTCACCGCGCGCAGTCAGCATAATGACTGGAATTTCTGCTAGGTTTTCATCGCGTTTTAAGCGGCGGCATAAATCCACACCACTTACGCCTCCAGGTAACATCCAATCAAGCAAGATAAGTGCTGGACGTTGGTCGACGATAATTTGATGGGCCTGTTTGGCATCTTCAGCCTGTAAACATTGAAAGCCTGCCATATCCAAAGAAGTATGGATCATTTCACGAATAGGAAGCTCATCATCGACAATTAAAATATAGTCATCTTTCACAGCGTAATACCTTGTAGATTTTAACGGTGAACCGTTTTGTAGTTATGACAGGCTTATTACAAAGATTAATTATGACAATTTCATTGCAGAAAAGTCTATAAAATCGAATTTAGCAATAATTTGTGACAAAAATACGGCAAGCACATGACCGAATGATGACAGGGATGCATAAATTTTCTTAAAGCCATTCAATATGTTAACAGTTTGCTTCCTGCTAGGTTTTTAGCCTGAAAGCAGTGTCAAAAAACTTTAATATTATTTTGAAACTTGTGCCAACAAAGACAAGAAAACGATACGGCAGGCTGTTAAAACTTGTTCAAGAGACTGCTCAAAGCCACCCATGACCCATCGAATCGCAATTTGAGTCACATATCCGTTTAAGCCCGTTGCAATTAAAGAGAGCTCATTTTCCTTGTGCTGTATTTGCGGCATGGTCAGCATAACGAACGCTTGAATCATACGGTCAAACTGGGCAAGGGTTTCCTGAATGGTGGCCTGATTATGTAATTCCTGAACCAAAACGGCATCCACATAGACGATACGAGCTAAACGAGGGTCATCTTTTAAGGTTGTCAGTAGCGCTCTCAACCCTGCATCGACCATTTTTTCTGGATCTGGTGCAGCCTTAATCACAGCTTGCATTAAGTTTTGCTGTAATTCTTCAATCATTTTTAAAAAGATAGTTTGGAATAAATCCTCACTCTTTTTAAATGATTCATAAAAATAACGTTCAGTGAGTTTTGCTTCTTGGCAGACATCTTTTACCGTCACTGAAAAAAAGCCAAGGGTTCCATAAGTCGCAATACCGGCTTCAATGAGTTTTTCGCGGCGTGCCTCTTTACGCTCAGAAAGAGATAATCCTTTGAACTGGCGTTCTTTACCCGCAGTTTTTGTTTTCTTTTTATTGGTTGAGTCGTTTGTCGCCATAAATAAATGGTTTCCTGATTTTTCGGTTTTTCAGCAAGTTTGAGGCTTATGATAAAGCCGTCAGCAGAATTGTGCCAATCTATCTGAAATTACAGTGTACTATATTGACAATGAATATTGTCAAAATTATATTAAAAGAGTCTAAAGTGCACATGCAATGAACCGGTTGTGCAAATCGAAAAACAAAGGATGGACAATGAAAAATTTTAAAAACAAAGTCGCTGCAATCACAGGTGCAGGTTCTGGCATTGGGCAACAATTAGCAATTCTGTTGGCGAAACAAGGCTGCCATCTTTCATTAAGTGATATTAATGAAAAGGGTTTAGAGAAAACTGTTGAGCTATTAAAACCGTACAGTAATATTACTGTAACAACTAAAAAGTTGGATGTTTCTGATCGTGAAGCGGTAAAGCAGTGGGCACAGGAAACCGTTCAAGATCATGGCTCTGTTAATCTCATTTTTAACAATGCTGGTGTCGCTTTAGGTTCAACTGTAGAAGGCGCAAGCTACGAAGATTTAGAGTGGATTGTTGGAATTAATTTTTGGGGCGTGGTTTACGGTACCAAAGAATTTTTACCGTTCATTAAGCAAACTCAAGATGGGCACATTATTAACATTTCGAGCTTATTTGGTTTAACAGCTCAGCCAACTCAGTCTGGCTATAATGCAACCAAATTTGCGGTGCGTGGATTTACCGAATCGTTACGCCAAGAGTTAGACATTGAAAAATGTGGCGTAAGTTCGCTATGTGTACATCCGGGAGGCATTCGCACCAATATTGCTAAAGCTGCAAAAATGAATGACAGTTTGAGTAGTTTGGGTATGGACCCAGCTAAATCTATTCAAAACTTTGATAAATTCCTACGTACTCCACCAGAAGAAGCAGCTCGTCAAATTCTAGATGCCGTTTTGAAAAATAAACGTCGTTTATTGATTGGTAGTGATGCAAAATTTCTTGATGCACTTCAGCGTTTGTTCCCAACTGGATATCAACGTGCTTCAACCGTGGTAACCAAATGGATGAAATAAGATTTAAATTAAAAAAGCCATCAATTGATGGCTTTTTTATAAGGCTTAAGCTGTTTTAAATAAGAACTTTGATCTTCTTTTTCTTCCAGATAAACTGGTAATACAAGCCTTGAACGATACAAAGGCTCACAAATGCCAAGGCATAAGCAATCCAGATTCCTTTAAGCCCCCACATTGAGCTAAACCAGTAAGCGCATGGGATTTCAATTAACAAAATAGCCGAGATATTTAACAGCATTGGGACGGTAACTGTACCGCTGGCCCGCATGATTGATGCAAAAATAGCACCTGCACCAAAAAATAAAATTGCCCAAAGTACAATAAATAAGAGCTGCTGTCCTAATACCACCACAGTTGGGTCGGTAATGAATAAGGCCATCAAATATTTTGAAAATAGATAGCCAAGTGCAATTAACACACCTGTGAATAAAAAGTTCATGCCTAAAGCTGTGCGGGTAACACGTGCGACTAAGTCTGACTTACCTGCACCAATTGCTTGAGCTGCAAAAATTGAAGCAGCAATTGAGATAGACAAAGCAGGGAACTGAATATAGTTGAGTACTTGGTTCACGGCACCATAGGCAGCTGTGGCATGAGCACCAAAGCGGTTAACTAAACCTACAATCACGAGTCCCGCCATAGAGGTGGTAATCATTTGAATACCAGTTGGCACACCCAGACGTAAAATAATTTTGCTCAATTCTGGGTTGTGGCGGATATGCTGCAAAAGTTGGCGGTTCGGTCGAAGTGGGTGCTTTTTCTTATTTAGATAAATCGCAAGAAAAATTAAGATAGCTACATAACCCGTAATTGTTGCGATTGCTGGAGCAATAATCCCTAGAGCGGGTAAACCAAAATAACCTTTAAGTAAGATCGGTGTAATCACTAAACCAATTACACTGGTTAAAGCCAGCGCCAGTAAAGGGGTAGTGCTGTCACCTACACCACGTAAAATTGAGGTATAGATAATATAAACAAATAGAAGTGGGCTACCTGCGAGCATCCATTGCACATAAGGTAAAGACAGATGCATTACCTTTGGATCAGTGCCTAAAAGCTCTAAAATATCATGGGCAAAAAATACACCAATAATCGCTGTAATGATTCCACCAATGATGGTCATAAAAAGAGTAGAACCCACCACACTTTGAACTTTTTCAATATTTTGAGCACCCCATGCTTGCCCTACTAACACGGTGGTACCTGTCGAAATTCCGATAATAAAAGCGAGCAGCAAGAATAAAATAGGGAAAAAAACAGAGACTGCGGCAATTGCATCGACACCCATCATTTGTCCAACGAAGATGGTATTAATGGTGCCAGATAAATTTTGCAAGATATTGGTAGCAATGAGCGGCAATAAGAAAACAAAAAATGTTTTCCATAGATTTTGCTGATGTATTAAAGACTGTCTTGGTGGCATGTGTTCTCCATCGCCCATCTCTTTGATGAGCGGGGCGGACATTCAACTTAGCATATTTAGTTGAAATTTCTTGTAGTGTTTTACTATGCTAAGTTTCTAAATTTATTAACATTCATTCAAGATTTCTCCTGCTTTTTGCAATGTTTCATCATTTTTAGCAAAGCAGAAACGAATCAGGCGTAAAGACTCAGGTGCTTGTTGGTAAAACACTGAAACAGGAATAGCCACAATTTTATGTTGCTCGGCAAGAAACTGGCACATTTCAACATCGTTTAAGTCGGGTCTAATCTGACTGTAATCAAGGTTTTGGAAATAAGTCCCTTGAGATGGTTTAAATAAAAAACGACTATTGTGAATTGCCTGATTAAAACGATCTCGTTTAGTCTGATAAAACTGTGAAAGTTCCTGAATATGTTCTGGATGTTGCTGCATATATTGCGCAAGCGCAATCTGACAAGGGGTCGTACCACAGAAATTTGCATATTGATAAATTTGCCGGAATAGACGCATTAATTCAGGTGCAGCAACACAGTAACCGGTTTTCCAGCCTGTCACATGAAAGGTTTTTCCAAAAGAGCCAATCACAAAACTACGTTCTCTAAGCTCTGGAAAATGCAACGCGCTAAAGTGCTGTTGACCATCAAAAACTAAGTGTTCATAGACTTCGTCGGATAAAACCAAAATATTTTTATCTTGAATCAGTTCAATAAGTTCTAACCAGTCCTGTTTTTCCCAAATGGTGCCAGTTGGATTGTGGGGTGTATTCACCACAATCATACGGGTTTTATCGTTAATCAAATCTTTAACTTGTTGCCAGTTCACTTTAAAGTCAGGTGCTTGTAGAGCAATACGAACAGCTTTACCGCCTGCTAACTCGACAGAAGGTCCATAGCTGTCATAACTCGGATCAAAAATAATGACTTCATCACCTGCATTGATGCAGGCTTGTATGGCACAGAAAATTGCTATGGTCGCGCCAGGGGTGATTGTGATTTCTGTGATAGGGTCAAGTTGAATTTGATCACGCTGCTGAAACTGTAAAGCGAGCTGTTCACGTAGCGCGAGAATGCCATCACCAGGTGGGTACTGGTTATGTCCAGCCAAAGTTGCCTGAGCTAAAGCTTCGAGCAAAGCAGGCGGTGCAGGAAAATCCGGGAAACCTTGTGAAAGGTTAAGTGCACCTAAGCGCTGTGCCATTGCCGTCATGGTACTAAAAATAGTTACCCCTTGTGCGGGCAATTTTGACTGAAGCTGTAGCATGTTATTCTCTTAAGATAATTATTAACGTTATAAAATCGATTCAATCGCTGCGCGAATTACACCTAGAGTTAAACCGATAAATGCACCGACCACAACACCGTTGACACGAATCATGTGTAAGTCACCACCGACTTCGTTTTCAATTTTTCCAATCATTTCACGTGAGTCCCATTCATGAATGCGCTCACTCACATAGCGTATGATTTTATGGCTATATTGGTCCGTAAAGTTCATGGCAAGTCCTGTCATTTCTTTGTTGAGAACTTCACGAACTTTTACATTTTGGACAAGGTTTTCACCCAACTGCTGAATGGCAGCTCTGAGGTTCATTGCAATACCAGAGTCTTCTTTCATTAAATCTTCTTTAATGGCATCACACAAAATAGTGACAGCACCACTAATGAAATTTAGAACTTGAGGGCTATCTAGTAGCGCATCTTTACCGCTATTTAAACGTTGACTGGCAACACTATCAGGATTTGCTAGCTCCAGCATAAGCGAATGGGCAATAGTTTCAATTTCCTGTCGCCATGGGTGCTCGTGGTCGGCCAGCATGGATTCTACTTTTTCCACCAATGAATCGATGGTGCGCTGCTGAACATCAATACCAATCCAGCTTGCACCTTTTGCAAGTGACCAGACACCCAGTGCTTTAAACATTTTTCGGGTTAATTCACGAGTTTTATCTGGGTTTTGTACCACCCACTCATGCGCGATATCGAGACCACGCTGCAATACATCTTGGTGGAAATCATTCTCCAATACTGCACGCAGCATTTCACTCGCAAGTTTATTGACTTGAGTGTTACGCACCCATTGCACACTGTTGTTTTGCACGAAATTGGCAATTTGTTCTTGGCTCACAAATTCAAAAACTTTAGGTACAGTTTGCTGAATAAGCTGTACCACTTGCGTATTGTTTTGTGGGCTTGCTAGCCATTGACCAATGGCAAGGCTTAGGTCAGTTTTTTCTAAGCTTCGCTCTACCACTTGAGGTGACAGAAAGTTTTCCTGCACAAAGCGGCCCATTGACTCTGCAATACGGGCCTTATTGCGCGGAATAATTTCGGTATGATCCCGCAAAAATTTAGGGATAGGAAGCTTACCAAATGGGTTTCGAAACAAAACGGTAATCGCATACCAGTCTGCTAGTCCACCCACTACGCCAGCTTCCGCACCTAACATCAAAATATGAATTAAGTTTGTATACTCAGGCAGAAAGCGATTGGCAATCAATAACCCAATCCACAGCACTACTACAATAACAAGCGCCATGGTAGCGAAATATTTGCTGCGCTTCAGATTGGGTGCATGGTGTACTTCTTCTGCCATATTCATACAGTCATCCTATTCATTTTTGTTTTACTGGCGGTTCAGGCGGTGGTAACAACTCTCCTGTCGGACTTAAGCCATATTTTTGTCCGATGGATTTGAGAATTAACGTTGCATCAAAAGCGTCTTGAGGGGCCTGCTTTTGATCCCGATAACATTCAATAGTATACGACACTTGAACAGGGTCGATATTGACCACTTGTGGGAAATCATAGAACGGATCATGCCAGAAACCCGGATAACGACGCCCATAACCATACGGATAAAAACTCGGTGCAGCTGGATAAACCACAGCCTGACGAGGTGGTTTTTGGCTTTGATTACTTGGGTCATTTTGTACTTTAAAAAAGCGGAAGCCTTTTTGTACGGTCGTTTGTGCTGATTTCACTAAAGTAATTTCTTCAGCTGTTCCATAGCTCATGTTTGAGTCAGCTTGGAAACTGATTCGAAACGTTTGAGCATTTAACGGATAGGCTGAAAACTGGCCAAGCTGATCGAAGGTTTTTGGTTTGCTTGGTATAGTTGAACAAGCACTTAGAGTTAAGGCAGTGCCTAAAGCTAAACAAAGAGAGAGATATTTCATGGTGAACTCCCAGCTGAGCATGGAAGAATGGATGACTCAGCATTAAAAAAGAGAAGTCTTAAAAACTACTGTTCGGTTCTAGTAAAAATTCGGTTTCCTCTGGTGTTGAAACACGTCCAAGGATGGCATTGCGATGAGGATAACGTCCAAAGCGATCAATAATCACTTTATGCTTTTTCTCAAAGCTTAAATTAATTTCATTGCCGAGGCGTTGAAATAATTTTAAAGCAAACTCATGGATCAATTTTGATTCACTATGCATAAATGGCATATACAAAAATGAGCGCTGGTCAGGATTAAGCTGTGCATCGAGTTGTAAGCTAATTGCTTCTTGTGACAGAGCTAAAGCGAGGCTGTCATATGCAAAAGATTCAGGTTGATCACGATAAATGTTGCGAGAAAACTGATCTAGCACAATAATCTCTGCAAGACGACCTTCTGGGGTTTTCCGCCAAGACCAAAGTTCTGCTCGAGTTGCCTGCCGATGAACATCTGCAAATTGATCACGGATTTTTTTGTCAAAATCATCACTTTTTGCAAACCAAAGTGAACGGTGTTCAGGTGAAAACCAGAAGTTTAAAATGTCTTGATCGTTCATGATATTGACAACTCTTTAGCAATTATTCTTCAATAAAATCACAATTCTTTCGTGTCTTAAATAACAAGATTGTGATAAAAATTGCCAAACCGAAATGATGTGATCATATCAATATCCATATCATGTCACGATTTTGTATATAGTGATCTTTTATAAGCGAGCAAATGCATGAGTCAACCCACTACACCATCTCAATCAGTTATTCCTGCTTGGGTGGATTCGTCGCTACTACAAGGCATGTTACGTGGAATAGAACGTGAAAGCCTACGTATGCAAAGTAATGGGTTCTTATCACAAGAGTTACATCCAAAGGCATTAGGTTCAGCTTTAACACATCCGAAAATCACCACAGATTATTCTGAAGCGTTAATGGAGTTTATTACCTCACCACAGCCAACCATTGAGGATGCCCTACATGAGCTCACCGATATTCATGCCGTTGTGCATCGTCATTTAGAAAATGGTGAAAAGCTTTGGCCCTTGTCTATGCCATGTATGCTAGATGACAATGAAGAACGAATTCGATTAGCTCAATACGGTACTTCTAATATTGGTCGTTTTAAGACACTTTATCGCCGTGGTTTGGGTATTCGTTATGGTCGCCGTATGCAGACCATTTCGGGCGTCCACTATAATTTATCTTTCCCTGATTCACTTTTTTCTGCCTTGCAGGAACATGAAACTGACGAAAAATTAAAAGCACTCAGTCTGCAAGATTATCGTAGCCACCGTTATTTTGGGCTTATTCGTAACTTTATTCGTTTAACGCCACTGGTTATGTTCTTAGTCGGGGCGAGTCCATCGGTTTGTCGTTGTTTCTTGACCGGACATGAACATCATTTGTTGCCTTTAATCAAAGGGTCATACTATTTACCGTATGCTACAGCATTACGGATGGGACGTTTAGGCTACCAGAACTCGGCACAAAAAAGTTTAGGTATCCATTACAACAACTTATCTGGTTATCTGGCTGGTTTACAAAAAGCAGTACATTCTCCTTACCCGCCATTTAGCCGTTTAGGGTTAAATGATGCCTCTGGTGAACCGTTGCAAATTAATGATCATGTTTTACAGATCGAGAATGAATATTACAGTCTCGTGCGTCCAAAACAGGTCCCGCACGCGGGAGAAACACCGTCTCAAGCCTTGAAAAATCGAGGAGTGGGTTATGTTGAACTTCGTGCAGTGGATGTAAATCCATATTCACCAATTGGTGTAAATGAAACAACAGCTGGTTTTCTTGAGGCTCTGGCGCTTTATTGCTTGCTCAGTGATAGCCCTGAGTTGTTATGTCCCGAGCAAGATTTGATTGAGAAGAACCAGACAGAAGTGGTCAATCGTGGCCGAGCGCCAAATGCGACGATTACTGATTTAAACGGGTCTTACCATATTGAAGATTGGGCACGTCAGCACATTTCTAATATGCAGGACTGTGCCAAGTTACTCGATCAGACCTATGCGACAGATCTGTACAGCTCGGCTTTGACCGTGATGCAAGAACGTATTGATGAAGTAGATGAAACACTATCTGCGCATGTGATTGATGACACGTTAAAGCATGGTGGAACCTGGAGCTTTGGCAGTCATATGGCACAGATGCATGCTGAAAGTTATGAAAAGCATGAAATCAGTGCAGAGACTTTGCAATATTTTGAACAATTGGCTGCACAATCTTTACAGCAGCAAGAACAACTTGAACAAGATAGTCAGATCAGTTTTGATCAATATCTTGAACAATATAGATAAAAATGAGGTTTTACATGCGATTAAGTTACCGTTTGGTGAGTGGACTGCTTGTACTGGCAAGCATTGTCGGCATGTCTTTTGCGTTATATTTGGAACATGTAAAAGGGTTAGAGCCATGTCCGCTCTGTATTTTTCAACGTGTTGGCTTAATGGCAATGGGGTTTGTGGCGCTCATTGCATTTTTGCATAACCCAGTTTCTAATGCGATTAAACGCTTCTATGCATTTTTAGCAGGCATTGCAATTTTATGGTCAGTGGGCGTGGCAGGCCGTCATGTTTGGTTACAGCATTTACCACCAGACCAAGTACCAAGTTGTGGACCAGGTTTAAATTATTTAATCGATGCATTACCCATGAAAGCAGTTTTACAAGAAGTGCTTTCTGGTTCAGGTGAGTGTGCTGCAATTGACTGGACTTTTTTAGGTCAGTCTTTACCAGTATGGTCTTTGGTTTATTTCCTTTTACTTTTACTGGTTTGTTTATGGCAGTTATTCCGTTTTTATCCGGCATTTAAGACTGCTAAAAAGTGAATTTAATATGATTAAAAAAAGCCCAACTTAAGTTGGGCTTTTTTTAATCATATTCGAACAAGTGAAAATATAAGAAAAATTGATAGAAATAACGCATAATTTTGTAGACAGATAGTTCTGTTTTTTATAAAGTGCAGCCGTTTGTATATCCTAATGATTATAAAAAAATGGTTTTTAATATATTTAGTGTCTTGGAAAAAATAGGGCTAAATGCTCAGAAACGTGCTATCCATGTACAATTTTCTAATGAACTACTCAATAACCAAATATTCTTACAACGTATAGAAGGTCAACATCAGTTGAATGGTGGCCTAGTGGCGGAATTGATCTGCCTTTCAACCAATGCCCAAATTGCATTGAAGCAATTTATTGGCGTTCAGGTCGCTGTTGATCAGGTCACAGATTCGGGCCAATTGTTCCGAACCACAGGTATTGTGACTGAAGCCAGTTATGGACAAAGTGATGGTGCTTTAACGCTTTATAAGCTGACTATAGAAGATGCGACAAATTTATGGCACAAACGCCGTAATAGTCGTGTTTTTATGAATAAAAGTATCGTAGAAATTACCGAAGTTTTATTTAAAGAGTGGCAAGAAAAAAGTCCACTGTTTGCTGCGAGTTTAAGTCTTGACTTGAGTGGCTTAGGTCAAAACTATGATATTCGACCTTTTACTATGCAGCATAATGAGTCTGACTATGACTTTCTTACACGCTTATGGCGAAGTGAAGGTATTAGTTGGCTCATTGATGAAACAGAGCTTTTTGTTCCGCATTTTACTGCGCCAATACAAACTCAAAAACTAAGATTAATTGATGACAATAGCCAGTATCAGGCTTTAGAGCGTCGTAGTATTCGCTATCACAGAAGTAGCGCAACCGAATATCAAGATAGTATTACTGGCTTTGTTGCAGTGCGGAGTTTACAACCAACCGCGGTACATGTGCAGCGCTGGCAACCCGATGCCCTTGCACAAGAAGAGGGTAATGGTTCGGTTGTTACTACACATACACATTCAGACAACTTCGACTCAGCCACTTTAAGTCTTGAACAAGCATGGCACGTAAGCCCGGCTTGGATGCAAGATTTAAAAGGGGAAGATCAGGCAACCGCTTCAGGCAGTAGTCAATTAGAAAAACTAAATCAACACTTCACCGATATGCATGCGAGTCGGGCTAAATACTTTAAAGCCTATAGTAGTGTCCGCGATAGCCAAGTCGGGTATTGGTTTAATCTACGCGAGCACCCTGAAATTGATCAGCATGAAGGGGCAGATCAAGAGTTCTTGATCATTGCTAAAAATTTCTATAACCAAAATAACTTACCTAAAGATTTACATCAGCAAGTTAGCCAGTTATTAACCCAAAGTCGTTGGGATCAACATGGTTATGATGACATCGAACGTCAAGGTAATGAGCTGACTCTAATACGCCGTCAAATCAAAACTGCGCCTGAATATAATCCAGAACAGCACCGCCCCATTGCCTACCCACAACGAGCGAAAGTCGTGGGACCAGAGGGAGAAACCATTCATGTCGATGAGTGGGGACGCATTAAGGTACGTTTTCTATTTACCCGTAGTGATGATCATGGCCATGACGGTGGTGCAGGTAGCAATGACAATGATACCGACTCGGCTTGGGTGGATGTACTGACTCCTTGGGCAGGAGAAGGCTATGGCGCACGTTTCTTACCACGTATTGGAGAAGTGGTTGTCATTGACTTCTTTGACGGCAATATTGACCGTCCATTTGTGACTGGGCGCATCCATGAAGCGCAGCGCTCACCCACCAAGTTCGATGTAAAAGGGCAACTTCCTGCGACTAAAAAATTGAGCGGGATTCGCAGTCAAGAAATCAATGGCAGTGGCTTCAACCAATTACGCTTTGATGACACAACCGGACAAATCAGTACTCAACTCCAAAGTAGTCATGCAGCAACACAGCTGAATTTGGGTAATTTAAGCCATCCAAAAGAACAAGAGACGAGCCAAGGCCGAGGTGAAGGCTTTGAACTCAGAACAGATGCTTGGGGAGCTGTGCGTGCGGGTAAAGGCATGCTCATTAGTACCTATGCACAAGAGCAAGCGATTGCAGATCATTTAGAGGCTGCACAAGCACAATCTTTACTTTCACAAGGCTATGAAAGCATGAAAATGCTCAGTGAAGTTGCAGCCAAGCAACAAACTGATGCTTTAAACGTGATTAATCGCTTACCCAAATTCATCCAGTCGCTTGAGCTAAAAACCACAGGACAAGCATTAAATAGTACGGTAAATCTGTTTAAGGAAGGCATTAATAACGACCCTATTCATGCACTCAAAAGCTGTGGCGGCTTTATTGAGGATATTGGTGCTCTAGGCGGAAACGCAAAAGGCGTTGTAGATGAATTTAATGCTTTCTTTAGCGATGCCAAAGATGCGGTGGAAAACTTAAAAGCATTCATCGAAAACGTTGAAGAACATGGTGCCGACATCGTTAAAGGTAAGCTTGCAAGCATTAAAGATCGCATTCATAAAAATCCATTTGAGAGTATTAAAGAGGTCGGAAAAGTCTTAGCGAATGTCGAGACTAAGGACTTTGACCTAATGAGTGTATGCGGAACTTTTAGTAAAGGCAGTAAATTGGAAGTATCACCTTCTAAAGCATTGAGTTCTTTACAAGGCTTTATGGAGGGTTATACCCAAGGTTTAGAAAGTAGTTCCGATACTAAACAGCAAGAACAAGGCAAAATCTTTAGACAAGCGCTTATGTTATTAGCATCGCCAAATGGCATTGCTTTGACAACACCTGAAAATATTATTTTGCAAGCGTCGCAAGATATTGCCGAAAGTGCTAGCGGTTCAATTAATTTGAGTGCACAGAAAAATATTATTGGGCATGCACAAGACAAAATCAGTTTGTTCGCTGCTCAAAAGGGTTTGCGTGCTTATGCAGCAAAAGGAAAGCTCGAACTACAAGCACAAGATGATGCTATTGAAGCAATTGCCAAGAAAGTCATTAAGCTCATTTCTACTGAAGAAAAAATCGAGCTTACCAGTCCAAAAGAAATTGTATTAACGGCAGGTGGGTCACAGCTCAAAATTAATGCCAATGGCGTATTTTCAACAACAGGCGGTAAGTTTGAAAGTAAAGCTGGGCAGCATTTATTTACGGGTGGGGCAAAGGTTTCTTATGAGGTTCCTGAGTTACCTAGTTCTTTTGATTATAGTAATAGAATTGATTTGTATAAGATTTTTCAATGGAGTGATTTCGAAAGTATTAAATATAGTGCAATTTTTGAAAATCAAAGAGTTACGCAAGGGAATTTAGATGAATTAGGAAGAACAGAAAGATTCAAGAGTAGTACGCCTGACAAAATGAAGGTTTTAGTGGGATATAGTGCTGATAAATGGCATAAAGAAACAGAAGAGTTTGAGGATTTTGATGACTATGAAACCAACAATGATTCTAATTTAAATAATAATTCTAATTAGGGGGAGAGGAAATGAATAAGAAAGGTTTAATTCAGTTTAGGTTTGTTGAATTATTTACTGGTAATAATATACCTAATTTATATCATGTTATTAAGAATGAAAAGGGCACAACTATTGCTTCTGGAATGACAAATAGTAATGGCTTAACAGTAATGATAAGTAGAGATGTAGGCGATACTCTTTATGTATATTTAAAAAATATTATAACAGGTGATTTGAAAGAAAAAGTTAGACACACTGTTATTTATAAGAAGGAGATAGTAAGAGTAACATCATCAAAAATACTATTAGATAATATTACCTTAGCAAAATCAACGAATAAACCTGGTAATTATAGATATTTAACGCATAAAGTAAAAAAAGGAGAAAACTTATCTTCAATTTCTCATCGATTTAATTGTAAAGTTAGTGAAATTGTACATTTAAATAAATTAAAAAATCCTGATCATATAGATGTCGGACAAATTATTAAAATTCCATATAAAGGTGCATCAAGTGATTCTAAGAAAAGTCCTGATAACAAACAATCTAAGCATGAAAATAATAAATCATCTTCTACTCAGAAAGTAAATTCACATGAAAATAATAATAAAAATACCTCAGATAAACCTCAAAAAAGAATAGAGTCAAAAGATATAACTGATGAATATACAAAAGAGTCAGGAAAACCAATGAAAGTTGCTACTAATGCAACTTCACCATGTATTTGTAAGCAATATAATTTGGCTTGGGGATCTAAAGTTAGTTGTGAATTTAGGAAAAGAGTTATAAAAATAGCACAAAATTTGTGGCCTAATGATTCAGAGAATATGGCAAGCCAATTAATGGCTGTTATGCATTTAGAAACTACCGGTACATTCAGCCCCAAAGTTGGTACTTTTACAAGAAAGAATTTAACAGATAGTGCCGACGGTGGTTATGTTGGACTCATACAATTTGGTAAAGGTGCTGCAATTGATTTAAAAGTTAAAAGATCTGATTTAGCAAAAATGACAGCAATACAGCAATTAGATTATGTAGAAAAATTTTATCAATTAAGTTCGGCTCATACAAAGATTAAGACTCTAACTGGATTATATTTATGGGTAAATTATCCTAAGAATGTTAGAGAAAATAGATTAGGGAATGACGATATTGTTTATGCGGCGCCTAAAGATGCAGAAGTAACTTCTGTAAAATTTTTAGAAAGTCCATATTATCAAAATCCTATTTTTATGAAAGAGGATGGGGAATTTAAAAGGAATGGCAAGAAAATTGTCAACCAAGGTATTAAAAATGGCTCGACCAAGGTGTGGGAAGTACAGAGAGAAATAGAAAAACACTATAATGATGGTATGAAGCAAGAAAATAAAGCTACGGATTTTACGTGTGCTTATGAACAAATTAGTCAAAGTAACAAAAAAACAAATCTTGATATGGATATTTTTGCAAAAACATTAAGAAAAAGGGCGGAATCAAAAAGCCAAGGGAAGTGTGCAAAATATGTACGAATAGCTCTTGAGGCTGCTGGTGCAGATACAACTGGACATCCTGTTCCCGCATCAGATTGGGGCCCAACTTTAATAAAAAATGGTTATAAAGAGGTTACTCCTGCTTTTGATCATCCACAAAAAGGTGATATTTACATAATTACTAAAACTGCTAGTCATCAATATGGGCATATTGCAGGTTATGATGGTACACAGTGGATTTCAGATTTTAGACAAAAAAGTCAAGTTATCTATAAGGATAAAGTTAATTATAGATACTTTAGAATTCAGTGATGTTAATTAGAGGTGTTAAATGCAACTTAAAATATTTGTGCTTATTTCTTTAGGAATATTATCTGGTTGCGTAAGTGCAAATAATGATGAGAAATGTTTTAAAGACTCAAAAAGTTTAATTACAAACTTATATAAAACTTTTCCTGTAAATGGAAATAAAATTGTTGAGAGTGCTGATAAAAAAACTATCTCTAAATTTTTTAATAATCAACTAACTACTATGCTGTTAAATGATTATAAATGTAGAGGTAAATCAAATGGAGTGTGTAATATAGATTTTAATATATTAAATAATTCTCAAGATGATTTAGGGGAATTTAATATATTGCAAGCGACTAACAATATAGTTACTGTTAAATTTGATACGCCTACACATGGTGAATTTATTGATTTTTTGATAGAAAGCAAAGGAGAATGTAAAGTTGTTAAAAATATACAATATAATAATGCAAACTTATTAGATCTTTTGAGGAAGTAATATGAAGGTATTATATTTACTATTGCTGATAGTGATCTCTAGTAATACTTTTGCATATAGCGATAATTGGAATGGTACCTATCATTATTATGGCTCAGAAAAACTTCTAGGAGATAATGTTGCAACTAGGGAAGTAATTTTAACACTAACATCAGAAAAGTGTATTTTCTCTATTTTTGGTTTTCAAATGGATAAAACTTATTCATGTAAGGTGGAAGAAAAAAATAAAGATCTATACTTGTTTGATGCTAACAGCCATGAGAAATTTGGAAAAATTATCTTTAGAAAAGGAAATTATTACCTTTATTCCCATTATGTTATAGATGGTAGAAAAAACTTTTTCTTTAAGGATAAATAATAGTTATTATTTTATCTTTATTAAATATTTTTATTTGTATTAAATAAGTCTAACTTACTTTTAGGCTTATTTAATTTTAATATTTTATTAGAATTTTAAAATAATAGTATTGATTTTATAGATGCCATATAATGAGAATTGGTTTTTTATTGTTTTTCAACATATGTATTTCCTCAAATGCTGCAGATCATAAATCACCACGGTTAGATGAGAAAACCATATATAGTAATAGTGAGCATGATCTAAATGATGCATATTCTGTTATAAAATAAACGATACTGAAGAGTTAATTAGTTAAAATACTATAATAGATAATATGAATAAGTTAACTAACACCTTCAAAGGTGCTCATCTTCATTTTGAAGCCAGAAGCGCTCCATTATTAGGGATGGGTTAGATGGAAGAATTGACCCAATCCTATTTATAAATGCAAATTTACCATATTAATTTTGAGGTACTTATGAAAGTTTTAAATTCTTTTGCAGCGATGATAGCTTGCAGTATTTCTTTCAATATTTGTTATGCAAAAGAAAATAGCGAATGGAATGATTATTTACAAGATTCTACCCAAATAAATTCACCTATAGAATATATAGATTCTTATAATAAATATACAGTTGTAAATCCTAATTTAAAAATTAAATTAGTAGACTTTGGTAATATCAATAAAACTAAAAAAGAGATTAAATATTCTTTAAAAAAATATGGAGTTCAAATTTTAAATCGGAAAGCGGTTTACAATATTTTTGAAAGTAAAGTTCCTTTAAAATCTGATGTTGACTTTACATTGTTATATAATGATAAAAATATTGTGGCTTTTAGGATTCGGGAAAATAGTAATATAGATTATGTGAAAGAACCATATAAGAATTTCACTGCAAATGCATATTTTTATAATTTGATAAATAATAATTTTATTGAAGTACCAGTTTTGAATTCAGATAGTGAGGATAAAAGTAAGTCGACCGATATCTTACAAGGAGATCAATTAACATATGATTCAAAAAAAGGGCAATATATTTATTTAGCAAATATAAAATCTTATAAAACAGGAAAAACTCAATCTATAAAAACTATTTTTAATAGTAATTTAAAGTGTATTTCATCTACTTTAGGATGTGAGACAATAGGGGTTCTTCCTGCTACAAAAGCTAATTAGTGTAAAAAGCCCAACATAAGTTGGGCTTTTTTTTACGTCTCTACAATTCCTTCTAAATCTTCAAGCGTATAGTTCGGCATATCAATAATATGGGTTTGAATACCGTCTTGCACATAATCATTCACATGAGGATATAACCAGCGAGTAATCTGTTCGGCAACACTTGAGTGATACTGAATTTCAAAGTGATTTAAGCCATAAAACACCGCTTTATGTGAGTCTGGAACTTTAAGCTGAAAACGTGGATTTGGGTGTTCGCCCAGTGCGCTTTTCACACTCACTAAGTAATCACCAATCACGGTAAGCGCTTTATTACGCACCTTTTCAAACTCGAGTGTTCCTGCCACTAAAAAGGTATTGATATGGGAGGGTAGTGGAGCCGGCGCACGGTTGTCATCCATCATGCCAATACGGGCATCCATATATTCCCAGTCATCATCACGAACGCTACCATGACGTAAGTCTAAAATGCCATTACTACGGATATTAACTAGCTGACCCAGTAATCCAACAAATGGAAAAGCTCCGAGCTTATCTTGTATAGCAAATCCAAAACGCTCAAGTACTGCACCATGGTGTGGAGAACCAATACAGACGAGGTTTTCGACCATATGAATCCATTGGTACATATTTTGTTTACCGTAAAACAGTGCGCTACGGGAAACCAGGCCACCCATACTGTGACCAATTAAATCAATACTAGTAATTCTTGGATTGCGCTGTACTAAATCTTCTAATAAGTTTGAAAAACTGCGCCCATTGGCTGAAATGCGGCGACCTGTGTTGTAATTTAAATATAGCATGGTGTTATGGTCACGCTGTGCTAACAGACGCTCACCAATGCCACCATAGTGTGCATTTGACCAAGTAAGATGGTTCATACACAAACCATGAACTAAAATTACGATACGCCCTGCAAGTTCGCCTTGTTGTATTGCACCGTAGTGATCATATAGCACCATCGGCAAGGCAAGTGGACTATGTTGCTTAAGCAGATAGTCTCCGAAGATACCATTTAAAATACCCACCAAAAAATGAAGTGCGGGTGTTAACGGCTTTTCATGAAGGGTCGGAAACTTTTCAATAATACGACGTAAACCCGGCGCTAAAAAATAACGACCATATTTTTGTAAGGCACCATAGGAAAACTGGTAGACCTTTTGCACAGATGGGCGTTTTTGAAAATTATTAGCATTTTGAGCACTAATACCAAAAGCATTTTTTAACACTTCAATATTAATGACTTGTATTAATTCATGTACACCATTTAAGCTGGTGCTGAACAGTTGAGCTAAACCTTCTAGTACGTCGGCCTGACTTGGTGGCGTACGATCCCATTTACAATAAGTTTCATGTAACGGTGTTAAGCTCGGCATATCTTTTCCCCATTTACGTTATAACCGACGTTTTAAGCTGTACTTTTTATGAACGGCAGCTAACGTTTCCATCTTAGTAGTTTAAATAACACATGTTTTTAAAATACTGATGAATGGTAAGTTGAGACGTTTTTCTTGTCTGACAATAGGGTTTTTATATACAAACTGAGAACAAAAATGTGAGTTTATTCTCAATTTAAGAGGGAAATATATGAATATTATCTACCTCCATGGCTTTAATAGCAGCTCTTCTTCGATTAAAGGGCTGAGCCTTAAGCAATATTGTAGCGAATTGGGCATAAATGTGCATTTGCCAGATTTAAATAGATCTCCAGATCAGGTCGTAGCACAAGTTTCAGAAATGATTCAGTCTTTAGAAAAGGTAGCTTTAGTCGGCAGTAGTCTTGGTGGATTTTTTGCGACATATTTTGTCGCGAAATATAATGTTCCGGCTGTACTGATTAACCCTGCTATGCAACCATGGAAGCTGTTTGATGAGTTATTTCAAGTTGAAAGCATGCCTTATAAGGTGAATGATCTATGGTCAATTGATCATGTTCAGTTACGACAGTTAGAACAACTGGAACTGAAACAACCTGAAAATGCTGACAAAATACTCGTCTTATTGCAACAAGGCGACGAAATTTTGGATTATCGTCAAGCACAACGCTATTATAGTGCTGCAACACCATCCTCATTGATTTTGACGGATGCTCATGGCAATCATGCCATGGAAGATTTTGAAGAAAAATTACCCTTAGTGATCGAATTCTTTGCGCACACCATCAAATAAGGAAAACGTACAACGTGACACAATATACGGCTCAATCGCTTGAAGTTCTTTCCGGTTTAGACCCTGTTCGTCGTCGTCCGGGGATGTATACCGATACTTCTCGTCCTAACCATTTAGCCCAAGAAGTTATTGATAATGCTGTCGATGAAGCATTAGCCGGTCATGCCGACAAAATCTGTGTCACGGTTTATAAAGATGGTTCATTGTCAGTTGAAGATAATGGCCGTGGTATGCCAGTTGATATTCATCCTGAATATGGCCAAAGAGGTATCGAAATCATTTTAACCAAGCTGCATGCTGGTGGTAAGTTTAGTACTGATAACTATCAGTTTTCAGGTGGTTTACATGGTGTCGGGATTTCGGTTGTAAACGCTTTATCTACACGTGTTGAGGTAGAAGTTCAGCGTCAGGGTAATTTATACCAGATGGCATTTGAGCAAGGTGAACCTGTTGCTCCTTTAGCGGTGTTAGAAGGTAAAGCACCAAAACGTGCGACAGGAACTACGGTACGTTTCTGGCCTGAAGCTAAATATTTTGATAGTCCAAAATTTGCTTTAAAAGCACTTAAACATAATTTAAAAGCCAAAGCTGTT
The DNA here is from genome assembly GCF_003000705.1 of Acinetobacter sp. AR_0276. Classification (NCBI taxonomy): domain Bacteria; kingdom Pseudomonadati; phylum Pseudomonadota; class Gammaproteobacteria; order Moraxellales; family Moraxellaceae; genus Acinetobacter; species Acinetobacter sp. AR_0276. Next base: position 1,688,016 of record NZ_PSQO01000004.1, on the reverse strand, counting down.
TTAGCAGCTGGTTTAAAAATCACTTATATCGATCAAATTAATGATGAAAAAATCGAATGGCAATTTGAAAATGGCCTTGTCGATTATTTGATGGATGAATTGCAAGACCGCGAAATTTTGCCAAACCCTGCATTTGTAAGTAGTGGGCAAGCAGACCGCGCAGCCTGTGAGTTTGCAATTTGCTGGAATGTAGAAGGCGGTGAGCAGGTTCAAGAAAGTTACGTCAACTTGATTCCGACCGCACAAGGCGGTACGCATGTAAACGGTTTACGTTCTGGGGTGACCGAAGCGTTACGTGAATTCTGTGAGTTACGTAATTTATTACCACGTAATCTTAAACTTTCGGCTGAAGATGTTTGGGATGGCGTGAATTACATTTTATCGCTTAAGTTCCAAGAACCACAGTTCTCTGGTCAAACCAAAGAGCGTCTTTCGAGTCGTGAAGCTGCCAATATTGTTTTAAATATTGCTAAAGATGCGTTTGCACTCTGGCTCAACCAACATGCTGAAATTGCTATGCAACTTGCCGAAATGGCAATTTCTAAAGCAGGTCGACGTTTAAAAGCTGCGAAAAAAGTTGAGCGTAAAAAGATTGTTTCTGGTCCGGCTTTACCGGGTAAATTGGCAGACTGCGTGGGCCAAACACGCGAAGAAAGTGAGTTATTCATTGTCGAGGGTGACTCGGCTGGTGGTAGTGCCAAACAGGCGCGCGACAAGAACTTTCAGGCTATCATGCCAATTCGTGGAAAAATCTTAAATACATGGGAGGTTTCTTCTGATGAAGTACTTGCTTCTCAAGAAGTTCACGATATTGCGATTGCGATTGGTGTAGACCCGGGCAGTGATGATTTGTCAGAACTGCGCTATGGCAAAATCTGTATTTTGGCCGATGCCGACTCAGACGGTCTGCACATTGCGACTCTGCTTTGTGCTTTATTCGTTAAACACTTTCCAGCATTGGTTGAAGAAGGTCATTTATTTGTAGCAATGCCGCCATTGTTCCGTATCGACATTGGTAAAGATGTTCATTACGCGCTAGATGATGAAGAGCTTGAAACCATTTTAAAAAATGTTAAAGGTAATAAGAATCCGCAAATTACCCGATTCAAAGGATTGGGCGAGATGAATGCAATTCAACTACGTGAAACAACCATGGATCCGAACACCCGTCGTTTGGTTCAGCTCGATCTAGATGATGCACATTTAACAGCAGGTTTACTCGACAAGCTCCTTGCGAAAAAACGTGCAGCAGATCGTAAGCAGTGGCTTGAGCAAAAGGGTAACTTAGCTGATATCACGGTTTAAAAAGAATTAAAAAAAATCCCCGCACAATAGGCGGGGATTTTTTATTTTAATTACACAATAGTATGCAGTATTTAAATAACCAGACTTAAACAGACAAGTCTGTATAAATTATTCTTTATTTAAAACCTAACTTCTATAGGTTGTGGAAATTGAAAAACATCGCAATTTGCACCCCCTCCAATTCGATCTATTACTACAAAATCACTGGGTGTCTCAAAGGTAAGCAAAGGGTGATGCCATGTGCCTACCCGATAATTAATACTTTGCTTACCATTCGAGATGAAAGCACAGAGCTTGGAAATATCGGGAGTATTTTCATCTAAAGCGGGTGCGACAATAATTAAAAACTTTTGTTGCTGTAATGGAATAAATGCTTGAGAACCTTTCGGATGTCGCTCTAGCATGGAAATTTCCATAGGCAAGACACTGGCCTTGATGTTACGGAAAATACTGATCCCTGCTTTTGCTTCACCCTCAATTTCAGTTTCAACGAGCGCATGGTAGCGTTCGGTGTGGGCATCATTAATATGAAAAAAATCATGCCCATCACAACAAATAACTTCTCCGAAGGGCTGAAAGTTCTCAATAGTTAAGGGCTGAATCTGAACAGTATCTATGATCATGACTTGGCAATTTTCCCCCATAAACGGACACGACTAATGCCACCATCCGGAATCATGTTAATACGGATATGTGAGATTTTTTCATGCTGTAAAATCTCATTCACATATTCATGAATATGGTCCATTTGCATAGGTTGGGCTTCTAGTAAATAAGACCAAAACATACTTTGTGGAATTAACTGTGCATCGGTTGCATTTTCAAGGTAGACCGCTTGTATCGATACTTGGGCAGGAAAGTTCCCTTTAAAGTGTGCCGTATCAATTTCAATTTTTTCAATTTTTCCGCTTTTACCCAACGCAAGAATACACCAGTCATAACCTGGTGCGCGGCGGCGTTTGGTTTCCCATCCATCGCCCATATTGACGCCACGGCCTGGGTTAATCAAATTACGCGGGTGTCCAAAGTGCGCATCGCTATAGGCAATTACGCGACCGCCATTTTCAAGAGCCAATAAATCGAGTGTTTGCTCTGTATCAGACACCTGAATATGAACATCCCCATAAACGCGTAAACGGGCGACACCACCATCTGGGAAAATATTGAGGCGTATATGCGTGAAAATTGCATCATTATTGACCATAAAAATATGATGTTGACTCGGTCCTAGCTCGGTATTTTCCAAAATACTCTGCCATTTTGCCCCTGTAAGGTCACCATTTGGTGCATAACATGCTTCCAATGAGGCAGATGCAGGATAATTTCCTGTGAAAAACGTGGTGTCGATATCAAGTGCACTGATTTTTCCACTTACCCCTAACTTCACAATACACCAGTCATAGCCTGCATGACGCTTACGGCGGGTCTCCCAACCGTCCATCCATTTGCCGTTATCATCGAATTTATCTTCAACAAAAATAGGTGCTTCAAATTGCAGCATACGCTTTGCTTCTGCAAAGAAATCATCTGAACACTCAATCACTTGTGCACCAATTCGGGCATCCGCCAAATTAGTTTTAGTATTCAAAATCTCAGGAAGTTCAAAAGCTGGAGCGTGCAATGTTGCCATAATGGAGTATCCGTATTTCTTGTTAAAAACATGATTTTTCATTTAAAACTGCACTCACACTGAGCGTGTTGAGACCAGTTCTATACTTAAATATATAAGCATGGTGCATGCCAGTTTGGTGGAAAAGCTCAATAAATTTTGAACGATGGCATGTTTTTAGCATAAGCACCCTATAGGTGAATATCTATAGGAGCGTGTTATGAATGTGGTGATTATTGGTGCGGGAATGGGAGGTCTAACCACAGGCATTGCATTAAAGAAATTTGGTCACCAAGTTCGTATTTTTGAGCAAACTGAAAAGATTCTTCCAGTCGGCGCTGCAATTTCGCTGTGGTCGAATGGTGTGAAATGTCTAAATTATCTGGGATTAACCGAGAAAATCGCCAAACTTGGTGGGCAAATGGATGACTTGGCCTATGTAGATGGTTTAACTGGAGACGTGATGACACAATTCAGTTTACGGCCATTAATTGAAGAAGTGGGACAACGCCCTTATCCGGTCGCACGTGCCGATTTACAAAATATGCTGATGGATGAGTTTGGTCGAGATCAGATTTATTTAGGCAAAAAAATGGTAAGCCTTGAGGATAAAGCTGATTATGTCGAAGTGCATTTTGCAGATGGTAGTTCAACACAAGCCGACTTACTGATTGGGGCTGATGGTACGCATTCAATGACTCGTGCCTATGTGTTAGGTCAGCAGGTACAGCGCCGTTATGCAGGTTATGTGAACTGGAATGGTCTGGTTGAAATATCCGAAGATTTAGCGCCAGCTCAGCAATGGACGACTTATGTAGGAGAGGGTAAACGTGCATCTCTGATGCCAGTTGCCGATGGACGTTTTTATTTCTTTTTAGATGTGCCTTTGCCAGCAGGCTTAGAGAATAATCGGAATGAATATAAAAAACTTTTAAAACAATATTTTGCTGATTGGTGCCAGCCTGTACAGCAGCTCATTGAACGCTTAGACCCGCAAAAGACCAATCGGGTAGAAATACATGATATTGAACCGTTTAGCCAATTTTATAAAGGTCGCGTGGTGATTTTAGGTGATGCCGCTCATAGCACCACACCTGATATTGGACAGGGCGGTTGCCAAGCCATGGAAGATGCGATTTATTTAGCGCGCTCTTTGCAAATTAATACTTTGGGACTAGAAGATGCTTTACGCCGCTATCAAAACAAACGTAATGAACGTGCCAATGAATTGGTGCTTCGTGCACGCAAACGTTGTGATGTAACCCATATGAAAGATGAAACGGTTACCCAAGCTTGGTATGCAGAATTACGCCGTGAACAAGGCGGACATATTATGCAGGGTATTATTAGTAATATTGTCGGTAATCCACTCGACTAAAACAAAAACAGCAAGGAATTTTTCCTTGCTGTTTTATGCTTCTAAATAAAAATTTTAGAAGTGGTATTTAACCAAAGCACTGACGTTATTTTCGTCTCGGCCTTGTAGACCAAATTTATTATTCCACACAGAGTGCTCAATACCAAGGTACAGGCGTGTGTCAGGAGAAATGTGTTTACCTACATTCCATTTCCATTGAGTTGTCCAGTTCAACTCACTGGCATGGTCACCTTCAGCAGTTGACCAATCTAGGAAACCATCAACCAAGAATTCTTCAGATGCAATATTAAATGGAATTCCATAGACGAATGTCATTTGATAATCGTCATCAGTTTTCTCGTTGTTTGCACGGTAGAAATTTAAATTCGCATATTTAAAATATGGAATATCTAAATCAACAGCAAAACCATATAAGAAGTTATCGAAATTGTTGCCGTTTTCGCTATTACTTTCCCAAGTGGTACTAATGAGCACATCTTTAATTGGGCCATAAGCCAATTTTTTGCCAGATATTTCACCTAAGCTTAAACGTGGTGATAACTCAAAATATGTACTTTTATGATCATCTTCACCGCGCATACGGTCCATGAAGAAGAACACATCAGCATATTTAACTTTTGCTGCATATTCCAAAGTGATGGTAGTTTCTTTTGCGTCTACAACTTCATAGTTTTCACCATAAAGACCAGTCACACTAAAATCTTGCCAAATTGGTTTTGCCTGAACCATGGCTGTTGCAGATAACAAGGCACAAGTAGCCGCAAGTTGCTTTAATTGCATTTAAATGATCTCCCCCCAAATAAAGCACGCTAAGGATACAGGGTCTTAAGCAAAAATGAAGCCAAATTTGATCAACGGTTAAAAAAAAGCCCACCGAAGTGGGGCGCTAAAAACGAATTCATTAATGTGTATTTCGTGTATTTATGGTTTGGCTCAATTGAGGGGCAGATGAGCTACGAAATGAAGGTAAATGATTAAATAACAAATTCAATAAGATAGCAAAGATACAAGTTGAACTAATACCCGAATGGAACAAAGTTTGTACCCAAACTGGAAAGTGAGCATAGAATTCATGGTTAATAATAGGAATCATCCCTGCTGATAAAGCAGTCGCGACAATAATCAAATTTTTCTGATCGTTATAATTAATTTTTGCCAAAGTACGGATTCCGCTCGCTGCAACTGATCCAAACAAGACCAGACCTGCACCACCAAGTACAGGCATAGGAATTGCTGCAATAAGGCGACCCATAACAGGCAATAGACCTAAAATGATGAGAATAACCCCACCAGCCGCTACGACAAAACGGCTCTTAATCCCTGTAATTGCTACCAATCCTACATTTTGTGCAAAAGCACTTTGCATGAATGAACCAAAAATAGGTGCAATAGCACTCGAGAACATATCTGCACGAACGCCATTGGCAATACGTTTTGAATCGACTTCAGTTCCTACAATGTCTCCGACCGCAATAATGTCAGCAGTGGTTTCCGTCATAATTACTAAGGTAACAATCAGCATCGATAAGATCGCACTGAGCTCAAAAGTCGGTAAACCAAATGCAAATAGATGAGGGAATTGCAGCCATGCACCTGAGCTCACGTGACTAAAATCACCAAAACCCATGAAGTAGGCCAATATACTACCAGCCGTGATCGCCAATAATATGGATAAGCGACGAATACCGGCTTGAGGTAGCATATTCAGAATAATCACAATACCTAAGGTCAGTAGTGCCAAAGAAATATTTTCTACACTTCCCCAGTTGGGTGCTTTCTCGTTACCACCCATCATCCAACGAATTGCAACAGGTAATAGAGATAGCCCAATAATCGTGATGACGCATCCGGTTACAACAGGTGGGAAAAAACGAATGATTTTTGAAAAGTAGGGCGCAAGGCAAAGCCCAACTAGAGAGGCTACAATGACTGCCCCGTAAACTGCAGGTAGACCACCGCCTGTGGTGATAATGGCAACCATGGTCGCCACACCTGCAAAAGACACCCCCTGAACTAAAGGTAGTTTTGCGCCTAGATATTTTGTTCCCATGGTTTGTATGAGAGTTGCCAATCCGCCCACAAATAGCGCTGCTGCAATGAGCATTCCGACTTGTGCCGAGCTTAAACCAGCTGCCATTCCAATAATAAGTGGCGGTGCTACAATGCCGCCATACATGGTAAGTACATGCTGTAAGCCATAAGCAAAACTTTTTGAAATTCCTAAATATTCATGCTCTGGAGAAATCGCATTCTTTTGTCGATGATTCATATTTTTCTCCTATTTATATTTGAATTAGCTGCCGCGATAAGTGGAGTAGGCAAAGGGGCTGATTAGTAATGGAATGTGATAATGCTGATTGATGTCTTCTATAAAAAATTGAATACAAACACGCGGGAAAAAAGTTTTGACTTCTTGCGAGGCAAAATAAGGAGCAATTTCAAATTCAAGTTGATAAGCACCTTCACTCAAGTCGTTTATTTCAAAATCACTCACTCGCCCATCTTGATTAGTGGTTGCGGTCGCAATTAGTTCGTGAGTTGCTGCATGAAACAATTTCACTTCGACCTGTGCAGCCGGTTTACCTAAATTCGTATCTAAAATATGAGTGCTGATCATGTTTGTACTTCCTGTGATAGACGTAATAGAGCAATTGCTGCGAGTTGCTCATGTACAATGACTTTTTCTATAGCTAAGTTGTTTTGAAGACGTTGATGGAGTTTTTTTAAAATATCTTCGCTACTGAGGCCGGCTGCTTTAATTAAAAAAATAAAACCAAACTTCTGTTCATACTCAAGATTACCTTGCAGCAGAGCTTGTTGTGTTTGCTCATCCAACGAGATACCAGCTTGTTCTTTAACTGAAAAATCTTGCTCTTTTGCATTGAGTTGTTTTTTTGCCTGTCGTTCCCCAATTTTTGGATGGGTTGCTAAAGCGGCCTGAATTTCTTGCCATGACCATGTGTGGCTTAATTGTTCTGCATACCCTAAAAGAACTGATGTTGAAGAGTAGGGACGTTCTGAAATAATTTTTTCGGCCCAAGCAGGAATATGGACGCAGTTGTTTAACAGAGTCTTGAGTTGCTCGGATGGGGCTTGATTAAACTCGGCTAAAAACACTGTTATTCCTAAACTCGTTATCATGATATAGAGTTTTAGCAATAACAGTGCCAAGAGTGGTTAATCTTTCACTAATGAATTTGGAAAATTAATAACCAACTAACGAGTTATGTGATTTTTAAACCAATATTCTGCAATATCCTGACGACGACACACCCAGACACGATCGTGCATTTGAATATAGTCGAGGAATCTTTGTAAGGCTTTAAAACGACCCGGACGCCCTAAAATACGGCAGTGCATTCCAATAGACATCATTTTTGGTGCAGTTTCACCTTCTGCATACAGAACATCAAAACTATCTTTTAAATATTGGAAAAACTGCTCTGAGCTATTAAATCCGCCCGGTGAGCAGAATTTCATGTCGTTACATTCGAGCGTATAAGGAATAATGAGATGAGGACGTGATGCACCAGCCGTATCGGTCAGTGTGGTCCAAAAAGGCAGATCATCACCATAATAATCAGAGTCGTATTGTATTTGTGAAAACTCTGCGAGTAAATGACGGGTATTAGGACTATCACGTCCGGTATACCAACCTATAGTCTTATTTCCAAACAAGTTTTCTAAAACTGATAAGGCTTGTTCCATGTGCTGTTTTTCGACTTCAATGTCGGTATCTTGATAGTGAAGCCAGCGGTAGCCATGAGAAACGACATCATAATCAGCTTCTTTAATTGCTTCGACAATATAAGGGTTACGGGCCAGCGCCATGGCAACGCCGAAGATAGTCATAGGAAGCTTGCGCCGTTGGAACTCACTATGGATGCGCCAAAAACCAGCACGTGAACCATATTCGTACATAGAGTCCATCGACATATGCTTAGCTGGATAGCTTGCAGCACCAATAATTTCTGATAAAAATTGCTCCGAACCTGCGTCGCCGTGTTCAATATGCTTTTCGCCACCTTCTTCATAATTCAACACAAATTGCACGGCAATCTTAGCATTGTTGGGCCATTTCACCTCTGGAGGCTGTCCGTGATAACCGATTAAATCACGTGAATAAGGAGACTTTTGAATCTGCTCAATGAGTTCTGCTCCAGATAGATAAGATTCGGTCACAATTGCTCTCCTTTTGTTCAATTTTTCATAAAAATTTAAAAAATCAGCTTGCATATTTTTATAGATGGACTGATATTGAAGGTATGAAGATCTTCAAAATAAATTAAAAGCAGTACGTTTAAGTCAGGAGATAACAAACCATTACACCATCAAAATGTACAATTAAAGTCAGTTCATGCATGCTTAAAACATGCCAACATAAAAAAGTTTTGCATAGAAAAGATCCACAGTAAGAAAGAGAGGATGGTATTTATGAATATTGAAATCCGCACAGATAAAAACATCCATAATAGTGAACGTTTAATTACTTATGTACGTGCAGAACTTACTCAAGAATTCCAACGTCATAGCGAACGTATTACACATTTCTCGGTTCATTTTAGTGATGAAAATGGGGACAAAGGTGGCGATAAAGATATCCATTGTATGATCGAAGCACGTCCTGCTGGCTTGAAACCAGTGGCAGTGCACCATAAAGCAGGAAATATTGATGCCTCAATTCACGGTGCGATTGAAAAACTAAAACGTAGCCTTGAACATACTTTTGAGAAAAAGGAACACCCGAGAGGTGGTCAACCAGAATTCATTGATGATGAAGTTTAAAAATTGCTAAAAAGCCCTTCGGGGCTTTTTTTATGAAAAATAAAAAAGACGGATAAAAACTCTTCACAACTTTTGGTTTGCAATGCAATAGCATTGACCTCTAAAATCTTCATCAGAGATTAGGCATAATAGCCCTAATATATTTTTGAGAGATGGTCATGTTAACCACCCAGCAGCAGGCTTTAATTAAAGCCATAGAAGAATTAGAACTTACGCAAGTACAAAAATTACTTGCTGAGGGGCTTGATCCGAATTTCATTGATCCGGAACAAGGGCCACCTGTATCAATTATTTGTGATGGAATTTTTAAATGGTGGGAAGATGTTTCGGAAGCGTATGAAGCAGGCACTCCCTTATCAAAAGAAGAAAAAGATCAAGCATTACAAGTTTATCTCGATATCCTTGAAGCCTTAATTCAGGCAAAGGCAAATGTTCATCTTTGGGATGCAGAAGAATTTTATGGTCCACTATGGGATGCAGCAAGTTCGGCATGCGCACCAGCGGTTCAACGTTTACTTGATGAAAAAGTTGATCCAAACACACGTGATGAAGAAGGACTCACCATTTTATCTTCAATCAGTCAGTTGTTCTTTGATTGTGATTTTGATGAAATAGATTGGTCAGAAGCGCTTCAAGAAGAGCGTGAAACACTAGAGTTATTGCGCCATCATGGAGCAAAAATGTCAAAAGAACTAACTACTTGATTGGAATATAGAATGAGAACATTTCAAATTTTAACTTTTGCTCTGACCACTGTTGCCGCAGGAAGTAGTTTTGCCGCAGAGTTCTCGTTTGACCGTCCAGGTTCGGGCTTCGGAACAGGTATCACTCCAGTGGGGCAGTTAGCTTGGGAACAAGGTTTGCCAAGTGCAACTTATACAGAAGCAACTGTTGATGGCGTGAAAGAAAAAACCGTAACTGTACATGGCGATATGTTATTCCGTACAGGTTTGGCGAAAGACTTAGAATTACAATTGGGTTGGCAAGGTCCGGGTTGGACTCAAACCAAGCGCGCTGGTAAAAAGACAGATACCTCTGGTTTAGGTGATGTAAGCATCGGCTTAAAAAAAGCGATTGATTTAAATGATGAAAATTTAACAATGGCTGTGTTGGCTCAAGCGCTTATTGCAACGGGTAATGATGAGTTTACTGAACATGACGATATTTATAGTTTAAGTTCAGCAGTGGCTTATCAGTATAATGATTTAATCAATACTGCAATTACGATGCGTTACGAAGTGCAAAACAGCAACTGGGCTGTAACAGCTATTCCAACAATCAATTATAAAATTGCTGGCAAACTTTCTGGCTATTCTGAATTTGTTTACCGTAAAGCTGAAAGCCAAGACTACCAATATGGTTTAGGTACAGGCTTAGTGTATGCAGTTAATAAACGTACTCAACTTGATGCAAGTGTAGGTGTCGATTTAGAGGGTCAAGATAAAGGCTACCATGGTGGCTTGGGCATGGCATTCTTATTTTGATAAAACCAACTTGAATTGATGTTAATGAAAAAGCTTATTTCTCAGGGAATTATTTATTTTCTAGCAGCTGCTAGTTTTGTATTGAGCCAGTTTGTTTTTGCAGAAGATAAGCTACTTTCACCCGAACAGGCTTTTTCATTTTCGGTTGAATCGCCACAATCGCATACCGCAAAGTTATCGTGGCAGATTCAGCCAAATTATTATTTGTATCAGCATAAATTTACTGTCCAGCAGGGTAATCAACCTTTAGCTTTAAATTTGCCTAAAGCCGTTTCTCAATATGATGAGAACTATGGGCAAAGTCAGGTTTATTACCATCAAGTCAACTTTCAGATTAAGACTAAACCTTCAGAGCACTACACTGTAACTTGGCAAGGCTGTGCCAAAGACCGTATTTGTTATCCCCCACAAACTATTGAGTTTCAAACCGATGCAGATGGTCTGGTTGGTGTACAAAATCAAGCAGGAACAGCACAGAAACGCTTATTAGATTTGGCAAATAAACCAGTATCTCAAGAACCTTTAGAAGATCAGACAAGTTCAGAAAATAAAGCTGAAGCGGCCGCTCCCCAAATTGCACAAGACCAGATTTGGTCAGCTAAATTAATTGAACACTCACTTTGGTATGGTGTTTTATTGTTTTTAGGTTTAGGCATGCTGCTTGCATTTACGCCATGTTCTTTACCAATGTTGCCAATTTTAACCTCACTGATTATTCGAGAGCATAAGGGTTTAAAGGCTTGGACCATTGCACTTACCTTTGTGTGTAGTATGGCATTGGTTTATGCAGGTCTAGGTTTAATTGCTTCTTCAGCAGGGCTAAATTTCCAACGCTGGTTACAACAGCCTGCTACGCTTATCGCGTTTAGTTTACTGTTTGTAGTTTTTGCGCTGAATCTATTTGGATTGTTTGAGCTTCGTTTACCGCAAACGTGGTTAAATCGGCTTGATCGTATTCAGTCTATGCAACAAGGTGGTACTTTGGTTGGTGCCGGGGTCATGGGTGTAGTTTCTGCGCTCTTGGTTGGTCCATGTATGACTGCACCTTTAGCTGGAACCTTATTATTTATTTCTCAAACCCAGAACCAATGGCAAGGTGCTTTGCTTTTATTCTGTCTAGGTTTTGGGATGGGAATTCCTTTACTCATTGCCAGTGTTTTAGGTGCAAAGTTCTTACCTAAAGCAGGTGACTGGATGCATCAGATTAAAGTAATTTTTGCTTTTCTGATGTTAGGATTAAGTCTTTATTTTATTCGCCCTTTATTGCCAGATTGGGGCATGCAAGTGCTTAGTTTATTGCTAGGGCTGGCTTTTATTATTTATGCGCTGTATCAGTTCTTTTGGAAAAAAGGGCAGTTACAGTGGCTATATGCCTTACTACTTTTATTGGTAACGCCCTTTGTTGCTTATAACCAGTATCAGCATTTTCAAAATCGAAGTTTGCAAAGTTCCGACCATATGGCTGAATGGCATGTTGCAACTACAGCCGCAGACTTTCAGAAAATTTTAGCAGCAGCGCCTGCTGATCGGGCTATTGTCGTTGATGTCTATGCAGACTGGTGTGTGGCTTGTCAGCCTATTGAACATCGTATTTTAAAAGCACCAGAAGTTCAGTCAGCTCTTGCGCCTTACTACCTCATTAAGCTTGATTTGAGCCATTATGATCAGTCACATGAAGCTCTACTCAAGCAGTGGAATATTCTTGGACCACCAACGTATCTCTTTTTAAATAAGCAACAACAAGAAATTCGTTCTTTGCGTTTAACAGGTGCCTTTAGTAAGCAAGAGCTTTTGCAACAGCTTGCAAGCTTATCGAAAGCTAAATAGTCAAATTGATTTTATATGTGGTATTTGTTGAAAAGTGCGGACTTGATTACGCCCTGAAGCTTTTACCGCATAAAGTGCCTCATCGGCCTGTCGAATCACAATGTAGGGATCGTTTGCAAAAGCAGAGCTACTAATTCCAAAGCTTGCACTCACATGAATCTGAATATTCTGATTATTGAAAATAGATAACCCTTGTAAGGCAAGTCGGCAACGTTCCGCAATTTTTTCCGCTTGAATAATGTCGGTATGAGGGAGTAATAAAATGAATTCTTCTCCACCAAATCGACCAATGATGTCTTCATTACGTAAATTTTCAGAAAGACATTGAGCAATTTTAATCAGGACCTGATCGCCCTGATGATGTCCATATACATCATTAATTTTTTTAAAATGGTCTATGTCGAGAAGGACTAAAGCATAATCGAATTGTTGCTCGTGCAGTGTTTCAAGATGAGCATTTAAACTGCGTCTATTTAATACATTAGTTAATGGGTCGATCTGGCTTAAGCGTTGAATATAAGTTTCTCTTTGGCGCCATTGAGTTAGTAGAATTTCAAATAAAATAAAGCACGCCACTAAAATCGGCATAATAAAAAAAAGCATACTCCCTAACCAAAATGGATTGGTTTGAGCATGTCGGATAGCCGTGAAGTTAAATAGTGGAGCGTAGGGTATAACCCCATTCATACTTAAATAAGTACACACGGCTAAAATAATTGTTGCTGGTATAAAAGCGCTATAAACAATTTTTCTTTCAAATAAAACTAAACCTACGCCAATCGTACCTACATAACCGACCATTGTGGCTGGGCTGATACTTCCTATTAAATAACCATCGTGACACAGCATGAGCATAAAGGCTTGCACGCTAATAAGAGGAACAATTTTTTGAGCCCAGTCTTGGTCTTTATAGCGGTAACACGGAATAATCAGCAAAGCTAATAAAAATAAGGTCAATAAGTTGAGCCAGAGCTGTGATTCGACTAAAGGTAAATTTGACCATTGCCAGACACTAGGCGTTATTAAGATATAGCCTTTCCATAAAATCCAACTGAAATTCATTGCACAGGCGAGGGTCAGCATCAGTGCACTTTTTTGTAACGGGGTCCAATTAATAATATGATTGTTATGGATGAATTCGAGAATCACCTGTTTTATTTTATTTATAGGATGAGTGATTAAACGAATTTTCATAATAATAAAGGAACTCCTAAATAGTGATATCTCTTCTTCAGATCATCCTAAAATGGGGGAGTTTGAATGATTCATAACCTAAACATACCATGATTCACTCATTAAACCTTAAGATTAAAGTTTTTATAAATAAGATGAAGTGAGAGGTATTTCAAACTCATCACTTCATTCATTTTAATTAAGTTTTATCAAGTTCATGAGCAAATTCGGCAATATCTGCCATCGCATGTTTTGCTTCGTCGAACCAAGCATTAAACATCTGGAAGTTATGCCACATGCCTGTATAAAGTTTAAAATGTACTTTGACACCTGCTTCTTCAGCTTTTTCTCTAAAGCGTTTTGCATCGTCTAATAAAATTTCTTTAGAACCCACCTGTACTAAAGTCGGTGGCAAACCTTCTAAGTTATCAAAAATAGGCGAAACACGTGGGTCATCTGCTGCAATATGGTTGCCAATATAATGTTGAATACCTATTTGCAGAGCTTCAAGAGAAAGCAAGGCATCATGTTTTTGGTTAAATCTTAAAGATTCACTGGTTAAGGTTAAATCTAAGAAAGGTGACAATAAAATTAGACCGCTTGGCATGAGTTCGGGTTGTTCTTTTAAACGCAAGCAAAGTGCCAAAGCTAAATTAGCCCCGCATGAATCGCCCGATAAAATAATATCTTTGGGCTGAATACCTTGAACTAATAATGATTGATATACGTCATATAATGCTTCGATCGCTTCAGGATATGGATGTTCCGGTGCAAGTGGATAGTCCACATGAATGATTTGCATTTGGGTGCGGGCAGCTAAATCCGTCATAAATGCATGATGGGTTTTTACACTGCCCAGAAAAAAAGCGCCGCCGTGAATATGAAAAATAAGCTGGGTTGCTGAATCCTGAGCTTTAATTTCCTCACCTTTTACACCAGCAAGTCGGATCGGACGAACACTTACATTTTTTTGTTTTGGAAATGCTCGGCAAAGTTGTTCAAGCATAGGGCGTAAAGCAGTTGGAGGTAAATTCAACTGACTTGGTTTGCGAATTGCTGTTTTAAGAAATGTTTCTGTTAAATAATATTTTAAAACGTTTGGTATATTCATATAGTATCCGCTTATGTTAATAACTTGTTTCCCTATAAATTTTATTTTTCAAGGTTACAAGGTTACACGAAACAGTCACATTCAAAAATTGCAATATCGTTGCGAGTTTTGAATACTGAAGTCTTGAAAGACCCAAGGATATTACAAAAATGAAAAAGATTGCTTTAGCTTTAGGACTTGTTGGTATGGCTGCATTTGCCAATGCGGCTGACCCACTAAACGGAACGGTATGGAAAACGATTGATGACCAAACCAATAAGCCCAAAGCCGTAGTAAAGTTTACGGAACAGAAGGATGGAACCTTAACTGCAACCATTCAAAGCATTTTGACACCAGGTGAAGAAAACTCTTGTACAAAATGTGAAGGTCCGTATAAAAACAAACCGCTTAAAGGTGTGACCATTGTACATAATCTAAAAAATGTAGGTGGTACCAGTTATGAAAACGGTACAATTTTAGACCCTAAATCTGGCAAAACTTACAAATTAAAAGGTGAGTTGGCTGAGGGTGGTAAGAAGCTTAAATTACGTGGCTATATTGGTGTTTCAGCATTGGGCCGTAACCAAACTTGGATTCGTGCGAACTAAAAGCCTAAATAAAAAAACGAGCCATTAGGCTCGTTTTTTTATGCGCTTAAGTTTTGATAGGCTGTTTCATCAAAGCCTACAAGAAACCCTTTAGAGGTCTGTAGAACTGGTCGTTTGATTAAGCTTGGCTGAGCAATTAGCGCTTCAATAAGATGATCTTCACTGCTTAAAGCACGCGTTTGTTCTTCTTCAGATAGTTTTTTCCACGTAGTACCTTTCTTGTTGAGCACCGTATCTTGTCCAATTTCTTTTAACCAGATTTTCAAGGTATCGGCATCAATCCCTTGTTTTTTATAATCGTGAAATTCGTAGCTCAAACCTTTTGCTTGTAAAGCATCAAATGCTTTTTTCATCGAGTTACAGTTTTTAATACCATAAATTTTTAACATTTTATCGGACCATGTCAAAAAGAGAGAACACACAGCCTAACCCAAAATGCATTTGGGCACTACTTTATACCGATACTTTTAAAACAAATGAAAAATAATGATTAAAACAATAAAGAATGTCATGTTATTGTCATAAGACAAGGTAATAATGAACTCAATAAGAAGAATCTAGAAAACTAAAAGAACTTAGCGCAAAAAATAAGAGATATAAAAGAGAAAACCCGCATTTAATCATCCTGATCATGCGGGTCTCATTTCAACGTCCATTGTCACATCCTTGCAAATAAACTTATCTTAAGTTTATTTTATCTTCCTACGGCGTCCTATCCTTTTGCGTCATCCTGACTGCTTCCCTGTGCCGTGGGGCTATAATGCCGTTAAACATGTGTAAGAAAAATACTCAAAAGCGACATGTGTTGTAAGCAAAAACGACAATGTAAGTGAACATATGTTCACTTATTCTTGAATTTTATAGTCGATAATAACTGGAGCATGGTCACTAAACCATTGATCTTTATAGACCCATGCATTTACAGTGCGCGCTTTCCAGTCCGGTGAACATGCTTGGTAGTCAATACGCCAACCTACATTTTTCGCACGTGCTTGTCCGCGATTTGACCACCATGAGTACAATTCGGCTTCTGTTCTTACCACACGGAAGGTGTCTACATAGCCAAGTTCATCATAAATATGGTCAAGCCATGCACGCTCATGTGGTAAACAGCCAGACGACTTTTGGTTGCCCGACCAGTTTTTAATATCAATCCGTTTATGAACGATGTTGTAATCGCCACAAATAATGATGGACTTATTCTCATCACGCCATTGTTTTAAGATTTTTGCGTATTCACCCAAAAATAAATCTTTACGTGCCTGCGCTTCTTCACCACTTGAGCCCGAAGGTAAGTATAATGATGCAATATGTACGGGATGTGACAAACCTAAATCGAATTCGGCAGAAATGAAGCGGCCTTGACTATCGGCCAATTCAAACCCTAAACCATCTTTAATAGAGACAAAGGGTAAGCGGCTATAAATTGCAGTACCTGCGTAGCCTGCACGCTCTGCTGGAAAGAGATGGGTATGCCATCCCTCGGGTCTAAATTTCTCAGTCCATTGTTCATGGGTAATGCGGCTTTCCTGCATGCATACGACATCGGCATCGGATTGTTCTAACCATTCAAGTAAGCCTTTCGTCACTGAAGAACGTAAGCCATTTACGTTAATGGAAACGACTCGAAGAATTTTTACATCACTTGGATACTGATCCTTTGGTATCATGCGAAAATTTAACCTCAATTGTGAATTTGGAGCACCTCATGACAACGCCTGTGTCATTTCACCCGCAAGCATTTATCGAACTCGCATTATCACGCGGTGTGCTTAAATTTGGTGAGTTTACTTTAAAATCTGGACGCGTGAGTCCTTATTTTTTTAATGCAGGCCTACTCAACGATGGTGAAGCTTTATCTCTTTTAGCGCAAGGCTATGCCGATAAATTAACACAATGCGAAAATGTTGATGTGATTTTTGGACCAGCTTATAAAGGTATTCCATTTGTAGCTGCGACTGCTGTTGCTTTGTCGCAAACACATAACAAGAGCGTGCCATGGGGCTTTAACCGTAAAGAAGCGAAAGATCATGGCGAAGGTGGTGTTTTAGTTGGTGCTGCGGTTGAAGGTAAAAAAGTCTGGATTATTGATGACGTAATTACCGCAGGTACAGCGATTCGCGAAGTGGTAACGATTTTGAAAAATGCCGGTGCAACTATTGCGGGTGTTTTGGTTGCGCTAGATCGTCAAGAACGTGGTCAAGGTGAACTTTCTGCAATTCAGGAAGTTCAAAAAGAATTAGAAATTCCTGTGCATGCACTGATTACTATGAAGGACTTAATGGATTATTTAGAAGCGAAAGGCGAAAAAGAAGCACTAGCTAATATGCAAGCTTACCGTGAAAAATACGGCATCTAAAAATAAAAAGGCATACCTCTAAAATAGGGGTATGCCTTTTTAATATTTTTACTTAGAACTGATAATTTAAACGCAATAACACATTACGTGGTGTGCCTGGCATGCTGTCTGAACGCCAGTACTCTTTATTGGTTAGGTTATTTACTGCAAGTGTGACATTCCACGGGTCGGCACTATAGCCAATTGCTGCATCGACACGATTGAAGCCTTCCATTTTTACTTGATTATTAATATTTGGATAATAAGAACCGACATAGGTTACGCCCACTTCGGTATACCACTGCTCGGTTGGTAAATAACGAACAAATAAATTACCTGTGTTCTTAGATGTGTTTGCTAAATAGTTGCCTTCACGATCAGGATTTTGCTTGTCTTCTTTTACTTTTGCATCTGTGTAGCCATACCCACCGCGAACAAAGACATTATCAAGTACACGCCCAATAAAGCTAAATTCGAGACCACGAGATTGATGTTGACCCGCAGTTGCCCATACATCGGGCTCACTGTCTGGGTTTGGTTTATAGCGAATATTATTTTTACGAATATCAAAGACAGAAAATTGAGTATTTAACCGATTATCTAACCATTCACTTTTTACACCCACTTCATATTGCTCATTATATTGAGGCTCTTTATCCATTTTTGTGACATCGGTGCTCCCAGTAACTTGGTTAACACCCATTTGTCCGCCAAATGGTGCAAAACTCTTAGAGTAAGACGTATAAAAGCTATGTTCTGGAACGGGTTGCCAGACTAAACCCACATTTGGACTAAGACTACTGTCTTTTACATTACGATGATCATTATTAAGTTTATTGGTAGTTGAAAAGTCAAAGTAATCATAACGTAGGCCCATCATGAGTTTAAGTTGGTCATTTAGACCAATTAAATCCTGAACAAATACACCATAAGTGGTACCTTCATTGTAGTTATGTTGGCTAATTAAAAGAGGGCCATTGCCACGACTATATTCACGTTCACCAGTGAGCGGATTAACGTAACCATAAATGGCTGAACCGTTTTGAGTCTTATTGGCTAGACGTGGTTCTCGTTGCTCATAGGTCCAGTCTGTACCGACCATAATTTGGTGCTCAAGCGAGCCTGTTTTGAATTTGCCCTTAATATCAAAGGTATTGGTTGTGGTCTTATTGCTAGTTTGTTGCCAATAGTAAATTTGATTGATATAGCCTTTTTTTGTTGTACAGGTTTTGCCTTTTAAATCTTTGCCATCTAACCCACAATAAGTCCCAAAATAAAAGTGGTCAAAGTTCTGTTCTGCTTGACGGTAACTCGCTGCCCAGTGGAAGTTCCAGTCAGGTGCATATTCATAATTTACATCGGTGCGGACCACTTGCAAAATATCATCAACATAATCGCCATCTTGAGCAAATCCTGTTTTGATAGATGTACCTGCAGGTAGATTTTCACGCGTTGGCCCACGGTCAGGAACTCGACCTAATTTGTCATAGGTATATTGTGTGGTCCAAGTGAGTGTTCCATCGTCATTTTTATAGGTAAAGCTTGGAGAGAGCATCTCAATTTTATTTTTGATACCTGAGCGGAAGCTGCCTGCCTCGCCATATTCTCCAGTCAAACGTATTGCTAAATTGTCGTTAAGTACTTGGTTGATGTCAGCCGTTGTTCCGTAATTATCGTATGAACCCGCATATGCGCCAACTGAACTTTTAGAGTCAAAATTGGCAAACTTACTCACCATATTTACAACCCCACCACCAGCGCTACGACCATACAAAACTGAAGCAGGGCCTTTTAAAATTTCAATACGTTCAATATTGGCTGTACTGCGGCGTACTTGTCCGCTTTCACGTATACCGTCGCGGTAAATATCGCCTGTGTCTGCACCAAAACCACGAATCGTGATCCCATCGCCGCGCATATCGTAACTGGTTGATACGCCTGGTGTACCTTGCAGCATGACGCTTAAATCATTTGATCCATAAATTTTATATTTTTGAACATCGATAGTATCAATAGTTTGCGGAATATCTTTTTTGTCTAAACCATTACGTGTGACATTGGCTTTGTCATAGTCGATATAACTTTTGATGGGATCGAGTTCACTCATCGCTTCAATTTTTATAGTTGGCATGACTGCTGCAACTTTTGAAGATGAGTCCGCTAATTCCTCTGCGTAGGCACCTTGAATATTCAAGATCATTAAACTGAGTAGGCTAAGTGGGAACGAGCTTTTAATTTGGGGAGATGATATAGAAATTTTTAACATAAAAATAAAGTCAATTAACAAAAATAAAAGTATAAATGATAATTATAATCATTTAATTGTTTAGAATAAAAGAACTATTGCTTATAAAATTATCGTGATA
The DNA here is from genome assembly GCF_003000705.1 of Acinetobacter sp. AR_0276. Classification (NCBI taxonomy): domain Bacteria; kingdom Pseudomonadati; phylum Pseudomonadota; class Gammaproteobacteria; order Moraxellales; family Moraxellaceae; genus Acinetobacter; species Acinetobacter sp. AR_0276. The sequence goes on along the minus strand of NZ_PSQO01000004.1, from coordinate 1,668,053 downwards.
GATTTTTAATTGTTGATTTTAAAAATATAATTTATGTGACGAATAATTGCTTGATTGAAATGATTAGTTTTATTTATGAATAGAGGTTTGAAGAGGGTGCTTCATTATTAAAAAACACCCTTAGAGTTAAGCATTGTTTTTGAGCACATCTACAATATCCATTTCTGGATCATAGTTTTTATCAATCGTTTTGCAAATTGCTTGGCCCACAATCACTTGAGTACCATTAAAGGTCATGGTTGGTGCTTCATATAATTCCCAGCCATGATTGAGCGCTTTAGTCACTCGTGCGCAAAAAGCAGAGTCATCAGGGCCTGTTAAATAGCGATAAAGTTTCATCTTTAGCCTTTAAAAAATAATATTTTATGACCTTAGTTTAACTGAGTTTATCTGAATTCAAGATAAAGAAATAACCGATAAGGTTTTACTAAAATTAAGAAAAACGAGTGAAAAATCTCAGCTATACTCATGCTAATTTAAATTTTAAGAAGAGCTTGAGCATGCGTGTACTTGTCGTCATGGATCCGATTGAAACCGTAAATCTGAAAAAGGATTCAACCATGGCAATGTTGTGGGCGGCGAGCCGTCGTGGACATGAGTTAGGTTATGCATTACAACAAGATTTATATATCGATCAAGGTAAGGCTTACGGTCTCATCTCTCCGTTAAAAGTTTTTGAAGATTACAGCCATTATTATGAGTTAGGCGAAAAGAAAAAAGAATCAATCGCGGCTTATGATGTTGTACTCATGCGTAAAGATCCGCCTTTTGACATGAACTTTGTCTACACGACTTATGTGCTTGAGCAAGCTGAGCGTGAAGGCGCATGGATTATTAATAAGCCTCAATCACTGCGTGATTGCAATGAAAAACTTTTTGCTACGCAGTTTCCAGAGCTACAAGTGCCTACACTTGTGACATCACAGCAGAGCCTGATTCGTGAATTTATTAAAGAACATGGCGATGTGATTGTTAAGCCACTTGATGGTATGGGCGGGATGGGTATTTTCCGTTTATACCAAGACGGTGTAAATATTGGTTCTACATTGGAAATGTTGACAGAATTAGGCACTCGTCCAATTATGGCTCAGCGTTATATTCCTGAAATTGTAGAAGGGGATAAACGAATTCTAATGGTGAATGGTGAACCTGTTCCGTACTGTCTAGCTCGTATTCCACAAAATGGTGAAGTGCGCGGTAACTTGGCAGCAGGTGGTTTAGGCCAAGCGCGTCCACTTACTGAAAATGACAAATTCATTGCAGCGAAAATCGGGCCTTTCTTACGTGAAAAAGGATTGGTATTTGTTGGGCTTGATGTGATTGGTAATTATGTGACTGAAATTAATGTGACTAGCCCAACCTGTATTCGTGAAATTGATGCTCAATTTGGTACATCAATTGCCGATGATCTATTCGACGTATTAGAAGCGGGTCGTCCTGCTCAATAATCCAGTTTGAGTGATTTCCTAAGCGAATGCTGGGAAATCACCTAAAAATATATCAATTAATAAAACCACAATATGAAATACGCTAGCGCTTTGTAGGCATATTTTCAAAAAAGCACATCTTTCTGTTATAAACGAGTGAAATTCGCTTTTCGTTAATGAAGCTTTAGGATTAAAATAAACGGCTACAAAAATAGATGACAATTTCCATTGTTTTTTGAGTTGAAGAATTAGACCGTGACAGATTCACAGCAAAGCAAACCTAAACATGTCATGATGATGGCTGCCGGTACTGGTGGACATGTTTTTCCAGCCCTCGCCGTAGCCAAACAACTTCAACAGCAAGGTTGTCAAGTTTCATGGTTAGCCACGCCAACAGGTATGGAAAATCGGTTATTAAAAGATCAAAATATTCCAATATATCAAATTGATATTCAAGGTGTACGTGGCAACGGGGTCATCCGTAAACTTGCTGCGCCTTTTAAAATTTTAAAAGCAACTTTTAGCGCGATGCGCTATATGAAACAGCTTAAAGTTGATGCAGTAGCTGGCTTTGGTGGCTATGTTGCAGGACCGGGTGGTCTGGCTGCTCGCTTATTAGGTATTCCTGTTCTCATTCATGAGCAAAATGCAGTTGCCGGTTTTACCAATGCACAGTTGTCACGTGTAGCTAAAGTAGTATGCGAAGCATTCCCAAATACTTTTCCTGCGAGCGAAAAAGTGGTCACTACCGGAAATCCGGTACGCCGCGAAATTACAGATATTTTAAGCCCCAAATGGCGCTACGATGAGCGTGAGCAAGCGGGTAAGCCGTTAAATATTTTAATTGTGGGTGGGTCTTTAGGTGCAAAAGCACTTAATGAACGTTTACCTCCGGCATTAAAACAACTTCAAGTGCCACTGAATATTTTCCATCAATGTGGTCAGCAACAGGTTGAGGCAACTCAAGCTTTGTACGCAGATGCGCCAGCAAATTTAACTGTACAGGTTTTGCCTTTTATTGAAGATATGGCAAAAGCCTATAGCGAAGCAGACCTGATTATTTGCCGTGCGGGCGCTTTAACTGTGACAGAAGTTGCTACCGCTGGAGTTGCAGCAGTTTTTGTGCCGCTTCCAATCGCGGTAGATGACCACCAAACAGCAAATGCCAAATTTCTGGCCGATGTCGGAGCTGCAAAAATTTGCCAGCAATCGACCATGACACCAGAAGTTTTAAATCAATTGTTTACTACGTTGATGAACCGCCAATTGCTTACAGAAATGGCAGTGAAAGCGCGTCAACATGCCCAACCAAATGCAACTCAGCATGTGGTTGATCTTATTCAAAAAATGTAATCGGATTTACTATGTCTCCAACAACAGCTGCAAACCAAGCAAAAAAATTGATTAAAGTGCCTGAAATGCGCCGTATCAAACATATTCATTTTGTGGGTATTGGCGGTGCAGGTATGTGTGGTATTGCTGAGGTGTTAGCTAACCAAGGATATAAAATTTCCGGTTCAGATATTAAAGCTTCAAAAACCACGCAACAATTAGAAGAAAATGGCATTAAGGTCTATATTGGACACGAAGCAGAAAATATTAAGAACGCCAATGTGCTTGTTGTGTCAACGGCTATTGATCCAGAAAACCCGGAAGTGAAAGCCGCAATTGAGCAACGTACCCCAATCGTACGCCGTGCAGAAATGCTCGGTGAGCTTATGCGTTACCGTCATGGTATTGCGGTAGCAGGCACACACGGTAAAACCACGACAACGAGTTTATTAACTACAATGTTGGCTGAAGAAAATCTTGATCCAACTTATGTGATCGGTGGTTTACTTAACAGTACAGGCGTAAATGCGGCACTTGGTGAAAGCCGTTTTATTGTTGCTGAGGCTGACGAATCGGATGCATCTTTCCTTTATTTGCAGCCAATGGCAGCGATTGTTACCAACATCGATGCTGACCATATGGACACCTATGAAGGCAGTTTTGATAAATTAAAAGATACTTTCGTACAGTTCCTTCATAATTTGCCATTCTATGGCTTAGCTGTAGTTTGTGGTGATGACGCAAATATTCGTGAGATTTTGCCGCGTGTAGGTCGTCCAGTTATTACTTATGGTTTTAACGAAGATAATGACATCCGTGCAATTGATGTAGAACAAGATGGCATGCGTTCGCACTTTACGGTATTGCGTAAAGGCCGTGAGCCGTTGCGTTTAACCATTAATCAGCCTGGTTTACATAATGTTTTAAATGCTTTGGCTGCGATTGGTGTTGCAACTGATGAAGGTGTTTCCGATGAAGCAATTAGCCGTGCATTAAAAGGCTTTAGTGGTGTTGGACGTCGCTTCCAAGTACAAGGTGAATTTGAGCTTGGTGAAGGTAATGTGAAATTAGTCGATGACTATGGACATCACCCTAAAGAAGTGGAAGCTACGATTAAAGCTGCTCGTCAAAGCCATCCTGACCGTCGTTTAGTGATGCTTTTCCAACCACACCGTTACTCTCGTACTCGTGATTGTTTTGATGACTTTATTGAAGTTTTATCTCAAGTCGACCAATTATTATTACTAGAAGTTTATCCGGCTGGAGAAAAACCAATTGTTGGCGCAGATAGCCGTACTTTGGCGCGTAGTATTCGCTTGCGTGGTCAGGTTGAGCCGATTTTAATTGATCCGGTTGAAGGTAATTTGCAAAACATCATGCAAAATGTGTTACAACCAAATGACTTGTTATTAACGCAAGGTGCAGGTAACGTTGGAGCAATTTCAGTAGAACTTGCACAGCACCATTTGTATGTGAAATAAACAAAAAGTATTGAATTATCGGGTTAAGGATTTAAACGTGTCAAATGCTACAAAATTCGGCAAAGTTGCTGTGTTACTTGGTGGAAAATCGGCTGAGCGTGCTGTGTCTTTAGATAGTGGTCAGGCAGTTCTGGACGCTTTGTTACGTTCAGGTGTTCAGGCTGAGGCATTTGATCCGCAAGACCGTAGCGTGACTGAACTTGTAAACTATGACCGTGCATTTATTGTATTGCATGGTCGTGGTGGCGAAGACGGTCAAATCCAAGGTGTGCTTGAGTGGTTGAACATCCCTTATACAGGAACGGGTGTACAAGGTTCTGCAATAGGCATGGATAAGGTCAAAACCAAGCAAATCTGGCAAGGTAGTGATTTACCAACTGCACCGTATCGCATTATTACTAAAGAAACAGATCTAGACTCAGTCATTGCTGAATTAGGTTTACCTGTCATTATCAAGCCTGTACATGAGGGTTCAAGTGTAGGCATGAGTAAGGTTGAAAAAGCTGAAGACTTTGCAGCAGCAATTGAAAAGGCAACTCAGCACGACGCTGTTGTCATGGCAGAAAAATGGATTACGGGACGCGAATTTACGATTTCATTCTTAAATGGCCAGCCGTTACCTGTTATTCGTTTGCAGCCACCAGCAGATGTTGCTTTTTATGATTATGAAGCAAAATATCAACGCAATGATGTCGAATATGGCATTCCTTGCGGTCTTAGCGAAACCGAAGAGAAAAAACTACAAGCCTTATGCTTACGCGCTTTTCAGGCTGTAGGTGCAGAAGGTTGGGGCCGTATTGATGCAATGCAGGATGAGCAAGGTAATTTCTGGCTTCTAGAAGTAAATACTGTGCCGGGTATGACCAGCCATTCACTTGTGCCAAAAGCTGCTAAAGCCGTGGGCTATAGCTTTGATGAATTGTGTGTTGCAATTCTTGAGCAAACATTGGAAGGTACGGCTTAAATATGGCACAACTTCCGGCTTCCATGCGCCGTAAACGTGCGGCGATTACCTCCATTCATGAAAAACCGCCTACGCGCAAGCAAAAGCTTGCCAATGCTGGCGGATGGGTGCTGTTGGTTATTGCCTTTTTAGTCTTGGCGGTCGGAATTTACGGTCTATATAAAGTTATTACTGATGCAACTGTCGCAAAGCTTGAGGTGGTAGGTTCAACAACTCCGGTTGAGAATCAGCAAGTGATGCGATATGTGCAGCCGATTGTAAAAGATAATTACTTTACGTCTGACTTAGAGCAGATTCGTGATAAAGCATTAGAAATTTCATGGGTAGACCGAGTTGTCGTATCTCGTGCCTGGCCAAATGGTATTCGTGTTCGTGTGATGCCTCGACATGCGATCGCCCGTTGGGGAACAGGTCGCTTATTAAGCGATGGTGGTGACGTATTTAGTGAGGCAGAACCGAGACTTCATCCTGAGCTTCCGCTGTTACATGGTCCGGTAAGCCAGTCTAAAATGATGATGCGACGCTATAATGAAATTAATCAGTTATTCCATCCTGTTAATTTGCGTTTAAAAGAGTTATATCTAACAGAGCGAATGACTTGGTTTATGCAGTTTGATTCTGGTTTACGAATTATTGTTGACCAAGATCAAACAATGAATAAATTGCAACGTTTAAGTCATTTGGCACAATCTGACCTAAAACCTGTGTGGACGAAAATCTCAGCCATTGATTTGCGATATCGTAATGGATTATCTATTCAATGGAAGAATGCAACCCCACCTAAAATTGTGAATGGTCAGTTTGTTGTAACGAGTGATGACACAAGCATTGCAGGTGGTGCAAAAGCAAAGCCATAATACGTGGCTTTAAAATAGGCAATTTGCCTGGTATTAGACAACAAAGAAATGGTATGAGTGATGAGTGAAGCTGTTCCCTCAGTTGTTGCGATTGACATTGGGACGCATAAAGTTTCAGTTTTGATTGGAAAAATTCATGCGCCGGATAACATTCAGGTTATCGGTATGGCAACTGCTCGCAATCGAGGCATGAACAAAGGAAAAATTGTAAGTCTCGATAAAGTCATTGCTGCGATTAAAAACGCCGTTGCTGAAGCGGAAAATATGGCCGAATGTCGCATTCATAGTGCGTGGGTCTCTATTCCGAGTACCGAGTTGCAAAGTTTCTATGCTTCTGGACGCACACCTGTTGCTAACCCAGCACATGTGATTACAACCAATGAAGTTGTCCGTGCATTAGAGTTAGCAAAAGCAAGTCATGTGACTTCAGACTACTATCTAGCGAGTGCAGTGCCACTCGGGTTTGAGTTAGGTGATTCTGCAGAATGGGTCCAAAACCCAATCAATATGACTGCTCACAGCATGACTGGTCATTATCAGCTCATGATGATGCCGATTGCCACTATGCAAAACCTTGATCGTGCTATGAAAGGTGCGAACATTGGTGTTGAGAAAATGGTAGTTTCTTGCTTGGCTACGGCTGAAGCAAGTTTGCTGAAAGATGAAAAAGAATATGGTGTCTGTCTTGTTGATATCGGTGCAGGTATTACCAACCTAGCAGTTTATTTAGATGGCCGTTTGGCTTTAGCACGTACATTACAACGTGGTGGTGAGCATGTGACACGTGACATTGCTGCTGTGTTGCAAACAACTACTGAAGAAGCTGAACGCATTAAAATTCTGCATGGCTGTGTTGATCTAAGTGCTGTTAAGCCTGACCATATGATTCAAGTTCAGGGTATTGATGGCCCTCAAACGATTAGTCGTATTGAGTTATCAGAAATTATTATTGCGCGTTATGAAGAGATTTTTAGCCAGATTCGCGAAGAACTCGAACAAAGCGGTGCAATCCATGGCCTGTATCATGGTGTAGTGTTGACAGGCGATGCTTGTCAAATCGAAGGTATGGTGAGTTTGGCTCGTCGTATGCTGGGTGTGTCTGCTCATTTAGGTAATCCACCATTACAGGTGTATGCTGATGATCAGCATCAGGCTGCATTACGCCGATCAATGTATGCGACAGCAGCTGGTTTGCTTATGTTTAGCCAAAGCGAATTACAAGAAGCTGTTGAGGAACCTGAAGAGGGGAATGACCGTTCGGTATGGGAACGAATGGTGAATGGCTGGAATGCGTTTAATAGCAAACTTAAAGCCATTTTTTAGGATGTATGGATTTATTGGTAGAATTGTTAGGAAGTTGTAAGAGAAAACCACTGTACTTGACAAGGTTTGTATTGCACAGCATTCTTAAAATTAGTTATTTTTGAAAATCAAGGCAGTATACGGGCTGAAGTGACTGCCATAATGTATTAGGAACCCTAAAGGTCATGGCCTCATTTGAATTTATAGAAGATGAACTAAACGATGGCAACGGTCAAGCCCGTTTCACTGTATTTGGTGTAGGTGGCGGTGGCGGTAATGCCGTTCAGCACATGGTACAGTCTGATATTCAGGGTGTTAAATTCGTTTGTGCCAATACAGATAAACAAGCACTTGACTGTATGAATGCCCCTTTCAAAATTCAGTTAGGTGAGCAAAGTACACGTGGTCTAGGTGCTGGTGCTAACCCTGAAGTAGGTCAGGTTGCCGCAGAAGAAAGCCGTGAAATTATTCGTCAGCACCTTGAAGGAACTGACATGGTATTTGTAACCGCTGGTATGGGTGGTGGTACAGGTACTGGTGCAGCTCCGGTTGTTGCCGAAGTTGCTAAAGAAATGGGGATTTTGACTGTTGGTGTTGTAACAACGCCATTTAACTTTGAAGGTCGTCGTCGTCAAAAATCTGCTGAGCGTGGTATTGAAGCGCTTGAAGCACATGTTGATTCATTGATTATTATTCCTAACCAACGCTTATTAAGCGTGTATGGTGATATTTCAATGAAAGATGCCTATAAAAAGGCAGATGATGTATTGTTAAACGCTGTGCGTAGTATCTTTGACCTTGTGGTTAACCGTGGTCACATTAACCTTGACTTCGCCGATTTGAAAACTGCAATGAGTACCCGCGGTTATGCAATGATGGGTGCTGGTTTAGGCCGTGGTGAAGACCGTGCTCGTCAAGCTGCTGAACAAGCCATCCGTAGTCCACTACTTGATAATGTGAATATTATTAATGCAAAAGGCGTGTTAATTAACATTACAGGTGGTGATGACATCACGTTACGTGAAACTGAAATCATTACTGATGTGGTTAACCAAATTGTTGACCTTGATGAAGGCGAGATTTTCTACGGTACAGTATTTGACCCAGATGCGCGTGATGAATTACGTGTAACTGTGATTGCAACTGGTTTAACACGTAATGCCGCTGATGCAGAACCAAGAAAGCGTAATACTGTAAGTCATACAGCAACTCAATCTGCACAATCTGTAGATGAAGATGACGTTCCAGCAATTAATAAGCGTCAAAATGCTGAAAATGATGTGAATAATGCACCAAGTTCATCACCGCGTTCTTCTCCAATGAGCATTCAAGATTACTTGAAAAATCAGCAACGTAAGTAATATAGCGTTCAATCTATTAAAAGGCAGTGTATAAACACTGCCTTTTTTTATTTTTGATCAATGACTAAATATGCTAACGTATAGCGGTTTTAAAAAAGAAGTTACAAAGCATGGTGAAACAACGTACTCTCAGTCGTGTGGTAAAAGCGAGTGGAATAGGTCTTCATAGCGGTCAAAAAGTGATGATCAATTTCATTCCACATACCGTGGATGGAGGTATTGTATTTCGCCGTATCGATTTGGATCCACCTGTCGATATTCCTGCCAATGCATTGCTCATTCAAGAAGCATTTATGTGTTCAAACCTTGTCACTGGTGATATTAAGGTAGGGACAATTGAGCATGTCATGAGTGCGATTGCCGGTTTAGGAATTGATAATTTAATCGTGGAAGTGTCAGCATCTGAAGTCCCCATTATGGATGGTAGTGCTGGACCATTTATTTATTTGTTAATGCAAGGTGGCTTGCGTGAACAAGATGCACCGAAAAAATTTATAAGAATATTAAAGCCAGTTGAAGCTTTAATTGATGATAAAAAAGCGATTTTTAGACCACATAATGGTTTTCAACTCAACTTTACGATTGATTTTGATCATCCTGCCTTTGCAAAAGAATATCAATCTGCGACTATCGATTTTTCTACTGAAACCTTTGTGTATGAAGTCAGTGAGGCACGTACTTTTGGTTTTATGAAGGATTTAGATTACCTCAAAGCAAATAATTTAGCTTTAGGGGCAAGTCTAGACAATGCCATTGGTGTAGATGATACAGGTGTTGTGAACGAAGAAGGCCTACGATTTGCCGATGAGTTTGTTCGTCACAAAATTTTAGATGCAGTAGGTGATTTGTATTTACTTGGTCATCAAATTATTGCCAAGTTCGATGGCTATAAATCAGGACATGCTTTAAATAATCAGCTATTACGCAATGTTCAAAGTGATCCGAGTAATTATGAAATTGTAACATTTAATGACGAGAAAGACTGTCCAATTCCATACGTGAGTGTGACATAAGTCATTGTCTTTATTTGGCTATGTTATAATGTAACAATAAAAACTGTGATTTTAATCACATAATAAGAACGATTCTAATTAAGGAATAGAAAGCTCATCATTTTTTATTGCTTGCCAAACGTAGTAAAGCTTGGCTAAGCTTAGGGTCGCTCACGAAGTCGGCAGCACTACGTAACATTTCTTGTGTTTCCGGGGGGATGGATTTAGAAGGCTCAGATGGGGGCGCTGTAGGAATAGTTTTATTTCTTAAGCGAACTTGAATTCTTTGTAGGTCTTTTAGTCCTTCGAGTTGAGATAATTTAGATATATATTGGCTCTGTAAATAGCTGAGTTGACTAATCATTGCCTGATTTTCACCAGTAATAATTAAAGTGCCATTTTGATAACACACAACCTGCCATTGTTCCGGTTGGGGCAATAAGGGTTGGATTATTTTCGTAAGTCTTTGCCATTGCGCGACTTGCGTTGTTAGAAACGTAAGGTTTCCTGTTTTTATGTGTTTTCCGGATTGTTGAAAAACGTTATCGGGTTTAGACATTGATCGTTCTCGAATGATTTCTTGTCCTAATCTTAAGCGTTCATTTCAACTGATATCAAGGAAGAGATCATAAGGAACTTGAGTAAGAACAGTTTCAAGAGGTTTTTATGCACACGCGTCGTATTTTATTAGCGTTTTCACTTGCCGCTTCGGCTGCATCGGTTGCTTTTGCAGATTATCAAAATATTAACCAATCTACTGATTCAGATCGATTGGAACAGTTATCAAAAACATTATCTCAAGGTTCATATACACATCCTGATGATTTAGATCTTCCGGCGAGTGCTAAAGTTTCAGTCACTTTACGTCCTAAAACAGTTGAGCTCAATAATGACTCACTGGCCAAAAAATATGGTCATACGACTGCAAAAAATTCTTTTAATGCCTCTTCTTCAAATCCTTATTCTTGGTTAGTTTCTCATCCTCTTCCAGATAGCGTACGTGTTTCTTCTAACTTTGGTGGCCGTACCATGGGTGGTCGTGCAGAGCATCATGGTGGTTTAGACATGTCGGCACCAAGTGGTACACCGATCTATGCAACTGGTCCTGGTATTGTAACTAAATCAGGTTGGGGTACAGGTTATGGACAATATGTTGAAATCAACCACGGTAATGGTTATTTAACACGCTATGCACACGCTTCACGTTTATTAGTTCGTGTAGGTGACCAGGTTTCTGCTGGTGATCATATTGCTAACGTGGGCTGTACAGGTCGTTGTACAGGACCGCATTTACATTATGAAGTAGTTAAAGATGGTCAACGTAAGAATCCATCAACTTACTTAGCAATGTTGCCTTAATAGAGTTTCATAAAAGTTCAAGGTTATTAAATTTATGAATCTGAAATGAACATAAACCTTTCTTAACGCAATGATCGTATAAAAAAACGCCAATATTGGCGTTTTTTTGTTATTTTGTTTACTGCTCGGTCAATGACTATTCATTCAGAAAATAATAGAGCCCCCTCACATTCACCCGTGGCAATAACTTGAGAGGGGCAAAACGTGGTAAAAATACAAAGTAGATTAGAGAACAAGGAACAGGTGAATTATGGCGTTTTACGGTGACTCCGACGCACAAGAAACCCAAGAATGGCAAGATGCATTCGATTCAGTTTTACAACATATGGGAACTGAGCGAGCGGCATTCTTGTTGGAAAAACTTTACCAACAAGCAATTGCTAAGCATGTTCCAATTCAACGTCTCAATACACCTTACTTAAATACAATTTCTGTTGAAGAACAACCTGCAATGCCAGGCGACCAAGATATGGAACGCCGTATTCGTGCATTGATTCGTTGGAATGCCTTAGCAATGGTACTTCGCGCGAATAAAACAGGTGATGATTTAGGTGGTCACTTGGCGAGCTTCGCATCAAGTGCAACATTATATGACGTAGGTTTTAACCATTTCTTCCGCGCAAACAGCGATAACTTTGGCGGAGATATGATTTATTACCAAGGACACTGTGCTCCTGGTATTTATGCACGTTCATTCCTTGAAGGACGTTTAACTGAAGAACAGTTAAGTAATTTCCGCCGTGAAGTTGGCGGTAACGGTTTACCAAGCTATCCACATCCGTATTTAATGCCGGACTATTGGCAGTTCCCAACTGTATCAATGGGTCTTGGTCCAATCATGTCGATTTATCAAGCGCACATTCAAAAATATTTGATGAACCGTGGCCTGATCAAAGAAGAAGATCGTAAAGTTTGGGCATACCTCGGCGATGGCGAGATGGATGAGCCAGAAAGCTTAGGTGCGATCTCACTTGCTGGTCGTGAGAAGCTTGATAACTTAATTTGGGTAGTGAACTGTAACTTACAGCGTCTAGATGGACCTGTGCGTGGTAACGGTAAAATTATTCAAGAACTTGAATCGATCTTCCGTGGCGCAGGCTGGCGTGTCATTAAAGTAGTATGGGGCCGTCATTGGGATCCACTACTTGCTAAAGATACAAGCGGTGCATTAAAAGCACGTATGGAAGAAGCTGTTGATGGTGACTATCAGCGTTATCAAGTAAAAGGTGGCGCGTATACACGTGAAAAATTCTTTGGTAAGTACCCAGAAGCTGCGGAACTTGTAAAAGATTTAAGTGATGAAGATATTGATGCGTTAAACCGTGGTGGTCATGACCCTTACAAAGTTTTTGCTGCATATGCAGAAGCGATGAAAGCAAAAGGCCAACCAACAGTGATCTTGGCGAAAACCATTAAAGGTTATGGTTTGTCTGAAGAAATTGAAGCGGTAAACAAAACTCACCAAATCAAAAAGATGCAAATTGACTCTTTAAGATATGTACGTGACCGTTTCAATCTTCCATTTTCAGATGAGCAATTAGAAGAGCTTCCATTCTATCGCCCAAGTGAAAACTCTCCAGAAATGAAATATATGAAAGCACGTCGTGAAGCTTTAGGTGGATACCTGCCTGCACGTCGTCGTGAGAGTGAATCTTTAGCGATTCCTGAATTATCTGTATTTGATGCAGTGTTGAAAGGTTCGGGTGGCAAAGAGCAATCAACTACTATGGTGATGGTTCGTTTAATTGCTGCTTTACTTAAAGAAAAAGCGATTAAAGACCGCGTAGTGCCAATCGTTCCAGATGAAGCACGTACTTTTGGTTTAGAAGGTATGTTCCGTCAGCTTGGTATTTATGCTGCTCACGGCCAAAAATACACGCCAGAAGACCAAGAACAGTTAATGCATTACCGTGAAGCAAAAGACGGTCACATGTTACAAGAAGGGATTAACGAAGCAGGTGCGATGAGTGCATGGGCTGCGTTAGCGACAAGTTATTCAACTAATAACTTGCCAATGATTCCAATGTACATGTATTACTCAATGTTTGGTTTCCAACGTATTGGTGATATTGCATGGGCTGCGGGTGACGCACAAGCTCAAGGTTTCTTGTTAGGCGCGACTGCAGGCCGTACGACATTGAACGGTGAAGGTTTACAGCACCAAGACGGTCATTCACATATCTTGGCAAACACGATTCCAAACTGCGTGTCTTATGACCCATGTTTTGGTTATGAGTTAGCGGTAATCGTACATGATGGTTTACAACGTATGTATGTGAACCAAGAGCGTGTGTTCTATTACTTAACAGTAATGAATGAGAACTACGAGCATCCTGAAATGCCAGAGGGCGTTGAAGAAGGCATTAAACGTGGTATGTATTTATTCGAGAAAGATGAAAAAGCAACTGTCCAGTTACTTGGTTCAGGTGTAATCCTTCGCGAAGTGATTAAAGCTGCGAAAATCTTACGTGATGAATACCAAATCCATTCAAACGTTTGGAGTGTAACAAGCTTCAATGAGTTAGCACGTGATGGTATGGCATGTGAAGAATACAACCGCCTACACCCACTTGCTGAAGAAGTTAAAGAATCTTGGGTATCTAAACAATTACGTGGTACGGAAGGTATCGTAGTTTCTGCTACCGACCATATGCGTGCTTATAGCGAACAAATCCGTGCCTATCTTCCAGATGGTCGCCCATTTGTTGCATTAGGTACAGATGGTTACGGCCGTTCAGATACACGCGCGAACTTACGTAGTTTCTTTGGTGTTGATGCTGCACACATTGTTGTTGCTACTTTGAAAAAATTAGCTGACGAAGGTGAAGTAGACGCACGTTTAGTGAAAGATGCAATTTCTAACTTTGAGTTAGATACTGACCGTCCGGTTGCATGGGCTCCACAAGCACATCCGGAAGTTCAGCCAGTTGCTGAATACAATGAAACGCAAACAGGTGAGGGGAACTAAGCATGCAAATTAAGACCCCTGATATTGGTGTAGATAAAGCAAACGTCGCTGAAATTTTAGTAAAAGTTGGCGACCGTGTTGAAGTTGACGACAGTATCGTTGTGCTTGAGTCTGATAAAGCAACTGTTGAAGTGCCTAGCACTTCAGCAGGTGTCGTAAAAAGCATCTTGATTAATCAAGGTGATGATGTGACTGAAGGTGTTGCTTTGATTGAGATCGAAGCAGAAGGTGCGGCACAAGCAGCTCCGGAACCAACACCAGCTCCTGCGGCTGAAAAACCAGCTGCTCCAGCACCTGCACAGCAAACTCAAGCTTCAACTCAACCTGCTGCCTCTACATCAACTTCTACTGTTGAAGTGACTGTACCTGACATTGGCGTTGAAAAAGCATTGGTTGGTGAAATCCTCGTTAAAGTGGGTGACCAGATCGATGTTGAACAAAGTATTGTTGTTGTAGAGTCAGATAAAGCAACTGTGGAAGTTCCAAGTAGCGTTGCTGGTACTGTAGAAAGTATTCAAGTGAAAGAAGGCGATACCGTTAAAGAAGGTGTTGTTCTTATTCAAGTGAAAACAGCAGCTGCATCAAGTGCACAAGCAGAAGCTCCTGCTACTACACCAGCTCCAGCTGCAGCCGCTGAACCAGTTGCTACAAAGCAAGAAACTGTTGCGGCAGCTGCTACTCAATCTGGTCCAGTTGATATCAATGTTCCTGACTTGGGCGTAGATAAAGCAGTTGTTGCTGAAATCTTAGTACAAGTTGGCGATAAAGTTGATGTAGACCAAAGCCTTGTTGTGGTTGAATCTGATAAAGCAACTGTGGAAGTTCCAAGTACCGTTGCTGGTGTTGTAAAAGCAATTCACTTGCAAGCAGGCCAACAAGTTTCACAAGGTATATTGCTTGCAACAATTGAAGCTGAAGGCCAAGCACCTGCTGCTGCACCAGCGGCAAAAGCAGAAGCAGCCCCAGCTCCACAGGCAGCAGCACCTAAAGCAGCTGCTCCTGCTACAACACAGTCTGCACCTGCGGCGCCTACATCTGGCACTGATAAGTTAACGAAAGAGCAAGAAGCAGAAAACGCTAAAGTATATGCAGGTCCTGCTGTTCGTAAGCTTGCTCGTGAACTTGGCGTGATTTTGTCACAAGTTAAAACTTCTGGTGAGCATGGCCGTGTTGTTAAAGAAGATATCTTTGCTTATGTGAAGAGTCGTTTAACGGCACCACAAGCGGCACCAGTTGCTGCGGCTGCACCAGCAGTTTCGGGTTTACCAAAGCTTCCTGACTTTACTGCATTTGGTGGCGTGGAAGAAAAAGTACTGACGCGTTTGCAGCAAGTATCAATTCCGCAGTTGTCTTTAAATAACTACATTCCACAAGTAACTCAGTTTGACCTTGCGGATATTACTGAGCTAGAAGCTTGGCGTGGTGAGTTGAAAGACGGCTTTAAGAAACAAGGTGTAAGCCTAACAATTTTGGCATTTATTGCAAAAGCTGTAGCACACTTGTTGAAAGAAGAGCCTTATTTCGCGGGTCACTTAGCAGATGATCAGAAATCTGTATTGCTCCGTAATGAAATCCATATGGGTATTGCGGTTGCAACTCCAGATGGTTTGACAGTACCTGTACTACGTAATCCTGACCAAAAATCAATTAAGCAAATTGCTGTTGAATTGGGTGAGCTCAGTAAAAAAGCGCGTGATAAGAAATTAACACCGAAAGATTTACAAGGTGCTAACTTCACGATTACAAGCTTAGGTTCAATTGGCGGTACAGCATTTACCCCACTAGTTAACTGGCCACAAGTTGCAATTTTGGGTATTTCACCTGCAACGATGCAGCCTGTATGGAATGGTAAAGACTTTGATCCACGCTTAATGTTGCCGTTGTCATTGTCTTATGACCACCGCGTAATTAATGGTGCGGATGCAGCTCGCTTTACAAATAAACTTACGAAACTTCTTAAAGATATTCGTACTTTATTAATCTAATGCTTTGAAAGAACATACTAAACCTCGCTTCGGCGGGGTTTTGTTTTAATGTCTATTTGACTTAATTTTTAGGTTAATCTACAGATTAAGCAGGATTTATCGAGAGTGAGGAGAAATTTCTCGTTATTACATAAAGGAGAAGTAGTAAATGTTAGGTTTTCTGAAAATTATGTTGCCCTTACTATTGATTGTGTTTTTATTGATGGGATTATGGGTCAGTATTTTACACTTCCCATGGGAATGGATGACTTATGTGGTGATGGGTTTTGAGGTGTTTGTTGCTACTTTGATTTTGCCCTTTGAATATCAGGCTGGAACGAGCAGTAGCCCTATTGGTTTTATTCATATAAGTGCTTATTTTGCAGTGATATTAGGTATTGCACGATTAGTCGTGTGGGCGTGGATAAAATTTGTTACTTGAAAGTTTGAAAAATCGAGTGACTTGAATATAATAAACGCATACTTCATTGGGGAGTAGCCGCTATTCACAGCAAAGGTGAATAGGTGATGGTCAACATAATTGTTCAACAGAACATGGTCATCATAGCTTAAACGTCTCATCGTTTCTGAGTTGGCAAGACCTTTGATTTACCACTCTGCAATCATTTTATGATATTTGGCTAGCAGGAGGGGTAGGTCATAGGCATTTATGCTAGCCAGAGAACCGACATGCAAGAATTTCTGATTTCTACCTCGATTGTTGCCCTCGCTGAAATGGGCGATAAAACTCAATTGTTGGCACTTTTACTATCTGCGCGTTTCCGTAAGCCAATTCCTATTTTAATTGCGATTCTTTTAGCAACACTTATTAATCATGGTATTTCTGCTGTGCTTGGGCAATGGATTACCACAGTTCTAAGCCCTGAAATTTTAGTCTGGGTACTCGCTGTTGGTTTCATTGGTATGGCATTCTGGATGCTTATTCCGGATAAGCTCGATGATGAAACCGATAGTATTAATAAATGGCAAAAATTTGGTGTTTTTGGGGCAACCTTTATTTTATTTTTCTTAGCAGAAATTGGTGATAAAACCCAAATTGCGACAGTCGCTTTAGCTGCACGCTATGACAGTATTTTCTGGGTGATGCTAGGTACAACATTAGGTATGATGATTGCCAATGCACCAGCTGTATTTATTGGTAATAAATTAGCTGAACGTCTCTCTATCTCACTGATTCATAAAATTGGTGCAGCTATTTTCTTCGTTGTAGGTGTTTCTACGCTAGTACAGCATTATTTCTTCTAAGTTATTTTCAATTTGTATAAAAACGCATTCATGAAGAGTGCGTTTTTTTGAGCTTTGAAGAAGTTAAACTTTACGATATAGCTTATTTAAGAAATGTTAGAGGATTACTCAATTTCTTGATGATTCATTTCTAGAATAAGAAAAGTAAAATCTATTTTAAAATATTATGAGAAATATCAATTAATTCATTGCAAGCATTTTAGAATCCCTTTATTTTAGTAGGGATATAAAAATATCTAATATTTAAAATTTTTTTGGGGAATTGTATGGGGTTTGAAAAAACAACATCACAGATATTATTTGATAATGGCGTACATAAATGTATTAGTTTTACCAGTTTGGTCAAAGGGGAAGGCATACAAGCCAATCAATTTTTAATTATTGATCATGAACGAGCAGCCGTTATTGACCCAGGTGGTGACTTGACCTATGTTCCATTGACGATGGAACTTAATAAATATACTCGTCTTAAAAATTTGGACTATGTAATCGCTTCACATCAGGACCCAGATATTATTACTTCAATGCCTCGTTGGCTGGTTTATACCGATGCTAAGGTGGTGGCCTCTAAATTGTGGGCACGATTTTTACCTCACTTAAATTCATCATTTATGAGTGAGCGTATGAAAGGAAATTGGGAAGATCGTCTGATTGAGCTACCAGATCGTGGTCAAGTGATTCAACTAGGCGAATCAAAGCTTGTCATGGTTCCGGCCCATTTCCTACATTCGGTAGGTAATTTTCAGTTTTATGATCCAGTTGCCAAGATTTTATTTTCTGGTGATATGGGGGCTTCTATTGTGGAGGATGCAAGTCAGCCTCTCAAAGATTTTGATGCCCATGTGATGAAAATGAAGGCTTTTCATCAGCGCTATATGTGCTCCAATAAAGTTATTCGTTTATGGGTCAACATGGTCCGTCAAATGGATATTGAGATGATTGTACCTCAGCATGGTACTCCATTTATTGGTAAAGAAATAATTAATCAGTTTTTAGACTGGATTGAGACCTTACCATGCGGCGTAGATTTAATGACTGAGCAAATTTTTAGCTGTCCGACATAAAAAGTTATCTTCAATATCTTGAGTCCAATTTGAAATTTTTTTAGGATTTTGCGCGATAGAAAAAATTTTTGATGACGAGAATTTGAATAAAAATGTTATCTCAAGTTGCGACTCCAGATGAGTGCCTACGCTGTGGGGCGTGTTGTGCACATTTTCGGGTTTCATTTTATTGGGCTGAGGCCGAGTTAATGGATGAACATCTCGTTGAACCTTTAACACCCGTTTATTCGTGTATGCGTGGAACCAATCAAGCTCAGCCACGATGTCAGGCTTTAACAGGTGAAATTGGTAAAGAGGTAGGTTGTTCTATTTATGCTGTGCGTAGTTCTACCTGTAAAGAAGTACAGATTGCAGATGAACAGTGTAATAAAGCACGCTTGGCGCACCAATTGATTCCTTTGATTGAGGTAAGCCCAGCAGATTCAGAAAATGATCATGATTATGATCAGGTGAGTTAAATATGAGCTAACACGATAATAAGTGAGAAATATTTAGAGTAGGTAAATATCTATTGCTGAAAAAGGCAAAGATAATATGAAAATTGCATTGAAATTTGTTTATAATAGCTCACGGAATTTACCAGTGAGATTGTTATGCTGACCATCGTTCAAGAAGCGCTAACCTTCGATGATGTCTTATTACTTCCTGCCTACTCTACTGTTCTCCCAAAAGATGTCTCTTTAAAGACACGTTTAACTCGCGGCATTCATTTAAATATCCCATTAGTTTCAGCTGCAATGGATACGGTGACTGAGTCACGTATGGCGATTGCAATGGCGCAAAATGGTGGTATCGGGATTTTGCACAAAAACATGGATATTGCTGCTCAAGCTGCAGAAGTACGCCGTGTGAAAAAATTCGAAGCGGGTATGGTGAAAGATCCAATCACTGTAACCCCAGAAACCACAGTACGTGAACTTATTGCAATTACCAGCGCTAATAACATTAGCGGTGTACCTGTTGTTAAAGACGGCAAGGTTGTTGGTATTGTGACAGGCCGTGATACACGTTTTGAAACTAACTTGGAACAACCTGTTAGCAACATCATGACAGGCCAAGATCGTTTGGTGACTGTGCGTGAAGGCGAGTCTAAAGAAAATATTCAAGCATTATTGCAAAAGCATCGCATTGAAAAAGTTTTGGTCGTTGGCGAAAACAACGAACTTAAAGGTTTAATTACGGTAACTGACTTCCGTAAAGCTGAGAGTTATCCAAATAGTTGTAAAGATGATCTTGGTCGTTTACGTGTTGGTGCTGCGGTAGGTACAGGCGTTGAAACACCAAGTCGTGTAGAAGCATTGGTTGAAGCTGGTGTTGACGTCATTGTTGTTGATACAGCACACGGCCACTCTGCTGGTGTTATTGAACGTGTACGTTGGGTAAAACAAAACTTCCCTCAAGTCCAAGTGATTGGCGGTAATATTGCAACTGGTGATGCTGCATTGGCATTATTAGATGCAGGCGCAGATGCTGTAAAAGTAGGTATTGGTCCTGGTTCTATCTGTACGACACGTATTGTGGCAGGTATTGGTATGCCACAAATTTCTGCGATTGACAGCGTTGCTAATGCACTGAAAGATCAAATTCCTCTAATCGCAGATGGCGGTATCCGTTTCTCTGGCGATATGGCAAAAGCGATCGGTGCGGGTGCAAGCACAATCATGGTTGGTTCACTTCTAGCGGGTACTGAAGAAGCGCCTGGTGAGGTTGAATTCTTCCAAGGCCGTTACTACAAAGCATATCGTGGTATGGGCTCATTAGGTGCAATGGCTGGAGCGACAGGTTCTGCTGACCGCTACTTCCAGGATTCAAAAGCAGGTGCTGAAAAGTTAGTACCAGAAGGAATTGAAGGTCGTGTTCCATATAAAGGCCCAATGGGTAACATCGTTCATCAAATGATGGGTGGTTTACGTTCATCTATGGGTTATACAGGTTCATCAGTAATTGAAGACCTTCGCCAAAATGCAAAATTTGTGAAAATTACTTCAGCGGGTATGTCAGAGTCACATGTTCATGATGTAACGATTACTAAAGAAGCTCCGAACTATCGTGTTGGTTAGATTTTAGTAACCAAATCAAATAAGAAAGCCGTCAGTACACTGACGGCTTTTTGTTTTTGGTGTAAAGTAAATCTGATGAAAATAGATATGGCAGAATAGCCATATATGAAATGAGCCACGGCTGAAGTGGCGTAAAATGAGATAAGCTATGAGTTATTTTGGAACGGATGGTATTCGTGGAAAATTTGGGCAAATGCCGATTACACCAGAGTTTGCTTTAAAACTCGGGTTCGCCGCAGGGAAGGTATTAAAACGAACGAGTCCAAAAAATAAACCGCTTGTGGTATTAGGAAAAGATACACGTTTATCTGGCTATATTTTAGAGTCTGCTTTGCAGGCGGGATTAAACGCTGCTGGCGTATATGTTCACTTACTTGGACCATTGCCGACACCGGCTATTGCACATCTTACCCGTGCTTTACATGCGCATGCAGGTATTGTTATTTCTGCATCACATAATCCTTATTTTGATAATGGAATTAAATTTTTCTCAAGTGAAGGTAAAAAATTACCAGATTCATTACAGGAAGAAATTAATAAAGAATTAGAAAAAGAGTTATTTATTGATGATACTGCGAACTTAGGTAAAAGTGTTCGTGTAAATGATGCAAATGGTCGTTACATTGAATTTTGTAAGTCTACATTTCCATATCACTTCGATTTAAATAATTTAAAAATTGTTGTGGATTGTGCACATGGTGCAGCTTATAGCGTTGGTCCATCAGTTTTCCGTGAGTTAGGTGCCAAAGTTGTTGCTCTGTACAACGAACCAGATGGTTTAAATATTAATGAAAACTGTGGTTCGACTCACCCAGAAAGTTTACAAAAAGCAGTAGTTGAGCAAGAAGCTGATCTAGGAATTGCCTTTGATGGCGATGCCGACCGTGTCGTGATGGTTGATAAGTTTGGGAACTTAATTGATGGTGACCACATCTTATATATTTTGGCGACTCAAGCGAAAAACAAGCCAGTAGGTATTGTTGGTACTGTCATGAGTAATATGGCGCTTGAAATTGCACTTGAAAAAGCAAACGTTGGCTTTGTTCGTGCAAAAGTTGGCGACCGCTATGTATTACAAGCATTAGATGAAAATGGATGGGTCACAGGTGGAGAACCATCTGGACATATTTTAACGTTAGATAAGAGCACAACAGGTGATGCGATTATTGCAGCACTTCAAGTGTTAACTGTAATGGTTGAGCAAAATAAAGCGCTTCATGAATTGGTTCAGGACTTTAAATTATTCCCACAAGTGCTTGTAAATATACGTTTAGAACAAATGCTTGATCCATACTCTATTCCAGCATTAGTGACTGAGTTCAATAAAGCAGAAGAACAGCTTAAAGGACGTGGACGTATTTTAGTTCGTAAGTCTGGAACTGAGCCAGTCATTCGTGTCATGGTTGAAGGTGATGACGAACAAGAAGTGAATGCTTTGGCTGAACATTTA
The DNA here is from genome assembly GCF_003000705.1 of Acinetobacter sp. AR_0276. Classification (NCBI taxonomy): domain Bacteria; kingdom Pseudomonadati; phylum Pseudomonadota; class Gammaproteobacteria; order Moraxellales; family Moraxellaceae; genus Acinetobacter; species Acinetobacter sp. AR_0276. The sequence goes on along the minus strand of NZ_PSQO01000004.1, from coordinate 1,646,206 downwards.
GCAAATGCAGTCCGTTCACAAGCGCAAGTTGCATAAGGTGTATGGCATGAGTGATGTCATTAAAGACTTAAGTGAATTACGTTTAAGCTATGAACAAGGTGAATTGTACGAAACACAAGTCGCGAGTAATCCGCACGAACAATTCTTAGGTTGGTTTAATCATGCCTTAGCCGCCAACTTGCACGAACCATATGCGATGTCTTTAGCAACTGCGAACGCTAGCGGTCGTCCGCATGTCAGAACTGTCTTGTTACGCGGTGCGACAGAAGCAGGTTATGATTTCTATACCAACTATGACAGCCAGAAAGGGGCAGATTTGGCAGAAAATCCATATGCTGAACTGTTATTTTATTGGCCTAGCTTAGAGCGTCAGGTACGAGTGGGTGGTCATGTCGTCAAAATTCCTGAACAGGAATCTACCGACTATTATCATAAGCGTCCACGTGATAGCCAGATCGCAGCTCATATCAGTACACCTCAAAGCGGTAAGATAGAAAGCCGAGAGTTGTTGCAACAGCGTTTTCAAGACTTGCAACAACAAGTTCAAAGCCGTGAAGTACTCGATAAGCCAGAGTTCTGGGGCGGATATCGTCTGCAACCGGACTATTATGAATTCTGGCAAGGACGACCAAATCGTTTACATGACCGCTTGAGTTATGAAAAAATCGACGGTCAATGGACATTGCACCGACTGATGCCTTAAATGACAAAAATACAAATTAAACAAAGACCTTTATTGACGCGCCCTGAACAGTTTCAGGGCGTGCCTCCGTTTATTGCCGAGATTTTGGCAAGACGTGGGGTGCAATCTGAACAAGAATTAGAGCTAAAACTTAAGAACCTGCTTGCTCCAGAGCTCAAAGGGTTGGACGCTGCTGTCGCATTAATGGACCAAGCCATCGATGAGCAGAAAAAAATTGTCATTGTAGGAGACTATGATGCTGATGGTGCAACTAGCACTGCTTTAATGATGCTCGTGCTTCGCGATATGGGAGCACAAGTCGACTATCTGGTACCAGATCGTTTCAAATATGGTTATGGCCTTACTCCAGCCATTGCTGAGCTTGCTTATCAAACTTATAAACCCGATCTATTAATTACGGTAGATAATGGAATTTCCAGCCATGCTGGTGTTGATGCAGCACATGCCTTAGGCATGCAAGTAATTATTACCGATCATCATTTAACGACCAAAGAAACCCCGCTTGCTGAGGCGGTAGTAAACCCGAACCAATTAGGATGTGAGTTTCCAAGTAAGGCGCTTGCCGGTGTTGGCGTTGCTTTTTATGTACTTGCCAATTTGGCGAGTCTACGCAATAGACAAGGCAAAAGCACAAGTAAAGTGACTCAATATTTAGATTTAGTCGCTTTGGGAACTTATGCCGATGTTGCTGTTTTGGATTATAACAACCGTATTTTGGTTGATGCCGGTGTAAAACGTATTCAGCAGCATCAGTGTCGAGTAGGGATTTTAGCTTTACTCGATATTGCTGGTCGGGAAGCAACTTCAATACGTGCGCAAGACTTAGGTTTTGTGCTTGGACCACGCATTAATGCAGCAGGGCGCATGGAGAGCATGCGCATTGGGATCGAGTGTTTATTAGCAGATTCGATGGAAACTGCTTATCCAATTGCTCAACAATTAAATCAGCTAAATATAGACCGCCGCCAAGTTGAAGGGGAGATGAAGCAACAAGCTTTATCGGCTTTAGATAATTTGCAGCTTTCACAGCAAGATATTCCAGCAGCGCTTGTTCTGTTTGAAGAAAACTGGCACCAAGGTGTCATCGGGATTGTCGCGGGGCGTTTGAAAGAGCAATTCCATCGGCCAACGATTGTTTTTGCACCCGATGAGGATGGCGTTCATATTAAGGGCTCAGCACGTTCAATCGATGGTGTTCACATTCGAGATACTATTGAGCAAGTTGCTGAACAACATCCTGAGTTGGTCAGCCATTTTGGTGGACATGCTGCGGCAGCCGGCCTTACGATTCGTAAAGAAAACTTTGAAGCTTTTAAGACAGTATTTAATGATTGTGTCGCTGCGATGGATGAATCAATCTTTCAAGCGACATTATGGACTGATGGTGAGTTACCTGTCTCTGCTTTGCAGTTAGATACCTTGAACTGGATTGAGCAGTTAGGGCCCTGGGGACAAAAATTTCCACTGCCTCAATTTGAGGGACATTTTAAAGTTATCGATTTCCGTTGGCTCAAAGAGACACACCTGAAACTTAGACTAGCGATAGATCAATACAGTTTCGATGCGATTGCTTTTAACGCAGCCGGCCGCTTCGAGTTTGATCCAATGCGTGACCATGTACATTTAGTTTATGAAATAGACCGTAACGTTTTTAATGGCAATGTGAGCTTACAGCTACGAATTGTGCATTTAAATCAATAAAAAAATCCGCTCAATTGAGCGGATTTTTTAAATCTAGGTAAGATTAGAAGCGGTATGCTGCACGAACACCATAAGTGTTGTCGTTATCACCGAAACCAATACGACCTTCAAGACTTACTTGCTGATTTAAGAATTTTTTAGCATTAATGCCCCATTCGTCTTTATCAGTTAAGTCATTGTTGTAGTAGTCCACACCTAAACTTAAAGTTTTATCGATGTAGTAGTCACCACGAACTTTATATTCGTCAAGGTCACCAAACGCGCCATACGCTTCAAGGTTTACGTCATGTTGACCAACTTGAGTTACGTATTTCGCACGAACGGTAGGATCTGCGCCGTCTTTACCGTCTTTTTCATCATAACCTTTAACACCCAAAGCAAGTAACAAACCTGGTGCTGGTAAGTAACCTACTTCTGCAGCATAAGTTGTAACTTTTTGGTCGTAGTTTGTGTTGTCGATTTCACGTTCATTTCTGCCTACATCACCGCTAAGGTAGAAGTCAGTGTTAGGAACATAGTATTCAACGCCTACGCCATATTGAGTATCTTTAGTACCGCTGTTATCGCCATAGTTAACGTGTGCGTTAACGTTGCTTGCACGGTTTAAGAATGCTGCTTCAGCAAGCGGTGCATTACGTGTTTGAACAGGGTTGAAATAATAAGTCCCATCAACACCAAATTTACTTACGCTGCTGCCGTTATCTGGATCAAGATAAGTGTAAGAACCACCAACTTCAGCTTGGTAAGCGTTTGCTGCGCCACTTACTGCAAGTGCAGATAAAAGAGCTGATGCAATTGCTAGTTTTTTCATGGAATCTCTCCCCTCTAAAAACGATTTTATAAATGTTTTGTTACAACTTTTAGTCTAGAGCAAAAACATTTACCGTCAATCTTGGGCAAGTAACCGGACTGTAACCATGTGCTTTTTCTGTAACTATATTTAATTTAAGATATTGATTTTAAAACATAAAAACATAATGTTTTATTTTATTAAAATTGAGGAGATTTTGTGTAGAAATTCAAAAATGCTGGAAAAGTACCCAATTTTGTATGGGGATGTTACGAATAAAGCTTAAAATCTTCTGAAAGAAAATTAAAAAATTTATAAATTGAAATGACAGTTATAAATTAAAGCAGGTTCGAAGATAACCATAGCTATGATAAAATATTCGACTGTTTATCTGTTTTTATGGGAACACTCGCGTGGAAATTAATCCTTATCTAAACCAATTGAAAGACTTAACTGATCGTAGCCAAACACTACGGGGGTATCTTTGACTACGATCTGAAAAAAGAACGTTTAGAAGAAGTTTTACGTGAGTTAGAAGACCCTGCGATCTGGAATGATCAAAACCGTGCTCAGGCAATGGCAAAAGAAAAGGGCGAACTAGAAAACGTTATTAACGTTTTAGATGGTTTATCTACACAGCTTGAAGATGCAAAAGCAATGCTGGATTTAGCTGTTGAAGCTGATGATGAAAGCTTGCTGGTAGATGTACAATCTGAGCTTGGCGCTGCCGAAGAAGAATTAGCAAAACTTGAATTCCGCCGTATGTTTAGCAACCCAATGGATCCGAATCCTTGCTATGTCGAGATTCAAGCAGGTTCAGGCGGTACAGAAGCACAAGATTGGGCTTCAATGTTATTACGTATGTATATGCGCTGGATTGAACGTCACGGTTTTAAAGCAGAACTTATGGAAGTATCTGATGGTGATGTAGCAGGTATCAAATCTGCAACGATTCGCGTTGAAGGTGAATATGCATATGGCTGGTTACGTACAGAATCTGGTGTACACCGTTTAGTGCGTAAGTCACCATTTGACAGTGGTAACCGTCGTCATACTTCATTCTCTGCGGTATTTATTTCACCAGAAGTTGATGACAATATCGAAATCGATATTAATCCTTCTGATGTTCGTACCGATACTTACCGTGCATCTGGTGCAGGTGGTCAGCACATTAACAAAACAGATTCAGCAGTTCGTTTGACGCACATTCCATCAGGTATTGTGGTTGCATGTCAGAACCAACGTTCACAACATGCGAACCGTGATCATGCATGGAAACAGTTACGTGCAAAATTGTATGAACTAGAAATGCAAAAACGTAATGAAGCAGCTCAAGCACTTGAAGACTCGAAGTCTGATATTGGTTGGGGTAGCCAAATTCGTTCTTATGTACTTGATGACTCTCGTATTAAGGACTTACGTACAGGTGTTGAAAACTCAAATACTGGTGCAGTTCTTGACGGTGATCTTGATCGCTTCATTGAAGCGAGTTTAAAGCAGGGGTTATAAGAGTCTTTTGAACTTTTAGTTCTTTTAAACTATTAAATTTTTAGCGATTAAAACGGCAAAGCAGTTCAGTGATCGGAAGTTAATCGGAAAAATACGATATGAATATCGAAAAAAATGGATATGAATATCGAAAAAATGCGATATTATGTTTTCGAAATGCTGAACAAAGCTTTGTTCGTTTAAAAGACGTGTTGAGCCTATGGATATTGATGCAATTAGCAAAGCCCTAGCCAATCCTCTTCGTCGGCAGATTCTGCAATGGTTAAAGGAACCTGCGCATTATTTACCGGTAGAAGAATGTGGTGGTAGTTTTGAAAAAGGGGTTTGCGCAGGTCATATTGAACGTTTGGGTAAAGTAGCTCAGTCTACAATGTCCAATCATTTGTCTGTATTACAGCAGGCTGGTCTCATTCAGGTCCAAAAATATGGACAATGGTCTTATTTTTCACGTAACGAAGCTTTGATTCAGCAATATATCGAACATTTAAAACAAACACTTTAAAACAAATAAAGTGTAAGTCGAGGCGATCATGGCTGAACTCAATACTCCCTTAACAGTTGGTGATTTTGAAATTAAAAATCGACTGGTAATGGCCCCATTAACACGTGCACGTAGTGGAGAAAGTCGTGTTCCAAACGACTTAATGGTGGAATATTATCAGCAACGTGCAAATGCTGGTCTCATTCTCACTGAAGCAACAGTGATTGGTTCAAAAACTGTGGGTTATGCAGATACCCCTGGACTATGGTCACAAGAGCAGGCACAAGCGTGGAATAAGATTATTGAAGCAGTTCATGCACAAGGTTCAAAAATTGTAGTTCAACTTTGGCATGTGGGTCGTATTTCCGATCCTGAACTCTTGGATGGTGATATTCCTGTTGCTCCAAGTGCAATTCAACCTGCCGGTGAAGTGAGTTTATTACGCCCTAAACGCCCATATGTAAAACCACGTGCGCTTTCGATTGAAGAAATTAAAGAAGTTGTTGCTCAATATAAACATTCAGCAGAACTAGCTAAAGTAGCAGGTTTTGATGGTGTTGAATTACACGCTGCAAATGGTTATTTAATTGACCAGTTCCTTCAAAGTAATACCAACCAACGTGATGATGAGTATGGCGGTCCAGTTGAAAACCGCGCCCGCTTGTTATTGGAAGTGGTTGATGCATTTATTGAAGTGTGGGGCGCTGGCCGAGTAGGTGTACATATTGCACCGCGTGGCGACTCTCATGATATGGGTGATGAAAATCCGCTAGCGACATTCGGTTATGTGGTTGAACAATTAAGTCAACGTAATGTTGCTTTCATTTTCTCTCGTGAATATGAAGCAGCCGATAGTATCGGTCCACAATTACGTCAAAAATTTAATGGCGTGTGGATTGCCAATGAAAACCTGACACCAGAGTCAGCAAAACGTATTTTGCGTGAAGGTCAGGCAGATGCTGTATCTTTTGGTAAGGCTTATATTGCTAACCCTGATCTATTACAACGTTTAGAGCATGGTCTACCATTAAATGAGCTTCAACCAACGACTTTATATGCTAAAGGCGCTGAAGGTTATACGGACTATCCTGCTTTAGAAGCTTCTTAAAATCATTATTTTATTTAGATTTACTATGTGCTGAACTTGCTCTTTTGTGAGTTCAGTCAATGACTTTTCTTGTATATGGTAGAGTTTAGGTATCGAAACTCTGCCATTTTTTTTATCTATGTTATATTTTCCCCAGTTTTTAAATTTTGACTATTTGAGGCAAACCGCTTGGCGACCCCATTTTGGTACAACACAGCACTCCATTTATTAAAACCTTTTTATCGTTGGCGAATAAAAAGACGTGCAGAAAGTCTGGAATTATATCATCAGGAATGTCTGGAACGATTTGGGCCGTTTGAAGATCCGAAAAATGTAAAAGCCATCTGGTTTCATGCGGTTTCAGTTGGAGAAACCAATGCTGCGCAGCCACTTATTGAGCACTATCTCAAACTTGGGCAGCCAGTTTTAGTGACCAATACTACAAAAACCGGTCAGGCACGCGCTAAGTCACTTTTTTTAAAAGAGCCATATTTAGATTTATTCCAAGCAGTTTATTTGCCTGTAGATCAAAAGCCTCTTTTAAAACAATTTTTCGAATCATACAAACCGAGACTTTTAGCATTAGTTGAAACTGAGCTTTGGCCCAATTTAATTGATCAAGCCAAATTACAGCATGTACCATGCTTATTACTTAATGCTCGTTTATCTGAAAAGTCAGCAAAGAGTTATAGTAAAGTCTCAAGTTTAACTGCTGGTATGTTAAAGCAAATCGATTGGGTATTAGCGCAAGATAGTGCAACCCGTCAGCGTTATGTCGAGCTTGGTTTAGACGAGCATAAAAGTCAGGTTGTTGGAAATATTAAATTTGATATTCATGCACCTGAGGCTTTTATTAAGCAAGCTGCCCAATTGCATCAGCAGTGGTATTTGGAAAACCGTCAGGTTGTGACGATTGCCAGTACACATGCACCTGAAGAACAACAAATTTTAGAAGCACTTGCGCCTCATTTAAATTCAGACCGTGAGTTGGTGTGTATTGTGGTGCCTCGTCATCCTGAACGTTTCGACGAAGTATTTGAAATTTGCCAAAATTTAAATTTAGTTACGCATCGTAGAAGTATGGGACAGAGTATCCATGCGAGCACACAGGTTTATTTAGCCGACAGCATGGGTGAGCTTTGGTTATGGTATGCCTTAAGTCAGGTGTGCTTTGTAGGTGGTTCTTTAAATGAGCCGGGTGGCGGACATAATATTTTAGAACCGATGGTTTTAAATGTACCTACAGTGGTTGGACCCCGTTACTTTAACTTTCAAACGATTGTTGATGAATTTATTGATGAAAATGCTGTGCTTATCGCTCAAGATGCACAGCAGGTCGTTGATATCTGGCTAGCGTGTCTGGCAGAACCTGAGGCGACTGAACAGCTAGTGGCACAGGCGCATAAAGTATTGCATCGTAATCAAGGTTCATTACAAAAACATATTGGGGTGATTAATCGCTATCTGGCCGAAAAATCATGAATATTGTTTTACTAGAGCCTGAAGATGTTCAATCGGATACATGGTCTATCCATTCAAAACGTCAATTACAGCATTTGCGTGAACATCTTGATATCACGGTCGGCCAGAACCTAAAAGTTGGTATTCGCAACGGCGTCCGTTATATCACTGAAATTGTTTCAATGAATGAGCACGAAGTCCGTATACGGCCTATTCGTGAAGAAGCAGTACCAGCAAAACTTCCAGCTCATTTAATTGTGGCTTTGCCAAGACCAAAAGTTTTACGCCGTTTAATTATGGATAGTGTGACTTTAGGTGTTGAAAAGATAAGCCTAATTCATAGTTATCGCGTTGATAAAAGCTATTGGCAAACGCCATTTTTACAGCAAATTGATCAATACGTTACGCTTGGACTTGAGCAAGCAGGCGACACAATTGTTCCTGAAATTCAAATGTATAAACGTTTTAAACCTTTTGTTGAAGACGTTTTGCCAACCCTAATTTCAGAAGAATCTCCTGCCTACGTGGCTCACCCTTATGCCGAGCAACGTATGCCAATTAATATTAGCCATGCTTGTAGTGTAGTGGTTGGGCCGGAAGGGGGATTTATTCCTTATGAAGTTGATTTACTCATAAAAAACGGCTGCCAAGCGATGAGCTTAGGCAACCGTATTTTAAGAACCGAAACGTCTATTTCTTATATTTTAGGGCGTTTATTTAGCTGAGTTCTCAGCATTCAATGGCGAATGATTAGCGGCCATTTTTAATTCCTGAATAGGGTAAGGAATATTAATGCCATTTGCATTGAAGGCTTGTTTTACTTCAGCTTGAATAGTGCTTGTAGATGACGAAATATCTGTCTCAGTGGTATTAATCCACCAACGTACCGTAAGGTTAACCGAGAAGTCTGCTAGAGCTGTCACGTTAACCGAGAAAGCAGGTTGGCTGAGTACATTACGGTCATTGTTGAGAATATCTAAAATAATTTGTTTCGCTTTTTGCTCATCGTCATCATAACCAATACCGACTACGAACTCACAGCGACGTTGATGGTAAGCCGTATTTACCGTTAAAGCACTCGTATAAACGGTTGCATTTGGAATAACGATACGACGGCCATCCGGTGAGCGCAGGAACGTTGCACGAATCTGAATATCTTCTACAGTTCCTTCAAGTGAATTCACTACAATCGAATCGCCAATACGGAATGGCTCGCTCAATAAAATCAAAATACCTGAAAGCAGGTTTTGGAAAATATCTTTAAATGCAAAACCAATTGCGACCGAACCAATACCCAATGCACTCATGAGTTGGCCTGGCGTAAACCCTGGAATCATAATGACTAAAGCAATTAAGAAACCAAAGAATAAGATTGCTGTACTACCGACACGGTTTAAAACAAGAACCAAATTTTGGCGAGTATAAGAACGATTTTCTAAAGTCTTACGCACAAAGAATTTAAATAATTTGGTCAGTAGCCAAAAAATAATAAAAACGGTAATCGCAATGCAGATATAAGGTACACGTTCCCAAAAACTATCTACGATTTTGTCGATAGTAGTATAGGCATCATGATATTTCTCGGTATGTGCTAAAACCGTTTGAGTGGTTTTAGTACCTGCTTCTTGCAAAAGTTCGCCTGTATTTTTTGCAACATCCGTTAAGGATTTTTGTTCATCAGCCACGACAAGTCTCTAATTAAATAAATTCATGAAAGCTTTTTTAGCTTTCATCATAGTAGGAGATAAAATGTGCGCCTACTATAATGAGTTCATCTAAATAATAAAGTGTTTTTTAATTAAAAGTATTGCGTTCCTTTTTGTAAAATTTGTGTTGGGGTTTGGATAGTATCGGTACCAGAGAAGTAGTAAAAAAAGCCTGCGGTAGAAATAAGGCTAATTAAAATAGCGATTAAAATAAGCCAAGCCATCAGTTTCTCGATAAAGGTTGAAGGCCGAACAGGGCCATACTGATTTGGGCCTGCAGTACCAGAAGCAAGTAATAAATAGATCATAAAAAAGAACTGAACCACCGGAATAAATAACAGCAGGCCCATCCAGCCACTTTTATTTAAATCGTGTAAGCGCCGAACGACCAGAATAATATTGAGGTAGATCAAAAATAGCCAAAAAGCCCAGACCACTAAAGCACTTACGCCAGAAAGAGAACTGTAAAACTCAAAATTAAATAGATTACTTGAAAGCTGAAAACTTCCAAGAAATGAGGCCAAAATGAAATAACCTATGAGGGTGACTAAATAAATTAGGCCATAACCACCCAAATAACTCATGCGGTTAAAGCGACCACGAATTGAAAAAGGACTATCTTTAAACGGAAGCTCTGGTGGTCGTGAAGAGGGAGTTTCGGCAAACATCTTATTTTATTCCTGCACTGCTTCTAAAAGCTAAAATAAACTTTGTTGATGGTCAAAACCATCAAAACTTAAAAAAATTATAAAAGTAAAAGCTATAGACAAATGTTTTAAATCAACTTAATTTTATAAAAATGTTCACAATTTCGTATGTTTGAGTAAGTGATTAATATATGACCAAAGTCGGATTGTTTTGACTTTGAGAGAGTCATCATACTGAAAAGGCATACAAATAAGATCCAGTAAAATAATAGCCACAGTCTCGAGATGGGATGCACAAGATCAAGGAAGTTGCGTATGAATGAGATCTATCCAGTACCAGATGAATTTAAAAGCGTTTAAAACGCCACTTGTATAGTATTTTTTTCCTAAACTAACTATGAAGGTAGAAAAAACAGAATACTTTGTATCAAAGAAGTATATTACTAACGGAATTAGTACAATATTGACTCTTAACTTTATGATTGAGGAAATACATAATATAAATTATACCTAAAAGATGATAACTTAGTATGGATTATTACGACCAAATAAACGCAAATGTTCTAAGTGCTACTTTCAGGCAAAATGCTCAAATTAACCTTAAAATAAATACTAGTAGAGAAAATTTTGTTAGACCTGAAGCTTTTGGAGCAAAAGCTAATAATCCAAATTTTGACAATACGAATGCTTTAAATGCAGCTTTTGCCACAGGTAAAGATATTTATAGTACTCCTGATAAAACATATTATGTAACTAAGAATCTAAGAACTAAAGGTCAGCGATTAATCGGAGGTTGGAAAATTCATTCAAGGAAGAGTACCTCCCGTGTTGGTATATGGGAAAAAACAGTCTCAACCGTAGATGAACCTGAAGTAAATACAAAAATAATTAGAATGTTGTATGTTGCTACAGCTTATGATTTATCAGAGTTTTTATATATTAAATCTCTAGGGTTCAATGTATTACAGCACTATTCAGGTATGCATATTCAGGGTTGGGACAATGACGGAAATGTCCAAAATATGCTCGATAACGCTAAAAGTGCTGGTTTAAAAGTAATTGTAGGAACACAAAATGATCCAGGCGCTAGAGCAAACTTAGTATCATGGGTGAAGAGTATAGATTCTCACCCTGCTATTATTGGCTATAGTGTATTTGATGAGCCAGTTCACAACGGAATAAGTGTCACAGAACAAAATGCAAAAATAGCTTTACTTAGAGGGATAACCAATAAGTTACTTACAACTGTTGAATTTACAGTAGATCCTTTAAAAAAGAGATTATCTAATAATTACGATATTATTTTTTTGGATATCTATAATGATTCAAATATGGACTTAAAAGATGAAGATGCCACTCAAAAAGATTTGCGTAAAATGCTAGTAACATTTGATTTATACAAAAAACAATATCACGCACGAATTATTCCAGTTGTAATGGGATTTAAATATGTGAATGGAGCACCATTAAATAGAGTTGTAAAAACTTCAAAAATATTTGCTAAAGTAAGCAGTGGAAGTTTAGGGGTTTTTATTTGGGATGGTGATGCTGAGCCGTCTATTGAAACTTCTGTACGTAATTCACCTCAACTAGAAGATATGAGTAAAGAAATTAATACATTTAAAAATCTAAAACTGCCATTTCATAAAGCTTTATTAGAGAACTATAGCATAGAAACTGATAAAAAAAAATATGGGTTTAAACATGTGTCAAAACATCAACGCTCCCCAAATTTATACCCTATAAATATGTTTGAAGAGATAAATAGTTATCCATTACAAGTTTTTGATAGATTTAATGAGAATTTTCAAGTTTGCTCTTCAAATATAATATGGAAGGCTTTATTAAGTTTGTGGTTTAAAGGAACTTATGGTGCATATATATCTAATATTACTATCTATAAATATAATAAATTTATATTTCATATACCAATAATCCGACCTCATACTATTTCCCTAAAAATTTTACTTGATAAATCCTTAAGAGGTTATAGTTTAGATAATATTAATACTTACAGATTTGAATATAAGAATAAATTTTTAACAGAATTTCTTTGTATTAAATAAATTTATTTAATAAGGGGTATTAGGGTTTTATTTGGATTTCGTTATATTTAAAATAAAAATTATATATTTTTATAAAATTCTGAAAATTATATTATTTAATTAAAAATCTATAAGAAAATTCTTATTGAATTTATAAACTATATATTAGTCAAATATTAAACTTGGTTAATAAATTAACTAGAATATTATCTTTAAACGGAAGCTCTGGTGGTCGTGAAGAGGGAGTTTCGGCAAACATCTTATTTTATTCCTGCACTGCTTCTAAAAGCTAAAATAAACTTTGTTGATGGTCAAAACCATCAAAACTTAAAAAAATTATAAAAGTAAAAGCTATAGACAAATGTTTTAAATCAACTTAATTTTATAAAAATGTTCACAATTTCGTATGTTTGAGTAAGTGATTAATATATGACCAAAGTCGGATTGTTTTGACTTTGAGAGAGTCATCATACTGAAAAGGCATACAAATAAGATCCAGTAAAATAATAGCCACAGTCTCGAGATGGGATGCACAAGATCAAGGAAGTTGCGTATGAATGAGATCTATCCAGTACCAGATGAATTTAAAAAAACAGCTCGTACTGTTGAAGCAGACTACTTTAAACGTTATCAACACTCTATCGAAAACCCAGATGAATTCTGGGCAGAGCAAGCTAAAATTGTCGATTGGATAAAGCCATTTACCCAAGTTAAAAATACCAGTTTTGACAAAGACAATTTCAAAATTGAGTGGTTTGCTGATGGTGAGTTGAACGTGTCAGCAAACTGTTTGGACAGGCATCTTAAAGAACATCCACATAAACCTGCCATTATTTGGGAAGGTGACCATCCTTCTCGTCATAAAATCGTTTCTTATAAAGAATTACACGATGAAGTCTGCCGCTTTGCCAACGTTTTGAAGAAATATGGCATTGGTAAAGGTGACCGCGTTGTGCTGTATATGCCAATGGTGACTGAGGCTGCAATTGCCATGTTAGCCTGTGCCCGTATTGGTGCAGTTCACTGTGTGGTATTTGGTGGCTTCTCGCCAGACTCTTTGGCAAGCCGTATTGAAGACAGCCAAGCTAAACTTGTAATTACCGCAGACTCAAGCCTACGTGCCGGTAAGCTGTTACCACTTAAAGAAAATGTCGATTTGGCTTTAGCATTGCCGGGTACCGAATGTGTTGAAAATGTGATTGTGGTTTACCGTAATGCAAATCCAATCGAAATGAAGCCAGGCCGTGATTTGTGGTATCACCTTATTATTATGGAGGTGGATGCTGACTGTCCTCCAGAACCAATGAAGGCAGAAGACCCTTTATTTATTCTTTATACCTCAGGCTCAACAGGTAAACCCAAAGGTGTGTTGCATACCACAGGCGGTTATCTGGTCTATGTAACCAGTACTTTCAAAGAAGTCTTCGATTTAAAACAAGACGATGTGTATTGGTGTACAGCCGATATTGGTTGGATTACAGGGCATAGTTATCTGATTTATGGTCCGTTGGCAAATGGTACGACCACCTTAATGTTCGAAGGTGTACCTCAATATCCAACATGGGCACGTCTTGGTCATGTGGTCGATAAACATAAAGTTTCTATCTTGTATACAGCGCCAACTGCGATTCGTGCCATGATGCGAGAAGGTGATTCGTATGTACGTGAAAGTAATCGTAGCAGTTTACGTTTACTTGGTTCGGTTGGTGAACCTATTAACCCAGAGGCTTGGAACTGGTACTACAATGTTGTTGGCGAAGGCCGTTGCCCGATTGTTGATACATGGTGGCAAACTGAGACAGGTGGTATTTTGATTGCGCCATTACCGGGTGCAACAGCTTTAAAACCAGGTTCGGCAACGCGTCCTTTATTTGGTATTCAACCAGCCATTGTAGATGGTGAAGGTAACGAGTTAGAAGGTGCAGCTGAAGGTAACCTTGTGATTAAAGATTCATGGCCAGGTCAGATGCGTACCATTTGGGGGGACCCAGACCGCTTTATTGAGGCGTATTTCTCAACCTTCAAAAATACTTATTTTACAGGTGATGGCGCCCGCCGTGATGAAGATGGTTATTACTGGATTACAGGTCGTGTTGACGATGTCTTAAACGTTTCAGGCCACCGTCTAGGTACGGCTGAAATTGAAAGTGCTCTTGTTTCGCATGAATCAGTAGCAGAAGCAGCCGTGGTAGGTATGCCGCATGATATTAAAGGACAAGGTATTTGTACTTTCGTGACCTTACAGGCGGGTGTTCCAGAATCGGAAGAGCTGCGTAAAGAGTTAATTAACTGGGTACGTAAAGTACTTGGGCCAGTAGCTTCACCAGATGCATTGCATTGGGCACCAGCATTACCTAAAACGCGCTCTGGCAAAATCATGCGCCGTATTTTAAGAAAAATTGCGGCAAACGAGCTTGATAGTTTGGGCGATACCTCAACCTTAGCTGAACCTGCTGTAGTAGAGCAGTTAATTGCAACGGTTTATCCCGATAGACAAAAATAATCTCTAAGAAAAGCCCCATTTGGGGCTTTTTTATTAAGCTTTATTAAGCGTTTGCTAAAAAGTCAGCAGTATTTTGTACATTTGCGAAAGTACTCAGCGCAGTTAAAAAAGCAGTTTGTACATCTTCAGCTTTTGCAGTCTTTCCAGCATAGCTTAAATCACGAGTTGCTGTTGCATCTGCAATTAAGATGGGTTGATAACCCAGTTCTTTAGCCGCACGTGTCCCTGAGTCAATACACATATGTGTCATCATGCCTGTAATCACGAGTTGCTCAATTTGATGCGCTTTTAAAAGTTCTTCTAAATTGGTCTCTAAAAAACTATTTGGATAATGCTTTGTCACGATTAATGAATCACTACCGACACTAAGTTCAGGATGAAGTAAAACCCCATCTGTATTTTCTTGGAAGAAACTCGCTTGTGGTGGGTTAATATGTTGTACATAAATGATTGGTAAATTTTTCTCGTTAAAATATTGTTCAAGCTGCTTTATTTTATCGAGCGCTTGATCTGGCCCAACCAATTCCATTTTGCCATTTTTAAAATAATCATTTTGAACATCGATAACTAACAGTGCTTGTTTCATGAGAACACTCTTGTTTTTATAAGATAAAACAAGGTTATTCTCTGCCCGCAAAATCGGCTATAGTCCTATGAAAGCATTAACGCTAGTTTTCTTTCGCCATGAAAAATGAATATTGAATTAGACCCGATTGATCTAAAAATTATTGCATTGCTCAAACAAGATTCTCGTCTGACAAATAAAGAAATCGGGCAGCGTGTTCACCGGACGGGGCAGGCTGTGGGTGCTCGAATAGCCCAGTTGATGGATGCAGGAGTTATCAAAAACTACACCATTGCCGTTCACTATTCGTATAAACAATTTATTCATTTGCATTTAAATGAACAACGCGCTTTTGAAGAA
Organism: Acinetobacter sp. AR_0276; assembly: GCF_003000705.1. Taxonomy (NCBI): domain Bacteria; kingdom Pseudomonadati; phylum Pseudomonadota; class Gammaproteobacteria; order Moraxellales; family Moraxellaceae; genus Acinetobacter; species Acinetobacter sp. AR_0276. The sequence goes on along the minus strand of NZ_PSQO01000004.1, from coordinate 1,630,648 downwards.
ATTGAAAATTTAGTGAAGCAATACGAACAAATCGATGAATGCTTTAAAGTCATGGGCAATGCTTGTTATATGATTGTCAGTCATTTTGAACCTGCAGCATTAAATGAATTTATTGAGGTTCTTTCAAAATGGTGCCGATATTCGGTTGAAACAGTCGTTCGAGAAGTTGAGAAATCTTAAAAAATAAAAGCTCCAAGCCGAGTCTTGGAGCCAATAAAACTTTATTTTAATTTGTTGTTTTTATTATCTTGCGCTGTTTAACTGGAGTTTTTTAGGCTGATTTAGCTGGGATTTCTACCTCCTTTTCCTGTTGAAGTTCTAGCTGACGAACAAGCGGCAGAACCTTTTCTCCGAAATATTCCACCTCTTCAATAAAGTGTAAGAAACCGGAAAGAACCAAATCGACACCTACATTTTTAAGCGCCACAATACGCTCTGCAATTTGCTGAGGTGTACCAATTAAATTGGTTTTAAAGCCATCGTTATATTGAACTAAATCTTCAAAAGTTGATTTTGCCCAGTTGCCTTCTTGTTCTGGTGAAGCCGCACCCGCTTCACGAGTTGCATCGCCAAATGCATTGACTGCTTCAGTATTGGCTTTATCAATAATTTCTTGAAGTACTGCTTTAGCTTCTTCTTCGGTATCTCTGGCAATAATGAACGCATTTACCCCAATTTTGACATGGTGATTATTGGCTTTTGCTTTGGTGCGAATATCTTCGACTTGTTTTTGAATTTCTTCTACAGTATTACCATTGGTGAAATACCAGTCGGATACACGAGACGCCATATCTCTTGCTGCACGTGAACTGCCGCCCTGAAAGACTTCAATATGTGGTTTTTGCAGAGGTTTTGGCTTAAGTGTGTAGTTCTGGAATTGGTAATACTTACCATCGAAACTATAGTTATCTGTGGTCCAGATTCCTTTTAGCGTGCGAATAAACTCTTCAGAGCGGACATAACGCTCATCATGCTCAGGCCACTCTTCACCAATCGCATCAAACTCGCCTCTAAACCAACCACTTACCACATTAATAGCAATGCGGCCTTCGGTTAGATAATCAATCGTAGCCAGCTGTTTAGCTGCAAGTGCCGGTTTCCAAGGGCCGGGCAGAATCGCCGCAATCACTTTAAGTTTCTCAGTTTTTGCAAGTAATGCATGACTGAAACTCACAGACTCATGCTGGTTTTCTGCCCCATAGCCCGCCGTAAAACGAATTTGAGTGAGCGCATATTCAAAACCATTGTTTTCGGCAGCCTGTGCAAGTCGAACATTGTAGTCATAACTCCAGTCTGTACGCTGTTCGATGTTACTCACTACAAGGCCACCGCTTACGTTTGGTACCCAATAAGCAAATTTAATTGGTTGTTGTAATTGCGTCATGGTGCTCTCTCCCCATTCGTTATTTTTATTTAGCTATATTGCGCTTAGGCAACATGCGTTAATGATTTACCGGACTTGTGATGCAAACGAGATTCTGCTGCATCAAGGTTTGGTACAGCTGCTGAAGGTAATACTTCTTCTTGCTCAATTTGCTTATTAATACCAAGCTCTTGATTCGCTTGCTGAGATTTAGGTTTAACCACCTCAGCACGTTTACCTTTTGCTGGCGCCCATTCTAGAATTGGCAATGCACGCGCTACGGCCAGTGTAATACGGTCAGCTAGTTGCTCACTTTTCACTGTATATTCAGGAGTAAAGTCACGATCTGTTGCGTATACGCCAATTGGTAAAGTTTGTGCTTGGAAGAAGCTGAACAATGGGCGAAGTTGGTGTTCGAGTACCAGAGCATGGCGATCACTACCACCTGACGCAGCTAAAAGTACAGGTACATCGACTAATGCAGTTTGTTCAACGAAGTCAAAGAAGTGTTTGAAAAGACCGGTAAAAGAGGCACGGTAGACAGGTGTACCCACAATCAAGGCATCTGCTGCTTCAACTGCAGCAAGGTCATCTTGTACACGTTGCGGAAGTTGATTTCGATAAAATGCACCGCCTAATAATGGTCCGATTTCACTTAATTTAATAAAGTGAACTTGAATATCAATTGCTTCAGATAACTCATCAAGAATGGCCTGAACCAGACTTTCGGTTTTAGATGGGGTATTTAAGCCACCAGAAACAGCAACAATATTTAAAGGTTTTGATGATGCGATACCAGTCATGATTTGGTTCCTAAGCCTAAAAAACAACATTGGACTTATTAATCAACAATGACGGCAAACTGTAAAATAACGAAATTGGTCAACCTTATCAGTTTTAAATATAAAACCCGAATAGTTGATTTTTATAATTTAATAGTAAGTTAAGCAATTGTTTTTATTTTATATAATTATTGGTGATATCTTTTTTAGAATAAAAATGAAGCTTATATAAAAAATAGATTAATTTTGATTAAAAGGTAAAAAACAACGGAAAAACGAAGCAAAGGTCTGTATTTAACAACATTTTGCATAAAAATGGATAAGATGAGCATATCTTTCATCTAAATAGTAGGGTTACAATAGGCCATACTTATGCTCAAGATTACTTTAATCGCTTATGAATATTTTAATCGTTGATGATCATCCTTTGTTTCGTCATGCTTTGATTCAAGCAGTACGTTATAGCCTGCCACAGGCACAAATTCATGAAACAGCTTCGGTTGATGAGTTTTATGAGCGTTTGGAAAATGGGGCAGAACCTGATCTGGTATTACTTGATTTAAACTTACCAGGTGCTTCAGGCTTTTCTGCTCTGGTCTATGTAAGAGCACAATATCCCTCTATTCCAATTATTGTGGTTTCTGCACACGAAGAAGCGTCAATTATTCAACGTGCGATTGCACATGGTGCAATGGGTTATATTCCTAAATCTGCTCATCCAAGTCATATTGGTGAAGCGATTCGTCAAGTTCTAGATGGCGAAATCTGGTTACCACCAAACCTTCCATCAAATATTAATCTTGACCCTAGAGCGGCAGATGAAACTGCTTTGGCTGAACGTATTCAGTCGTTAACGCCTCAACAATTCCGTGTTTTGATGATGGTTGCGGAAGGTTTGTTGAATAAACAGATCGCTTACGAGCTTGATGTTTCAGAAGCCACCATTAAAGCGCACGTAACCGCTATTTTTAGAAAATTAGGCGTACAAAATCGTACACAGGCTGTATTGGCAATCAGCGCATTAAATATTGAAGATAAAAAAATCTAAAATAAAAAAGACCTCCATTGAGGTCTTTTTTATATGTTCCACTTAAGCAAGGCAATCTTGCTTAGGTGTTAGGCTGTCGCAGTAAAGTGGGTTAAGAGCACATTGCAAATCATCAATTTGTTCTTGAGTTACGTAGCCTTTGCTTTTTAAATATTCAGCCACGCGGTCATCACGCAAGCTTAAGAACGCCGCATCATAAACACCTAAATCAACAAAGAGAGCTGCGGTTTCTAGGCTGTTGAACCGATCAAGAAAAATATCATTGCCATACATTAAGAAGATATGGTCAAGTTTTGCTTTTTCATCTACATGCAAACGCTCAGCAAGTTGATGTGGAGGTGTCTTAATAAAGAGCAAGTCAGAAAGTTCATCAAGCTGAGTCATATCTAACTGGTTTTCTCCGAGTTTGACATGGCCAAGCCAAGCCTTGAAAACCAGAACAGCACCACCGCGGAGTAACATGCTCCAGATTTGATGGCGTGTGTCATGATCAAGATTTTCACTTTCAGCAGTGAGGACTTTTAAGAAGTTCTCTTCTTGTTGCGCTAACTTGTCAAATAAGCCCAAACCTTGCGGATGATAAGCAGCAGGTGCAAATACATCAAAATTTAAATCATGAAATACATTAAGTGCGAGGGGCACAGCACACTGATAAATTGTATTAAGAGCTTTGATATGTGCTTCGCTCAGCTTGCTGTGCGGAAAAATACTTTGCCAATCTAACTCTGGAAGTAAGGCATTGGCACTGTATTGGCGATAAAACTGTTGAGAAGAAAGTTGGCCTTGCGGGCTGTTATCAGAAATATTCATGGCAGTGGTCCTTTGCGTTAATTCATGAGCAGGGGTGCGATCAGGCAAAATAAGTTCAAATAAATCGTCAGACGAATAAAATGCGTTTTGAATATTTATGTGTCATGCAGAATGCAAGTAGAATACGACTAAAGTCGTATATGGTGATTTTTAGCAAATAAATAATTATAAAAACAATAACTTATTAAATTGTAACTAAGTGTACAAGTGTTCACTTACAAAAAAGGTGAGCTTTGCCATAGAAAAAGAATCTTTGGAAATTTTGGTCAATAATTTATTGGGTAAAAGTAGGCATTTTGAGCAGTTCTGCCTATTGGCTTAAATTTAGTTAAACATTTTTGCCAAGCATCGCTCCCCAAACTTATCAAAAGTTGGGAAGCGATAAATGATTAGTCTGTCGTACTAGCAATTTTAAGACCAGATAACCAAGCTCTTAATGAGGCCGGTTTTAGTGGTTTTTTAAGTAGAACTATATTTAGTTCTTTTAATTGCTGTGGTAACTCGGGGTGGGAGTCCGCTGTAATTAAGGCAACTGGAACATCTTCTTGACGATTTTGATTAATAAAATCAACGCCAAGCTGATTGTTATTCAAGTGCTGGTCAATGAGCCAAACCTGAATATTCTCTTTTTGAATAATGTCTAGAGCTTGCTCAGGTTCAGTGGCTTTAAAAACTTGATAACCCCATCGGCCTAATAAACTACTCATACCTTCCAGAATCGTTTCATCATTGTCTAGGCACAAAATACGATAGGCTTTTGTTTTTAAAGGCACGGCCTGTACAGTTGGTGTTGCTACTTTTGGTGGCTCGACAATAGGCACCTCAATCATAAAGCATGAGCCTTTGCCCAACTCCGAGTAAACATGAACAGGGTAATTTAGCAAACCTGTCATACGTTGTACGATGGCGAGACCTAATCCTAAACCTTGTTCACCCCAAGGTGATAAATGCCCGCAACGTTCAAACTCTTGGAATAGCTTAATTCGTTGTTCTTCAGCAATACCAGGTCCAGTATCCCAAACCCCAATTCGAATATGACCAGATTGCTGTGCAGAACGAAGTACGCCTACTACCACTCGACCTTTGGCGGTATAGCGTAGGGCATTGCTAACAAAGTTTTGAATAATACGACGAATCCACTGCGGGTCAGTATCGATCCAGAAAGATACATCGTGGACTTTTAGTGAAATATTCCGCTGAGCGGCAATCGATTTAAACTGCAACTCAAGGTCACTGAGTAAATCATGCAACGGATAAGGTTGTCTTTTTGGTTGTATGGTGCCGCCTTCCAAACGTGCAATATCGAGTAGGGCAGACAACATACTTTCTGCACCATAGAGTGCTCGGTCAAGTTGTTGTAAGGTTTGGCGGTCTTCTTCAGTCGAAATGCTTTGCTCAAGAACAGTACTAAACAGACGAGCAGCATGCATAGGCTGTAATAGATCGTGACTTGCCGCAGCAATAAATCGGCTCTTGGACATATTGGCCATATCAGCTTGCTCACGTGCAAGCTGTTGTTCAGTTAAGGCATCAGCAAGCTGTTGAGTCCGATCTTTTACGCGAGCTTCAAGTACTGCTTCGTTCGCACGGAAGGCCGTAATATCGGCAAATGTCGTGACGAAACCACCGCCTGAAATTGGATTACCTCGCATTTGAATAACGCGGCCGTCTTTACGGATACGTTCAAACTCGTGGGCGCTGCCGACTTTCATCCAGTGAAGACGTTTGCGTACATGCTCTTCGACTGAACCGGGGCCACATTCGCCGCGTTCAGCGTTATAACGAATCAGGTCGGCAATTGGGCAGCCGACATAAACAAGGTCTTTTGGATAACCAAATAGTTTTAAATATTGGTTGTTCCACGCGACTAGACACATATTTTTATCGACCACACTTACCCCTTGGGTCATGTGGTCAATCATGGTCATAAGCAGATTTTGATTAAAACGTTGCCACTGAGATGCTTGGTCTAAAATATTAGCGACTTGACCCAAAGCAAGGCCGTTATTAATCATGGCTGTCGTGAGCAAAGTACGTGCAGAAGCAGCACCGATAATACCGGCCAGATATTGCTCGGTAAAACGCCACCACATACCATTGGCAATTGTATTTGGATTGAGTGTGAGATGATTTTGCTCACAAAAGTTCTCGAACGCTTGTGTAGTGGGTTGCTCACCTGTAATTCTTTTTGCCAAGGCAAATAAATCACCTACTTTTAAACGGGCCGCGTCATGAGGAAGATAGGTTAAATCAGTAGATGTGTGCGGTGATGGTAAAGGCTTAGTTTCATAGTAGAAGAAGCTTTCTGCCTGAATTTGTTCTGCCACACTTGGTCGATAAATTTTTGAAATCCAGATATATAAAACAATATTTAAACCAAGTGACCAAATGACACCGTGAGTTAAAGGTGCAAATGACTCAAAACCAAATAAAGATTCCGGACGTAAGGCATTAATGCCAAAAGGACCAAAAAGCAAAATACTTTGAGCAGCATCCTGATAGGCTTCAGGCAAGCTACGCAAAATTGTTGGAAAGAGTAAGGTATAACTCCACATTAAAAATCCAACAATCAGACCTGCATAGACACCTTGGCGGCTTCCGCCACGCCAGTACAAACCACCAATCAGTGCCGGAGCAAACTGCGCTACAGCACTAAACGCCAATAAACCAAAAACTGAAAGCTGGTTAATATCATTAAAGAAATGGAAAAATAAAAAGCCAAGTAGCATCACTGCGACAATACTGATACGACGGCTGAACTTCAGAACTTTAGGTAAATGTTTATCATGACGCGACAGCAATTTAAAACGCCATAAGGCAGGCATAATCAAGTCGTTACTGAGCATGATAGACAATGCAACTGATGAAACCAGTAACATACCTGTCGAAGCTGAAAAGCCACCTAAAAAGGCCAGTAAAGCGAGCCATTCTTGGTTGTAACTTAACGGCAGTGACAGTACAGCCACATCGGGTACAGTTAGGAATTTCGGCGCGGCATGCAAAGCCCAGCTTGCAATTGGGATAATAGCTAAAATAGTTAAAATGAGATAAACCGCGAACCATTTACGGGCACCGCGAATATGCTTTTCATCGCGTAGCTCGACCACCGCCACGTGAAACTGGCGTGGTAAACAAATAATGGCTAAGCCTGCCAGTAAAGTTTGAATCCAGAAAGTTTCAGGTACACCAAAGAGCTGAACCTCCTGAAAAGTCTGGTTTACATCAGAGGTCATTTGGCTGAGGTTAGCTGGTGATTCAAAAATAAAAAATAAAGCGACGCAAAGTAAGGCAAATAACTTCACAAATGACTCAAATGCAACTGCAAGCATGAGGCCGCCATGCTGTTCCGTATTTGCGATCTGTCGTGTACCAAAAATCATGGCTAAAATCGCAAGCACACTGGTGAGCAATAACACACTGTTGGTCGTCGTATGAATATGCGAGCTTTGCTCCATAATGACCGAGGTACTTAAAGCGATTGCACGGAGCTGTAACGCGAGGTAGGGGATAATCGCGATAACCGCCAGAATAGTGACTAGAGAGGCGAGTACACCACTTTTACCATAGCGCGCTGCGACGAAGTCAGCGATTGACGAAATCGCATGGTGTTGCCGTACTCGACCTAAACGCCGCCAGATATCATAACCAAACCAGACAAATAACAGTGGGCCTAAATAAATAGGCAAGAAGATGACACCTTCACGTACGGCTGCACCGGTTGCCCCATAAAATGTCCATGATGAGCAATAGACACCTAAAGTTAAACTAAATAAAAACATGCGGCCACGGGTGCCAAGACGACTGGCATGCTTCTCACCAAAAAAAGCACAGACAAATAAAAGCGCAATATAAAGAGTGAGCACCCCAATAATCAGCCAGCTGTTCATATGACCTACATAAGTGAAACCGTGTGTCTATCATAACCTATGCCGATACAAAGCTATAAATTGATTAAATTTTAACGACCAAAGTCTAAGTTACGACTTAGAGGTAATCTTGCTAACTTTAATAATGAAAAAATACATTAAAAAAAAGTGACCAAGGTTGGGCACTATGTAAGGAGTTTGGTTATGGATCAAAGCCAAGTGGAACAGATTCTACGTAATCCAAAGTTTCAAAAAATGGTCAAGACAAAAAGTGCATTAAGTTGGACCCTCACCATCATCATGTTAATTCTCTACGTGGGCTTTATGCTACTTGTAGGCTACAACAAAGAATTCTTGATGAGTTCATTTAGTGGCGGTGTAACGACATGGGGGATTCCTCTTGGAATAGGAATTATCATTTTATCTTTCGTACTTTGTGGCGTGTATTCCTACATCGCGAATAACACCCTTGATCAGTTGAGTGAAGAAGCGTTGAAGGAAGTCGAGGCCATCACGCACGAGAAAGGATTACACTAATATGAAATGGAATTCATTAAAAGCGAAAGCCTTATTGGCGGCAGCATCGCTATATTCAACTGTTGCTATGGCAGGCCCGGATTTAGGTGAAGCTGAGCAGCAAGCAACCAACTGGCATGCCATCATCATGTTTGTCATCTTTGTTGGTTTCACATTGTTCATTACTAAATGGGCTGCAAAACAAACTCAATCAGCACAAGATTTCTATACGGCTGGTGGCGGAATTAGTGGTTTCCAAAATGGTTTGGCAATTGCGGGTGACTTTATGTCAGCGGCGTCATTCCTTGGTATTTCTGCAATGGTGTTTAGCTCTGGTTTTGATGGCTTACTTTATTCTCTGGGATTCATGGTCGGTTGGCCAATCGTTTTATTCTTGGTAGCAGAGCGTTTACGTAACCTCGGTAAATATAACCTTTCCGACGTAGTGTCATTCCGTCTTGAAGAAAAACCAGTTCGTACTTTAGCTGCTTTTAGCTCACTTGTAGTTGTTGCATTTTATTTAATTGCGCAAATGGTGGGTGCAGGTCAGCTGATTAAATTGCTATTTGGTTTGAACTACAACATTGCTGTAGTCATCGTTGGTCTATTAATGATGGCATACGTAATTTTTGGTGGCATGTTGGCAACCACATGGGTACAAATCATTAAAGCGGTCATGTTACTGAGCGGTGCAACCTTTATGGCATTTATGGTCATGAAAGCTGTAGGTTTCAGTTTCAGCAATATGTTCACCCAATCTATTGAAGTGTTCAGTAAAGTCCATAACATAAGCCTTGCCGACGCTGCAAAAATTATGGGTCCTGGTAAACTTGCTGCAAACCCAATTGATGCCTTGTCTCTTGGTTTAGCACTCATGTTTGGTACAGCGGGTCTTCCACACATTCTTATGCGTTTCTTCACTGTAAAAGACGCAAAAGAAGCACGTAAATCGGTAGTCGTTGCAACAGGTTTTATTGGTTACTTCTACCTTTTAACTTTCATTATTGGTTTCGGTGCGATCCTTTTTGTATCAAACAACCCGCAATTCCTTGATGTTGCGAAAATGGCAATGACAGGAAAGCTTGAGCTGGTTGGCGGTAACAACATGGCAGCTGTGCATTTAAGTGACGCTTTAGGCGGTGACTTGTTCATGGGCTTCATTTCAGCAGTAGCGTTCGCAACGATTCTTGCTGTTGTTGCTGGTTTAACACTTTCAGGTGCATCTGCAATTTCACACGACTTATACGCTAACGTATTTAAAAAGGGTCAAACGACTCCTGCTTCTGAACTTCGTATGTCAAAAATCGCGACGCTTGGTTTAGCAGTTTTTGCCATGATCTTGGGTATTTTGTTTGAAAAGCAAAACGTAGCATTCATGGTAGGTTTAGCGTTCTCTGTGGCTTGTTGTGCGAACTTCCCGGTACTTGTTCTTTCAATGTTCTGGAAAGGTTTAACCACACGTGGCGCTGTGATTGGTGGAGTGGTTGGTTTGGTAACAGCTGTTGTACTGATCATCTTATCTAAAGCGGTATGGGTTGATACTTTAAAAATCTCAGATACACCAATTAACCCGTTCAATGGTCCTGCATTGTTTGCGATGCCATTGTCGTTCCTTTGCTGTTGGTTCTTCTCAGTGACTGATAACTCAGCACGTGCGAAAAAAGAACGTGCTGCTTTCGACGCACAATATGTACGTTCAATGACAGGTATTGGTGCTTCTGGTGCATCAGACCACTAATCAAAATATATTAAACATGTCATAAAAAGCCCTACGGGGCTTTTTTGATTTTCTCCTAAAGGTTATTGAAAAGAAGCTCCTTAATAAAGAACAACTTGTTTATCCTATTTTTTGTACAGTATGATTTTCTATAATTCAAAACATAATGAAAAAATGGAAAATAATTAAATGCGATCTATTATCGAGTTCTGGGCGAGCTTTCGATTATTGCCTTCTGCATGGTTGCTGTTTGTGCAATTTATTTTACTTATTCTGGCTATGCTGACTTTTGATAATGAGGTTTATAGAACCTTAACTTGGGCATTAGGAGTACTTGCTTTACTCATTATTGCTAAAGTGATTCGTCAAACACCTATGTTTACCTTTTTAGGACTTACCTTTGTAAGTGGCGCAATTATATCGTCAGTGTTTATTTTATTAGGCTACAGCAATTTAACTATCCAGATTTTTGCTCACAGCTGTGAAGCTTTAGCTTACTTCTCGGCAGCTTATGGGTTATTTCGTTATATGTTTGCTGACCGATATTTGACACGAGATGAGCTGTTTGCAGCAGCAGCTGTTTTTACCTTAATTGCTTGGGGATTTGCTTTTTTATACAACATTTGTCAGTTGTTAATTCCAAATAGCTTCCAAAATCCAAACCATGTTTATCACTTACAAACTTGGCTAGATTTATTATTTTTAAGCTTTAGTTTGCAGTCAGCGACAGGGTTGTCTGACCTCATGCCCCTTAGTCCACCAGCACGTGTTCTAGCGATGTTACAAATGTTTTGTGGTGTTATGTATTTGGCATTAATTGTTACGCGTTTGATCGCTTTACAGTATATTTCACACGCTCCTAAAAAGAATTCTGATAAATAAAGAACGAGGTGTTTTAATTTATTTACACCTTTGTAACTGCAATATTAATTAAGTTTGTTTACAGTATGATCGGCTTTCTCTATTGAAAGATATAACTTTGTTCATTCCTGAATGTCTTTATTGGCTTCATGCCTGTCACTTTTCATTAAAATAACATGGAGGATTTATGCCTTCCAAACAAACGAGTTGGTTCGCAAATGTTAATCCCAATGTCTTTTTGGGTACGGTCATTATTATTGCTTTGTTCCTAGCAGTTGTCGTGATCGCTCCGAGTTCTTTTGAACTTTTAACGCAACAGTTAAAGCAGTGGATCACCGATTCATTTAGCTGGTTCTATGTTCTATCAGTTGCATTCTTTCTTATTTTACTCATTTATATTGCCTGTTCTGCGATAGGTCGGATTAAATTAGGTCCTGACCATAGCCAGCCTGAATATAGTAATGGTTCATGGTTTGCCATGCTGTTTACTGCCGGTATGGGTATTGGCTTAATGTTCTTCGGTGTTGCTGAACCTGTCATGCACTATGTAAATCCACCAAGTGGAGATGCGCAGACAATTGATGCAGCTCAGCAAGCTCTACGTGTGACTTTTTTCCACTGGGGCTTACACGCATGGGCAATTTATGCTGTGGTCGGTTTAGCATTAGCTTATTTTGCTTATCGTCATAATTTACCGTTAAAGACCCGCTCAGCCCTTTACCCCCTCATTGGTAAAAAGATTTATGGGCCGTGGGGCGACAGTATCGATATATTTGCGACCATTGGTACGGTATTTGGTGTAGCGACTTCTCTCGGATTTGGTGTCACCCAAATTAACTCTGGTTTACATTATTTATTTGGTGTCGAGCAAAGTACCAATATTCAAGTTCTACTTATTATTTTTGTGAGTATTTTAGCCTCATTATCTGTGTTCTTAGGTTTAGATAAAGGGGTTAAACGCTTATCAGAGCTAAACTTAGTCTTAGCTTTAATATTATTAGTATTTGTTTTTATCGCTGGCCCTAGTATTTATTTACTTCAGACCACTATTCAAAATACTGGGCAATATATATCTAACCTTTTCACCATGACATTCAATTTATATGCTTATCAGCCAAATGGATGGATTGGGGGATGGACCATTTTATATTGGGCTTGGTGGATTTCATGGTCACCATTTGTGGGTATGTTTATCGCAAGGGTTTCCCGTGGTCGTACCATTCGAGAGTTTATTGTAGGTGTTCTTCTTATTCCGACAGGCTTTACCATCATTTGGATGGGCTTTTTAGGAAATGCCGCGTTATTTAGCATTATCCATGAACATCAAACCACTCTCATTCAGGCTGTCCAGCAAGACTCTTCAGTTGCTCTATTTGAGTTTTTAGGGCACTTGCCATGGTCAGGTGTCATGAATATTCTGGCTACTATTTTAGTGGTTTTATTTTTTGTGACTTCAGCAGACTCGGGAGCACTCGTTACTGACTACTTAACAGCAAAAACTGAAAATTCACCAACTTGGCAGCGCCTGTTCTGGACAGTATTGATGGCTGTGCTGGCTATTATTTTACTCTTGGTTGGCGGTCTTGCTGCACTGCAGTCTTCAATTATTATGAGTGCGTTGCCGTTTACTGTAGTCATGCTCTTGATGAGTTGGGGGTTAATAAAAGCTTTGCATCTTGATGTCACGAAAATGCAAGCAATTCAGGAAGCTCGTATTACCCCACGTGCTATTCATAACCCGAGAAGTTGGCAACAACGATTAGGTTTGATCATGCACTATCCTCATAGTGAAGAAGAGGTGAAGCAATATATTGAAAAGCAGGTTTCACGTGCTTTTGAAAATATTCAGCATGAGTTTAGACGTCGTCATCTTGAAGTTTCAATTAGTGAAGTTGAAGATGGTATGCAGCTTCGAGTCGATCATCATCATGAAATTAATTTTATTTATAAAGTTGTTTCACGTGAAACAGTACCACCAAGTTTTTTAATTGGTCGTACGGAAGCAGAAGATGGTCAATATTTCCAAGCCGAAGTATTTTTGAGAGAGGGTGGGCAGAACTACGATGTAATGGACTGGACGCAGGAAGATTTGATTCAGGATATTATTGATCAGTACGAACGTCATTTACATTTCTTAAATATCGTACGTAGTTAATAGCCATAAAAAAGGACTCAATTGAGTCCTTTTTTTTAATTCAATTTCTAAATTAAATTAGAAACGGAATTTAGCATTTAAGCCGATAGTTTGTGTGTCGTAGCTAGACTTTTTAACGTCAGCTTTCATGTAAGACGCACCAACTGCAAGAGCAGGAGTGATGAAGTAGTTTACGTTACCACCCCAAGCTTGGCGGAATTCACCAAGGTCATTACCTTTGATGTTTGCTACGCCGTCGTTACCGATGAATGCAGCACCAACGCTTAACTTAGGAGTTAAGTAAAGGTCAGTTTTTAAACCGTATTGGTTTTCTTGACCGAAAGCACCAGCAGCTTCAAAACCGATTGCCATGTTAGTTCCGTCGATTGGACCTACATATTTAGCACGAGCTGTAACAGCATCTTGATCGTTTTGGATTGCAGCAGTTTGGTTAACAGCAGAGTAGATACCGTTGCTCATGATACCGAAGTTATCTAAAGCAAATTGGTTAGCTACGCTTGTATAACCAACAGCCATCAAGAAGTTAGGTAACAACATTGCACCAACTTCTAAAGCATAACGGTCGCCTTGGTCATCACGAGAAATCGCGTTTTTACCGTCAACGTCAGTGTGGTTATAAGTAGCGCTAGCGTATACAGGAAGATAAGGAGTTGGAACGTAAGCCTCACCTTTAACGCCGTATGTACCTACACGGTAGTTTAAACCGTTGTTTTGGTCATATTGTTGATAGCTGTAACCTAAAGACACGCTAGAAGCTTGGTTTAAGAAAGCTGCTTCAGCTAAAGGACCCTTAGCTGTATCAACATTTTTCAAATAGAATGTACCAGCAACGTCACCAGTGTAGTTCTTATCGTTTGCAGTTGTGTCAACATATTCAGATTGACCTTGAACTTCAAATTGATAAGCATGAGCACCGGTCATGGCTAATAATACAGCAGTGGCTAAACCAAGTTTTTTCATAATCATTTCCAGCATTAACAAGAGATAAAGCTGGGGTCATTGTATTGTAACAATTTATGAAGTCAATAATAGATGAAACGTAATGTTAAGGAAATTTGACACTTATGTTAAAAATGTTTAAAAAATAAACAATCAGAGTGTCTTATGTCAACCTGCTAAAAAAATGAACATTAACAAGAAGCTAAACCTTAAGATTCATAAGGATTTGGCTTTAAATAGTTTCAAAATAATTACATTTATAATTGGAAAAAATGATTTTATTGATCGGATTTAACGTTCATAAATTTGTCGATTCGTTTAATAAATAGTCGTTCGAATATTATTCTTGTTTCAATTTTCATATATTTTGAGGAATAGTTATCATTATTTTGATAAGTTTATCTAAATAATCTATCTATTTAAAATAATTATATAATTGAATAAGGCTAAAAAAAAACATTTTTAAATCAAAAAAACGATTAAAAAATTAATTCTGATCAATTTAATCAACTTTACAAAATTAGAGATAAGTCACACAATTCAATTGCAAAGTTCACTATCTAACATTTTTATAGTTGGTAGTACTTTCCCAGATACGATGTGTTATCACATCAGACTTTACGAGCTCAGCTTTCCCCAAGGTTGAGCTTTTTTTTATCTATAAGAAAACATTAACATTTATTAAAAAAATTACATGAAATTTCTTCTTTTTGGTTTGTATAAAAAAGAACCCAGCTCTAAGCTGGGTTTCGGATGCTGGGAGAGGCATCCAAGAGGAAAAAGAAGTTAACTATAGAATTGCGAAATTTACTTCAGCTGTAAAATGGAGTTTTGCTATAGCCATCATTTGCTCTTTCGATCAGATTTTCATGAAATACAAACGATGAAGACCTATATTGCGTTATTCAAACTTTGTTGCTGAACTTCTGCTCATTAAAGTGCTAGGATGCGGGTTAATTACTTCATTTTATAGTAGTGATGATGGTAGGGCATTTACGGAGTACCAGCTAGAAATGTCAGGATTACGTTCAGAACATATCAGTAATCGACTATTTTTCTTTATGTTGGTCATTATTCTGTCCTTACTGTTTATGGCTGTGCCTCTTATTGTCAGCAGTTATCAAGAATATTTAAAAACTAAACAAGCGTTGGTTGAAATCAAAAGCTTAAAGTCGATTGCTGAAGTTGCAAATAAAGTATCTAAAGAACGTGCGCCAGCAAATAAATTAATGTCGAGTAACGCTGCCGACTTTTTAAAAAATCAGAAGAAGTTATTAGAGTATCGGCTTACTGTCGATCAGCAAATTAATGAAACTATTCGTATTTTAGAAGAAGAGGGTTATTCCGATTTAGCACGTATTTTAGATACTAAATTTAAAGATGATTTGAAACAGGCGCGGACTGTAGTCGACTATTATGCCGCAACACCTGAACAGGCAAGAACCTCTGTGCAATTTGATAATGCCATTTTGGGTATGTTTGGTGCTTGGGATAGTTGTCGGGAAATTTTGCAAAAGCTTATGTTGCAGCTAAAAAGTAAAGATAGCCAAATTAATAACTATTTTACTTTGATTGTGGTTTTAACTGACATGCGTGATCAGGCCGGTCGTACCGCATCTAATGTTATTGCGCCAGTGACGTTTAAAGAAACGATTCCTAATGATAATCGGGCGCGTTCTTTACAGACTCAACAGCAAGCCCGTTACTTATGGGCACTTGTAGATACGCTACAGTCTGAGCAGGCCAAGACTCCTGAATATCATCGCCTTTATGCAAGAGTTAAAACTGAATTTTTAGATAAAGGTGTGCCTATTGTTGGTCAACTTTTAGAAGAAAGCCAGAAGCATGAGGCTTACCATTTAAATGGAACTGAACTTACAGACCAAATCGTTGATAAATTTACAACAGTTATTGATTTACAAAATTTTCTACTTAATAAAAGTGTCTTGATTGCATCTCAAGAAAACTATTTGGCAAAAAAGAAATTCTTTCTTACTTTGCTTATTTCTAGCATATCGTTAGCAGCTGCTTTACTTACCTTAATTTATGCAAAGAGGCGGGTATTTGAGCCTCTTATTCAGGCCCGTACCTTAATTCTTGATTTGTCTCATAGCAAAGATTATCCAGTAGATGAATTGAACCCTAAAAAAGGTGAGTTCATTTCATTGTTTGAAGCGATTGACCGTTTGCAAAGAATGCTTAAGCAGCGAGATGCGTTTGAATTCCAACTTAAAAATATTGCCAATACAGACCCGTTAACTGGTGTATCCAACCGTTTGGCTTTATCTGAGTATTTAAAAATTGTTGAGAGCTATCCTCAAAAGTTTTCACAAACCTGTTTAATGATTATTGATATAGATCGCTTTAAAGATGTGAATGATCAATATGGTCATATTGTTGGTGACCAAGTGATTAAGCGTATTACCGATCAATTGAAAGCGAATGTACGCGCTTCTGATCTAATTGTGCGTTATGGTGGTGATGAGTTTTTAATTTTATTAGAACAGGTGCCGTTTTTAGATGCGCGTCTATTAGCGGAAAAAATTCGTATTGCGATTGCTTTAGAAGAAATTAATTTATCTGGCTCAAATGAAAAATTACATGTATCAGTCAGTATAGGGTTTGCGATTGGCGCGACAAGCTGGATGGAGCTGTTAGAAAAAGCAGATCGTTCACTCTTAAGAGCTAAAGCTCGGGGACGAAATGTTGTAGAGGGATAAAAAAGCCGGAAATCACTTTCCGGCTTTTTTGTTTTATTGTTTCAACATCGGTTTCAAGAAACGACCCGTATGGGAAATCTCGACCTCAGCTACTTGTTCAGGTGTACCTTCAGCAATAATTTGCCCACCACCTGAGCCACCTTCAGGGCCTAAGTCCACAACCCAGTCCGCTGTTTTAATCACATCAAGGTTATGTTCAATCACCACAATGGTATTACCCTTGTTACGTAGCTCATGCAAAATATCGAGTAACTTAGCAATATCATGGAAGTGCAGACCTGTTGTCGGTTCATCCAAGATATAAAGTGTTTTACCCGTATCACGTTTTGCTAACTCACGCGCCAGTTTTACACGTTGAGCTTCACCACCAGAGAGTGTAGTAGCCGCCTGACCTAAACGAATATAGCCTAAACCGACCTGAGTTAAGGTTTCTAAGCGGCGGTGAATGACTGGAATAGCACTAAAGAACTCAGCAGCATCTTCAACGGTCATTTCTAAAACATCAGAAATGTTTTTGCCTTTATAGCCCACTTCAAGTGTTTCACGGTTATAGCGTTTACCATGACAAGCATCGCAAGGTACATACATGTCTGGTAAGAAGTGCATCGCGACTTTAATCATGCCGTCGCCTTCACATGCTTCACAGCGTCCGCCTTTCACGTTAAACGAGAAACGACCAGCGCTATAACCACGGGCTTTCGCTTCTGGCGTTTGAGCAAATAACTCACGAATTGGTGTAAATAGCCCTGTGTATGTTGCAGGGTTAGAACGTGGTGTACGGCCAATTGGGCTTTGGTCAATATCAACGACTTTATCAAGGTGTTGTAGACCATCAATCGAGTCGAACTTTTCAGCTGTTAAGGTTGTTGCACCATTAAGCTGTGTTGCAGCCAGTGGAAGTAACGTACGGTTAATCAGTGTTGATTTACCCGAACCTGAAACCCCAGTCACACAAGTCATAATGCCAAGTGGAATAGTCAAATCGACATTTTTTAAGTTATGGCCTGATGCACCTGAAAGCTTGATGAATTCATCTGGACGTGGCGATTGAGTACGTTTTTTTGGCACCTCAATTTTAAGCTTGCCTGAAAGATATTGACCTGTAAGAGAGTCGGCATGTTTAGCCAGCTCCTCATAAGTTCCTTCAGCAATGACAACGCCACCATGTACCCCAGCACCCGGGCCGATATCAATAATATGGTCAGCTGCACGGATTGCATCTTCATCATGTTCAACGACTAATACTGTATTGCCCAAATCACGTAAGCGAATTAGCGTTTGTAATAAACGGTCATTATCACGTTGATGGAGACCAATTGATGGTTCATCGAGTACATACATAACACCCATCAAACCTGCACCAATTTGCGAAGCCAGACGGATACGCTGAGCTTCACCACCCGATAGTGTTTCGGCAGAACGAGCCAGACTTAAATAGTTCAGACCAACACTTACCAAGAAGTGTAGACGTTCACGAATCTCTTTAAAGATTTTATCGGCAATTTCGCCTTTAGCACCTTCAAGATTTAAATCTTGATAATAGCTTTCTGCATCGCCAATCGACATGCGGGTAATGTCTGCAATGGTTTTATCTTTTACACGAACATGACGTGAAATTTCATTTAGACGTGAACCACCACATGCATCACATGCTGCATTAGATAAATATTGAGCTAAATCATCACGTACATAGTTACTTTCAGTTTCACGGTAGCGACGCTCAAGATGTGGCAAAATTCCTTCAAAAGGTTGTACGCGTGTATGTTTGCGGCCGCGTTCATCGATATAACTTAAATCGATTTTTTCTTTGCCAGTACCTTGTAGAAATTTCTTTTGCGTGTCTTTATCTAACTGGTTCCAAGGCGTATCAAGTTGAAAACCGAAGTGGTCGGCAACTTTTTGCAGCATTGAATAGTAATAAGGACGTTGACGATCCCAACCACGAATAGCACCTTCGCTAATCGCAAGATCAGGATTTGGAATGAGCTTTTCAGAGCTAAAGTGGCTACGGGTACCTAAGCCATCACAAACAGGGCAGGCACCGAACGGATTGTTAAATGAAAATAAACGTGGCTCAAGTTCAGCAACTGCGCGATCACACTCAGGGCATGAGTGTTTTGCAGAAAAAACGCGATCTGGGTGTTCGCCATTCATCCACGATAAAACTGCAATATCGCCACCTAAACGCAGTGCAGTTTCAAATGATTCAGCAATACGGTTGCCTAAGTCATCACGTACTTTAAAGCGGTCAACAACTACCTCAATGGTATGTTTTTTCTTTTTGTCGAGTTCTGGTGGTGTATCAATATCAATGATTTCACCATCAACACGGGCACGAACAAAACCTTGACCTTGTAGTTGTTCGAACAAGTTGCTGTATTCACCTTTACGCTCACGTACCACTGGGGCAAGCAACATAAGTGCTGTACCTTCCTCAAGCGTTTTTACCGCATCGACCATTTCAGAAACAGTTTGCGCAACCATAGGTAAGTCGTGTTCAGGGCAATAAGGCGTACCGACACGTGCATAAAGCAGACGCAAATAGTCGTAAATTTCGGTAATCGTACCAACCGTTGAACGTGGGTTGTGACTGGTAGATTTTTGCTCAATTGCAATCGCTGGTGATAAACCTTCAATCGAGTCAACTTCAGGTTTTTCCATTTGCGATAAAAACTGACGAGCATAGGCCGAAAGTGATTCGACGTAACGGCGTTGTCCTTCGGCGTACAAGGTATCAAAGGCAAGAGAAGATTTTCCTGAACCTGATAGCCCCGTAATCACCACAAATTTGTCGCGTGGAATATCGAGTGACACATTTTTTAAGTTATGGGTACGTGCGCCTCGAATACGGATATGACTTTGGCTCATAAAACATCTCAATTATGTATTGATGAAAATTTAGGTGTTGTTTGATTAGTCACAGGGAGATATGGCTATTTATAAACAACAGACCCTATATGATAACGATTTAAAATTGTTCAAGTAGTACAAAATGATTTAAAGCGACAAATTGTGACGGTTAAACGACAATCGACAAAATTTGTTTAAATAAGCAGATTGTATTTTTAACATTCCTTACTCTACATTTCTACTCTTAGCCTATTTTCACAAGCAACATAATTTTACTAGACGACTGGTCTAATAGTTGTTTATGATGAATATATGAAACGATTAAACAAAAGCGAAACTACACGACAACACATTCTAGATACCAGCTTTGAGCTAGTACTACGTAAAGGGTTCGTCGGTGTTGGTTTGCAAGAAATCTTAAAGTCTTGTGATGTACCTAAAGGGTCGTTCTATCACTACTTTGCTTCGAAAGAGGCTTTCGGCTGTGCGTTGCTCGAGCAATACATGACTGACTATAAAGTTCGTATGGAACAACTTTGGCAGCACGGTGAGCAAAGCGCCCATGCCCGTTTAATGGCCTTATGGCAGGCGTGGATTGATGATCCAGTAAATGGTAGCTGGGCTGAAAACTGTCTAATTGTGAAACTGGCAGCCGAGGTTTCGGACTTATCAGAAGATATGCGCCAGATTCTTAACGAAGGCGTACATAAACTAACGCAACGTTTGGCTTTGCTAATTAAAGAAGGTCAACAAGAAGGTTCAATTCCAAAACATATTGAGCCTTTAAAAACTGCGCAAGTCATGTATCAGTTATGGTTAGGTGCTGCTTTACTCACAAAACTGTCGCAAGACAAAGCACATTTATACCTAGCCTTAGAAACCACCCAACAACTCTTAAAACCGATAGAGGAATAAAGCATGCGAAGTATTATCCATCGTAATTTTGGCGAACCTGTAGACGTTTTAGAGCAGGCGGATATGCCAAAGCCAGAGCCGAAAGCAGGCGAAGTGCGTATTAAAACCATTATGTCTCCTATCCATAATCATGATGTATGGACAGTACGAGGAAGTTATGGCTATAAACCAACTTTACCAGCGATTGGTGGTAGTGAAGGTGTTGGTATTGTAGATGCCTTGGGTGAAGGTGTTGAACATGTACAGGTAGGGCAACGTATTGCCGTTGCAGCTGTGCATGGAAGTTGGGCTGAATACTTTATTGCACCAGCTCAAGGCCTTATTCCTTTAAATAATGAAATTGATGATGAAACAGCAGCGCAACTGATTGGTATGCCAATTAGTGCTCTCATGCTATTAGACTTTGTTAACGTTCAACCGGGTCAATGGTTAATCCAAAACACGGCAAATGGTGCAGTAGGTAAAACGGTTGCGATGATTGCACAGGCACGTGGTTTACCTGTGATTAATTTGGTTCGTCGTACTGATGCAATTGCCGAGATGCAAGCATTAGGCATCCAACATGTGGTTGCGACTGATCAGCCGAATTGGAAAGAGCAAGTTAAACAGATTCATGGTGACCAACCTCTTATTGCTGGTGTGGACTCGATTGGTGGAACAGCAAGTGGTGAAATGCTGAATTTACTCAGTGAAAATAGCCTACTCGTTTCGTTTGGTAGTATGACTGGCGAAACCATGCAGATTTCATCGGGCGATTTGATTTTTAAACAAGCGACAGTAAAAGGTTTCTGGGCGAGTGTGGTCAATAAAGAAATGCCAGCAGCTCGTAAAAAGGAATTGATCGTTGAGCTGCTAACATTAGCGACTCAGAAAAAATTAATCTTGCCTGTAGAAGGTGTATTTAGTTTTGATGAGATTAAAACTGCCGCTCAAAAAGCAACGCAGGGTGCTCGTCAAGGCAAGGTATTGCTAAAGCCGTAAAACATAAAAAAGATCAGTCGAGAGACTGATCTTTTTTCATATCTTTAAAATAAAAAGGAAAAACGTATGATCGGACAAATATTCATTGCGCTTATCGCAATATTACATGTCTATATTTTAGTGTTAGAAATGTTTTTGTGGGACAAACCTTATGGCATGAAAGCCTTTGGAAATAATGCCGAAAAAGCAAAACTCACCAAAGTCATGGCACAAAATCAAGGGCTTTATAATGGCTTTTTAGCAGCAGGTTTATTCTGGTCTTTATTGGCTGATGCACCGTTTGCCACATCAATTGCCAACTTCTTTTTAGGCTGTGTACTGATTGCGGGTATTTATGGTGGGCTGACTGCAAGTAAAAAGATTATTTATATTCAGGCAGTTCCTGCATTGATTGCTTTAGTCGCTGTTAATTTTCTTTAAAAAGCGCAAAATACAGCGTTTTGAAATGGAAATGACCAAATAGGATCAGCGCATGTGGGCGTTATTTTTAAAGTGTATGTTGGGGGCTGGGGTTGTCCTTATTATTTCGATTTTATCGAAAAGTAAGGCATTTTATATTGCAGGTTTAGTCCCGCTTTTTCCTACCTTTGCTTTAATTGCTCATGTGATTGTTTTTCAGCAAAAAGGAGCCGAAGCGTTACAAAAAACGGCTCTGTTTGGTCTATGGTCACTTATTCCTTATGCCATTTATTTAGTTGCGGTTTACATGCTGGCAACACGCGTGTCGATGTGGTCGTGTCTGGGCTTGGCAACCTTATGTTGGGTGGTCGCTGCGGCAGGTTTAATTTATGGTTGGCAGTTGTTCCAAAGTTAAATGAAAGACTGACCATTTAACGAAGTAAATGGTCAGAGCCTCATCTTATTTTAGATCTGATCTAAACCTAACCATTGTCTTTGATGGTAGGCACTATCCCAAAATAACCATTCAAGTTTTGCACCCATGGTATAAGCAGCATGCATTTTCTCTAAAGTATCTGCATCACAACGTGCAGCAACTTTGTCTATAGTGGCAATCACATTACGAACGGCGGTATGGAATTCTTCACCTGCGTAGGTATCAATCCATGCCTGATAAGGATTGTTCGGGACAGACTTATTCACAATGTCTTTACCGACTTCGGCATAAATCCAGAAGCAAGGTAAAAGTGCAGCAAGTACAACAGGGTAGCTTTCAGACCAAGCCGTTGCTGTTAAAAATGAAGTGTAATGATGGCCTGCCAAGGTCAGTGGTGTATTTTGAAATTCTTCTTTGGTGACACCAAAATTTTTCATAAAGTCATCATGCAAACTGCGCTCAACCACAATTGCAATTTTAGCTGCATCTGAAAACTGCATAATATCGTCAGCATCAAAGGCTTTTGCTGCTGCAACAGCCAGTACGCGACCATAGGCCACTAAGTATTGAGCATCTTGAATGACATAATGACAAAAAGCTTCTTTATCTAAAGTACCGTTAGCAAGTTCCTGATTAAAAGGCAGGTCGAGAATTTTTTGATATAAATTTAAATTACGTTGCCAGAGTTCTTGAGAAAAAAGCATAAAATCATTCCATTTAAAATAAGATAGCTAACCTCGATTTTAAATCAATTTTAAAATACAAAAATAATAATGATAGATATATCGCAAGAAAATATTTAATACGATTAACAAGTTAATGAAATATTATAAATTTCTTTATTAAACATGAAGATAAAGTAAAGGTAATAACGGCATAAAACAACATCGTTTTGTGGTTAATTATCGATATAATAGCCGCGGTTTTTAAGAAAGATTACATTTAGTTCTTGGTATAGGTCTGATCCATGAAGCATTTCCGATTTTCGATATTTTTTACGGTGGTGTGTTTAGCACTCGCCGCTTACTGGGGTTTTACCCATGGACCTGAAGCTGGCGTGTCGACCATGTTTAAAGCTTTAACTATTACTGCAATTTTAGCTGTAATGGAGGTTTCATTATCTTTTGACAATGCTGTCGTAAATGCATCGGTACTTCGTGGTTGGGATCATTTTTGGAAAATGATCTTTTTGACAGTCGGTATTCTAATCGCCGTTTTTGGTATGCGATTGATTTTCCCTGTCTTGATTGTTTCTATGACTGCCGACATGGGCTTTATTGAAGTTGCTAAAATGGCACTCAATGATCCAAAAACCTATTCTGAACGTTTAATGGCTCACCATGCGGAAATTTCTGCATTTGGTGGAACATTCTTATTGTTGGTTTTCTTAAACTTCTTCTTTGATGAAGAGAAAGAAACCCATTGGTTTAGATGGCTTGAAGTTAAATTATCTGACCTAGCCAATGTACCAGCAATGTCGGTTTTTATTGCACTCATCGCATTAATTGTAATGGCGGGCTATGTTGAAGATCATGAGCGTTTAGCTGTGACAATGGCTGGCGTTTGGGGCATTGTGGTTTACATTGGTGTACAAGTTCTTAGTCATTTATTGGGCGGCGAACCTGAAATTGATGAAGATGGTAATGCAGTCATGCAAGACGGTTCAGGCGCTGCTTCTGGTGTGATTAAAGCCGGTTTGGGTGGTTTCTTATACCTTGAAGTATTAGATGCATCATTTAGTTTCGATGGTGTAATTGGTGCATTTGCCATTACCAGTGACGTTGTCGTGATTATGCTAGGTCTTGCAATTGGTGCAATGTTCGTTCGTTCAATGACGGTTTATCTTGTTGAAAAGGGCACATTAGACGCTTATGTGTTTTTAGAACATGGTGCACATTATGCGATTGGTGCATTGGCTTTCATTATGATTGCAAGTGGTACAGGTTTACATATACCAGAAGTCGTGACAGGCCTCATTGGTGTTGCATTTATTGCATGGGCAGTAATTGCATCTATCCAATATGCAAAACGTGAACAAGAATCGTCTTAAGCTAATTTTCAGTAAAGTTCGATAGAATAAAGAGGCTAAATGCCTCTTTATTTTTTTAAGCCGAAATCGTTATTTTAAATCATCTCTCCCGTATTTTTAGAAACGAATCGGCTTATAATTTGCCTAGTTTGATAACGTGTATTGATATGATGAATGCTTTGGAACGCCGCTCAACTTTTGCTTTAAGTAGTATTTTTGCACTACGCATGTTGGGTCTGTTCATGATTATTCCGGTTTTTTCTGTAGTCGGGCAGTCATATCAATATGCGACTCCAGCACTCATAGGTTTGGCTGTGGGTATATATGGCTTAAGTCAGGCTATTTTACAAATTCCTTTTAGCTTACTAGCTGACCGTTTTAGCCGTAAACCACTTGTAGTATTTGGCCTGCTACTCTTTGCTATTGGTGGAGCAATTGCGGGTTTATCAGACACGATTTATGGCGTAATTATTGGTCGTGCTATCGCTGGGGCTGGGGCAGTTTCGGCAGTGGTCATGGCGCTTTTAGCCGATGTGACACGTGAAGAGCAGCGTACTAAAGCCATGGCTGCGATGGGTATGAGTATTGGTCTGTCTTTTGTGGTGGCATTTAGTCTAGGGCCTTGGCTCACCAGTCTTGTTGGTATTTCTGGTTTGTTCTTTGTGACAACCATTATGGGCTTAATTGCGATTTTGATGTTATTGCTGGTGCCTAAAGTGACCCGCCATCATCGTAATTATCAGCAAGGCTATATGGCACAGCTTAAACAAGTCATTCAAATGGGTGATTTAAACCGTTTACATGTGTCAGTTTTCGCATTGCATTTATTACTGACAGCCATGTTTATTTATGTGCCTTCACAGCTTATCGAGTTTGCGCATATTCCTTTGGCGAGCCATGGTTTAGTGTATTTGCCACTCTTGGTGATTAGTTTATTTTTTGCATTTCCGAGCATTATCATCGCTGAGAAATACCGCAAAATGCGCGGCATTTTCTTAACCGCAATTACAGGCATTATTGCAGGTTTGCTATTACTGATATTTGGTTATCAGTCTAAATATGTCTTACTTGCAGGCCTCGGTATTTTCTTTATCGCTTTTAATGTGATGGAAGCTTTATTGCCTTCTTGGTTATCAAAGTCAGCTCCAATTCAGTCGAAAGCCACCGCTATGGGTGTAAATGCCAGTAGCCAGTTCTTAGGTGCTTTTTTTGGTGGCACGCTAGGTGGTCAATTATTGATGTTACATAATACTGCGATTGGATGGAGTGTCTTAGCAGGGATTGCTATAATATGGCTGCTAATTAGTTTTGGTTTAGCTCAGCCGCGGTATTTGTCATCGATTGTGTTGCCATTGCCGCAAGTGCAACAGGTGAATGAGTGGACCACACAGCTATTGGCAATTCGTGGTATTGAAGAAGTTGTGGTGATGCCTGACCAGCAAGTTGCTTATATTAAAGTCGATAAACAGTCTCTTGATGATGCTGCACGACGTGATTTAACGCAGTTGTTTGGTAAAGAGGTAGCCATTTAAGCATAACTCTTATAAAGTAAAACATAGAAATGAATAGGATGAAGACAGCTAATGCGTGGTGTAAATAAGGTTATTATTGCTCATTAAATTCTTACTCTAATATTTTACTATAAGTATGCTGTATATTCATTTATACTCTGCTCTATAGAACTTGCTCTAATAAAGTAGTTCGATAGGGATAGATGAGGTGTATAGATGGCATACATTAATTACTTAGATGAAGTAAAACTCTCTAATAAAGTTTATAAGAAATTTCCTGTAATTTTAAATAATGAACATATTCTAAATCGGCTTGTTTTAAAATATTTTCTTTCACACAGGGTAGTGTGGAGTGAAAGTACACGTCGTACTTATAGCAAACACTTATGTGATTTTTTCTCTCAACTTGAAGTTGAAAATCCAGAAGTATCCTTTGATTATATTGATGACGATTGGTTAGAAGCATATGCTGATCAAATACTTGAGAGAAATTCAAATTTTCCTATTTATGTTTCACAGATTTTAACCACCGTTATTAATTTCTTGGTTTGGTGTGAAGATAACGAGTACTGTAAAAATTTAATTGGTACTGCTTCAACTTTTAAAATCAGAATAATTTCAAATAAAGATTCTTTTACTCATCAATTGATTCAGTATTACTCTAAGCAAAAGTCTCCACTTAAGCTTGCACCTAAAGAAGAATGGATCGAAAAAGTATTAGCAGTAGAACATTTTAAATCCAACAGTTTGGAAAAGCGTTTTAGTGTAATGGTGGATTGGGGGAAAGATGCTGGACTTCGTGCTCATGAGATTTGTGCCTTAAACATTGATCAAATTCCTGCTAGAGACGAAATTGAGAAAAGTTTGATAGCAAAGAAAAATATTCATATTGTTTTGAATGTGACAAAAGGAATGAAGAAAAGCACAATTCCTGTTAGTCCTGATTTGTTGAAAAAAACCCGAGACTATATGGATTTCGAAAGAAAGGAGATTATTAAAAAGTTTAGAGAAAAATCACAATTGACCAGAAAGGCATATAGTCCACCTCAAGAAGTTTTTCTTTCTTTAAAAACAGGCCAAGCACTTCATCCTAGAACGTTATCGAATCAAATTAGGACTGGTTGGTGTCAGGCTGTAAAGGATGGAGAGCTCACAGAAGACCAACATGTATGGACACATGGGCTAAGGCATCGTTTTGCTACTACTATATTAAAAGGAGTTTCAGAAAAAACGAATATTCGTGATCCTCAGCAAGTTACCAAAATGCTTACTAGGCATAAGCATGCATCTACTGTCGATACTTATACCGCTCGTCTTTATTTAGATTTAGAGGATATCGATGAGTAAGCTACAACGTATTCCTATTTCTCTCAAAAAATCTAAAAGTGACACAATTTTAGATTTTCCAAAAGCAGAGATAAACATTGAAAATAAATACTATGATCTCAGTGAATTGAATACATTAGATCATTTTTATGAAATAGTTTCAGGAGTCAAAACATATCTTCAGGGAAAGCGGTCAGCTAGGACGCAGTTTTTAGTATTAAGAAATTTTCTGAGAATAATTTCTAAACTTTCAAGAAAAATTGATGAAAAAACAATGATCCTTTATAAGAATCAATTGGATGCTAATCCTGATAATACCTTATCTACTAAGGGGCAAAAATATTCAGCTGCATGTAATTTTGTTAAGTATTTAATTTCAATAGATGTTATTGAGGATTTTATTATTCCTCTAAATTTTGAAAATATTGAAAAGAAACCAATACCTTCATTTGGGGATATAGCACGGAATTATATAGAAAATGATAATAATTTTGATAAATTCGATATTGATGAGATTAGTAACTTTTTTTCACTAGCCTCTTTAGAAGCTAAGACTTTAAGTTATTGTTTAGCTTCACTTGATTTGATACATGATAAAGCCATTAGAGACATACAGAAATGGGAGGAAGATTGGGATAAAATACAAGAAATTATTGATAATATAGATGAATTTAACTTCGATAAAATAAGTAAAGTGATTGATTTTAATAAGGAGTTTAGGGTTCCTGAGCGAACATTAAATGAGGCTTTTCAAATATTATATTCAAAATTTGGAAATAATATTCCAGCAGTCAAATACTGGCCAAAAGGCATGGAAGATTTCTTTCGTTCCATAAATTGGAAAACTAGTAGAGTTAAAAATGTATTTAAGGGGATTGAAAACCATGCTGGAGATTTAGAAGTTTTGGATAAAGCGATTAGTAGTCTGTCTTTAGCTAATGAAAAAAAATTAAAAGAAGTTAAAGATTACTATTTAAATTCAGACGGGAGAGATCCGCGAAGTATTGAGTTAGCGTTATGCATTCTTTTTGTAAACTATGGCCGTATTTTACCTGATTCAACCCAATGGCCTAAAGGGATAGTAGATTATCTTAAATATAGAGGGTGGACGCCTAATCGAGTTAGAGCAGCATTTTTCCCTCATCCAGATACTTTAGCTCCTTTTATAGTAGGATTATTGTCCCATCCAGAATTAGCTCCCAATGTTGATTCAGTAGCGTTCTATTGTTATCTAGATAGTTTTAAATTAAGTACAAAGAAAGAGAAAGTTACAGTTTATCTAGAAAAATTTAGAGGAAAACACTTATATAGAGATATAAACGAATCTGACCCAATGATTTCTTTCTGCATGCGTCATGCTAATAGAATGTTAAATGTTTTAAAGAATTTGAATAGAGGTGAGGTTAAAGCTATCTTAACTCAAAAAAAAATTCCCTTATTCTTACAATTTACTCCCAATAATAATATATATATTCGAATATTAGATCGATCAACTTTGACTAATATTGTTAAGAGATTCTTGGCAGATTTAGCAACTGAGCAACCTTCAATTTTGCCTTTAGTTCAAGGGTCTTGTACAGGGCAAAACTTTAGACCAACTATAGCCTTAATTGAACGATTAAGTGGAACTAGTCTACTTATGATTCAAAAATTATTAAATCATTCTCATTCTACAACTACAACTATTTATACTGAGCGTGTCCATACTCATTCAATTTTACTAAACAAATCAAAAGAATTTCAGCATTACTTGGTCGATAATGCTTTAAACGGAGATATTGAAAATAGGAACAAAGCATTAAAAAATAAAGAATTTAATGAGCCTGTTGATCAGTGGCTGAATTGTGAAGCGAAAAGACTATGGTTTAAAGATCATGAGGTAATTGCAGAATGGATTGCATGGGAAAAAGCAATTCGAGAATCTGAAGAGGAGTTGAAATTTGACAATATTGTAAGATGGGAAAATTATTGGCTACCAAGATTAGTAAAGTTTCAAAGCTTAATATTGATCCTAGCCAAAATAATGGACAGTACTTCCCTCTAAAGATAACGTAACGTTAACTTTGGAGATCCAAGAAATGGCCAAACGTTTTAGTGCTGAATTTAAACAGCAAGCAATTGATTATGCACTTTCAAACTCACACGAGCCTATAGCTGCAATCGCCCAGAAATTAGGTGTGGGTTATTCAACTTTAGACAAATGGATTCGTGAAACCAATCCAGTGGGTTCAAGCAAACGTCAACTTTCACCAGAACAACAGCGGATCTTGGAATTAGAGAAAGAAGTCAAACAGCTCAAGGAAGCCAATGACATCTTAAAAAAAGCGCATGTGTACTTTCTAACAGATCATGCCAAGAAAAGTACACGGTAATTCAAGATCTAGATATGAATGAAGTCACGGTATCTTCTGCCTGTAAATACCTAGGTGTCAGCACTTCAGGCTATTATGCCTGGCGAAAACGTCAGGCCAATACGGTAGAGAAATATAATGATTTAAAAGCCGTATATTGGCAGCATCATGCACGATTGGGTGCACCTTCATTGGTACATGACATGCATGATTTAGGTTACAGCATGAGTGAACGCACTGTTGGAAGAATGCTGAAAAATCTGGGTTTACGCAGCAGGATTGCGCGTAAATACAAGCATACGACTGATTCAAACCATCGTTTGCCTACAGCACCCAATCTGTTAGAGCGTCAATTTACAGTCATTCAGCCTAACAAGGTTTGGACAACGGATATTACCTATATCCGTACCAAGCAAGGTTGGCTGTATTTATGTGTGATGCTGGATCTATTTAGTCGTCGTATCGTGGGGTGGCAAACCAGCCATCGAATAGACCGCCAGTTGGTGTGTGATACGTTTAACTATGCAATGGCTCGTCAGGGTTATCCAACTGGTGTTATGGTTCATTCGGACCAAGGTTCACAGTACTGTAGTCGTGATTTTAGAGCGCTGTTACTGACAAATGATTGTACTCAGAGTATGTCTAGACGTGGAAACTGTTGGGATAATGCAGTGACTGAAAGCTTCTTTCATACATTGAAAGGTCATGTGGTCCATGGCAGTGTGTTTGCCACTCGAAAAGAAGCGAATGCTGTCTTGTTTGACTATATTGAGATTTATTACAATCGGGTCAGAAGACATTCTGCAAATGGCTGGTTAAGCCCTGAAGCCTTTGAGAAGAAATATTTTAAGAATTTAGAGGGATTTGTTGTCCACGATACTGTCTAGGATCATATCCATGGTGCTAGAGGTAGATAAAAGAAATGCTTTAGAATTAGCTAAGCATATTAAACTTCCACCACTCTCTTAAAAGAATATTTATAATGAAACAGCCTCGAGATAATATTTTTTATATAAAAAACAATAATATTGTTGAAGTTGATGAGAAGTTAGTCCAAAGAAATACTCCATGGTTATTAAATAATTATGAAGATGATGTTTGGAAGTTAAAACCTCATATTCATTCTGATGATAATTCAAGATATACAGTCAATTGGAACATCTTTGATATTAATGAATACATTGGGGTTTTTAATAGATGGGATTATTGGAAAAGTGCTGCGAAGGAATTAGCTTATTGGATAATGAATGCACCTACCAATAAATGTAAGACTACTAGTTCCTTAGCTAATTTTTGTCGTTCTATTCGAGAAATATATGAATGGCTATGCTTTGAAAGAAAGTGTTTTTCTTTATCTGAAGTAAAACAAGAAGATATAACGTCTTTTATTGAGCATGTCGCTGCAAAAAAATTGACTGAAAGTACGGTCTTGAATAAATTGATAGTAATTTCGTATGTTTATTCTCATCGAAAATATTTGAGTGAATCTTTTAAATTTAATCCATTTAAATCAAAAAAAATAACAGCTTTAGCTAAAGCTTATTCAATAGAAAATGGTCATACACCAACATTGTATCCTCAAGAAATATTTGGGTTGCTAAACCATGCCTTAAAATTAGTAAAAGAATCTAAACTTACATTACAACTATTTGATAAATACATGAAAATCCATTCGGATACTTCCATGGCTCATAGATCAATGTATTTACGATTTTTTAAATTAACTGGGGTGAAATCTAGTGACCTACAAAGGCAGGTACGAGCTTTGTATGGGGCAGCTATAACAATAATATTAATTTTACTTGCTGAAAGGAAACATGAATTATCTCTTACAAAAGAGGAAGATGTTATAGATTTACTAAATAAAGATCTTGATATTCTTGTTGGTTTAGAAATGAAAACAGCAGGAACAATTACAGGTAAAAAAACAGAAAGAGCAGTTATTCAAGAAGTTAAAGATGCTTTAAACGTTATATTAGAATTAACTAAATATACAAAAGAAAAGTCTAGGCTAGAAACTATTCTATTAAAATTACCTTTTAGCCATTCTGTAAATGGAACAGGAGAGAAA
Source organism: Acinetobacter sp. AR_0276 (assembly GCF_003000705.1). Lineage (NCBI taxonomy): Bacteria > Pseudomonadati > Pseudomonadota > Gammaproteobacteria > Moraxellales > Moraxellaceae > Acinetobacter > Acinetobacter sp. AR_0276. The sequence continues at coordinate 1,599,002 of NZ_PSQO01000004.1, read as the reverse complement.
AGTTTCTATCTCACTACAAATGGATTGTATATGGTTTTAAGATATTTCGCGAATTCTGCAAAATTTAATAGAGTTGATCTAAGACCACATATGTTTAGGCGAGCATACGCAATGCTATGGACTTGGAGATATGAAATTGGTGATCTTGAAGAATTAAGATTAATGTTAAAACATAATAGTTTAAATTTTACTCAGAAATATACTGATGATGAAAACGTCTGGGAGTTTATGGGGAAAAATGAACAGGATTTAGCTTTTGATTTGTTGAATAGGGCTTTTCAAAGAAAGATTGTTGTCGCAGGAAAAATGAGTGAGACTTTGGAACGATACAGTCGCATCATACAAGCTAAATCTACATTACTTGATGCTGTGACTATAGCGGATCACATAGATGACATCATAATAAATACTGGTTTACGTGTGGTAGCTCATGCTGATGGATTTTGTTTTATAAATCATACAAGTCTGGAAAATGCTTTATGTCGAACTGAAGGGATAGGTTTAGATCCTGTTAAGAGGAAAGACACAATATGTATGAAGTGCCCTAACTTCGCCACAGATAATTCTCGTAAATCGTATTGGGAGAAAAGAATTAAATTACATCAAGAAGTTGTTGAATCAAGCAAAAATGAGCAGCTTATTGAAGGTTCAAAACAATTTATTAAAAAGGCAGAAAAAATATTAAAGGATATAGCTTAGTGAATAAATGGAATATAGAGCGCTTAATGTAATAATTGAATACTCCAATAATCATAATGCTATGATAGAGCATATAATTTCAGTTAGTGAGAAATTTGGTGGTATGCTAACCAGATGTCTTGAATAATCAAATAGGTAAATAGAGAGATAACTTTTGGCAAATAGTAAGGATAGATTCCAAAAAGCAATAAGAGAATCATTTGATCAGTTACTTGCTAATGGTGAAAAAAAAATTACCAAAACTAAAATTATTGAAAATGCGAAATTTGAAGATGGATCTTCAGTAGGAAAAACTACTTTATATGCAAAAAATGCTGTAACTAAAGACCCTATTCATGCAACTTTAATAGATGAGCTAAATGAAAAGATTGCTAATCTACCGAAAAATAACTTTAATAAAAAAAAGACATCAATTGAAACAAATAAAGAGCTCAAATTGAGGATTAAAGAGTTAGAAGATAAAAATAACCAACTCTTAACCCAACTAGTTGAAATGGAAAGTAGTTTTGAAAATACAGCTCATCGGAATGATGAAAATCAAATACAAAATTTAGAGTCACAATTGTATATTTTAGCTTTCTTATTAAATTCACAAATTGTAGGGAGAAGGTATAAAGAACTGGATATAATAATAAAGACATTTGAAGCAAAGTATCATGGAAAACAGGTAGCGAAGGTTGCAAAAGAACAAATTCAAAAAATGAAAAATGAGATAGAATGTTCTAAAGTCATTTCCATGAAAGGAAGTTTTAAGGAAGACTGATAGCCTTATGCTTCACGATAAATATGGTGTGTTCAGTTAAGTATTAAATGTATTGAAATTAAGAGGTTATCATGGCTAGAGGTTCGGTTAACAAGGTCATTCTGATTGGCAGTTTAGGAAAAGACCCTGAGACCAAAAGTTTCCCAAATGGTGGTTCACTTACACAGTTTTCAATAGCTACTAGTGAGTCTTGGGTAGATAAAAATACTGGCGAGCGTAAAGAACAAACGGAATGGCATCGTATTGTGTTGCACAACCGTTTAGGCGAAATCGCTCAGCAATTTTTACGTAAAGGTTCTAAAGTTTACATTGAGGGATCATTGCGTACCCGTCAATGGACGGATCAAAATGGTCAAGAGCGTTACACTACAGAAATTCGTGGCGAACAAATGCAAATGCTAGATTCAGCTCGTCAACAAGGTGAGCAAGGTCAAGGTGGTGGTGAATTTAATCAACCACGTTTTAACAACAATCAAGGTGGTTATAATAATAACCAAAACCAAGGCGGCTACGGCAACCAAGGTGGTTATGGTAATAATCAACCGGCTCAAGGCAATAGCTACGGCAACAATAACCCGGGTGGTTTTGCGCCGAAACAACAGCCTGCACCGACACCAGCACCAGCAGACTTAGATGACGATCTACCGTTCTGAGACTTACCAAAGATGTATATTTGTTAAGTTTAATTCTAAACAATTGATTTAAATTAACTTGAAATGAAGGTTTACAGTTTTTAGCAAAGAAACTGTAAACTTTTTTAGTCTTTAATTAATATATTTCATACCTAGAGTTATTGTTAAGCTTACTTATGGTCATCAAAAGATTTGTCATGGGTAGTGGTGAGAGATTTGCTGTTCTTTTGGGTAGTGATGGTGTTCCTATGACTTATCCAAATTTATATACGATCATTCATTTAAGAAATCGTGGTCAGTCAATCAATACAATTTCAGCTATTTTGGAAGATATTAAGTTGCTCTTTCAGTTGTTGGGTAAGTAAGAAGTTGACTTGGAACAAAGGATAAAAAAGTAAAGATTTTTTAAAATTAAATGAAATCGAAGCTATAGCAAATTTAGCCAGTTTCAGTCGTAGTCGCTTAGATGGAATGGCCTCAAATAAAAAGATTATAAGTTTTCCAAAAAGTAGTAACAAAGAGCGATCTAGAATAAAAGTGGTTACTACTCAAGATTATATTTCTAAAGAATTAATTTATAGGCGTTTGACTAACTTTGCTGAATATATTGGATGTTTTCATAAAAAATCTCCTTCAACAGGATTATTCGATTTTCTACTTTTGAGTTCAATTATTTTGAGGGGGGATTACCGTAGTATGGCAATACAATGCTCATAAGTATGGAGTGAATATTGATCAATTGAATGAGCCAATGAACAAAAAAAGTTCGGATTGATTTTGAAAAGTAAATTATTAGGTGGTTTAACTTTTTATTTTTATCATAAGGTAGTCTTTTTTTATTAAAGTCATGTAAAACTAAAAAGCGGAATAAGGTTTTTAGTGAAAGACTTCTAAAGATTTTGTAAATTTAAGTGATAAAAATACTTTATAAGTTGGAGCTTGGTTTGATGGCGGCTTTAATAAATTTACTTCAATCAATGAAACAGTGGGTGATGCCCAATATCCATTAAAACTGTTTCTTGCGAGTTATCATAGTAAGCTTAGAAACAATGAAATTGAGAGGTGGATCAGGAAATTTGAACAACACTTATAAGTGATATTTTGCTCCCCAAATGATGTTATAAACATCAATATATGGAGTATTTTATGGCACGTAGACCAAGAAGAAATCATTCAAATGATTTTAAAGCTAAGGTAGCACTTGCTGCGATTAAAGCAGAAAAAACACTTGCTGAATTGAGTGCTGAATTTGATGTTCATCAAAACCAAATTATCGACTGGAAAAATCAACTGATTTCAGCTTCCTCGCAAGCTTTCGATCAATCAAAAGCTCCAACAGAACCACCCATCGATCTAAAAAAACTACATGCAAAAATCGGTGAGCAGGCATTAGAAATTGATTTTTTAGAAGGTGTGTTGAAGAAACTGGGCCGCTTCAACCACAAAAGTTAATCGATGACTCACTTCAGATTTCAGTATCTAAGCAAGCTCAGCTGCTGAAAGTCTCCCGTGGTTGTTATTACTATCGCCCAAAACCTGTGAGTGCATCAGATCTGAAGCTGATGCGCTGTATGGATGAGTTACATATGCAATACCCTTTTGCAGGTAGCCGTATGATGCGTGATTTGTTGAATCGTCAAGGACATCATATAGGACGACGTCATACACGTACTTTAATGAAGAAAATGGGCATTAATGCGTTATATTGCAAACCAAATTTAAGCCAGGCTAATCAAGCTCACCGCAAATATCCATATCTGCTCAAAGGATTGGCTATTCAGCGCAGTAATCAAGTGTGGTCTACGGATATAACGTATATCCCTATGGCAAAAGGCTTTGTTTATTTATGTGCTGTGATTGATTGGCATAGCCGCAAGGTACTTGCGCATAGAGTATCGATTAGTATGGAGGTTACATTTTGCATAGAAACATTAAATGAAGCTATTGAAAAATATGGTCGACCTGAAATATTTAATACAGACCAAGGCAGTCAGTTTACCAGTGATGCATTTATTGATGTATTGAAATCAAATGGCATTCAAATCAGTATGGATGGTAAAGGTCGATGGGTTGATAATGTGATGGTTGAACGATTATGGCGGAGCGTTAAATATGAAGAGGTGTATCTCAAAGCCTACAGCAATGTTTTGGATGCGAAGAAGCAATTAAACGCATATTTTGAATTTTATAATTTGAAACGACCTCATTCGAGTCTGGACAAAATGACTCCAGATGAGTTTTACTATGACCAGCTACCACAACAAAATAAGGTAGCTTAACTAGAGCAGAGTATCACTTATAAATAAGCTTTTAGTTGTTCAAACATGTGGGACCACCTCTATTGTTAATCTTTATCAGTATTATATATTTAATTTTAGGGAGAAATATTAATGATTAAACTTAAAAATATTGAGATATTAAAATATAAGTCATTTACAACTCCTCAATCAATAAACATTGAGGAAGATATAACTGTTTTAGTAGGAATGAATGAATCGGGAAAAACTTCTGTTTTAGAATGTTTAGCTAAAACTAATTATTTTGAAGATGATGAAAAGTTTAAATTTAACGAAACCTTAGACTATCCACGAAAAGAACTAAAGAGTATCAGTAGGTCGGATAGCAAACCTAAAGCAATTATTTGCACTTATCATCTTTCAGATGAGTTGATTGGCTTTATCGAAAATAGGTTAGGTAAAGGAACTTGGCAAGGAAGTAATGAAATCACCCTAACAAGTTCTTATGGTGATTCATCTACTTTAATAAGTGGTGTATCGATAAATTTTGAATTATTTTTAAAACACTTAAATTTATCTGATATTGGTGATGATGTAAAAGCTGAGTTGAAGTTGGCTCTAACGGAAGAGCAATTCGATCAAATATTAAAGAAGTTCTCTGATGAAACCGAAAGGTTAGAGCCTTTAAGAAAATATTTCTTCAAAAGTTCTACATGGATGTCTTTTATTGAAAGATATACATATAGTGTTTTAATAAAAAGACATTTACCAAAATTTATTTACTATGATGAATATTATCAGCTCCCATCAAGAATTATTCTAGAAAGTTTTTTAGATGATGATGTTGATCTATCGGACGATCTAAAAACAGCAAAGGCGCTGTTAGATTTATCTGAAATTAATGTGAATGAACTTATTAATGCTGATGATTTCGAAGACTTTATTGCTGAATTAGAAGCAACTGAGGCTTTGATTTCTGACACATTATTTCAATATTGGTCTGCAAATCAGAACTTAAATATTGAATTTAAAATTGATAAAAAAACAGCTACTGCTAAAAGGCAAGTAAATACAAGTTATGGCAGTGCTACAACGGTCGATACAAATATTGTTGAACATGTCTTAGATATCCGTGTAAAAAACTCGAAAACGAGAGTTTCTTTACCTCTTCAGAATAGAAGTAAAGGATTTAATTGGTTTTTTTCATTCTTAGTTTGGTTTAACAAAATTCAGGCTGATTCAAATTCAAAATATATTCTACTCTTAGATGAGCCAGGCCTTAACTTGCATGCAACTGCTCAAGCAGATTTACTACGTTTTTTAGAGAGTTTAGTTGATAAATATCAAGTTATTTATACAACTCACTCACCTTTCATGGTAGAAACAACGAAATTAAATCGGGTCAGAACGGTATTTAGTGACTCAGATAGCTCTATCGTTAGTGATAGCATTCAACAAAAAGATCCTAATACACTTTTCCCTTTACAAGCTGCTTTAGGATATGATGTTGCACAGAATTTATTTATTTCTAAAAAGAATCTATTGGTAGAAGGTGTCTCAGACTTACTATACTTAACTACAATTTCAGAATATTTGAATGCGAATAAACGAACTGGATTAAATGAAGATATTACAATTGTGCCTACAGGTGGTTTAGATAAAGTTGCTAGTTTTATTTCATTACTTCGAGGTTCAAAACTATCAATTTTCTGCCTTTTAGATTCATTTACTGACCAAAAGTCTCAGGCAAGATTTGATAGTCTAACTATTCAAAAAATTATATCTGATAAAAATATAAAATTTTTTCATGATTTTTTAGATAATAGAAAAAAAGCTGATATTGAAGATATGTTTACTGTTGATGAATATCTGCAACTTTTTAATATTTCTCTGTCATCTACTCATGCTGAAATTAAGGTGGAAGAATTAAGTACTGAAATTGAAGATATATTATCAAAAATTAATAAAGTTATTAAAAAGAATAGGTTTAATCATTATTTGCCTGCAAAAGAATTTGCTAGTAATAAGGATTTTGTTAATAATCTTTCAGAAACTACTTTATCAAGATTTGAAACTATCTTTAAAGAGGTCAATAAAAATCTTAAATAGTTTTTAGTTTAATAGGGTAGTGTTCAAAAATCTGTGTCATTTCAATAAACTGAATCAAACAGGAAATGACACATCATGGCAAACAACTTTGATTTCGAAGCAGCTTTAAAACAATTACAGTCAGGACAACTCCTCACTGGTGAAAACGGTATCCTGACACCACTGATCAAACAGCTGACAGAAGCAGCTTTAAATGCTGAAATTGAAAACTATTTGGAAGAAAATCCTAAACCATCCAATCGTAGGAATGGTTACTCTGGCAAGACCGTAAAATCATCCTCCGGTTCATTTGAGCTGGAAACACCTCGGGATCGCACTGGTGATTTTGAGCCCCAACTCATCAAGAAAAACCAAACCAAACTCTCTGAAGAGATCGACAGTAAAGTTATTTCGCTATTTGCACTGGGCATGAGCTACCGTGATATTCAAAAACATGTTGCCGATATGTATGGATTAGATATTTCTGAAGGTGCCATTACCAATATTACAGACAAGCTAATCCCCGAATTACGTGCCTGGCAACAGCGTCCGCTTGATGCTGTCTATTCATTTGTTTGGCTGGATGCCATTCATTATAAGATCAAGGATGAGGGGCGCTATGTCAACAAAGCAGTTTATACCGTACTTGGATTAAATACCGAGGGCCATAAGGAGCTACTAGACCTGTACCTATCAGAAAGTGAAGGTGCCAATTACTGGCTCAGTGTACTGACAGATCTGCAAAACCGTGGCATCCAAGACATTCTTATTGCTTGTGTGGATGGGCTTAAAGGCTTCCCTGAAGCAATTGCTGCCATATTTCCGCAGACAGAAGTGCAGTTATGCATTATTCACCAAATCCGCAATAGCTTGCGTTATGTGGCCTGTAAGGATCAAAAAGCCTTTATGGCTGATCTGAAGCCTGTTTACCGGGCAGATACCAAGCAGGCCGCTGAAATGGCGCTAGATGAGCTGGAAGCCAAATGGAATGATAAATACGAGAAAGTCATTCGTTCATGGCGTGAAAAATGGCATTTACTGAGTGCCTATTTCAAATATCCGAAAGCGGTTAGGAAGCCAATTTATACCACCAATGCGGTTGAAGCGGTACATCGCCAATTCAGAAAACTGACCAAAACCAAGGGGGCTTTTCCGAATGAGAATAGCCTACTGAAATTGCTGTATATTGGCATTCAACAGGCTTCTGAAAAATGGACAATGCCGGTGACAAATTGGGGGCAAACCATCACACAGTTATCGATTTACTTTGGAGGTAGACTCGATGATATAATTAAACTCTAGCCAATTCGGCTGACACAGAATTTTGAACGCTCTTTTTAATAGACTTATCCATTGGGGTGAGTCTATTACTTTACCCAGTGCATTATTTAATATAGTTCTATAGACATCCAAGCGTTCTTTGTAATTTTCAATAAACTTAGTCAACTCTATGTCATCAGGGCTACTTAACTTACGAATATGTTTTCACTTCCTAGTATTTCACGAAAATCAAAGCTCATTGTGCAACGAATATAAATATAAGATGACTTTTAAATCAGCTTGTCTCTAATCTCGAATCCGCTAATATCCTCAAAAGCTATTTTTCTTGTCCATTTACTTCTTCAAATACACCTTTGGGGTTCAAAAGCATGTGTTTGATCGGTTGACCAGTGAGCTGATTAATATCCAAAAGATCATAAACCATTTGTTGTCCTAGCTGTTCACGCCGGACGGCTTCAACAATTTCCTGCATGTTTTGAAATTCTTCAAAACTCAGAACAACAGCTTCGGGCGCATTCTTCGTATAAACAAAAACAGGTTTATGACTTTCTTTGACACATTGAACAATTTTGCTCCAAGATTTGCGAACATTAGACGCAGAAACAATCGCACCGTTTATAAAAGTTAATCGATTCATATCTAAGACCTTATACTGGATGGCAAAAATTAAATCACTTTAGAATATTGTTCCGAATGTAAGAAAACGACCGTTATTTATTATGGGGCTATTATATATTTCTAAAATTAGTAGATGATATTTGTATGTAACTATATAATCTAAAAAAATAAATTTTAAATCGTGCAAATTAAAAATAGGGAAAGCTATGCTTACTGGAGTCTATATAAATAATGTTGCTACTTATAGTGTACCAACACAATTAGATGGTTAGAGGTGGTCCCACATGTTTGAACAACTAAAAGCTTATTTATAAGTGATACTCTGCTCTAGTTAAGCTACCTTATTTTGTTGTGGTAGCTGGTCATAGTAAAACTCATCTGGAGTCATTTTGTCCAGACTCGAATGAGGTCGTTTCAAATTATAAAATTCAAAATATGCGTTTAATTGCTTCTTCGCATCCAAAACATTGCTGTAGGCTTTGAGATACACCTCTTCATATTTAACGCTCCGCCATAATCGTTCAACCATCACATTATCAACCCATCGACCTTTACCATCCATGCTGATTTGGATGTCATTTGATTTCAATACATCAATAAATGCATCACTGGTAAACTGACTGCCTTGGTCTGTATTAAATATTTCAGGTCGACCATATTTTTCAATAGCTTCATTTAATGTTTCTATGCAAAATGTAACCTCCATACTAATCGATACTCTATGCGCAAGTACCTTGCGGCTATGCCAATCAATCACAGCACATAAATAAACAAAGCCTTTTGCCATAGGGATATACGTTATATCCGTAGACCACACTTGATTACTGCGCTGAATAGCCAATCCTTTGAGCAGATATGGATATTTGCGGTGAGCTTGATTAGCCTGGCTTAAATTTGGTTTGCAATATAACGCATTAATGCCCATTTTCTTCATTAAAGTACGTGTATGACGTCGTCCTATATGATGTCCTTGACGATTCAACAAATCACGCATCATACGGCTACCTGCAAAAGGGTATTGCATATGTAACTCATCCATACACCGCATCAGCTTCAGATCTGATGCACTCACAGGTTTTGGGCGATAGTAATAACAACCACGGGAGACTTTCAGCAGCTGAGCTTGCTTAGATACTGAAATCTGAAGTGAGTCATCGATTAACTTTTGTGGTTGAAGCGGCCCAGTTTCTTCAACACACCTTCTAAAAAATCAATTTCTAATGCCTGCTCACCGATTTTTGCATGTAGTTTTTTTAGATCGATGGGTGGTTCTGTTGGAGCTTTTGATTGATCGAAAGCTTGCGAGGAAGCTGAAATCAGTTGATTTTTCCAGTCGATAATTTGGTTTTGATGAACATCAAATTCAGCACTCAATTCAGCAAGTGTTTTTTCTGCTTTAATCGCAGCAAGTGCTACCTTAGCTTTAAAATCATTTGAATGATTTCTTCTTGGTCTACGTGCCATAAAATACTCCATATATTGATGTTTATAACATCATTTGGGGAGCAAAATATCACTTATAAGTGTTGTTCAAATTTCCTGATCCACCTCTGTTTAAAGCAGATAAATTTTATATTTGGGGCAAATGGGTCTGGAAAAACTACAATTGGTAGAATTATAGATCAACCATTAGGCTACACACATTGTTTACTTCAATGGCTTGGTGAAGAACCAATAAAAACTCTCGTCTATAATAAAGATTTTATTGATCGTAATTTCAATCAAGAAAATACCGTTAAAGGAGTTTTTACTCTAGGTGACGATCAAGTTGAGGCAGAACGTCAAATTGCTTTATTGCGTCCACAAATCGATAAAACAAAGAATGATATACGTGGGTTAAATATTCAACTTAATGGTGAAGCTAACCAAGGTGGTAAAGTCTCTGAAAGAGCAGCATTAGATCCTGAAATACAAGCAAAATGTTGGCAAAAAAAACAAAAGTATGACTCGTATTTTCAAGATGCTTTTACTGGATTTAGAAATAGTGCGGAAAGATTTAAAGATAAAGTTCTACTGGAAAAACAAATCAATCAATCAATTCTATTATCATTAGAAGAGTTAAAAGAGAAAGCCTCTACAATATTTTCAAGTAACGTCGAAAGATACAATCTTATTCCAGCTTTTAATGCTGCTACACTTATTGAAGTAGAAAAAAACCCGATTTTACAAAGAATAATTATTGGTAATCAAGATGTTAATATCTCTAAGCTTATAGAAACTATAGGTAATAGTGATTGGGTTAAACATGGGCGTGAACATTTTGAAAAAAGTTATCCCCAATGCCCTTTTTGCCAGCAAATAACTTCCCCAAGTCTTTCTGATGAATTACTTCAATTTTTTAGTGAAACATATGAGCAGGAAATAGGCATTGTTGAACAAATATTTAGGCAATATCTAGACACATCTGAAACGGTATTAAATGCAATTCAATTCATAAGTAGTCAAAATATACCTTTTTTAGAAATAGACCTTTTTCAAGCAGAAGCTCAAATACTCAATGAGCGTTTGGAGCGGAACAAAGGTATCTTACAAAGGAAATTGTCAGAACCGAGCCTAAAAGTTTCTCTAGAACCATTAGAACCTATTATTAGTAAAATCTTAGATATGATCCAAGATGTAAATCAAAAGATTATGCTCCACAATCAAGTTGTCCAGAACCTCTCGACTGAAAAGCAAAACCTTACAAATCAAGTTTGGAAATACATTATAAATGAGTTAGATAGTGACTTGAGTAGTTATTTAAAAAATAAGACGAGACTCGAATCTACTATTAACGGAATGAACAATAGCTTAAAGCAAAAAAGAGAAATTTTAGGTAATTTAGAAGCTCAACTAAAAGTATTTGAAAAGAAAGCTACGTCAACAATACCGACAGTAAATGAAATAAACGATCTTCTCAAATCATTCGGCTTTACCTCATTCTATATAAGCCCTGTAGATGAACAAGGTCATTATAGAATTTGCCGAGCAAATGGAGATGATGCTAGCCGATCTTTGAGTGAAGGAGAAAAGACATTTATAACTTTCCTCTATTTTTATTCACTTGTAAAAGGTTCCCATTCTTCATCAGGAATTACCGAAAATAGAATTGTTGTCTTTGATGACCCTATTTCTAGTTTAGATAGTGATATTCTCTATATTGTAAGTAGCCTCATAAAGCGTGTATTTGATCATGTTCGCACTAATAATGCTTTGATTAAACAAGTTTTTGTTTTGACCCATAACGTTTATTTTCATAAAGAAATTACTTTTAATAACAAACGAAGTCAGAATCAGATCATGGGCGATGAAACCTTTTGGATGGTCAAGAAAAATTCTAGCGGATCTACTATTGAAAAATGCTCAGAGAATCCTATCCGTTCAGCCTATGAGCTACTCTGGTCAGATATTAAAACCAATAATCAGTCAAACCTAACTATTCAGAATACATTACGTCGAATTCTTGAAAACTATTTCACAATGTGGGGTAGTATGAAAAAAGATGAAATTTGTGATCTTTTTGAAGGGAATGAGAAGCTAATTTGTCAGTCGTTATTTGCATGGGTCAATGATGGTTCACACTCAATCCATGATGATTTGTATATTAACCACGGACAGCAAACTAATGAATCATATTTATCTGTTTTTAAAGAGATTTTTAATAGGTCTGGTCAAATGGGGCATTATCAAATGATGACAGGTACTTTAACAGATAGTACGTCTTGATTAGAAACGGTCATAGTTTTTAATGCAAAATACTAAGTATGGCAACCAATCTGTCATCGAGGAATAAACCGTGTCCAATATGCATTTAAAATTTAATCTATTTTATTAATATAGGACTTACGCACTATTATTTATAGATTTTCTGTGGCAGCAGATGATTCTTATCGAGAATAAATTCATCAATAAAGTTCTTGATAATTGGTCTAAATAATTTCTTCTGCCAACGATATACATTTTCAAAGATCCGCTCAAACTGGTTCTTTTGTATCTCAACATAGGCCATCAAGGCTGAGAAAATATGATTCAAAATCAGCTTGGATCGTCTTACTTGAAACTTTTCAATATGACAAACCTGTTTAATTACTCGATGATATTGTTCTATTTTCCAATGACTTGAATGTAATTCATAAAAACCATCAAAGGACAATAAATCATCTTCATCTTGATGCACAATATAAAATCTCTGCTGTTCTTTTAACTGAGTCTTAAATAATTGTACAAAGCCAACATCTTTGAGCCAGACCACTTGACCCTGATGAAAATTCGGCAATAAACGGAGTTGAAACCATTGTCCTTTTTCAGGGGAAACCTTACGGTTACTGTCGACACCAAACATAAATCGAATACCATGTTTTCTTATGGTTTTTAGATTTTCAGTCGATGAATACCAACTATCACCTGTAATAAATTGAATCTTTGCACCCCAATTGAGTACTTCACTTAACATCTCCATAAAGTAATCATTCTTGGTTTTACTTTCTGACTTATCATAAATTCGAAAATTAATTGGAATATTTTTGCCATGTTGATCTGTCGCATACAAGGGGCTTTGTTGCATAAACATTCAAAAGCTGAGTTTTCCCCAATCCATTCAAATTTAAGTGACAACTTGGGTGTGAGGTCTACCTAATTCCGTAAATCTATTCAGAACTGCCACACGCGCATGAACTTCATTGACCTGACTTTGAAAATATCTTGCCGTCAGCTTATCTCCTAATAATTTGATGCAATGCATCTTGGTTTCCACCAAACTGCGACGGTGATAGCCCGACCATTTTTTCCATAGGGTTCTGCCTAAATGCTTAACCGTTTGAAGTAACTCATTTCGTTCTATTGAACTGATTTTAGAATCTTTCCAGGGCTTGGCATTCTTCCTGGGTGGAATTACTGCATGTGCTTGACGATCTGAATCACTTGTCTGTAGTACTTCGTGTCGTACGCCCCATCGGTATAGACAGAATCTATTCGCTCATTTGGTGGGATTTGATCCAGTAAATCACCTAGTACTTGTGAATCACTGACATTATTTGTCGTAAGCTGAACGGCACGTATTTGCAGTGTTTCAGCATCTATACCAATATGCAGTTTACGCCATTGCCGACGGTATTCAGGCTGATGTTTCTTACGCTTCCATTCACCTTCACCTAAAAATTTTAAACCCGTAGAGTCGACGAGTAGGTGTAACCCATCACGACTTTTCTGATAGCTTATCGCAATATCAATATGCTTTTGTCGTCTACAGAGGGTGGAGTAATCTGGTGCTGTCCAATTCAAGCCACAGAGTTTAATCAGGCTTTGAGCAAAGCCAGTGACCATACGTAAAGAAAGACGGAATAGAGATTTGATCATTAAACAGCATTGAATCGCTGTATCGGAATAAGTTTGATTTCGTCCGTGCTTGCCTTGTGGTTGTGCATACCATTGGGTCTTAGGATCAAACCAGATTGAAATATTTCCTCGCTTGATTAAAGCTTGGTTATACGAGGACCAATTGGTTGTACGGTAAGTTTTAGGTGCAGGCTTCTTCATCTGGAAATTATATTGCTAAAGAAGCCCTCAAGAATAGCTTTGTGCAACAAAGCCACTTATATGCGACATATTATGTCGCTTCTTGGGTCTTAATTTACTGCATCTGATTTTTACTTGATAAAATTTTAAATAACAGAAGTTACCAAATTGCATCATCACTAATGATGCATTTATTTATTGACATAAGTAAATATGTGTTTTATATTTTTTGCATCAATAACAATGAAGCAAATTAAAAATGCGACTGAAAGATAGTGCATCAATAAGCGCAGGCTATCCATTTCGAGGAAAAATTCCTGAAGTACAAGACTCATCAATTATTGTTGTACAAATGAAAGATGCTTCTATAAATACAGGAATTAAATGGGATGAATGTCTGAAAACAGAACTCACAGGTAAAAAAAAACCTGAATGGCTAAACCCTACAGATATCCTCGTAGCTGCTCGTGGTAATCATTACTATGCAGTACAAGTAGGTGAAAGAGGAAGTAACGTTCAGGCAATCGCTGCGCCACATTTTTTTGTAGTGCGTATCAATCGATTTGATGTATTACCCGAGTATTTGACATGGCTGCTAAATCAAAGTCCTTGTCAAAAATATTTAGAGCAAAATGCTGAAGGCTCAATGAGTAAAAGCATTCGGCGTAGTGTATTAGAAGAAACTCCAATTGCTATACCACCTTTAGTTAAACAAAAAGCGATTGTAGAAATGGTACGAGCTTTAAATCGAGAGCAAAAAATTATAGAGCAGTTATTAAGAAATGGTGAGCAAATGATGTCTCTCATTGCTAATGATCTCTTGAATCAAACATTTTAAATATTGAAATAAAGGAAAGAATAGTGAGTCCTCAAATCAACCAAGATACCGTCAATAAAGCCCTTTGGTCGGCATGTGATGTATTCCGTGGTACGGTGAGTGCAGATACCTATAAAGACTATATTTTGACCATGCTGTTCTTAAAGTACATCTCTGATGTATGGCAAGACCACTACGATAATTATAAAAACGAATATGGTGATGAACCTGAACTGATTGAAGAAATGATGAAAAATGAGCGTTTTGTACTGCCTCGTGAATCTAATTTCTATACCTTGCTTGAGCATCGTTTTGAGCCCGGCAATGGTGAACGTATTGATATGGCTTTACATGCACTTGAAGAAGCCAATGGTACAAAGCTGAAAGATGTAGGCAAAAGTGTCTTCCAAGATATCTCGTTTAATACCGATAAATTGGGCGAAGAAAAGCAAAAAAATACGATTCTAAAAGATCTTTTAGAAGTATTTGCTGTGCCTGATTTAGATTTAAAACCAAGCCGTGTGGGTTCACTTGATGTGATTGGTAACGGTTATGAGTTTTTGATTAAAAACTTTGCTGCGAGTGGTGGTCAAAAGGCAGGTGAATTCTATACGCCACCTGAAGTATCGGACTTAATTGCGGAGTTACTTGATCCACAAAAAGGCGACAGTATTTGTGACCCTGCCTGTGGTTCTGGTTCACTGTTAATGAAGTGTGGCCGTAAAGTTGTAGCGAATCACGATAGCAAAGAATATGCACTTTATGGGCAAGAAGCGATTGGTTCAACTTGGTCATTAGCCAAGATGAACATGTTCTTGCATGGTGAAGATAACCACAAAATTGAGTGGGGAGATACCATTCGTAATCCAAAGTTATTGGATAAAAATGGCGACTTGATGTTATTTGATATTGTGACTGCAAACCCGCCATTCTCATTAGATAAATGGGGTTATGAGCAAGCTGAAAATGATAAGTTTGATCGTTTCCGTCGTGGTTTGCCGCCAAAGACCAAAGGTGATTATGCCTTTATCTCACACATGATTGAGACGCTAAAACCTGTTACGGGTCGTATGGGTGTTGTGGTTCCACATGGCGTGTTATTCCGTGGCTCATCTGAAGGTAAGATTCGTGAGAAGTTGATTAACGAGAACTTATTAGATGCGGTGATTGGTTTACCTGAAAAGCTGTTCTACGGTACGGGTATTCCTGCTGCGATTTTAATTTTCAAAAAGCAAAAGTCTGATGATTCGGTTTTGTTTATTGATGCAAGCCGTGAGTTTAAGTCAGGTAAAAATCAAAACAATTTAACTGAAGAGAATATTGCCAAGATTATTGCAACCTATCGTGCTCGTGAAAGTGTAGATAAGTATGCGTATTTGGCGACTTTGCAGGAAATCAAAGACAATGATTACAACCTAAACATTCCTCGTTATGTGGATACCTTTGAAGAAGAAGCAGAGATTGATTTGGTTGCTGTTCGTGCTGAGCGTGAGCAATTGAAGACTCAACTTGCTGAGCTTGAAGTTCAAATGGCGAAGTATTTAGAGGAGTTAGGTTATGGTGCCTAAAGAATGGAAAATTAAGACTATAGGTGATATTGCAACAGTATCTTCTGGAGGAACTCCAAACAGAAAAGAACAAGCATATTGGAATGGTGATATTCCATGGGTAACAACGGCTGAAGTACAGTTTAAAACTATTTTAGATAGTGCTGAAAAAATTACTAAAGAAGGTTTAACAAATTCTTCTGCCAAGCTATTTCCAATAAATACCATTTTAATGGCAATGTATGGGCAAGGTAAGACTAGAGGGCAAGTTGCAAAGTTAGGGATTGAAGCTTCTACGAATCAGGCTTGTGCCGCAATTATTCTATCTTCTGATTATTGTGTAGATTACTACTATCAGTTTTTGATATATCAATATGAAAACATTCGAAATATGTCAAATAGTGGTAGTCAGGAAAATTTGAGTGGATCAATTGTCAAATCAATTCCTGTACTTGTACCTCCTTATTTTGAGCAGGAAAAAATCGCCCAAATCCTTTCAACTTGGGATCAAGCGATTTCGACTACTGAAAAAATGCTTGAAAATAGCCAACAGCAGAAAAAAGCATTGATGCAACAATTGCTGACGAGTAAGAAGCGGTTGCTTGATGAGAATGGGGTTAAATTTTCGAACGAATGGTCTGCTAAAAATTTAGAATCCTTGGTTTATCGACCACTATGTTACGGGGTGTTGAAACCTGGTGAAGATGTTCTTGATGGTCATCCTTTGATTCGAATACAAGACATTGATGATCGAGGATTTATAGATATTCGAAAGGTTATTCGGATTACAGATGAACTGCATTATGAGTTTCGTCGTACTATTTTAAATACTAATGATTTAATTATATCAATCGTTGGAACTTTAGGAAAAATATTTGTTATTCCTAAAGAATTGAATGGTGCAAACATAACACGTGCTTTCGCAGTAATTGGAGCAGATCCTAAGCGAATTGATACGAGGTTTATTTATCAATACTTAAATTCATCAATGATTCAAGAATGGTTGCTAAATACAGCGACTGGAAATGCTCAAAAGGTTCTAAATATTGCTGCATTAAAAGAGTTGCAGATTCCCTTGCCAACAATTGAAGAACAACGAAGAATTGCAGAAGTTCTGTTTATTGCTGATCAAGAAATTGAAACCTTGCAAAAAAAACTTGATTGCTTAAAGCAAGAGAAAAAAGCGCTCATGCAACAACTTTTGACAGGTAAAAAACGTGTCAAGGTGGCTGCCTAATGATGCAAATGATGCCTAGCTATTACCGCATTATGGCGGGTGCGAAGTCTGTATTTGCTCAAGAGTTTCTAGAGGGCGGCTTTATTGCCGCCAACTGGAACATTGACCAAGACTTAACCCATGACTTACCTGATGATTGGCGTGAGTTTAATCATCGTTTTATTCCTGTTTATTTAACAGCCTTGCCTGAAAAAAGTAAAATTTCAGCCGGTTTAGCATGTGGCATGTTACATACCCTTTCTAAGGGAATTAAACAGGGAGACATTATCCTTACACCTCGTGGGGATGGTCATTATTTGGTGGGTAAAGTCATTTCAGAATACTACTACGTACCTTCAGGTGAGCTAAGCCATCGTAGAAAAGTCGAGTGGTTTGAGCAGACTCTACCTAGAGAAATGATGTCTCAGGAGCTAAAAAACTCATCTGGATCAGTGGGTACAGTTTGTAATCTAACCAAATATACAGAAGAGCTTAAATCGCTTATTCAAGGCAAAGAAACAGTTGAGCATCTCGAACCTGATGAAGTGTTAGAAGACCCAACTGCTTTTGCTTTAGAAAAGCATTTGGAGCATTTCTTGGTAGAGAACTGGTCTAAAACTGAGTTGGGTGCAACTTATGATATCTATATTGAAGATGGTCAATTGGTCGGTCAGCAGTATCCATCGGATACAGGTCCTATCGATATTTTGGCAATCAGTAAGGATAAAAAGACATTGCTTGTTGTTGAGCTAAAACGTGGTCGTGCAAGTGATCGTGTGGTGGGGCAAATTCAACGCTATATGGGCTATGTCAAAGATGAGTTGGCTGAGACAGATCAGCAAGTGAAAGGGGTCATTATTGCACTAGAGGATGACTTAAGAATTCGTCGTGCTTTGAGTGTGGCTCAGAATATTGAGTTTTACCGTTATCAGTTGAGTTTTAAGCTCAATAAAAGCTAATGCAAACTGAAATTTGACTCTGAAAGATTATATTTGGCGTCACTAAATATCAAATGGATCGTTAGAAACAAGGACGTTTTTAATACTTTATCAACAATTAAAATTTGAGGGCTGTAATGTCAATTTCCCAAATGTTTCAAGACTTTTTAAGCAATATTAAAGTTGCGAATGAAGAACAAATCACGTTGCGTTATCAAGAGATAACATGTGCATTAAACAAAAAATTTCGAGATACAGAATCGAAAACATCGAATCAATTACAAGTTGGTTCCTATGGAAGATGGACTGCGATTAAAGGTATTTCAGATTTAGACATGCTTTATATCATGCCACCATCAAAATGGGATGATTATAAAAATGGTGGTCAATCGAAGTTATTAAAGGATACGAAAGATGCAATTCTTGCACGTTATCCCCGAACTACAGTTTTTGTAGATCGATTAGTCGTTTGTGTGCAATATACGAACTTCTATGTAGAGGTACAGCCTGTATTTAAGCAAGATGATGGGTCATATAAATATCCAGATACTAAAAATGGCGGTAGTTGGAAGATTACAAAACCTCAAGCTGAACTTGATGAAATGCAAAACATGAACAATGCCAAAAATCGAAATTTACGTCGTTTATGTAAGATGGCTAGAGCATGGAAAAATAAACATGGTGTTTCCATGGGAGGTTTATTGATTGATACGCTAGCTTATAACTTCATGAAATCTACGACTTACTATGATGATAAAAGCTATATGTATTATGACTGGTTAAGCCGAGATTTTTTTAAATTTTTAGCTGATCAACCTGATCGTGATCATTATCAAGCTTTAGGCAGTAATCAGGATGTTAAAGTTAAAGCTAAATTCCAAGATGCTGCACAAGATGCCTATGATTTATGTTTAGAGGCTATTGATTTAGGTACTGACGATAAAGCTTATAGTAAGTGGCGAATGATTTATGGACGACAGTTTCCTAAAGCACCAAGTAAACAAGCAGAAATGTCGATACGCATTGAAGATATGCGTTATGAACATACAGAGCAGTTTATTGAGGATCAATATCCAATTGATATTCGATATAAGCTAAAAATTGAGTCTAAAGTTACTCAAGATGGTCAAACGATTGATTGGCTAAGAGGATTTAAACGTAGAAAGAAAAAGTTAAATCATGGACGTGGTTTAAGTTTTTATATTGAAGAAAATACAACACCAAAAAATTTACAGAACTATTCTGTGAGGTGGAAAGTGCTGAATAGAGGTGAAGAAGCGAAAAGACATAATTGTATTCGTGGTCAAATTGTGTTGGATGATGGAAAAGAACGCATTGATGAATATTCAAGTTTTAATGGTGAACATCTAGTGGAGTGCTACATCATTCAAAATGGTGTGGTTGTAGCTCGTGATCGCATTTATGTGCCAATTGAGGATTAAATATGAATCGATCTGATTTTCTTAAATGTATCACTGAAACTGGCTATAACGTAGGATTTGGAGCGAAAAAACACTTTGCTACTTATGATCTTGTTGAAAAATCCCCAGGATGGATTAGTTTTATATCAATTGCTTTCGGTATTTATTCTTTAGCATTCAAGGAGCTTTCAACAAGCTTTCTTTCAGCATCTTTCACTGTGCTTGGCGTGGTTGGTCTCTATGTCAGTATGTATGATGCAAAAAAAAGTGATTATGAAAAGGCAGGTGTTGAGCTGACTAAAATTTATAATCAGCTTCGAGCTTTATATTACTCAGTTCAAAGTAAAAGTGATTCTGATGATTTAACAAATTTGATTAGTGAATATCAGCAGTTAGAAAGTCAGTATTATTCAGTAGGTCTGAGTAAGCAAATATTGTTCAGTGATTGGTATGCACACTATAAATTCTTTTGGCAGCATCAAATTGAATGGGTTGATGAGCAGAAGAAATTTAGGTTTTTTCGGGATAAAGTACCTTTGAGCTTTTATGTATTCTTGGTTGTCGTAATTGTTATGACTATTTGCTTTATTTATAAAGCAAATCTTAGTGCATGTTTCGCAGTTTTATTTTAAAAATTTTGGTTAGGTATGAACGGTCTCTCAATTAAGTTTCAAGAAGAATACAGTGCTAAGATCCCCGCTTTAACATTGTTAACAAATTTGGGGTGGTCGTTTTTACCGCCATCAC
This sequence comes from Acinetobacter sp. AR_0276, assembly GCF_003000705.1. NCBI lineage: Bacteria > Pseudomonadati > Pseudomonadota > Gammaproteobacteria > Moraxellales > Moraxellaceae > Acinetobacter > Acinetobacter sp. AR_0276. Next base: position 1,578,505 of record NZ_PSQO01000004.1, on the reverse strand, counting down.
AGGCACTTGTTGCCCGTGATGGTAAACAAGACCAAGTTGTCTTGCGTCAAATTTTACGTAAAGAGCTCTCTAAGCGTACTTTTCCATTTGCGGGTCAAGAATATTCATTATCGCCAAAATCAGTTGATAACTTAATTGCCGAAATCTGTAGCCCTGCCTTGAACGAAGGGCTACTGACAGCCAACGAAAAAATGTATAACCATTTGTTCTACGGTATTCCTGTAACTGAATTTGTAAATGGAAAGAAGGTCAGCCCAACGATTCCACTGATTGATTGGCATAATATTGATAACAACGATTTTTCATATACTGAGGAGTTTGCTGTCACACGCTCAGGTGGTGTAGATACACGTAGACCCGATATCATTTGCTTTGTAAATGGTATTCCTCTAGTTGTGATAGAAGCTAAACGCCCTGATAGTCAGGCTAAGAAAGGTCCAACGATTAATGAAGGTATTTCCCAGACACTTCGTAATCAACGTCCTGATGAAATTCCACATCTGTTTGCCTATAGCCAACTACTACTTTCTATAAATGGACATGAAGGGCGTTACGGCACATGTAATACCCCTGCAAAATTTTGGGCTGCATGGCGAGAAGAAGATATTTCTGATGCAGAGATGTATGCACTTAAAAATAAGAAATTAACTGCTTCACAAAAACACAGCCAATTTTCTTATCGTCCAGTTGATGACTTAACTTGGTATGAAAATCTAATTTCAGGTGGAGACTTAGCTGTTACAGGTCAAGATCAACTGCTGATTAGTCTATTAAAGCCTGAACGACTACTCGAAATTGTTCGCCTATATACGCTTTTCGATAAGAAAGCAGGAAAAATTGTTGCTCGATATCAGCAAATTTTTGGTATTAAACGACTCATTGAGCGTATTAGTACTAAGAATAGCAAGGGTGGTCGTGAAGGTGGTGTGATTTGGCATACAACGGGCTCAGGTAAATCTTTTACCATGGTCTTTCTTAGTAAAGCTTTGATCTTGCATGAGGCTTTAAAACAATGCCGTATCTTGGTTGTTACTGACCGTGTTGATTTAGAAGATCAACTTAGTAAAACCTTTGTTTCTGGTGGCGAACTGACAGGGAAAAGAGACAAGCAAAACGCTATGGCGACTTCAGGCAAACGCTTGGCTGAACAAATTGGTAAGGGTACAGAGCGAATCATGTTCTCTTTGATTCAGAAATTTAACTCTGCAACCAAACTTCCTGAATGTGTTAACACAAGTTCTGACTTCATTGTCTTGATTGATGAAGGGCATCGAAGCCAAGGTGGTGAAAACCATGTGCGTATGAAACTCGCACTGCCAAATGCGGCATTCGTGGCATTTACAGGTACACCATTGCTTAAAGATGAAAAGACCGTTAACAAGTTTGGTCCTATTGTCCATGCCTATACCATGCAAAGAGCGGTAGAAGATAAAACCGTAACGCCTTTGCTCTATGAAGAACGAATTCCTGATTTAGATGTCAATGAACGAGCGATTGATACGTGGTTTGAACGGATAACAGAAGGTTTAAATGATCAGCAAAAAGCAGATTTAAAACGTAAATTTGCGAGAAAAGGTGAAATTTATACTGCGGATGATCGTATTCGCCTGATTGCGTTAGATATTGCCAATCACTTTGTGAAAAATATTGATGATGGTTTAAAAGGACAGCTTGCTTGCGATAGCAAGGCTTCAGCGATTAAGTATAAAAAGTACTTGGATGAAGCAGGCTTGTTTGAGTCTGCTGTGGTGATGAGCCCACCTGATAGTCGTGAAGGAAATACTGATGTTGATGAATCGACTACCCCTGAAGTGACCCAATGGTGGAAAGACAATGTCGGCACTCAGGATGAGCAAACTTATACCAAACAAGTAATTGAGCGTTTTGAAAAAGATGATTCGCTTAAATTGCTGATAGTGGTGGATAAGCTCTTAACAGGTTTTGATGAACCTAAAAATGCTGTTCTTTATATTGATAAAAATTTAAAACAGCACAATCTGATCCAAGCAATTGCGCGTGTAAACCGACTTCATCCAATGAAAAAGTTTGGTTTATTGATTGACTATCGAGGTATTTTAAAAGAATTAGATTCCACAATTCTTGATTACCAAGATCTCGCTGCTCGTACCCAAGGTGGCTATGATATCAATGATCTTACAGGCTTGTATACGCAAATGAGCTCTGAATACAAACGTTTACCTCGTTTGTATAAAGCGCTATGGGCGATTTTTGATGGTGTAAAAAATAAAAATGATCCAGAGCAGTTGCGCCAAGTTTTAGTCCCACGCATTGAAGAACGTGAGGGTGAGTTAGTCGATATTCACTTAAAAGTTCGTGATGATTTTTATGAAGCACTTACAGAATTTGCCAGTTGTTTAAAAGTTGCATTGCAGTCAGCAACCTTCTTTGAAGATAAAAGCTTTTCTGATGCAGATCGTCAGCACTACAAAGAAACAGTCAAACTATTTACAAGCTTGCGTCAGATTGTGAAACGAGATGCTGGAGAGACTATTGACTATGATCAGTATGCTGAGCAAGTCAAAAAACTTCTTGATAAACATGTTGTGGGTATTGAGGTAAAAGACCCTGATGGAGTCTATGAAGTCGGCAAGATGGGCAAAGTGGCGCAACCTGAAGATTGGAGTGAAGAGAAAACACGTAACGAAACGGATATCATCAAAACTCGTGTAACCAAGATGATTGAACAGCAATTGCGTGATGATCCCTATGCTCAGGAGGCTTTCTCTAAGCTGTTACGTCAAGTCATTGAAGAAGCAGAGAAAGAGTTTGATCATCCATTGAAGCAACACATGCTGTTTAGAGAGTTTGAAGAACAAGTTGAGGCACGTCGTTTAGATGAAATCCCTGATGTGTTCAGTGATAATAAGCATGCTCAAGCTTATTATGGTGTATTTAAGAAACTATTACCTGAAGCATTCTCGATAACAGATCAACAGAATCAAGATAAGTGGATTCAACTCGCTTTTGAGGTTGATCGTTCTGTGATGAGTTCTGTAGCTGAAAACTCAATTAATCCACAAAATATTGAAGCAGATATCCGTAAAAAACTATTACCGCAGATGTTCCGTGAATGTAAAACCATTGGGAGTGGTATGGATCAAGCCAAAAAAATTGTGGAAATGATCGTACAAATTACTCGGGTCGGTTTAAATGGGCTCTAGGATGAATATGCTAGATGAGAAAAAGTTAAGCATCATTTATGGTGGTGAAGTTGTTGATTTTGAGGTGCTTGAAAGTCCTAGCCGTACTGAAAAGATACTGATTAAAGTCTATGCTGATTGTCGGGTAGTTGTATCGGCACCGTTAAATGCAGATGATAAAACAATCATTGAAGCTGTAAAGCAGCGTAGTCGTTGGATCTATAAACAATTACGAGAGTTCCGTGAGCAAAGCAGATTTATCACGCCTCGCCAATATAAAAGTGGTGAAAGCCACTTTTATTTGGGTAAACAATATCAATTGAAAGTGATTCATGATGATACCAAGCCAAAAGGTGTAAAACTTCTGAGAGGAAGATTGGAAGTAAACACCTTGGATATGGGTCTTGAAAGTATTAAATCTTATTTAAATGAATGGTATAGAACCCGAGCAAAAGTCATATTCGAAGCACGTTTGCAACATATTCTAGAACAAGCTTTATGGGTTGAAAATTACCCTGATATTCGTTTGATGACCATGCGAACACAGTGGGGAAACTGCTCCCCATCAGGTGTACTTACGCTCAATCCTCATCTAGTTAAAGCGCCTACAATCTGCATTGATTATGTGATTCTGCATGAACTTTGTCATTTGGTTGAACATAATCATAGTGAGCGTTTCTACCAACTATTGAATCAAGTTATGCCTGATTGGGCGAAAATAAAAAATCAATTAGATATGATGGCGAATAAGTTAATAAATTGATTAAGATTTTTGTTTTTCGACAAGAGTTAAGAAAGGTTCTCTAATTTATTTAAGGAACTCATCAATATTAGAATTTAAGCACTCTAGCCAATCCATTAATTCAAGAATATCGATTCTTCGATCCAAATTCTCTATTTTTGCTACATATGACTGTGGCTTTTTTAAGCGTGAGGCAAGCTCTACCTGAGTAACTTCTTTTAACTCACGTATTCGAATAAGTTTATCAATTAGCTGTTTATAGCGAGGATCATGTATTGAGCTCATAGCTCGACATGTTGTACTATTCTTTTAAATATCCCAAAATGGGATATTTAGGTTTTGGAGATGTTGTTTAGATATGAATATAAATCATCAACTTAAGTTTAGTTTCCTAGACTTTTTATCAAATTAAACATTCTTTAATTCTGAGTTTAAAAAGATTCGAGCAGAATTTATAAAATATTCTCCTGAATATGAGCCTAAAAGATTTTATTCAAAAATCTATATTATTTTTAGGGAGTTAGTAAGTCAAAACTTGATATTAATGGATACTAGTAATTGTACGTACAAATATTCATCTAATTATTCAAAAAAAGATATTTGCGATTTAATTACCCAATTGAAATCTTTAGAGGTTGAGAATTGCCTTTCGATGGAATATACACGTGTAAATGAGAATATATCCGATTTATTTCAGGAGTTAAGCAAATATAAAAAGTATCTTATAAAATTTCCTAAGTGCTCTGAACTGATTAATCGATTTATAGATCAAAAAGAATCAGAAATTCACCTTTTAAGCTATGAGCTAAAAGCTTTGAGGAATTTATTAGAAGCTCAATAGGAGCAGGCTAGTCTTATAAATTTCAATAGAGCTGCGGCTGAATAAATCAAGAACAATAATATCCTTAAATATCTTTACATCTGATCCTAATTCAACTGTATATAAAATAAGTATTGCGGAATAGTAATTCGAATGAACTTATACAGATGATGAACACCTTAATTTAAAAAAAGATAGGTTAAATTTAGTGTAGATGGAAGCAATTTTTTTTTGTTATAGTATTATTTGTTAAATATTGAAAAAATATTTTTAAAAAACATATGGATACTGCAACCTATAGTAAAACTAATATGAGCAATGTTATTTTGGTTGGTACTTTGGGTCGTGATCCTGAAACAAAAACTTTTCCAAATGGGGGCTCGTTAACCCAGTTTTCAATCGCGACAAGTGAAGTTTGGACCGATAAAACGTCAGGTGAACGTAAAGAACAAACAGAATGGCACCGTATTGTTTTGCATAACCGTTTAGGGGAAATTGCTCAGCAGTTTTTACGTAAAGGTTCTAAGGTTTATATCGAAGGTTCATTACGTACGCGTCAGTGGACAGACCAAAATGGTCAGGAACGTTACACTACAGAAATCCGTGGCGACCAGATGCAAATGTTAGATGCTCGTCAACAAGGTGAACAAGGTTTCGCTGGCGGTAATGATTTTAACCAACCACGTTTTAACGCACCTCAACAAGGTGGCGGTTATCAAAATAACAACCAAGGTGGCGGCTACGGTCAAAACAATGGCGGTGGTTATGGTGGCCAAGGTGGTTTCGGTAATGGTGGCAATAGCCCGCAAGGTGGTGGATTTGCTCCTAAAGCGCCGCAACAACCAGCGTCTGCACCAGCTGATTTAGACGACGATTTACCGTTCTAATTAAAGTTTCAAAAAAGGCGAGTTTATCTCGCCTTTTTTATTATTCAATTCCCAGCAAACGTAGAAGTGCCGTGCCAACAGAGGCCAAACAAATCACCAATAAAAGCGGAACTTTTTTCCAAACCAAGAACAGTGCTAGTGCCACCCCAAGTATACGCGCGAAACCTGCGAAATGTTGGCCTTCAAAAAATGTAGTGGTCACCGCAATGGCACAGAGCAAAACGGTTGCGCCATTTGAGAGTAAAACTTGGTATTTTTCAGAAAACGAAAACTTGGCGCCTAAGTGAAAGCCGGCAAAACGAATACCATACGTTCCAAGTGCAAGTAGAGTTATACCTAAAATAATAAGTAACTGTTGACTCATTTCTTTCTACCCCATATTAAGCCAAAAAGCGAAATCAGAATTGGAAGCCCTGAGGCTAAAAAAGGTGTAGTCATCAGTGCTAAAGTTGATCCGGCAAATGCAGCGTTTCGAGTCGATTTATTCTTTAAAGCATTAAAAGTAAGAGCAATTAAAATGGCAGGAAAAATGGCATCTAAACCAAATGTTTTTGGCTCTGGAATAGCACTCCCAATAAAATAACCTGCAGTGACACCCAGTGGCCAAGTCAGCATAATGCCTATACCACACAACCAATAAGCAGCTTTTTTTGTCTCGAAGTCAGGTTGTGCCATGCCAAATAAAACGCTTTCATCGTTCATGATGTGAGACCCAAAATACTGAGAGAATTTGCCTCGGATTAGTTCATTGACCGCAATGCCAAAAGGTAGATGTCTTAAATTGACGAGTAGTCCTGCAATTGCAGCCGCAATTGGACTACCACCTACCGCCAAGAATCCAATAAAGATAAATTCAGCAGTTCCTGCGAGCACAAATACGGACAGGCAAAGTGGAATCCAGAGTGCTAAGCCATAACTTGCAGCGAGTGAACCTAAAGACATACCAACCACGCTGGTTGCTAGACACACAAAGAAAATCGAGCGAGTAGTGTCTTTGCTAAGTTTTTTAATCAGAGAGTATGTAGACATAGCATGATATAATGAACGATTTTCCATTATAATGAATAAATCTGATTGTTTTGTCAAAACGAACGATCGTTTTTTTTATAGAACGGGTGTGGTGAATGTCTCAGCCAATTGAAATTATTGCCAAAGGTTTAGCGCGTGAACGTCAAAGAGCAGGGCTTTCATTAGCAGAGGTTGCGCGCCGTGCAGGGGTTGCCAAATCTACACTTTCTCAATTAGAGGCAGGGCAAGGTAATCCAAGTATTGAAACCTTGTGGGCACTTTGTGTTGCACTCAATATTCCATTTGCACGTTTAATAGAAGAACCGAGCAATCAAGTGCAAGTCATTCGCTGTGGCGATGGACCAACGGTGAGTTCGGAGATTGCTAATTACAAAGCAATTTTGTTGGCGACCTGTCCACCCCATGCGCGCCGAGATGTGTATTTATTGATTGTTGAACCGGGTGAAGATCGACTTTCAGAACCACATCCGGTCGGTTCTGTAGAACATATTATTGTGGTTGAAGGTAAAGCTTTGGTGGGATTAATTGATGAAGCGGTTGAGCTGGGTGTTGGAGACTATATTTGTTATCCAGCCGATCAAAAGCATATATTTAGAGCCTTGGAAACAGGCACAAAAGCGTTATTAATTTCTGAACAAAACTAAAGTATTTCAAACTGCTTAAAAAAAAAATTAAAAGCCATTTAGCCTCATTTAATACAAAAAGGGCCAATTTTGCGTATAAATTTTGCAATTGGCTCTCTCTTTTATTACAAAAATGGCTCTCGTTTCTTGAGAGCTGAAACGACAAATTAAAGCCATTGGAAGTATGCATACGGAAGCGCCGGATAAGCTCAGTGAATTTTCTGTTTTAGGAGTTGAGCAGAACGGCTAAATTTTTAGGGGATATTTTTTGGCTTCGGAGGATTTCCGAGACTAGCCGATATCCTCCATATATTAAGGAAAATGATATGGCAGCTCATCAAAATGGTTCTGAAGCCAATCACTCCCAAAGTTTAAAACATGGACTTAAATCACGCCACTTAACCATGATCTCGATTGCTGGGGTTATTGGTGGCTCTCTCTTTGTTGGCTCAGGCAGTATTATTTACAACACCGGTCCGGTGGTTTTTCTAACTTATGCTTTAGGTGGTTTACTCGTTTGGTTCATCATGCGTATGTTAGGCGAGATGGCCGTTTTAAATCCCGACAGTGGCTCTTTTTCAACTTATGCGGATCGTGCGATTGGCCGATGGGCAGGGTTTTCAATTGGTTGGTTGTACTGGTGTACGCTGGCAATGCTCATGGGCTGGGAAGCTTATGTAGCAGGAAAAATTTTAAACAACTGGTTCCCGTTTATACCGATCTGGGTCTATATGACCGTGGTGATTGGTGCACTGGTTGCTGTTAATTTACAAAACGTCAAGAACTATGGTGAATTCGAGTTCTGGTTTGCACTCATCAAAGTTATCGCGATTGTTGTTTTCCTTGTGATTGGTAGCTTAGCGATCATGCATTTATGGCCTTGGGGCAATCCGGCTGCATCTGGTATTAGTAACTTAACTTCTCAAGGCTTTATGCCAAATGGCGGTTCATCAGTGATTACCGCCTTGCTTGGGGTGATGTTCGCCTATATTGGCGCTGAAATTGTGACTGTAGCAGCAGCAGAGTCGGCAAATCCATCTAAAGAAATTCGTAAAGCTTCAAACTCTGTGGTTTGGCGAATTATTTTATTCTACGTTGGATCAATGTTCGTTGCGGTATGCCTCATTCCTCACAACAATGAACTTTTGAAAGATTCAACTTGGGGTACTTATAGCGTTACGTTGTCTGCTCTTGGTATTCCGGGCGCGCGCCATATCGTAAATTTTGTAGTGTTAACGTCGGTATGTAGTTGTTTTAACTCGGCGCTTTACACATGTTCACGAATGTTATTCTCGTTGTCTAAACGTGGTGATGCACCGAAAAGTTTTGGTTCTGTAAACAGTAAAAGTAGTCCGTGGGTGGGCGTGATTGTGTCATGCTTCTTCTCTGTAATTGCCGTGATTTTAACTGCAACCAAGAGTATGGATGTGTATGACTTTTTCATGCTAACAACAGGCGCGGCAACACTATATGTGTACTTAACCATTGCTTATTCTCAGCTTCGTATGCGTAAAAAATTAGAAGCTGAAGGCGTGAAAATTGACTTTAAAATGTGGATGTTCCCTTACTTAACTTACCTGGTAATCTTTGCAATTATTGGTGCAATTCTCACCATGCTGATTGAAGGTACTTATTTTAAAGAAGTGATTTACACTACAGCGCTATTCGGCATTATTGTGTTCTTCGGATTGTTGTCTGAAAAGCTAGGTTGGGGTAAAGAGCGTAGAGCGACACATTTAACTCATAGCCATGAAGAAAAATTAGTTTAGAATTTTTAAACCAAAAGAGCCTCACAATGAGGCTCTTTTTTTATTTACTCAGATAAAAAGATCAATTCAGCGTAGGTACGCCTGCTTCACGTAAGCATTGTAGCAAGACACCAAAAGCCATCACCATGTCTTTTTCATTTACACAGGCAAAGCCCATGAGCAGTCCACGTTCGGCATGTGCATGCGACTGCATGTAGTATTGTGAAAGTGGACGAACTTTAACGCCACGTTCAAGCGCAGTCGCCGCAATCGCGACATCATCACAAGTGTTCGGCAGTTTTAAAACCAGATGTAACCCTGCTGCTTCGTCATATTCATGAATAAATTCGGGGCCAAGGTAGCGTTGAATTAAACTCACCAAGTAGTCACGGCGTTTACCATAGAGCAGGCGCATACGGCGAATATGCGCTTCATAATGGCCTTCACGAATAAATTCAGCGAGAGCCTTTTGCTCAAGCAAATGCCCACCACGGTAAAGCTCGGCTGCGACAATACGTAGCGGTGAAAATAGCGGCTTAGGGACGACCAAATATCCAATTCTTAAAGATGGATAAATGGTTTTACTAAACGTGCCCATATATAAAACAGGTGCGTTATTTTCTAAGCCTTGCAAAGATGGATAAGGCTGACCCGAGAAACGGAACTCACTGTCATAGTCATCTTCTACAATCCAGCTATTGTGCTGACGTGCGATTTGAATCAATTGTCTGCGTCGATCAAGGCTTAAATGAGAACCAAGCGGATATTGGTGTGAAGGGGTGACAAAAATGAGTTTAGGCGGCTTTGCCGGATTTTCTTCAGGAATAATACCTTCAGCATCGACAGGCATGGGCTGAATATCGAGGCCATTAATTCGTAATGTATTACGCATTCCCCAATAAGCGGGATCTTCAATCCAGACTTTATCTCCCATATCACTCAGTGCACGTGAGACTAAATCAATCGCTTGATGAATGCCTTCGGTGATAATAATCTGGTCTGCATCGCACTGAACTGAACGCGCAACACGTAAGTAATCTGCCAACGCACTTCGAAGCTCTATACAGCCACCAGCGTTGCTATAAATCAGGCGGTTAATGTCCGGTTCGCGGCTTAAACGTGCTTGAATACGGCTAAAAATATGATGAGGGAACTCGGTAACATCGGGTGCTCCCGGAACAAAAGCGCCCCATTGATGTGGCGAGGCCGCAGCATAGCCTAATAAGTTTGAACCACGCTGCGAGAGGGCATAAGAACTTTGAACACTTGGACTAGAAACTACTTTTTTCTTATTTTGTGTATTTAAAAAACTCTCTGGTAACTTTTCGGCAACCCAAGTGCCATGTCCTGTCCGCGCTTCTAAGTAGCCTTCAGCCTGTAGTTGTTCGTAGGCGCTCAGCACCGTATTTCTTGAAACATGAATTTCACTGGCTAAGTCGCGTGATGCAGGTAGACGAGTCTTCGGCTGGATGACTCCATCAATAATGGCACCACGCAGGCAACGGAAAAGGCGTTGATGTAGTTTCCCTTCAGTGTCCTGTTGGAGTCGTTGCAGCAAATGATCTCCAAGTAAACTACGCAATTGGCTCTCTCCTACAGTTAAAAAGTGGCTCTCGTCAGTTGGCGTCAGACGAGCGAAATTACATGCATAGGCAGTCGTTGTAAAGCACCCTGAAAATTAAGCACAGGATGCAAGAAACCAAAGCTGCAACTGATGATGAAAATATGAGGGAATCAAATGGATAATCAACATTCTGCACTTAACGCACGTAAACAGCAAGCAACTCCACGTGGTGTAGGCGTGATGTGTCAGTGGTATGCGGAAAAAGCTGAAAATGCCACGCTCTGGGACAAGGAAGGCAACCAATTTATCGACTTTGCTGGTGGTATCGCGGTTTTAAATACAGGCCATCGCCACCCTAAAGTAATTGCAGCGGTGACTGAACAACTCACTAAATTTACGCATACTGCTTATCAAGTTACGCCTTATGAAAGCTATGTGGCTCTAGCTGAACGTATTAATGAACGCGCGCCAATTGCGGGTCCTGCGAAGGCAGCTTTTTTCACTACAGGTGCAGAAGCAGTTGAAAATGCAGTAAAGATTGCTCGCTCTTACACAGGTCGTCACGGCATTATTACCTTTGGTAATGGTTTCCACGGCCGTTCATTTATGACTATGGCAATGACAGGTAAAACTGCGCCTTACAAACGTGACTTTGGTGTAATGCCAGCGGGTGTGTTTCACGCACGTTACCCTGTGCCTGCTAAAGGTATTTCAGTAGATGCGGCAATTGAAAGCGTTGAAGATATTTTCAGTGAAGATATTGCGCCACATGATGTTGCAGCAATTGTACTTGAGCCAGTACAAGGTGAGGGCGGTTTTAATGTTGTGCCAGCCGAGTTCTTAAAACGTTTACGCGCAATTTGTGACAAGCACGGTATTTTACTTGTTGCTGATGAAGTTCAATCTGGTTTTGCGCGTACTGGTAAATTGTTTGCGATGAACCATTATGAAACTAAAGCAGACCTCATCACGATGGCAAAAAGCTTGGGCGGTGGTTTCCCTATTTCGGGTGTTGTGGGCCGTGCAGAAGTCATGGATGCACCAAACCCAGGTGGTCTAGGCGGTACTTATGCAGGTAGCCCAATTGCAGTTGCAGCTGCACATGCCGTGATTGACGCGATTGAAGAAGAAAACCTATGCGACCGTGCAAATGAGTTAGGCGCCGAGTTAGTTGCTACGCTTAAAGATATTCAACAAGCAACAGGCGACGTGGTCACTGATATTCGTGCATTAGGTTCAATGGTTGCAGTAGAACTTGAAACGGCTGAACAAGCAAAAGTTGTACAAAACTATGCAATGGAAAACGGGTTGTTACTTCTTACTTGTGGTAAATACGGTAATGTAATTCGTTTCTTATATCCATTAACCATTCCTGCTGAGCAATTCCGTCAAGGTCTTGATATCTTGAAACAAGGTTTTGCGACACTAAAAGCAGGTAGTGCAAAAGCAATGGAGCAATCTGCATGATTCAAAATAATTTGCAGTATTTATTAAAACATCCTGATATTTCATTAGAAGCACCTGCATCAAATGACTATATCGAGGTGAATGATGCTGCTACAGGTGAAACTTTGGCATGGGTAAAAACCTATGACCGTGCAGGGGTTGAAGCCGCAATTAACCGTTCAGCAAAAGCGCAGGCTGCTTGGAAAAAGCAAACTGCCTTGGCTCGTGCTGATGTGCTATTGGCATGGTACAACCTCATGCTTGAGCACAAAGAAAATCTGGCACAGATTTTAACGGCTGAGCAAGGTAAGCCATTAGCAGAAGCACGTGGTGAAATTGGTTATGCAGCTTCATTTATTCGCTGGTTTGCCGAGCAAGCGCGCCGTATTGATGGGGAGGTGTTAACACCTACTCAACCAAATCAACGTCTGCTCGTAATTAAACAAGCAATTGGTGTTACCGCTGCCATTACGCCGTGGAACTTCCCGGCTGCCATGATTACGCGTAAAGCAGGTCCAGCGATTGCTGCGGGCTGTTCTATGTTGGTTAAACCAGCAGAACAAACGCCGTTAACCGCTTATGCACTTGAAGTATTGGCTTTACAGGCAGGCTTACCAGCCGATGTTTTAATTAACATTAGTGGTGATGCGGTTGAAGTCGGTAAAACCCTATGCGAAAGCGATATTGTTCGTAAGTTAAGCTTTACAGGTTCAACACAAGTTGGCCGTATCTTGATGCAACAATGTGCGCCAACCATTAAGAAACTTTCGCTTGAACTCGGTGGTAATGCACCAGTTGTGGTATTTGACGATGCTAACCTCGAACAAGCAGTTCAGGGCATTATGGCAAGTAAATATCGTAACAGCGGTCAAACCTGTGTATGTGCTAACCGTATTTATGTTCAAGACGGTATTTATGATGCGTTAGCAGAGCGTTTGGTTGAAGCTGTGTCTAAGCTTAAAGTAGGTGACGGACGTCAAGAAGGTTCAACTCAAGGCCCTTTAATTGATGAAGATGCAGTTGCAAAAGTTCAGTCTCATATTGCAGATGCAACTGAGAAAGGTGCAACAGTTCGTATCGGTGGTCAGCGCTCGGCACTTGGCGGTACATTCTTTGAACCGACTGTGTTAACTGGCGTAACACAAGACATGAAAGTGTCTAAAGAAGAAACTTTTGGTCCGCTTGCACCACTGTTCCGCTTTAAAACTGAAGATGAAGCAGTGGCAATGGCAAACGATACCGAGTTCGGTTTAGCTGCTTATTTATTTACTCAAAGCACAGCTCGTCAATGGCGCGTGGGTGAGGCACTTGAGTACGGTATGGTCGGCATTAACACGGGCGCGATTTCAAACGAAGTTGCTCCGTTTGGTGGCGTAAAACAGTCAGGTCTAGGCCGTGAAGGTTCAAAATTCGGCATCGAAGAATATGTCGAAATGAAATATCTCTGCGTAGACTTATCTGAGTAAGGAACAAAACAAGTTCGTTTTGTTCTGAACGAAAACATGCAGCTATGCTGTATGTGATGTTTCACAAAAAACCGGTCATGCCCATTCATGACCGGTTTTTTTATTTAAGTTGGCAAATACCCTTCATGGCTTTCAGGTAAACGTCTGAGTTCTTCAATTAGCGTTTCAATGAGTTTTTCGACCACCAGACGTTGTCCTTTTCGGGACACATAAACCAGTTGTAGCATGCCAATATTCGACTTCCAGTCAGGAAGAATATGAACCAGTGTGCCTTTACGAATTTCTGATTCAACGGTTAAAAAGGGAAGGTCAGCAATGCCTAAACCATCCATCACAGAATAATAAACACCAGCCAAATCATTACTTTTGATTCGTGGTTGATAAGGTACATCAACCGATTCACCATTTCGAATATTGCATAAATGCCAAATATAATTTTGCTTTTGAGTACCTAAGCTAATACTTGGAAAGTCTTGTAATTCAGAATAATGTTCAATGGTTCGACCTTGTAGTAATTCAGGCGAAGCCACCAGGCAGTGATCGGTTTTAATCACATCACGAACAATTAAATTCGAATCTTCATTCGGTTCGAAATTGGTCCGAATCGCAAGGTCGATGTCATCATGCAAGATATCAACTCGGCGGCTCGTTAGCTCAAGCGATATTTCAACTTTAGGGTAGGTTTTTAAAAACTGATTTAAAATTTTTCTAATTTGAAAATGCATCATTAAAGGTGGGCAGCTGACTTTTACCAAACCTTGAGGCTCACTTTTTTGCTTTAATAACACGTTTTCTGCACATTCAACTTGAGCAATAACTTTGCAGCATTCTTCATAAAATTCTTGGCCTAAATCGGTCACTTTAAAATGGCGGGTTGTTCTTTGAATCAGGCTGACATTAAATTTATTTTCAAGGTCAATAATGCGTCGGCTGAGTTTGGATTTACTTATATTTTCGGCTTCACTGGCCGCACTAAAGCCGCCGTGTTTTACGACTAAATAGAAATAATAAAAATCATCAAAAGAGCTTATCAATGTCAGATCAATCCATTTAAATTTAAGATTAGAGCGCTTAAGCACTCTAATCTTAGCAATTCTGCTTATTTTTGCGATGTATTAAAGCTATAGCTTGTCATTAGGTTGCGGTAATCAGGAATATGATTTGAGAAGAGAGCACCTAAGCCTTCTACATCATTACGCCAGTCACGGTGTAACTCACATGCCATACCAAACCAAGTCATCAGCTGAGCACCTGCTTTTGACATACGGTCCCAAGCAGCATCACGGGTTAATTCATTGAAAGTACCAGAAGCATCAGTAATCACAAACACTTCGAAGCCTTCTGCGAGTGCAGATAGTGCAGGGAATGCCACACAAACTTCGGTCACCACACCTGCAATAATTAGCTGTTTTTTACCTGTTGCTTTAACTGCTTTTACGAAGTCTTCATTGTCCCATGCATTAATTTGACCAGGACGTGGAATAAATGGTGCATCTGGAAAAAGTTCTTTTAGTTCTGGAACTAAAGGACCGTTTGGACCATTTTCAAAACTGGTCGTTAAAATCGTCGGTAAGTTAAAATATTTTGCTGCATCTGCAAGCGCTAAAACGTTATTTTTAAATTTATCAGGATCGATATCTCGAACTAAAGAAAGTAAACCTGCTTGGTGGTCAACTAAAAGAACCGCAGCATTATCCTTGTCTAAACGTGCGTAATCTTGAGCCATTTTTATATCCTCATGTTATCAAAATAAATAATCAAAATTATTAAGTAGGTCATTCGTGCCTAAAATTATGCTAGTTGAGTTTATTGTCGTGATTAAGTCTAAAAAATAGGATTAAGAATTTTAAAAATAGGACGATCTTTTAAAGAATCCCGCAAACTTTATGATTGTCTCATATATGAAATAATGTGTTGCTAATCCTGATCTATAAACTGCAATTATTGAGGCGTAAAATTACTCTCAGTTCAAGAAAATCCTACATATATAGGAGAGATCAGATGAAGAAATTTCTTGGTGCATATCAAAATAACCACATGCATTGGGTTGGTGATGGTTTCCCTGTATATAACCTGTTCTCTTATGACCGTTTAGGCCAAACCCTAAGCCCATTTTTGTTACTGGATTATGCAGCGCCTTATAACTTCTCACCAACCACCGAACAACAAGGTGTAGGGTCACATCCTCATCGTGGCTTCGAAACCGTGACGATTGCCTACCAAGGTGAAGTGACACATAAAGACTCAAGTGGTGGTGGTGGAACCATTAAAACCGGTGACGTGCAATGGATGACTGCGGGTGCAGGAGTGTTACACGAAGAGTTCCATTCTCCTGAATTTGCAGAGCATGGCGGATTGTTTGAAATGGTGCAATTGTGGGTAAATTTACCTTCACATTCAAAAATGACCCCTGGAAAATATCAAGCGATTGAAGCCAAAGATATTCCAGACATTGCGCTAGACGAGCACGGTAGCCATTTGCGTGTGATTGCAGGTGAATATGCAGATGCAAAAGGTGCAGCAACGACGTTTAGTCCATTAAACGTATGGGATGGTAAATTGGTCAAAGGCCAAAAACATACCCTTTATGTGCCTGAAGGGCATACCACACTTGTGGTGATATTAGAGGGTGCGGTTGTTATTAATGATACAAACCGTCTTGAAGGTAAAACCGTTGCGATTTTATCTCGTGAGGGAGTTGAGTTTAGCTTAAATGCTGAAGAAGACACTAAATTCTTAGTGTTGACTGGTCAACCACTCAATGAGCCAATTGAAGGTTATGGTCCATTTGTCATGAATACCAAAGCCGAGATTATGGAAGCGATTGATGATTTTAATCGTGGAAAATTCGGCTCTATCATGCAAGAAGCATAAATTGCTAAATTGTGCTTAATGTTCCTTTAAAGCAAAGTAATAAAAAGCCCGCTATCAAGTGTGAATAGCGGGCTTTTTCGCTGTAAAGTTTCTGTTTTTATGATGGATATCATTATTGTGTCGGCATTGTTTTGTGTGATTTAGTTCTCATTATTATGTCATCATGATACCGCAAAAAGGATTGCTTGTAAAACGAATGATATAAATACAGTTAAATTATCTCATTTTATTTAAAAGAATTTTTTTAAATTTTTAAAAAATATAGATTTTTATACAGTCATCCTCTTTTGTAAAATTTTATGAACGATAGCTCCACTGCGTCGTTAAAATTCTTCTATATAAATTGATGCAAAAAATAAAAATCTGGTAGTTTTTAATACGGTGTTTTTTTAGGGTATGAGTGATAATCAAAAAAATTCTCGAAAAATGGGACATCATTTTGGATATCGCAATTATTGGCAGTGGAATGGCAGGACTTGCAGCAGCAAGAATCCTGAAAGATGCAGGACATACAATCACGATATTTGAAGCACTTCCTGGCCGGGGAATGGACAGTCATAGCATTGAGTTCGATGGTGGGATTATTGATGCACCATTGCGCGTGATGAACCCTCATCTATGGAAAAACACACTCAGCCTTGCTGCACACTTGGGTATTAAAACCTTTCCGGTACGTACCTACATGTCTTGTAGCTGGTTATTTGAAGATCGTACTGAAACATGGTTAACCACATCTCGTAGTCGTATTGGTAATTTCCCGATTATCAATAACCGTAAAGGCATTCAGCAATATGGCTGGCGTCTTGTTAAAGGGATGTTGCAATTAAAAACTGCGATTCACCAGTTTTTCAAATCTAAAAATCAAGATATTACTCTCGCTGAATTTATTAATCAGAACGATATTGAAGAAGTATTCTGGCATGGTGTAGTAATGCCGGTGCTTTATACCATTTGTACATGTAACCCAAAAACAATTGGTGACTGGCCTGCGAAAAACCTTCTTGAGTTTTTGCGTCATTTAACTGATGGTGACATGCTCTTACGTATGAAAGGAGGTACACCTGCGTTTGTAGACAGCTTAATTAAAGGCATTGATATCCATAGCGGTTCGGCAATTAAAAAAGTTGAGCTACAAGGTGAAAAGGTTCTGGTCGAAAATGAGAAAGGTGACCAAGGTACATTTGACCGCGTTATTGTGGCGACACCAACATCTAAACTTGAAGAGTTCTTAAATCCTGAACAGTTTGCAGAAGATATGAATCTGCTTAAACAGTTCCGCTTTGAACAAGGTGACTTGGTTATTCATACAGACGCAACAGTGATGCCGCCACGCCGTAAAGACTGGTCAGTGCTGAGCTATATGATGGACCGTAAGTTTACTCGTCAGCAGTTTACGGTTTGGATGAACGCGGTAGAGCCATCGCTTGTGGGTAAAAATCCTGTATTCCAGACTTGGCGTCCAGTGACTGATATTGACCCTAAAAAAATCATTTCAAAAGTGACCTTAACGCGTGCAGTTGTAGACTCACAAACCATTGCTTTAAACAAAGAGCTACAGCAACGTCACTTAGAACCAAACCGTAAAGTATTCTACTGTGGTTCATGGTCATGTGATGGTTTGCCAATTTTAGAGTCAGCAGTGACTTCAGCAATGCATATTGCTGAAATCTTAGGTGCACCTTTACCATTTGTAGGATTAAAGCCTAAGGTTGAAGTTGCCCCAGAACTCGGTTACTAAAATTGTGAAAGCAAAAGTTCGAGCAGCTCTTTCTCGCTTTATTCCCCATAAATATGTAATTGATGCATCAAGTTTGGGGGATAGTGAAGAGCTTGCTTGGACAAATTTGGGTTTTTGGAAAAATACCCGAACCTACCGTGAAGCTTGTCGCCAATTGGCTGACCATTTGGCTCAAGCTGTCAATTTAAATTCAAAAGATCATTTACTTGATTTAGGCTGTGGGCAGGGCGCAAGTTTGTTGCACTGGTTACAGTACTATCACCCCAAAAGCCTGAGTGCAGTCGAACTACAGGCCTCGTGTATTAATAAAATTCAAAAACTTATTCCTGAAATAAGCCAGATTTTCTGTGGTTCATTTTTAAATTTAAAACAATTTAAATTCAAACAACCTTTCGATGTGGTGCTCTGTATTGATGCGGCTTATCACAGTCATTTAAATTCATTTCTTGATTCGGTTACGCCAGTTTTAAATTCAAAAGGACGATTAGGTTTTCATTACTTAATGCGTGCTAACTCATGTGAGAACATGACAGCCTTTCAAGAACAAAAGCACCGTTATTTACTTAAGGCAGCCGATGTCACTTGGGATGCTGTGCCAACCGAAGACATACTGAAAACTACCTTGGAACAACAAGGTTTTACAGATATTAAAATCGAAGATTTGTCAGAACAGGTATTATTAGGTTTTTCACAATATATTCGAAATCAACAAGGACAAAGCCATAGTCGAGGGTTGGCAAAGTTTAAAATTCAAATGACTGCAAAGTTGTGCCAACAACTCTATCAATATGGATATGTCCGTTATATTCAAATAACAGCAATAAAAAAATAGGATGTGCCATGTCAGTTAAATATCAAGGATCATGTTTATGTGGAGCTGTAAGCTATCAAAGCGATGCAGAGCCACGTTATAGTTTTAATTGCCATTGTCGAGATTGCCAAAAAGCCACAGGTTCAGCCTATGCGCCCATCGCTTTTTTTCACCAATCTGAATTGAAAATAACTGGTGAACTTAAATATTTTGAGACCGTTGGTTCTTCTGGCCGTCCGATTAAAAGAGCTTTTTGCCCGACTTGTGGTTCTCAGCTTTTTGGTTTACCTGAACTTGTTCCTGAAATGATTTCAATACGCGCAGGTACTTTGGATGACCCAAGTCTCTATCACCCTAAAGCGGAGGTTTTTGTGAGTCAGGCCTATGCTTGGGACATGTTGAACCCAAACCTTAAACACTTTGAAAAAATGATAGAGAAGAAGAAAGAAGGGTAGCTGTTCTGACAAGCTCGTACGCTTTTTCCTACATCCATTCAGGAAATTGACGTCTTTCTATGACCTCGCGAATTACCTATGATGAACTCATCAGGAACAGGAAGTTCCAAAACGTAAAACAACAATAATAAGTTTAAGCATCAGGACGTGAGGTATTAGAGGATGTATACCTAGTAACGAAATACGAAAAAAGCCCAACAGGAAGTTGGGCTTTTTTCATTTCTTATTAACGAATCTCTTTTTCGTCTAAGGCAACACAGCTAAAAGCTATATTTCAAAACCTACAAACAACAAAAAACCCCATAAATCAAATATTCATGAGGTTTAATGATGGTGCCGGCACACGGATTCGAACTGTGGACCTACTGATTACAAGTCAGTTGCTCTACCAACTGAGCTATGCCGGCGATGTGGAGTGAATTTTACAGTTTCTTAAAAAAAATACAAGCCAAAAAATGAGCATTTGGATTTTTTCTATCAATTTTTAAGCGCTTATGCGTTTGAGCTTTAAAAATGGCCTAAGGCTTCAACATATAAATAAAAGAATCAACATGTTCACCACTATTTAAAGTGACGCGAACAGGTACTCTTTCGTACTCTTCGCCTTCAAAGTCATCCAGTAATTTCCAGTTTGCATCTAGATGTTCCGAGCTAAAAACAAAACCTTGCACTTGGTTAGCACTATCATCGAGTACAATTCCCGGATAGCCTAAATCTGCTCCCCAACCTTCATGACGTAGGGTTCCGTTTACCCAACCTTCTGCCCACTGGCCGCCAATATTTTCAAGTATATGCGCATTAGGGCGACCAGGGCCTAAAGTGCCATAAACAAATAAACTCGACATGTGATTTTCCTTTCATGTATCAATTAATGCGCTTTTGCGTATGCGGTATAAACAACCAAAAATATCCCAAGTAATGATAATACAACGGTTAAACCGACAATCGCATTCCAACCGCCGTGTAACCAGAACCAACCACCTGCTGAACCGACAATACTTGAACCCATATAGTAAAAAAGTAAATACAGAGAACTCGCATGAGCTTTCGCTTGTTTGCTTTCAGCACCCACCGAACTACTGGTGAGTGAGTGGGTAATAAAGAAGCCTGTGGTAATAAAGGCAATCCCAATAATAATGCCAAAAAGCGAGCTAAGTAGCGTCATGAGGCTACCCACAATCATGAGCGCAAAGCCACTCATCATCATGGTTTTTTTACCGAAGCGATCGGCTAAGCTACCTGCCAACGATGAAGACACCATACCGAAGCTATACGACAAGAAAATAAGGCTAATTTGTGTTTGGCTCAGTGAGTAAGGCGCGCCGCTTAAGCGGAAGGTCGCATAGTTAAACAAAGTGACAAAAACACTGGTGAGCAAGAACCCAATCGCAAACAGGCGTAATAATTTAGTATTGCTTAAATGAGCGCGCCACATTTGCATGTGAAAGCCTAAATTCAGTCCTTTTTTCTGCACAAAATTACGCGAAGCAGGCAGTAAGTTTAAAAAGGCAATTGAGCAAATAAAACAGATTGCCCCAAGTAAACCTAAAGCTGTGCGCCATGAAAAATATTCAACCAAAATACCCATACCGACACGGCCCATCATGCCGCCAAAGGCCGTACCTGCAATATATAACCCCATGGTTTTACCCAAGTGCTCAGGTGCAATTTCTTCGGCAATCCAAGCCATCGTTACTGCGGGTACACCACCGAGTAATAAACCTTCTAACGCACGTGCCATCAGCAAACTATGCCAGTTCGGTGTAAACATCGAGACAATATTTAAAATTGCTGCACACAGCATGGACGTAAAGATTACACCGCGACGGCCAATCGCTTGTGAAAAGGCACTCGATAGTACAATCGAAATTGCTAAAAAGGCAGTCGTTAATGATAGTGCCAAAGAGCTACTCGCAGGACTAATCTGGAAGCTTTGGCTAAATGCAGGCAACAACGGCTGTACACAATAAATCAGTGAGAAACTGGCAAAACCTACAAGGAACAAAGCGAAACCTGCGTGTTTATAGGCTTTAGTCCCTTTGTGAATCCACTCGCGGGAAAGAACAGACGTTGCCTCAGGGTTTAATGTACTGGGTGTAGATGAAGAGTTCATATCATGACCATGACAGAAAAAAGAGCAGTGCTTTGGGCATGCTGCATCGAGAAAATTCGATGAATTAAAATTAGCAATTTAGAGGGTATTTTTCTAATATATTTAACAATAGGTCATGATATGTTTTATATATAACAATGGAACTTAGGCATATACGCTACTTTTTGGCAGTAGCAGAAGAAAAAAACTTTACCAAAGCTGCGCAGCGCTTAAACATGAGCCAGCCGCCTTTAAGCATGCAAATCCGCGACTTAGAAGAAGAATTAGGCGCAGATTTATTTATTCGTTCGCCTCATGGGGTGGAGCTGACCGAAGCGGGGCTTGCCTTTTTAAATGCAATTCAGCCAGTACAGCAGCGTGTAGAAGATGCAGCAAACCTTGTTAAACAAGTGGCAAATGGCGAAGTCGGCCAATTGCGATTAGGTTTTACAGGTACTTCAATGCTGAACCCTCTCATTCCTAAATGTGTTCGCTATTTTCAGCAGCAATATCCGAAAGTAGATTTAAAGCTTGAAGAAGCCAATACCTTACTGCTCATCGACCTATTGCTTGAAGACCGTTTAGATGTGGCAATTATTCGCTCACCCCGCAACATTCCAGATAGCCTCATTCTTCAAGAATTATTAGCAGAGCCACTTATTGCTGCTTTACCTTCCGAGTCTTTGAGTCTCGATGATTCAACACAAGAAATTGATTTAACCGCGCTGCGAGAGCTTGATTTTATTGTCTCGCCACCTTCAGTGAGTGCAGGTCTTTTTGATGCGATTAAACAGGCCTGCCATGAGCGCGGCTTTGAACCAAAAATTGGACAAAACGCTCCGCAAATTGTGTCAATTTTATCGTTGGTGTCTGCAAACTTAGGCGTGTCTTTGGTGCCAGAGTCGACCAAACAATTGCAAATACAGGGTGTGGCTTATCGCTCTTTGAAAGCACCCATACCTACGGTAGGTTTAGGGCTTGCCTATAAGAAACATGCCCCTTCACAAATGGCGATTAACTTTGCCAGTGTGGTGCAAGTGGCTTGCCACCACGCCAACGAAATTGATGAAATTGGCTAGTTTGATTTCGGTGCTTTATTCATTAAAAAGATGCCTGAAATAATAAAAATCGCACCATATAAAAACGATAAGGTCGGCTGCTCATGAATGAAAACCCAAGCCATGAGCGCTGCAAAAATAGGTTCGGAAAGTTCGGTCACTTGTACCTTTGCTGCACTCATATAAGACAACGCTTTGGTGGTGCAGAAAAAGCCGAGTATGGTTGGCAGAACCGCTAAACTAATCAAACCTAAAACAATGTCAGTATTAAAATGAATACTATGCAAGTTGATTAAAAACGGAACGGCAAAATAAATGCTGCCAAACAGCAGTAAGTATTTAGTCAGAAACAGCCCGCCGTTTAATTTGAACTTTTTAACTAAAACTGAAAATAGGCCATAACCCGTACCGGCAATAGAAGCATTAATCAGCATTAAAAGGCTATTTTCACCTTTCCACGAAATGATGCTAATACCCGCAACCGCCAATAATGTTCCAACAAGAGAGTGAATATAGATGCTTTCTTTTAAAATGAACCGACCAAAAAATAGGGCAGAGATGGCAGCCGAAGCCATGAGTACCACCACGACATTGGCGGCAGCACCGTGGTTATAGGCAATGGTTTCAAAAAAGAATAAAGAGAAAATCCCTAAAAAAGCACATATGGCAATTTGAGTAAAAACACTGAGTTTACTTGGTGTGCTGCTAATGTACGCAATCTTTTGGCTGACAGGTACTTTAAATAAAAAAACACTTAAAAAGAAAAAGGCGATAATGGTTTTTAAAAAGGCAATGTCTTGTGGGTTTAAACCACTGTGCATGAGTAATTTACTAATTACACCAATCGACGCATTTAAAGCCGCTGCACACAGTGCAAATAGGGTTCCAATAATTAAATTATTCACTCTTATAATTCTTCCTAAATTTTACGCATGCAGTCTACATGATTTTTTGGATGAATATTCAATTAAAATAACCAGTTAAGGTTGAATATTTACAGTAGTTTATTCTGTGTGAATTTAACCAGTTTTATAAAAAACTAAACACTTCTCATAGACTTTTGTTTCAAATAATTGTGATTTATAGCGCTAACTCATATTATATAATTAGTTAATTATTAAAGAATTTTAAAAATGATTAAATCGATTATTACAGGTTGCGCGGTTCTTACACTTTCAGCTTTAGCAGTGACTCATGCTGAGTTTTCTTATGAACAAGAATTACAACAAGGCTGTAATAAAGTGAAGCAATACGCAAGTTTAGGTAAGAAAAACTACGACCAAAAACAATATAAAAAAGCGCTCGAAAACTTTCATAACCAAGCCTCTTGGACTGCTTTTTGTAAAGCCAATGAAGATGAAACTACAGTAAAATTTACCGACCGTGATATTGAAGTTGCTAACAATAACGTAGGCTTGGCCTATGCCAAATTGGGTCAGCCACTTTGGGCAAGAGCATGGTTTATGCTCGATGAAAAATCAAAATCAAGCCTGTTTAACCTTCAGCAATTGCCAGCACCTAAAACCTCAAATGACCTGTCGGGTGAGTATGTGCGTTACTCTGGTTTTGGTGAGTGGGATCACATTACGGTAAGTCGTAAGCAGGGCCAGTATGCCATTGGCTATTCGGGTGTTTATATGGGCATAAGAAGCTTAATTTATGGCCCAAATATGGGTGAGTTTGACACCAAAATGCAGACCAATGCCAAACAAACTATTTATAAAGACGAAGACTGCCGTATTCAGCTTGATTTTAAAACCAATGCGAAATTAGGCAATTACATTCAAGTTAAACAAAACGAGGGCAACTCAGGCTGCGGCTTTGGACATAACGTTTATGCGGATGGAACGTATTTAAAAGTTGAGTCTGGAAAATAATCTTAAAAACTCTAGGAACTAAATAATGAAAAATATATTTGCACGTTTACTACTTCTTTCGACGGTTATTTTGTCTGCTCAGGTGTATGCAGATGTAGCAAATACATTATGTAAAGAAGTGAAATTCCAAAAAGCCGATCAGGCGTGGAGTGGGCACTATTATTTACATGGCGTGATGGAAGTCGGTTCGGAACTTTTACTTCAACCAGATGGCAAGTTTAAATGGATGCTTGCAGTGGGCGCGTTAGACCAATATGCCGAAGGCACATGGTGGAAAAACGGTGAGTGTATTGGTTTAAAACCAGAAGCCAAATTTAAAAAGGATTTAAGTATTTTTCCTGAAAGCCTAACTATTTCGGATAAATCCTTAGATGCAGTCTGGCAGGGTGGACGCCAACAAGGCACATATAGCAAAGACTAAACTAAAAAAGTCCGACACTGAGTCGGACTTTTTTTATGACTTATACTTTAGTGATTCACCGCAGCAAGTTGCTGAGCGTTATAGCGTGCGCCCATATTTGGATATCTCGCAATAATCGCTTCAATTTCTGCCAAATCTGCTGCTGTTAAATGAAGGTCTACAGCGCCAGCATTTTCTACAAGTCGCTCGATTTTACGCGTACCCGGAATTGGAATAATGTCGTCACCTTGCGCCAAAATCCAAGCCAAAGCCAGTTGAGCTGCTGTTGCATTTTTGCTTTGGGCAAACTCGCTAAATGCTTGCGCCAAGCTCTGGTTGTTTTTCCAGTTATCGCCTTGGTAGCGTGGTAACTGGCGACGGAAATCGTTTTCGTCTAGGCTGCCCACATCAAGTGTATTGGTGATTAAACCACGCGAAAGTGGTGAATACGGCACAAGGCTAATACCTAACTCGCGAATGGTCTGTAAATGGGTTTGCTCAAACTCACGAGTAAGTAGCGAGTATTCATGTTGAACCGCTGCAATCGGATGAATTGCATGTGCTTTACGAATGGTTTCAGCCGAAGCTTCACTAAGTCCTAAATAACGAACTTTACCTTGTTTGACCAAGTCAGCCATTGCGCCAATGGTGTCTTCAACCGGAACATTTGGGTCTATGCGGTGCGCATAATACAAATCAATTACGTCTGTATTTAAGCGTCTTAAGCTGTTTTCGACCGCAACTTTAATCCACTCAGGAGAGCCGTCGATATAAGACTCTAAAGAGTTTTGTGGGTTAAGGTTGTCTTCTTTATAACGAAAGCCAAATTTGGTCGCCAAGAACACTTTGTCGCGGTTTTTTTCTAAAACTTTTGAGAGCAAAACTTCGTTTGCGCCGTTGCCGTACATGTCGGCGGTATCCCAAAAGTTAATGCCGAGGTCTAATGCTTTTTCTAGAGTGGCAATGCTTTGTGTGTCGTCTGAGGCACCATAGGCAAAGCTCATTCCCATGCAACCTAAACCAAGTGCTGATACTTTTTCGCCTGTTTGTCCTAAAGTTCTATATTTCATTTTTCACACTCTTTTTGCAAAATCACTTGAGTAGAAAAACTATAAAATGCTTTGGCTCAAACTGACGTATAACATTCAAACCAATAATTATAAAATTCAAACAATCTGTTTTTAGGCTACACAGTCTTCGCGGAACTTTTTAGGCGAAAAGCCGGTATTTTTCTTAAAAAAGTTGGTGAAATACGCTGAATATTCAAAACCTAAGCTATAGGCAATTTCGGAAATATTCCAACTGGTATGTTGTAGCAGCGCTTTGGCTTCTTGCGTAATGCGCGAACTAATATGCTCAGAGGTGGTTTTACCTGTAGCTTCTTTTACAGCGCGGTTTAAATGGTTCACATGCACAGACAAGCCATAGGCAAAGTCATTTGCAGTTTTGAGTTTAAGCTGAAAATGGGGCGAGTCGATGGGGAACTGGCGTTCTAATAGCTCAAAGAACAAATGGCAAATACGAACCGCAGCATTGCTATGTTTTTCAAACTGTTGGGTCGGTTGCATTTTCATGGCTTCATGCACAATCAGGTGCAAATAATTTCTTAAAACGTTGTATTTATGAATATAGTCCGAATTTATTTCATTCATCATCTTTTTGAAAATAAATGAAATTTCTTCAACCTGCTGGTCATTTAAAAAATACAACGGGTCGCCGTCGACTTTAAACAGTGGTGAGTCTTTTAAAAAGCTTTGTCGCGATTCTTGGTTTACAAACTCTTCGGTAAATAGACAAAACCAGCCTGCCTGTTCAGGTGAATTAATTTCCCATGCATAGGGCACCATTGGGTTTGAAAACAGTAAAGCAGGGCGGTCGACTCGTATCCAGCGGTTGGCGTAGTGTAGTTCGCCTGTGCCTAAAACCAGTGAAATTTTATAATAATCGCGGCGGCTATAAGGCGTGAGAAACGAGCAGGCATCGCGCTGGAACACATTAAAATGTCCAAACGAAGTTGATGGAACCGAGTAGCCGCTATCTTTGGTTAAAGAAAAGCGGCGATAAAAATCATGTATGGTTTCCATGTTTTTGCCTGCGTGCGTTATTAATTTATTTAAAGTTATAAAATTCAAACTTTATTTACTGTAGCTTTTATTTATAGCGTGATCAATCTGTTCATTTAAATGGGTTTGAAAATGAATGATAAATTAATAATGAAAGAATGAACCAATAGAAATAAAAATATTTTATAAATTAATAATATATGAGCATTGACACTTAAAAACTTGATAACTATTCTTTGTTTGCAAATGATTTTGCGGTAGAACGAAAAGGGGACACTTTCGAGTGTGCTGGTGCTGTACCCAGTCTGCTAACCCCTTATCGATCTGCCACCATTCTATGATAGAGCGATAAGAGGACACCTTCGGGTGTGCTGGTTCTGTGTGTCCAGTCTGCTAACCTTTTATCGTTCTTTCACCACTCTACGATAGAACGATAAGGGAACACCTTCAGGTGTGCTGGTTTCTTTGTTCCAGTCTGCTAATCCCTTTTCGCTCTGTCATCATTTTTTATTATTATCATGACATCGTTAAATTTAAATTGAAGGTCTTTTTAGCTTAAATATCTAATTGAATAAACAACAATAATTATTTAACCAATTTCTATTCAACCTTACATTGACACTTAAAAACACGCGGATTATCCTTTGCCTGCTGGCCACATTGCCAGTCGGTTTTAGCAGACCGATGCATATAGCACATCAGATTTATTCCTTCTGAGGGAAAGATCTGTGTGTTAAAACCACCGTTCCCCTGACGTTATGGCAGGGCGGAAGGGGGACACCTTCGGGTGTGCTGGTTCTATATGCCCAGTCTGCTAACCCCTTTTCGTTCTGCCACCATCTTTTAGCAGAGATTGGCAGAAATTTTATGCATATAGGAGTTCGCTCATGCGTACTATTTCATCTCTCTCATTGGCAACCTTCGCCAAAATCTTTACATCTACATCCCACTGGTCTTTAAAACGGTTTAATCGACTCTAGGTTTTAAGCCATAAGTCATTACGACTAAAAAATCATAGCAACAATAAAACGCGAGATAGGCAAGCACACCATTTTTGTGTGGCTTCTGCATGCCTGTTTTTTAGCGCTCAATTTAAGAGTGACGGCATTTCTATCTCTTTTATTTACAACAAAAAATTATTTTAAGCGATATACATGAAAAATTTAGAAGCTTCATTTAGAGCATTGCGAGTGCTCCACACGGCAAAAGATTTATTTAACCAATATGGGTTTCACAAAGTCGGGGTAGACCGAATTATTGCCGACTCCCAAATCAACAAAGGCACCTTTTACAACTACTTTCGCTCCAAAGAACGACTCATTCAGATGAGTTTAACTTTTCAAACAGACGCTTTAAAAGAAGAGGTATTTTCCACGATTTATTCGTATAGCGAACTGATGGTATTCGATAAACTCAAGAAAATTTTCTTTTTACATGCTGATTCAGAAGGGTTTTATCGTTTGCCCTTTAAAGCAATTTTTGAAATAGAAAAGCATTATCCGTCGGCTTATAAAGTGGTGGTTGATTATCGAAACTGGCTTATTCAGGAAATTCATAAACTACTTTTAACTGTAAAACCTGCCGCTACAGTTGAAGATGCGCATATGTTTTTATTTGTGATCGATGGCGCAATGGTGCAGCTTTTAGGCTCAAATCAAACTGATGAAAGGGAATATCTGATTGATTATTTTTTAAGTCGGGTTTGAGGGGGGGAAGGCCTGACGGGAGTTGGGCTTTTATACAAAAATGAGTAGAAATTTTTTAATCCTATTTTATATATGAATTAGATTATTATTTAATTACTCTGAAAGTTCATGATTCGATAATTTTGAGCCAATTCATGAGCTAAATTTAGAATATATTTTTCAGGATTCTTTTTAATAATTTCATCAAAAAAATTAGGACTATTTTTTAGAATTTCAGGCACCTGAGTTGTGCCAGACTGATGTTGGAGTGCTAATAAAATTGTTAGTAATTCATAGGTATATTCTGGCTGAGCGTCATTTTTAATAAGCTTTATAACATGTGAAGAAAATTCAAAAGCTTCTGCTGGTAATAGCGAATAAATATTCTCATCAATGAAAGTAGATAAATACCATTCATCCAATTCTTCTTTTGAGGCTAATTTTCCAAGAAAATTAGATAAAGCATTTATAAACATTTTTAACCTTTCTCACTTTATCTCTAGTATAAAAATTAAAGACTATCCTCTTTCAGAATAGTCTTTCACTCTAACTTTTACTGCCCACTTAAAACCAACTGTTTAATCTTAACTGCCTTCTCGAAGTGATCTAGCTTATGCTCCATAATCCACCAATGCGCTGCTTCCATTAGTAGCTCAGGGTTGTCATTTTTATTTTTAAAAAACGCATAAAAAGATAGACCGACATTGTCTCCCTTCTTTTCAATTTTATCATCGCATCCCTTAATAAATATTTCTCTTAATTCATTTCTCATATTGCGTATCGCTTCAAGTTATAAAACTAAGATGGCTTATTCTGCTCGCCCCATTGGCACATCATATCTAACAAAGGAATTAAAGACTGTCCTCTTTCAGAAAGACGATACTCAACTTTTGGCGGAATTTGAGGATATTCCTTACGAATAATCAGCTCGTCTCTCTCTAACTCTTTAAGTGTATTGCTCAGCGTTCTAAACGAAATATTGCCGATGCAGCGTTGCATCTCATTAAAACGCATGATTTTTTTTTCATACAGCCAATACATAATAATCATTTTATATTTGCCATTAATCAAAGAAAGGGTATATCCAAATCCCGTTTCTTCTAATGGCGTGTTTGATGGAACACACTCGGTCATTTTAAAAATCTACACTATCTTTTAGTATAGTATATAACATAAATTACCGTACTTATATTTAGGAAAGCACACTTCTATAATCGATTTATCAACTTTTCGATAAAAGTGTTTTTATAATGAAAAAGTCATTAGTCATTGTTACCCACCCTCACATAGAACAATCAGTCGTAAATAAAAGATGGGTAGAGGAATTAGAAAAATACCCAGACCAATTTACAGTCCACCAAATTTATCAAGCCTACCCAGATGGCGTAATTGACGTTGCCAAAGAACAAGCACTTGTAGAAGAACACGAAAATTTAGTTTTTCAATTTCCAGTGTATTGGTTTAACTGCCCACCACTTTTGAAGCAATGGCTTGATGAAGTTTTAACATATGGATGGGCTTACGGTTCAACAGGTGACAAAGTTAAAAATAAGAAGTTTATGCTGGCTGTATCTGCGGGTGGCCAAGAACATATTTATTCAGAGCAGGGTGAATATAAACTTACGTTGGACCAAGTTTTTAGTTCTTTTCAGCTCACTGCTTTATATGTTGGGGCGGACTATCAACCACTTCATGCATTTTATGGTTTAGACACTAATCCTTCAGAAGATGACGATGTTCCGACTCATCAAGACGTAGCAAATAATGCGATTGAGTACGTTCAGAAGTTATTAGCGTTGTCTTAGTAATTTTTAAAGGAGAAGGCCTAAGCGTGAGAGTTTGGGCTTCTTATATAGAAGATTTTTAAAAAGTTATATTAAGGTTTTAAGTTAAATATACAGTTTATTTATGATATAAATGTCCGCTAAATATAGATTAAATTTAAAAATTTATGACTATTCTTGATATTAAAGAAAAAGAAAATTCCCTTATAACTGACGATGCTCATGAATTAATATGCTACGCAACAATCAGTGAAATAAGCTCATGGAAGGATGTTAAGAGGTGGATCAGGAAATTTGAACAACACTTATAAGTGATATTTTGCTCCCCAAATGATGTTATAAACATCAATATATGGAGTATTTTATGGCACGTAGACCAAGAAGAAATCATTCAAATGATTTTAAAGCTAAGGTAGCACTTGCTGCGATTAAAGCAGAAAAAACACTTGCTGAATTGAGTGCTGAATTTGATGTTCATCAAAACCAAATTATCGACTGGAAAAATCAACTGATTTCAGCTTCCTCGCAAGCTTTCGATCAATCAAAAGCTCCAACAGAACCACCCATCGATCTAAAAAAACTACATGCAAAAATCGGTGAGCAGGCATTAGAAATTGATTTTTTAGAAGGTGTGTTGAAGAAACTGGGCCGCTTCAACCACAAAAGTTAATCGATGACTCACTTCAGATTTCAGTATCTAAGCAAGCTCAGCTGCTGAAAGTCTCCCGTGGTTGTTATTACTATCGCCCAAAACCTGTGAGTGCATCAGATCTGAAGCTGATGCGCTGTATGGATGAGTTACATATGCAATACCCTTTTGCAGGTAGCCGTATGATGCGTGATTTGTTGAATCGTCAAGGACATCATATAGGACGACGTCATACACGTACTTTAATGAAGAAAATGGGCATTAATGCGTTATATTGCAAACCAAATTTAAGCCAGGCTAATCAAGCTCACCGCAAATATCCATATCTGCTCAAAGGATTGGCTATTCAGCGCAGTAATCAAGTGTGGTCTACGGATATAACGTATATCCCTATGGCAAAAGGCTTTGTTTATTTATGTGCTGTGATTGATTGGCATAGCCGCAAGGTACTTGCGCATAGAGTATCGATTAGTATGGAGGTTACATTTTGCATAGAAACATTAAATGAAGCTATTGAAAAATATGGTCGACCTGAAATATTTAATACAGACCAAGGCAGTCAGTTTACCAGTGATGCATTTATTGATGTATTGAAATCAAATGGCATTCAAATCAGTATGGATGGTAAAGGTCGATGGGTTGATAATGTGATGGTTGAACGATTATGGCGGAGCGTTAAATATGAAGAGGTGTATCTCAAAGCCTACAGCAATGTTTTGGATGCGAAGAAGCAATTAAACGCATATTTTGAATTTTATAATTTGAAACGACCTCATTCGAGTCTGGACAAAATGACTCCAGATGAGTTTTACTATGACCAGCTACCACAACAAAATAAGGTAGCTTAACTAGAGCAGAGTATCACTTATAAATAAGCTTTTAGTTGTTCAAACATGTGGGACCACCTCTTTACTAACTTATATTCAGAACTTAAGCAGAAGCATTTACCTAAAAAAGTATTATTACTTTTAGAAGATATAGGACAGTGCCAATACACGTCCATGCATGCTTCAATGGGAGATGGGCTTTACTTTGATACTTCAGAACTCGTTGAAGATGACAGTGAAGTAAGTTGGGAAAATACTCGACCTTTAGAGCTTCAATATCATATAGAACAATTATTAAAGCCAGAAAATTATATAAACTTTAATAACTTGCCTAAAAAACTTAAGTATAGCGATGAAGATCAAGTAACTCTGCTACAGATTAATGCTGAACCCGACAAAATTTTAGATGCCGTTATTCAAGTAAAGTTAGTCAATAGTCAAACTGAAACTCAAAAATTTGCAGCATGCCTCAATGGATATTTTAGTTGTGATTTGAACCCTTTTGAATCTTTTAGCTTGATTGAGCATTTAAATCAAAACTATGGCTTAGAGTATGTGGGTTTAGGGGCAAGCTTATTATTCTTTATGAAAACACCAAAATTTGATGCAAATAAAACGCCTCAATTACTTAATGAGTTGAGTAGCTTTTATCAATTCAATCAAACAACGCATCACCAGTTAGAACAGCATTTATCTGATCATGATTATCTTATTTTGCCTTATGTAGAGTCATTAGAAGTATTCGATTTGGATTAAGTTAATTCGAGATAACCAATATTTATTTTTTAAAACTTGATGAGATTAAAGTATGAAAAAACTACTCAGTTTAAGTGCATTAGTATTAGTAACTACATTAACAGGGTGTGCAGTTAATTTACCTTATAACAATCGTCTAAACTATACGTCTATTTCAGAATTATCTGCTCTTCCGAAAGTGCAAGATACGGTGTATATCAAATGGAATCCTGATACTTTCCCTCAACGTATTGATATTCAAGGTTCGGATGGTTTTGTAGGAGGCGGTACTAGAACACGTATTCCTACAGGCGTAGCTCTATCGAGTCGTATAGAAGAAGCGATTGCTCAGATAGCAAAACTATCATCAAATGGAAGTCCATTAACAATTACGGTCGAAAAAGCCAGATCTGGCTTTGAATACACTGCTGGTATTTTAAATAGGGCACCAGCCATAGACGTAGCTGATGTAACTCTAGTTGCTACCTTTGAATATAAGGGGCAGAAATGGACAAATACATTTAACTCTAAGCTAAAAGATCCAAAAATGGGCGGCTCATCTCAAACAGGTTTGTTAGATAAAGCATGGGATGATATTGCTGTACAAGTCGCTAAGGATGTTTCTAAACATTTAGCTAATAACTAAACTTTTAATTTTTATTAAAAATAAAAAAAGACCTAAATCAAAACGATTTAGGTCTTTTTGAATTCTGGCGGTGAGAGAGGGATTCGAACCCTCGATACGCGCAAACGTATACACACTTTCCAGGCGTGCTCCTTCAGCCACTCGGACACCTCACCAAGGCGTGCGATAGTAACTAAAAAATTAGGTTCTGCCAAGATTTAAGACGAGCATTACAGAAAAAAAATAATAGAGGTGATAAGATTGCGCTAAAAATCATATTGGTTTAATTACACAATGCAAAATACGGCCAAAAAAGCGACCTTGCCTGCCACGGCTTTGGCAGCTCTTGGGGTGGTCTTTGGAGACATCGGAACAAGTCCGCTCTATGCCTTGAAAGAGTCCTTCCATGCTGCCCATGGTTTGGGAATTCAGCCTGAAAACGTATTAGGAATTTTATCCATTATTTTTTGGTGCTTAATGCTGATTATCAGCATCAAGTATGTCGCCATTGTCATGCGTGCAGATAACAATGGGGAAGGCGGTATTATGGCCTTACTCGCATTGAATTTGCGTAAAGCAAAAATTGCCGACAACAAAAAAATCTACATGATTGCGATTGGTTTTATTGGGGCATCACTGTTCTTTGGTGACGGTATTATTACCCCAGCCATTTCGGTATTGTCTGCGGTCGAAGGGTTGTCTATTGCAACCAACGTTTTTGACCCGTTCATTATGCCTATTGCGATTGCCATTATTGTGACGCTGTTTTTAGTTCAAAAACATGGTACGGCCTTTGTAGGTAAGTTTTTTGGTCCAATTACGCTTGTGTGGTTTATCTCTTTAGGTGCATTAGGCCTTCATAGCGTCATTCAAACACCGATTGTACTCGGCATGTTTAGTCCACATTGGGCAATTCAGTTTATCTACCATCATCCAGTCATGACGTTTTTTGTGATGGGTGCTGTGGTATTAACAGTGACAGGTGGTGAAGCACTCTATGCCGACATGGGGCATTTTGGACCTGTTCCGATTCGTCTTGCGTGGTTCTTTGTGGTGTTGCCATGCTTGGTTTTAAACTATGCAGGACAAGGCGCATTGTTACTTCGTGACCCTGCGGCAATTGAAAACCCGTTCTATTTACTGGTGCCACAGTGGGCACTTTACCCAATGATTATTATGGCGACCATGGCAACAGTGATTGCCTCTCAAGCTGTAATTTCTGGGGTGTTCTCTCTTGCTCGCCAAGCGATTCAATTGGGTTATTTACCGCGTTTAAGTATTAAACATACTTCTGAGTCTGAAGAAGGTCAGATCTATGTGCCGTTCTTAAACTGGTTACTTTTAATCGCAATTATTATCTTAATTCTGATTTTCAAAACCAGCTCAAACTTGGCAAGTGCTTATGGTTTAGCAGTGACCTTAACCATGTTGTGTGACACGATTTTGGTTTCCATCTTTATCTACTCAGCGTGGAAATGGAGCTGGCCAAAAGTGGTGTTACTGATTATTCCATTCTTTATTTTAGAGTCGGTTTTAGTCGCAGCAACTTCACTTAAAGTGTTGTCAGGCGGTTGGGTGCCATTACTCATTGGTGGTATTGCAGTCACTATCTTGATGACATGGAAACGTGGCCGTGAGCTTACTTTTGCTAAGCTTGAACACGATACTTTGTCGCTCGATTTGTTTGTAAAAAGTATTGGTAATAGCGTGCACTGGGTACCGGGTGATGCCGTGTTTATGACAGGTACGCCAAACGTTGTACCGCATGCCATGCTACATAACATTAAGCACAACAAAGTACTGCATCAGCGTAATATCTTGGTCACTGTGGTGATTGAAGATGTACCTTTTGTTGCACCAGAAGAGCGTATTACAACAGAAGCTTTAGCTGAACATTTCTACCGTATTAAAATTTTCTACGGCTTTAAAGATGAAATGAATGTACCGAAAGCACTTATGCAAGCTTATGAGCAGTTAGGTCTTGAATATGACTTAATGCATATCAGCTTCTTTATTTCGCGCGATCGTATTGTTCACTCGGTGGGTGATGGTATGTCGCCGTGGAGAGAAAAACTGTTTATTTCGATGCAACGTAATACCAGTCCGGTGAGTGACTTCTATCAAATTCCAACCAACCGTGTGGTGGAGTTAGGTAGTCAAATCGAAATATAGAAATTTGATGTAATAAAAAACCAAGACGTAAGTCTTGGTTTTTTTATGGCTCTGATTATTGAGCTTGTGGCATAGGTGCATCTGCTGGCAATGCACCATCTTTTGCCATTGGGTCTGCTGACTGGTTAGGGTTAGCCGGTGGTGGCGGTGTATTTGGGTCTTGTGGTGCTGGAGCAGCCATTTCACCGCCCGCAGGAGGTGCTGGTGGTACATCTGCAGGAGGAGCCGGCGGTACATCGGCTGGAATAGGAGCACCTGTAGGAGCAGCACCTGTTGGGGCAGCAGAAACAGGTTGTACTTGACCACTTTTAACTAAATCACTAATAGAGCCAGGTTGGCCATTGACGGTTGTAGTCACTTTTACTTTAGATAAACTTTCTAAAGTCTCACCGGGTTGGACCGCAGGTTCAGCTAAGGCTGCCATACTGCACAGTCCAGCAATTACGCCAATACCAATAATCTTTGAATGGATCATTAAATGGACTCCGTTTATATTTTTATCCAAATTTGTGGAGCTAACCATGTCATAAGCGATTGGTCGTTTTCAATGAAAGATACGCAATTAACCCAATTCAATAGTGAAAGTTCCTCACAAGGCCAACAAACTGTTACCGAACAAGAAATAGAGTTACAAAAAAGATGACCATGTTTTAACCATTTGAAAGTTAAGCGATATACTTAAAAAAGCAGGATTGTTAAGCTGCATATGGACAGTGGTATTGATAGAAACATGGCAAGTAAAAAACGTAGTACAGGTACAAATTCATTCTCTCTAAGTCAGCATTTTGGCAAGATTATTCTTGCTTGTGTTGCTGCTGGAAGTTTTGCAATTGCTTTTGGAAGTGAAAAGATTTCACAGTGGTTTTCGCCCTTAAGTACCAACTCGACTTGTCTCAATCAGTTTTATCGCGAAATTCCTCCTGCTTTAAATAAAGAAAGTTTAAAAAAAGACAGTTATCCGCTGTGCTTTAATGGCTTCAATGTTTTGTACTCGGGGATGTCTAAAACGCCGTTATGGTCAGCTGAATATCTTAGTCCTGAACGTTTAAGCACTAAAATTAAACGTGAAGATAATTTCCACGAAGAAACACGTGTTCCTGAGCGCCACCGTTCACTTTTAAGCGATTATCGTGGCTCAGGCTATGACCGTGGACATATGTCACCAAATGGCGATATGCCGACTAAGGACTCGCAGTTCGATAGTTTTTCGCTGAGTAACATGGTTCCACAGGCACCCAAAAATAATCAGGAAGTTTGGCGTAAGCTTGAAGATGCCACTCGTGCAGTGGTTACTAAGCAAAAGCAAGATGCATATGTTGTGACAGGACCAATCTTTGAAGGTCAACGACTCAAAACGATTGGACGTGGTGTTATTGTTCCAAGCGCAGTGTATAAGGCTGTGTATTATCCTAAAACAGGTGCAATTGGCGCTTACTATGCACCAAATAACAACTCGCAACAGGTTAAGGTTGTGAGTGTTTGTTATTTAGAGGAAAAGTTAGGAATTAACCTGTTTCCTCAGTTAACTGAACAACAAAAACGTAATGTTTATCGTCTGCCGTTAATATCGAGTCAAGTTAAGCCAAACCAGAAGTTAGACTATTTACACTGGGATGGAGAAAGCCAGTGTGAACAAGACTTAAGTGCAGATCAGATCCACGCATTACAAGACCAGTTTAAAAAGCAGAAAAGCACGTCTTCTGAGCCTATGGAATCTAAAGTTCCAAGTATTGATGAAGAAACCAGAAAAGCCATTGTGAAACAGCTAGTAGAAGCTTTGGTGAACTATTTCTTGCAAATCATCAAATAAATCGTTTGCAGGCATTGTTGTACAGTTCTTATTCAATACAATAAGATGAATATACAGATCTGTCTACTCATCTATTTATTCAAATAAGGACAATAACAATGTTTGCCTCGATGTTTCTTTTTTCTTTTGCGATGTCGATTACCCCGGGTCCCGTCAATACTGTTATTTTATCAACCAGCTTAAATCATGGTTTAAAAAGATCACTTCCCTATATTTCAGGTGCCACGATTGGTTTTACCTTGCTTTTAATATTTATGGCGTTTGGGCTGCAAAGTGTATTAACCCAATTTCCTGTTGTCTTAAAAATTCTTGCCATTTGTGGAACGCTATTTGTTTGTTATATCGGGATTAAAATTATTCTTTCTGCTGCCAATATTTCGATTTCAAATGTACCTGTAGAGCACATGCTTATTCCCAATTTTAAAGATGGGTTCTTACTACAATGGTTTAACCCAAAAGCGTGGTTGGCTTGTGTGTCGGGCATTACCATGTTTACTAGCATTGAAAACCCGCAGTCGTTGCCGATCTTTATTATTATTTATTTCTTCACCTGCTATGCATGCTTGTTCTTTTGGGGATTCTGTGGTGATAAATTTTCAGTGCTACTCAATCACGGCAACCGTTTGAAATATTTTAATATCTTGATGGGTGCTTTTTTAATTTTATCGGCACTTTTAATTTTGATTGATTTTTTATAGATTGGTCGTATTACACTATCAACATATAACAACGAGACAACACTTATGTTTAAGCCATTTGAAAAGGGTACAGAGTCTTCTTCAATTGAAGATTTAACATTAGAAAATGATGTCGATTGCGTGAGCATTTATGGCAATTTGCAAATTACTAAAGACAAAGTTGGGTTAGAGCAGGCAAAGGCACTACAGAGCTTTTTAAATGATGTGGTTGCAGCTTTGGAGAAAGAAGAATTGCCTGAGAAAATTGAACGTCCAGCTGAACAAGAAGTGAATAATCCGTTTTTATAATTTATACATTTTATGTGTGATGTTTAGCATAGTCATGTTGCCATACAGTCTTTAGTACCACGTTAGGTCTTATTGAGTTTGTATAGACATTTCTTACTTTTGAAAAACCAAAAGTAAGCAAAAGTCTTTGTTGATCAGAGGGTACTTCCGTGTACCCCTGCTCAACAGGTGACATCCATGTCACCCCACCGCGATAGCATATTAAGGCTATAGATATGAAGAATTAATCCTTGTCTCCAGCAACTACCTTATAAATAATTGCACCAATCACAGCACCTAAAATCGGCGCTACCCAGAACAACCACAGCTGACTTAAAGCACCAGTTTGAGCAAAGAATGCAACACCTGTACTACGTGCAGGGTTCACAGAAGTGTTTGTAACCGGAATACTGATTAAGTGAATAAGCGTTAATGCAAGACCAATCGCAATAGGTGCAAAACCAGCAGGCGCACGACCATGTGTTGATCCTAAAATAACAATCAAGAAGAACGCAGTAAGTACCACTTCAATAATAAAAGCAGAACCTAAACCAAATTTATTTGGCGATAAATCACCAAAACCATTGGTTGCAAACCCGCCCACACCAGTAAAGCCAGCTTGACCTTGAGCGATAATATAAAGAACAAATGCAGCAGCAGTCGCACCAACCACTTGCGCAACAATATATGGAATTAAATCTTTAACATCGAAACGGCCACCGACCCAAAGACCGACACTGACCGCGGGGTTAAAATGTCCACCAGAGATATGCCCTAGAGCATAAGCACCAGTGAGTACGGTTAAACCAAAGGCAAGGGCTACACCTGCAAAGCCAATACCAAGTTCAGGGAAAGCTGCGGCTAACACTGCGCTACCACAACCACCAAAGACTAGCCAAAACGTACCTAGGAATTCAGCAAAATATTTATTCATTGTGATTACTCATCTATTGATCTATTTTTTAATTAATGTGAAATATGTCACAAAAAATTAAGCATGTGACTATATGAAATTTTTGTTTTCAGTGTTGTTTTAATCAAGAAAAGATTTGTAAGTTTTGGTAGGTTATTCTTTGTCTAAAAATTGATCTCTCCATTGTTGCGGTGTTTGATTGGTCCAATGCTTAAATGCTCTTTGAAATGCGCTTTGTTCTGAATAACACAGCAAAAGTGCAATCTCTTGTAGGCTTAAATGCGGATCTTTTAAATACTCGGTTGCGAGCATAAAGCGTACTTGCTGAACACGTTCCTGAAAGGTGGTGTTCTGCTGTTGTAAATGCCGTTGAAGTTGCCGAACAGACAAGCCTAATTGCTTGGCAATATATTCAATTTGGTACTGATTTTTTTGTAAGCCAGTCAAAATTGAATGCTGTAAACGTTGATCAAGTTGAGTTGAATTGGGTAACTGTTCTAAAAGTGCTTGTGCTTGCTGAACCAATAGCTGCTGTAGAGTGTGGTCAGCGCTGCTAAGCGGTTTATGAATTTCAGTAATTGGAATAAGTAACTCTGTACGGGGCTGACTAAAACGAACAGGGCATTGAAAGTACTGCTCGTAAACCCTGATATTTTTAGGGGCAGCATTTAAGAAACGTACTTCATGTAAATGTACATCTTCATGAGACATAAAAAGACGTAAGAATTGAATCACCAGTGCAATCGCGATTTCATCGGTAAGTTGAGTCGGGTGTAGCTCAGTCGCTTCCCAGCGAATAGAGCCATATTGACCTAGTAACTCGACTACTAAAGGACTTCCGTCATAAATTAGGCGGTGAAAGTCATGATAGCGAATTAAAGCTTCACCTAAGTTATCGCAAGAGAGAGCAAGGTAGGCAATAATTCCTAAGTGTTTGGGTTGCACGTATTTAGCAATTTCTAGCCCTAAACCCGGCTTCGGGTTGAGTTTATAAATGACTTCTAATAGATCACGCCAAACCACATAGTCAAAGCGTTCCAGATTTTGTATTTGTTCTAATTGTTCCGGAATAGCTAAGCCATTAGCTTCGCAATAAGCTTTTAATAGATGTCCCAGTCCTCCATATACCGAGCCTGTATAATTTTTTAGTTGTGGCATCCTTGACCACCTCTTTCTTGTCGTGATTTGTCAATGAAACCATAAATTCTGGTCAATACCTAGCATAGCGAATTTTATATTCTAAATAAAAAGAAAAAGGAGTAAGGCGATGCTAAAAGGGTTTATTGCAGGAATTGCAGTTGCGAATGCATTTGAATGGGTGGCGCATAAATATATTTTGCATGGTGTACACCGTGCTGGACAACCGCGGTATAGCCCAGTACCAAGAAGCATGGAGTCCCATTGGGCACACCATCGTGAAGTCCGTAAACAACAATTTCATGATGATTGCTATGTTGAAGGTGTTAGTAACTGGCGTACTAAAAATGAGTTAATTTCACTTGCTGTGGTGGCAACCGTTTCAAGTGCAATGTTTTACCCATTTTCAAAAGGAATGGCGCTTGCAGCTTGGTATAGTGCAGGAAATTATTACTATATTCATCGCCGTGCACATTTAGAACCCGAGTGGGCAAAGCGTAAAATTCCGTGGCATTACGACCACCACATGAACTCGAACCAAGACGCCAACTGGTGCGTGACCAAACCTTGGTTTGATTATGTGATGGGTACACGCGTGGTATCTTCGGCAGACCTAAAAGAACAAAACCCTTTGGGGATAAGGTTACCTACTATGCTTGCTAGACCACTCTCTCAAGCTGTAGAAAAAATTTTCCCTGCAAAATGGGTCGAGAAAAAAGAAAAGCCTCAACTCGTTAGTGATATCAATATGGTCGATGGCGCTGCATAAAAAAATAAAGGGGCATATTGCCCCTTTAAATATAAATAAGCTTACAAGCGCATTTCGATGCCTTGTTCAGCTAAATATTGTTTAGCTTCTGGAATCGTATATTGGCCAAAGTGGAAAATACTTGCTGCCAATACTGCATCGGCACCACCTTGTAAAATACCGTCTGCAAGGTGTTGTAAGTTACCCACACCGCCTGAGGCAATCGTTGGAATAGTCACGCGGTCATTAATGGCACGCATTAAAGCAATATCGTAACCTGCTTTAGTGCCGTCGGCGTCCATACTGGTAATGAGTAACTCACCCGCACCGTAGTCAGCCATTT
Source organism: Acinetobacter sp. AR_0276 (assembly GCF_003000705.1). Lineage (NCBI taxonomy): Bacteria > Pseudomonadati > Pseudomonadota > Gammaproteobacteria > Moraxellales > Moraxellaceae > Acinetobacter > Acinetobacter sp. AR_0276. The sequence goes on along the minus strand of NZ_PSQO01000004.1, from coordinate 1,537,258 downwards.
TTACAGCCCATTCAATCGCATCAATACCCGCTGGTTTACGGCCACCGTGAGTAAAGATTTCCCATTTGTTGTCGCCAGTTTTTTTGGCATCGATCGCAACCACAATACATTGCGCGCCAAAATGCTGAGAAGCTTCTTGAACAAATTCCGGATTAAATACGGCAGCCGAGTTAATACTCACTTTGTCTGCACCTGCATTTAATAACGCACGAATATCTTCAACCTTACGTACTCCACCACCGACAGTTAAGGGCACAAATACAGTCTCGGCCATACGTTCAACAGTACGGTAAGTGGTATCGCGGCCATGATGTGTAGCGGTAATGTCTAAGAAAGTAATTTCGTCTGCACCTTGTTCGTTATAGCGACGTGCCACTTCAACAGGGTCGCCTGCATCACGAATATCGAGGAATTGAACGCCTTTAACTACGCGTCCGTTATCAACGTCTAGGCAAGGAATAATACGTTTAGCAAGCATAGCTTTTTCCAAAAATAATCGCCGTTGGTGAAAGTTCCTACACAGGCGCTACACCTTCATGGAGGGAACGGGTATTCTATCAAACTTCACAGATGTTTTTTGCAGGTTTTCCATGTCGGTTTATACCCCGTTGAGTTTAGATGAAGTTCGCACCTTTGCTGCACCTTATGGATTAGAGGTGTTGGAGCTGAACCCAATTCAGGGAGGTATTCAAAACACCAATTATTTTCTGGTTGATGTAAACCGCAAACAATATGTACTCACCGTATTTGAAGAGTTAGATGCACAAGGTGCAGGCGAACTTATTCCTGTACTTGAGCAATTAGGTACTCATGATGTACCCGTTGCCGTGCCATTAAAGCATAGCGGCCAAGCGGTTCACTTTATTGCGGGTAAACCTGCACAAATTGCACCACGTTTAATGGGTCACCATCCCATGCAAACTACAGTAGCCCAAGTTGCGGCAATTGCAGATGCACAGGCGAAGCTACATGTAGCTTTACAAGATTTTCCGCTTGAGCGTGAATATCGACGCGATCATCAATACTGGACAGGCGTTGCAGAGCAGCTTAAGCCAAATATGTCTCAAGATGACCAAGCTTTACTTGAGCAGGTTTATCAAGCTTTCAATGCGAAAACAGCACAGTACTCAAATCGACCTACAGGTTTTATCCATTCAGATTTGTTCCGCGACAATACATTGTTTGAAGGTGATCAATTACAAGGTATTTTAGACTTTTACGAGTTAAATCAAGATGAATTGCTGTTTGATATTGCGATTACCATCAATGATTTTTGTACCGAATATCCAGCAGCGCATTTAAACTCAGACAAAGTGGCAGCTTACTTAGCGGCATACCAAAAGATTCGTGTGCTTACTTCAGATGAAATTGAGTGTTTAGATGTATTCTTAGCAATGGCAGCATGCCGTTTCTGGTCAATGCGCTTGCAAGTTGCTCAAAAAAATAAAGAAGAAGGACGTACTGGCGACGACATTTTGCAAAAAGATCCGCAAGAAATGCGAGCAATGATGCAAGACCGTTTAAGTCATGTAAAAGCATAAAAGGAATAAAGATGCGAGATCAGGGGCGATTAGTCGAATGGTTCGACGAAAAAGGTTATGGCTTTATTCAGCCAGATGATGCTGAAAAAGAGCGAGTCTTTTTGCATATCAAAGATTTTGCACGCCCCGGTCCTCGGCCAATTATTGGCTGTGCACTGGAATATCTGGTCATTTTGGATGAACGAGGCCGTTTTCGTGCCCAGCAAGTCACCTATTTAAAAGCATCTCAAACTCGTAAAGCTTCTAAGTCAACAAAAACAGAATCTTCATTTCAAGCAAAACCATGGTCTGCTATGCAAATGGGGATCGTATTTTATTTTGTTTTAATGGGCATTATGAGCTTTATCCATGTTCTGCCAGCTTATACTTTATTGTTTATCTTAATGATGAATGTCTTAAGTTATTGGCTATATTCACAAGATAAAGAGGCTGCACAACTAGGCAATCGCCGTGTTCCTGAACAGACTTTGCACATTGTAAGTTTTTTAGGAGGCTGGCCAGCTGCGTGGTGGGCACAACAAAAACTGAGACATAAAACACAAAAACAACCATTTCGTAAGATTTATTTTTGTACCATATTCTTTCATTTACTTTTGATTTTGTGGCTAATTTCTCCTTTAAACGTTTTGCGGGGATCATAAAAGTAAATTGTTTTATTACACTTGAGAGGTATAAAAATGAATAGTTCTATCGACCAAGATCCAAATCGTACTTTAACACTTATTTTGTATGTACTTTATATTGTTGCCATTTTTACGGGCGGCTTACTTGCGATTATTGCTTTAATTATTAACTACGTAAAACGTTCCGATGTACAAGGTTCAATTTTTGCGAGCCACTTTACATGGCAAATCAGAACATTCTGGTGGTATTTGGCTTGGAATATTATTGCCTTTTTGCCGTTTATTTTCTTGTTCTTTACAGGCGAAAATACCGATCTATTTGCAGGCGTTGCGATCTCTTCAACCGTATTCTGTGTAGGTGTCATTGCCGCGGCATGGATCTGGATTGTATATCGTGCCATTCGCGGCTTGATTGCGTTAAATGATAACCGCCCGATGTACCAACCTTAATAAATAAAAAAGAGAGCGTTAAGCTCTCTTTTTTATTCTCGAATTCTTTTAGTTTTTTTAATGGGTAACTTAAGTTTTAACTCACTGACTAAAACACCTAACACCACTAAAGCACCGCCAAAAAGGGCAATCAGTGGTAAACGCTCACCTGCGATTCGGCCAATAACCCCAGCCCAAACAGGTTCTCCTGCATAAATAATCGCGGCACGTGAAGGGTCAACCATACGCTGAGCCCAGTTCATCACAAATTGAATCAGTGCACTTGCTAAACCTAATGTAACAGCAAGGAGTACAAGCGGCCATGAAAATGCTGGAATTGTATGTTCACCCACCATAGGCATAATGGCAAAAGAAAGTAGAGACGCGACAGCGAGCTGAATAATGGTCACACGGCGCAAATTTACCTTTCCAGCAAAATAACTAATAAAAATAATTTCTAAAGCAATCGCAACTGAGCCAAGTACTGTTAAAAGCTGCCCAAAACTTAATGAAATTTGCTCAAAACCATTCCCTGTCAATAAAACAAGACCAGTAAAAGCTAGAGCTGCTCCCACCCAAGTCATGGCATGTGGTGTCTTTCTAAAGATGAGCCACATTAAAATAGGAACAAGCGGAACATAAAGCGCCGTTAAAAAAGCCGATTCACTACTCGGAATGGTTTGCAGGCCAATTGTTTGAGTTCCATAGCCGCCTACAATCACTAGACCAATCATACTACCAGCACCTAAGTCTTTTAACGTAACGCCTTTCATGCTTTTGAATGAAATAAGCAATAACGTTAGTGCTGCTACAGCAAAGCGGCAGCCTACAAAAAACATAGGCGATGTAAAATTCAGTGCATATTGCACTGTAAGAAATGTTCCGCCCCAAATCATAGTAATCAAAACGAGTGCTAACTGTGGGGCTTTGCTTGAACTCAAAGAAATTGGTGACATACTCAAAATTAGAATGAATTGTGCAATATACTGCACATATTGCGCTATTCTTCTGTTTTGTGCAATATATTGCTCAAATTTTCTTTACTACCTATTCTATGAGCCAGTCGAGTACCGTTTTACAGCACGTAGGCACAAATATTCGTTCATTAAGAGATGAGCGTGGTTTAAGCCAACAGGAATTGGCAGATCAGGCGGGTGTAAGTAGACGTACTATTGCTGCTTTAGAGACAGGACAAGTCAATATCAGCCTAGCTAAGCTCGATGCGATTGCGATAGTGTTGGGCGTAAACTTTAGAACGATTGTAAGTGCACCAGAGCATAAAGAACATGCCTTGGTTAATGTACTTGCTTGGCAAGGCGAAAAAGAAGAAAGCAAAGCAACTTTACTGGCTTCAGTTCCATCCCACAGCCAAGTTGAGCTTTGGACGTGGTCATTGGCAGTAGGGGAGTCTTATATTGCTGAAGCAGACCCAGAAGGGTGGCAAGAGCTTATTTATGTATTAGAAGGTGAGCTAACCATACAATTTGCAGATAGCACAAAAACCATAGCTGCCGGTTCTTCAATTATATATGCCAGTTCAGTAACTTACACTTATATTAATAGTGGTAATCAAGTGCTTAAATTTATTCGTAATGTGGTGTATTGATTCGGAATATATTTTCATATCAATAAATAAAAAAGAGCCTAAAGCGGCTCTTTTTTACATCTTAAAAATTAAAGACGATTTTCATCTAATAAAAGCTGAGCTTCACGAAGGTTTAAAGTACCTTCATAAATTGCGCGGCCTGTAATCGCACCTAAAATGCCTGGCTTGCCTTTTAAGTTACGAACATCATCAAGGTTCGTTACCCCACCTGAAGCAATCACTGGTAAACCTGAGTATTGAGCCAAGTTGACAGTTTGCTCAACGTTTACACCTTGCATCATGCCGTCGCGCGCAATATCGGTATAAACAATGCTAGATACGCCAGCATCTGCAAAACGTTTTGCTAAATCAGTTGCTTTTACGTCGGTAACATTTGCCCAACCGTCAGTTGCAACCATACCATTCATGGCATCAATACCAACAATGATGTGACCTGCAAAGCGTTTACAAGCTTCTTCTACAAATTCTGGCTCTTGAACTGCTTTAGTCCCGATAATGACAAAAGTCACGCCAGCTTCTAAGTAGTGTTCAATTGTTTCTAATGAGCGAATACCACCACCAATTTGAATTGGTAACTCTGGCTGAGCTTTAGCAATTGCTTCAACAACAGGTTTATGGATAGGCGTACCTGCGAAAGCACCATTCAAATCGACCAAATGCAAACGACGTGCGCCTTCATTTACCCAATGCTGGGCAGTTGCAACCGGATCGTCAGAGAAAACGGTATCGTCTTCCATACGCCCTTGTTTTAAACGCACACATTTACCATCTTTCAGGTCAATTGCTGGAATGATTAGCATGCTTTCGCTCCTTGCTTCATCATGTTTATGAAATTGTGCACATCTTAGCAAAGTATTGATCAATCGCTAAGCCTTAGAAAAGACTTTTATAACTTTACGCATGAAGTGCGGTTTGAATCGTTTGTGAAATGTGAGCCGGTAATAGGTTTTGTTTACGCAGCTCTAAAAATACTAGTAAGGCAGCATACGCATCGGCAGCGGCATAACTGATTTGTTGTGATGTAAGTGGCTTCTGTGCCCAATTTGATGTTCCGATTTTTTTTGACTTTGCAAGATATTGTCCAAATAGTAGTGCTACAGCTTTTTGTACACCCATTTGGTGTTTAAAACCAAAGTGATTAAAGCCTTTAGCAAGGTCGACACAACTTTCCAGCTCTATGCCTTTTTTATGAAAAATGTGTTTATCATTTTTAAGACCAAAGCCGACTTTAAGTTGTTTTTGGTTCGATAAAATAGGTTGTAAAAATTTTAAAGTCGATGAATTTACATGAAATAAATAGGCTTTATGTTCAGTGGCAAGTTGAATTAAGTGTGGACCTGTCGAGACTTCGCCCACTCGAAATGTCGGTTTAGATTCGGAATCAAATCCTAAAAAGATCGCTGCTTTTAATTCTTCTTCAATCGTTTTGCATTGCTCAATATTTTCAATCACCACAATATTTTGGTGGTTAAGATTTTTAAAAGATGGAAGCTGCTGAATAGAGGCTTTATCAAGGAGGGACGGGGCTTCGGACATATTTAACAGCGTACAAATAAATTGAGCTATTCCCTTTATATATGAATAAAGCCTAGAGAACTAGGCTTTACGAAACTTTAAAAAATTATTGAGACTGAGATGGGGACCCAATGATAACGCTTTCGCTTTTTTCAACATAGCCTTCATAGGTAGGAGCCATGATTGTGGCAACAATAGCAAAAATGACTGCAAGCGGAATAAGTGCAATATAAATCCAGCCTAAAACACGTTCCCAAGTTGGTGTTGGACGCTTCGGTCCATAATCATTAGGGCCTTCAGTTCCTTTTGCATAAAATAAATAAACGGCAAGGCCAATGTTCACGACAGGTACGAGCATGAGTAAAGATAACCAACCTGTATTATTACGGTCATGCAAACGGCGAATAGTAAATACGAAGCTAATATAAATACCAACGATATAGAGAATGGCAATAGCGATGATGCCCGGCGCAGTAAAACCTGGGGTGCCCTCATTTTGTGTAAGACCGAAAGTAAAAATAATAAGTAGAACAGCAGCAGCGAGGGTTAACGTAAATAGGAAGGTCCAAGCAGCATAAGAGAGCCGTCCAAAACGTCCATTTGCCTTAAAGGGCGAATCTTGCTGAAGTGGCTGATTTTCAAAAGGTGAATTCATTGTGTTTATCCTGTTCATTTGATTTTATTTAAAAGTATGAATATTCAATATTTTGTTGAATAAAATATCATTCTATAAATGATTGCTTGTTATTATAAATAAAAAAAAAGATCAGGCCATCTAGACCTGATCTGTTTAAAACTTTTGTGAAATTAAATATTCCATTCCACAAAGTTTTTAAGTAACTGTAAACCTGCAGTGTGACTTTTCTCTGGGTGGAATTGAGTCGCAAATAAATTATCTTTGTGAATTGCCGTACAGAAGTTCACGCCGTATTCACATGTTGCAGCTACAAGATTTTCATCTTTAGGTTCAACATAATAGCTGTGTACAAAGTAGAAGCGAGCATCTTGATCAATGTTGTTCCACATTGGATGGCTTGGGTCCATTTGGTGAACTTGGTTCCAGCCCATGTGTGGGACTTTTAAGCCTTCCATTTGAGGAAAGTGTTTAACAACACCTTCAAAAATACCTAAGGCATCTACACCGCCATTTTCTTCAGAGCTTTGTAGAAGCGCTTGCATGCCTACACAGATTGCAAGAACTGGCTTATTAAAAGCAGCGTTGCGTACGACTTCATCAATACCTGCTTCACGCATGCCTTGCATACAATCACGCATTGCCCCAACACCCGGGAAAACAATTTTGTCGGCTTGTGCAATTAATTTTGGGTCGTTAGTTACATCGACTGTAGCACCTACATGCTCAAGTGCTTTAGCAGCTGAGTGTAGATTGCCCATGCCATAATCAAGTAACGCGATACGTGTCATTAGAGGCTACCTTTTGTCGATGCAATCGTGTTTTCAGCACGTGAATCAATTTCACATGCCATACGCAAAGCACGCGCTAGTGCTTTAAATACACTCTCGATTTGATGGTGGCTATTTTTACCTTTCAAGTTATCAATATGTAAGGTCATAAGGGCGTGGTTTACGAAACCTTGGAAAAACTCGGAAAATAAATCCACATCAAATGTACCGATACGTGCGCGAGTAAATGGAATATCCATAAATAAACCCGGACGACCAGATAAATCTACAACGACACGAGATAAAGCTTCATCTAATGGTGCATAAAAATGACCATAACGGCGTAACCCTTTTTTATCGCCTAAAGCTTGTGCAAAAGCCTGTCCAAGCGTGATACCGCAGTCTTCTACGGTATGATGATCGTCAATCTCTAAGTCTCCATCACAATGAATATCGATATCAAATAAGCCATGTCGCTTGATTTGATCAATCATATGGTCTAAAAATGGAACTCCGGTGTTTAGTGTGCCTTGACCAGTACCATCGAGATTTAAACGAACTCGAATTTTGGTTTCATTGGTATTTCTAACCACTTCACTGATACGTTGCGTCATGGACACGTTCCTCAAAAAACGTCAAAAATGATTGGATGTTAACGACAATTTCGCTGTGACGAATTCGTGACAGCATCATAGTTTGCTCAGGAGGGTTAATCAATGCCTATTACCGTACATGCTTATAGTTCTCTAGATAATTCAGAGATCCGCGATCAGCTTGAGCGACTGTATGACACAAGTCCGGAGTTTGGTGATGGGCACGATGCGATTGAACAACTTGAACAAGATTTACAGCAGTATACCACGCTATACACTGCCGAATTTAACACCAAAATTATAGGTGCAATCTGGTGTTCAGGACAAGGTGAAAGCAAGGTACTTGAATATATTGTGGTGCATCCTGCTAACCGTGGTCGTGGGGTAGCTGAGCGCTTGGTAGAAGAAGCTTGTCGTATAGAAGAATCAAAAGGCGTTAAAATTTTTGAGCCAGGCTGTGGTGCCATTCATCGCTGCTTAGCGCATATTGGTAAATTACATAGCTAAAATCCTATTTTTACTGTACTTGTGATTTAAAATTAAACACTTGTTACAAAAAATACGGAAGTTGCTTGACGTCTTCTTATAAACATTGTTTAATACGCCCACTTCGGCGTGATAGCTCAGTAGGTAGAGCAACGGATTGAAAATCCGTGTGTCCCCAGTTCGATCCTGGGTCTCGCCACCATTATTTGTGTTTTCAATCCCTGATCCCATCAGGGATTTTTTTTAAGTATAAAAAATACTCATTTAAATCAGAAACTCAGGATAATTGTTGACTATTGTTCTGAGATGCGGCTTAATACAGGCCATCGGCGTGATAGCTCAGTAGGTAGAGCAACGGATTGAAAATCCGTGTGTCCCCAGTTCGATCCTGGGTCTCGCCACCATATTCAAAAAAGCCCCATACTTTAAAGTATGGGGCTTTTTTCATGCCTATTTATTTAATAAAAAATATTAAGACTTTACTTGTGTATAAATCTCATTTTATCCACAAGCAAACTCAGTTATCCCCAACAATGTTTGAACTTTCTAGAAATGGCTCAACTGAAATTTGTCTTTAGTCGTGAGGACTATCATTAATGAGTCGTTTTCCTAAACATACGGCTTCTACTTCGTCATAACCGAGCTGTTCGTAAAAGTTCAGCACATTTAGATTGTCTTTACGCACCAATAATTGAAGTTTTGGGCAGCCGCGAGCGATAAGGCGCTTTTCAAGCTGCTGAACAAGCGCTGTAGCGATTCCTAAGCGTTGTTGGTGGGGATGAACAGCCAAATAGTTAATCCAGCCTCTATGACCGTCATAGCCGCCCATGAGCGTGCCAATCAATTGCTCATCTTTAATAGCAACCAAAAATAAATCATCCTGTTGTGAGACTTTTCTAAATATATCGGTTTCAGGATTATTCCATGGACGGGTTAGGTCGCAGCTTTCCCATAAATTGACCACATCATCCAGATCTGCATTTGTAAATTGACGAATAATAAACATATGGATTTCTACTTTTTGTTTTGATGTATTGAAAAGATAAAATAAAAATACGCAATTGCGCAGTAGTTTGTGAATAATTTAAACAAATAAAAAAGCACCCCCGTAGGAGTGCTTAAATTAAAAATATTGCTTACGCTGATTTTGCAACAGGTGCCGCTTGAAGCATTTGACCTGTTTCTTCGAAGTTTGCATGCCAAGACAATGCTTCACGAAGTAAATGAGGAGTATGACCACCTTTGGCACATGCACGATCAAAGTAGTCGTTCAGTGCATCACGGTAAAGCGGATGTACACAGTTATCAATAATTGCGCGAGCACGTTCACGAGGTGCTAAACCACGTAAGTCTGCTAAACCTTGCTCTGTTACTAAAATATCAACGTCGTGTTCACTGTGGTCAACGTGGCTTACCATTGGCACGATAGAAGAGATATCGCCACCCTTAGCAATTGATTTGGTCACAAAAATTGCCAAGTGAGCATTACGAGCGAAGTCGCCTGAACCACCGATACCATTCATCATTTTAGTACCACATACGTGAGTTGAGTTCACGTTGCCGTAAATATCAAACTCAAGTGCAGTGTTAATGCCGATAATACCTAAACGACGTACAAGCTCAGGGTGATTCGAAATTTCTTGTGGACGAAGTACTAATTTGTCTTTGTAAGCTTCGATATTGCCAAAAACTTTCTCACCACATTTAGCTGAAAGGGTAATTGAGCTACCAGAAGCAAACTTCATTTTACCTGCATCAATGAGTTCAAAAGTACAGTCTTGTAGTACTTCTGAGTACATGATGAGGTCTTCAAAATTAGAATCTTTTAAACCTGTTAATACTGCATTGGCAATTGAACCGATCCCTGCTTGTAATGGACCAAGGTTCTTAGGTAAACGGCCTTCAGCAACTTCTTTTTCAAAGAAAGCGATCAGGTGATTTGCGATGCCTTGAGTCTCCTCATCTGGAGGAGTGACTGTTGATGGTGAGTCATGTGTATCGTTAAAGACAATACCTACAATTTTTGCAGGATCGATCTGGATGGCTGTTGTACCAATACGCTCATCCACTTTTGTTAATGGAATTGGCGTACGTGTTGGACGGTAAGTTGGAATATAGATGTCGTGCAAACCTTCAAAGCTTTCGCTTAAAGATGTGTTGATTTCAACAATAACTTTTTCAGCAAAAATTGCGAAACTTGCAGAGTTACCCACAGAAGTTGTTGGAATAATGCCGCCATCTTCAGTAATTGCAATTGCTTCAATCACCGCAACATCTGGACGTTTAAGTTGCTGGTTACGCATTTGCTCAACAGTTTCTGATAAATGTTGATCAATAAACATAACTTCGCCGTTGTTAATCGCACGACGTAAAGTATTGTCTACCTGAAATGGCATACGACGAGATAAAACGCCTGCTTCCGTGAGTTGTTTGTCTAAGTCATTACCTAAGCTAGCACCCGTAATTAACGTGATTTTTAACGGATTCTTTTTTGCAAGCTCTACAAGTGCTTGAGGAACAGCTTTAGCTTCGCCAGCACGAGTAAAACCACTCATACCAACAGTCATTCCATTTTCGATGAATTGCGCAGCTTGTTCAGCACTGATGACCTTGTCATGAAGAGAAGCTAGGCGAATACGACTTAAAGACATTGGACATCCTCAATATTGTCAAAACATACCGGATTTTAGCTATGAAAAAATGAAAAGTGCATAGGTGTTAGGCTAAGGTCTAATTTTTTAAATAAATGGCGGTATAAATTTATTTTATGAATTTTAATGTATTGATTTATTTAGTATTTAATAAATTTTAAAATAGCGCTTTAAATGATCAATTGATCAAATTAGAAGCGCTCACTTAAAGTTTGTTTAATTTTTTCCAAAGGATTTGGCGTTGTGTTTTCTTCGGCCGCTGGTTTTGGAATAGGTAATGAAATAATTACTTCTAAACCGCCTTGTTCACGGTTATGAATTTGAATTTCACCTTGATGAATGTCGACAATACGTTTAACAATTGCAAGGCCTAAACCACTGCCTTGAATGGTCCTAGCAGAGTTACCTCTTACAAATGGTTGCATTAATTCTTCAATCTGATCTTCTGGAATGCCTTCACCATGGTCGGCAACCGTAATTAAAATATGTTCATTTTCAACTTTTGCACTGAGTTCGATTGGCTCCGCACCATAACGTTTTGCGTTATTAATGAGGTTGGCAATCAGACGTTTTAAAGAAAGGCTACGTGCAGGAATAATCGGAACATCTTGCACCTCAAAACGAATATCAAGCGGTTTAAATTGAACAATTAATTCTTGCAATAATATGTTGATATTGGTGTCTTTTAATTCTTCATCTGAACCATCCCGCATATACGAGATGAACTGATTCAAAATTGCATCCATATCATCTACGTCATAAACCAGACCTTCACGTAGAAACTCATCAGGTAGCATCTCTGCAGTTAAACGAATACGTGTAAGCGGGGTTCTTAAATCGTGTGAAATACCCGCTAGCATAATCCGTCTTTCACGCTCGGTCTGCTCAAGTGTATACACCATGCGGTTAAATGCTTGGTTTACCTGGCGAATTTCTAAAGGGCCATGGTTAGTATCTAAATATGGTGCTGTTCCAGACTTACTATATTCGTTGGCGGCATTTTGCAAACGACGTAATGGGCGGTTCATTTGACGAATCAAAATTAAAATAATGATGGCCGAAACTAATGGCACACCCACAACCCAACCAATTAATAGCTCAGGACTATAGTTTGCATAGGTTTTTAAAGGCTCACGAACCCAATTGCCATGCATTTCTGGTGTTTGAATCCAGATGCGTGGGCTAGGTTTAAACTGGAAGTAAACTGTAACGTCTTTTGCGCCGATTTCATTTGCAAGTTTTTGTTCAACTTGGTTGGTAAAAAACTCCGCAATGACTTTATCGCGAACGCTTGGATACTCTTTAGGGTCGGTTATATATTCAATGCCAACCCGATTACGCAGCCAAGTATCAACATCAACTTCGGTATCGCGATGAAAAATACGAATATTAGGGTTGTTCACTAGCTCGAGTTCAACAGCCAAATAACGGGCATGCTGTTGAATTTCGGGTAAATAGAGGGTTCGCCAAAAAAACCACAATGACATAAAGAGGCTAAAGAACACCACCAGCAGTACCAAAATTGTGGTACGCATGGCAGCAGAACGTGGCTTAATTTTGTCGAGAAAACGTTCCCATCTCGTCCGTTTACGCTCTGAATACGCAACGTAGTCGGTAAAGTTTTGCGGTGGTATTGGCTCTAAACTCACTCTAATTTATCTCAAGCTTATTCAGCACCATCTGGAACAAATACATAACCTACACCCCATACCGTTTGAATATAACGTGCGCGTGCTGGGTTATCTTCAATTAAACGACGTAGACGAGACACTTGAACGTCAATTGAGCGCTCCATTGCACCCCATTCACGGCCACGAGCCAAGTTCATAAGTTTGTCGCGCGTTAACGGTTCACGTGGATGCTGTACCAATGCTTTCAATACGGCAAATTCACCCGTGGTCAAAGTAACGATTTGTCCTTCACGAGTAAGCGTACGTGTAGATAAATCTAAAGACCATGGACCAAAGCTAACCACTTCAACTTGTTGGCTTGGAGCACCCGGAACTTCACGAACCTGACGACGTAATACTGCGCGAATACGTGCTAAAAGCTCATTTGGGTTGAATGGTTTCGGTAAATAGTCATCTGCACCAGCTTCAAGACCAGCAATACGGTCAGAGTCGCTACCACGTGCAGTTAGCATAATAATAGGTGTATCAATGTTTGACTGACGTAAACGACGACAGATACTTAAACCATCTTCAACGGGCAACATAAAGTCGAGTACGATAAGTGAAAATAACTCACGTTGTAATAAACGATCCATTTGTGAGGCATCGTGGGCAGTTTTTACAACAAAGCCTTTATCTTCCAAAAAACGTTGCAAGAGGGTACGTAAACGCACATCGTCATCGACCACTAAAATGCGTTCGACACGATCCGTTTCGTTATGTACGGTTTCAGGATGTTCAGCAGGTACAACTAAACTCATGATGTACTCCCTTTTAAAGTCATAATTTATATATTATTGGATCGGTTAGGCTTATTGCCAACAAGCCCTCAGTATAATGCCGATGTTCTTGTTAAGACTATGTATCAATTTGCTCAAAATTACAATTTTCGTAGGGGCTTGAAACCAAAAAACAACATCTTATGCCCATAATTTAGCAAAGCCTTAAAGAAAAAACCAAGCATTCGGTCACTCGTTAAATTCTATTCGATTAAATTTTAATAAATAATTGTTTCAAATAGATTATTTTAAAAATCAACGCTGCTTTTTAAAGCTTATTTTCTAAGAGGTTGAGAACTCATTCAAATATTAAAGCTTAATAATCTATTTAGACAGATAAGAAAAACTATAATTTTGTTCATTCTGATACTGTATCAATATGTTCATTTTCTCGTAATTTATATTAAAAATTTCATTTTACTTAACGGATATCCTATAAATTTCAGATTTTTTAAAAAGTAAAATATGGGTTTGAAGACCAAAATGAATAGCTAAAACGTTTTTTATGAAGTAAAGAATGTGAAAAATTCACAGTCAATACAAAAAAACGTTTTGAATACGCAAACAAGTGTGGATTTTATAGTCTTGGTCTTTATAATCAGTGCTTTTAAACTTTATCCTTGTGGGATCAAACACGATGACTGACTTAGTTCAGCAGTTGGCAAGTGAGCTTGCCGTACGTCCAAACCAAGTAGAAGCTGCCATCCGCTTAATTGATGAAGGTGCCAGTGTTCCATTCATTGCCCGTTACCGTAAAGAAGTAACACAAGGTTTAGATGATACGCAGTTACGCCAATTAGATACTCGTTTAGCGTATTTACGTGATTTATATGAGCGCCGTGAAAAGGTCATTCAGTCATTGCAAGAACAGAATAAATTGAATGATGACTTGTTGGCGCGGGTGAATGCAGCCGAAACAAAAAATGCTTTAGAAGAAATTTATGCGCCGTATCGTCCTAAACGTACGAGCAAGTCTTTCAAGGCGAAAGAAGCGGGTCTGGGGCCAATTGCCGAAAAAATTATTTCAGAACAAATTGATCCGACAGAAGCATTAGCTGGTTTTAGTCATGAAGACTATCCGGACATTGAAAGTCAGTTAGATGCAATCCAGCATATTTTGATTGATGATTGGGCACAAAACATTGCGCTGACTACAGAATTAAAAGCGACTTTTGCAAAAACAGCAGTGCTAAAAAGTACTGTTGCTTCTGAAGAAAAGAAAGAAGTGGGCAAAAAGTTCCGCGATTACTTTGAATTCTCTGAAGGCCTCAACAAATTACCTTCTCATCGTTTATTGGCAATGTTACGTGGCCGTCAAGAAAACGTACTTGGTTTAAAAGTAGATGGTGAAGATGATGCACCATTGGCACGTATTGAAACTGAATACAACCTAGATCAAATTCAGCCACAAGCTCGCCAAGACTTCTTGAAGCAAACTGCAAAATTATTCTGGTTAGGTAAAGTTCGTCCTCAAATCGAGCATTCATTACTGACAGAAAAACGTCTTGCTGCCGAAGCAGAAGCAATGCAGGTATTTGCTGAAAACCTTCGTCATTTATTGTTATCTGCACCAGCGGGTAGCCGTACGACTTTGGGTGTTGACCCTGGTATTCGTACTGGTGTGAAATTGGCTGTTGTAAGCGATGCTGGTGATGTACTTGCTCACAGCACGATTTACCCATTTGCGCCTAAAGAAGACAAAGAAGGCTCTATTGCTGAGCTTGCACGTCTATGCCGTGAATATAATGTCGAGCTTATTGCGATTGGTAACGGTACTGCGAGCCGTGAAACAGAAGCTGTAGTTGCAGAAATGATGGCTGCAAATACAGACCTTAAATTAACACGTGTGACTGTAAGCGAAGCAGGTGCATCTGTTTACTCTGCAAGTGAACTTGCTGCAGCAGAACTTCCAGAGCTTGATGTTTCAATTCGTGGCGCAGTGTCTATTGCGCGCCGTTTACAAGATCCACTTGCTGAACTTGTGAAGATTGACCCGAAATCGATTGGTGTAGGTCAGTATCAACACGACGTAAATCAAACTGGTTTAGCAAAAACGCTTGATGCAGTGGTAGAAGACTGTGTGAACGCTGTTGGTGTTGATGTAAATACTGCTTCACCAGCAATCTTGGCTTACATTGCAGGTTTAAATAAAGCGATTGCTCAGCAAATCGTTGAATACCGTAAAGAACATGGCCGTTTTGATAACCGTCAAGCATTGAAAAGCGTACCACGTTTAGGCGAGCGTACTTTTGAACAAGCAGCTGGTTTCTTACGTATTCAAAATGGTTCAGAGCCTTTAGATGCTTCTGCTGTTCACCCTGAAAGTTATGGTCTTGTCGAGAAAATTGTTGCAGCAAAAGCGACAACGGTAAAAGACATCATTGGTAATACTGAAATTATTCGTCAGGTGAAAGCTGAAGAGTTTGTTGATGACAAATTCGGTTTGCCGACTATTCAGGATGTTTTAGCAGAACTTGAAAAACCGGGTCGTGACCCACGTCCAGAATTCCGCACAGCTAAATTCCGTGAAGATATTACTGAAGTTGCACAGTTGACTGAAGGCATGCAACTTGAAGGCGTTGTAACGAATGTGACGAATTTTGGTGCTTTTGTTGATATTGGCGTACACCAAGATGGTTTAGTTCATATTTCTGAATTAGCCAATGAGTTCGTTTCTGACCCGCATAAAGTGGTAAAACCAGGGCAAATCGTACAAGTGCGTGTGATGCAAGTTGATGCTGAGCGTAATCGTGTGAACTTGAGTATGCGTGCAGAAGGTGCCGCGCCTGTTAAGGCACAGCGTCCACCGCGTCGTGAGCAAAATAACGAACAGCGTTCTGAGCGTAAGCCGCAAGGTAAGCGTCCTCAACAACCACGTAAAGATCAGGTTGAACGTCCACAACGTAGCAAGCAAGAGAAACCTCAAGAGCAAAAAATTGGTGGGTTTGGTGCATTGTTACTGCAAGCTGGAATTAAAGGTTCTAAATAAGAGCCTTTAGAACATCTAAAAAAAACCTCCCAAACGGGAGGTTTTTTATTATTTTTAAAGTTTGCTTTAGAAATTGTGAAATTCGGTTTTTCAGAAATCGCAGTGGTAAAGATGAGGTGAATCTTAAGATCAACAAAAACGGTGTGAAATCTACAATCAACTATACAACGTTATAGCATAACTCAACTTTAACCCTTTTCCGATGTCAGACAATATCGATAAAGCCTTGAGGTAAGTTCATCACTTTCAGGCAGTTATATTAAAAATTGATTGTTTTTTTATATTATAAATGGTTGTTTTTATGCCGGCTTTAGAACTGAAAAATAGATTTCATTTAAACGATCTCCTTTCGGGAGTGGTCGTATTTCTCGTGGCCTTACCCTTATGTTTGGGTATTGCCTTAGCCTCAGGTGCTCCAATCATTTCTGGTATTATTGCCGGAATTGTTGGTGGAATTATTGTTGGCCTGCTGAGTGGTTCTCACATCAGTGTCTCTGGCCCAGCAGCAGGGTTGACTGCGGTCATCCTTGTACAACTCGACCAATTAGGCGGCAATTATGCCGCCTTTTTATTGTGTATTGTATTTGCAGGAATTTTACAAATTCTGTTTGGTGTATTTAAGTTGGGTTTCTTTGCCAACTTTATTCCAAACAATGTCATTTTAGGATTACTGGCTGCCATTGGTGCCATTCTTATTGTGACGCAGCTACCGTATTTATTTGGGTTGACTGATTTTTCATGGAAAGACGTTTGGACTGCTACACCAGATACGCTTATCCAAAAGTTTGACACTGGCGCGGCGTTGATTGGACTGCTGAGCTTATTTTTAATTTTAGCTTGGGACAGCAGCCCACTTAAAAAATTAGCACTACCTTCAGCTTTAATTGCTGTAGTCATTGCTGCAGTTTTAAATTTTGTCTTAATGAATATTGGCTCATCTTGGGCAGTCCAAACCAATAATTTGATTCAACTACCAAATATATTACAAGCACCAGAAGAGGTATTGGTTTTTCCAGACTTTAGCTATCTGGCTGAACCATTGATTTATACCGGAGCAATTACACTCGCGATCGTGGCGTCTTTAGAGACATTACTAAACTTAGAAGCGGCCGATAAACTTGATCCTCAAAAGCGTTCATCTCCACCTAACCGTGAACTGTGGGCACAAGGTGCGGGGAATATTGTTTCAGGTTTAATTGGCGGCATGCCAGTCACATCAGTCATTGTCCGTAGTTCTGTAAATGCCAATACAGGTGCGCGGAGTAAATATTCAACGATTATTCACGGCATATTATTGCTGCTAGCTGTTTTATTCTTTGTTCAACTCATGAACATGATTCCATTGTCTGCACTCGCAGCGATTTTAATTGTGACTGGTTTTAAACTGACTCATCCAAAGTTATTTAAACAGCTTTATCAAAAAGGCTGGAAACAGTTTTTACCTTTCATTATCACTCTCGTTGCAATTTTACTGACAGACTTGTTAACCGGAATTTTGGTAGGTCTATTTACCAGTAGCGCGTTTATTTTGTATGGCAACTTTAATAAAGGTGTTCGCGTATATAAAGAAAAGCATTTACATGGAATTGTGACGCGTATTGAGCTTCCATCACAGGTCACTTTTCTGAATCGTTCAGCGCTCATTTCTGCATTGGAACATGTTCATAAAGATCAGCAGTTGATTATTGATGCCACTCAATGTGATTCGATTGATCCCGATATCTATCAGGTCATTCAAGACTATCAAAATGAGACGGCAGTTAAACGCCAAGTCGATCTTAAGCTTATTGGATTTAAGCAGCACTATGAAGAGGTGGATGATGCAGTTTTGGATATTTACATTAGTACGAGAGATCTACAGCGCAAATTAAGTCCGCAGCAGGTCGTTACTCTACTTAAAGAAGGTAATGAACGCTTTGTAAAAAATGAACGTTTACAACGTGATATTTATCGTCAAATTCGTGTCACCGCAGATGAAGGTCAGCACCCAATTGCTGCCGTGTTGGGATGTATGGACTCTCGGGCTCCAACTGAAATGATTTTTGATGTAGGTATTGGTGATCTATTTAGTTTAAGGATTGCCGGTAATATTGCAGGTCAAAAGGTATTAGGCTCACTTGAGTTTGCTTGTCAGGCCAAAGGCTCAAAAGTCATTTTAGTTTTAGGCCATACTGACTGTGGTGCAGTGACCAGTGCATGTCAGCTACGTTTACAGCAAAAGCAAGTTTCTGATGTCAAAGAAATGCCGCATATTCAATATGTGCTTGGCCCACTCATGCGTTCGGTAGAAAGTGTATATGACATTATGCAGCCACGTGAGTTAAACAAAGCTTTTATTAATCAGGTGACAGCAATGAATGTTCACTACAATATTCAATATATTATTAATAACAGCACAGTACTGAAAGACCTGCTAGATCGTGGTGAGATTGCAATTATTGGTGCGATTTATGATGTTAAAACAGGGCATGTTGAATTTTTAGATACTTAAATAGGATTAATAAAAAAGCGCCTAATGAGAGGCGCTTTTTTATTTTTAAATAACCTTAATATGGCGGATTACCAATGCTCACCAGGGAAAAGACGTGCATAAGCTTTTTGTGCCCAATTTAGTTTCTCAGTCTTTTTACCTTTTGCTGCATCTGAACTTGGGAATAGACGGAAACCAATCGACATAAACATGTTGTTGATGCCAGGTGCTACCGAATACGTCATAGAAGCTAAACGGCCTAAGTTTGTGGCAATACGTTTCGGACGTTTCACAATCGCATAAGCAATTAAGTCCGCTGCTTGTTCAGGGGAAAGAGTCGGTACATATTTGTAAATTTTAGTTGGCGCAATCATTGGAGTACGCACTAAAGGCATATAAATTGAGGTGATTGCAATTTTATGTGCATGAACTTCGGCAGATAGACAACGGCTAAATGCATCAAGCGCAGCTTTAGAGGCAACATAAGCCGAGAAGCGTGTTGCATTGGCTAATACGCCGATTGAACTAATATTAATAATTTGTCCGTCTTTACGTTGAATCATGTGCGGTAAAATATTAAGAACCAAACGCACAGCGCCAAAGTAATTTAATTGCATGGTACGCTCAAAGTCGTGGAAACGGTCATAAGACTCATGAACAGCACGACGGATAGAACGACCAGCGTTATTAATTAAAATATCAATATGATCAACAGAAGCTAGAATCTCTTTAGAAACCTGATCAATCATTTCCATGTCGTTCAGATCACATGGGAAAATTGATGCCTGACCGCCACGGCTTTCAATATCTGCTTTGACTTCTTCTAATGTTTCTTGAGTACGGGCAACCAGTAAAACATGCGCACCAGCGTCAGCAAGTTTATTGGAAATCGTTAAACCGATTCCACTTGAGGCGCCTGTCACTAAAATGACTTTACCTTGTACCTTTTCCTGGAACAGAGCTTCTAATTTTTTATTCACAGCATTTTACCTAAGTAGGGGCAGGGGCTATTTATTCCGGTATGTAATTTTTATTTTTACAACCGTTGGTTCATCCTGATGAACTCCTAAATATTGCCCTATCTTAATAGATGTTTAAAAATTGTCTAGTATGTAAATATATGAAATTTAACAATTTATTTAGAGTAAAAACTCTAAATTATTACCCTAATCCATTAATTATTTTCAATGGTTAAATGACTTAAAAATAAAAAAGCCTCTATATTCCAGAGGCTTGATTGATGAGTTTAAAATTTATACAGATGAAAGTGCTTGTTCTAAATCGGCAATTAGGTCATCTACATGCTCAATACCAATAGATAGGCGAACCATATCTTCACTTACGCCGGCAGCTTTTAGTTCTTGTTCATTGAGCTGGCGGTGAGTTGTGGTTGCAGGGTGGCAAGCTAAACTTTTCGCATCGCCAATGTTCACAAGACGGGTAAATAACTTTAGTGCATCAATAAAACGAGTACCACCTTCACGACCATCCTGAACGCCAAAAGATAAAATTGCAGAAGGTTTGCCTTTTACATATTTTTGTGCAAGTTGATGTTGTGGATGATCTTTTAGACCTGCGTAATTGACCCATTTTACTTTCGGATGGTTTTGCAAATATTCCGCAATTTTCTGAGCATTTTCAGTATGACGTTCAATGCGTAAGTTTAGAGTTTCGAGACCCTGTAAAATTAAAAAAACACTGAGCGGGCTAATAGCTGCGCCTGTATTGCGTAATGGCACAACGCGAGCTCGAGCTATATAGGCAGCTTCACCTAATGC
Source organism: Acinetobacter sp. AR_0276 (assembly GCF_003000705.1). NCBI lineage: Bacteria > Pseudomonadati > Pseudomonadota > Gammaproteobacteria > Moraxellales > Moraxellaceae > Acinetobacter > Acinetobacter sp. AR_0276. The sequence goes on along the minus strand of NZ_PSQO01000004.1, from coordinate 1,516,724 downwards.
TTCGACATAGTTCACACCATGATAGCTTGGGTCAGGTGTATTCAAAACTTTAAAACGTTCTGGATATTTACCCCAAGGAAATTTACCGCTATCGACGATTGCACCGCCAATACTATTACCATGACCACCAATATATTTAGTAAGCGAATGGATAACGATATCAGCCCCATATTGAAATGGTTTTAATAAAGCAGGGGTGGCAACCGTGTTATCGACAACGACAGGTACACCATATTCATGGGCGATTTTTGAAATTGCTTCTAAATCGATGATATTGCCGAGCGGGTTACCAATTGACTCGACAAAAACAAGCTTAGTTTTATCGTCTATTAAGTTACGTAAGCTTTCGGGTTTTTGATAATCGAAAAAGCGAACTTCGATTCCCTGTTTTGGCAGCGTATGGGCAAATAAGTTGTATGTACCGCCATATAAAGTTGAGACTGAAGCAATATTGTCTCCCGCCTCAGTAATGGTTTGAATGGCATAGGTAATTGCTGCCATTCCGGATGCTAAAGCTAGAGCACCAATGCCACCTTCGAGAGCAGCAAGGCGTTGCTCAAGCACAGCAGTGGTCGGGTTCATAATACGGGTATAAATATTGCCTTGAACTTTTAAGTCGAAAAGGTCTGCACCGTGTTGGGTATTATCAAATGCATATGAAGTTGTTTGATAAATTGGAACAGCTACTGCTTTTGTTGTTGCTTCAGGTGTATAGCCTGCGTGAATGGCTAAGGTTTCGTCTCGGTATGTATTTGACATTGTTATCATCGAAGTGGTTAAAGAATAATCCAGATTTTTTAGCATACTCTTTATTCATGATTTAGATATTTTTATGTAAAGTTCAGCATTTTTAAGTATAAAAGAGCTTGTTTTATTTTTTTCGAATCACTCAATTAAATTTACATGAAGTTGAGAGAACGCCACAAAAACTTACTGGCGGTCTGCCGTCCGCAAGAACACTATAAAAGCACAAGTAATTCAATTCATGATAAAAAAGTTGGAGAAGTGAACTAATGAGTACTCAAAAAGTATCTGATATTATCATTGAGGTGCTGGAACAAGCAGGTGTTCAACGTTGCTACGGTATTGTGGGTGACACCTTAAACCATATCACTGACTCCATGTCTAAGAGTAAAATTGAATGGATTCATGTGCGCCACGAAGAGGTTGGTGGTTTTGCAGCCGGTACAGATGCTTTACTCAGTGGTCACTTGACGGCATGTGCAGGATCGTGTGGGCCAGGAAGCCTACACTTCATTAATGGTTTGTATGAATCGCATCGTAATCGTGCGCCAGTCATTTTGATTGCAAGCCAGATTTCTACCGAGATGGCAGGATTTGTCGACTTTCCACAATATGTCGATTTTAAATCAGTTTATGCAAAAAATTCGGTTTTTTGTGAAGAGATTACCCAACCTTCACAAGCCAGACATATTATGAGCATGGCGTGTCAGGCTGCGCTGACCAAACGTGGTGTCGCGGTGGTTATTGTTCCGGCCAATATCAGTGCAGCGTCGGCTGAGGCGGGTCTACCCTTTGTACCGCGCCAAACAAATCCCGATATTTTGCCGAATAAGTCCGAACTCAACCAGATTGTTCACCTGATTTCACAGCATCAAAGAATTGGAATTTATGCAGGTGCTGGGTGTGAGGATGCGCATGACCAACTAGTAGCTTTTGCAGAGAAGTTAAAAGCTCCTGTAGCACATACTTCACGTGCTAAGGATTTTGTCGAATACGACAATCCATACAATATGGGCATGACGGGTATTTTTGGTAATAAAGCGGGTTATCACACCCTCATGGATTGCGATTTGCTGATCTTGCTAGGTACCGATTTCGCATGGGCACAGTATTATCCAAGCCATGCCAAAATCTTGCAAATTGATATTGATCCGACCCATTTGGGGCGTCGCCATCCGATTACATTAGGTGCCGTGGGTAAAATTTCATCTACACTCGATGCATTATTGCCACTGCTTGAAACACGTCATGAGCGTGATTTTCTAGATCATTGTCTTGCGTTGAAACATGAGAGCGATGAAATACGACGTAAAGAAGAGCGGGTAGGTAAAGATGGGCTGATTCATCCACAATATCTGGTGTCTTTACTCAACCGTTATGCAGATCAAGATGCAATTTTCTTCGGAGATGGTGGCTCACCGATGGTATGGGTATTAAGGCATATTGATGTAAATGGAAAACGTCGAACCTTTACCAGTTTGTTACATGGCACTATGGCTAATGCCATGCCGCAGGCACTTGGAGCCCAAAAAGCATTCCCGAACCGCCAGATCATTGCATTATGTGGAGATGGTGGCTTAGCCATGTTACTGGGAGATCTGCTCACCACAATTCAAGAAAAACTGCCAATCAAGATTGTGGTATTTAATAATAGTTCGCTCAATTTTGTAGAGCTTGAACAAAAAGTGGAAGGTTTGCTCGACCATTATACTGACCTGCTCAATCCTGATTTCGGTCAGCTTGCTCGCGTAATTGGTTTGCATGGACAAACGATAACGCATGGTAACGGGTTAGAACAGGCAGTGGAAAGTTTTTTAAAACACGATGGTCCTGCTTTACTCGATGTGCATACCAATCCGATGGAGCTGGTAATGCCGCCAGATCCTAACCTGAATCAGGTTTCTTCAACCTCTCTCTATGCGATTAAAGCGTTAATGTCGGGTCGGGTAGATGATGTTAAAAATTTGTTAGTCAATAATTTTATTAAATAAATCTATGTAGAAGAACTCATCTTCAAGCAGTGTAATAAGCGAAAAATGCATGATTCAAGGTCATGCATTTTTTATATCAGGAAACAATTTTGACGTCATTTATCAGTTATAAAAAACGATTAAACTTAATCACGCCTTATTTTTTTGCTGCGTTCAGCATATAATAGCTACTATTTTTCGCTCATTGCGATCTGTTGGTTTTTCAATTGAGGAGTCCTGCGTGGCCCAATATATTTATACGATGAACCGAGTGTCTAAGATGGTTCCGCCAAAGCGCGAAATCTTAAAAGACATCTCTTTATCATTTTTCCCGGGTGCCAAAATTGGTGTGCTCGGTTTGAACGGTGCGGGTAAATCTACCTTGCTTCGTATTATGGCTGGCGTAGATAAAGATTTCTCTGGTGAAGCTCGTGCACAACCTGGAATTAAAATCGGCTATTTAGAGCAAGAACCGCCGCTTGATCCAACTAAAGACGTTCGTGGTAACGTTGAAGATGGCGTACGTGAAGCTCTAGATGCTTTAGAACGTCTTGATCAGGTATTTGCAGAATATGCAGACCCAGATGCAGATTTTGATGCGCTTGCAAAAGAGCAGGAAAAATTAGAATCAATTATCCATGCTTGGGATGCACACAACTTAAATAACCAGCTTGAAATCGCGGCAGATGCCTTGAATCTTCCAGCATGGGATGCAGACGTAAGTAAGCTTTCAGGTGGTGAACGCCGCCGTGTAGCACTTTGCCGTTTATTGCTCTCTAAACCAGATATGTTACTTCTTGACGAACCGACGAACCATTTGGATGCAGAGTCTGTATCGTGGTTAGAGCGTTTCTTAAAAGACTTCCCTGGTACAATTGTTGCGATTACGCATGACCGTTATTTCCTTGATAACGTTGCAGAGTGGATCTTAGAGCTTGACCGTGGGCATGGTATTCCTTACCAAGGTAACTATACTTCTTGGTTGGAGCAAAAAAATGCTCGTTTAGAACAAGAGCAGAAACAAGAAGAATCTTTTGCTAAAGCATTGAAAAAAGAACTTGAATGGGTTCGTCAAAATGCGAAAGGTCAGCAAAAGAAAAACAAAGCGCGTATGGAGCGTTTTGAAGAACTTAACTCACGCGAATTCCAACAGCGTAACGAGACCTCTGAAATCTATATTCCACCTGGTCCACGTTTAGGTAACAAGGTTGTTGAAGTAGAGAACATCAGCAAATCATTTGGTGACCGTTTACTTTACGAAAACTTGTCATTTACGGTACCACCAGCAGCGATTGTCGGTATTGTAGGTCCTAACGGTGCGGGTAAAACGACTTTATTCCGCATGATGACAGGCGAGCAAAAACCTGACACCGGTACTGTAACACTGGGTGATTCGGTTAAAGTTGCTTATGTTGGTCAGATTCGTGACACTTTAGATGATAACAAAACAGTTTGGGAAGAAGTTTCTGGCGGTTTAGATATCTTGAAAGTGGGCGATTATGAAATTGCATCACGTGCTTATATTGGTCGCTTTAACTTTAAAGGCCAAGATCAGCAAAAACGCGTAGGTGAATTGTCAGGTGGTGAGCGTAACCGTTTACAACTTGCAAAAATCTTACAGCAAGGTGCAAACGTTATCTTACTGGATGAGCCATCAAACGACTTGGACGTAGAAACTTTACGTGCACTGGAAGATGCAATTTTGGTATTCCCTGGTACGGTAATGGTTGTATCGCATGACCGTTGGTTCCTTGACCGTATTGCAACTCACATCTTGTCATTTGAAGATGAGCAACCAGAGTTCTATACAGGTAACTATACCGAGTTTGAAGCATATCGCCGTGCTAAGCTTGGTGATGATGCTCAACCACATCGTAAGAAATACAAAAAAATTGGTGGCTAATTACACCTAATTGAAAAACCAGCCTAAGGGCTGGTTTTTTTTATTAGAAGGCAAGTTTACTGAAAGCTTCTTGTAAGCAACGTTCAGCGTCGGGATGACCTTGACTTGCTGCTTTGTTTAACCACTTTTCAGCTTCAGTGTAGTTTTTATCTAAACCAAATTGACCATTTAAATAGCCAATACCAAGTTTAAAAGAAGCGTCAGCATTACCTCTTAAAGCTGCACGGAGGTAACACCACATCGCATTGCGGTCGTTTGGGGTAATATCTAGCCAATTTTGCATACGTTCATGATCTTGTACGGCTAACTCTTCAAAGCGTAAGCCTTGTTCAATTTCATCCTCAGCTTGTGAATGCATATCGGCTGGTAAGTTTTCAAAGGCAAACAAGTGATTAAGCCCATGCTTGATTGTTTTCATATCCATGATAGTCTCCCCTTGTTCCTCAATCTGATTGAATTGACTCACACTTTTAAGCTAGTCCCTTATATTGAAATCTTATGTTTTATTTTGTAAATGTGATATAGCGCATTTGGATGAAAAATGATGAGGTTTTAGCTTACATAAAAGTTACAGATGTTTTTACGCTTAGCGAAATTTATAGGTAAACAAAGACTCTCTTGAGTAAATTTAAAACTAGAACATAATTTTTTTGAAATGCGAAGAATTCAATAAGAGTTATCAATATCAAACAAAAGAAATTTTTTTAAACAAAACCAGCTTTAAAGCTGGTTTTGTATTTAAGTAAAAAGTTTTTATTTATTAAAATCGCCTCTTAAATCAGACCAAATTAATAACGGATAAATAGTTACTACATCAAAAGTCATCGCTAATGGATAGAGTACTTTGCGAGTAGCGCTTTTAAACGGGTGCTTAGTTGTCGTTTCAATTTTTTCTTGTAGTTCAACGGCATATGGTTTTTCTAATTTTTGCTGTATATCTTTTAGGTTTTTAGCTTCATACAGTTGGCCTTTGAAAAAAATATTAATATATGGGTACTGATTTTTTTGTTGCTCAAGTACTGCATTAAAATTTTCTCTAAACCCCAATTTTTTTAACATATCTTTTTGTTTTTCGTTGAGATTTCCTAATTGGGTGTTATAGCGAACTTGGATTACACCATTGAAATGATTTGCATCTTCCATAGTGAGTATAAGAGGGGAAGGGATATTAAGTGTTCTGTCATTAGCAGGTATAGTTTTAATAATCTTTAAAAATTCAGAACTACCATCAGTCATTAAGTAATTATAGTCTTGACCAACAAAGACAATACCTTGTTTTTGGTCATCTTTAACGGCTTGCCCGAGTGCAATAATCTGATCAGTTTTTAAAATATTTGTCTTAACTTCGGTGGTTTCGCTAGGAAGGGTATTGGACAACATTGTAGTTGCACAACCGCATAAACCGAGGCAAGTTACTAATATGAAAGTAGTTAAAGTTTTATACATACATATTGCTCTAAAAAAATTTTTTTATGCAGAAAAATTTGGAAAATTTCTGAGTAAAAAAGTGAACCTATAATTCAATGTTTTGTAATTTTATTACATGGCGGGAGCCTGCTATAGTGGCTTTGTTCAACTTTTTAGTTTAATGGTGTGCTGTTGCCACGTTCTGCACTTTTCATGTCCGTCTTATTCTGTTTGCTTATATTCCAAAGTTTATGGAATGTGGCAGCGGCATTTTGCGCCCATGAAAATCAGGAAAAAGCATTACATCATTTTGGACATCATGCTGCTTTGAGTTATGAATCTTCACAACATAGCCATACTGAAAAGACTGGGGTTGAAGGGACTAGTCACAAAGCTCCTTTGAACTTGTCTGATCATCATGATCATTTACCTTCATGTTTTCATGTTGTGATTGTAGAAGCACAAGAAAAAATTGTTTCACCGTTAATACAGTCATCTGAGCCAAAACAACAATATTATTGGTCTAATTCTTATAAGTCTCCTCATATCTCTAAACAAGACCCGCCTCCTGTTTTAACCCTGCTATAGGTGGGGTAGCCGAAAAATAACCCACCAGAAATATTGTTTATTTCATAGGGTTACTTTATGTCTATTTTTATATACGAAAAACGTTTCGTTAGTCTGAGCTCATCTTGGATACTTAAATCATTAGTTGTTGCAGTTGCGCTTTCAACTAGTGTTGTAACAACTGCGGCTAATTCAAATCAAAACCTTGCTGAAAATACTCAACCGCAACGTGTACAGAATGTTTTAACGTTTGAGCAAGTACTAGAGCAGGTTAAGCAATTTCAGACACAAACAGGAATTTGGCAAGCTCAACAAGATATCGCAGAGAGCAATATCAGACAGAGCCAGTTATGGGAAAATCCGACGGTTTCTGTACAGCAAACGGGTTTTAAATCTGGAAAAGATCAGGAACTAGAACTTGGTATATCGCAAAAACTAGATGTTTTTGGTGTACGTTCCGCAGCAAAAAAACTGGCAAGTGTCCAGCAAAATCAAGTTGAGTTAAATCAGGTTTTATATGATGCTCAGCTAAAGCTTGCTGTCAAATATTTATGGTCACAAGTTTCGATTTTGGAGCTTGAACATGAAGTTGCCAAAGCACAATTAAAAACGAGTAAGAACCTTTTAGATGCTACTCGTTTACGCTTTCAGGCCGGTAGTATTGCTCAGGTTGATTTAGACCGGACTTTAATGACGCATGTTGAAAACCAACGTTTATATCAGGAAGTTGAATTATCACTAAGTAGTGCCAAAAGAAAATTGGCGAACTTATGGGGTGAAACTGAAAATAACTTCACCTTACGTCCAGATATAAAAAGTGCGTGGCCTTTAAAAAATGAAGGTGACATCGATCAATACTTAAAACAGAATTTGTTAGAACAGTCCATGCGACTTCAAGCCATCCAACAAAATTCTGAAATTAATTATTTAAAAGCAAAAAATCGTCCAACACCTACCGTAAATATGGGCGTGGTTCGTAGCAAAACCGCAGAAACGAGCAGTACCGAAAATCAGATTCGAGTAGGTATTGCGGTTCCCTTAAACATTTTTAATCGCCAGCAATATGCCCTGAAAATTGCCCAAAGCAAACTTGATTTAATTGCCCAACAGCAAAGTTTTTATAAAAAGCAAAGCCTAGATTCTATTCGTACTCTACAGTACGAGTTGGCTGGTTTAAAGCAGCAATACAACTTGATGAATGAGCAACAGATTCCTTTATCAGAGACGGTACAGGAGAAAATGTTGCTTGGCTTCAAAGTCGGTAAATTTGCAATTACTGATGTTCAGCAATCTACCCTGCAATTACAAGAACAACGATTGAAGAAAGTTCAACTCCTTAAATCTGCTTGGCAAAAAGCTATTGAGGCTGAAAGTTTAGCTCTCGGGATTGATCCAAATATGGTGATGTCCGGAGATGCATTAAATCAAATTAATCAAAATTTATGGCAAGACACCTATAAGTTGCCAACAGTTGGAGGGGCAGAGTAATGTCAGTTAAAAAAATGAAAAACCAATGGATTATTGCTCTTTCGCTGCTGATTGCTTGTCTTGCTTTAAGTGCTTGGTTATTTTTCTCAGGGAAAAAGCAGTCCACTACTGAAAAAAGTGAAGAAGGGCATGCAGAAGGTGAAGCGGGTCATGGAGAGACTGAAAAAGAGGAAGGAAGTTTAAATCTCACTTCCAAGCAACTGGTTGAATATGGTGTGAAGTTAGAGCAAGTAGGGAGCGGAGAAGTTGAGCAGAATCTCTCATACCCTGCCAAACTTGTTGTAAATACAGACCAGCAAGCACATGTCTCTTCAACATTTTCTGCCCGAGTGGATAGTGTAAATGTTGCGCTGGGACAACAAGTTGAAAAGGGACAGGCGCTTGCGACTTTATTTGTACCAGATTTGGTCGATCAACAAGCTAACTTAAGCATGGCGCAAGAAGCGCTAACATTAGCTCAGCAAGATTATCAGCGTGAAAAACAATTGTGGGAGCAAGGTGTTTCAGCACGTCAAGATTATCAGCGTGCTTACAATGCTTATCGTCAAGCGCAAATTCAGGTACAAGCTGCAAATAGCCGTTTAAGTGCCTTAGGAGCGACTCGCTCAAGTAAAGGTCGATATGTTTTAACTGCACCTTTAAGCGGTGTAATCAGCAGTAAAGATATTGTTATTGGTGAGCAAATTGGCCCTGAAAAACAGTTATTTGTTATTGATCGCCTAGATCAGCTATGGGTTGAGTTTGTATTGCCAAGTACAAATACCAATATTCAGCCTAATCAGGAAATTGAATTTAAATCGCTACAAACGAACAATATTTTTAAAGCACAGGTACAAAGTTTAACGTCAGAAGCGGATAGTCAAACTGGTCGTTTACAGGTTCGTGCCAAAGTGCTGACACCTTCAAAAGAATTACGCCCTAATTTAATGGTCAATGTATTACTCAAACAAAATAATGCAGCGACTGTATTACGGGTTAATAAGACGGCGATACAACAGATTGATGGAAAGAATGTTGTCTTTGTTGCAAAACCGGAGAAGGACAAAATTCATTTCGCTCCAGTTACTGTGGAGTTAGGCAATTATTCTTCAGATGCGCAATGGGTTGAGGTTAAATCCGGAATTACTGAAAAGCAGCAATATGTGACTCAAGGTAGTTTCTTGCTCAAGTCCGAACTTGAAAAAGGGGAGGCTGAGCATGGACATTAATAAACCTGATTTGCCAGCGGCTGAAGGTTTGTTTGATCGGATCATTCAGTTTTCAATTAATAACGCCATTTGGGTCATGATGTTTGTCATTGCTTGGATTGGTGTCGGAATTTATAGCTACCAGAAACTTTCAATTGATGCCGTGCCAGATATCACCAACGTACAGGTACAAATCAATAGTCAGGCTAATGGTTTTACAGCACCGGAAGTTGAGCAAAGGATTACTTATCCGATTGAAAATGCCATGTCCGGCATTCCAAATCTGGAACAGACTCGTTCAATTTCCAGATATGGTCTTTCTCAGGTCACGATTATCTTTAAGGATGGTACTGACATTTACTGGGCAAGACAGTTAATTAATCAACGTTTACAAGAAGCTAAGAGTGCTTTACCCGATAGTATTGATCCACAAATGTCTCCAATTTCAACTGGACTTGGTGAGATTTATCAATGGGTGGTAAAAGCGGAACCTAATGCTAAAAAAGCAGATGGTTCAGCCTATAGCGCAATGGATCTGCGTGAAATTCAAGACTGGATTATTCGGCCCCAGTTACAACGTGTACAAGGGGTAGCCGAGGTTAATAGCATTGGTGGATACAACAAAACCTATGTGGTTTCACCAGATCTGACGCGGTTACAGCAGTTGCAGATTCCACTCACCGACTTACAGGATGCGCTTCAAAATAACAATGAAAACCGCGGTGCCGGATTTATTGAAGAGAATGGTCAGCAACTCACAGTTCGTGTTCCGGGTATGCTGATGTCGATACAAGATATCCAGAACGTTACGGTCGCCACGAAAAACGGTTTGCCTATACGGGTTGCTGATGTGGCCTCAGTATCGATTGGTCATGATTTGCGTACTGGTGGTGCTACCTATAATGGACAGGAAACTGTTTTAGGTATCGCCATGATGATGATGGGTGAAAACAGTAAAACGATTGCCAAAGCGATTGATCAAAAAGTTCAGGAAATCCAAAGATCACTCCCTCAGGGTGTGGTGATTGAAACAGTCTATGATCGTAGTAGCCTCGTAGATAAAGCAATTAAAACAGTAGCTAAAAATTTGATTGAAGGAGCGATTCTAGTCATCGTTATCCTGTTCATTTTTTTAGGAAACTTTCGTGCCGCTTTAATCACTGCTTGTATTATTCCATTGGCAATGCTTTTTACCTTAACGGGCATGGCAGAACAAAAAATCAGTGCCAACCTGATGAGTTTGGGAGCTTTAGACTTCGGGATCATTGTCGATGGAGCAGTTGTTATTGTTGAAAACTGTATTCGGCGTTTAGCTGAAGCGCAGCATTTAAAAGGTCGCTTACTAACACGTTCAGAACGCTTTACAGAGGTCTTTCTAGCCGCTAAACAAGCACGACGTCCATTAATATTTGGTCAGATCATCATTATGGTCGTGTACTTACCAATTTTTGCTTTAGCAGGCGTAGAAGCAAAAATGTTCCATCCTATGGCAATGACCGTCGTTTTAGCGTTATTGGGAGCAATTATTTTATCTGTGACCTTTGTGCCGGCAGCTGTTGCTTTGTTTGTTACGGGTGAGGTGAAGGAAAAAGAAAGCCGCTGGATGATGACCTTGAAAAAAGGTTATGCAGGCTTACTCGATAAGGCTTATGCCTTCCGATATGTTGTTGTCACAGCAGCGGTCAGCATCTTGATTTTGACAAGTGCAATTGCAACACGAGTGGGTAGTGAGTTCGCACCTCAGTTAAGTGAAGGTGATTTTGCACTGCAACTCATGCGTGCACCGAGCACTGGCATAGAAGAGTCGCTTAAGATTCAGGAGAATGTGGAAAAGCAGTTATTGAAAGCTTTTCCCGAAATTAAAGCCATTTTTGCAAGAACAGGAACAGCCGAGGTTGCTACAGATGTCATGCCTCCTAATATTTCCGATGGTATTGTTTTATTAAAACCACACGATCAATGGACAAACCCTAAAGAAACGATAGATGAACTGCGTGCCAGAATGCTGCAGTTCGTGAACCAGATTCCTGGTAATAACAGTGAATTTTCACAACCGATTGAACTACGTTTTAATGAGCTTATTTCAGGTGTACGTAGTGATATTGGGGTGAAAATTTTTGGGGACGATATGCAGGTTCTCAATCAGGAAGCGGAAAAAATAGCTCAACAGCTACGTAGCATTCCGGGTGCCAGTGAAGTCAAAGTTGAACAGACTGACGGTTTGCCATTACTAAATGTAGATGTTGATCATGCATTGGCTGCCCAATACGGTCTATCAGTCAAATCTATTCAAGATATCGTGGCTGCCAGTATTGGAGGGCAGAGTGTAGGGCAAATTTTACAGGGAGATAGACGTTTCGATTTTGTGATTCGTTTGCAGGAAAACATGCGTACGCCTCAGCAATTAGCTCAGTTACCGATTCGCTTACCAAATGGCGGTCTGATTCAGTTACAAGACGTCGCTAAGGTTGAGAATATTCTAGGCCTTGCTCAAGTAAGTCGTGAAAATGGTAAGCGCCGTGTCATTGTGACAGCAAATGTGCGTGACCGTGATCTTGGGTCTTTTGTACAAGAGATGCAAAGCAAACTGGCACAGCAAAAGCTACCTAGCGGTTACTGGTTAGGCTATGGAGGACAGTTTGAGAATCTTGCTTCTGCTACAGCAAGAATGCAAATCGTCGTGCCGATGGCGCTCATCATGATCTTTGTGTTGCTCATGGCTGTATTCAGCAATTTTAAAGACAGCTTACTGGTATTTAGTGGAGTTCCTTTCGCTTTATCTGGCGGATTAGTGGCTTTATGGCTGAGAGATATACCACTTTCGATGTCTGCTGGAGTCGGTTTTATCGCTTTATCGGGTGTTGCAGTATTAAATGGTTTGGTCATGCTCACGTTTATTAAAGAGCTGAGAACAACTTTAGATGTTCATGCGGCAACCTGGAAAGGAGCGGTATTACGATTACGTCCAGTATTAATGACAGCATTTGTTGCTTCACTTGGTTTTATTCCGATGGCTTTGGCAACAGGAACTGGAGCCGAAGTGCAACGACCTTTGGCAACGGTCGTAATCGGTGGCATTATTTCATCTACGATATTAACTTTGGTTTTATTACCGGTCATTTATCGATGGATGAATGAAAGCAAAGCGAAAAGCGCTGAGCATTCATAATGTCATCGTTTTGAGATATCTTTTTTGATGACAGCGTCAATTCAAAAAAGTGTTTGAAAGAGGTAAAGGTAGTGATGTTTCCATCGTTATCTTTACCTCACCATAAAGATAAATAATAAGGAGTCCGCAAAATGGGTGGACAACATGGTCATGATCATAGTCATGCTGTAGTGACTGAAGGTAATGCTAAGAAATTAATGATTGCTTTAGCACTAACTTCAACATTTTTAATTGTTGAGGTCGTTGCTGGATTAATTACACAAAGTTTGGCATTACTCTCAGACGCTGCGCATATGTTTACCGATGCCGCTGCTCTGGCAATTGCTCTGATTGCAATTCAGATTGCGAAGCGTCCAGCCGATAATAAACGTACTTTTGGTTATCAGCGCTTTGAAATTTTGGCTGCATTATTTAATGCGCTCATGCTTTTCGTAGTGGCAATTTATATTTTATATGAAGCTTATATTCGCTTCTCTAAGCCGCCTGAAATTCAAAGTGTGGGCATGCTCATTGTGGCAACCATTGGTTTAGTGATTAACCTTATCTCAATGAAAATCCTCATGTCGAGTGCCAATAACAGCTTAAACGTGAAAGGTGCTTATTTAGAGGTGTTGAGTGATGCACTAGGCTCGGTTGGCGTTATTATTGGTGCAGTTGTGATTTACTTCACCAACTGGTACTGGGTCGATACGATTATTGCGGTATTGATTGGTTTTTGGGTATTACCAAGAACTTGGGTTTTACTGAAACAAAGTATTAATATTTTGCTCGAAGGCGTACCTGAAGAAGTCGATATCGAAAAGTTACGTGCAGATTTATTGTCTTTAAATGGTGTTGAAAGTATTCACCAACTCAAGGTATGGGCGATTACTTCTAAAAACATTCATTTAACTGTGCACTTATTTGCGCCTGAAGCTGACCGTACTAAGCTCTATCAAGATGCTGTTGAAATGCTTTCTCATGAGCATGGTATTGGCGAAGTGACATTGCAAATTGAAGATGATGCCGAGATCAATTGTCAGCATATCGCTCAACATGCTTCACATGAACATGATGAGACTGATAAAGAACATTCACATCAGCACTAAGCTGATGTGAATACTTTTTTTAAATTTCCCATTCGTGATTGCAGTCACGACATTTCCAATGTTTTTGTGACTGCATAAATGCTTGCATAGACAATTTAAAGTCCGGCAAATCACGCCAGAACATAAAACCCGCCCCTAGAGTCACAACAAAAACAACGACCGTTGCAATTTGTAGAGAAGTGCCTGCACCATTGCCAAAAATCCACATAAAAATACTAATTACAACCAAGAGTAATAGTACAAAAATGGCAGGAACTAAAATCACTAAGCTCTTAGGCACAACAGGTTTGGCACTGTTAACACCTTGGCTTACTGGCATAATTTTAACACTTTGACATTGAGGGCAACGATATTGCATGACAGCTCCACATTAAATTTGAATCTATTCTAACGGAAATGCAAAGAAAGGAAAAAAATTGTAGGGCTTTTAAAAAGTGATATAAAAGTTAGATATAAAAATACTTTTTTGAAACAAGCATATATGAAAAAATGATGATTTATGCGTACACATAAAAGTTAAAATAGTACCGTAGAGCATGCTAATCTAGATAAAAACCAAGTGTGTTCAACACTGGAAATGAGCTGAAAAGCTGATTAATGGGATGCGAAAGAAATATAAAAAGGAGAGGGACTTGGGTCAAGAAGATGACAATAAGTCGGAGCCTATAACGACATCAACAGTTTCAGGGAACCCTGACCCTATAAAACTGTCATTCTCACGCCGTTTGCTGCATAAGACCTTGCAACATGCTCATGATGCCGTCGGATTTGCTAGTGATACGACACGTAATCTTGCAGAGGTTGCAGATGCAGCCTTAGATGCTTTAGATCATGTAACAACTCACACAAAGCGTGGGGTCGTTGGCATGACCAATCTGGCAGCAGGAACTGTTAGAGATATGGTGTCTGAAACGAGTGAAACTGCACGTCAGGTTGCCTTAATTATGGCTCGTACTTTTCTGGGGAAAAGTACGCTGAATTTATATTTACCTGAGATGTTGTTAAACAGTCAAATTCGTAAACGTATAGATCGTTCAGAAATTGATGATATTAAAGTTCAATGTGGCAATGATCGGTTTCAGGTTGAAATCGATGGGCACTATCACCGTTTCCTATATCGGCTGAGTTTAGATTTTCGGGTATTGGAATGCCGTATTGGGCAAGAAAAATTCTTACGTTTACGTCAAATGGATGAAAGCCTAGATGTACAAATTCGACATGGTGGAACATTGTCGAATTGGGCAGTCCGTCGTATCGGCCGAGTAGGTTTCGAAGTCATTAACATGTTGCCTATACCATCACTGATTAATCATTTGATTCGTGATATTCCGGGTATTCAACGTGATGGTCACCGTATGTGGTTTATTGACCTTGAACAGGCAGGGTTTATTGATTTCATTAACAACCGTTCATGGATGGTAGAAAAACTTTTAAGCTTGACAGACTTTAGTATTTTACCGGGACTCAATATTTTGAGGGAAAGCCGGGAGCTTGTGCAGCAACTGGTAGATCAATTCGAAATAAAAGGACTACGGGTTCAATCAGGTCGTCTTGAAGTCCAAGTTGGAATTGCGAATTAAATTACATAAATGAGAAGCTGATTGATGATCAGCTTTTTTATTGCGTAGATAAGAAAAAAGCCACTGTCTTCATGCAGTGGCTTTTTAGAATTTGGCGTCCCTACGGGGATTCGAACCCCGGTTACCGCCGTGAAAGGGCGATGTCCTAGGCCTCTAGACGATAGGGACTTATATGAGGCATACATCTGAAAAATATTGGCGTCCCTACGGGGATTCGAACCCCGGTTACCGCCGTGAAAGGGCGATGTCCTAGGCCTCTAGACGATAGGGACGTTTCAGAGGTGGGCGTATATTAGGTCGATTTAATAAAAGTGTCAAATAGTTTTCTAAAGAAATATTAAAAAAAACATTCAAGCGCTTAAAAATAACTCAAATTATAGAAAATATAGGCATTTATGGCTAATTTTTATTGAAAAGGTTCAATAATTGCTTTGATGACTGCATGGTGTTGTAAGTACCCTACAATTTCATGGGGTTGGTTCGCAAAAGTAAAAATTTCTTGATTGATAATTGGTGGAGTGAAATTAAAAGGTGCTTCACTTAATGGGAAAGCTGTTAAAAAATCATCTTTTGAGTAGAAATTATACCAATCGCCATTGAGGCATTTTGGTCGTTCAATTGGAATAGGGAGTTTACTTTGGATCACCCGAAAAGAAAGTGGTGAAGCTAAGGTAACAAAGCGTTGTACTGAAAAGTGATAAGCCGGGTCTGATAACAAGTGAAATGCGATTACGGAACCTAAAGAGTGGGCGACTACAATACAATCTTCATCATCATGCATTTGTTTTAAAATTCTTTGATGAACTTCGTACATAAAATCAGGATTAGATAAGTACATGTAAGTTTCAATCAAGAATTGTTGAATTAAGCTCTCATGTAATTTAGGAAAATTATTTAAAAGAACCACCATTTCTTTAAGAACGCGATCTTTTACTAACTGTGAAGTCAGATATAAACGTTCTGATAAGCTTTCTGCGGGTTGATCGGGGGAAAGAGGAAGATGTGGCACAAAAGGAGTATGTTCCTTAGGTGTGTTGGCTTGTGAGTGTAAATGGATAGGCAAATGAAAGTTAAAGGATTTTGGAAGTAAGGTGTTTAAATCTAATTGATTAGAGAGTTGATATTTCGTCATTAAATCGCCATAAAAAGGCATGTGTATATGTAAATCTCTTAAATTAACTCTACAGTGCAATTGTTTTAAGCCCAGTTTAAAGACTCTTAGCCAGTGCTCTTTTAAACGATGTGCTGTGTAATTTTGTTGATTCATCCCATGGATAAATATAATTTTCATTGTATACAAGGAATTGTTTTTAATATAAATTTTAATCTACAACGGTAGATTCTATAAAGCCAGTATCTAAACAAAAAAAAGTGTAGCTTTTTGCTACACTTTTTAATTACAAGTACTTAGGTCTTATGGCGATAAAAAATAAAATAACTGATATAGCATAAAGCCGTAAAAATTAAGCAACCTACAAAACCTGCTCGCATTTGAGGGTCCGCTGCCATACTTAAACAGGTAATAAAGCAGAATAGAAAACCTAAAATTGGGACAATAGGAAATAATGGTGCAGCATATTTTAAATCTTTAACCGTATGTCCAGCTCGGTACCAGTGTCTACGGAAATTGAACTGACTTAAACAGATACTCATCCAGACAATAACCATGGTGAAAGCTGCAACGCCGAGTAAGTTTTTAAAGATGGTTTCAGGTGCAAACTGTTCCGATAACAAACCTGGGATTGCGCCAAACATGGTGACTACTAAAGCAACAATAGGTGTCCCACTTTTTGAAAGCTTGGCAAATACACTTGGAAGAAGCTTTTGTTCTGATAAAGACCACATCATGCGTGAAGCGGCATATAAACCTGAATTGGCGGCTGAGAGCAGTGCAGTAATAATTACAAAACGAATGATATCATCTGCATATGGAATACCAATGTAATTAAATACAGTAACGAAAGGACTGCTACTTACACTTTCACTGCTTAAGCCTGCAAGCTGGAAAGGGAGTAATGCACTGATCACAATAATGGTGCCGACAAAGAAAATAAGAAGGCGCCAGATTGCAGCATTAATCGCTTTAGGGACGTTTTGTGCAGGATCTTTAGTTTCACCAGCAGCCACACCAATTAGTTCTGTCCCAGAGAACGCAAAATTCACAATCAGCATGGTAGTAAAGATAGGGAGGAAACCGTGTGGGAACCAGCCTTGGGCTGTTAAATTACTAAACAGAGGAGCAGTTTGAGCACCATGAAAAGGAATTAAACCAAAAATGGCTAATAACCCAAGCACAATAAAGGCAATAACGGTAACAACCTTAACAAGCGCTAACCAGAACTCAGATTCAGCAAATACTCGAGTTGAACTAATATTTAGTCCAAAAATCGTCACTGCAAAAATAAGTGTCCAGATCCACATTGAAATTTGCGGAAACCATTCCTGCATGAGTAGGGCAGCGGCGGTAAACTCGGTCCCTAACGTTGCTGTCCATGTTAGCCAATACATCCATGAAATCATGTAACCTGTACTTGGACTAATGTACTTTTGGGCATATGCACCAAAAGAACCAGAAACAGGCATGTGCACAGCCAGCTCGCCTAAACAGAGCATAACCATGTAAGCAATTGCACCCCCAAGAATGTAGGCAATAATTGCGCCAATAGGTCCAGTTTGTGAAATGACTTCCCCTGAACCCAAAAATAAACCAGTACCGATTGCACCGCCTAGCGATAACATCACAAGGTGGCGAGTACTCATGGCTCTTTTTAAAGGTGCAGTACTGTTCTGATGCTGAGCATCTAGTTGATTGTCAGATGGCTGCATATTACACATTGAGAGAATTTAAGAAAGACGCTATTTTAGATAAAATAGACAAATGTGCAATCAAGAAGGTGTCAAAGAATAGACAGGAAGGTGACGATAGAGTCTTTAAAAGGAATTTTTAAAATAGAAAATGGCGTCCCTACGGGGATTCGAACCCCGGTTACCGCCGTGAAAGGGCGATGTCCTAGGCCTCTAGACGATAGGGACTTGATGAGGCAAACACAAAGGATCTTGGTGGAGCCAAGCGGGATCGAACCGCTGACCTCTACAATGCCATTGTAGCGCTCTACCAACTGAGCTATGGCCCCAGTTTGTGTGAGCGCAATATTAGGGTGAATGCGCCCACACGTCAACAAAAAAATGAATTAAGCTTCGCTAGTTGCTTCATTTTTCGGCAGTTTTAAGCTTTCATTGAGCTTTTCCCAGTTTTTTACCTCTTTTTTACTCGGGGCACCAACAATTTCTAATGCATGTCGTAAGCGAGCAAAGGTTAAATCTGGACCAAGCGTAACCATTGATTGCATCACTGGTGTTGAACTGGTTGAGCCAGCAATTGCGATAAAGAAAGCAGGCATAAAATCACGTAATTTAATACCCATTTGATTTGCCAAGTCCATTAATGTTTGGCTAACCGTGTCATTATTCCAAGTAAACTGACTTTCAAGACGCCAAATAGCAAATTGTAAGCTTTGGCGAACTTGTTCTTGAGTCAATTTTTTACTTTCAAACATTTCGGCTGTAATTTGTGGCATATGGTTAAAGTAGAAACCAGCCCAATTTACTGCTTCAGAAAGTAAATTAATACGCGGTTGAATTGCAGCAGCAATATCTTCTAATGTATTGCGGTCACTCTTCCAAGTAAGTAAACGGTCTAGTAGCTGGCCTGGTGTTAAACCTTTAATCCATTGACCATTTAACCAATTGAGTTTTTCAACATCGAAAATTGGGCCGCCTAAAGATACACGTTGAATATCAAAGTGATCCATCATGTCTTGCAGGGTAAATACTTCACGCTCATCTGGCATTGACCAGCCCATACGGCCTAAATAGTTGAGTAAGGCTTCTGGTAGGACGCCGATATCGCGGTAGTAGTTAATTGATGTTGGATTTTTACGTTTAGATAACTTCGATTTATCTGGATTACGTAGCAATGGCATATGGCAAAGTGTTGGCATTTCCCAACCAAAGTATTGGTAAAGCAATTGATGCTTCGGTGCAGATGGAAGCCATTCTTCACCACGTAATACATGAGTGATTTCCATTAAATGGTCATCAACGACATTCGCTAAATGGTAAGTTGGTAAACCATCAGTCTTAAGAAGGACTTGCATGTCGACTTGTGCCCAAGGAATTTCTACTTCCCCACGGAGTAAGTCGTTAAATTTACATACACCTTCTTCTGGAACTTTCATACGGATGACATGAGGTTCGCCTGCTTCTAGGCGGCGAGTTACTTCTTCTTGAGAAAGTTTTAAACCACGGCCGTCATATTTTGGTGTTTCACCGCGAGCCTGCTGTTCGGCACGCATTTGATCAAGTTCTTCTGCTGTCGCGAAACAGTAAAAAGCATGGCCTTTTTCAACAAGTTCTAACGCGTATTGCTTATAAATTCCCATACGCTCTGATTGGCGATAAGGCGCGTGTGGACCACCCACATCTGGACCTTCAGACCAATTTAAACCTAACCAGCGTAAAGAATCTAAAATCATTTTTTCAGATTCTGGTGTAGAGCGAAGTTGGTCGGTATCTTCAATTCTTAAAATAAATTCCCCGCCATGTTGTTTCGCAAAACACATATTGAATAAAGCAATATAGGCAGTACCAACATGTGGGAAACCAGTAGGAGAAGGTGCAATACGAGTACGAACTTTCATAGATAATGGGTCAAAATAAAAATTGAAACTATTATAACGAAAAAGCCCAGTATTCTGACGTTTTTATTTAACGGCAGACTGGGCTTAAGTTGAAACGATGAGGGGGCGTTTCAAATATTAAGAAGTATGTGGCTGGAAGATGGCCTGAACAAAACGTGAGAAACGTTCATGCTGTGCTGCAAGAAAGTTTTGAGTAGGTGTCACACGAATAGTGTTAAGTACTTTTAACTCATCATCTGTAGATGGTAGAGCTATAGTATTGCGTTTTTGCTGGTCGAGTGCTTTTTCAATAAGCGAAGACTGGCGGTCAGAAACGCTTTTGGTTGGTGTGTCTTTGAGTGCTGCGGCAACTGATAATTGTGATGCAAAACTGAGCACCAAACCCAAACTCAAAGCTTTTCCATACTTAATTTTCATTTTTACTCATCCCCTCAGTACGTACATTTCGTCTATTTTTTGAGTTTAACCAAATGTAAAATTACGGTAACGCTACGATTCAAACATAAATTTTAATAAAAAAGTAGAACCATGTCACACTTTTTACAAAAAATACCTTTATTTTACGTTGGTATCTTTCAAATGTAGCCTATCTGTATCCATTACGTCTCATTATTTAACAAATTAATGTGTAGATAAAGTGAAGACTATAAATAAACTATAAGAATAATTACAAAACTTTTCGAAATTATGAATAAAAAGTAAGCGTGAGTGATATCGTTTAAAGTGATTAGTAAACCTTGAATTGTTATAAGTGTTTGATAGAAAAATTAAAATATAAAAATGTAGTATAGTTTAAAAGTAAAATTGGTATTTATAAATGAAAAGAATAGTAAAAATTGCGGTCGCTACATATATGGGGTTAGCAGTAAGTGCAGTACAGGCTGCGACTACATTTTTAAATGTTTCTTATGATCCAACGCGTGAATTTTATCAAGAATATAATCAGGCATTTGGAAAATTCTGGAAACAACGCACCGGTCAGGATGTCGATTTTAAACAATCCCATGGGGGCTCCGGAAAACAGGCGCGAGCTGTAGCAACTGGTCTTCAAGCCGATGTAGTAACCTTGGCTTTAGCAAATGATATTGATGAGATTGTTAAAGCTGGATATATCCAGCCAAACTGGCAAAAAGAGTTTCCTAATAACTCTGCGCCTTATACCTCTACAGTGGTGTTTCTGGTTAGAAAAGGTAATCCAAAGAATATCCGTGATTGGAATGATTTAATTAAACCAGGTGTTGAAATTATTACACCTAATCCGAAAACGGGTGGAGCACCGCGCTGGATTTATCTTTCTGCGTGGGGATATGCTTTAAAACAGCCTGGTGGCAATGACGCCAAAGCAAAAGAGCTAGTTAAAAAACTTTATCACAATGTTAAGGTGCTAGATTCGGGAGCCCGTGGTTCGCTTACTACATTTGCTGAGCGTGGAATTGGAGATGTTCTACTTTCTTGGGAAAATGAAGCATTATTGGCAACGAAAGGTCTCGATAAAGATAAATATGAAATTGTGTACCCATCGATTTCAATTTTGGCAGAGCCTTCTGTTGCGATTGTAGATAAGACAGTCGATAAGGACGGTAACCGTACTTTAGCAAAAGGCTATCTCAACTTTTTATATTCACCGTTAGGGCAAGAGTTGGCTGCGAAACATTATTTTCGTCCACGTAATCCTCAAGTCGCTGCTAAATATGCAGCACAATTTCCAAAAATTAAATTATTTACGATTAATGATGTTTTTGGTGGCTGGGCAAAAGCCCAGCAAACTCACTTTGCCAATGGGGCTATCTTTGATCAGATTTATGATGGGAAACAGTAAATAAAATATGGGCAGCTCCCTAGTTTAAAAACTAATTAAACTTTTCATATTGAAGCAAGTGAACCTGAAAAGGTGAGCTTGCTTTTTATTTTGCTTAAAAAATGCAAAGAAAACGGTTTTCTCTATGAAAAATTAATATTTTCCTACAAAAAGCCGTTTGGTGTTCATCGTAAACAAGGTGATAATGTGCAGTTACATTTTTACGCTATGATTTAACTCCTATGTCGCATATTTCTGTCTTACTTTTTGAGACCGTTGAAAGCTTATTGGCAGATCGCACAACTGGGGTGTATATCGATGCAACCTTTGGACGAGGTGGGCATACACGCTTATTATTGTCGAAACTCGATGAAAACGCTCGAGTATATGCCTTTGATAAAGATCCTCAGGCTCTAGAAGTTGCAGCCGCTTTAGCACAAGAAGACCCGAGATTTACCATTATTCATGCAAGTTTTGCTGATATAAAAGAAAAAATGCAGGAAATTGGGGTGCAAAGTGTCGATGGAATTATGGCAGACTTAGGCGTATCTTCTCCTCAATTAGATCAGGCAGAACGCGGCTTTAGTTTTATGCAAGATGGCCCTTTAGACATGCGTATGGATAACTCTAAAGGTTTGACTGCTGCTGAATGGTTACTTGAAATTGAAGAGGAACAGTTGGCGAATATCATTTATCAATATGGTGAAGAACGATATAGTCGCCGTATTGCTAAAGCAATTAAACAAGCTGGAAAATTAGATACGACAGCACAACTGGCTGAACTTGTAAAAACAGCCCATCCAAAATGGGAAAAACATAAGCATCCGGCGACACGTACTTTTCAGGCTATTCGTATTGCTATTAACAAAGAACTAGATGATATTGAAGTGTTTTTACCGCAAGCTGTAGACTTGCTTAAACCAAAGGGACGTTTGTCTGTGATCAGCTTCCATTCGCTTGAAGACAGGTTGATTAAACAGTTTATTCAAAAAGAATCAACGCTTGCAGAAGATTCTGGTTGGGGGATGCCTCAACAGCAGGTTGATACGAGAAGATTAAAGAAAATTTCACGGGTTCGTGCGAGTGAAGAAGAAGTAAAAGCGAATCCACGTTCACGTAGTGCATGGCTTCGGGTTGCTGAACGCTTGGAACAAAAAGGCGCGTAATGAAAAGCAGTGATGAAATCGAAACCACAGAAAATAAAGTGGTCAAAAAAGTTGTGATATATACAGTCATGGTGGCGTTGGTTTTCATCAGTGCCATGATGGTGGTATTGCAAGTATTTGAATACCGTCATGATTATAGAGAGTTAAGCTCTTATATGCGTGAACGTGATGACCTCAATGCGGAATGGGGACGTTTATTGATTGAGCAACAAACATTTGGTGCGACTGCTCAAATTGGTACGCGTGCTGTGACACAATTACGAATGTTTTCGCCACCGGCTGCAGAAACGGTGGTAATTTCTTTACCGATGACCTCAGAGCAAAATAAGTAAGGCCTTGCTGTATGGTAGATAAGCGAACAAAGCAAACACGAAAAAAACAGCAGTCTATTTCGGAAAAACCAAGTCTTGCCTTTGATATGTGGCGGTTTTATCTGCTCTGGGCAGTGGTGCTCCTGTGTTTTGTGGTATTAATTGCACGTGCATTTTATGTTCAGATCATTAATAAGGACTTTTTACAAAATAAGGCCAATGCCAATATTTTGCGTACTGAACGTGTAGAAGCTATGCGTGGCGTAATTAGTGATCGCCACGGTGTACCTTTAGCGATCAGTAGTCCAATCATGAAAATTGTGATGGACCCACGTGATTATTTTGAAACTAAACATTTATATGATCAAATTTCGGCTGAACTAAAACAAGATCCAAAAAATCGTAAATTAAAACGCCAATTACCAGATAAAAATTTAAACTTAGATGAGCTTGCCGATGTGGTCGGTGTTGATCGTGCTGACCTTAAGAAACAGATGAATGCGCGTCCGCGTTCTCGTTATTTAGTTTTGAAAAAAGAAGTACCGCCGCAACAAGCTGACCTCATTATGAAAGGTAACTTCCAAGGGGTTTATGCAGAAAAAACTTACAAACGCTATTATCCGCAGCCACAACCAAATGCCCAAATTATTGGTTTGACTAATAGTGAGGGTCAAGGTGTTGAAGGCCTGGAAATGCAGTTGAATAAGCAGCTTTCTGGAGTAGATGGCGAACAAAAAATTATTCGTGATAAGCGTGGTAATCGTTTAAAAGTTTCTGAGGTGATTCGTGAGGGCGAGCCGGGTGAGAATATCACTTTAAGTATCGACTCTCGTTTACAGTACATTATGTATCGCGAATTGACCGCAGCGGGTGTTGCGAATAATGCACGTTCAGCAACGGCTATTGCGGTTGATGTTAAAACGGGTGAGATTTTGGCAATGACCAGTTGGCCATCTTATAACCCGAATGATAAGAATGGCTTGTCTAATAAAGATGCTATGCGTAACCGTGGTGCGATCGATATGTTCGAACCGGGGTCAACCATGAAGCCATTTACCATTTCTGCTGCATTAGAAACTGGTCAATACACACCAAATACGATTGTAAATACCTCTCCTGGTTCAATGCGTTTAGGTTGGTATACTATTCGTGATACCCATAACTATGGGGCTTTGACCGTAACAGGTGTGATTATTAAGTCTTCAAACGTGGGTTCTGCAAAAATTGCATTATCACTTCCAAAAGAGACTTTACCGACCTTCTTTAATCGTGTTGGTTTTGGTAAGCGTTCTGCTGTGAAGTTCCCAGGGGAAAGTTCTGGCTTAGTACTTCCTGTAAATAAATTAAACTCTTCTCAAATTGGTACCATGGCTTATGGTTATGGTCTAAACGCAACTATTCTTCAGCTGGCACAAGGCTATGCCATGCTTGCAAATCATGGCGTCAAAATGCCATTAAGCTTGCATAAATTAGATCAGGCACCTAAAGGAGAGCAAGTTCTTAACCCAAAAATTGCTGATCAAGTCTTGTTAATGCTTGAGCAAGTGACTATGCCGGGTGGTACAGCGACACAAGCCAATATTCCAGGCTATCGAGTAGGCGGTAAAACAGGTACTGCTCATAAATTGCGTGCTGATGGTAAAGGCTATTCAAATAGTGAATATCGTGCTTTATTTGCCGGCGTTGCACCAATTAGTGATCCGCGTTTAGCTGTTATTGTGGTTGTGGAAAATCCACAAGGTCGTTACTACGGTGGTTTGGTTGCAGCCCCAGTTTTCGCTCGTATTATGCAAGAGTCACTACGTTTAATGAACGTGCCGCTTGATAAGCCACTTAACACTCCACAAAATCCTATTCGCAGGTAAGCTATGACTGTTTCTTTTCAAGAAATTAATCCAATCGAGATTGATGCACAATGGCCTCAACAGCCATTTCATGGCTTTAATTTAGATAGTCGTAAAGTAGAAGCTGGCCAAATTTTTATTGCCTTGACCAGTTATAGCCAACCTGAAAAAACACGCACATTTGCTGAAGCAGCTTTAACAAATGGGGCACTTGCTGTAATTAGTGAAACCGAATTAGGTGTAGCGAATGAGTGGGTGTGTTCTGATGTGCGTCAGCGTATGGGTGAGTGGCAAAAACGTTATTTACAACAAACTGATACGGTTAAACCATTACGGATTATTGCTGTAACAGGTACGAATGGTAAAACGACTATTTCTCGCCTAATTGCTGAGTTAATTAGTTCGCAACAGCAGCGCTGTGCGGTGATGGGAACGACTGGTAATGGTATTTTGCCGGACTTAACGCCTTCTACACATACTACTCTTGATGCTTTGCAGTTACAAAATGAATTACATGCTTATGCTAAGCACGGCGCAACTTTTGCTTCTTTAGAAGCGAGTTCGCATGGTCTTGAGCAGGGCCGATTAAATGGTTGTGATATTGAAATTGCTGTTTATAGTAACTTAAGTCGTGATCACCTCGATTATCATGGCACGCTAGAAGCTTATGCAGAAGCAAAGGCTCGTTTATTCAAGTTTAATTCGTTAAAAGTTGCTGTGATTAATCTAGATGATGCACATGCAGATTTAATGATTAAATCGGCGAAGAATAATCCAGCGCAACCTAAAATTTTGACTTATTCGCTTACTCAAAATACGGCCGATTATTATATTACTGATTTAAGTTATAGCTTGGCAGGTGCAACCTTTAATTTAGTGGGGCAGCAAGGTTCATTTACTGTAGAAAGTCCATTATTAGGTCATTTTAATGTTGAAAACTTGATTGCGGCGCTGATCGCTGCTGAGCAAGCTGGTTTCGATTTAAAAGCATTAGTTAATTTTGTTCCTAAACTGATTGGCGCACCAGGCCGAATGCAGGTCATTCGTGATGATGAGCGACTTTTTGTGGTGGATTATGCGCATACACCCGATGCATTGATTCAAGTGCTTAAAACATTAAAACGTCACGTTTCGAATCAGCTTTGGGCTGTATTTGGATGTGGTGGTGACCGTGACCGTGGTAAGCGCCCACTCATGACTCAAGCAGCTTTAGATGGTGCAAATCCGGTTATTCTGACTTCAGATAACCCAAGAACAGAAGACCCTGAACAAATCTTTGCTGATATGAAGCAAGGAATAGATTTTTCAGGGCATCGTATGCATGAAATTCATGACCGTCGTGAAGCAATTAAATTTGTTACACAGCACGCTCAAGCTGGTGACATTGTGGTGATTGCCGGAAAAGGTCATGAAAATTATCAAGAAATTAATGGTGTGCGTCACTGGTTTGATGATGTGGTTGAAGTGCGTTCTGCGATTGATGCACAACATCATACGGTAGATGCTGCTTACCCTGCACAATAGGAAAAATTATGCATACTTCAACCACCAGTACCGTGCCTTTGGAACCGTGGACAGCTCAACAATTACAACAGGCAACAAAGGGTTACTGGCATAAAGACCAGATCCCTCAAACTGAAATTAAACGTATTTTGACTGACTCGCGTCATGCAGAAAGTGGGGATGCCTTTTTAGCATTAAAAGGTGAACGTTTCGATGCGCATAATTTTGTCGCGCAAGTCGCTGCAAATGGTTGCCAAGTCGCTATTGTTGAGCAACCTATAGATGCCAACATTGCTCAGCTTATAGTTGCTGATACTCGCTTGGCTTTAGGGCAACTTGGTGCGTATCGCCGTGAACAAAATGCTCAATTGAAAGTTATTGCTTTAACGGGAAGTAGCGGTAAAACCACCACTAAAGAAATGCTAGGAAGCATCTTATCTCGTTTAGCCCCTACATTGATTACCCGAGGCAATTTAAATAATGACCTTGGTGTGCCGATGATGCTGCTTGAGCTTCGCAAGGAACATCAATATGCAGTGATGGAACTTGGGGCAAATCATCAAGGTGAAATTGATTACACATCAAAACTTGTTCAACCGCATGTCGCTGGCATTTTAAATATTGGGACTGCTCACTTAGGTGAGTTCGGTGGTCGCGATGGTATTTGCCGTGCTAAATCAGAAATTTATCGTCATATTCTACCTCACGGTGTTGCTATTGTTCCGCAACAAGATGACTTTACTACCGAGATTCGTGAAGCAGCAAAAAGTCATCACATTATGAGTTTTGGTACTGGTGGTGATGTCTTTGCTACAGAGATTGAATTGTTGCCACAATCTGCCAATTTCCAGTTACATACACCTCAAGGTTCAAGTTTTGTAAGGCTGCCATTTGCAGGTGAGCATAATGTGCAAAATGCAACTGCTGCAGTAGCATTTGCTTTGGCATTAGGTGTTAGCCTAGACGATATTGTAAAAGGATTAGAGCAAGCACAAGGCGCGAAAGGCCGTTTGAACTTTATTCAAAAAGCGCCTCATTTATTTATTGATGATACTTATAACGCTAATCCAACATCTATGCGAGCTGCGGCACAAGTATTACTTCAACAAAATGGCATTAAAGTCATGGTGATGGGGGATATTGGGGAACTTGGCGATAGTAGTTGGCAAGAACATCATGATTTAGGTCGCGATCTCGCTCAGCTTCCTTTAGATCATATTATTGCAGTTGGGCAGTTTGCCTCAGCAGCTCTCGAAGGTGCGGGCCTTCATTCTACTAAATTGAAAGCATTTCAGACTCAAGCTGAGGCGCTTCCATTTTTAATCAATCTAATCCAAACACATCAACCCCAGTCCATGAGTTTCCTGTTTAAAGGTTCTCGCTTTACTCATATGGAAACGTTGATGGCTGATTTGATGGAGAAACTTTAAATGCTGTTATGGTTGTTTGAACAACTTGCGGGCTATCACAGTTCGTTTCAGGTTGTTCGTTATTTAACATTACGTTCTTTACTCAGTGTATTAACGTCACTGACCATTGGTTTGGTTCTCGGACCAATCATGATTCGTAAATTACAAGCGTTAAAATACGGTCAGGCAGTAAGTTCATTTGCTCCTGAAAATCATGCCAAAAAAATGGGTACACCGACAATGGGAGGGATTTTAATTCTACTCTCAATTGGTATTAGTACTTTATTGTGGGCTGATTTATCTAACCCTTATGTTTGGATTGTACTTGGTGTAATGGTTGTGTTCGGTGCGGTTGGCTGGGCAGATGACTGGATTAAGATTCGCTATAAAGATAATGCGGGCTTACCTGCACGTAAGAAATTCTTCTGGACTTCTATTGCCTCACTTGGTGCTGGTATTGCGTTATATTTAATTGCAACTGAACAATCTAATTCAGAATACACAGCAAATATGCTGGATTTATTGATTCCTTTCTTCAAGAATCTTTCAATTCCACTTTCTATTGTTCCGTTAGGTTTGGCATTTATTGTATTCACCTATTTAGTAATTAATGGTGCTTCTAATGCGGTTAACTTAACTGACGGTTTAGATGGTTTAGCTATTATGCCGGTGGTTATGGTGGCTTCAGGTTTAGGTGTATTTGCTTATTTATCTGGTGACATCCGTTTCGCTAACTATTTACATATTCCATATGTGAAATATACCTCTGAGCTTGTGGTGATCTGTTCTGCGATGATTGGTGCAGGCTTGGCATTCCTTTGGTATAACGCACATCCAGCACAAGTCTTTATGGGTGATGTGGGCGCTTTAGCTTTAGGCGCAATGCTTGGAACAATTGCTGTGATGGTACGCCAAGAAATCGTATTTGCGATTATGGGCGGTGTTTTTGTGATGGAGGCTGTATCAGTATTCCTGCAAATCGGGTCGTTGCGAATGCGAAATAAGCGCGTATTCTTGATGGCACCTTTACACCATCACTATGAAAAACAAGGCTGGAAAGAAACTCAAGTTGTAATTCGATTCTGGATTATTACGATTATGCTAGTTGTTTTAGGCCTAATGACCTTAAAATTGCGCTAGAACTTATTTTGGTGTCAATATAAAGCCAGTTTCTACTGGCTTTTTTTATTGGAGAGGTAAATGACAAAGGTTGTTGGGCTAGACCAATTATCTGTAATTAACCAAAAAGTGGTTAGTGATGGGGAAGTATTACCTCAAGTTGTACTTAAAGATGGTAGTCAGGTACAAACGGGAACTGTCGCGACAATGCTGCATAATATTGAACTTTATAATGCCGGACAAAGAGGGCAAATTGAAGAAGAGTTGAAGATCGCAATTCCAACTTTAATTAAAGTGGGATTATTTGATTTGTTTGAAGTAGATGAATGGGTTTCTGGAACAAATGCAGGCCGCACATTTGTTGGAATGCACGCTAAGGCTTATTTGCAACAAAAAGAACAAGAGAATAATTAAACGTGACTACGCAAAATTTAATGTGCCCCGTATGTCGTCAGCGACTTGAGCTGGTAAACAAAACATGGCGGTGTGAACAGGGTCATAGCTATGACATTGCAAAGCAAGGTTATGTGAACTTACATGTCGTACAGCATAAACACAGTAAAAATCCCGGGGATACTCCTGAGTCTGTAGATGCACGCCGTGCCTTTTTACAGGGTGGCTATTATGAGCCTTTACAGCAAGCAGTAGTTCATTTGCTAAAGTATCTTAAAGCTAAAGCTGTACTTGATATTGGCTGTGGTGAGGGATATTACACGAGTGCGATGCAACAGGTTGTTGAGCAATGTATAGGTGTAGATATTGCAAAAAATGCGGTACAACGTGCTGCAAAGTTAAATGCCAACGTGACTTGGGTTGTCGGTACAGGAGCAACTTTACCTGTAATTGATCAAAGTATAGATGTGTGTACGAGTCTTTTTAGCCCGATTCCACAAGCAGAAATTTTGCGCGTTTTAAAAGATGATGGGTATTTAATTGTTGTGACTCCTGCAACCGATCATCTGTATGCAATGCGTGAAGCGTTATTTGAGCAGGTTAATCCGCACACACCGCAAAAGTTTGTTGAACAACTGCAAGATTTATTTGAGTTGAAAGAACAGCAAGTTATAGATGCTCCTTTATTACTTGACCAAGAAGCTTTAAAGAATCTGATCGCTATGACGCCTTATGCGTATAAGGCATCTCCAGAGCGCCGGATGCAATTAGAACAGCAATCACACCTGAAAGTGACAGCATCTTTTCAAATCTATCTTTTTCAAAAGCGTAATAAAAAAGCCATCTAACGATGGCTTTTTTATTTTTACTCAATTTGGTTAATCAAGTTTTCTAATTCATCTTTGTCACGCTTCGGCGCTGTTCCTTGTGAAGGCTTCATTGCCGGAGGTGCTGCCTTAGATGGAATTACAATTTCCTCACCAGGTAGGTCATCAAAGTCATTATTGGTGTTAGTTTTCGGTTGCGGTGGTGCAGGACGATAGAGTGGACGTGCTAATGGTGGTGCAGCACGATATGTTTTCTTATCGCCTATTTCTGTAACGACAGCTTGTTTGTCACGAGAAATAGGTGCCTGAGCATCTTTTTCTAAACGAACCCAAGAAGCTGGAGTACCTTTTAAAGATTGATCCATAAAGTTAATCCAGATTGGTAATGCGGCAATACCACCATACTCACGACGGCCAAGTGTTGTTGGTTGGTCAAAGCCGACCCATGTAATTGCGACTAACTTGCCGTTGAAACCTGCAAACCATGCATCTTTTGCGTCGTTCGTTGTACCTGTTTTACCACCCAAGTCACTACGGCCAATTTTAAGTGCGGCACGACCTGTACCATGCTCAATTACGTCACGTAAGATATTTGCCATATCATAAGCAGAGCTTGATTTTAAAATACGCTGAGCTTGACGATATTGACTATTATTCTTATCAGTTTGTTTTAGGTTGAGCTGTTTGGCCGCCTTTTCTTTCTGTTCCAACTCTTTATTGGTCACTTCAACAACTTGATCATCTGGTGTAGTTGCCTGTGCATCTTCAGTTGTTTCAGGTGAATTAATACATGGAATACATGCATATTCTGGCTTAGCTTCGTAAATCACTTTACCGTATGCATCTTCAATACGTTGAATGAAATGTGGTTGGACACGGTAGCCACCGTTTGCAAACGTTGCATAACCTGTTGCCATCTGAATTGGCAATACTTGAGGTGTACCTAAAGCAATGGTGTAGTTACGTGGAATCTGATCTTCTTGTAAACCAAAATCCATGAATAACTGACGAGTACGTTCAATCCCTACAGTTTGTAAAAGTCTTACAGAGACGGTATTACGAGACAAATACAAAGCTCGGCGTAATGGGATCATACCTAGGTAACGGCCATCAGAGTTCTTTGGTGTCCACTTACCAATGGTAATCGGGCTATCGTTGACCATGCTATAAGGTGTCATGCCACGTTCTAATGCTAAAGCATAAAGGAATGGTTTGATGGTCGAACCCGGCTGACGCCAGCCTTGTAAAGCACGGTTAAATTTTGATTGATAGAAATTATAACCACCAACAATTGCTTCAATGGAGCCATCATTTGGATTAATTGCGATAAGCTGACCTTGAACTTTAGGTACTTGAACTAACGACCATGCAGTTTTAGCTTCATTTGGACGTAAACGAACAATATCTTTAACCTTAACAATCTGAGATGCACGTGAAGGTGCTCCACCTACGCTATTTGCATTGCGATAGGGGCGGGCCCAAGACATGCCAGACCATTGCACAGTGACTATTGAACCATCTTGCATTAACGCTTCAAAAGAGTTGTTATTTACTTTAGTCACTTCTGCAGGGTAGGTGTTGGCATAAGCTCTAAATTGGCTTAATGGTTTGTCATGTGCTTCTGCTCCACGCCAGCCATGACGACGGTCATAAGCCTCTAAACCATCTTGTACAGATTTTTCTGCAATAGCCTGACGTTGGGCGTTAATGGTCGTGTAAACCTTATAGCCTGAGTCAATTGCTTGTTCACCAAAGTGTTTTACAAGCTCTGAGCGGACCATTTCACCTGCATATGGGTGAATATTATTTAGGTCACGGTTGGGCATATTCAAGTTGATCGGCTCTGCAACAGCCTTTTGATACTCTGCTTGAGAAATATAACCGAGCTGCAACATACGGCCTAAAATCCAGTTGCGGCGTTCAAGTGCCCGTTCTGGGTTAACCACTGGGTTGTATTTAGATGGTGCTTTCGGTAAGCCAGAAATCATAGCCATTTGAGCAATGCTGAGCTCATTAATACTCTTGTTATAGTAAATTTTTGCAGCAGCTGCGATACCGTAAGCATTTTTACCCAAGAAAATCTTATTCACATAAAGACTTAAGATGTCTTCTTTAGATAAGTTTTGTTCAATTTTTCGGGCCAAAAAGATTTCGGTTAGTTTGCGTTTTAAAGTTCTTTCTGGGCTTAAATAATAGTTTTTTGCAACCTGCATTGTGATGGTAGAACCACCTGTTTGCACATCAGACCCAGTAACACTTTCACTTAAAGCACGGCCTAAACCTTTAAAGCTAATGCCGCTGTGTTCGAAGAAAGAAGAATCTTCTGCTGCTAGGAATGCATGAATAAACGTAGGAGGAATTTGTTTGTATTCAACAGGAATAGAAAGTTTACCACCGTACTCAGCAATAAGTTGGTTGTCGGCTGTATAGACTTGCAAGGGCTTTAAAAGCGGTGCTTTTTTTAGTGAACTCATTTCCGGGAGGGTTGGGGCAATATAGAGATACATGCCATAAAATCCCATCGGAAGTGAGACTAAGATAATAATAATGATCAAAAAAATTGGACGCACGAAGCCCAAACTGGATAGCTTTTTCATGATAAGTAAGCTTTAATAAGATCGAATACAAACTAATTGTGGTCAGTATAGCCTTTAGACATGCGGATTGTTAGATGAGATATTGTATCCGTGTAAAAATAAAGACCGAGATTATTGGTTTGTAATTTTTTTTTGGGGATAAAAAAATAATAGGACAATAGTGTGCTCAGGTTATATCGTAAACCTAATAAGGGGTTAATGGGCGTCGATATTAGTTCGACTTCTGTTAAGTTGTTAGAGCTCTCTGTCAAGAACGGTAAATATTGGGTAGAAAGCTATGCTTTGATGCCTTTACCTGAAAACAGTGTAGTTGAAAAAAATATCTTAAATCCAGAAGCAGTAGCAGAAGCTTTGGAACGGGCGATGAATTTAGCAAATCCCCAAACCACTAATGCTGCAATTGCTGTTCCAACATCGACGGTTATTCATAAAACTATCGAAATGGATGCAGATATGAGCGATGACGAACGTGAAGTTCAGATTCGTGTAGATGCGGAGCAGTACATACCGTTCCCGTTGGATGAGGTGAGCCTTGATTTTGAGGTTTTGCCTGATCGCTTGCTGAATCCAAATCGAGTAAATGTTCTTTTGGTCGCAACAAGAACGGAAAACGTTGAAACACGTGTTGAAGTTCTTGAATTGGCAGATTTGAATCCTAAACTGGCAGATGTCGAGAGTTATGCAGTCGAACGTGCTTTTAGTGTGTTTGCTGATAGCTTGCCGATGGGCGCAAATACGATAGGAATTTTAGATATCGGCCATACCATGACAACACTATCGGTCATGCAAAATGGCAAGATTATTTATACTCGTGAGCAGGTTTTTGGTGGTAAGCAACTTACGCTCGAAATTCAAAGTCGTTATGGCCTCTCTCTAGAAGAAGCAAGCCGAGCTAAAAAAGACCGCACTTTGCCAGATGATTATGAAATTGAGATACTAGATCCATTTCTAGATGCTGTGGTTCAGCAGGCGGCCCGCTCATTACAATTTTTCTTTTCTTCATCTCAATTTAACGAAATAGACCATATTTTGCTTGCAGGTGGCAATGCGAATATTCCAGGTCTTGCCAAGCTTTTGCAACAAAAATTAGGCTACCGTGTCACTATTGCCAACCCATTTTTACAAATGGGTTTTTCTCCTCAAGTCGACGTTCAAAAAATTGAAAATGATGCTTCATCTTTAATGGTGGCATGCGGCTTGGCTTTAAGGAGTTTTGATTAATGGCAACAATTAACTTATTACCTTGGCGTGAAGAGCTGAGGGAGCAACGAAAAAAACAATTTATAACTTTATGCTTTGGGGTGGTTGTTTTGGGGATTACAACCGTATTTGGTGGATGGTTCTATTTTGATCATAAATTAGATGATCAAGAACAAGCAAACCAACTTATTAAAAGTACAAATCAAAACCTTGATCAGCAATTAAAAGCATTAAACGGTTTACAAGAGCAGCGTGATGCCATTATTGAGCGTATGAAGTTGATTCAAAATTTGCAGAGTCAACGGCCAGTAGTGGTGCGATTAGTTGATGAGCTCGTTCGAGTCACGCCACCAGCAATGTATCTAACCAAATTTAGTCGAGTGGGGGATAAATTTACGATCGAGGGTAAAGCTGAGAGTCCAAATACGGTAGCTGAATTGCTTCGTAACCTTGAATCGTCTCCTTGGTATCGTAATGCTTTTATGAATTCTTTCTTGGCTAATGAAGATAAAAAAGATAAGACTGCGAGTTCTCTTCTTCCTAGGGTGGAAGATAACTATGGCAGTTTTGTTGTGACTGTCGATTTGGGGGAAATGGGCGTGACCACAACGAATAACGATGCTGATAAGCCAGCCGTAGCGAAAGACACGGGGGCAGCCAAATGAGTCAAGATGAACTGCAAGAATTATCATTAGAGCAATCAGCTTCAAAGAAAAAGAAATTTAATCTCGATAAATTCCTTCAGCAATTTAATACGCTTGATATGAACAACTATGGTAGTTGGCCAATATCTGTAAAAATTACTTGCTGGATTTTTATTTTCTTTGCTGTATTAGCTTTGGGTTATTTTGTTGCTATTCAGCCAAAGCTACAAGCAATTGATAATGCCCAAGCTCAGGAAGGTAATTTATTAAATGAATTTCGAGAAAAAGACTCGAAATTACGTAATCTTCAGCAGTATCAAGTACAGCTTCAAGAGATGCAGGCAAATTTCAACCAGCAATTAGAACAATTGCCGAAAGAAACAGAGATTCCAAGTTTAGTTGAGGATATTAACTTAACTGGTGTGAACTCTGGATTGAAATTTAAAAATATCCGTTTAGAGGATGAAGTAAAGCAGGAAATTTTTATTGAACAACCAATTGCCATCGAAGCAACAGGCGACTATCACGCTTTCGGTGCTTTCGTAAGTAGTATCTCTGCTTTGCCACGTATTGTGACGATGCATGACTTTGTTGTAGAGGCTGCTCAAGCTAAAGATAGTAAGTCAGATATTCCTGTGCTTAATTATTCTATTAAAGCCAAAACCTATCGATATATAGGAGCAACAGAGGCATCGGCACAACCAGCTAAGGCTGCAGCGGCGACTGCACCAACTAGCCCTAATGCTCAGCCGAAATAGGAGAGTTATGATGAAAATTAAGCAAATTACTCTTTATGTTTTGGCCTGTGCCGCTCTTGTGGGATGTGATTCAAGAATTGACGCAGTCAATCAGCAAATGGCAAGTATTCGTAATCAGCCACCGCTCCCTATTGAGCCAGCGCCGATCTTTACCCCTGTACCACAATTTAATTATGCTGCTCATCAATTAAAAAGCCCGTTTATGCCAAGCTCACTGGCAGCTGAACTTAAAATTATGGCCGGGAAGCGAGTGTATCCAAATTTCTCACGTGCACCGCAACCATTAGAAAACTATGCACTTGAAGCCTTAAATATGAAAGGAAGCATGCGTAATAATCGTGGTCAAATATTGGCTTTGATTCAGACACCGGATCATCAAATTGAACGGGTACAAGTGGGTAATTATATGGGCATGAATCAGGGCCGTATTACTCATATTAGTCCAACCCAGATTGATCTGGTCGAGATTGTGCCAGATGGTCGAGAAGGCTATGTCGAGAGACCGAGAACTTTGGTCTTGATTGGGCCTGCACCCTAAAACTTAGGGAATAAAAACGAAAAAGTATTTTTAAAGATTATTTAATTGGGGATGGTCAGACAATGAATCAGGTATTCCGTCAGTTTTCTATGGGGGCTGTAGCTGTTGCAATTATGCAGGCTGCATCTGCACAGGTCAGCATGACCAATATAGTACCAACGCAAGTTGCAGGTCAGGGCACAGAAATTAGAGTTATATTTAATGGATTGCCACCACAGCCGCAGGCTTACCAACTTGAAAATCCGTCACGTTTAATATTAGATTTTGATAAAGCTCAACAAAGTTTAAAACAGTCTAAAATTGCTGTTGCAACCAATGAAGCAAGCTCTGTAGATGTAACTTCAGATGATCAACGTTCACGTTTGACTGTAAATTTAAAAGATGCTGGAGCGTTTACAACACGTGTGGAAGGTAATACTTTCATTTTAAAAATTAATTCGGTCCAACCGAATAATAAACCTGTACCAGTAGTTACTGCACAACCACAAGGTATTTCAAACATTGGATTTCAGCGCGGTAGTCAGGGAGAAGGTTTAGTTGTTGTGGATCTTTTGGGAAGTAATACACCTGTAGATGTTCAACAACAAGGCAGTAAAGTTGTTATAAGAACTTTAGGTACAAAAATTCCGGCACATTTGGCGCGTCGTCTAAATGTAAATGATTTTGCAACACCAGTCTCAAGTATTGATGCTTATAATGATAAAGGTGCTGGTGTAATTACTATTCAGTCATCTGGTAGCTACGAATACATGGCATATCAGGCTGAAAATAAGCTCACAATCAGTTTGAAACGACCACAAGATAAAAATGTAACTTCTTTATATAAAACGCCAAATTATTCTGGAAATAAGCTTTCGCTAGATTTTCAAGACATCGAAGTGCGCCGTGTTTTACAGCTCCTTGCTGATTTTACTGGAATCAATATGGTGGCTGCTGATAGTGTGCAAGGTAATATCACGCTACGTTTGAAAGACGTACCTTGGGATCAGGCTCTGGATATTATTTTAAAAACTAAAAATCTTGATAAACGTCGTAATGGGAATGTGATTTGGATTGCTCCTGTTGCAGAGTTGATTAAAGCGGAAGAGGAAGAAGCAAAAGCTGTAGCGCAAAGTGTAAAACTTGCTCCGTTACAGACAGAGTATATTCAACTTAAATACGCTAAAGCTGGCGATATTATGGGTTTAATTACTCAAGGCTCAAATAATAGTAATGGCTTACAACATACTTCTGGTGGAGGAACTTCAACTTCAACCAATTTAAATACTGGCGTTGATAGTCTTGGGAATAATGTGGGTAGTTTACTTAGCCCTCGCGGTACCATTACTCAAGATGACCGAACTAATACTCTTATTATTAATGATACTGCTCAGTCGATTGATCAAATTCGAAAAATGATTGACTTGCTTGATGTGCAAGTTAAACAGGTTATGGTTGAAGCACGTATTGTGAGAGCGTCTACGTCGTTTACCAAAGAACTTGGTGTGAAGTGGGGCATTCTTTCGCAAGGTATTACCAATAATAAAAATTTGTTGGTTGGTGGTAGTGAAACAACTTTATGGAATCTGCGCGAACCTAAAAAAGATGAAACTACAGGTGGCTATAAATATACGATTGAGCGCCCAGATAATTTAAACGTTGATTTGGGGGTTTCTAATCCTGCCGGTAGTATTGCCTTTGGTCTTATTAGTATGTCGGACTTCATGTTGGATCTTGAGCTCTCAGCTTTACAAGCCGATGGTTATGGTGAAGTAATTTCAACGCCTAAAGTGATGACCGCCGATAAGCAAACTGCGAAAGTAGCAACAGGTCAACAAGTTCCATATCAAACTACGACAAATTCTGCTGCAGGCTCAACAGCCACAACATCATTTAAAGATGCATTACTAAGCCTAAATGTAACTCCAAGTATTACGCCTGACGGTAAGATTCAAATGAAATTGGATATTTCTAAGGACTCTGTAGCAGGTGCGGCCCCAAATGGTGAATTAATTCTGAATAAGAATAATATTAATACCAATGTGCTGGTTGATAATGGAGAGACCGTTATTTTAGGTGGTGTATTCGAGCAAACAACGACGAATTCTCAAACCAAAGTTCCGTTTTTTGGTGATATTCCTATTGTAGGGCATTTATTTAGAAAAGATGTAAAGTCTGATGATAAGCAAGAATTATTGATTTTCGTAACACCACGAATTGTTAATGACACTTTAGCTAGAAATCATTAATATATTTTTTAATGAAAGCAATTGAAATAGGTGGCGCCTTGCCAAGCAAAGCGTTTGAAACCCTGCCAAATATTTATTTGGTAGGGCCCATGGGGGCAGGAAAAACAACCGTTGGACGTCATTTAGCAGAACTATTAGGGCGTGAATTCTTAGATAGTGATCATGAAATTGAGCGCAAAACAGGGGCGACTATTCCCTGGATTTTTGAAAAAGAAGGAGAAGTTGGATTTCGTGCCCGTGAAACTGTGGTCTTAAATGAGCTCACTTCACGTAAAGCATTAGTGCTTGCTACGGGTGGTGGGGCGATTACTCAAGCACCTAACCGAGAATTTTTAAAGCAACGTGGAATCGTTATTTATTTATATACTCCTGTTGAATTACAACTACAAAGAACTTATCGGGATAAAAACAGACCCTTATTACAAGTTGAAAATCCTGAACAAAAATTGCGGGATTTATTAAAGATTAGAGACCCCCTGTATAGAGAAGTTGCACATTATACGATTGAAACAAATCAAGGTGCTGCACGTGATCTCGCACAAAAGATTTTGCAACTTATTCTAGCGAACAAGTTAAAATAGACGAACTGACTAGTGGTTTTATAAATTCATGCAAACTTTACATGTTGAATTAGGCGAACGCCGTTATCCTATTTTTATTGGTAGTCAACTTGACCCGAAACAGTTACTCGAGCCATATATACATGGTCAACAGGTCATGATTGTAAGCAATGTTACGGTTGCACCATTATATTTAAGCCACTATCAAGAAGCATTAAAAAGTCTGGGTAAAACGGTTGCGACTTGTATTTTACCTGACGGCGAAAAATATAAAGATATTCAACATTTAAATTTAATTTTTGATGCATTGCTTGAAGCCGGCTTTAATCGCGATTGTACAGTTTTAGCTTTAGGTGGTGGCGTGATTGGGGATATGGCGGGTTTTGCTTCCGCTTGTTTCCAACGTGGCGTTTACTTTGTACAGGTTCCTACGACATTGCTTTCACAAGTCGATTCGAGTGTTGGCGGAAAAACAGGAATCAATCATCCGCTTGGCAAGAATATGTTAGGTGCTTTTCAACAACCACAAGTCGTTTTAGCTGATATGGCACAATTGAATACATTGCCAGAACGTGAGCTTTCGGCCGGTTTAGCTGAAGTGATCAAATATGCACTTTTAGGTGATGCTGATTTCTTGGTTTGGCTTGAAGAAAATATGGATGGCCTTGTTTCTAGAGATGCTGATTTACTTGCAGAAGCTGTCTATCGTTCATGTGCTCATAAAGCGCGTATTGTTGCGAATGATGAGAAAGAACAAGGTGAACGCGCTTTACTTAATTTAGGCCATACTTTTGGCCATGCGATTGAGTCGTATCTAGGTTATGGTACTTGGTTGCATGGTGAGGCTGTTGCAACTGGTATGGTGATGGCAGCAGATTTATCACAGCGTTTGGGCTGGATTTCAAATGAAGATGTAGCTCGTACAAAAAAAATCATTCAACGTGCGAATTTGCCGATATCATGTCCACAAATTCCATTGGATGATTTCCTTGGATATATGGCTCATGACAAAAAAGTTCTTAATGGACAATTACGTTTGGTGTTGTTAAAGCAACTTGGACAAGCAGTAATTACCAAGGACTTTGATGTCGAATTGATGAAACAGGCTATTTTGGCGAATCAACACGGATAACAAATAAGGTAAAGCATGACTGTATCACGTACACTTTGGCAGAATGTTCAACAATATATCTGGTTGGTTGGTGGTATTGCCTGCTTATTGCTTGCTTTTATTTTTTTGGTAATTACAGATAGCAAAAAACTGGTTGAAGTTGAAAAGTCCGCTGACTCTGAGGCGCCTGTACAAATTCAACCAGAGAAAGTTGCTACAACACCTAACCTAGGTGCTTTGGCTGATGAGGTTCGTCCACTCGATTTAACTACACGTACTGTGGCTTCGGGTGAGCATGAACCTGAGTTTCGCGGTACAAAGTTTATTAATGAAAATAAAAAACAATGGACGCTTGAGTTATTTCGTGCCTCTGATGAAGATATTATTAAAAACTTTTTAAAAAATCGTACCGACCGTAATAAATTTATTTATTTCCGTTTAAGTGGGGAACAACAAGCAGAGCAGTATGTGTTGGTTTATGGCACGTTTAAACGCTCAGAAGATGCGATTCAGCAATTAACACAAATTAACCTGCAATTACCTGAGTCAGTTAAACCTCAGCCACAACAGTTCTCAAGTTATGCTTCATTGGTAAATGACTTAGGGGCAGATGAGATGAAAGGTGGCAATAATCAGCTTTATGAAGTACGTCTGCGTCCGGCTGCTTTACCTACAATTGATGAGTCATTATTGATGTCAGGAGTAGCTACGGGAACTGCCAATGCTCAGCCTAAAGCTCCTGCAACTAATTCAGCTACAAAAACTACGATTATTCGTCGTGATGCAGAAGGAAATGTGGTTGATGTACAGCAATCAAATTCTAATATTGATCAGCCTAATAGAACACCTCAAACACGAATCAATGAGGGACAGCAGAAAAATGCCACAAATGAGGGCACAAAAGGGAATTAATTTATCTAATAATATGCGCGAAAATGGTGCAAACTAATTATATGATAATATTTTTTGATCAGATGTGGTGCATATTTAGACATTTTTTAACATGATAACGCGAATAAAATAACTATATTTATAATAAATATAAGGATTTAGTCTCATTTTCCCAATATGGCACACTTTTTGCTTTATTGTTGTGCTTATTAATGTGCTGCAAACTATTTTAGCCCTCTAAGAAGTGAATTCTATGCAGAGGCGTGGGGTCCAACTGCTTTAAAAGAGTGCGAAATAAGTCAAAACATTTTTCTAGCAAAAACCAGTGTACGTAAAAATGGAACAGCGTATATTGGCTTATCAGCCCAAAATTTTTTGTTTGCGAAACATTGAGCTAACTGTCATCCGTAGGCACTATCGCAAAAAGAAGTTGTTTGTTTGACGCTCGAAAGAGCCTTATTGAAAGAAGGGTACGCTATGCACATGCCATCGCCTAATACTGTAGCTCCCGCTCAAGGTTTATATCAGCCTGATGAGTTTAAGGATAACTGTGGTTTTGGACTGATTGCCCATATGAAGGGTGAATCAAGTCATCATCTAGTAGAAACCGCGATTCACAGTTTAAGTTGCATGACGCACCGTGGTGGTATTGCCGCAGATGGCAAGACGGGAGATGGTTGCGGCTTATTATTGGCGATGCCAAAGCAATTTTTCCGTGATGAAGCAAAAAAACTAAGTGATATTACACTAAGTGAAATTTTTGCTGTGGGTACGGTATTTTTAAATATTGATCCTGCATTAGCACAGCACTCTAAAAATATT
This sequence comes from Acinetobacter sp. AR_0276, assembly GCF_003000705.1. Taxonomy (NCBI): domain Bacteria; kingdom Pseudomonadati; phylum Pseudomonadota; class Gammaproteobacteria; order Moraxellales; family Moraxellaceae; genus Acinetobacter; species Acinetobacter sp. AR_0276. The sequence continues at coordinate 1,475,202 of NZ_PSQO01000004.1, read as the reverse complement.
TTAACAAAAGAAATTGAGTCAGAAGGTTTACGTGTACTCGCTTGGCGTATCGTCCCTACAAATAACGATGCATTAGGTGAAATTGCGCTTCAATCTTTACCAGCTTTTGAACAAGTCATTGTGAACTGTCCAATGGGTGTAACTGAGGTTGAATTTAACCGTAAGTTATTCTTGGCGCGTCGCCGTGCGGAACAACAACTTCAAAAAGATCCGTCATTTTACGTGACTACGCTTTGCTCGACAGTTATTAGCTATAAAGGCTTGATGATGCCTGCTGCAATTGCTGAGTTCTATACAGATTTGGCAGATGAGCGCTTAAAATCGCATATCGTGGTATTCCACCAACGTTTCTCTACAAATACATTACCGCGTTGGCCTTTGGCTCAGCCATTCCGTTACCTTGCGCATAATGGTGAAATCAACACGATTACAGCAAACCGTAACTGGGCGTTAGCGCGTACTCCTAAATTTGAAAACCCATTATTGCCAGGCCTTACTGAGCTTAACCCGATTGTAAACCGTACAGGTTCGGATTCTTCAAGCTTGGATAATATGCTTGAGATCTTGGTGGGCGGTGGTATGGATTTATTCCGTGCTTTACGTATGCTCGTACCGCCAGCATGGCAAAACGTTGAAACTCTAGATGCAGACTTGCGTGCATTCTATGAATTCAACTCAAAACATATGGAAGCTTGGGATGGTCCTGCTGGTCTTGTTATTCAAGATGGCCGCCATGCGATTTGTATGCTTGACCGTAATGGCCTGCGCCCTGCACGTTGGGTAATTACTAAAAATGATTATATTACCTTAGCATCTGAAATTGGTGTTTGGGGCTATGAACCTGAAGACGTAGTTTCTAAGGGGCGTGTAGGTCCTGGTCAAATCTTGGTAGTCGATACTTTAACAGGTAAAGTACTTGATACTAAAGATGTTAGTACTCATTTGAAAAACATGCGCCCGTACCGTGAGTGGTTACGTGATCACGCGATTCGCTTAAATGCAAACCCAGAACTTGAAGAGCAACTTGTTGATAAAGGTTTAACTGGTGAAGCATTAAAAGCAGCTCAAAAAATGTTTATGGTGACATTTGAAGAGCGCGACCAGTTGTTACGTCCAATCGCTGAGAGCGGTCAGGAAGCTGTTGGTTCTATGGGTGACGATACGCCAATGGCTGTATTGTCTCGTCAAGTACGTCATGTGACCGACTACTTCCGTCAACAGTTTGCACAGGTGACAAACCCACCAATTGACCCACTGCGTGAATCAATTGTTATGTCACTTGAAACCTGTTTGGGGCGTGAGCAGAACGTATTCGAACAAGGTCCTGAGCATGCTGATCGTATCATCATCTCTAGCCCTGTATTGTCAAATTCAAAAATGCAGCAAATCCGTACAATTGAGCGTGCGGGTTATGAGGCAGTTGATATTGATTTGAACTATGCTGAAACAGAAGGTTTACAAGCGGCAATTACGCGTATTTGTGAAGAATCTGCACAAGCTGTTCGTGATGGTAAAACCCTAATTGTTTTAACTGATAAAAACATTCGTGAGGGTTACTTACCTGCAAACGCTGCACTTGCAACGGGTGCGGTACACCATTACCTCATTAAAACTGGTTTGCGTACTGATGCAAATATTATGGTTGAAACTGGTTTTGCACGTGATCCACACCAATTTGCGGTATTACTTGGTTTTGGTGCAACTGCTGTTTACCCATACCTTGCATATGACGTAATCAATGACTTGATTGCGAAAGGTGAGCTTTTAGGTGATCCGATTCATGCACAAGCAAACTTCCGTAAAGGTATTGAGAAAGGCTTGTTAAAAGTTCTTTCGAAAATGGGTATCTCGACAGTAGCTTCTTACCGTGGTGGTCAGCTTTTTGAAGCAGTAGGTTTATCATCTGAAGTGGTAGATCAGTGTTTCTTAGGCGTTCCAAGTCGTATCCAAGGTGCAACATTTGTTGATCTTGAAAATGACCAGAAAAAATTAGCGGCGACAGCTTGGTCTAGTCGTAAGCCAATTGATCAGGGTGGTTTGCTTAAATTCGTATTTGGTAAAGAGTACCATGCGTTTAACCCAGATGTGATTAACTCACTACATAAAGCGGTTCGCTCTGGTAAATACGAAGACTTTAAAGAATATGCTGAATTGGTAAATAACCGTCCAGTAGCGACTATTCGTGACTTATTTAAGTTAAAAACAACTAATCCGATCCCAGTTGAACAAGTTGAATCGGTTGAAGATATCTTGCCTCGTTTCGACTCGGCAGGCATGTCTTTAGGTGCGCTTTCTCCAGAAGCACATGAAGCAATTGCAATTGCGATGAACACTATTGGTGGTCGTTCAAACTCTGGTGAGGGTGGTGAAGATCCTGCACGTTACGGCACAATTCGTAACTCGAAAATTAAGCAAATTGCATCTGGTCGTTTCGGTGTAACACCTGCTTACTTAACTTCTGCTGAAGTTTTGCAAATTAAAGTTGCTCAAGGTGCAAAACCAGGTGAAGGTGGTCAGTTACCAGGTGGTAAAGTGAATGGCTTGATTGCGCGTTTACGTTACTCAGTACCGGGTGTGACACTTATTTCACCTCCGCCACACCACGACATTTACTCAATTGAAGATTTGTCGCAACTGATTTTTGACTTGAAACAAGTTAACCCAAAAGCAATGGTATCTGTGAAGTTGGTATCTGAACCGGGTGTAGGTACGATTGCTGCTGGTGTTGCTAAAGCATATGCAGACTTTATTACCATTTCTGGTTATGACGGTGGTACTGCTGCGTCTCCGCTTTCTTCAATTCACCACGCAGGTTCTCCATGGGAGCTTGGCTTGAGTGAAGCGCATCAGGCACTTCGTGTAAATGACTTACGTGGCAAAGTACGTGTACAAACTGATGGTGGTTTAAAGACTGGTCTTGATGTTATTAAGGCAGCAATTTTAGGTGCTGAGAGTTTCGGTTTTGGTTCAACACCAATGATTGCATTAGGTTGTAAATATCTACGTATTTGCCACTTAAACAACTGTGCAACTGGTGTTGCAACTCAACAAGACCATTTACGTCAAGAACACTATATTGGCGAACCACAAATGCTCATTAACTTCTTCCACTTTATTGCAGAAGAAACACGTGAATGGTTAGCGGCTCTTGGTGTAGCTTCACTTAAAGACTTAATTGGTCGTGTGGACTTACTTGAAGTATTACCGGGTGAAACTGAAAAACATGCTCACCTTGATTTAAGTGCATTGTTAACTTCTCATCCTGCTGCTGAAGGTAAAGCGCAGTACTGTGAAGTACAAGGTAATGCACCATTTGATAAAGGTGTATTGGCTGAGAAAATGGTTGCAGAAATGCTTCCTGCAATTGAGTCAAGTGCAGGCGGTCAGTTCAACTTTAATGTCGTGAACTGTGACCGTTCAATTGGTGCACGTGTATCGGGTGAGATTGCTCGTCGCTATGGCAACTTGGGTATGGAAGCACATCCGGTTGTAATGAACCTAACAGGTACTGCTGGTCAGTCACTTGGTGTTTGGAATGCTGGTGGTTTACATATCCGTCTTGAAGGTGATGCTAACGACTATGTAGGTAAAGGCATGGCGGGTGGTCGTATCTCGATCTTCCCACCAAAAGGTTCGCCTTTCCAAACACAAAATACAGCAATTATTGGTAATACTTGTTTATATGGCGCAACTGGCGGTAAGTTATTTGCAGCTGGTACGGCAGGTGAGCGTTTCGCTGTTCGTAACTCTGGTGCGTTTGCTGTTATTGAAGGTGCAGGTGACCACTGCTGTGAATATATGACTGGTGGTGTTGTGACTGTGCTTGGAAAAGTGGGTCATAACTTCGGTGCAGGTATGACAGGCGGTTTTGCTTATGTGCTTGACCTCGATAATGACTTTGTAGATTACTACAACCACGAGTTAATTGACTTAACCCGTATTTCAACAGAATCTATGGAAGATCATAAAGAGTTCTTGTTGCGTATTATTGACGAGCATATTAAAGAAACTGGTAGTGCTTGGGCTTATAAAATTCGCAATGAGTTCGATTTCTACAGCCGTAAATTCTGGCTTGTAAAACCAAAAGCTGCTAACTTGCAATCGCTTTTGAAAACTACACAAGCTGATCCACAATAATTCCACGACTGCAAAGACATAGGCAGGTGCGGGCAACAGGGAAATCCGCGCCTACCCACGGAGAGAGACATGGCAGAACGCCTAAATAATGACTTTCAATTTCTGGATGTACCACGTCAAGATCCAGAGAAAAAAGATATTACTGTCCGCAAAGCAGAATTTGTGGAAATTTATAAACCTTTTACTTCGGAAACTGTCACTAATCAGACACACCGTTGTTTAGGTTGTGGTAACCCATATTGCGAATGGAAATGTCCTGTACATAACTACATTCCAAACTGGTTAAAACTCATTGCTGAAGGACAAATTTTCCAGGCTGCTGAGCTTTGCCATCAAACGAACACTTTACCTGAGGTATGTGGTCGTGTGTGTCCGCAGGACCGTTTGTGTGAAGGTGCTTGTACCTTAAATGATGGTTTTGGTGCAGTAACTATTGGGAATGCTGAAAAATATATTAATGACACCGCTTTTGCTTTGGGTTGGCGCCCAGACATGTCCCATGTAAAGTGGACAGGTAAAAAAGTTGCGATCATTGGTGCAGGTCCAGCAGGGCTAGGTTGTGCCGACATTTTAGCCCGCGGTGGTGTTAAGCCAGTTGTATTCGATAAGCGTCCTGAAATTGGTGGCTTACTGACATTTGGTATTCCAGAATTCAAAATGGAAAAGGATGTCATGAAGCGCCGCCGTGAAATTTTCACAGGTATGGGGATTGAATTCCGCTTAAATACTGAAATTGGTAAAGATGTCACGATTGATGAATTACTTGCTGAATATGATGCAGTATTCATGGGAATGGGAACTTATACCTACATGAAAGGTGGTTTCCCGGGTGAAGATCTTGATGGTGTTTATGATGCGCTAGATTTCTTGATCTCTAACGTGAATCGTTGCCAAGGTTGGGAAAAAGATCCAAGTGAATACATTAGCTTAGACGGTAAAAAAGTTATTGTTCTTGGTGGTGGTGATACCGCAATGGACTGTAACCGTACTTCATTGCGTCAAGGTGCTCATGATGTAACTTGTGCATATCGCCGTGATGAAAGCAATATGCCAGGTTCTGCACGTGAAGTAAAAAATGCGTATGAAGAAGGCGTAAAGTTCTTGTTTAACCGCCAACCAATCGAAATTGTTGGTGAGAATGGCAAAGTGACAGGCGTAAAAGTGGTAACGACGCAGATGGGTGAACCAGATAGTCGTGGCCGCCGTAGCCCTGAGCCAATTCCGGGTTCGGAAGAAATTTTACCGGCAGATGCAGTTTTACTCGCGTTTGGTTTCCGTCCAAGTCCAGCAGACTGGTTTGGTAATGTGAATATTAATCTTGATGGTTCAGGTCGTGTAGTTGCACCAGAGCACCAAGAATTTAAATTCCAGACATCAAACCCGAAAATCTTTGCTGGTGGTGATATGGTGCGTGGTTCAGATCTTGTAGTTACAGCTATTTGGGAAGGTCGCCAAGCTGCTGAAGGTATTTTAGATTATCTTGGTGTTTAATCTAAAAAATCATTACTAAAGTTTTTGATAAAGCCTGCTATATGCAGGCTTTATTTTTTACCGTTAATCAGTTTGACGTTTTTGGCAAATATAATAAGCTTTTTTGCCCTTTTTAGCCCCTTAGTTGCAAGAGATACTCAAAGCTTCCTTCTTCACTACAGTAGGTGTTGAGCATGAACATCGCAGGTATGACGGCAGAAAAATCATATTTAAATCGTCGAAAAGCGTTGGGTATTACAGTGCGTCGCCTTGAGTTTAATCCTCAAGCAATCAAGCGCTATTATTTTGCAAATTCGCCTTTAATGTCCCATTTTTTAACTGCACTCTCTTCAACATTTCCCGTAGGAGAACAGTTTTTTGTAAATAGCGTGCGTAATGTACGTGACAAAGTTTCCGATCCCCAATTGCAGGCACAAATTGCAGCTTTTATTGGACAAGAAGCGATGCACTCGAAAGCGCATGGTGAATTTAATGAGGCTTGGCGCCGTGATGATTATAATCTGGATCGTTTTCAAGCTTGGTTGAATGAGCGTGATAAATATTTAAGAACAATTTCTCCTAAGCTACAGCTGGCATTGACATGTGCATTTGAGCATTTTACGGCTTTGCTTGGAGGATATATTTTACAGCATCCTGAATTATTAAAAACTTTGGACCAAGATGCGCTAAAGCTTTGGGTCTGGCATGCTATTGAGGAAATCGAGCATCGTTCAGTTGCATTTGATGTGTACCAACATGTCTATGGAGATGATCGTATTCGCCGTTTACTCATGCGTAGTGTTACTACGGGATTTGCGAGTCTTGCTTTCTATGGTACGACGCGATTATTTTGGCAAGATAAATGGAAAAGCTTGCCTAAAATGGGCGGAAATATTTTTGGTGTGTATTTGCTTGTTAAAATGATTATACAACTGACACCTGAATATTTTGCTTATTACAGAAAAGACTTTCATCCGAGTCAAAAAAACTATGGGCAGATGGTCGATTACTGGAAGAGTTATTTGGCGGATGAATATCAAATGACAAGTTTCCAAGAAGAAACAAAGTTAACGCCAAGCTAGAATAAAAACCGGATTTAAAGATCCGGTTTTTTTAAATCTATAAAATAAAAGCAACACAATAATGCCAAATTCATCATACAATCGAGACAAGAGGTTAAAAATATAAAGAAAAACTTGAGGATAAAGTGACGATGAAAACGTTTAAACAACTTGTAATCGCGACAACACTTGCAAGCACCTTACTATTTTCCGGCTGTGGCTATAATACTTTACAGGTCAAAGATGAGGCTGTAACAGCGGCTTGGTCTGAGGTACAGAACCAATATCAACGTCGATCAGATTTAGTACCAAATCTTGTAAACGTAGTTAAAGGTTATGCTAAGCACGAAGAGCAAGTATTAACTGAAGTAACTCAGGCACGCGCAAATGTAGCAGGTTTGAAGGTCGATAAAGAAGTATTGGAAGACCCAGCATTACTTGAAAAATATCAACAAGCGCAAAGCCAGTTAACTGGTGCATTATCTCGACTGATTGCTGTTTCAGAAAATTACCCAGACTTAAAAGCCAATACCCAATTCCAAGAATTACAGGTTCAGCTTGAGGGTACAGAAAACCGAATTGCTGTGGCACGTAATCGTTATATTACAACTGTTCAAGACTATAACTCTTATGTCCGTCAGTTCCCACAAGCTGTAACAGCGAAAGTGATTGGTATGCATCCAAAAGCTAATTTCTCTGCAGAAGCATCGGCTCAGCAGGCTCCAAAAGTTTCTTTCGATTAATTTAAATCAAGGAAGAGCCGCATGAGAAATACTATATTGCTTCAGTTTAAGCAAATTAAGGTGTTTGTTATTACCTTAATAGTGCTCTGCTGCAGTGTTCTGTTTCAGAGTGCGGCTTGGAGTGAGAATAATATTGCCACTGCTACAGATGAAACTGATACTGTGGTGGCAGGTAAAATTATTCAACAGCAGCAAGCTCAAGCATCGAAACCTAAAATCAATGAGCAGGCTGCTTCAAGTGCCGCGTCTCAAGCTCAGGTTGCGAATGACATGGCTGATGGTGAATCAATTCGCGGTTTACCAACATTAAATCAGCCTGTTATTGATCAAGCCAATATTTTGAGTGAAGCTGAAAAGCAGCAACTCAATCAGAAAATTTTAAATCTATACCAGCAAGGTAAGGCACAAATAGGTATTGTGATTGTACCGACCACAGGCCAAGAAGATATATTTGATTACGCTTTACGTGTCGGCGAAAAATGGCAACTTGGTTCGAGTAAACGAGATAATGGTTTACTTATCGCAGTTGCTATTAATGATCATAGAATACAAATTTTGACTGGATATGGTTTAGAAGGCGTATTGCCTGATATTGTGGCAAGTCGAATTATTCGAAATCAAATTACACCTTATTTTAAACAAGCTCAATATGCCCAAGGCTTAAACGCTGGTCTTGATGAAATCGGAAGGATTTTAAATCTAGATCCGGAAGTTGCTCAGCAAGCTGCTCAAGATTTAAAAGAGCGCCAACATCAGGCTGCCGAAGAACAACAAGCCAAACAAACTACTTTGACAATGGCGTTGTTTATTCTTATTGCCGGAATTGTAGGCTCGTTTATTGTTGGTCGACCTCTTAGTGCTTCTACAGCAGGTGTTGCTGCCGCGGTAGCAGGCTTTGTAAACGGTGCTGGCTTGGTCACTAGTTTATTACTTGGATTTGGTATTTTCTTTTTACTCATTACCTCAATTGCCCAACTTATTTTACAGGCTATTTTAAGTGGTTCTGGTGGGGGTGGACGCGGAGGCGGCTTCGGTGGTGGCGGCGGCGGTTATGGCGGCGGTGGAGGTCGTTTTGGTGGTGGAGGTGCTTCAGGGTCATGGTAACAACATCAGAAACAACACAAATTATTACTCAACCAAAAATTGAGGAATATGTAGAGCCAAGTTTAAAACGTTGGTTTAAGCATCTTTGCTATTTTCCTGCTAGTAGCCGCTATTTTAGTAAAAGGGATAAACAAGCTATTACTGAAGCGGTTCAAAAAGCAGAACTTGGTCATGTTGGTGAAATACAGGTCGTTATAGAAGGGCATATTCCTTGTTCACAAGCATATAGGCAGAACACGCGCTTAAGGGCGCAGCAATTATTTGCAGAACTTGGGGTTTGGGATACTGAACTTAATAGCGGTGTACTGCTCTATTTAAATTTATGTGAACGCACAGTAGAAATTATATTTGATCGTGGTATTCGAAGCGCGACGACTGAGCAGGTATGGCAACAGATTTGTGAGTCTATTGTGCAGCAGCTTAAACAAAAGCAGTATCTACAAGCTATAGTGATTGGGGTTCAGCAAATTGGTGATGTGATGTCTCGGTTTTACGATGAAAATATGCCAGATCAGAATAATGAATTGGGTAATGCACCTATCATTATTAATTAAATTATCTACACAAACTCTAGCTGTTTTAAAAAATTTGGACAATAAACTGACTGACAAAAAATGTCATCTAATCATGTATTTTTAAAGAGATTTTTGTCACATTAAAAGGTAAAAAAAAGAAGTAGGCTGTGAAGAAATTTTTATTAGTGATTTAATTCTAAAAAAATTATAGTGACAATTTTTGTCACTTATTTACTGCTTTAGCATTTCGAATAAATTTAAAATACTTATAAGCTTTTGTTTTTTAATAAAAATAAAAGTTGGCATGGTTGCTGCAATATATTCTATAGCTCAAAAAGCTTATATAAAAACATACATACAATCTTTGGGGAAAAGGCTATGAATGCACAAAAAGGTTTTACATTAATTGAACTTATGATCGTTGTAGCGATTATTGGTATTTTGGCAGCGATCGCGATTCCTGCTTATCAAAACTATATTGCTAAATCTCAAGCATCTGAAGCATTTACTTTAGCAGATGGTTTGAAAACGACAATTAATACTAATTTACAAGCTGGAACTTGTTTTGCAGGTGGTGCTACTGCAGTGACAGCAGCTGATAAAGTAAGTGGGAAATATGGTGATGCGGAGATTGGTGGATCTGCTCCGAACTGTACTATTACTTATACATTTAAATCATCAGGTGTATCAAATAAACTTACATCTACAAAGATTGTAATGAATGTAAGTGAAACAGGTATTCTAACAAAGAATAGTGGTACAGATACACCAGTTGAATTACTTCCTCAATCATTTGTAGCATCGTAATTTTAGAAATAAAAAAGAGAGGTCAATCCTCTCTTTTTTTTGAAAAAATAAATATGCTAAAAAAGAATATTATTTTATTATTAATGGGAATTTATCTCATTATTGCTTTAATGGGATATCAAATAGGATGGTCTAGTTCACAATACGATGAACTCCGCTTATTACAATTTCCTCTAGCCTTGTATGCGTTATTAAGCCTAATCTTTACAAAAAAAATAGAATATTCGATTTACACTAAAATTACTTTTTTTATTATTGCAATATTAATATCGATTCAACAAATAAATTGGAATATCTTCCAGTTTCAAGAATTATGGTCAGCCATAGCATTATTATTTATATTATCTATTTTAGTATTTGAGTTAAAAGGTAAAACTTATCTACAACATGTCATAGCTTTGATTATAGTTTCAGCATTAATTCCATGTTCATTTATTCTTATTTCTATCATTAAATTTATTTCTACTAAACAATGGTATGACTGGCAGTTTAACTCGGGCACGATTCGGATCTATGATAGCGTTATTGTTCCTCTATTTTTCTTCCTGATTTTTTTAAAAAATAACAAATATCCTCATATCGATTATTTCTATCCAATCACAATTTTCTTTTTTTCTCTAGCCTGGTTTTTTGATGGTGCACGTTCTGCTTTGTTTGCAATCATAACTGGTCTAATAATATTTTTCCTTTTATCAAAAGAAAATCGTAGATTGGTTCTAAAAATATTTTTGTATATATTTTCAGCTTTTATAGTTTATAAAGGTACAGCTTATTTTGCAGATAAAAATACGATGACTGTAATGCGATCAGGTACATCTTTACGTGCCGAAATGTGGCATTTTGTATTTGAGCAATGGAAACAGCATCCCTTTAGTGGAGTGGGAGGGGGATATTTATCTAGAATCCAATATCAATATGGCCATCATATACATAATCTTTATTTAAGATTAATTTTTGAATGGGGAGCGATTGGATATATATTTCTAGTTTGGATGACTTATCAACTAGTAAAATTATTTTTGAATAAGGGAAGTTTACCCATTGCAAAAGCTGGTGTTGCTGCAATTTTAATTGATGCAATGTTCTCTGGTAGCATGGTATATCCAACTTCACAAATCGCTTGTATATTTTTTATAGCTTTTGCATTTTCTCAAAGGAAAGTAACTTCTAGTTCTCAATTTTCTTTTTTGTCTACCAAAGTACTTATCAGCTTATGGGGGGCTTTATTTTTATACATTACAATAACTTATTTAGGGCAAGATTTAATGTGTTGGGGATGCAGCAGTTATGTGGGAAGAATGGCTCCAAACTTTTGGGAATATGGCGGAACTGAACATCTAATTCCAACTACCCAGATTCCATAATTTATCTTGGGGATACTATAGTTCGACTAAGATGCGCTAGCTTTATTACATTTCTTTTTAAAGCTTCCATGTATAATTCTTCTCAAGTTTTTGGTCTGTAACCTGTCACTATGCAAGTATTCTTTTTATTCCTCGCAGCAATCCTGTTAGGTTTTGCATGGCTATCTCCATTTCACTATAACCCTTGGGTGATGTTTTCTAGTGAAATGAGTACCTTTGCGGCAGGTCTGAGTGTCATTGCTGCACTTTTTTATCAAAATATAAAAATTCCGCGGGCACAATTATTACTATTGCCATTTATTTTAATTCCAGTGCTACAGTGGGTTTTTGGTCTGGTTTTTGATTTTAGTACAGCTTTGTTAAGTTCACTTTACTTATTAGGTTTTTGGTTTATGGTTGTGGCTGGCTATAACCTGTCATTAGATTATCAGCAGCGGGACCAAATTTTTACAGGGTTTAGCCTGCTTGCCGTTATTGTTTCAGTTGCAACTAGCTTTATTGCAGTTTGCCAATGGTTAAATATTGATACGCATTTTGCACATATGTTGCATTTGATTGGTAATCGTCCATACGGTAACTTTGGCCAACCCAATAATATGGCAACCTTTCTCATTATGGGGTTATTAGGGTGCTTATATTTATATGAAAAGAACAAGGCTTCAGTTTGGTTACTCTTGCCATCAGCACTAACTATTTTATTTGCAGTTGTTCTGAGCCAATCAAGAACCTCTTGGATTGTTTTTCCGTTTTTACTCATCTATTGGACCATTAAGCAATTTAACAAACCGAAGCGTTTTGGACTTTTTCAAGGCTTATTATGGTGTGCTGGCTTTTTCCTCATGGCGGGCTTAGTTTTACCATTTCTTACAAGCTTAATTGAGGCATGGTCGCATACAGATATAACTCAGGCGAGTAGCTTGGCTGAACGGGCAAGCTCGGGTTATTTGCGTTTTAATATCTGGACGCAAATGGTACTCGCTGTACAGCAACATCCTTGGTTGGGATATGGGTGGAATCAAACTAGTGTTGCTCAAATGTCTGCTTATGCTCTTTTCCCAACAGCAGAATGGACGACTAGCGCTCACAATGTGTTGCTAGATCTTATTATTTGGAATGGTATTCCAATTGGTATCGTGATTATTGCTTACTTTACATGTTGGTTATTTTGGTTAAATCAACAAGCGAAAGAAACAATTTCGATTATTGCAGTGATGATGGTCTGTACAGTACTTATTCATGCCATGTTAGAATTTCCGCAGCGTTATGCTTATTTCTTGCTGACTTGTGGCTTTTTATTGGGTGTAATTCAAGCACAGACTCCAATACTGAAAGGTTTTGTACTAGGTAAACATCTTCTGCATTTAATTTGGGGTGTTAGCTTAATACTTATGATCGCAATTTGGCGTGATTACAACGTATATGTCATGAATAGTAATTTACTATTTAAAAATAAGCAGCCAAATGCCGAGCTTATGGGAAGTGACCAGATTTTTGTTCTAACCCAATTTGAGCAGCGTTTAAAGTGGATTGCGCTTAATCCTCATGTAACTTTATCTGAAGCAGAGTTAATTCAATGGGGAAATTTTGTGAAGAACAAAGCAACCCCCTATAATTTACGTAAATATGCTCAGTTACTTGCTTATAATGGAAAAATAGATCAGGCAGAGCGACAAATATTTATTTTGCAGCACCTTTATGGACAGCAAATAACACTGCCGCAATTATTAAAAGATAAATAAAAAAATCCCCTTGTATTCAAGGGGATTTTTTTATGAGAAATTACATTTGGCTCTGGATATAATTCTCAATACCCACACTACCAATAAGATCAATTTGAGTATCTAACCAATCCCAATATTCTTCCTCTTTTTCTAAGATTTCTTGTACCAAATCACGTGTTACATAGTCTTGTTCTGTTTCAGCTAATGCAACTGCTTTTTGAATAGCTTCAATGTTTTCTTTCACTTTGCGAATATCACATTGCAGAACTTCTTCTGTATGCTGACCAATATACAATTTACCTAGATGTTGAAGATTAGGAAGTCCTTCTAAAAATAAGATACGTTCAATAATCTTGTCGGCATGCTTCATTTGACGAATTGATTCTTTATATTCAGCAGAACCGAGTTGTTCAATTCCCCAGTCATTAAACATGCGAGAGTGTAAAAAGTATTGGTTAATTGCAGTTAAATGATGATACAGCACTTGGTTAAGCTGATTGATTACATCACGATTGCCTTTCATTGTAGCTACTCCAAAACAATTTCTGCCTTAATCCAATTAAGGCAATCTATGAATTCATTTTAGTGAACATTCACAGATATGGCGAGTAATTTATAGAACAGCAAATGAAAATCGCAATCAAAAACAACACAATATTGGTAAAGCTGAATTTCCTTCCAAAAAAAACCGCTTGAATGAGGAACAATTAACGTTCCGCAAAAGCGGTGGAGGAGTCAATAATTTACTGTTAAATACTAATTTTTATTATGCAGCTACAGAAATGCGCGCAGCAATTTCTGCTAATTCTTCACTAATAATAGCACGTGCTTCTGGTGCACAGCGTCCACAGCAAGTACCGAGGTCAAGCAAATCGCGAATTTCACGATAGCTTTCAGCGCCATTTTCAATAGCGTCTTTAATATCCTGATCGGTAATGCCACGACACAAGCAAACGTACATGGGAGTAATCCCCAAATATAAATGCGATAATTGATATTATTGATAATTATTATCGTTTGTCAATGAAATTCATTTAAAATCTCATTTATCTTTATTGGGATTTTGGATAAAAAAATACCGCCTAAGCGGAAATCTAATGGTTGTTTAGATTTCTAAGCATAGCGGTATCTAATTTTAGAACTAAATATTTAAGGATTATTTTTTCCTTAAATATTTATCTTATTGATTAATAATTACAATTCCATCCATTTCTACTAATGCGCCTTTAGGTAGACTTGCTACCCCAAGTGCTGCACGAGCTGGGTATGGCTGAGCAAAATATTCGCCCATAATTTGGTTTACAAGCTGGAAATTAGATAAATCAGTAAGGAAGATGTTGAGCTTTGCAATATCTGCAAGTGAGCCACCCGCAGCTTCACATACAGCTTTGAGATTATCGAATACACGGCGGATTTGAGCTTCAATACCGTCTACAAGTTCCATACTGTAAGGGTCTAAACCAATTTGCCCTGATAGATAGAGTGTGTTACCTACTAAAATAGCTTGAGAATATGTGCCGATAGCAGCAGGGGCATTTTCAGTATGAATGACTTGGCGGGACATTTGGTTCTCCTTGATTAAATCTTTTTCCATCATAATCGATGATAGGTTTTGACAAAAGTATCATCGATTTAATTAATTAGGTGCTTATGGAAAGTTAGATTTTAGTAAAGTAGAACAATTTTTAGCTGACTTTAGAAACTTCTGCTTGTGGAGCAGGGGCATCCAAACGCTCAATACGTGGGAATCCATAGTGCATTCGTAAATCACGAATGACTTTCGCAATATGTTTACGATTGTTGACTACAATATTGACGAAAGTACGTTGCTCATTGGAATGCACCATTTCCACCCCCGCATTATTTTTACGGCATTGATAGATGAGATCTGATACCTGTTCATCATTCATTGCCATATAAATCGCAAGGTAGGCCGTAAATCGTACATCATCTACATCATCTGCTTTCCATTGAAGTGGCATAATATTTTCTGGGTGTAGATGTTGTTCATGAAGTAAATTATGACAACGAATACGATGCACAATTAGGCCACGACGTGTTAAATGACCTTGAATTAAATCGCCTAAAATTGGGTTACAGCAGTGAGCATATTTAACATCGATACCTTCAGTACCTTGAATTAATCGGTCCGAATTTTCTACTTGTGGATGTTTATCATTTGCAAACAAATGGTTGGCTACAAGTTGAGGAAGTAAATCTCCAACTGCAATTTGCTCAAATAATGCATTTTTATTGTCAATATGACGCCATTGTAAAAGATCTAGCCAATCTGCATCTGAAAGGTCGTTGATTGAACGATTAAAGAGTTTCAAAGCGCGTGAAAGTGCTTGGGCACCCACTAAGCGTTGTTCTTCAATATCTTGATCTTTGAGCACGTGTTGTAAAGCACGACGAGCTTTCTGAGTATTAATAAAGCTAAGCCAATCTGGATTTGGTGTTGCTAAAACATCAGTAATAATCTCAATAACTTGTCCACTGACTAGGGGGGTTGAAAGTGGCTTAATTTCACCATCAACTTTAGCACCTACCGCATGGTTACCCAAGAAAAGACTAGCTGAATAGGCAAAATCAACTACTGTTGCACCTTGTGGTAATTCATGTAATTGACCATGTGGGGTATAGACCCAAATTTTTTCTTGATGTAGATAATCAAGTAAATCGTTAAAAGTTGTCTTAGCGCATTCACTATCAATGAGTGTATTTAAATTTTGCATTGATGCCTGAATGGCAGAGCGACAAGTTTGTGGAGCATTTTCACCTAATACCACACCAAAACGGGCAGCTTTACGCATCAATTCAGTTTGGATGGTGAGTGATAGCGTAGTTTTTTCGCCTTTGAGCTTGATCAGTAAAGACTGATTCCCGCCAGGTAGTGGACGGCGGATATGATCTTGATATTGGATGACTTGGAAATTTTCTTTTAATGCTGCCACTAAGCGGTCGCAGTCAGCAATAGACTGTAAAACGATTTCAAAAGCATGACTATGAGTCAGCTCTTGTAAATCCATTTCGTTTTTAACGAAATGGCGTAATAACTCAATATTATTATTTTTCTTTTTAATGCGACCTTGAATGTGATAGTTGTGCAGAAGCTCTGCAAGATTTTGTTCCCAAATACTTTGATATTTACATCGTTCGGGTTTGGTTTGAAGTAAAGCATTTTGAACGTTATCAAACATATCTAAATCAAGATTTTGATAACATAAATTTTCAAGATTATCAGCCATCTCATTCATGCCGACTAATCTTGCCATAGGTACAAAAATATCAAAAGTTTCTTGCGCGATACGAGCACGTTTATCGGGACGCAGAGCACCCAATGTGGTCATATTATGATAGCGATCAGCTAATTTAATAATAATAACGCGTGGATCTTGTAAGGTTGCTTGCAGAATTTTTCTGAAAGATGCGGCTTTATTATATTCTTTATCGCTTGACTGGCTTAGCTTAGTTACGCCATCAACGAGTTCTGCAACTGTTTGCCCGAAGCGCTCAATAATATCATCTTTGGTATATTGAGTATCTTCAATGACGTCATGTAAGAGCGCTGCCATTAAAGTTTCCGGATCTAAACGCATATTAGCTAAAATACAGCTGACAGCAATAGGATGCAGAATATAAGGTTCACCACTTTTACGGGTAATACCAGTGTGTGCCAGATCTCCAAAATCACAGGCAGCAAGCACTTTCTCGACTTCACTTACTGATAAGTAAGGTTCGATAATTAATTTGAGCTGTTGCTTGGCTTGGCTGACCTCTTCGCCTGGCATAGACCACCCTTTTTCTGTTACTTAAAAAACTAAATCTATCTACTTCTTAATGAAAAGCATATTGCGGAACTTGTCAATTTTTTCGTTTGAAAAAGTGTATTTTTTTTTCAATGAAAATAATTGCTTTTGCCAATATGTTTTTAAATATAAAGAAGCCAAATAAAAAACCATCGCAAAGAAACGATGGTTTTTTATAGAAACAGGAGTAATTAGAAAGAAAAACCTTCTAAATTTAAACTGTTTGTAGAAAGGGCAAGATCAAGACTAGAAGTTTGATAATCTTGCTCACGTTGTTTAAGAATTTCTTTCGTTACGTGACCTACAGCGATTTCGCGTAAAGCAACAACTGTTGGTTTGTCGTTATCCCATTCTACAGTTGGCTCCATGCCTTGACGTGCCAATTGACGAGCACGTTTACTTGCAACGAGCACAAGCTCAAAACGGTTGTCTACATGATCTAAACAATCTTCAACGGTGACGCGTGCCATAAAAGTTCTCGTTTTGGAATGGTAAATTTGAACAGACTAAATAGTATAAAAGGCTTTCGTTCTAGACTCAAGTTATTCCTGTTTTGGTTGAGGAGTAATCAAGTCCTGAATTAATGCTTGGTGTCTATTTGCTTGTTGAGATAACACTAATCGGTTTGCAGTAATTACTGCTTCAAGCTCATGAAGTGCTTTATTAAAGTCATCATTAATAATAATGTAATCAAAATTTACATAGTGTTGCATGTCTTCCACAGCACAGCTTAAGCGATGTTCGATAACTTCCACCGAGTCTGTGCCACGGTTAGATAACCGTTGACGTAAATCGAATTGAGTAGGTGGTAAAATAAAGATCTGTTTAGATTCAGGAAAGAGTTTACGTACTTGCTCAGCACCTTGCCAGTCAATTTCAAGCAAGACATCATGCCCTTGAGCTAATTGTTGTTTAACAGTTGCTTGAGAAGTGCCGTAGTAGTTACCAAATACTTCAGCGTATTCAATAAATCCACCTTGATTTACTTGGTCTAAAAAGACATCTTTTGTTGTGAAATGATAGTGAACACCATCTAACTCACCTGGTCGTTGACCTCGGGTAGTATGCGAAACTGAAACATGTAAATTGCTCACACGGTCAAGTAGGGCTTTCACCAAAGATGTTTTGCCCGTTCCTGATGCAGCAGAAACGACAAACAATAGACCCGACATGATATTTTTCCTGATATGATAAAATATCTTCGCTATTGTAGTGTACCGTGCGTTTAAACTGAATAGTTTTAACTGCAAATATTTACGAGAACTTCCCCTGTTTTATTAATTTTGAGGCTGTTATGGAAATTGTGTTAGCTAATCCGCGTGGTTTTTGTGCCGGTGTTGATCGAGCCATAGCAATCGTCAATCGGGCTTTGGAATGTTTTAATCCACCTATTTATGTGCGTCATGAAGTTGTACACAATAAATTTGTGGTAGATGACTTACGTCAAAGAGGGGCTGTTTTCGTTGATGAGCTGGATCAAGTGCCAGATGATTCTATTGTAATTTTCAGTGCGCACGGAGTTTCAAAAGCGGTTCAGCAAGAAGCAGAGCGTCGAGGTCTCAAAGTTTTTGATGCGACTTGTCCGCTTGTTACGAAAGTGCATATTGAAGTGACTAAATATGCCCGTGAAGGTACAGAAGCGATTTTAATTGGTCATGAAGGGCACCCAGAAGTGGAAGGAACAATGGGGCAATATGACAAATTAAAAGGCGGTGACATTTATTTGGTCGAAGATGAAGCCGATGTAGCAGCGCTTGAAGTCAGACATCCAGAAAAATTAGCTTTTGTTACACAAACGACTTTATCTATTGATGATACTGCAAAAGTCATTGATGCTTTGCGTGCGAAGTTCCCTAAAATTCAAGGGCCACGCAAAGATGATATTTGTTATGCAACTCAAAATAGACAAGATGCCGTACGTGATTTAGCTGAAAAATGCGATGTCGTATTAGTTGTTGGATCACCTAATTCATCAAATTCGAATCGTTTACGAGAGCTTGCTGAACGTATGGGCAAAGCGGCTTATCTAGTAGATAACGCCGATCAGCTTGAACAATCATGGTTCAATGATACTTGTAAAATTGGCGTTACAGCAGGCGCTTCTGCTCCAGAAATTTTAATTAAACAAGTGATTCAACGTTTACAGGATTGGGGAGCCCAAGCACCTAAAGAGTTAGAAGGGCGTGAAGAAAATATTACTTTTAGTCTTCCTAAAGAGTTACGTATTCATGTGACTCAAGCATAAAATGTGACTTGTTTAACATACTGATTTTAAAAAATTTAAACAGATGATTGTCAAATGACGGTTATCTGTTTTTTTATACCCTTTATCTGGTTTGTATTCGTTTTGTAAAAGTAGAACGTAAAATTTATATAGAAATAAAAAGTTTTAAATTTATTTGGGGTTATGGGGATGAGGGGAATTACTCCGCAAGAAGGGTTCACCTTAGTGGAACTCATCGTAACAATTGCAGTCATGGCTATTATTGCAATGATGGCTGCGCCGTCTATGTCAAATTTATTAGAAAGTAAACGATTAGATACTAATCAAAGAGATTTAATTAGTACTCTATCTGAGGCGAAAAGTCAGGCTGTGCTTGGTCGTCAGAATGTTTCAGTTAATTTGAATTCAGCGGCTTCTAATACTGCCACTTTATTAAATTGGCAACCTACTTCTAACAACACCCTAACGCTAAAAAATATAGCTGCTGATAATACCCAAAGTTCTTTAGCTATCACTACTTTAACATTTAATGCAAATGGAGTTGTGAGTAATATTACTCAGGATGCACTTATATCTATTTGTAATTCAAGAATAAATAAAAAGAAAAATTTTATACTTACAAAACTTGGAGCTTTGGTTTTTAAAGCTGAGGAGACATGCTAATGCATTTAAACAATCTAAAAGCTCAAGCAGGTGTTGGTTTAATAGAAGTTTTAGTCGCTTTAATTCTACTTGCAATAGGAGTGCTTGGTTATGTAGCACTTCAGATTAGGGCAATGGATGCATCTTCAGAAGCATTAACTAAATCTCAGGCGATGATAGTCATGAGGGGGTTAGCTGAAAATATTCGCACAAATAGTGTTCAAGCTGGTCAATATCCAGCATTTGTGCGTAGTTATAGTAATTTTTCATCAACTACAGTGGCTCCGACTTCCTGCTTTAATACGCCGTGTACGCCTTCACAGCTTGCTCAATTTGACGCATATCAAACAGCAAAAAATGCAGATCAGCTGGGTATCAAAATTACAATGACAAATTGTCCAGGCGTTACTTCAACTATGACTTTACAAAGGCAATGTTTATTCGCTTTTTGGGGAAAAACTTTACCAGTAACGAGTACAAGTGGGAGTACATCAACTGTAGATGTATCAAATTGCATCACTAGTAGTGGAATTTATGTCTCTAATTCTAAGTGTTTAATGATGGAGACATATTGATGAATCGATCATTTTTAGAAAAGCAGCAAGGATTTACCTTAATTGAACTTATGGTTGCTTTGGCTTTAGGTTTAATTCTTGTTGCAGCTGCTACTCAATTGTTTATAGGTGGAATTTTATCAAGTCGTCTACAAAAAGCGAATGCTGAAATACAAGATAGTGGTATTTTTGGTCTGGATTATATTGTACGTGACATACGACTTGTCAATTATGGAAATATTATAAATCCTCAGTTAAATGATACTACTCCTTGGGGAGGGATAGTGTTAACCGGTTCTACTGCTACCAATAATAACAATGTAAATTTTGTGCCTAATACGGGGACTAACGCCTATATCGCAGATGCTTTATTAAGCCGTGGTGCAGGCGATACAGTAAGTACCTTAAATAACCAGTGGAAAGGCCTTTCAAATATACAGAACAGTTCAAATGCAACTATACAGAGTGATCAGCTTACTATTCAATTTATTGCTCCTTCTAATATGACAAATTGTGAAGGTATAAATGTTTTGGCGGGCGATTTTGTTGTAGAGCGCTATTTTTTACGTCTCGATAATAATGGGAGTTCACAACAAGATTATGCACTAGCATGTGATGCAAATACACCTTCTACCACACCTACAGCTCAACCAACATCAGTTGATGGGTTTGGAGATGCGGGTCAAATTATATTGCCACGTATTGATCATTTTCATGTTCTATTAGGCGCGAAAAATGCAGCTGGTAATTTTGCTTATTACACTATTCCCCAATATCGAGTGGCTGCACAAGCTGCAAGAGATGCGACCCCTACACAATTAGCTCCGCGTATCTTATCCATACAAATTTCTGTATTAGCACGTTCTACCAATAATGCTCAAAACAAAGCAGTCGATCCTAATCAAACTTTTGTAATGTTAGATCAAACAGTACATGCCTCAGATACAAGTACACGATTCTTACGACGCGTTTATAGCACAACAATTGCTTTACGTAATGCAATGGGGGAAAAACTATGACCCATTTGAGAAGCAAATATATAGTCCAACATCATCAAAAAGGTGCGACGCTTATTGTTGTGCTTATTATTTTGTTAATTGTTATTGCTGTGGGGGTTTTAGCCATCAGGGTGGCTATTGTTTCTTTGAAAGTTGCAACAAATAGCCAAATTGGTCAATTAAATTTTCAATCTTCTGATACTCCTATACAGCTCATCACCCAGATGGATCCAACGACGCTTACAAATATTAGTAATGTGTTAGGAGCAGCACTCAAAGAAAATGAAAGTCATCCTGGATCGGAATATAATTTTTGCTATAAGCCAGTTTCGACCACTGTAAGTTTTGCCCAAACCCGAGATGCGAGTTTACTGCGAGCAGGAACTGCTAACAATGCCGTGGTAGAGGATGGAGGAGTGGCTGGCTTTTGTGACCTGACCACTGATTATGGAAGTAATCGTCAAGCTGTCGTTACACAAATTGCTGTAAGCATTCCAACAGATGCCGTTAATGATGTTCCAGGTTCAAATTTACCACGCGGAACAAATGCGTCTGAAGGTACTGCTTTACCAAAGAGTATGCTTTCTACACAACGCATTCGAGTGATTTCAACTTCTTTTTTACCTGCTTATGCTTCTACCTCAATGCAAACTTTGCAAGCAGATTGTTTGAGTACAAATAGTGCCAAGATCAGCGATAACTTTGATAGCTCATTAAGTAATAAACAAACGTTAGCTGATTGTTTGGCAAATCATAACGTACCTTTTAGTACTCAGATTCAAGAATTTAACTATACCAATAAGCTTACTGAAACTATGGCGCCAGGTTCATAATGGGGAATATCATGAAACTACATTTCAAACCAAATAAATTATGGTATGCCATCTATTCAACTTCGATGACATTTACATGGCTTATGTCAAGTTCTGTAGTGCAGGCAAGTGATTTACAAATTTATGCCTCACCTACAGCAGGTAAAAAAACAATTGTTATGATGCTAGATACTTCTGGATCAATGGGGCGTACGATCCAGTCCGGTTATAGTATTTATGATGATTACGGTATTACAAGTTGTTCAACTACTTATGTAAACTCAACAACTACTCCTAGTTATCGTCGGTATTATTGCGGGGTTTCCTCAAATACCACTAATAGCAAAGTAACTAATTTAGCAACCGGATGTGAGAAACAGGCAGATAATAGTTATCGTTGTTATGACCGGTTAACGCGCCTAAAAGATGGTATGTTTTCTTTTTTAGAAAATAATAACCCGATATTTAATAATGTAAGTGTTGGATTGGGGCATTTCTCTACATACAGTAGTGGTACTACTGGTGATGGCAGTAGCGGAGAAATTTTGGTTCCAGCAGCAAATTTGGGCGTTGTAGGATCTGCACAAAGAGTTGCATTAAAAAATGCTGTAGCTGGATTAGAAGCAAGTGGAGGAACGCCTACTGCTAATGCTTATGCTGAGGCAGCAGCTTACTTAATGGGAACACGAACATTAAGCTCGACTACAGCAAATGTGGCAATGTATTTTAAATATTATCCAGTTTTAACTCAGACGTCACAAACCGTTTACTATGCCTGTGGTAATACTTCAGCTAGTGGTTCAACAGATAATACAAAGTGTACATATACGCCGACCACAATTCCAAGCCAGTCTAATTTATCTAACTATAGTAGTAATACTACAAGCTCAACAAATGGAAATATAACGACTTACACCACTTATTATTATAAAACGACTGGATGGTTTTATCCTACAACGACCTATTACTATAAAACTACTTATAGTGAAACTAAAGTAACCAGTTCAACACCTAATTATCAAAGCTGTACAGCATATAACTCTAATGGATGTACTACTTGGAGTGCGGCTTCTTTAACTAATCCAACAACAGATACCTATGATACGCAATGTACAGTTAATACAGTGGCTGGTACATGTGTCTATCAAACTAAAACAATTTTAGGTACAAACAGTTATAGTGGATTTAATAGCTCCGTTCAAAGTTCAAAAGATCCAGATACCAACTACACTACATATAAATCACCATTACCTCCCGTTAGTCAGCGTCAAAGTTGTGATGGACAAGGGGTTTATATTTTGTCTGATGGTGAACCAACGAATAACGTAAACTCTTCTGTTTTAGCCTCTGCATTGAACCTTAGCTCGTTTAGTAATAGTGGTGGACTGAGCGGTGGTACAAACTGGGATTATATGAGTAACTTCGCTAAGGCCTTATTTAATGGCGGGGTAATTCAAAGTGATGCTAATAATGCTACAAACCCAGCTAATGTATCTATACAAACTGCTTTTGTTGGTTTTGGTTCAGCATTAAATGCCTTGAGCACTACAGATGCGAAGAACGCTTGTAAAATGAGTTCTCGTACTCAAATAGATAGAAGTGGAGATGATGCATGTTCTCCGAATCAGGGAACAAATGCTGTATCTGCCCCAGGTTATGGTAATGGTGGATTTTTTCCTACCCAAAGTGCGCAGGGAGTAACCGATAGCGTAATTGCATTTATTAATAACTTAGGGAAGGTGCCTTTAGAGCCTCTTACTACTGGTGCGATTTCTGTACCTTATGATGCATTGAATCCTAAAAATCTACAGGAATATGGTTATTTACGGGCTTTTGAGCCAGATCCGGCAAATGCTTATCTGACTTGGCGAGGTAACTTAAAAAAATATCATGTGGTTTTATCTGGTTCAAATGCTGGTGCATTTGAAGCGAACTCTGGTGGACTGGTCTATGATACAAATGGAGCATTCCGTAGTGGTACAAAAGATTATTGGAATAGCTCTAGCTATAATGATGGCGGAAAAGTTTTCTTAGGAGGAGCCTATAGCAATGTACCATTACCAACTTTAGGTCAGCCAGAAGAGGTAAATTCTCAAGGTAATATTACTAAATATTATTATGCAGCAAAAAATAAAATCCGAAATCTTTTTACTGATGTTTCTACCGTGGCTACAGATGGTAGTTTAACTAAAATATCAACTACAAATACTAACTTACTGAAAATTCCTGCTGCACCTGCTGTAAATACAAATCCTTTTGATACAGCGGCTAATACTGCAAGTTATGTGCTAGGAAAATTTAATAGCTCTACGGGACAAGATGTTTTGAAGGCATTTCCTGTGAGCTTGAAATTAAAATTATTAAATTACTTGGGTTATCCGACAGATATTACGGCGACAGCTCTACCAAGCACATTAACCACATCAAATGCCCCTTATTTATCGATGGGCGGGAGTATCCACTCTTTTCCGGTACAGCTGACTTATAGTGGTACTTTAGATCAAAATGGAAATTTAACCAGTGCACGTGAGCAATCTATTCTTTACGGAAGTATGGAAGGAGGATTGCATATCGTAGATGCCTCTTCTGGGGTTGAGCAAATGGTATTTATCCCAGCCGATATATTAAATGATACGGTAGCGTCTAAAGCTTTAGTGGTAGGGCAAAGTGATTCAACAGCCCCTGCTCAAGGTATGGATGGAGCATGGGTATCGGATCCAGCATATAACATTACTACTACAGGTTCAGGTAGTTCAGCAGTATCAAAAGTTACTGCTAAACAAATGAATATTTATGGTGGAATGCGTATGGGGGGCAGTAGCTATTATGGATTAAATGTATTAAATCCAAGTTCCCCACAATTAATGTTTAGAATAGGTGCAGATCAATCTGACTATAGCCGTATGGGGCAAAGTTGGTCTAAGCCTGTACTTGCAAATATTCGTTATAACGGTGCGATTAGACGTGTCATGATTGTTGGTGGTGGTTATGATCAATGCTATGAGAAACCAAATATCACGTTGAGTGACTCATGCTTTAGCAATGGTAAGGCAAAAGGAAATGCTGTCTATATTATCGATGCTAAAACCGGAGAGCGTTTATGGTGGGCCAGTGATACAGGTTCCAATAATGATAACGCTAATATGAAGCATAGTATTGTTAGCCGTATTAGTACTTTGGACCGAGATGGTGATGGCTTAGTAGATCATTTGTATTTTGGCGATTTAGGTGGACAAGTCTTTCGTGTAGATCTTAATAATAATCAGACTCAAACTAACTCGACTTATAGTAGTTTCGGTATAAGAGTTGTGAGATTGGCAAATCTGGCAACAAACGATACAACAAATGATAGTGGAAATGATTACACAGGTGGAAATGCCCCTCGTTTTTATGAGCCGCCTACCGTAACAATTCATGATTATGGTGTTCGCTCATTTATTACGGTTGGTATCGCTTCTGGTGATCGAAGTACACCACTAGATGTTTATCCAATTATTGGCCGGGAAGGTATGTCTCCTAGTACGGCGCTTAGTGGTCGACCTGTAAATAATGTTTATGGAATTATTGATAGAGACTTTATCAAAAAGAATTTAATGTCGTTAAGTGATAGTCAGCTTGAAACTAAGGATCTTATTCGCTCAAATCTGCGGAAAAACCCACAAATATTAAGAGCAGGCGAAACGAGCGTAGGGCAAGTTTTCTTTCCAAGTACGGGTATAGGTCAAGCAGGTTGGTACCGATCACTTTCTAGTACGAGCAATGGTACTGAAAAAGCTGATAATAGCTTCCGTATTAAAGGGGGAATGAAAGCCTTTGAAGAACCAATAGCAATTACAGGTAATTTAATCGTTCCTGTCTATGATCCTCAAGGAACGGGTATTGTTGCGTCAGACCCTTGTTTACCACGTGTAGTAGGTGAAACAGATCGACAAACTTATTGTCTACCATTTGGAGTGTGTCTGAATACTGATGGATCGATTAATCATAATAAGGAAGATAATAGTGGTTTTGGAACAGATGGAACAAAGAACCTAAATGTAATTGGTTCAGGGGTTCGCAATATTACTTTTGTGCCTAGTGAAGATAATCCATCTCCGCAAAACAGTTGTGGAAAATTAAAGCTATCTGGTAATGAGCAAGGAACAGGGCAGTGGCAATGCACAAGCTATTTGATCCCTGCACGCTGGTATGAGCGGTATCGCTAAAAGGGATGGTTTATGAGTAAATACTATAATTTGAAGTTCAATCGGGGTTTTACTCTGATTGAACTTATGGTCACTCTTCTTACTTTAGCTATTCTTGTTGCTATTGCTGTTCCTTCTTATCAAAGTTATGCCCGTAGAGCTACCGCATCTGCCGCTAAGAGTGAGATTTTAAAATTAGCTGAGCGATTGGAGCAGCATAAGTCTAGAAATTTTACCTATAGGGGATTTACCACAACCTCTGTAACGTTAACTCGTGGGGGGTATACGATTCAGATCACTGATGATACGACTGCTGGTAATTTATTAACGAGTTCTGCTGCGAATGGGCAGACATGGGTGATTAGAGCGACTACTACAGATTCCAGAAATCTTAATTTTATTGCTAAAAACTCAGGTTTACGTTGCCAGAGCTTAACAGCTACTGCTGTTGATAATGATTGTGGTGGAACAACTACATGTAACACATGTGAAGCAAATAGTGAGAGTTGGCAGTGAAGAATGGTTTTACACTGATAGAAATTATGGTTGTGGTAGCAATTATTGCAATTTTGGTAGCGATAGCTACTCCATCGTATTTACAATATGTTCGTAAAGGGAATCGTACAGCCGTTCAATCTGAAATGATGAATATTGCACAAACTTTAGAGTCTCAAAAGATGGTGAATAACCGTTATCCCTCAAATGCAACTATACAATCAATTTATGGCTCTAATGTGAGTCCTCTTCAGGGCAAAGCTTTATATACTTTAGCTTTTACTACTTTAAACGATTCGACATGGGTGCTTACGGCAACACCAATCGCTAATACTTCACAAGCGGGTGATGGAATTATTTGCTTAAATGATCAAGGGCAAAAATTTTGGGCAAAAGGTGCTACAGATTGTGCACTATCGGCTTCATCAAGTTGGACAGAGTAATTTAAATTCAAAACTGCGGATAACTCAAAATTTAATCTTTCTTTCAGGGTGAAAATCACGTAGAATGTCGCCCTCTATGAAAGGGGTTTGAAGTGTTGCCGATGGTCGGCGCAGGGATAATCCGTAAGAATTATAAGGCTTTTATCATGGTTGTTATTCGTTTAGCACGTGGCGGCGCAAAAAAACGTCCATTCTATCAAATCGTTGTGACTGATAGCCGCAATGCACGTGATGGTCGTTTCATCGAGCGTATCGGTTTCTTTAACCCAACTGCACAAGGTCAAGCAGAAAAACTTCGTTTAGACGCAGACCGTTTTGCTCACTGGGTTTCTCAAGGTGCTCAACCTTCTGAACGTGTTGCTTCTTTGGCTGCTCAAGCTAAAAAAGCTACTGCATAATTATTGTAGTAGGTAGCCCATGACACCAACACAGAATGTTCCCGAAGATCGTATTCAGATTGGACAGTTACGTTCAGCTTATGGATTAAATGGGTGGCTCTGGGTGTATTCCAATACGGAACCCATGAGCAATATGTTTGACTACTTGCCTTGGTACATTGAGACCAAGGCTGGTTGGCAAACAGTTGATGTAAAACGTTGGAAACCACATGGCAAAGGCTTAGTTGTCTCTTTAAAAGGTGTGAGTGATCGCACTGGAGCAGAGAGCTTGGTTGGCGCTAATATCTGGATTGCTAAATCTCAATTGCCAAAAGCAAATGTAGATGAGTACTACTGGTCAGATTTGAAAGGCTTAACGGTGTTAGGACTTGATGATGAAGAACAGGAAGTAAACCTAGGGCAAATTCATGAGTTGTTTGAAACTGGAGCTAATGATGTGATGGTTGTACGTGCTACACCAGACAGCATTGATTCAGAAGAACGCATGATTCCTTGGCATAAAGACGTGGTACAACGCGTTGATCTTGAAGCTGGTCGCATTTACGTCAATTGGGGCGTAGATTATTAATCCTTTTTTAGGGGATTAACGCAGCAGGAAAATAGAGGAGTCTGCGGTGTTTTTTGCAGTCATTACGCTTTTTCCTGAAATGTTTGAAGCGATTACAGCCTACGGGATTAGCGGACGCGCAGCAAAGCGTGACATTGTACAAGTCACTTGTATTAATCCACGTGATTTTGCTGAAGGGAGTTACCGGAGAGTGGATGAACGTCCATTTGGCGGTGGTCCTGGTATGGTAATGATGGCTGAGCCTCTCGCAAAAGCAATTAACCATGCCAAACAACTTGCTTCGCAAGCAGGATGTGTTCATGTGCCTGTGGTGTATATGTCTCCACAAGGCAAAACTTTAAATGAACAGGCAGTACAGCAGTTTGTTGATTATGACGGCTTGATTGTATTGTGTGGACGTTATGAAGGCGTCGATGAACGTTTGATCCAGCATTATGTTGATCAGGAATGGTCAATTGGAGATTATGTTTTATCTGGCGGTGAACTACCTGCCATGGTGTTGCTTGATAGTATTATTCGCCGTTTGCCGAATGTAATGTCAGATGAGCAATCAGCGATACAGGATTCTTTTGTAGATGGTCTTTTAGATTGTCCGCAATATACTAAGCCAGACCATTTTGAAGGTTTGGATGTCCCTGAAATTTTAAAATCAGGACATCATGCCAACATTGAAAAGTGGCGTTTTTTGCAGCGATATCAACGGACTTTAGAACGCCGACCAGAGTTGGTAGAAAAAGTAGAGTTGACTAAACAGCAAAAAAAATGGCTGAAAGATATACAAGAGAATGGCGGTAATTCTTAATTGCTATTCTCAAGAACGAAAGTTCTAACACAAGACGAGAAGCAATGCTTCGAGTTAAACCATAAGTCTATTTAAATTTATAGATTTGTGTGTAATTAAGGCTCTTTACGATTGTCGTAAAGGGAAAGTTAAACGGGTTGATATGCGTTTTTAGCCTCTATCCCCAGCGGAAACTCAGACCTCTTCTGACTCCGCACATATTGGAGATTCCCACAATGAGTGGTAAACATCCTTTAGTTCAAGCTGTTGAAAATGCACAGTTAAAAACTGACCTTCCTGAATTTGCTCCTGGTGACACAGTAGTTGTTCAAGTTAAAGTAAAAGAAGGTGATCGTGAACGTCTTCAGGCATTTGAAGGTGTTGTTATCGCTAAGAAAAACCGTGGTTTGAACTCTGCGTTCACAGTACGTAAAATTTCTAGCGGTGTTGGTGTTGAGCGTGTATTCCAAACTCACTCACCAGTTGTTGCTAAAATCGAAGTGAAACGTCGTGGTGACGTTCGTCGTGCTAAACTTTACTACCTCCGTGACTTGTCTGGTAAAGCTGCACGTATTCGTGAAAAATTACCAGCTCGTAAAGCGTAAGCTTATACCGAGTAAAAAAATGCGCCTTTTGGCGCATTTTTTTATTTGGAATCATAATCCTTGTAGTTTTAAACGATTAGCATGTTGACGATAAACCGAGACTGGGTCTGCTGCAAAAATAGAACGTATACCAAGCACTTGGTTGACTTCATCTAAATGGTTCCAGTTATAGTCATCACGAATAGTCTTACCAAACTTGGCACTACATCTAGAAACTAGTCCATCGTTATCTCCCAGTGGGTCAACAACCAAACTACTTCCTGTTAATGCAATATCAAAAGGATCTAATGGATTTGTGAGTGCTTTATTGCCAGAGAATGAATACATATAGATTCCTTTCTCTTGATAAGCACCTTCACCACAAGATGTGGTAGGAACACCCATTGGAAATTGTGCATTAAACTGTGCCGAGCCTTGAGTTGAGAGACTATGAGCGCCAGCTAAAGAGTCATGCGGATAACTAGTTGGATCTAGGCCTTCTGCCCAAGTAATCGCTGCTGAAAACCAGTTTACTAATGTTGCCAGTCCAGACAGAGGAGTACCCTCAACATTCAGGATGACATCTGCCATTGGAGAACCTTTGTGAGGTGCTCCGATAGTAGTAAGTGAAGCAACTTTCTCTGGCATGATACCAGCGACATAGCGAACTGTTGGTCCCCCGTGACTATGTCCGATTAAGTTGACTTTAGGTTTTCCCGTAATAGCAATAATTTCTTCTACTTGTTGGGCAAGTTGTTCTCCGCGAACTTCGGTTGAGTTAAACGGTGAAACCCTTGTTGCCCAGACATTTCCTCCGTTACGCGCAAGGTCAGGAAGAATCTGATACCAATAATCAAGACCAAGCGTATCTGTCCCAACTCGGCTAAAACCGGCCATACCATGATTAAAAACCAATGGATATTTGGTTTGAGCATAATTCGAATAGACAAATGAGCTTTTTACTTGCTCTGCATTTGTGGCATGGGTTGCTGAAATACTCAGTCCTGAGAGTATTGCAGCACAGAAAAATATTAAGTTCCTTTTCATTTTTTACTCACTATTTTTATTTTGTATGAGCAGCAGCTGTTACTGCTGGATAAGGTTTGGCTCACTTTGAAATAGAAAAGCCTAATAGTTAAATGGTAGTTCACCTCCTTGGTCATGGACTTTTTCAAAAGTTTGAAGACGAAGTTGTTCCTGTGATGAGCTAAATTGTTGTTGGCGTAGTTGTTGAATTGCTTGATTTTTAGCACTATCACTCATATTGCTATTGAGAACTTCATCTCGCTGTTTTAAGAAGCCTGTAACTCGCTGTTGCCAAGCATTACGCTGCGTATCTAAAGTTTCTAATCTTTGTGTTGCCTCAGCTCCTACAAGTGCTGTACGCATTTGACGCAGTTCCTCCGCTGAACCATTGCGAGCTTTAATTTGTTTGGTCAGTGTATGCAAATCATCAAGTTTTGATAGTTCTTGCAGATTTTGTTGCCAGTCTGCTGGTAGCTGTTCAAAGCGTTCTTTTAGCTTTTTAGCTTTTTCAATTTCACTTAAAGATGAATCTTCCAAAATTTTCATGCGATCTAATGTGTAGTTCTGATAGATATCTTCTGTTGAAAAGAGTCCTTCAATTTCAGATGCAGAGAAGAAACGCTTTCTAATATCTTGAATTGAACTAAAGATCTTTTGAAAATAATTTTGATCTTGTTGTTTAGATTGAGGTGGTTGAATTTGTGCAAGCTGCTCACGGTATTTTAAATAACGAGTCCACAAGTCAATAATCTGTGAGCGGGCTGGTTCTAAATACTGATCTTGTATGAATTTCTCAAAATGCGTTTTGACTTGTTGTAAATTAGATTCTCCATACTGTGTAATAAAATATTCAAAACAGTCACGGGTTTGGTTATTTACAACTAAATGTTGAGAACTATCAATTTTTAACTGGCAATTAACTTGAGTATCTTGCTGACTTTTACTTAAGTAAGCATTATCACTTGTTATTGAATTTAAAGGTGTTTGATGAGTAGATGTTAAAGTTTTAGTCTCATCCTGATTGAACCGAGGTGAGCTACTTTTCGAATCGGGGCTTAGCCAATATACACATGCGATGAGGCTCAAAATAAAAAATCCGAGCACACACCACAATATCTTTTTCTGCATCCTTTGCATAAAGATATCTTCCTTAAGTTTTAATTTGTTGTTTTTTTACTCGATCATTAATGTGCCATAAAATAAGTGAAAACGCATCTAAATATTCTGAAAATATCTTACCGAATTTGCTAACATGTCGGCACTTTTTTCTAGCTTTGTGTTCCAGTAAAAATGACGACAAAAAATCAAAAAATTTCTCGTCGCCATATCAGTGGTGTATTTCTATTAAATAAACCATTAGGGCTCAGTTCAAACGCCGCTTTGCAAAAAGTGCGTTGGCTGTACCGTGCCCAAAAGGCAGGCCATACTGGCGCATTAGATCCATTAGCGACTGGTTTACTTCCTATTTGTCTAGGAGAGGCCACTAAGTTTTCACATTATTTGCTGGACTCGACAAAGCGTTATCAGACGACTGTTCGATTAGGCCAAACTACAACAACAGGCGATGTTGAAGGCGATATTTTACAAGAACGTCCTATTCCTGTTCTTAGCAAAGAGCTTATTGAGCAAACTTTAGAAAAGTTTAGGGGAGATATTCAACAAGTTCCACCGATGTATTCGGCGTTAAAAAAAGAGGGCAAGCCGTTATATGAGCTTGCTAGAAAAGGAATCGAGATTGAACGTGAAGCGCGCCCAGTTACGATTTATGCTTTAGAGCTTATTGAATTTACCGAAAATAGTATCACTCTAGATGTAACCTGTTCTAAAGGAACATATATTCGTGTGCTAGGTGAAGATATTGGTGAGGCACTTGGCTGTGGTGGTCATTTGACAATGCTTCACCGTATTCAAACGGGGCATTTTGAGTTAATCCCAAGTTATACCATTGAATATTTAGAAAGCTTAACGGAAGAGCAAAGAGAAACTTTGTTACTACCAGTGTATGCGCCAATTGACCATTTCTTAAAAATTCAGGTTCCTGAAGGAAGGGAAAAATATTTTTGCAATGGTTTAGAAAGCAATATTGATCATTCTGCGGAAGCAGAAGTTTTGGTTTTTTCGGGTGAACGCTGTTTAGGTTTGGCTGAGATTACTGATAAAAAACGGTTGGTACCTAAGCGTATCTTAAATTTGTAGTAGATGTAGAGTATAGAGCATGGGCATGGAATGGGATGTTATCCTTAGTTTGATCTTTTTTGCGTTTACTGCGGGAGCAATTGATGCTGCCGTTGGTGGCGGTGGACTCATCCAGATTCCCGGCATCATGAGTACTTTCCCGTCCATGCAGACTGCAACGGTTATTGGTACAAATAAAGTTTCATCGATTTTTGGTACTGCATCGGCGGCTTATACGTTTGCAAAAAGAGTGAAGTTGCAATGGAAGCTTTTGGCAGTCATTGCCATTTGTGCTCTCATTAGCTCATTTGCTGGTGCAGCGTGCTTATCACTTATTCCACAATCTGTATTACGTCCTTTTGTATTTGTAATGCTGATCGTAATTGCTATTTATACCTTAGTAAAAAAGAACTTTGGTCAAGTTCATACTGAGCAAAAAATTACTACGAAAATGCTAGTTTTAGCAGGTATTGGTAGTTTGGCGATTGGCTTTTACGACGGTATTTTTGGGCCGGGTACGGGTAGTTTCTTTATCTTTTTCTTTATCCGCTTTTTACAAGTCGATTTTTTACATGCTTCAGCATTGTCAAAAATCGGTAACTTCATGACGAATCTTGCTGCGTTGAGTTTTCTGATTCCAACTGGTCACGCTATTTTACATATCGGTTTAATGATGGCAGCTGCAAACGTTATTGGTTCTATTGTTGGGGTGCGTACCGCGCTTAAATACGGTAGTGGTTTTGTCCGTATTATCTTTTTAATTTTGGTGAGTATCTTGATTTGCCGTTTAGGGTATCAAATTTTTGTCACGGGCTAAAATAGTATTGAAAGTATGAGCTGTCTTTGAGTTCGGTTCATACTTTTATGTATCATTTAAAATTCGAAATATAAAAATCATTACAGAAATTTACTAGAAAGAAAACTGTGTAAAAAATAGTCTCATTTTAAGCTACGTAAACAATATAAATTTCAACGTATCATAAACCTTGAAATAAAAAAGATTTTTTAGCTAAAAAATGAGGAAGAGAATGAATATTTTCGAAGCATTAAGAGAAAGCCATGAAAATCAACGTAACCTTTCTGAACAATTAATCCAGACTCATGGTTTAACTGAAGAACGAAAACAATTATTTGATGCATTAAAAAATGAACTCTATGCTCATTCAGTTGCCGAGGACCGTTATTTATATATTCCTTTAATGTTTGACGATGTGGGTTTGGATATTACTCGACATGCCTTATCTGAACATCATGAAATGGATGAGTTGGTTGAACAGCTTGAAAAAACGGATATGAGTAGCCCAAGCTGGTTGGCCACTGCCAGACAGTTAAGTGAAAAAGTTCATCATCATTTAAAAGAAGAAGAGCATAAATTTTTTCAACAAGCTGGAAAAATTCTTAAAGACAGCGAAAAAGAAACGCTCGGCAATAAATATTTAAAGGAATATAAAAAGTATAAAAAGCAGCAGTAGATTAAACCTATGCAGCTTTTTTAGTACTTCTTAAAGTAACTCCAATCGAGGCCAGCATTACGCAAGCCAAAGCCACCCATTGCAGCATGCTGATTTCTTCGTGAAGTAATAGGAAACCCGTTAATGCTGCCAATGCTGGTGCTAAACTCGTTAGAGTGCCATAAGTTAATTTATTGAGTTGTTTGAGTGCCATTAAGTCGAGTGCATAGGGAATTGCAGTCGCTAAAATAGCGATAAGTAATGCTTTACCCCAGTACTGTGTCTCAAGTAATGCAGGCGCATTATGCCAAATACCAATTGGTAGTAATGCAAGTGCAGATACGCCGATTCCAATTGTTAATGCATGCATTCCTATATTTTGAGTCACAACTCTATGGCCGAAATAAATATAGAACGCCCAGCAAAGCCCAGCACCTAGAGCACATGCTGCACCTATATATGAGAAATGGTGCTGAACTGGGTTTTGCCAAGGTACCATAAGTGCAATACCTAACATGGCAAGCGCTACCCAAATGTAGTCGCTCTTTTGTTTAATCGAAAGAAGCGCAAGACCTAATGGACCAATAAACTCTAATCCAACAGCAATCCCTTGGGGTAATTTTCCAAGCGACGTATAAAATAAAATATTCATTAACCCTAAAGATGCACAGTACATCAATAAATCACGCCATTTTAAGTAGGGTAAGCGCGACCAGATTTTCCAAGAGCGAAACATGACCGCAACAATAACTGTGGCAAAACATAACCTTAAGATAGTAACGGTAAGGGGGTCCAAAGCTGCAATAAGTTGCTTAGCAAATGAGGCGCTGATTTGATATGAGACCATCGACAAAATCATGTATAGCACAGCAATAATTGAAAGATTTTGCATGGACATACCTTAACGCTTCATTTGATATTTAAAAAATAAGAGTGATTAATTATAGCCAATATTGTGTTTTAACCAGCAGGTTTCATAGCGTTAACCTGCTGTTTTTTCACGTTGTTGACGAGCTTTTTGAGTCGTTATGGTACAACCGACGGAAGCAGTAATAATTGTTGCGAGTGCCAACCATTGGTTCCATAACAGATATTCGCCTAAAAATATAAAGCCAGAAAGGGCTGCAACTGCAGGTTCTAGGCTCATCAATGTTCCAAAGCTTAGTGGGGTTAAATTGCGTAGTGCTAACATTTCTAAAGAAAACGGAAGCGCACTGGCCAAAATTGCTAAGCCAATAAAATAAAAAAGATAGGGCAGCTCTATAACTTGAGCAATTGAGCCTGAAAAAAATGTAATTGGTAAAAGTATGCAAGCACCTATAGCCATACCTAAACAAACGGTGTGATTACCTGAAATTCCAGAAGGTTTTTGTCCTGCAATAATATAAAGCGCCCAACATGCGCCCGCACTCATTGCAAATAAAACGCCGATCCAATCCAAGCTATGAGCTTGATTAAAAGGAAATAATAAAATGAGTCCAAGAATTGCGAAAGTGACCCATACAAAATCATATTTTTGGCGAGCATGATATAAAGCCACGCTTAATGGGCCAATAAATTCAAATGCAACTGCAATACCGATCGGCAAACGTTCAAGAGATAAATAGAAAAGAGCATTCATGCCTGCAAGAGCAAAGCCATAAGCCAAAATCGCTTTCCATCGAACCTGACTAAAATTAATTCGCCAGATTTTAAAAATAAAAGCCAGAATACACGCTCCAATACATAAACGCATTGCAGACACTGTCAAAACGGGAAAGCTCTGAAATAAAACTTTAGCTAACGATGCGCTACTTTGGACGCTCAACATAGCAAGAATAAGGAAGCCCAAAGCATGGAGCTGGGATTTCTGGCTTGGACTGGACATTTTATTATTTGATCAATTGGTATACTTTTCACATGATAATGTAAATACCCATAAAAAAGCCACAGACAATGCTGTGGCTTTTAAATTTACAGTTCGAATTAGAACAATACGCGTACGCGAATTGTGCCTTCAACTTCGTGTAATGTATCTAAAGCTTCTTGAGATGCAGAAGCGTCAACATCCATAATGAGGTAACCAATGTCACCTTTAGTCATAAGAGACTGACCAGAAATGTTGATGCCTTGTTCAGCAAACAAGTTGTTGATTTTAGACAATACACCCGGTACGTTTTTATGGATGTGTAGTAAACGGTGTTGACCCGCCGTTAATGGCAATGCGATTTCTGGGAAGTTTACCGCAGAAAGTGTCATACCCTTGTCAGAGTAAGCAACGAATTTCTCTGCTACTTCTAAACCGATGTTTGCTTGAGCTTCCATCGTTGAACCACCAACGTGAGGAGTCAAGATCACGTTGTCTAAACCACGAAGTGGAGACTGGAATTCTTCACCATTTGCTTTTGGTTCTTTCGGGAATACGTCAACTGCCGCACCTGCAAGGTGACCAGATTTGATTGCATCAGCTAAATCTTCGATTACTACACATGTACCACGTGCAGCATTTAAGAAGATTGCGCCTTCTTTCATTTTTGCAAATTGTTCTTTAGTAAAGAAGTTACGTGTAGACGGAACATCTGGTACATGTAAAGTCACAACATCAGCAGTTGCTAAAAGTTCATCTAAAGAACCAACTTGGCGAGCATTACCCATTGGTAACTTAGTGACTGCATCATAATAAATAACATGCATACCCATGCTTTCAGCAAGAACTGAAAGTTGAGAACCGATGGAACCGTAACCCACAATACCTAAAGTTTTGCCACGAGTTTCAAAAGAACCCACAGCAGATTTGTCCCAACCACCACGATGACAAGCCGCTGACTTTTCAGGAACACGGCGAAGAAGAAGAATTGTTTCAGCAAGTACAAGCTCTGCCACCGAACGCGTATTTGAATACGGTGCGTTGAATACAGGAATACCACGTGCCATTGCTGCTTTAAGATCAACTTGGTTTGTTCCGATACAGAAACAACCTACTGCGATCAATTTATTTGCAGCTTCGAAAACTTCTTCAGTCAATTGGGTACGCGAACGAATACCAATAAAGTGAGCATCTTTAATTGCTTCTTTAAGCGCTTCGCCTTCAAGAGCAGTTTTACGATAGTCAATATTGGTGTAACCCGCAGCGTTTAAAGTATCGACTGCGTTTTGGTGAACGCCTTCTAACAAAAGGAAACGGATTTTATCTTTAGGTAGTGAAAGATGTTGGCTCATTACGGCTCCGCTACAAAGGCCAAATTTGGTGGCGGTATAATAACATACTGGGCAGCGCTATAGATATTTCGTTTATACCATCGCCTTATGGCAATTTTATCTATGTCTAATCACTTCTGTTTATGGCTTGCCGAGCGCTATGAAATATGCTTGGTATTCTTAAAGGCTTAGACTTTCCTTCGGAGCCTGATAAAAACACATTTATTGGTTTTAAACATGTTTTGTAGTGACAGTATCTCTATTATGAACTTTATCGCTTGTGCGGTTACATGTAGAATATAGAAGTTCCTTGAACATTATGGCTTTGCTCAGGTGAAAACCTTGAGAATATGAGGTCATAATCCCACCACAGTTTACTTCTTGCTAGGTCTGCAAACGATGAATGCTCCAGTCGCTTTAACACCTGAGTTACTCACCCAATTAACAGCAATCGTCGGTGAAAACCGTATTAAAACCGATGCTGATAGTCTCGAAAACTGGGGTAAAGATCATACCAAGCATTTTAATCCGAACCCATCGGTCATCGTTTTTCCATCAACGACTGAACAAGTTCAGGCAGTTGTAAAACTTGCGAACCAGTTTAATGTCGCGATTACGCCGTCTGGTGGCCGTACTGGTCTCTCTGCTGGCGCAGTAGCAACCAATGGTGAAATTGTCATTAGTATGGACAAAATGAACCAGATTCTTGAGTTCTTCCCGGCAGATCGTATGGTGCGTGTTCAAGCTGGTGTTGTGACTGAGCAATTGCAGAATTATGCAGAAGAACAAGGTATGTATTATCCGGTTGACTTTGCATCAGCGGGTTCTAGTCAGATTGGCGGTAATATTGGTACCAATGCTGGCGGTATTAAAGTCATTAAATATGGCATGACACGTAACTGGGTGCTTGGTTTAACTGTTGTTACTGGTAAAGGCGACATTTTACGTTTAAACAAAGGCATGGTTAAAAATGCAACTGGTTATGCATTACAGCATTTGTTTATTGGTGGTGAAGGTACATTAGGTTTAGTGACCGAAGCAGAAATTAAACTTGAGCGTCAACCACAAAACTTACAAGTTTTAGTTTTAGGTGTTCCTGATTTTGATGCAGTGATGCCTGTATTACATGCGTTCCAAAAAGATATCGACTTAACAGCATTTGAGTTCTTTGGTGAACTTGCAATGCAAAAAGTTTTAAACAATGGTCATGTACAACGTCCATTTGAAACCGAATGTCCGTTCTATGTATTGCTTGAGTTTGAAGCACCATACGAGCCGATTATCGACAAAGCAATGGAAATTTTCGAGCACTGTATGGAGCAGGGCTGGGTACTTGATGGCGTGATGAGCCAAAGCCTTGACCAAGTAGAGAGTTTATGGCGTTTACGCGAAGATATTTCTGAATCAATTGCACCGTTTATTCCATACAAAAATGATATTTCTGTATTAATTACTCATGTACCTGCATTTATTCGTGAAATTGATGCGATTGTTCAAGAGAACTATCCTGACTTTGAAATTTGCTGGTTCGGTCATATTGGTGACGGTAACTTACACTTAAATATTTTAAAACCTGAAAACTTAACCAAAGATGAGTTCTTTGCGAAGTGTCAGGTTGTGAATAAATATGTATTTGATACCGTGAAAAAATACGATGGTTCAATCTCTGCCGAGCATGGCGTAGGTATGACGAAAAAGCCATATTTGGAATATTCGCGTTCTCCTGAAGAAATTGAATATATGAAAGCTTTGAAAAAAGTATTTGACCCGAAAGGTATTATGAACCCGGGTAAATTATTTGATCTCTAATGCTTTATTAAATAAAAGAAGTTCTGCTAAAAGCGTATCGTAAGATGCGCTTTTTTATTAATTTTTTTATTTCTTGTACGCTTTCCAACCTGTCAGAATATGATAAATCAACGGTAAAAGACTAAGAGCAAAAAAACTACAAAGCACAATGGCCCATAGAGGTAAATCCCTTGGATTACCTAAAAAGAAATAGGCAAAAATAGAATAAGACAACATCGAAAACATCGCCATTGTTCCAAGTGGAAGCGTGACTTTAAAAATTAACATGCTAGCAAATGTTTTGTAGGGTTCCATGTCGCGCTTTAGACTGTAGGCAATAATCATGAGCAACACATAACCTAAAATAAATAGCATAAATAAAGCGGCTGCAAACAATAGAATTGTTCGCCAGCTCTTTTCTTGCGCTGTGTGATCACCAGATTCATAAACAACAGTAATATGTTCACCAACTACAGGCATATCAACAGAGCGAACTGAATTATCTAAAGTTAGAGTTCTATTTTGATTATCTTTAAATTGAACCTGAGCAGTATGCATGAGTGTTTTAGTTTTATATTTACGCCCATTTGAGTCTGTGCGTTCAGTATCTACCCATTCAGAAGTATAACTCACTACAGTTGCATCGTAAGTTGGTTTGGTTGCTAAGCCGTAGACTGCCTGAGAAACCCAATAAGTAAATGGGAAAAATAAAGCACTAATACTAAAAACCACGGCAAATAAATAAGCAAATTCAAATTTACTACTTTTACGATTTTTAGCTAAACGCTTGACCCAAAACTTGGTGAGTACAAATGACCAAATCATCAAAACTGCAACGACCACCAAGAAAACTTGTCCCGCATAAGTCAGTTGCATAACAATCCTATTTGTTATGTGTATTTGAAATTAATTTTATCAAACGATTGTAATTAAAGTTGAGTAAGCAAGAACAAATATTTGGTCTGTAAAAGAGTAGCCATACTTACAACTACATAGTTTCTACAGAGTAACCGAGCAAGGCATAGCATCATAAAGCTATGCCTTTTGTTTTGGTGATAAAGATGCAACGTTTATTTTTGATTTCAGCTCTTTGTGCTGGACTTTTCACTGGGTGTGCGACGACCAGTAAATTAATTCCATTTGTGGGTTCGGAAACCCCAATGCAACAAGTACTTAAAGCTCAACCTGAGATTGTAAAAGAGCACAATAACACCTCAGTTCAGCAAGTGTTTAACCGTGTAGAGTCTCCGACTGTTTCTCGTATTACGGTCATTCAAACAGGTTTAATGGATGACTCTGTTTCAGCTATTCGTACAGAATATTCATTTAAATTAGTCGATGAAAAGTGGCAATTGCAAAATAAGCAAAAGAGCTACCAATGTGCGAGAGGAAAAAATACTAAAGGTTTCCAAACACAGCTTTGCTCATAAAAATAAAAAGACGATAAATATATCGTCTTTTTTATACCCTTTAAATTATGCGCCACTCTCTAAAATTCTAATTTTGACATCAACGACATCATCTTTGACTGCTTCATGATGCGCTTGCATATGAGGTGTAGCTAAGTGTGCTTCAAGATGAGCCACGCTTTCCCATTTTTCTAACATAACAATCGTGTCAGGCTCTTGAGTCTGGAAGCTCGCATTTGATTTATGGTCAATTAAAGGTTCATAACCATGACAACCTTCTTCTGCTAAAACAGTTGGAATGATTTTCTGAAATGCATCCAATACGTTTTGGCGGTGCTGTCCACCCGATTGAGTACGAATTTCCGCAATAATGGTAAGCATGGTTTTCTCCGGATTAGGCTGCTGCAAATACAGTGTTTAGATGTGCTTTATATTCTTCAACGTAACTATCAATGTCAGGCATTTTAATTACATCATTTACAATAAATGTTGGTAGGGTACTCATACCTAAGAACTGATTGGCTTTATGAAATGGTAAATAAACACCATCTACACCAACGCCGTGGAAGAACTGATCTGCATCATTAAATGCTTCCATCGGTGCATTCCAAGTGAGTGACAGCATATATTTCTTGTCATGAATTAAACCACCTGAACCATATTTTTTTGAGGCATCAGAGCGGCTACGACCATCGTTTGCATATAATGAACCGTGACCTGTCGTAAATACATCATCAATATATTTTTTTACAGTCCACGGTGCACCCATCCACCAGCCGGGCATTTGATAAATCACGACATCTGCCCATAAGAATTTTTCTACCTCAGCTTCTGCATTGTAGTCGCTATCTGCACGAGTGACTTGTACGTCATGGCCTAGTTCAGTGAGATGGTCCGTTGCCAATGCCGTGAGTGTGTCATTTAATTCACCATTTGAATGCGCAAATTGTTTAGCGCCATTAATGACTAAAATATTGCTCATGGAAGTTTCTCTAATTCAATTCTTAAACTTGAGCGATACTTTAGAGAAGATACTCTTAGAGAAAAATGCAGTAATTGGAAAAATATTATTGAGTAAAAATCACTAATATGGACTGGATATATTGTATTTATGCTTTACTTGAAAGATATATTTTACAAAGTTGAACGGAAAAAATTGTTTGTAGCCTTTAGCATCAAGGTGAAGTTGTGGTGGAGTTGAGTATGAAAAAAATTGGTTTACTCATGATGTGTAATTTATTGGTTCTGAGTGCATGTACACCGAATACAAACCCACCTACACCTCAAGCTAATAGTCCGATACAAGCTGTTTTGATCGATCAACCAAACCTTTTAAATAACGCAAGTAATTTAAGTATTTCACAGCAAATGAATGCTTTGGATGATGCTTCTAATGCACAAGTAACTATTTTACAAACTGTGCCTAGTGAAAATGCTATATCAAAAACACGTACTGAATATTTATTAAAACGTGATCAGACCATTTGGAAAATCGTAAATAAAAAGCAAAGCTACCAATGTACAAAAGGGCAGGAAACAACAGATTTTCAAGTTAACCCTTGTCCTTAAGGCTGAATCCTTAGAAGATATGTGGATAACTTTAGAGTTATTCACAATATAAAAGTGGGTTGAGGCTAAGCAAAATATAGAATTTAAAATGGTTGAAATTGTCCGATTGCTGATCAATATAAAAAGTGATATTGTGTCATCCGGCAATTAAGCCAAATGGTAAAAATTACCGAATCTCACGTCATACATTTTTTCTTGTCTTAGACACCTTGTGAATACGGTGTTTCACATTCTAAACATGCACTCTCACGGCATATAACAGCTTAACTAAAGATTGACTGACCATACTGTCATCGTCATGACTACATTATTTATTTCAATATGTAGTTGCTGAGACATTTTGGCCGCTATTTTGAAGTGTACAACTCATGAAAAATATTCAAACGACAGCGTTGAACCGTACAACGTTGATGTTTCCTTTAGCTTTAGTGCTATTTGAATTTGCGGTTTATATTGGTAATGACCTGATTCAGCCAGCGATGTTGGCAATTACTGAAGATTTCGGTGTAAGTGCAACTTGGGCGCCGTCTTCAATGTCATTTTATTTATTAGGTGGTGCATCTGTTGCATGGTTACTAGGACCTTTGTCAGATCGATTAGGCCGTAAAAAAGTACTTTTGACCGGTGTTTTATTTTTTGCCTTGTGCTGTTTTTTAATTTTATTAACGCGACAAATTGAACACTTTCTGACATTACGTTTTTTACAAGGTATTGGATTAAGCGTAATTTCAGCAGTCGGATATGCGGCAATTCAAGAAAATTTTGCCGAACGTGATGCAATTAAAGTCATGGCACTCATGGCAAATATCTCATTGCTTGCGCCCTTGCTAGGACCTGTACTTGGAGCCTTCTTAATTGATTATGTATCTTGGCACTGGGGTTTTGTGGCAATTGCTTTACTTGCGCTGCTGAGTTGGGTTGGCTTAAAGAAACAAATGCCGAGTCAGAAGGTAAGTGTGACCAAACAGCCTTTTAGTTATCTTTTTGATGACTTTAAAAAAGTATTTAGCAATCGGCAATTCCTTGGTTTAACGCTAGCCTTACCGCTTGTCGGTATGCCGCTTATGCTTTGGATTGCATTATCGCCAATTATTTTGGTCGATGAGCTCAAGCTAACGAGTGTGCAATATGGATTAGCTCAATTTCCAGTATTTTTAGGTTTAATTGTAGGTAACATCGTTTTAATTAAAATTATTGACCGTTTGGCTTTAGGTAGAACAGTCCTGATTGGTTTACCAATTATGCTCACTGGTACAGTCATTTTAATATTAGGTGTTGTCTGGCAAACCTATTTAATTCCTTGTTTACTTACGGGCATGACACTTATTTGCTTTGGTGAAGGAATTAGTTTCTCAGTGTTGTATCGCTTTGCACTTATGTCATCTGAAGTGTCGAAAGGAACTGTAGCTGCTGCTGTTTCAATGCTATTAATGACGAGCTTTTTTGCAATGATTGAGCTTGTACGTTATCTCTATACTCAATTTCACTTATGGGCTTTCGTGCTATCTGCTTTTGCATTTATCGTACTGTGGTTTACTCAACCACGCTTGGCCTTAAAAGAGGAAATGCAGGAAAGAGTTGCACAAAATTTACATTAAAAAAATACCGGAATTTATATTCCGGTATTTTTTATTCTACTTAATTTCTTGCTCTAAAAGTTTGTTTTTAAGGGTCAACAACTCAGGCAAGGTTTCTAATAGTAAGCTCATTTGTTTTAACACGAGCGTGTAGCTTTCTGAAAAGTCTTCATGAGTTGTTAAGCTTTGAATTTGCTTTAAAGTTTGCTCAATAAAATTCAAGTCAACAGAAACTTGTTCAAATAAACTTTGGTTAAGAATTTGCTGGCAATCTAGTAAAAGCTGTAATACATGTTGATCTTCAATTTTTTGTCTTTGGCTACCTAATGCTGCGACATAACTCAACTGGCTATGACTATAAACTAAATAACGAAAGGCGTAATGAATCAGCTCTGGTTTTGGGTTGGGCTCAGCACTTAAGCTCGAAATCATATTCGAGAGCTCAATTTGTGCATTATGTGCAGCACGGCGAATTCTACGATATTCAATGTCCTGATTTTTACCATGCTGGTATTGCTCAACAATCATATTGAAATAATCCAGGGTGGCTTGGCTACTTTTTTTAATATTGTTTGGAATATTACGAAAGTTCCAGTCTGGCCATATAAAATTAACAGCAAGCCATGCAATAAAGCAGCCTAATAAGGTGTCGATTAGACGAGGTAAAATAATACTAAAACCTGCGCCTTTTAAGTTGAAAATGAGCAATACCATTAAGGTTGCCATCAGTGTTGCCAACGCATATTTCTTCTGGCGCAAGTAGAAAAAGCTAACTCCACAAATAATAGTGAGAATGAGTTGACCTTCAATGCTTGGAACAAAATACAAAATAGGAATACCCCATAAAACGCCAAGTAAGGTTCCAATTGTTCTAAGTTTTAAACGGCTTTTGGTTGCAAAGTAAGTAATTTGGCAAACAAATAAACTAGTGAGTAAAATCCAGTAGCCATGTTGGGCAAAAGGTAATAGAGAAATTGCGTAACCCGCAGCAAACACAACCGCAATTCGTATTGCATGTCTAAATAGGGCAGATTGTGGTGTTAGTTGCTGCCGAATTTTTAAGACAAGGTCAGAAAAACCTTGAATATCATCATCTAGCAAATTGAGGTGTTCTTGTTTGTTTTGACTTAGCGTTTCATTAAACGGCTGAGTATATTGAAGCTGTTCAAATTGTTCATGCATGCCTTTTAAATTATTAAAAATCAATTTTAGATTTTTAACTTCAAAATTTTGCGGGTGCTGTTGTATCCAGTCTTTTAAAGAACTTTCCAAATGG
The DNA here is from genome assembly GCF_003000705.1 of Acinetobacter sp. AR_0276. Classification (NCBI taxonomy): domain Bacteria; kingdom Pseudomonadati; phylum Pseudomonadota; class Gammaproteobacteria; order Moraxellales; family Moraxellaceae; genus Acinetobacter; species Acinetobacter sp. AR_0276. The sequence goes on along the minus strand of NZ_PSQO01000004.1, from coordinate 1,430,340 downwards.
TTTAAAACAATTTGTCCTTCTTGAGAAGACTGATATTGCTGGTTATGCAAAATACATTGGGCTAAATCGTGGCAAGCTTGGGCCTGTAAACGTAGATTTTTTTGAAAACGGAAAATAAGATCACTACGGCTAAAATTTTGTTGAATATGTTCGTAGTGTAGATAATTAGAAGTCGCCTGTTCATGTATATCGCGGGCAAAAAAGTACAGGTTTAACCAGTAAATACTTTTATTACTCACTCGTGATGCCTTAAGGCGAGTAAGCAGGGAGCTGCGTATTTGGTTAAGACTTTGCGCGACTTGCGTATTTTGTAGTGATAATTCAAATAAAAGCTGTTCAACATTTTCTTTATTATCAGGATCGAACAAGCGCGCTTTAGCTTGAAGTAAGGCAGAGATTTCTTCAAAAATTTGTGAAAGTTTATCTTGTAAAGGAAGTGTTGGTTTAAGAATAAAAAATAAAATAGAAGTTATGCCATACCACAGTGCGCCATAGACAAAATAAGTAGGCTGTTGATACCAGTGAGCATATTCTCCTAAACCAAACATGCTATAAATTGAAAGTAAAATTGTACCAAAAGAAATGGTAGCGTAGCGCTGACCTAAGGCGCCCAATAAAATGAAACAAGCACTTGAAATTGAAAGATATAAAATAAATAAAAGTTTATAGGGTGCTAAAAATCCAAGAATAGTGCTGACAGTAAAAAAGAGTAGGCAGACATACAGTAAGTTGCGTAAACGAAGACTTAAGCGATCGTCAAAATCGGTTAGTGCTGCGGCAATCGCACCTAACGTTACAGGAACAATGAGTTCGTTATGGCCCAACCACAGTAAGCCTAAAGTTGTGCCTGTGAGTACAATTAAAATTTGCAGGCAGTAAATTAAAATTGAATTCGCTTTAAAACGATTAAATATTTGAGTCAAATAATTCACGGCTTTTTTCTAAATGAGAGGGTACGTGATAAGGAATATTTAAATTTTTATTACTTGAAAAATATTATGCGTTTTATTTAAAAAAGTCAGTTTGTTTTTAAGATTTTATAATAATTAATTTGTCTAAACTGCTTAATAAAATAACAAAATTGTGGATATCTTTTTAGATACCCACAATTTAAAAAATAACAAATTATTGAATTACGCCACAGGCAATTCGTGCTCCGCCACCGCCTAAAGGTAGAGGAGAATCTGAATAGTTATCTCCGCCCGCATGAATCATGATTGCGCGACCTTGAATGTCAGCAAGTTTTAAACGTGGCGCAATAACAGCAGTGGTAGCTACACCAGTATTGTCAACGACTAATGCTGGTAAGTCGCCCAAGTGCCCGTTAGTTGGCGTACCATGATGTGGTGCTTGATTAGGATTATAATGACTACCTGCAGCTAAAGCAGCACCTGGTTTTCCATCTTTAACAGCAGGAGCACACGATGCATTTTCATGAATATGGAAACCACGAGTACCGCTTGGTAAATCTGCTAAAGCAGGGGTAATAATTAAGCCTTTATCACTGTCTTGAAAGCTAATCGTCCCGATTTTTTTACCAATCCCATTAGCTGTGACTTCATTTACATCGACTACTTTTTTGGTATGCATTGTCGTTAATGCATGAGTCGTATCAGATACTGTTTTGCTTACCGTACTACAACCAACTGTTAATAAAGCTGTTAGTGCACATACTGCACTCATTTTATTTAATACTGGCATTATTAGATGTCCTTATAGATATAAATCTAATTTTTTTATTCAAGCAAAGTCCTGTAAACCCTACAAGTTAATTTAAATAGTCACTTTGTATCCTGAAACATTTTTAAATCATTGGCTTAATTTTTAGATGGTGGTAAATCATCATCCGAATCATAAATCATGGTCGTTTTGGGCATGGGTTCAGGATCAATCGTTTCATGAAGCCATTCACGCCAAATCGCTAATAAAACAGCTAAAATAACAGGGCCAATAAATAAACCGACTAAACCAAAACTCGCAATACCACCCAGTACACCAAACATAATCAGTAAAAACGGAATTTGAGTTGCACCAGAAATTACAAGTGGGCGAATCACATTGTCTGAGCTACTTACAATCAGAACACCCCATAAAACCACGCCAATGGCTTCCATGGTTTGCCCTTGTGAAAACAGCCATAGACCAACACCTAAATAGGAAACAGGGGTACCGAAGGGAATGAGTGCTAATAAGAACGTCGCAATCGTGAGCACCATTGGATTCGGTACACCAGCGACGAAATAACTCAATCCAGCAAGTACTGCTTGAGCAATTGCAGTTAAACCGACACCATAGACAACGGCACGGGTTGTTTCTGAAATTGTATCTAGATAATGGTGAATACGTAGGCCAATCACCATTTCTAAGGCTTTACTCACTTGAGTTAAGATCGTGTGACCGTCACGGTAAAAGAAGAAAAGACTTAAAATTGCAAAACCAAGTTTGACGAGATTTTTACTAATTTCATTGATTAAAACTCGCCCATAACTTAAATGGCTTTGTATCCAAACGGCAATACTCTGAATCGTACTATTTGGGTCGGTGTTTATATCATTTAGTGTTCTGGTTATTTCTTTGCCAATAAAAGGAAGATTTTTAATGAAATCAGGTACGCTTAAATGACCAGAAAAAACCTGACGCTGTAAATCAAGATACAGATTGCGGCCTTCATGTTGCAGAATAAAAATAGCGCAGATTAGGGGTACACCAACAACTAAGATAACAAAGCTAATCATGACTGTGGCATTTAAATTATTACGGTTTTCGCCAAAAAAACGCTGAATTCTTAAATAAATTGGCCAAGTCATGTAGGCGATAATCGCAGCCCAAACTACAGGTACAATAAAGTACTTCAGGATGTTAAATCCTAAAAATAACAGGATGAAAAACAGCCCAAACAATAAAACGCGCTGTAAAGTAGGAGCGTATGGATGCACGAACAAAAATTCTCTAATTATTTAAATAGAATGGGGTCATATTAACTGAAAAATGACCTGAGGCAAATTTTAGGCAGAAATGCTGATCTATACATTCCTGCTCAATAAAAATGAAAAAGTTATTTTTAAAACCACTCGGACTTATCTTCGATTAGTTTATTTAAAAGTGGCTGCCACTGGCTTTGAATTGCAATAAAGTTTTTTTGTGGTTTATCAAACACACTCAAACCTTGCATTGCTAAACTGCCATAAGCACTACGCTCTGCAATCCATGCAATCGGTTCATGTTCGATTTTTTCAAAAAATTGCTGAATATCTTTTGAGCTAGCACTATTCGGTTTAACACGATTTGCAAGCAGTAAAATTTGTACTTTTCCTTTGCGAATACGTTTAATATCCTGCAAATGCTTGAGAAAACGACGTGTACTGTCGATATCAAAAAATGAAGGTTGAAGTGGTGTAATAATGGCATGAGCTTCGCTGACTAATTGTTCAGCATGGTCGCCTGAAAGAGCGCCGGGTGCATCAATAATTAAATAATCTAAATTTTTAGGTGCATCACCAATAGATTTTTCTTGGCGCCAATCAAGGCTTTGAATTGCAGCTACATTTTCTGGACGTTGCTTTAACCATTGTAAGGAAGATTTCTGGTTATCAGAGTCCGCTAAAGCTACTTTATATCCTTTTTGTGCCAAAGCTGTTGCCAACGTAATGGCTGTCATGGTTTTTCCGCATCCACCTTTTTGATTTGCAATAAGTATCGTTTTCATAAATTCAGTTATATTCAGCAGCACACTTGTTCTGCTTATACCTTAGCATCTTTTTATGAGAAGTAGATGACTGCCTTTGACAAAAGTTTAAGCTAGTTCGTAATTTTAGATATGATTGCTCATCTACCGTGATGATATGTATTTATTAAGGAAAATTTATGTCCGTATGGCTGGCCATGCTTATAGGTGCTGGTATTGGTATTATTATCACAACGCTTATTTTATCAAATACCCGTAATGGTCGAATCAAGGCTGAATACGAGCAATACATTGCAGAGTTAGAGCTTGAGCATCAACAGGCCCTTGCCCAGGCACAAAAGCGGAGTGTGAATACAAGCCGCGCTGTATTAAAAGGTAAAATGGCAGAACAATTTGCTCCGATTTTACCTGAGTTTCAATACTTACCAAGTGATGCCAAATTTCTGGGTGACCCGGTTGATTACGTTATTTTTGATGGCTATACCGATTTTAGAGATGGAGATGGAACTGCCGAGGATATCCAGATTATCTTGCTTGATATTAAAAGTGGGGGAGCTCGTCTAACCAAAGGACAGCAAGCAATTGCTCAAGCAATAAAAGAAGGAAAGGTACGCTTTGAAACGTTGCGAATTGATTTTGAAGATTAACAATCAATTTAATTAGGCACAAAAATAGACGAAATTGATCTGTATTGTTACTAAATACCGATATTTTTTTCATCGCTTAGAGCTACTATAAATTAGAGATCTGCTGCATTTGATCTAGTAATATTTGAGGTATAAAGCGATGAAAAAACAACATGTAATGTTAGGCTTATTGGCCTCTTTATGTATCAGCTCAGCTTTTGCTTCGACGGCCTCTACTTCTGGTGAATATAATATTGCAAATGGTTTGTTACCGATTGAAAAAGATCAGTCAATTTCTGTGTTACAGCCATTTCAAGGCAATTTTAGAATTTTAGGTTCAAAAATTTATAAAAATGATGAACAAGCTAAGTTCTCACCGATCGATTATGCGGTAAGTTGGGGGCTATTTGCTCAACCAGATATTGCTCGTACCATTTCAGTTAAACAGTATGACCGCTATTTGAACTGGAAAATGAGTAAGCTTCCTGTACCTGCTGAGCAAGCGATGCAAATGGTGTCTAATATGCACATCATTCCTGCGAGTCCTCAAATTGCTCAACAAATTAAACAAGTTAAACGCGGTGACTTGGTATACCTCAAAGGTGACTTGGTCGAAATTAAAGATAAAAATTTAGTTTGGCGGTCATCTTTAACCTCAACTGATACAGGTGATGGTGCTTGTGAGTTATTCCGTGTTCAATCGATTCATTGGGTTGAAAAACAAAATATATAAATTAAAAAGCCTTCTTGTTCAGAAGGCCTTTTATTGCACACTATAAAATTAATGCTGCTGTGAAGCTTTCCAGTATTTCAACTGGTTCTGAGCTTGTAAGTAGTCAGCAAGTTGATTGACTTGTTCATCTTTATTGGCCTGTTTATCACTGATGTGTTTTTCTTGGTTTTCCCAATATTGATAAAGTAAGCCTTGAATATAGCGACCTTGTTCAGTTTTTAAGTCGAGGTCTTTTAACATGGTCAATGCTGAGCGAACATTATCAAGCGTGCGTTTTTGTTCAAACTCTGTGGTGAGTGTACCTGCCGCATGCATTTTTTCTAATTCAGTTTCCATCTCATCGCTCATTTCAGTAAAGCGACGGTCATAGTCTTCTAATAAAGCAATGTCATGCGCATCGTCAGCAGTGGCTGCGAACTTTTTAACAGGCCTTTCATTGAGCTTTTCCATCACCTGATCAGTAGATGAACTTGTATGAGATTGCTCAGTCTTTGCTGGTTCATCTGCTTTTTTACAAGCAGTCAATAATAGGCTAGAGCTGAGCAAAGACATTAAAATGATATGATGCGTTTTTTTAAACATAGCTTTCAACCGAACCTATTCTCTATGATTTGACGACGTACTTTTTTGAAAATGATATGCATATGTGACATATGGAAAATCAATCTGATCTTGTGGGCCTAGGCCTGTAAAATCATAAATAATTTTCTCAAATTGAGCTTTGAGCTGTAATTGATCTTTTTCAGTCATTGCTGCAATAAAACTTGTAGAGAGTAATCTTTTACTCACCACTTGTTCGACAGTACCATGCTGTGATTGCGAAAAAGTTTCTAAACTGTCAAAAATAAATAAATTTTGGTTTTCAAAAACCTTTTTCCACTTTTCACTATGGTAACGCGGCGTATCGCCTTCAAGAGGTAGTAAAAAATCTGCTAAGGCTTTCACCCAGTCTGTACGCTCATCACGCTGATTCCAAACGAGACCTAAATGTCCTTGTGGTTTTAATATTCGATGGATTTCGGTCAGTGTTTCCATGTTGTCGAACCAATGGAAAGATTGAGCGCAAATGACCGCATCAATTTGTTGATCGTTTACCGGAATAGCATGGCTAAATGCCTGTAAAGTTTTAATATCAGTATAGGCTTGCTGAAGCTGTTGTAACATCTCGCCAATTGGCTCTACTGCAATAATATTGGCACGTGTTTGTTTTAAGTAGGGTAAGAATTTGCCAGTACCTGAGCCAAGATCAATAACAGTAGAATTTTCATGTATTTGGAGACGTTCTTGCAGCCAACTGACTATTTCTGCTGGATAATTCGGCCTAACTTGCTGATAAAGCTCCGCAGCGGAGCTGAATCCTTTTTGAGCGGCAGGATGTAAGGATTGTGTCATATTTTGCGCTTTTTAATCTGACTGGCATCTATAAAATAAGATACTCCGCAATCATAAATTGGCAAAACACCTATTTTGTTTCATTTTTGACGATGTATGTGGGAGTAAATTTTCTTTCGGTGTGAGCATGGATAAGCAAATTATTTTTGAAGACGAACACATTAGAGCCATTTTTTTACAAGGCGATTCTAATACATTAGTTCTCTCTTTTGGCGATTTGATTACCCGAGCGAGTGGCTTATCTATCAATGCTGAAAAGTCTCTAATAAAGTACCAATACAATGTTATTGGGATTATGCCAAAACAAAAATCATGGTTCCCAAAAGCCAGTATGGTTGAAATGACCAAAGCCATTTTGACTATTATTCAGCGTTTTAAAAATATTGTAGGTTATGGCGGCTCAATGGGCGGCTATGCAGCAATCAAATATTCGAACCTTTTAAACATGAATCGAATCGTTGCATTTGTACCTCAATATTCAATTGACCCTGAACAGGTCGAAGACCGCCGCTATGCTGAATTCTTTGATGCTGTTGCAAATAAAGATATGCAAATTCAACAGCAAGATGTAGATGCAAGTCGTGAATATATTATTGTTTATGACCCTTACTTTGCTGTCGATCGCGAACATTACTTAAAAATAAAAGAGCTATTGCCAAGTTTACATACGGTTCATTTACCTTTTACAGGGCATGAAGCTTTATCAGTATTGGCAAGCTCAAGTCTGTTACATGATTTTATTGAGCATGAATTTGATGAAACGTATTTCTATCAACATGTGCGTAAAATCAAAAAACAAAGTAAATTCTATTACCGTAATGTACTTGCGAATGTGCTGACATACCATGACAGCATGTTATTAAAAATTTTACGTCAAAATGATTTTCAATTAGATGAACGTTATTTAGATAACCCGCTCAAGCAAGCGATTACACGTAGTCTTTTAAAAACAAAGCAGGCAACTGAGCACGATTTTCAAAAGCTTGGAATTAAAATTCAGTACATTCAGCAAGCTGCAACTTATAAAAAAGGTTTGCAGACTCACTCTGATACAGTCTTGGTATTCAATTTAATTAATTTAAAGCTTGAAGCTTATGCTATAGATGTTGTGCTAGCAAACACATCGTATCTAATTCCAATTGCGACAGAGCGGACAGGAGTTGCACATATTGAATTAAATAATGAAATTTATTTGTTAGGTATGAATGACCGAAAAATTATTAAATTATTCAAACAAGGTGATGCATTAAGCTCGGATATGAGTCCGTTTGTCATTAAACAATATGCTGATTTTTTTGCATTGAGCTACAAGCAATTTAATTTAGATTGTGATGAACAAGGCGTTTGTGACTACATTGAAGGTTCAGTTCAACCATCGCAACAATTTGTACTGACCAGTTATTAATTTTAATTTACTGATTAAATAAAGCCCAAATCTTCAAATTTGGGCTTTATTTTTTGCTCAAAAAATATTTTTTTATTAATTTATTTGTATATAAAATCAAAAGTCATTATTTAAATAAATAATGCGATTAATTTTTAAATAAAGATAGGGCTAAAAGTAGCCATGATAAATTAAGCGAAAAATTATTATATTTAAAAATTAATGGTTTTTGTTTTTATATAAATTAAAGAAATAGTATTAGGTTGATTAAAATACAATGATTGATTCGAAGGTTATTAATTAATTGTTTTTTATTGTAATTTTATTTGTGCTGAGAAGGGGTGTTTAAAATAGCTTCACTATTCCAAGATAATTGCATATTTATTTTTTTCTCCTAAAATGATTTTTTACTAAATTGTCGTTACAGTTTTTTATATGCAATCATTAAATTATCGGAATAATGATGCATCGCAACATGGAAGTTCTGCACCTTTGAAACGAGCAATGAGTACTCGACATTTGGTGATGATCTCCCTTGGCGGTGCCATAGGTACAGGTCTTTTTTTAGGGTCTGGCGACGTAATTGCTCAAGCTGGCCCAATTGGCGCAATTATCTCTTATTTCTTGGGCGGTTTGATTGCCTACACCGTTATGCTCTGTCTTGGTGAGCTAGCGGTTCATGTGCCTGAATCGGGCTCTTTCGGTGAATACGCACGACGCTATATTGGTCCAGGCACAGGTTATATGATTACCTGGCTATATTGGTTGACTTGGACTGCCACTTTAGGAACTGAATTTACTGCCGCAGCTTTGCTGGTTAAGGAATGGTTTCCATCTACTTCTGTTTGGGCGTGGACTTTGTTTTTTGGTGGTCTTGTCTTTTTCCTTAATATTAGTTCAACGCGTTTATTTGCCGAATCTGAGTTCTGGCTTGCTCTGATTAAAGTTATAACAATTATTGTATTTATTACTTTGGGTTTATTGGCAATTTTTGGTTTTATTCCTTATCACGGACATGAAACAGCGCCTTTATTCAGCAATTTAACGGCTCAAGGTTGGTTCCCGCACGGTTTATTCCCAATTTTCACAACCATGCTCATTGTAAACTTTGCCTTCTCTGGTACTGAGCTTATTGGAGTTGCTGCAGGTGAGGCAGAGGAACCGGCAAAGACTGTACCTAAGGCAATTAATGCAGCGATTTGGCGTTTGCTCATATTCTTTGTGGGAACAATTGTTGTCATTTGTTCTTTGCTTCCATTTCATCTTGCTGGTCTTAATGCAAATGATGTGAGCAGTAGTCCATTTGTGACAGTATTTAATTATATTGGTATTCCGTATGCAGAAGACATTATCCGCTTCGTAATTATTACGGCGCTGCTTTCAGCTGCCAATTCTGGTTTATTTGCTGCATCACGAATGATGTGGTCGCTTTCAGCAAAAAATCAATTACCTAAAATTTTCGCTAAACTTACACCATCTGGCACACCTATTGTTGCCATTATTGTGACGATGTTTGGTGCTATTCCTGGGTTGCTTTCAGAACAGTTTGCACCAGAAACAATTTTCAAAAATTTGTTAGGTGTTGCTGCCTTTACAATGGTTGTTGTTTGGATTGCCATTTGTATTTCACAATTTAACTTCCGTAGACAATGGTATAAGTCAGGAAAGACAGCAAAAGATTTACGTTTTGCTGCTCCGCTTTTCCCTCTTACTCCAATTGTAGGTGGGCTATTTTGTATAGTTACTTGTATCAGTATGGTGTTTGATCCATCTATGCAGGTTGGATTTATCTGCTGTATTATCTTTATCTTACTGTGTTATATCAGCTATTTTGTCTTTTATCGTAAGAAAGAGAGTGCTCCAAACTAAGCCTATTTATTGCTTAATTTGGTTGATAAGAGGTCCCTCATGGGACCTTTTTTTATGTCTATAAATTGTGCATAGAAGAGTACTTTTATATATTTTTTTTAAAAATGTTTTTTTTATTTTAATAATAAATTCAAATAATGATTCATAAATTAACCATTTATCGGAATGTTATTAATAGCTAATTATTATAAGTCTTTAAATAAGTATATGTTTAACATGATTATTTAATAGTTGTGTAATTTTTATATTTCTATTTTTTATTTTAAATAAGACTGTACAAAAAAATATTATGAAATTTTCTAAAAAAATTGAAGGATTTTTGAAATTTTTTGTTAATTAAGTTATTGTTATTAAATGGTAATTTTTTAACCATTTTTAATTTTAATATTTTTTTAATTTCCATAAAATAAAATTATTATGGCTGAGGCTTTTTTTAGGCTTTGTTACTTTTTTATTATAAAATTTCGGGGAAATTGATTATTTTTTCTCTGCTTGTTTATTTTAAAATGTTCTAAATTATCTTGCTCTGTGCTATATTTACTTAAAGATTTTATGTCTATATGAAAGCGCGATTAATCAGCTTGAGTAGTGATGTGAAGCTTGCAGTATTATTGAACAATTTTTATTTAAAAAGACTAATGGAGGGATCTATCGATTAGTCAAAAATAATTTCATGGACTTATGGTTTTTTGTTTTATGAACCCTAGTTCTTTTTAACTCCCAAACGGTTATGTCACCTCTTTTGCACTTATTTCCAATCGACTTTTTTGAGTTGATTGCGGTGGAACTTTTGCTTTTATAAAGACATTTTTTATAAACAGCAGATGAGCAAGAGAAAGATTGTAAAAGATATCGATATATAAAAGTAAATCTTACTTTTGATATCACAAGATGGAATTTAAAAGGTCTGAAGCTTTAGAAGAGCGGAAGATTTTATAAATAAATCAAAACATTGTTATTGCAAGGTTTTGGTTGCTGAATAATAAAGACTACGGATTTATCACATCTGAGTCTATGTAGGTATATAGGAAAAAAGATGTCAGATCTTTCATACGTAAACGAACATAGCGATGCATGGCAAACTTACTTGGCACAAATTGACCGTGTAGCGCCATATCTAGAACACTTAGCTGATTATATCGATACTTTAAAGCGTCCTAAGCGTGCTCTTATTGTTGATGTACCAATCGTAATGGATGACGGTTCAATCCAGCACTTTGAAGGCTACCGTGTACAACACAACTTGTCTCGCGGTCCTGGTAAAGGTGGTGTTCGTTACCATCCAAATGTTGATTTAAATGAAGTGATGGCGTTGTCTGCATGGATGACAATTAAAACTGCTGTTTTGAACTTGCCATTTGGTGGTGCAAAAGGTGGTATCCGTGTTGACCCACGTAAATTATCTACTCGTGAATTAGAGCGTTTAACTCGCCGTTATACGACTGAAATTGGTCACATTATCGGACCTCAAAAAGACATTCCTGCTCCAGACGTTGGTACAAATGCCAATATCATGGGTTGGATGATGGATACTTATTCTACTAGCCAAGGTCACACAGTGACTGGTGTTGTAACTGGTAAACCAGTTCACTTAGGGGGTTCTTTAGGACGTGTTAAAGCGACTGGTCGTGGTGTATTCGTTACTGGCCGTGAAGTTGCTGCAAAAATCAACTTACCAATTGAAGGCGCGAAAGTTGCTGTTCAAGGCTTTGGTAACGTAGGTAGTGAAGCTGCTTTCTTATTTGTTGAATCAAAAGCAAAAATCACTCACGTTCAAGACCACACTGGCACAATTTTCAATGCTGACGGTATTGATCTTGTTGCATTACGTGAGCACGTAAACGCAAACCAAGGTGTTGGCGGTTTTGCTGGTGCACAATCAATTGCAGATGAAGATTTCTGGACTGCTGAAGTAGACATCATTATTCCTGCTGCATTAGAAGGCCAAATCACAGTTGAGCGTGCTGAAAAACTTAAAGCTAAGTTGATTTTAGAAGGCGCGAACGGCCCGACTTATCCTAAAGCTGAAGATGTATTGGTTGAGCGTGGCATTGTTGTTGTTCCTGACGTTGTATGTAACGCCGGCGGTGTAACTGTAAGTTACTTCGAATGGGTTCAAGACATGGCGAGCTATTTCTGGAGCGAAGAAGAAATCAACGAACGTTTAGACAAGTTGATGGTTCAAGCAATGGATGACGTTTGGAATACAGCGAATAAGAATGCTTGTACTTTACGTACAGCAGCTTACATCTTGGCTTGTGAGCGTATCTTAAAGGCTCGTAAAGAACGCGGTATTTTCCCAGGCTAATCTGAGGAAATTACCTTTTAGGAAAAGTGGGCTGAGCAAATATAAAGGATGTATAGGGTTATTTGTTCAGTCCCTTTTTCTAAATGAATTAAAGACAGTAAGACAGATTAAATAAATTAAATAGATACTGAGGTAAGCATGGAACAGCCAATTTCTGTAACTCGAAGCAACTTTAATGACTGGATGGTTCCAGTATTTGCACCGGCAAATTTCATTCCGGTACGTGGTGAAGGTTCACGTATCTGGGATCAAGAAAATAAAGAATATATCGATTTTGCAGGCGGGATTGCAGTAAATGCATTAGGTCATGCGCATCCAGTGGCAGTCAATGCGTTAACAGAACAAGCAAAAAAACTTTGGCATGTCGGCAATGGTTATACCAATGAACCAGTACTGCGTCTTGCTAAACAACTCACTGAAAATACATTTGCAGACAAAGTATTCTTCTGTAACTCAGGTGCAGAAGCAAATGAAGCAGCATTAAAGCTTGCTCGTAAAGTTGGACTTGACAGCGGTATCGCAGGTAAAAGCGGTATTGTGGCATTTAACAACGCGTTCCACGGCCGTACTTTATTTACCGTTTCGGCTGGTGGTCAGCCAAAATATTCACAAGACTTTGCACCACTTCCAAACGGCATTAGCCATGTTGCTTATAATGATTTAGAAGCAGCTAAAGCAGTTATTAATGAGCAAACCTGTGCAGTAATTGTAGAGCCTGTACAAGGTGAGGGTGGGGTAATTCCTGCTGATATCGAATTTTTAAAAGGTTTACGTGCACTGTGTGATCAGTTTGGTGCCTTACTTATTTTTGATGAAGTGCAAACAGGTGTCGGCCGTACAGGTGCACTTTATGCCTACATGAACTACGGTGTTACACCGGATGTGCTCACTACTGCAAAAGCGCTGGGCGGTGGTTTCCCTGTCGGTGCAATGTTAACAACTGATAAATTTGCGCCGCATTTTTCAGTGGGTACACACGGCACGACGTATGGCGGTAACCCGCTGGCAAGTGCAGTTGCAGGCGCAGTCTTTGAGTTTATTAATACACCAGAAGTACTTGAAGGTGTAAAACACCGTCATCAATATTTCCTTGATGCATTAAATACGTTAAATGCTGAATATCAAGTTTTTGATGAAATTCGTGGTCAAGGTTTATTGATTGGTTGCGTATTAAAAGCTGAATATGCAGGTAAAGCAAAAGATATTACGACTTGGGCAGGTGAAGAAGGTTTACTTGCTTTGATCGCAGGGCCTAACGTAGTTCGTTTCACACCTTCACTCATTATTCCTGAACAAGATATTGATGAAGGGATAGCTCGTTTAAAAAGAGCTTTGGCAAAGTTGGCTAAATAAAAAAAAGGAAAGCTAGCCATGATGATTGTCCGTCATGCCGAGTTTCGAGACCTTGAAGATATTTATAAATTAGCAGGTAAGTCAGGTGTTGGCCTGACTTCCTTGCCACAAAATATGGATACGCTTTCGGCTCGAATTTCACGTACTCGCAATACTTTAAATGGTAATGTTCATAAGAGCGAACAGGGTTATTTGTTTGTTCTTGAGGATACAGAAGCTCAACGTGTTATTGGGGTGAGTGCAATTGAAGTTGCTGTGGGTTTAATCGAACCTTGGTATAACTTTCATGTGGGAACACAAGTACACGCTTCAAAAGCATTAAATGTCTATAAAGCATTACCGACTTTATTTTTAAGTAATGATCGAACGGGAAGTAGTGAGCTCTGCACATTATTTTTAGATCCGGAACGTCGTGAAAACCAAAACGGTAAATTCTTATCAAAAATCCGTTTTATGTTTATCGCAGCATTTAAGCAATATTTTGAGAAAAAATTAATTGCCGAGATGCGTGGTTTTTCTGATGAAAATGGTTGTTCACCTTTTTGGGATGCGATTGGGCACCATTTTTTCAATATGGATTTCTCAACTGCAGACTATTTAAGTGGTATTGGCCAAAAAGTTTTTATTGCGGAACTTATGCCACGTTTTCCAGTCTATGTAGACCTTTTACCAAAGGCTGCACAAGAAGTGATTGGAAAAATGCATCCACATACTTTACCTGCTTATCATGTGCTTGAGTCCGAAGGCTTACGTTATCAAGGATATGTCGATATTTTTGATGCAGGTCCAACCATTGAAGCCAATATTGATGAGTTGCGTGCAGTTAAAGAAAGCCAATTTTTAACTGTCAAAATTACTAATGAAGCGACTGTGGGTAAAACACAATACCTTGTTGCCAATGATAACTATCACGACTATCGGGCTATGTTAATGAAGCTTGATCTCGTAGATAACATTCTAAATTTAAACCATGAACAAGCTGAAAAACTCGGTGTACAAGAAGGGCACGCTGTTCGTGTGTTATCACTAAATCCTATGGAAGTATCCTGATGTCAAACTCTTTATTTATAAACGGTGTCTGGTTACAAGGCAGCGGTACAACATTTGTAAAAACAAACCCAGTTGATAACCAAACTGTATGGTCAGGTACTGAAGCTACAGCTGCAGATGTTGAAAAAGCTTGCCAAGCCGCACGTACAGCATTTCCTGCATGGGCACGTTTAGCTTTTGCAGAGCGTGTTGCAATTGTAGAAAAGTTTGCAAAGCTGCTTGAAGAAAATAAAAAACATTTAGCTGAAGTAATTAGTCAAGAAACCAGTAAGCCTTTTTGGGAAACGTTAACTGAAGTTCAGTCAATGATTGGCAAAGTTGCGATTTCGATTCGTGCTTATCATCAACGTACTGGCGAAAGCTCAACTGAAATGGCAGATGGTGTGGCATCTTTACGTCATCGTCCACATGGTGTACTTGCTGTTTTTGGCCCATATAACTTCCCTGGCCATTTACCAAATGGGCATATCGTTCCTGCTTTGCTTGCTGGCAACACAGTTGTGTTTAAACCAAGTGAATTAACGCCTTGGACTGCTGAAGAAACTGTAAAACTTTGGCAACAAGCAGGTTTGCCAAATGGTGTAATGAACTTAGTTCAAGGTGGCCGTACTACTGGTGAAGCCTTGGCTGCTTCTCATGAAATTGATGGTTTATTGTTTACCGGAAGTGCAAACACTGGTTACCACTTGCATAAGCAAATGGCAGGTGCGCCTGAGAAAATTCTTGCGCTTGAAATGGGCGGCAATAATGCATTGATTATTGATGAAATTGAAAATATTGATGCGGTTGTTAATCTCACTATTCAATCTGCTTTTGTTTCGGCAGGTCAGCGTTGTACGTGTGCACGCCGTATCTTGGTAAAAAATGGCGCTGAAGGTGATGCATTTATTCAACGTTTTATTGAGGTTGCTAAAAACCTGAAAGTTGGCCGTTGGAATGATGAGCAACAACCATTTATGGGTGGTGTAATTTCATCAGTTGCTGCGACAAACATGATGAATGCTCAGCAAAAGTTACTTGAGCTTGGTGCCAAAAGTTTATTGCTAATGACGCGTCCTCAAGAAGACAGCTCGCTACTTACTCCAGGTATTGTTGATGTAACAGGTGTGGCGGGTATTCCAGATGAAGAATATTTTGGTCCGCTTACCACCATTCAACGTTATGACAGTTTTGATGAAGCATTAAAAATTGCCAATGCAACTCGTTTTGGTTTGTCTGTTGGATTGGTTTCTCCAAAACGTGAACTATTTGATGACTTACTCATTGAAGCGCGTGCCGGTATTGTGAACTGGAACAAACCATTAACAGGCGCTTCAAGTGCTGCGCCATTTGGTGGTGTTGGAGCTTCGGGTAACCACCGTGCAAGTGCGTTTTATGCTGCTGACTACTGTGCTTGGCCAATGGCTTCACTTGAAAGTGAAAGCTTGACGTTGCCAGAAAAATTATCTCCAGGGATTGTGTTGCCTTAACACTAGGGAAAGAAAAAATGAAAGGATATGAAGTAAATTTTGATGGTTTAGTGGGGCCAACACATCACTATGCGGGTTTGTCTTTTGGTAATGAAGCATCAACCAAAAACCGTAACAATACCTCGAATCCAAAATTAGCAGCAAAACAAGGCTTATTAAAAATGAAAGCCTTGGCTGATATGGGAATGAAACAAGGTGTACTTGCTCCGCATGAACGCCCACATGTTCCAATGCTACGCCGTTTAGGTTTTACTGGAGATGACATTAGTGTTGTTGCTCAAGCAATGCGCTATTCACCAGAACTATTGTCATCTTTAAGTTCAGCTTCTCCAATGTGGACTGCAAATGCTGCAACTGTTTCACCTTCGGCTGATAGCCAAGATGAGCGCGTGCATTTTACTGCAGCGAACCTGAACAATAAATTTCATCGTTCAATTGAAGCTGAAACTACAAGCCAAGTCTTACAAGCCATCTTTAAAAATGAACGTCACTTTGTACACCATGAAGCTTTACCACAAGTGGCTTTGTTTGGTGATGAAGGGGCAGCAAATCACAATCGTTTAGGTGGTGATTATGCTAAGCGTGGTGTTCAGGTCTTTGTTTATGGTCAGCAACATTTAAATAATGGTTTACCGGGACCAAAGCGTTATCCAGCACGTCAGACGCGTGAGGCAAGTGAAGCAATTGCGCGTTTGCACCGTTTAGATGATGCACATACGGTTTTTGTTCAACAAAATCCAGATGTGATTGATCAGGGTGTTTTCCATAACGATGTGATTGCGGTAAGTAACCAACAGGTTTTATTCCACCATCAACATGCTTTCTTAAATCAAGATCAGGCATTTGCTGAAATTCGTCAAAAGATGGCAAGCATCGGTGAAGACTTTATTTCGATTGAAGTGCCTGAAAACCGCGTTACTGTAGACGATGCTGTTGCTACTTATTTGTTTAATAGCCAGATTTTGACTCGTCCAGATGGCGGCATGACCATTGTTGTACCAGAAGAGTCTCGCCAAAATGCTGCGGTATGGAGCTATTTGAACGATATGATTCAAATGGGTACACCAATTGATGCAATTCAAGTGTATGACCTACGTGAAAGTATGCGTAACGGTGGTGGTCCGGCTTGTTTGCGTTTACGTGTGGCATTAAATGAAACCGAATTAAATGCCGTAAATCCAAAAGTTCTTATGAATGATCAATTGTTTAGCACACTCAACCAGTGGGTAGATAAACACTATCGCGATCGTTTAGCACAAGAAGATTTGGCAGATCCGCATTTACTCATGGAAAGCCGTATGGCGCTTGATGAACTGACTAAAATTTTAGGTTTAGGTTCGGTTTATCCTTTCCAAAAATAATGAGGAGGTGACATGCAAGATTTTCTAGCATTAACCTTACAAGGTGAGCTGCCTGCAACGCGCGAGGGAAAACAAGATAATTTTTCTTGGCGTTGGTTAGGTGAGGGGCTTCTTGAATGTACACCACATAAGCAGTACGACAAAGCTGTCGTACTGTCAGCTGGAGTACATGGGAATGAAACGGCACCAATTGAATTGCTATCTCATCTTTGCACCGATTTATTTGCCGGGCGTTTAAAGCTTGCGGTGAGATTATTGCTTGTATTGGGTAATCCCTATGCGATGCGTCAAGGCAAGCGTTATGTGTATGATGATGTAAACCGTATGTTCTGTGGTGGGTATAAAAATTTACCTGTAACAGAAGAGTCTAAGCGAGCTGAGGTTTTAGAGCAGGCAGTTGCTACTTTCTTTAAAGAAAGTGCAAGTAATGCTAGGCGCTATCACTATGATTTACATACAGCAATTCGTGCTTCATTATTACCAACCTTTGCTCTATTACCTTATCAAACGCATGACTATGATGCTGATTTGACAGCAAGCCTTGAAGCTGCTGACTTAGATGCTTTGGTTTATCACAGGGCTGCGGGTAAAACATTTACACATTTTACAAGTGAAAGCTTTAAAGCTGCGAGTGCAACTTTGGAGTTAGGCAAAGCTTTGCCATTTGGACAAAATGACTTGAGCCAGTTTGCCGCAATTGATGAAGTTATTCGCAATGTCGTTTCTGAACAAGCTTTACCGTTAAGAAATAAAACAAAAATTCGAGTGTTTCAGGTGTCTGATTCTTTAATTAAAAAAGATGAGGATTTCCAAATGAACTTATCGGCTGAGGCTCCGAACTTTTCAACATTTACCAAAGGCGAAATCATTGCGATACAGCCTTCTGGTAACTATGTAGTTGAACAAGATCAGGTCTGGATTTTATTTCCAAACCCAAATGTGAAGATTGGTTTACGTGCAGGTTTGGTTTTAACCGAAACACACTCATAATTTTTAGATAAATAAAAAAGGGCGATGAGTCGCCCTTTTTTATTGCTAACTTTAATTAGTTAGTGCCAAAAAGGCCTTTTACGAAAGATTTCTTTTCAGTTTTTTGTGTAGAGCCTTGAGCCCCTGCATTTACGTTTGCATTTGCACTGATTCCAACTGGAGCAACATTAACACCAACATTTACGCCTGTTTGAGCGTTGATTGCATGAGCTGGTTGAGCTGCATTTAATTGTGCTTGAGCATCAGCTTTAGTACCCGCAACAAATTCTTTTTGCTCTGCTTGATTTTGAGTTACGCGAGCTTTAACTGCATCTACACGTGCTTGAGCATCAGCTTGTTTTTCAGCGCTAAATTCTTTTTGTTCAGCCTGTTTTTCAGCAACTTTGGTTTTTACTGCATCAAGATGTGCTTTTGTATCAGCTTTAGCTTCAACTGCTAAGTTTTTAGTACCTGTTGCAGCTTTAGTCGCTAAATTTTTTGTGCCTGTTGCTGCTTCAGTAGCAAAATGTTTAGTGCCTGTTACAGCATCAGAAGAAAGTTCAGCTACTTTTCCTGTTGTTTTTTTAGTTGCTTTAACCGTAGTGTTAGCAGCTACATGACCAGCATGTTTTGCAGTGCTACCTACAGTATGTGCAGTATTTTTAACTGTATTTGTTACGCCACTAACAAGTCCACCCGGTTGTACATTTACTTGAGCAGAAGCGTCTGCATTAATGCCCGCACTTTGTGCAAAAATAGAAGCAGAGGCAAGAACGCTTGCAGTCACGATAGCTGTTTTCATCATTTTCATTGCGATATCCTTCAAAGAATATACCCTTTTAGTGAGGTATTTCATAAACGCAATCGCATCATATCTAAGGCTTGATTCGCTTGGGAATCACCTTAATCAAAACGTTACAACAGCATTACAGTCATTCAACACATTAGGGAGAAATTGTGGAGAAAAGAAAATATTAATAATAAAGTGAAATAGATACCGATATTTTATGATTTAAAAACGAGCAAAAAACTTTTCGTCTTTTTCTTTTCTAAAATAAAAATACCCAAAAATATTTAACATGACCATTTTTCTATATCTATAAAGATGATTCTTTTTTCATTTTTTATTCGAGATAACGGCATAGTTATTGCTTATTATGAGAATAAGGTGCTTTTTGGCGCTTTTTTGAACCATATTCTGCCAGAAATATAAACGTAAAGGGCAGAACTGTATTTTTGCTTATTCGGGAAAAGATGATTTTGCTTTTCTCATGTTTATATATTTTATGAAATAGAAATTTCACATGAAATATATCTTAAGAAATAGCACTTTATTTCGAATAATCAAAAATAAATATAGATGTCTATAAACAAAATAACAGAGATCTTAAATGATGAAAATTATTGCTTCCCTTTTCATATTGGTCGGCTTAGTCGCCGTTGTTCTCTATTTTAAGCCAACAAACGGTGCATCTGAGGTGTTCAATTCTGCTTTAAACAAGTCGAATTCATCACAACCAGACACTTCATCTTTACTTTCTAAACTTAAGGAGCCTGCTCAACCTAAAAACTTATCTTTAAATTCAACTCAACCCAAACCCGTATCAGAAGATACTGTTCCTTTTTATGACACAAAAAGTGATCCTTCGATTCAACCGATTGATCCAGAAAAAGATCCAGCAAATGAAATAAAAGCGAAATAAGTAAATTGTTAGTTGAAAAACTACGGAGAAAAATAATGCAAAGTAAAACGTTATTTCTATTAGGTCTATGTACGATCTTAAGTACAACTGCATCCGCTGTTCCTTTGGACGCTAAAGGTGCCAAACAGCAGTTAAATCAAGCAGCAAAACAAAAAGTATTTCAGGGTAAAATTAACTTAGATGCTTTGGTTACCAATGAGTCTAATGATCTTATTGTTGAATACAATATTCCTTCGGAAAGTGTGGCTACAGGTTTGGAGCGACGAAATTATATTGCTGCAAATAAAAAGAATATCCAGTCAAGGTTTAATCGTGGTGTAGGGGTACAAGTACTTCGGGACTACAATAATTTACCTATAGCTTTTTACCGAATTAGTAATAAAGAAGCTTTGGTTGATTTGCTTAATGATCCGAACGTTAAGGCTGTATATCCAAACCGGATTAATCAGGCGACAACCATGGAAAGTTTGCCTTTAATTAACCAGCCTCAAGCTAATACCAAAGGTTTTAATGGAACCGGCTCTAGTGTGGCTGTGCTTGATACGGGGGTAAATTACTTACATTCGGATTTTGGTTGTACAGCAGTTAATTCACCTTCAAGTACGTGCCGTGTCGTTTATGCATTTGATAGTGCCCCAGATGATGGCTCACTTGACGATAATGGTCATGGTAGTAATGTTTCAGCGATTGTGTCTAAAGTTGCCACCAAAACAAAAATTATTGGAATAGACGTTTTTCGGTCAGGTTCAGCCTATGATAGCGATATCCTTGCAGGGATTAACTGGGCAGTAAATAACGCTAAAACATACAATATTAAAGCAATCAATTTAAGTCTTGGTATTCCTGGTGTTAAATACAAATCTGAATGTAGTAATAGTAGTTATGCAACGGCGTTCGCAAATGCGCGAGCTGCTGGGGTAGTACCAGTAGTTGCATCAGGTAACGATGCATTTCCTGATGGTATTTCTTCACCTGCTTGTGTTGCTGGAGCGGTAAGAGTAGGTGCTGTATATGATAGTAATATTGGTGGTGTTTCATGGGGGAACCCAGTGAAATGTTCTGACCCAACCACGGCAGCGGACAAGGTGGCATGTTTTAGTAACGGGGGCAGTCTTGTGACTTTATTGGCACCAGGGGCAATGATTACTGCGGGTGGTTATACTATGGGAGGTACTTCTCAAGCCACGCCACATGTGGCTGGCGCAATTGCGTTATTAAGAGCAAACAGTGTTACACCAACTGAAACTATTGATCAGACCATTAATCGTTTAAAAACCACGGGTAAACCTATTACAGATTCAAGAACAGGTTTGGTTTTCCCACGTATTGATTTACTGGCGGCAACCAATGGTTTAACCGTTAACTAAATAGCACATTTATAATTTCTTATTAGGTCCAAGAAATTTAAATGGCTAGGGCTCGTTGCAAAAGATTACTTCTGCAACGAGTTTTTTTTATGGGAGTTTTTTAACCACACTTCGCTAAATTGGCTTTACTAAAATTGCTCTGTAGCTTTTTAAAATTATTTTGAATTGCGGGATCTTGGATATTAAAAGTGGTTGAACTTTTCGTTGTTGAGTTGATGGCTTGACTTAATATGCCAGAAGAATCTGGATATTGCTCCGTAAATGATTGAGCTGAAATTAACCCTTTATTGTTAAAAATCCAGTGCTCAGTAACTTGGCCACCACCTAAATAACCCGTAAATTCAATCATACAAGCTTGTTTATCGTGTTTAATGAGTTTGGCTACATTACCTGTCGTGGTGGGATAAGCTTCAATATTAGTATCTTGTTCTAAAACTTGTGCCTGAGAATAAGAAGAAACGGATTTTGTGGTTGCACAAGCAGTTAGTGCTACACAGCAGAGTGTTGAAAAGAGAAGTTTTTGACTATTCATAAGGCACATTCCTCGCTCTTTGTAGTATTTTTAAATGTCTATATTTTTTAAAAAGCGCGAAATGATCGCGCTATTCAAACTCAAACTTAATTGGTCGTCGTGCTAGATTTGCTTAACTCGCCTTGTTCAATTGGTATGTTTTGGCCATTTCGGCTACTAGTAATATTTTGTTTGGCTTGTTCTATTTTCTGTTCAGTAAACACTTTCGCTGTATCTGCTTTTTGTTGAACGACCTCTGCTTTTTCAGCTGTAAATTCTTTAGTACTTTGCCATTTTTCACTAATTTTTTGTGAAGTGTTTTCGGAAGCACCTTGAATAGAATCTCCTAAATTTTGTATGCCTTTTCCTGTTTTATATAATAGGACACGTCCTAAACTTGGATTGTCACCATAAGGTTGCGTCTTAGGTGCTACTTCATTTACTTGTTGTGTCTGTGTTGTTTCAGCAAAAAGGGTTGATGAGGCCAGTATAGGGCTTGCAACGCATAACACTCGTAAGGTTTTCATTTGGATCAATCTCCCCAATTACTTTAAAAGTTGAAGTGCTGATCTTACTGTTAAAAATAAATCTTGTGCAGGCATGTGATAAAACCCATACGATTTAATTACGAGAATTCATCATTTAACAGCAATTGACTTACTCTTCTGAGACTTATAAATAAAATTCAGACTTAATAAGTTCTATAAACGTATCTCTTGCTTTATGGTTGCTCACGTTTTTATGCCAGAAAAAGTGATTTTGCATAAAGGCAAGATGTTCAAACTTATAGCTTTGAATATGCGCTAAATTTTTATATTGTTCATAAATACTCTTAGGCACTAACGCCACACCAGAACCTGCACTCACACAACCAATAATCGTGGCATAACTGGTAATGCTGGTGATGGGAAGTGAAATATTCTTGAGTTTAAGCCATTCTTCTAAAGCTGCACGGTAAGGGCAGCCTTCAGTCCACATAAAAATTTCTTTACCAATCAGATCTTCTTGGCAATGAATTTCACCCAAAGAGTGAGATGCAATCAAGACCATGTCTTCTTGGTAAATACTGAGTTTATTCAGCATTGGAAACTCAATATTACCTGCGACAATTGCACCATCAAGTTTGTGCTGAGAAATATCAACCAATAACTGTTTCCACGTGCCAGTAATAATTTGAATGGAAACTTCTGGAAAACGTTGATGATATTTTGCAAGTAAATTGGGCAGGCGAGTTGTAGCAGAAGATTCAATTGCTCCAATTTTCAATGGGCCAGAAGGTGGGGCATCAGGGTGAACACTTCGTTTCGCTTCATCGCATAGCGCTAAAATTTTATGGCAATAGCTAAGGAAGATTTCTCCTGATGGGGTGAGTTTTAAAGCTTTCCCTTCACGATAAAACAATGGTGCGCCGAGTTCTTCTTCAAGCTGCTTAATGCGTGTAGTGATATTGGAGGGTACGCAATGTAGTTGTAGTGATGCTTTAACCATGGTCCCGCATTCAACCACGGTCTGAAACATTTTTAACTGGGTAATATCCATATTTAATCATTCACTTTTAATGAATATTTGACTCAATATAAGTTAATTTTATTCAACTATCTATGTGCATATGATGAAAGAGTTCCATTTCATTAGTGCAGATTTAATATGGCAATTTCTCTTGCTGCGGAAACCCAGCCTCCAGCTTTTAAGCTTTACTTATGTATTGCTATTACTGTCTTTTGTTGGGGCTATTCACCTATTGGTGTACATAGTGCCTTGCATTCATATACACCGCAGCATATAGCTTTGCTCCGCTTTTTAATTGCATCAGTTTTTTTACTGCTTTTGGTCATGAAAAAAGGAATTCAGCCTTTAAAGTGGAAAGATGTTCCTGCACTTGGGGTGTTAGGATTTTTTTCTGTAACGTTGCATCATTTGCTTATAAATACAGGGCAGCAATATGTGACTGCGGTTGCATCTAGTATTTTGAGCCAATCCATTCCACTATTCACTTTTATTATTTCAGCTTTGCTTTTTAAAGAAAAAATCAGTTTTAAACAGTGGTTGTGTATTTTGCTGGGACTTTGCGGCGCTGTGTTGGTGGTTAGTGGAGATCATGGTTTTGGTGTGCCGAGCCCTTATAGTTTGTTGATTGTTTTAGCTGCAATTGCATGGGGGCTGTACTTTAATTTATATAAAAAATTTGCTTTAAATTATGATGCTTTGAGCATGATGTGCTACATCATTTGGTTCGGTACCATTCCTTTATTATTTTATAGTGCTCATTTACCTAGTGAAATTTTACATGCTACTTGGCAAGCCAATATGTCAGTTGTCCTATTAGGTATTTTCCCAAGTGCGATGGCTTATGTACTTTGGGGTTATGTACTTAAAAATATGCCGTTAACGATTGCATCGAATTTTTTATATTGTTCGCCGATTGTCGCTATGAGTTTGGCAGTTCTTTTCATAAATGAAAAACCATCAATGATGGTGCTGCTAGGTGGAGTGATTATTGTGGGGAGTTTGGTGTGGATGAATTGGGGGAATAGGCGTACTATCGAATAAGCATATGTAATGCGCTACCTGCTTTAAGAGAATGAGATGATTGTTGTTACCTTGACCTATAAAAAACCATTAGCCGAAGTTGATGCTGTACTGAAAGAGCATATTGCATTTTTAGATCGTTACTATGAGCAAAAGAAATTTCTGGCATCAGGGCGTCGTGAAAATAGAGTAGGTGGGGTGATTTTGGTTTTAAGTTCTTCGATTCAAGAAGCCGAAGAAATCATGAAAAATGATCCGTTTTATATTCATGATGTGGCCGATTATGATTTTATGTGGTTTGAGCCATCGAAAAGTTTAGAAGAAATTAAAGCGTTTGTTTAACTAAAAAATAAAGGGATCTTTTTATTCTTTTTAATTATCTATCACTATGTGGCTAATAATTATTTTTTAGATTAGACAATACAAATCATTGTAAAAATTTTGGTGATAGTGAATGGATGAGTACTATTAAATAATAGTTATAATTTTAAGTATTATTCTGCTATAAAAAGATATACCTTTAGCTTTATTATGAATTTTTAGAAAATATCTTGAGTTGGAACTGGTACTTTTATAGTATGGAGTTAAGTGTGAAATTTGGATAAAAAATGTACTTGCGAAATATTCATATTAGAAATATTGGGCCAATTGAAAAATTAGATTTAGAACTAGAACTTAAAGAGGATTTAAATCCTAAACCAGTAATTCTAATTGGTAAAAACGGGTCTGGTAAAACATATACTTTGTCTTATATTGTAGACGCTTTTTATGAGCTGGCTAAAAAGCAATATAATGATGTAGTAAAATCTTCTGGTATGGACTCCCCTTATTTTAGAATTATTTCAGGTAGGGATATTAATACAACCACTGATAGTCAAAGTGGGGCTGCTTATTTGAGATTTTTTAATGATCAGGAAGGTCAAGAAATACATTATTGCGAAAAAATTGGTAATATAGATTCTGCACAGGGATTATTAAATTTATATGGAAATAAAATCAATAATATCAATAGTGATAATAATAATGATAAGAAAATTTTAGCCACTAAAGAAAATATTGATAAAATTTTTTCGAATACGATTAATTTTTTTCCAAGTTTTAGAAAAATAATTCCACATTGGTTAAATTTAAATGCTCTAACACAAGAAATATTTAATATTGAAGGTAAATTTGCAGGTGATTTGGGTAAAGAAATCATGTGTGTAGATACTTTCCAAAGAAATATCCAGTGGATGTTAGATGTAGTATTGGATTCTGCAATTTTACCTGCCGAACTAGATTATTTAGCGAGTCAAGAAGAAAAAGATTTTGTAATACAAAATAAGCATGCAATCAATAACTCATATAGAAATATCAATAAAATATTTAAAACAATTCTAGATAATGATGAATTATATTTAAAAACTGGATGGCGAAATGATGCTCAATCTCGATTATCTTTGCATAGTAAAGGAAGAGTGATTGTGCCAACCTTAGAACAGCTTTCGACAGGTCAATTAGTCTTACTTAATTTGTTCATTACAATAATTAGACATGCTGACTATAAAGATCTAAATAATAGTATTCGTTTAGAGAATATTGAGGGAATAGTTGTTGTTGATGAAATAGACACGCATTTGCATACTAAACATCAAAGTGAAATTTTACCAAAGCTTATTAAGTTATTTCCTAAAATACAATTTATCATGACTTCTCATGCACCACTTTTTGTTTTAGGAATGGAAAAAGAATTTGGGAAAGAAAATATTCAGTTAATTGATCTTCCATCCGGTATGAATATTACTTCTGAACGATTTGGTGAGTTTGAAGAATCTTTTAATGTTTATAAGGAAACAATAACATTTGAAGAAGCTCTGCATAAAAAAATTCAGGATCAACAAAAACCATTGATACTTGTTGAAGGTAAAACTGATATTAAATTTATGCAGAAAGCCTTTCAGCTAAAAGGGAAAAATGAATGGTTAGAAAATATAGAAATAGATGAAATTGGTGTTACTCAAGAAGGTGGTCAAGTTAAATTTGGTGGTGAAAGTAGTTTGGATAAAGGTTTTGATTTTCTAAAACATAATTTAAATGCAATAAACCGAAAAGTATTATTTCTATATGACTGTGATACAAAAATATCAAGAGAAACAATAGGCTATATTGCCAAAGATAAAGTTCCTATGAATTTTGAAAATACTAAAATTAAAAAGGGTTCAGAAAATCTGCTTAAAGAAGAATTGTTTACAGAAAATTTTTATCCATCCCGTGAATCAGTGGATGATTATGGAGGTGTTATAATTAAGAAAAATTTTGATAAAAACGGATTCTGTAATTATATTTGTGAAAATATTACAGATCCATCAGTATTTGATAGATATGAAGAATTAGTCTTTCCGATTATTGAACAATTCTTAGCTTAATAAAATAAAAAAACCCGCTTTAAAGCGGGTTTTTTTATAAAGAATATTAACCCTGCAACACACTCACATCAGCCACAGCAGTAAACAAGTTACGTAACTGAGCCAATAAACGTAAACGGTTTGCCTTCAGGCCAGCATCATCTGCCATTACCATTACACCATCAAAGAATGCATCAATCGGCGCGCGAAGTGCTGCAAGCTTAGAAAGAGCAGCTGTGTAATCTTTTGCTGCAAGTAATGGCTCAACCACAGGAGTTACTGCTTGAAGCTCAGCAAATAATGCTTTTTCAGCATCTTCAACCAAGTTTGTTTCAACTACAGAACCTTCTGGCGCTGCTTCTTTCGCAAGAATGTTAGCAACACGTTTATTTGCAGCAGCAAGTGCAGCAGCTTCAGGTAATGTGCGGAAGTGGTTAACAGCATTTACGCGCTTGTCAAAATCAAGTGGAGATTTTGGTGCAAGTGCTTGAACGGCTTGAAGTACATCAACAGCAACGCCTTGGTCTTCGTACTTGGCACGATAACGACCTTCCAAGAATGCAACAGCATCAGCACGAGTCTTGTCGTGGTCTTTAACGATATCGCCATAGCCTTGAAGCGCAAGATTCACTAGCTCTTCAATCGTTACATCTAATTCATTTTCAATGATTAAACGTAAGATACCAATTGCTGAACGACGAAGAGCAAACGGGTCTTTAGAGCCTGTTGGCGCTTGTCCAATACCGAAAATACCAACCAGCGTATCTAAACGGTCGGCAAGGGCAATGGTTGTACCTGTTTTGGTTTTTGGTAAAACATCACCCGCAAATTTTGGTAAATATTGCTCACCTAAAGCTTCAGAAACTTCAGTGTTTTCACCTTCAATACGTGCGTAGTAAGTACCCGCAATACCTTGAAGTTCTGGGAATTCACCTACAAGTTCAGAGGTTAAGTCGCATTTAGCAAGTAATGCAGCTTTTTCAGCATCGGCTGGGTTTGCACCAGTGATTGAAGATAATGCAACAGCAAGTTTTGCAATACGTGTTGATTTGTCCCAAAGCGTACCAAGTTGTGCTTGGAATACCATGTTTGCTAGTTTTTCTTTACGAGATGCAAGTGGTTGCTTTTGATCTTGTAAGAAGAAGAATTCAGCATCAGACAAACGAGGACGAACAACTTTTTCGTTACCTTCAATAATTTGAGTCGGGTCTTTAGACTCAATGTTTGAAACAGTAATGAAGTAAGGTTGTAATTTACCTTCCGCATTGATCAAACAGAAATATTTCTGGTTGTCTTGCATTGTCGTAATAAGAGCTTCTTGAGGAACAGCTAAATAGCGCTCTTCAAAAGTTGCACGTAAAGCTACAGGCCATTCAACAAGACTTGTTACTTCATCAAGTAAGTCTGCTGGAACAATCGCAGTCGCGTTAACTTCATCAGCTAACTTTTTCACTTGTTCTTGAATGGTTGCCTGACGCTTTTCAAAGTTCGCAACGACGTAAGCTTTTTCTAAAGCCTCTAAGTAATCATTTGCATGCGCTAAAGTTACAGCTTCAGGTGCATGGAAACGGTGACCATAAGTCACATTGCCAGCTTTATGATCTTGAATAGTCGCGTCAACAATTTGGTCGTCTTTGAGTAAGAGAACCCATTTCACTGGACGTACAAATTCGGTACGGCTTGCAGCAGAACGCATGCGCTTAGCAATTGGTAAATTGTCTAATGCAGTTTGTAAAATCTGTGGAAGTAAAGCGTCAAGGCTTTGACCTTTCACATCTTTTAAATAGCAAACTTTTTCAACTTTACCTGCTTGGAAAGTAGAAAGCTGATCAACAGTAATACCTTGACCACGCATAAAGCCTTCGAGCGCTTTAGTCGGTTTGGCTTCTGCATCGTAAGCCGCTTGAACAGCAGGACCATCAAAACGTTTTTGTGTATCCGCTTGCGCAGCATCTACATCTACAATTTTAAGCGCTAAACGACGTGGAGCAGCATAAGCTTCAACAGATGCGAAGTTTAAACCTGCTTCATTTAAGCCTTTTACAGTTTCTGCTTGTAGTGCATCACGTAATGTTTTTAAGCTTTTTGGTGGAAGCTCTTCACAGCCAAGTTCGAATAAAACAGTATGTTTGCTCATTAGTTTTTCTCCGCCTTTGCTGCTTCACTTTCAGCTTGTGCTTTTAGCTGTGCCAATACTTCATCACGTAGGTGTGGTTCTGCCATTGGGAAGCCAAGTTCTGCACGTGCTTGTACATAACTTTGTGCTATAGCACGCGCCAAAGTACGTACACGTAAAATGTAACGCTGACGCTCAGTCACAGAAATTGCACCACGTGCATCAAGCAAGTTAAACGTATGAGACGCTTTAACAACTTGCTCATAGGCTGGAAGTGGAAGTTTAGCTTCCATTAAACGGTTTGCTTCTGACTCGTAGAAATCAAACAGTTCAAATAGTTTGTCAACTGGAGCGTATTCAAAGTTATAAGTCGATTGTTCAACTTCATTTTGATGGAATACGTCGCCGTAAGTTACAGTACCGAATTGGCCTTTCGTCCAAACAAGGTCATATACCGAATCAACTCCCTGTAGGTACATCGCAAGACGTTCTAAACCGTAAGTGATTTCGCCTGTTACCGGATAACACTCAACACCACCAACTTGTTGGAAGTAAGTGAACTGAGTTACTTCCATACCGTTAAGCCAAACTTCCCAACCTAAGCCCCAAGCCCCAAGAGTTGGAGATTCCCAGTTGTCTTCTACGAAACGAATGTCGTGAGTAAGCGTATCAATCCCGATTGCTTTTAAAGAATCAAGATAAAGCTGCTGGATGTTGTCTGGGTTTGGCTTAAGTACCACTTGGAATTGGTAGTAATGTTGCAAACGGTTCGGGTTTTCACCGTAGCGGCCATCTTTTGGACGACGTGAAGGTTGAACGTATGCCGCATTCCAAGTCTCTGGCCCTAAAGCACGTAAGAATGTTGCGGTGTGGAATGTTCCAGCGCCCATTTCCATGTCGTAAGGTTGTAGTACGACGCAGCCTTGTTCGGCCCAATAGTTTTGTAGGGCAAGAATTAAGCCCTGAAATGTATCAATGTGCGAGATGGCGCGACTCATGTAGCATCCACGAATTTATGAGAAAAATTGCCCCTAAGTATAAGGATTTTGTAGGGGAGTGGCAAAGGCTTAATCAAATGAATACGTGATTAGCCTATTTGTTTTCGGCTTAGCCATTTCAAGCTTAACCAGTAGCAAAAGCCGGTAAATAAAATCTTGAGATAAAAACTGTAAATCTTATAAATATTCCACCAAGGAGACGGGAATGACCCGACAAAAAACAAACGTGCAATAGGGCTAATCAAAATCCAGATCGCAGTTCCGCTGATGAAAATACTCATCAGATTTAAACGACTTTTACGGGCCAGAAAATAGGAAATGATATATGCGAAAGGAATAACTAGAAGGCCATAAAAAAGTAAATAAAATAAGAAATGGGCTAGTAAAATAACTCCAATCGAATAAAGGTTAAACTCAGCATTTAATGTCATGACCCCTAAGGCAGATAAACTCAGCAATGGTAGGGGTGCAAGCGCAAGTGCATGAATAATTGTTTTTTTGTTATATTGAAGCATATTAAAAATTATAGAACTGAGAAGAAGTTATGTTGAAATTTTGCTGCAAACTTATTGTTTTATCCAGCCTTTTCTGTAGCCCGTGGCTTTACGCGCAAACCGAAACTGATGAGCAAGATGAATACAATCAATGTGTAGACCAGACCATTAAAGAAATGAAGCTTGAAAGCATTAATAATATGGTCGTGTATAGCTGTTCTGAACAAGCTAAAAAGACTTATGAAGAAAAAATTGTTGCTCTGATTGATCAAATTCGTGCACAAAGCGAAGAATACAAACAGCCAGAACGTTACCAAGATATTTTAAAATCTCAGCGACTCTGGAAAGCCTATGTAGATCAGGAATGTAATAATGCAGGTTCATATATCGGCTCACCGATGTATTCATATTGCCCAATGCAAGAGTATGAAAAGCGTGTAAAGCAGCTTGAAGAATACGTTAATTAAGACAGATTATTTTAAACGTCACCTCATGACGCTGAGCGTACTTCCCTAGATTAAATTTAAGAATGCGACATGATATTTTCTAAACGATGCCATAAATGAGTCGTTTGATATGTCTGATCGCATTCGGGAAAAACTACAAATTCTTGCTGATGCTGCTAAATATGATGTGTCTTGTTCATCAAGTGGCAGTGATCGTAAAAACAAAAATAAAGGTCTGGGGGATGCTAGTCATTCGGGTATTTGCCATAGCTATACTGAAGATGGTCGTTGTGTGTCTCTCTTAAAAATTCTGTTTAGCAATGTCTGTATTTTTGACTGCGCCTATTGTGTTTCACGTCGTTCTAATGACGTTCAACGTGCCGCATTTACGGTACAAGAGGTCGTCGATTTAACCATTAATTTTTACCGTCGTAATTATATTGAAGGGTTATTTTTAAGCTCCGGCATTTTTAAATCGGCAGATCACACGATGGAGCGCATGCTCCAAGTGGTTAAAAAGTTGCGTCTTGAAGAAAACTTTAATGGTTATATTCACTTAAAAACGATTCCAGGCGCATCGCCTGAACTGATTCATGAAGCAGGTTTATATGCTGACCGGATGAGTATTAATTTAGAAATGCCGACAGAGATGGGGCTAAAAACTTTTGCGCCAGAAAAATCACATGAG
This sequence comes from Acinetobacter sp. AR_0276, assembly GCF_003000705.1. NCBI lineage: Bacteria > Pseudomonadati > Pseudomonadota > Gammaproteobacteria > Moraxellales > Moraxellaceae > Acinetobacter > Acinetobacter sp. AR_0276. Next base: position 1,398,905 of record NZ_PSQO01000004.1, on the reverse strand, counting down.
GAAGTACAAAAAGATTTAGGTTTGGTTCGTGACAGACTCATTCAACTAAAAGATGAACGACAAGTTATTAAGCATGTGCCGAAATATGTACCAGCAGGGCAGACCACCCAAATGGTGGTAGGAGCGCATCAAGAGTCAGATCAAGATGTCTTGTTCATGGCAGACAAGCACTATAAAGAATTTAAACTCAAACGCGTCTATTATTCGGGTTATATTCCAATTAATACCGAAAATAATTACTTGCCTGCTGTTGGTTCTGCACCGCCGTTGCTTCGTGAAAACAGACTTTATCAAAGTGATTGGTTGATGCGTTTTTACGGTTTTGAAGTCAATGAAATTGTTAATGAAAAACACCCAAATTTGGATCTGGATGTAGACCCAAAATTAAGCTGGGCCTTAAGGCATCCCGAACAGTTTCCGGTAGATTTAAACCGTGCAGATTATCAAATGATTTTACGTGTGCCGGGTATTGGGGTGAAATCGGCCAAGAAAATTGTGCAAGCACGCCGTTTTGGCAAAATCCATACCGATTTACTTAAAAAACTCGGTGTGGCCTATCAGCGTGCAAAATTCTTTATTCGCTGTGAAGACACTCCAAAATTCCAAAAAGAATTGTCTTCAAGTTTTATTCGGCAGCAGATTTTAACGCAAGGCTCATCGAAATATGTGCAGCAGCTCTCGCCACAATTAAGTCTTGGGTTTTAGGCCATGTTTAATGAGGAGGTTGCTTACTATTTTGATGGTTCAATGATTGGGCTGCTGAGCTGTGTTTTTCGTGCATTTCAATTTAAAGAATTACAGGTCAGGCTCTGTTTGAATGATGCAGCTCAACATGGTTTATTTGCCGATAAAATTGAGGTTGCAAATAATGAGCAACATGCTGAACGTGTATGGGCTGCGCTACAAAGAAAGCTTTCATCTTCTTCGTTAAAACAATTTTATTTTGCTTATTTATCCGAATCTTTAGATGCCTATCAGCATTTATTTAATTACTGTATTTATGTGTTTACTAGCCATGTTTCCATAGAAAAAGATTATTCAAATCCTAGTGTTCTGGCAATTGCACAGTGGACGAAAAAGGTCGGGCGAGAGAAGCATCGAATGGAGGCTTTTATTCGTTTTAAGAAAACTAAAGATGAGCTTTTTTTAAGTCTGGTTCGTCCTGATTTTAATGTTTTACCACTCATTCAGCCGCATTTTAAACGGCGTTATCAAGATCAGCGTTGGTTGATTTATGATGAGCAACGTAAGTTTGGAATTTATTATGATTTACGGGAAATACATGAAGTTTCGCTCGAAGCCTCGGGCGTTGACCGTAATTTAAAAAATGGAATGAGTCAAAGCTTTCAGCTTGAGTTAGATGAGCAAGAAGTTTTGTATGATCAGCTTTGGAAAGATTATTTTAAGAGCGTAAATATTACAGAACGCCAAAATATCAAGCTCCATGTGCAATATTTGCCGAAACGTTACTGGCGTTATTTAAATGAAAAATTGATGGAATATTAAAATTTTCAAATAGTAAGAATATATTCAACAGGTTTTCTGATAATTGAAAGATATAATTTAAATGCACTTTATGTGGCTTTGGGCGTATACTTTTGCCCGTTATAAATAACGGCATATCCCCTAAGGTGTACTGTGAGTGTTATACAGCCAGAATGGTTACAGATTTTAAAACCGAATTTTAAGGTTTTACCACTAAAAGAACGGTTGCTTTGTGGCGTTGGAGCGCTATGTGGTTTAGCAATTTCTTCCTTAATTAGCTGGTATGTTTTAGGTGGAATTAATGCATGGTACATTGCACCTATGGGAGCTTCCTCAGTTCTCTTATTTGCTGTGTCGACCAGTCCGCTGGCTCAGCCTTGGAATGTTATTGTTGGTAATACCTTAGCCGCCATTATTGGCGTAGCCTGTGCACAGTACATTCCGGATTTAACTACGGCTTTTAGTGTGGCTGTAGGGCTTGCTATATTTTTAATGATGACCACTGACTCTTTGCACCCACCAAGTGGTGCAGTTGCGATTACGGCTGTGTTGGGTGGTGCGGCTATTCACAAATTAGGTTTCTATTTTGTTTTCTACCCAGTTCTACTCAATTCATTACTTCTACTCGGTTTCGCCATCTTTTTTAATAGACTGATTGGGCGGCATTATCCGGTTACTGCACACTTAAATGAACGCAGTAAAGACCCAACGCCAACTCAAAAAGTATCAATTCAGCCAAAAGATATTGAATATGCATTAGAGCATCACACTGAACTATTAGATATTAGTCAGTACGATTTAGAAAAAATCATTTTAGAAGCGCAAGAACATGCCAATGAACGCATGGTGAACCAATATGCCTGTCAGGATATTATGAGCCGTGATGTGATTAAACTACATGAAGATGATGATATTCATCAGGCATTAGATAAATTTAAACAAGTGAACTTGATGAGCTTACCTGTGGTCAATGCAGAAAACCATTTAGTAGGAACTTTAGCGCTATATGAAGTTGTAGAGTGGTTTAAAGGGGCAGCCGATCCAAGAAACTCATGGCAACATTATGTAAAGCAAATTATGAGTCGTCGAGTAGTTACTGTACTACCAACTCAGCCTATTCAAGATCTTGTACCTTACTTTGTCGAGAAATCATTTAACTATATTCCTGTTGTTGAAGAGCGAAAACTGATAGGAATCATTAGCCGTGCAGATATGATCGCGGCTTTACAACAGCAGTTAAATCGAAAACTATAATTTTAAGCATAAAAAAAGCTACGGTTGATTAGGGGATGCAACCGTAGCGACCAAAATAAACTAAGTGATTTAATGTATTTGTTCTTCTTGTACAGTACGAACAGGTTGTTGATAACCTTGGACTTGTTCAGGCTGTCTTTTCGGAATAACTAACCATAAAACCAAGTAGACTAAAATTCCTGGGAAAGCCGCACTCATTACCGAGACCAATACGAAAATAATGCGTAATAAATTTGCGTTCCAACCAAAACGTTCAGCAATACCGCCCATTACACCGGCGATCATGCTTTGTCGGTTCGAGCGATATAAACCAGAATTGGTCATGTAGTTCTCCTCAAATATATAAATGACAAGGTTTGTTATTTCCCTTGGTTAATAGAAATATGGCGACAAAATTAACTAATTAAAGTCCGTTAAAATTAAAAATAGTTAAAATATGTAAATGATTTAAATGAATGAAAGCAACATCTACTAAAATGCACCCTTTCGGGGCTAAAAGTGTTTGTAGCAGTAATGGTAGTGTTCTTAAATCATAATTTGAACAGTCACATTGCTGTTGTATGTGAATGATGTATATGTCTTTGAAGTGGTCTGGTCTTTTAATTAAACATTTAGGTTTGGCAGCCATCTTATGTATGGCGCTGAGTGCCTGTGATGCAAATCATGCCGATTCTAAGGATCACTCAGCGTTAGCAACGACTTCTAAACATGATAATAGTCTAGTTAAAAGTACGACTGCAGTTAAAACGTTGGATGATGCAGCGGGACGAACTTTTTTACCCGATGGTGCCCCAGATCAGACATCTAAAATATCTGAATCAGATCAACAATATGCAGGTCGCTATCATACCCGTATTTCATGTGAAGATAATTTTGCCGATTGTGAAACAGGTGAAGCGGAATATATTTTAAACTTATTACCTGATGGCACTGCGTATTGGAACGTTGTTCATTTTGGGCGAATCAGTAATAAAGATGGTGCAAAAAGTGCAGTCATCAATCGATTATGTCCTTCATTAAAGTGGAAAGTTGATTCTGCAGCTCATGAGTTAAAGATTCAGTGTCCAACATCAGATGTTAACTTCTACTTTAATATTATTTCGAAACAGAAATTAATCGTAAATTTAGAAAAACTGTTCTATAGCGATTATGGTAAAAATCGTGAGTTTTTAGAACAAAACTATTTTGTTCCTACAAAAGCTTATGTACTTAATAAAGAATAAAGTTATTTTAATTCAATAAAAAAGAGCGCAATATTAATTGCGCTCTTTTTTATTTTACTACTTACTTATTATTAATAGTCGAAGCTAAAGTGTTCAACTGGTAATGAAGTAAGTGTACGAGAAGTCGTTACCATTGATTCTGCATGACCTTGTGCACGTGGTAATAAGCGGTCGAAGTAGAAATCAGCAACTTTAATTTTTGCTTTATAGAATTCAGGAGTTTCTTTACCGTCACCTGCTTCTAATTTTTCAGAAGCAACTACGGCTTGTTGAGCCCAGAAATAAGCCATCATGACATAGCCTGAGAACATCAAGAAATCTACAGAAGCAGAAGATACGATGTCACGGTCTTTACGTGCAGCAAGCATGATACGAACAGTTAAAGTGTTCCATTGAGCACAAAGCTTTGTTAAATCCCAAGCGAAACGACGTAAGTATTTATTACGTGCATGTGTTGCACAGAATTTTAAGATTTCAGCAGTGTATTCACGCACTACTTTACCTTTTGAGCTTAACAATACTTTACGACCAATCAAGTCGAGTGCCTGAACACCAGTTGTTCCTTCGTATAAAGTAGAAATACGAGCATCACGTACGATTTGCTCCATACCCCATTCTTTGATGTAGCCATGACCACCATACACTTGCATACCGTGGTTAGCAGCTTCTAGGCCAAGCTCAGTCAAGAAACCTTTCAAAATTGGTGTATAGAAACCAAGTTTGTCATCATAATCTTCAAATGCAGCTTGGTCACCGCGCGTCAAAGCGTCTGTCATTTTGTCAGCAAGCTGTGCTGCGTAATAGATCATTGAACGACCGCCTTCAGCGATCGCTTTTTGAGTTAATAACATACGACGTACATCAGCATGGTGAATAATCGCATCAGCCACTTTATCTGGATCTTTTTTACCAGAAAGGGCACGCATAGACATACGTTCTTTGGCATAAGGTAGAGCACCTTGGAAAGATAACTCAGCATGTGCAATACCTTGAACCGCAGTACCAATACGCGCAGTGTTCATAAAAGTAAACATCGCATGTAAGCCTTTGTTTACTTCACCAATGAGGTAGCCTGTTGCGTTGTCAAAGTTCAACACAGCAGTTGCAGAAGCACGAATACCCATTTTGTGTTCGATTGAACCACAGCTAACAGTGTTACGTTCACCTACGCCGCCATCAGCGGTTGGAATAAACTTAGGAACGATAAATAAAGAAATACCTCGTGTACCTGCTGGTGCATCTGGAAGACGTGCAAGCACGATGTGAATAATGTTCTCAGTTAAATCGTGTTCACCAGCAGAAATGAAGATTTTTGTACCAGAAATTTTATAAGTACCATCAGCTTGAGGCTCAGCTTTAGTTTTTACCTGACCTAAGTCTGTACCACATTGAGGTTCGGTTAAGCACATTGTGCCGCTCCATGTACCTTCAACAAGTTTAGGCATATAGGTTTGTTTTTGCTCATCTGTACCGAATTGCAAAATCGTATTCATACAACCTGAGCTTAAACCCGGATACATGGTAAATGACCAGTTCGCAGTACCCATCATCTCTGATTTAATCAGGTTTAAAGACATTGGAAGGCCTTGTCCACCAAATTCTTCAGGATAAGAAAGTCCTTGCCAGCCACCCATTACAAACTGGTCATAAGCTTCTTTAAAACCTTTTGGTGTTTTCACTTCGCCATTGTCAAAATGGCAACCTTCCTCATCGCCAGATTGGTTAAGGGGGGAGAGTACGTTTTCACAATAATCTGCCGCACCTTCAAGAATCATATCTACCGTATCTGGATCTGCACTTTCACCATTTGATAAAGTTTTATAGTGAGCAGGATAGTCTAATACTTCATTCATTAAGAAGCGGATATCGTGTAGGGGAGCTTTATATGCTGGCATGGCTTTAATCCTAATTGTAAGACATTGTGGGATTATCTGAATCGATGATTTGATTATTCACTCGCATGATAAAAATACAATGTTAATCACACCCGAAAAGAATGTCAGAAAAGCGAATTTTGTCGAAAATAAATACACTGGAAATTATATTTTCTGATAAAGTCAGGTCTTATACTTTTATGTGAAAAAACAACTAATTTTTTTATTTTTAGCAAGTTTTGTTAAAAAGATAAAGTGATAAGGTTTTAAAAAAGGTTATGCATTTAAAATATCTCAGTTTATGTTTATTTAGTTTGGGCTTGACTGCATGTGCACAACACGGCGTGCGTCCCCAAGTGGCATCTGCGAATTTAGAGCAAAAGGCCATTCAAAGCGTTAATGCGATGTATGAATATCCAAGTTATGACTATCGCGGAAATTTTAAAATCACGGTTGATCCATCACAAATAAAGCAAAATGGAAAAGCTGAAAATAGTCTAAAACTTGACGCCGAATTACAAAAGAAAGTTGATCAATATTTACGTGAGCAAAAAGTTGGTTTAAGTAAAGCTCAGAAACAGACCTTATATGCAGCTATTGCAAATGAACAAGGTGATTTGGGGCACTCAGCACGTTCTGAAAAAGTAAATGCCGTATTAATTAATTTATTAAATGATCTTCAATTTAGCTATGATGGCTCAATTCATTACCGTCAAAAAATGGGTTCATTTAACCTTACTGCTAAATATGAAAAACCAACGCTATTGGTTCAGGCAAAATTGCCAATGGTGCTTGATCTGGAAAATTATAAGTTTTACGTAAATTACTTCGGTTTAATGCCGTATTTAGTCAATAAAGAAAATCAAAATAATTTGGCTTATATTGATTTTTCAAAATATAAAGACTTCTTTAAAAATGTCGATACAAAGAAGTTTATTGAATATCTTAAAGCTTCTAGCGCGGTTTCTTATCGTTTGGCTGACTCGCAAAACTTACAAAGTGTATCTTTGACAGAGACTGATCGTAAGGCTGGGGCAGTTGACAAAATTCGTTTGAAAACCACCATTGAAGAGTTGCTTTTAGAAGTTGAGCTGTATGGTCAGGTCAATGATAAATATCTTCAAAAAAGTGTATTAGGTTTTGATAACCAAAAAATGGCTGAAAAAGTAGCAAAAGAGCTTGCTGCTTCTGAAGCAAAAAAAGGCGCTGTTAATAAAGAAGAACAAAAGGTTTCTTCTGATGATGCCGCTGCTGTAAGTCAGGAATTGTATAGTTTAATCAATGCACACTTTGATGGTGGCCTTTCATCAAATGATGCAGGTGAAGACAATTTAACTACGGCAGCACAAGCTCCGGCAGCAGCAGATGCATCAGTTTCTGAAGATCAAGATGTCAGTGAAGAAGCAGCTGCAGGTGGTGTACAGGATGCACAAGGTGAAGACGCTGTAACGCTTACCGAAGATCAATGTATTGAATTAAAGTCACTGAAAAAACCGGTTGCTTTAGGTGATATTAATTATTGCCAAGTTTATGGCATTGATGTGCTAGACCAGAGTGCTGCAAGTGCTGAAAAAGTTCAAACCAAGTCTCGCCGAGATGCTTTAAAACAAACTTTTGAAGCTTATAACCAAAACCAGTTTATCAATGATGAAGCATTCAAAGCTTTATGGCTAAAACACAAGGCCGAGATTGAGCAAGCTTTACCTAAGCAAAGAAATCCAATCACGATTGATGTGGCTTTAGATGATAAAGGTCGTGCAGTGAACATGACCTATGATGTTGCTTATACGCCAGCCGAGTTTAAACATAGCTTTAATATTAAAGCTGATATGCAAATTTTAAATTACGGTAAAGCAACCTCAATTGATCAAAAGCAGCTTAAACAGGCCAAGTCTGTAGCTGAAGCAAGTAAAGGTTCTATGCTCGAAAACTTTATTAAAGGTTTTGGAGAAAAGCTTGGACAAGGTGATGTTTTAGAGCATCCGGTAGGCACACATAGTGATGTACAAGATTTAGATGCAAATCTGGCTGTACTGGCTGATAAAACCTATGATGCAACGCATGCTTATGACAAAACTTATAAAGCAGTATTTATTGCCAAATTAACAGCTGAAAAACCGTCATATATCAAATATTACTCTGTTCAACAGCTACAAGAAATTGCAGAGGTTTATGCTTACTGGTTCTCGGAAGAAGATACCTATAACCCTCAAGGAAAAGCTTTAGAGCGTATTACTGCTTTACAGAAAAAGCATCATCTTGAACAGGATGAACAGTTTGACCATGAGTTAGGGCGTGCTGTAGATCATATTGTAATAGAGACTATGCAAGGTAAAGCAGGGCGTGAAGCTTGGCAGAAACTACAAAAGCAATATAAACAGCCAGCCCAACTGTTCTCAAAGCAGTATCAGTTAGAATTTGAAAAACAAAATGGTGTTTCTGCTGAAGAAAAGCATTTGTTATCAGAAACAGCTGATATTTTAGGAAACGTTTATGTGGCCGCGCGTAAACAACAGCTTACGGAAAAAACAATTCAGAAGTTAAAACCTGAACATAATGAATTTATTGATTATGAAATTTTCCGAGATGTTTATAAGCAAATGGTCGCTGCTAAAAAATAGTAAATGAGATAAAAAAAGAACCTACTTTAAGTAGGTTCTTTTTTTGTTTATAAGAAATCTTTCAACTCTGGTCTTACACCATTCCAGATATAAAAAGCTTCGATGGCTTGGCCTACTAACATACCAAAACCTTCTGCATAAGGCACATTACGCTGTTTCGCCTGATCAAGGAAACTAGAAGGTTTGCCATAAGCCATTTCATACGCATATTTGAACTGTAATTTTTCAGGAAGTTGTAAAGCATCACCTGAAAGACTTGCAGAAGTTGCATTAATTATAATATCAAAATCGCCGTCTAAATCATTTAGAGAAATTGCTTGTAATTGGGCTTGTGGAACTGCTGTTTTTAAGTCATCTACAAGTTGTTCTGCACGAGCGAGGGTTCGGTTGGCAATGACGATCTTTTTAGCGCCAGCCTGTACCAGTGGATAAATGACACCACGAGTTGCACCACCAGCTCCTAAAATTAAAATAGTTGTATTTTCTAAGTTCCAATCTAAAGCTTGTATTGCGGCGACTAGGCCTTGGCCATCTGTATTGTCACCATGCAATTTGCCATTTTCCATCCACAAGGTATTTACAGCTTTAGCAATTTGGGCACGCTCGGTTAAAACATCACATAAAGCAAAAGCTTGCTCTTTAAAGGGAACAGTAACATTCATGCCACTGCCGCCTTCTGCAAAGAAACTGTGCATGCTTGACTCAAAACCATCTAGAGGAGCGAGACGTTTTTGATAGTTTAGATCAACACCTGTTTTTTGAGCGAAAGCATGATGCAATTCAGGCGAGCGTGATTGTTCGATCGGGTTGCCAATTACTGCAAACTGTTTGGTCATTCTTGTATCCAAAATTTTAAAATGGCATAAAGCAGATAAAGCCTGTGCTGAATATTCAGCAGGCCTCACTATAAGTCAAAATAACACAAGAAAAAATATTTGAATGAAGGAAGGGAAATTGAAATCAAAAAAGGGGATTCTTTAGGGTGGAAGCCAAAGAATCCCCAAAACAAAAAATTAAGCGACTTTTTCTTTTAAACCTAACCAATCACGAGGTTTTAAGTAATAGTCAGTTAAACGCTTCTCTGGAGAGTCTTCATCCCATTCAGGACGATAAGACCATGCAGCTAAATTAGGTAGGCTGACTAAAATAGACTCGATACGGCCACCTGTTTGTAAACCAAACAACGTACCACGGTCATAAACCAAGTTATATTCAACATATCTACCGCGGCGATAAAGCTGAAATTCTCGTTGAGCTTCGGTATAAGGCTGTTCACGGTGTTTTTCGAAAATTGGCAAAATGGCATTTAAATAACCATTGCCTACAGCTTGAATATATTTAAAGCAAGTTTCGAAATCCCAGCAATTTAAATCATCAAAAAATAAGCCACCCACACCACGCTGTTCATCACGATGCTTTAAATAAAAGTAATCATCACACCATTGCTTATGTTCAGCATAAACATTGTCACCAAAAGGTTTACATAGGTCGTAAGCAGCTTGATGCCAATTTAAAACATCCTGGTCATCTGGATAAAATGGCGTTAAATCAAAACCACCACCAAACCACCAAATCGGATCTTGTCCTTCACGTTCTGCAACGAATAAACGGACATTTGCATGAGAGGTCGGAATGTTTGGGTTTTTAGGATGAATAACTAAAGAAACTCCTAGTGCCTGAGCTTTAGCCCCAGCAATTTGAGGGTGACGTTCTGTAGCAGACGCAGGAAGTTTACTAATGTTGATGTGAGAAAACATCACACCACCTTTTTCGATCACTGTACCATTTTGCAGCACACGTGAACGACCGCCGCCGCCTTCAGGGCGTTCCCAATCATCAATAATAAATTCTGCCGTACCACCGCCAGCTTTTTCTTGTTGTTCTAAACCAGCACAAATACGGGCTTGTAAATCGAGGAGAAATTCGCGGACACGTTGAATATCTGTGGAAGTCGGATGTTGCATAATGACCCTCAAAGATGATTGATATAAATTAAATACATCAAAACATAAAACCATAAAAAAAGTAAGGGATTTTTTCTAAATCTTGAAAAAATCCCTTAAATATTGTTTTTAAATTTTGGAATTGGAATCAAAAATCATCTTTTTGATAAAGGTGATCCATTCTTTCACGTTTGGTTTTTAAATATTGTTCATTAAAAGGATTGCGGCCGACAGTTAACGGTACACGATCTACGACATTAATACCCTGATCTTTGAGTGCCTGAATTTTCAAAGGATTATTGGTAATTAACTTCACTTCTTTTACTTTTAAGTGATCGAGCATAATGCTACACATATCGTAACGGCGTGCATCGGCAGGTAAATTCAGTAGTAAATTGGCATCTACTGTATCGTGACCCTGATCTTGCAAAGCATAGGCACGAATTTTATTGGTTAAACCAATTCCACGACCTTCTTGGCGTAAATATAAAATTACACCTTGTCCTGCTTCATTGATGAGTTTTTGAGTGGCTTGTAATTGTGGGCCACAATCACATTTTAATGACGCAAAAGCATCACCTGTTAAGCATTCAGAATGTACACGAACCAAAACAGGGCCTGTTGGCGGATTTTCTAATCCTTTAGAAAGTGCCACATGTTCTTCACCTGTTGCTGGATCTTGAAACACAGAAATATTGAATTCACCAAAAGCGGTCGGGAGTTTTGATGTTGCAATGAACTCTATAGGCACAGATTAACTCATCTTTTAACCGAAAACGGTTTAAAGTATAGCGTAATGCTGGGAGATTGGTCGAATTGTCATAATCATTTTGCACACTAAGGTTTTCTTTTTTGTATAAAGAAGACGATAATAGTTGATAAATAGTCAGATTATTCAGGATAATCTGCCAACCATACCCATAATGTATGAGAGACTGCTTTGCATGATCTCGTTCGCAAATGTGGCTGATTGAAGGTGACTTCATTCGATTGTATGATCGACCCATTTTGACCCAGCTTAGGATTTGCCAGGCTTATAAAGGCTTTGCCACATATGTTGTATACCGAAATTCCAACTCAACGCCCTGTTACGCCATTGTTAGATGCAATTGATCATCCTCAACAATTACGTCAGCTCGAGCATAGCCAACTGGTTCAAGTGGCTGATGAGTTGCGTCAATATATTTTATATGCAGCAGGCCAGAGTGGTGGCCATTTCGGTGCTAACCTCGGCGTGGTTGAGCTGACGGTTGCGCTGCATTATTGTTTTAATACACCAAATGACCGGTTAGTTTGGGATGTAGGACATCAAGCATATCCACATAAAATCCTGACTGGTCGCCGTGAACAAATTACAACTATCCGTTCAAAAAATGGATTAGCAGCTTTCCCTGCCAGAGAAGAATCGGTTTTTGATACCTTTGGGGTAGGGCATTCATCAACAGCGATTTCAGCTGGCCTAGGTATGTCACTTGCACGCCGTTATCAAAATGACCCATGTGAAGTTGTTTGTATCGTAGGTGATGGTGCAATGACAGCAGGCATGGCATTTGAGGCTATGAATGATGCGGTTGCACATGATGCTGACTTGATTGTTGTACTCAATGACAATGACATGTCCATTTCTTGCAGTACTGGTGGCTTCGCTAAGCATTTAGCTGCAATTTGGGAAAAAGGTCATTTAGTCAATGTAAATGAACATGGTGAAGCTTATATCCAGCCACATCCAAAATGGACCTATAACTCTCGATTACACCAATCGGCAACCGATGCGGCAGATAACCTATTTAAAGCAATTGGTTTTGATTATTTTGGACCATTTGATGGGCACGATGTCAATCAGTTGGTTCAAGTGTTCAATGCACTTAAAAAGCGTAAAGGTCCACGTTTAGTTCACGTTTATACTAAAAAAGGCAAAGGCTTTGCTCCTGCTGAAGCTGACCCGATTACTTACCATGCGATTGGTAAAATTAATGCGACTTCAGGCGGGAAAGCCCCACCAAAGTATTCGGATGTTTTTGGTGAATGGTTATGCGATGAAGCTGCTCAAGATGAGCGGTTGCTTGCGATCACGCCTGCTATGTGTGAAGGCTCGGGCATGGTTAAGTTTGCCAAGCAATTCCCCCAACGTTTCTTTGATGTCGCGATTGCAGAGCAGCATGCTGTAACACTTGCAGCTGGTATGGCATGTGAAGGACTAAAACCTGTTGTTGCAATTTATTCGACATTCTTACAGCGTGGTTATGATCAACTTATTCATGATGTTGCATTGCAAAACCTTGATGTAACTTTCGGTATTGATCGTGCCGGTCTAGTGGGTGAAGATGGCCCAACACACGCAGGTGCATATGACTATGCCTATATGCGTACTGTACCGAATATGGTGATTATGGCGCCAAAAGACGAAAATGAATGCCGTCAAATGCTTCATACAGCCTATGCCTATAATGGTCCTGCCGCAGTACGTTACCCACGTGGTGCAGGTGTGGGTGTCGAAATTCAAAAAGAAATGACGGTTCTTGAATTAGGTAAAGCTGAAATCGTTGCAGAAATTAAACCAAATAGTGATGAGCAAATTACAGTTCTAGCATTTGGTAGCCGTGTCATGGTTGCTATAGAAGCTGCCGAGCAACTTGCACCAAAACACGATGTTGGTGTGCGTGTTGTAAATATGCGCTTTGTAAAACCGCTTGATGAGCAAATGATTCGAGACTTGGCTGAACATACTCATTTATTCGTGACAGTTGAAGAACATGCGATTATGGGTGGAGCGGGTAGTGCAGTAAATGAGTTTATGGCACAAGAGCAAATTGTTAAACCTATCATTAACTTAGGTTTGCCAGACTCATTCTTGCATCAGGCTTCACATAATCAAATGCTGCAAGATTGTGGTTTAGATGCGAAAGGTATTTTGAACTCAATTGAGAGAGCTTGGCTTAAGCAAAATCAGGTCGTTTAATCCGTTAATAAAATTTTTGAAACATTTTTTCCCATAAAGCGCATTCATTTGCTAAAATGTATGCGCTTTTATGCATTATTCTTTGTCAAAATCTTCAAATTTGTATTGTAGTGGGTGTTCAATGGAACCTATGGTGGTGATGGCTGCGCGTGCGGCTCAAACAGTTGGTCAAGAGCTTTTAAAAGCGCATCAAAATCGTCATAAACTCGATTTGCAAGTTGAAGAAAAAGGCATTGATGGTCCTGTAACACGTGTAGATCGTTATTTAGAACAATTAACGATTGATACATTACGTAAAAGTTATAAAAACCATAGCTTCTTAGGTGAAGAGTTCGGTTTGCAAGAAGGCAAAGGCCATGATGCAGACTGGTGCTGGGTCATTGACCCACTTGATGGCACGCAAAACTTTATTAATGGTTTCCCTCATTTCTGTATTTCTATTGCAGTTCAACACAAAGGCGTTACTCAGCACGGCGTAATTTATGACCCTGTACGTGACGAATTGTTCTCTGCAAGTCGCGGTCGTGGTGCGGTGATGAACCAACGCCGTATTCGTGTAAATGTAAAAGATAGCTTAGAAAATACGTTCTTGGCAGTAGGCCATCCTTATCGTGCTAAACGTGCTGGTGAAATCGTATCTTATGCAGAGCAGCACTTTGCTTCATTATTAGCTGTTACTCAAGCGGGTGCTCAAATCCGTCGTGGTGGTTCAGCTGCTCTAGATTTAGCTTATGTTGCTGCTGGTCGTTTCGATGGTTTCTTTGAACTTGGTTTAAAACCATGGGATATCGCTGCTGGTGAACTTATTATTAAAGAAGCAGGCGGTGTAGTGGTTGATGCTCGTGGTGGAAATGATTCACTTGAAAATGGTCAAGTGCTTGCTTGTTCACTTAAAATGCTAAAACCATTAATGCAAACAGTAGTTCCTGCTTGGGATAAAGCTGCAAAATAATTGAGAAACGCTTTGTGAGTTAAAACCCTCTTTTTATAGAGGGTTTTAATTTTTTAATGATCGGTAAAATAGAAATAATAATAGAAATAACGATAAAGTTGATTAAAACACATGACTTTTAAATTCTTTCTGCTATAATCCGCCCACGCACTTAAATTTCCGTTCATTACCTGAACATTCTGTTCTATTCATTGTAAGCGCACGCTGTCCATAGAGAGGACCATTTCTTGCGCCCCGATCGCTCAGCGATTCTTCAGGTTCGGCCGTAATCAAGCGTGCGTTTAATCCACATCGTCGTTACTCGGATTGCCGCTGAATAATAAGGTTCAGCTAATTTTGCTTTGCCGCTTTGTGCCGATGTCTATTTTGTACTTATTAAAAATGGAGCACCCATTAGGGTGAAACTCTCTATGAGCAAAACTTTTGCCGAATTTTCTTTGCATGAAACCTTACAACAAGCGCTTGAAGGTTTAGGTTTTACTACCCCGACTCCTGTGCAAGAACAATCTATTCCTGCAGCTTTAGAAGGTAAAGACCTTTTAGTTTCTAGCCAGACTGGTTCTGGTAAAACTGCTGCATTCTTGTTGCCGACATTAAATAACTTGGCAGGTCAAGAAACTTTCGTTCCGTTCAAAGAACGCATGAAAGCTGTAACTCAACCAAATATTTTGGTAATTTCTCCTACTCGTGAATTAGCACAACAAGTAAGCCAAGATGCAATCGCATTTGTACGTCACATGAAAGGTGTTCGTATTGCTGCCATTATGGGTGGTATGCCGTTTGCTAAACAAATTCAACAGTTAAAAGGCGCGCAAGTTGTTGTTGCAACTCCAGGTCGTTTACTTGACTTGGTAAACCGTCGTCAAATTAAATTAGATCAAGTAGATGCTTTAATCGTTGATGAAGCGGACCGTATGCTTGACCTAGGTTTCTCTGAAGACTTAGAGGCAATCAGCGAATTAGCGGCTAACCGTAAACAAACATTAATGTTCTCTGCAACATTTGCTGATCGTATTATTCGTCTTGCAGCATGCATGATGAAAGATCCAATGCGTATTGCAATTGAAACAGGTCATTCAACCAATACAGATATTACGCAAACATTGCATTGGACTGATGGTTTTGAGCATAAGAAAAAATTACTTACACATTGGTTAAGTGATGAAAACTTAGATCAAGCTGTAGTTTTTGCAAGCACTCAAGAAGACACTGATATGTTGGCTGAAGAGCTTGCTGAAGCAGGTCATTCAGTTGTTGCACTTCACGGTGCAATGCCACAAACAGTTCGTAACCGTCGTTTACGTAGTATCCGTGAAGGTCGTGCAAAAATCTTAGTTGCAACTGACGTTGCTGCTCGTGGTCTTGACGTTCCAACAATTTCACACGTAATTAACTTCGGCTTACCGATGAAGCATGAAGACTACGTACACCGTATTGGTCGTACAGGTCGTGCGGGTCGTACAGGTCAGGCAATTACTTTAGCGACTTATCGTGAGCGCGGTAAGATTCGTGCACTTGAAGAATATTTAGAAGCACGTTTAAGTGTTTCTGAAATTGAAGGTTTAGAGCCATCTCCACCTCCTGCTCGTTCAGGTCGTGATGGCGGTGGTCGCGGTCGTGGCGGCAACGGTGGTCGTGATGGTCGTCGTGGTGGCGGTTTCGGCGGTGGTCGTCGTTTTGAAGGCGAAAGTAACTTCAAACGCCGTGAAGGTGGTCGTGATGACCGTCCGCGTCGTAGCTTTGATGATAAACCACGTGGTGATCGCCCATTCGGTGGTGAAGATCGTCCGCGTCGCGAGTTCAACTCTGACCGTCCACGTCGTGAAGGTGGTTTTGAAGATCGTCCAAAACGTAGCTTCGGTGGTGAAGATCGTCCGCGTCGTGAGTTCAACTCTGACCGTCCACGTCGTGAAGGTGGTTTTGAAGATCGTCCAAAACGTAGCTTTGGTGGTGAAGATCGTCCACGTCGTGAGTTCAACTCTGATCGCCCTCGTCGTGAAGGTGGTTTTAACGATAAGCCTCGTTTTGATTCAAATGATGACAACCGTGGTAATCGCGTAGATTATAAACCTCGTCGTGAAAACGGTTTTGGTGACCGTCCACAACGTAGTTTTGGTGGCGAAGATCGTCCACGTCGTGAAGGTGGTTTCGGTGATCGTCCAAAACGTAGTTTTGGTGGTGAAGACCGTCCACGTCGTGCAGTTCGTGAAGAACATTTTAATCAAGAATCTCGTGGTGAACGTCGTCGTAAATTTGACCGTTAATCTTAAAAAGATTTAAAAAAAGGCCAGTTAACATACTGGCCTTTTTTATTTTTCAGTTTTGTTATAAAATAACAAAGTGTGAAATAGTTCAACATTTATTGTAATAATGCGTAAAAGTAAGCGAAAAGAGACTCCTTTGGCATGGTTGAGTAAATTATTACTTCAACATGGTTTGCCATACCTTTTTATTGCACTCGCTTTGTGTAATGGAATCTATTTTGCCTATGCTTTATTAACTGGCCATTTCGTAGATCAGTTTCAAGTTCTCAATCAGTAAATTTCTTTTCAAAATCTAGCTCATATTGATGAATGAGCTTGTTTCGCTTTTGTCAAAATTACAACAAGATTCTCAAAATTCAGTGTTATAGTATGCGGGCATAAAAGTGCAGGAATGATTGCCATTATGAATAATAAAACTCCTCTCTCGACTCAGTCACTCATTGAAGTGAAAAATTTGAGTTTTAATCGAGGGGAACGCGTCATTTATGACAATATTAGTTTAAATATACGTCGAGGCCAGATTACGGCCATCATGGGACCATCTGGTACAGGTAAAACGACTTTATTACGTCTGATTGGTGGGCAGCTTGTTCCCGATCATGGTGAAGTTTTGCTTGATGGTAAAGATATTGCTCAAATGTCACGTCAGGAATTGTTTGCAGCGCGTGCACGTATGGGAATGCTATTCCAAAGTGGTGCTTTATTTACCGATATGTCGGTGTATGAAAATGTCGCTTTTCCAATTCGTGCACATACAAAGCTTTCTGAAAATCTGATTGCTGAACTGGTCGCTTTAAAGCTTGAGTCTGTTGGCCTGCGTGGAACAGAACAGCTTATGCCTACTGAGCTATCGGGTGGTATGAATCGACGAGTTGCTTTAGCTCGTGCAATTGCGCTTGATCCAGATTTAATTATGTATGACGAACCTTTTGCAGGGCAGGACCCGATTGTAAAAGGTGTTTTAACACGTCTCATACGCTCATTGCGAGAAGCTTTGGATTTAACCACCATTATTGTTTCGCATGATGTTCCTGAAACCCTATCTATTGCCGATTACATTTATGTTGTGGCAGAAGGAAAAATTCAAGGGGAAGGAACACCAGAAGAATTGCAAAAATATGCTTCTCCATTTGTAAAACAATTCTTAACCGGTTCTGCAGAAGGTCCGGTTGAGTACCAGTTTAGCCACCAAGCTTATTTAGATAACGAGGTTCGTCCATGAATACGATTGCCTGGTTAGGTAGACTCGTTATTGAGCGGATTCGAGGGATTGGTGTTGCGGCACTGATGCTCTTACAAATTATTTTTTCATTACCTTCAGCAGGCGGTTTTGGACGTTTCGTCTATCAAATGCATCGTGTAGGGGTAATGTCTTTACTTATTATCACGGTATCGGGTTTATTTATTGGTCTGGTACTCGGATTGCAAGGCTACTCAATATTGGTCAATGTTGGTAGTGAATCAATGCTAGGCACTATGGTGTCTTTAACTTTACTGCGTGAGCTTGCACCAGTTGTTGCTGCTTTACTATTTGCTGGACGAGCAGGTTCTGCATTAACTGCTGAAATTGGTTCGATGAAACAAAGTGAACAGCTTGCCAGTATGGAAATGATTGGTGTTGACCCTTTAAAGCAAATCGTATCACCACGTCTTTGGGCTGGCATAGTCAGTTTGCCAATGTTAACTGTTATCTTTGCTGCGATTGGTATCGTTGGCGGTAAATTGGTTGGTGTTGACTTTCTTGGCGTTGATGAAGGCTCCTTCTGGAGTGGTATGCAAAATAATGTTCAATTTGGCCATGACGTAGTAAATGGCATCATTAAGAGCATTGTATTTGCTTTACTTTGTACATGGATTGCTGTTTTCCAAGGGTATGCATGTGATCCAACACCTGAAGGCATTGCAACGGCAATGACCCGAACGGTTGTATATTCTTCATTATGTGTTTTAGGTTTTGATTTCGTGTTGACTGCGGTCATGTTCGGAGGGATTTAATGAAATCACGTACTAGTGAGCTGGCCGTAGGTATCTTTGTCATTATCTTCGGTATTGCTTTATTCTTTTTAGCGATGAAAGTAAGTGGTTTGGTAGGTACAAACTTGAGCGAAGGTTACACCATGAAAGCTCAGTTTGATAATGTTAACGGACTTAAACCACGTGCTAAAGTAACGATGAGCGGTGTAACAATTGGTCGTGTTGATTCAATCACGCTTGATCCGGTTACACGTTTAGCTACAGTAACTTTTGATCTTGATGGAAAACTGACAAGTTTTAATGCTGAACAGTTAAAAGAAGTTCAAAAAAATGCTTTAGACGAATTACGTTATAGTTCTGATTATACGCAAGCGACTCCAGCGCAACAAAAAACAATGGAACAGCAACTGATCAGTAACATGTCATCCATCACCAGTATTGATGAAGATGCTTATATAATGGTTGCAACCAATGGTTTATTGGGTGAGAAATATTTAAAAATCGTACCGGGTGGTGGTCTTAACTACCTTAAACGTGGCGATACAATTTCTAATACCCAAGGAACGATGGATTTAGAAGATTTAATTAGTAAATTTATTACTGGTGGTGGCGCAGGTAAAGTTGCCGCTGGTTCATCATCCTCAGCAGAAGAAAAAGCTCCTGCAAGTACTGACAGCAGCGCACAGCCGTCATTTGTTGAGTAAGAGATTATTTGAAGGAGTGGTTCCAGGTGAATAAGTTGTTTAAACAAACCCTGACAGCAAGTGTTTTGTCTACTATGATTGCTGGTACAGCTTTTGCTGCACCTTCAGAAGCACCACCTGATTTTATTAAGCGTGTTGCTGATGGTTTGATTGCTCGTTTAAAAACAGATCATGCCAAGTTGCAAAACAACCCTGCTTTAGTTAAATCAATCATACGTCAAAATTTAGATCCGTATGTTGACTCACAAGCGTTCACTCGTATTGTGATGGGTACTTATGCGACAAATCAGTATAGTACGGCTGCACAGCGTGCTCAGTTTGAAACAAACTTCCGTAATACATTAATTGAGAATTACGGTAGTGCATTTGCTAAGTATACAAACCAGACTTACACCATGCGTCCTTATAAAGCGACAGCAGGCAAAAATCCTGTTGTAACTTTAGACTTCAACCACAATGGCGATAAAATTCCTGTGTCGTTCCAGTTGGCTGACAAAGGTTCGCAGTGGAAAATCCGTAACATCAATGTTTCTGGTATTGATTTAGGATTACAGTTCCGCAACCAGTTTGCTGCAACTGTTAAGCGTAATGGTGGCGATTTAAATAAAGCAATTGCTACGTTCCAACCTGATGCAGATGCTGCTGTTAATCAGAACAAACAAAAATAAGTAGGTGAAGAGTGGTTCATTATCTTAACCAAGAGTTAGTTGTTTCAGGCAAAATTGATTTTGAAAATGCTGAACAACAATATCAAGCTGGATTGGCAATTATTAAAAAGCAGACTAGCTTTCCTCTAATTGTTGATTTAAAACAGCTTGAGCATGGTAATACGTTAGCATTGGCGGTGTTAGTTCAATGGTTACGTCAGACGCCACAGAAGTCTGGATTACATTTTAAAAATGTTCCAGAGAAGATGCTGAAAATCATTCAAGCTTGCCATTTGCAAGAAGATCTACATTTGGTCTGATTATGCAAAGATAAAAAAAGCACCTAAATTTAGGTGCTTTTTTTATATAAAGGATTAGTGAATATGGACAGGCTTTAAATCCACTTTTTCCAGCGGAAATAAATGATAGGGCCAATAAAAAAGCCAATAATGATTAATAAGACTGCGATAAAACTACTTTTACCATGAGCAAAAGGCAATACTTCAGTGTTCATACCATAGATACTCGCGATCAGCATTGGTGGCGCTAACATACTTGGTAAAATCGAGAATCGACGAATCGTATCGTTTTGCTCAGTGTTAATGAACCCAGACGTTGTATCAAGCAAGAATCGTACTTTTTGGAATAAGAAAGCATCATGTTCTACAAGTGAACGAACGTCTTCACTGAGCTCTCGGATATCTGCATCGTAGATATGACTGCCTAAGGCACGTGGACGAGATAAAAACGTTAAGACTCTTCGTAAATCAATTAAACACAGTTGAGCTTTTCCAAGCATATCTTCTTGTTGAGCCAAGCGGGTAATCATGTCATCAAGGTCTAAAATCTTCTCACGTTGATGGTTGTTGAGCACCTCAGTAGAGTATTTTTCTAGATCCTTGTGGATATCTTCTAAGATATCCGCAAGCTCATCCAGTTTTGCTTCAAGCAAGCCCAATAAAATCCAAGTTGGATCTTTGTAATCCATTTCATAGTCATTACGACGAGCTCGCGCACGAAATGCACGAAATGCAACTAGCTTCTCACCACGCAAAGTAAATAAGCGATCTTTATGTAAAATGAATGCTACGGTTTGCACCATGGCAAGCATATGGGATGAATCTTCCGCATCTCCATCAACCTGATAATTTTTATTTTTCGTTAAAAAATAGGTGCTGATATGCAAAATGCCGTCATCATCACGGTAGAATCGAGCAGAAGATGAAATGTCTTCTAGCGACTTTAGTGTAGGTAAGTTCTGATCGTAGGCATCTAAGACCCATTGTTGTTCTTCTTGAGAGGGTGCAATTAGATCAAGCCATACTAATTCGGGATGTAGATCAAATCCACCGTTGATGGTGGCATCTTCCAGACTTCCGCGTTCTGTGGCATAAAAGGCTTCAAGCATGTGTCTTTTTTCCTCACGCAGTCTGATGGAAATTGATGGGTGTATTTTAGACAAGGATTTGCCGAAAAACACTTGCCAATACGCTATTTTGCAAAAAAAAACTCTGTCGATAGTCTAGTTTGTCAGCATGACAGTTCAATAAAACGGTTTTTATACTATGAATTCAATTTGTATTTTCTGTGGTTCATCTTTAGGTTCAGACCCAATCTTTCAACAAATTGCTCAATTAACCGGTCAAACTATTGCTAAACAAGGTAAAACACTTGTCTACGGTGGTGGTCGTTCGGGTTTAATGGGCGTTGTCGCTGATAGTGCTTTACAAGCCGGTGGACAAGTCATTGGCGTCATTCCTCGTGCTTTAGTCGATCGCGAGTTAGCTCATCCCGGGCTGACAAGACTATATGTCGTCGAGAATATGCATGAGCGTAAGACCAAAATGGCAGATCTATCGGACGGTTTTATTGCTTTACCAGGTGGGGCAGGTACATTGGAAGAAATCTTTGAACAATGGACATGGGCACAATTAGGTATTCATCAAAAGCCGTGTGCTTTTCTAAATGTAGCGGGCTTTTATGAAGATTTGCTTAAAATGGTTCAAGGAACTGTAGATAAAGGTTTTAGCCAAGCAAGGTTTGCCGATAAATTGATCGCTTCGGATAAAATTGAGGATATTCTTCAGCAATTTGAACAATATCAGCCGCCTGCTCCGAAATGGACAAATGCGGATGTTCAACCATAAATGAGGTTAGATAGGTGAAAACAATTACGGTCGCCGCTGCGGTGATCTTAAATGAACAAAATGAATTATTGCTTGTTAGAAAGCGTAATACACAGGCTTTTATGCAAGTAGGCGGTAAACTGGAGCCGAATGAGGCTCCGGAAACTGCTATACAACGTGAAATCTTGGAAGAAATAGGTAGCTCGTGTGTAATAAAGCGGTTTATAGGCCGTTTTGAGACAGCAGCAGCCAATGAACCAGATCATACGCTGATTAGTCATTTATATTTAGTTCGTTTGAAACAGTCTCCACAAATTGCAGCCGAGATTGCTGAAATGAAGTGGATAAAATTTAATGATTCCGAGACAAAACTTGCGCCATTAACCAAAGAAATTGTAATTCCATGGTGTGAGCAGAACTTATCTACAACTCTATAATTTTAATATGATGTAGATGAAGCAGCAGCTAGGCAACTTGCATAAATAGATGTGCACCCTAGCTGTTTTAGCGCCTGACTTAAAGCGTGAATTGAACTTCCTGTTGTGATTACATCATCAATAATCAGTACACGACGGTAACGCCGTTTTTCTTGAGTCATCGCAACAAATTGCTGTTCAATATTTTCAAATCTTTCGAGTCGAGACAATCCTTTTTGAGAGCGTTCATTTAGGCGCTGCACAGGCTGCCAAACAGGTATTTTTAATTGTTTACTTAAAAGTTTGGCGAGTAATAAGGATTGATTAAAACCACGTTCAGTTAAGCGTTGTTTAGAAATAGGCATAGGTACTATGGCTTGTACCTTAGGAAATTTTATTTGCTGTAAGACCTCGGCAAGTAAGGTTTGGTAGTGTAATTTTTGTTCATATTTGAACTGCTGAATTATGCGATTAATTGGATATGCGTAGTGGCAAGCCACAAGAACAGATTGATCATTGCGCTGAACTGTTTGCTTAAGCCACGGTAGTTGTTCCCAACATTCTTTACAAAGTGAATATTTTTCCCATGTTCCTATTTCACATAATAGGCAAGGGGACAATAACTGAAAAAGATATTGAGGGTTGAACAACTTAAACATAAGCGTATCGAGGTGCCTCAGGCAGCCAACGTTTCAAGAGGGCGTCAGCTTGCTCAGGGTAATCTTTTAGAACTTGTTGTGCAACGTAATGCGCTTGACTCAGTAAATGATCATCTCGTTCTAAACGTGCGACACGGAAGCCCATATCACCTGTCTGTTTTGTTCCTAATAATTCACCCGGACCTCGTAATTCAAGATCTTTTTCAGCAATGACAAAGCCGTCGTTACTTTCTCTTAAAATTGAAAGTCTTTCTTGCCCATTTTGTGAAAGTGGGGGTTTATAGAGAAGAACACAAAAACTAGCCTTTGCACCTCGTCCGACTCGACCTCGTAATTGGTGTAGTTGTGAAAGACCTAAGCGTTCAGCATTTTCAATGACCATAATTGAGGCATTAGGTACATCTACCCCAACCTCAATAACAGTTGTTGCAATTAGCAGTTGTAGTTCATTGTTTTTAAATGCTTGCATGACAGATTGCTTTTCATCAGCTTTCATTTTGCCATGAACCAAACCAATATTAAGTTCAGGAAAGCGCTCTTTCATTTCTTGATAAGTGGCTTCCGCAGCTTGAGCATCTAAAGTTTCGGACTGTTCAACCAGAGTACATACCCAGTAGGCTTGTTTACCTTCTCGGCAATTTGTAGCAATGCGATTTAGCACTTCTTCACGACGATCTAGCGGAATTGTGACGGTCTGAATTGGAGTTCGGCCTGGCGGCAATTCGTCAATAATCGATGTATCCAAATCGCCATAAGCACTCATTGCTAATGTTCTAGGAATTGGCGTTGCAGTCATGACGAGTTGATGTGGTGTGAGTTGTTCTGCGCCTTTATTACGTAAAGCTAATCGTTGATCTACCCCAAAGCGGTGCTGCTCATCAATAATCACAAGTCCTAGTTTGGCAAACTCAACATTATCTTGAAACAAAGCATGCGTACCTACAATAAGCTCTGCATGGCCTTCTTTGATTTGTTGTTCAGCTTGTGTTCGTGCTTTACCTTTTTGTTTGCCTGACAGCCAAGCTACTGTAATACCTAAAGGTTCAAACCAGCGTTTAAAATTTAAATAATGCTGCTCTGCTAAAATTTCGGTAGGTGCCATTAAGGCAACTTGCCAATCTGCTTCTAAGGCGTGACATGCCGCAACTGCCGCAACTAAAGTTTTACCTGCACCTACATCACCTTGTACTAAGCGTAACATCGGTTGGTGTTGTTTTAAGTCGATTAAAATTTCTTTTGATACACGCTTTTGTGCGTTGGTCATTTGAAAGGGAAGAGCTTCTAACAGTTTTTTTGCAAGTACTTTACTACTCGGAAAAGCAGGTGAGGCAATTTGACGAATATAAGCACGTCGCGTGAGAAGGCTAATTTGATGTGCGACCAACTCTTCAAAAATAAGGCGTTGCTGAGCAGGATGAGACCCTTGGGCCAATTGAATCATATTGGCATCGACAGGTGGCTCATGAATGTAATGTAGGGCTTCTTTGAGTGCGTATCCATTTGTATATTGTTTAGGAAGCAGCTCGGGTAGAGCATCACTATGATGCTTCAACGCCTGTTTAACATATTCACGTAACTTAGGTTGCGTTAAACCATCAGTACTTGGGTAAATTGCCGTGAGCTGCGTTTTGGGTAGAGGCGTATGCTCATTAATGAGCTGAATTTCTGGATGATAAAGCTCAAGTCCCCTTGCACCTACGCGAACTTCACCAAAAATACGTAAACGGTTACCAGGTTTTATTTTGTCGGTTAAATTTTTATAAATATGATAAAAGCGTAAAGTCACCTTACCAAATTCATCTTGTATTAATGCGGCCATAGATTTACGTTTACCTGGAGGGAAATCAACAGATTTGACTTCACCCTCGAGTAAATAACTACGACCAACCACCAATTGATTCATAGGAATAATGGTACTGCGATCTTCATAATCACGGGGCAGATGAAACAGTAAATCATCTGTGGTAAAAATATTTAGTTTTTCGAGTAGGGCTGCTGAAGCCGATCCAACGCCTTGTAACTGATGGACTGAAGTCATGTCCCCTCAACGAGTTCTCTATGCATATATTATTTATCGGTTATGGTAAAACATCTCAGCGTGTTGCTAAACAACTATTTGAGACAGGACATCAAATTACCACAATCAGCCGTAGCGAAAAAACAGATCCTTATGGGAAACACCTCGTACAGGATATTTTTACACTTGATTTAAGTGAAATTGCGCCTGTAGATGTAGTGTATATTTTACTTTCTCCAGACGATAGTACAGTTCAAGGTTATCAACATACTTACGTTGATAGT
Source organism: Acinetobacter sp. AR_0276 (assembly GCF_003000705.1). Lineage (NCBI taxonomy): Bacteria > Pseudomonadati > Pseudomonadota > Gammaproteobacteria > Moraxellales > Moraxellaceae > Acinetobacter > Acinetobacter sp. AR_0276. The sequence continues at coordinate 1,373,503 of NZ_PSQO01000004.1, read as the reverse complement.
ATTGAACCTATTCGTCAAGCATTAAAATCACATCCGGTCAAAAGACTCATTGTTGTGTCATCTACACGTGTATATGGTGAAAACTCTGGTGAAACTATTAATGATGATAGTGAGATTCACCCGAATGATGCTCAAGGACATATCCTGCATAATATGGAATTGCTTTGGCAGAAATACTTTCCAGCTCAGTGCGTGATTGTACGTCCTACAGGGATTTATGGTACTTCGATTGACCGATTAAAACGCATGGCTGAAAACACACAGTCCTATCCAAATATTCACTATAGTAATCGTATTCATATCGATGATTTAGCAAGATTTTTAGCATTTTTAGCCGATTTTGAAAAACCGCATAAGAGTTATCTTGTTGCAAATAATGCTCCTGTACCTTTACATGAAGTTTTACTGTGGTTCCAAAGTCAGTTGGATTTACCACTTCTTACTTTAGACTCAGCCCATGTTTCAGGTAAAAAGATATATGCGAAACATTTATTTGAAACAGGTTTTCAGCTTGAACATCCGATTTGCTTTAATGACTATTTATTATGTTTAAATGCTCATGGTACAAATTAAAATTTAGACTAAACTTTAAATAACAATAGAAATACCAGAAGAGGCAATCAAATTGCCGATAAAGAAAAAAAGGTTGCAAGTGAAGAAATTTTGTTTAGCTCTTATTTTGAGCGTAATGTCAGTTGCGAGTTGGGCTCAAGATCAGGTGTGGTGTACATATGATCCTATGGGTACCCAAGGGGATATAACGCGTCGTTTAAACGACATTCGATTATATGCTCAGCAATATCAAGTCAAGTTCAAGGTCGTCAGTTATCAAAAAGAGCAGCAAGCTATACAAGCTTTTGATGAAGGGAAATGTTCGGGTCTAGCAGCCAGTAACTTTAATACTTATCAGTACAATCATTTTATGGGGAGTAGTTCGGGTATTGGTCTTATACCTAATAACCGAACCGCTCGAAATTTATTGCAGCTTTTAAACCATCCTACAATTGAGAAAAAACTCATTAATCAAGACTATGAAGTGGTCGGTATGATTCCAGTAGGAACAGCTTACATGGTCATGAAAAACAAAAAAATATCAAAAGTTGCACAGCTTAGAGGCCAGCGAGTCGGAGTCTTGGCTAATAATCCGCCACAGCAGGCTTTGGTGAGAAGTGTAGGGGCGCAGCCAGTCTATGTTGATTTATCCAATGCAATTGCCCAGTTCCAGCAAAATAAAATCGATATTATGCCTGCACCGATTTATGGTCTTTTACCTTATAACTTACAGAAAGATTTCGGGCCAGACACTCAAGTGATTAATTTTCCATTGGCTTATTTCGGGGTAAATCTAATTATTAAACCTCAAGCTTATCCTGCCAATTTTGGACGAAAAATTCGGGCTTGGTTTGTGCAAAATAGTCAATTACTAACGAATAGAGCAATGCAGTGGGAAAATCATTTACCTGCCTATTATTGGGTAGATGTTTCTTTTTACGAAAAGCAGAGCTATGACATTATGGTGGCCAAAATACGGAATCAATATGTTCGCTCTGGATATTATGATGCATACTTTGTTGAGCTAATGAAACGCTTACGTTGTATCGATGATCCACGTTACTTTGAATGTTCTATGCGTCGATAAAATAAAAAGGCAACCTGAGTTGCCTTTTATTTTGACTAAAATTTTAAGATTTCTTACGTTTTAAACGGCGTTTAGCTTGTTGAGAAGCCATTGCTTCAAGGGCTTCTTTTAACTCTTCATCAGTAAAGGTCGTGATGTGTTGCAACATTTGTAATGTTACTTCATCGAGCACTAATTGTGCGCCTGCTGCCATTTGACGGAAATTATCATCAAACTCGATTTGGCCTTGGTCATTCGTTCGAATGTAGTTTTGTTGAGTTAAAACTTTAATAAAGCTTTGGAACAATGCTTTGTCAAAGAACTCTGGAGAATTAAACTCGTAAAGAACAGACAAGCGTTGTCCTAATAAATGACTTAATTCTTCAACTTGTTTTGCTGAAATATTGCCTGAACCACGCTGAGTGATTAAAGCTAAAGTCATGTAATAACGTTCAAGGCTTTGTTTAACAGGTGTTGCTAATACAACAAGCTGATTATGCTCTTCGGTATTTGGTGCAGAGCTGATTAAATTACCTTCGTCATCTTGTTGAATAAGATTTGATTGAACCAATGCATCTGCATATTGTTCAATCTGTTCTTTAAGTTCGCTACTTTTCCATTTAAGGAATAGTTCGGCTTTTAAGAATGGATAAAGCGTATAGATAACGTTGCTTAAATCAGCACGGCTAATTTTCCCGTTATGTTCAACAAGAGATGCAATCAATGAAGGTAAAACGAAAGCATGCAAAATGTTATTGCGGAAATAGGTGAGGAGAACCGCTTGGTTATCTTCAATCGCAATAATGTCACCAAGGGCATGCTGTACACGCTTAATGAGTTTAAGCTTTAAGCCATAAGCAATAATTTCCTTACCAGATAGCGGTGTTACTTCTGTGCGCTGATCGTAAGGGAAATTTGATGCTAAATTGCGGTAAGCTTCAAGCTGCTTAATACAGATTTCTTCATCAAGAGTATGCTTTGGTGTTGCAAGCAAAATAATTGAAAGTAAAGAAACCGGGTTAATCACTACCGCACGGTTAATATTTTCTAAAATCGCATTTGCAGAACTGTTTACTGCTTCTGAAACAGCAGGTGGTACTGGGTCGTCATTCTTTTCAATATAAACGTTCTCAGCATTATGCTGTTTAAGCAAGTCATCTAGAAAAACAGGTTCACCGAAGTTAACGTGTACTTTACCGAAAATACGTTCAATTTTTCGGAGTGTTTTCAAAATACCAAAAATAGACTCGGCTTCTTTTGGTTTACCTTGCATTTCACCTACATAGGTTGAACCTTCCATAAGGCGCTCATAACCAATGTAAGTTGGCACAAATACAATTGGCTTGGCACGGCCACGTAAATGACTATGGACCGTCATTGCGAGCATACCGGTTTTCGGTGGTAATAAGCGGCCTGTACGCGAACGTCCGCCTTCAATAAAGTATTCAAGTGGTGTGTTGCGAGAAAGAATACTATATAAATATTCTTTAAATACAGAAGTATAAAGTCCATTACCACGGAAAGAGCGGCGAATAAAGAAGGCACCGCCACCACGTAAAAGCTGACCAACAAAAGGTAAGTTTAAGTTGTCGCCCGCAGCAATATACGGAACCATCAAACCACGTTTATAAATCACATAAGACAGTAATAAATAGTCAATGTGGCTACGGTGACATGGTGTGTAAACAATTTCATAGTCTTTCGCGAGCTCACGAACAGTACTGAAGTTATGAACTTCTACGCCGTCATAAAGCTGAGTCCATAGACGTGTTAATGCTAAATCTGCAAAACGTACTGCTGAGTGAGAATAATCAGATACGATTTCATTCACATAACCAATCGCACGGCGCTCTGCTTCAAGCATGCTAATTTTACCGCGAATACTTTCGCGTCGAATTGCTTCTTGAACATCACGAGACTTTAATACCGACTGCATGACATTGCGGCGGTCTGATAAGTCAGGGCCTAAAACAACTTCACGTTGACGGTCAAGGTAGTCATTTAAAGTACTAACAATATAAGTCGCTGGCGAAAGGTTTGGATAATGCTTCTGAGCATATTCAACGAGGTCACGTAAAGACTGTGGTTCATGGAATTCCAAATACGATTGGCGACCATGCAAACCAATATTTACAAGTTGTTTAACCGTACTTGGTGTTGCCCATGTATCTGAGAATAACAACTTAAACCAAGAGTCTTCTTTATCTGGAGAACGACCCCATAAAACGGTTACTGGAACCAGTTCTATGTCGAGTTCAGGATTTGCTTGTAAAACTTCGATCAGTTTAATTAAACGTGGCGGAAAAGCATGAGGAGGGGGATTAAGCAGGTTATTTTCATCATTGTGTTGTAAAAATAAAACTGAAGCTTTTTCCTGATGAGTACCGATGACTAATGGATCTAGCGCTGGCTTTAAATTTAAGCGACGAGTTTCTCCATCCACCACTAAAGCATTACTGCGAGAATGATTTTGCAAGACATAGCACACCACTTTTTGGCGCTCGGTCTTCGCTTCCGTTTCTGTTGTTTCTGATACTGGTTCAGTAGGAACTTCCCCAAGAACATGTGGTGTTACCACGAGGTCAAGTAGCTTACTTGAAAGCCGACGATACATTTGACCAAACCCACTCTTGGACATAAGAACTCCTACTTCTTAAAGACAAATCCCGGCACCAAAGGCAGAGGGTAAATATTTTGCGGTATTTATTAAAAAAAACAATATGCTATTTTCTGATAAATTATAATTCTTTTGGCATTTTTTATCGTTAAAAATCGTATTTTTAGCTGTTTTAAAGGCAATGTTTGTCAGAAGTTGACTGATTGTTCCATGTACAAATAGTTTTTTATGGCACAATAGATTCTACACATCTGTCCTTTAATACCAATTTTGCCTGCAATATGAAGGTATCTCTCATGAATGCGTTAACCCAAGAACTGGTTGAGCTGCTCACTTTAGAAAAGCTTGAAGAAAATATTTACCGTGGAATTAGCCGTAATTTGGTCGGTAAACGTGTTTTTGGAGGTCAGGTTTTAGGGCAGGCTTTACGTGCAGCTTCTTATACAACTGACCGTCCTGCGCATTCTATGCACGCTTACTTTTTATATGGAGGCGATATTAATGCTCCAATCATTTATGAAGTAGATCGCTTGCGTGATGGAAAAAGCTTTGTCAGTCGTCAGGTTCGGGCAGTCCAACATGGACGAGTTATTTTCTCTGCAATGGTATCTTTCGCCAATCCTGAAGAAGGCTTGAACTACCAACACTCAGAACCAGAATATCCAGCTCCTGAGACGTTAAAGTCGGAAAATGAACTGAAAGAAGGTATTCTTAATTTTGTACCGGAAAATGTTCGTGCAAGTTTCATGCGTGAACGTCATGTTGAAATACGACCGATTGATCCAGTCAATCCATTTCAACCACAACCGGAAGCGCCATATAATGCGCACTATATCCGTACCCATGACCGTATTCCAAAACAACTCGATGATATCGCTTTACATCAAGCAATTGTGGCGTTTTATTCGGACTTTACTTTGATGACTACGGCTTTAAGACCACATGGTCTTAGCTATATTTCTCCAAGTTTGCAGTGTGCCAGTATTGATCATGCCATTTATTTCCATCGCCCACTTCGCGCTGATGAATGGATGCTCTATGACATGGAAGCAACAGTTAGTGCAGCTTCTCGTGGTTTGAATTTTGGTCGTATGTGGCAAAATGGCCAACTTGTATGTAGTACGGTACAAGAGGGTTTAATTCGTTTGCGGGAAATTGAAACGCAATAAACTTATTTATAAAGCCATCTCATAAGATGGCTTTTTTATTTTAATTGAAAGGATGTGACAAAAAATTGCTCGAATGAAAAGCAAGCTCATGTCATATTTGCAAAAGGATTGCCTACTGAAAAAAATAATGCTGATATGAACTTAAATACACAAATTCTGATTGCTGCCATTTTAGGTTTAGCCTTTGGCTTCATGCTTACCATGTATCCTGATACTGCTTTTGTAAAGCATAGCTTATACGGGTTAGGCATATTAAGTAGTGTCTTTATTGGGCTGCTTAAAATGTTGTTGGTGCCGTTAATTTTCAGCTCTATTGTTGTGGGAGTTTCAAATTTACAGGCAGGAGGGCAGCTAGGTCCTGTTTGGAAAATTACGTTTTTATGTTTTATCACGACCACCACATTAGCCTTAATCTTGGGTATTGGCTGTGCTCATTTATTTGAGGTGGGGCGAGGCGTAGATATTTCAATTTTTCAGGCATCAATGCAAAACTATCAAGCACCAGATAGTTTAAACCCAGCAACTTTCTTTACTAACTTTATTCAAAATACGTTAATTAATCCCTTTAAAGCATTTAGTGATGGAAACGTTTTAGCTGTTGTGGTGTTTGCACTATTTGTGGGTTTTGCATTGGTTCAAGGTGGTGAACGCTTTAAGAGTATCCGATTATTAAGTCATCAGTTTTTTGAAATGATGATGATGCTAGTGGGATGGGTCATGAAGTTGGCGCCATTAGGAATTTTTGCATTACTTGCTAAATTAATGGCTACCGAAGATATTTCAGTATTAAGCCGCTTGGCAGAGTTTGCTGTTGTTGTAACTGGAACCACTATTTTCCATGGTGCTGTTGTTTTGCCATTACTGCTCTGGATTGTTGGTCGTATGAGTCCTTGGACTTTTTTCAAAGGTACACGTACAGCCTTAATTACTGCGTTTGCAACAAGTTCGAGCTCTGCAACAATGCCGCTGAGCATGAAATGCACACAGGAAAACTTAGGTGTTCGTCCTCAAACGGCAGGTTTTGTGATTCCATTAGGTTCTCAACTTAACATGGATGGTACAGCTTTATATGAGGCTGCCGCTGCGCTCTTTGTTGCAAATTTAGTGGGACTAGACTTAAATCTGACCCAGCAAATTGTTGTGTGCTTAACAGCGATGATTGCATCACTTGGTGCACCAGGAATTCCAAGTGCGGGTATGGTTACCATGATTATGGTATTACAGTCTGTGGGTTTGCCTGCTGAAGCAATTGCGATTTTACTTCCAATCGACCGTTTACTTGATACAGTAAGAACGGTGGTAAATGTGCAGGGCGATATGATGATTAGTGTAGTTGTAGATCGATATACTAAAGAGAAAGATATCAGTTTCTAATCTCTAAATAAAAAAGCAGGATTTATATCCTGCTTTTTTATTTTTAAGCGGCTTGTAGCTCGGCTCTTTTTGCTGCTGGAGATTGAGATAAATAACTTACCGCATCTTCAGTGCTACCTTCTTTAACTGGATCGTACCAAGGCATGAGATAGTCAATTTGCTGAGCAATAAGCCAAAATGGATTTGGTAATACCTGATTATCTTTACGGCTAATCTTGTACCACTCTACAGCAACCCAAAATGGAAAAAATTTAGATTTGGCCGCATCGGCAAACCGAGGATCTTGCTTCATAATATGCGCAGCGCCGTCTACCCATAATCCAAGGACAAGGGTAATAACAGCAAGGCTTAAGTAGTAACGTGGGATGTAACCACCACCAAGATGACGATATAAGTCAAAGGCTACGGTGCGATGTTCAATTTCTTCAGAACCATGCCATTTAACCAGATCTACCATTTCTGGATCTGCGCCTAATTCTTCCCAACGGTTGTTATAAAGCGCATATTTACCGAGTACACAGGTCATATGCTCAACAGTTGCGATAACACCTAAACGAAATAAATCCCATTGTTCCTGCAAGAACTGAGGAACTTCTTTATCAAAAGGTTTATCTGCCAAAGCAGTGGTAAATAGATAATTCATAATGTCCAGATTTCTCTGGATATCAATATTACGTGCGCTTAAATATTCTTTATTGGCAGAAGTGTGTGCATTTGCGTGCATTGCTTCTTGGCGAATAAATGCTTGAACATCCTGTTTAAGTTTTTCATCGGTAATACGAGGTAAAACCTTATTATAGAGTCGACAGAACCAGAACTCTCCAGCAGGCAAGATATTATTAATTTCATTAATAAAATAACTTGCAAACGGTTGGTTTGGAATCCAGTCTACAGGGGTATCTTTCCAGTCAAATTTTACCTTGCGTGGAAGAATTTTATAATCAATAGAAGAACCTAAAGCCTTATTCTTCAAAAAAGATAGCAATTTCATCATTTAGTCCTGATTTTTAACTCGATGAAGTTATAACGAGTATAAAAAAAGCCCCTACATTTGTGTTTAGCAATAGGGGCCAATTGAATATAAATTTAATAAAGAAATTGTATCTGTTTTGACGATTTACTCTTCTGCATCCTCATCGCTTGCTTCAGGGATCGCATCGACGTCAAATTCAGGCTGTTGCTCAAGCGTAAAGTGTAGACGTCCAGCCATTACACTTGCGAGTTCTTCTAAGCCTAGTTTATTTAATGAAGAGAAAAGCTGAATTGAGAAATCAAGCTTCATTTTTTTCAATTGTTGTTTAACTTCAAGCAAAACTTTGTTTGCTGGACCACGGTTAAGTTTATCTGCTTTGGTTAAAAGAATATGAACAAATAAATGGCGGGAATAAGCCCACTCTAGCATCATCATGTCAAAGTGCTGTAAAGGATGGCGAATATCCATGAGTAAAACTAATCCTTGTAAACTTTTACGATGGATTAAGTAGTTCTCCAATTCTTTTTGCCAAACACGTTTCATATCCTCTGGTACAGCCGCATAACCATAGCCTGGAAGGTCAACTAAACGTTGATCGGGATTACCTAAACTGAAAAAGTTAATCATTTGCGTACGGCCAGGTTTTTTTGAGGCACGTGCGAGTTGTTTTTTGTTGGTTAAAGCATTAATAGCGCTAGACTTACCAGCATTTGAGCGCCCTGCAAAAGCAATCTCGTAGCCACTATCTTCAACACAAAGTGCCAATTTAGGTGCACTCATTAAAAACTCAGCTTGGCGTAACCAGTTCAAAGATTGTACGGCATATTCCGTGATCGCCGGGTCTGGTTTTTTTTCATAACTGATCTTTTGCTTGGGTGCTAGTCTGGCTTTGGTGTCTTTCGATTTTTCACTACGACGCATAAAAAATAACTTTTTAAATGAGAGGGCTCGCGCTTAGTATAAAGGAGCTTGGTTATTCTTGCTAATTTTCAGTAAGCTTGGTTGTAAAGATAAATAGAATTACAAACATTAGATTTGCAAAAAAGAAATAGGGGATGTGTCGGATGCAGTTTTAGGCTGTTGTAAAACTTCACCTAAGGTATGTTGATCTAAACTTTGATAGAAACTTTCTAAAGCCTGATCAAGAATTCCTTTTAAACCACAATGCGAGCGTAAAACACAAGGAGGAGTATTGCATTCAACAATTTGATGATCACCTTGTAAAATTCGCACAATTGCGCCGAGCTTTAAATCTAAAGCTTTTGGATTTAAACGAATTCCACCACCTTTACCTCGAATGGTAATAATCCACTCTTGTTTACCCATAAAATGGACAACCTTCACGAGATGATTTTGTGAAACATATAAATCTTGAGCGATTTCTGCAATTGTGTACGGTGCATCACTTGGGCGAGCGACATACATTAATATTCTTAAAGCATAATCGGTAAATTTATTAAGTTGCATGATCACCAAAAACAAAAGGATAAGAGGTTGATCATCTTAGCCTGAAAGTCTAAAGAATAAAACTTTCAGGCTAGAGCTTTTTCAATTACAGCGTTAAAGGGGCTGAAACTTGTACTTGATCACCAACTCTATAGTGTTCAAGCAAAATGTTCGAAACTGAGAACTCTGTATGGTTTTCTTCAGGCTGAACATCAAAATGATAAGTATTATTTTCTTGAGCCTCTGTGAACTTAAATGCTTTAGGTTGTTCAAGTTGTTGGTCGGGAACTTGAACTTTTACAGAAATAAAGGCATTTGCTGGGCCAGTTAATACATCTTCATGGTCAGTTGCTTTTAAAGTGAAACGTTTGCCAGATTCAAGTGGATCAATTTGTGTGATTTCAAATGAACGCCAACCAGCCCATCCACCTTTTAAGCTCTCAAGTTGCGCATATTTCTGTTTTTCAACACCAATTAATATATCTGCCAACTGTAAATAAGCTTGTTTCCACGCTTCAATGAGTTCTGATTCAAAAGGAACATTTAAAACTTCACTAATTGAATGAAGCAAGTTATCGCCCACAATTGCATATTGATCTGGCTGAATGTCTAAACTCACGTGCTTCGTGGTAATGCGTTCAACTGCTTTGGCAAGTACTGTAGGATTCTCAATATTTTCAGCATATGCGAGTACTGCTGCTGCAAGAGCACGAGGTTGGCGTAGGCTGGTTTGATCATCAAGATTAAAAACATTTTTTAATTCTGGGTTGTTATTCAACATACGTTTATAAAAGTATGTAGTCAGCGTAACGCCATGTTCGCGCAATACAGGTACAGTAGATTTAACGAGTTCAATTTGTTGTGGAGTCATGGCTAGACCTTAATTATCTGGCTATATAAGATGTATTTAAAATACATCTTTAAGAAAATTGTGGCAATAGCTTTTTTACAAAAACCTTAAAAAAATTAAGGGATATTACATCCCTTAATTTAATTGATTGATTTGATTATTTTTTATTTTCCAAATAATGAGCCGAGTAATCCTCGTACTAATTTTTGTCCTGTACTGCCGCCTAAACTTCGAGCGGCACTTTTTGCAAAAGTTCCAACAATATCTTGAGTCAATTTTGCTCGTTCTCTTGCCGCACGTTCTTCTTCTTTCTGTTGTTCACGTGCTAGACGTTCTTGTTCTTTAGCTTGCTGTTTCGCTAAAGCTTCTTGCTCTTTGGCAAGCTCCGCATCTTGTTTTTGTTGTTCACGCTCAGCGACTTTATTTTGGAGCATTTCATATGCACTCTCACGGTCTACGACTTGTTCATAGACGCCAGCAATAATACTTTGCTCAATTAAAGTTTTTCGCTCTTCAGGTGTGATAGGGCTAAAAGAAGAGTAAGGAGGCATAACCCAGCCACGTTCAACAATTTGTGGAGTACCTTGCTCATCTAGACAACTAATAAGTGCCTCACCCACGGCTAGCTGTGTAATTGCCTCATCCACTTTAAAATCAGGATTTGAGCGGAATGTATCTGCAGCAGTTTTTACTGCTTTTTGATCTTTGGGGGTAAAGGCGCGTAGGGCATGTTGCACACGGTTACCGAGCTGACCCAAAACACTTTCTGGTAAATCAAGTGGGTTTTGAGTGATAAAGTAAATACCGACGCCTTTAGAGCGAATTAAACGTACAACTTGTTCAATTTTTTGTTGTAAAGCTTGACTGGCGTTGTCGAATAACAAGTGAGCTTCATCAAAGAAAAACACGAGTTTTGGTTTATCCATATCACCAACTTCAGGAAGTTGTTCAAATAATTCAGAAAGCATCCATAACAAGAAAGTGGCGTATAGCTTAGGTGTATTCATGAGCTTGTCTGCAGCAAGAATATTGATATAGCCACGACCATTAGCATCAGTTTGTATAAAGTCTAGAATATTTAAAGCTGGCTCTCCAAAGAACTGGTCTCCACCTTGGTCGGCAAGAGCGAGCAAATTACGCTGAATTGCTCCTAAACTAGCTGGAGATAGATTGCCGTACTCGGCTTTAAATTCTGCCGCATGTTCACTCACAAAGGTGATCATAGCTTTCAGATCTTTAAAGTCGACTAACAGTAATCCTTGATCATCTGCAATGCGGAATACAGCAGATAAAACACCTTCTTGAGTATCATTTAGGTTAAGTATGCGTGCTAATAAAATTGGTCCAATCTCAGAAATAGTGGTCCGAATAGGATGGCCTTGTTGCCCAAATAGATCCCAAAAAATAACGGGATTAGCCGCAAATGGAACACTATCAATTTGTAGAAGCTTTAAGCGTTCATTAAATTTATCCGAGGCCTCGCCAGCTTTTGCAAGACTTGAAACATCACCCTTTGCGTCAGCAAGAAAGACGGGAACACCGATTCGAGAAAAACTTTCTGCAAGAACTTTTAGGGTGACAGTTTTACCTGTACCCGTAGCACCTGCAATCAGGCCATGTCGGTTGGCAAATTGAGAAAGCAAAACAATTTCTTTTGATGTGTCATTAATGTTTTTTGCAATAACAATCGGTGTACCCATATATTTTTATCCCTTGGAGCGAGCCACTATTGATGTTGTCGTTTTACAAATGTTTTAGTGCATTTTCGATATCTTGAATTAAATCTTGAGGATCTTCTAGCCCTATACACAAACGAACCAATAAACCTTGTTGTAAATGTGTATTCTCAAGTTTCCTCATCATTTTTAAATCATAAAGCATAACCAGACTAACCGGTCCGCCCCAGCTAAAGCCAAGTTTAAATAACTTAAGAGCGTCACAAAAACGGCGTACTGCTGAAATATCATAGTCAGGTTTAAATATGACACTGACTAATCCTGCACTCTTACCTGTAGTGCAAATCTCTTGCCAATATTGATGACCTGGAGAAGCTTTATCGCTTGGATGTAGAACCTGTGCAAATTGAGGCTGTTGCTTTAACCATTCCAATAAGGTTTTTGCATTATCTGATTGCTGTTTATATCGTAGTGACATATGTGCAAGGCTGCGCTGAACTTGTGCTGCATCATCTCCTGAGATAGCAATACCTAGAATGGCATGTGTACGGAACAGGCGGTGATACAGTTTTTCATCACGTGTTACAACACTTCCCATTAAAATATCACCACCACCACTTGGATATTTTGTTAGCGCATGTACGGTTAGATCTACCGACAAGTGCTCATCAGAGAAATCAAAAGCATTAAATACAAGTCCAGCTCCCCAAGTATTATCTAAAGCAGTTACAACTCCATGTGACTTAGCTTTTTTAACGAGTTCTTTAAGATCGGGAAATTCAAGAGTCACTGAACCTGCTGCTTCTAACCATAAGAGCTTGGTTTTTTCAGTCGGCTTAAAACTTGATACATCAATTGAATTATAAATTTTGACACTAATACCATATTGATCTTTTAAGTGGTTTAGATGCTCTAGATTTGGGCCATATATATTGTCCGGGACCCAAACTTCATCGCCTGTTGCTAAAAAAGCAGAGTTAACTAAGTTAATTGCAGATAAACCGCTGGGTGCAAGTAAACAGTACAAGCCACCTTCAATTTGAGCAATATTGTCGCCTAAGGTAAATGTGGTTGGCGTACCGTGCGTTCCATAACTGTAATCATAAGGGTCGGTCCAGTGACGGTCAAAAAGGTGCGTAGTTGATTTAAAAATAATAGTCGATGCACGAAATAAGGGAGGTTGCACAGTTTCAATAAATTGTGGTGCTTTTCGTGGTGCATGAATGAGTCGGGTTTGGAAATTGTTATGCTTTTTCATGGGGCGCTATGCTTTAAATAATAAGATTAGATTAAGAGAAAACTGATTTATTCGCCAGATTTTTGGTTAATTCTAAGATGTTTCGTTACTACTGTAACATTCACTAAAAACTTGGCTTTATTTTTGCAAAGATCAAACCAACATTCTAACAACAATAGGTTTAAGCGCATGAAGTCGCATTTACGTGTTCACTATTTTCAACATATTGCTGGCGAAGGTTTTGGAAGTTGCTATTCGTTTTTAAAAGCGCATCACGCCACTATTAGCTCTACAGAATTCTTTGCACTTCCCGTAGATCGGTCACTTGAAATAGAAGCTTTACCTCGTATTGAAGAAGTTGACTTACTACTAATTATGGGTGGAACCATGAGTGTAAATGACGAGGCAAACTATCCATGGCTTAAAATAGAAAAAAGATGGTTGCGTCGATATTTGGCAGCAGGGAAACCAGCAATAGGTCTTTGCTTGGGTGGGCAGCTAATTGCGAATGCATTGGGTGCAGCAGTAAGCCGTAATCGTTATCAAGAACTAGGATGGTCGACAGTTCAAAGAGTTGCAAACTTACCACAAGAAAGTTTTCCGCTACCTGAAGAAATCAATGTGATGCAGTGGCATAGTGAAACATTTGAAATACCTAAAGGAGCTATACGTTTGGCTGAGAGCATTGCTTGCCGTAATCAAATGTATCAGATTGGGAAAAATGTATTAGGTTTTCAATTTCATCCGGAAATGACACCAGCAGCTTTACAGCTTTTACTGGAAAATGAAGAAGAGCTATCTATTTTTGACGGAGAATATGTTCAATCTGCACATGAACTGCAATCTTCAGAAGCACAGAAATTTGAACAAGGTAATCAACTCTTAAATAAAGCAATTGAGTTTGTAATAAATGCATAGAATGAATTATTAATACGTAGCTAAAGTGGAATTTGAGCAAAAAATAGAAAAAGAGAATTGCATAAGACTTAAACAATCGTTATAATGAGCGACCCTCAAGAAGAGGGCATTTACTGCGAAGAAAGTAGTAAATGTGCATTACAGTCGTGGCATCGATCACGACCTTGGTGATTATCACTGCCTTTGACACTTACCAATAGGTGAGATGCGTCAAAGGTGATTCTTTATATATTTGGCTTGGAGTTTACTGGTATGTCTAACCAGAGAATTCGTATCCGTCTTAAGTCTTTTGATCATCGTCTGATTGATCAATCTGCTCAAGAGATCGTAGAAACCGCTAAGCGTACCGGCGCACAAGTTTGTGGTCCAATTCCGATGCCTACTCGCATCGAACGCTTCAACGTTCTTACTTCACCGCACGTTAACAAAGATGCGCGTGACCAGTACGAAATCCGCACCTACAAACGTTTGATCGACATCGTTCAACCTACAGATAAAACTGTTGATGCATTGATGAAGTTAGATCTTGCAGCTGGTGTTGATGTTCAGATCGCTTTGGGTTAAGGCTTTCGGTTAATTAACGATTAGTTAATTAGGCCGCTTTTTTAGAGGTTTATGCACATGGCTATTGGTTTAGTCGGTCGCAAATGTGGTATGACTCGCATCTTTACAGATGCTGGTGTTTCTGTACCTGTTACAGTCATCGAAGTCGATCCAAACCGCATTACGCAAATCAAAACACTTGAAACTGATGGTTATCAAGCTGTTCAAGTAACTACCGGTGAACGTCGCGAATCTCGCGTAACTAACGCTCAGAAAGGTCACTTCGCGAAAGCTGGTGTTGCTGCTGGTCGCTTGGTTAAAGAATTCCGTGTTACTGAAGCTGAGCTTGAAGGTCGTGAAGTTGGCGGTACTATTGGCGTTGATTTGTTCACAGTTGGTCAAATTGTTGACGTAACTGGTCAATCAAAAGGTAAAGGTTTCCAAGGTGGTGTTAAACGTTGGAACTTCCGTACCCAAGACGCTACTCACGGTAACTCAGTTTCTCACCGTGTATTAGGTTCTACAGGTCAAAACCAAACTCCTGGACGCGTGTTCAAAGGCAAAAAAATGGCTGGTCACTTAGGTGATGAACGCGTAACAGTACAAGGTCTTGAAATCGTATCTATTGACGCTGAACGTTCTGTTTTAGTTGTTAAAGGTGCAATTCCTGGTGCAACTGGCGGTGACGTAATTGTACGTCCTACCATCAAGGCCTGAGGGGAAATACCGTGAATTTGAAAACTGTTTCCGGCTCTGCTGTTGAATTGTCTGAAGTTGCTTTCGGACGTGAATTTAACGAGGCTCTTGTACACCAAGTTGTTACTGCTTATTTAGCAGGTGGTCGTCAAGGTACTCGTGCTCAAAAATCGCGTGCAGACGTTTCTGGCGGTGGTAAAAAACCATTCCGTCAAAAAGGTACTGGTCGTGCTCGTGCGGGTTCTATTCGTAGCCCTATCTGGGTTGGTGGCGGTAAAACTTTTGCTGCTCGTCCACAAGATTGGTCTCAAAAAGTAAACCGTAAGATGTACCGCGGTGCAATGCAATGTATCTTAGCTGAACTTGTTCGCCAAGATCGCCTTGTATTAGTTGAAGAGTTTGCTGTTGCAGCTCCAAAAACTAAAGAATTGCTTGCAAAACTTAACGACTTAAATGCTGCTCGTGCATTAATCGTTACTGACGCTGTAGATGAGAACTTATATCTTGCAGCACGTAACCTTCCACATGTAGATGTGGTAGATGCAACTGCAATCGATCCTGTAAGCTTGATCGCGTTTGATAAAGTTGTGATGTCTGTAGCTGCTGCTAAGAAAATTGAGGTAGAACTCGGATGAACAACGAACGTATCTATCAAGTCCTTAAAGGACCAGTCTTCTCAGAAAAGGCACAAGTTTTAGGTGATACTGTTGGTGTTCAAGTATTTAAAGTAGACATCAATGCTACTAAACTTGAAATCAAAAAAGCAGTTGAAAAACTTTTTGGTGTAGAAGTTGTTAAAGTTAACACAACTATTACTAAAGGTAAGACTAAGCGCTTTGGTCGTACATTAGGACGTCGTTCTGATGTTAAAAAAGCATACGTCACCCTGAAAGCCGGCCAAGATGTTGAAATGGCTGACTTGGGCGATACCGCTGAAAGCGCAGCGGAATAAGGACGAAAATTATGCCGATTCAAAAATGTAAGCCAACGTCTCCAGGACGTCGCTTTGTAGAGAAAGTGGTTCATGACCATCTTCACAAAGGCGCTCCTTACGCACCGTTGGTTGAAGCTAAAAAACGTACTGGTGGTCGTAATAACAACGGTCACATTACTACTCGTCACGTTGGTGGTGGTCATAAACAACACTACCGTATCGTTGACTTCAAACGTAACAAAGACAGCATCCCAGCTGTTGTAGAGCGTATTGAATACGATCCAAACCGTACAGCACATATTGCTTTATTGAAATATGCTGACGGTGAGCGTCGTTATATCATTGCACCTAAAGGTTTACGTGCTGGCGATAAAGTACAATCTGGTAACGATGCTCCAATTCGTCCAGGTAACTGCTTGCCACTTCGTAATATGCCGATCGGTTCTACACTTCATAACGTTGAACTTAAAATTGGTAAGGGTGCACAATTAGCGCGTTCTGCTGGTGCTTCTGTTCAGTTGTTGGGTCGTGATGGTTCTTACGCGATTATTCGTCTTCGTTCAGGCGAAATGCGTAAAGTGCATGTTGAATGCCGCGCTGTAATTGGTGAAGTTTCTAACCAAGAAAACAACCTTCGTTCATTGGGTAAAGCTGGTGCTTCACGCTGGCGTGGTGTTCGTCCTACCGTACGTGGTATGGCGATGAACCCGATTGACCACCCACACGGTGGTGGTGAAGGGCGTAACAAAGGTATTCAACCTGTAAGCCCATGGGGTCAAAAAGCTAAAGGGTACAAGACACGTACCAATAAGCGTACGACTAAGATGATTATTCGCGACCGTCGCGTCAAGTAAAGGAATCTGACTAATGCCTCGTTCTCTGAAAAAAGGCCCATTCGTCGATGCGCACTTGTTCGCTAAGGTTGAAGCGGCTGTTGCTAGTAACTCTCGCAAGCCGATCAAAACTTGGTCTCGTCGTTCGATGATCCTTCCAGATTTTGTTGGTTTAACAATCTCTGTTCATAATGGTCGTAATCACGTTCCAGTAATTGTTACTGAGCATATGGTTGGTCATAAACTCGGTGAATTCGCGCCAACTCGTACCTATCGTGGTCACGGTGTTGACAAGAAATCTAAACGTTAATAGGTGTCATGATGGAAGTAACTGCTAAATTACGCGGTGCCGCTATCTCGGCACAAAAAGCACGTTTGGTTGCAGATCTTATTCGCGGCAAATCTGTTGCGCATGCTTTAAACATCTTAAACTTCAGCAATAAAAAAGCTGCTGTTTTAGTAAAAAAAGCATTGGAATCTGCGATTGCAAACGCTGAACACAATAACAGTTTAGATGTTGACGATCTTAAAGTTTCTACGATTTACGTTGATGAAGGCATGAGCCTTAAACGTATTATGCCACGTGCTAAAGGCCGTGCAGATCGTATTACTAAGCGTACTTGTCACATCACCGTTAAGGTAGGGGTTTGATATGGGTCAGAAGGTTCATCCAATCGGTATCCGCCTAGGTGTTGTGAAACGTCATAACGCTAACTGGTATGCGAATCCGAAACAATACGCTGAATACTTGCTTAAAGATCTTCAAGTTCGTGAGTTTTTAACTAAAAAACTTAAGAATGCGATGGTAAGCAATATTCTTATCGAACGTCCATCAGGCGCTGCTAAAGTAACTATTAGCACAGCTCGTCCTGGTATCGTAATCGGTAAAAAAGGCGAAGATATTGAGAAATTACAGCGCGAACTTACCAGCATTATGGGTGTTCCAGCGCAAGTAAGTATCAACGAAATTGATCGCCCAGACTTAGATGCGCGTTTAGTTGCTGAAGCAATTGCTTCTCAATTAGAAAAGCGTGTTATGTTCCGTCGTGCTATGAAGCGTGCGGTTCAAAACACTATGCGTGCTGGTGCTAAAGGTATCAAAGTTGAAGTGTCTGGCCGTTTAGGTGGTGCAGAGATTGCTCGTACAGAATGGTATCGTGAAGGTCGTGTACCTTTGCATACATTACGTGCAGACATTGACTATGCAACTATGCGTGCAGAAACAACTTACGGTACGATTGGTGTTAAAGTTTGGATTTTCCGTGGCGAGATCTTAGGTGGCATGAAACAAGTCATGAACCCTGCTCCTGCTGAAGATCGTCCAGCTAAACGTGGTCGTGGTCGTGGTGAAGGTCAAGAGCGTCGTGGTCGTCGCGGTGACCGTGCTGCTGACAAGGGAGAATAATCCATGTTGCAACCTAAACGTACCAAATTCCGTAAAGTGCACAAAGGCCGTAACACTGGTCTAGCGCATCGTGGTAGTACAGTATCATTTGGTTCGATTGCAATTAAAGCAACTGAACGTGGTCGTATGACTGCGCGTCAGATTGAAGCTGCACGTCGTACTATTAGCCGCCGTATTAAGCGTGGTGGTAAAATCTTTATTCGCGTATTCCCGGATAAACCAATTACTCAAAAGCCTCTTGAAGTGCGTATGGGTAAAGGTAAGGGTAGCGTGGAATACTGGGTTTGCCAGATCCAACCAGGTAAGATCCTGTACGAAATTGAAGGTGTGAACGAAGAATTAGCGCGTGAAGCATTTGCTTTAGCTGCTGCTAAACTTCCGTTTAAAACCACTATCGTGACTCGGACGGTAATGTAATGAAAACTAAAGATCTACGTGAAAAATCGGTAGAAGAGTTGAAAGCTTTGCTTGATGAGCAGCAGCTTAACCAATTCCGTCTTCGTATGGCGAAAGCAACTGGTCAGTTGGGTAAATCGCACGAAGTGCAAGTTGCTCGTAAGACAATTGCTCGTATTAAGACACTCCTTACCGAAAAACAGGGGAACGGACAATGAGTGAAAAAACAGTCCGCACGTTAACCGGCAAAGTCGTAAGTGACAAAATGGATAAATCTATTGTTGTTCTTATTGAACGCCGCGTTCAACACCCGTTGTATGGCAAGTCAATTCGCCGTTCAACTAAGTTACACGCTCATGATGAGAACAACGTTGCTAAAATTGGTGATGTTGTAACCATTAAAGAAAGCCGCCCAATTTCTAAAACTAAAGCTTGGACTTTAGTGGAAGTAGTTGAAGCAGCTGCTGAGTAATTCGACGTTCTTGTTGCATCATCGGTCAATTTCGAGTATTCTTTGAGCCTTTCGAAATTGTGACCGGTGATGCTCGGTTTTGGAGTAGGGCAATGATTCAAACCGAAACTATGCTCGACGTAGCAGACAACAGTGGTGCTCGCCGCGTACAATGTATTAAAGTACTTGGTGGTTCACATCGTCGTTATGCTTCTGTTGGCGACATTATTAAAGTTACTGTAAAAGAAGCAATCCCACGCGCACGTGTTAAAAAAGGTGACGTGATGAATGCGGTTGTAGTTCGTACTAAATTCGGCATTCGTCGTCCAGATGGTTCTGTGATCCGTTTTGATGATAATGCTGCAGTTATTTTGAACAACAACAAAGCTCCGATTGCTACTCGTATCTTCGGACCAGTGACTCGTGAACTTCGTACTGAACAGTTCATGAAAATCATTTCATTGGCTCCTGAAGTTCTATAAGAGGCAATCATGGCTAAGATTAAAAAAGGCGATCAAGTTATCGTGATCGCAGGTAAAGAAAAAGGCAAACAGGGTACTGTGTTGTCTGTTTCTGAAGACCGCGTTAAGGTTGAAGGCCTTAACTTAGTGAAGAAGCATCAAAAGCCTAACCGTGTAACTGGCGCTGAAGGCGGTGTAGTTACTCAAGAAGCTTCGCTTCATATTTCAAACGTGGCAATTTTAAATGCTACAACCCAGAAGGCTGACCGTGTTGGTTACCAAGTGATTGATGGCGTGAAAACTCGCGTTTATAAATCAAATGGTGAATCAGTGGCGGTAGCGAAGTAATAGGTTGAAAAGGCAATGGCCAGACTTAAAGCACGTTACAACGATGAACTTAAAGCAAAGTTAAAAGAAGAACTTGGCATTAAGAACGTGATGGAAATTCCACGCATCACAAAAATTACCCTAAACATGGGTGTAGGCGCAGCTGCAACTGATAAGAAATTATTAGATGGCGCTGTAGTCGACATGCAATTAATTGCTGGTCAAAAACCAGTAATTACACTTGCTCGTAAATCTATCGCAGGTTTCAAAATCCGTGATGGTTGGCCAATTGGTTGTAAAGTTACTTTACGTGGCGACCAAATGTACGAATTCTTGGACCGTTTGATCTCTATCGCAATCCCTCGTATCCGTGACTTCCGTGGTTTCTCTTCGAAATCATTTGATGGTCGTGGTAACTACTCAATGGGTTTGAAAGAGCAAATCGTTTTCCCTGAAATCGATTTCGATAAGATTGATCGTATTCGTGGTATGGATATTACCATTACTACGACTGCTCGCACCGATGACGAAGGCCGTGCGCTTATGCGTGCATTCGGCTTCCCGTTCAAATAAGAGGTCGATATGGCTAAGAAAGGTATGATTAATCGCGAATTGAAACGCGAAAAAACAGTTGCTAAATACGCTGCAAAACGTGCTGAATTAAAAGCTACAATTGCAAACGTAAACGCAAGTGAAGAAGAGCGTTTCGAAGCGATGTTAAAGTTACAAGCATTGCCACGTAATGCATCTCCGGTACGTCTTCGTAACCGTTGTGGTTTAACTGGTCGTCCTCATGGTTACTTCCGTAAGTTCGGTTTAAGCCGTAACAAATTACGTGACACAGTAATGCAGGGTGATGTACCAGGCGTTGTTAAGGCAAGCTGGTAAGGAGCGACTAAATGAGTATGCAAGATACCGTTGCCGACATGCTAACACGTGTTCGTAACGCACAAATGGCTAAGAAACAAACAGTTTCTATGCCTTCTTCTAAGTTGAAAGTTGCAATTGCAAACGTACTTCAACAAGAAGGTTATATTTCAAATGTAGAAGTTGCTCAAGAAGAGACAAAATCTACTTTGACAATTACTTTAAAATATTTCGAAGGCAAACCAGTTATCGAAATGGTTAAGCGCGTAAGCCGTCCAGGTCTTCGCCAATACCGTGGTAAAGATAAACTTCCAAGCGTTAAGCAAGGTTTAGGTATTGCAATTGTTTCTACAAGCAAAGGCATCATGACTGATCGCGCTGCACGTGCTGCAGGCGTTGGTGGTGAAGTTATTGCTTTTGTTTCTTAATAGGTGATTCCTCATGTCTCGTGTGGCTAAAGCCCCAGTAACTGTACCTAATGGTGTAGCAGTTACTCAGAACGGCCGGCAGGTCGAAGTGAAAGGCAGCAAAGGTACATTGTCTTTCAACCTGCATGCGCTGGTCGAGCTAAAACAGGAAGAAGGTAAACTTCAACTTGCTCCAGTTAAAGAATCGAAAGATGCTTGGATGCAAGCTGGTACTGCTCGCGCTGTATTGAACAACCTTGTAAAAGGTGTTAGCGAAGGCTTCGAACGTAAGTTACAGCTAGTTGGTGTTGGTTATAAAGCTGCGGTTAAAGGTACTGTTGTAAACCTTAACCTTGGTTATTCACACCCAATTGACTACGCTTTACCAGAAGGTGTAACAGCGGAAACTCCAACTGCAACTGAAATCATTTTGAAATCAGCAAACAAGCAGTTGTTAGGTCAAGTAGCGGCAGAAATCCGTGCGTACCGTGCTCCTGAACCATATAAAGGTAAAGGTGTTCGTTATTCGGATGAAGTCATTCTTCGTAAAGAAGCTAAGAAGAAATAAGGCGCGAGGTTCTTATGAACGAAAAGAAACAATCCCGTTTGCGTCGTGCGAAAAGCACACGCTTGCACATTCGTGCATTGGGTGCGACTCGTTTGTGTGTAAACCGCACTCCGCGTCACATCTATGCTCAAGTTATTTCAGCAGATGGTGGCAAAGTTTTAGCGCAAGCTTCAACTTTGGATGCATCTTTACGTAGCGGTACTACAGGTAATGTAGATGCAGCTACTAAAGTAGGTGCTTTAATCGCAGAGCGCGCGAAAGCAGCTGGTGTAACTAAAGTTGCATTTGACCGTTCTGGTTTTAAATATCATGGTCGTATCAAAGCCTTGGCTGATGCTGCTCGTGAAAACGGCTTGGAGTTCTAATCATGGCTAAAGTTGAACAAAACGAAGGTCTTGTTGAAAAGCTGGTTGCCGTTGATCGTGTAGCCAAAGTTGTTAAGGGCGGTCGTATCTTCTCTTTCACAGCATTAACTGTTGTGGGTGATGGTAATGGTCGTGTTGGTTTTGGTCGTGGTAAAGCACGTGAAGTTCCTGCTGCTATTTCTAAAGCACTTGAAGCTGCTCGTCGCAACATGATCACTGTAGACCTTGCTGGTACTACTTTACAACACCCTGTGAATGCTCGTCATGGTGCAAGCCGTGTATACATGCAACCTGCTTCAGAAGGTACTGGCGTAATCGCTGGTGGTGCAATGCGTGCCGTTCTTGAAGCTGCAGGTGTACATAACGTACTTGCTAAATGTTATGGTTCTACAAATGCTGCTAACGTAGTAAACGCAACTTTTAAAGGTTTGCGTGATATGACTTCTCCTGAGAAAGTCGCTGCGAAACGTGGTAAATCAGTAGAAGAAATTCAAGGGTAATCAATCATGAAAACGATTAAAGTTACCCAGACTAAATCTTCTTCACATCGCTTGAAAAATCACAAGCTTTGCTTACAAGGTTTAGGTCTGCGTCGTATTGGTCATACTGTAGAAGTGCAAGATACGCCTTCTAACCGTGGTATGATCAACAAAGTCTACTATATGGTTAGTGTAGAGGAATAAGCCATGACTCTGCGTTTAAATGAGCTTGCACCTGCAGAAGGTGCAAAACGTGAACACCGTCGTTTAGGCCGTGGTATCGGTTCTGGCGTTGGTAAGACTGGTGGCCGTGGTGTCAAAGGTCAAAAATCACGTAAAAGTGGTGGCGTTCGTCCAGGTTTCGAAGGCGGTCAAACAGCGATTTATCGTCGTTTACCTAAATTCGGTTTCACTAGCCAAATCGCTTTAAAAACTGCTGAAGTACGTTTGTCTGAGTTAACTAAAGTGGAAGGCGACATTGTTAGCCTTGAAACTTTAAAAGCTGCGAATGTTGTTCGTCGCGATCAAATTCGTGCTCGTATCGTGCTTTCTGGTGAAATCACTCGTGCATTCACTGTTCAAGGTGTTGCATTGACTAAAGGCGCTAAAGCTGCAATTGAAGCAGCTGGCGGTAAAGTCGAGGAGTAATCTCGAGTGTCTATGTCTCCTAGTTCTTCAGGTCATGTCAACATGATGAAAGGTCAGCCATTTCATGTGAAATACCGTGAAATTATTCGCCGGATGAGTTTTCTAATCGGTGCATTGCTGGTCTTTCGACTAGGAGCGCATATTCCAGTACCAGGCATTAATAATGCTGCGTTAGAAAATTTATTTCATGCAAACCAAGGAACTATTCTTGGGCTATTCAATATGTTTTCTGGCGGTGCTTTAGAGCGAATGTCGATTCTTGCTTTAGGGATCATGCCTTATATTTCTGCATCTATTATTGTGCAGTTAATGTCAACAGTGATTCCTTCTCTTGAAGCCTTGAAAAAGGAAGGGGAGCAAGGTAAGCGAAAAATTAATCAATATACGCGTCAAGGTACATTACTACTTGCAGTGGTTCAGGCAGTAGGTATGTGTGCAGGCCTTATTGGTCAGGGTATTACTCTGTCTACAGGACTTGCATTCTATATACCTGCAGTTACATCACTTATCGCTGGAACTATGTTCTTAATGTGGTTAGGTGAACAAATCACTGAAAGAGGTATCGGTAATGGTATCTCAATGATTATTTTTGCAGGTATTGTAGCTGGTTTGCCTAAGTTAATTATGCAATCAGTGTCATCTGTAGATAATGGTCAAACAAGTTTAATTGGTCTTGTTATCTTTGGTCTTTTGTCTCTTGGTGTATTGGCTGCGATTGTGTTTATTGAAAAAGCACAGCGTCGTATTCCAGTAAACTATGCACAGAAGC
Source organism: Acinetobacter sp. AR_0276 (assembly GCF_003000705.1). Taxonomy (NCBI): domain Bacteria; kingdom Pseudomonadati; phylum Pseudomonadota; class Gammaproteobacteria; order Moraxellales; family Moraxellaceae; genus Acinetobacter; species Acinetobacter sp. AR_0276. Next base: position 1,349,476 of record NZ_PSQO01000004.1, on the reverse strand, counting down.
AGCAAGGGCGTCGTATATTTACAGCTCAGCAAACACATCTACCATTAAAAATTAATATGGCTGGTGTGATTCCTGCGATTTTTGCAAGTTCTTTACTATTGTTCCCAGCAAGTCTTGGACAATGGGTGGGTAGTGCAGATCCGAATGCTGGTTTAATTAAACGTAGCTTACAAGATTTAGCTTTGGTATTGTCGCCTGGACAGCCTTTGTATTTGGTGCTCTTTGGTGCGTTAATTATCTTTTTCTGTTACTTTTACACGGCTTTAGTATTTAGCCCTAAGGAAGTATCAGAAAATCTAAAACGCAGCGGAGCTTATGTGCCTGGTATTCGCCCAGGTGAGCAAACTGCTCGTTACTTAGATCATATTCTTAATCGTTTGACGTTTATTGGTGCGATTTATATTACAGTCATTTGTTTGATGCCAATGATTCTACAAAGTTCTTTTGGTATTCCATTCTATTTGGGTGGTACCTCATTACTGATCGTAGTCGTTGTTGTTATGGACTTTATGGCTCAGCTACAAGCGCATTTAACATCTCATCAATATGACAATCAAACATTAATGAGAAAAACGACTGCTCATCCTAAGGGATAAGCGCACTTAGAGGTTTCATCATGAAAGTACAAGCTTCTGTAAAGAAAATTTGTGGTAGCTGTAAAGTTATCCGTCGTAATGGGGTTATTCGCGTGATTTGTAGCGCAGAACCTCGTCATAAGCAGCGTCAAGGTTAATCTAATCAAGACCTGTTGATTTCAGTAGGCGAATTGGGTTAATATCCGCCCCTCAAGATTTTTGTGGGGCGGTTGATTATCTCTACTGCCTTTTTGGAGAAAAGTGAATGGCTCGTATTGCCGGTGTAAACATTCCGGATAACAAGCATGCTGTTATCTCCCTCACTTACATCTTTGGTATCGGTCGCCACACTGCTAAGAATATCTTAGCTACAGTTGGTATTACTGAGACTACTAAGATCCGTGAGTTGGACGATGCTCAGCTTGATGCGATTCGTGCAGAAGTTGCTAAGGTTCCTACCGAAGGTGACTTACGTCGCGAAATTTCCATGAACATTAAACGTTTAATGGATTTAGGTTGCTATCGTGGCCTTCGTCATCGTCGCAGCTTGCCTGTCCGTGGTCAACGCACCAAAACTAACGCACGTACCCGTAAAGGTCCGCGCAAACCGATTAAAAAGTAAGATTTCTGGAAGCTAAAAGATGGCTAAAGATACTCGCACACGCAAGAAGGTCACTCGTACCGTCTCTGAAGGTGTTGCACACATTCACGCGTCTTTTAATAACACCATTGTTACGATTACCGATCGTCAAGGTAATGCATTGGCTTGGGCCACCTCAGGTGGACAAGGCTTCCGTGGTTCACGTAAATCAACTCCGTTTGCTGCTCAGGTAGCTGCTGAAGTTGCTGGTAAAGCAGCTTTAGATTACGGTTTGAAAAACCTTGACGTCCTTGTAAAAGGTCCTGGTCCAGGTCGTGAGTCTGCGGTTCGTGCATTAGGCGCAGTGGGTTATAAGATTAACAGCATTACCGATGTGACTCCAATTCCTCACAACGGTTGCCGTCCACCTAAAAAACGTCGCGTGTAAGGAGAAACATTCATGGCTCGTTATATTGGTCCAAAATGCAAACTCTCTCGCCGCGAAGGGACAGACCTGCAACTTAAATCTGGCGTTAAACCATTTGACGTCAAAACTAAAAAAGCTAACAAAGCACCTGGTCAACACGGTCAGGCTCGCGGTGGTAAGCAATCTGAGTATTCACTACAATTACGTGAAAAACAAAAAGTCCGTCGTATTTACGGTGTGTTAGAGCGTCAATTTAGTAACTACTATAAAGAAGCAGCTCGTGTAAAAGGCGCAACTGGTGAGAACTTGTTGAAATTGCTTGAAAGCCGTCTTGATAACGTTGTTTATCGCATGGGTTTTGGTTCTACACGTGCAGAAGCTCGTCAGTTAGTAAGTCACCGTAGCATTACTTTGAATGGTCGTCGTGTAAACATCGCATCTATTCAAGTTAAAGCGGGTGATGTAATTGCGGTTCACGAAGGTGCTAAACAACAATTGCGTATCAAAAACGCGATTGAATTAGCTGCTCAACGTGGTATTCCAGCTTGGATTGATGTTGATCATTCTAAACTTGAAGGTACGTTTAAAGCTGCACCAGATCGTTCTGATTTACCTGCTGAAATCAACGAAAGCTTGATTGTAGAATTGTATTCTAAATAATCCTTGAGGTAGCAATAATGACGCGTACTGCAAACGAGTTTCTCACTCCGCAAGCGATCAAGGTCGAAGCGGTAAGCGGGACCTCGGCAAAAGTGATTCTAGAACCTTTAGAGCGTGGTTTTGGCCATACTCTAGGTAATGCTTTACGTCGCATTCTATTGTCTTCTTTACCTGGCGCTGCTGTGGTTGAAGTAGAGATAGAAGGTGTCGAGCACGAGTACAGTACTTTAGAAGGCTTGCAGCAGGACATCGTCGAGCTCTTGCTGAACCTAAAAGGATTGTCTATTAAGCTGTTCGATCAAAATGAAGCTTATTTAACATTAGAAAAACAAGGTCCTGGCGATATTACTGCTGCCGACCTTCGTTTACCTCATAATGTTGAAGTGGTTAACCCAGATCATTTAATCGGTACTTTGAGTGCTTCAGGTTCATTAAAAATGCGCTTGAAAGTTGCTCAAGGTCGTGGTTATGAAACTTCTGATTCTCGTTTCCCTGAAGGTGAAACACGTCCTGTAGGTCGTTTGCAATTAGATGCTTCTTATAGCCCAATTAAACGTGTTTCTTACACCGTTGAAAATGCGCGTGTTGAACAACGTACCGATTTAGATAAGCTGGTAATCGACCTTGAAACAAATGGAACGGTTGATCCTGAAGAAGCAATCCGTAAAGCGGCAACAATCTTGCAACAACAAATTGCAATTTTTGTTGATCTTCAGAAAGACCAAACTCCAGTTGCTCAAGAGCCTCGTGAAGAAGTTGACCCAATCTTGCTTCGCCCAGTAGATGATCTAGAGCTTACTGTTCGTTCTGCTAACTGTTTGAAAGCAGAAAATATTTACTACATTGGTGATCTCGTTCAACGTACTGAAGTTGAGTTGTTAAAAACTCCTAACCTTGGTAAAAAATCGTTAACAGAGATCAAAGATGTTTTGGCATCGAAAGGCTTACAACTCGGTATGCGTCTTGAAAACTGGCCACCAGCTAGTCTTCGTATGGACGACCGTTTTGCCTATCGTAGCCGTTAATTAAGTAGGACTATCACCATGCGTCATCGTAATAGTGGTGTGAAATTAGGCCGTACAAGCAGCCATCGTAAAGCGATGTTCCAAAACTTGGCTAATTCTTTATTTGAACACGAGTTGATCAAAACAACTGTTCCTAAAGCTAAAGAATTACGTCGTGTTGCTGAGCCTTTAATCACTCTAGCAAAAAACGATACTGTAGCAAATCGTCGTTTAGCATTTGCTCGTACTCGTAATGCTGCAACTGTTGGTAAATTATTTACCGTACTCGGCCCTCGTTACAAAGAACGTAACGGCGGTTATCTACGTGTTCTTAAAGCGGGCTTCCGTGCTGGTGATGCAGCACCGATGGCTTACGTTGAGCTTGTAGATCGTGAAGTGAACACTTCAGCTGAATAATTGATATTATTCGGAAAAGGCCGGCTTTATGCCGGTCTTTTTTATTTTCTGGGAACTATAAAAATAAAAAATGTCCTCAAGTGACATAAAAAAACGGATAAACGGTCAAACTTGACATTGTGTATTGTCAAAATTGTGCTTTAATAAAGTCATATTCTCAACAATGGGTATAAAAATAAAATGGAAAAGCAAGTTGATATTCTAATCATTGGTGCCGGCATTTCAGGAATCGGAGTGGCTGCCCATTTATCTAAAAATTCTCCGCAGCGTCAGTTTGAAATTTTAGAGCGTCGTGAATCTTTTGGTGGGACTTGGGACCTCTTTCGTTATCCTGGTATTCGTTCAGACTCAGATATGTCAACTTTTGGTTTTAACTTTAAACCATGGCGTAAAGCAAATGTATTAGCTGATGGAGCTTCTATTAAAGGATATTTAGGCGAAGTTATTGATGAATTTAAATTAAAAGAAAAAATTCATTTTGGTCATCGTGTACTTTCTGCAAATTATGATTCTTCATCTAAGAAGTGGAATGTTGTTGTCGAAGACAGTAATAAAAAACAGCAGACTTGGGTAGCCAACTTTGTTGTAGGTTGTACAGGTTATTATAATTATGATCAAGGCTATGCGCCGACATTCCCAAATCAAGATGCTTTCAAAGGTCAACTTATTCATCCGCAGCATTGGCCAGAGAATTTAGACTACACGGGTAAGAAAGTAGTAATTATTGGTAGTGGAGCTACTGCAATTACTTTAGTACCAGCTATGTCAAAAGGTGGCGCAGGTCATGTGACGATGCTACAACGTTCACCGACTTATATTGCTTCTGTTCCGTCTATTGATTTCATCTATGAAAAAACACGTAGATTTATGTCTGAAGAGGCGGCTTATAAATTTACACGTGCACGTAATATTGGTATGCAACGGGCAATTTATGCATTGTCTCAAAAGCATCCGAAGACAGTTCGTCGTTTACTCTTAAAAGCAATTGAAATGCAGCTTAAGGGTAAAGTAGATATGAAACATTTTACACCTTCATATAACCCTTGGGATCAGCGTTTGTGTGTGGTACCTGATGGTGATTTATTTAAAATTCTTCGTGAAGGTAAGGCGAGTGTTGAAACTGATCAAATTGAAAAATTTACTGAGACCGGTATTCAATTAAAATCAGGTAAACATCTTGATGCAGATATCATTGTTTCTGCAACTGGTTTACAGGTTCAAATCATGGGCGGTGTGCAGGCAACTATTGATGGAGAGCCAGTTAAATCATCTGAACACATGCTTTATAACGGCGTGATGCTCAGCGATGTACCAAATATGGCGATGATTATTGGCTATGTAAATGCTTCGTGGACATTAAAAGTTGATATTGCAGCAGATTATATCTGTCGTTTATTAAACTATATGGATAAGAATAATTATGATGAAGTCATCCCATCTGGTGATAAGACTGTGATGGAAGAGGACACAGTCATGGGTAGCTTATCATCTGGTTATATTAGTCGTGCTGCTGACGTGATTCCTAAACAAGGTAAACAAGCACCATGGCAGGTAACTAATAATTATCTTGAAGACCGAAAATCATTAAAAAATGCAAAATTTGATGATGGTGTTCTACGCTTTCATAAGCATTCAGAAGTTACTACACGTAAACCCAAGTTAGTATCTTGATATTCAAATATAAAAAGGAGGCTATAAGCCTCCTTTTTATCGTGAAGATTAAAGAGTTCTAGAGATTAGTTCTTTCATAATTTCATTGGTACCTGCATAGATACGGTTTGCTCGGTGATCGATGTAAGCGCGAGCAATTGGATATTCCAGCATATAGCCATAACCACCATGTAATTGAAGACATTCATCTACAACTTTTGAGAACATATCTGAAATTTTATATTTTGCAGCTGCAGCTGCTTCAATACTCAATTTTTCATCGAGTTGTAATTCCATACAACGATCTAAATAGGTACGGCAGAAATCAATTTCTGTACGTAATTCTGCGAGTTTGAAACGTGTATTCTGGAAAGCACTAATTGGCTTGCCAAATGCTTTACGATCTTTTGTATATTGAACAGTATGAGCAAACGCTGCTTCTGCACCAGCTTGGCAGATAATTGCCACCAACATACGCTCCCATGCTAATTCTTTCATGAGCATAATAAAGCCCATACCTTCCATGCCTAAAAGATTTTCTTTAGGAACACGGACGTTGTCGAAGAAAAGTTCACATGTATCTTGGCCTTTCATGCCAATTTTGTTGAGTGGCTTACCTTTAGTAAAACCTGCACGATCAGCTTCAACAATAATAAGTGATAAATTGGCAGAGCCTTTATCACTGTTGCCTGTTTTACAAACAACGATAGCCATATCGCACAAATAACCATTGGTAATAAATATTTTTGAACCATTAATGACATATTCATCGCCATCAAGAACAGCAGTCGTTCTCACAGCTTGTAAATCGGATCCTGTTCCTGGCTCGGTCATGGCAATCGCGGTTACTGTTTCACCAGTCGCCATTTTAGGGAGCCATTTTTGCTTTTGTTCTTCGTTTCCAAAATTATTGATATAGTTCGCGACAATATCGGAATGCAGTGAAAAACCTGTACTTGAGTCCATTGCATAGGCTTGTTCTTCAATAAGAATCATACTGTATAGGCGGTCAACACCTGAGCCACCGTATTGTTCAGGCATGGTTGTGCACAGTAAGCCTAAGGCACCAGCTTTATTCCAAAGATCTCGGTCAACATGTTGTTGTTTTTCATATTTTTCAGTATTTGGTACAACTTCTTTTTCATAAAACTTGCGTACAGTTTCTCGGAAAGCTTCATGTTCTTCATTTAATAGACGGCGAGGTAACATATTTGGAATGGGACGAATAGCACCAGATTGCATTGTATTTCTTCCTTGGTTTGGGCTTGATGTTATAAGTCTAAACATACGGGAAGCTTACTAGGTCTAACAATGTGATGAATGCTCATTTATAGCTATGAAGTGATAAGTTTGGTCAATTTGAGATTTTTAGCGAACTTTCTTATGTGATCAGGTAAACTAGGCGCACTATCAACGCAGATGGGGAAATAAATGTCTGAAGAAATGACCTTGGAAGAACGTAAAGTAGTTTATCGCGCACGCCGCGGTTTAAAGGAAATTGATGTCTATTTTGACCCGTATGTGAAAAATTATTATTTAAAGGCAGATCCAGCAGAAAAAGCATTATTTGCTGAATTAGTAGAGCAGGAAGATCCTGATTTACTTGACTGGTTTATGGAAGTATCTGAACCGCCGCGTACAGAATTACGTGATTTTATTCATAAATTAAAGCATTATGTTCATGGCTGATTAGTTTTGGTCAACCATTTGAATTTCAAACTGAAATATAGCCGTTTTGCGATTATATTTCAGTTTTTTATTGGCTTAAGTTTGGTAATTCTATTTTATCAACTCCTACCAATATTATGGTGGTTGGTTACGGTCAGTTTACTATTCATAAGTTTTATTTTCTTTTTAAAGCGGCCACAGCTCGCTCAAATTGCTCATTTAGATCAAAAATTATGGTCACTTAGCTTTCATTCAGAACAAACAATTTCTCGGGTAGAGATTTTAAAAATAATTGATTATCAGATTTTCATAGTGGTCTATTTTGAAGGGCATAAGACATTAACTTCTGTTATTTGGTTTGATCAAATGCCTCTATCTCAGTGGAAACAACTTAAAACCTTAGAAAAATTTTATTAATTGTTAGACAATTCTACATTTGTATATTTATTTAAAAGCATTAAAAATCAAATAATTAATATTTATTTCTTTTCAGGAAATTTAAATTGTCTAGTTAAAATACAGAAAAAAGAGCAAGAAAGCTAATTGTCGGACAATTTCTCAATATGGTTATTATTCTATCGGTTAAAGTACAAACACCAATGTAAAGTGTGTCGGAGGTCTCAAATGGAGATGCCAACATGGTCGTTCTTGGTCATTGCCATCATTCTGGCAGTGGTGATAGGAAGAGCAGGAACTTTACTCAGGGAACATCTTAATAAAGCTAATTATAGCAAAGTTAAGAGACAGAGGATGCAAAGGTCGTCGGTCAGTCAATAGTTTAATTGGTTAATCGATTAATTTCATCAAGTGTCCAGTTTTACTGGGTGCGAATGTAGTAAGGAGGTCTCTCATGGAGATTTCAATGTGGATGTTTCTGTTAATTGCAGTTGTTATGGCTGTAGTAGTAGGAAGAGCAGGAACTTTACTCAAGGATTATATAGAACAACAATAATATAAGCCGTTAAAAGCTTATCCCAGTTAATAAGTAGCATGTGCTGAACCGTCGCAATGCTACTTTTTTTTGCCTAAAATTTTTGTTTGCCTGAAAAACTGTCAATTTTATCTGCTGTGAAGTGTGTCAAAGTATAAGCGCTACAATTAGAGTAATTACTCTTTTATTCAAGATATGCATCTGCTAATGTACATCTGAAAAGGAAAAAACAAATTACATCGAGGACAGGAAGATGTCTAAAGTCCAAAAAATAAGCCAAGGTTTGGCGATGAGTTTTCTTGCAGCTTCAGTTTTATCAGGTTGTTCATACGTCGTGAAAAGTGGAGCAAATGTTGCTTTAGGTTTTACGGAAAAGCACGTTGTTCCACCTATTTTAGCAATGCAAGATGCTGAAATGGTTTGTAATACTGGTAGTGCCTTAACTCCTGCAATCATGTCGACTAAGGGTATGGGTGCAGATCCTACTCGTGTTGCTGTCTTAATGTATGCTGCTTCAGGTGTATGCGCGGAAAACCAAGCATTAGAACAGGAGCTACGTTACTTGCGCGCTTCAAAAGCAGGACAGGTAACAGAAGCTCAAGATGCACGTATTGCGCAGAAGCGTTGGGCTGCTATTGCTGCTGAACGCCAATATACCGGCTATAAATTATTCGCTGATCGTTGGGAATCTAAATATAAGTACCATTTAGGTGACTCATGTCCAACTATGCGTAGTGATACTGATCAGACTGTATATCTACTTGGAATGATCAGCGGTCTTCAAGCGGTGACGAATGATATTAACTCAGGTGGTTCTGTCAATGTTCCGAAAGATATCGCTGCTATTGTAGAGCGTGGTATGGTCTGCCTTGATAACCAAAAGTTCTGGGGGGCACCAAATGCAACACGTGCGGTGATCTGGACTTTATTACCAGGGGCTAACGAAGGTAAGCCTGATCCGTATGAGACTTTAAAACAGTCAGTCCAAATTGGTGAACAAAAAGGTGTTCGTTTGTCTCACGCACTCTATGCTGTAGCTGCTCAGGCGAGTGGTGACGATGCAAAAATCCGTGATGCATTAAAAACATATGCAGCATCTCAAGCAGATGATAAACCAGTTAATCCGAACTTTAAGTTAATTGATAGTATGGCTGGTTTAATCGTTCGTGGCATTTCTGACCGTTACTGGACTGAGCATACCGGTGTTCGTACAGGCGATGGTGGTATGTCTCATTTCTGGGATGAGAAAAACGAAGGTTCAGCAGAACTGGATGAGTTATTTGATGGTGGGGCTGCATCAGAAGTTCCAGCTGACTCAACAACTGCACCTGCACAGTAAAAAGATCTGAAGAAACTCACTCCTTGCGTTACTACTGATTTTCGTATTAATCGTAAGGAGTTCAGTTTTAAAAGGAGTGTGCTATGAAAGATCATGTACTCAATAAAAAAGTGCTTTTGGTCGCAGGGTGCATTTCTGTTTCTGCATGTCTACAGGTATTTCCAGACTATTTTATTTATTGGCGCGAAAGCTTACTTGGTGAATTTTGGCGTTTGTGGACAGCACACTGGGTACATGTCGGCTGGATTCATTTTTTATTAAATATGATGGCATTTGCATGTTTGCCCTTCATATTTCCGCATACCAAAGTGTGGCATATTTTAAGTCTTCTTTTTCTTCTGCCGCCTTTTATTAGTTTGGTTTTCTATTTTTATTTGCCTTATATCGATGCATATGCCGGTCTATCTGGAGTGCTCCATGGGCTGTATACGGCTGTTGCTTTAGTTTATTTGCAATACCGTAAAGAGCGGAATTTTGCATTACTGGTTTTAGGTTTAATTATCGCCAAGCTAATTTGGGAAAATACATTTGGTCAAACAGGCACAGCACAGCTGATTGGAAGTCCTGTTTTAACCGAAGCTCATTTATATGGGGCGATAGGCGGTGCAATCTTTGGAGGATGCTATTGGCTAATACAAAGATTCAAATAGAAAGATTGACAATACAAACTGTTAAAAAAGAGATTTTAGTCATTCTTTATTGATAAAGTTTGATGCAAATTTGATCGTTGAATAAAGGGATTGGTAGAAGGGGAATGGACGATACCCCTGACCAAGGAAATTGCATGACTCAAAGCCTTTGTTATGAGGGATTTGAGAGAACAAAATTGGAATATTTATGCAAGAATATCAAGAAAAAAGATCTGGATTAGGTCTGCTGGGTTATGTATGGAACGAATGGATCTCAACATTCGTGATCCTCATTTTGTTATTAATGACGCTCATAATTGGTACCGGGGAAATGATCCACGGACAATTATTACGTATCGGGGAACGCCTTTATGGTGACCCTGCTTCAGGCATGCAATATTCGTTTTTGCGTGCTGAGCCTGAAAAGCCATCTTGTGATCGACACCCAAATATTGATGCTCAAGTAAAAGAGCAAATGAAAGCGAATGCATCTGATGATTTCGCAAGCTTCTTTGGTGCAGCTTCAGAAAGTGATGTCCGTGCATCCTTACTAGCAGCACAGCAGCAATGTGAAGATAAATATTTGGCTTATGATAAAACCATTAAATATATTGAAGCACATCCAGGGGTACGTACATATCGTACGATTGAAACGGGTTTCTTTGGTATATTTAAATTTGGTACAGAAAATCGCGCAATTTTGCTGGTCTTTATGGTTTTGATTTCAGCGATTACTGCATCGTTAAAGTTTCACCATATTGGTTTACGTAACCCTGCAACAAAGCTGGACTACAAAGTGTATGCCTTCTTTATGTTGCTTGGTAATGCATTGCTCAGTTCTTCAGTAATTAGCCAGTACCGTTCTGTGATTAATTCAGGGGTTTCTCCAACTCATGAAACAATCATTATTTATTGGTTATGGATGATCTTGTTTGTCATTCTGACCTTAATTAGCCTTTATCAGCTATTTGTTTCCCCTGCGCCAAAACGTGAGGGTGGCAATATTGGCCTAGCTTTATTATGTGTACCTTTGTATGCGTATATGGCTGTGATTACAGGTGTAGCTTTTACGTTCTTTATGGATTATCCAATGGGCCAAGGGATTTACCTAGGTCAGTTGGTAGAATTCTCGGGCATTTTCTTAAACCTTGCCTTATTTATTTGGGCGGGTATGTTGCTCACGCAAACACGTGTTATGGATTTATTCCTAAACGTACTTCGTCCATGGAATCTGGCACCAGAAACTTTAACTTGGTTAATTTTAATCGCTGCTGCTGTGCCGACTGCTTATACGGGCGCTTCTGGAATTTTCGTTATCGCAGCCGGTGCGATTATTTATAAAGAAGTTTGGAATGCTGGTGCTCGCCGTCAATATGCACTTGCTGTATCTGCAATGTCTGGTTCACTAGGTGTAGTGGTGCGTCCTTGTCTTTTGGTAGTTTTAATCGCCATGTTGGACAGCCGTCATGTTACATCTGATGAATTATTTGGACATGGTATTTATGTCTTCTGGTTAACTGCATTTATTTTCTTGGGTGTCTCTCTTTTCTTGGCAGAAGAGAAATTCCGCGTGAACTCGCCGAAAGTAGCACTTCCAGGTATGGCGCGTGCTTTTGTACCTGTTATTCCATACATCTTGATCACTGTAGTTGTTCTTGCATTTTATAAATATGCATTAGATACCGGAATGAACGAATTTACTGCACCAGTAATTCTGCCACTCGTGCTGATTGCAATGATCTTGTACGATAAAATGGTTATGCCTAAAGAGGCACCAGCTTTAAATATTCATGAAGCAATTGTTCGTGAACATGAGAAAAAATCTCCATTTTTACAGTCACACGATCCGCATAGTTCACAGTTCCGTCTAGGTTTTGGTGGAGCATTACGTTTTGCAACATCAGAAACAGTTGGACATATTGGTGCACTTATTATTTTGATGGCATTGTCAGCAAGTGTGGGTGGTTTAATCGAGCGTACCGAAATTGTTGAAATGTTGCCGACTCATTTGGGTAATATTTATATTTCGCTCGCATTTATTGCATTACTACTTGCCATTATTGGTATGTGTACCGATCCATTTGGTGCGGTAATTTTAGTAGCAGCAACAATTGCACCTGTAGCCTACGAAAATGGTATTCATCCAATTCACTTCTGGATGATTGTATTGGTTGCATTCGAGTTTGGTTATGTAACCCCACCAGTTGCCTTGAACCATCTATTGACGCGGTTATCCGTTGGTGATGATGAGGTAAATGCTGCCGATGCAGAAGCGAAAGAGAAGTACACAAGTTTCTATTACCGTTATGAACGTTGGTTATTACCAATTATTGTTTTGTTCTCATCATTGGTATTAGTCACTTATGCTCCATTAGTTCTCAAACTATTTGGTTGGTACCAATAGTCTAAATATGTAAGCTCAATAAAAACACCCTCTTTAAGGAGGGTGTTTTTTTATGTGGTAGTTATTTTGATATAAAAATTCTTAATAAATAAAAAAGCTAGTTCAGAGTGAACTAGCTTTTTGCATCATAATGAGATTTAAATAAATACTATTGCTGTTTAACCTGAGCTTCAAGGAGTTTTACTTGCTCTTCTTTTAACTTAATGAGTTGGTCTGCATCGGCATGCTGGGCTTTTAGTGTTGCTTCCTGATCTTGCAGCTGCTGATGAATGTCATTAAGTTTAGAAACTTCTTCTTTTGCTAAAGACTCTTGCGCAGGTACAGGCTGTTTGAGCACATCTTCATTTATAAGTTGCTGCGAATTAGCAGTGTGTGTTTGAGCTACAGGCTCCGAACTTGCAGATGGTTGTGTCGTTTTTTGAGGTACAGGTGTCGAGGCTGGTTGAGGATCAACCATTGGCGCTGACGATTCAGTTTTTTTGAAAAACCATTGTGCTGCGAAAAAAAGCACTACGAGAATGCTTAAGCCCCCAATTAAAATCCACAATAATTTTGAGTTTTGTTTTCTTTGTAGTGGCATGTCTAAGACCTTTGGTCAGAACGACGAGGCTTGAACTGTATTACTCCAACTTCATCAGGTATAGCAGACGTTTCGGGCTCATCAACATGAGTCGGTCGATTTTCGCTATATCCGCATTCGATACATTCAATCCATTCGTCTTCAGCGGTGGTTAGCATGACAATCCGATCTATGGCTTCACATTTTGGACATTTAGCTCCAGCAATGAAACGTTTTTTCATCTTTATCACCCTAACCACACGATCAATTTAGGTCCATAGTTTAAGCGGTTTTATTGTCATTCGTCCAACCTTGATGACGTAACAACGCATCAATTTTTGGCTCACGACCGCGGAAATTCACAAATGCTTCAAGAGCAGTGTCTTTTCCACCTACAGCTAAAATTGCTTGGCGGAATTCTTTACCTGTTTGAGTATTGAAAATACCTTCATTTTCGAAACGGTCAAATGCGTCACTTGCTAAAACTTCCGCCCATTTGTAAGAGTAGTAACCCGCTGCGTAGCCGCCTGCAAAAATATGACTAAAGCTATGTTGGAAACGATTGTATTCAACAGTTGGTACCACTGCATATTGTTTACGAATTTCATCTAAAGTCTGTTGAATTTGCTCACTATTTAATGCTGGTGTTTTGGTATGAATGGTTAAATCAAACAATGCAAATTCAAGCTGACGTAAAGTTTGCATACCAGACTGGAAGAAACGTGCATTTAATAAAGCATCAAGTAACTCTTGAGGTAAGGTCTGCTTGCTCTCAATATGCTCACTTAAAACATCCAGACTTTCTTTATCCCATGACCAAAACTCCATAAACTGACTTGGTAACTCGACTGCATCCCAAGCAACGCCGTGAGTACCTGCAACCGAGATATTATCTACTTCAGTGAGCATATGGTGTAAGCCATGGCCAAATTCGTGGAATAAGGTGATGACTTCATCATGAGTTAATAAGGCAGGCTGGTTACCTACAGGTGGTGTGAAGTTACACACCATATAGCAAATTGGTTTTTGTAAACCATGAACAGTTTGCATACGTGAGCGGAAGCCACTCATCCATGCACCGCCGCGTTTACCAGTACGTGCATATAAATCAAAGTAGAACCCACCAATCACTTGGCCTTGGTCTTCTAACTCAAAATAACGTGCATCTGGATGCCAAACTGGAGCTTCACGTTCAACAATATTAATACCGTATAGGCGCTGCACAATCTGGAATAAACCCTGAATGACTTTCGGAGCAGGGAAATAAGGCTTTAATGCTTCTTGTGACAAATTGAACTGTTGTTGTTTAAGCTTTTCAGAATAGTAAGTGGTATCCCAAGGTTTGAGCTCATCAATCCCATCTTGTTTGGCAATGGCTTGTAGCTCAGCAACTTCTTGGAGAGCAGGGGTACGTGCATGCTCAGCTAAGTCGGCTAAAAAGTCATGAACAGTTTTAACATCTGGAGCCATTTTGCTAGCAAGAGAATATTCAGCGTAGTTATTGAAACCAAGTAGTTTTGCCATCTCTTGGCGAAGGCTCAAGATTTCTTCCATAATCTTGCTGTTATCAAATTCTGTTTGTTCAGATTGATCTGATGCACGAGTGACATAAGCTTTATAAAGCTCTTCTCGCAAAGCACGGTCATCGGCATAGGTCATAATGGCAAAATAAGCTGGGAAATCTAAAGTTGCTACTGCTTGATCAAGCTCACGCTGTTTGCCGTACTGTTTTAATAACTCAACATTACTTTCTGGAAGACCTTTTAGCTGATCTTCTGTCAGTGGTTTAAAATAAGCCTGTGTCGCATCAAGTACATGGTTTGAGAAGTCCGAAGAAAGCTGTGAAAGACGTGCAGAAATTTCTGCATAGCGTTTTTTCTCTTCACCTTCTAAAGCAACGCCAGAAAGTTTAAAGTCACGTAATGCAAGGCGGATCGCACTTTGTTTTGTGGGGCTTAACGTTGAATAGCTCTGACCATCATGAATGTGTTGATAAGTCTGGTACAGCGCCGTATGTTGGCCAAGCTGAGTGTAATATTCACTTAAAGCAGGTAAGAGCGACTGGTAGACCTCTCTAGTTTCAGCATTACTCATCACAGCATTTAAATGTGACAACACTCCCCATGATTCACTGAGGTTATTTTCAAGTGCATCAATTTGTTCAAGCACGGCAAGTTGCTGATCTGTCTCGGATGGTGCAGCCGTAAGGGTATTTAAGAACTCTTGTCCTGCTTGAATCGCTTGTTGAATATCTTGTTTTAAATTATCTAATGTAATTTGGTCAAAGCGGGGAGTAGGTAGAGTCGCTTGCTGTAAAGTCATTGCTAATAGCCACATTATTTTTTAAACATAGTATTAGATGTAGGTATTGTTAGGCAGGAAATCAAGCTTAATTTGAAAATAAACGTTTTAAAAGTATTAAGCCCCCATGCTTGGGAGCTTAATAAAAGGGAATAGAAACATCTATGAATTAGTCAGCCTTAGACTTGGCATTCGACTTTTTCTTTTTGGGTTTCGCTTTTTTCTTTACTTTTTCTGGCTTGGCTTCTGTTTTCGTAGAGGTTTTTTTGCCAGACTTTTTACTATATGAACTAGGTTTACCTTTTTCCTTCTTTTTACGGACAGGTTTTTCACCATCATTCGAAGGAGTAGATGGTTTGCCAAAAACTTCTTCAGTTGCTTGTGCCGCTGTTCTGGTTGTGCGTGGGGCACGACTGCGAACTACTCGTCCAGCATGTGTCACTTGCTGAATAAGTTGGAAATCGATCTTACGTTCTTCTAGATTTACACCAGCAACCTGAATTTTAACTTCATCGCCTAAACCGAAAACCTGACCACGATTTTGTCCAATAAGGTTTTGACTCGCTTGATCATAAATAAAGAAATCATCGCCGAGTTGGCTAATATGAATCATGCCATCAACATAGAGATCTTTAAGAGTAACGAATAGACCAAATTCAGTGACAGCACTTACAATACCAATGAACTCATCACCTAAGTGCTGTTGCATATAGTGGC
The DNA here is from genome assembly GCF_003000705.1 of Acinetobacter sp. AR_0276. Classification (NCBI taxonomy): domain Bacteria; kingdom Pseudomonadati; phylum Pseudomonadota; class Gammaproteobacteria; order Moraxellales; family Moraxellaceae; genus Acinetobacter; species Acinetobacter sp. AR_0276. The sequence continues at coordinate 1,333,615 of NZ_PSQO01000004.1, read as the reverse complement.
ACTTTAACCAAGTCGTTACACTACGAGATGCTTCATCAGCACGACGCTCGGTTTGAGAGAAATGTTCACCAGCATCATCTAAAGCCGCACCAGAAAGCGGATAAGGCTTTTGTTTAAGATGCGCTTTAATGGCACGATGTAACAATAAATCTGGGTAGCGGCGAATTGGTGAAGTGAAGTGTGTATAAGCTTCATAAGCTAAACCATAGTGACCAGCATTTTTTGCACCATAGTAAGCTTGCATCATTGAGCGTAATAACACTGCATGAATGCTTGGCGCATCAATGCGGTCTTTAGTTGCCTCAATAACTTTTTGATAATCTGCTTGAGTTGGTTGGTCGGGGAACGGTAAGCCAAGAAGTTTTACAAAGTCTTTTACTTTCTGAATACGTGAGAACTCAGGCGCTTCGTGTACGCGATATAACATTGGAATATCATGTTCTAATGCATATTCAGCCGCAGCAACGTTAGCAAGCAACATACATTCTTCAATCAGTTTGTGTGCTTCATTACGTGTACGTGGCAAAATTTCTTTAATTCCGCCCAGCTCATCAAAAGTCATGTACGTTTCAATGGTTTCAAACTCCATTGCATGACGATCAGCACGTAAATTTTTCAAAATCTGATAAAGCTGGAAAAGCGTATTTAGCGATTTGTGAATATCACGATCTTTTGGAATTGCGTCAGTTGCACCGTCAAAGTATTGCGCCACCTGTGTATAGGTCAAACGCGCTTTTGAATGCATTACCGATGGATAAAACTCATAACCAGTTACGCGGCCCGTACGTGAGAGCTTCAAGTCACAGACCATACATAAACGATCTACGTGTGGGTTAAGTGAGCACAATCCATTTGATAATGCTTCTGGTAGCATTGGTAAAACAAAATGAGGGAAGTAAACTGAAGTACCACGTTCTTCTGCTTCTTCATTTAGTGCCGAGCCTAGGCGTACATAGTGGCTTACATCAGCAATTGCTACAACAACGCGATAACCGCCCCCAGGACGTTTTTCTGCATACACAGCATCATCGAAATCTCGAGCATCTTCACCATCGATTGTGACGAGTGCTAAATCTCTTAAATCAACTCGACCTTCCCGGTCTTGTGCAGAAGGTTCCTTAAAACTTTCTGCTTCTTTTATAACTTCATCTGGGAATTCATAAGGCAAGCCAAACTCAAGAATGGTTTGTGGGATAATAATTTCTGTATCCGCTTTATCGGCCATAGATTGAATAATATGCGCCGTAGCAAACTCTTCGCGGGTTGGATAGGTATCGATAGCAACACGAAGCATATCGCCAACATTTGCTTTGGCATGTGCAACTAATTCTTTTTCTAATGGGATAGGTTGATGCTGATTTGGATTATTGGGTTGAATAAAGTATTCACCCTCGTGTATCGACAATTTACCAATTAACTGTTTTACACGGTGTTGGAGAACCTCGGTAATGAAACCCCACGGTTTACCTTTTCGGTCTACTGAGGTCTGCCGAACTCGGACGCGATCGCCGTTAAAGACTAAACGTAACTCGCGCTCAGGAAGCAAAAGATCATCTTGGCCATCAATATGTGCAGTGCCTAAACCTTTACTATTAATATAGACAGTGGCTTCATAGGTTGGTTGGTCTGCCACTAACTGAAACTTGAACCCTTCTTTCATGATTTGGCCATCACGAACCATTGCACTTAAGCGATGGCTTAAAGCTTCGATACTTTTTTGGTCTTGAATATGAAAATGGTCAACAAGTTCTGCATGAGATTGCGGCGTTTGCAATTGTTCCAACGTATCTAATATTAGAGTACGGCTTGGAATAGGATTGTCATAACGTTCAGCTTCAGCTTTCGCTTCGGGATCAGCCCAGTTTTTTGTCATGTCTTTTGGTTTCACGCTTGGCAGATAAGTTTAGCATAAGTCATGCAGACCCGAACTGCACGTTTAGGTTTGCAATAATGTGTTATGCGCTACTGTATTTTAATGAAGAAATAATATCTATCTTAACAAGCGTTTGATCGAAAAAGACGAAAATAATAAGGAAATTGCTTAAAAAATAATTCATTGAACGAAAAAATAAGAAAATTTCAGTATGATGACTTGAACAATAAGGTTTTAGTTTGTATTATGGCGGCTCGTTCCGGTGAGGTGGATGAGTGGCTGAAATCACTTCCCTGCTAAGGAAGCATACCTATTACTGGTATCGAGGGTTCGAATCCCTCTCTCACCGCCATTTACTTAATGCGCTCATAGCTCAGCTGGATAGAGCACTTGGCTACGAACTAAGGGGTCGGGAGTTCGAATCTCTCTGAGCGCACCAAGTAAAACAGAACGAATCGCTGAAAAGCACACAAGTTACGCGCTCATAGCTCAGCTGGATAGAGCACTTGGCTACGAACTAAGGGGTCGGGAGTTCGAATCTCTCTGAGCGCACCAACTTGAAGAATTAACCGCTTTTATAGCGGTTTTTTTGTGCCTGCTATTTAGTAAAATTTTAAAAATCTAAATTTATAACTTTTTAATTATATTAGAGATAATGATAAATGAATCTGGCTTTATTTGACTTTGATGGCACGATCACTCATAACGATACTTTTAGTTTATTTCTTAAATTCTCTTTGAGTGGAAAAACTCAAATATTAGGTGGTCTTCGGCTTGCGCCTTATATTGCAGGATATAAGTTCGGATGGGTAACGGATAAAACCATACGAACTAAGCTCTGTCAGGTGGGATATATAGGCTATGATGCAAACTCTCTAAAATATATAGGACAAGAGTTTGCTAAAACGGTAATTCCTACCTGTATTCGTGAAAATGCTTTAGAACGTATTCACTGGCATAAACAGCAAGGAGATCAGGTTGTTGTGGTATCCGCTTCATTGGGTGTTTATTTAGAAAGTTGGTGTCAGTCTTTAGGTTTGGATGTTATCTGTAATCAACTTGAAATAGATAATGGTATTTTAACGGGTAATTTTATTAATGGTGATTGTGGTTATTTAGAAAAAGTAAATAGAATAAAAAATAAATATGACCTAACCCAATATTCTACAATTTATGCTTATGGAGATACTCCTAATGATTATACAATGTTGGAGCTAGCACATAAGAAATATTATAGATGGCAAGAGATGAATTAATTATTAATTAATATTTAAAAATATATTTAAAAAAGAAAGCCACTTTATCAGTGGCTTTCTTGAAGATTATTAAACAGTATGTACAGAGATATTTAAGAAGTGGTCAGTAAGTAGTGACTGAGGTACTAAAGTATGAACCGTGTCTGTTACGTTAGATACTGTAGAAGTTACTCCGCCTAAGTTACCAGTTACTCCACCTAATAAGTTAGAAATAACATCTGTGCCACCTGTACCAGTTAAGCTACCTACGATATCTGTTACGACACCGATAGGGTTGCTGCCAGCTGTGCCCCCAGTCACACCACCAATAATATCGGTAACTGTGCCAAGTGGGTTACTTCCAGTAGCACCACCAGTTAAACCACCAATAATGTCAGTTACAGTGCCAAGTGGACTATCACCGCCTACACCACCAGTAACACCGCCAATAGCACCAGTCGCACCACCAAGAATGTCGGTTAAAATGCCAGCCGCAGTTGTGCCATTTGAAACGAGAGTGTTGACAATACCAGTCGCATGATCAGTTGCACCTTGGATATTGCCGCCAACTAAATCAGATACAACTTCAAGCGCACCATTTACAGTATCGCGAGAAGTTTCAAAAGTTAATGTACCGAGGTGAGCAATATCAGTAACAGGGTGTTCAGTTTGAGGAAGTACGCCAACTACAGTGTCCGCAACAGTATTAATGCCTGTATTAATAATGCTAGTTTTTAAACTTTCTACACCTTGAAGAACATCAATACCACTTTGAACGGCATCAATAACCGGGGAAATAGGAGATGTACCACCACCAATAATCCCGCCCGTTACACCACCGATGATGTCAGTCACAGTACCAAGCGGGTTGCCGCCAGTAACACCACCAGTTAAACCACCGATGATATCAGTCACAGTACCAAGAGGATTACCGCCAGTAACACCGCCCGTCACACCACCGATAATGTCAGTCACAGTGCCAAGAGGGTTACCACCAGTAACACCACCAGTTAAACCACCGATGATATCAGTCACAGTACCAAGCGGGTTACCGCCAGTAGCGCCACCAGTTAAACCACCGATAATGTCAGTCACAGTGCCAAGAGGGTTACCACCAGTAACACCACCAGTTAAACCACCGATGATATCAGTCACACTACCAAGCGGGTTACCGCCAGTAGCGCCACCAGTTAAACCACCGATGATATCAGTCACAGTACCAAGCGGGTTACCGCCAGTGGTACCACCAGTAACACCACCAATAGCACCAGTTACACCACCAAGAATGTCGGTTAAAATGCCAGTCGCAGTTGTGCCATTTGAAACGAGAGTGTTGACAATACCAGTCGCATGATCAGTTGCACCTTGGATATTGCCGCCCACTAAATCAGATACAACTTCAAGCGCACCATTTACAGTATCGCGAGAAGTTTCAAAAGTTAATGTACCGAGGTGAGCAATATCAGTAACAGGGTGTTCAGTTTGAGGAAGTACGCCAACTACAGTGTCCGCAACAGTATTAATGCCTGTATTAATAATGCTAGTTTTTAAACTTTCCACACCTTGAAGAACATCAATACCACTTTGAACGGCATCAACAACCGGGGAAATAGGAGATGTACCACCACCAATAATCCCGCCCGTTACACCACCAATAATGTCAGTTACAGTACCAAGCGGGTTGCCACCAGTAGCGCCACCAGTTACCCCACCGATAGCGCCAGTTACCCCACCAATAATGTCAGTTACAGTACCAAGCGGGTTGCCACCAGTAGCGCCACCAGTTACACCGCCAATAGCACCTGTCACACCACCGATGATATCAGTCACAGTACCAAGCGGGTTACCACCAGTAGTGCCACCAGTTACACCGCCGATAGCACCAGTTACCCCACCAAGAATGTCAGTTAAAATACCAGTTGCAGTTGAACCGTTATGAACAAGTGTTCCCAGAATACCTGTTGCAGATTGGGTAGCTCCTTGGATGTCACCACCTACTAAATGAGAAACTGTTTCTAAAGCACCATTTACAGTATCGCGAGAAGTTTCAAAAGTTAATGTACCGAGGTGAGCAATATCAGTAACAGGATGTTCAGTTTGAGGAAGTACGCCAACTACAGTGTCCGCAACAGTATTAATGCCTGTATTAATAATGTTGGTTTTTAGACTTTCGACACCTTGTAGCACGTCAATACCGCTTTGTACGACGTTAACAACTGGTGCCAGTGGAGAAGTTCCGCCTCCGACTACACCACCAGTGACACCGCCAATAATATCGGTCACGGTACCAACAGGATTGCTACCAGTAGCACCACCAGTTACACCGCCAATAGCGCCAGTTACACCACCAATAACGTTGGTTAATCCACCAACAGGGCTACCGCCAGTCACGCCACCAGTTAAACCACCTACCACATTGGTTATGGTTCCTAATGGATTTGTTGAGCCTGCAGTACCAGTTACGGTACCCACTACATCAGAAACTAATCCTGTTGTAGCATGCGAGACTGTATTGGTTACAGTTGAAAGTACATTAGAGAGTAAGCCTGATGTTGAAACATTTCCATTAGCAATATTTATGTCAGAAACGTTTACATTAACAGGAGAACCTGTGTTTACAACAGGATTCACCGATACAACATTACCCAGGTCCTGAGTAACTTTTGTTATCGAAGATACGAGATTTTTCAGTAAGAACATGATGGTCTATTTCCTGTATATTTATGTATTTTTAAGTAAGTATTTATTTATTGCGTTAGGCAATTATTGAGATATGTTTCTCAATAATTAAAATTTAGTATTGGGTAGATCTCAAAAAGTGTCAATGCATATTTCTACTCAAATAATTTGATACTTATAATATTTTGACAATTAGTTATTCATTCTGATTTAGACATAAAAATAATAATTTTTTTTATAATATATAGTTTGAAGATGAATGTATGTTTCTCTCATTTTATTATTATTTTTTATAATTATTAATGCTAAATAATTTTATTTATAAAAATACTTTTGCATAAGTAGAAATATATTATTTATATAATCCTGACTAAAAAGCTAGGCTTTTATTTCTGTCAATTTGGCCAAAATGCCCAAATTGGATAGATGAAGACAGAAAACTTTAATTGCAAAAAAATATTTCAAATACATTTTATGGGCAAATAATCCTTTTTTGGACAGCTATGTTGCTGAGGTATTTTATTATGGCTAAGAACTAGACGCTTGATGACAAAAAGATGAAAAAGGTCTTTCTAAAATGAAAAAACTGCGTATAATGCCCTCCATCAAGTACGCGCTCATAGCTCAGCTGGATAGAGCACTTGGCTACGAACTAAGGGGTCGGGAGTTCGAATCTCTCTGAGCGCACCACTTGAAGAATTAACCGCTATATAGCGGTTTTTTTGTGCCTATTTTATATGGATTCTAATAAAAAAGCTGGTGCACATGGCGACCAGCTTTAAAAAGTTCTAAATTCAAAAAAACTATTATCCGAATGTTTTAAAACGACTTTCATCATCAATAAAGGTTTTTTCACCAGCTTTAGCTTCAATAGAACCAAAAACTAACTGAGCTCTTAGCTTCCATTCAGATGGAATATTAAATAAAACATTAATTTTTTCATCAATAATTGGGTTGTAGTGTTGCAATGAAGCGCCAATACCTTGTTCGGTTAAAATGTTCCAGACCGCAAATTGTGCGATTGCTGTTGAATGCTCTGACCAGATCGGGAAATTATCAGCATAAGCTGCAAACTGTTCTTGTAAACCTTTAACCACGTTCTGATCTTCATAAAACAAAACTGTGCCTGCACCAGCAGCAAAACTTTGAATTTTTTGTTCTGTTCCAGATACAGCTTCAGCTGGAACAATACTTTTTAAAACTTCAAGAACTGTATCCCAGAATTTATGATGTGATTGTCCAAATAAAATGACAGCGCGAGATGATTGAGAGTTAAAAGCAGAAGGGCTGTGTCTGATTGCTTCTTGAATTAACTTTTCAATTTCATCATTTGATTGGCTTAAGTTATTTCCAATTGCATAAATAGAGCGGCGATTTTTAATGAGTTCTATAAAAGAAGTTTCATTTGAAGATTCTAGCTCTTGAGCGGCTTTTAAAGCCACATCTTCTTGAGCTGTCGTTTTTTGATTTAAGCCAAATAGTTTTGCAAAGAAAGACATGACGTATTCCACTAAAGAGACAATAGAAGTATTTTATAAATTTAAAGATATGGAATAAGCCTTAAAAATATGAATCTACGTTCTATATATGAAACGAGTAAGCAGCTTGTATGAGTGAAGGCTTTATAGTTCGAGCAAAAATAAAAAATCACTTTTGATTCATTTTAAAGCGTAGATGAATATGCTCTAATAGTTTCGATTTATTCAATATTGATACATAGTGATGACCGAGCAAAAAAGCGCTTTATCTTTACGTTATTATTTAAATTTAGAAGAGTCTCAAGACGGGTTTGGCTTGGTGACATTCGGAAAGAAACAATTCACACGTTTTTTAACCCCTGTTATTAGTATTGCAATTGTTATTTGGGGTTTTTATTTAGGCTTATCAGGCGTTGGTCGCTACTATGTTGCTTTGGGTATTTTTTTCCTGATTATGCAAGGTTTAATGCGCTATTGGCTTTTACCTATGATGTTTAAACGTCAATTTGTTCGTTATCAATTTGGTAAGAGCGAGCAGGGGATCGATTTATACCAAGATTACTTTGAGCTTTATGCCGCTGGCCGTAAACAAGTTGTACAGTATGGTGATGTACAGACTTTTGCCAAAGGTAAACTAACTTATATGCTTGAGTTAAAAAATAAAACGGTCATTATTGTACCGAAACGTGCCTTTGCTCAAGCTTCAGATCAAACTATATTTGAAAATACATTCAAGAAGTAAGTTATTGGAATTATTAGCCGCAACAATAAAGGAAGCCTCATGAAAACACGTCCTTCAAAAATCGTTTGTGTGGGCAGAAGTTATGCTGATCATGTAAAAGAGCTGAACAATGCAATGCCGGGACGACCAGTATTGTTTATCAAGCCTCCAAGTAGTTTGATTGGTTTAGATGAAGGTATTTCATGGAATCCTGCTTGGGGTAGCTGTCATTTCGAATGTGAGTTTGTTTTACGTATTGATCAGCCACTAAAAGGAGAAACCGATCAGCAAAAAGTATTGCAGGCCATTGGTGCAGTGACTTTAGGATTGGATTTAACATTACGTGACTTACAAAATGAATTAAAAGATAAAGGTCAACCTTGGGAAAGAGCAAAAGCATTTGATGGCTCATGCGTACTTGCGGACTGGGTAGATGTAAGTGAAATTAAGAATTGGGAAGAAACTAAATTTACTTTCCATATTAATGATGAACTGCGTCAAGATGGTAATACCGCCTTACTCATGTTTAATATAGCTTATCTATTAACAGATATTAATCAGGTGTTCTCACTTGAACCGGGCGATGTCATTATGACTGGCACGCCAGCGGGTGTAGGACCATTACATGCTGGTGATCAGCTAAAAATGACTTTGAATGGTGCGACTCAGGATTTTATTTGGGAAACCTTTGTGAAAGCATAATTTGATTTACCTCACTAAGTTTTGAACCCTATTATTGAACCAATAATAGGGTTTTTTATTATACCCAACATTAATTTATTGATAGAGCTTTCGGAACTGGTCTGGTGTAAAGCCCATCCAACGTTTAAACATATATATAAATGCTGATGCACTGGCGTAGCCTAAATCAAAAGCAATATTTTCTATGGTTTTACCTTGATTGAGCATAGTCATCGCTTTCATGACTTTTAGTCTTTGTCTCCACTCATGTAAAGACATTCCTAACTCTTTTTGACTGTAACGAGCTAACGTTCTTTCGGTCATATTGTTCCGTTCAGCAAGTTCTTGCAAAGTACTATTGTCTGCAGGACATTGATGTAAATCATTTAGTATTTTGGCTAAGGCTGGATGATTTGTTGTAGGTAAATAACTACCGACCAAATCAGCTTTTATGAGTTGATCTAATAAAACTTGGAGTAGGTGTATATATTCGACCCGGGTTTCATCTTGGGGATTTTGCCTTAAGTGATCAAGTAAAGCAGGCACAAGCGGGGAGGTTAATAATATACCTGCCTTTTGCGGTAACTTTTGGCACAGACTTTCATGAACATATAAAGTTGCATGAGTCACTTGATTGCGGTTAATTCCGCTATGTTTGGTATAAGGCGGTAACCAAATCCCATAAGGAGGCGGAGTTAAATAATTAATTTGATCAATATTAACTTCGAGTACACCACTAAACGCATAAATAAACTCACCCCATGCATGCGCATGTTGAGGATAAATCGTTTCTGCGGGTGCATTGCGGACACGAAACCAAAGCAAATCAGGGATGGCGTTATGAGCAGGAATTTCCTGAAAATCTTGCACACGTTGAGCTGATTTTTTCATCTTTGAAAATTGCCTGAAATTGCTTATGTGTTGTCTGTTTTTCACTATATCATGTAAATAAGACAGTTCTATAGTCAGATTTTTCGCTATAAAGAAAGGTGCTATATGGAAGAGCGCAAAAATCTGGATGCCAGAGCCTCGGCTTTAATGGTGCTTTTATGTATGGTCTTAGGGCTGCAACAGGTGGTTCTGAAAATAGCAGCACCAGATATTTCACCGATTATGCAAATTGCTTTACGCTCTGGTTTATCTGCAGTTCTAGTTCTACCTTTATTGTGGCGTGATCATTCGATTCATCTGTTTTCTTATCAGCAATGTAAAGCTGGTGCTCTTGTCGCTTTATTTTTTTCATTAGAGTTTTATTTCGTTACCGAAGCTTTAAAGTTTACTTCGACTTCTCACACTGTAGTTTTACTCTATACCGCTCCAATTTTTGTCGCCTTAGGATTACATTGGAGATTTCCTACTGAACGCTTGAACAGAGCACAATGGGGAGGTATTGCTCTAGCTTTTATGGGAATTATTATTACATTTTACCCTACAACCACAGCTATAAATGCACCAGCTATAGCGCAAGTTTTATTAGGTGATTTATATGCACTTATGGCTGGACTTGCATGGGCACTGAGTACCATTATCGTTCGTTTATCTTCTTTAGCCCAAGCACCAGCAACTCAAACTTTATTTTATCAATTAACGGGTTGTTTTATTTTATTAATCTCAATCGCTTTTTTGACAGGTCAAACAACTATTCACTTAACAGCTTTAACAATTCTAAGCTTAAGCTTTCAAACTTTAATTGTATCTTTTGCAAGTTTACTATTATGGTTTTGGCTACTCAGAAATTATTTAGCTTCACGATTAGGAGTTTTCTCTTTTCTGACGCCACTATTTGGTGTGCTGTTTAGTGTTTTGTTGTTAAATGAAAAATTAGAAATTAAATTTATTTTTGGAAGTATTTTAGTGCTATCTGGAATAGTTGTGATGAGTCTAAAGCAGGGCCAACCAAACAAAGGTTAAGCCCTGTTATGAGTTGAATATTATTTCTCTTCAAAAATTGTTGAAAGTGGAATTGAGAGTTTCGCAGCTAAATAGTCATTTGATTCTACTAAAGCAGGGCCAATTCTTTCCATCCATTCATCATCATCATGTACATTTAATACATCCGGACGTAAAGGAAGTGGATAAGGCAATGCAGTAAAGAAGCTCCAAAAATCGACTTGAGATAAATTACGCACTAAAACATATTCATCTTTATCTGTACGTTTCACTAAATTTTGCTCTTCAAGCAAAACAACATAAGCGGGCCAACGGCCAATCTCACCACGGCCTAAAATTGCCAATGCTTCTTTATCACTTACACTTTCACCGAGTTTTTGCTTTTTATAAAATAATTCTAAAATATCAAGTAGCATGAGTACGGGATGTCTTTTTTGTTCTTTACCCGAGTGAAAAGCAGTAAGCGCAAAACTCACCTCGACACCGAGCAACACAATATTCCAAGATAAGAAGACCCATAATAGGAAAATAGGCACTGCTGCAAATGCACCATATATGATTTCATAACTGGTAAAGTTTGACATCACAAAGCTAAATAAATTTTTGAGTATTTCAAACAATACAGCACTCAAACATGCGGCAATTGCTGCTGAAAATAGAGGGACTGTGCGGTTGGGAATAGTCCAATATAAAATGAAAAAACCTAGAACAGTAAGAACAAAAGAAATAAGCCAGAGCAAGAATGCACCATCAAGTTGATAGCCCGTGAAGTTATTACTCAATAAGTTCATAGATGCAACAGTTGATGAAATAACAAATGCACTGCCTAAAATAATCGGACCAAGTGAGATAATGGTCCAATAACGCATAAAGCCAACAATGCCGCTACGGGTTTCTTTTACTCGCCATATACGATTAAAAACAGTTTCAATTGTTGTCAGCATTAAAACTGTGGTGACAAATAGAAATAACACGCCAATCACAGTTAAATTGCTAGATTTTTCAGTAAAAGCATTAAGTGCTTTATCAAATGCAATTGTGCTTTTAGGTAAAAAATTACTATAAATTAAGTGCTGTAACTGTTGTCTGGCTGGTTCTAACGCTTTAATTGAAGAAATAATAACTAAAAATACCGTTAGCATCGGCACAACGGCAAAAAGAGTTGTGTAGGTGAGAGAGCCAGCTTGTTCCCGGCAGCGATCAGCTTCGAAACGCTTAATTACGAATAAAATAAATTGAAACCAGGTCTTGTTATAAAAAGGAAGTCTCTTCAAAAAACGTTCTAACATGCGTCATCTATCCCGATTTTTTTAATCATGATGTGGGTGATTGATATTCACCGGTGTATTCGGTTGAGAACACTATGGTTGGTGTGAGGAAAACTTTAACCTAAAGAATAAAAAAGTATTCTGAAAGTTCCCTATGTATCATGGTAACAAAAGGTAGTAAAAAGCTTTTACAAATATTTGTTACGGTTGCCTTTAAAAATCAATCACCTTTAAAATTTCATAAAATTGGCTAAGCCAAAAAAATAAAAAATACCGTATAGTGTTCTTTTTAACAAAATTCATGAAACCGATGCAACCTTACATTCTTGTGCTTTATTACAGTAAATATGGTTCTACTAAAGAAATGGCGCATCTTATTGCGAATGGTGTTGAATCTGCAGGTATCAGCGTAAAAATACGAACAGTACCCAATATTGCAACAGTTGTAACTGAGGCTGAACCGAGCATTCCCGAAGAAGGCGATATTTATTGTACTTTAGAGGATTTAGCCAATTGTGCAGGCTTGGCTCTAGGGTCTCCAACCCGCTTTGGTAATATGGCGAGCGAAATGAAGTATTTTTGGGATCAGACCACAAGTCTTTGGTTGAATGGTGCTTTGCATGATAAACCGGCATGTGTTTTTACTTCTTCTGGTTCAATGCATGGTGGACAAGAAAGTACTTTGTTGACGATGTTGCCTCCATTATTTCATCACGGCATGATGATTTTAGGTTTGCCAAATTCTATTCCTGCGTTGTCGAATACGAAAACTGGCGGAACTCCTTATGGTGCAAGCCATGTGAGTGGTCCTAGACATGACCAAAATTTAAGCCAAGATGAAAAGCTTTTATGTGAAGCACAAGGTAGACGTTTAGGTGAAGTGGTAAAAAAACTTTGCCTATAGTTTATAAAAATAAAAAAAGAGCGGAAGTCCGCTCTTTTTTTATTGAAACAATTTTATTCTTTAACAAAAGTTACTGTGCCATCAGTAAGTGATTTAACACGTGCTAATGACTCAACGCGGTAACCTTTCTCAAGCAATAAATCGCGGCCAGGTTGGAATGATTTCTCAATCACAATACCAACACCTACAACCTCTGCGTTTGCTTGGTGAATTAAGTCAATCAAACCAAGTGCAGCTTGACCATTTGCCAAAAAGTCATCAATTACTAAAGCTTTATCGCTTGAGTTGATGTGTTTATTTGAAATAGCAATAGTACTTTCTGTTTGTTTAGTAAAACTAAACACTTTGGCGCGATATAAATCGTCTTTCAAAGTCAGCGATTGATATTTACGAGCAAAAATCACAGGTACACCAAGTTCTAAACCTGCCATGATTGCTGGCGCAATACCTGAAGCTTCAATGGTAATAATCTTGGTAATCCCTGCATCTTTGAAGCGAGCGGCAAATTCTTTACCAATCTGCTGCATGAGGACAGGGTCAATTTGGTGATTTAAGAAAGCGTCGACTTTCAACACTTGATCAGATAGAACGATACCTTCTGTTAAGATTTTCTGTTCTAGTGCGTGCACGGGAGAATCCTCTAGACGGATGCTTTTAAAGCAAATGCGTATTTTAAAAAGCATCCGAAAAAATGCAAGCTTTAATTCGTTTTACCGCTATAACTTGTTAATAACAAACCATAAGATGTTTTGCCATCAATATGACTTACCTTAACCGGTAAATAGTCTAATTTAGGCGCTAGCCAGAAAATCGTACTACGATCTGGTCGGCCATGTTCTAAGACAACTTTTACAGTATCAAAAGTGCCATAAGAAGTTTTAATTTTTTCGCTGCCTTGTTTTACAAAACGGCGGTTTTCAACTTCTTTTGCATCGGCAAGAGGGTACGAAGACTTAAGTGAACCATTTTTTAAATCTTCACGCACTTGCAATTCAGCATTTAGCTCGTCAAGTACGCCAGGCTGCCAAGCAAATGTTCGTGCTTTATCATCTTTCTTGGTGCTAATTGTCTTATTGCCAGGGTTAAAATTAATATTCATAGTATTGTTATGAATTAAAATTTTACTGGTACGGCTAAAGCTTTGTGATCCGATTTTGCCATTTGCAAAACTAAATTTACTTGTTTCGCTCGCAGAAGCAATTCCGCCTGCTTTTGCAGTGAATAGATAAGTCCAGTTATTGCCTTGTTGACTAAGTGCGCGTGTTGCTGAACCCATGCCTTTATTATTATAGGTAAACTGATAATTTGCCTGAAATGGGCTCATGGCAAGTGCATGGCTAGAGAAACTTGCAATAAGCAAAGTTGTCGAAATACCAGTTGCGATGCTAAATGATTTCAGAAATTTTGTTGCCATAAGTAAATATCCTTGTACAGACTGAAAGGTCAGTGCTGATGCATCTATGACTTTTGCATATTATGCCTGTTGATCATGGAGAAAAAATCAGGATTTATGCTAAATATGTAATCTCTTTGTGTTTTTTAACAGTGAATTACTTTGGTTCATACAGTTGTTATGCATCTTTTTGCTGTATTGGCGTAATTTCAGTGTCTTCAAGATCATCTTCAAAGTCATCTTCTTGGTCTCGGAAAAGTAACGCGGCAAGATTGACGTTACCAAAGACGACTAATTCTGCTTCACGTACTCGAGCATAGTTGATATGCACCTTTCCTAAGGTTTCAATAATGCTGGCTTTTTTACCGAACCAACGATTTAGGTCTAGAAAGATAAGGTCGTCTTTTTCTTGGGCTACGTTAAAACGCTCTAAAATCATGCCCAATGGATCTTTTTTTAGAATTTTGTGATAGTAAAAAATAGCAGCTTTTACAGCAATTTTTTGCCAGAAATTTTTATATTTAGCTTCTACAATTTGTGTATTACTAATTTGTTCAAATACAATAAGTTGCTGTTCTTTGTTGAATTCCATCTGTATCAATTTTAAGTCGACAGATAAAGTTGTCTCTAAACCTTTAACATGCATTGTGGCATATAGCCTTAACCAGTCATGATAAAGGTCTGCATGTAGATCATCTAAAAACTCGACATTATTAGTCACGTAACGTTCTAAGGTCGCATTTAAAAAAGTTTGCGACAATGTAAAATCTCTTTCTTCCTCAATGAAGGCTTCAGCTTTTCGGTAGACTTTATGAAGACGTTTGACTAATGAGGAAAATAGCGTTTGCATAAAAGAACTTCCAGAAGATGAATTATTAAAGAAACAACACACTCTTTATTATGTTAAAAACAGGTTTTGATATTGCAGTGTAACAAATTTAATTGATACATTTTCACAAAATGAAAATGGATAAAAACCCATATTTGAAGTGAATCACACTTTTATCCATATTTGAATATCAGTTTGTATTTTGTTCGGTTATTAATACTCTGGGGAAAAGGCATTTATATGCTTTTAAGATTATGTTGAAAAAAAGAAGTCTTTCTATAGAGCCTTTTCATTATTGGTGGCAAGACCGAGTCTTTATTGTCGCGATAATACTCGCAATCTTATTGCATACTTTTATACTGCTCATCCATTTTGCGATGCCTGCACCATCAGAACAATCGACTAAAGAAATTGCGATATCGGTTCGTCCTACAGAAGAGATCGTTAAGCATGCAGACTTTTTAGCTCAAGCAGACCAGCAGGGTTCGGGAACTTTTCGAACGGCTCATCGAATGTCCAGTAATTCTCCGACGCCTATGCCGACTGATGCTTCAACTGGCGAAGCTCAGTTAGACACTTTGGAAAAAGTGCAGCAACAAAGAGAACTTAAATTTGAAGAAAAAGTATTAATGACTGTGTTGAGTTGGCAGAAACAAGAAGAGGAGAGCCAAAGGAAAAAAGCACTTGAACAGTTACAGAGCCAATTTCAGGCAAAAGCCGCAATGGTCGCGAGCCTTGAAGCTCAATATTTGCAACGTCAGCAAGATTTCAGTCGCCAACAAAAAATAAAAACAGTAGATGGTATTCAAGCCAAGAAAGATGCCTCAGCAGCTTATCTAGATAAATTCCGTGAAAAAGTAGAGCTTTACGGTAACCGCTATTATCCAGAAGAAGCCAAGCAGCAACAGCTAAAAGGTGAAGTCCGCCTTATGGTGATTTTAAATGCTCAAGGGGGAATTCGTGCAATTTGTTTACTTGAAAGTTCAGGGCATCCAGTTTTAGATGAGGCAGCAAAGGCATCAGTACGCCGTGGAGCACCGTTTGGTCGTTTTGATGCAAATATGAAGGATATTTCCGAGTTACGTATTGTACGTACTTGGCGTTTTGATCCAGCTGAAGCCGAGTTTGAAGTTCATTAATGAAAAAATGTGGATAACTTTTAGGATATCCACATTTTAAAATCAATTAAGAAGCTATTTGCGTTCTTAATGGTTTGAGAGAAATTGGTTATTCCTGATAAGGATTAGCAATATTGAGTTTAGCTAAAATTTCGATCTCTAAACCTTCCATTTCTTCTGCATCTTCATCACTTATTTCATGGTCATAGCCGAGTAAGTGCAGAACACCATGTACTAAAAGATGTGCAAAATGATTTTGGGCAGTTTTCTTTTGTTCCAGAGCTTCTTGTAATACCACTGGAATACAAATCACCAAATCACCTAGTGGTAATGCATCAAGCATTGGTAGGACTTCTTCGGGAATGTCGCTTGGAAACGAGAGAACATTGGTGGGTTTATCTTTCTCACGATATTGCAAGTTAAGTTGATGACTTTCTTCCAGATCAACACAGGCAACACCAATTTCACAGTCTTCTTTGTAGCCAACGTGGCGTAAAGTTGTCTCAATAATTTTTTTGAGTTGAGCTCGTTTGAGCTCTAACTCATGGGATTGAAAGTCTTGTTGTAAACTTAAACTGATTTTCAAAGTGAATCCTTAGGCATCCTGATGTTGCAGGTCTGCTGCTGTATCGTTTTCAGCGACTAATGCTTCTTGGCGTGCTTTACGTTCAGCGCGTGCTTCAGCATTAAGACGCTGTTGTTCACCATCCCAACCTTCATACGCTTCAACAATTTTTTGAACAAGTTGATGACGTACAACGTCGCGAGAATGGAAACGGGTAATATGAATTTCTTTAATGTTCTCAAGTACACGAAGGGCGTGTGCCAAACCGGATTGTTGGCCTCGAGGTAAATCTACTTGAGTAATGTCACCTGTAATCACTGCACGAGAGCCAAAACCTAAACGGGTCAAGAACATTTTCATTTGTTCAGGCGTAGTGTTTTGCGCTTCATCCAAAATTACAAATGAATGGTTAAGTGTACGGCCACGCATATAAGCAAGAGGCGCCACTTCAATCACTTGACGCTCGATTAACTTGGCAACTTTTTCAAAGCCAAGCATTTCGTAAAGGGCATCGTAAAGAGGACGTAGGTATGGATCAATTTTCTGGGTGAGATCACCAGGTAAGAAACCGAGCTTTTCTCCTGCTTCTACCGCAGGGCGAACAAGTAAAATCCGCTGGATTTCATTACGCTCTAACATGTCGACTGCGGCGGCAACTGCTAAATAAGTCTTACCTGTACCAGCAGGGCCTACACCAAAAGAAATATCGCTTTGTAAAATACGTTGTACATAGCGTTTTTGATTGGCACCACGTGGATTAATGCGACCTTTTCGAGTCTGGAAATAGACATCCATTGGCGCATCATGCTCTTCCATCTCTTCACCAACTAACTCGAAATTACGTTCAGTTTGTGAAGATTGAATCAAGAGATGTAATAGATCAGCACTGATTTGCTGAGACTCTTCAGTTTCTTCGTAGAGTCGTTGCAATAATGCTTCGGCTCTCCCAACAGCATCTATCTCACCATCTATGTGAAAAACATCTCCACGATGAGTAATTTTGACATCTAAACGCTGTTCGATTTGCTTAAGGTGCCCATTATAGGCACCCAAGATGCTCTTTAAACGTTCCATTGAAATTTCAGGAAATGTTACGGTACGTCGAATCGCTGCAGTCAAGAGAAAACCTTTCAGTAGACTTTAGAATACCTCTACATTACGCCACGTCAGGCTCAAGATTCAAGAGTTCACCGTAAACTAAATTTAAAGTTTTAATTTCAGTAATCTCGATCTCGGCAAAACGGCCAACCCAAGAAGCATCACCTACAAAAGTTACTAAGCGAGTATTGTCTGCTGTACCTACTAAAATATTAGGATCTTGATCAGACACTTTCTCGATAAGTACACGTTCAATTTTGCCAAGCATTGCATCAGTTTTTTCAATACTAGATTGCTTAATGACTTGTTGAACTTGTGCTAAACGTTCTTTTTTAACATGTTCAGGAGTTGTATCTGGTAAGTCAGATGCTGGTGTGCCAGGGCGTTTTGAGTAAACAAAGCTATAAGAGTGATCGAAGTCTAAATCTTTGATAAATTGCAATGTTTCTGCAAAGTTTTCGTCAGTTTCTCCTGGGAAACCAATAATAAAATCGCTCGATAAATGCATATCCGGGCGTATTTTACGTAACTTGGCAATCTTGTCGATGTATACATCAATGGTGTGATTTCGCTTCATTGCTTTAAGTACATCGTTAGATCCACTTTGTACAGGCAAATGTAAGTGTGAAACCATTTGAGGTAAATCTTCATAACACTGGATAAGTTCATCAGAGAACTCAAGCGGGTGTGAAGTTGTATAACGTAAACGGCCAATTCCAGGAATTTCTGCAACGAGTCGTAACAATTCAGGGAAGGTACAAATACCACCTTCGAATGTTTCACCACGATATCCGTTTACATTTTGACCAAGTAAGCTAATTTCACGAACGCCTTTTTCAGCAAGACCCGCGATTTCTGCAAGCACATCATCAAGTGGACGAGAAACCTCTTCACCACGAGTATATGGAACCACACAGAAAGAGCAGTATTTAGAGCAACCTTCCATAATAGAAACGAATGCTTTGAAACCTTCTACGCGTGGTTCAGGTAAAAAGTCGAACTTTTCAATATCAGGGAATGAAATATCAACGAGCTTAATTTTTTCTTTTTTCGGCTTTTCCACTTGTGCATGATGTTGGTCAAGCATTTGTGGTAAACGGTGTAAGGTTTGTGGGCCAAAAATCATATCGACATACGGCGCACGCTTTTGAATGTTGTCACCTTCTTGAGATGCAACACAACCACCTACACCAATCACAAGGTCAGGATTTTGCTCTTTTAGTTTGCGCCAGCGGCCTAATTCACTAAATACTTTCTCTTGTGCTTTTTCACGGATAGAACATGTATTCATGAGCAGAATATCTGCTTCATTAGGGTTAGTTGTTAAAACGTAACCGTGAGAATCCCCTAAAAGGTCTGCCATACGGTGACTGTCATACTCATTCATCTGACACCCTTGAGTTTCAATATATAATTTCTTTATTGAAACATCAGTGGTGTGCGTTGGCTGGGTAACAGTGTTTTCTGAGGCAGCTTTGGCACCATTGGGAATGAAGGTTTGAACCGTCATGTAGGCTCCTAACAGATCGATCTAAATAAATAATAAAATGACCCAAAACGGGTCAAACCGATCATTATAGCAGTATTTGAGCCAGACAGATAACAATAAACTGCCATAAGCTGCACATGATTTATGAAGACAAATGACATAAATTTTAATGATGTCGAATCAGATAGTTACATAACACAACAAAAGAATGTACGAAGAATAATTAAACTATGTCTAAAGGTGGATAGTCAGGGTTTAGCACATTTATGAGACCAGGTAAAAAGAGCTCATCAAACAAGAGTCGTGTGATGAAAAATAAATATGCACATCGTAGCTGGTTAGGAGCTGTGTGTTTACTTGGTTGTTCATTGTCTTATGCCGCAGAAGAACAATTTAACGATGCATTAAATGCCGCCAATAGTGGTAATACTGCTTTATTAGATCAATATCAGGCTGCAATGCAAAATGATGTGTTGGGCTATTATCCTGAATACTGGAAGTTAAACAGTAATTTAGGATTTCAATCTCCAACATCAATTGTAAGTTTTGCCCAGCGCTATCCACAATCTGCTATGGCAGAGAAGCTTGCAGCGGATTATGTTGAAGAAAAAGTTAAACAAGCTGATTTTGTATCTGCACAGCCATTGTTACCTTATGTCTCTAACCCTGACCCAGCCGAAAATTGTGCTTTGGCTCAGGTACGAGCTAAAAGTGGTGATGCATTGGTATTTGCAGAATATAAAGATGTTTGGTTAGCCACTGAGTCACAACCAGACTCTTGTGTTGGGCTAGGCCGTATGATGCTTACCAGTCCATTAATGAGTACCCAAGATAAGCAACAGCGTCTGTGGGTACAGCTACGTTCAGGCTTATCAGGACAAGCTCTTGCAACTGCTCAAAGTCTTGGAATGAATCTTTCTTTGGCTCAGCTCAACCAGATTCAGGCGAATCCTCTTAATTATTTATGGACCGCTCCAAAGACCAACGATGTAGATTATGCCTATTTGATTTTCGCATTAGGCCGTTTAGCGAATAATGATTTAGGTAACGCTTTTGCAAATGTACAGCGTGTAGCGCAAGGTACTCCAGAGAGCGTGCAAAAGTATCTTTATCGAACCGTGGCTTATATCGGTGGCACGACGGTGATGAAAAATAACTTTAACCGTGAAGTACTTCAATATTTTGATGCCAGCTATGGTTATCCGCTAAGTCCTGAAGAAGCTGAAATTTATGCACGACAAGCTATTCGCTTTAGCGCATGGGAAAGCTTAATTCGTGCGATTGATAGCATGTCAGTTTCCCAGAAACAAGAAGATCGCTGGCAATATTGGTTAGCCCGTGCGACAGAACAACGTGGCGATAGTAACTCTAAAAACACGGCACAGCGTATTTATAAAAAATTAGCTGAAAGTGGAGATGATTATCACAATCTTCTTGCAAAAGACCGTTTAGGTGTACGTTATAACCATCAGCCATATAACGACGAGCCGACTGCAAGCGATTTACGCCGTCTAGATCAAAATATTCACTTTAATCGTGCATTTACTTTAAGACGTATTAACGCAAATCCAACGTATACCAACCGTGAATGGAACTGGGCAGTCCGTCAGGCATATCTTCAGCATGACGATGGATTATTATTGGCTGCGGCAAAACGTGCTCACGATATGGGATGGTATGATCGTGCAATTTACGCAGCAGATCGTACAACGAATAAACATAATGATACGTATCGTTATGTGACTCCGCATAAGACTAATGTCGTAGGTCATAGTTACAATGCTGGAATTGATCCTGCGTGGGCTTATGGTTTAATGCGTCAAGAAAGTCGGTTTGTTACCTCGGCACGTTCTCATGTAGGAGCTGGTGGCCTTATGCAAATTATGCCTGATACAGCAAAGTTGATTGCTCGTCAGATGGGGGAGACATATAATCCGGCGGCGTTAAGTGAAATGAATACCAATATTCGTTATGGAACATTTTATTTATCAATGATTCAAGGGCAGTTAAGCAATAACCCTGTTTTAGCGACAGCAGGCTATAATGCTGGCCCAAATCGTGCAAGACGTTGGCAACCCGATTACCAACCGATTGAAGCTGATCAATATACAGAAACCATTCCATTGCTTGAGACTAGAGATTATGTCAAGCATGTCATGACAAATGCGACCCATTATGGAGTGGTGTTGGGGCAAGGCGCTCAGTCGCTAATACAGCGTATGAAAGTCATTCCAATGCGATCATCACCTTAATTTTAGATGATGAATGATGGAACATTCTTTTAATTGGCATAACCAAGTTTTAATTAAATGAAATATAGATATCTAGGACTTCATCCAATATCGCAACTTGCATGGTGGCTCATCTGTGCAAGCATTGGATTGATGAGTTCTGTTTTACATGCGGAACCTGTAAACGTGCAAGGTTATGTCATGCATGTTCAGATGACGCCTGCTGTCTGTTCGTTAGATCCTTCTAA
Source organism: Acinetobacter sp. AR_0276 (assembly GCF_003000705.1). Lineage (NCBI taxonomy): Bacteria > Pseudomonadati > Pseudomonadota > Gammaproteobacteria > Moraxellales > Moraxellaceae > Acinetobacter > Acinetobacter sp. AR_0276. The sequence goes on along the minus strand of NZ_PSQO01000004.1, from coordinate 1,311,915 downwards.
ACAGAAGCAGCGTAAATGTCTTGAAGGGTACTCACTCACAATTACGGGTTTAATGCCTGAAACAACTAGAACGGACTGTTCAACTGAAAGTTCTGCCACCCTTTCGCCCTTGCAAGCTAAAGTTGTTGCTCGAGTGATGCCAGACAACAACGCTCGTGTGCAACTTTGGAAGAGTGTTGGTGGCTGTGTACCTATGAACGCCAGTCAGTATTTCCGTACAATAGACCTCTTGCGAAAGTCGTTATTGCAAGTTCATCCGATTTACCAGTGCAGCGATTAAGTTAATGCGTAAACCGAATCTTTTCCGTCTATTTCGATAGCGTTCACTTAATATTCTAAATGTTTTCAATTGACTATTAATATGTTCGATCACAACTCGTATTTTTCCAATCATTTTATTGTACTTTTTCTCAACATCAAATAAGGGTAAATTCTTCTTTTTCTTTATTGGCATCAATAATTTAAAGCCATCTTGCTCTAATCCGTAGTACCCTAAATCGGTCATAACATATTTACAATGTTTGAATTTTTTAACCGTTCTTCTTGCCAATTTAATGTCATGCTGACTGCCATTCGATATATCTAGCCCTATGATTTGTTTGCTGTTCGGATGATAGATCACTTGTGCTTTTAGCGTATGTTTCTTCTTTTTACCACTGTAGAACTTACTCTGATTTTTTTTTCGGACGTTCTATTGAACATTCTGTCGCATCAATAATGACCCAGTTAAACTGTTCGTCTGCTGTGGTAATGCTTCGTTTTGGCAGAGTAAACCGTCTTGATTTCATCAATGCATCTTCAACCTTTTTAATGGTTCGATTCACATTACTTTCAGCGATATGGTAATTTGCAGCCAACTCCAATTGAGTGCTGTAATTCCGTAAGTAATTGAGTGTTAATAATAATTGATCCTCTATAGCTAAAGTATGAGGACGCCCAGATTTCTTTTTAAGTGATTCTACTTCTTTTAAAACTTCGATCATTTCACTAAAAACTGGTCGAGGTACACCAACCAAGCGCTGGAATTCAGAATCTGAAAAACGATTTAATTTCTGATATCTCATGAAATTTAGATTGAGGTGGTTTTTACTTTCGCAAGAGGTCTAATTATTAACTTCGCTGAACGATTAAAAATACCTGCCAATTTAACCAGTTCTAGTAATGTAGAAATGCAACAATCTACATTACGTCAACAATTTACAAAGCTTAACCCGAGTTTGCCACAAAATGGCATTCGTTTTTCGTGCCAACTTTCACGTTCCGATGTTGTACTTACTGAAGTTAAAGTTTGCTACACAGTAAATGGCCAATATAAGCAATGTTCAAATCATGTAGTCTCTAATTGCCCAAGTGAAATTACAATTAAAGGTAGCTATTAAGAGTAGCTACCATTTCACAGAAAAATGCTCACCATACATTGAATCTATTTGTAAAGGTTAATTTGTATTTTCTATCAGACTTTTGGTGAAAATGAGTCGCTTTTACATGCATCTGCAACTTCTTTAGAGTACAATCTTTGCCGTTTATGATGATTTGGTTAAGTAGAATCGCTATTTAGCCCGATTAAGGACACTCATTGGAGACAATTACATGAAGCAACCCGTTCGTGTTGCCGTGACTGGCGCTGCAGGTCAAATTGGTTACAGCTTATTATTCCGTATCGCAAGCGGTGAAATGTTAGGTAAAGATCAACCTGTTATTTTACAATTGCTTGAAGTTCCAGTTGAAAAAGCACAACAAGCGCTTAAAGGCGTAATGATGGAACTTGATGACTGTGCTTTCCCTTTATTGGCTGGCATGATCGGGACTGATGATCCTAAAGTTGCATTTAAAGATGCTGACTATGCATTATTAGTTGGTTCTCGCCCACGTGGTCCTGGTATGGAACGTGCTGACTTGTTAAAAGTTAACGGTGAAATCTTCATTGGCCAAGGTCAAGCATTAAACGAAGTTGCTAGCCGTGACGTTAAAGTATTAGTTGTAGGTAACCCTGCAAATACAAACGCTTACATCGCAATGAAATCTGCTCCAGATCTTCCAGCGAAAAACTTCACAGCAATGTTACGTCTTGACCACAACCGTGCATTGACTCAAGTTGCTCAAAAAGCTGGTGTTGCAGTTGCTGACATCGAAAAATTAACAGTTTGGGGTAACCACTCTCCAACAATGTATGCTGACTACCGTTTTGCTACTGCAAATGGTGAAAGCTTAAAAGACAAGATCAACGATCCAGCTTGGAACAAAGACGTATTCCTTCCAACTGTTGGTAAGCGTGGTGCTGCGATTATCGAAGCACGTGGTTTGTCTTCTGCTGCTTCTGCTGCTAACGCTGCAATCGACCATATGCGTGATTGGGCACTTGGTACAAACGGCAAATGGGTAACTATGGGTATTCCATCTGATGGTTCTTATGGTATTCCTGAAGGCGTTATGTTCGGTTTCCCTGTAACAACTGAAAACGGTGAATACAAAATCGTTCAAGGTTTAGAAATCGATGAATTCAGCCGTGAGCGTATCAACTTCACTCTAAACGAGCTTGAAGAAGAACGTGCAGCAATTGCTGATATGCTAAAATAATTCATTAGTTAAATGAATTGGAAAAGCACTCTCTTGTAGGGTGCTTTTTTATATTTGAAATTTAATAAGAACACACAAAAAACAACAAGAAAATATAGACCTAGATATACAACTAACATCTATTGTTGCTAGATTATTGAAAAGAAGCCATGGGAGAATAACAATGTTTGAACAGCAACCGACATTACAACTTTTATTCGAGCAATTGGGTTTAGATGCTGATGACGTGAGTATTGAAAATTTTATAAAAACGCATCAGTTACCCGCTGAGCAGAAGTTACATGAAGCATCTTTTTGGTCCCAAGGTCAAAGTGATTTCCTAAAAAGCCATTGGGAAAAAGATGATGAGTGGATTGTCGTCATTGATGAACTTAATGAGCAGCTACACGAAGATAGTGTAAAAAAATAACCAAATAAAAAGGCCTGTTTATAAATAACAGGCCTTTTAAAATTCACACTTTAGTGGGTTTTGAATTTTAATAAATCTTTATACCATGGCTCATGGCGTATTGGATGAAATACCGGATGTTCATGAACCAACTCAAGATCACATTGAGCAGTTGATAAATATTTTGTAAGCCAATGTCGGGTAAGAGCTGGTTTTTCCTGCGCTGCCGAAGCATAAGCCAAGAAAAAGTATATATCACTATGGTGATGGTGAGCTAAGGGCTTTAAAATTTGCTGTGCAATGAGCGCAAAGCGTTTTTCTTTATTTAGCTCAAAATAAATCATATACGCTTTAGCTAAATGAAGAGATAAATTCAAATACAAACGCATCGGCATTTCATCGTATTCCATACGAGCTTGCTCAAGCAAAACAATAGCTTCTTGCAAAAAATGAATTTGCTCTTGACGAACACGGCTTAATACAACGAGCTGCATACGTAAATCTGCACGTTCCAAAGCAAGTTCGGGCGTATTCTCAGTTAAATAGAGTTGGTCTGTTTCACCAATTCTGCTCACAATCATTTTTGTTTCAATAGACATACGCCTTCGCCCTTTTTAATCAATAGCTCTTATATCGGGTTTATTTAAGAAATTTAAAGAGCACTTATCTAACCCCAAATCGAGTTTCCACTACGAAGCCAAGCTGTAATTGATAAACGCTGCTGTTTAGAAACTAAAACTTCATGAAGCAAATTACTTTGGAAAATAACTAGGCGATTAGGTTCTGGCGTAATAATGTGCCAAATATCATTTTTGTCCTGCAAGCGTAATTGTCCTCCCCAATCATCCTGCCATTCAGCATGTAAATAATAAACAGTAGAAATAATACGATCATTTTTTTGTTGAGGATTATCTCGATGTAATGCATAAAATTCACCTGCGTTATAACAGGCAAAATGCGCTTCAACCTCTTTAATTCCTAAAAAGAAAGCTTGATTTAGATGTTGGCAAAATGAAGTTAGGGTTTCGACATGTTGTTCGGCAATAGGAAGTGACTCATTAATCCATAAAATATGATCGCTTCGAATAGTACTCACTACACCATTTTGAATCCCTGCTTCACGGAATTCATCAAAGTGATGACTACACTCTGTGGCAACTTGAGCAAGATACTCAGTAGAATAGGCATGGTTTACAATTGCAAAACCATGTGCATTTAAGTCATCTAAAATCTGGTTCAGATGCCAACTGTCAGGAAGTGGTCGAGAGCGCATATAACCTCATATCGATCGTAAGAAAATCAAGCAGCCTTATTTTAGATGATCACAACCTTACGAAAGAATATTTTTTTCATGTTAAACTATTCGTTGAATTGAGGAATTAAAGTCAACATGAATTACCGTCACCATTTCCATGCGGGCAACTTTGCAGATGTTATGAAGCATGTGCTTTTGCTACAGCTTCTCAACCGTTTAAATGCTAAAGATAAACCTTATCGTTATATCGATACGCATGGAGGGGCAGGAAAATATGATCTATCTCAAGCACCTGCACAAAAGTCAGGAGAATTCCTAACGGGTATTCATCGTCTTGTACAGCTTTCTGAAATGGAAAAGCGTCAAGCTCCTGAAGCAATCCAGCAATACTTAAAACTCGTAGAAGAATTACGTACTGAAGAAGGTAAAGGTAGCTATCCGGGTTCTCCTTGGTTTGCTTTGCAAGGTATGCGTGAAATCGACAAAGCGACTATATTTGAAATGCAGCGCGATGTTTTTCAGCAATTACGTCATAACATTCGCGATAAACGTGCAGGTTTACATGAGCGTGATGCATATGAAGGTCTGCTCGGTGTAATTCCACCGAAAGAAAAGCGCGGTCTGGTTATGATTGACCCGCCTTACGAATTAGAACGTAAAGACTTTCCACAATTGGTTGAGCTCTTGCAAAGCGCTTATAAGAAATGGCCAACAGGTGTCTTTGCAGTTTGGTATCCAATCAAAGACCGCGCAATGATTGAACGTTTTGAAAAGAAAATGTTCAAAACTGGAATTCGCCGTCAATTAATTTGTGAAATTTGTGTATGGCCAGATGACACACCTGTAGGTCTGAATGGTTGTGGTTTATTGGTAATTAACCCACCTTGGCAGTTCTCTGAGCAAGCAGACCAAGCCCTACAATGGTTATTTCCTCACTTACGTATGCAAGAAACAGGTGGTCACGCTGCTGTTCGCTGGTTAGTGGGTGAGTAATAATTAATCTAAATCAATGCACATGTTTGGAATAGAAAATAATGACAAATGCGCCTAAACCAGAGCAAGATTTAACTCATAATGAACATTCTTTTGATGGGATTACGTTCGAAGTGGTTGAAGAAGAAGATAATCCGGAAGGACAAAAAGTGAAGCGCCGAGGTATTTATCTTTGGCCTAACTTAATCACGACAGCCGCTTTGTTGTCTGGTTTCTATTCCATTATTGCAAGTATGAATGGCGAATTTACACAAGCGATCTATGCCATTTTTCTTGCTGCTTTGTTCGATGGATTAGATGGACGTGTTGCCCGAGCTATTGGTGCTCAAAGTGCTTTTGGTGAGCAATATGATTCTTTATCTGATTTGTTAGCATTTGGTGTGGCGCCAGCAATGCTGATGTATAGCTGGAGTCTCCATGATTTAGGTCGCATCGGCTTAGCATGCTGTTTTGTTTATACGGCTTGTGCAGCATTCCGTTTGGCGCGTTTTAATGTTCAAATTGGAGTAGTTGATAAACGCTATTTTATTGGTATTGCAAGTCCATTAGCTGCAATTATCATTATTTCGCTTGTATGGGTGGCTCGTGATTATCCGTTTATTTTCGATTTACGTGATATTGCGATTCAGGTCATTAATGCGGTAATCATGGTTGTTGTTGGTTTACTTATGATTTCCAATATTAAATATTATTCATTTAAGCAAATGGACCGCAAACGTGTTCCTTTTGTAGTTATGTTGCCGGTAGTACTGATTTTTGCAGCAATCACTTATAATATCCCAATGGGTATTCTGATTGTTTCAATCATCTATGCTCTATCAGGTTTTGTTACCACACTTTTAGCTAAAAAAAATAACGAGACTATCAAAACATAAATTAGATGAGGTTCAGTATGCCTAAGTTGATGAGTCCAATAAATCAATTACAGCAACTGAGCCTCAACTCAAATGAGGGTGTTGTTTATCAACCCGCTAGAGGCTTCTTTAAAGTTGTCTATCAAGGCTTAATCCTTCCAAATTTACCGGCCCCACTTCGTTATTTTAATTATATTAGTCTAATCGGGCAGCCTAGAATTCCACTTTGCTATAACGCAAACAGTATTGTGACTTCAGCAATTGATACAGCAACAGTACTGGTGAGTAACAGCCTACACAGTGTAAGTCACTTAAAAACCTATTCTATCCGAAGACAATGTCAACTTACTCCTAATAGTTACCAATTTGATAAAACAGATCTTATTGAATGGCAAATTCCAAGAGTTCAGCTTAGACGAACAGATTCTGAAATGAGTTGTGACTTAGTTGTCCAAACACCTTCTGATATTTCCAATTCTTCAGCACTACAGTGGGGAATATCTGACTACTGGTCTGTTTTATGTCATTGTGAAGGAGAGATTTTATATAAAGGGCAGAAATATGAAGTCAATGGATTAGGACGTTTTAAACATGCTCGGGCCTTGCATTTACCTTTCTTATCTTTATGTTTTTATACCTGCCAGATTATTAATTTAAATGAAACAACACAAATCACACTTTCTCAAATAAGAAATCAATGGAATATTATTCTGTTTTCACGTTTAGATATTCAAGAGCTAGGAAAGCCTGCTGTCACATTTACGGAAGATGTTAATTTCCATATCCATCGGGTTTATCCAAAGGTTGAAACACCACATGGACGTGAAATGTATTTACCTCGAGAGTTTTCTTGGCAGTGTAAAAAAAATGGAAAAGTAATTTTCGAACTCTATGCAGAAAGTCGTGGTGATTACAAATTTGGATTCGCTGCTGGATATATTGGAAGTTTCCGTTATCAGCTAAGTTGGAATGATCAATGCCTTCAAGGAGAAGGTGGATACTGTGAATATATCGATTGCCGTCCATTAAGATGGCAAGAGAAGAATCAAGATGAGAAAATCCTAGATAAATTGATGCTTTTACAACCGTGTTTATATAAAAAATGAATATTTTTATCATTTTTGATCAAAAAGCGAACTGTCGTTGCACTAATATTAAAAAAGGTATTGCAAAGGGATTTGGATGGTCTATAATGCACATCCATCGGCGGTGATGCAGATAGAAACTTGTTGAAAAACAGTTACTTGAGATTAAGTTGATTGCTTTAAGTGATGAATTTAATGTTAAGTTGGTTTGAGAAATAAGTTTTAAAAATATCGAAATTACCTGTTGACTTTTAAGAGATTAAGAGTAATATAGCCGACCTAGCTTGCTGGTGACGAACCAGGAAGAAGATCATTAAGAGAATTGAAGAACAACTTGTGTGGATTTTTACTGATTGATTAATCGAAATAATTTTCATTGATTGATTGGTTTAAATTACTCGAAGTTTATTTGAGCGAAATTTAAGTCAGTAATTGATGAGCCAGAATTGGCACCTTGTCTATAAATAAGGTGCAAAATGATTTTAACTGAAGAGTTTGATCATGGCTCAGATTGAACGCTGGCGGCAGGCTTAACACATGCAAGTCGAGCGGGGGAAGGTAGCTTGCTACTGGACCTAGCGGCGGACGGGTGAGTAATGCTTAGGAATCTGCCTATTAGTGGGGGACAACATCTCGAAAGGGATGCTAATACCGCATACGTCCTACGGGAGAAAGCAGGGGATCTTCGGACCTTGCGCTAATAGATGAGCCTAAGTCGGATTAGCTAGTTGGTGGGGTAAAGGCCTACCAAGGCGACGATCTGTAGCGGGTCTGAGAGGATGATCCGCCACACTGGGACTGAGACACGGCCCAGACTCCTACGGGAGGCAGCAGTGGGGAATATTGGACAATGGGCGCAAGCCTGATCCAGCCATGCCGCGTGTGTGAAGAAGGCCTTATGGTTGTAAAGCACTTTAAGCGAGGAGGAGGCTACTTTAGATAATACCTAGAGATAGTGGACGTTACTCGCAGAATAAGCACCGGCTAACTCTGTGCCAGCAGCCGCGGTAATACAGAGGGTGCAAGCGTTAATCGGATTTACTGGGCGTAAAGCGCGCGTAGGCGGCTAATTAAGTCAAATGTGAAATCCCCGAGCTTAACTTGGGAATTGCATTCGATACTGGTTAGCTAGAGTGTGGGAGAGGATGGTAGAATTCCAGGTGTAGCGGTGAAATGCGTAGAGATCTGGAGGAATACCGATGGCGAAGGCAGCCATCTGGCCTAACACTGACGCTGAGGTGCGAAAGCATGGGGAGCAAACAGGATTAGATACCCTGGTAGTCCATGCCGTAAACGATGTCTACTAGCCGTTGGGGCCTTTGAGGCTTTAGTGGCGCAGCTAACGCGATAAGTAGACCGCCTGGGGAGTACGGTCGCAAGACTAAAACTCAAATGAATTGACGGGGGCCCGCACAAGCGGTGGAGCATGTGGTTTAATTCGATGCAACGCGAAGAACCTTACCTGGCCTTGACATAGTAAGAACTTTCCAGAGATGGATTGGTGCCTTCGGGAACTTACATACAGGTGCTGCATGGCTGTCGTCAGCTCGTGTCGTGAGATGTTGGGTTAAGTCCCGCAACGAGCGCAACCCTTTTCCTTATTTGCCAGCGAGTAATGTCGGGAACTTTAAGGATACTGCCAGTGACAAACTGGAGGAAGGCGGGGACGACGTCAAGTCATCATGGCCCTTACGGCCAGGGCTACACACGTGCTACAATGGTCGGTACAAAGGGTTGCTACACAGCGATGTGATGCTAATCTCAAAAAGCCGATCGTAGTCCGGATTGGAGTCTGCAACTCGACTCCATGAAGTCGGAATCGCTAGTAATCGCGGATCAGAATGCCGCGGTGAATACGTTCCCGGGCCTTGTACACACCGCCCGTCACACCATGGGAGTTTGTTGCACCAGAAGTAGCTAGCCTAACTGCAAAGAGGGCGGTTACCACGGTGTGGCCGATGACTGGGGTGAAGTCGTAACAAGGTAGCCGTAGGGGAACCTGCGGCTGGATCACCTCCTTAACGAAAGATTGACGATTGGTAAGAATCCACAACAAGTTGTTCTTCATAGATGTATCTGAGGGTCTGTAGCTCAGTTGGTTAGAGCACACGCTTGATAAGCGTGGGGTCACAAGTTCAAGTCTTGTCAGACCCACCATGACTTTGACTGGTTAAAGTTATAGATAAAAGATACATGACTGATGATGTAAGCTGGGGACTTAGCTTAGTTGGTAGAGCGCCTGCTTTGCACGCAGGAGGTCAGGAGTTCGACTCTCCTAGTCTCCACCAGAACTTAAGATAAGTTCGGATTACAGAAATTAGTAAATAGAGATTTCGGTCTTGGTTTATTAACTTCTGTGATTTAAGTATCACGGTATTAAGCATGACCTGACGAAGGCATGTTTATTCATTAACAGATTGGCAAAATTGAGTCTGAAATAAATTGTTCACTCAATAACAAAGAGAGATGAAGTAATTCTGATCTTGGAGTTAATTGAGAACTAGCAAATTAACTGAATCAAGCGTTTTGGTATATGAATTTAGATTGAAGCTGTACAGTGTTTAAATACACAGTGCTCTAAACTGAAATGTTGAAGTTACTAACTTGTAGGTAACGTCGACTGTTTGGGGTTGTATAGTCAAGTAATTAAGTGCATGTGGTGGATGCCTTGGCAGTCAGAGGCGATGAAAGACGTGATAGCCTGCGAAAAGCTCCGGGGAGGCGGCAAATATCCTTTGATCCGGAGATGTCTGAATGGGGGAACCCACCTACTTTAAGGTAGGTATTGCAACATGAATACATAGTGTTGCAAGGCGAACGAGGGGAAGTGAAACATCTCAGTACCCTTAGGAAAAGAAATCAATTGAGATTCCCTCAGTAGCGGCGAGCGAACGGGGATCAGCCCATTAAGTTATGTGTGTTTTAGTGGAACGCTCTGGGAAGTGCGAACGTAGAGGGTGATATTCCCGTACACGAAAGGGCACACATAATGATGACGAGTAGGGCGAGGCACGTGAAACCTTGTCTGAATATGGGGGGACCATCCTCCAAGGCTAAATACTCCTGACTGACCGATAGTGAACCAGTACCGTGAGGGAAAGGCGAAAAGAACCCCTGTGAGGGGAGTGAAATAGATCCTGAAACCGCATGCATACAAGCAGTGGGAGCACCTTCGTGGTGTGACTGCGTACCTTTTGTATAATGGGTCAGCGACTTATATTCAGTAGCGAGGTTAACCGTATAGGGGAGCCGTAGAGAAATCGAGTCTTAATAGGGCGTTTAGTTGCTGGGTATAGACCCGAAACCAGGCGATCTATCCATGAGCAGGTTGAAGGTTGGGTAACACTAACTGGAGGACCGAACCCACTGTCGTTGAAAAGCCAGGGGATGACTTGTGGATAGGGGTGAAAGGCTAATCAAGCCTGGTGATAGCTGGTTCTCCCCGAAAGCTATTTAGGTAGCGCCTCGGACGAATACCATAGGGGGTAGAGCACTGTTTCGGCTAGGGGGTCATCCCGACTTACCAAACCGATGCAAACTCCGAATACCTATGAGTACTATCCGGGAGACAGACTGCGGGTGCTAACGTCCGTAGTCAAGAGGAAAACAATCCAGACCGCCAGCTAAGGCCCCAAAATCATAGTTAAGTGGGAAACGATGTGGGAAGGCATAGACAGCTAGGAGGTTGGCTTAGAAGCAGCCACCCTTTAAAGAAAGCGTAATAGCTCACTAGTCGAGTCGGCCTGCGCGGAAGATGTAACGGGGCTAAAACTATGTGCCGAAGCTGCGGATTTGACATTAGTCAAGTGGTAGGGGAGCGTTCTGTAAGCCGATGAAGGTGTATTGAGAAGTATGCTGGAGGTATCAGAAGTGCGAATGCTGACGTGAGTAACGACAAAACGGGTGAAAAACCCGTTCGCCGAAAGACCAAGGGTTCCAGTCCAACGTTAATCGGGGCTGGGTGAGTCGACCCCTAAGGCGAGGCCGAAAGGCGTAGTCGATGGGAAATTGGTTAATATTCCAATACTTCTGTGTAATGCGATGAGAGGACGGAGAAGGTTAAGTCAGCCTGGCGTTGGTTGTCCAGGTGGAAGGATGTAGGTATGTATCTTAGGCAAATCCGGGGTACTCTATACTGAGATCCGATAGCAAGCTGTACTTGTACAGCGAAGTGGCTGATACCATGCTTCCAGGAAAAGTCTCTAAGCTTCAGTTACACAGGAATCGTACCCGAAACCGACACAGGTGGTCAGGTCGAGTAGACCAAGGCGCTTGAGAGAACTCTGCTGAAGGAACTAGGCAAAATGGTACCGTAACTTCGGGAGAAGGTACGCTGTTGTTGGTGATGGAACTTGCTTCCTGAGCTGATGACAGCCGCAGAAACCAGGCCGCTGCAACTGTTTATTAAAAACATAGCACTCTGCAAACACGAAAGTGGACGTATAGGGTGTGATGCCTGCCCGGTGCTGGAAGGTTAATTGATGGGGTTAGCGTAAGCGAAGCTCTTGATCGAAGCCCCAGTAAACGGCGGCCGTAACTATAACGGTCCTAAGGTAGCGAAATTCCTTGTCGGGTAAGTTCCGACCTGCACGAATGGCATAATGATGGCGGCGCTGTCTCCAGCAGAGGCTCAGTGAAATCGAAATCGCTGTGAAGATGCAGTGTACCCGCGGCTAGACGGAAAGACCCCGTGAACCTTTACTGCAGCTTGACACTGAACTTTGACCTTACTTGTGTAGGATAGGTGGGAGGCTTTGAAGTTGGAACGCTAGTTCCAATGGAGCCGTCCTTGAAATACCACCCTGGTAATGTTGAGGTTCTAACTCTGTCCCGTTATCCGGGACGAGGACCGTGTCTGGTGGGTAGTTTGACTGGGGCGGTCTCCTCCTAAAGAGTAACGGAGGAGTACGAAGGTGCGCTCAGCGTGGTCGGAAATCACGCGTAGAGTATAAAGGCAAAAGCGCGCTTAACTGCGAGACCCACAAGTCGAGCAGGTACGAAAGTAGGTCTTAGTGATCCGGTGGTTCTGTATGGAAGGGCCATCGCTCAACGGATAAAAGGTACTCTGGGGATAACAGGCTGATACCGCCCAAGAGTTCATATCGACGGCGGTGTTTGGCACCTCGATGTCGGCTCATCTCATCCTGGGGCTGAAGCAGGTCCCAAGGGTATGGCTGTTCGCCATTTAAAGAGGTACGCGAGCTGGGTTTAGAACGTCGTGAGACAGTTCGGTCCCTATCTACCGTGGGCGCTGGAAATTTGAGAGGATCTGCTCCTAGTACGAGAGGACCAGAGTGGACGAACCTCTGGTGTACCGGTTGTGACGCCAGTCGCATCGCCGGGTAGCTATGTTCGGAAGGGATAACCGCTGAAAGCATCTAAGCGGGAAGCCTACCTCAAGATAAGATTTCCCTAGGAATTTATTCCTCTAAAGAGCCGTTCGAGACTAGGACGTTGATAGGTTGGATGTGGAAGCATAGTGATATGTGAAGCTGACCAATACTAATTGCTCGTGAGGCTTGACTATACAACACCCAAGCAGTTGTATACAAAGCATCAATCGATTCATAAATCTACAAACAAACTTGATTTAGTTATTCCACTAGATAAAATGAACATAGTCAGATTCAATCAGCCCAGTCTGTAAAGATTTGGAAAACGCTTCGGCAAACAATAAGACCAAAGCAAGTATCCATAAACAGTTGTGCTGGCGACCATAGCAAGAGTGAACCACCTGATCCCTTCCCGAACTCAGAAGTGAAACCTCTTAGCGCTGATGGTAGTGTGGGGTTACCCATGTGAGAGTAAGTCATCGCCAGCTCATTATTCTAAACACCCCCAACTAAAATTGGGGGTGTTTTTTTATGGGCGAAGAAATGAGGTCGGGGTGTTTTTTTATTTACGGTAAATTAATCAGAATAGTATTATTAAAATATAGAACTACAAATCATTTTTGGACGCTTACTCGATTCTATTAGATTAAAAATTGAACTAAACGGCAGAATATTATAAAACTATAAAAAATTATAAATAGGGAAAATGAAATGGAATATAAAGGAAGTTGTCATTGTGGACAGGTGAAGTTTGTCGTAGAAGGTGAGCTAACAGAAGTTTTATCTTGCAATTGTTCCATTTGCCAGAAGAAAGGATCTTTACTTTGGTTTCTACCGACTAATCAAGTTAAAGTTACTTTAGGCACTCCTGATACTTTGGCGAATTATACTTTTAATAAACATGTAATTAACCATCATTTCTGTAAAAATTGTGGTATTCATCCATATGCCCAAGGTATAGATAATCAAGGTAATTCAATCTTTGCGATTAATGTACGATGTATAGATGGTATTGACTTAGATAAGATAAAAATAAATTATTTTGATGGGCGTTCAGTTTAATCGCTATTGGGGGGTTATCCAATGAACACTAAAAAACAGTTAACTTCAACACAATTAGATTTACTGCTTGAATTATTAAAGGCGAGATTTGAAAAGAACACACATCGTCATAAAGAAATCGATTGGTCGAATATACGGGATAAATTAATAAAATCTCCAGACAAACTATGGGCATTGCAAGAAATGGAAAATACTGGAGGAGAGCCAGATGTTATTGTTTTTGACCAGCAGAAAGATCAGTATTTATTTGTAGATTGTTCTCCTGAAACCCCAAAAGGCCGTAGAAGCCTTTGCTATGATCGTGAGGCTTTAGAATCTAGAAAAGATCATCCTCCTAAAAACAGTGCAATAGATCTTGCTAATGAAATGGGAGTTGAGCTTTTAACAGAAGAGCAATATCGTCAGTTACAACAAATTGAAGAGTTTGATCTTAAAACTTCGAGTTGGATCGCCACCCCAGTCGAGATTCGTAAATTGGGTGGAGCACTTTTTGCTGATCGTCGTTATGGCCGAGTTTTCATTTATCATAATGGAGCACAGTCTTATTATGCTGTACGTGGTTTTCGTTGTTGTTTAAGAATATAGATGTTGTACTTAAATAAAAATAATTCTATTTGATGTTTTATGCCAAGAAATTGAAGATTCTTGCAAATTTTGATTAACAGTAAACATGACAAGATATGTTCAGGAATTAAATAAAAACATCAGGAAATTTCTAAATATGCAACTCAACCCAATTTACTATAATGAACAACACATCGCTTTTGCTGACAATGTTCGTCGATTTGTGCAAAAAGAAATGGCACCTTTTGTTAATGAGTGGGATGAAGCAGAGACATTTCCTAGAGAACTTTATAAAAAGGCTGCTGAAATTGGCCTATTGGGTCTAGGTTTTTCTGAAGAATATGGTGGTATTCCTGATGCAGATCCATTCTATTCATTACTCGCTGGTATTGAAATGGCAAAGGCGGGTTCTGGCGGAGTACATACTTCACTCATGGTGCACACAATTGGTGCCCCTCCAATTCAACATTTTGGAAGTGAGGAGTTAAAGGCTAGAGTCCTCCCAGAGATTATTTCCGGTGAAAAAATTTCTGCATTAGCAATTACAGAACCAGGTGGTGGGTCTGATGTGGCAGCGTTACAAACTAAAGCTGTTCGGGAAGGGGATTATTATATTGTCTCAGGTGAGAAGACTTTCATCACCTCAGGAATTCGTGCAGATTACTACACTGTTGCAGTACGTACAGACCCCACAAAAACTGGAGCTGAAGGCATTTCAATGTTGCTCGTTGATGCGCACAGTGAAGGAATTACTAAAACACCTTTAAAGAAAATGGGATGGTGGGCTTCTGATACGGCGCATTTGTATTTTGATCAAGTACGAGTACCTATATCAAATCTGCTCGGCAAAGAAAATGCCGGTTTTAAAGTTATTATGAATAACTTTAATATGGAGCGGTTCTTCTTGGGAGTAGTCGCTTATGGGTATGCATTAGTCTGTTATGAAGAAGCTTTAGACTGGGCACAGCAACGGAAAACTTTTGGTAAGAGATTAATAGACCATCAAGTGGTTCGCCATAAATTGGTAGATATGGCAACACAATTGACCTCAACACGGGCATTGCTTGAAGAAACTGCATGGAAAATGACTCAGCCGAATTTACAGGGGCCGGAATTGGTGGCACAAATTTCAATGCTTAAAAATGTTGCGACTCGCACTATGCAATTTTGTGCTGATGCGGCTGTACAAACATTGGGAGGTATGGGCTTTATGCGTGGAACTAAGTCGGAACGTATTTACCGTGAGGTTAAGGTCAATATGATTGGTGGTGGTGCTGAAGAAATTATGAAAGATTTGATTAGTAAACAGTTAGGTTATTAATTTTAGAGTAGGTTTTGCTTGTATAAACCATCTCATTCAGAGTTTACTGAGATGGTTCTATCCATTTCTCATTTAAAATTGCCCAACGTTCATGATCTTTCCATGTTTTTCCTCCAATTCGAAGATATTGCCGAGAAAAACCTTCTTTAATGAAACCAGCGTGGGCCACTAATTGAATAGAGGCAATATTGTCAGGTTGTATATTCGCTTCTAACCTATGTAAATTTAAATTTTTGAATGCTTCATTGAGTAATAATTTGAGGCCTTGCGTCATATAGCCATGACCTTGATAGGGATGAAATGCTTCATAACCTAAATAGGCTGAATGGAAGTGACCGCGTATAATATTTGAAATATTAAATGTTCCGGCAATCGCATGGCTATCGGTTAAGCAGACAAAATAGCGATGCTCTTGTTCTAAATATGTTTGAAAGTCAGCTGGTGGATATGCCCACGGTTGATGTAATTGAACACTACGTGCATAAGCTTCTTTAATTTCTGCAAGGTCATTTTTCTTGGGTTTACGTAAATAGACTACACTCATTTTAATGCCATCTCCCAGACCATTTCGGTTAACTCATCAATTTTGACTTTACCCTCAGCTTTATACCAAGTGACGGTCCACGAAATTGCACCACCAACTAATCTTCGCCAAATAAAGGCATCATGCTTTACTTTGCCTTGAGTACGTAATTTTTCAATAATATCTAACCAGATTTGCTCATATTCATTACGCATTTTTAGAAGATAATCTTGTTTTTCTTTTGATAGGGCAAACCACTCATAAACCAAAACAGCCATGGCTGCACCTGTATCTCCAGTAATTGAAATGAGTTCAGATTTAATAAGAGCACGGAGTTGTTGTTCTGGATCGGTAGATTGAGCTGCCGCATCTTGTAAACGAGCAAGATTGTAAATAATGGTTTCCTCCATCACGTGAGCGAGGATGTCATCTTTACTTTTAAAGTGGTGGAATAAGCTTCCCGACTGGATTCCAATAAATTGAGCAAGTTCGCGTACGGTGGTTTTATCATAGCCTTGTTTGTGAAATAGATAGGCAGCCCCCCGTAATAAACGACCACGTGGGCTATCGTCAAAACAAGAGATATTTGGAATCTGTTCAATTGAAGTAGCAATCATGCGAAAGCCGGATCCTTTATATAAAAATACTTAACAGGAAAGTTTGCCAAATCTCATCATGTTTTAGCTCAGCTGTCGAGTTTGGCAGTTTTGGTCAATTTCACAATAACATTTTGCTCTTTACAAACCAAGCGCTTGCTTGGTAATGTTGAGTTTAATTTTTAAACAAAATAATGAGAAATAAGATGGCAAGTAATCAACAGGGTGATGAGCGTGTCGTAAAAATAGGTTGTGCCTCAGGTTTTTGGGGAGACACCAATACTGCCGCTTTCCAACTGGTACATCTAACCGATATTAATTATTTGGTTTTTGATTATTTGTCTGAGATTACCATGTCGATTATGGCAAAAGCGAAGATGGTAGAACCGAAACATGGTTACGCTTTAGACTTTGTCAGCCGAGTCATGGCACCTTTGCTGAAAAAAATTGCTGAAAAAAAGATTAAAGTGATTAGTAATGCCGGTGGTGTTAATCCATTAGCTTGTCGGGATGCCTTACAAAAAATTATTAAAGAGTATGGTCTAGATCTGAAAGTGGCTGTGGTGTTAGGTGATGATCTTTTGCCAAAACATGAGCAGTTAAAATCACAGAATATTCAAGAAATGTTTAGCGGAGAAGCTTTGCCTGAACAGGTAGCGAGCAGTAATGCTTATTTAGGCGCGGTTGCTATTCGTGACGCCTTAGACTTAGGTGCAGATATTGTGATTACGGGTCGTGTAGTTGACTCTGCTGTGGTACTTGCACCCTTACTTCATGAATATCAGTGGTCGCTCGATGATTATGACAAATTGGCGCAAGGTTCGTTAGCAGGTCATGTCATTGAATGTGGTGCTCAATGTACGGGTGGTAATTTTACCGATTGGCAATTGGTGCAGGGCTTTGACAACATGGGTTTCCCAGTGGTTGAAGTGAGTGAAGATGGTTCATTCGTTGTAACTAAGCCTCAAGGTACAGGTGGTCTGGTTTCTACTGCTACAGTTGCAGAGCAAATTGTTTATGAAATAGGTAATCCTCAAGCATATTTACTACCTGATGTAATTGCTGATTTCAGCCACGTGCATTTAGAGCAAGTCGGAGAGCATCGGGTTCGTGTAACGGGTGCAAAAGGACAAGCTCCGACGGCGCAATATAAAGTCAGCGCGACCTATCCTGATGGTTATCGGGTTTTAGTGAGTTTCTTAATTGCAGGCCGTGAGGCACCACAAAAAGCACAAGTTATTGCTGATGCGATTTTGACTAAGTGCGAACGTATTTTAGCAATGCGCTCAGTGCCGCCATTTAGTGAAAAGTCTGTTGAAATTTTAGGTATTGAAAGTACTTATGGCGAACATGCCCAAACATTAAATAGTCGTGAAGTAGTGGTCAAAATAGCTGTAAAACACATGTTTAAAGAAGCATGTATGTTCTTTGCATCTGAAATTGCACAAGCTTCAACAGGTATGGCTCCAGCCTTGGCAGGAATTGTTGGAGGCCGACCAAAAGCATCTCCAGTGATTAAGTTATTTTCATTTTTAATAGATAAAAATCAGGTAAGTGTCGAAATCGATTTTGAAGGAAAACGCTACCCAGTTGAGATTCCACAAGGAGTTTTTACAGAGCAATTGCCTACTTTAAAGGCAGGTGAAAATGCAATTTATCAAGGAGATGAAATTGAAGTTCCTTTGATTGAAATTGCGCATGCCCGCAGTGGTGATAAGGGTAATCATAGCAATATTGGTGTGATTGCACGTAAAGCAGATTATTTACCATGGATTCGTGCAGCACTAACTGAACAGACTGTTGCAAGCTATATGCAACATGTCTTGGATGCTGAGAAAGGGCGAGTAATTCGTTATGAGTTACCGGGTTTAAATGCACTGAATTTTATGTTGGAGAATGCCTTAGGTGGTGGTGGTGTTGCAAGCTTGCGTATTGACCCGCAAGGCAAAGCCTTTGCCCAACAGTTATTGGATATGCCTGTTAAAGTTCCGGCACATCTTTTAGAAAAATAAAATGAATGGATGAAACAAAGATGAGTTATCAATCAATTTTTAGACCAGATGCTTTTGCTAATAAAGTCATTATTGTGACAGGTGGGGGCTCAGGAATTGGACGCTGTACTGCACATGAGCTTGCGGCTCTCGGCGCTCAAGTGGTGATTACAGGACGAAAAATTGAGAAATTAGAGAAAGTAAGCCAAGAAATTATAGAAGATGGTGGTCGGGTTCATTTTATTGTTTGTGATAACCGTGAAGAAGAACAAGTGAAAAATATGATTGCCGAAGTGATAGAGAAATTCGGCAAACTCGATGGTTTGGTAAATAATGCAGGCGGCCAGTTCCCCTCAGCTTTAGAGAATATTTCGGCGAATGGTTTCGATGCAGTCGTGCGTAATAATTTACACGCAACGTTCTATTTAATGCGTGAAGCTTATAACCAATGGATGGCTAAACATGGTGGCAGTATTGTCAATATGACTGCTGATATGTGGGGTGGCATGCCGGGAATGGGACATTCTGGTGCTGCGCGTTCGGGGGTTGATAACTTAACTAAAACAGCATCGGTTGAGTGGGGGAAATCTGGCGTTCGTGTAAATGCGGTTGCACCGGGGTGGATTGTGTCATCCGGTATGGATAATTATAGCGGTGATTTTGCCAAAGTGATTATTCCAAGTCTTGCTGGCAATGTACCGCTAAAACGCATGGGAACTGA
This sequence comes from Acinetobacter sp. AR_0276, assembly GCF_003000705.1. NCBI lineage: Bacteria > Pseudomonadati > Pseudomonadota > Gammaproteobacteria > Moraxellales > Moraxellaceae > Acinetobacter > Acinetobacter sp. AR_0276. The sequence continues at coordinate 1,292,652 of NZ_PSQO01000004.1, read as the reverse complement.
ATCAGAAGTTTCATCGGCGATTTGTTATTTACTGTCAGATGCTGCGGCTTTTGTGTCAGGTGTAACTTTGCGTATTGATGGTGCAGCATCACAAGGGACACGCATGTATCCACTAGCCGAAGCGACAAATAGTCAGTCTTATAATGGTTTCCATCGTGCGTTTATTCCTGAAATTTTTAAAAAAGATAAGACTGAGAAAGCCGAACAAAACAATAGTTTAGGTTTGGAGTGAGGAATAAAAAAATGACCATTCTCCAATCCGAAATTGCTGTTGGTAGTGAACAGTATCAACAAAATAAAGAGGCACTACTTGCTCAGCTGAGTGAAGTCCGTGCAATTCAGCAAAAAAGCATTGATAAATCATATACTGCTAAACCGAAATTCGATAAAAAGGGCAAGATTCTGCCGCATGAGCGTGTGCGGTTATTACTCGATGCTGATTCTCCTTTTGTTGAGCTTTGTGGTTTGGTTGGCTACAACATGCATGATGACAAGGATGGTTCTGAAGCTGGTGGTGGAGTAATTGCCGGCATTGGTTTTGTTAGTGGTGTGCGTTGTCTAGTTTCTGCAAGTAATAGTGCAATTAAGGGCGGGACCATGTCTCCTATGGGCGTACAAAAAACTTTGCGTTTACAAAAAATTGCCTTAGAACAAAAACTCCCGCTGATTACGCTGACCGAAAGTGGGGGCGCTAACTTAAATTATGCTGCTGAAGTATTTACCTATGGTGGTATGACCTTTGCCAATCAGGCACGTTTGTCTGCAGCAGGTATTCCCCAACTTGCAGTGGTGCATGGTAATGCAACGGCAGGTGGTGCTTATCAACCAGGTCTTTCAGATTATGTCATTGTAGTACGCAAACAAACCGAGATGCTTCTTGCAGGTCCCCCTTTACTCTTGGCTGCCACTGGCGAAGTGGCAACAGCTGAAGAGTTGGGCGGGGCAGAAATGCATGCGCAGGTTGCCGGAACAGCAGAATACTTAGCAGAAAATGATGCCGATGGGATTCGACTTGCGCGTGAAATTTTTGAACACCTGAACTGGAAAGAGCAAATCAAACCAGTTGATGTGACCTATAAAGAGCCTCGTTACGATACCGAGGAACTATTGGGTGTTATCCCAAGTGATCCTAAACAACCATTTGATATGAAAGAAGTGGTTGCCCGCATTATTGACGATTCAGATTTTCTAGAATTTAAGCAGGAATATGATGATTTAACGGTATGTGGCTGGGCAAAAATTGGAGGCTTGCATATCGGTATTATTACCAATAATGGTCCGATTACCCCTCAAGGGGCAGCAAAAGCAGCTCAGTTTATTCACTTATGTGAACAGACTAACCGCTCCTTATTGTTCTTACATAACACTACTGGCTTTATGGTGGGAACCGATGCCGAGCAAAATGGTATTATTAAGCATGGCTCAAAACTGATTCAAGCAGTTGCCAATTGTACTGTACCTAAAATTTCAATCGTTGTGGCAGGGTCATATGGTGCGGGTAACTACGCAATGTGTGGTCGGAGTTTATCGCCAGATTTTATTTTTGCATGGCCAAATTCGCATGTTGCTGTAATGGGGGCTGCACAGGCTGGAAAGGTACTGCGTATTGTTGCTGAAGGAAAACAAAAAGCCTCTGGTCAGGAACCTAATCCGCAAATGCTCGATTTTCTTGAGCAAAGTACGGCCATGAAATTAGAGCAGCAATCTACCGCGCTTTTCAATACAGCTATGCTTCATGACGATGGCATTATTGACCCGCGAGATACCCGAAAATTATTAATTTTCCTTTTACAAACCATTTATGAAGCACAGCAACGTGAGTTGAATCCGACCCGTTTTGGTGTGTCCCGTTTTTAATCAACCTTTACCGTAATTAAAAAAATTAATAGGAAGAACACCATGAAATTTACTGCCGAACATGAAGCATTACGTCGTACAGCGCGTCAATTTGTTCAAAATGAGCTGAATCCACATATTCCCGAATGGGAAGAAGCAGGGTGTTTTCCGATGCACGACGTATTTAAAAAAATGGGTGATCTTGGTTTATTAGGGATTTGTAAGCCTGAGGAAAATGGCGGTTTAGCGTTAGATTATTCCTATAACCTTGTGGTTGCAGAAGAAATTGGATTTGCGGCTTGCGGCGGGGTGCCTTTGGCCATTGGTGTACAAACCGATATGGCGACACCTGCTTTGGCGCGTTTTGGTAGTAAAGAATTACGCGATGAGTTTTTAACACCAGCCATTGCTGGGGAATATGTTGCCTCAATTGCAGTATCGGAAGTGCATGCTGGTTCGGATGTTGCTGCTATTAAAACGACTGCTAAAAAAGATGGCGATGACTATGTCATTAACGGCAGCAAAATGTGGATTACAAACTCACTGCAGGCTGATTTCTTCTGCCTATTGGCTAACACATCTGATGATAAACCACACGTCAACAAGTCGATGATTATTGTACCGGCAAAAACTAAAGGGATTAGTTTTTCCGAGCCACTTAATAAATTAGGGATGCGTTCAACCACCACAGCGCAAGTTTATTTAGACAATGTCCGTGTACCTCAACGTAACCTGGTTGGCGTTGAAGGTATGGGTTTCATGATGCAAATGATGCAATTTCAGGAAGAGCGTTTATGGGCTTGTGCTAATGCTATTGGTGGTTTGGAAAATTTAATCCAAAAGACTATCGCCTATACCAAAGAGCGTACGACGTTTGGTCAGCCACTTATTAATAACCAATATATTCACTTCCGCTTTGCTGAACTCATGACTGAAATAGAAGCACTTAAAGCCTTAACTTACCAAGCGTGTGAACAGCATATTGCGGGTGAAGATGTGACCAAGCTGGCATCTATGGCAAAACTCAAAGCTGGACGTTTAACTCGTGAAGTTGCTGATAGCTGTCTGCAATACTGGGGTGGTAACGGTTTTATGTGGGATAACCCTGCATCACAGTTGTATCGTGATGGTCGTTTAGGCTCTATTGGCGGTGGTGCAGATGAGATTATGCTGGGGATTATCTGTAAGTTGATGGATATCTTGCCAAAAAAACAGAAATAAAATAAGGGGAAAGCCATGACGCTTTCAGCATCTCTACAAGCTATAGATATTGATGACAGCATTCAATTAGAACAAGACGGCAGTATTTTATATCTTTGGTTAAACCGACCGGAGAGTCGTAATGCTATGAACTTGAATATGGTCAATGCAATTCAACAAGTCTTTAATGCCATTCGCAATGACCTTTCAATTCGTGCAGTCATCATTCGTGGTGAAGGTGGGACTTTTTGTGCAGGTGGTGACATTAAAGACATGGCTGCTTTACGCGTTGAAGCAACTAAGGTTGGTAGTCTGCAACCTTATGCTGACTTTAACCGCCGTTTTGGTGCCATGCTTGAGCAAGTTGAAGCTGCACCACAGACTGTTGTGGTCATTTTAGAAGGTGCAGTGTTAGGTGGTGGTTTTGGGCTGGCATGTGTTTCTGATGTTGCCATCAGTCGTGATAATGCGCAGTTCGGTTTACCTGAAACTGGGCTTGGTGTGATTCCTGCTCAAATTGCTCCTTTTGTGGTGAAACGTATTGGCCTGACTCAGGCACGCCGACTGGCTTTACTCGGCATGCGTTTTGAAGGGCATACAGCACTGAGTGTCGGTGTGATTCATCAAATTGCACATAATGAAATTGAACTTGAACAAGCTTTAGAGGAAACCATTCAACACATTAAACGAGCAGCTCCTCAAGCTTCGCGTGTGACTAAAGCATTGTTACATCGAACACTCAATGAGCCTTTAAATGAATTGCTCAATGATGCAGCTCAGCAGTTTGCCCAAGCGGTTGGTGGAGATGAAGGTCAAGAAGGAACGATGGCTTTTATCCAGAAAAGGTTACCAAATTGGGCCGATGAGTCATAAAAGATAAGGATAAAAATAATGAAATTTTCAAAAATACTGGTTGCCAATCGTGGTGAAATTGCAGTTCGGGTGATGCAAACAGCCAAAGCAATGGGTTACCAAACCGTCGCAGTTTATTCCGATGCAGACCGTAATGCCCGTCATGTGCAAGAAGCAGATGAAGCTGTTTATATTGGTCCTTCAAAAGTATCTGAGTCTTATCTTTCTATTACCAAGATAATAGATGCATGTAAAAAAACTGGGGCAGATGCGGTTCACCCTGGCTATGGTTTTTTGTCAGAAAATACTGATTTTGCTCAGGCATGTATCGACAACCAGATTACATTTATTGGGCCTACCGCTTCTGCAATAGAGTTAATGGGCAGTAAACGCCTTTCAAAAATCGCCATGATTGAGGCGGGCGTCCCTTGTGTGCCGGGGTATGAAGGTGACCGACAAGATCTCGAATATTTAGCAACTCAAGCTGAGCAGATTGGCTTTCCAATTATGGTCAAAGCTTCTGCGGGTGGCGGAGGTCGTGGCATGCGTTTGGTACAACAAGCATCTGAATTGGTTGAAGCATTGCAAACTGCGCGTTCAGAAGCTGAAAATGCTTTTGGTTCGGGGGAGCTTATTTTAGAAAAAGCAGTTATTGCTCCGCGTCATGTCGAAATTCAAGTTTTTGGTGATACTCACGGCAATTATGTGTATTTGTTTGAGCGTGATTGTTCGATCCAACGTCGCCATCAGAAGGTTGTTGAAGAAGCTCCATGTCCGGTGATGATGCCTGAACTACGTCAGCAAATGGGTGAGGCAGCCGTAGCAGCGGCAAAAGCATGTGCTTATGTCGGGGCAGGTACAGTTGAGTTTTTGCTAGATGCATCGGGTGCATTTTACTTTTTGGAGATGAATACCCGTTTGCAGGTAGAACATCCGGTCACTGAGCTTATTACAGGATTGGACTTGGTTGAATGGCAGTTACGTGTGGCGAATGGTGAGCATTTACCTTTAAAGCAACAGGAATTGACCTTAAATGGACATGCGATCGAAGTGCGCTTGTATGCAGAAGACCCACGTCAGGATTTCTTACCACAAACAGGAAAGGTTTTACGCTGGAAGCCTGCAACTTTGCCAAATGTGCGAATCGATCATGGCATGTTGGCAACTGATGAAGTCAGTCCATTTTACGATCCGATGGTAGCAAAGGTGATTGCATACGGTAAAACCCGTGAGGATGCGATTCGCTTACTGGCTCGTGCAGTCGATGATAGTGTTTTACTGGGAGTGAACAGTAATAAACAGTTCTTGGTCAATTTACTACGCCATCCAGTTGTTGTTACAGGGGATACCAATACTGCATTCATCCAACAGCATTTCCAAAATGATCCGAGCTTACATCATCAAGTTTTATCTTTAGAAACTTTAGCGATTGCTGCGGCATTATTTAGCCAAAATAAAGTTACTGCGGTGTGGCAAACCGGGCTTGGTGTGCCATTACCGTTAAAATTACAAATTGCCGATCAGCAAATTCAATTGCAGGTTTCATCTGTCAATAATACATTTACGGTACAGTTCTGTGATCAATCAGTTTGTATTGATGTGCTTGAGAGAACGTCAGAGCAACTAGTTTATTTAATTGATGGTGTTCGTCGCCGTGTGCAGTATGTATTAGATAGTGATCAACTTTATCTAGACCGAGATAACGGCAATATTGTGATACGCAATGTGACCTATACTGCGCCAGAAGCTACCGATGTAGCGGGAGATGGCAAAATTCGTGCACCAATGGATGGTGCTGTGGTTAATATTCTGGTGAATAAAGGCGATCAAGTGGTGAAAGGTCAGACCCTACTTGTGCTTGAAGCTATGAAAATCCAGCAGCAGATTAAAGCTGATGTAGATGGTGTAGTTGAAGATGTATTAGGGCAACAGGGTCAACAAGTAAAAAAACGGCAAATGCTATTTACTATTCAAACTTAATTGAAAAATACCGCTCTTATTGGGCGGTATTTTTTTATAGCAGTTTAAGTTATTCTCCATCTGCCTCTGCAATCACTTGGCTTGCTTTTTTTAGGCTATAAAGCAGCTGCCCTAAAAGTACATCTCTATTACTTAGGGTAACCATAACCATCGGATGATGGAGAGCAGGAATAGCTGTTAAAATGGCTTTGCCATTGTCTGCATCTAATGTGATGTTATTACAGCCAGTCAGTTGAATCTCTTTTAAAAATGCACTGACCATGGCCAAAATCGAGCTACTCACCGCTGCTAATTTGGTGGTATTAGGGTAGTTCTTGTGGCTCACTGTTGCCAATTCAAACCCATCTGAAGAACAAATCATGACAAAGTCTACACCACGTGTATTCATAAGAATTTTTTGGGCTTCACTTTTTGCAAGTTGTAGCAATTGTGTTGGAGCGGTTCGTTTTTGAACTGGAATACTAAGCATGATCTTTCCCTTGAGATGTTGCGCCTACCTTAACTTCAAGTGATGCAATTAATGATTCAACCATCATTAAAATTTGCTCTTGTTCTCTTGCATCAATAAAAAATAATGGATATTGAAGTTCGTTTTCTGCTAACCAGTTTCGATACTGTTGGAGTGAAGATTCTTTATTTTCATCAATATGCGTAATACCAATCGCAATATTATCATTATAATTTTTAAAGGATTCCAAGTAACTTTCTAGTTCAGCAATTGGAGTAGAGCTATTGTGATCTAACAGAAGAATAATACCAATCGCACCTTTACAAATAACTGACCAGATAAAATCAAAACGGCTTTGTCCAGGGGTTCCATATAGCCCGATTTTAATACCATCATCTAAAGTAATTTCGCCGTAATCAATCCCAACAGTTGTTTGTGATTTTTGGTGACTTTGTACATCAGTATTAAATGCTTCTGTTTCTAAAATTGGAATTTCAGATAGCGATTTGATCGCTTCTGTTTTACCAGCCCCCATACTGCCTGCGAAGACAATTTTATATTGTTGAATAATCATAGTGTTCCTTAAAAGCCAAAACGGCGTCGAATTTTCCCTATAAAATTTTTTAAAAAATGACTTTCTGTATTTAAGTTTTCTGAATGAGTCTGTGGCGTGTAAAAACACTTATTCGCGGAAACATATTGCCCATTATTTGCCATTAAACATGCTGTAATAAAACGTAGAACAACATCGATAGGTTGGTTGAGTTGTTTAGCTACTTCAGTGACTTTTGCTCCCTGAATAAAACAGGCAGAGAGCTGTAGGCTTACTTTTCTATATTCTTTTTGATAGGGTTGTGGCCAATGATTAATTTTAAAGTAACCATCAGCTGACGCTAAATTCTCAAATTCTTTTGAACACCAAATTAAATTCCACAACCAATCCTGTAAGTAATAATCCTTTTTACGAGAAACCTTAGTAAAGTCTGATGTTTTTGCAAAGGTAAAGTTAAAACTCATATTGGTCTGTGTTTTTTGACGAGAAGGTTCTAACCAAGCAATTTGAGTTCTATTATCAATAATTGCCAAGGTACCCTTGTCATCAAATAAATGTAATTTAATATTTTCAGAGCTATGCAAATTTTTTATAAATTGCTCATCTATGATAGATATTTCATTTAATAAAGTTGAGTTGGAACGAACATCAGTATGTTTTAAAAGAGATAATACATTTGCTTGTAACCATGAACGGAGATGTTCTGTTTTTTCTAAAGGGTAGTGTAAGGTATGTTCGTGTATAGTGCCTCCATTTTCTAAAGGTGTTTTTGTAATTTTTAAATAAGGAAATTTTTTCTTATTAAGAATATTTTGAATATTGTCTGCATCAAAAAAGTTTTCATTAATAATTAATAAATCAATCTGATTACTAGAAATGTTAACCCAGTTAATTCCATATTGATTAGATATCAAATCACGGATTAAGATTTTTAATTCGTCTGAAACTTTTAAGCTTAAACCAGAAACTGCAATATTTATGCAATGGCTATCCATAGTATCATTTTAAATTTTTATTAAGTAATATTGTAATGTTATATGTGCTCTTTATATTAAGTATAAAGAGCACAGCTTAAATTAATTAACTAAAATCGAGCTCTTTTTCAAAGGACTTTAACTCATGACGAGCCATGGCTAAATTCGACTTGGCGCGATCAAGTACTAAATAAAGGAATAAATTATTATTACTTTCTAAAGGACGAATTAAGTGATAAGCCTTCCCTAATGTAATTAAAATATCTTCAATATTGTCATTTAATTTTAATGCGTTAGCTACATTTCGTTTTGCGCGAATGACTTCTGTGTTTCCAGCAGCTGCCAGCTCTAAATCAATATCCCCACCGCCTTGTGTAGCAAGTGATAAACCACTTTCTGAATCAACAAGTGCAGATGCAATAAAACCATCAATTTCAGTTAAGCTATCTAAAGAAAGTTTAGCCATTTTTTTATCTCTCAGGATTATAAAGTTATAATTACTACTTTTTCCTTAAAAGTAGTTAAAAATCATTATATTTTTACTCAAGTTGAAGTCAATAAATCAAATAAATTTCAAAATTGTTGTTTTAGTAAATAAGTGACCAAAAATGTCATCTTATAAAAAATATTATAAGATTGTTTTTACATTAAATATTTAATACTGTGCTCATGTTTGCATTATATAATTTCTATTATTAATTTTAATAATTGTAATAGAATGTTAAAAGAATATTTATTGATAAATTATGTTTATTTAAATAGAAAAAGAGGAACTATAAGTTCCTCTTTTAAATAATTATAATAAAATTAAATAAGATGTGTATAAATACAATATAGGTAACCTAAAATAGCTAAAGCAACAAGAGGTGCGATAACTTTTGACCATGCCGGAATAAAAATTTCGATAGGTTGCTCTTCGATGTGTAATTCTTCATGATGCGGTTGGGCTTGGTGAACCATTTGGTTGAACTCCTTCATTGTTGCATCCAATGATAGCTCTTCTTGTTCAACAGGTTTAGAACCAATCAGCTCTGTTAGGTGGTTTGTTGACCAAACCCAATCCTCAGCCTGTCCTGATAAATGTTCAACTTGCCCTAAAATGAGCTCTTTTAAACCGTTCTGTCCGAAACCTCCAGTTTCATCAAGTTGATTAAGCTCAGTTAGCTGTAAGGTCAAAATTTCTGAAATACTTTGCTCAAGTTCGGCATTTTTTAAAATCGACTGATTGTGCTTAGAAGTTGTTAAATGACGCGCTATTTCTTGAATATATAATGGATCGGCTGTTTTGATTTCATTATAAATTTTATTGTCGTCTTGACGCCATAAGCTAATTAACTTTCCAAGAGTGAGCACATTCACTTCATCAATCAGCTTATTTTTCTCATTGGTTGGATATTGATTTAAAAGCTGAGGCTTTTGAATTTTTATTTGCTCAGCAAAGTATTGGACTAAATCAAATGCCATACTTTATTCCTCTAAAATTAATCTAAAATTCTTAATGTTGGCTTTTTCTTGGTTGGTTCACTTGTTTCTTGTGCTTCAGAGTCTAGCGTATTTTCTACAGGCGCTACATTGGCATATTCTTCTGGATCAAAGAATAAACCTTGTCCATTTTCGCGTGCATATATACCCAAAACAGCTTGGATAGGGACATAAATATCTTTAGAAACACCGCCAAAACGTGCTGAAAAGGTTACGGCATCATTGCTAATAAGCAGTTGATGTACAGCATGGGGCACAATATTTAAAACAATTTGGCCATCTTTCACAAATTGTTGTGGTACATCCGTATGTGGTTGTGTTGCATCAACGAGTAAATAAGGGGTGAGTTGATTGTCGCAAATCCATTCATAGATTGCGCGAGCAAGATAAGGACGTGTAGGGGTTAATTCAATAGTTTGCTCAGACATATCACACTATTCCATATTTAATTGTTCATTGTAACGGGTTTTCTCTTGGGGCGTCATTGATTTAACAAAAGAAGGGCGGCTAAAGATACGTTTACAGTACAAAAATATAGGCCGACACTGCTGCTTTGGTAAATCAATTCCCATGCTATTAAGCCGCACAAAAATTGGGGCGAGCATACAATCCAAAATTGAAAAATTTTCGGACATAAAATAAGGGAAATGCTGAAATAGGGGAGTAAGAGAAATTAAGGTATCACGTAATTCTTTTTGCGCTTTTTGCTTTTGTTCTACATTTAAAGTATCTGCATGTTTGAGCATATGATCGGCCAATTTAAACCAATCATTTTCAAGGCGCCAAATGTATTGCCGTTGTTCTGCACGTGCCATAGGAGCATCAGCGTAAAGCTTGCTCTGACGATATCGGTCATCGAGATATTCAGCAATAATTGGAGCGGAAAATAATTTGAGGTTTTGCTCAAGTAGCATTGGTAATTGGTTATAAGGGTTTAGACTCGCTAAATCCTCATCTTCATGATCAGTTACGATCAATTGATATTTAATTTGCTTTTCTGCCAATAAAAAACGGATCCAGTGAGAACGGAAATCATCAGCATGGCTGTAAAGGGTAATTCCCTGAATTGAAGTGTTTTCGACCGACATATCACAAGGTATGGTTGTGTGAATCGGTTAGAATACTAAAAATATGAGTGGAAATCACGGTGCCATAGATAGAGTTTCATATATTTATCTGTTTCGCTCATGCTTAAAATGAATAAGCAATAAAAAAGCCTTGGGATAACCAAGGCTTTTTGTCCGATTCGGTAAACGAATTAACGTTTAGAGAATTGAGGACGTTTACGAGCTTTACGTAAACCAAGTTTCTTACGCTCAACTTCACGAGCATCACGAGTAACGAAACCAGCTTGACGTAGAACAGGTTTTAAAGTTTCGTCAGCAGCGATAAGCGCACGAGTAATACCGTGACGGATCGCGCCAGCTTGACCACCGATACCACCACCTTTAACAGTGATGTAAAGGTCAAACTTTTCAGTAACTTCTAAAAGTTCTAAAGGTTGACGAACAACCATACGAGCAGTTTCACGACCGAAATATTGCTCTAAAGTACGGTTGTTAATAACGAGTTTACCTGTACCAGCTGACAAGAAAACACGTGCAGTTGCGGTCTTACGGCGACCTGTACCATAATTAGTAGCCATGTGCTGTATCCCTTAGATGTCCAAAACTTGTGGCTGTTGAGCAGCATGAGGATGCTCAGTACCAGCGTACACTTTCATTTTTTTGATCATTGCATAACCAAGAGGACCTTTTGGTAACATGCCTTTAACCGCTTTTTCAAGAACAGCTTCAGGTTTGTGAGCAATTAACTTCTCGAAGTTAGTCTCACGGATACCACCAGGGAAACCAGTATGGCGATAATATTTCTTATCAAGTGATTTGTTACCAGTCACTTGAATTTGTTCAGCATTAATCACAACGATGTAATCGCCAGTGTCAACGTGAGGAGTATAAGAAGTTTTATGCTTACCGCGTAAACGACGAGCGATTTCAGTCGCAAGGCGACCTAAAGTTTTGCCAGAAGCATCAACAACATACCAGTCATGTTGAACTTCAGCTGGCTTAGCGCTGAGAGTTTTCATTAAACCACTACCTATTATAGTTGGTTTGGACTATGGAATCTGTCCAAACAAAAGGAGCGAGCATTCTAAACGAGTTTGTTCAAAGTCACAAGAAAAATCCAGTTTAAGTTAGATAATTTAATACATAAACTGATGAATGGCAGATATGTTAAAATGAAACAAATTCTTGTTATATGTCTGGGGTGATTGTGCTGCCTTTATATATCACTTCCGGTGAGCCTGCTGGTATTGGTCCAGATATTTGCTTAAGTCTGGCGGAACGCATTGATGAGCGTCCGATTGTTGTTTTGGCTGACCGAAATTTATTGCAACAACGTGCTCAAAAGCTAGGCATGGACATTAAGTTTTTAGAGTATACAGGGCAAGCTGAATCATGTTTGCAAGGCGAACTTTATATAGAGCACGTCGCGTTAAAAACAGAAGTCATCGATGGCCAATTAAACCCAGCTAATGCAGCTTATGTATTAGAACAATTACGTCGCTCAGCTGATTATGCAATGTCAGGTAAAAGTGTAGGTGTGGCGACTGCGCCGGTACAAAAATCGGTCATTAATGATGCAGGTATTTTATTTAGTGGCCACACTGAATATTATCAAGAGTTCGCTGGTGTAGAGCGTGTGGTCATGATGCTCGCAACAAAAACCTTGCGGGTAGCTTTAGCGACTACACATTTGCCTTTAAGAGAGGTAGCCGATGCAATTACCAAACAACGCTTACATCAAGTGATAGACATTTTACTTCATGACTTAAAAACCAAGTTTAAAATTAATGATCCAAGAGTATTAGTGTGTGGATTAAACCCTCATGCAGGTGAAGATGGATACTTGGGGCATGAAGAGATTGATACGATTAATCCGGTTCTTGAAACTTACCGCTCTCAAGGCATTAAAATCAGTTTAAGTATGCCAGCAGATACTTTATTCACTCCTGATCACCTTAAAAATACCGATGCTGTTCTTGCCATGTACCATGATCAAGGTTTACCTGTGCTAAAATCACAAGGTTTTGGTGAAGCAATTAATATCACATTGGGCTTACCGTTTATTCGAACTTCAGTCGATCATGGTACTGCTCTGTCTTTAGCTGGGACAGGTTTGGCAAAAAGCTCAAGTTTAAATGTCGCTGTCGATTTAGCTTTATCGTTGGCAGCGAGTTAAATTTTTCATGTTGGAAATGTTCTATGTATCAAATTAATGCCCTAAACCCGAAAGATGAAGGGCATAAAGCTCGTAAACGTTTTGGTCAAAACTTCTTACATGATCAGCGAGTCATTGCCAAAATTGTACGCTCTGTTAATCCGCGTCCAGGGGACAATATTGTTGAAATTGGTCCAGGTTTGGCTGCTTTAACCTCTCCTTTAATTGGAGAGTGTGAGGCTTTAACTGTAGTCGAGCTAGACCGTGACTTAGCAGCAGGCTTACCAGAACGTGTACCACATCCAGAACGTTTAACTATCGTAGAAGCTGATGCATTAAAATATGATTTTAGCCAACTTGTAAAAGATGGCCGCCCATTACGCGTTGTTGGTAATTTGCCTTATAACATTTCTACACCATTACTTTTTCATCTCTTGGAATTTGGTAGTCAAGTTAAAGACATGCATTTCATGTTGCAAAAAGAAGTGGTAGAACGTATTACTGCTGAACCAAATACAAAAGAATATGGTCGTTTATCGGTAATGATTCAATATTATTGTCAGCCTACCTTTTTATTTGAAGTACCTGCCGGCGCATTTAATCCGCCACCAAAAGTGACCAGTGCTGTATTCCGTTTAGTTCCTTACGAACAAAAACCGATTGTTGCGAAAGATGAGAAAGCTTTAGCTCGTTTGGTTGCACACGTATTTACTCAACGTCGTAAAACTCTAAGAAACAGTCTTAAAGGTATGTTAGCTGAAGATGGCTTCGAAAAAGCAGGAGTCGATCCAATGGCTCGTCCAGAAACTTTGACACTTGCTGAGTTCGTAGCTTTGGCAGATCAAATGGTGGCATAAATGACCAAGCGTTATAACTATGTAATTGGAGATGTGCAAGGTTGTTTTGAAGCACTTAAAGCATTACTAAAAGAAATGCGTTTTGATCCTGATCAGGATTTTATTTGGTTTGCTGGTGATTTGGTTGCACGTGGGGAGAACTCGGTAGGTGCACTGCGTTTCATTAAGAAACTAGCCGATCGAGGGGCTGCCGCTACAGTATTGGGTAATCATGACTTAACACTCATTGCTTGTGCTCGTGGTCTTAAAGAAATTAAAGAAAAAGATCGTACGCAGGACGTTATTGATGCTGTGGATGGTGATGAACTCATCGACTGGCTGCGTAAACAACCATTATGTTTATTTCCAAATGAACAAACTGTGCTAACGCATGCAGGTATACCTTGTATTTGGAGTGCATCAAAAACGGCTGCGGTAGCGAAAGAAGTTGAAGCGGTATTATCAGATGATGATCTGTCTGTGCTAGATGCTTTTTTGGCTGAAATGTATGGTTCGAAACCGGATCTTTGGACAGATGACTTAACTGGTAATGACCGTCTACGCTGCATTACCAATTATTTAACACGTATGCGTTTGACCAATGCAGAAGGTACTTTGGAATTTAGTTTTAAAGATACTTTAGATGCACCAATGCCGGAAGGTTATTTACCTTGGTTTGAATTTCCAAGTAAAGCTGCACAAACACATCAAATATTTTTTGGACATTGGGCGGCTTTAGAAGGCAGAACTATTAGTGATCATATTCAAAATGTTGATGGTGGTTGTGTGTGGGGTAAGAACTTAATTGCTTACCGTCTTGAAGATCAGCAAATATTTTCAGTAGTTAACCCTGTGATGTAATAAAAAAGCCGCATAAGCGGCTTTTTTATTTTCGAAAATTATTCTAGTCGAATCCAGATTTGATTGCGGCCTAAAGCAGAAACTCCAAGATAGCCGCGCATATGTAGACGGTTACCATTTGCACTGAGTTTGGCTTTTAATCCGTAAACTTTACCAGTATTTGGATCTAGAATTTTTCCTCCGGTATAGGTTGTACTATCAACTTGTTTTAAGCCAGTCGCAATATCCAAACCTACAATATGTTTATTGGTATAAGGCGCTGGACAGTTATCACAAATTTCTTTTGGTGTATAACCCGGACGCGGTGTGATTTTTACAACTTTTCCTGCATACGTACCATTCGCCTCTTTACGTATTTCTACGTGAGCCTTAGGTGTGCCAGTTTTATCGTCAATTGTTTGCCAAAGACCGGTAATATCGGCTGCAAAAGTAGCAGTATTCATTCCCAATAGGAGCAAAGCTCCAACAAAAAATTTCCCCATAATCAAAAATCCTTTTAGATTTGAAAGTCCATCTTATTTCTAATTAATAACGGGTTCAATGTTTATTTAAACTACTTTTTAATCAATGTATTCCAAAAGATAACATGAAGGTGGGTAGCCAGATTGCAGTAAATACCCCATTTAAGGCCATACCAAATGCAGCATAACGACCCGCAACAGGGCCACGCTGCCAAGCTTGAGCAGTTCCAATTGCATGGGCAGCTAAGCCTAGAGCTAAACCTGATGCTCTTTCATCATGAATATGCTTAAGTAAAAATGGTGAAAATGCTGCACCAATAACGCCAGATAAAATCACGATCAGAGTGACTAAAGTTTCTGGAGCATGTAATAAAGTCGCGATATTTAAAGCAATAGGTGTAGTTACAGCGCGTGTAGCAAAAGCCAAAATAGTAGGCTCAGACATATGCAATAAATAAGCGAGTCCCATTGGTAAAGCAACAGCACTAATACTTGCAAAGCATAAAATGCCAATAACCGATTTAAGAGGTAAGTCGTCATAACGCATCGCAGCTAATGGTATAGCTAAAGCAACTGTGACATATCCTAATAAATGGCTAAATAAATCATTTACGTAAATACGGTATTCTTCATAAGGAACTTTCAAGATTGATAATAAACCAATCACAATGAACATACCAAAAACTAAAAGAGGCACTTGAGGGAAACGACGGTTTAAAGGTTTTGCACAAAGATAGCCAACTAGCGTAATCAAAAATCCATATAAAATCATAAACATTTTATTCTCCTTATAACCAATGTTTGGCCATTTTTGCATAGACCCACAAGGGTATAAGGGTGCTCACCACTAATACAAAGAGAAACAAAGGAATTTCTTTACCCATATGCACCAACATAATTAATGAACCTGCACAAATGGGTAAAAAAGCAAAACCACTTTCTTTCATAATTTTATTATTGGTGTCGACTAGTCTTAAGGGGATTTTCTTAAACTTGCGCCAAATGAGTAAGATGATGAGTAAACTAATTAAACCAACTAAGTTACCTAATTCTGGATGACCAAAAGCACGCATAACGACGACTGAGCCTTCACGGAAACCGATAATAAGTAGAAAAGTTCCTACCCATGCTGCCCAATCTATACTTTTGATCTTATCCATATTTTTTATCTCTAAAAGTGTACTTATCAAGTTTTAACTGATCTAGTGCTTGATTTCAAACTCTTCCAATGGTCTTTTAAACTGACTCGCCCGTTCACCTAATATCTCGTCGATAGGGAGTTTGGCTTGACGAATTAACTGCTCAAGCTTATGAGGTGCAATTCGTATATCAATATGTAAAATTCCTTCATCATCATAATGTTCAGATTCGATCACATTTAAAGCATAAAGCTGGGTACGCAATTTGCCATAAGCAGGTTTAAGTTTTAATGAGAATTGTTGAAGTTGCCCCATTAAACATTCTTGGACTGCTTGACGTAGTAAATCTAGCCCTAAACCTGAATGTGCTGAAACATACACACGATCAGGAACATGAGGCTGTGAATAAATAATTTTAGCCTCTTCACCACTTAAATCGATTTTGTTGTATACACGAAGGACAGGTGAATCTGCTCCAATTTCTTTTAAAACCCCTTCAACAGCTTCAATCTGATCAAGCATGTCATGGCTACTACTGTCAATGACATGTAAAAGTAGGGTGGCTTCAAGCGTTTCTTCTAAAGTTGCTTTAAAAGATTCAACTAGATCATGTTGTAGGTTTCGCACAAAACCTACAGTATCTGCAAGAACAACAGTACCAATACCATCCCATTCTAAACGACGTAAGGTTGGATCAAGAGTTGCAAACAGTTGGTCGGCTGCATACACATCGCTTTTTGCTAAAATATTAAATAATGTGGATTTACCCGCATTGGTGTAACCTACCAAGGATACGGTTGGGATTGAAGCTTTTTGTCTTGCCGCCCGCCCTTGTATACGAGTTTGATGAACTTTATCTAACTTATCTTTTAATTGTGTAATACGCACACGAATGAGGCGACGGTCTGTTTCGAGTTGGGTTTCACCGGGACCACGTAAGCCAATACCACCTTTTTGTTGTTCAAAGTCAGCAGACCAACCACGAATCAGGCGAGTTGATAAATGTTTAAGCTGAGCAAGCTCGACTTGTAATTTACCCTCATGGGTGCGGGCACGCAGCGCAAAAATATCTAGAATTAAACCAGTACGGTCAATGACTCGGCATTTTAATATTCTTTCTAAATTTCGTTCTTGAGCAGGTGTTAAAGCATGATCAAAAATAACCAGTCCTGCTTCTAAATCACGAACTTGTTCTGCAATTTCATCGACTTTACCGGAACCAATAAAAAACTTAGGATTTGGCTTATTACGTTGCACTTTAATGTGTTCAAGAATATCTGCACCAGCAGACTGTGCAAGTAGAGCAAACTCTTCGGCATCCAGATCATCTAATAATTGTACAGACACACTCACTAATATTGTGCGTTCACCGCCTTGATGCCGATCAACATATTCCACGTGGTTATAAATCCTGAAAAGGCTAAAACTTTATTCTAGTGGAAACTTGAGTAAAAGGGGAAAGGGTTTGCTCTTATCCTTTAGATTATTTACATACATTTTATTTTTTATTTGCTTCTATCGCATAGCGATGCAAGTTTATTCCGAAACGTATAGAATGGCTCGAGATGGGTATAACAATGATTGATCGTTAGTGAAATTTTATGGCTCAAACGCAAAGTATAGTGAATTCAACATTAAAGAAATTTTCAAAAATAGGTTTGTACGGAAAAAAAGTTACTTCAGCGACAGCGGCAATCAGTGAAGGTTTTTACTTAGTTTATCGTCATGGACTTTATAAAGATCCAAATAACCCTGTTAACACACGATACGTCCAATATTTTTGCCGCCGTTTATGTAAAGTCTTTAACCTCGATGTTCAAGTGCATGGCACCATTCCGAGAGAACCGGCTTTATGGGTAAGTAATCATATATCTTGGCTTGATATTGCTGTTTTAGGTTCAGGTGCGCGTGTATTCTTTTTAGCGAAGGCCGAAATAGAAAATTGGCCTATTCTTGGCAACTTAGCAAAAGGCGGTGGCACTTTATTTATTAAGCGTGGGTCTGGTGACTCTATTAGAATTAGAGAGCAAATTGCTGGATTCTTAAAACAAAATATTCCAGTTTTATTCTTCCCAGAAGCGACTACTACAGATGGTCATTCTGTTAAAAAAGTTCATGGTCGTTTACTTGGAGCTGCTATTGAAGCAGAGCGTCCGGTACAGGTATGTTTAATCTGTTATGTAAATCGTCATGGCGAATTAGATACCGTTGCACCATTTATTGGGGAGATGTCTTTTGTTGAGCATATTCAGCGTGTGCTAGAAATGCCGAAAGTAACGGCTCATTTATTAACATTGCCTCCTATCTCGGTAGAAGGACATGATGTAAAAAGTTTAACTCAAGAAGTCCAACAAAAAATGGTAGAAGGTTTGGCTCAATTACATCAAAAAGTACTTAAGCCAAAAAGTTAATTACATAAAACCTTCGAGAGGCAGCCATGAAAGAAACTTCATGCCTGCCTTTTGCCACCATTTCATTTCTGGCTCTTTTTTATAAATGACAGGGCCTTTTGAGGTTTCTTGTTGCCAATAAATATTATTATTCGGATCTAGTTTTAATTTATAAGCATACTTATTTAAATTTTCATCCATCGTATGGTGAATTGTTTTAGCCAGTGATGGGCTATCTAAAATTACACCAATTTCAGTATTTAAATAGGCTGAACGTGGGTCAAAATTAAATGATCCAATAAAAACCTGTTCATCTAATGCCATGAGTTTAGTATGTAAACTTGAGCGACTTAAACCTTTCATGTTTACTTTTGCTTTGGTTGCCAACTCATCCGTATTTTTATTTAAATTACGTTTATCTGGAGTTGGTAAAAACTCATAAAGTTGTACGCCGTTTTTCAAAAGCTCTTTTCGGTATCGACCATAAAATGCATGAACCACAGCAACATCATTGGCTTTAAATGAATTTGTTAAAACACGAACTTCTACCCCTTCTTTGGCGAGGGTACTTAAAATTTTAGCGCCTTGCTTTTCAGGAATAAAATAAGCAGAAATCAAATCAACATTGCTTTCTGGTTTTTCCAAATGATTAATCAATTGGAAATTCAAATGCTCTTCTTTTTTTGCTTTTGACTTAATTTTATCAGGGGAGTCTTTTACAACCTCTGCCTTCACCCAGTCAAACTGAATGTTATGGTCTAACCATTTATCAAAAGCATGCGATCTAGACGTTAAATTGAGAAAGTTTTGAACAGTGGCTTGTTGATAGTGAGCATCTAGTTGTTCTTTCAAACTTTCATATCGTAAACGGTGTTGTTGAGCACTGACAATACTCTGGACTGAGTATGCATATTCATGATTCCAGTAGTCATCAAAAGAATTTACGATATCATCAACAGCAGCACCGACTAACATGACATCGACATCAGAGAATTGATAACTATCACTAACGTTATAATACTGATTTGTCATATTACGCCCACCAATAAGCGCAACCTGATTATCGGCAATAAAACTCTTATTATGCATACGATGATTGATACGCTTTAAGTCTAATAGCATATCCATCGCACGGTATTTACGAAAACGGTATGGGTTAAATAATTTAACTTCAATATTTTTATGCTGAGAAAGGGCCAGTAAAACACCTTCCATCTTTTTAGCATTATTATCATCAATCAATAAACGCACTTTAACGCCACGATCGGCAGCACGAATAATGGCATGTAAAGCTAAAGCACCGACCTTATCGTTATCCCAAATATAGTACTGTAAGTCTAAAGTCTTCTCGGCTTTATCAATCAACCTTAAACGAGCTGCGAGAGCTTCTAACGGATCATTTAAAATGTGGTAACCCGTTAAATTTGGATTTTGCTCACGTAAAGGTGTAATAATTTTTGCAAGTGAAGTTTGAGATGTATCGATATCACGCGCGTATTGAACTGGTTCAACCCGATGTTTAGGTAGCGTGCTACAACCTGTCAAAGTTACAGCAAAACTTGAACAGACAATTAAAGAAGCTTTGATCAAAAAGCCTTTAGCCTGTTGATGAGTTTGAAGCTGTTTGGAATGAAAGGATTGTGCCATAATCAATACATACGATAAGGTGAGCTAGAGTATAATTCGTGCATATTGAAAGATAAATATTGAATTTGATTACTAGCAATCAATATAAGATAAGTCGAGAATCGTAATGTGGAACCCAAATTCAATCATCTTTTGTTTTTACTTTATTTTTTCAATACTTGCCTTATGGGGAATTGTCGAAGCTTGGGTTCATCAATCGCGTACCGAGACGATTCATCCATTTAAAGCTTTTGTTCACTTACTTGCTTTTTATCTATCTTATCTTCTTATTCCACTTTGGTTCTTTAATTTATATGCAGGTTGGATGGGGTATTACTCAATTCATCAGACTATTTTTATATTTTTATTAAGCGGTATTCTCATTTATGCGCGTTTTATAGAACCACATATGGTACGAGTCGATGTTCATCAGTATCGTTTGAATCCAGACCGCCGTTTTAATAAGCCTGTAAAAGTTGCTTTAATTGCCGATTTACATATAGGTTTATTTTCTGGCCATGAGCGACAACTCAAAATCATTGTGAAAAAACTCAATGAGCAACAGCCAGACTTAGTGGTTGTGGCAGGAGACTGGACTTATGAGCCAGAAGATAAGTTGGTGCAAGAATTGAGTGTACTCAAAGATATTCAGGCCCCTGTGTATTCTGTTCCTGGAAATCATGATGAACAATATCCAGGGCCTCCTATTCAACAACTATTAAAAGATGCGCTTCACTACAATGAAGTTATGGATATTGAAGGGAAAATTGTTGAATTTGATGAATTTCGTTTAATTGGTATTGGTGATCTTTGGGCTGGGAAAACCGATATGCGTT
Source organism: Acinetobacter sp. AR_0276 (assembly GCF_003000705.1). Lineage (NCBI taxonomy): Bacteria > Pseudomonadati > Pseudomonadota > Gammaproteobacteria > Moraxellales > Moraxellaceae > Acinetobacter > Acinetobacter sp. AR_0276. The sequence goes on along the minus strand of NZ_PSQO01000004.1, from coordinate 1,271,956 downwards.
CAATGCCAGACTTACCTCAAGATAAGCCTTGGTTAATTTTGTCCCATAACCCCGATACTGTAGATATGGTTCCCAAATTACCTAATCGCCCCTTAATGTTATCTGGACATACTCATGGGGGACAGGTCGAACTTCCTTGGGTAACCAACTATATTATGAAAAAAGTATCAATCTTAGGTCATAAACGTGGCTTTTATTCACATGAACATGCTGATGTTTTCGTCACCGTAGGAACGGGTATGGTTGGAATACCATTAAGATTTCGGGTGCCGCCTACTATTGATATTATTGAGCTTGTATAAAATAAAAAAGCCAATCACAAAGGATTGGCTTTTTTATAATTAGAAACCTAAGGAATAATAACGATTGCAACACGACGGTTAATTGCCCGATTTTCATTGGTTGTATTCGGTACATAGGGTTGAGTTGAACCACGCCCAATAACGTAAATATTTTCCTTTTTAAAACCGTGAGTCAAGAAAAGGTTCGCAACACTTTGCGCGCGTTCTTCAGATAACTTTTGGTTGTATTCAGGATTACCTACATCGTCAGTGTGACCAACAATTTTTAATTTATTCAAATCATATTTATTCAATTGATTTGCTAAACGTGTGAGCTCTGCCTCATGACTTTGTTTTAATGTTGCGTCATTAAAATCAAATAATAAGCGTTCTGGTAAACCTAGAGTCCAACCTTCATTAGTAAGTACAAAACCCTCTTTTTTTAGCATTTTTACTTGACGATATTTCAAAGGACCAAAACTCAAGCAGCCTGCAAGCACAATGCACAGCAATGCAATAAAGGAGAGTTTCAAAGATCTTGTATTCATAAATTAGCCTAAATTTAATTCTCTGGTTTATAAATAAACCAATGTTGCTCAGAAGTCTTAGCCTTATACATCGCTTGATCTGCTTGCATAATAAAATCTTCTGGACTAGACGCAAATTGGGATAAAGCAATCCCTACACTAAAACTGAAATAAATCGTTTGATCATTTAGATGCAAAGGTTCTTTACAGCTTTCGAGTAAATTTTCAGCAATAGATATTAAATGATCAGCATGCGTAATGGAATGCAAAATAACCGCAAATTCATCTCCGCCTAAACGGGCAATAAAGTCTTGATGACGTAAGCGCGTTTGTAACCTTTTCGCCATCTCTTTCAAAACTTCATCACCAGCTAAGTGTCCGAACTGATCATTAATTGATTTAAAGTTGTTGTTATCTATGAACAATAAGGCCGACTTGTTGTCAAAATCCTTATCTTCAAACATATCTAACAATATTTGATAAAAATAATGTCTATTCGGTAATAAAGTAAGCTGGTCATGATGGGCTTGAAAAGATAATTTACGATTTTCCTTTTGCAGTTGATTATCCCAAATCTGAATTTCTTCAAGTAACTCATTAAATACGGTATTTAGATAGAGGTGGATCAGGAAATTTGAACAACACTTATAAGTGATATTTTGCTCCCCAAATGATGTTATAAACATCAATATATGGAGTATTTTATGGCACGTAGACCAAGAAGAAATCATTCAAATGATTTTAAAGCTAAGGTAGCACTTGCTGCGATTAAAGCAGAAAAAACACTTGCTGAATTGAGTGCTGAATTTGATGTTCATCAAAACCAAATTATCGACTGGAAAAATCAACTGATTTCAGCTTCCTCGCAAGCTTTCGATCAATCAAAAGCTCCAACAGAACCACCCATCGATCTAAAAAAACTACATGCAAAAATCGGTGAGCAGGCATTAGAAATTGATTTTTTAGAAGGTGTGTTGAAGAAACTGGGCCGCTTCAACCACAAAAGTTAATCGATGACTCACTTCAGATTTCAGTATCTAAGCAAGCTCAGCTGCTGAAAGTCTCCCGTGGTTGTTATTACTATCGCCCAAAACCTGTGAGTGCATCAGATCTGAAGCTGATGCGCTGTATGGATGAGTTACATATGCAATACCCTTTTGCAGGTAGCCGTATGATGCGTGATTTGTTGAATCGTCAAGGACATCATATAGGACGACGTCATACACGTACTTTAATGAAGAAAATGGGCATTAATGCGTTATATTGCAAACCAAATTTAAGCCAGGCTAATCAAGCTCACCGCAAATATCCATATCTGCTCAAAGGATTGGCTATTCAGCGCAGTAATCAAGTGTGGTCTACGGATATAACGTATATCCCTATGGCAAAAGGCTTTGTTTATTTATGTGCTGTGATTGATTGGCATAGCCGCAAGGTACTTGCGCATAGAGTATCGATTAGTATGGAGGTTACATTTTGCATAGAAACATTAAATGAAGCTATTGAAAAATATGGTCGACCTGAAATATTTAATACAGACCAAGGCAGTCAGTTTACCAGTGATGCATTTATTGATGTATTGAAATCAAATGGCATTCAAATCAGTATGGATGGTAAAGGTCGATGGGTTGATAATGTGATGGTTGAACGATTATGGCGGAGCGTTAAATATGAAGAGGTGTATCTCAAAGCCTACAGCAATGTTTTGGATGCGAAGAAGCAATTAAACGCATATTTTGAATTTTATAATTTGAAACGACCTCATTCGAGTCTGGACAAAATGACTCCAGATGAGTTTTACTATGACCAGCTACCACAACAAAATAAGGTAGCTTAACTAGAGCAGAGTATCACTTATAAATAAGCTTTTAGTTGTTCAAACATGTGGGACCACCTCTGATCTTGAAACTCTTTAATTCGGTTATAAGGAAAACGAAGGTTATAAGCTTTTTGTTCACTTACGATTTGAGCAATATTTGTGAGTGGATAAATCGCTTGCATAATTTGACGATAAGTCAAATTCACTGACCACCATAAAGCACAAACAATAAATAGCATTGCAATCGCAAGACCGACCATAATCATCTTTAAAAATTGCAATATTTTTTCAGAGCTACCAAAAAGTGTGAGTTCACCTACATTCTGCTGGTGATGATAAATTGTTAAATGTACCGGCTCATTTAAAAACCAGTGATCAAACCATCCTTCTAAAACTGAAGTTTGACTCGACAATTTAAAGCTTTGTGCAATTAAATGATGTTCAGAATCATAAATATGAATTGCTCGAATAGAATGATCATTTGTATATTCATTTAAAATCTGTTCTATCGTGATCTTGTCATTAAATACGACAGCTGGCTGAATACGCTCTAGAAGCGTATGGCTGAGTAACTGCAAATTCTGCTTTGCATAAGTTTCCATAGTAAAAACGGAAATAGATACAAAGGTAAAAGAACAAATAAAAAAAGTAATAGCAAAAATCGTAAATTGAGACTTTCTAAAAAGAGCATGTAGAGAAGTGGACTGATACAACTTGGATATCATAGCCCTTACTCCGCATTCTTAGCCAAGAGTAATACCCTTGGATCAATATGGACCTTGGAGTGGCTTAATGCATCTAAGTTAACTTTAAAAGTGGTGTAATTATTTTGGTCATATAAGCAAAAGATACTACCAACTTCACATTCTGGATTATTAATACTTAAAGAAAGCAAAGAACGATATGGATAATTTTGAATTAAATTTTGTTGCTGCTGAGGAGAGGTTGTAGAGAAATAAACAGCTTGGCAATGCGACTTAGGAAAATCTTTAGCATTAACCGTTTGTACACGATAGTTATAAGATAATTGCTGAATATAAGACTGAAAAGTAGAAGTAATTGAAGCATTATCAATTACACAAAGAGTAGGAGTGCTTACATTCTCCCATTTGCTATAACTTAAAATAGATAAAGTCAGCACATAGAAATTATGTTTTGAATTGGCATACGCAGGCCCACTCGTAGCAAACACTACAAGTATGCAGAATAATACTTTCTTAGCGGAGTGCCACATGGTGAGTTAATGCCAAATCAATTGCACGAATAATCTATTCTACATGAAGTTGATTAACTAAAAAAAGTTTAATATCTCATCTAATTTTGACTAAAAAGCCTAAAAAATGATCGGTTGATGCGTAGGATGTTAAAAAGGTATTGCAAAGGTAAGTTAATGGTCTATAATGCACATCCATCGGCGGTGATGCAGATAGAAACTTGTTGAAAAACAGTTACTTGAGATTAAGTTGATTGCTTTAAGTGATGAATTTAATGTTAAGTTGGTTTGAGAAATAAGTTTTAAAAATATCGAAATTACCTGTTGACTTTTAAGAGATTAAGAGTAATATAGCCGACCTAGCTTGCTGGTGACGAACCAGGAAGAAGATCATTAAGAGAATTGAAGAACAACTTGTGTGGATTTTTACTGATTGATTAATCGAAATAATTTTCATTGATTGATTGGTTTAAATTACTCGAAGTTTATTTAAGCGAAATTTAAGTCAGTAATTGATGAGCCAGAATTGGCACCTTGTCTATAAATAAGGTGCAAAATGATTTTAACTGAAGAGTTTGATCATGGCTCAGATTGAACGCTGGCGGCAGGCTTAACACATGCAAGTCGAGCGGGGGAAGGTAGCTTGCTACTGGACCTAGCGGCGGACGGGTGAGTAATGCTTAGGAATCTGCCTATTAGTGGGGGACAACATCTCGAAAGGGATGCTAATACCGCATACGTCCTACGGGAGAAAGCAGGGGATCTTCGGACCTTGCGCTAATAGATGAGCCTAAGTCGGATTAGCTAGTTGGTGGGGTAAAGGCCTACCAAGGCGACGATCTGTAGCGGGTCTGAGAGGATGATCCGCCACACTGGGACTGAGACACGGCCCAGACTCCTACGGGAGGCAGCAGTGGGGAATATTGGACAATGGGCGCAAGCCTGATCCAGCCATGCCGCGTGTGTGAAGAAGGCCTTATGGTTGTAAAGCACTTTAAGCGAGGAGGAGGCTACTTTAGATAATACCTAGAGATAGTGGACGTTACTCGCAGAATAAGCACCGGCTAACTCTGTGCCAGCAGCCGCGGTAATACAGAGGGTGCAAGCGTTAATCGGATTTACTGGGCGTAAAGCGCGCGTAGGCGGCTAATTAAGTCAAATGTGAAATCCCCGAGCTTAACTTGGGAATTGCATTCGATACTGGTTAGCTAGAGTGTGGGAGAGGATGGTAGAATTCCAGGTGTAGCGGTGAAATGCGTAGAGATCTGGAGGAATACCGATGGCGAAGGCAGCCATCTGGCCTAACACTGACGCTGAGGTGCGAAAGCATGGGGAGCAAACAGGATTAGATACCCTGGTAGTCCATGCCGTAAACGATGTCTACTAGCCGTTGGGGCCTTTGAGGCTTTAGTGGCGCAGCTAACGCGATAAGTAGACCGCCTGGGGAGTACGGTCGCAAGACTAAAACTCAAATGAATTGACGGGGGCCCGCACAAGCGGTGGAGCATGTGGTTTAATTCGATGCAACGCGAAGAACCTTACCTGGCCTTGACATAGTAAGAACTTTCCAGAGATGGATTGGTGCCTTCGGGAACTTACATACAGGTGCTGCATGGCTGTCGTCAGCTCGTGTCGTGAGATGTTGGGTTAAGTCCCGCAACGAGCGCAACCCTTTTCCTTATTTGCCAGCGAGTAATGTCGGGAACTTTAAGGATACTGCCAGTGACAAACTGGAGGAAGGCGGGGACGACGTCAAGTCATCATGGCCCTTACGGCCAGGGCTACACACGTGCTACAATGGTCGGTACAAAGGGTTGCTACACAGCGATGTGATGCTAATCTCAAAAAGCCGATCGTAGTCCGGATTGGAGTCTGCAACTCGACTCCATGAAGTCGGAATCGCTAGTAATCGCGGATCAGAATGCCGCGGTGAATACGTTCCCGGGCCTTGTACACACCGCCCGTCACACCATGGGAGTTTGTTGCACCAGAAGTAGCTAGCCTAACTGCAAAGAGGGCGGTTACCACGGTGTGGCCGATGACTGGGGTGAAGTCGTAACAAGGTAGCCGTAGGGGAACCTGCGGCTGGATCACCTCCTTAACGAAAGATTGACGATTGGTAAGAATCCACAACAAGTTGTTCTTCATAGATGTATCTGAGGGTCTGTAGCTCAGTTGGTTAGAGCACACGCTTGATAAGCGTGGGGTCACAAGTTCAAGTCTTGTCAGACCCACCATGACTTTGACTGGTTAAAGTTATAGATAAAAGATACATGACTGATGATGTAAGCTGGGGACTTAGCTTAGTTGGTAGAGCGCCTGCTTTGCACGCAGGAGGTCAGGAGTTCGACTCTCCTAGTCTCCACCAGAACTTAAGATAAGTTCGGATTACAGAAATTAGTAAATAGAGATTTCGGTCTTGGTTTATTAACTTCTGTGATTTAAGTATCACGGTATTAAGCATGACCTGACGAAGGCATGTTTATTCATTAACAGATTGGCAAAATTGAGTCTGAAATAAATTGTTCACTCAATAACAAAGAGAGATGAAGTAATTCTGATCTTGGAGTTAATTGAGAACTAGCAAATTAACTGAATCAAGCGTTTTGGTATATGAATTTAGATTGAAGCTGTACAGTGTTTAAATACACAGTGCTCTAAACTGAAATGTTGAAGTTACTAACTTGTAGGTAACGTCGACTGTTTGGGGTTGTATAGTCAAGTAATTAAGTGCATGTGGTGGATGCCTTGGCAGTCAGAGGCGATGAAAGACGTGATAGCCTGCGAAAAGCTCCGGGGAGGCGGCAAATATCCTTTGATCCGGAGATGTCTGAATGGGGGAACCCACCTACTTTAAGGTAGGTATTGCAACATGAATACATAGTGTTGCAAGGCGAACGAGGGGAAGTGAAACATCTCAGTACCCTTAGGAAAAGAAATCAATTGAGATTCCCTCAGTAGCGGCGAGCGAACGGGGATCAGCCCATTAAGTTATGTGTGTTTTAGTGGAACGCTCTGGGAAGTGCGAACGTAGAGGGTGATATTCCCGTACACGAAAGGGCACACATAATGATGACGAGTAGGGCGAGGCACGTGAAACCTTGTCTGAATATGGGGGGACCATCCTCCAAGGCTAAATACTCCTGACTGACCGATAGTGAACCAGTACCGTGAGGGAAAGGCGAAAAGAACCCCTGTGAGGGGAGTGAAATAGATCCTGAAACCGCATGCATACAAGCAGTGGGAGCACCTTCGTGGTGTGACTGCGTACCTTTTGTATAATGGGTCAGCGACTTATATTCAGTAGCGAGGTTAACCGTATAGGGGAGCCGTAGAGAAATCGAGTCTTAATAGGGCGTTTAGTTGCTGGGTATAGACCCGAAACCAGGCGATCTATCCATGAGCAGGTTGAAGGTTGGGTAACACTAACTGGAGGACCGAACCCACTGTCGTTGAAAAGCCAGGGGATGACTTGTGGATAGGGGTGAAAGGCTAATCAAGCCTGGTGATAGCTGGTTCTCCCCGAAAGCTATTTAGGTAGCGCCTCGGACGAATACCATAGGGGGTAGAGCACTGTTTCGGCTAGGGGGTCATCCCGACTTACCAAACCGATGCAAACTCCGAATACCTATGAGTACTATCCGGGAGACAGACTGCGGGTGCTAACGTCCGTAGTCAAGAGGAAAACAATCCAGACCGCCAGCTAAGGCCCCAAAATCATAGTTAAGTGGGAAACGATGTGGGAAGGCATAGACAGCTAGGAGGTTGGCTTAGAAGCAGCCACCCTTTAAAGAAAGCGTAATAGCTCACTAGTCGAGTCGGCCTGCGCGGAAGATGTAACGGGGCTAAAACTATGTGCCGAAGCTGCGGATTTGACATTAGTCAAGTGGTAGGGGAGCGTTCTGTAAGCCGATGAAGGTGTATTGAGAAGTATGCTGGAGGTATCAGAAGTGCGAATGCTGACGTGAGTAACGACAAAACGGGTGAAAAACCCGTTCGCCGAAAGACCAAGGGTTCCAGTCCAACGTTAATCGGGGCTGGGTGAGTCGACCCCTAAGGCGAGGCCGAAAGGCGTAGTCGATGGGAAATTGGTTAATATTCCAATACTTCTGTGTAATGCGATGAGAGGACGGAGAAGGTTAAGTCAGCCTGGCGTTGGTTGTCCAGGTGGAAGGATGTAGGTATGTATCTTAGGCAAATCCGGGGTACTCTATACTGAGATCCGATAGCAAGCTGTACTTGTACAGCGAAGTGGCTGATACCATGCTTCCAGGAAAAGTCTCTAAGCTTCAGTTACACAGGAATCGTACCCGAAACCGACACAGGTGGTCAGGTCGAGTAGACCAAGGCGCTTGAGAGAACTCTGCTGAAGGAACTAGGCAAAATGGTACCGTAACTTCGGGAGAAGGTACGCTGTTGTTGGTGATGGAACTTGCTTCCTGAGCTGATGACAGCCGCAGAAACCAGGCCGCTGCAACTGTTTATTAAAAACATAGCACTCTGCAAACACGAAAGTGGACGTATAGGGTGTGATGCCTGCCCGGTGCTGGAAGGTTAATTGATGGGGTTAGCGTAAGCGAAGCTCTTGATCGAAGCCCCAGTAAACGGCGGCCGTAACTATAACGGTCCTAAGGTAGCGAAATTCCTTGTCGGGTAAGTTCCGACCTGCACGAATGGCATAATGATGGCGGCGCTGTCTCCAGCAGAGGCTCAGTGAAATCGAAATCGCTGTGAAGATGCAGTGTACCCGCGGCTAGACGGAAAGACCCCGTGAACCTTTACTGCAGCTTGACACTGAACTTTGACCTTACTTGTGTAGGATAGGTGGGAGGCTTTGAAGTTGGAACGCTAGTTCCAATGGAGCCGTCCTTGAAATACCACCCTGGTAATGTTGAGGTTCTAACTCTGTCCCGTTATCCGGGACGAGGACCGTGTCTGGTGGGTAGTTTGACTGGGGCGGTCTCCTCCTAAAGAGTAACGGAGGAGTACGAAGGTGCGCTCAGCGTGGTCGGAAATCACGCGTAGAGTATAAAGGCAAAAGCGCGCTTAACTGCGAGACCCACAAGTCGAGCAGGTACGAAAGTAGGTCTTAGTGATCCGGTGGTTCTGTATGGAAGGGCCATCGCTCAACGGATAAAAGGTACTCTGGGGATAACAGGCTGATACCGCCCAAGAGTTCATATCGACGGCGGTGTTTGGCACCTCGATGTCGGCTCATCTCATCCTGGGGCTGAAGCAGGTCCCAAGGGTATGGCTGTTCGCCATTTAAAGAGGTACGCGAGCTGGGTTTAGAACGTCGTGAGACAGTTCGGTCCCTATCTACCGTGGGCGCTGGAAATTTGAGAGGATCTGCTCCTAGTACGAGAGGACCAGAGTGGACGAACCTCTGGTGTACCGGTTGTGACGCCAGTCGCATCGCCGGGTAGCTATGTTCGGAAGGGATAACCGCTGAAAGCATCTAAGCGGGAAGCCTACCTCAAGATAAGATTTCCCTAGGAATTTATTCCTCTAAAGAGCCGTTCGAGACTAGGACGTTGATAGGTTGGATGTGGAAGCATAGTGATATGTGAAGCTGACCAATACTAATTGCTCGTGAGGCTTGACTATACAACACCCAAGCAGTTGTATACAAAGCATCAATCGATTCATAAATCTACAAACAAACTTGATTTAGTTATTCCACTAGATAAAATGAACATAGTCAGATTCAATCAGCCCAGTCTGTAAAGATTTGGAAAACGCTTCGGCAAACAATAAGACCAAAGCAAGTATCCATAAACAGTTGTGCTGGCGACCATAGCAAGAGTGAACCACCTGATCCCTTCCCGAACTCAGAAGTGAAACCTCTTAGCGCTGATGGTAGTGTGGGGTTACCCATGTGAGAGTAAGTCATCGCCAGCTCATTATTCTAAACACCCCCAACTAAAATTGGGGGTGTTTTTTATTGCGCGAAATAAAGTGAAAACACATAACTAAAAATCAGATTTATACAGTTACTCTATTTCAGAGTTATAGAGAGTTAACTTTAATTAAGAAAAACCTTCAAAGAATAATTATTTTAATTGCCTACGTGCATGTTTAAGGGCAGTGCGTAGACCTTCTTCAAGAGTGGGATGATAAAAAGGTTTCTCTAAAATATCATTTAAAGTTAATTCTTCACCAATGATCCAACTTAAGAGATAAGCCATATGTTCTGTCGCCTCAGTAAATAACTCGGCACCAAGTAGTTTATGGCTTTTTCGCTCTATATAAACTTCAATAGCTCCTTTATTCTTTCCAAGAACAATAGCTCTTCCTTGTCTTTCGTAAGATGCTTCACCTGTGACAAAATCTATTCCATTGTCTTTTAGTTGTTTATAACTTTGTCCCACAATTGCCATTTCTGGATGACTAAATACTATGCTTAATGGAGTAAGAGTCTTAACTGAATTAATCTGTGGATAATTCAAACAGTTATAAACAACTTTTTTACCTTCATGTGCAGCTTCATGCTGTAATGGCGTTGAAGTATAAGCGTCCCCAGCAATAAAAATTGGATAGTTATCTAGCTGTTTTGTTTTCGCATTTATAGGCAATAACTTAATATCCTGAAATGATTTATCAATATTCTCTAGTTTTAAGTTATCTAATAAGCTTGAACGGCCTGTCGCGGATAGCACATACTCAGCTTGAAGAGACTTTTCTTCTCCATTGATTCTATAATTTAATATAACGCCACCAGAAGTAGACTTAACTTCGGCTGGTAATGTCTCAAATAAAAAGTTTAATTCTTTGCTTAGCTCTTCTTGAGCAAGTTGCTGTAATTTAGAGCTAGTAAATATTCCAATTCTTTTACTACGAGCAAATATAGTTGTTTCCACGCCTAATCGATGCATAGCTTGTGCGATCTCAAGAGCAATTACTCCACTTCCAATAACGGCAAGAGACTTAGGTAGAGTATCTAATTCAAATATTTGGTCTGTGGTAATAAGGCGATCACCTAATTCTTGTTTCCATGTTTGATCATAATTAGGAGTAGAACCAACTGCCAGAATAAAGCTTTTTGATTGATATTGTTTCCCATTTACTTCAATAGTTTCTGAATCAATAAAATGGGCTTTACCTGAAATTTTATGTTCAGTTGGCCATTGGTCTACATCTTTGAGAGTCGCCTTTGTAAAACGGTCACGTAAGTTTCTTACATGTTTCATAACCTGATCAGTATTAATGTCTACAGAAGCATTTAACCCAACTTCTTGAGCATTTTGGAGGTCATGCATACGATTTGCTGTAGAGATGAGGACTTTACTTGGCATACACCCTACACGTGCGCAAGTTGTATCCCATGGCCCATCATTGATAATTAAAATATTATTGGTATGTTTAACAGCCTCTTTATATGCGCTAATACCAGCAGTACCTGCGCCAATGATAATTATATCGAACATTATAAATCCTAATATCTATAAATTTTTCATTTAATAAGTTACATAATAAAACACAATGTAATTTATGTTTACAGAATATGGTGAATATGATTACACTAATAATATAAATAATTAAAAAATCTTATACCTTTAGGAAAGATTGGGGAAATGAAAAGTATGTATAAAAAGCAACTTACCTTAAAGTTGTCGGCTATTGCTGTGTCAATTATGTTGGCAAGTTGTGGCGGTGGAGGTGGTGATGGTTATTATCAGAATGGTTCATCAAATAGTAATAATTCCTCATCTGGAAGCAATACTAGCGGTTCTGAACAAACGACTGCTACAGCTTTAAAGATAGAACTAGATAAATTATCAGTTGCTGCAACGAATGACACTTTAACGGTTACTGTTAGAGCTTTAGATATAAATAAAGGTGGCGTTGCTGGCGCTAAAGTTAGATTGAAATTAGAAGATCCAACAAATAACGTAACTATAGAAGGAGCATCAATTCAAACTACAGATGCAGCAGGTAATGCTGTATATATTATAAAGACACCAAAAACATCGAGTTCAATAAATGATTTGGTGAAAAATGGTTTTAAATTAATAGCCTACACGAATAATGATACTCTTACGCAAGAACAGACTGTAACAGTAACAGGTAGTAATAGCACTACAGAAGCTGATACTACGAGTATTGTATTGTTTGATGCTACAAAGACCTCATTAAATGTTAGAGGTGATCAGACAACTGTTACATTAACAGCTGTAGATGCAAATGGTGCAACTTTAGCAAATCAAGCGATTACACTTAAAGTTAGAAATTCTGTTTTAAATGGTGTCAAATTTACTCCTAATGCGACACAAACTGATGCAAATGGTCAGATCAGCTATACTTTATCTTTTAGTGAAAATCAAAGATCTTCATCATATAGTGCTGCACAATTTGTGACAGATGATCTTGTTTTAGAAGCTAATTTTGGTCAATCAACAAAAGTTTATACGTATAAACTCGATGTTGTTAATTCTGATGTACCAGTAGCAGTAGGCGCTATTTCTGTAGCATATAATCCGACCACAATGGAAGACTCTAGTGATGGGGTTTACTACTATAAAAATATCTCAGTACAAGTGACTGATGTTGACGGTAAGCCAATACCAAATCAAGACGTAACAATGGGCGTTAATGCGCTTGCTTATTATAAGGGGCAATTTGCTTTTGTTGACACGTCTACTCCTGCAGATGGTAAGCCAGATGAATATTTACCTATTGCTAGAGCTGCATGTACTTCACCAGTTCAAGCCGTAAATATTAATGGCGAGGTTGTTAATCAATTAAAGCCGCTGAAAGAAAATTCTACAGTTCAGGTAGTATCGTATATTAATAGTTCAGGTACTGCTGCAACTAATAATAAATATACAACAGATGGAAATGGTCGTTTTGATCTTAAGATTCAATACCCTAAAATTTATGCATCTTGGTTAACTGTTCAGTTAACGGCTAAATCTACAGTTTCGGGAAGTTTAATTAAAGGATCTACATCTTTGACTTTAGGTTATTTAACTAAAGATGTTACTGTAAGTGATCTTATTGCTCCGAATATATTAAGTCCATATGGAATAGATCCAAACTGTTCAAATGGTAATTAATATAAAAAGAAGCAGCTTAAATGCTGCTTCTTTTTTTAGAGTTGTGTTCCCATACTAACACCTACGGTAGGTCGGACCTGCATAGATGAGCATGCACTAAGAATAAGACAACTGACCAATAAAAATATAAGTTTATTCATAAGAGAACTGAGAAATTTAATGTGATTTGAATACTTTAGCTGAAGACCGTTTTTATATCTGTTGAATTGATGCAGTTGTATATATTTTTTTATTAAAAAAGCTCTATCTTTAAATAAAAATAAAGCTTTTAGTAATTGTATTCAAAGAATTAATCGTCTAACAAATCCATTTGTTTTGCTAATTGATAAAGATTGTTTGAACGATTTCCTGTTCGGCAAAACATGAGAACAGGTTTTGGAAGTTCATTATAGTGATTTGCAAAAGTACGGACATCAAGCTCAGTAATTTGACCTGCAACTACAGGTTGGTAAACGTAATCTAGTCCTGCCTGACGTGCTGCTTCTTCAATTTGAGCGCTTGTTGGTTGTTCTGGACCGCCTTCCATATCCGGACGGTTATTAATAATAGATTTAAAACCTTTTTCTACAACTTGATCTACATGTTCTGGACCAATTTGACCTGCGAAACCAACATTATCTGACATTTCGTCACTCCAAAATTTAATAAAACCTCTTATGCTGTATCATAGCATTAAGCTTAACCTGAGATACAAGACACTAAAACGTTGTTCCTACATAGATAAAAGTTATGTAAAAGAACAACTATAGATTTTTAAAAGGCGATCAGGATGTTTTTTGTAAATTCATTACTTCGACCATAATGCCACGGAGCACATATGCACGCTTATACGGTTGAGCCTTTATATGTTCCATGTGATCAGGAAATGATCGCAGCTGACTTTTATATTCCAAAAACAAATAATAAATCTGCGGTAATTATCATGGCACATGGTTTTGCTGGATTGCGTCAATTCAAGCTTATCCAATATGCACAGCGTTTTGCACAGGCAGGCTATGCTGTGATTTTATTTGATTATCGATATTGGGGTGGGAGTACAGGTAAGCCCCGAGAAATGATTTCTATCAATTCTCAATTAGAGGATTGGAAGACCATAATTCAATACGCCTCCACCTGTAAGCTTATCGATAATAGACGGATTGTATTGTGGGGAACATCTTTAAGTGGTGGATATGCTCTAAGTTTAGCTTCTGAATTAAAAAATATTCAGGCCATTATGGTACAAATTCCATATGTAGACGGTGCTGAAACAGCAAAACTATATCCATTACAGCGTTATCCCCAAGCTTTAAAATTGTCGAGCCAAGATTATATGGGCTCTAAGATGGGCCTTAATCCCAAGAGATTACCTGTTGTTGACCAATTTAAATTATGTTTTATGCCAACAGCAGATAGTTACTATGGATATTTGTCGATTGTGAATCCAGATTATTATTGGAGTGGCGAAGTCCCTGCGCGTGTTTTTTTTAATTTGATGCGTTACCGTCCAATTCAACTCGTCCGTCAGATTAATATCCCAGTTTTATTTATTGCTGCTCAGCATGATTCTTTAATTCCAATTGAGTCTAGTCGTGAAGCTGCGACCAATATTGCTCCTTTTGTGAGTTATCATGAGTGGGATATGAAACATTTTGATATCTATCACGGCGCATGGTTTGAAAAAGCAGTGACGACCCAATTAGAATTTTTACATCAACATATAGGAGTGATGTAAATGATTATTGTATGTGCATCGTGTGGTGCAAAAAATAGAGTTCCAGAGGAAAAACTTAGTGCGCAACCGAGTTGTGGCCAATGCCATCAGCCATTACTTCCGCTTGCACCGATTGAGTTAAATGAACAAAACTTTAGTAACTATATCACGAATAGTGATCTGCCTATTTTGATAGATTTATGGGCAGAATGGTGCGGACCTTGTAAAATGATGGCGCCACATTTTGCGCAAGTAGCAAAACAGAATCCACGTGTTATTTTTGCCAAGATTAATACTGAAGAATCTCCTCGCTTAAGCCAAGCATTTAATGTGAGAAGTATTCCTACCCTTGTATTAATGAATAAAACCACAGAAGTTGCTCGAATGAGCGGCGCATTACGTGCTCCTGAATTGCAGCAGTGGCTAGATCAACAACTTCAAACGAATTTCGGGAGCTAAGGTGTCAGAAGCTTATACCAAACCAGAAGGAATTTTATCCTTACAAACGATTGCCATGCCAGCAGATACAAACTGGAGCGGTGATGTATTTGGTGGGTGGATCGTGTCACAAATGGACTTGGCTGGAGCAATTCACGCTGAGCGTTTTAGTCGTGGACGTTGTGCCACGATTTCCATTAATCAGATGACCTTTTTGGTTCCGGTAAAAGTAGGCTTTGTGATTAGCTGCTATACCAAAATCTTAAAAGTAGGTAATACCTCTATTCAAATGCAAATTGAAGTTTGGGACAGTCATGATGATTCTCGTGCTCCAATTCGTATCACCGAAGGGGTGTTCACCTTTGTTGCTGTTGATGTAAAAGGTAATAAGCGTCAAATTCCTGAAGAAGCGAAGCAGAAGTTTTTAGAAACTCAATAAAACATTTAAAGCCTGAATATCAGTATTCAGGCTTTAATTTTTCTTTAAATAGTTTAATTTTTAAAACTAAAACATTGTATTAGAGTTTTTACTTTGTTCGGGAATGTTTTGTATAACATCCCAGTGCTCTACAATTTTTCCATTTTCTACACGGAAAATATCAACAATTGCTCTGCCTCTATCTTTGTCATTTTCCGTAGAGTGGACGTGTAAAACCACCAGATTACCTTCAGCGATTGCGCGCTTAATTTCATTTTTTGCTTGTGGATTTTTTTGGAATTTCTCAGTAAAGAAATTCACGAAAGGAGCCTTCCCATCAGGAACGTTGGGATTGTGTTGGATATATTGATGACCAATATAACGGTCGGCATATTCTTTAACTTGATGTTTTAAAAAGACACCTTCATAAAAGTCGACTACTATTTTTTTATTTTGGGCACTTATTTTATCGATTGACTCAGTTTTTGTTTGAACAATTTTATTGGTTTTATTTGTGGGTTCGGCAGCGTGAGTCGTCACAGCTGTAAATATAAAACTGGTAAATAACGAGGATAGGATCAGTATTTTTTTCATTATGACCTCAAGATATAAAGTTATAGTTTTATATCTTGAGGTAAATATCAATCTAAAAATATTTTAGATTAGTTATCATTTCTTACGTTTAGGTAACCATGCCCACAGCATTTGACATTGAATCGGTTCATTACCCGCATCATCAATAACGGTAACCGGAATAACAAGTTCACCTTTCTCATGATCAGCAATATATTTTTGCTGTTCTGCAGAGAGAGTCGCTGTTGCTGTCAAACCACCTTCAACAACTTTTAAATAATCAACATGTAATGATTTGATTAATAAAATGCGGTTATCAGGAATATGTAAACCCGTTAAAAAACCTGTTGCAGTCTCTGCTAAAAGTGCCATTGCTGCCGCATGTACACCTTTAATATGATTCTGCATGTTTTTCTGGTTCTCTAAGCGAACAGTTACATGGTTTACATCTACTTCTAGATAGCGAATATTTGCTGTACCCACCATTGGCACAATACGGCCAAATGCCTTGCTCCAAAGCGTACTTCGAACACCTTTAGGAAATTTTGAAGTTGCTTTTACCAGTTTTAATAGTCGATTGGATTGAGACATGGGATTACCTTAACTTTGAATGTCGCTAAAAGATATTAATCTTTAAAGTTATTAAATTGTAATGGCACACCGAATTGTTGTTCACGTAAAAAAGTCATGACTTGTTGCAAAGTGTCACGTTTTTTATCGGTCACACGGATTTTGTCGCCTTGAATAGAAGATTGGACTTTAACGCCGCTTTCTTTAATGGCTTTATTAATTTTTTTTGCTGTATCAGAGTCAAGACCATCTTTAAGCTTAATGACTTGTACAAAATTTTTACCTGACGCAGCAGCTTTTTGTGGATCAAGTGCCTGCACATCAATTTTACGTTTATAAAAATGATTTTCTAACATGTTATAAACTTGTTCACACTGGAAATCACTTTCTGTGCTGATTTTAATCTCTTTATTTTTTTCATTTAATTCGATAGAAACATCGTGACCACGGAAGTCAAAGCGTGTTGCAATCTCTTTTTGTGTGTTTTGAACTGCATGATTAACTTCAAATAACTCTAATTCAGAAACAATATCGAAAGAAGGCATAGTTTAGACCTTTACAAAGTGAAAGAATATTTGAGATGCTAAGAGGGTTTTCTTCATTTGCCAAGTGTTGTTTACATCAAAGGAGTGCACAATGATCCGTAAACAAGAAATTACAACATTTGAGTTCCCAGAAAACGCTGTTATCTGGGATGTCCGTGATTCAAGTGCTTATGCAGAAGGGCATGTTAAAGGTGCGGTAAGTCGCCCGATTAATGATTTAAATGCTGATATTTTGAACCAGGTCGCTGCGGATCAGCCGATTTATATTTTATGTGGTGGTGGTAGCAAAGCTCCTCGTGCAGCTGAGAAACTAGAAGACTTAGATGCCTCGCGTGAATATGTCGTGCTGATGGGGGGGACGCGTGCAGCTCGTGATGCAGGTTTACCTCTAGAGCAGGGCGCATAAAAAAAGCACCTTCGGGTGCTTTTTTATTGGAACAAAATTTTCTCAAGTGCACTATTGAGATTGGAAATAAGGTTTCTTAGGTTTAACTTTCTTTTGAAAGCGCTCGGCACTTAATTTCTTTAATAGGCTTTTTGGAACAGGACAAGCTTCACCTAAAATTTGGGCCACTAAAACTTCACTACAAAGCGGCGCAAATAAAAAACCTTTTGAACCTAGACCTGCAAAGGTAGAAATACGGCTTTCACTCTGCATTTTGCCTACAAGTGGGAAATAATCTGGACTTTGAGCACGCACAGCTGCCCGACCTTGCCATTGTTCTACAGGTGGTAATTGTTTTGCATAAGTAGGGAAGACACTGTGGATTAATTCAAAGTTATGCACATGATCGTCAAGCTGTACTTCTTGATCTTCTCGGTTCGGATAGAAAGATGCCCCTAAAATGAGTTGAGAAGAGTTAAGCTGCATGCAGTAGCCACCATAGCTATACGCTTCATGCAAAGGTAGAGGTCCAAAAGAATTATCAACCCAGCTCACTTGTCCACGTATTGGCTTTAAAGGGGGATAGTTCTCAAATAAAGCGGCACTTTCTCGGGCACAGCACACCACAACATGATCTGCTTCTGCAATGATTTCGTCATTCGTTTTTAATTGAACTTTATTTTCAAAAGAAACAAGTGCTGTGATATTGGCAATTTTTAACTCAATACCTGAATGCTGCAAAATTTCATCACGTAACTGGTGTGGAGAAACTGCTCCGGCCTCACTTAATACAATGTGTGGATAGTCCGATTCAAGTGAGCTTGTTTGATGTGTAACAATATCAGCAGGATATTGATCAGCAAGATCGAGAAGATCTTGGGCATTTTTTAATGCCATTTGCTGTATTTGAATTGGGCGAAATGCTTGAAAGTTTTTATAGAAATTCAACGCATGTTGCCAGCTTAAAGTCATTAGATGTTCATGACTTTGTTCAATTGGGCATAATTTAGGATTGAGCAGTGCTAAAGGGTTGCCAGAAGCCCCTGCTAAAAGCGCTGTACGCTCGAATAGGGTAACTTGATGCCCACGTTCGGCAAATGCCCAAGCTGTGCTTAAACCAGCAATCCCTGCGCCAATCACGGCGATATGCTGCTGTGTAAAATTGAGAATATGGTTATCTGGTTCTAGTGCAGTGTCTTCACTTAAAGGTGCTTCCCAAACTGCTTTAAGCATTTCACGTTTATGACCGAAACCGCGAGGACGTGAAATATCAATGCCATGAGCTTTTAGTCCACGTTTGAGAATACCAGCTACACTAAACGAGGCAAAGGTAGTGCCATAGTCAGAAAGACGTACAATATTGTTTAAAACGTTTTGTTCCCACATATCTGGATTACACGAAGGTGCAAATCCATCTAGGAACCAAGCATTTACTGCTTTCGTTTTTACCATACTTGGAAAAATATCTTGCGCATCTCCTAGCCATAGATCGATGCTAAAACGTTCTTCTGGAAAATTTAAACGATGGCAACCTGCAATAGGCAAGGGATATTGTTCAATAAGTTGTTTCGCAAGTGGCTTAAGTTCATCCCATACATCGAGTGCACGGATGAGATCTGCTTTACTTAAAGGAAATTTTTCTACGCTAATTGCATGTAAATGGCTGTGGTTATTAGGACGGACCTGCTGCCAAAGCTGCCAGAGTGCAAGAATATTTAAACCGGTACCAAACCCGGTTTCTCCTACACTAAAATATTCAAAGTCTTGTAAATTAGCTAATTGTTCTGATAGGTCATTGCCATTTAAAAATACATGTCTTGTTTCGAGCAGACCATTATCTTTGGAAAAATAGACATCACCAAATTGTTTGGAAATGGGAACCTCAATACCATCAATAGATTCCCAATCCAGCTCAGCAGTTTGTATACGGTTTGATTTGTTCATTCGGTTTAATAAGTCGCTCAGAATTACCACTGACGACGACGTTTGGTGTAAACATAACTAGCGATAAAGAAACCAAGTAGTACGCCGCCTGCTAGTGTTACTGCGCCATATAAGAACATTTGAGCACTACGTTCACTTTGTAAAACTTGTACCTGAACAGACAAGTTATCGTTCTTTAGCTGTAACTCTTGGTTTTGTGCAAGTGCTTCAAGATTTGCATGTTCTAGCTGTTTAAGACGAGATGCCTGATCTTGAACTAAAGCTTTGATTTTTGCATCTTGCTGTTGCTTATTTTTTGCGATTTGTTCTGCGGTAAGCGGCTGTGCTGTAGTTGCCGCCGTTGTAGTGGTCGGTTTGGCTACAGTTGCAGAAGTAGGCGCTGGTTTAGGCGCCTGAGTTGAAGGCACAGTAGATGGTGTTGCTGGCGTCGCAGCAGGTTCAACTGCTCCGGCAGTTGAACATATCAAACACAAGCCAAGAAAGCTTTTGGTTGCAAACTGCATGCGTTTACCCTTTTGGAAATGCTTTATTAAACGGTTTGACATCAATATGGCTATAAATGCCTTCTTTCAAAAATGGTTCTTCTTTTAACCATTCATCTAAAGCTTCACGGCTATCAAACTCTACAATCATAGTACTACCGTAAAAACCAGCCTGTGGATCATTCGGATCTTTTGGCATAGCTCCAGCGGCAACAAGACGACCTTCATCATCAAGTTTTTGTAAACGTTCGATATGTTGAGGGCGTACTGCTAAACGTTTCTCTAGAGTTCCTTCGTTATCGGTGCAGCTTAGAACAAAAAAAGGCATGTCATCGTATCTCTATAATCAAACCGAAATCACATTAAGCATCTGTTGACTTAAAATGTTTGCGTAAAATAATGAACTGAATAATGATAAATGAAAACATGACGATCATGTCACCAAATGCCGTAAATTCACCCCAATATTTTCCGCCATGAAATAAAAACGCGAAGAAAATATGTAAACCGGACATGACGACAAACATAGCTGCCCAAGCGAAATTTAAATTTTTCCAACCTTTTTCACTTAGCTCTAAAATTGGATCAAATAAACGTTTAATGAGAGGTTTACGTTCCTTACCAAACCAAGGTGAAACTAAGAAAGCACCAGCAAATACTAAGTTCAAAATTGCAGCTTTTAAACGAATATAAAAATCATCGCTTAACATGAGTGTAATGCCACCAAAAATAACAGTCATAAACAGTACAATCCACTGCTGTTTATCTAGGCGGAATTTTTGAATGATGAACAAAGCACCATACACGATAAGCATTGAAATAATTAAGCCTGTTGTAGCGACCAGAATATTATTGTTATTTACACCGCCAGCGGAACCGATCAATTTTAGCAACGGGTGATGAGCATTCGCAGGATCAACAGTTTTATATAAATAGAAGAAAATAATTAATGGAACAAAGTCCAGAAGTGCTTTCATGTTAGAGTATCTGATCAGGTTTGGTGAATGGCATAGTATAAAAGATGCAAGGCATAGATTTACATACACATAGCAATATTTCTGATGGAACTTTGTCTCCGGAATTGCTGGTGCAAGCTGCTGTGAATGTGAACCTGCATACCTTGGCGCTTACTGATCACGATACAATGGATGGCTTACAGCGTGCAAAGAAAGCAGCGCAAGCCCATGATTTAAAAATCATTTCTGGTGTTGAGATCTCAAGCCAATGGTCTAGACTAAGCACAAAAAAAAGCTATGGCGTGCATATTGTGGCTTTAAACATGCAAGATGAAGCACCAATTTTGGAAGCATTAGAACAACAAAAAAGAATTAGAGCACAAAGAGCAGAAGTTATTTGTGAACTATTAAAAAAGTGTATTGGCTTTGATATTTATCAAGATGTGCTTGATAAAGTTGAAAATCAACCAGACCGTATTACCAGAACACACATTGCCAAAACCTTAGTTGAAAAGAATGTAGTAAGTCGTCCTCAACAAGCTTTTGACCGTTTTTTAAAAGAAGGTAAGCGTGCCTTTGTAAAGTTTGAAGGCTTGGGCTTAAAAGAAACGATAGAGGTTATTCATAATAGTAAAGGCTTGGCAGTTTTAGCTCATCCAACTCGTTATGATTTATCTGCAACTAATACACGCTATTTGATTGAGTTATTTGCGAGTTGTGGTGGTGACGCCGTAGAGTTGCCGCCACCTGTAGATCCTTTATCTACTCGCCAAATGATTGATCGTATGATTGATCAGCATCATCTGGCGGTTTCAATTGGCAGTGATTTTCATGGTGAAAATATGCCATGGGTTAAATTAGGTAATACGCCTAAGCCAAAGAGTGATCAGTTGGGTATTTGGGAACGTTTTCTCTAATAATGTCCTAGAGTAAGTTGTTATCTTGAGCTTGAATTGGAGGAGGTGTTGGTTTACCCAGCGTTCCTAAAAGTTCAATTTCGATACTCCGGACCATTGCATCTAATGGTAAATCATTACTTTGAGTACCAAAAGGTTCTTCAATTTCAGAGCTTAGGGCATCTAGACCTAAGAAGGTATATGCTAAAATTCCAACCAGTAAAGGTGTTGCTAAGCCAAGCAAAGAACCTAAGCTAAATGGCAACATAAAACAGAAAAAGTAAACAGTGCGGTTGAGCAAGACTGAATAAGCAAAAGGAATAGGAGTATTTGCAATACGGTCACAGCCAGTCTGTACAACACTTAAATCTGCAACATTTTTATTCATTTGAGCATAAATAATATCTGAGATTTCACCTTCTTTAAGCGCTTGTAATAACTCCCATTGAATAAGACTGAGCGTATATTGCGGCGCATTATTTTGTTGGTATAGCTGAGTCAATGCTTGTTGACTCATACCACTGGTTTGTATTAACTCGGTTGGGTTGGCCGTTTGGCGGCGTAAACGGTCACGTAACACATTTGCAAACACAATAACGTGATGAATGACTCGTTCACGACGGGCTTGAGTTAAAATACGACAGTCGCGGTCAAAGTGACGTGAAGTCGCAATGAGTACACCCCATAGTTTCCGTGCCTCCCACCAGCGGTCATAACACGCCGTATTTTTAAAGCCTAAAAAAATAGAAAGTACAACGCCAATTAAGGTGAAGCCAACTAAAGGAATTTCTGGAAAACGGTAGAGATTAATATATTCAACCCCACCAATGATTGCCGAAATCAGCATTACCACCCCTAAAGAGGGCAAAATTTTTGGTAATATCGTCCCTCGCCAAGAGAATAAAACTTTAAAAATACTGGGCTGTTCACGAACAATCATTTTATTTTAAACGTCGCTATTTTTGTTTTTGATATTCTAAGCTTAGTGATGCTTTGTCAATATCATTGAACGGCTATTAAAGTAGGGTTGAGCAGTTGTTGTTCAGCAAATGAAAAGCTACCTTCTGGCGAGATAATAAAATGGTCCAGTAGACGAATTTCTAAAAGCTGACAGGCCTGTTCAAGTTGCTCTGTGAGTTTAATATCTTCGAGAGAGGGCTGTGCGGAACCAAATGGGTGGTTATGAGCTATTACCAATTGGCAAGCGTGCTGTTGTAAGGCATATCGTAAGGTTTGATTCACTGAAACGGCGCAGTGTTGAACTGAACCAAAAAATAACTTTTTAAAATGCAATTTTCGTAGTTCGGCATCTAAGCAAAGTACCGCAAAGACTTCCTGTTTTTCACCTTTTAACTCATAACGCAGATAATCTAGAACTAAATGAGATGAATGAAGGCTTAGTTCAGTTTGACTAAAATGATAGTCGAGATAACGCCGTCCAAGTTCTTTTACGGCCAATAATTGGGAATACTTCGTAGCTCCAATACCATTAAATTGAGCTAATTCATTGAAAGAAGCATCGAAAACAGCATTGAGGCTTCCGAATTGTTGAATCAGTAAGCGGGCGAGTTCAACAGCCGAATGTTGACGTGAACCTGAGCGAAGAAAGATCGCGAGTAATTCAGAGTCAGAGAGACTTTGAGGGCCTTGTTGTAATAACCGTTCTCTTGGCCGTTCTTGTTCTGGCCAATTTTTAATAGAAGTATTCATATTCCCCAGCAATATTCTGCTTAAAAATTTATTTTGTTTGCCCAATCAATCTTGGGTCTGCGCGTATTTAATGCTATTGTGAGCGCCACTGCAACAGAAAGGTATCCTGTTCGTGAGCTTTGATTTAAGTGTTATTCCTCATAAAAACATTGTTTTAGCTGTTACAGGTGGGATTGCTGCCTATAAGAGTGCCATTTTGGTCCGTCGTCTTAAAGATTATGGTTTTGACGTTCGGGTTGTGATGACACACGGAGCTCAAGCATTTATTACCCCTCTAACGTTTCAGGCTCTTTCTGGAAATCCTGTACATACCGAGCTTTTAGACCCAGAGGCTGAAGCTGGAATGGGCCATATTGAATTGGCTCGTTGGGCTGATTTGTTACTGGTTGCTCCAGCAAGCTGTGACACCCTAGCTAAGTTTGCTAATGGTTTGGCAGATGACTTACTGAGTACTTTATTTTTAGCAACTAAAGCACCTGTGTGGGTTGCACCAGCAATGAACCAGCAAATGTGGGCTGCAAAAGCAACCCAGCGTAATTTGCAAACTCTGGTTGAAGATGGTGTGCATGTGATTATGCCGGATTCAGGTGAGCAGGCTTGTGGTGATGTTGGTTTAGGCCGTATGCCGGAACCGGAAGAAATTGCAAGGCAAGTGGCGGGTTATTTCCATCAAGCCCAACGTGCGATTGCTGAAAAATTTGGTTTGTTGGCAGGTAAGCGAGTTGTGATTACTGCTGGACCAACACGTGAAGCGATTGATCCTGTTCGTTATATCTCAAATCATAGTACTGGAAAAATGGGTTTTGCTTTAGCGGCTGCATGTTATGCGGCGGGCGCAAAAGTGACTTTAATTGCTGGTCCTGTAAGTTTAGATACGCCAAATGGTGTTCAACGTGTAAATGTTGCATCTGCACGACAAATGTTAGATGTCAGCATGAGTTCACTTGAGACCGGATGTGACATTTTCATTGCTACAGCGGCAGTAGCCGATTATCGCGTCGCTGAAGTGGCTGAGCACAAGATTAAGAAAGCAGGGGATGAGCTGAATGTTTCCCTTGTAAAAAATCCGGATATTGTGGCAACTATTGCCGCTCAGGAAAAACGTCCATTTATGGTGGGTTTTGCTGCCGAAACGCAAAATGTTGAAGAATATGCAGCAGGTAAACTGGTTGCTAAAAAACTAGATATGATTGCGTGTAACGATGTTTCTCGTGCCGATATTGGTTTTGCTTCGGATGAAAATGCGATGACTGTCTTCTTTGCCCAAAGCTACCATATGAAAAAGCGTGAGTTAGAAAAAGCATCGAAGCAAGAAATTTCTCAACAATTGGTTGAAGCAATTTCGGATGCATTACGCCGTAAATAAATTTTGAGCTTAATAAAAAAACCGCGAATAAATCGCGGTTTTTTTATAGTCTTATTTAGACAATCAAGGAATTTCATCTTCAAATTCAGGTTTAACCTGAACGATAAA
The DNA here is from genome assembly GCF_003000705.1 of Acinetobacter sp. AR_0276. Lineage (NCBI taxonomy): Bacteria > Pseudomonadati > Pseudomonadota > Gammaproteobacteria > Moraxellales > Moraxellaceae > Acinetobacter > Acinetobacter sp. AR_0276. Next base: position 1,246,976 of record NZ_PSQO01000004.1, on the reverse strand, counting down.
GTCTTGACGGTTAAGACCACGCCACAACGCAAATGCTGTACCGATATAAATCGAAGAGTAAGTACCGACAAAGACACCTACAAACATTGCTACAGAGAACCAGTGTAAGCCATCACCACCCAAGAACATCATTGCAAGTACAACAAGCAATAATGTCATTGAGGTATGAATAGTACGACGTAAAGTCTCAGTTAAAGCAATATCCACGATTTCACGTGGAGTTGCGCCGCGAATCTTACGGAAGTTTTCACGGATACGGTCTGAAACCACGATGTTATCGTTAAGCGAGAAGCCAATCACCGCGAGTACCGCAGCTAAAACTGTTAGGTCAAATGGCCATTGGAATAATGCAAATGCACCAATAATAATGATGATGTCATGGAATAAAGACATTACGGCACCCATCGCGAGTTTAAACTCAAAGCGAATGGTCACGTAGATCAACATTAAGATCAGCGCAAGAGCAACCGCTCCAGCCGAACGAACATAAAGCTCATTACCCACCTGACCGCCTACAGAGTCCACTTTATGAACTTCGGCAGCATTATTTGGTAATTGCACAGCTTTGGTAATCGCGTTATTAAGATCTTCAACCTTAACTTCTTGTACTGGCATACGCACGAGTAAGTCTTTATTACTACCTAGCGTTTGTACTACTGCATCTTTAAAACCAGCTTTGTCGAGTGCCTGAATAACGTCAGACTGATTTGCTGGTTGTGCATAGTTAAGTTCGGCAGAAACACCACCTGTAAAGTCCAAACCTAAGTTAAGACCTTTAGTCGCAATAAAGAAAATACTTGCTAAAGTAATAAGGATCGAGAAGATTGCTGCTGGTTTAGCAATCTTCATGAACGGGATGATTTTTGCATCATCCGGACGACCATATTGTTTTGAAGGCTGTTGAGTCACTTTAGTCATCATAGATCTCCTTAAATGCTCAACTTTTTCAAATTACGGCGTTTACCATAAATGAGCTGTACGATTGCACGTGTTACTGTAATTGCAGTAAACATCGAACATACGATACCAATCATTAATGTTACGGCGAAACCTTTGATCGGGCCTGTACCAATTGCAAATAGAATGAATGCAACGAGGAACGTGGTTAAGTTCGAGTCAAAGATGGTGTTATAGGCTCGATCATAACCCGCCACAATGGCCTGTTTGGGTGAGGCACCCCAGAGCATTTCTTCTCGAATACGCTCACATATCAGTACGTTGGCATCGACCGCCATACCAATGGTAATAACGATACCGGCAATACCTGGTAAGGTGAGTGAAGCCCCTATCCAAGACATAACGGTTAAAATCATTGCCAAGTTAAATACAAGTGCAAAGTTCGCAATCAAGCCGAATACGCGGAAGAAAACGACCATCCAGATTGCAACAAGTAAGAAACCGATTTGAGTTGAGAGTACACCTTTATCAATGTTTTCTTGACCAAGGCTTGGACCAACCACACGTTCTTCAACGAAGTACATTGGCGCAGCTAAAGCACCAGCACGTAGCATCAATGCAAGTTCAGATGCTTCTTGAGGTGAACTTAAACCGGTAATACGGAAAGTTGAACCTAAAACAGCTTGAACTGTTGCAGCATTAATGACGACAGATTCGGTATATGGTGTACGAACTTCTGTTTGAGCACCAGTTTTTGGATCTGTAACATAGCTAATCTTTTGCTTGTTTTCGATGAACAATACCGCCATGCGTTTACCAACAGCATTACGGGTTGCATCTGACATGAGCTTACCACCAGCACTGTCGAGCGTAATATTTACTTCGGCACCGCCAGAGTCTTGGCTAAAGCCAGAACTTGCATTTTGAACACGTTCACCAGTCAAGATACGGTTACGTTGCAACAGAAGTTGACGACCGCTATCTAAAGATTGATAAGCGAAAACTTCTGTACCCGGAGGTAAAGGTTGACCGTTATATTTACCCGTATATGGGTCAATATATTGATCATTTAAGTCAGATACCAAACGGAATTCGAGGTTAGCAGTACGTCCTAAAACACGTTTAGCTTCTGCTGTATCTTGAACACCCGGTAATTCAACGACAATACGGTTGCTACCCTGACTTTGTACTAATGCTTCTGCAACACCAAGTTCGTTAATACGGTTACGTAGTGTTGTTAAGTTCTGATTGACTGCATATGCCTGAATTTCTTGACGACGTACATCAGTATAAGTGAGTTTTAAGGTAGAACCTGTCGCGCTCGCTAATGCCTGTTGGGTATATTCATTACCATTACGGCGTAAAAAATCCATTGCTGCATCACGATCAGCGTTGTCAGCAAATTGAACAGTGATCACATTATTATTTAACGCAAGGTTGTTAAATTTAATTTTGTTTTCACGGAACTGACGACGCAAATCAGTTGCAGAGGTTTCCATACGTTGGGAAATGGCTTTGTCCATATCTACTTCTAGCAAGAAGTGAACACCACCACGTAAGTCCAAACCAAGTTTCATTGGTTTAGCCCCAATTTTTTGCAACCATTCTGGTGTAGTTGGTGCAAGGTTTAGGGCAACAACGTATTGATCACCTAAGTCACGGCGTAATACTTCTTTTGCTTTTAACTGCGCTTCAGAAGAGCTGACACGCAAGAGAGCAGCATTATTTGTAAAAGTATTATCGTGGCTTGCAATATTTGCTGTTTTTAAAATTTGCTCTGCTTTTTGCACCACACTTTGATCAATTTGGGTACCAGCTTTGGCACCGGAAATTTGAACTGCGGGCTCATCCGGATATAGACTAGGCAGTGCGTATAATGTACTGACTACCAGAACAACCAGAATCAGTAAATATTTCCATGCAGGGTAACGCATTCGCTTTCTTCTTAAATGAAAAAGCCGTGCTAAAGCACGACTGTTTTATGATTAAAGGTTATTTAGAGTGCCTTCAGGTAATACAGAAATTACGCTGGCACGCTGAATTTTTACTTCTACACCACGGTTAAGTTCAACAACCGCATAGTCACCTTCAAGTTTGGTTACTTTGCCCATTAAACCGCCAGCAAAAACAACTTCGCTACCTACACCTAAGCTTTCGATTAAAGAACGGTGTTCTTTTGCGCGTTTTGCTTGAGGGCGCCAGATTAAGAAATAGAAGATTGCAACGAATACAACAATCATCAAAATGTTTGGCAAAAGACCAGGGCTTTGGGCTGCTGCTGGAGCTGCATGTGCAGTAGAAATGAACAAGCTCATTTTAATTTCCTAAAGTTAAAAAATATGAGTCAGATACCTGACATAATCCTAATTCGTTTTGCAATTTACCTTGTCTTGAGGTTGAGCGCAAATCTCGCTTATTCATCGATAGGGCAAGGTGGAACTTCTAATCCACGGCGGGTATAAAAGTCCTGAACAAATTCATCAAAAGTGCCATTATCTAATGCGTCACGCATACCTTCAGTTAAACGTTGGTAATAACGTAAGTTATGAATAGTACCGAGCATAGACGCCAACATCTCTCCACATTTTTCAAGGTGGAACAGATAAGCACGGGTAAAGTTCTTACATGTGTAGCAATCACAGTGTGGGTCAAGTGGTCCTTGGTCATTGCGATATTTACTATTACGAATACGTACCAGACCATCAGTGACAAAATAATGACCATTACGTGCATTACGTGTTGGCATTACGCAGTCAAACATATCGACACCACGGCGCACCGCTTCAACGATATCTTCTGGTTTACCTACGCCCATTAAGTAGCGTGGTTTGTCATGTGGCATTTTGTTTGGAAGATAATCTAAAACTTTGATCATCTCTTCTTTTGGTTCACCTACAGATAAACCGCCAATTGCATAACCATCGAAACCAACTTCAAGAAGGCCATTTAAAGACTCATCACGTAAGTCTTCATACATACCGCCCTGAATAATGCCGAATAAGGCATTTTTATTTTTAAGCTCATCGTGGTGATGCGTTTTACAACGTTTTGCCCAGCGCAAAGAAAGCTGTAATGATTTTTGTGCTTCTTCATGTGTTGCAGGGTACGGTGTACATTCATCAAAAATCATGACGATGTCAGAGTTCAATACATGCTGAATTTCCATTGAAATTTCAGGCGATAAAAACACTTTTGAACCATCGATCGGGGAACGGAAAGTAACACCTTCTTCCTTAATTTTACGCATAGCGCCAAGACTAAATACTTGGAAGCCGCCAGAGTCAGTTAAAATTGGCTTATTCCATTTAATAAAGTCATGTAATCCGCCGTGTTGCTTGATTACTTCAAGGCCCGGACGCAAATATAAATGGAAAGTATTACCTAAAATAATTTGTGCCTGAATATCTTCGATATCACGTGGCAACATGCCTTTGACTGTACCGTAAGTCCCCACTGGCATAAAAACAGGTGTTTCAACCACACCATGTTCTAAAGTTAAACGACCACGACGGGCACGACCCGACTGACCTAATTTTTCAAACTTCATCTAAAAATCCTGAACAATAGCAAGCAATGCCGCAGGGCAGTGCAAGGGCGAAAAAACAGTTCGCTGCTAAATAGGGGCTGTAATATGAGGAGTTTTTAAACAGGAAGACCAATTTAAAAACACAAATAGCCCTAAAAATAAGAGGGCTATTTTCCTTGATTCTGCGACGTAGTTCTACTACTAAATGTAGCTGGCTATAAAATAGGTCAATTTCCCGATTGAATGGCCACTTTTTTATTAAGACTAAAAGTTCGGTTTATAGTCAAAATTGTCTGTAGCCAAATTATCGCGAAAAGGACGAATTGCTTTTTTAGATAAAGTCATTGTATTAATCAGATTATTTGGAAATACTTCAATCTGGTTGTTAAATACTTCGACATTGCGGTTAAAAATGCTGATTGCAGCGCCAACATTTTCGTTTTGTTCCTGAATATCATCCATCATTTTACTATAGAGCGTATCTGCTTTTAATTCAGGATAGTTTTCAACTATAACATTTAGGCTGCGGATCAGCTCTTTGCTCATTTTTTCAATCTGCTGTAATTGAGCAATATCAGTATGATCGACATTTAAACTGAGAATTTGCTGACGTAAGGCAGTCACTTTTTCTAGAGTCGACTTCTCGAACTGAGTATATTGATTGAGAGTAGTTTCTAATGCTTCAAGTGTTTTTACTTTTTGGCGTTCGAAATTTGCAACCTCAGCCCAAGCGCGTTTGGTCGCGTTAAAATACCGCACAATGTTGTTACGAATGTGGATGCCCCAGGCAATCAGTACAACGAATATCCCCAAGAAAATGAATAAACCTTTCATTTTCACTCCTCTTATTTTTATTCTCTCATTGAACCTTTTAACTTCTTATTTTTAATAAGTAGCCAGTTCGGCACTACGAGAGATTTATTTAATTAAATTAAGCATTAATTGTTGAAATTTTTCATATTGCGGCATGGTCATGGTACGTAAATGTCCACGTAATGCTGGAATATCATGAATTTCACTACGTTTGCTGGTGGTTTGAAAAAGATCTTGCTCACCGAGATAACATAATATTTGCTCTTCATGATGATAAATTAAATCACCGGTAAAATGTTGAAAAAAATCATGAAGTTTTAAAGTTAAACTTGGACTAATTTCTTTAGCTAACTGGTGCTGGTCAGTACCGAAGATATTGAGCTCTTGGTTAATCAGAATGTCAGTACTTTGCCATTCGCATAAGTATGGTTCAAAAAAGCGAGAACGTTGATTACTTACAGCAATACCTAAGGCTGGTATTTGAAAAATAAAAGCGCCCCATAAATCTTTATGAATCTCTTTTACTATTTTTTTATCGCTGTTTTGATCTTGAAGAATAGGTAAGTTATTTACATAGTGATATTTAAATAGCAGGACTTGATGATCTGTAATGCCATCATTCCATGTCACTGAAGCAAACTCTGTAATTTCATTCGATTCATTGCCTCGATTAAACAATGGGAAATATTGCTTTAGTCTGCTTAAGACTAAAATGGGTTGGGCTTGAATTGGAAGATAAGCTGGTAACTGCTGAAACTGCAGGCCATAACGTAAAGCAGTCATACGCTGTTCTAAATAGTGAATAACTTCGGTTAGAGGCTTTTGCGGTTCATAGAGCAAATAGGCCAGAAAACCCGTTAAAAATGCCCATAACAGACTCCAAATATATTGAATATGAGGATGAAAAAAATATCCAAATAATAGCGTCGTAATACTGCAAATACCTAACAAATACGGCAATACATTAACAAAACGAAGGTTATGATCTTCACGCCATGGATGTAACGCATTTAAGAGCTCTTGATCTGTTTGTGACTTTTGTCCCGCGTCCCAAAGTCGAGCAATATTACGAAAGACCTGTGTATTTTTTTTACGTCTTATATGAAGTGCTTGTTGTACGGTATCAATTGGCATGAAGGTAATGAGATGATTATCATAAAGTGCTAAACCTAGATTATCCTTTAAATTGAAAGAGATAAATAGAAATACCAAGACTATTTTTATTTTAATTATAGATGCTGGGTTAAACCTCAAATTAACTAATAAGATTTAACCCAGCTTTAATTTTTAAACTTCTAATTTATCAATCAGCATCGCATCGCCGTAACTAAAGAAGCGATAGCGGTCTTTGACTGCATGTTCGTAAGCAGCCAAAATATTGTCTCTATTTGACAATGCTGAAACTAACATGAGCAGGGTAGACTCAGGTAAATGGAAGTTGGTAATTAAACGGTCTACGATACAGAACTCATAACCCGGATAAATAAAGATTTGCGTATCACCAGTCCATGCTGCGATTTTTCCGCCGTGTGCTTGGGCTGCACTTTCTAAAGCACGCGTTGCGGTTGTACCAACAGCAATTACTTTATTGCCACGTGCTTTAGTCGCTAAAATTAAATCAATGGTTTCTTGAGGAACATCACACCATTCACTGTGCATGACATGGTTGGTAATGTCATCAGTGCGTACAGGCATAAAAGTACCTGCACCGACGTGAAGAGTCACAAACGTTTTCTTAACCCCTTTTTGATCTAACTTTGCTAACAACTCTTCATCAAAGTGCAAGCTTGCCGTTGGTGCAGCCACACTGGCAATTTTTTCTGGGTTATGGAAAACCGTTTGATAGCGTTCAGTGTCAATTTCTTCTGCTTCACGGTTAAAGTAAGGCGGAATAGGTAACTGACCATATTGCTCAAGTACAGGTAAAATTGGCTGTGAAAACTCAACGACAAATAAGTTTTCGTGACGGCCTCGCACAATTACAGGAATATTGTCTGCACCGACAAAAAGCTCAGCTCCTGCTTTAGGCGAGTTACTCGCTTTAATATGGCAATACGCTGTGGTGTGGTTCAGCATACGCTCAACCAAAATTTCAATAGCACCACCTGTGGCACGTTTTCCTTTAAGACGAGCTTTCATTACTTTGGTATCGTTGAGTACCAACAAATCACCTTCTTCAAACAGATCGATAATATCTGTGAACATGTGATCGTGATATTGACCCTTTGCGTCTAAATGCAATAAACGTGAAGCACTACGTGATTCGAGAGGGTAACGGGCAATAAGTTCATCGGGTAATTCAAAGGAAAAGTCAGACAGTTGCATATTTAGGAAAAAACACCGCAAAAATTGGGCCTAGTATAAACTTTTTCGCTTTTTTATGGCTGTGCTTCTGACCTAAATCATGAAAAATGTTTAAATGATCTAAAAGTGAACGATAATATTCACTTAGGGTTTGACAAGTTTTACAAACGCGCTAATATACGCAACACAAACATACTTCCTCTCCCGAGGTGGTGAAATTGGTAGACGCGGCGGACTCAAAATCCGCTGTCAGAGATGACGTGTCGGTTCGAGTCCGACCCTCGGGACCAAGATTCAGAATCTTATGATTCTACGAAAACCCCTAAGCTAACGGCTTAGGGGTTTTTTGTTGGATAAAAAAGTTCATAGACTTCAAGAAATTGTGAACTACTTGCTTTAGTTCTGACGGTTGGGTTTGAATCTTTTATACATTTAGAACTTAAAGATTTTTTTAATTTAAGAAGACTTTATTTTAAATATGAAATGCATTTATTAAAGCTAAAATTTAAGTCGAAGCTAAGCTTTAATACTTAAAGAAGATTTAAGATAATTTTTACCTTTTTGAATCTCTATTTCTTATTACTTACAACTCCTCACCTTCAAATAATTGTTGTATTTTTCTAAAGCATACCCACTTTATGTATCTGAAAACCTTTAATTGAAACTTCACATTTCTATTTCGAAAAGAAAGTTGCTCTTTTAATGTACTGTGTTAAAGTTTGTATTAGATCATAATGATTATAAGTACATTTCTCAAAGAGCGGTTCCGACTAACAACGACAAAATCTGTGAGGCGGGCATGACACAGCGATTAGAACTACATCAGGTCGAGCAATTAAGTGCTTGTAGAATTTCACTATTACTTGGATTAAATGCCGAGCAGAACTACATTGAGCAATTTTTCCGGTTTAGTGTTCGCCTGTTGAAGTGTCAAAAAGCTTTGCTCACTTTTAATCAGGAACCTTACTTCTGGCATCATTGTCCTGAAGGCATGACTGCTATTTCATTTAAACCTTCAAGACACTTAAAACAATGTTTTGCTAAACAACAGGTGATTCATCACGATCATCCTTCTTATCAAAATTTAATCAACTATTTAAAAGAGCTAAATATTGAGTGTGGTCGTGCCTTAGCTGTCCATTTGGTGCAGCCTGACCAGACTTCTATGGGGTTTGCCGTTTTCTTTGATGACGGTGAAACCACTTTTGAAAATGATCAAATTCAGTTGTTGCTCGATTACTGTTCTAGTTTTATGCAACAAATCGAGTTGAAATTTAATTATGAAGAATTAAATGAACTCTATGAGCAACAAGTCGCCCTTAATTCGAGTAAAACAAAGTTCTTTTCTATTATTTCACATGATTTGCGGGCACCATTTCATGGCTTGTTAGGTTTCTCCGAAGTGTTGGCTAAAGAGCGTGAAACACTGGATGAATCGAGTATTCAAAATATTGCCGACTATTTATATGACACTTCTCAATCGACCTATAACTTACTGGAAAGTTTGCTGACATGGGCGATGGCAGAGGGTGGGCGTTTTGTTTATCACCCTATTAATTTTAAACTTAGACAAGTGAGCAATATTGTCTGTGATGTGCTGCATACGTTGGCTTTAAAGAAAAATATTGAATTGGTAAATGCGGTTTCCGAAGATTTAAAAATCTATGCCGATATCAATATGATGACTTCGGTGATCCAAAACTTGGTCTCAAATGCATTGAAATTTACTGATGTTGACGGCTCTGGAAAAGTGTTCATTGAAGCGAAGCAGGTGGGTACAAGTGTTGAAATAACAGTACGTGATACAGGGCTTGGCATGACTGAACAGCAAATGGCAAATTTATTTCACCCACGCATTACAGCCAGCTTTAAAGGTACCGCAGGGGAAAAAGGTGCGGGTTTAGGATTGAGTCTCTGTAAGCGTTTTATTGAGATTAATCAGGGGCAAATTAGTGTGAGTTCCAAAGAAGGTGTAGGAACAACATTTAAAGTTTTATTACCTTCAGCTCAAGAAAGTCATGAGACGCTTATTGAGCATCATGATTCATCTGAAGCAAAATTGGTTTAATCCCTTTTCCTATTACTACGTGAACTGCTATAACTAAAAAGAGAGTCTGAGGAAAAGAGCTTTTTTATATGAATGCGGAGCAGTTACAAAAAACATTGCGTGCCAGCCAATATGCTGAACAAGTTTTAGGGTTACATCAGGCTGTTTTAGAACAAGATTATCAAATAGACCAATTTGCTGCACCGCTCTCAACAGAACAAATTTATCAGCTTGTAGACACCACGCTTGAAGGCATTGCCGATGAAATAACTTGGATGCGTGCGCTTCGTATACTGCGCAGTCGTTTAATGTTTCGCTGGATCTGGCAAGATGCCAATCAACTGACGGATGTCGTTACACTTACTCGTGAACTTTCTGACTTTGCCGATGCAAGTATTTGTGCAGCAAAAGCTTTTGCTCGTGTTGCATTGGTTGCTAAACACGGCGAACCATTAAGTTATTCAGGCAAAGTTCAAGATTTGATTGTGGTTGCCATGGGTAAGCTTGGGGCACAGGAATTAAATCTATCAAGTGATATTGACCTGATTTTTGCTTTTGATGAGCAAGGCGAAACCAATGGTCGTAAATGTATTGATGTACAGCAGTTCTGTATTTTATGGGGACAAAAACTTATTTATTTACTCGAACATATCACCGCAGATGGTTTTGTGTTTCGAGTAGACATGCGCTTACGGCCTTGGGGGGATGGCTCGGCATTAGCGATTAGTCATGCAGCTTTAGAAAAATATTTAAGTCAGCATGGTCGTGAATGGGAACGTTATGCATGGATTAAGGCACGCATTGTCACGGGGGGGAAAGAAGGGCAAGACTTATTAGAAATGACACGTCCTTTTGTATTCCGCCGTTATGTCGATTACACCGCTTTTGCGGCCATGCGTGATATGAAAGCGATGATTGAACGCGAAGTTTTACGTCGCCATATTGAGGATGATATTAAACTCGGAGCAGGCGGTATACGCGAAATTGAGTTTATTGTTCAGGTATTTCAGCTGATTTACGGCGGGTCTAAACGTGAGTTACAAGACCGCCAGTGTTTGGTCAGTCTAGAGCATATTGGTGAGGCAGGCTTGTTGGAAAAACAGGCCGTATTAGAGCTTGAAGATGCTTACCTGTTCTTACGCCGTGTTGAACATGCAATTCAGGCTCTTAACGATCAGCAAACGCAATTATTACCCGAAGAAGCAGATTTACGACAACGCATTATAGATACCTTGGGTTTTACGAGTTGGAATGAATTTATTGATGTTCTTAACGAGAAACGCCAAAAAGTAAAAGTTCAATTTAAACAGCTGATTGAAGATACCAGCTCTAATGCTGCAACTGAGAACTTTGGACAGTTAGAGCAGCAGTTAGATGAAGTGTTAGATGATAATGCGAAAAATCTGATTCATGAGTTTTGGCATGGTCATGCACTTAAAAAACTTCCTTCAAATGCCGTGCAGCGTTTAAAAACCTTCTGGCCTCATTTGATTGAAGCGATTTTGCAGTCCGAACAACCACAAACTGCACTGTTACGTTTAATGCCGCTGATTGAGTCAGTCATGCGTCGAACAGTGTATTTGGTCATGTTGATTGAAAGTAAGGGCGCATTACAGCGCCTAGTGAAAATGGCGACAGTAAGCCCGTGGATTTGTGAAGAGCTGACTCAGTATCCAGTACTGTTGGATGAGTTCTTATCGATGGACTTTGAGTTACCAAAACGTAAGGACTTGGAAGATTCTTTACGTCAGCAATTGCTTCGTATTGAAATTGATCAGGTTGAAGATCAAATGCGGGTACTTCGCTTGTTTAAAAAGAGCAATGTGCTCACGGTCGCTGCAAGTGACGTCTTAGCTGAAAGCCCTCTTATGAAAGTATCTGATGCATTAACAGATATTGCTGAAGTTAGTGTCAATGCAACTCTTCATTTAGCTTATCAGACCGTAGCAAAACGTCATGGTTATCCAAAAGATGTCGAGGGAAAACGTTGTTCTCTTGACTATAAAGCCTTTGCTGTCATTGGTTATGGCAAAGTAGGAGGCATTGAGCTGGGCTATGGTTCTGACTTGGACCTTGTCTTTATTCATTATCTAGATGAACAAGCTGACACCGATGGAACTAAGGCTATTAGTGGGTTTGAGTTTGCCATGCGTGTCGCTCAAAAGTTCATGTCACTGATGACCACTCAAACGCTTGATGGTCGTGTCTATGAAATTGATACACGCTTGAGACCTTCTGGTGAGGCCGGTTTATTAGTGACCAGTCTAAAAGCCTATGAACACTATCAGTTGAAAAGTGCATGGCTTTGGGAGCATCAGGCATTAGTTCGTGCCCGCTCTATTGCTGGTGATGAAACGCTTTGCCAAAAATTTGAAATATTTCGCCGCGAGATATTGACTCAATCTAGAGATGAGGCTTATGTTCGTGAAGAAGTGTTGAAAATGCGTCAGAAAATGAAAGACCACCTAGGTTCGTCTTCTGAACAAAAAAAACATGGTATTTTTCATTTAAAACAGGACGCAGGTGGTATCGTAGATATCGAATTTATGGCACAGTATGCTGTACTTGCATGGAGCGGGACGAAACCCGATCTCGCCCATTATTCTGATAATGTAAGAATATTAGAAGATGCTGCTAAAGCAGACTGCTTATCCAGTGAAGATGCCACAGCATTAATTCGAGCCTATCTTAGTGAACGTGCCGAAAGCCACCGCTTAGCCCTTGCGAATCAATCCATGCAAGTCAGCGCAGCGGACTGGCGTAGTACCCGTGCGGTCGTTTGCAATTTATGGCAAAGATTAATAGACCCAACCGCCTCGGTTGAGTTGGATAGTGAATGATTTTATAACAATTTGGAGTGTTCCATGAATTTGGCTGATCGTGATGGTTTTATTTGGCAAGATGGACAATTAATTGATTGGCGTGATGCAAAGATTCACGTTTTAACCCATACACTACATTACAGTATGGGCGTATTTGAGGGTGTTCGTGCTTATGAAACTCCTAAGGGTACTGCAATTTTCCGTCTTCAAGACCACACAAAACGTTTGTTAAATTCAGCAAAAATTTATCAAATGAAAGTACCGTTTGACCAAGCAGCGCTTGAGCAAGCACAAATCGATGTTGTTCGTGAAAATAAATTAGCTTCTTGCTATTTACGTCCGCTTATTTGGATCGGTTCAGAAAAACTAGGCATTGCTGCAACAAATAACACTATTCATGCCGCAGTAGCAGCATGGGCGTGGGGCGCATATCTTGGTGATGAAGCAATGGCTAAAGGTATTCGCGTTAAAACTTCATCATTTACTCACCACCATCCAAACGTGACCATGTGTAAAGCAAAAGCATCTGGTAACTACACATTATCAATTCTTGCTCACCAAGAAGTTGCGCACTCTGGTTACGATGAAGCAATGCTTATGGACCCACAAGGTTATGTGTGCCAAGGTTCTGGTGAAAACGTATTCTTGATTAAAGATGGTGTTTTACATACTCCAGATATCGCTGGTGGTGCACTTGACGGTATTACACGTCAAACTGTGATGACGATTGCTAGAGATCTTGGTTACCAAGTTGTTGAGCGCCGTATTACACGTGACGAATTCTATATTGCCGATGAAGCATTCTTCACAGGTACTGCTGCTGAAGTTACACCAATCCGTGAATACGATGACCGTCAAATCGGTGCGGGTTGCCGTGGTCCAATTACCACTGAAATCCAAAAGACTTTCTTTGATGCAGTTCAAGGTAAAAATCCAAAATATGAACACTGGTTAACTTACGTAAAATAAGTTAATCCGTTAACATGAAAAGGCGAACATTGGTTTCGCCTTTTTATTTTTTAGTTAGGGAGCTTTTATGCATATTGTCTATGTCTCTGATGGTAAAGCAGGGCATCGTTCACAGGCTTTAGGCTTGTTTCAGGCAATGCAAAGACAGCAGGCAAATGCAACTTTTGAAGAAGTTTCTATTAATGACTTGCCTATTATTTCCTTAATTAAAGCGCTTTTCTCTTCAAAAAATTCTCTACTTCAGCAAGCACCCGATTTCATATTTGGTGTCGGGAGCCATACGCACTTTCGTGTCTGGTTGCTGGGTAAAATTTTTAAAAAGGCGAAGACTGTTATTTTAATGAAGCCAAATTTACCTATTGCTTGGTTTGACTATGCTGTGATTCCAGAGCATGACGGTATTCTTTCAAATGAGCGCGTTATTGTTACGCGTGGAGCATTGAATCCAATTCGTAATGAAAACCGACATCAGGCAGGCAGAATTTTAATTGCATTGGGTGGTTCATCTAAACGACATCAGTGGAACCATGAAAAAGTATTATTAAGTGTCCAAAAAATTGTTGAGTGTAATTCAAATTCTGAGATTATCCTGACCACCTCACGTCGTACTCCTGTAAGTTTCATTGATATTTTAAAACAACAAAGCTTTGCTAAGTGTTTGCAGATATGTCCGGTTGAGCAAACTCCTCAAGGCTGGATTTTTGAGGAAATGCAAAAGGCAGAAGCTGTGTGGGTAACCGAAGATAGTGTTTCTATGATTTATGAGGCACTTACTGCAGGTTGCCGAGTCGGTGTGATTGCAATGGACAGACTCAAACAAGATCGTATTACCAATTCGGTTGATATACTGCTAGAGAAAAAGTTAATAGCAAATGTGTTTGATATAAATTTGCTTCCTGAAGGGCAGGTCCTGCAGGAAGCGGATCGGGTCGTTTATCAGCTCACTAAATGACATTGGCTGTCATCGTGACCTTTATCATAGTTGACTGTTTCTGATGTTGCTAAAATTTCTCTTGGATATGTTTTGTATTTCGAATTAAATAACGATCTCTCTTGAGAAATGTTTTTACAGTGAATACCTCTCATATCTAAGAGTGTAGGTAATATATTAATTGAGCTGATTGCACTGCTTTGTTCTTTAGAAAGAGTACTCGCCATCTCTGGATGATGTTGCTTCCATGAGCTTGAACTCCACATAATTAAAGGGACATCAAAATTATTTTTCATATCTAAATGCAGTGAACTATTTTCTTTACATTCTCCAAGGTTCAGTCCATGGTCAGATGTGTAAATTAAGTTGGCGTCCACATTGGTTGCTTTTAATTTTTGAATAACTTCATTGAGCAGATAGTCTGTATAAAGTACTGTATTGTCATACGTATCTTTAAACTTATTAAATTGCGGTGGATAGCGTTTTGTAAAATCAGCATGTGAGCCATAAAGGTGTAACACGATGAATTTATGATGTGTTTTTTCTGCCAATGCTCGATCAAATGATTTGAGTAGCTCCTCATCATAATGAGTTTCTAGTGAGGCTGAATATGAATGTTGCGTCAAAAATTGGGTTTCTTGAGCAGAAGAGGCATACGCTGAAACAAGAGAATCATATTCTCCATATTGGGATTGTGCGCTAAACCAGTAAGTTTTGTAACCTGCTGCATTGAAAGCATTCACAATAGAAGGGCTTAAATTATCAGTTCCGTTTAACTTTCCTGTTAATAAGGTCGGTACAGACTTACTGGTCATATAAGAGCCTGAAATCGTATTATTAAATAACCATAAATCTTTCTTATATTTTTCTAGATAAGGCGTTGTATTATTTTTGGTATAGCCAAACAAACTTAAACGGTCGCGTCGAGCACTTTCCCCAATAACTAGTACTGTAATGGTAGGGCGAGTTTCCTTAACTTGTGTACATTCAATTTCGTTTTGTGTGGCTATGAAATCTTTTACTCGATTTACTTCAAGACTCGCTGCTGGTAAACCGAGAAGTAAATTTAAGGGGTAAGATTGTTTAAAATGGCGATATACATTTAGAAACCCTTGCTGATGATCAGGTGCTTTAAGGTAGCGTTGAATTGGCGAAAAAATAAGACATAACGCTAAAATACGTAGCCATATTGGAGTGCTTAGTCGTTGATTTGGAATGAAATAATAAAAGAAAATCAAAGGAATGATGTAAGCAATAATCAAACCAATTGCTAAAGGAAGATCTAATGTCGATAAATAAACTTGGCCTTCAGTTGCAGAGCTACCTAAAATTGTGAGCCACACTGAAATTTCAGTTGGGGCGTTATAGGTAATTTCATAGTACAGTGCAAAAGGGCTTAAAAGATAAATAGGTAAACTAAGCCAGAAAAAACGGCGGTAATGATAAATTAAAAAAACGAAAAAAATAAGCGGATATAAAGCTTTGAAAAAACCATCACTGGAAATAATGCATGATGGAACAAGCAGCATAAAGCAATAAATAAAGAACCATAACTTTCCTGTTTTGAATCGAAAAATCACGCCAAGCTGTTCCAAGTGTAAAAGCGCGATATCATCCTATATTTTGATAACACGGTCTACATAAATTAAGGCATGATATAATATTTTAGTTCATCTCCAGAATTGATGGAATTATAGAGTTTAGAATGAAAATATTGCATATCGCAAATTTTGGCTTTAATAAACAAGGCGCGCATTTTTACTGTACAGACCGTAAAATTTCTGCCGGATTAATTGAAAATGGCCATTTCGTTTATGATTTTAGTTTTCGTGATATGGCACGAATGGGGACGATTTTTAAAACAAAAAAATTGGGTGCTAATTGGGCCAACAAAGAAGTATTAAAAGTCGTCAATAACATTGAACCCGATTTGGTGCTCATTGGACATAGTGACTTGATGAGTCCAGATGTTCTAAGACAAATTAAAGAATCTTATCCAAATACTAAAATCGCATTTTGGTATGTTGATCCGCTTTATTTAGAAAGCAAACTTGGCTTTGTAAAAGTATTCTCCCCGTATTTGGATGCTATCTTTTGTACAACGGGTGGTGAGTATTTACAGAAGTTAAAGCAGCCTCATTTAAGCGTAGCCTATCTGCCTAATGTGGGTCATCGTAACGTTGAAACACTACAGCAATTTTCAAACTCTAAGACTGATAAGACATTTATTTTCTGCGGTGTGGTCTATAAAGAACCTGAACGTGAAAAATTCTTAAAAGATTTGGCAGATGCCCTGCAACAAGGTCATGTAAACTATCAATATTATGGTTGTTTTGAGCAACCAGGTGTTTACGGTAAAGCTTATTATAAGGTTCTTTCTGAAACAAAAATGGGACTTAATTACTCACGTCGTAATGATGTAACCTTGTATAGTTCTGACCGTATTGTACAGTTGACTGGTAATGGTTTACTCACCTTTAGTCCAAGAATTCCAGGTTTTGAGAAACTCTACACTGAGCAGGAAGTGGTTTACTTTGATGATCAGTTTGATTTGGCTAAGAAGATCCAATTCTTTGATCAAAATCCAGAGCAGGCTGAAAAAATAGCGAAAGAGGGCTGGGAGAAAACGCGTAAATCTTTCAATGCTAAACGTATCACTCAATTTATGGTTGAGGTGACATTTAAGCAGCCCCTTTCAGAAAATTATGAATGGTCACATGAGGTTTATGCATGATGTGGTTTTTGTACGTTGCGGTAGGCCTATTAATACTTGCTGCACTGTTATATGTGCTGGGTAATTATACATTCTGGCTTCCGTTCCGTTCGAACAAACTACCACGCATAGTGATGTTGCATCAGGTTACCCCTAAGGATGCTGCTTCTGGTATGAACATGCCCCCTGAAAAGTTTGAACAACTCTTACAGTTGTTGACGCGTAAAGGGGCTATCTTCTGCTTTGTTTCTGAGCTTGAACAATATCGGAATCAAAAGAATGTGGTTGCTTTAAGTTTTGACGATGGCTTTATGGATAATTATCTTTATGCCTATCCATTACTTAAAAAATATAATGCAAAGGCAACCATTTATTTGGCAACGCAAATTGAAGGTATTGAAAAGCTCACTCACCATCAAATCCATGAAATGGCCAACTCTGGTTTGATTGAGTTTGGTGCGCATACTCAACACCATGTGAACTTGCTTAAGCTTGATGACCAAACGGCTTACAATGAGATGCTTCAGTCTAAGCGTGATGTTGAAGCATTAGTTGGAAAATGCCCTAGCTTTGCTTATCCATTTGGTCGTTTTAATGAAAAGCATCAGAAAATGGCCCAAGATATTGGCTTTAAAAATGCAGTATCGACTCGTAAAAAAATCGAAGCGTATGAAGCAGATAACCAATTTAATATTCCACGTGTCAGCACACATGGTGCCATGAATGCTTTACAGATGCGTATCGCCCTTGCTAAAGGACGTTATAAGTTATGAATAAAATTCCATGTAGTGTTTATATTGTCACTTTAAACTGTGGTGCTTGGTTAGAGCGAACTTTGCAAAGTGTCAGTGAGTTTGATGAAGTTATTATTTTAGACTCAGGTAGTACTGATAATACTTATGAAATTGCAAAGCGCTTTGAAAATACCCAAATTTCTCATCAAGACTGGCAGGGTTATGCTGGGCAAAAAAGTTTGGCCTTAGCAAAATGCCGAAATGATTGGGTACTCAATTTAGATGGCGACGAAGTCTTATCTAATGAATTAAAACAAGAGATTGTTGAGACTATTCAGCAGAACAAGCTTGATGCATTAATCACTCCAATTAATGATGTATTTTTAGGTGTTCCGAACAGTAAACATACTAAGAAACATGCGAAAGTGCGTTTTTTCCGTAAGTCTAAAGGGCATTATGATCTTGCCAATAAAGTCCATGAAAATGTAATTGTAGATGGTGAATCTCAGCGCGCTCAACACGATATTTATCATTATGGTGAGTCGAGTATTTTCGTTAAAGTCGAAAAAAATAACCAATATTCCAACTTAAAAGCATTAGAGAAATTCCAAAAAGGAAAGTCTCCAAGCATTGCAAAATTGGTTTTGGTGATGCCAGTGACTTTTATGAAGTCTTATTTTATTCGCCGTAGTTTCTTAAATGGTTGGCGTGGTTTCGTAAATAGTATGATTAACGCGTTTTATGCATTTCTAAAAGAAGCCAAACTGTTTGAACAGACGATGAATAAAGATAAAAAATAAGTAGGCAAGCTATGAAAATTGTTCAGATTATGGCGACAGATGGTGGGAAAATTGGTGGGTTAGAAAAGCATACTTTCCAACTCTGTGCAGAATTATCACAAAAGCAAGAAGTCCATTTATTTTTAGACTTAAACTATCAAAATACACTACCTAAAATAGAGCATCTTCATTGTCATTATTTTGATTTTTCCAAAGGAAGAATGAATATCGGTCTTCTCTATTCTCTTTTTAAAGAAATTAGAAAAATTGCTCCTGATGTTGTCCATGCTCAAGGTGGAAAAGCTTCAAAAATTTTGAGTTTTCTTCTACCGTTTTTAAAAGTACCAAGTGTGGCAACCATTCATGGTATGAAAAATAATATGCGTAGCTATCGGCATTTTAATGAGGTAATAACTGTAAGTCAGGCGGTTGCTGATAAAGTGAGTGAGTATCGACCGGTTCATGTTGTTTATAATGGTGTGGCTCAGGAAAAAAGATTGACTGCTGATATACCTAGAACAACTCTAAAAAAAGTTATCGCAATTGGCCGATTAGATCCAGTAAAAGGCTTTGATCGACTTATAGAAGCATGGCAAGGTTTGGAGATTCAGCTAGAAATATTAGGAGAGGGGCCAGAGCAGGAACATTTAAGTCAATTAATTCAAGAGCTGCATTTACAGGATAAAATTAAATTAGTTGGTTATCAGCAAGATATTTATCCCTACTTGGCAGTAAGTGATTTAGTGGTGGTATCTTCCTTGAGAGAAGGAGGGCCTTTAATTGTTGCAGAAGCATTATTGGTACATAAACCTGTAATTGCCACTGATGTTGGTATGGTAAGAGAATTTATTCCAGAAAAATATATAGCAAAAGATAATACCGTATTAGAAATTAATAATTTAATTAAAGTTGCGATTAAAAACTTTGAGCATATTCATCATGACTTTAAGCCTGCATTTGATAAAGCTGAGGCTGAATTGTCTTTAAATGCAATGGTTAATAAAACACTAGATATTTATAAATTAGCGTTGAGACAACAACGCTAATTATCTTTTTCTGTCAAACGGATCGCATCCATAACAATGAAGTTTGAATGTACATCAATAGTGTGACATCCATCATCATCTTTGCTCCATTCAGGATATATTGTTTCGTACAGTTTTTCTTCATATTCCTTTGGACTTAATTTTATGATTTCCTTAAGTTCAATATGTCCACCATAACGTTTTAAAGAGTCTTGACTTGGGCGAACCAGTTTATTCTGATAGAAAAAAGGTTTACCAGCCATCCTAAATTGAATTTTTCCTTTACACACTGGGTTCATTGGGTGTTCTTGCCAGTTAGGATTTAAAATATCCTCGGTAAAGAATAAATCTAAACGATCACCAAATTTCTTACAGTCACGACGTGTAGAAGTAAAAAGATACCATAAACCTTCATGATAAAAGGGTGTGGTGTCAACTGCTTCAATATTCTCTAAAAGATTAGAATGCTTTTCCCATTTTAGTGGAAAATCAGTACATTTCCAAAGTTCGATTGTTTTGTTGCTAAAAGTCTCTGGTACCATGTACCAAGTATTATCTATTTTAAATACACAAGGATAAGATAGGTGATAGTCGAGCTTTAAAATAGCTTCAGGTGATGTGTATGTACCATCTTTAAAGACTTCTAAAACAGAAAGAAAGCCTACAGGATGTTCATCATCAACTTCTTCAAAAAAAATAAAATGACGATCATTTTCATAAGCATAAAAGCTATCTGCAAATGTAAATTTTCTAGGAGAGTGAATTTCAAATAGAGAGTCTAGTTGTTCAAGTGATGTAAAAGGTTGTTCTAACCAACCAAAACGCATATACCAATGAGAGTCAAAAGATTTTGCTTTTTTTGCTTGTTGGTATTTGTACCATTTTTTTTGGATTGAACGAATCATGACAATACAAGAAATAAAAAAGATATATTAAGTCTATTTTACATTAGATATCATATTTGCTGTTTAAAAGTGGGGAGTTACTTAATGAAGATTTATGTTATCAGTATCGAAGAGGAAAATTCACCTCGCTTAAGTAAATTCCTCAGTCAAAATTTTTTTGAGCAAGGAAACTTACCTATAACGAGAGTAGGCATTAAAGGAGGAGACCTTTCAGCAAAAGAATATTTTGAAAGAGCTGTAAAGGGCCGTGAAACTCCTTTAACTCCAGGTGAACTAGGCTGTACTTTATCTCATCTAAAAGCACTTCAATTTTTTTTAGATACTGATGATCAGTATGCTTTAATTTTGGAAGATGATGCTATTTTCCCAAGTGATCTTACTTATGAGATATTAGAAAAACAAATAGAAAGTGCTCATTTACCATCTAAAACATTATTAAGTTTAGGTGGGATACAAATGAAAGAATCACGCAAAGTACGAGGAAATTTTAAAGAGGAGACTTTTCTGAATAAAAAGATTCTTGAAGTTATTCCTGACTATTTTCATCGTGTGAACTATGCGATGGCTTATATTGTTGATCGGGATATGGCAAAAGTACTTTTGGCTTATCATCAGCCTTTACGTCGGGCTGATGATTGGAGTTACTTATTTGATTTTGATAGCCAAGTGCATCTTTTAATGACATATATTGTTGATCATCCAGTCATTCAAAAGGGAGAAAAAAATCAAGAGTTAAGTGCCATCGAAGCTGAACGAGTCGATGCAACTAGTTTAAAGAAAAGTAAGTATGGAACAGGCATTCGACGTAATCTAGCTAAACTGTTTAGTCAACTTTATTCAAATAAGTAATAAAATGAATCTGCGAAGATTTTTTTATTGAATTAAAGCTTAATTTTATATTTTTCTACTTAGTAGTTTATTGGGGGGTGTTATGCCAAAAGTTGTAATGGTTGTTGTGTTGTATAATAAAACGTTAAAAGAATCTTCAACTTTACAGAGTTTACTTTCCTTTACTCATCCCTTAGATCATTTAGTTATTGTAAATAATGGACCAAAAAACATAATTGTAGATGATTTCTTTGAAAAGTTAAGAGATAAACATTTAAAAGTTACTTTAGAAAATCATTTGCAAAACAAACCTTTAAGTTGGATTTATAATGATCTTATAGAAGGAGATGACGCTGATTATTATGTGCTGTTCGATGATGACACAATAATAAATGCAGAATATGAAAAGCATTTATTTGAAACACTAAATGATATTGATATTGAATTTCCTAAAATATATGCAAGAGTGGAACATATTCAACATTTTCCTATGGTAAATAATAAATTATTGACAAATAGTGATGAGCTTGAAAAAGTGGTATCTATTTTTTCAGTTGGTTCAGGTTTAATTTTATCAAAAAATATAAAAAATATTTTTATTGAAAAATTCGGCTCTGTCTTTGACCCACATTTTGCTTTTTATGGTGTTGATTCAACCTTTTTCATTCGTTTAAATAATTTATTAAAACAAGGTGAAAAGTTTAGCTTTTCATCTAGAACATATTTAAAACATGGTTTGTCACTAACCGAAGAAGAATTAACTGATTGGAGAAAAAAAGAGTTTATTTATGAAAATACACTTAAAGTAAAATATTATAGTGGAAGTACTTTTATGGCTAAATTGAAATTTTTACGTTTGATGTATCGTAAGTTAAGCCATTTTGAATTTCGTGATTTAAAACTTGTTATTCAAACATTTATAAAAGGAAAACATCCACGATGTTAAATGTATTTAAGAGCTTACAATAATTATGATTGGTAAGCTCTTAAACAAATTTTTATGAAAAGATTTTCGTATACCATTTACGCTTTTTCTTTGGTTCATAAATATAAGATGGCATTTCTAGACTCATACAGTTATTAAAACCTGAAATATCAAGTGTATTATTAATGAGCTCATCACAACGTTTCACGAAAAGTTCTATATTTTCAGCAGTGCGGCTTTGGAATAAATGGTAAACCTGATCTGCAAATACTGTACCTATGCCATAATAACCATAACTTGCTAGGGCCCAACAACCTTCACTTGGTGCTTTTTCATAGCGTGTTGGAAACAAAGTATGATAGGGAATTCTTTTTTCTTCGGCAGCAAATGCAAGAGCTTCTGCAACATCTCCATGTTTATTAGGCATAAAAGAGGGACGCCCAAGTTTTTCATAACATGTTTTAGTAATAAAGAAAAAAGCAGGAGATGCAAAAATATGTGTTGCATTGCCTATATGATTTGAGACTTGAGCACATCCTAAAAACGTATCATTTTTAATAACATATTCAATTGCATTCAAAACAATATCGATGTTCAATGGGATAAGATCGGGCTCAATAATCGCAATAACTTCAGCTTGAGCTGTTGCCATGATTTCATCAAGCCATTGACCATGTGGAATGTTCTTTTGAGTATATCGAACATTTAAACCTAAATGCGACATAACTCTTTGATGAGCTGCTAAAATTTCAGAGCTAAAGTTATCCCAATGAAATGAATGGAACTCAGTTTGTTTAAGTAAATTATGGTTCATGTTCATGATATTAAAATCAGAGATCCATTAAATAAAAGAAATTACTATTTATCCGCATTTCCTTTAAGCACCATATAAATGAGTGCTACAAAAATAAGTAATGCACCTGCGAGGCTGCTTACACAGAAATAAAGAATGCGTTGGTTGGTCGTTAAATTAAATAGTTCATGTGAAAGGATATAGCGCATGAAAAACCATTGCGCAAGAGAGAATACAATCACGACTAAAGCATGTCGACGAACGTCAGGACGCATTGCCATAATCAATTACCATGCGGGAGAAGAGAGCAGCTATTATGCCATTTGCCCACTGTCACCTCAATAGACTATGAATTAACGAAATTGTTTAGAAATAATAAAAATATGAAGGAATTGTGAACTTTAATTAACATTAATAAATAGTAATATCCCTCTTATTTGCTAAAACTTTCATTATCTTGTTGAATTTAGCTTAGGGGAGAATAATGCAGCCTATTGATTTTGTAATGATTTGGGTCGACTCAACTGATACTAAATGGCAGCAAGATTATAAATATTATAAATCTAAAGAAGCAAATACACAGGTGACTGAGGTCATTGATGAGTGCCGTTATCGTGATTGGGATAATCTTCAATATTGGTTTAGATCTGTTGAAAAATTCTGTCCTTGGGTACGAAAAATTCATCTAGTAACTTGTGGTCATTTTCCAGAATTTTTAGTACAAAATCATCCAAAATTAAACTTGGTGACCCATGATCAAATTATAAATCCAGACTATTTACCTACTTTTAACTCTCATGCTATCGAAATTAATATTCATAAAATAGAAGGTCTTGCAGAGCACTTTGTCTATTTTAATGATGATACTTTTATTAATAGCCCCCTAGAACCTGAGTTTTTCTTTAGAAATGGTCTACCTTGCGATGGAGTTAGGCTACAGCCTTTAATGGTAGTGGGAGAAGAGAACTTTTTAGGTGCTGTTGCTTTGACCGATGTTGCGATTATTAATAAATATTTTGATAAGAGAAAATTATTTCGAAAAAATCCTTACGCACTTTTTAATCATCGTTATTCAATCAGTAATAATTGGGGTAACTTTTTAAGTTTATATAATCGAAAATTCTCAAGCTTTTATAGTAATCATTTACCTCAACCGTTTTTGAAATCGATATTTGAAGAGGTTTGGGAAAAAGAAGAAAACTACTTAAAGGAAGTATCAAGTCATCGATTTAGACAGCCTTTAGATGTTAATCAGTACTTGTTCAGATTGTGGCAGTTATGTTCTGCTCGTTTTTGCCCCGTAAATATATTTGAGCGTGGTCAAAATTTTAATTTAAGAATCCAAAATCTTCCTGAAATTAATCATGTTATTAAAAATGAGCACCTTCCACAGATTTGTTTAAATGATGATGAGCAAGTGGTTGATTTTGAAAAACTAAAAAAAGAAATTATTCAGATTTTTGAACAAAAATTTAATACAGTTTCGAGTTTTGAAAAAGAAATATCTCATTAAAAATTATTTATTAAAAAACCCTGCATAAGCAGGGTTTTTTAATTTCACAATCTAATAATTATTTAGATTCTTCAGCTTTTGGCTTTTCACGTAAGCGGATGCCCAAGTCACGAAGTTGGTTTGCTTCAACAGGAGCAGGTGCTTGAGTAAGTGGACATTCAGCAGTTTTCGTTTTAGGGAATGCAATAACGTCACGAATTGAAGTCGCGCCAGTCATAAGCATTACTAAACGGTCAAGACCAAATGCCAAACCACCGTGAGGAGGGGCGCCATAACGAAGTGCGTTAAGCAAGAAGCTGAATTTCTCTTCTGCTTCTTCATCAGAAATACCAAGCGCTTCAAAAATCGCTTTTTGCATTTCTAATGTGTAAATACGAAGAGAACCGCCACCAACTTCAGTACCATTCAATACCATGTCATAAGCAACAGAAAGTGCTTCGCCTGGATTGCTCTTCACGTCTTCTACGCTAGATTTAGGTAGTGTGAATGGGTGGTGAACAGAAGTCCATTTGCCATCGTCAGTTTCTTCAAACATTGGGAAGTCAACAACCCAAAGTGGAGCCCACTCACAAGTTGCAAGGTTCAAGTCATGACCGATCTTGACACGAAGTGCACCCATAGCATCGTTTACAACTTTGGCTTTATCAGCACCGAAGAATACGATATCGCCATTCTCTGCACCAACACGCTCAAGTAACTTCATTACGATTGGTTCAATGAATTTAACGATAGGAGATTGAAGACCTTCAATTCCTTTTTCGATTTCATTGACTTTGATATACGCCAAACCTTTCGCACCGTAGATGCCAACAAATTTAGTGTATTCATCAATTTGGCTACGAGTTAATGAACCTGCACCTGGTACGCGAAGTGCTGCAATACGGCCTTTAGGGTCTTTTGCAGGACCAGCAAATACTTTGAACTCAACTTCTTGCATTAAATCTGCAACGTCAACGAGTTTCAATGGAATACGCAAATCTGGTTTATCAGATGCATAGTCACGCATCGCTTCGCTGTATGGCATGCGGCGGAATTTTTCAAACTTTACGCCAAGCAAGTCATTAAATAGTTTAACAGTCATGCCTTCCATCAAATCCATGATTTCATCGTCATTTAAGAACGATGTTTCAATGTCGATTTGAGTGAATTCTGGCTGACGGTCAGCACGTAAGTCTTCATCACGGAAACATTTCGCGATTTGGTAGTAACGATCGATACCACCAACCATCAATAATTGTTTAAACAATTGAGGTGATTGTGGAAGTGCGTAGAAGCTACCATTTTGTACGCGACTTGGTACTAAATAGTCACGTGCACCTTCAGGTGTTGCACGAGTTAAAATCGGAGTTTCAACGTCTAAGAAACCGTGATCATCTAAATAGTTACGGATCAAGTTAGTTACTTTAGAACGGAAACGTAAACGCTCTAACATTTCAGGACGGCGAATGTCCAAGAAACGATATTTTAAACGGTGTTCTTCTGACACGTTAATCGTGTCATCATTTAATGGGAATGGAGGAGTTTCAGAAGCAGCAAGAACTTCGATTTCTTTGCCTAAAACTTCGATTTGACCACTCACCATATTTGGGTTTTCAGTACCTTCATAACGGCGACGAACACGACCTGTAATTTTTAATACATATTCAGAACGTGCTTTATCTGCAGTTGCAAATGCTTCTGGAGTATCTGGGTCAATAACCACTTGAACGAGACCATCACGGTCACGCATATCAAGGAAAATAACACCGCCATGGTCACGGCGACGATGTACCCAACCGCATAATGTAACGGTTTGGTCGATTTGGGCTTCAGTTAAAGAGCCACAGTAATGAGTTCGCATCATGATGAAGATTATCCAAACTATATTGGCTGAAAGGACGGATGCGTAAACCGCGCACCGTCAAAAAAGTAAGTTTTCGATTATGCCCTGTTGAATGGCATGCCACAAGAACTAGATCAAAAAACAGCTATAATTTAGCTAAAAATGAGCAATTTGGCAGCAAGTTTACCGATTAGCCCATTCTTTGTTGTCGATCTAAAAACAAGAATAATAAGCACCCTAAACTAAAAGTACTTAACCAACCTTGCATAAACTCATTAATAGATCGGCCTGTAAAGTAATAGGTGTCGGTATGCCAAACCTCATGAGGAATGTAACGGGCATAATCCCAAAGTGAAAATAAGCCTAAAAGTGTAGATAAAATAAACAGAGACCATGCAAAAATTTTAATTTTATGACTTATTTTCCAGTGCTGTTTATATTTTTGATAATAATGAATACTCATCCAGCCTAAAAAAGGTAATGCTAGAGCAGAAGAACCGAGTTGAAGTAGACGGTGCAAAGGATAGGGACGACCAAAGAAATGAACCGTTTGGGATAAAAAATCTTGGAAGATAAAAGTTCGAAAGTCAGAATGAGTAAGACCATCCCAAATGAGATGAGTGGCAATACCGATAATGAGTGCAAATATAATTCCAATTAAAAAGTAGATAAAACGTTTAAAAGAGTCTAATTTCAAATCATGCTGAATACCAAAAAAACGGTAAACCACAGGTCGATAAAGTAAATACCAAATGACGCAAAACAATAAACCTAATGCAAGGTTTGGGTAAAGCAAGCCCTTCCATTGATGAGTCAGCATTCCTGACTGAACTGTAAATAAGCGGTAAAGGTCAGGTGTCATGCTGCCAATAGCTAGGGCGGCAACAGGCAGTGTGTTTCGACTTAGTTTAGCAATCGGTGGAGCAAGAACAGCATGAGAGATTGTAAAAGGCATTGGAAAACGAAGCTTCTCACATCATCAAAACAACGAGTCTAACGAAACATGCTTTTGGTTAATGTTTTTTATTGCAAAACATTTGGAATGTTATAATATAACGTAAAAAATATGGGGCATTGACTATGCAGCTCAAAACACAGCTTTTTGTTCTCTCATTATTATCACTTTCTATTCAGCAAGTGATGGCAGCGGATGACACAAATACTAAGGAAGAGAAACCTGCCGAATTGGCAACAATTACGGTTAAAGCAGAACCCACAGCACCAGCCAATAATACGTCTTTAGCAGAAGGTGCAACGAGTATTGGTAATGCCTTAAATGGTCAGGCAGGGGTTTATTCAGCTCAATATACAGGAGGGGCGAGCCGTCCTGTCATTCGTGGTCAAGACGGTACACGTGTCAAGATCGTACAAAACGGTGGAGATGTAATGGATGTTTCATCTGTATCGCCAGACCATGCCGTTACGGTTGATCCAAACTCTGCCCAAGATATTCAGATATTAAATGGTGCTGAAGCATTATTATATGGTGCAGGCTCTGTGGGGGGACTGGTAAATGTTGTTGATGAAAAAATTCCAACCAGCATGCCAGACAAGGGCTATCAAGGAAAAGCCGGTGTACGCTACAACTCAGGTAGTGATGAGCTACTATATTCAGGGCAAGCGACAGTCGGTTTAGGGGACCATGTTGCGCTACGTGTCGGTGGTTTAAAGCGCGATGCGAATGACTATATCTTGCCTAGAGATTTACAAACAGACGAGCGTCGTCAGGATAGCACTTTTGCCGACTCTAAAAATTATAATGCTGGATTATCTTGGATTGGGGATCGTGGTTTTATCGGTGCTTCATTTAGCCAGCGTCATGATCAATATGGTATTCCTGCCGATAATGAGCTTTTTGGTTCATGTGAACGTGATGGCTTGCACCTCGTGTGTGGAACTGATGACCCATCAACCGAACATGAGCATGAGCACGAACATGATGCCTCATGGATTAATCTCAAAGAAAAGCGTTATGACTTAAAAGGTGAGTTAAGAGACCCGTTTGCAGGTTTTGCTAAAGTTGCAGCGCAAGCAAGCTATACCGACTATCAACATGAAGAAATGCATAATACTGATGTCGGAACAACTTTTAAAAGCAAAGGGATTGATAGCCGAGTTACATTAGAAAATAATGCTTGGGCGGGTTGGACAGGACAAATTGGCGCGCAATATACCCAACAAAAACTGAATATTGTTGGTGATGAGTCGATTATGGATCCAAGCAAAACCCAACGTTATAGCGTATTTGGTTTGCAACAAAAACAAATCAATAACGTCAATCTTGCAGTTTCTTCGCGTATTGACCATCAAACTATCGACATTGAGTCAGATCAAAAGAATTACACGGGTACTGGATATTCGGTTGCTGGTACAGCAAGCTGGGAATTCATTCCTCAATACAAATTGTCCCTCACAACATCACACCAAGAGCGTTTGCCATTTGCTCAAGAGTTGTATTCGGACGGTGTGCATATGGCGACCAATACTTATGAGTTGGGTAATGATGACCTGAAGAAAGAGCGCTCAAATAATGTTGAGTTAGGTTTGCACTTTAATAATGACCTTTTGAAATACAACGTAAGCGTGTTCCATAACCGTTTTGATAATTTCATTTATGCTAATACATTGGATGATTTCCAAGGCTTCCGTCTTATTCAATATAGTCAAGATGCAGCTAAGTTCTATGGTGTCGATGCTGACCTAAGCTACCAAATTTCACCTGTATATAATTTAGGGCTATTTGGTGATTATGTTCGCGGCAAAATTGATAATGAAAATGCACCACGTATTCCGGGTGGGCGTTTAGGTACTAAAGTTAAAGCAGATTTTGGTGATGGATGGGATGGTTCTGCCGAGTACTATCATGTGTTTAAACAAGATGATATTGCTAATTATGAAACCAAAGGTCAGAGCTATAACATGCTGAATTTAGGCGTTGGTTATAACGGCAAATATAGCAACATTGGTGATTACCGAGTGTTCTTGAATGCCAACAACTTGCTTGATAGCCGAATTTATCAACATGAGTCTTTCCTTGCAAATGTTCCACAAGTCGGACGTAATTTTACTGTCGGTGTAAACTTTAGTTTCTAAGGCCTAACACGAAACTAAACTTGAAAAATCAAGCTAAAAGACCTAATTTGGAATGATCAAGTTAGGTCTTTTTTATGCGTATTTTTCAGCGAATTCATCAAAAAATAAATTGGTCAGGGCGTCGTTATATGGCGGTATTACTTTGCGTTGTTGCTATTGCATATATTGCATCGGCAATTTACCACACAGTAAAACCATTACCACAGGGCATTAACTTTAGTGGCAAGCTTAGACATGCCGATGTCAAATTTTTAGCAGATAAAACTTATCTGGATGCCAATGGTCAACAGAAGCTTGATCAACATATTTTTGATGAAATTTTAAAAATGATTGATGAGGCAAAGACTACTATTGTGGTCGATATGTTTTTATTTAATTCAGAGGTGGGTGATTCAAAAATAAAGCAAAGACCATTGATGCAGGAACTAACTAATGCGTTGATTAGTAAAAAAAGACAAAACCGTCAAATCCAGATTGTATTAATTACTGACCCGATTAACTCAGTTTATGGCGGTTTAAGTCCAGAGCATTATCGGCAGTTACGACAAGCCGGTGTTGATGTTATCGAAACGAATCTGGCACCTTTACGTGCTTCAAATCCACTTTGGTCTGGTTTTTGGTATATCTGTTGCCAAAATATCGGAAATAATCCAGACAAAGGTTGGTTACCCAATCCTTTTGGTAATGAAAAAATTACATTACGCAGTTATCTGAACCTATTTAATTTTAAAGCGAATCACCGTAAGACCTTGGTTGTTGATACTGACGCTGGTTGGAAATCATTGATCACTTCAGCAAATCCACACGATGGTAGTTCGAGACACTCTAATGTTGCGTTAGTTGTAACAGGAGCCACAGCTACTGATATTCTTCAAACAGAAGCTGCTGTTGCGCAGATGTCTGGAAGTAGCTCACCATCACTCATTTTAGGTGACTTTGAAAAAGATATAACCAAGCCTCAGGTTCAAGTGTTAACTGAAGGCGCAATCTATGAATCTGTATTGAAACTAATTAATTCGGCTAAGCCCAAAGAACATCTCGATCTAAGTATGTTCTATTTATCTGAACGCAAGATTATTCAAGCTCTAAAAAATGCTCAAGCGCGAGGTGTGATTGTTCGTGTTTTACTTGACCCAAATAAAGATGCGTTTGGAAGACAAAAAAATGGTATTCCAAACCGTCAGGTTGCTTCAGAACTACATACTGCTGGTATACCAATTCGCTGGTGTGACACGCATGGTGAACAGAACCATAGCAAAATGATTGTGAAATATAACGACCAGCAAGCTGAGTTGATTGTAGGTTCTGCCAATTTCACTGCTCGTAATTTAAAAAATTACAACCTTGAAACGGATATGTTGGTTATAGGCAAAGTTCAAGATCAAGTTTTTAAAGATGCTCAGGATTACTTCAATACTTCTTGGTCAAATCTACAAGGTAGACAGATGAGCGTCGATTATGCGAAGTATGCAGACGAGTCTAAAGTGAAGTATTGGATTTATCGCTTTATGGAATGGTCAGGGTTATCGACTTTTTAATCACTACCTTTGGAGTTTTCCAAAAAATGGCTTGTGCCTAGAGTCATCCACAACCTGAGCGAGGGAAAGCAAACATCGTTTGCTTCGAGCGCAAGACAAACAAAGTGCGTAGTTCAAACTCAAGCATAGCTTTCGCCTTGCGGTACGGCAAAGATTATTAATCTTTGCTATTCGCACCTCAGGTTTTGTGGATGACAAATGCTTTTGGTTACTTTGGGCGAAACCAAAGTAACGAATTAGCTACTACAAGTAAAACTTAAAGCGGTAAGGCCCCGTCGTGCTAATTAAAAATAGAGAATAAAACTTGGAATATTTTAAGGTGCTGGCGGAATCAATTGATCCAAAGCCTTATCATCTAACTTTTCTATTTCACTCAAATCAGTCTTAATCTTCCACTGCGATTCATCATCTACCGGATTAGGTAAACGTGCTTCAAGCCAATCACATACGGCATCAGGGTTAAACTCAGGATGATTACATTGAATAATCCATGACAAAAAGTCTTTTGCTTCGCCATTCATATAAGGCGGTGGTGACACTGGAAAAAATAACGTAGGCAGACGTTCATTCGTCGATAGATAGTTTAAAACATGGCCGAGTTCTTGCACGGTTTGCCATGCAAGTGGGTGTTCTACATCAATACTGAACTTAAACCACCAAGCGTGTTCGCCATCTGCTCCATGCGCCATAATACGGGCTTCTTGTACACTTGGAACTTTGCAGAAAAATTGATGAAGACGTTCAAAACTGATTTCAGACACAGCAATTGACCTAGCTTAGAAAATGCTAATGGTAGCACAGATACAGATTCTTCATATTTTCTTTATAGTCATTACAAACAATATCAATCAAGCCGGTTTTATTCATGGTTTCTCCTTGACTCTCTTTTAATCTAGCTCTATATCAAGACAAAAGGGATGCACCATGAAAAAGCCAATCGTTCTTGTACTTTCAACTTTAATGTTGGGTATGTCTGCTACTGCGATGGCGGATTCAAATAATCGCTGGGATAACTATCACGGTAAAGACTATCGACATTATGAACAACGCTACGATCATCGTTATGATCGACGCGATGACCATAGACCACCGGTTTGGTCAAATGCAAACCGTGGCCATGAATATGTTGTGTTCAAGCGAGGGGAGCGTATTCCTGTAGAATACCGTGATAACCGTTATTTTGTTTCGGACTGGCGTGCCCATCGTTTATATGAACCACCACGTGGATATCATTGGGTGAAAACACCGAATCAATATTTATTAGTTGATTCACATCACCAAGTTTATCGTGTGCGTTAAAACTAAAATATAAAAATGAAAAGGCCTCAATATTGAGGCCTTTTTTATGCTAATTCATCATCTTGTGGTTGAGGAGTTTTTAAAGAGTTGGGTGTTTTTGAATGTTTTTCTTTCATTACAGATGGGTAGTGCCAAGAAGCAAAACGAACCACTAAAATTGAAATCGCTAAAATTAAAATTGAACCGGTAATAATCACTTGATCGATATCTGCTTTATGGTCATGTTGAATATCTGAAATCAGTAAACGCGTTAAGGCTGTAATTGCCACATAAATAAGAAAACGTACAGGCATGTGATTGGTTTTAAAATAAATACCGACCATTGCGCCGAGTTCCAGATAAATAAATAACAATAAGATGTCATCGATTGATGCATACTTTTTGACAGTTAAAATTTCATAAACTGTATGTGCTGCTGACCATGCCACCATACAACCGATAATGAATAAAGCCAAATAATGAAAAGCTTCAACGGCATAGTGACCAAACCGGTCGAGCGTTCTTTCAAACTTTTTCGGATCAGGCATAGTAAAATCTTTTTAATATGAGTATGCCTAGAAAATAAACAAATTTTATGCCAATAGAAATAGCAAATACAAAATAAAAAACGCCTGATTACTCAGGCGTTTTTTATAAAAATCTTAATTATGCTTGGTTTGTAAAGTAGTCTTCACTAAAGCCCATAATTAAGTCTGAACCAGCTTTGATTTTAGCAATACGTGCATCAATATCTGGCAAGATACGTTCAACAAAGTATTGAGCTAAAGCAAGTTTGTTTTGGTAGAAATCACCAGATTTATCTTTAGCAGCAGCAGCAATTTTTGCAAACATATAAGAGAAGCTGAGTAAGCCCACTGCATGTAAGTAATCAACAGCAGCAGCATTTGTGAAATCTACATTTTCAGCAGCTTGTTCAATAATAAACTGAGTGATTGCTTCAATTTCAGTTGCAGCATCTAAAGTTGCATCTTTAATGAAGTTCAAATCGGTGTCTAAATCATTTGCAAAGTCACGGATTTCTGTAATGTATTCAGCAATGAATGCACCGCCACATTTAATAGTTTTACGACCAATTAAATCTTGAGACTGAACGCCGTTGGTACCTTCGTAGATTTGCGCAATACGAAGATCACGGATACATTGTTCCATACCCCATTCACGAATATATCCGTGACCACCAAATACCATCTGAGCATCCAAAGTTGCTTGGAATGCGGTATCTGTAAGGTAAGCTTTTGCGATTGGTGTTAAAAGCGCAACGCGGTCATTCGCTTTTTTCACAGCTTCTGCATCAGTTGAGAACTTAGTGATATCGAGCTGTTGACCTACATAGACTGCAAATGCACGAGAAGCTTCGTTGTTTGCACGGACGTTAAGTAGCATACGGCGTACATCACCATGTACTAAAATGCTATCAGCAGGTTTGTTTGGTGATTGGACACCAGCTGCACTACGGCCTTGTAAACGGTCAGTCGCATATTGAGCAGCATTTTGATAAGCA
Source organism: Acinetobacter sp. AR_0276 (assembly GCF_003000705.1). Taxonomy (NCBI): domain Bacteria; kingdom Pseudomonadati; phylum Pseudomonadota; class Gammaproteobacteria; order Moraxellales; family Moraxellaceae; genus Acinetobacter; species Acinetobacter sp. AR_0276. Next base: position 1,213,199 of record NZ_PSQO01000004.1, on the reverse strand, counting down.
AATTCAGAAGCACCTAAACCTTGAATACCCATTGATAAACGTTCGTAGTTCATCATAACGAACATCGCAGCGAGACCTTCGTTTTCTTTACCAACGAGGTAACCTTTTGCGCCATCAAAGTTCATTACACAAGTAGCAGATGCTTTGATCCCCATTTTATGTTCAATAGAACCTGGGCCAACATGGTTGCGGTCACCTAAAGAACCATCTTCTTTTACAAGGTATTTCGGTACGATAAATAGCGAGATACCACGTGAACCAGCAGGAGCATCTGGAGTTTTAGCAAGTACCAAGTGAATGATGTTTTCTGCTAAATCGTTGTCACCGCCAGTGATGAAGATTTTAGTACCTGTAATGTTATAAGTACCGTCTTCATTGCGCTCGGCTTTAGTTTTAATAATACCTAAGTCAGTACCTGCATGTGGTTCAGTCAAACACATGGTACCTGACCATTCACCTGAATAAATCTTAGGTAAATAAGTTTCTTTTTGCTCTTGAGAAGCATAGCTACTTAAGGCCATGCCAGCACCTACTGAAAGAAGCGGGTAGAGCATGAAAGATGGGTTTGTCGCAAATAACATTTCATCAGCAAGAACGGTCAGCATTTTTGGCATGCCTTGACCGCCCCATTCTTCATCTGCGCCTAAGCCAATCCAACCACCTTCTGCATATTGACGAAATGCATCTTTAAAGCCAGCAGGAGTAAAGACTTCGCCGTTTTCATAGCGAGCGCCTTCTTCATCACCAGTACGGTTTAATGGATGAGTCACGTTCTGAGCAAATTTAGCCATTTCTTCTAAAATTGCTTCAGCTGTTGCAGCATCTACATGAGCGAGTTTCTCATTAGACTGCCAAAATTGTTCTGCTTTAAATACATCATTTAAGATGAATTTCATATCAGCTAAAGGAGCATTGTAAATTGGCATAATCGTTCACCTTTTTTATGCACATCAACTTGTGCTAGATATCCTGTAAAACGAAATGGATATTGAATTTAAAGTCTAAATTTATCACTGATCTTATAAAAAAAGGACCGTCAAAACTGAGCAGTCCTTTTTTAATTTTTAACATTGCATATCGCAACTAACTATGGTTAGAAAGCGAAATGTTCAGCATCTAATGACATCAATGGGTCTAAACCACCAGCAATAACGTCTACGTGAGAACGTACGCGTGGCAAGATTTTCTTGAAGTAGAAGCGAGCAGTCGTAACTTTCGCGTTATAGAAATCAACGTCAGTTGTACCTTCTGCTAATTTCTCTTGTGCTACAAGCGCCATACGAGCCCATAGATAAGCTAAAGTAACGTAACCAGCGAAGTAGAGGTAATCTACAGCAGCAGCGCCCACTTCATCCGGATTTTGCATTGCACGCATACCGATTTGCATAGTGAGGTCGCCCCATTCTTTGTTAAGCGCAGCAAGTGGCTCAACAAATTCTTTCATGGCAGCATTGTCTTTATTTGCTTCTACAAACTTGTGAACAATCTTAGTGAAATCACGAAGCATTGCACCTTGAGTTTGTAAAACTTTACGGCCTAATAAGTCTAGTGCTTGAATTTCAGTTGTACCTTCATACAAGCAGGCAATACGTGTATCACGTACGATTTGTTCCATGCCATGCTCAGAAATAAAGCCATGACCACCGAAGACTTGAACACCGTGCTTAGCAGACTCAGAACCTGTTTCAGTTAAGAATGCTTTTGCAATTGGAGTCAATAAAGACAAGATGTTGTCAGCAAACTTACGCTCTTCTTCAGTTTCGCCTTTTTCAACGATATCTGCATATTGAGCAAGTAAGTAAACAAGTGCACGACCGCCTTCAGCAAATGCTTTTTGAGTTAAAAGCATGTTGCGAACAGCAGGGTGAACAATAATTGGATCTGCTTCTTTTTCTGGAGCTTTAGGACCAGAAAGTGAACGCATTGCTAAACGCTCTTTCGCGTAAGCTAAAGCACCTTGGAAAGATGACTCAGATGCAGATAAACCTTGAACCGCAGTACCAATACGTGCTGTGTTCATGAAGGTGAACATACAGTTCAAACCACGGTTTTCAGGTCCGATCAAGTAACCTTTAGCTTGGTCAAAGTTAATGACACAAGTTGCGTTACCATGGATACCCATCTTGTGTTCAATAGAACCACAGCGTACTGCATTACGCTCACCAATCGTTCCGTCTGCATTGACATTGAACTTAGGAACGATAAATAACGAAATACCTTTAGTCCCTTTTGGTGCACCTGGAAGGCGAGCAAGAACGATATGGATAATGTTTTCAGCCATATCATGTTCACCAGCAGAGATAAAGATTTTCTCGCCAGAGATTGCATAGCTACCATCTGCATTTGGTTCTGCTTTAGTACGGATAATACCTAAGTCTGAACCTGCATGAGATTCAGTTAAACACATCGTACCTGTCCAAACACCTGAAACAAGGTTTGGTAAGTAAGTATTTTTTTGTTCATCAGAACCATGATGTTCTAATGTACGTACTGCTCCGTGAGACAAGCCAGGGTACATACCCCATGCCCAGTTAGAGCTACCTACCATTTCTGAAATTGCGATACCTAAAGAGTTAGGTAAACCTTGACCGCCGTATTGTTCTTCTGCTGATAAAGACGGGAAGCCAAGTTCGATGTATTTTTGATAAGCTTCTTTAAAGCCTGTTGGTGTAGTAACAACACCATCATTCCAAGTACAACCTTCACGGTCGCCAACTTGGTTTAAAGGAGAAAGTTCATTTTCACAGAAGTCTGCCGCAGCTTCTAAATATTGATCAACCAATTCACGGCTTACGTTACCTTGAAAGTCAGGTAATTTTGCATAGTGTTCTTCAGCATTTAATAATTCATGCAAAACAAATTGCATATCACGTAAGGGCGCTTTGTATTGTGGCATATCGGGTTCCTCAATACTGGTGAAACCAGAGTTATAATCCTAATCTACGATAATGTGCCATAAGAGGCACCTTGAACCATTACATCGTGCAACAACTTGCATAACTGTACAAGCACCTCAGGGCCTTTACTTTGTGACTGCAAAGTCAAGAAAAAAATACTTGAACTATGTAAGTGCTTTGAGTGTAAACACTTTTGGTGAAGTTTAGATGAGACAAATAGTCAAAATCGTAAGTAGTTATGTACACAAAAAAGGCGCCGATAGGCGCCTTTTATTGCAGTATTTTTAAAATTATTTTGCTTGTGGTGCTACTGGAGCTGGAGCATTCATTGGTGGTTGAGGACGCTTTGGTTCGAAACGAAGATTACAAGTCCCTTCAAGTGTTCTATCTCCAACTTGGACATTTACAGCTTGACCATTTGCCTTGCCTTCACATGCTTTTTGAATCTGTTCAAAACGAGCTTGACGTTCTGCGCGGTGCTGTTCCCACGCTGCTTTTTGCTCAGGTGTAAATTCACGATGTTTCATGCGGTGATGACCATCACGTGGACCATCTTTCATCATATGATGGTCTGAATTAGGCGTTTGAGGGTTTGATTGACAAGCTGCCAAACTGCCCATAGTTACAATTGCTGCACTGAATAATGCGATTTTAGCCGTCATTTTCATGTTTAAAGCCCTTTAATGTTTGTTTTAAGATGACTTAAAGATTAGATAATAAAGATGAAGAAATAATGGAGAGTTTTTCTTTTCGTTGTTGGTTACAATGCAAAATATAGGATAAAAATGAGAGAATGCTTTTGAACGTTCTACGTGTTCCCATTGCATTGCGGCTATTTTTAACGGTCTTGCTTACCACGCTGTTAATTGCAACCGCAAGTTTGAGTGTTCTGCACTGGACCATGCAAAAGAACTTTGCCAAATATGTGGCTGATGTTGAAATGCAAAAGCTAGATCGGCTCATGACCAATCTTGGAAATGTTTATAACGTTTATCATGATTGGGGAAACGCGATTCAAGCCCAAATCTTACAAATTGAAGGAACAGCCGCTCCAGATGATTACGATCGTCTTTCACAGTGGTGGTTAAGACGCCAATATGACATTGCCATTCAGCAGCATTCTTTCGATGAACACACTCTCATTAATGTTTCTCCAGATGGTGCATCTCCAAATAAAAATTCTATTTTTAGCGATGAAGAGTTACGCACACTAGAAAAAAACTTACCTTCTGAATATCAACCATTTGAAGGTTTAAAATTCCCGTTAAGTACTAACCAGTTTCGTCCACGTGATGACAATAAAAACAAGTCAAAAAGAGGAAGTCTCAAAGATATTGAGACACAAAATGGTAAGAAGCGCTTTATTGCTTTACCAGACCGTTTAGGCTTAAGTTCTCGTTTATCCTTATATGATGCCAAACATCAGTTTGTAGTGGGTGAACCGCCATCTTCAGATCAAATGTCGTACCGTCCTATCATCGTCAACAATGAGGTGGTAGGGTATTTAGGACTAAAACCAGTCCTAGATAAAGAAGATGCTTTAAGTATTAATTTCTTTAGTAATCAAAAGCGTTATTTACTTTTAATTTATGCCTTAACATTGCTGTCGAGTTTAGTTGCAGCACTTTTAATGGCAACTTATTTTAAAAAGCCAATTCAGCGTTTATTAAATGCAACAAATGAATTAACTAAAGGTAATTATCAGCATCAAGTTGTGATTAAACGAAATGATGAACTAGGTGACTTATCAACTCAACTAAATCATTTAGCCGAGATTTTACATCAACATGAAGAATCACGACGACAATGGGTTGCAGATACATCTCATGAGTTAAAAACACCATTAGCTGTATTGCAAGCGCAAATCGAGGCAATGCAAGATGGTATTCGAAAGGCGACTCCTGAACATCTCGATGCCATGATGCGACAAGTTTCAAGCTTAAAGAAACTCACTCAAGATCTTGCAGACTTGGCACAGGCCGATGCCCAGCAACTTAAATGCTATTTAAGTTCGGTCAACCCTTGGGATGTTGTACTGCAAGAAGTTGAAAATTTCAGACCTAAACTCGAACAGGCAGGGCTGGAAATTGAGGTGGAAGGTGAGGGTGTTCCATTATTATTAGACCGTGATCGCTTTAAACAAATTATTGTTAATTTAATTAGTAATAGTATTCGTTATACCGAAACAGGTGGAAAGATTCATATTCATACAAGTCAAACGTCTCAGGAGTGGACTTTATATGTCGATGACAGTCCGTTTGGTTTAAGTGATGAACAATTATCACGTTTAGGTGAACGTTTTTATCGTGTAGATGATTCGCGCACGCGTAGTACAGGTGGAACAGGACTAGGCTTAGCTTTATCTTGTAAAATTGCGCAAGCGCTTGGTGGTACACTAAGTTTTGAACACTCACCATTAGGTGGTTTACGTTGTGTACTTACCTTTAAAAAGCAGAGTTAAATAAAAGGAAAAATGGCCCATGAAACATGTAATGTTGGTTGAAGATGAAGTCGAGTTAGCGCATCTGGTGCGTGATTATCTTGAGGCTGCTGGTTTCGAAGTAAGCATGTTTCATGATGGTCAAGATGCTTATACGAGCTTTCAACAACGTAAACCTAATTTAATGATTCTGGACTTAATGGTTCCAAGAATGGATGGTTTAACGATTTGCCGTAAGGTACGTGAACAGTCAGACTTACCAATTATTATGGTAACTGCACGTACTGAAGAAATTGACCGTGTTTTAGGGCTAAATATGGGAGCAGACGATTATGTGTGCAAACCTTTTAGTCCAAAAGAGTTAGTTGCCCGTGTACAAGCAGTTTTACGCCGTTTGGAACGTAAGGCTGAGCCAGAACAAAATGATTCGTTCCGCATCGATAAAGCCCAACAAAGAATTTGGTATCAACAAAAATCTTTAAGTTTAACGCCGACAGAATTTCGCCTACTTGAGCTATTTTTAGAACATGTGGGGCAAGTTTATTCACGTGCACAATTATTAGACCATATTAATCCGGATAGCTTTGATGTTGCTGACCGAGTTATTGATAGCCATATTAAAAACTTGCGTCGAAAAATCACGGAAGTGGCGGAAACTGGTAACCGTCATGAGTGGATTCAAGCTGTTTACGGTGTAGGGTATCGCTTCGAATATCCTGAAGAATAATTGCTTAGAAAAGTTATTCTGTGGATAACCACAATGTTATCCACAGAAAATGTGGATAAAAAATTAAGACGAACAGCTCACTGCTACATCAGGTACATCGCTTGGTAATGGCCCTAAGTCTTCAGGTTTTTCCAAATCTGGTTGTCTTGTATAAGGATGATTAAGTAACTTAAACAAACGGTCTACTTCACTAAAATCATCTCGCTCCGCTGCTTCAATCGCTCGCTGTGCCATATGATTACGTAAAATATAAATCGGATTTGCTTCTTGCATGTTCGCATCAAGTTCATCGGTATCTTGATGTTCACGAATATTTTCGTATTGCGTAAGGAAAGCATCAAATTGTCGAATATCAAGGCAATCATCACGTAAAACCTTATATTCTTTATTTTGAAGGCGAATAAAGCTTTGAGTGTAATCAAGCTGCTCTGTTTGCAAAATACGTAAAAAGCTTAAGCCGCATTCAGTACTGTCTTTATGAAAATGAGGAAGCCCCATTTTTTTGCATAACCCAGTGGTGTAATGCTCAATAAAAGTGGGTTCAAATTCTTCTAGACAAGCGGCCAACGCTTCTTTGAATTGCTCCTTTTGCTCAGGCTCAGCAAGTGGAATGAGATTATTTAACCAAGTCCATAAATTCCAGTGCGCAATACTCGGCTGGTTTTGATAGGTATAACGTCCTTGGTAATCAGAATGGTTGTTAATCCAGTTTGGACGGAAACGTTCCATAAAACCGTATGGGCCAAAATCGAGTGTAGAGCCCGTAATATTCAAGTTATCGGTATTCATCACACCGTGAGCAAAACCGACCAGCTGCCATTTAGCAATCATAATGGCTGTATTTCTAATCACAGCTTTAGCAAAAGCTAAAATAGGCTGTTCTTCTTGTTGGCATTCTGGATAGTGCCATTCAATGCATTTTTGAGTGAACTCAGCCAATAACTCAGGCGCATATTGATTGATCCATTCAAAATGCCCTAAACGAATATGACATTCAGATGTCCTGAGCAGCATTGCACCCGGTTCTAGTTTTTCACGTTGTACACCTTGGGTAGAGCTTGTAAAACCTACTGCATGACTCGAGGCGACTCCTAGAGCATTTAAGGCATGACCTGCTAAATATTCGCGAATAACTGAACGTAAAACTGCTCGGCCATCTCCCATGCGTGAATAAGGGGTAGGGCCTGCACCCTTCAAATGCAAATCGATGGTTTGACCTTTTTTATTCAGAATTTGTCCAATGAGTAAACCGCGACCGTCGCCTAGCTGACCTGCCCATTGTCCAAATTGATGGCCTGCATAAACCATTGCCAAAGATGGAAACTCTGGGAAAGTCCGCTGGCCACTACAGATCTCAACCCATGCTTTTTTTTCTTCATCTGTCCATTGTAATTCTTCGGCTAAAGCTAGATTAAAGTGTCCAGCCTTTGCACCTCGAAGAGGGGAAGGCTGCTGTATATGAAAAAGCTTAGAATTGAGTGATGAATAAAGCGGATTAAATTGCATAGGCTGGACTAAATAATTGAGGTGAACTTCACTATACCATAGTTAAAAACGAGCCAAAAAAATAGCGCCTGCAAAGCATGGCTTTACAGGCGCTATTTCGAACTAGAGTCGTATTAGTCTGGTACGACGTTTGTGTTCTTTTTAATGTTACGCATTAAAGTTTCTAGACACTCACGATGATGACTCAAACGATGTTCAAGCAATTGGAAATCAACTTTTAACTTATGATCCATTTTATGAATCTTTTCAGCCATTGCTGCTTTCTTTGCTTGTAACTCTTGTTCTTTGAGTTTCGCCCAGTCATTTAAAGTATGCGTAAATGCTTCATATTCTTGAGCAATACGTTGCTTCATTTGACTAATGTCGGCATTTACATCGTGACCATAAATCGCAAGATCTTGTTCAGCATATTTAAACTTCATTGCCAATTCTGCTTTTTTAATATTAAAGCTTGGAATACGACGTAGGTTTTTTGCTAAACCAATCTTAGAACATGTCCAAATTAGCCATTTAGTTGGGTCATATTGCCACCATTTCACACCATTACGATAATCGTATTGGAAAATATGGTGATAGTTGTGATAACCCTCGCCCCATGTTGCAATCGCTAACCAGAAGTTATCGCGTGCTGAGTTTTCATCGGTATAAGGACGTTTACCAAACATATGGCAAAGAGAGTTAATGAAGAAAGTTACTTGATGGCTAATGATTAAACGTACTAAACCACCGAGAAGAACAACTCCCCATAAATCGCCAGTTGCCCAGCCGACTAAACCTAAAATACCAACGTGAACTGCTACGACAAGTAAAGCATAGTATTTATGCTGGAACATCACCAGTTTGTCATTGAGTAAATCAGGCGCATTTTTAAAGTCTGGCTCAGATGGAGAATGATCGCGAATCATCCAACCCATATGGGCATACCAGAATCCACGTTCAATTGAATATGGATCTTCATCTACATCGTCAACATGGCGATGGTGGGTACGGTGACCAGATGCCCAAAACAGAATACTGTTTTGTACAGCAAATGTGCCGCCAATCATTAAAAGAATTTTAAGAGGTAACGACGCTTCATAAGCACGATGTGCCCAAAGACGGTGATAACCAGCAGTAATCCCCATGCTACTTAAAGCTAAAAGAAAAAATAAGCTTACCCATGCGCTTACACTAAAATCATAATAATACGCGTAAATCGGGATTATGATTGCAGCAAGAATTGGTAAACCAATTAAGGTAATGCTAGCGGTCCAGTTAATTGGGGCCTTGAGTGGGGCGGAAGTCATATCCGGCAGCGCTCCTAGAAACCTTGTCATACAAGGTAAAAAGACAAAACGACATAGCAAAACCAATCATCAAGATTTATTGCTATTTTGCACACCATATTAGCACGTGCATAGTGAGAATCACTAACATTATTGTACAGATGTATCGAAAGAACCGTAACAGAATTAAACCATGCTTGGCAACATTTCAGATAGGAGAAGTTGTGTAATGAAAATACAGCGATTGAGAAAAAAGAATAGCATTGATATTGCAGGAAAATTGCCATTGAAATGTCTTTTCATCGCAATCAGCCTTGTATTGGCAGCATGTCAAAGCGCGCCGCAACAAAATGTTCAAAAAGGCCATGTAAAACCCATACACCATGCACAAACTCCGGTAGTTAAAAAGAAAGTGAGCCCGGAAGGTGTTCAAGATATTGATTGGCAAATCACTCAGATTAATGGTCATAAGGCAAAATTCTTTAACCAATGGCCGACTCTTTCACTGAACTCAGCAGTCAAAACTGTAACTGGCCATACCGGATGTAACCGTATTTTTGGACGATACACATTTGATTTCAACCAAAAGAAACTTGATATGGAAGTTAATGCGGGACATTCAAGTTGTGATGGTGCTTTGGCTCAAGAAGCAGAACTAGTTGATTCCTTACAACGTATTCAACGCTTCCAGTTGGTAGGTAATACCCTATATTTACTTGATCAGAATGGACAACGCCTGATTCAGGCCGAGAAAAAATAAAAGGTGGTTAATACCACCTTTTTTCATTTAAAGTGTTTCGAGCATTGTTGTAGGAATATCTGTAATTAAGCCCTGAATATCTAAATCACGGAGCTTCTTCGCTCTTTCTACATCATTTACTGTCCAGACACTAATGTTTAAACCTGCTTGGTGAGACAATTGAATCATTTCATCTGTAGCAAGCTGGTCATACCAACCAATATGACAGCAACCAAATTGATGAGCGAGTTCAATCGCTGTAGCTCCAACCGGAAGTTCAACTAACAAACCGCGTTTAAATTGAGAGTTGATATCACGTAAGGCAGTTAGAATTTGAAGATCGAAACTTGTAATAGTCACGACTTTTTCATACCCCTGTAATTCAGACTCAAGCTTTTGAACTAACTTTTCTGCAAATGCCATATCTCTGACAGCTTTAACCTCAACTTCAATATGATCAAAGTTATCAAGTAAATTTAAAACGCCTGTAAGAGTAGGGGTTGGCTCTGAATTTGGCCAATTGGGCCAGTTTTGTCGATGATCAAATGATAAAGCTTGAGCCAAAGTAGATTGCTCAACAATTTGGTCGACTCCAGCTGTACGTAAAAAATTATCATCATGAATAACGACCAGTTCTTGGTCCTGAAGCTGGCGAATATCAAATTCGACACTACGAATACCTAAATTTTTTATGTGCTGAAAACCGCCTAATGTATTTTCAGGGGCTTCTCGGCGTGCACCACGATGACCAATAATGCGCATAATTTTCTTCTATTCAGTTATTGTTGGTTATGGTCTCTTCAAAAGCAGAGACCATACTTAAATTAGTCTATTTTTAAATAATCTCATTAATATTTTTTTGCCAAAGGACTTCTTGTCCACCTTCTGCACGTTGTAAAGCACGAGATGCGACAAATAACCAGTCAGATAGGCGGTTTAAAAGTTGGAGTGCTGTGGCTTGAATATTTTGATCACGAGTCTGTACCGACATAAGTGATCGTTCTGCACGACGGCAAACAGCACGCGCTTGATGAGCGTAACTGCAAGATAAAGAGCCAGATGGCAGAATAAACTCTTTCAGCATAGGCAAATCTTCATTCATACGATCAATTTCTTTTTCCAGAAATTCAATACAAATGGGCTGAAGCAAATTGTAATTGGGAATACAAACTTCGCCGCCTAAATCGAAAAGCCAATGTTGGATCAAGCTCAGGCTTTTGTCCCAATCTGCTTTATTAGTCACTTGGCTGGCTGTGATTTGTGCACGCAGTACACCAATAATGGCATTGAGTTCATCGACATCACCAAGTGCCGCAATTCGTAAATCATCTTTGGCAACACGAGAGCCATCGCCTAAACCTGTGGTACCTGAATCGCCTGTGCGTGTATAGATTTTGCTTAAACGGTGTCCCATGATGGATATCCTGAACATAAAAAAGGGGGTAATGTCGGTCAGAACATTACCCCGAAACTGGAGTTAAGAAAATATTTTTATAATGAGGGTGAAAAATTAATAGCGGAAAGTTACGCCAACAGAAGCTTGGCGGCCTGTATTAACATACCAGTCATTTGAAGGATATGTATTTAATACTTCACGATATTGAACATCACCTACGTTTTGAATATTGGTAAATAATTTTACGTTAGGAATAACGTTCCAATAAGCATTTAAGTCTACTGTTGCATAACCTGGTACTCGCATAGAGTTTGCAGAATCTGCATAAGATTTAGCTCTAGCGATTAACGAAGCACTAATTCCATACACTGCATTTTCTAGACCAGTGCTTACAGTGAGAGTCTGGCGAGGTCGATAAGCAATTTCTGTATTGTCTTTTTCATTTTCTGTTTTTACGTAAGCATATTCAGTAGATAAGAACAGATCATCTTGATGCCACTTTACTCCAGCTTCGCCACCAGTAAAGTTCGCCTTAGCTATATTTGTATTAGTGCCTGCATTGTAGGCAATAAGATCTTTAATTTTTGTATGATAAACAGAAAAATTAGTACTCACATTGGAAGTAAGATCATAGTTCACACCCATTTCATAAGAAGTACTTTTTTCTGGCGCTAAGTTTTCATTACCACCCCATTGTGAATATAGTTCATTCAAGGTCGGAGCCCTGAAAGCACTACCGATATTTGCATATACACTAGCATTAGGTAAGAAGTGATAACGGATAGCACCTTGTCCAACAGTATGAGTACCAAAGCGCTGGTTGTCTTCTAAACGAACCCCAACTTGGGTGTCAAAAAGATCATTTTTGAGTTGATGCTGTAAATAGTACCCTGTGCTATTCACACTTTTATCTGAGTTAAGAATGGTATTACTTTTATAATTTGCATCGTTATATGTTGCACCAACTAAAATATTCTGGTGTGGAGTAAATTTCCATTTCAGGTTTAGATCGCTTTCATTGTTTTCAGTATTGTAATATGAGTCGTAAGCGGGAACATTTTGTTTATCCTGAACATTTGCATAGTGTGCATTGATGATGAGATCAGGCAAAATATTATAAGCAACTTTTGTGTTGATAACTCGATTTTCGAATAGACGCTGTGCTGTGTTGGTTATGTAATCATTACTGAAAATATTAGTGCCTTTATTTTCACTAATTGAAGCAGAAGCATCTATTAAGTTTTCTTGATAGAAGCCTACTTTAGCGTGATAACCTTTTTGATCATATCCAGCCTTTTCATTTTCTGGTTGGCTTTCAAAAATACGTGTTCCATCACTTTCTAAGCGCTGTCCCCCTAGTTGTGCATAGAAACCTTGATCACTTACAAGATTGGCATTAACAATAGTCTTATAGGTATTATTTTCACCATAAATACCCGTTAGCTCAGCGCCTGTTTTCTCAGGTTTTTTAGAAATTAACTGAACTACACCGCCAATAGCATCACTTCCATACTGAACTGATGCTGGACCTTTTAATATTTCAATTTGTTGAACATCTGTTGTATCTAAAAATGCTGGGTATAAAGGACCAAGTTCATTTTGACTATTTAAACGAGCGCCATCTTTAAGAACCAATGTATGAACTGATTTAGTACCACGAAGCGAAATTTCAGAAATCTGACCTAGACCACCGCTTTGTTTTACATAGATGGATGGGTCTCGTTGAATAATATCTGAAACGTTTAATAATGGATTCTGCTCAATGGTTTTTTCATCAATCACGGAAATACGAGCCGGAACTTCACTTGCTTTTTCAGCACTTTTAGAAGCAGTTACCACAATTGGATCAAGCTGAGTTGCGTTTGTTGTATCTTCAGCAAAAATAATAGGCGAACACCCCATCGCAATAGCGATAGCACCTACCAGACGAGTAGGTTGAAAAGACTTAGACATAACATGCTCCATACATTCACCCCACGTGAATGATCGGGTAGATAGATGAAACAAGCAGGTCTCCGGACTTCAGCGCCATAATTCATTTATGGACATATTCACCTTCCCACATCACTGCAGTGGTGTAAGTCGATCTCGACTTAAAAAATATGCTTTACATTGTTACCGTTGCGGGGGCAGTGCCGGACTTTCACCAGCTTCCCTAAAGCATCAATTGCTTACACTTGCTTCCATTTGAACGCAGTATAAAGTGCTGAATTGCTTCCTACAATGTCATTTCGAGCAATTCCCGGAGAACTTTTACGCAAGGGACTAAAATTGCATTACAATGACGCTTATTTTAAAAAATGGTTGTAGTTTAGGCAGATCATGAGCCCATCAAACCAAAAGCGTACTCGAGCAAAAATTTGTGGAATTACTCGTAAGCAAGATGTTCAGGCAGTGGTCACAGCTGGAGCAGATGCGATAGGTTTTGTTTTTTTTCCGCCAAGTCCAAGAAACGTAACAGTTGAACAGGCAGAAGAATTGGCAAAACTTATTCCACCTTATGTACAAATGGTTGGTTTGTTTGTTAATGCAAGTGCCACTGAAATTCAGGATGTACTTGATTGTGTTCCCCTAGATGTATTACAACTACATGGCGATGAAACTCCAGAACAATGCCAAGACATCGCCCTCCATTGTAAACGTCGTTGGTATAAAGCAATTCAGGTTAAACCTGATCTGGATGTAGTTGCTGAAATTCAAAAATATCAGGCAGCTGGTGCCAGTGCTGTATTGCTCGATGCATGGCATCCTGAGCTTAAAGGGGGCACAGGACATCAGTTTGACTGGTCTAAATTCCCGAAACTTGATATTCCATTAATTTTGGCAGGTGGTTTAACCCCTGACAATGTCATTGACGCTATTCATACTACCGGTGCTTTTGCAGTAGATGTGAGCGGAGGCGTAGAGTCCGCAAAAGGTATAAAAGACCAACAACTCATTGAAAGATTTATGCAAGGAGTCCAACGTGGATCAGCAAAATAATGTGATTGACTATACCCAATTCCCAGATGCAAATGGGCATTTCGGTATCCATGGCGGACGTTTTGTGTCAGAAACTTTAATGGCGGCATTAGAAGATTTAGAAAATCTCTATTCCCGCATGAAAAATGATGAACAGTTTCTGGCAGAATTCGACCGTGACCTCGCCTACTATGTAGGTCGTCCTAGTCCACTTTATTATGCTGAGCGATGGTCAAAAGAGTTAGGTGGTGCGCAGATTTACCTTAAACGTGAAGACTTGAACCATACAGGCTCACATAAGGTCAACAACACGATTGGTCAAGCACTACTTGCAAAGCTTTCTGGAAAAAAACGTATTATTGCCGAGACAGGTGCAGGCCAGCATGGCGTTGCAACAGCAACAATTGCGGCACGTTTAGGTCTTGAGTGTGTTGTGTATATGGGTGCTGAAGACGTTAAACGTCAAGCCATGAACGTTTATCGTATGCGTTTGTTGGGTGCAACAGTTGTACCTGTACAAAGTGGCTCTAAAACGCTTAAAGATGCCATGAACGAAGCAATGCGTGACTGGGTAACTAACGTTGATACGACTTACTATGTCATTGGTACAGTTGCAGGTCCGCATCCTTATCCTCAACTCGTTCGTGATTTCCAGTCGATTATTGGCCGTGAAGCACGTAAACAGATTTTGGAGCAAGCAGGTCGCTTACCAGATGCATTAGTTGCATGTGTAGGTGGTGGTTCAAATGCAATGGGCTTGTTCTATCCGTTCTTAAACGATGCCAATGTGAAAATGTATGGTGTTGAGGCTGCTGGCTTCGGTATTGAAACTGGTAAACACTCCGCGCCTTTAAATGCAGGTCATGTGGGCGTATTGCATGGTAACCGTACTTACCTCATGAGTGATGCACAAGGCCAAATTATCGAGACACATAGTATCTCGGCAGGTTTGGACTATCCGGGTGTGGGTCCTGAACATAGCTTCTTAAAAGATATGAAGCGCGTTGAATACGTGCCAATTAATGATACTGAGGCGCTGCAAGGTTTCCGTGACTTAACCAAAATTGAAGGGATTATTCCTGCGCTTGAAAGCTCACATGCTATGGCATATGTATCTAAGCTTGCACCAACCATGTCTAAAGATCAGATTATTATTGCGACTGTTTCAGGCCGTGGCGATAAAGATTTAATGACAGTTGCACGCATTGATGGCGTAGAAATGGTTGAGATGTAAGAGGAAAAAATGCCAAGTTTGTTTATGGTAATGTTGGGTGGCCGTCATGCGCGTGCCAATACAGAAGTCCATGACATCGTTATGGCTGTAGGGGATACTTTAGAAGAAGTTTACCCTCAACTTAAACAGGCTTGGTTTGGTGAGGCTCAAGGGTTGCATATCGATGCTTGGGCCAAGCTTTCAGGGGTTAGCTCTCAAGGGCAGAACTATCAAATCCAGTTTACCGATGCAGCTCCATCAGCTTCAGATCTAAAGTTATATTTGATTAATCTGGGTGGATATACACCCCAAGCTTTTGGTGAGTTGCATAGTTATCATTTGGTTGTTGCACCTGATGCGGTAAGTGCAAAACAATTAGGTAAACAGTTTATAGATCAAGAGTGGCATAAACCACACACTGACCGTGTAGTGGATATTGATGATTGTATTCCTATTGACCATATTGCGGGTCGTTATATACAGTTAGTGCAAGGTGAGTTCAATCCAACACGTTGGGAAAATACTTATTTACTTCTTTAACTGTTCTTAAAAAAAGCTTAAAGGCAAAAATAAAATATAAAAAGTTGCTGATCTCATGTATAGCTCGCTCAAATCGCAACTTTTTTGTACCACTATTTACAATTCATCTGCTTAGACTAGAAGCTCAACATAAGCTCTTTGGAGTAATCAAAATGGGTCTTCTAGATGAAGTAGGTAAAATTGCTGGTGCAATTATCGCGGAACAAGGCGTCGATAAATTAGATCCAGATGCAGGTTTTCTAGAAAAAGCAGCTGGTGCTTTTGCTGGCTATGAAGCAGCAAAAATCGCTGAGAAAAAATTGGAAAATCAGGACAGTAACGAGCAAGAATCAGAGCCAGAACAGGCAAGTGACGATGATGCTTAACTTTTAGAAATTGAATTACACTTAAATCGAGAGTTGAATTTGATTTTGTTGATGGAGTGGGTCATAGCTACTGAAATAGACCCTCAAAGAGTTTAAGTTATCGTATATAGATTTAAGTGAATATCAGAAAAAAGAGCATATCAATATGCTCTTTTTTTATGGCTAAATAAAAGTCATTTGAAGATCAAAACAGATAAGTAGCCAACTGGTCAGTGATCAGTCTATTATTAGTCAATAGATGAACAGGAAATCAACGGATAATAAATAATGGATTTAATTCAAGAAAATGGACAGCCTCGTTATGGGCGTTTTGAATCTGTACCGTCGACTATTCATGTACAACGTTATATCTATAAAACGCCTTATGGTAAGGTTTTAAAGGGCTGGCGTAAGCAATTAAAGTATAAAAAATTTAAATTCTGTGGCATTCAGCATAAACACTACAGTATTGGTCTAGCCATTGCAGATATTGGTTGGGTTGGACATGGTTTTTTCTATATTTTTGATCATGAAACAGGACAAGTCATTGAGTGGAACGCCATTCAACCTTTAGGTCATAAAACTCATCTTGATGAACAGCCATTATTTAATCAAAGTTATTTTTCTAAATCGCCTTATCAACTAGATATTCAACATGCTAATGGTGTGCGATATATTCGGGTAACTAAATATGGGGAAGTTTGCCTGAGTGCCCGTATTTTTTGTGCTGGAACAGATATTTTAAGTTTGTGTACCCCAACAGGTATCAATGGTTGGACATATACCCAAAAGCAGACCACTTTAGCTGTAGAGGGAATGTTCATGAATAAACAGAATCAACTTATACAATTTGATGAAAAGACATTTGCATCGCTTGATGATACTTGTGGATTTTTACGTCCCGAGACAGCGTGGTTCTGGCTTTCATGTAATTTTTGGGATGAACAGGGGCGACGTATTGGGTTGAATTTGGCTTCTGGGGTCAATGAAAGTTTTGGTAATGAAAACTGTTTATGGGTAAATGGGGTTTTATTTCCACTCACTGATGTTTTGTTCGAAAAAATAAATGATGAAAAATGGAAAATTAGCTCTTTAGATCAAAAACTTAATCTAGAAGTGCATATTGGTTGGTGCCGATACGAAAATATAAATTTAAGAATGATTGGCAGCCAATTCAACCAGTGGCAAGCTAAAATTACTGGCACTATTGAACACGAGGCAATTGATACGATTACTTGTAATGAGCAATACGGTCTATTAGAACAACATTATGCAAAATGGTAACAAGCAGGTTATAAACCTGCTTGCCAAAATGCCTCACCCGCTGCGATAGGGTCATTTGTTTTTTCTAAAGTCTCAATCCAAACAGGGTACTGACGAATAACTGGATGTTGGCTTGGGTGAAAATCTTTTTTAAACCAGTCCAGATATTGCTTTTTCATAGCCGTTAATGTGCCATTTCTGCCAAAGAACCAAGGTAAACCTTTGAGTGTCATCGATAACCTTTCTTTAGGGCTAAACCCATCACATTTCAACATGATGTTGGTTCTATAGAGGGTAAAACCAAACATGAGTACAGTTGTTAAAACAAGTACAAAGCGACGGGTTGACTCTGGAACTTCACCCACCTGTCTCATGACATCAAATGCCACATCACGATGCTCCATTTCTTCGATAGCATGCCATGCAAATAATGCGCGAACGTAAGGATGAGCATTTTCCAAGGTTTTTTTATTGCTATAAAAGGTTTCTGCCATTAATGCTGTTAAATGTTCAGCCGCGGCCGTCATTGCAATATTGTATTGTGGTGAACGTTTGGTGAGCTCAAAACGGAAAATTTTTTTAAGTGTGCTTGTGAACTCATCCACAGGCATACCTTGTTCTTTCTTGAGCTGATTCATTTTGTCATGGGCAATACCATGTTGAGCTTCTTGTTTAATAAAATCTGCAACTCGCTTTTGTAGTTCCGGATCATCAATTTTGTCACGGAACATTCGCACACATTCAATGAAGTAACGCTCTCCGTCGGGAAAGGTTAAGCTGAGTGCATCAAACATGCGAGTCAAAAAAGGATCGTTATTAAACCAAAAGCGTGGTGCTTCGTTTAAATGAAAATCTAGATCTTTGCGAACCACTGGCTCGACCTGATAAGAAACATGTGCGTTCATCTTTGTATTTCTCGCAACTAAGCTTTTCATTAGTATGCCGTGAATGGTCGGCTTTGTTTTGACAGTTATCGCCAATTTTTATACAGTTTGCGACAAGATGGCAGTAAAAAAAGGAAACGCCATGCAAGAGTTTACGATCTCAAATGGATACTTTTATCTTTGGAATACGTATTTAAAAGAAAAGGGAATAGCATGGCAGTCACTCAATTTAAATGACACTCAAACTCGGCAAATACAAAATATTTTATCTGCCTCTATTGATGCTCAGTCCTCCTTACATCTTTTTACTGAGCTTTTAGAACTAACCGAATCTCGATTACAAGTGACCAATTTGGCTTTAGAAATGGCAGCCTGTATTACACCTGCCAATTTTGGCGTGCTGGGTTATATGGCCTCCAGAAGTGATACCTTAGGTCAAGTGGTTAAATATATTGCTAAATTTCATCGCCTAGTAATAGATGGGGAGCAAGTTGTACCCATACAAATCGAGCAAGATGCTTCCAAAATTCGCTTGTATTGGCCTTTGGTTGATGACAGTAATATTGTGCTTAGTGAGTTAACCTTAGCCGCAATGGTACAGCTTGCTAAAGAGATTGCTCCCTTACATGATTTTCTTTTACAACATGTCGAATTTGTACACCGACCTCGGGGGCCATTGGTTCTTTATCAACGCTTCTTTCAGTGCAAATTGTCATTTGACCGACCGTACTATGCATTAACTTTTGCAAGTGAAAGTTTAAATGTTCGCCCCCAGCATGCAGACCCGACTTTAGTGCAGCTTTTAGTAAAACAAGCTGAAGAAGCTTTGGTTCAACGGAAAATACATACCGATTTAGTTCAGCAAATACATTGGATCATACAAGAATATTTAAAGCATAAGCAGCAGGCTCCAAAAATAGAAGATATTGCCATCGAACTTAATGTTTCAGTACGAAGCTTGCAGCGTCAACTACAGGCATTAAACACTTCATTTAAATTAATTTTAGATACTGAGCGTATGAAGCGCTGCGAGATATTGTTAAGTCAAAATGAAAGTCTTACTGCGATTGCTGACCAGTTGGGTTATTCCGATCAGTCTGCACTTGCGAGGGCACATAAAAATTTAACAGGGCAAACATTATTAACTCGTAAAAAGCAATTGCAACTCACCCATAAAAATACAGAGAAATAGATTTTTTGATGATTTTTTATTCACATTGCAAACGAATAATGGCTCAAAAATAGGAAGCTTTGATCATTGAGAAAAGTTTCAAAATATTGATAAATGTACGCCATGGGTTGTATGAATCATACAATCGAATATCGCCATAACGTTAGGCCTGTTCAATGAGCAAAAAATAGCGTTAAAATGCGGTGTTCTTGTATTTCTACAAACAACTCCTCAATTTTAAATAATTCAAGGAAAGCACAACCCTATGTCACGTCTTGCCACCCGTTTTGAAAAGCTGCAGTCCCAACAACGTAAAGCGCTTGTATCTTATGTCATGGCGGGTGATCCACAGCCACAAGTAACAGTTCCGTTACTTCATAAAATGGTTGCGGCAGGAGTAGACGTTCTTGAGCTTGGTTTACCATTTTCAGACCCGATGGCTGATGGTCCGGTTATTGCGCTTGCTGCGGAACGCGCGCTTGCGGCAGGGACGAACACCTTGGATGCATTGAACATGGTAAAAGAGTTTCGTGAACAGGATCAGGAAACACCTGTTGTTTTGATGGGTTATCTCAATCCTGTTGAAGTGATTGGTTATGAGAAGTTTGTTTCTTATGCGAAACAATGTGGTGTAGATGGCTTATTACTTGTGGATTTACCACCAGAAGAGTCAAAAGAATTTGGTGCGATCTTAAAACAGCATGATATGGACCAAATCTTCTTACTTGCACCAACTTCAACTGATCAACGTATTCAACACGTAGCAAATCAGGCAAGCGGTTTTATCTACTATGTTTCACTTAAGGGTGTAACAGGTGCAGCGACTTTAGATACTTCTGAAGCGGCTGCGCGTATTGAAAAAATCAAAAGTATAACTAACGTTCCTGTTGGCGTTGGTTTCGGAATTAGTGATGCTGCATCAGCGAAAGCGATGGGTAGCGTTGCAGATGCCGTGATTGTAGGTAGTGCTTTCGTTAAATCTTTTGCAACGTTAACAGCTGATGAAGCTGTTGAACAGACGGTGAATAAAGTCAAGGAGCTTCGAGCAGCGCTCGATGAGTTAGTATGAATCAAGAAGTGAAATCAGGGAAAGTTCTTAGCCCTTCGACGCCATGGACACAGCGTCCAGTTCCAGGTATTGAAGTTGCAGATGAGCAACAGACTCTCAAAGCAACATTTACTGAGCCGACTATTGAGTGCCCTGAATGTCATGCTTTAGTGACACGTACAGCTATATCTTTCAATGCGTATGTATGTCCACAGTGTGACGAACACTTAAAAATGAAAGCTCGTGATCGCTTAAACTGGTTCTTCGACAATGTTGTAGCTGAATTAGGTCAAGAATTTAGCGCGAAAGATCCTTTAAAGTTTGTCGATAGCAAACCGTATCCAGAACGTATGCGTGAAGCGCAAACTAAAACTGGTGAAACGGAAGCCCTCATTGCTATGCAAGGAAACTTAAATGGCGTAGACATGATTGCATGTGCTTTTGAGTTCGACTTTATGGGTGGCTCAATGGGTACTGTAGTAGGTGACCGTTTTGTTAAGGCGGCTGAGCTTGCAATTGAAAAACGCCAACCTTTAATCTGCTTTGCAGCTTCTGGTGGTGCACGCATGCAAGAAGGTATGTTGTCACTTATGCAAATGGCGCGTACTTCTGCTGCAATTCAAAAATTAAAAGATGCAGGTTTACCTTATATCGTAGTGTTAACACACCCAGTTTATGGTGGTGTAACTGCTTCTTTAGCAATGTTGGGCGATATCCATATTGCAGAACCTAAAGCAATGATCGGCTTTGCTGGTAAACGTGTAATTGAGCAAACTGTACGTGAAACATTGGAAGAACCGTTCCAACGTGCTGAATATTTGCTTGATCATGGTGTAATCGATCAGATTGTTCATCGTCATGCTTTACGTGATACTGTATCTCGACTTGTATCGAAATTGATGAACTTACCTTGAAACAACAAGCTCCACTTTCAACAGACTCTTTAGATACATGGCTCAATTATTGGAGCCATGTTCACGTTACAGGGATCGATCTTGGTCTGGAACGTGTTATTCCCGTAGCAGAAAAATTAGGAGTGACAAAACCCACTGCTAAAGTTTTCACTGTTGCCGGAACAAACGGGAAAGGTTCAACTACAACAACACTTGCGTCTATATTAAAAGCACAAGGTTATAAAGTTGGGTTGTATCAATCGCCGCATATCTATCGTTTTAACGAACGAGTCAAATTAGGTGGAGTCGAGGTTGATGATCAAAGCCTGATTGATGCTTTTGTACAAGTTGATCAGGCTCGTCGCGATTGCGATTTAAGCTTGTCGTTTTTTGAAGCAACCACTTTGGCTGCTTTTGTCATTTTTAAACAGCAACAATGCGATGTATGGGTGCTTGAAGTCGGTTTAGGCGGACGTCTGGATGTCGTCAATGTCATTGACCCTAATATTGCTGTGATCACCAATATTGGTCTTGACCACACTGACTGGTTAGGCGATACCATCGAGAAAATTGCTTTTGAAAAAGCAGGTATCATTCGTCCTGATATTCCAGTCATTTTTGCAGGTGAGCAAGTTTTACCTCAAGCCATTCAAGATAAAGCCAATAGTTCAAAAGCGACACTATATGCGATTAACAGAGACTATTTCTATAAACTCGCAAATGATGGGAAACACTGGTATTTTGCAAGTGAAGGAACTACTTTAAAACTGCCACTAGGGTCACTTGCAATTGAAAATATTGCAGGAGCAGTTGCTGCTGTATTAAATAGCGGACTTGAAATCTCACAATCGGCGCTAGAGAAGGGCATTGAAAATGCTCGCTTGGCAGGACGCTTTGAAGTGCGTCAAGTCAATGGAAAAACCATAATTTTCGATGCTGGACACAATCCACATGGTGTTGAATTTTTGTTAAAGCAATTGCGAAATTTCTTAGAATACAATAAACAGTACACAGAAGTTGTCGCAGTATTTTCAATGCTGGCAGATAAAGATATAAAATCAGTAGTCGATTTATTGAAACCTACTGTTTTACATTGGAAAATTGCTGAGTTGAATGTGCCGCGTGCTGCACCGATTCAGCAATTGAATGACGCCCTACAAGGCCAGACAATACAACAATTTGGCAATATCAAAGAGGCTTTTAAATCAGCGCTTGAGCAGACAAATAACAATCAGCTGATTTTAGCCTGTGGTTCGTTTCATACTTTAGAAGCGATTTGGGAGTATTTGGAAGAATGTCAATGAATAACAAACAACGCTGGATGGGTGGCGTTGTTTTATTAGGTGGTGGTGTTTTATTGGCAGCATTACTTCTAAAAGGAAATGAAGAAATAAAACATGTGGGCGCTGAACCACAAACCTCTACATCACCGAAGCCACAAGCTAAGCCAAAGCCATCCGCACAAGAAGGGCAGATGGTACAGCTACAGCCGCTTGCAGTAGATGTGGAAACAGAGAAACGTCTTCTGGAAGAACAACGCCGTTCCCGTGAAAAAGCTGTCGCGGAACAAGAAGCTCGTGCTGCTCAGTTCTTGGCAATGCAACAACAAGCAGAAGCAGATGCAGCGCGTAAAGCCGCTGCAGAATATGCTGCGATTAATGCACGCCGTGCTGCTGCGCAGGAAAGTTCAGATAATATCCCTCCTGAAGTTGCAGGTGGTGAAGGTAAGACAAAAGGACAGCAGACTGATACAAAAAAGCCAGTAGATACAGCTAAAGCAGATGCAGATAAAAAAGCTGCTGAAGCGAAGAAACAAGCAGAAGCCGACAAAAAAGCCGCTGAGGCAAAGCGTCAGGCCGAAGCTGATAAAAAAGCAGCAGAAGCTAAGAAACAAGCCGAGGCAGAAAAGAAAGCTGCTGAGGCTAAAAAGCATAAGGCTGAAGCTGAGAAAAAGGCTGAAGAAGCTAAACATCAAGCTGAGGCGGAAAAGAAAGCTGAAGCTAAGAAACATGCTGAAGCAGAAAAGAAAACAGCAGAAGCTAAACATAAAGCTGAAGCAGAGAAAAAAGCTGAAGCTGAGAAAGCGCGTGAATTGCTTGAAAATGGCGATAAGAAATGGATGGTACAGGTTGCATTGGCTGCTAATCAGGCAAATGCAGATGCTGTTGTTTCTAAACTACGCGCTAAAGGTTATAAGGTCACGACAAGCCCAACCAGTAAAGGTATTCGTATTATGGTTGGACCAGCAAAAGACCGTGATACTGCAGATGCAGCTCGTAAGAAAATTACCTCTGACTCCAGTTTAAACATGAAGTCAGCTTGGGTGATTGATTGGGTGCCATTAGATCAGCGCTAATCTGATCATAAGTTTATTCAAGATCTAGTTAAGATGGATTCGACAATTGTTGTTGAATCCATTTTACATTTTCAGGGGTGAATAAACGGTCAATATTTTTCCAAATAATATGGTAACCATATCCACCTTGTTTCATTTCTTTAACAGCATCATCAATTGTCCAATCTTCAAAAATAATTCGGTACATTGCAACGCTGGCACCGGTACGGTCTGAACCATGGTAACAGTGTAATAAAACACGTTGGTGATTTTGTTTGGCAATTTTAATTTGCTGCATGACTTCTAATAGATCTTGTCTGTTAATAGCCCATGTGTCGATAGGAATATGAACAAGATTAAAATTTTCATTTTTAAATACTAATTCATCTGAGTCTTTAGCTCTTAAATTAATAATAGTTCCAATTTGATGGTGCTTTAACTCGGGAATCATTGCTGCATTTGGTTGTTCGCTACGAAAAACATCATTACTCACTTGATAGAAATTATGGGTTTGAGAAACTAAAGTTCCCCAATCTTTGGGTCTATGCTCATGTGCAATGCTTTCATGTTGCATACATCCTTGTAGGTTTAAACACAGAACAAAAGCAATGAGGGAGAGTTTTTTCATGTTTGATACCGTCGAAGCTCATGAGGATCATGGGCACAAATAATTTCAATCGTTGGCTCATGTTGAGCCAAATGCTGTATTTTTTTCAGGTTAACAAGACGCTTTTCATTGTCTTCTGCAAATGTTTTTTCCAGAAGGGTCAGCGATCTTAATTTATTTTTAGGATTTAACTCTAGGTGTGAGTAGTAAGCATCTCCGCAGAACAATAACCACTGATTTTGCTGTTTGATGGCAATACCACAATGTCCTGCGGAATGGCCTAATAATGGCACCATTAAAATTTCGTCTTGGAATAACGGGAAACCTTTGACTTTTTCAAGATTAAACCATTTTTCACCCTGCTGATATTCAACAAAATTCCAGTATCGATGATGATTATATTGATTGGTTCTATAACGAAGCTTACCTTTAAAATTAGGCAATTGTGCAGCATTATATTCAGCGGCTAATACATGAACTGTGGCATGAGGAAAATCCGAAATGCCACCTGCATGGTCAAAGTCGAGGTGAGTCACAAAGATGTGTTGTACATCGTTAGGATGAAATCCTAATTTTTGTATTTGCTGGATCGCACTGAATTCAAGATTCGGCTCAATTTTCCCTAAACGTTTGACTAAAGAGCCAAGGCGCTGTTGCATGTGTAAATAGTCTTGCAGACCAAATCCGGTATCAATGAGCACAAGGCCTCGATCAGTTTCGACCAAAAGACAATGGCATACAACCTCAGCTTTCCAGCCTTTCTGCCCAAATAAAGGTGCGCAGACAGGACACATACTGCCGCATTTCAAATGATGAATTTTATGGATCATGATTTTTGTTTTTTGCACAAACTCCTTGGGAGTTATAACTGATCTTGACAGTAAAAACCATGTGTATTCAATAATGCAAAAAAAAGCCATCGGATGAGATGGCTTGGAGATGGAAACATTCGTTTATGAGCTTTAGTTAGTTTTCTTTGCTTTTTCTCATTATTGATTACGTGCTTTATTGTTTTTTTTAGGCTACTTTTCAAATGCCTGTCTACGCGCTTGTTTTGCAGGGAACCTTTCAGATGCTTGCCTACGCACTGCGTTTGTCTTGCAAGTGATAAAGCCTTTATTCGGCTTTATCACTTTCAGGCTGTGGTGTGAGGCGCAAATAAGGTTTCACCGCAGTATAGCCTTTAGGGAAACGTTGTTTAATTTCTTCTTCATCTTTCAAAGAAGGAACAATCACAACATCCTCGCCTTGTTGCCAGTTCGCTGGAGTAGCTACTTTATGCTTGTCAGTTAATTGTAATGAATCTACTACACGTAAGACTTCGTTAAAGTTACGACCAGTCGAAGCAGGGTAAGTAATAATTAAACGAACTTTTTTGTTCGGATCAATAATGACTAAAGAGCGAACTGTAAGCGTTTCGCTAGCATTTGGATGAATAAAACCATAGAGCTCAGATACTTTGCGATCTTTGTCGGCAATAATTGGAAAATTAACTGTAGTATTTTGAGTTTCATTAATGTCATTAATCCAGCCTTTATGCGACTCAACGTCATCTACAGATAGGGCAATCGCTTTAACATTACGTTTTTCAAATTCATCTTTTAGTTTTGCTGTATAACCCAATTCAGTTGTACATACTGGCGTATAGTCGGCAGGGTGTGAAAATAAAATACCCCAACTATTACCTAAAAAATCATAAAAATTAATTGTGCCTTCGCTTGATTCTTGTTGAAAATCAGGGGCAGTGTCTCCTAATCGCAATGTCATGATCTTTCCTCAGTTGCTTAAAATTTGTTATATGTTGAAATGACTATGCCGCAATTTATTTATTATTAAAATTATTGTTTTTGTATTTTATTATGAACTTTTTATATAAGTGTAAATATATATGACTAAAACTCGTTAATTTATGGCCTGAATCAATGTAACTTTAAGATAAATTTGCTAAATTAGATTTCTCGGAAGTTGTGTTCAATAGATAAGCGTTAATGTTGAGTTTTAGGTGCCAGATGCATTAAAGGGGCTTAGATAAAGGGTAAAACCGTTTATCTAACTATCAGATTTTTTTTATGGGTTTTGTGCAAACCCCTTGTACTTCAAATTTCTGACACCATAATAAACGACTGAGAAAAAATTTATTCATTTGACCAAGCAAGATTTAGAGAGTTTATCCATGTTGGCAAGTCTGATCGGAGGTATCTTCGGTACAAAAAATGAGCGTGAACTCAAACGCATGCGCAAAATTGTTGAGCAAATCAATGCGCTCGAGCCGACGATATCAGCTTTAAGCGATGCAGACTTATCTGCAAAAACTCCAGAATTCAAACAACGTTATAACAATGGCGAAAGTTTAGATAAGTTACTCCCTGAAGCGTTTGCAGTTTGTCGTGAGGCAGCAAAACGTGTGATGGGCATGCGTCACTACGATGTACAATTGATTGGTGGTATTACTCTCCACGAAGGCAAAATTGCCGAAATGCGTACCGGTGAAGGTAAAACCCTTATGGGTACTTTGGCGTGTTACCTAAACGCATTAAGTGGCGAAGGCGTTCATGTGATTACCGTGAACGATTACTTGGCACAGCGTGACGCTGAGTTAAACCGTCCATTATTTGAGTTTTTAGGTTTAAGCATTGGTACAATTTATTCAATGCAAGAACCGTCAGAAAAAGCAGCGGCTTATCTTGCTGACATTACTTATGGTACCAATAACGAATTTGGTTTTGACTACTTACGTGACAACATGGTGTTTTCTTTAGCAGAAAAGAAACAACGTGGTTTGCACTATGCCATTATCGATGAAGTTGACTCAATCTTAATTGATGAAGCACGTACCCCATTAATTATTTCTGGTCAAAGTGAAGACTCTTCACATCTCTATACGGCAATCAATACAATTCCACCAAAACTCCGCCCGCAAAAAGAAGAAAAAGTTGCGGATGGTGGACATTTCTGGATTGATGAAAAGCAACGTTCAGTTGAAATGACTGAAATCGGTTATGAAACTGTAGAGCAAGAACTTATTCAAATGGGCTTGTTGGCTGAAGGCGAAAGCTTATATTCGGCAACAAACCTAAATCTTGTTCACCATGTATCTGCAGCTATTCGTGCGCATTTCTTATTCCAACGTGACGTTCATTATATTATTCATGATGGTGAAGTCATCATTGTTGATGAGCATACTGGCCGTACAATGCCAGGTCGTCGTTGGTCAGAGGGGCTGCACCAAGCAGTTGAAGCAAAAGAAGGTTTGGAAATTCAGCCTGAAAACCAGACTTTAGCGACAACTACATTCCAGAACTATTTCCGTCTTTATAAAAAGCTTTCAGGTATGACAGGTACTGCTGATACTGAAGCTGCGGAAATGAAGGAAATTTATGGTCTTGATGTTGTTATTATTCCGACACATCGTCCAATGATTCGTAATGACCAAAACGATTTAATCTATTTAAACCGTAACGGCAAATATAATGCGATTATTCAAGAAATTATGAATATTCGTGAGCAAGGTGTTGCACCGATTCTAATTGGTACGGCAACTATTGAAGCCAGTGAAATTCTATCTTCTAAATTGATGCAAGCTGGTATTCACCATGAAGTGTTGAATGCTAAACAGCACGAACGTGAAGCAGACATTATTGCTCAGGCGGGTAGCCCGAATGCAGTAACAATTGCAACCAACATGGCTGGTCGTGGTACAGATATTATCTTGGGTGGTAATTGGAAAGCGAAGCTTGCCAAGCTTGAAAACCCAACAGCAGAAGATGAAGCACGTCTGAAAGCACAGTGGGAGCAGGACCACGAAGATGTATTGCAAGCAGGTGGTTTGCACATTATTGGTTCTGAACGCCATGAATCACGTCGTATTGACAATCAGCTGCGTGGTCGTGCGGGTCGTCAAGGTGACCCTGGTGTTTCTCGCTTCTATTTATCTCTTGAAGATGACCTCATGCGTATTTTCGCAGGTGACCGTGTTGTTGCCATGATGCGTGCAATGGGCTTACAAGAAAATGAAGCGATTGAACACAAAATGGTAAGTCGCTCTATCGAAAATGCTCAGCGTAAAGTTGAAGCACGTAACTTCGATATTCGTAAGAACTTATTGAAATACGATGATGTGAATAATGAACAACGTAAGATCATTTATTCACAACGTGATGAAGTGTTAGCTGAAAATACTTTACAAGATTACGTTGAAGAGATGCATCGTGAAGTCATGCAAGCCATGATTGCCAACTTTATTCCACCTGAGTCAATTCATGACCAATGGGATATTGAAGGTTTAGAAAATGCTTTACGTATTGATTTAGGTATTGAACTTCCGGTTCAGGAATGGTTAGAACAAGACCGCCGTCTTGATGAAGAGGGTCTGGTTGAGCGTATTAGTGACGAAGTGCTCGAACGTTATCGTCAACGCCGTGCGCAAATGGGTGATGAGTCAGCAGCAATGCTTGAGCGTCACTTTGTTCTAAACTCTCTTGATCGCCACTGGAAAGATCATTTAGCTGCAATGGATTATTTGCGCCAAGGTATTCACTTACGTGGCTACGCGCAAAAGAACCCGGAGCAGGAATACAAAAAAGAAGCGTTTAACCTGTTTGTGAACATGTTAGGCGTCATTAAAACTGATGTTGTGACTGATTTGTCTCGTGTACATATTCCAACACCAGAAGAACTTGCAGAAATGGAAGCTCAACAGCAGCAACAAGCTGAGTCGATGAAGCTTTCTTTTGAACATGACGATGTAGATGGCTTAACAGGTGAAGTGACTGCCTCTCAAGAAGCACTCAATGAGCTGGCTGGTGAACAACAAATGTTCCCAGTACCAGAAAGTCGTAATGCACCATGTCCATGTGGTTCTGGTTTAAAATATAAACAGTGTCACGGTAAAATTTAATTTTCGTGATAAAAAAAGCAGAACAATCGTTCTGCTTTTTTTTCATTTGTAGTAAGCCTGTGAATAATGTTTGCAGTTTTAAGTATTAAATGCTATTTACTTCTCATCCAGAGTGTATGTTGGAAAGACAATGAAAAAAGTATTACAACCTTTATTTTTAACTGTTCTTGCTGTACCAAGTTTTGTTTTCGCAGCAGAAACAGCTTCAGCACCTCAAACCACAACGGTTGATAAGGTTCTTGCGGCAAAAGGCCCAACTTCGGCTCAAGCTGTAGTGAAACAAGAAAATACGACGGTAATTAGTCCTCGTACAGGTATTCGTTATACATTGGGTAACACAGGTAATCGCCCAATCATTTTACAAACTGCTGCGATTGCTCCAGCAAACTCTGCAAACATTAATCGTATTGTGGCAACTAACCCAGCTCTATCTGCAAAAAGCCAAGAAAAAGCAAAAATTGCTTTAATTGGTGAAGCAGCAGTTGCGGGTGCAGCAGCTGTAGCAGCAAGTAATGTAACTGCTCCTGCAGCGACAAACAGTGTTGCACCAGCAAACCCTGCATCAATGAATTAATTTTCATATACAAAAAAAGCCGGTCAATTTTGAACCGGCTTTTTTATATTAGGGTGTTTGAAAATACTTAAATCTGATTATTCACATCTTCATTCTTGGTTTCACGAATAAGTAAAAAGGCAACTAATGATAAAAGTGAGGCCGCTGTAAGATAATAACCTACAGCATACAAACCATAAGTTTCAGCAAGTTTTGTGGCAATTAATGGCGCAAACGATGCACCAAAAATACCAGCTAAGTTAAAGGTTAATGCTGAACCTGTATAACGAACTGAAGTTGGGAAAATCTCAGAAAGAACCGTACCAATCGGGCCATAGGTCAAACCCATAATTGATAGGCCAGTGCATAAGAAAAGAAAAACGATAAGAGTATTTCCAGACTCTAACATGCTAGAGAAGAATAATCCGAAGATCGCTGCAGCGATACATACACCAACTGAAGTTGCTTTACGTCCAAATTTTTCTGCAAAAATAGCAGATAAAGGTATGAAGGCTGCAAAACAAAGTGTCGCAAAAAGTTGAAGTTCTAAAAACTCACCACGTGCATATCCCAGTTTTGTTGTTCCCCAGTTAAGTGCAAACACTGTGGTCAAATAAAACACTACGAAAGTACAAATTGCGGCAATTGTGCCGAGAATAAGCTTTCCAGTGTGTTTCGTGACAACTTCTTTAAATGGAATATTAACTTCTTTTTGCTTATCTAAAACTTTCTGGAAAGCTGGAGTTTCATGGAGTTTTAAACGGATATATAAACCAACAATAACCAAAATTGCACTGGCAATAAATGGAATACGCCAGCCCCATTGCATGAATGCTTGTTCAGGAATAGCTGCACTTAAAAGTAAGAATGAACCCGTTGCTAAAATAAAACCAATAGGTGCGCCAAGCTGTGGGAACATGCCATACCATGCACGCTTACCTTCTGGAGCATTTTCAGTTGCAAGTAGTACAGCACCACTCCATTCGCCTCCTAGACCTAAACCTTGTCCTAGACGGCAAACTGCTAATAGTAATGGAGCCACAATCCCGATTTGAGCATAAGTCGGAAGTAAGCCAATACATACCGTTGATATACCCATAGTGAGTAATGCTGCCACTAGGGTTGCTTTACGTCCAATACGATCTCCTAAATGGCCAAATAGCGCTGCACCAATAGGGCGGGCAATAAAGGCAATCGCAAAGGTTGCTAGAGACTGTAATACTGCGGCACTGCCACTGCTAGCAGGGAAAAACAGATGTGGAAAGATAATCACGGCAGCAGTTGCATAGATATAAAAGTCGAAGAACTCAATGGTTGTACCGACTAAGCTTGCAAACAAAACCCGTGTTTTTGAATTGGTGGCTACTACAGGAGCAGCTGTCGCAGAGGTTGACTCCATATAAGTCCTTATATCAGTTAAAATTTATTTTTAGTTTACTATTCTCTTTAAAGGCATATTTTTCTTCAAAGAATAGTGTGAAAGAACATCTTCCATGACTCTTTCAGGATCACTGAATATGAGTGAAAAATGGATTAAACAACGTACCAATAGATTGCAAGAAAGTGTGCACCTGCACCTAAAAGTACAAAAATATGCCATATCGCATGGGTATATCTTACCTTTTTTAACGCGTAAAACAATGCTCCAACGGTGTAAGCTAAACCTCCAGTAATCAATAACATCAAAGCGTCTTTACTTAAATAGGTACGCATATCATCCATTACAAAAACGGCAAGCCACCCCATAAGAACATAAGCGAGCAAAGAGATTTTCTGAAAACGATGAATAAAAACTAACTTGAAAAGTGTACCAATTGCAGCAATGCTCCAGAGTGCAATAAGCAGAATATGAGCTTTTTGTGTAGGTATCGCAATACTCAAGAACGGGGTATATGTCCCAGCAATTAAATAATAAATAGCAGTGTGGTCGAGTTTCTTATACCAGTAACGTAAGTTTTGGGTCTGGGCAAAATGATAGAGAGTCGAACTGGTAAAAACGAGAATGAGGCTAAATGAATATACCCACAAACCTACCCACTGTGCGGTGGAAAGATAAGAACCTTTTATAATTAAAAGGATAGATGCAATCACGGCCATAACAACGCCAGCACCATGGCTATAGGCATTAAAAAGTTCTTCTTTAGGATCGTAAGTTTCTAACACCGATTTGCTCATAAGTTTATTTTTTTGATTAAAAATACAAATGTATAGAAATACAAAACAGTCGTAAAGTTATTTTATTTTTAATCCTATACCCTTTAAACTTTCACTTTATATGAGTCACCATTCTTTAGGTATATCAGTGTCGGTTTTCTCCTTTGAGCAAGAACAGCAATTCTTTCATGAAATCAAACAAATGCTTGATGAGCAAAGTTTTGAGCGTTTGATTTTGAGCCAATATAAAGGAGAGGTGGTACAGCTAGAAAAAATTACTTTCCGTATTGTGGAGTTAAATGGGAAAAAACAGCTTTCAGCTTTATATCATTATGCTACTCAAGATGTGACTAAAAACTATACCTTTGAAGAGGGTTTAGAACAGATCGCAACACTGATTGTTCAATGCAAACAAGCCAATTTATTTTCAACTCTGCAAGAAATTCAGCTTAAAAAAAATAAGAAAAAAGCCATGCTTAATATGGGTAAAAAGCAAAGAGTGACTACCGCTCCAACTGTACAAGCGCATGATCGTGAAAAACACCGTTATGTACAGCAAGGTAGTGCATTTTTAAAAGAGCTTGGCATTACCGATGAAAAAGCTCAAATCATTCCAAGTATGGCTCGTAAATGGAAGCAGATTAATAAATTTATCGAAATTTTTGCGAGCGCATATGAGCAGATTGATGCTGAGCAAAAAGAGATAAGCATCGTCGATTTTGGTTCAGGAAAAGGTTATTTAACTTTTGCCTTATATGATTATTTACAAGAACAACAAAAGATACCGCTGATTACTGGTGTAGAGCTGCGCCGTAACTTGGTGGAGTTTTGCCAGAATGTAGCCGAAAAAGTAGATTTTAACCACTTAGACTTTTTCGAAGGTGACGTTCGTAGTTATCAGCCGGAAAAGCTGGACGTTATGATTGCTTTACATGCGTGTGATATCGCGACTGATTTTGCCATTCATACTGGAATTCGTTTGAATGCTTCAATGATTATGTGCGCACCGTGCTGTCACAAAGAATTACGTCCACAACTACATAGCCCTGAAGTTTTACAACCCATGCTACAGTTTGGTATTCATGCGGGGCAACAAGCCGAGATGTTGACTGATACATTACGTGCTTTACTTTTAAAAGCTTATGGCTATGAAACTAAAGTTTTTGAGTTTGTATCGCTTGAACATACCAGCAAAAATAAAATGATTTTGGCAACAAAACGCAAAAACGTTTCTCAACCTGATGCAAAGATTATGGCTCAAATTCAAGCATTGAAAGAAATGTACGGGATTAAAAAACAGACCTTGGAATTGTTGTTACAAGATCAGTTACCAATCGAAAATATTGGTTGCAAATGCTAGGAAGGTGAGTGGATGTATAAAATTATAGCGGGTGATTGGAAACAGCTTGAGAAGGACGCCAAATACATCCGTGAACAAGTTTTTATTCAAGAGCAAGGTATTGCACCCGAAGACGAGTGGGATGATTTTGATGCCACTGCTGTGCACTTTATGGTGTATGACAAAGAGCAGCCTATCGCTACAGCACGCTTGTTACCGCAGCATAGTGTAGGACGTGTTGCTGTTTTAATGCCTTATCGAAAGCAGGGTATAGGTAAAATTTTAATGCAGCATATTATTGACTATGCGCGTAATCAAAAATTGCCTTATTTAAAGCTTTCCGCGCAAACTTATGTGACAGCTTTTTATGAAGCCCTAGGTTTTAAAGTGCAGGGTGAGGTTTACCAAGATTGTGGTATTCCACATATTGATATGACTTTAGCGTTAAGTTGAGATTCCTTTTTAGAAATCTCAACTTTGAATTACTTCATCGCATTCCAACTTTCGATGGCTTGTAAGCCTGTTTCCAAACCAACTTCATAACTGTAACGAAGCTTTTTCGGATTTGTCGTTAAACGACCTGCCATATTTTTAAGAGGCGGTGGACATACCTCTAAAATTTGCTGTTCAGGGTTACTGCTACGAACAAATTCAACTGAAGCATTATAACGGGCACAGCGGTTACGCAAGCTATTTGCAAAACCGTAATGGTGTTTAAAAGCATATTTCGCAAGGAATTGGTCGCCTCGACTACTTGCTTTAAAGTAGTTCTTCGGGCGAGTTCGTAAAACTAATAGCTTTTTGACACCACTTTGCTGAGCCGTCCAGCGAACAGGTAGAGCATCTGCAACGCCGCCATCAAAGTAGGGTTCACCCATAATATTGACGGGATGACGAGTTAAAACCGGAATTGAGCTAGAAGCACGCAGTGCATTTAACAGATTATCTTTACCAGCACGAAGATATTCGGCATGACCTGTTTTAGCATGCGTCAACACCATATAAAAATCTGGATTTTTGGCAAAAAGGCTCTGTTGATCAAGTGGATGTTCTTTTTCACCAATTTCCCACATCCATTTTAAATCAAGTAAATCGCCACCTTTAAAGAAGCGCTTATAATCGATAAATTCGGGACGTAGTGAATGATCAATATAGAAGGTTAAGGTGCGGCCCTGTTGGCCTGCTAAGTAGTTAGCCACATTGGTCGAACCAGAAGATACACCAACGTATAAGTCAAAAGGATTGAACTGTTGTTGTAGAAAAGCATCAAGTACACCACTGGTAAAGGCACCACGCATGCCTCCACCTTCTACAACCAGTGCGTTGCGGGAAAAATCTGTCATTTGAAAAATATCTGATTACTGATGTGAATGCTGATGTTCTTGCATGTCCATTTCAGGCATGTTGTCATGCTGACTTTGTTGATCTGTCGATTTTTCAACTTTTTGTTGCATTTCGTGCTGTTGAGCTTTGCGCTGAGCACCTGGCATATAGTCAGGTTCATTACTCATTGCTAAATAGAAAAAGCCAAGGAAAATCGCACTTAAAACACCAACGATCAGAACAAATTTCCAGCCTAAAACTGCTGACTCGGAAGAATTTTTATCGGACATAAGGATTTCTCGAATGTGCTGTAGAAGCACAAAAATGAAATCTATTTATAGCATATTTAGGCAGTAGGCTGAAATCTTAAAGGTCATAAAGAAAAACCCATATAAATAAAATATATTTATATGGGTAAGGTTTATGCAGTTTTTAAATATTTAATAGATTTAAATTATTGAATATTTTGTTTCTGCTCAGCTTTGGTTTTGAGTAACGCTGGGGGCGTGAAGCGCTCACCATATTTGGCAGCCAACTCTTCAGCACGTTTCTCTGCTTTATCAATACCATACTGATTTAGGAATTGAATCGCTCCGCCAGTCCAAGGGGCATAACCAATTCCAAAAATAGAACCGACATTGGCATCAATAACCGACTTCAACACACCTTCTTCGTAACAACGTAAGGTATCTAAGGCTTGTACAAACAAAATGCGATCTATCATATCCTGCTCAGAAATATCGTGATCTTTCTGCCAGCGGTTTAAGCCTTCCCATAGGTGCTTTTTACCATTTTCAGGATAATCATAAAAACCTGCGCCAGCAGCTTTACCTTTACGGTTTAACTCATGAATCATGGTATGAATTACTTCATCTACCGGTGTTTTTGGTAACTCTTTGCCTTCGGCTTGCAGTGCTTTACGTGCTTCACTGGCAACATGCTCGGTCAAAGTTAAAGACACTTCATCTTGAATCGCAAGTGGCCCCACAGGCATGCCTGCTTTCAGTGCTGCCATTTCAATACGTGCTGGGTGGACACCTTCTGCAAGCAAGCGCATACCTTCTTGAATAAAAGTACCAAACACACGACTGGTAAAGAAGCCGCGGCTATCATTGACAACAATTGGTATTTTTCCAATTTGCTGTACAAAGTCATAGGCTTTCGCAAGTGCCTCTGCCGAGGTGTTTTTACCTTTAATAATCTCAACCAACTGCATTTTGTCGACAGGACTAAAGAAATGCAGACCAATAAACGCTTTATCATCCTTGCTTGCTTGAGCTAAACCTGTAATTGGCAGGGTCGATGTATTTGATGCCATTACGCCGTTAGGCACCAAATATTGTTCGGCTTCTTGAGTGACTTTCGCTTTGAGTTCTTGATTTTCAAATACCGCTTCAATAATTAAATCACAACCTTGTAAGTCTTCAGCAGAAGCTGTAGCTGTAATGAGCGATAAAATCTGGTCACGTTTTTCTGCCGTCATGCGGCCTTGTGAAACACGTTTATCTAGCAATTTCTGAGAATATGCTTTGCCTTTCTCTGCATTTTCAACAGATACATCTTTAAGTACAACCGGAATGCCTTTAATTGCAGTGGCGTAGGCAATACCGGCACCCATCATGCCCGCACCTAACACACCAACTTTAGTCGCTTGCCATTTGGCAACATCGGCAGGGCGGCTTGCACCAGACTTAATTGCATTTAGGCCATGCCAGAACGTGCCAATCATATTTTTAGAAATTTGGCCTGTTGCTAGTTGGGTAAAATAGCGAGACTCGATGCGCAACGCCGTATCAACATCAACTTGAGCGCCTTCCACTGCGGCAGCCATAATCGCTTCAGGAGCAGGGTAGCAGCCCTTGGTTTTGTCTTTTAACATGGCTGGTGCAATGGCAAGAACTTGTGCAACTGCCGGAGTTTTTGGATCGCCACCCGGAATTTTATAACCCTTCACATCAAAAGGCTGTTGAGATTTCGGATTTGCCTTAACCCATGTAATTGCTTTATCTAAAAGCTCTTGCTCACTTTCAGCTGTGTCATGAATTAAGCCTAAAGATTTTGCTTTATCGACACCGAACTGCTTACCTTCCATTAAAAATGGAAATGCATTTTGAAGGCCAAGCAGACGTACCATACGTACAATCCCACCGCCACCCGGAAGTAAACCTAAAGTAACTTCTGGTAGGCCAAATTTGCTTTTCGGATCATTGATTGCAATACGGTGATGGCAACTTAAAGCTATTTCCCATCCACCGCCCAGTGCCGTTCCATTCAATGCTGCAACAACTGGAATACCAAGCGTTTCAATTGTACGTAAATGACCTTTTAACTTCTCAACCATATTGAAAAAGTCAGTTGCATGCTCAGGTTGAACTTGAATTAGCTCATCTAGGTCGCCGCCTGCAAAGAACGTTTTTTTAGCCGAACGGAAAATAATGCCTGAAAGTTCTGTTTCTGCTTTAAGTTTCTGAGTGACCTCATCAAGCGAGTCACGAAACTCAGCATTCATGGTGTTTGCAGATTGTCCAGTTGAATCAAGCGTTAAAATGACAATATTGTCGGCATTTTTTTCGTATTGAATTGCACTCATCTTTATCTATCCCTAAATTTTTATATACGTTCAATAATGGTCGCAATACCCATACCACCGCCAACACAGAGCGTCGCTAAACCGCGCTTTTTATCTTGTCGTTCAAGCTCATCAAGTAGGGTGCCTAAAATCATGGCACCAGTTGCGCCTAAAGGATGTCCTAAAGCAATTGCACCGCCATTTACATTGACTTTCTCAGCAGGGACATTGAGCTCATTAATAAAACGCATCACGACAGCTGCAAATGCTTCGTTGACTTCAAATAGGTCAATATCATCAATTGTTAAACCAGCTTTTTCCAAGGCTTTACGTGCGGCTGGCGCAGGGCCAGTCAGCATAATGGTTGGGTCAGTACCAACTAATGCAGTCGCCAAAACTTTAGCGCGTGGTTTTAAATTTTGTTCTTTGACTGCTTTTTCTGAAGCTAATAAAACTACAGCTGCTCCATCGACAATACCTGATGAGTTACCTGCGTGATGAACATGATTGATTTTTTGTGCTTCTGGATATTTTTGTAAAGCGACTGCATCAAAGCCCATTTGCCCCATCATTTCAAAACTTGGGTTGAGCTTTGCAAGACCTTCTAGTGTGGTATGGCCTTTAATAAATTCATCTTTCTCTAAAATTATCACACCTGAATGATCTTTGACTGGCACAACTGATTGATTGAAATAACCATTTGCTTGAGCTGCCGCTGCTTTTTGTTGCGACTTTACCGCAAAATTATCAACATCTTCACGGCTATAGCCGTCTAAGGTTGCGATAAGATCAGCTCCGATACCTTGTGGAACAAAAGATGATTTAAGGTTGGTTTCTGGATCTAACGCCCATGGTCCGCCATCAGAACCCATTGGAATACGCGACATTGATTCAACACCACCAGCAACCACTAAATCTTCCCAACCAGAGCGGACTTTCATTGCTGCCATGTTGACGGCTTCTAAACCTGAAGCACAAAAGCGG
Organism: Acinetobacter sp. AR_0276; assembly: GCF_003000705.1. NCBI lineage: Bacteria > Pseudomonadati > Pseudomonadota > Gammaproteobacteria > Moraxellales > Moraxellaceae > Acinetobacter > Acinetobacter sp. AR_0276. Next base: position 1,175,151 of record NZ_PSQO01000004.1, on the reverse strand, counting down.
TTAATTTGTACGCCAGCAACATCATCATTCCAGCCTGCGGCAATTGCTGCGGTTTTGGCAATGTCCCCACCTTGATCGCCAATTGGTGTTACGCAGCCCAGAACAATATCGTCCACTTTAGATGTATCAAGCTGATGGCGCTGTTGCAATTCGTTTAATAGGGTGGTGAGTAATGATATTGGTTTTACTTCATAAAGAGAGCCGTCTTTTTTTCCTTTTCCGCGTGGTGTGCGAATGGCATCAATAATATAAGCCTCGCTCATAACAGTTCCTTTTTTATTGCTTAAAATTTATTTGTGCTTTGAGTGTACTGGTTTTAATAGCGAGCGCAATGACGATAAGCGCACCAGTCAGGTGATGATTTTTGCCAATAGAGATATAAAAAAGCCCAAGTTGAACTTGGGCTAGATGTGAATATAAAGAGATTTAAGAATTAGTGGTAACCATGTAGTTGGCGATATAAGCCAGGAGTTACACCAGTCCACTTTTTAAATGCACGGTGGAATGTACTGGTTTCACTAAAGCCTACCTGTTGAGCAACATCTTCAAGTGTTAATTCAGGGTTGAGCAATAAGTGAATCGCAGCATCTCGACGTAGAGCGTCTTTTACGCCTTGATAGCTTTTACCTTCAGCAGCTAAGCGGCGGCGTAAAGTTTGCGGAGATAAATACAGCATTGATGCAACGTCGTTAAGCGTTGGCATTTCTTCACCAATTTGACTCTTGAGTACGTCACGAATACGAGAAGTCAGCGAGTTGGTGTTCTTGAATTTTACTAAAAGCTGAGCAGGGGCTGCTTTCAAGAACTCTTCTAGCGTTTTTTCATCTTGACGGATTGGTAAATCAAGATAATCAGCTGCAAAGGTTATTTCAGTACGTGGTGCATCAAACTGCATAACTGGCGCAAAGAATAAAGCATCATATTCATCTGCATGTGCAGGGCGCGGATAGCTAAAATGAACACGTTCTAATGGTAAGCGGCGTTCAATCAGCCAAGATGCCAAACCATGCCAAATCATGAGCATACTTTCAGTAATGAAATGATCTGGATCTAATGTTTTTGGAATGAGAGGTACTAAACGTGCTTCGTGTTTGTCACGCTCTAGCGTTACCGACCATTCATCACCAAATAATTTATAAAACTGAGATGAGAGTTCAAGGGCTTGGCCCAAGGTTTTTGCATGAATAATCAACTGACACATAATGGCAAAAGTGCCCAAACGACGCGGCTGTACATCAAAGCCGACGTGTTCATCTTGTGTGACCATCCATAACATTTTTATAAAACGGGTATATTGTTCTGGTGAGATTCGAGCTTTAGGTTGACGTAATAGTTCCGCTTCGATACCCACATGTGAAAGTAACGTCTCGACATCCATGCCAAGGCGTTTTACGCCTGTCAAAGCCGCATTCACGAAGTGGATGCTAATCGTATCGCGACTCATATTGAATCCTTCAGTCTCTTTGATGTTCACTTTAAATTGACCTAAATGACCGTCTAAAAAAATAAATTGGCGATTTACAACAGTGTAAAAGCACTTTTTACATGTTAAATTGCCGAAATGATCAAGGTAAATGGCTGAACATGACATTGTTTTAGAATATTTGCTTAACTAATATAAAAGAAAATTCGAATAATAGTGGTTAAAAATACGATGACGACAGCATTAAATGGACTTAAAGTTCTCGATTTCTCGACGCTCTTACCTGGACCTTTTGCCACAATGTATTTGGCCGATATGGGGGCAGAAGTCATCCATATCGAATCTCCATCACGTCCAGATCTCATTCGGATAATGCCGCCATATGCCAATGGACAGGCGACTGCACATAGTTATCTAAACCGAAATAAACAGTCGATTGTTCTCGATTTAAAAGATGCTGCCAGTATTGATCTGATAAAAGCCAAGATTTCCGAGTTTGATATTGTCATAGAACAATTTCGACCAGATGTCATGCGCCGTTTAGGATTGGACTATGCAACGCTTGCAGAAATTAACCCGCGTTTAATTTATTGCTCAATTACAGGTTATGGACAAACAGGAAACTACAAAGATCGAGCTGGACACGACATTAATTACTTAGCTTTAGCAGGTATTGCTGGATATAGTGGCCGACAAGATAGTGGTCCACCACCACTTGGCATTCAGGTTGCCGATATTGCAGGTGGATCATTACATGCAGTTATTGCTATTTTGGCTGCGGTCGTTGAGCGCAGCCGTAGTGGTATAGGCCAATATATTGATATTTCCATGACGGATTGTGTGGCGAGTCTAAATAGTATGGCTGCGTCAGCTACGCTTGCAGGACAAGTTGAACAGGCGCCAGAACAGGGAATGCTTAATGGAGGTATTTTCTATGACTATTATATGACTCAAGATGGTCGTTATCTTTCGATTGGAAGTCTTGAACCGCAGTTTATGGCTGGCTTATCTGCTGCATTAGATTTACCTGTGTTATTGCAAAAAGGCGCATCATTAGATGCCGAAGATCGACAGGAAGTTAAACAAGCCATTCAGGAAAAAATTAAAACCAAAACATTTAAAGAGTGGCATGAAATTTTTGCAAATCTTGATGTGTGTGTAGAGCCAGTATTGAGTTTAAGTGAGGCTTTAAATTCACCGTTAGCACAACAACGTGGATGGATTGTGAATGTACCTTTGCAAAATAATACGACAGATACAGAACCTCAAATTGCATGCCCAATTAAGTTCTCACGTTCCCAAATGCGATATTCCTTTGTAGGTCAAAAGCTTGGCGAGGGGCAGTGGTAAGGTTAGAGGGCTATTTCTTATACAGTAAGTACTAAGATTATTATCTGATTAATCAATTGATTAACATTTTGAATAATTTCTTTACATAAAATTAGCGTAACCTTTATAAACAAAGACATAAAAGGTTCGTAAACATGAAAACGCATAAATCTTTGATGGTTTCCTGTTTATCCGTTTTATCAATTACTCTTTTTGTTCAGCATGCACAAGCTGCTGCTGCATTTGACCCAAATAGTTCTTGGATGTTGGGTGATTGGAACGGGCAACGTACAGCGTTACAAGCACAAGGTTATGATTTTTCTTTTGGATATACCGGTGAATACGCCGGTATTTTAGATTCAAAGAATACTTCTACACACGGTAGCGCTTATACAGGGCAACTTGCTTTAGGTTCGCATTTGGACCTAGGTAAAATTTTAGGGTGGCAAGATACTGAAGCTCAAATCACTTTAACTTATCGTGATGGGCAATCGCTTTCTGAACATTCTCCAGCTTTAGCTGGACACATTAGTTCTGCACAAGAAGTGTGGGGGCGTGAGCAAACTTGGCGTTTAACAGACTTGTGGATTAAGAAAAAATTCCTTGATCAGAAGTTAGATGTGAAAGTTGGTCGTTTTGGTGAAGGTGAAGACTTTAATAGCTTTGACTGTGACTTCCAGAACTTGGCCCTCTGTGGTTCACAAGTGGGTAACTGGGTTGGTGACCAATGGTATAACTGGCCAGTTAGCCAATGGGCAATGCGTGTTAAATATAATGTGCAACCCGATTTATATACGCAAATTGGTGTATACGAATATAACCCAGAGAACTTGGAGCGTGGCAAAGGTTTCAACCTAAGCACAGATGGTTCTCACGGTGCAATTATTCCGGCAGAGGTCGTTTGGTCACCTAAATTAGGCGTGCAAAGCATGCCTGGTGAATACCGTTTAGGTTATTACTACAGCACTGCTGATGCAGAGGAAATTACTAATCCAACCAAAACATCTCATAAGCAAGGTGTTTGGGTAACTGCGAAACAAAAATTATTCCAGCCAGCTGATCAAACTGATCGCGGTTTAACAGGTTTTGTGAACCTTACTTTCCACGACTCAGATACTAATAAAGTTGATAACATGCAAAATGTAGGCTTAGTCTACAAAGGTTTGCTCAATCAACGTCCACAAGATGAGTTGGCACTTGGCGTTGCTCGTATTCATATCAATGATGACTGGAGCGATATTCAAGCCAAAGAATATGACACTGAATACAATACCGAGCTTTACTATGGTATTCATGCCACTAACTGGCTAACTATTCGTCCAAATGTGCAATATGTTCGTCATGTTGGTGCATTAAAAAATGGTGATAACACTTGGGTAGGCGGTATTAAATTCTCAACCGTATTCTAAGTAATTATTCCGAAAAACGGATTGTCGAGGGCTAAATCATTGATTGAAGTATCCAGACCTTCCGTTTTTTTCTTTATGCCTGAATTTTGTTTTATATGTATTGGTGATGCCATTTTCCTATAAGGTTTTTGGCACATCTTTCCGATAAAAATGATGATTGATAAGAGGTGGTTTATGAATCAACCTTCTTCAAGATCAGGATTAACGACGTTTACCGTAATCATTATTGGGTTATTGGCGTTATTCCTGTTAATTGGAGGTATTTGGCTCGCTACACTAGGCGGTTCAATTTACTACATTGTAGCTGGAGTCTTACTTCTCATTGTTACATGGCAACTCTACAAGCGCGCTTCAACTGCTTTGTGGGTTTATGCTGCATTAATGCTAGGTACTATTATCTGGAGTGTCTGGGAAGTTGGAACAGACTTTTGGGCGCTTGCACCTCGTTTAGATATTTTAGGTATTCTTGGTTTATGGTTATTGGTTCCGGCAGTGACTCGTGGAATCAACAACCTTGGATCAAGTAAAGTTGCCTTATCTTCAACTTTAGCGATTGCAATCGTGTTGATGGTTTATTCTATCTTCAACGATCCACAAGAAATTAATGGTGAGATCAAAACTCCTCAACCAGAAACTGCTCAAGCCGTTCCAGGTGTAGCAGAGAGTGATTGGCCAGCTTATGGCCGTACTCAAGCTGGTGAGCGTTATTCTCCGCTCAAACAAATTAATGACCAAAATGTCAAAGATTTGAAAGTAGCATGGACACTACGTACTGGTGATTTCAAAACAGATAATGATTCTGGTGAAACAACCAATCAGGTTACGCCAATTAAAATTGGTAATAACATGTTTATCTGTACGGCTCACCAACAATTAATTGCGATTGATCCAGCTACTGGTAAAGAAAAATGGCGTTTTGATCCTAAACTTAAAACGGATAAATCGTTCCAGCATTTAACTTGTCGTGGTGTAATGTACTACGATGCAAACAATACTACTGAGTTTGCAACGAGTCTCCAAAGCAAGAAATCTAGCTCTACACAATGTCCACGTAAAGTCTTTGTTCCAGTTAATGACGGGCGTTTAGTGGCTGTGAATGCTGACACAGGTAAAGCATGTACTGACTTTGGTCAAAATGGCGAAGTGAATTTACAAGAGTTCATGCCATATGCTTATCCAGGTGGTTATAACCCAACATCTCCTGGTGTTGTGACAGGTTCAACGGTAGTTATTGCTGGTTCTGTGACAGACAACTATTCAAATAAAGAGCCATCTGGTGTGATTCGTGGATATGACGTGAACACTGGTAAGCTTCTTTGGGTATTTGATACTGGCGCAGCAGATCCAAATGCTATGCCAGGTGAAGGCACAACTTTTGTTCATAACTCTCCAAATGCTTGGGCACCTTTAGCATACGATGCCAAACTTGATATCGTTTATGTTCCAACAGGTGTAGGTACTCCAGATATTTGGGGTGGTGACCGTACCGAGTTGAAAGAGCGTTATGCGAACTCTATGTTAGCGATTAATGCTTCAACTGGTAAATTGATTTGGAACTTCCAGACAACCCATCACGACTTATGGGATATGGACGTACCGTCACAACCATCTTTGGCAGATATTAAAGACAAATCTGGTAAAACCGTTCCAGCAATTTATGTATTGACTAAAACAGGTAATGCCTTTGTTCTTGATCGCCGTAATGGTCAGCCAATTGTTCCTGTAACTGAGAAACCAGTTCCACAAACAGTTAAACGCGGACCACAGACTAAAGGCGAGCATTATTCAAAAACTCAGCCATTCTCTGACTTGAACTTGGCACCACAAGATAAATTGACTGATAAAGATATGTGGGGTGCCACAATGCTTGATCAGCTCATGTGTCGTGTGTCATTCAAACGTCTCAATTACGATGGTATTTATACACCACCATCTGAAAACGGTACTTTAGTTTTCCCTGGTAACTTAGGTGTGTTTGAATGGGGCGGTATGTCAGTTAACCCTGATCGTCAGGTTGCTGTCATGAATCCGATTGGCTTGCCATTTGTAAGTCGTCTAATTCCTGCTGATCCAAACCGTGCGCAAACTGCAAAAGGTGCAGGTACTGAGCAAGGCGTTCAGCCAATGTATGGCGTACCGTATGGTGTAGAAATCAGCGCATTCCTATCTCCGCTTGGTTTACCTTGTAAACAACCAGCTTGGGGATATGTGGCTGGCGTAGATTTGAAAACTCATGAAGTCGTTTGGAAAAAACGTATTGGTACTATCCGTGATAGCTTACCAAAACTGTTCCAATTACCAGCTGTTAAAATTGGTGTTCCTGGTTTAGGTGGTTCAATTTCTACCGCAGGTAATGTCATGTTCGTTGGTGCAACTCAAGATAACTACATCCGTGCCTTTAACGTTACGAATGGTAAGAAACTTTGGGAAGCGCGTTTACCAGCCGGTGGACAAGCAACACCAATGACTTACGAAATTAATGGTAAGCAATATGTTGTGATCATGGCCGGTGGTCATGGTTCATTTGGTACAAAAATGGGCGACTATTTAGTGGCTTATGCATTGCCAGATAACAAATAAACCTTTGCTATAAAAAAAGCCCAGATTGATCTGGGCTTTTTTTATATTGATTTATATTAAAGCTTATCAATAAAACCGTTATTAAATATGCAAAAAAAGCATTTTATTGATGAATAAAAGCTCGCTATGCTATCCGCCTTAATAATGAATCTACTAGCCATACGCCATGTATTTATATACCGATTTCGACCAGCAGCTGGTTAATGAACGAGTTGCTCAGTTCCGTGATCAGACTGAACGCTATTTAGCTGGCAAACTTTCTGAAGATGAATATCGTCCATTACGTTTGCAAAATGGTTTATATGTGCAACGTTATGCGCCTATGCTGCGTATTGCTGTGCCGTATGGCTTAATGAATTCTAAACAATTACGTAAAGTTGCTGAAGTTTCAACTGCTTATGACCGTGGCTATGCGCATGTATCTACGCGTCAAAACATTCAGTTAAACTGGCCTGCACTTGAAGACGTGCCAGATATTTTGGCTGAACTTGCAACTGTACAAATGCATGCCATTCAAACGAGTGGTAACTGTATTCGTAACACAACAACTGACCAATATGCTGGTGTGGTTGCTGGTGAAATTGCAGACCCACGTCCAACATGTGAATTGATTCGTCAGTGGAGTACATTCCACCCTGAATTTGCATTCTTGCCACGTAAGTTCAAAATTGCTGTTTCTGCACTTGAAGAAAAAGATCGTGCAGCAACGGCATTCCACGATATTGGTGTTTACATCGTGCGTAATGAAGCGGGTGAAATTGGCTATAAAATTATGGCTGGTGGTGGTTTAGGCCGTACCCCAATTATTGGTAGCGTTATTCGTGAGTTTTTACCACGTGAAGATTTAATTGCTTACTTAGAAGCAGTTCTACGTGTTTATAACTTGCATGGCCGTCGTGATAACAAATATAAGGCGCGTATCAAAATCTTGGTTAAAGCATTAACGCCTGAAGTGTTTGCACAGAAAGTTGAAGCTGAATTCGAACATACACGCGAAGCATTGAAAATTCAGCCAGAAATCTTGAAAAAACTGGATGAAGAATTCACCCCGTTTGATTATCAAGATTTAGCAGATGAAGACTTTACCGCTTTATTTGCTGAGCATCCAAAGTTCAAACAATGGTTCAATATCAACACGCATGCACATAAAGTGAAAGGCTATCGTATTGTTACGATTTCTCTAAAACGTGCAGGCATCGCACCGGGTGATATGACCACCGAAGAAATGAATTTTATTGCAGATCTTGCTGATAAATATACGTTCGGTGAGCTTCGTACCACTCACGAACAAAATATTGCTTTGGCAGATGTGCCTCAAAAAGACTTGTTCGATGTATGGCAAGCACTTGAACAACACAATATGGCACGTGCACATATCGGCTTTATTACCGATATTATTAGCTGCCCGGGTGGGGATTTCTGTTCACTTGCAAATGCGAAATCAATTCCAATTGCTGAAGCGATTACACGTCGTTTTGAAGACTTAGACAAAGTTTATGATCTTGGTCATTTAGACCTAAATATTTCTGGTTGTATGAATGCTTGTGGTCACCACCACGTGGGTAACATCGGTATTTTAGGTGTAGATAAAAAAGGCGCTGAGTTCTACCAAATTACATTAGGTGGTAATTCAGACCATGATGCCTCTATCGGTGACATCTTAGGCCCATCATTTGCAGCAGATGCTGTTCCAGACGTTATTGAAGAAGTATTAAATACTTATCTTGATTTACGTACTGAAGGTGAGCGTTTCGTCGATACATATCGCCGTGTAGGAATTCAACCATTTAAGGAGCGTGCATATGCTTAATACAGCTCTACCAGTGCTTTATAAAGACGGCACGATTGCAGACAATACTTATCAAATCATTGCAGAAGATGGTGTGGTTCCTCAAGGTGATGTTGTTGTAACAACAGCTCAACTCGATCAATTAACTAATGTTCAAGGCAAAAAAGCTTTGTATGTGACTGTGAGCGATTCACCAGAAGATCATACATTCCCACTTAGCGAACTCGATGCGATCTTTATTGAGTTTGCTGGCTTTGGTGATGGTCGTGGATATTCATTTGCAGCGTTATTACGTCGTCAAGGTTTCCAAGGTGAACTGCGTGCAACTGGCGATGTGTTTAAGGATGTCTTAAACTACTTAAAGCGCTCAGGTTTTGATAGTTTTGTAATTAAGGAAGGTAAAGATGTGCAAGAGGCGGCAGCTGGTTTGCAAGACTTTACCAACCCGTACCAAGCTTCAACAGCCGTACCGCAAGCAAGTTATCAAACTGGTGCTTAAATAATTTTAAATGAAGAAGCTGAACTTAGGTTCAGCTTTTTTTATAATTACTTTTTAATAAATGAATGAAGAATAAGAATGTTAGGCTTAATTTCAAAAATAAATCCCGGTGCTTGGTGGTTAATATTTGCTATTGCGACAGATGTGCTCTCAACATTTTATTCGGCTAAAGGCAATGGATTAGTTAATAAAACTGCTCAAGGAATTGCTCTAGTTTTATATATTGGGTCTTTTGCATGTGCAGCTATTGCTTTGAAATATATGCAGGCGGGAATTTTATATGTGCTTTGGTCTGGAATAGGTGTATTAGCAACTGCTTTTCTTGCAAAGATTTTTCTTGGGCAGAATATTGATGTAGCTGGATGGGTAGGTATAGGTTTTATTACCGTTGGTTTAATGATTATTGCGCAGTATTCTAATATTAATGTTTAAGACCCTTATAGAAATAGTAAGTGTCTCTATAAGGGGCTGATCTTAAAAAATATTATGTATCAAGCTGACAGTTAACCATCCACTTTATGCCAAACTGATCGGTAAATGCACCGTATAATGCACCCCAGAAAGTTTTTTCTAATGGCATTTCAACTTGTCCATTTACAGATAGAGCATCGAACAGCTGTTTTGCTTTTTCTTGCTCATCTTTTTCAAGGTTGATTGCGATGTAATGATTATTACCTTTAGTAAATACACTATTCGGGGTACAGAATTGATCGATAGTGTCTGATGCCATGAGTACTGTGTATTCATTAATCGGTAGAGAAACGTGAAGCACTAAATTTTTTTCGGCTTCCGATAATGTTACACCCTCATTAGGTGGCATGTCGCTATAACGGCTCAGCATAGCAAATTCACCACCAAAGACCGATTTATAAAAATTAAAGGCTTGTTCTGCCTGACCTTGGAAATTGAGATAGTGATTGAGTTGCATTGTTATTGTCCATTGTTGTTTTCGTTTAAAGGAATAAGTTAAAACTTAAAAGTGATTTTGTGGGTCTTTTTTTGTAAATTTTTCATAAAAAATCCCACCGAAGTGGGATTTTAAACAGGTTTTAATTAAAGAATTTCAATGGCAACAGCTGTTGCCTCACCACCACCAATACAAAGTGCGGCAATACCTTTTTTACCGCCAGTACGTTTAAGCGCATGAATAAGTGTAAGAATAATACGAGAACCTGTAGAACCTACCGGATGACCTAGGGCACAAGCCCCCCCATTGATATTTACTTTCTCTGCATCAAGTTTGAAATCATCAATTGGACACATGGTAACCATAGCAAATGCTTCATTAATTTCCCAAAGGTCAACGTCCTGAGCATTCCATCCAGCTTTTTTAAGAACTTTCTCGATAGCACCCACAGGAGCGATGGTAAATTCTGAAGGATGCTGAGAATTTGAAGCTGTCGCAATAATTTTAGCAAGCGGTTGTAAGCCACGTTGTGCTGCAACTTCACTTGATGTTAACACCAATGCAGAAGCACCATCAGAAATAGAACTCGCATTTGCTGCGGTAATTGTACCGTCTTTTGCAAAAGCTGGTTTAAGTGAAGGAATTTTATCAATCTTCGCATTTAAAGGTTGTTCATCTTGGTCAACAATCACATCGCCTTTACGTGTAGAGACAGTAACAGGGACGATTTCATCTTTGAAATAGCCTTCAGTAATTGCAGTTTGAGCACGTTTTAAAGAACGAATGGCAAAGTCATCCATTTGCTCACGTGTATAGCCACGTGTATTTGCCATATCTTGAGCAAATGAACCCATTAAACGACCCGTTTCAGCATCTTCTAAACCGTCGAAGAACATATGGTCTTTAATTTCGCCATGACCCATACGGTAACCAGCACGTGCTTTGGGCAATACATAAGGAGCATTAGTCATTGACTCCATGCCACCTGCAACCACAATTTCAGCACTGCCTGCTTTGATCATGTCTGCTGCTTGCATCACGGCTTTCATGCCTGACCCACAAAGCTTATTAATCGTCACTGCACCTGTAGAGTCAGGTAAACCAGCTTTACGCATCGCTTGACGAGCAGGGCCTTGTTTTAAACCCGCAGGTAGTACACAACCCATAATGACTTCTTCGACATCAGTAGGTTGCAAGCCTGCTCGTGCGATTGCTTCTTTAATTGTTACTGCACCTAGTTCAGGAGCAGTTAGACCAGATAGTGATCCTTGAAAACCACCCATAGCAGTACGAGCACCATTAACAATTACGATGTCAGTCATTGCTGTAATCTCCGATTGTTCTTTATCTCAAATTAAGAAAACATTAAAACTTAAGCAGTATATTGCAAAATGAGGGATGTATTGGCCTCGGCATTAGACTGTAGAGTTCTAACAATTTTTCAATTCTTCGACACGCACATGCCCCATTTTGCTAAGAACTAATTTAAAATTTTTAAGCTGATCATAAGAACAGTAAATAAAACTACCATTAGACTCGATTGGAAGTCCCGAGCTTCCTTGAAATACAATACTATTTTGTTTTTTACCAAAACGTTGTAATTTCATAGAACCATAAGTATGATTAAGATCTATAGAGATTAATAATTCTTCATTTAAATCATGCTGTAGATTGCGGTTACTATCTACGAAGCTGATTAAGTGTTTATTCCAATCTGTATTACAGATTACCTGATCTGAACTCGGACACAGAACAATGTTCTTATGCTGAATAATTGCGTCCGATTTGGCTTTTTGTATATGAATTGTGAGTACACGCGAAGTATTTTTTAATTCTACAGATGCCATAAATTGATGGTATAAAGGAATGGCTATAACTGACATAATCACAAGAATTACGAGGGTTATAGAGAGCTCAACTATAGTAAAACCAGGAGATCTAAACATTAAGAAACCTTAATATATGTATAAATAGAGCAATTTTATGTTTTCTGACAATGATTTATATTATTTTTTATAATAAGGAAACACAAAATTAAATAAGGGTTATCAGTTGGCTAGAATACTGGTAAAATCACCGCAAGCGAAACAAAGAAGTTATTCATTTTTGCTAGTTGAGTAAAAAATTACCGAATTACAACGGAAATTGTAAGTAATTTTGTCAATAATTTACTTGATTAAAATTATCAAGCACTTGGAAAGTTTATCAAGTGTTTGTATGATTCAAATGTGAATAGCTTAAAAATAATACTGGGGTAAAAATATCTCAGGGGCCAATAAATTTAGGCTGAGCTTGAACAACAATTGTTATCTCTGGAGGATATCCATGAAATTGAGTCGTATTGCACTTGCTACTATGCTTGTTGCTGCTCCATTAGCTGCTGCTAATGCTGGCGTAACAGTTACTCCATTATTGCTTGGTTACACTTGGCAAGACAGCCAACACAATAACGGTGGTGACAAAGGTAGTTTAACAAATAGCCCTGAGTTACAAGACGATTTATTCGTTGGTGCAGCTTTAGGTATTGAGTTAACACCATGGTTAGGTTTTGAAGCTGAATATAACCAAGTTAAAGGTGATGTAAACGGTATTCCGGGTGCTCCAAATGCTGAATACAAACAAAAACAAATCAATGGTAACTTCTATGTTACTTCTGATTTAATTACTAAAAACTATGACAGCAAATTCAAGCCATACGTATTGTTAGGTGCTGGTCACTACAAATACGAGATTCCTGATCTTGGTTACCACACAAGTGAAGAAGGTACTTTAGGTAATGCTGGTATCGGTGCATTCTATCGCATCAACGATGCTTTATCTCTTCGTACAGAAGCTCGTGGTACTTATAACTTTGATGAACAATTCTGGAACTATACAGCTCTTGCTGGTTTAAACGTAGTTCTTGGTGGTCACTTGAAGCCTGCTGCTCCTGTAGTAGAAGTTGCTCCAGTTGAACCAACTCCAGTTGCTCCACAACCACAAGAGTTAACTGAAGACCTTAACATGGAACTTCGTGTGTTCTTTGATACTAACAAATCAAACATCAAAGACCAATACAAGCCAGAAATCGCTAAAGTTGCTGAAAAATTATCTGAATACCCTAACGCTACTGCACGTATCGAAGGTCACACAGATAACACTGGTCCACGTAAGTTGAACGAACGTTTATCTTTAGCTCGTGCTAACTCTGTTAAATCAGCTCTTGTAAACGAATACAATGTTGACGCTTCTCGTTTGTCTACTCAAGGTTTCGCTTGGGATCAACCGATTGCTGACAACAAAACTAAAGAAGGTCGTGCTATGAACCGTCGTGTATTCGCGACAATTACTGGTAGCCGTACTGTAGTAGTTCAACCTGGTCAACAAGCTCAATAATTTGAGTTTCTGAACAGTAAAAAAGCGACTCGTTAGAGTCGCTTTTTTTATTGTGATTTTTAAAATATTTTTCATTTTTCTATCTCCTTGATAATATGTACTCAGTTATTCATTTAGATCAGTATTACCAAACACCTTTTTTTAATTGCTGTTTAGTATCTTGTCTATCTCGACGATGCTGTGCACGAGGTTTTTCTGTCTCATGCATGCCACCTTTTTGAAGTAAAGGTGAAAGGGCTACGTGGTTGCGAGCCTTAATTTTTGGCATTTCTTTAATTTTCATGTTTTAACCTTTAATACATAAAACTTGTTTAAGTGTATGGACCACTTCAATAAGATCTGACTGGTTCGCCATAACTTCATCAATGTCCTTATAAGCGCTTGGAATCTCATCGACAACACCACTGTCTTTACGACATTCAATTCCTTGCGTTTGTTCAATTAAGTCTTGTTGATTAAAAAGTATTTTTGCCTTGCTTCGGCTCATTTTGCGGCCAGCTCCGTGAGAGCAAGAACAAAAAGACTCAGGATTAGCTTTTCCTCTAACAATATAAGAACGTGCTCCCATAGAACCTGGAATAATTCCTAACTCATTTAAACCCGCTCTAATCGCTCCTTTTCTGGTAACTAAAAGATTTTCACCAAAATGGGTTTCTCGACTTACATAATTATGATGGCAATTAATTGCTTCTTTTGTCATTTGAAAAGAGGGTAGAAGAGGTCGAATTGCTTCTAAGATTAATCGCATCATTTCTTTGCGATTTTCGAAAGCATATTCTTGTGCCCATTCCACAGCTTCTACATAATCATTAAAACTGTTTGAACCTTCAGCAAAATAACTTAGGTCTTTATCAGGTACATGCCCGAAGCGATGTTGTGCTTCTTTCTTGGCAAGTTCAATAAAATAAGTACCAATGACATTACCAAGACCGCGACTACCTGAATGGAGCATGATCCATACATCTTGATTTTCATCAATACATAACTCTATAAAATGATTACCACCTCCTAATGTCCCTAATTGTTTTTGCCAAGTTGCATCAAACTGCCGAAGCATACGAACTAGACCTGGATGTTTCTTTATAATCGGTTGTAAACGCTTTTCGAGTGGAATAATACTCGACGCCTTAGCTTTGACCTGTTTATGTAAAGCAAAACCGACGGGTACTTTACGTTCGATTGCATCACGTAAACGGCTTAAGTTATCTGGAAGTTGTGATGCTTTTAGACTCAAACGAATTGCATTCATTCCACAACCAATATCTACACCGACTGCAGCTGGAATAATTGCATGTTTAGTCGGAATAACACTACCTACAGTCGCGCCTTTTCCTACGTGAACATCTGGCATAACAGCAATATGTGAGTATATGAATTGCAGTTGTGCCATTTTCTTTAGTTGTTCGATACTTTCACTATCTATATCTTGAGTGAAAATTTTAACTGGCACACCATAGAGTGCCTCTTCGTTTAATATTTTTTGTATGCCCATAATTTTTCTCTTATTTTTCTGTCCGAATAGGCATAAAAAAACCTAGCGAATGCTAGGTCTTAAATTCGAGCATTCGGACAAGTGAATTAAATTTGTACACTTGTCCGTGAGCTGACATCGTGCCAAATCGTTACTGTGTTTTACCTTGTAGTGTTGGCATGATGTCCTCCTTTTTTAAAAGTGCCGTTGAAAATCTGAACGGCATTTTACCTGTTTTTAACTAAAGATCAAGTTTTTGACATTTAGATATTTTTGATTAGCTCTTTAAGCTTACTATTAATCTTGCTCTGGTTTTACATCCATTTGATCGTAAGGTATTAATTTAGTCTTATTTTTCCATTTATATCCGAGCCAAATTACTAAGAATAAAGGCAAGCTAATATAGGTAGAAAGTAAGCCCATCCAGTCAATTTTCCCACCTAAAACAGCTTGATAGTTTTGTCCTAAAATAATGACAGAACAAAGAATAAAGGCAAACCATGGAGCAAATGGGAAAAACTTAGCACGGTAGGCAAGATCTTCGAGCTTATAACCTTGAGCAATATAACCTTTACGGAAACGATAATGTGAAATTGCAATACCTAGCCAAACAATGAAACCACACATCCCAGACATATTGAGAAGCCAGTTAAAGACTTGTTTTTCCCCAATAAAAGTCGTTAAGAAGCAGAATGCAGCAATAAATGTAGTCGCATATAAGGCATTCATTGGAACACCACGATTGTCGAGTTTTGCAAACCATTTTGGTGCGCGGCCTTGTTGAGCCATATCAAATAACATACGGGTAGACGAATACATACCTGAGTTACCTGCCGACAAAATAGCTGTCAAAATAACCGCATTCATTAAGCTCGCAGCGAAAGCAAAGCCTACTTTTTCATAAAGCAAGGTAAAAGGAGAAAGTGCAACATTTTCTGTTGTCGCAGCTTGTAATAGGTTTGGATCATCATAGGCAATGAGTGTACCGATAATGAAAATACACAACACATAGAATAATAAAATTCGCCAGAAAATCTGTTTAATCGCAAGTGGTATCGTTTTCTTTGGATCTTTCGATTCACCCGCAGCCACACCCACCATTTCGGTTCCCTGAAATGAGAACCCTGCAATCATGGCAACACCAATCATGGCTTGTAAACCACCTACAAAAGGCGCATCTTTGTAAGTCCAATTACCAAAAGTGGCCACACCTGGTGTCAACATCACCTTAATAATCATGGCAATACCAATGATAATGAAGGCAACAATAGCGATAACTTTAACCATTGAAAACCAGAATTCGCTTTCGCCAAATCCTTTTACACTCATCGCATTAATCATAAAAATAATGACGAGGAAGAGCGCACTCCAATAGAACCCGGGAATATCTGGAAACCAGAACTTCATAATAAACTGTACTGCAACGAGTTCAAACGCAACCGTGATTGCCCAGTTATACCAGTAGTTCCAACCTAGTGCGAAACCAAAGCCTTCTTCCACATAGCGACTGCCATAGGTGAAGAATGCGCCAGATGTCGGTGTATGAGTTGCAAGTTCGCCCAAGCTGGTCATTAAGAAATAAATCATAATACCAATGAGGGAATAGGCGAGTAACGCCCCACCTGGACCTGCATTTGCAATGGTTGACCCAGAAGCAAGGAAGAGACCTGTACCAATGGAACCACCAATGGCGATCATATTCAGATGACGAGCCCCAAGCTTTCGCTGGAGTTTTTCAGGAGCATGTGTTTCGCTCATGGAGATTCCTTACATAGTTTGTTATGCACAGGCATATAACACCTTAAAGCCTTGTAGATCAGTTTTAATCTCACACTGACCAAAGTGCTTCTCGATTAAGATTGGATAGTTTAAAAAACGGTTTGCTACAATCCATAGCTCACCTGATGCCTTTAAATGTTTTTTAGCGTTCTGGCAGAGTCCTTCACTTGCATCGTAGTTGGTATGAATACCTTGATGAAAGGGGGGATTACTGACAATGGCATCAAGTTCTGTTGGGGCGTCTGCAATTCCTGTAACGGGCTGCAATCTCAACTGGTCTGAACCTATTCCATTTCGACTAAAAGTCATTTCCGTTGACCGTAAAGCGAAGGCATCAATATCTAGGGCATGAATAATATTACTTGAATTTACTTTTGCCAAATAGCAACTGATAATTCCCGCACCACACCCGAAGTCGGCAATTCTACCTGATTTCACCTGATTTAGATAAGGGAGTAAAACAGCAGTTCCGACATCTAGATGATTTTGACTAAAAACGCCAGGTAGCGCGCAAATGGTAAGTTCTTGTTCATTTGCTTGAACAGTATAGGTTTTTAACCAGCTTTCAAGAGGCTTGATTTTTTCAGTTTTTTCAATTTTTAAATGCCATAATTGACAATGGCGTGCACTATCGAGTTTAAGTATCTGGCCAAAACTTTGTAATTGTTTAGCTGCTCTTTCAACACCGCCTTTTTTCTCGCCTACTAGAAAAACTGATTGATCAGCTTTTAAATGGCTCATCACTACATGCAATATATAGTTTAAAAGCTCTTTTGATTTAGGCACAAAAATTAAAGCCTGATCAAATTCTTGTGATGGAAACTCAACTGAGAAATGTGCTGGGGTACCTGTATTAATGAAACCTTGGTAGTCAGCATAATTCCATGTCCAGACTGAGGCATCAACCGTAGTAGGTAATTGACTGACTAAGGCATCATTGGGTGCATTAATCAACAAGAGTCTACCTTTTAAATAGTCTTGCTGTCTTAAAACCACTTCACTTCTAGGATCCATGTACATCTCTCATGAAGAAGAATGCCCAGTGGAAACTGGGCAGTAATCAAAAAATTAAAAAATAGGTTATTTGTGGGTTTCAGGTAGAACAATATTTAAAATTAGTGCTGCAATACCACCTGTTGCTACACCAGAACTAAAAATATTTTTAAATAACTCTGGCAAGTGCTCCAAAATTTGTGGAACTTGGGCAACACCTAAACCGAGTGCAAGTGATATTGCAATAATTAAAAGTGCGCGACGATCGAGATGGATAGATGAAAGAATGTTAATGCCTGAGGCAGCAACTGCACCAAACATTACCATAACTGCTCCGCCTAATACTGCCTGTGGTACAGCTTGTATTACACCCGCTACAGCAGGGAATAGACCTAATATAATGAGTAAAGCTGCAATCCAGATCCCTACGTAACGACTAGCCACACCCGTGAGTTGAATAACACCATTATTTTGGGCAAAAACAGAACTAGGGAAAGTATTAAATAATCCTGCAAGTAAAGAGTTTGCGCCATTTACTAACACGCCACCTTTAATGCGTTGCATCCACTGAGGGCCATCTACAGGTTGGTTTGAAAGTTTGCTGGTTGCTGTGACATCACCAATTGCTTCTAATGAAGTCACCAAATAAATGAATGCCATTGGAATAAATAAGCCCCATGAGAAGCTTAAGCCAAAGTGCATTGGTGTTGGAATTTGAATGACTGGGGCGTCTTTTAGACCAGAGAAATCTAAATAACCCATGAAGCCGGCAAGAATGTAGCCAATAACTAAAGCAATCAAAATAGCTGAGCTTTTAATCCACACTATGCGTATGCGGTTTAAGATAATAATGATGGCAAGAACTGTACAAGACATTATAAGGTTATCGGAACTTGCAAAAGTATGATCTTGCATGGCTTGATAACCACCACCCATACTAATCAAGCCTTCCTTAATAAGTGTCAAGCCAATCAGAAGTACAACAATACCTGTCACAAGCGGAGTAATCAGTCTTTTTACCCATGGCAGAATTTGTGAAACACCCATTTCAATAAATGAACCAGCAATCACCACACCAAAAATAGCAGCCATAACTTGATTTACTGGCGTACCTGCAGCAACCATTGCACTACCGATACCAATAATTGGTCCAATAAAGTTAAAGCTTGTTCCTTGAACAATGAGCAGACCTGCACCGAAAGGACCAACTTTTTTGCATTGTAAGAAAGTTGCAATTCCTGAAATGACCAAAGACATGGATAAAATCATGTTAGTTTCGGTACGTGAAACGCCCAAAGCTAAACAAATGAGAAGTCCAGGTGTAACAATCGGGACAATAATTGCAAGCAAATGTTGAAAAGCTGCTAGAAAAGCCACGAAGGGTTTTGGTCGGTCATCTAGTCCATAAACGAGGTCAAGATGGTCTTGTGATGGTTGATTGGACATGGGGGTAAGTACGCCGCAATTTCGCAAATTGGCGCTATTCTAATCGAGATACCTATCTTTACAAAACGAAATACAAGCTATTGGGAAATTTTTTTGTCAATGTCAATAAACTGTCACTACTCAAGAGTAGTGTTTTTCTGTATAATTTGCCCTCAAATTTCAGGCGTTTCTAATTTTCATGTCAGATATCAAAAATCTCCGTAATATCGCAATTATTGCGCACGTCGACCACGGGAAAACCACACTTGTCGATAAACTACTTCAGCAATCAGGTGCTCTCGGTGACCGAGCAGGCGAGATTGAGCGTGTCATGGACTCGAATGCGCTTGAAAGTGAACGTGGTATTACCATCTTAGCGAAAAACACTTCTATTACTTGGTTGGATAAGCGTACTGATACAACTTACCGTATCAACATCGTGGACACCCCGGGACACGCCGACTTCGGTGGTGAAGTAGAACGTGTTATGTCGATGGTTGACTGCGTATTACTTCTTGTTGACTCTCAAGAAGGCCCAATGCCACAAACTCGTTTTGTGACACAAAAAGCCTTTGCTCGTGGTTTAAAACCAATCGTTATTATCAACAAAGTTGATAAACCAAGTGCGCGTCCAGACTGGGTAATCGATCAAGTGTTTGATTTGTTTGATAACCTTGGTGCAACCGATGAGCAACTTGATTTCCCAATCGTTTATGCATCAGGTTTACGTGGTGTAGCGGGTCCTGCTCCTGAAGAACTTGCAGAAGATATGACTCCGTTGTTCGAAACGATTGTAGACATCGTTGAGCCACCAGCGGTTGACGTTGATGGTCCATTCCAAATGCAGATTTCATCACTTGACTATAACAGCTTCGTAGGCGTTATCGGTGTTGGTCGTATTCAACGCGGTTCAGTAAAATTAAACACTCCTGTTACTGTAATTGACAAAGATGGCAATACACGTAACGGTCGTATTTTAAAAATCATGGGTTACCATGGTTTAGAGCGTATTGATGTTGACTCAGCATCTGCTGGTGACATCGTATGTATTACTGGTATTGATGCACTTAACATTTCTGACACGATTTGTGATCCGAAAAATGTTGAAGCATTACCAGCTTTATCTGTAGATGAACCTACAGTATCTATGACTTTCCAAGTAAACAACTCTCCGTTTGCTGGTAAAGAAGGTAAATTCGTAACTTCACGTAATATCCGTGAACGTCTTGATCGCGAATTAATTCACAACGTAGCTTTACGTGTTGAAGATACTGACAGTCCAGACCGTTTCAAAGTATCTGGCCGTGGTGAACTTCACCTTTCAGTTTTAATTGAAAACATGCGTCGTGAAGGTTTTGAAATGGGCGTATCACGTCCACAAGTAATCATCAAAGAAATTGATGGTGAAAGACAAGAACCTTACGAAAACGTAACGTTTGACGTTGAAGAACAGCATCAAGGTGCTGTAATGGAACAAATGGGTCACCGTAAAGGCGAAATGACTAATATGGAAGTTGACGGTAAAGGCCGTATCCGTATTGAAGCGACTGTTCCTTCACGTGGTCTTATCGGTTTCCGTTCTGAATTCTTGACTATGACTTCTGGTACAGGGATCATGACTTCAAGCTTCTCGCATTATGGCCCTGTTAAACAAGGTACTGTTGCGAAACGTCAAAACGGTGTGTTGATTTCTATGGTTCAAGGTACTTGCTTGGGCTATGCATTGTTCAGCTTGCAAGACCGTGGTCGTTTGTTCGCTAAACCACAGTTAGAAGTTTACGAAGGTATGATCGTGGGTATTAACTCTCGTTCAGACGATATGGTTGTAAACCCAACTAAAGCGAAACAATTAACTAACGTTCGTGCATCTGGTACAGATGATGCTTTAACTTTAGTACCAGCAATTGAATTTACGCTTGAACAAGCGCTTGAATTCATTGAAGATGACGAGTTAGTAGAAGTTACTCCAAAATCAATCCGTATCCGTAAGCGTTACTTGACTGAAAACGAACGTAAACGTAATCGTGATAAATAATTTTTCTTAAATGAAAAAAGACAAACCGCTAAATTCGTTTAGCGGTTTTTTATTGCTTACTGGTAAAGCTGAAAGTAAACTTAAAATCATATTTTTCTTGTAAGCAAATATGTTGTTAAAGTGTGAAATAGCTTTCTTTTTTTGAAAAAAATATTAAATTATCAATATCATGGCGAGTACTATCTAGACGGATAAGAGGCCAGTGAAAAAAGAAAAATATGATGTGTTCCTCCCCCCTACATCTGGAGATGTTTAGATGAGTATTATTCAAGAATTTAAAGAATTTGCCATTAAAGGCAATATGATGGATTTAGCCATTGGTGTAATTATTGGTGGTGCTTTTGGCAAAATCGTAGACTCGTTAGTAAAAGATATCATCATGCCGCTTATCACTGTAATTACAGGTGGTGGTGTTGATTTCTCGCAGAAATTTATCGTATTAGGTGCAAACCCTAATAACTTACAATCTCTAGATGCCTTACAAAAAGCAGGTATCAATGTATTAACTTACGGTAACTTCCTGACCATTTTAATTAACTTCCTGATTTTGGCTTGGGTTGTGTTCTTAATGGTTAAATTATTAAACAGACTTCGCCGTGATAAGAATGAGCCAGAAGCTCCAGCTGCAACTCCTGAAGACGTACAATTATTGCGCGAAATTCGTGATGAGTTGAAAAAGAAAGCTTAAGCAGATTTCAAATAAAAAACGGTACTTAGAGTACCGTTTTTTATTACATCGCATTTTATACTGGATTAGAGATATTGATAAAATTGCAAGGTCACAGTTAAGTTTAGCTAAGCATATTGAACAAGGAACATAAATTAATGAATCAGCTTTTTGTATATGGAACCTTATGTCCTAATAAAGCAAATGCTCATATTTTGGAGCAGATTGGTGGAAGCTGGATGAAAGCTAGTGTACGAGGGGTAATTCATATTTTAGATTGGGGCCCAGACAAAGGTTTAAAAGCGTTAGAGTTAGATTCGCAAGCAGATTGGATAGAAGGTTATGTGTTTAGCACAGAAAAATTAGCAGAAAACTGGCAAATGTTAGATGACTTTGAAGGCTTTCAATACCAGCGTGTAATCGCTGATATAAAACTAGAGTCAGGTGAATATATAAAAGCCTGGACATATCAAATGAATGCACAGGCTAATACTTTTGAAAACGATAATTAAATTAATGAGTCCTAACGTAAGCTGCCCATTCGGAATTTAACTTCTAAAAGATGATAGCCAAACTGGCTTTTGATAGGACCTTGTAACACGCGTTCAGCAGCAGTAAAAACGACTTTGTCGATAACAGGTACCAACTGTCCTTTTTTGACTTCACCAAGTTCACCGCCACGTTTAGCTGAATTACAGGTAGAATATTGCTTGGCAAGTTTGGCAAAGTCAGCCCCACTTTGTAGCTTCTTTTTTAGCTGTTCGGCTAAGTCTTTATCTTTGACTAAAATATGTCGGACAATTGCTGTTTGCATGTTGTCTTCCTCCAAAAAATTAAGGCTTTTTCAGCTTTTTCAGCGGTTGGCATTGTGGGCAAAATACACTGGCACGCTGACCGAGTTTTAAGTTTTCTAATGTGGTTTCACAGTTAACACACATTTCTCCGGCACGACCATAAGCGAGTAAAGTCTGTTGAAAATAACCATTTTCACCCATGGCATTGCTATAGTCTCGTAAAGTCGAGCCGCCTAAATCAATTGCTGACTTTAAAATTCGCTTAATCTCAACAACCAGTTTCTCAATCTGTTGTATGGTCAAATCACCAGCAGGCTGTGCTGGATGAATGCCAACATTAAACAAGCTTTCAGTTGCATAGATATTGCCAACACCGACCACTACATGGTTATCCATGAGTGCAATTTTTATGCCGACAGCTTTATTCTTGAGTTTGGAAGCTAAATATTCTGCATGAAAGTCAGTACTTAATGGTTCTGGTCCTAAAGTATCGATGAGTTTGCCTTGAGTTTCAGGGTTAAGCCAAAGAATACAGCCAAAACGACGTGGGTCATGGTAACGTAACTGTTGGTCTTCAAATTGAATAATCAGATGATCATGTTTTCTCAGTTCATCGTTTGGTTGACACAGGCGAAAACTACCTGACATTCCTAAATGCCAGAGCATTTGATCTTGTTCAAACTCTGCCAAAATATATTTTGAACGACGATTTAATACAATCAGGCGTTGCCCAACAAGTCTTTGAATATCATCTGGTATTGGCCAACGTAAGCTAGGATTACGTACTTCAACACTTAAAACTTTTTGATTCAATAAGGGAAATAAACTGGTTTTGGTGGTTTCGACTTCGGGTAACTCAGGCATGCCAACTCGCAGAATTAACAGATATACTGGATTAATCAAGTATAACGTGTGGTATGTAATATTTCAGAGAATACTATGTCAGATATTTTACCATTAAGCTGGTTTCAACGAGAAACTTCGGAAGTAGCATATGATTTAATCGGCTGCGTATTATGTAAGCGACAACCTGATGGACAAGTTATCCGCTGTACAATTAGTGAAACAGAAGCTTATTTGGGCATGCGTGATAAAGCCTGCCATAGCTACAATGACAAACGTACCGCACGAACAGAAGTGATGTATCGCCATGGTGGTACCATTTATGTCTATTTAATTTATGGCATGTATGAAATGCTCAACATTATTACTCAAACAGAAGGTGTACCTGAAGGAGTAATGATTCGATCAGCATTTTTAAATGGTGCTTCAACCAAAAAAGAATATAAGCTTTTGGCTGGACCCGGCAAACTGACGCGTTATTTGGGCATTGATCGGACTTTAAAAGGCCAGACTTTAGGTGAAGAATCTGGACTATGGATTGAGGCAGCCACTACACCGCCAGAAGTGGTTTTAACGCCACGTATTGGAATTGATTATGCCGAGGAAGCGAAAGATTGGCCTGAACGATATTGCTGGAAAGGTCATCCATCTTTGAGCCGATAACTCTTAAACTGGAAATCAATTTTTATATCGCAAAACGACTGTTCCAGATTTACAACAATGTAAACCGAATTCTATATCCAGACGAGACACTGCTTTTTGTTATCATAACTACAATATAAATAAAGGAAATAAGCATGTCCTTATTACGCTTAGACCGACTTCACTACTGTATTTTGATGAGTATGGGCTGTATTTCTAGCCCACTTGTTTGGGCAGAAGACTTAAATTCAGATGTTGCCAAATTGCCTACTTTACATGTGGAAGCAACTCGTACTGATACTACTTACTTACAAACACCTGCTTCGGTTTTTCGAATAGATGCACCTCTGGCGGATAGTTCTTCACAAGTGAATTTGACCGAGGTTGTGAAGGGGATACCGAGTTTGCAAATTCGTAACCGTGAAAATTATGCGCAAGATTTACAGCTATCTATGCGTGGTTTTGGTGCACGTTCTACTTTTGGTGTCCGAGGTATTCGCCTATATGTGGATGGTATTCCTGCAACAATGCCAGATGGGCAAGGCCAAACGTCTAATATCGACTTAAGCAGTCTGGATCATGTTGAAGTCCTAACAGGGCCTTTTTCTTCACTTTATGGAAATTCATCGGGCGGGACAATTTTAACTTCTACTAAAGAAGGACAGGGAAAAGACTCAATTGAGCTCAGCTATTCGGGTGGTAGTCACGATAAAAGCCGAGCAGGGTTAGTGCTACAAGGTGGAGCAAAAGGGGCGAATGAACCAAGTTATATTATTAGCTCATCATACTTCGATACCGATGGTTACCGAGAACATAGCGGGGCAGAAAAAATATTAAATAATGCAAAGCTCAGTTGGAACCTTGATGATGGAAGTAAAATCAACTGGGTGACTAACTATGTCAAAATCAATGCCGATGATCCACAGGGTTTAACGCATGATCAGTGGAATGCGAATCCAAAGCAACAAGTTCCGTTTTTAAAGCAATTTAATGTTCGTAAAGATATCGAACAAACCCAAACGGGCATGACATGGTCTAAGCCTATTAATGATAAAAATGAACTTTATACCATGGCATATTTGGGTAATCGTCAAGTCACTCAGTATCAATCTATTCCTAAATCTACCCAAGATGCCAGTATCAATCATGCGGGTGGTGTGATTGATTTTGACCGTAATTATTATGGTGCTGATTTCCGTTGGACAGGTAAAGAACTATTGCCAAATACAACGGTGAGTTTGGGGGTTGCACTCGATGCGATGGATGAAGATCGTAAAGGCTTTGAAAACTTTAATTTAGTAAATGGTCAACCTTCTTATGGCGTCAAAGGTAAATTACGCCGTGATGAAGACAATACTCTGTGGAATATCGATCCATATTTACAAGCTTCATGGCAGTTCTTACCCACATGGCGTTTAGATACGGGCGTACGCTATAGTAATGTTCACTATAAGTCGGAAGATCGCTATTTAAGTAATGGCGACGATAGCGGCAAGACTGATTACAGTAAAGTTTTACCGTCGCTTGCGTTAAGTTGGCAAATTTTACCTGAGCTCATGGCTTATATGAGTTATGCCAAAGGGTTTGAAACACCGACCTTTACTGAAATGGCATATCAAACTGATACGACAAAGTCAGGTTTTAATTTTGATTTAAAACCATCGACCAGTGATACCTATGAAGCTGGTTTAAAATCACAAAACCAATTAGGTGATTTTACTTTGGCAGTTTTTCAAACTAAAACCAAAAATGACATTGTTTCAGCAGGAAGCTCAAATGGTCGTTCTACCTTCCGAAATGCGGATAAAACTTTGCGTGAAGGGGTAGAGTTTGCATGGAATAAAAAGTTGTGGCGAGATTTAACAGCGACAGCAAGCTATGCCTATTTAGATGCTACTTTTGATGCGGATATTCCAGCTTTAGGCAATATTGCTCAAATTCCAGATGGCAATGCGATTCCTGGAATTGCTAAAAATCAGGCTTACATTTCTTTAGCTTGGCAACCGAGCCACGGACTATATGGTGGTGTAGATGTACAGTATATGGACAAAGTATACGTGAATGATACCAACAGTGACGCAGCACCAAGCTACAGTGTAACTTCAGCAAATATTGGTTATGCATGGGATTTAGGTACTTGGAAAGTCAAAAGCTTTGCTCGTGTAGATAACCTATTTGATAAAAATTATGCGGGTTCAGTTATCGTAAATGATGGTAATGATCGTTACTTTGAACCCGCTGATGGGCGTAACTGGAGTGCAGGTTTACGTGTGATTAAACAATTCTAGGAATTTAAAATGGCAAAATTATTTGAAACGGTTAATTTTGATTCGCTACAACTGGTCAATAGAATTGTAATTGCCCCAATGTGTCAGTATTCGGCAACTGATGAAGGCGAAATTACCTATTGGCATGAGCAGCAATGGGCAAATTACGCGTTGTCTGGAGCTGGGTTATGCATTGTAGAAGCTACGGCTGTACAAGCGGAAGGTCGAATTAGTTACGCAGATCTTGGACTTTGGAATGATCAGCAACGTGACCAAATCAAAACTTTATTAGGAAAAGTTAAAACACTTTCTCCTATGCCATTTGGAATTCAGTTAGCACATGCTGGACGTAAGGCATCAACTGAAAAGCCTTGGTTGGGGAAAGGTCAAATTGCAAAAGATCAGCCACATGGTTGGCAAACAGTTGCCCCAAGTACAAGTACTTTTTCGGTTCACGATGCAGCACCACATGCATTAACAGTTGATGAAATTAAACAAATTCAACAAGACTTTGCAGCTGCAGCAAAACGTGCAGTTGAAGCGGGCTTTGAGCTAATCGAAGTACATGCGGCGCATGGCTACTTGTTGCATCAATTTTTATCTCCAATTGCCAATCAACGTACTGACGAATATGGCGGCTCTTTAGAAAACCGTATGCGTATGACGCTTGAAGTACTTCAGGCAATTAAACTTGCTGTTCCTGCGGGTTATCCTGTAGGGGTGCGTTTATCTGCAACTGATTGGATGGATGGTAACGAACAGTGGGACGTTGAGTCTACAGTTGGGTTATCAAAAGCTTTAGAGCAACTGGGAGCCGCTTATATCCATGTCTCTAGTGGTGGCTTACATGAACACCAAAATATTACCATCGGGGCAGGTTACCAAGTACCATTCGCGGAGCAGGTTAAAAAACATGTATCTATTCCTGTGATTGCGGTAGGTCTTATTACTGATCCACAGCATGCTGAACAAATTTTAGAAAACCAACAAGCTGATGCCATTGGTCTTGCACGTGCAATGTTATATGACCCACGTTGGCCATGGCATGCTGCAGCTACATTGGGGGCAAAAGTCAAAATTGCTCCTCAATATTTGCGTTGTCAACCACATGGCTTAAAACAGCTTTTTGATTCTTTTTAGTTTTTAAATATGCGGGCAAATTAAAATTTGCCCGTTTTTCTTTTGAAATGAGTGAGGGCGTTGTTTGTGGTTTTTCAGGTAATCTTACCAATTTTGATTTTATTATTGATGGGGTACTGTAGTGTTCTCATTAAATTGGTGACACCTGAGCAAATTAAGGCTCTTAGCGCATTCGTTATTAAAATTGCGCTTCCTGCATTTTTAATCCAATCCTTAGCCAATAAAAACTTACAAGATATTTGGCACCCAGCTTATTTTATTGCTTATGGTGGTGGCTCTTTAATCTTGTTTTTTCTGGCTTTTATCATTTATCGGAAATATTTTAAAAACAGCCTAACCCATAGTGCAGTCATATCAATGGGTGCTTCTATGTCAAATACAGGTTTTATGGGTACTGCTATTTTGACCATGCTCATGGGTAGTCATGCTGCAATCTATATATCTTTAACTTTAATCATTGAAAACTTATTAATTGTCGCTTTAATGCTTATTTTGGCAGAAGCGGGATTACATCAACAGCAGCGGCTTTTGCCTTTACTGAAAAAAACATTCATAAATTTAATTAAAAATCCTGTAATTATTGCAATTTTAGTGGGGATGAGCTGTATCTTGCTAGGTATTCATCTGCCTTCAAAACTTGGGCAAGCTTTAGAACTTTTAGGAAGGACAGCTTCGCCTCTAGCACTATTTGCTATTGGCGGCAGCTTGGTTGGTATAGGTATTACCGCCGTGAATTTACAAAGTGTATTGTTGGCTGGGTTTAATGTCATTCTTATGCCAGTTGTGATTTTTGGGTTATTCCTTTTATTACCAAACGTCAGTCAAGAGATGTTATATGCCGGAACATTAATTGCGGCACTTCCAATGCCAATTGCTTTTGGTATTTTTGGGCAAGCATATGGTTTAAATGAAAGAGCATTAACACCTTTAATGATAAGTACCATTATTGGTTTTATTGGAGTAAGTGGACTTATCGCTTTGTGGTGGTAAAAGAAAAGCCCCATACGGGGCTATTGTTTCTTTGCTATTTTTTAGGTGCAGGCTGTGTAGGGGCGGCTGCAGCTTGTTTATTCTTCTCAGCAATAATCTTTTCGACTGAAGCTAAAGATTCTCTAGCATTAGGAACATTTTGGTTAGCAAGTTCAGTAAAAATCTGTTTTGCTTGAGGCAAGTTCTGAGGAATAATATTGCCATTTGCCATCATAGTCGCTAAAGCCATAGACGCTGGTGCATAACCTTTTTGTGCAATTGCTTGTAAAGCTTCAATGCCTTGGCGTTTCATGAGAGGGTTTTTATTTTCAACCCCTTGGCTAATATCATAAAGTGCTTTGACTTGAATAGCAGGGTAGTTTCCTTTTCGAATTAAAGGCGCTAGCTTTTGTAAAGCAATTTGATGAGACTGTGGCTTTTTCTGAGCAAATAAAATGGTCGCAATTTTTACCGTTGCATCATCAGAGCCTTGAGCTGATGCTTTTTGCACATATTGGCTAAATTTATTACTATCTTTTGCAACGCCTAATTCACCAGTTTCATAAATCTGTGCAAGTCTATAACTGGCCTGAGCATAACCTTTGTTTGAAGCGTCTTCATAATATTTTAGAGCTTTGGCATTATCTTTAGGGGTGCCTTGTCCCATTTGCGTCATATAACCTAAGTTATAGATCGCTTGAGCATTTCCTGTCTGCGCAAGGCGCTGCACTTCTTGGAAAGCAGCAGGATAATTTTTTGCCGCATACAATTGTTCAGCCTGTTTAAAGACATCATTTTTTGCCACAGATGCTGTAGTGTCTGCCGCAAAGATTGATGAACTTGAAATGGCGATTAGGCTGGCGATGAGTAATTTCTTCATTTCTTTTTAACCTTTTACTTCGTAGCTACATCATTCCGTCGATGTATTGAATCAACTCAACTTCTCATCATAAATAGTGATGCATGAAAGTAAACAGCCGATTTGTATATAAAACGATGTCTATAAAGCAAACTGTGGAGAAAAATAATATGCCACTCTACTTTTGAGAGTGGCATATAGCATTATTTTACTGACTTAAGTAATGCTTCAATTTGTTTTGCATCACTTGGTACACCAGAGATTCTTTGCCCATCTTGCAAGAATAATGTTGGTGTTCCATCGATATTTAATTTCTGACCTAAAGCGATATTCTTTTGAATTGGGCTTGAGCAACTTTTGCTGTTAGTCGGCAATTTGCGATTAAGCATATAACTTGTCCAAGCTTCAGACGGGTTCTTTGAACACCAGATCTGATTTGAAACTTTTTCAGCATTGGGGTGCAAACTGGTCAGTGGATATAAGAATACATATACCGTTACGTTATCAACCCCAACCATATTTTGTTCTAGACGCTGACAGTAAGGACAATCAGGGTCACTGAAAATATAAAGAGTACGTTCTCCTTTACCTTTTACATATTTAATCGCTTGGTTTAGAGGTAGGCTTTTAACATCAATTTTACCCAATTCGGCAATTCGTTCTTCTGTCATATTTTTTTGTTGTTTGATATCAACCAAATTGCCTACAAAAAAGTATTTAGCATCTTGATTGGTATAAACAATACGACCGCTTGTATACACTTCATAAATACCTTGCACAGGTGATTGATAAACACCTTTTACAGGTAAGTCTGGGTAATTTGTTTTCAGATTTTGTTCAAGTGTTTTTACATCAGCATGAGCAGAACCGAAAAAAGCCAGACTCAACATGAGTGTAGCAAGTTTAGTTTTCATATTTTTTCTCTTAGATTTCAATCTGGATTATGATGGCATAGAAAAATTAAAAAATTGATGCCCTAATTAAATGAATTTATTAGAATTTTGTATCTATAGAAAAGCCCGTAGGGTCATCCACGGGCTTTTTATTTGCTAAATCTGTTTATTGTGGTCTAGCAACATCACCACTTAAAGCTTCCGGTAAATCGAGAACTTGAAGGCCGAGTTCAGCTAGAGCAGCTGGTTTTGCAACCACTAACGCAATATATCCGTCAGGAGTTTGGGTACTATTTACTACTTCAATATCGTTATTTAATTGAGTAGCTGGAGCAGGTGCTTCACCTGTACCTTGAACTAGATGCAACCAGTGTTTTGGTTTTGCTTTAAACCAAAGGCGCGCCACAATTTCCTGACCTAAGTAACAGCCTTTATCGTAATTGACGCCTTCGCGTTGATGTAAACGTAATTCTTGTGGTTGGAACTCATGTTCGGTCGCTTGAGCAATCCATGCTTGACCGGTCATGATGGCTTGTTTTTGCCATTCGGAAATATCAGTTTCTGTAGAGCTGAACTCAGTGTGACCATTTACAACTTTTGGAAACACAACGCCTTGTTCACTTAAGGTCATTTTTGAAAATGCGCCATATTTTTTAATATGCTTAGCAAACTCTTCAGCTTGATCTTGAGTAACAACAATCTCAAAACTTTCAGCGTTAATCTTTTTCAACCATAGGCCAAAATGAATACGGCCTTTAAGATCACAAATGGCTGTATAGCGTGTTTCATTTTCAGCTAAACGCTCAGTATCGACAGTCACTTGGCCTTGTAAAAACTTCTGTGCATCTACACCGTTTAATGCATATGAGGAGAAAGCGAGCAGACTCATGATTAATCTCAAATTCAATATGTTTCTTTATGATTGCTGACTATTTTGCTCCATTTTTATCAAAAAATCAGCCTTAGTTTTCGTAATTTAGTTTTGTCAGAAACTGGTTATATAAATGGAAAAAACACCAAAAATATACGTTAAATGAAATTCTAGGGTTTAAGCTACTAAACATAATTTCTATAACCTAAATGGACTTAAAATAAGGAGAACATAATGGCAACAGGTACAGTAAAATTACATCGCGTATTTAAAGCACCCGCTGAACGGGTTTATCGTGCTTTTCTCGATCCAGATGCTTTAGTTAAGTGGATGGCACCTCACGGTTTTACTGCGAAGGTTCATAGTTTTGATGCAAAAGTGGGTGGCTCATATAAAATGAGTTTTACCAACTTTTCAACAGGTTCAACACACTCATTTGGGGGAACTTATGTTGAACTCGTTCCAAATGAATTAATTCGTTATAACGACCAATTTGATGACTCAAATTTACCTGGTACGATGCAGGTCACTATTACATTAAAAACTGTATTGGTAGGCACAGAAATTCACATTACCCAAGAAGGCATACCAGAAGTTATTCCTGTGGAAGCATGTTATTTAGGTTGGCAAGAATCTTTATCTTTATTGAAGTTGTTGGTGGAAGCCGAAATCCCAGATCAGTAATCGCCTTTTAAAATTTTAAATATTAAATAAGAAAAGAGTGAGTAGAGAGGCTACTCACTCTTTTCTTTTTAAGTACATTAAAAGAGAACAAAATATTTAATATGTTGATGAGGCGTAAACAATGAGGCGTACTAGTGAGAAAAAGAGATGAATATACAAATTAAAAGAATTTATGAACATGCAAGTACCGAGGATGGAAAGCGAATTTTAGTTGATCGACTATGGAGTCGAGGGATTAGCAAAGGAAATGCTCATTTGGATTTATGGTTAAAAGAAATAGCTCCCTCAACTGAGCTACGTAAGTGGTTTCATGCAGAGTCCACAGAACATTGGAATAAGTTCAAACAGCGTTATTTAAAAGAACTAGAAACTAACCCCGCAGTTAAAGAGTTATTAGAAATCGTTTCACATCATAAAGTCACACTTTTGTATTCGGCTAAAGATATGGAACATAACCATGCAATTATTTTAAAAGAATACTTATTAGAAAACAGCAAAAGTTAAATATATAAATTTTTTTTTGGTAAAAGTCTTTTATTTAAAACTTTAAAAAATGAGTCATATCTCGCATAATATATTTTTTGAGATTTTTTTATGTCTTTACCAAATTGCCCAAAATGCCAATCAGAATATACCTATCAAGACGGCGACTTATTAATTTGCCCTGAATGCTCACATGAGTGGAAGGAAGGGGAAGCATCAATTGCTGATGAACAAGAAGTGATTAAAGACGCAAATGGTAATGCCTTGGCAGATGGCGATAGTGTCACTGTGATTAAAGACTTAAAAATTAAAGGTTCATCGTCAGTTGTTAAAGTGGGAACAAAAGTAAAAACAATTCGTTTAGTACCAGATGCAAGTGATGGTCATAATATCGATTGCAAAATTGATGGTATTGGTCAGATGAAATTAAAATCTGAATTTGTAAAAAAAGCTTAATTTGTTAATTTTAATTACATTTCGGTAGAGGTACCTATCAGACCTCTGCCTTTTTAAACTTTCAACATCCTTATAATTTTATTACGATAATGTATAAAAAGTAGACTATCCAAAGTTACATTGCTCATTTATATTGTCATTAATAACAAATAACTTTCGTCCAGAATAATAACGAAAGTCATACCCACACCAACAAAAAAACGAGGTTCTTATGGCAGGATGGTACGAGATTTCACAAGCGAGTGATGGACAATATCGCTTTGTACTTAAGGCTGGTAATGGCGAAATTATTTTAAATAGTGAGCTATATAAAGCGAAAGCATCGGCAGTCAATGGTATTGAGTCAGTTCAAAAAAATAGTGGTGACGATGGACGATATGATCGTTTAACTGCAAAAAATGGAAAACCTTACTTCAATTTAAAAGCTGCAAATCATCAAATTATTGGTACAAGTCAATTCTATGCGAGCGAAGCATCGCGCGATAAAGGGATTGAATCGGTGAAAACCAATGGATCTTCAGCAACCATTAAAGACTTAACGGTTTAGGGGTAAAATTAAATGTAAAAAAAGCAGCTTCTAAAAGCTGCTTTTTTATTTATGACTTTATTAACGCGCTAACTTAGCTAAAAGTTCTTCTTTAGTTAAATTGCTCGCTTCAGCATCGCGGCGGCCTTTATATTCAAATGTACCAGCATCAAGGCCTTTCTCACCAATTACGATACGGTGTGGAATGCCCATTAACTCAAGGTCAGAGAATTTAACACCTGGACGTTCATTACGGTCATCAAGTAATACATCAAAACCTTGAGCTTGTAATTCAGCATAAAGTGCTTCAGCTGCTTCAAGAGTGCGAGGTGATTTGTGTGCATTCATTGGAACAATTGCGATTTCAAAAGGAGCAATTGCTTGTGGCCAAATAATCCCTTTGTCATCGTAGTTTTGCTCAATTGCAGCTGCAACTACGCGCGTTACACCAATACCGTAACAACCCATTGTTACTGTAAATGGTTTGCCATCTTCACCTAAAACTTTACAGCCTAATGCTTCAGAGTATTTAGTACCAAGTTGGAAAATATGACCCACTTCAATACCGCGTTTAATTTGTAGTGTGCCTTTACCATCTGGAGATGGATCGCCTTCAACCACATTACGCAAATCAAAGATTTCAGTAATTTGTGCATCACGTTCCCAGTTTACGCCTACAGCGTGTTTATCAGCTTCATTTGCACCAGCAACAAAGTCAGAAAGAACAGATGCAGCACGGTCAACAATTACAGTGATACCTTTTTCAACCAAACCTTGTGGACCTGTAAAGCCAGCAGTTAAGCCAAATGCTTGAAGTTGCTCTTCTGTTGCAAATGTAAGAGGAGCGGCAACTAAAGGATGTTTCTCAGCTTTAATTTCATTGAGTTCGTGATCGCCACGTAAGAATAGGGCAACCACAGGTACATTACCTTTTTCGTCTGCAATACCTTGAACCAATAACGCTTTTACTGATTGTTTAGGATCAGCATTTAAGAACTGGCATACATCAGCAATTGTTTTTTGGTTTGGTGTTTCAACCAACTTAAATTCTTGTGCAGGCGCTGCGCGTTCACCTACTAAAACAGCCTCAGCCATTTCAACGTTCGCTGCATAATCAGATTCAGTTGAAAATGCGATGTCATCTTCACCACTTGAAGCCAATACGTGGAACTCATGTGAAGCTGAACCACCAATTGAGCCTGTGTCAGCTTGAACTGGGCGGAAGTCTAAACCTAAGCGAGTAAAAATACGGCTATAAGTGTCGTACATTACATCATAGGTTTCTTGTAATGATTCTTGAGTTGCATGGAAAGAATATGCATCTTTCATAATGAACTCGCGTGAACGCATTACACCAAAACGTGGACGAATTTCATCACGGAATTTGGTTTGAATTTGATAGAAATTTACAGGAAGTTGTTTATAACTTTTTAGCTCGTTACGTGCTAAATCGGTAATTACTTCTTCATGTGTAGGACCAAGCACAAACGGGTTGTCGTGACGATCTTTGAAGCGTAATAATTCAGGGCCGTATTGTTCATAACGACCTGATTCTTCCCACAAGCTTGCGGGTTGAGTCACGGGCATGAACACTTCCATAGCACCTGAACGATTCATTTCTTCACGAACAATCGCATCAACTTTTTTAAGCACACGTGTTCCCATCGGCAGCCATGTATATAAACCAGATGCCAATTTACGAATCATCCCCGCACGTAACATAAGCTGATGTGAAATCACTTCAGCATCGTTTGGGGTTTCTCTCAACGTTGCAAATAAAAAGCGGCTTGCGCGCATGGAAAAAGTCCTAAAAAGTTAAGCGTTATAAAAACGCAGATTATACGATAGTTGCTGCATTATGACATGAATCGTCGAGTTTGACGCAGCATAAAGTTTTTCAAGTCATCCAGATAAGTGAAAATGACGGGTACTACTACAAGAGTTAATAAGGTAGAGGTGATTA
The DNA here is from genome assembly GCF_003000705.1 of Acinetobacter sp. AR_0276. NCBI lineage: Bacteria > Pseudomonadati > Pseudomonadota > Gammaproteobacteria > Moraxellales > Moraxellaceae > Acinetobacter > Acinetobacter sp. AR_0276. The sequence continues at coordinate 1,140,080 of NZ_PSQO01000004.1, read as the reverse complement.
CACCACCAATAACAGCATGGGCCATCGGCGCACTTTGCTCTCCACCTTCGCCCAAGCCTAAAGCTAATGGAACCATACCCATGACCATAGCACTAGTAGTCATTAAAATAGGACGTAAACGGGTTTTACCCGCTTGTAAAATAGCATCATAACGACTTTCCCCATGTTCCATGGCCTTTTTAATAAAGTCGATAAGTAAAATCGCGTTTTTGGTTACTAGCCCCATGAGCATAATAATGCCAATAATTGAAAATAGGTTTAGGGTACTTCTGAACAAAAACAGTGCAAGAAACACCCCAATCAATGACAGGGGCAGAGATGCCATAATCGCAGCTGGGTGAATAAAACTATTAAACTGAGAACCCAAAACAATATAAATAAATACAATGGAAAGCGTAATAGCAGTTAATGCATAACCCGCAGACTCGGCCATGTCGGCATTAGCCCCTTGGGTATTGAAGGTATAACCGGCAGGCAACTTAAATGCTTTTTGCATTTTATCGATGTCTTTACCGATATCCCCACTTGGGCGTCCTGACGTATTGGCTTGGATGAGTACTTCGCGCTCAAGATCGCGTCGGTTAATTTGTGACGCACCGAATTTTTGCTCGGTTGTTGCTACTGCACTCAATGGAACTAATATCGGTTGTCCATTTGCACCAGTTTTGTTTGAGTTGAGATATAGGTTTTGCACGTCTTGCGGAAGCATGCGTTTGTTTTCATTTAAGCGGATATTTACATCATAAGTTTCGCCGTCACGGTCTTCCCACGTTGTGACATTATCGCCCGCAATGAGTGGTCGAATCGCATTGGCAACTTGGGAAACAGACAACCCTAAGTCACTTGCCAGTACACGATTAATATGAACACCTAAAGTTGGTTTCGGTTCTTTTAACGAGCTTTCTAAATCGACCACACCTTTAATTTTACCCATTTCAGTCATAAATCGATTTGAAATTTTTTGAAGTTCATTCAGATCAGTTCCTTTAATCGAAATCATGATTGGCTTTTGACCACCAGACACTGAATCTTGAGCCGCAGCAACGGAGGTAACACGAATACCCGCTACGGTTTGCAAACGATCACGGAACTCATTATTGAGTGTTGTTAAATCTGAACTACGTTGTTGTTTTGGTTTTAAAGTCACTCCTAAACCAGCGTGGTTTTTACCAGAGTCTATTGTGCTATTTACAACCCCGTAGGTAGAAACCACATCGGGAAATTGCCTAATAATTTGATCGACTTGATGTAACTTGGCTTGAGTATATTCTAAAGAAGCATCGACAGGCGTCTCGAACTGAATACGGATTTCACCTTTATCTGGAACTGGTACAAATTCGGTTCCAATCAATTTAGATAAACCTAAGGCCGCAACCAGTGAAGCAATTGCAATAATGACTGTAATAAAACGAAAGCGCAGAGCAAGTTTCAACAGCTTTTCATAAATATGGGTAAGGCCATCTAGTAATCTAGAAATGTGATTAAAGAAACGTTGTAGTCGACTTTCTTTTTTCTTTACCGGGTCTTTCCAATGTGCTGAAAGCATTGGGTCGAGTGTAAAACTGATAAACATAGAAATAAGAACAGCTGTACTTACAGTTACCCCAAACTGGTAGAAGAAACGCCCAATTAACCCCCCCATGAAAGCAACAGGTAAAAATACCGCCACAATGGTAAGTGTAGTTGCGAGTACTGCTAACCCAATTTCTTTGGTGCCATCTAAAGCGGCGGTGACATGGTCTTTGCCAAGCTCTGTATGCCTAACAATGTTTTCTCGAACTACAATCGCGTCATCAATTAATAGGCCAATACTGAGTGATAGAGCTAACAGTGTCATCATGTTAATACTAAAACCAAAAGCCCAGATGAACGTTAATGTTCCAAGCAGGGTAATGGGTAAAGTTAAACCTGTAATGATGGTAGATCGGAAAGAACCTAAAAAGAGTAAAACAATTAAAACTGCTAAACCTGCTCCTTCAAGAATGGTACGTACTACATCTTTAATTGAAGCGCGAATACCTTTGGAGCTGTCTGCGACGACTTTATAGTTTAATCCAGCAGGCATTTGAGCTTTTAGCTTCTCTAAGGTTTGGTAAGTCTTATCGACAACTTGAATTACATTGGCATCTGAACTTTTTAAAATATCGATGGAGACTGCGGTTCTTCCATTATAAAAAGCACTGGATTGCAGTTCGGCTTGAGTGTCTTCAACGGTTGCCACTTGTTTTAGAAAAATAGGGGAGCCATTTTTATTAGCAATGACCAAGTCACCAAAACCAAAAGGATGAATAACTTTTGATTGAATCTGTACCACTAGTTCAGAATTCTTTTGCTGTAAAGTTCCTGCAGGTACTTCTATATTTTCATTTTTTAGTGTGTTAATGACCTGATCAATGCCAATACCATAGCTTTGTAATTGTTCAGGATGAACTTTTATACGAATTTGACGTTTCGCATCACCTAGTAAATTGACATTACCTACACCAGAAACGGTTTTAAGTTGCGGCACAATTTTTTTGTCTACATAAGAACTTAATTGAGCCAAGCTCATCGTATTCGACTCAAACACCACCGACATAATCGGGCTAGATGAAGGATCGTAGCGTTGCACAATCGGCGTATCAATTTCATCACGAAATTGAGCGATAACCGGAGCAATTTTGTCGCGAACATCTTGAGCAGCAATTGCTGAAGAGGTGTCTAGATTAAACTCGGCAATCACCATCGATGACCCTTCACTTGAACGTGAAGTAATTTGTTTAATGCCCGAAATTGTATTGATTTGATCTTCGAGTTTTTTTGTAATATCAGACTCAACCGCTTCAGGTGAAGCACCAGCATATTGCGTGGTAACCACTACAAATGGGAAATCTACGTTAGGAAACTCTTCAACGGTCATGCGTTTCCAAGAGGCTAACCCGAGTACCATTAAGCACAGCATCATCATAATGGTAAAAACGGGGTACTTCACACTGATTCGGGTAAACCACATAAGCTATTTGCTACCTTATTTATTTTTTTCGGCTGTAAGCGTCACTTTTTTATTGATATCGGAATCGTCAAACTGGATACGACTTACCTGATCTGTGCTTTGTAGACCTTGTACCAAAGCAATATTTTCGTTGTAACGCTGCTCAACTACCCGAATTTTGACCTTTTGAATGGTTTGATTGCGTATCACCCATACGAAAGGATCTTGTTGCAGGTTTTGAATACTATCTAAAGGAATAGTTTGTCCTCGATTGTGATCACTTTGCAAAATAATGCCATTAATAAAAGCGCCGATACTGAGTGAATCAATTGCTTCTTTAGGGCTCGCAAAGAATTCAATTTGTCGACTATCTTGGTCTGCTACAGGTGAGACCCGAGTCAGTATGGCATGTAATTGTTTTGAATTACCCTGAATCTGATATTGAATAGAGCTGCCGACTCTTAGTGCAGATTGTTGCTCAATAGGCAACTTTGCCTGTATTTCTAATTGATCAGGATTAACGATTTCAAAGAGCGTTTGTCCAACCGATACAGTTTGTCCCGGTTCAACTTGTCGTTTAGTAATGACACCTGAAATCGGGCTAGTAATAATACCATCTCGATCAGCCTTTTTAGCAATATCAACATTGGCTTGCTGAGCTCTAACACTTTCAAGTTGACCCTTATAATCTACCTGACTCTGTTCAAACTCTACACGGGCAATAAAGCCTTGATTAAGTAGTCTTTGTTTTCGATTCATCAAATTACGTGCAAGCTCTGCTTGTGCCTGAGCTGAAGCAAGATTTGCTTCAGCCTGAGCTAAACGTGCAGCATTATCTTGATTGTTTAATCTGACTAAAACTTGGCCTTTTTGTACTTTTTGTCCCACATTTGCATTAACAGATGTTGCTGTCGCACTGACTTGAGCTTGAATAGAGCTTTGTTGTACCGCACGAATAGTTCCTGTAAAGGCAGTCTGAGCAGCAAGCGAACCTTCTTTTACAGTAATTAAATCTTGAGGAATCAGTTCAATTTTTTTTGGTTCAGATGCTGTGGTTTTTGGTGCTTCTTGCTGATGACATGCAGCTAAAATCAAACTCAGGCTAATTAAGCTTAATTTAAAAAAAGTAGAAGGGGTAAGATGCGTTGTGCGCATACAGCATCATCCTGTAATTCAAATTTTATTTTGCCCTTATTCTTGATAAAGCTGTGCGCTTATTCAAGCTTTTTTAAACGTTCGATAATATTTTCATAGTCTTTATTGGTGCGATTATAGTTTTTTGAAAGTATTTCAAGTGTTTGTTTAACCTTATTAATATTCATCAGATTGTTTTCAATTAGGGTTTTATGCCTTTCAGGAACCTTTTCACCTTTACGAAAATATTCCATTTCCTGACGTTTAAATAAAATTTTGTCTTGTTGTAATTGGCTCAGTTGTTCCTGCTGATAATTCATTTGTTTTTTGATTGCCAATAAAGCTTGGTCTCTTTTAATCAACGCAGTTTTACTATTGCTATATGCTTTTTTTAACTTGTTATCTTCTTCCCTATATCGAGCAGATAATGCACGTTGTGAAGATTGATTTAGATCAGCTTCAGAATTATAGGGATGATTTCTTTTAATGACCTGCATATTTTGGTCAAGTGCCTCATATCCATAGCGAATATGAGCGGGGGTTACAGATGTACTAATATTAGCAATGCCATGCTGGTCGTAATAGCGATACCAAACGGCTTTAGGAGCACCATTTGCAGCTAAAGTTGGGGATGAGAAAAACAGGGCTCCGCAAGAAGCAATGCTTATAAAAACAGACAAGCAGGTCCTATAAAAGGCATATTTCATCCGCTTATTCATAAAATTCCCCAAAAAAGAAAGCTAAACCGCTTATTTTTAAATAATTAATCTTAAATATATTAGTTATTATTTAACTGAATAAAAATATCGACATTCTAAAAAAAATGATAATTTTTTCGAAAGTGTGATGAGGTTAAAAGTTATTGTTTATAAATGAGAAAGTAGACAAAAACCTTTCATTGAAAATAGAAGTATAGATATGTTAAAAATGCGTATAAATCTGTAAAAACAAATTTAAGTTAAATTGCATTTATATTTTATGTTATGGGGATGGAAGATTAAATGGAAGATGCGTTCCAAAATCTGAAAGTAATGGTTATTGATGACTCAAAAACTATTCGCCGTACAGCAGAAACATTATTGCAACGTGAAGGTTGTGAAGTGATTACTGCTGTCGATGGATTTGAAGCTTTATCTAAAATTGCTGAAGCGAATCCGGATATTGTTTTTGTAGATATCATGATGCCTCGTTTAGACGGTTATCAAACTTGTGCTCTGATTAAGAACTCTCAAAATTATCAGAACATTCCCGTTATCATGCTCTCTAGTAAAGATGGTCTATTTGATCAGGCAAAAGGGCGTGTGGTAGGTTCAGATGAATACTTGACGAAACCATTTAGCAAAGATGAATTGTTAAATGCGATTCGTAATCATGTAAGTTTATAATTAAGTAATTTAAGGGCAAAGAAGAAATGGCACGTATTCTTATTGTTGATGACTCACCAACAGAAACTTATCGTTTTAGAGAAATTCTAACTAAGCACGGTTACGATGTAATTGAAGCATCTAATGGTGCAGATGGTGTAACTTTGGCAAAAGCAGAACAGCCTGACTTAGTGTTAATGGATGTTGTAATGCCAGGTGTAAATGGCTTTCAGGCAACACGCCAGATTACCCGTGATGAAGACACTAAGCATATTCCAGTTGTTATTGTAAGTACTAAAGATCAGGCAACTGACCGAGTATGGGGTAAACGTCAGGGTGCTCTCGATTACTTGATTAAGCCTATTGAAGAAAAGCAACTGATCGATGTAATTAAACAATTTCTAAATTAACTCATCCATCCATAAAAACATAAATGGCGGGTCTACACCCGTCTTATAGGATCGAGTATGGCCGCGAACGGATTTATTGAGTTACTTCGTTTGTCTAAACGGGGTAATAAGAATTACGCTTCAGTCCAAAATGAAGCAGAGCGATGGTCGGGAATTGCTTTTGAAATGAGAGGGCAATACTTCGTCGCACCACTTGGGGAAGTGTCAGAGGTTATCTATCCACCAAAATATACACCTGTTCCAAATACCCAAAGTTGGGTGAAGGGACTGGCAAATATTCGGGGAAGATTACTTTCAGTTTCTGACTTGGCACATTTTATTTCAGGGCAACGAAGTTCATTTTCGGCTGCCCAAAAAGTGTTATGTATTAGCCATCACGACCAATATGTGGGATTGGTTGTTGATCAGGTCTTGGGGATTCAACACTTTAATAAGAAAAGCTTTTTTTCTCAAAGTTCAAACTTGGAGGAAAATTTAAAAGAATATTGCCAAGGGTATTTTCACCAACACAATCAGCATTGGCATGTTTTTTTATTTAGTCGATTATTGCAAAACCCACATTACATGAATGCATCGACAAAATTTATAAACTAATTTTTATGCTGTTAATACACAGTGTATTTTTCTGGGGAGAAGCTGTATGGGCTTTAAACTTAAAAAGAAAAGTGGCAATCGTAGTGTAAACGAAAAATCGAGTGTCAACTTTATTGCGAAAATTCAGTCACAAATTGAGCAATACGCCAGTTTATTTGGGGAAAGTAAAAAGTCCAAGCCTATCCTTTATGTAGCGTTGTTATGTTTAGTATTAGCTTCAACTTCGCTTGCTTACTTGTTTTATAGTGTACCTCGACATAACGAATTAACACGTAGTATGGGGGAGTTACGTTTACTATCACAAACGATTTCTAGACAGGCTACAGAAGCGACCGCTTCTGGTTCACCTCAAGCCATGAAAGACTTGGTTGAATCGCGTCAAACTTTTGCCAAAAATATAAAAAATGTCGAAAATATTTATGGTACATCTTCAAAAGAATATAAAAAAGTAGCGACTCTGTGGAAATCTTTGTCTTATGACATTGATTTAATCTCATCACAACAGGACGTAATTAACCAGTTATATAATATGAATATCTCGATTAGTGATTCTATTCCTGAGATTCAAGCTGAATATAACTTGATGGTTGATAAGATGGTCCGCGAAAAAGTATCAAGTAATCAGGTCGTAATTGCTAAAAACCAAGTATTTATTGCGGAACGTATTTTACGATCTATTAACTCGGTTTTCGTTGGTACAGAGAACTCTGAAAACTCAGCGCATGACTTTAGTGTTGATATTGAGACTTTTGGTGTGTACTTAGATGCACAGCTAAATGGAAATGCGGAGTTGGGGGTAGCTAAAGTTGAATCTCCTGAAGTGCGTGAATCTTTGGAAGGTATCAAAACTGAATATGATAAAGTTTTAAAATCTGCTGCAACTTCTGTCCTCAAGCATACAAACCAGATCGTAAACGTACGTCAATCATCAAGTGAGATCTTCTCTCAATCTGATGCAATGTTAACTGCTTTAGGTGATCTTTCAGAGCAAACCCAATATGGCTGGAAGGCTTTTGCGTTAGTTGCTGTACTGACATTATCACTTCTTGGCTTAATTACTTCTGTTTTAAAGCTTTTATCACTTCGTAGTAAAGCAGATAAACAACGTGTAGCTACATTACAAGAAGAATATGATCGTAACCAGAATGCGATTTTACGTTTACTTGATGAAATTGCCGATCTTGCAGATGGTGACTTACGTTCATATGCAACGGTATCTGAAGACTTTACTGGTGCGATTGCCGACTCGATTAACTTTGCGATTGACCAGTTACGTGACTTAGTATCACGAATCCATGAAACTTCTCAGGAAGTTGCACGTTATACGCAAGATACTCAAAATATTACTAACCAGTTAGCAGAGGCATCTGAGCACCAAGCACAAGAAATTGCCGGTGCATCAACTGCAATGAACGAAATGGCATTGTCGATTGACCAAGTATCTGCCAACGCCTCTGAATCTGCTCAAGTAGCACAACGTTCGGTATATATTGCATCTAATGGTGCACAAGTTGTAAACCGTTCTATTGAGGGTATGGATACCATTCGTGAACAGATTCAGGAAACCTCGAAACGTATTAAGCGTTTGGGTGAGTCTTCACAAGAAATTGGTAACATCGTATCGCTCATTAACGATATTGCAGACCAAACAAACATTCTAGCCTTAAATGCAGCAATTCAAGCATCTATGGCCGGTGAAGCAGGTCGTGGTTTTGCCGTGGTTGCTGACGAAGTCCAACGTCTTGCAGAACGTTCAGCTTCGGCAACTAAACAGATTGAAACGCTTGTTAAAACGATTCAAACGGATACCAACGAAGCCGTTATTTCAATGGAACAAACGACAACAGAGGTTGTACGTGGTGCTAACTTAGCGAAAGATGCGGGTATTGCACTTGATGAAATTCAAAAAGTATCGGGTGACTTGGCAAACTTAATTGCGAGCATTTCTGATGCAGCAAAACTTCAATCAGCTTCTGCGAGTCACATTGCTGCAACCATGACTGTTGTACAAGAAATTACTTCACAAACAACAACGGCAACCTTCGATACTGCTCGTTCTGTATCTGAATTGGCGAATATGTCGGAGTCATTACGTGAGTCAGTAACGGACTTTAAATTACCTGACTAAATTGGGGGATGAGAATAGCTATTCTCATAATAGCTATTCTTTTAAAAGTATGAGCAGCGCCAGACAAATATTGGGGAAATAGCTATTTTTCTGGTGTTGACTCTGTAGTTTTCCCCATTCAGGGGGTAAGCAAAAGAAGCCTTTGCTATGAAAGAAATATTAAAAACTTTAACTGAAGCAATGACGCTACCTGAAGATAGCTATTCTGAACAAGATGCTGAGTTTCTTGAAATTTTTGTTGAAGAAATTGAAGAAATTTTTGTTGATTTGCAACCATTATTAAATGAATGGTTGCAGTCTGAGAATACTGCTACGCTCACTGAAATTCGCCGCCATTTCCACACTTTAAAAGGTTCTGGAAGAATGATCGGTGCTAAATCTTCAGCTGAGCTTGCTTGGACAGTTGAAGATACGCTCAATCGCGTAATCAATCAAACCCTTAAATTGACTCCAGCAATCCAGAGCTATGTTCAATTAGTATTTAAGTTCTATTTTCTTAAATTAGTAGATAATTTTAAGCAAAAAAGAGCACATGCAGTAGATTTTCGACCGCTTATTTTATTAGGCCAACAACTACAACAACAGCAAAGTTTAGAACCTGCTTTAGAAGAGCTTTTACAACTTTCAAATACGCTTACTGCTGAAACAATAACTGGGCTTGAGCTAGACTATATTGAGCAAAACTCATTGGCTGAGCCAATTGTTGAAGATGTAGATACTGAAATTGCAATAAATCTAGATGAAACTTTGACCTTGTTTATGGAAGAGGCAGAGGAGCATTTAACTACAATTCATCAGTTCTTAAATCAAGAGCTGCATCAGTATGATAGTTATAATGCCTTAATACGCGCGCTACATACTTTGCTTGGCAGTTCTGCAATGGCGCAGGTCGAAACAATTTTTGAAGCCAGTACCAAAGTTGAGCACTTATTTAAAATACTGTTGCAAGAAGAACTTTCTTCTAACTCAGATGAAATTTTATTATTACAAGAATATCGTGAGTTTATTAGAGATAGCTTAGAGCTTCTATCTAAACGTAGTTCAAATGAACAGCTTGAAGCGAGATTGCAGCAGTTTAATCAATCATGGGATGCTTACGTTGAGCAACATGGTGACCGAACAGATCCATTAACACCTTCTCATGGTTTGGTATCACAACTGTTGTTGTTAGATGTTTCTGAATTATTAGATGCAGAGTTAGATTTTGAGAAAGGCATTCGTAATGAGTTTCCAGATTATCTTGAACGTCTAAGTGAACAAGCTGATCTGCTGTTACAACATACACACTCTCAAGCAATGCTGGGTTTACATGAATATACCAGTCAATTGAAAGAAAGTTATGATGTATTACTTGATAAACCTCTATTATTGCAATCAGACTATATATTTGAAATTTATCAAAAAGCGCATCAACAGCTTATTCAATTGTTCGATGCCTTGGCTGCTGGTCAGCGAGTTGGTATTGTTAAGCAACATCAAAGTATTCTAGAAGAATTAAAACTTTATACCCTACATACTCCGAGCGTACACAATGACCTGTCTCAGCAAGATCCTACTTCTGTTGAGCCACTATTTAATATCGAACCAGAGCCAGAAGCTGCTGTTACGGTAGAGAATTTATCAGACTCTGCAGACTGGGCAGTATTAAGCCAGAGTGTACAGCAAGATCGCCAATATATTTCTTCTACACAGGTAAATCAAAACTTTGATCCTGACCTTTTAGATATCTTTCTTGAAGAGGCTGATGAGCTACTTGAGGGAATTGATACCGATCTCAATATTTGGGTAGGTGAGCAAGAAAACTTTGCAGCCCTGAATAATCTAATGCGCTATTTGCATACCTTGAAAGGGGGAGCAAATATGGTTCAGGCGACTTATCTAGGTTCGATTACCCATGAATTAGAAAGCATATATGAGCGTTTAATTCAAAAGCAGTTAGTTGCAACTTCACCTTTAATTGATTTTATCCGTTTAGTACAAGATGACTTGGCTGACCGTCTGCAAATCATGCGTGAACAACAATTAGATTATGCAGCTCCTTACACAATTAACGCGTTAAAACGAGCAGGTCAAACCTCTAACTTCCAACCTGTACCAGTGGTTGAAGTATTTGATAGTGAAAGTGAGATATTCTCTGAACAAGAGCTGATATCTGAAGTATTAATCGATGAAGTACCGGCAGAAATTGAGCCTGTTCTTACAGAATTAGAAGTTCATGATGATCAGGTGGTATTTGATAACGTTGTTACTGAGTTAGCTACGCCAGTTGAAGCAATAACATCCGTTACATCACAAGAGAATGAAGCGGTAGTTGAAGAACAGGATATTACGGCTGTTGTTGAGCAGACATTCTTAGAAGAAGCTGCTGAATTGTTAGAAATGGCTGATGGGCTATTGAAACAATGGTTTGAGCAGCGTACAAACCGTAGTATCTTGCTTCAATTACAAAGAGCTGTGCACAGTTTGAAGGGTGGTGCACGAATGGTCGGTTTAGAAGCCGTCTACGCGATTGCCTATCAACTCGAAAATACATTCGAACAATTTGCACTGCATCACTTCAACTCGAATATTTATGACCATTTGCTCGAAAGTGCAATTGCATGGCTAAAAGATGCTATTTTCAAGCATAACTATCAGCATTTCGATGGATTACAACAAAGTTTAGAAAATATTCAATTCTTTGAAACGAATATCCAAATTCCGGCTAAGTTAACGAAAACTGATTTGTTTAGCTCAGAACCTGTGATGACCTTCATACAAGGTGATGGTACAGAACCACCACCAATGATGGGCGCATGGGAGCAAACAGAACGTCTGGATCAGAATAATGAAATGATCCGTGTTTCAGCAGACTTGATCGAGAAGATGATTGACTTGTCTGGTGAGAACTCAATTAACCGTTCACGAATTGAAATGGACTTGAGTCAGTTCGGTCATACATTGGTTGAAATGGAATTGGCTATTCAACGACTGGCCGATCAGTTACGACGAATGGAAGGCGAGTTAGAAACACAAATTATTGCTAAACACGGTATTGAGCATTCTCGCTATACCGACTTTGACCCTTTAGAGATGGACCAATATTCATCTTTAAACCAGTTATCGAAATCTCTTGCTGAATCTGCATCGGACTTGGTCGACTTTAAAAATACGTTATCTCACAAGATCAGAGATACAGAAAGTTTGCTTTTACAACAGTCGCGTATACAGGCAGAAATTCAAGAAGGCTTAATGCGAACACGTCTAGTTCCATTTTCACGTTTGTTACCGCGTTTGCAGCGAATTGTGCGTCAAACATCTACAGCCTTGAATAGACCTGCTGAGCTTTTCGTAAATAATACCGAAGGTGAGTTAGACCGTAACATTTTAGAACGCTTAGTGACACCACTCGAGCATATGCTCAGAAATGCAATTGACCATGGTCTAGAAGACCGGGCACAGCGCCAAAAGGCGAATAAACCGGAAGCAGGGCGTATTGAACTGAACATTCAGCGTCAAGGAACAGACGTTGTTGTTGTCTTTAGCGATGATGGACAAGGTATTGATGTAGAAAAAGTCCGCCAAAAAGCACTGCTTGCTGGTCTGATCAAGCCAGAACAAGATTTAGAAGAGCAAGATATTCTACAGCTGATTTTCCATCCAGGTTTAAGTACCGCAGAACAGATTACTCAGATTTCTGGACGTGGTGTTGGTCTGGATGTCGTACAGAGCGATATTAAAGCTTTAGGTGGACATGTTAGCGTTGACTCTGTTTATGGTAAGGGAACAACATTTACGTTACGTGTACCGACTACTGTAGCTGTAAGTGATGCCTTGATGGTGAAAGTGGCAGATCAGCAATTTGCAATTCCACTTGCTCAAATCGATCGGATTGTTCGAGTTTCGCCAGCTTCTTTAGAGCAGTATTTTGAAAGCTCTAAAGAACTATTTGAATATGAAAATAAGCGATATCCATTACGTTATCTTTCTGAATTTGTTGGTAATCAACCAATGCCACGACTAAATGGCATGATGTATTCATTACCTGTCTTAATGATTAAAGCCAACAATGGTCAAACTGTGGCGTTACTTGTCGATCAGTTAATTGGTTCTCGAGCTCAAATTGTAGTGAAACCAATTGGTCAACAGTTCTCTAGTATTGGGGCAATTGCAGGTGCGACCATTTTAGGTGATGGACAGGTTTGTTTAATTTTAGACGGGCAAAATATTGCGCGACAAATTCAGTCTACACCGCGTCATAAACAGCTCAGTGAAGCAGTATATAGACAACGTGAATCAGACGAGCGCCGTCTCGTTATGATTGTCGATGACTCCGTAACTGTACGTAAGGTAACGTCTCGATTACTTGAACGCCAAGGCTACGATGTTGTTACGGCTAAAGATGGCGTTGATGCCATAGAACAGCTAGAAAATATTAAGCCAGATTTGATGCTGCTTGATATTGAAATGCCACGTATGGATGGTTTCGAAGTACTTAATCTTGTACGACATCATGATATGCATCAATACATGCCAATTATTATGATTACATCCAGAACAGGCGAAAAACATCGTGAACGGGCATTCTCGTTAGGTGTAAGTCAATATATGGGTAAACCGTTCCAAGAGGAAGAGCTACTAGAAAATATTGATGCTTTACTTGTAGCGTTTGAAAGCGAGGTCAAATCATGAAAGGTAGTGTAAATACATCTTTGATCGGTAATATGGACCAACAAGAGCTACAGCATCTTATTACGGTTTCAACTGGTTTTATTGATGCCTATATCATTGAATGTAATGATGAGGTACCTATGCTGTTGCCGCAAAATATTGTGTTATCCGCCATGGACGTAAAAAATGGCGTAAAACATATTGAGTGGCATGATGTAAAGCTACCTATATACTCAGTCCATAATGCAACTGATCAATATGCTGTAGCACTGGTAATTGAAGGGGAAGATATCAGCCAACGTTTTGCTTTAATGTGTAAAACTATGCCGATCTCTGTTCGTTTACGTATTTCTGAAATTGTTGATGAAATAGATGAATACCAAGAAGCTGAACAGCACCCTACAGTATTTAAATATGTGCGTATGCAAGATCAACGCTACCACATACCTAACCTAGAATATATTGAAAAAACTCTAGGTTTATAAAGAAAAAAAGGAACTCAAATGAGTTCCTTTTTTATAAAAATTAAATAAATTTTAAAATATAAAATCATATATTCCAGTATAGAGATAAGCATTCAAAAGAATGCTATATAAAGATTCTCAAAAATAAATTATCTAATTTAATAACCACGTATTATATTTCAGAATTTTCAAATACATATTCATTATTAAAAATAATAAAAAGCACCCCAAAGAGGATGCTTTTTATCTAATTACTGATCTTTAATATTTTAAGTAAGTAGGTTCTCTAAAATTTGCTCATAAATATCAGTTAAAGGATCAAGATCATGTACATCTACATGTTCATTAATTTGATGGATAGTTGCATTTAGAACACCGAGTTCTAAAACTTGTGCTCCTGTTGGCGCAATGAAACGCCCGTCGGATGTACCACCACTAGTAGATAGCTCAGTCTCAGTGCCGGTCACATTTAGAATAGCAGTCTGAGCAGCATTAACTAATTCACCTACTGGTGTCAAAAATGGCAAACCAGATAAGTTCCAGTCAATCTCATATTGCAAACCATGCTTATCTAAAATTTCATGAACACGCTGTTTAAGCTGTTCTGCTGTAACTTCTGTTGAATAACGGAAGTTAAAAGTAACCTCTAAAGTACCTGGAATGACGTTGGTTGCACCAGTACCTGAATGAATATTTGAAATTTGGAATGAAGTTGCAGGAAAGTATTCATTTCCACTGTCCCAAATAGTTTGGCATAACTCTGCTAAGGCCGCCGAAGCTTCATGAATGGGATTGCGAGCTAAGTGAGGATAAGCCACATGACCTTGCTTACCATGAACATGTAGTACGCCATTTAAAGAACCACGACGGCCATTTTTAACAATATCACCTAATTTACTTGTACTTGATGGTTCACCGACCAAACACCATGTAATTTTTTCATTACGCTTTTCAAGTGTTTCAATAACTTTAACTGTACCGTTAACAGCAGGGCCTTCTTCATCTGAAGTAATTAAAAAAGCAATTGACCCTTTATGGTTTGGATGCTTTGTTACGAAACGTTCAGATGCAACCACCATCGCAGCCAACGCAGTTTTCATATCAGCTGAACCACGACCATAAAGTTTGCCATCACGAATTTCTGGTGCAAATGGGTCTGAATTCCATGCATCTAGACGACCTGTTGGAACAACATCGGTATGTCCAGCAAAACAAAACACAGGACCTTCAGTGCCGCGTCGAGCCCATAAATTGTCAACGTCCCCAAAACGCATTGGTTCAATATGAAAGCCAGCTTTGGCTAGACGATCAGCCATAATAGTTTGGCAAGTATGGTCAACAGGAGTAACAGAAGGCTGTTGTAAAAGTTCTAAGCTAAGCGAGAGAGTGTCTGAGTGGTTCATACCGGAAATTGCATGCTGAGTAGGGGAAATATAGTCCGATATAATAGGCGAATCTCTGAAGGTTGGGTATTTAAAAATAAAAAAACCTTATCGAAGTGATAAGGTTTTTCGAAGCTGTGCATAACTTACATTTTATTCTCAGTTTTTTGTGCGGTATTACTTACAGCATCACCAGCTTTAGAGACATCTTTACCAAAACCCTTGAACGTATTACAGCCAGTTAATACAAATGCAATCATTACAGACGCGACTAAAACTTTTTTCATCATTTTCTCCGTTTAAATTTAATAATGAAGTAAATTTAGATTAAAAAACAAACGTAAAAAGAAACATGACTATTTAATAGTAAAAACGTTATAAATTGTTTCTAGAAATCCATACCTACTTGTAAAGTGGCATTTTTTCGTTGTTAACAAGTGCTAGGCTTAATAGCGGAGGATGTCTAAACATATAAAACTGTGTATCTTCGTTGTTCTTACAATATAAGCCATCTGTCCACCAATAAGCAGCGTTTGAACTTGCTTGTCTATTAGGATAAAGCCATTCATGTCTTTCTAGGCGATAAAATTTAGAGTCAGGAATAGTTGTGCCCCAGTATCCGAGTCGACGTGTTGAATTTACCCAATTGGGTATGAGTTGTTTTTGGCCTAAAATCAAAGGTAGGTAGAGCTGGCCTTTTAAAACAGCAAAACGCTGTTGTACCTTAAAATTTAAAGCTTCTGAAAATTGGAACTGCTTATCGGTAAAGTGATACAGCTTTTTGCTCAAAGTATCTTCTCTATTTAAGCCAATCCATTGTTCTAAATTTAATTGACCTTCACCCAAGTAATATTTTAGAGCAACTTCCCAGTGTTCAACTTGTTGTGTTTCTTTATTTAAAATTAAGAAATCGAGTTCACCTAAAGTTCTTGCACCCTCAATTTTTTGAATGCTATGGCCTAATAACTGATAAGAATGGTATTGATCTTCCTGTAACCAAAACCAAAGTAAATTCTCAAAACGTAAACCTAAACGTGTACTTTTAAGGCGAGACATAAATTGGAGTAAAGGCTCAGGCGTCTCATCAAGCTGGTATAAACGTGGTAAATAATTTTGAAAATGTTGTTTCCAAGTCTGGTCAGAATGTAATTGAAAACTATGCCGAATAGAAAGGCTTTGGGGAAGTTGGCAAAGTAAATTAGGACTAGCAATGGTAAATGCTAATTGTCTTACCATTGGGTGGTTGAACTGTAACCATGGTTCAAAATAGGATGTCTTAACTGAGGCAATATTCATACGTTTAGTACTCGAAATAATTCATCCCAATTTCATGGTCGATCAACAAAACAATACCAGAAAAACACTTTATACTACGATCAACAATAGCTTAAGGTTTATATATGCGAACATTGTTTTGGCGAACTCTGGTCGTGATTTTTATCACGCTTGGTATTATTGGAGCAATTTTACCAGGCATGCCGACAACAGTGTTTCTTATTCTGGCTGCTTGGGCTGCCTCAAAGGGATGGCCTCAAATGGATGCATGGTTGTTAAATCATCCAAAATATGGACCAACTCTACGTGACTGGCGAGCAAATGGCACAGTACCGCGTAAAGCGAAGTGGATTGCCAGTATTATGATGACCGCAAGCGGTATTTTAATGCTGTTTACTTCTGCACCATTTTGGGTGAAAGTTTTCACTGATACTACCATGCTCGTTGTTGCAATTTGGTTATGGCTACGTCCTGAGCCAAAATTAAAAGATTGATAATCTTTTAATTTTGGCGCAAGACAAGCAGTGAAACTGCGCGTAGATAAAAGAAGATTGATAATCTTTTATTTTTGGCGCAAGACAAGCGGTGAAGCCGCGCGTGGATAAAAGAAGATTGATAATCTTTTACTTGTGACGTATGACAAGTTTTCCATTAATTTTTATTAAAGCTCAAAATAGTTGAGTTGATATAAGAGAAGAAATTCGATGTCCCAATTTAAACTTGAAGATGCAGATATTCTTATCGATTTAGCAAATCAAACTTTAAGTCTCCCTAAACATAATAAGTTTTATGTGGTTTCTACGGGTAAGAATGGAATTGGGGAACAGGAAAATACGGGGAAAACCCCACGCGGATGGCATCGGGTTGCCAAAAAATTTGGTATGCAATCTCCCAAAAACGCAGTTTTTATTGCACGACAACCCACAGGTGAAGTCTATAGCAGTGAATTAGCCGCACAATTTCCTGAGCGAGATTGGATATTGTCACGCATTCTTTGGCTAGATGGTCTAGAAGAGGGCTTTAATAAAGGCGAAGGCCACGACACTATGCAACGTTATATTTATATTCATGGTACACCTGATAAAGAACCGATGGGGGTTCCAATGTCACATGGGTGCATTCGAATGCGTAATGAAGAAATTATTGAATTGTTTGATTTAGTCTCTGAAGATGCGCTTGTCTATTTGTCTGAACAATCTTTAACCTAAAATGGGATTTTAAAGATTATTGTTTAATTAGCCGAATGATCAAAATATTAAAATAAGTGCTTAAATAAAATACAAAAAATTGTTTTTTACTTAATAATGACTTATTTTTAATCATTCATTCGCATTTTTTTGAAAAGTTGTCGAAAAGCGTTTGACACCTGTTAAAGATTCTCTATAATGCACCTCACAAACGATGAAGACGTTAAGGGCGCTTAGCTCAGTTGGTAGAGCGTCTGCCTTACAAGCAGAATGTCGGCGGTTCGATCCCGTCAGCGCCCACCAAGCCTTTACGTTAAGCTCTCAAGTGCAGCGGTAGTTCAGTTGGTTAGAATACCGGCCTGTCACGCCGGGGGTCGCGGGTTCGAGCCCCGTCCGCTGCGCCACTTAAGACTTAACATCGTTTACCCCACAATTGCGATATTGTGAAAGTGCAGCGGTAGTTCAGTTGGTTAGAATACCGGCCTGTCACGCCGGGGGTCGCGGGTTCGAGCCCCGTCCGCTGCGCCACTTTTATAAAACGCTTTTGCAGGGCGCTTAGCTCAGTTGGTAGAGCGTCTGCCTTACAAGCAGAATGTCGGCGGTTCGATCCCGTCAGCGCCCACCATAATTTGTGACCATACTTTATTTTTAAAGTATTGCAAGTGCAGCGGTAGTTCAGTTGGTTAGAATACCGGCCTGTCACGCCGGGGGTCGCGGGTTCGAGCCCCGTCCGCTGCGCCATTCTCTTGATTCCCTGATCTAGAGGATGTAATGTATAAAGACTTCGGTTGTTGTCTTTTTCAATCAGGGCGCTTAGCTCAGTTGGTAGAGCGTCTGCCTTACAAGCAGAATGTCGGCGGTTCGATCCCGTCAGCGCCCACCATGATTTTTCAAATTTAAAAAATTATATGCACTAATTTATTTAGTGTTTTTTGCATTTCTGCTATTTATATTTCCTATCTATTTTATCTTTGCTATTGTTGGTCAAAACTTCTCTTTCTCTTTCTCTTTCTCTTTCTCTTTCTCTTTCTCTTTCTCTTTCTCTTTCTCTTTCTCTTTCTCTTTCTCTTTCTCTTTCTCTTTCTCTTTCTCTTTCTTAATTTTTTAAGTTCAGATTTATTACTTTAAATTGTGATTACTCTCTCGTTTAATGAAAGCTGCCATACCGTAAAGCAATAGCAGCTTTCTGAACCAAGATTAATACTCGTTTAGAATCCAGCCACTCGCGTACGCAAAGTATTCACGCAGCCAAGCGTTATAGCGACTGACTAAAGGAGTTTCGGCAGCAACTGTATAAACATGGGTATAGCCTTGTTTCTTTGCAATAGCAGCAGCTCTTGGGGTATGAAAGTCACTTGTAACAATTGCAATAGGTTGATCAATACTAATATGAGCTTGCTCAAGTAATGGTTTACTGTTTTTAAGGTTAAGTTCTGTACTTGTACTTTTGTCCTCAAGAATCATTCTTTCTTTGGCAATGTGAAAGTGCTGTTCAAGGTAACGAGACATAACTAATGCTTCGGATTCTTTCTCTGAAAAGTCTAAACCACCTGTTAAAACAACTTTTGCGTGAGGTTGTGAAAGGGCAACTGGAGCTGCTGTATCGAGGCGTTTTGCAAGAATGGCTGAAGGCTGTCCATTTTCGACACCACTACCTAAAACAATGATTGCTTTCACCGCGGGAATATTTTGGCCTGTATCTTTATTATCTTTAATAAAACTAAAAAAATAGCCTAAGCTAAACAACCAGATCCAGAAACATAACCATCCGAAACGCCAAACTGAATGCAGGCGATAGTGATAAAAGAAAAAACGTTCCAGATGATAATAAAATAAGGCATAGAGGCAGAAAAATGCCCCTAAGATTAAAGGAACAATTGTGCCTACATGAATTTTATTTAGGAAAGCTAGAAATAAGCCGTCTAAAAATAAAATTGAACCAATGATGGCCAAGAAAATCCGAATCCACTTACTGACTTGCATTGTGTTTAGAGTTGCAATTTAAATTGCAGACAGTGTATGCAAAATCATTCCAAATTCAATGCTGATCGCAATAAAAAGCCGAGTAAAGCTTTTCGGCTATTACTCGGCTTTATTATTTATTGATGTTTAATAAACATCACGGCGATAACGACCTTGTTGTCTTAGCTCATCAACTTGTTCTTCACCTAAAATATCAATCAGTGCTTGATCTACTCCGCTAGCCATTCCTTCAATGCTTCCACAAACATAAAGAACTGCGCCGCGTTCAATCCAGTTGGCCAATTCAACTGCATTTTGTTGAATGATATCTTGAACATAAACACGTTGCTCTTGATCCCGTGAGAATGCCAAATCAAGTCGTTTTAACATTCCCATTGTTTGCCAAGCTTCAATGGTTGATGCATAGAAGAAATCATGAGCGCGTTGGCGTTCACCGAAAATTAGCCAGTTTTCAGTATAGTTATGACGAGTTCGCGTATGAAGTAAACTCATTAAACCCGCGATTCCAGTTCCATTACCAATACAGATAATTGGACGATTATCATCGATCAAGTGAAAAGACTCATTGGTGCGAATACGTAATGCAATACTCTGATTAATTTCTGTGTATTGAGTCAGCCAGCCAGATCCTAATCCTAAATGGCCAGATTCATCGGTTTGCTGGCGAACAACCAAACGAAGCACTTGCTGAGAAGGGATACTAGCAATTGAATATTCTCGTGTTGGTAGAGTAGGGAGTTGTTCTAATAAGTGGTCCAGATTAGCAAACGGTTCAATCTCACCCGTTAAATTTTTATTCCAAAGTGCTTTTTCAATGGAGATTTGTAGCGAGTCTACCACTGCATTTCTAAGAATATGATGGTGCTGTAAAAACTCATTAATACGTTCAGGGCTATTGCCCGGTTGTATTTCAGCAATGTCTCCAGCTTGCCATATAGCTTCATGATTTGCTGTAAGTTCAATATTGTAAGCTGGTTGCCCTAGACTATTTGGGTTGAGCAAGTCACGTTGTTGTAATGTCCAATTATCAAACACTTTTTCAATATTAACAGTATGCAGCTCTAGTTTAGTTGCTTTTACAAGAGCTTGATTCCAGTTTTGAATATGTGTTGGATTTGCATTATCTACCTCGATAGTATCGAAGTAAGCTTTTGCACCATTGTTTTTAAGCCATCCATCTACAGTGTGACCAAAACTACAATATGTATCTGGGTATTCTTTTGAACCTAAGGCTAATACGGCATATCTGAGATGCTGAAGCTCTAATTTTGTTTTTAATAGCTTTTTTGCAAAATTAGAAGCTAAGTCTGGTGCCTCTCCAGTACCATAAGTACTGATCACAAAAAGAATTTGTTCATGTTCCTGTAAATCCGCTTCAGTTAACTGCTGTATAGATTTAACCTGAACAGGCTGATGTGCTTCTTGTAAGCTGGTTGCGGTACTCCACGCAAGTTGCTCTGCAACTCCTGTTTGGGTGGCATAAGTAATTAACCAAGGTTTCGCATTTCCATCAATGTAGTGACCAGCTAAAGACTGACGAGCTGCCTGTGTCAATTTTTTCTGTTTACGGCGTTTTAGATAAAGCATCCAACCGGTAACAAAAAATAATGGCATGGCTAAAGACGCAAGCATTGCTACAAATTGATAGACTGGTCCAAAAAAGCTGCCACGATGTACAGGTAACATGCTGCTCATGATTTTTTGATTAAGCTTTTTATCTTCATAAAGCTCCATCTTTTCAATATTGGCAGTTTTATAGTTATAGACAGCTTGGTTACGTGCACGCTCGTGTTGTGGCGTTGCATCTACAAAACTTAATTCAACTTTTCCATCGTCTTTTTTCGGTAAGTTTACTGTTAAAGTTGAATAGTCACGTCCAACCTGATTATTAAAACCGCTCCAGGTTTGGTTGAGGGCAGTAATCAGCTGAGTGCTATCTAATTTAGTTTCAGAAGATTTGTCTTTATTGCGTCCAGCTCCGCCATGTCCTTGCATTTTAGGTTGTTCTACACCTAATACTTTGAACATACCGCTACGCCACCAGTCATATGACCAATATAGACCTGTACATGCAAAAAGAAGATAAAAAACAATAACCCAAGTACCTACGACAGCGTGTAAATCCCAAATAAAATTTCGACCTTTAAGTTTGGGTTTAACAGCAAGCCATTGACGTGCAGAGTGCTTCTTTGGCCAACGTAAATATAATCCGCTCAAAACAAAATAGATGAGCATTAGCGCACAAGCACCAGTAATTTGTTTACCGAACTCTCCAGCAGTTAAGTTTCGGTGAATTTGTTGAATTAATAAAAGTAACTCGCGACCTTTAACATCAGGCAATACCTGTGCTGTGTAAGGGTTGACCATCATATTGTAGCCACGTCGTTCGCCTTCTTTTTCAATATTGACAACAGAAGAGGCGGTAGGGTCTTTGGCAATCGTAATGCTATTAATTTTAATTTCTGGCTGGGTTGTTGCGAAATGTTGGTAAAGTTGAGCAGGGGTAAGCTTAGGAGTGCTTTCTGCTTGAACAACATAACTATCTGTATTTACCCATTTTAAAATTTGTTGATCATAAGAATAAATTGCGCCTGTAACACCCATAATAGATAAGATGAGGCCAGCACTAATACCCAGAAACCAATGAATTTGAAATAAAAACTTTTTAAACATGGTCAAAAATGTAAATATGATGGAGATCTTGTAACGAAGTATAGCCGAAGATTGCGTAGATAATATGGATTTTGGAGATAATATTAATTTTCATTATCATTTATTTTTAGCTTAATAAAAAACCTCCTATAACGGAGGCTTTTTAATGGGGTGAAATTATAAAGTTTTCGGTTCACCTACAGTTTCTTTCAAATGCTTACGAATTGTATTGAAAGAAAAGTTTTTAGAGTCCATGCGTTTAGGCAAGATATACGCACCTTGCTGTTCTTGGCCCTTAGGATCTTTTACTTTAAAGTTAACTAAAATAAAGTCAGGGGTGTTGTACCATTCATAGATGTTTTTCCATCCAATGGTCCCAACGCCTTCTTGTAATCCCATTTGCTGGCGCATTACGATACCGTGAGGTTGTACACCTAAGCGAATACCTTTGATTTCCTGTACAGGAAACTCATTCATCTTACGCTTAACGTACCATTCCAAACCATATGTGCGGCCAAGGTAATAAAGTAATACACCAACAATAGCTACCCAGCAAATCACTGTAGAATAGTTCTTAATAAAAATAAGACCTAAAATCGCAAGGGCTAAAATTATGCCCATAATTGCCCAGATTTTTGTGCTGATTTTATTGGTGCTGCGCCAGATAAGAAGTTGTGCATTACGTTGTTCAGCTTCTGTAACCTCGTAAGGAACTGGCTGAAGCGTATAAGCATATAAAGTTTTCGCGGTCATAGTGCAAATAACAAATTGTAAACTGTTTTAAGTTTAGCATTAATTGGCATAACTCAGGAAAGGATATTATGCCAATTTCATACTAAATTCCGACTCAAATTTATAATGATGCAAGTTCGCTGGCATCATTATCTAGATCATGACTTAGGCGTTGTTTCAACATACTAAATCGATTCAAAACACTTAGCATCAGTGATAACTGCTGTAAAATAATGAGTGATTTCTGGTCATCTTCATCATTTTGGCTTAAACGCTGACGTATCGTCTTAAGCATATTTTGTGCTGTCAAATCAGGCATTTCATCTCTTAACAGCGCACCTTGTATATCGTCTAATGCTTGATCTAAAACGTTAAGAACCGCTTGATCCTGAATCTTTTCTCTATGCGCTCCGAGTGCTGCGATATAACTTAAAAATGTATGATTAAGGCATAAAAATTCAAATATATCTGACTTGCGAGTAGGGTCAAAGTCAGGCTCTGTCGCTAAAGTTGAAATAAGCGAGGCGACTTCAGCATCGGTATTATGAGCAGCGCGGCGAACAATACGATAATTGAGGGCATGATTATGTCCTTCGTGATATTGTTTTACCACTTCAGCTAAATAATTACATTGTGCTTGTAAAGAGCGTCGAATGCTGCGCGGTAGACGACGGAATTTCCAGTCAGGCCAAATAAAGGTGACACCAAACCACGCTAAAGCACATCCAATTAGGGTATCTACAAATCTAGGAATAGCCGCAGCGACTGCCGAGCCATCTAAGTTAAAGTTAATTAATGCCAAAATTGTGATGAAAGCGGTTGCTTGAGCATATTGCTTACTGCGTAACTCGAAAAATAGTACGCCGCTTAAGACCAGCATGACTAATTGTCCTTCTACGGAAGGTACGAGGAATACCACGCTTAGTCCGACAATAATTCCGACTAATGTCCCAACTATACGTAAACGTAAACGACGTTTGGTCGCGTTAAAGTTAGGTTGACTAACAAATAACGCTGTCAACATAATCCAGTAGCCATATTCGATTCGGGTGGTTTGAATAAATACATATCCAATAAAAAGAACAATCGAAACTCGAATGGCATGACGAAACAGTACAGATTCAGGTGTTAAATTTTGTTTTATTCGAACAACAATATCATTCCAACCTTTTAAATCATCATCTTTGAGTTGGTTTTCAGCCTGCTTTACTTTGTCTGACTGAATATGCTGTTCCGTTTCTAAGTTGAGTAATTGTGAGTCAATAGATTTTAAATTTCGGTATAAGGCAAAAAGAGCATTTACCCATAACAAGTCATACTGTTGATCTTTTCTTAATTTTTCTAAAGATAAGCGTAAGTTCTCAAAACTCTGTTTAAAACGTTTGTTATGGATATATGGTTTGCGTTGTAAAATACATTCATTCAACTCCTGGCAGGCTTTACCCTGAACCGCCAAAATACGCTGAAATCTGAATAAAATATCACTGTGCTGAAAAATCTTTGCTAACTTTTGATAGTCGATATGAGCAGAGTCTGCACGTTCATGAATATCTTGTGCGACAAAATAATAATGTAGGCTACGGCGAGTGTCTTTTTGTCCTCGGTCACCTTTTAAGCGGGTTAAAAGGGCGGTTTTAAGACCATTAAAAATAGTAATCAATTTGCCATTTTCTAATGAAAGATCAATCATGCTTTGCTGATAACTGGCAGGAGTCATATCAACATCAAATAAATTGGATTTGGCAAATAGGAAGTCACCTAACGAACCATAAGAGGCTGCTAGTTTGTCTTGAAGTTGGCGAACAGGAAATAATAAAAAGCTAATGGTTGCAATAAGTCCGTACCATGCTGCTCCCGCAACTAAAAGCGCTGGCTGAATATACCATTGGTCAAATAAATGAACCCCCAACATGGTATAAACCGAAACAACCAGACATCCATAAGAGATTGTCGCGTAACGGCGGCCTAGTGACCCGAGTAGAATCCAACCAATACAAGAGGCAATCAACCCTAGTGCAAAAAGCATTGGATAAGGGAAAAGTAGTTGCACGGAAGCGGCAGTAATGAAGAAACCAATATAGGTGTAAATCAAATTCATGATTCGCACTGAAAAGCGATCATCAATATCACTTAAACCAGCTGCGACCACACCTAAAGTGAGGGGAATTGTTGCTAATTGATGGCCTAGAAAATAAGGCACGAACGCAGTTCCTGAAAAGGCAATCAGCATCCGCACGTTATACATAAATGATGTGTTATAAGTCGCTCTTTTTAGGCGTTTAAACCAAGATTTCAAATGAAGTCCTTGCTGATCAACCTGAGTGATAAAGGATTTGCGTATTTCTACACCAATGTTGCACAAATCATACGATAGACAGTGTAAGCTTGTCTGTATGCAAATGATTGAAAAATGAAATATCGTTATGTCTGAACAAACAGCCCAGCGTCAATATTCTATTGGCTGGATTATGTTGCTCGCTTTACTCACGGCTTTAGGGCCATTATCCATTGATATGTACTTACCTGCGTTGCCTCAAATGGCCCATGATTTTGGGGTGAGTACGCAAATGGTAGCAAATACATTGCCAGCTTATTTTTTTGGTTTAGCCATTGGACAACTGGTATATGGTCCTTTAAGCGACCGTATCGGTCGAAAAAAGCCTCTATATTTTGGGCTTGCGCTTTATGCAGTCGCAAGCTTGTTTTGCGTGCTCGCTACAAATGAATGGAGTCTAATAGCTGCCCGTATTTTACAAGCTTTAGGTGGTTGTGTAGGTGTGGTTATGGCTCGTGCTGCTATACGCGATCGGTTAGATGTGCAAGGTTCGGCACAAGCTTTTTCTAGCATGATGATCGTAATGGGTTTAGCGCCTATTTTGGCACCTATGATTGGGGCCTGGATATTAGTCTGGTTTCCATGGCAAGCGATTTTTATTGCGCTTTCAATTGTGGGCGCAATCTGTTGGCTATGTGTACATTTCTTTTTTAAAGAAACTTTGGCAACTGATAAGAGGCTCAAATTATCTCTATATCAAGTGGCTACCTTATATGGTGCTATTTTCAAAGATGCGAGCTTCCGTTTGCCTATGTTTGCAGGATGTTTAACAGGTGCAGCGCTATTTTGTTATATCAGCTCAGCTCCCGCCGTTTTTATGGATCAGTATGGGCTAAATCAACAAGAGTTTGCTTATGTATTTGGACTGAATGCTTTTGGCATTATGTTAATGTCATCTTTAAATAAGCACTTAACTACACGTGTTGAAATTACTAAGCGTTTAAAAGCCGGTTCAATGGTACAGGTGACAGGTGCAAGTATTGTGTTGATTGCTGGTTTAATTTCAGCAGCACCTTTATGGCTAGTAATGTTAGGACTGTTTTTAGCGATTTCAGGAATTGGTTTAACTGGACCAAATGCCATGGCTCTAGCCATGTCAAAGCAAGGTGCTCGTGCAGGAACCGCTAGTGCAATTATGGGCAGTATGCAATTTGCTTGCGGTTTATTGGGTGGCGTACTTCTTAACTTCCTTATTTGGTCTGCATCACTCAATATGGGAGTGATGATGGTGTTATTTACATTAAGTGGTTTTATTGTTGTTTTAAAAGCGACGCGACAAGCAAAAAGCCAAGCACTCTCTTGATTTTAAGAGAGTGGTTTGCTTGAGTCTTTAATCAAGAAAAACTGCAAAATTCTCTACAGGCTCTCTAGGCGTAATAAAAGTATTCACAATGTGTGCAGGGTCGGCATGACCTAGCGCAATCGCACAAACTAACTCTTCGTCATCTGCTGCGCCTAAAATATCTAACACTAACGGATGGAAATGGTTCCAAGCGGCTTGAGGGCAGGTGTCTAATCCCCGAGCCTTGGCCGCGACCATGACATTTTGAATCATCATGGCGATATCCATTTTGGAACCAATTCCCATTGCTTTATTGACTGTAAAGAAAATTCCGACTGGTGCATCAAACAGTTTGAAGTTACGTAACTGCTGTGCAGCCATTTTTTCTTTTTCGCCCTTTTTAATTTCTAAGAGACCATAAAGTCCCCAGCCATTTTCTCGGCGACGGTCAATAAAAGGTGAAATCCATTTTTCAGGATAATAGGCAAAAGTTTCTTTATATTGTTCTGCAAGTTCTGGATTTTTAGAAATCTCAATCTGTGCTGTACAAACACGCTCTACCATTTCATCACGTTTTTGTCCTGTCACGACATAGACTTTCCACGGTTGAGTATTGGTTCCTGAAGGTGCTCGGCTCGCGACTTTTAAGATATCCTTAATGATTTCGGGCTCAATGGGTGTGTTTAAAAAAGCACGGACAGAGTGTCGAGAGGTAATGGCCTCGTCAACAAGGCGGATTTGTTCCAGATTCATGAGGACTCCTGATCTTATTCTCAATGTTTAATGTTTATAAAAGTCTAATTTTGTGCGCCAAAATTGATGCATTTATAAACAAAAAATATTAGAAAAGTGATTTCCTTATATGTATGATGACTCGATTCGTTTAGACAAATGTCTAATCAATGATAGTTTGAAAGTGTCATTTTAGATTTAAATAGTCAAAATATTGTGACTTGTTTGGTCATTAAATTAAAATGAAAATAAATTATGAGCAAAAAATATTCAATTAGAAAAAAGGTAGAATATGTTTAAAAACAGTACAAAACAGATGATTTTGTATGAAAAATAACCTTAAAGAGCATAATCTTTTAATGAAAAACATACACAAAATTTTAAATTTCTGCATAATACCGACTTTTTTACGCAGGTATGATTTCTCCATACTCACGTTAGGAAAAAGTAGTGGCTGCATAACAAGATACTTTTACAAAAAGGATTTTGTGCAGGAATGGAGAAATACACGAGGTATAAGGAGCTTTACATGAGTTTACCGCTCATCAACAAGCAGTTCATGAAACAAGGATTGGCGATTACCATTGCGACCATGAAAATGAACTTAACTCACGCAACGACTAAGCCACAAAAAATACAACAGCTTGGTACACATCTCAACGCACTCTTCTTGAATAACAAAGAAAGGGGGCAGATAGTCGCGTCATAGCGATGGCTTGTTACAGTCTTTGAAATTTAAATCCAGTTTAGACATTCGCCCAAAAGTATATGTAAATATGCTTATTGGCTTAAATCCAGTTTTTATAACTCGATTAATTGATGGGAATCATTAAGCGAGCTGATTTAGCGGTGGTCATTTGTTAGTTTCCAAGTTTGTAGCCGAGTCGATGCATACTGTTCACCCAAATGGGAATATGTTCAGTAATGCGATGAATTCATTTTATTTGAAGGATGCTTTCTCTCATGCGACCTTCAAAGGCTTAGTGCTGGGCATCATGTTGCTTAAACTTGTGACGATAATTGCTATTCAATTGACATTAAAAGTTTTTTCTTAAATGTACTGAAAAAGTCCCTATTGCTAGGGGCTTTTTTGTTTATTGCAGATTTTGGCTTGTGCTAATAGCACTTTAGCAAGAACGTAAGCGGACCGAGTATGAATGAACAACTCAATGCCACACTGATGTCGTGGGTAAAATTTTTTAATGACCCTTTATGGGATTTTCTGGTTATTTTCTTGCTGGCTGTCGGTATTTTTTATACGGTCTTAACAGGAGCAGTGCAAATTCGCATGTTCTTGCAAAGTATTCGTGTTATGAAAAGCAGTCGTACTGAAGGCGAAGACGAGCATGGTCTTACTCCTTTTCAGGCGTTCGTAACAGGCCTTGCGAGCCGTGTTGGGGTAGGTAACATTGCTGGTGTAGCAATCGCTATCGCAATTGGTGGTCCTGGTGCAGTGTTCTGGATGTGGGTAACCGCTGTTCTTGGTATGAGCTCGGCTTTCATTGAGTCTACACTTGCTCAGCTATTTAAGGTGAGAGACAACAAGAGCAAACAGTTCCGTGGTGGACCGGCTTACTATATTACTCAAGGTTTACGTAGTAAAACCTTTGGTGTAGTTTTCGCACTGGCATTAATCTTTACCTATGGTTTCGTATTTAACTCAGTTCAAATCAATGCGATTGCAAATGCATCTTCACATGCATGGGGTTGGGACAAAGCCAATCTTATTGCTCATTTAGGTGGTGTTGATTTAGAAATTTCATGGGTTGGTCTTGCTCTTGTTGTGATGGTTGCATTGGCAATTTTTGGTGGTATTAAACGTATCGCTAAATTTGCAGAAATGTTTGTACCTTTAAAAGCGGGTCTTTACCTATCTGTTGCGTTGTATATTGCATTAAGCAACTATGCAATTTTACCTGACGTGTTAAAACTCATTGTAACTGAAGCGTTCCATTTCAATGCTGCGGCAGGTGGTTTCTTCGGTGCTGCCATATCAATGGCAATGATGCAGGGTATTAAGCGTGGTTTGTTCTCAAACGAAGCTGGTATGGGTTCTGCTCCGAATGCTGCCGCTGCTTCTGATGTAAAACATCCTGTAAACCAAGGCTTAGTGCAAATGCTTGGTGTATTCGTAGATACCTTCATTGTATGTACAAGTACAGCAATTATCATTTTGGTTTCTGGTGTTTATCACGATGCAGGCTTTGTTGGTGTTGAATTAACTCAACGCGCATTAGAGACTCAAGTTGGACACTGGGGTTCTGACTTCCTGGCAGTTCTATTATTCTTGTTCTGTTATTCTGCTGTATTAGGGAACTATGCTTATGCAGAAAGTAATGTGCAGTTCATTAATAACAACCCGAAAATTATGTTCATCTTCCGTATTTTTGTATTGGTGATGGTGTATTTCGGTGCAATTGGTAGTGTTCCATTAGTTTGGTCAATGGCTGACTTGTTTATGGGTATCATGGCTACTATTAACTTAGTCGCAATTTTACTATTAACACCTGTAGCTCGTACTTTATTGAAAGACTACCGTGAGCAATTAAAACAAGGTATTAAAGAACCAGAATTTAAAATTAATAAATATCCAGAGTTGAAGAAAAAAGTCGATTCAGATATTTGGTAATTTTCAAAAAAGCCTCTTAGAAATAAGGGGCTTTTTTTATGGAGCATAAAAACACTTGAGT
This sequence comes from Acinetobacter sp. AR_0276, assembly GCF_003000705.1. Taxonomy (NCBI): domain Bacteria; kingdom Pseudomonadati; phylum Pseudomonadota; class Gammaproteobacteria; order Moraxellales; family Moraxellaceae; genus Acinetobacter; species Acinetobacter sp. AR_0276. The sequence continues at coordinate 1,110,115 of NZ_PSQO01000004.1, read as the reverse complement.
ATAAAATTTAAACATGACAAATTAAATAAATTCACTACAGCTTTTCACAAAACGAGCAACTAAAATTGCAATTCGGAAATTAATGTCATAGTGCAAAGATGGGCCATGAAACAGCTTAAATTGTGGGTTCTCGGACTTTCTATGGTGTTGGCTGGGTGCCAGACCACCTCACACTTATCTGCCTTAAAACCACAAACGGCAGAGGCATATTCACGTTTTGTCGACCAACCTTTTGCACAGCTTAAGAAGCAGCATAAAAAACCAGTTGTCGCATTGGTGTTAGGTAGTGGAGGTGCTCGAGGTTATGCACATATTGGTGTTATTGAAGTTTTAGAGCAACATGGTATTCGTCCTGATTTTATTGTAGGAACTAGTGCAGGTAGTATTGTTGGGGCAATTTATGCCAGTGGAAAAACACCTGATGAACTGCGTGATACCGCATTAAAAATGAAAGCGGGTGACGTTCGTGATATCAGTATTGGTTTAAAAGGTTTTTTTGACGGCAAAAAAGTTGAAGACTATGTAAATCAGCAAGTAAATAATTTACCACTCGAAAAAATGAAAATTCCGATGTATGTGGTCGCAACAGAGCTTAAGCATGGTACCAAAACAGTATTTAACTACGGCAATACTGGGCAAGCTGTTAGAGCATCTGCTTCAATTCCAAGTATGTTTATACCCACTAAAATTGGTAAATCTGAATATGTAGATGGCGGTTTAGTCAGTCCGGTTCCTGTTGAAGTAGCACGAGACTTAGGTGCAGATGTCATTATTGCTGTAGATATTCTGGCTCAACCGATCTATACGGAAACCTCGAATGTATGGGGGCTGTTTAACCAAAATATTAATATTATGCAAGGACGTTTAGCTGCTGAAGAACTTCAATATGCAGATGTCGTGATTCAACCGGATTTAAGAGAAAAAGCGCATATTTTTGATGTAAAAGGCCGTGAAGCTACTATGCGAGCTGGTGTTGAGGCAGCAAATGCAAAACTGTCAGATATTCAGTTTGCGATTGATGAAAAAATAGCTGAACAGAATCTCTCTACCGATGGATTAAGCGCTCAGTCAAAATAAATTAAAAGCAAGTATATGAAAATTAAATAAAAGCCCGAGAAGGGCTTTTTTATTGAAAAATAAAAGATTTGTATGTACTGACAAAAATTTTTGTATAGTGGAGTTATGCTGAAAACTACTCATGACAGATATGAGAAATTCATGCTATTTTCAAAAAAATAATTGATTTGTAACATATTGAGGCCGATTAATTAGATGATTCAGCAACAGCTAAAACATGAGTTTCCAACATTAGAAGATATACATGCCGCTGCAGAGCGTTTAGATGGTTTAGTGGTTAAAACGCCTTTTGTTTTTTCAGAAACCATTTCTAAAACTTTAGGGGCAGAAATGTGGCTGAAATTTGAAAATCTACAATTTACGGCTTCTTTTAAAGAACGGGGCGCATTAAATAAGCTTTTAAGTTTATCTGAGCAAGAAAAGCAACATGGTGTAATCGCTGCTTCAGCCGGTAACCATGCACAAGGCGTTGCTTATCATGCTCAGCGTACGGGTGTAACTGCAACCATTGTCATGCCTAAATCAACACCGAATGTAAAGGTACAACGTGTACGTGAATACGGTGCACGGGTTATTTTGCATGGACAAGACTTTTCAGAAGCTGCTGCTGAAATGCACCGTGTTGCCCAAGAAGAATCATTAACTATTATTCATCCTTTTGACGATGCTGAAATTATTGCTGGTCAAGGCACCATTGCACTTGAAATGCTAGGTGCCGTACCTGACTTGGACATATTGGTGGTCCCTATTGGCGGTGGTGGTCTCATTTCAGGTATTGCGATTGCGGCAAAATCGATAAATCCTAAAATTAAGATAATCGGGGTTCAGTCGGTTGTTTACCCAAGCATGGCGAAATTGCTTTGTAACTATCAAATTGCGGTTTCATTAGGTTCAACCGTAGCTGAAGGTATTGCGGTTAAAACTCCGGGTGAGCTTACGACCCAAGTGGCTAAAGAATATGTTGATGATATTGTGGTAGTCACTGAAGACATGATTGAAGAAGCGATTGCGCTGTTGCTTAACATTGAAAAAACAGTGTGCGAGGGAGCAGGGGCGACAGGTATCGCTGCGATTATGTCTCGACCAGATCTATTTTTAGGTCATAAAGTCGGCGTGGTGTTATCTGGGGGCAATATTGATACACGTGTAATGGTTTCTGTATTACAGCGTCACTTAACGCGTACGGGGCGTATGGTTCGTATTCGTGTTGAATTACCAGATAATCCGGGGGCTTTAGCGCGTTTAACAGCAATTATTGCTGAGCAGGGAGGTAATATTTATGAACTGCGCCATGAACGCTTTGCCGCCACAAGCCGTGCAAAAGAAAGTGCAGTAAGTGTCGATGTTGAGTTAAAAAGTGCTCCAGATCTGGAACCTTTAATTCAGGCTATGCAGCTTGAAGGCTATATTGTTCGTAAAGAAGAGATTTAAACACCCATATTGCTATGATATAAAAGCTGTATATGGCTCTTAAGGGAGTCATATGCAAAGCAATTTAAACGGATTAAATTGCAACAAGGATGAATTTACAAAAAAACGATCAAATCCTTCAATGAAACGGGAAAAACTGACAATTCTCTAAACTTTGGCCTTCACAATTTTAAGGTTTAGGTTTTAGTATTCTCCTCATTGCAAATTTGAAGAAATATAGGGATAACAACACTCAATGTTCAAATCATTTTTTCCGTCTCCACGGTATTTTTTTATATCTGTAGTTATTTGGCTCGCGCTAAATATGGTGCTCTGGTATACAGGGGGAGAACACTGGGGGCAGTATGTAGGCTTTCCCCATGGTTATGCAGATGCTGAATTGCCTGTTGGCGTAAGTCGCTTCTGGTCACCTGCTTTCTTATGGTTTTATCTCTGGTTCTTTATCTCAACAGCAATTTTTGCCGGTTTTTGGAAAATTGTTTCTAATAATCCGTGGCAGCGTTGGTCTATCTGGGGATCGGCATTTATTCTATTTAATATTTGGTTTGCTGTTCAGTCCAGTGTTGCCATTAATGCATGGTATGTACCATTTTGGGACTTAATTCAAAAAATGCTTTCTAGTGGTGGGGGGGATCTCTCTGCACTATATAGTGAAACCCTAGTTTTTCTTTATATTGCAATGGTCGCTGTGACTTTAGCTGTGATTAATGCTTTTTTCACCAGTCATTATGTATTCCGTTGGCGTACGGCAATGAATGAATACTATACGGAACATTGGGAAAAGCTCCGCCATATTGAAGGTGCTTCACAGCGTGTACAAGAAGATACCATGCGTTTTGCAACTATTTTGGAAGATTTAGGGGTAGAGTTGGTAAAAGCTGTTATTACATTGATTGCTTTCTTACCTATTTTATTTCAACTTTCTAAACACGTTACTGTTTTACCAATTGTTGGTGAGTTAGATCACTCTTTGGTATGGGCTGCAATAGTATGGTCAATTTTTGGTACCATTTTATTAATGGTTGTTGGTATTAAATTGCCAGGTCTACAATTTAACAATCAAAAAGTAGAAGCAGCTTACCGTAAAGAATTGGTTTATGGCGAAGATCATGCTGATCGTGCAAAACCTGCTACCTTACGTGAGTTATTTAGTAATGTACGTAAAAATTATTTTAGACTTTACTTTCATTATGCCTATTTCAATATGACGGCGATTTGGTATGGACAACTTGATATATTGTATAACTTGGTTGTTCTTTTCCCATCTATAGCCGCTGGTAAACTCACATTAGGTTTAATTCAACAAATTGCAAATGTGTTTGGTCGCGTAAGAGATTCATTCCAATATTTAATTAGTTCATGGAAAACTATTATTGAGTTACTTTCGATTTATAAGCGTTTAAAAGCTTTTGAGTCTATATTGCATAAATAAAAGTAAACCCGCGAAAGCGGGTTTTTTTATAAGGATTGAATTAGTGTGTTGCATTATAAAAATTAAGGATAGGACCAACCAAAGACTGCTGAGATTTATCTAAGGTGACTTGAATCTCTTTATAGTTAAATGTGTCTTCATCATCATACTTGGCAACACCATGCGTTTTATTGTTCACTTGTGGAATTTGGTAGCTAAAAAAAGCCATTTTTTTAGAGGGATGAACGATGTTAATGAGTTTTTTAGGGTCTTTGAATCCGCCAAACTCATTTTCAACACTTTCTTTTAACAGTTCAGGAAAATACAGCGTTGCATTTGGTAATCCACACCCAACGCAAAAAGAAGAGTCATAAAGTTCTATCGCTTGTTTTTGATCTGGACTCATTGCTAAAGCAAAACCAGTTCCATTTGCACCTGCATTTGCTTGTACATCTTGCCAATTTCTTGGAACAAGTACTAAACCTGTTTCAGGTAATGCAAGAAGCTTGAGTTGCTTGGCATGTTGAGCATCAAGATTAAAATTAAAGCTACAGCTTTTAAGCGTGCATTTTTCAAAATTTTTAAGTAAACCATCTTCTATTGGGTTCTGTGCCGTTACACCATAAAAAGGGACTGCAACGCCGTTTAAAAAATTTGCTTCTCCAAGCTTATAGAATTGATTATCTGCTTTGCGGGTTGCAGCAGAGCTATAAAATTGGGGAAAATGAGGAGTAAAGTTTTTTACTTCTGCATAAACAGTTGAATTTAGGCTGACTAATGATGCCCATAAAAAAGAATTTAATTTTTTCATTTTTAGAAAGTAATCAATTTAAAATCTTATATAAATCTAACATATTCTTTTAAACTATAAGGTAATTCAAAATTGAATACTGTTTTTAACTTCATAATAAAAACAGACTTATAGAGATATGGAAAATGAAAAATATACTTTCAATTTGCTGCTTAGCGGCAATAAGTTCTTATAGTTTTGCTCAAGACATTAAAGGCATTTCATTTTCTCATCAAGAGTGGGAAATCTATTGTAGTAATACAGGTACTTGTAAGGCTGCTGGCTATCAAAATGAAGACAATGGTGATAATCCAGCTTCAATTTTAGTAACGCGTAAAGCAGGGCCAAAACAACCTGTACAAGTTGAGTTTGCTTTGTCTGACTATGAACAAAGCATACCTGCAAAGCAGCTTAAAAATATCCATTTTTATATCAATGGCAAAGATTTAGGGCTTGTGTCTGTAGATGGCACTGAGTTGCCAATTATGGGTAAGCTAAACGGTTCGCAAGTCAATGCTCTACTACAGCAGTCCAAACAGAAGACTGAAATAGTATTTAAAAATGCGCAGCATAAATGGAAAATTTCCGATGCTGGAATGACTGCCGTATTATTAAAGATGGATGATTTTCAGAAGCGTATCGGAACGGTTGGGGCTTTAGTCAAAAAGGGCAGTACCAATGAAAATCAAGTGCTTATGCCTGAGCCAAAACTAGTTGTGAAGCGTATTCGTACTTCAACCAAACCTTACTTAACTTTACAGCCAAAAAGTAAACAGTACCAAGCAATATACCGTAGTTTGATGGCAGCTAAGCCGAATCCGAAAGAAGACGGCTTTTGTGAAGGCGTTTATGGTGGGAATAGTGATGGAGCTGAACCACAAGAAATTGAACTATATAAATTAACCAATAAGAAAGTTTTGGCGACTACCTTGTGTTGGAGAGGTGCTTATAACGAAGGGTATGGTGCTTGGGTACTAGATGAGTCTTTAAACGGTAAAGCGACTTTTGTGACTGAGACAGCTTCAGATTTTGATAGCGGTTTGATTAGTAGTGCTCAAAAGGGAAGAGGCATTGGAGATTGCTGGGCAAGTGAAGAGTGGGTATGGGATGGTAAGAGTTTTGTACACACGAAAGATATGTGGACAGGCATGTGTAAAGGCTTGGCAGCAGGTGGAGTGTGGGAGCTTGATCGAATAGAGTCTGTGGTGAAATAAGTATTTTGTGGTTACAGAGTCATAACAGGTAACGTTAGTGACTCTGTGATAAAAAGAACAGATTATTTATTGGAGCTAGACCTATGTCACGTCATCTTTACGCTATTGCTCGCCGTAAGTTTTCACACCTGAGCCGTTCAATATGTGTGGCGGCGGCTGTACTGGGTGCAACACAAATTACGATGGCTGGTCCAACGGTCGATCAGCTCAGTGATTGTTTGGTTAAAGCAACGACAGCTTCAGATAAAACCACGGTGCTTCAATGGACATTTACCGCTTTAGCGGCTCATCCAGATTTAAAAGCATTTAGTAATGTAACGCCTGAGCAAAAAGATCAGTTAGACCAAAAACTGGCTCAAGTTTTACAGCGGATAATTGTAGAGCAATGTTCTGCTCAAACAAAGGCCGTGATTAAAGCAGAAGGTGTGAAGGCAGTTGGAGAAGCTTTCCAACAGTTAGGTCAAAGTGCGGGTGAAGATATTGTTAAAGACCCAGCCGTTAAACAACAGTTGCAGGGCACATTACGCTATATTGACCTAAACAAATTGGTGACAACGTTTTTAACACCAGAGATTTGGAATAAGCTGGGAATTACAAGATAAAAATCTAGTTTTCTATTTTAACAATAAAGCCTGCTATTTAAGTGCAGGCTTTATTGTATTCGGGATAAAGTGATTTATTTAGATCGTAATCGTAGCGCCTAATACTTTCACAAATTGAGCTAACCAAGCTGGATGGGCAGGCCAAGCAGGTGCAGTCACCAAATGCCCATCTGTAACGGCTTCAGTCACAGCAATATCTGCATATTGCCCACCTGCGAGTTTTACTTCGGCCGCACATGCTGGATAAGCTGAGCAGAGGCGGTCTTTTAATACATCTGCTGCAGCGAGTAACTGAGCGCCATGGCATACGGCTGCAATTGGTTTTTTCACTCGATCGAACTCACGTACAATTTCGATAACGCGATCATTCATACGTAAATATTCTGGTGCACGACCACCCGGAATGACTAGGCCTACATAGTCTTCGGTATTAACGGCATCAAAATCATAGTTAATCGCGAAGTTGTGGCCACGTTTTTCGCTATAAGTTTGTTCGCCTTCAAAATCATGAATAGCTGTCGCAATATGGTCACCGTTCTTTTTATTCGGGCAAACAGCATGCACGGTATAACCTAAACCTGTTAAGAACTGAAATGGAACCATAGTTTCATAGTCTTCAGCATAGTCACCGACTAACATTAAAATCTTTTTAGACATGATTTATCCCTCTTTTTAAAATATAAGTGATTTCTATTTTTAATTTAAATTAGCATAACGGTAGTGTGATTTTTAGGAAAAAGCTCATTCTTTAGTCGAAGAGTGTTTCGTAAGTGATATAAAAAAAGCCTCGATAAATCGAGGCTTTTAAATTTATGGGATCTACTTTTTATAACTCACAAGCTTTACCTTCATATTCATGACGGTTTACAACGTATTCTTGACCATTCCATCGATAAATAGCAGAACAGAAGCCTGGTCCCCCATTTTCAATATCAGGCCAGCCATCTTTGCCTTTAGTTTTCAAAAAGGTGGGAAGGCCAGAGTTGCTAAAGAGTTTTTTCCATTGACCGTCTTTTTGCTGTGAAACAATATAGTAGCCAACCCCTGTATTGCCATAACACATACTGCTACTATCTTGAATAACTGCATCTTTATGACCATCACCATTTAAATCTTTATAAATAATAATTTCACCAGTATCACAGTTACCTTTCCAGCCATGTTTTGTTTTTTTGAAATTTGCAGCTTTAAAAATAGATGCTACTTCACTCTTTGGGACTTGAACCGTTTGAGCAAAAAGTGTCGAGTTTATTAACAATAAAGAGGTCGTAATAAGTAATTTATTTATCATGAGTAACTTGTTCAGCATAGTTTTAGCTTAAAAATTATTGTGGATTCATTGCATTTCAAAATAAATAAAAACCCGCTCTAAAGCGGGTTTTTTTAAATTAGATTGATTTAACCAATCAATTTTTTCATTAATTCATTGACTTGCGCAGGGTTGGCTTTACCCTTAGATGCTTTCATGACTTGACCAACAAGACCATTAAAGGCTTTCTCTTTACCAGACTTGTACTCTTCAACCATTTTTTCATTGGCTGCAAGTACTTCTTTAATGATTGCTTCAATTGCACCAGTATCGGTTTCTTGCTTTAAGCCTTTTTCCGCAATAATGTCATCGGCAGATTTACCTTCCGATTCCCACATAAAACCAAAGACTTGTTTAGCAATCTTACCGCTAATGGTATTGTCAACAATACGTGCAATCATGCCGCCAAGCTGTTCAGCAGAAACAGGTGAGTCAGCCAAATCTAGGCCTGCTTTGTTTAAAGCACCAGAGAATTCACCCATTACCCAGTTTGCAGCAATTTTACCTTGCTTCGCACCACCAGCCGCAGCCACAACAGCCTCATAGAAGTCCGCCATTTCGCGTGAGAGCGTAAGTACGTGTGCATCGTATTCAGTTACACCAAAGTCTGCAATAAAGCGTGCACGGCGTGCTGCTGGCAACTCAGGCATAGTTGCTTTGATGGCCTCAATTTGCTCATCTGGAATAATTACTGGTAACAAGTCTGGATCAGGGAAGTAGCGGTAATCATTCGCTTCTTCTTTAGAACGCATAGAACGCGTTTCCATTTTATTTGGATCGAACAAACGAGTTTCTTGATCAATTTCGCCGCCCCATTCCAAAATTTCCATTTGGCGTTCAATTTCCACATTGATCGCTTGCTCAATGAAACGGAATGAGTTGAGGTTTTTAAGCTCACAGCGTGTGCCAAACGGTTGTCCCGGACGACGTAAAGACACGTTACAGTCCGCACGGAATGAGCCTTCAGCCATGTTACCGTCAGAAATACCTAACCAACGTACTAATGTGTGAATGGCTTTGATATAAGCAACCGCTTCTTCAACTGAACGCATGTCTGGCTCAGAAACGATTTCAAGCAAAGGTGTTCCGGCACGGTTTAAGTCAATGCCAGACATACCTTCAAATTGGTCGTGTACAGATTTACCCGCATCTTCTTCAAGGTGAGCACGAGTTACGCCAATACGTTTAGTCGTACCATCTTCAAGTTGAATGTCGATGTGACCCAAGCCCACAATCGGATTATCCATTTGGCTAATTTGATAGCCTTTTGGTGAGTCAGGGTAGAAGTAGTTCTTACGTGCAAACACAGATGCTTGGTCGATGTAAGCATCGATACCAAGACCAAAACGAATTGCAAGATCAACCACTTTTTCATTTAAAACTGGAAGTACACCCGGCATTGCCAAGTCTACAAGGCTTGCTTGTGTATTTGGGTCTTGACCAAACTCAGTCGATGAACCAGAGAAAATTTTAGAATTGGTTGCAAGCTGAGTGTGAATCTCAATACCAATAACGACTTCCCAACCGTCAATCAATTTCAACTTTTGAGCTTCAGCCATTATGCATTCTCCTCAGCAATTGCCGCACGTTGAATATGGAAATCGGTGTTTTGTTGGTATTGATGAACAATTGACAACAATTGTGATTCTGACCAGTAGTTACCGATTAACTGTAGACCGACTGGTAAGTTATCTTTGTCAAAACCAACAGGAGCATTAATGGCTGGTAAGCCTGCCAAGTTCACTGCAAGTGTATAGATATCGCCTAAATACATTTCAGTTGGACTTAAGTTCGCACCGATTTTATATGCAGTTGTTGGCGCAGAAGGAGCTGCAATCACATCTACATTTTCAAAGGCTTTTAAAAAGTCTTGTTGAATTAAACGACGTACTTTCTGTGCTTTCACATAATAAGCATCGTAATAACCTGCAGAAAGCGCGTATGTACCAATAAGGATACGACGTTGAACTTCTGGACCGAAACCTTCTGAACGAGAACGCTTATAAAGATCCATCAAGTCTGCTGGATTTTCACAGCGGTAGCCGTAACGAACGCCATCATAACGTGACAAGTTAGATGATGCTTCTGCTGGCGCGATGAGGTAGTACGTTGGTACATAAGCTTCAGTCATGTTGAGGTCAATCTCAACAAGTGTTGCACCCATTTCTTTAAGCTTTTTCAAAGACTCTTCAACACGTGCTTTTACGTCGGCATCTAAACCTGCAACGTTAAAGTACTGTTTAGGAATACCAATACGTAAACCTTTTACGGATGTGCCATTTAAGTTTGCAACGTAGTCATCAACTTCTTTTTTAACCGAAGTTGAGTCTTTTGCATCATGACCTGCAATTACATTCATGAGGTAAGCACAGTCTTCAGCAGAGCGTGCCATTGGACCCGCTTGGTCTAAAGATGATGCATAAGCAATGATACCGAAGCGAGAAACACGACCATAGGTTGGTTTTAAGCCTGTTAAGCCACAGAAAGACGCAGGTTGACGAATTGAGCCACCTGTATCGGTACCTGTAGCAAATGGTGCTAAATCAGCAGCTACAGCCGCAGCCGAGCCACCTGATGAACCACCAGGTACATGGTCAAGTGCCCAAGGGTTGCTTGTTGCGCCTACATATGAGCTTTCAGAAGTTGAACCCATCGCAAACTCATCCATGTTCACTTTACCTAAAGTGACAAGACCAGCTGCTTTAGTTTTTTCAACAACAGTTGCATCGTAAGGAGAAATAAAATTATCTAATATTTTTGAACCAGCAGTGGTTTTAATGCCTTTGGTACAAAAGATATCTTTGTGAGCAAGTGGAATACCCGTTAAAGCTGTTGCATTACCCGCTTTTAAAGCTGCATCGGCTGCGTCGGCTTCAGCAAGTGCTTGCTCAGGTGTAACCGTCACATAGCTTTTTACCAGTGGGTCAATTTTAGCAATACGTTTTAAATAGTGTTCAGTCAGTTCGCGAGACGAAAACTTCGCTTGGCTTAAGCCTTCAGCAAGTTCGCGAATTGATAAGCGATGTAAATCAGTCATGAGTAAAATTTCTTTACATTCAAAATAGGGAAGATGGGTTAATTGAGTAAAAGTTATTCAATCACGCGAGGAACAAGATACAAACCATCTTGAGTTGCAGGCGCAACTGCTTGGTATTCATCTCGATGATTGCTTTCAGTTACCACATCAGCACGTAAAGGTTGAGGATTGTCAAAAGGACTCTTTAAAGGTTCTACGCCTTCCGTATCAATGCCTTTTAAGGTTTCCATCATGCCTAAAATTTTATTTAGACTTTGAGCATATTCAGCAGATTGCGTATCATTGAGCGACAATCGAGCAAGATTGGCGATTGCTGAAACTGTTTGTGCATTTAAATCTGCTGAATGCTGTGCATCCGATGTAGACATAACATCACCTAATCAGTATTAAAAATTTTCAAAATATCGTGCGTTATAATAAGCGATTGACTTGTTCAAATCATCACATTTAGTTTAAAGTTGCCACCTTGCATCCACATGAAAGTTTAACTGAGAACGAACCGTGATTCTAAAACGACTAATTGGCTTGTTTTCGCCGGATCTAGCCATTGATTTAGGTACAGCAAATACACTTATTTATGCACCAGGCCGCGGCATTATATTAAATGAACCAACAGTTGTGGCAATTCGTCACAGTGGTTCACAAAAAATTGTTGCTGCTGTAGGGCTAGATGCTAAGCAAATGTTAGGCCGTACACCTGCGAATATTTCTGCAATTCGTCCAATGAAAGACGGTGTAATTGCAGATTTTGAAGTGACTGAAACCATGTTGAATCAGTTCATTGGTAAAGTTCACGAAAAACGTTTGTTCCCACCTGCACCTCGTGTAGTTGTATGTGTACCATGTAAATCAACTTTGGTCGAGCGCCGTGCAATTCGTGAAGCCGTATTTAATGCTGGTGCACGTGATGTACGCTTAATTGAAGAGCCAATGGCTGCTGCAATTGGTGCTGGCATGCCAGTTGAACAAGCATGTGGTTCTATGGTTGTGGATGTTGGTGGTGGTACAACTGAAATTGCAATTATTTCATTGCAAGGTTGTGTCTATGCCGATTCTTTACGTATTGGTGGCGATGTATTTGATGAGCAAATCATTAATTATGTTCGTAAAGCTCACGGTTGCGTAATTGGTGAAACCACAGCTGAAATTATTAAGAAAGAAGTAGGTATGGCTGTTTCTGATGGTACGACATTAGAAATTGAAGTACGTGGCCGTAACCTTGCAGAAGGTGTACCTCGTGCGATTACTGTAACTTCTGATGAAATTACTCAAGCGATTTCTGACCCATTACAAAGCATTGTAAGTGCGGTGAAATCTGCTCTTGAACAAACTCCTCCTGAACTTTCTTCTGATATTGCTGAGCGCGGTATTGTGTTGACAGGTGGTGGTGCGTTACTTCGTAACCTCGACAAATTGTTAGCGCAAGAAACTGGTTTACCAGTTGTTGTTGCTGAAGATCCTCTTACTTGCGTGACTCGTGGTGGTGGTAAGGTATTGGAATTCTTCGACAACCCGAACCATGACATGCTTTTCGTCGGTTAAGTTTAAGGATTAGGCGGTGCAACCGAATATTTTTTCAAGACAGCCGCCATCTTTCCGCTCGTTCATTATTGCGGTCATTACATGCTTGGTTGTGCTGTTCTTTGATTGGCGCATGCCTTATGTAATTCAGCCAGCAAGGGATGTCTTGTACGCTGCATATAATCCAATTTATGCGCTTGCAAGCTATCCGGTACTGTCGAGAGAATGGCTGAATCAACAAACTAAATCTGAAACACAACTGCGCCGTGAAAACACTGCAATGCAGGCTGAGTTGTTACAGGCTCAGGTTCGTTTGCAGAAACTATCTGAATTATCTGCTGAAAATACCCGATTACGCGGTTTACTTGATACGCCATTAATTATTGATGGTCGTATGGAAATTGCCGAAGTGATTGGAACAGATGCCGATCCGCTACGTCATATCATCATTATTAACCGTGGTTCAATGGATCACCTCAAGGTTGGTCAAACGGTTCTGGATGATAAAGGGATTATGGGGCAAATCATTAATGTGTACCCTCATAGTTCACGTGTAATGTTACTTTCAGACAAAGAGCATTCACTCTCTGTTCGTTTAGAGCGTACAGGTATGCGTGCGATTGTTTCGGGAACTGGTGATTTAGGTCGCTTGAAAATGGAATATGTTCCAACTAGTGCAAATATTCAGGTTGGCGATAAAGTATTGAGTTCTGGCTTAGGTGAGCATTTCCCGGCAGGTTATGCAGTGGGTACGGTTGCTAAAATCCGTCGTCATAATTCAGGTGAGTTTGCTGAAATTGATATTACTCCAGCTGCTCAGCTTGCAACAGGACATCACGTGGTTGTGCTTTTCTCTGACTCATTAGCGAAGGAGCAACCTTATGCCGATCGCTAAACTGAAACGTGAGAAGCGTAAAGATCCACTATGGGGAATTATTCTCTCCGTTATCGTGGGTTCTGTGCTCATGGTTTACCCACTTTCCTACGATATTTCTGGCTGGCGTCCATTTTTCATGCTTATGATCATGTTGTTTTGGGTCGTTTGCCAACCAACATGGTGTGGGGTGTGGTTTGCATTTGGCATGGGAATTTTTACAGACCTTTTGCTTGATGCACCTTTGGGCTTAAATGCCTTAAGTTTTGTTATTGTTACCTTTGTTACCCGCTTTTTAATACGTGAACGTCGGATTTTAACTTTCGTTAATTTATGGACGATTGCCATTTTAGTGATTATTGCTCACTTGGCATTTATGTGGGTAACCCAAACGATGGGGGGCATTCATTTTTCGATTGCTCGTCATTGGCAACCATTAATAACAAGCATCTTAACTTGGCCTGTTGTTTATTATTGTTTAGCAAAATGGCGCATTTAGTTTTAGCTTCCAGTTCTCCGCGTCGTAGAGAATTGTTGCAACAGTTGGGCTTAAATTTTGAAATTTATAGCCCTGATATTGATGAATCTATTCATGATGGTGAGCTGGTTCATCAATATGTTGAACGTTTAGCAAGAGAAAAAGCGCAAGCTGTATTAAATATTTTTCCAGATGCCGTGGTTATTGCTGCCGATACAAGTCTTGGGCTTGATGGTCAGATTATTGGTAAACCTGACTCAAAACAGCATGCCTTTGAAATCTGGAAACAATTATCTGGCCGTTGGCATGATGTGTTTTCCGGAATTTGTATTGCGACACACCAGCAAATCTTGAGTCAAGTAGTGCAAACTCAAGTTGAGTTTGCATCAATGACTGCGCAAGATATGGAAGATTATTGGGCCACAGGTGAACCTGTAGGGAAGGCCGGTGCATATGCAATTCAAGGAATTGCTTCGCAATATATTCCCAAAATTCAAGGAAGTTATAGTAATGTGGTAGGGCTTCCTTTGTACGAATTTTCACAGTTATTCAAAAGAGTGAAGACATAAGGGGTTGTTGATAATTCTTGATTGAATTGCATTGTCGATGAATAGTGGACAAAGCGACATTAACAGTCCCTCTGACTCTTTAATAAAAATTTTATAATGCTTTGAGTTTATGTATGTCAGAAGAACTACTTATTAATGTCACACCTATGGAGTGTCGGGTGGCATTAATCGAAAATGGAACTGTTAATGAGCTGTATGTTGAACGTACAGTGAAGCGAGGACTTGTCGGCAATATCTACAAAGGTAAAGTTGTCCGCGTGCTTCCGGGCATGCAAGCGGCTTTTGTTGATATCGGATTATCTAGAACAGCCTTTTTGCATATTAATGATATGGTTTGGCCTCGTTCACAGCCAACTCCCAATGTTTTTGAATTACTTCATCCAGGGCAAATTCTGACCGTTCAGGTGATGAAAGACATGCTCGGTACTAAAGGTGCTCGTCTAAGTACAGATCTTTCTATTCCTTCTCGCTATTTAGTTCTTATGCCGTATGGTAATCATATTGGTGTTTCACAGCGTATTGAGTCAGAAGAAGAGCGCGAACGCTTACGTAATATCATCGAAGGTATTCAGGCAGAGCATAATCTACCCGGTAGTGTGATTGTCCGTACTGCTGCTGAAGGCGTAGATGATGCTGAGATTGCACAAGATATGTGTTACCTCAGCAAGCTATGGGAATATATCCAGCGTAAACAAGTGGATGTTGCAGTTCCTTCTTTAATTTTTGAAGAACTACCACTACCACAACGAATTATTCGTGATTTGGCAAGCGAAGAAACAGCAAAGATTTATGTCGATTCGAGAGAAATTCACGGCAAACTGCGTGAGTTTGTAGATGAATTTGTGCCGAATATGCAAAGTCGCCTGATTCATTATCCGGGTGAACGACCATTATTTGATCTCTATAACGTCGAAGAAGATATTCAAAAAGCTCTACAAACACGTGTTGCTCTAAAGTCTGGTGGTTATCTAATGATTGACCAGACTGAGGCCATGACTACTATTGATGTCAATACAGGGTCATATGTCGGTGGTCGTAGTCTCGAAGACACAGTCTTTAAGACCAATATGGAAGCGACTCAGGTGATCGCACGTCAGCTCAGACTAAGAAATCTGGGCGGTATTATCATTATTGATTTTATTGACATGCAGGAAGCCATTCATCGTGAAGAGGTGATGCGTCAATTTGAAAAAATGCTTGAACGTGATCACGCCAAAACAAAAATTACACAGGTGTCTGAACTTGGCTTAGTCGAAATGACACGTAAAAGAACACGTGAATCATTAGAACACTTGTTATGTGAGTCTTGTCCAACGTGTCAGGGGCGTGGTTTTGTCAAAACTGCAGAGACAGTGTGTTACGAAATATTTCGAGAGATATTACGATATACGCGTGCATTTGAGTCTACGAGTGGCTTTACTGTCGTTGCTCATCCTTCTGTAATTGACCGATTATTAACGGCAGAAGCCCCTGCAGTGGCTGATTTAGAGCACTTTATCAACAGAGTTATTAAATTTCAGGTCGAAAATTTATATACGCAAGAGCAATACGATATCATTTTAAGTTAAAGTTGTAACAAGATATCGCTTAATCCTTGTTACAACTGAAATTTTACTTTCATTCATGAATTTTAAATACTACTTGCATACAGTAGCCGTAGACGTTCTCCCTGTTTAAAACGTCTTAGCAAACAATAAGAGGTATAACCCATGAATGTAAGTGAAAACCTAATTAGCAACGGTCTTAAACATGTTTTAGAAAGCACGCCAGTAAATAGCTGCTATATGTTGAATGACCAAGGTAAAGAAGTACCGATTACAACTGCGATGATCCGTTCAGTATGTCATCAGTTGCTTAACCAGTGCCGCGCAATTAAAAAATAAGGGGCCATTTCAAAGCCCCTTAATTTTTCTTAACTTGCTGAATGATGTTTCAGCTGTTTTTCCTCAATAATTTCTTCAAACCGTTGAATCTCATCTTCAAGATGGGTTAAAAGGTTTTGCATCTTAGGTAAAGCATTTCGACATGCTGTTAAACCTACTTCAAGCTTATCCAGATAGCTTGTCATCGTAATATTAAGCGCTTGCCCATCCATGACTATAGAAGCAGGGTAGAGCGCATCCAATTTCGCACCATTCCAATAAAGTGGCTCACGTGGGCCAGGTACATTAGAAATGACTAAATTGAATGCCTGACGCTTAGGGAGCATTCCAGACATAATGTTTAGACCTGCTGGGCCATAAACTACAGCGCTATAGTTTAAAATCTCATTTGCAGTCATTCGACTAAAGCGTTGCTTTGAATTTTGCATACTACGACGAATAATTTCGAGTCGTTCTAGAGGCTGGTCTTTATGGGTCCCTAAATTCGCTAGAATCATCGTAATGCGATTACTTACGTCAGAGTCATCTGTACGCAATGAAGCGGGCACCATCGCAATAAGAGGCTTTTTAGGCAAGCTATTATGGCTAATCAGATATTCACGTAATGCCCCAGAACATACAGCAAGTACGACGTCATTAATGGTCACACCAAGCGCTTTAGAAATCTTTCTAAGGCGACTTAATTCAAAAGATTGGGCTGCAAAGCGACGTGAAGCGCTTACGCGTTGATTCAAAATTGAAACTGGCGCCTGAAAAGTCGATACATAGTCAGGATTTTTCCCCATTTCTTTAAAGATGGTTTGTGATAACTCATGCATGACCTTCGGAGTAACTTCAAGCTGTGACTTGATGCCTCCTAAAATACTTTTGATTTTACTAGTACTTGGTTTTGGTACTTTTAAGCGTTTTGTTCTTTTACTTTCTACACACCAAAGTGGAACCACATTTTTTTCTTCTGGTGTTTTTGATAGAGACTTCTCAATTAAGCGCATACCCGCAACGCCATCTACCATGGCATGATGTATCTTAAAGTACATCGCGAAACGATTACCTTCGATCCCTTCAATAATGTCGCAGGTCCAAAGCGGTTTTGCACGGTCAATTAAAGAGCTATGCTGCTGCGAAATATACACGAGTAATTCACGAATTCGGCCAGGATGAGGCAAGGCAATATGGCGGAAATGATGATCGATATCGAATTCTTCATCTTCATCCCAAAATAAGCCATTTAAACGGTTATTAAAGGGAGGGACAGGAATACTTTTTGATTGGCGAATTTCTTCTACTAAATCACGCACAAAAGTTTCAGGGGCATTTTCAGGAATTTCAAATAAAAACAATCCGCCAACATGCATCGGTTGTTGTCTTTTTTCTAACGATAGAAAAATAAAATCAATAGGGTGTAATGGACGCATAACTCGTTGTGCCTCATGCTTTTTTCTAAGAAGCCCTTAACTGAGCTCTTATTAGAATTATAGAACCGTAAAATTTAGTATATAGCGTTTATTACAGATTAAATATGACTTTGTGTACGAGATATAACTGTAAAAAAAACCACTGATTCATCAGTGGTTTTTTTATACCAGACTATTTTTTTAAGTTGCCTGCATGTAAGCCACATTCTTTTTGTGTTGCTTCTTCCCACCACCAACGGCCTTCACGTTCATGCTGGTTTGGAAGTACTGGACGTGTACATGGCTCACAGCCAATAGAAACAAAACCACGCTCGTGTAGAGGGTTGTATGGAATTTCCATCATGCGGATGTAACTCCACACATCGGCACTAGACCAGTTCGCAAGCGGGTTATATTTAATAAGTTGCTTGTCTGGTCCTGAGAAACCAGCATCTGCTTGTACCACCGGAATTTCAGTACGTGTACCTGGACTTTGGTCTTTACGTTGGCCTGTAATCCAACCATCTAAAGTCGCAAGTTTCTTACGTAAAGGCTGAACTTTTCGAATACCACAGCACTCTTGGTGTCCATCTTTAAAGAAGCTAAATAAGCCTTTTTCATTCACCATGCTTTGCACAGCTTCAGGTTCAGGGAAGCAAATCTCGATATTAATATTGTAGTGCTTACGAACAGTTTCAATAAATTGATAAGTTTCAGGATGCAGCCGCCCAGTATCAAGACTAAAAACACGGAAGGGTTTACCTAAACGTGAAGCCATATCAATTAAGACTACATCTTCTGCTCCAGAGAACGAAATTGCGATTTCACCTTGTTGGCTTAATGCAAGCTCTAAAATCTCACGTGGGCTTTTAGCTGCATATTCAGCCGCGAGAGCATCAACGATATCAATAGTCGGAATAACGGTCATGGGTGTTCCTGGCAAAAGGCTTGGGCGCATTGTGTTATGAAAAATATTCTAAAGGATAGTGAATAAATTGCTTAGCACTTTAATTTAGATCCTTATGAATAAAATTGATTTGATCAATAACAACGCAAATCTGAAAATCTTAATGGTATGATACAGCAATTTTTAACCAACGTTGGAAGCATTCATGGAAATCGTATGCCTAGATCTTGAAGGAGTTTTAGTTCCTGAAATTTGGATCAATTTCGCAAAAAAAACAGGGATTAAAGAACTAGAAGCAACAACTCGTGATATTCCGGATTATGATGTTTTAATGACTCAGCGTCTGAATATTCTAAAACAACATGGTCTAGGCCTAAATGATATTCAAGAAGTTATTGCTGAGATGGGGCCACTACCAGGTGCAAAAGAGTTTGTTGAATGGGTGAGCAATCATTTCCAACTGGTCATTTTGTCCGATACTTTCTATGAGTTTGCTCATCCTCTAATGAAGCAATTAGGCTGGCCAACAATTTTCTGTCACAAATTAGAAACTGATGAAAATGGGATGATCACCGCTTATAAACTTCGTCAACCAGACCAAAAACGCGAGTCAGTTAAAGCGCTTCACGGTTTAAATTTCCGTGTAATCGCGGCAGGAGATTCATATAACGACACAACCATGCTTGGTGAAGCTGATCATGGCTTCTTATTTGATGCACCTGCCAATGTCATTGCGGAATTCCCACAGTTCCCAGCAATTAATGGATATGATGCCCTAAAAGAAGCAATTCGTTCAGTTTCGCAGCGTAATATTCCTGCTTAAGAATGGGTAATAAAAAAGGCGCTTAAAGCGCCTTTTTTATATGAATGAGTTTGAAACTTAGAATTTATAGCCAAGTTTTAAACCATAGGCGATCGCGTTGTTATCAGAGAACTCTGCAACATATTGATCGCTACCAGCTTGTGCACCAGTTTGTGCTTTAGCATCACCCAACCAGAAGTATTTCACACCACCAGCAATAAATGTTTGTGGAGTAGGGCTATATTGAACGCCTACACCTACGTTCCAGTAACCTTCTGTTGGGCCCAATGTAGTCACCGGGTTACCTGCGCCAGAGTCCCAACCGACAGAGACATTACCTGCCCATTTATCATTAAGCTTACGACCCACACCAGCATTCACTGTCCATTGATCGTCTGAATATTCAACTAGGTTAAAGCCATTTGGACGGCCAACCAGACCACCTACAGCTTCTGAAACTTTACCAAATTTATATGGTTGAATTGAGAAGTCTTTCCAGTTCACCCAACGTACATTGGCGAATGCAACGGTATCAGCCATGATCCCTGTTTGAAAATCAAGGTTAACAGACTGTGGAGTAGTAATTGTAGTTTTACCAGATGAGTTAATTGCTTGGATTTTAGAAGCTGGAACATCTAAACCACCAAGTACTGAAGTAAGACCAGGGAAGTTTAATAAAGATAAATTTTCATTAATATCCACTTTATGGTCAATTTCAGAACGATAAGTTACAGATGCTCGAAGTGCGATTTCAGGAATTTGATAAGCTGCACCTGCTAACCAACCAGCGCCTGTAGTTTCTTTGATATTTGCATCATAGCCATTATAAAGGCTATACGCTTGGCCTCGTAAACTTACATTACCTTTAACTGTTTGTAATACAGGACCTGCGTAGAAATTAAAGTTTTTTGTTGGTTGATAACCAAATACAAAAGATAAATTTTGTGTATCAACTTTAACTTTAGTTCCACCATTACCTAAATAATTATTTGCTGCAGCAAGAGCGCCAGCGAGTTGTTTAAATTGTGGGCTTGCTAAAACTTGGCCTTTTGCTAAAGCTAAAGTTTGATCATTGACAGGTAAACCTTGTGCTTGCAAAGCATCAGTTGCTTTTTTAGTAACAAGGCCATCGATAGCTGATGCTGATAAAACAGAATCAGTACCAGGATTAGAAACGAATACATTGTTACCTGAATATTCTGCATCTGCTCCAAATGGTTGGTCATAGAGTAGACCAAAAGAGAATTTATCGTTAAGTTGTAGTTTTAATGCTGCACTTGGGAAGTAGTAATCATTAGCCATATCACTAATATCACGACGTGTTGCACTCGAACCTGCTTCTTTACCCGATACATCTGGGTCTAAAACAGAAATACCTGCTTCAAAATAATTACCAGGTTGAAAGAATGCGGACATTGACTGTCCAGAGCGATCCAAAGCTGCTGCAAAAACCCCAGTTGCAGGCAGCGTTGCTAAAATCATTGCAGTGCTCAGATGTTTTAATTTCATTTTAATCTTTCCTTGAACTTCAAGACATTTTTTTAAAAGTAACAGAGTTAAACCGTTTAAACTGTGTTGCCTTCAAAGCTTTTAATTACAAGTTTCAAAGCTTTGATAACTCCATGTAACAAAAATAGCATAATTACACTAAGAGTAAATCTGTTATATGAACTGGGGAGTACTCATTTTTTATACAAAAAATGTCAATAATGAATGAAATATGGAGAAATATTTACATTATTAAATTATTTTAAATATTTGATATTTATATTTTTTATCTATTATTAATAGGCTTTAGATTTATGACATTTTTGTCATAAATCCAAAAAAAATGGCCAAAGATTTTTTTGTAAAAATATGAATTGATTGGTTATGAATTGAGTATTAGTTATCATTTTTACTGGACAAGTCTAGTTTCTCTACATGTGTATATTATTGATTAAATTTTATATTCTTAATTAATGGGTGGAAATTAAGCAATTTTTTTTACCAATTGATCAATTTTTGGGAGGGTTTAAAGACTAGTTAAGATCTTTTATATTCCAAAGAATAACCAAAAAATGAGAAGTATGTCTGGTTAGTCTGCTTTTAGAGCTAAAACATACCATTAAAGGGGATATAACTTCTCATCAAATTCTTCAAGTTTGGGAAATTTTAAAGGTTCTAGCTGGTCGAGGTGAGTAAGGTACGTTATATAGTCTTCAAGAATGGTTTCTCGTGCCTCTTGGCTAATATAAGGTACATGGTAGGCAATGAATGGTGGAAGGACCTCAAAACCAGTATAAGCCAAGGTGCCGCGTTGAATGGGTGAGAGATAATGTTCAATTGGTCCGTGAATGGAGCTCTCGCCAAACATATGCGTTCTACCGCCCAGTGTTAAACAGAGCATCGCTTTTTTACCCGCCATACCACCGTGGTTATAAAAACGCTTTCCGCCATAAAAAAGTCCTGAAACGAATACGCGATCCATCCATCCTTTTAAAATTGCCGGGACAGAAGTCCAGTAAAGAGGGAAGTTTAAAATGATCAAATCTGCTCGTTTTACCTTTTCAATTTCCGCTTGGATATCAGGTGCTAAAAGGTTTTGCTTGGCGGCATTACGTTGTTCTAATGCGTAATTGAAATAGTCGGGTTGATTGAGTTCTAAAAAATCCTCTTTGGAAGCTACAGGGTTGAATTGCATTGCATATAAGTCAGAAACTTCTACACGATGACCCAACTTTTTAAAAGTTTGCTGGGCTGTGGTTTTTAATGATGTTGTAAAAGATAGTGGCTCTGGATGAGCATGAACGATCAGAATATTCATAAGGTAACCTGTATTCTTTTCAGAAATTGTACTGTCTAGAGCAATTTAGCGGGTTTCGTTTTGAACAACTATGCATCAATTTAAAAGCATGGCATAGTTCATGAACTGACAGTTTTTACCATTTGACGCCATATTTATGATTTCTAGTGGACCAAACCTGAACCCAGAATTACCTGGAACTTATATTAATTTATTAGTCGATATGGTTAAGCGCTTGAATATCTCTGCTGAGCAGTTTTTAGATGGAAGTGGCATAACATTAGAACAATTAAACAAACCGTATTGGTATGTTGAATTTAATTTCTTAAATAACTTACTTGAGCATGCGATTCAACTCACTTATGAGCCAGCATTGGCGGGTTATTTGGCTTTGGAAATGAAAGCGTCTTGTTATGGTTCAGTGGGTATGGCGGCCATGGTCAGTACAAATTTGGGAGAGGCCTTAAAAATACTTGAGCAATTTATAGGGGCCCGTTGTGATGCCTTTAAACCTGAGTTAAAACAAGAACAAGATTATATTTACTGGTCTATACACCAACCTTTGAAAGCTTTTCAGTTGAGTCCAGATGCGACCATTTTTTTGTTATTAGGTTTCGTTCAAATCGCGAAGCATCTCACAGGATTATCTTCTTTAGGTACCGTTAAGTTAAATATGTCTGAACCCGTCGGTTTTTCAAAATTAAAAGATGAATTGGGTGTAGATTGTTTATTTAATGAAAAACAGAATGTCTGGATTTTTCCAAAAGAATATTTATCGCAGCCCACCCTAACGGCCGACCCGATGCTTGTACCTTTACTGAAAGCACAGTGTAAAAAAGATCTCGATAAATTGAAGTTACGCAGCGGATGGAAAGCAGAAGTTAGCCAAGTCATAAAAAAATTATTGATCAATAATCAGGGAGAAATATTAAAAGTTAAACAAGTCGCTCAAATGATGAATATGTCAGAACGTAGCTTACAGCGGTACTTGGCAACCGATAATACAAGTTTCTCAGCATTAGTTGATTTAACTCGAAAGCAATATTCACATCATCTTTTAGAAAATAGTTCGACATCAATTGAAACTGTGGCTTTAAGTTTAGGTTATGCAGATACATCCCATTTCACTCGCGCTTTTAAACGCTGGATGGGAGTGACACCTAAGTATTATCGAACTCAGTTAAAACTAAAAAATTTAGATATAAGTGAATAATCAAGAAGACCACAAAATTGAAAGTGATCTTCTAATATGCCTTAAATTGATGATTCTGGTTTCGATGAAAGTGAGTGAATCACTTCAAAATAGCTAGGTGGGACTGGAACATGCCCTCGTTTTCTTAATATCTGGTGCATACGCGGTAATTTAAAATATGGTACAGAAGCCATTAAATGGTGTTCCATATGATAGTTTACGTTAATTGGTGCAACAAAACTTCTCGCAATCCATCCAGCTTTGGTTGTTCGAGTATTGGTTAAAGCAGTATTGCTGGTTTGCATACCAGCGTGTTCTGCCATAGAGCGAATACGTAAAAAAAGTGGGAATGGAGTTAAGTAAGCCAGAGGCCATAACCAATAAAAACGTTGTTGACCAAATGCTTTTAAAACGCCATAAAGTGCTAAATTCGTTGCAATAGCACCTGTACTGTTTTTTGCAATACTCTTTGCATAGTCAACGAAATTTTTATGACTGCGGTCTAGCCAGATTTGATCATTGGCAACAGTCCATTTCATGACATCCAGATCCATTAAAACTCGACCTAAGCTAAACTTTAATCCAGTCATACCTGTTAAGTCGCGTAAGAATTTACGAGTCAGAGACTTTTTACTGACAGGAAAACCAGCAACTAAAGAAAGATCTGGGTCATCTGGAGTAGAGGTTTTTGCATGGTGACGAACATGGTGTACACGATATTTTTGAAGATCATTCCAGATGGGGCGGGCGCATAGCCATTCACCTACGAAATCATTTATTTTTTTATTTTTGAATAAACTTTTGTGAGACGCGTCGTGCATTAAAATTGCGAGGCATAACTGACGACCCGCCAAGATTGCTAAGGCAAGCATACATGCTAATAATTTACCCCAACTCGGTAAGTAGTCCCACATCATTATTAAGCTGGCGAATGTTCCGCCAATAACAGCCCATGTGCTGGCAACCGCCCAAGCACCATATGCATCTGAAGGTTCTGTAAGCTCTTGTATTTCTTCTCTGCTAAATAGGTCCGTAACACTTACCTGCGTATTCATTGTTATTCTCCCAAATTAGAGTTCGGTATCTATATTTTTATATTACAAATATAGTTATAAAAAATTAAAAAGTGAAATATTTGTTTGTAAAAAATTAAATCAGATGATTATAGATTTAGTTCTTGTTCATATATTTTTTTCCAAAGTTTTTGGCCGATCGCGTCTAACTGCTGTACATCTTGAGCAAATTGATTACGCGCAGACTCATTTACAAATGGTGCTGGTAATAGGGGATCATTCATGAGTAAAGCAATCGTTTCCCTACCTAAAAGAAGGGCTTTAACTGCAGCATCATTTAAGGAGAGGTGAGTATAGTTTTCAAGCCAGTGCGTGATATCTCGACTATACATTTCATAATTTTTTTCGAGTTGTTTGGTATCCCACAAAGAAAAAATTTGCTTAAGCGTTGAGGGTTCGAAATGCTGAATAATACAAATTTTTGCTTCTTTCTCTAGCCCAGCTAAAACAAGCTCCTCACAGGTTTTTTCAAAACTATAAGCTAAATTGTCTGGGCGGATGTAAATACCAGTTTCTAATTCTTTAAAACCAAATTGACGCAGTACACGTTCACGTTTTTTAAGAGCAGTTCGGTCTATACGGCCCAGTGTGCCTGTAAATACAGCAAGATAATGTTGCTGCCATTCTTTAGTTTGTTTAATACCATTTTTACGATTGAGTATTACTTTTGCCCAATCTTTCGTAGAAGGTGAAAGTTGATAAATTCCGCGTTCTACGCTTTCAATCATGCCTTCATTTAATAAACGGGTTGTCGCAACTCGAATACCATTTTCACTTAAGTTAAACAGTTTGGCAGCCACCAAAATTTGTTTAATCGTAAGTTGAGGGTAAGCAGAGGAAAGAAAGAGATCGATAATCAGATGACGTGCGTTGATTTTAGTATTTTTCATTCTGTTTAAATTTTAAATATAAATGACATATGCTTGAAATAATATCATGTTTGTTTGATGTTTTAAGATGGTTTCTTGGCTTGCTTAAGTTTAAGAGCTTTTATTTATAACTAGAAGACGATTTGTTTTTGATTAGATTTTATCTTTTTACGATAGTTAACCTAAGTTTGTCATAATGATGTGATACATTATTGCACTTTAAATAATCGGTCTTTAATTAAAGGCAATAACCAAAATGCTAGAAATGATCTGATATTGAACATGAACTTGGCCAAAATGTTGGTTCGTTCATGATATAAAACAAATTTTTAGACCTTTCTAGTGATTAACTTTTTGAGCAAGTGATGGAAAATTTTGAAGTTATAAAAGCACTATTTCTAGGGTTTGTTGAAGGTTTAACTGAATTTTTACCAATTTCCAGTACTGGCCATTTGATTTTATTTGGTCATATTATCGATTTCCATTCAGATGGTGGTCGTGTATTCGAAGTAGTGATCCAGTTAGGTGCTATTTTGGCAGTATGCTGGTTATATCGACAAAAAATTATTAACTTGATTAAAGGCTTCTTTAGTGGCGATGTAGAGTCGCGTCATTTTGCTTTTAGTGTATTAATTGCTTTTTTCCCAGCAGTGATTATTGGTGTTTTAGCCGTTGATTTTATTAAAAGCGTTTTGTTTAGCCCAATTGTGGTTGCGATTGCCCTCATTGTTGGTGCACTGATTATTTTCTGGGTTGAATCTAGACAGTTTGAGCATAAAACACTAGATGCGACAAAAATCACGTTTAAGCAGGCACTTTTAGTCGGTCTTGCTCAATGTGTTGCGATGATTCCGGGAACTTCTCGTTCAGGTGCGACAATTGTAGGCGGGATGTTTGCAGGTTTATCACGTAAAGCCGCAACAGAATTTTCGTTCTTCCTTGCAATGCCGACCATGTTAGGGGCAGCGACATTTGACTTAATTAAAAATGCTGATGTGTTGACCTCAGACAATATGATTAATATTGGTGTTGGTTTTGTTGCAGCATTTATTGCAGCTTTATTTGTAGTAAAGGCACTGGTACTTTTTGTTGAGCGCCATACGCTACGCGTATTTGCTTGGTACCGTATTGTGCTCGGTGTCATTATTTTGATTGCAGCAATGTTCTTTAACTTATCTGCTTAATAGTCAGACTAAGTGAAAAAACCTAGAATCTTCTAGGTTTTTTTATGCCTAAAAATAGTTTTAACTTGCTTATTTATACAAAGTACTACCAAGAAACGCTTTTTCCTTTTAGTTTGATTGATATAGTAAATCTTAAATAGCCTGTAAAAAATAAAGCAATGCAACAGAAAGACTTGATGAAAAGTTTGGTAGAGGCTTTTTTATATTTAGCTCCTCAAGAAGGGCTATATCCCACCTATATTTCAAATATCACTCTTATGAGGGTTGATCATTCCACACAGCCTGTTGCTGTATTACAAGAGCCTTCAATTGTTTTAGTCATACAAGGCGTAAAGCGTGGTTATATTGGGAAAGATACTTTTCAGTTTCAACAAGGCCAGTGTTTACTCATCTCGATTGCTATTCCTTTTGATTGCGATACATGGGTTGAAAATGAACCGATGCTGGCAATTGCAATTAAATTTGAATCACAAATGATGGCTGATTTAGCCACTAAAATGAACAAAGAGCAGCAGTTATCTATAGATGAACTTGAAAAAAGAGATGTAAAGCTCAGTTGTGGTTTAAATATTATAGACATGAACGCGGCAATATCTGAGGTTGCTTTACGCTTATTGAATTTACTTCGTTCTAAACAAGACACCGCAATATTAGGAGAGCAGATAAAACGAGAACTCATTTATCGGGTTTTGCAGGCGGGTAGTCGTGATTTAATCGAAAATCTTTCGGCTATGATAAGTCGAAATAGTGTGATTTATACAATTTGTGAAATTATTCAAAGAGATTATTATCACAATTTAACGGTTCAGGAACTTGCTAAACAAGCAGGAATGAGTGTCTCTCTTTTTCATCAAGCGTTTAAGAAAGTCACGAACTATTCTCCATTACAGTACATTAAGATTACTCGATTACATAAAGCACGTGATTTAATCCTAAATAATCAAATGGGTGTTGCGGAAGCTGCCTATCAGGTAGGGTATGTAAGTGCCTCACAGTTTAGTCGAGAGTTCAAAAGGCTGTTTGGAGTTCCACCTAAATCTTCAATGAATTAAAGTAAATCAATACATTTAAAATATAAACCAAACATGGAGCATATCAATGAGTCTTCCAACAACCATGAAAATTGTTGAAATTACGGTTCCTGGCGGACCTGAGGTCTTAAAACTTCAAGATTCAGATGTTCCAGTTCCTCAAGCAGATGAAGTGTTAATTGAGGTAAAAGCTGCTGGAATTAACCGCCCAGACGTATTGCAGCGTATGGGCTTATACCCAATGCCAAAAGGTGTTACGCAAATTCCGGGTCTTGAAGTCGCTGGGGTCGTAGTTGCTGTAGGTGATCAAGTGCAACACTTCAAAGTTGGAGACAAGGTTTGTGCTTTAACCAACGGTGGTGGTTATGCAGAGTATTGTACTGTCACTGCAACTCAAGTATTGCCAATACCTGAGAATTTATCATTTACTCAAGCTGCTGCAATTCCGGAAACATTCTTTACAGTTTGGGCAAATCTGTTTGATATCGGCCGTTTAAAAGAAAATGAAACAGCACTGATTCATGGTGGGGCAAGTGGTATTGGGACCACCGCTTTAGCGATTTGCCATGCTTTAGGGATTAAAACTTTTGCTACAGTTGGAAGTGAAGATAAAGTTGAAGCACTCTCTAATTTAACGACTGCAATTAACTATAAAACCCAAGATTTTGAGCAAGAAATTTTGAAACACACCCAAGACCAAGGTGTTGATGTGATTTTGGATATTGTGGGTGGTTCGTATTTCTCGAAAAACTTAAATCTATTAAAGCGTGATGGTCGACTGGTCATTATTGGTTTTATGGGAGGGCGAATTGCAAAAGAATTTGATTTACAAAAACTGATTTTAAAACGTGCAACGATTACTGGCTCAACGATGCGAGCGCGTAATAGCCAAGAAAAAGCACAGATTGCTCAGTCCTTACATGAACATGTATGGCCGCTCTTAGCTCAAGGCAAGTGTTTACCACAAATCTATAAAACCTATGATTTTTCAGATGTACAAAGTGCCCATGCATGTATGGAGCAAGGTGACCATATTGGAAAGATCGTTTTAGAAATCAATACTTAATTTAATCTGTGACAGTTTAGGTGAACGGCATGTTTGCCTAAACTGAAATTTATAATTATTAATTGTGCCTATTTCTATATAAAAATTGCCAAATTCTATTGGCGTGTTGCATCAGTTTCTTGATCTAAATATACATTTACTAAGAAATAATAACCGGCTTAAAGCTGTTATTTCGTTCTTCAATTCTAAAGGATGGTAACAATGAATACCCCAGCATCAAATGATAAAAATCCGACTCCAGATTTGGCAGAAGATAATGCATTCTTCCCATCACCGTACTCACTGAGCCAATATACATCTCCTAAAACAGATTATGACGGTACGACCTACCCAGCGCCGTATACGGGCAATAAAAAGGTCTTAATGATTGCAACTGATGAGCGTTATATCCAGATGCAAAACGGTAAGTTCTTTTCTACAGGAAACCATCCAGTAGAAATGCTTTTGCCAATGTTCCATTTAGATAATGCTGGTTTTGAAATTGACGTTGCGACACTTTCCGGTAATCCAGCCAAACTTGAAATGTGGGCAATGCCAAAGCAAGAGCAGGTGGTATTAGATACTTTCCATAAATATGCAGATAAACTAAAAAATCCACTAAAACTTGCTGACATTTTAGAAAATGCAGTAGGGGAAAACTCACCATATGCAGCTGTATTTATTCCAGGTGGGCATGGTGTTTTAGCTAAGATTCCACATAGCTTGGATGTCAAAAAAGTTCTGAAATGGGCAGTTGAACAAGACAAATTTATTATTACTTTATGTCATGGTCCAGCTTCGTTATTGGCTGCGGCAGTAGAGGAACAACCTGAGAATTATATTTTTAAAGATTATCAAATTTGTGTATTCCCTGATTCATTAGATAAGGGAGCAAATATTGATATCGGTTATATGCCGGGTGCTTTACCTTGGTTAGTGGGTGAAAATCTTGAAAAGCTCGGTGTCAAAATTTTAAATAAGGGCATTACAGGTCAATGTCATAGAGATCGTAAATTGTTAACGGGCGATAGTCCGCTTGCTTCTAATAATTTAGGTAAACTCGCAGCTGAAACATTGCTGGCTGAAGTGAAGGATTAAGTTATTCAATATGTGCGCCCTGCGGGACTCGAACCCACGTCGGTCGCTTAGGAGGCAACTGCTCTATCCAGTTAAGCTAAGGGCGCATAATTTTATGATTATAAACAAAAAAGCTATTGCTAAGGCAATGGCTTTTTTCATGTTTTAGGTATTAAAAATTTTGTCATAGTGGTTAATAAAAAGTTAAACCACTCAAAGGTTTTAGAGCTGTTTATGTCTTATATAAAAAATAGAGTTTATAAAGCTAAAAAATCACAAAAATTCATGTTTGCCTTTCTATGATCTGAAGCAAAACACGAAAACATTCAAAGCAAGCAATCGGGTAAGTGAAGCTATTTCCGAAAGGTTGTTTGTTAAAGAATCCGTCTTGGCTACGACATAATTTAAAAGGGCATAACATGAAAAAAATTGATGAACAGGACTTATCTAGAATTATTGAAATGGCATGGGAAGATCGAACACCATTTGAAGCAATTGAGCGAGAGTATGGCTTGCGTGAAAGTGAAGTTATTCGTTTAATGAGATATAACTTAAAATCGAGCAGTTTTAAACTCTGGCGCAAGCGTATGGCAGGGCGTAAAACCAAGCATCAGCAATTACGTTCACCAGAAGTTGAAAGAGCTTACTGTTCTCGTCAGTATAAATATGCGTAAGACCATCAAATATAATCAATTGAAAGACAACTGATTCAACAATGAAGAGTAGTGTTGAATCAGTTAAAACAATCGCGTGAAATATTTACTTATTTGAGCGGGCTTGTCGTTTACATCTTTCAGAGCAATATTTTACTTCTTCCCAGCAACGTTCCCATTTTTTTCGCCAGTTAAAAGGGCGTTGACAATAGACACATATTTTCTGGGGTAGATGCTGTTTTTTCATGATGTTAAAGCTCATCAAGTTGATGAATAAGTAACTTTGCATGATGTATGACAGAAGCTTTATCTTTCATACGATCAAGGTTTTTGTAGACCATCGCCATTCTGGGATTTTGACGAAATATGGCCTCATGCTGGCTCATAAAATACCAATACAAACTGTTAAATGGACAACTGTCTGTTTCAGTTTTTGTTTTGACGTTATATGTACAGTGCTGACAATAATTTGACATTTTATGTATGTAATTACCTGATGCAGCATAGGGTTTACTTGCCATGATGCCACCATCTGCATACATGGCCATGCCTAAAGTATTCGGTAATTCGACCCATTCATAAGCATCTACATAGACAGCTAAATACCATTCGCAAATTTCTGATGGATTTACACCTGCTAAAAGCGCAAAGTTGCCTGTAATCATTAAACGCTGAATATGGTGAGCATAGCCATGTTCAAAGGTATTTCTGAAACACTCGGCCATACATGCCATTTTTGTATCACCCGTCCAGTAATATTGTGGCAGCGGCGTGCTGGCATGAAGGGTATTTTGATCGCTATAGTTAGGCATAGACAACCAATAGATTCCACGCACATATTCCCGCCATCCTAAAATTTGGCGTATAAATCCTTCTACTGCATTTAAGGGGGCCTGTCCGTTGTAATAGGCTGTTTGAGCAGTGTCACACACCTCTTTTGGTAATAACAATCCACAATTTAAATAAGGCGAGAGCAGACTATGAAACATAAAGTCTGAACCATAAACCATAGCATCTTGATAATCGCCAAAGTGGGGCAAGCTGTTAGAAATAAAATCATCTAAAGCAAGCAAGGCATTTTGACGGGTAGTTGCCCATTGAAAGGAATCGATATTGCCGATATGTTGAGAAAATTCTTTCTTGACCAGTCGAATAACATCTATATCAATTTGATCATGCTCAAAGGCTAATTTTGGTGGCAAAGGCGGATCGTCTGACCATGCTTTTCGATTGGCTTGATCAAAGTTCCATTGCCCGCCTATGGGTTGTTGGTCATGCATTAAATATTGAGTTTGCTTGCGCATTTCTCGGTAAAAGTATTCCATTCTTAGCGTTTCATATTTCTTTGCCCATTGCTTGAATTGTTCTACGGTACAAAAGAAGCGATCATCTTCTAAACAAATAACAGATAGTTTTAGTGAGTTAGCCCATGAACTTTCGATTTCATGCTGCAAACGATATTCACCACATTGGGTAATGACGAGAGCATTTGCCGAGAAGTGTTGCTGCTGCAAAGCAATAAAGTCGACTAACTTTTTTATATGACCTTCGCGCTTAAATGTGTGATAACGGATTTTCCAACCCTGTGCTTTTAATTCTTTTGCAAAGTGCCGCATTGCACTAAAAATTAGCGCTATTTTTTGTGGATGATGAGCCACATAAGATGTTTCCTCAAGCACTTCAGCCATCAAAATAATGTCTTCATTTCGGTTTAAATACTTGAGCGTTGCGAGTTGGTGATTTAATTGATCACCCAGAATTAAGCCAAATCGCATATTTTTGTTTCATGAGATGGAACTAAAACTAGTCTAAGTTTTCATAGATCAATTTTATGTGAAGCAGTGCTTCTAAGTTCATCACTAGTCGCTTAGCTATAAAGAGATGGATATAACTTAAAAACATAATGTGTGTGAATAAAATGTGATTTTAATCAAAAAGATACAAATTAAATAAATTGAAGGTGTTTACCAATATGCGTAAGATTTTTGAAAAATATGTTTTAAGCTTGATTCTTTTGAATGAGCTATAGAGGCCATCGAAAGGTTCTTCACTCGAGTATATAAATGGATACCAACAACCATCCTATTGCTTATATTTTTCAGCAACAACAACTTTTGGTTGATGCGAATTTTAATCTGCCTTGCCTTAAACAGCAGGAACATGATTTACATATACAAGCAGACCCTCAAGTAATAGCAAGAGATTTCCAAGAAGGTGAACCTATACCAAATGGATATCAGTTCATACCTATTCGCCAACTGTTGCAGTACTGGACTAAACCGCAGTTTGAACAGGCGAGTCGTGCTTTTCAGTTACTCGAGTGGTGCCGTAATCATCAGTTTTGTAGCCGTTGCGGACATAAAACCCAGCAGCATAAGACTGAATATTCTATGACTTGTCCTGCATGTAATTTCAGTCAATATCCTAGAGTTAACCCTTGTGTGATTACTATTATTACACGTGGAGAGAACGAGATTTTGCTGGCTAAAAATGCCAGAAATACGGGCCATATGTACAGTTTAATTGCTGGCTTTGTCGAGGTAGGGGAAACACTAGAAGATGCTGTGCGACGTGAAACATTAGAAGAAGTTGGATTACACATTAATAATATTCAGTATTTGGGGAGTCAACCATGGCCATTTCCGAGTAACTTAATGTTGGCCTTTAAAGCCGAATATGAAGCGGGCGAAATTGAAATTCAGGAGAAAGAGCTCAGTGATGCTCAGTTTTTCAAATTTGATCAGTTACCTGAAATTCCATTTAAGGGCAGTATTGCGCATGCAATGATTATGCATGTTATTCATGGCACACCTGTCGCTGATGATACGAAACAGTGGCTCTAAACAGTCATTCAGATATGCTTTTAATTTTATAGCCTTAAATTTAAATAAAAAAGCCATTGTCGAGACAATGGCTTTTTTCATGTTTTAAGTACAAGGGTTCAGATTATTGTTCTTTAGCATTAAGTACTTTAAACAAAATAAACATAAGAATAATCCAGATCGGAATCATCATGACAGACTCTTTAAAGCCTTGGCTCCACATAATGTAGAGTACAACAGCAATGAAACCTAAAACCAAATAGTTACTAAATGGTGCCCAAAGTGCAGGGAAGTGAGTTTTTTGACCGAGTTTTTTCATTGCTGATTTAAACTTGAGGTGAGTCATACTGATCATCGCCCAGTTCAATACCAATGCTCCAACTACAATGTACATTAAGTGACTTAAAGCATCTTCAGGTACAAAGTAATTTAAAAGAACACAGCCAAAAATAAGTAATGCAGATAATAAAACTGCTGGTACAGGTACACCTTGTTTATTTACTTTCTTGAAAATTTTTGGCGCGTTACCCTGTTGAGCTAAACCGTAAAGCATACGGCTATTGGCAAACATCCCACTGTTATAAACAGAGAGGGCCGCGGTTAAAATAATAAAGTTCAGTAAATGTGCAGCCCAACCAATACCCATTTGGCTAAAAATCATAACAAATGGACTTTTATCGAGACCGCCAAGATCTAACTGGTTCCATGGCACTAATGAAAGTAAGATCGCTAGTGAACCGATATAGAAAATCAAGATACGGAAAACAACTTGGTTAATTGCTTTTGGAATGGTCTTTTTCGGATCTTTTGCTTCTGCCGCAGCCATACCAATCAGTTCAATACCACCAAAGGCGAACATTAAGAAAGCCAACATGTAGAAGAGGCCACTAAAGCCATTTGGAAAAAATCCACCATGAGACCACAGGTTACTAAATGAAATGCTTGAACCCACATCTGCTGTAAATAGCAAATAAAGGCCAAAAACAATCATAGAGATAACAGCAGCAACTTTAATAATAGCAAGCCAGAATTCGGACTCACCATAAAATTTGACGTTTGTTAGGTTAATTGCCGTAATTACGACAAAGAAGAATAAGACAGACGTCCATGCTGGAATATGAGGCCACCAGTAATTAATATATTTGGCTACCGCGGTGAGTTCACTCATCGCAACCAGAACATAGAGCATCCAATAATTCCATCCAGCTAAAAATCCGGGAAATTTCCCCCAGTATTTATACGCAAAATGGCTGAACGATCCTGCAACAGGTTCTTCAACAATCATTTCTCCCAGGTGGCGCATAATTAAAAAAGCAATTAAGCCACCAATGGCATATCCTAAAATAATGGATGGTCCCGCAGATTGAATCACTTGCGCCGAGCCTAAAAATAATCCGGTACCAATTGCTCCACCCATAGCAATTAATTGGATATGTCGATTTTTTAGTCCTCGTTGCAGTGTAGAAGATTCGTTGGTCAAAGGTCTTCACTCACTATGAATAAGTAAATTATTCTAATAGATGGATTTATTTTAGCCTAGACTACAAATTAACAAGCGGTGACTGAAAAGTAACACTAAAAAATATTTAAAATCATTAACTTGCTTTTAATAATTTAAAAATGATTAAAAAATATTCTAAAAATATATTTTTGATAGACTCTTTTTTTCATGATTTTGCTTAATTCGGTCATTGCGAGCATGAATCTAAATTCTCAAAATAAGTCTGCGTCAATACGATTGATGTATAAAAGCATAACGCTATCTCTAGATCACAAAACGATTTAAGATGAAGCGGATGACTAAACAAGTCTGTTTGTTTCGAGATATAAAAACACAATAGTAAGGATAACAGTTGATATGAGCTCAGTACCGCAAATTAAAATTCCAGCAACTTACATGCGTGGTGGAACCAGTAAAGGCGTATTTTTTAAACTTGATGATTTGCCGGAAAGAGCTCAGGTGGCAGGTCAAGCAAGAGATCAACTCTTACTACGTGTCATTGGTAGCCCAGATCCTTATGGAAAGCAAATTGATGGAATGGGTGGAGCGACTTCAAGTACCAGTAAAACCGTTATTCTCGCTAAAAGCACACAGCCAGATCACGATGTAGACTATTTATTTGGACAGGTTTCAATAGATCAGCCTTTTGTGGACTGGAGTGGTAACTGTGGTAATTTAACTGCTGCGGTTGGCTCATTTGCGATTTCAAATGGTTTGGTTGATGCCGATCGTATTCCTGAAAATGGCCTCTGTACTGTTCGAATTTGGCAAAAAAATATTCAAAAAACCATTATTGCTCATGTACCTATCACCAATGGTCAAGTTCAAGAAACTGGTGACTTCGAACTGGATGGAGTGACTTTCCCTGCTGCAGAAGTTCAAATTGAGTTTTTAGACCCAGCCGATGATGGTGAAGAGGGCGGTGATATGTTCCCGACAGGGAATGTTGTTGACCAATTAGATGTGCCTGAGATTGGTAGTTTTCAAGCCACATTTATTAATGCCGGTATTCCAACCATTTTCTTAAATGCAGAAGATTTAGGATACCAAGGTACAGAACTGCAAGATCATATTAATGGTGACGCAGCAGCACTAGCACGTTTTGAAAAAATTCGTGCCTATGGGGCTGTACAGATGGGTTTAATTAAAGATATTTCAGAAGCAGCTGCACGTCAGCACACACCAAAAATTGCATTTGTCTCTAAGCCGAAAAATTACACAGCTTCAAGCGGTAAAAACGTTTCAGAAAATGATGTCGACTTACTGGTTCGTGCTTTGTCGATGGGTAAACTCCACCATGCCATGATGGGAACTGCAGCGGTAGCAATTGGTACGGCTGCTGCCATTCCGGGTACATTGGTAAATTTAGCAGCTGGTGGTGGCGAGCGTGAAGCAGTGCGTTTTGGACATCCATCGGGAACATTACGTGTTGGTGCTCAAGCTGAACTTACAAATGGTCAATGGGTAGTGAAAAAAGCCATTATGAGCCGTAGTGCACGTGTCTTAATGGAAGGTTGGGTACGCGTTCCGGGTGATAGTTTCTAAAAGTCATTTAAATGAAAAGCCTCTCTACGATAGAGAGGCTTTTTTACTTCTGACATCTATAACTCATCACGCACTTTTTACAGTGAATCGTGTATGATGTAGCACATGAATGTTTCATCACATTCAATAAAATTTCTCTACTGATTTTACGAGGCGACTGTGTCATCACTCTCTCAAGTTAATGCGGATGTTTTAAAACAAGCTCAACAACGTATTCAACAAGATTTATTGACAACACTCGCCGCATTTTCAATTCCTGAACCTTTAAAAAGCGCAGTACACCATGCAGTTATGCTTGGTGGAAAACGTGTGCGTCCAGCTTTGTGTTACGCCACAGCTTCTTTACAAGACAATCCAAATTTTGCGGCTGCTCGCCGTGCGGCAGTTGCGGTTGAACTTATTCATTGCTACTCCCTAGCGCATGATGATTTGCCTTGTATGGAC
This sequence comes from Acinetobacter sp. AR_0276, assembly GCF_003000705.1. Taxonomy (NCBI): domain Bacteria; kingdom Pseudomonadati; phylum Pseudomonadota; class Gammaproteobacteria; order Moraxellales; family Moraxellaceae; genus Acinetobacter; species Acinetobacter sp. AR_0276. Next base: position 1,073,595 of record NZ_PSQO01000004.1, on the reverse strand, counting down.
AATGATTTACTTCGTCGTGGTCAGCCAACTTGCCATGTAGCATTTGGTGAAGATACCGCTTTACTTGCAGGTGATATTTTACAGTCGATGGCTTTTGAGGTTTTAGGGAGTCGTTTGTTTGATGAACAAGGGCAGGGAACTGATGCTGCAATTGTATTAAAGCAAATTCAAATTTTAGCAACAGCCAGCTCTAAAATGGTTTGTGGACAGGTTTTAGACCTACAAGCTGAAGCTAAACAAATTTCTCAAGACGAACTAGAAAATATCCACCGTAATAAAACGGGAGCGCTTATTCAGGCTGCCATTATGATGGGTGCAGTGACAATTTTCTCTGGAACAGATCAGGCAATTCCGAAATTGCGTCAATACGGACAAGCAATTGGACTGGCTTTTCAGGTGCAAGATGATATTTTGGACATTACCTCAAGCACTGAAACTTTAGGTAAAACTGCGGGTAAGGATGAACAAGTACAAAAGTCGACTTATCCTGCTTTAATGGGACTTGAGCAAGCACAGGTTTATGCAAAAGAGTTGCATGATCAAGCTTTTGAGGCTTTAGCGCATTTTGGTGAAAATGCAAAAGAATTAGTTGAGATTTCACAATTCCTTTTAGCCCGTACCAACTAATATAAAATCAAATTAATAATCCTGCTTGTATTCATATTCAATGAATAAAGGAGATAAGAATGAATGGTGATCAGCTCCATCAAGTTGCAATAGAGATTGCGTGTAATCTTCCTTTTAGTGAGCAAAGCCAACCCTTTGGACCAGAATGCGACGTCTTTAAAATTTTAGAAAAGGTGTTTTTATTAGTAGGGGAAGGAACGGGCACAAAAATGATTACTGTTAAATGTGATCCATATAAAAGTCAGGAATATCAGGAGCTTTATTCATTTATTATTCCGGGTTACCACATGAATAAAAAACACTGGATCTCTATTACTCCGCATAAAGACTTAACTCGTGATTTACTTCAAGATTTGATTCGAGATTCTTATGACTTAGTCGTAAAAAAGCTACCTTTGAAAGATCAAAAAAGATTAAACAACCAATAATACTCAATATGAAAACGGCGACCATCAGGTCGCCGTTTTTATTTCAATGACTTATTGAAAGCAGTTAAATTAATTATGCTTTCCCATAATGCCACGGATTGTATTTAAAACATCAGCAGGTAATACAACAGTTTTAGCATTGCTCGATTTAGCCATGTCTTGCATTGCTTTAACGTACTGTTCACCTAATAGATAAGCGACAGGTGTTTCTTTATCACCGACTGCGCTTGTTACCATTTCAATCGCTTTTTGAGATGCTTCTGCTAAGACAACTTGTGCTTCTGCATCACGGCGAGATGCTTCTAAACGACCATCTGCTTCTAAAATTGCAGCTTGCTTTTCACCGTCAGCTCTAGTCACTGTAGCACGACGTTGACGTTCAGCAGCGGCTTGAGCTTCCATAGCAGCTTGCATGGTTGAAGATGGCTGAATATCTTGAATTTCTACAGTTTTTAAAGTGATACCCCAATCCGAAATATCATCAGAGATTGCAGCTTTGAGCTTCGCTTTAATGTGATCTCGTGAAGACAGTGCATCATCTAGATCCATTTCACCAACAATAGAACGTAATGAAGTCTGTACAAGGTTTTGAATGGCCCATGTATAGTTTTCAATACCGTACACTGCTTTTTCAGGGGTTGTTAAATTGATATAAGCTACTGCATTCATAAGCAATACAGCATTGTCACGGGTAATCACTTCTTGAGATGGAATATCCAGCACAATATCTTTAGTGGTGACTTTATAAGCTACGTCATCAATATAAGGAATAACAAAGTTCAACCCTGGATTAAGCGTGGAATGATATTTCCCTAAACGCTGAACAATCCATTTATAACCTTGAGGAACAATACGTACCCCTTTAAAAATAGTAACTGCTACAAAAGCCAAAAAGGCTAAAACAATAATGGTACCAACTGGCATGAAAATAACCTCTCTTTATCTTTAATGTTTATGAAGTACTGTGGGGCTGGACAATTAAGTCATTGCCCGAAATATCAATGACACGGACTCGATCACCGACTTTCACAGGGCTAGTGCTGCGACAGTTCCATTCATCGGCCCCTAAAATAGGCATAGGGAAACGGACAATAATTTGGTCATGAGCAAGTCCGGTTTGAATCACCATACCAATTTGTCCAATGGTGGCCTCACGAGGTAAACCTGCTTTAGTTCTATCAATCGATAAGGGTTTAATAAATTTGAACCAAAGAATGGTGCATAGCACCGATAAAATAATCCACAATACAATTTGGGTTGTAAGGCTAATATCTGGAAATAACCAATAGAGAAAGCAAACCATAATGGCTGCAATACCAAACCAGAGAGCGGCAAAAGCAGGGATAATCAGTTCAGAAAGAATAAGTAAGATACCCAATACAAACCAGTGCCAAGGTTCTACAACAAACTCCATAGATCTGCTCTTTTATATATCTTTATGATGGGTAAAAGTGATCTCATATCACTTTTACCACTGTAGCAGATGATAGTAAGTGTGGATAGAAAAAAACCACCTCAATTAAAATTTAGGACGTGGTGCTGGCTTAAATGCGGCTGGAGATTTTTTGAAATTCGCAATTGCAGTTTCAATTTGACGAATTTGGCCTTGAGCAGCTTTCTCACCCTCTAAAATAGCTTCATTACTTGATTTTAAATCGAGTGTACCTAAGTGTCCAACTTTAGGTTGAATGACTACGTTTGCTAGCTTTAACTCTTCATTAATACTTTGTTGACCCATAATATTAATGGTTTGATCAAGTAAGCCCCACATATTCGCCGGGCGATTTCCTGCTGGACGTGCTGAAATATCAACGGCAATCACAATATCTGCACCCATATCACGTGCTGTTTTTACAGGAATTGGGCTAACTAATCCGCCATCTACGTATTTTTGATTGCCAATAGTGGCAGGTACAAATACGTTTGGAATACTACAAGATGCACGTACTGCTTGACCTGCATTACCTTTAATAAAGTCAGCTTTTTGACCATTATCAAGACGGGTTGCTACTGCTGCAAAACGAATTGGGAATTTCTCAATAGGCTTATTGCCCACGTTACGGTTCACATAATCTTGTAGTTTTTGTCCAAGAATAATACCTTGGCGATTAAGCGTTAAATCACGAATATCCGATTCTTGTAATTTAAGTGCAAGATTTTGGAGCTGATAAGGTGTTTGCCCACTGGCATAGATACTTCCTACAAAACTACCGGCACTTGTACCCGTAACAATTTTAGGTTTAATACCATGTGATTCTAAGACCTTGATAACACCAATATGTGAAAATCCTTTTGCTCCACCCCCGCCTAAGGCAAGTGCAATAACTGGTTCGCGTGCTTTAACTGAAGTGGTCGGTGTTGGTGTTTTGCTGAATTTATCACAGCCAAATAAGGCTAAAGAGATAAATCCGATACTGGCAAATTGAGCAATTTTCATCTTTGAAAAACAATCTATGGCAAGATAAATTAAGATGGCCCATCAGACCAGATTCGTTCAATTTTTGCTAGGTTTTTTTCACAAGATTTTGTAAAGGTTCTGCAAGCCAATTACGATTTTTCGGTGATATTTTTCCATCATAACGTTCAAAAATTTTGGCGAGATCTTCATCATAATTTCCGCTAGGAGTTAAATAGCCTAAGCAGTGAATAGTCTTGCGATCATAATCAAAAGAGAACATCACAATCGGGATATTAGCCTTTGCAGCAATATGGTAAAAGCCACTCTTCATTTTTTTTGCTTTCTTACGTGTGCCTTCTGGCGCCATTCCAATCCAGATTTTGTCATAATCCTGAATGGTTGCAACCACCTGTTCAGTCAGTCCATTGGCAGAGTCACGTTTTACCGGAATAACACCTGCCCAATCTAAAACACGTTTAAAAGGAGGCTTAAATAAGCTGTCTTTACCTAGTACTGTAATTTGAATGCCAAGCCCAAAAATAGCTAAAAAACCATACCAGCCATCAATATTGGATGTATGAGGAGAAATAATCGCTACAGCCTTAGGAAAGTTAGGAACTTCACCTTCTATGGTCCAGCCTTGAGCCAAAAAAAGTTTTTTAAATAATGCTCGACTTAAAGCATTACCACGTTGAGGGACCTGTGGAGGTAGCTTAGGGAAATGTTGTTCCATATTTTTAAGTTTTAAATCATCCTTTGTTTTATCTTAATCTTTTGAAATCTATGCTTCATTGGCAAAATGTAAGACTACGCATGGTATTTCATGTTATTACCGCACAAAGAAATAAAAGTAGGTATATATGTTTCGACAGCAAAATCTTTATCTTTTGCTATTTTCCTTATATTGGGCGCAAGGTCTACCTGTGGGTTTTATGACCCATGCTTTGCCCGTAATATTAAGAGCTCAAGGTGTATCACTCGCGCATATTGGTGGTTTTGGGCTGCTTATGGTGCCTTGGTCAATCAAAATATTTTGGGCACCGTGGGTGGATCGACACGCAATTTCCCGTTTAGGTCATTATCGTAGCTGGATTTTACCCACTCAGCTTTTAACGGTGGCAGTACTTTGTATTTTATCTTTTTTTCCTATTCAGGCTTTAGATCAGCCTTTGTACTTATTTATATTTTTTATTGCACTGTTATTTATGAACTCGACGGGCGCAACTCAAGATATTGCAACCGATGCTTTAGCTGTCAATTTATTACAACATGATCAGCAACATTGGGGAAATACATTTCAAGTTGTAGGCTCTCGGCTTGGTTTTATTGTAGGTGGGGGAGCTGTGTTATGGTGTTTAGATTGGTTGTCATGGCAGCCAACTTTTTTATTATTAGCTGCTTTAGTATTTATCAATACTCTACCTGTTTTACTATTCAAAGAGCCTCCTCATGCTTCTCATTCTGACAATCAGTCTAGCCAGCCAAATTTATTGATAAAAATTAAGTCTTATTTGAGTTATTTTTCTCAAAATAAAGAGCTTCGCTCTTGGTTAATGGTGCTTATCACTTTTAAAGTGGCAGATGGCTTAGCCGGGCCGTTATTTAAACCCTTAATGGTTGATATGGGATTAAGCTTTACCCAAATTGGTGTTTACATCACTATGCTAGGTGCTGTTGCTGCTTTAGTGGGAGCATTTATTGCAGGGTGGGTGCTAAAGCACTTTTCTAGACCAGCTACATTAATTAGCTTTTCCATATTAAAAATTATGAGTTTAGGTGCTTATGTTTATTTAGCTTATGCTTATGAGCAGGAGATAAAAATAAATACATGGCTTATCTATTCTGTAAATGCTTTGGAAGATGCCTTTGCTGCCATGCTATTGGTTGTAATGCTAACGTTGGTTATGCATTACAGTCGAAAGTACTATGCAGGTACCGATTTTACTTTTCAGGTTTCGATTATGGCGACTGTAAGTGGGGGGCTTTATACCTTGAGTGGAATTATTGGAGATGTACTTGGTTATTTCCATTATTTGATAGCTATTGTCACTATTGCTGTACTATTTTTAATTCCTATTTACGTATGGAAGGCAGCAAAAGCTGTATAAAAAGTGATATTAAGCTGATGAAATAAAGAAACTTAATTCATATTAAGTTAAGCTAAAAAGTTGTGCTTATAACTTTACTCATTCTTTTAAAAATGTATATTTTTAGCTATTCAAATGGCTTATTAATTGTGCCATCTTGTTTGGGTAGCAAATGGACGCTAGAAAGGAAAAAAGGATGGAAGTAACAAGAAAAATTATGTGAATCAAGCAACGTCGGTAAAAAAATATTCACTTAGACGGTTTATTAGCCTAAAGTCTAAAAAAGAATAATGAAATAATGATTTAATCATTCTATAAGATAAGAGAGTTGTGTAGGATTCGTTACAACATGAAGTCAAGGTAAAAGTTCTGTAAACAAAAGTATGTCTTGCTTCTTTTGATTTGGAATTTTTAATCTTACCCAGCGTTAAAATTGGTTTTGATTGCGGTAATAAAATTAATGCAATCAAATTTGGAGAATAGTTGATTTTTTAGTGCTCAATGGTCACCGAATCAACTTGGCATGGATAAGCAACATAAAATATATTTTTAGGAGTTTTTGATGGATCTATTCCTTAATCGTAAATCGTTTGTTGTTAAAAGTTTAGCTATTACAGTAACAGCTTTAATGATGAGTGGGGCAAATGCGGCAACCTCTGAAAAAGAGGAAATTCAAAAACTTCGTCAAGAAGTTGAAGCATTAAAAGCATTAGTTAAAGAACAGCGCCAAGTACAGCAACAACAGCAAGTGCAGTTAGCTGAAGTTAAAGCACAGCCTCAACCTGTTGCTGCGCCAGCTTCTCCATTAGCAGGTTTTAAATCTAAAGCTGGTGCTGATGTAAACCTTTATGGTTTCGTTCGTGGTGATGCTAACTATATTATCGAAGGTGCCGATAACGACTTTGGTGATGTTAGTAAAACTGATGGTAAAACAAAAGATAAATTACGTTCGACTGCTAAAACCACACGTCTTGGTTTAGATTTTAATACACCTGTTGGCGATGCTAAGGTAGGCGGTAAACTCGAAGTCGATTTTGCTGGCTCAACAACAGATTCGAATGGCTCATTACGTATTCGTCATGCTTATTTAACGTATAATGACTGGTTATTTGGTCAAACGACGTCTAACTTCTTGTCAACTCATGCACCAGAAATGATCGATTTCTCGACAAACGTTGGTGGTGGTACAAAACGTGTTCCTCAAGTACGCTATGGCTACAAGTTGGGTCCAACTACACAATTGTTTGTTTCTGCTGAAAAAGGTGATAGTACTTCAGCAGCAGCCGGCGATAGCATCAAGTATAGCTTACCTGCATTAACTGCTAAAATTACTCAAGGTTATGCAGACGGTAAAGGTTCTGCATCAGCTCGTGCTTTGGTAGAAAATTATAAATCATCACTTGGCGATGATAATAAAACTGGATGGGGTATTGCTGCAGGTACAGACTTCAAAGTTTCTGATCCTTTAAAAGTTTTTGCTGATGTTTCATATGTAGTTGGTGATAGTAGCTATTTATATGGTAGTAATGCTGCCTATACTTTAGTAAATAATAATATCGAGCAAAATAAATTTGTTGCTGTACAAGTAGGTGGTACTTATAAAATTTTACCTAACTTACGTTCAACTTTAGCGTACGGTGCAGAGTTTGCTGATGACGGCACTGATTATGCAAAAGCATATACAGCTGGTAATGAAAAAGTTCAGCAAGCATGGATTAACTTCATCTATACGCCTGTTAAACCAATTGATTTAGGCCTTGAATATGTCAATGGTAAACGTGAAACGTTTGCTGGCCAGTCTTATAAAGATAACCGTATTGGTTTAATGGCTAAGTATAGCTTCTAAATTCTCAATGCTTCTTAGCTAAGTGAGTCGAGATTCATATGAGTCTCGACTCATTTTTTTAATTGAAATAAATAAGTAGCGTAAAGCCGTTAAAAATGGTTTATACCGATCATTCTATTATTTAAGTCATTTTTAAGTTTCAATTTTTACAGTAGAGCATCATAAAAAAAGGTCGTAGTAACCAGAGATGCTGAGTTTTTTTTCTACATTAAGAAATAAGCAGATTTCCCTGTTTATGTTCAACTTCATTATAGCCATTTGGTTAGGTGCAATTCTAAATTTTGGTTTTTATAAAAAAGTTCATTTGTTAACGCCATATTTAGGTATAAAAGCGACCTTTTTCTTAGCGGCTACTGTAGTGATTGTTGTTGCTACCTATTATGCGGCTTTACAAATTTTAAACTGGAAATGGACGGCCAAAATTTTTGCCATTTTACTGGTATTTATTGGTGGTTTTAGCTCGTACTTTGTAAATACTTTAGGTGTCATTATTTCACCTGATCAGATTCAGAATATTGCTCAAACAGATGTTGCTGAAGCTACAGATTTATTGTCTTTGCGTTTTGGGTTCTGGACAATCTTCTTTGTTATTTTACCTATTTTTTTAATTACTCAGGTAAAACTCAAATCAGAAAGAATACTTCCGCTTTTGCTTAAAAAAGTACTTTCAATCGCTCTTGCATTTGCCGTTGTAGGTGGTTTGTTGTTTGCATATTATGTTGATTTTGCAGCAATATTTAGAGAACATCGTGATTTAAAAGGGATGATCTCTCCTCAAAACACTATTTCTTCGGTGATGTCTTATTATCGTAAAAAAGCGCCTAAGAAAAATCTTCCTCTTGTGAAGTACGGTGAAGATGCCCATCAAGTTCAGCAAACTCAAAAAGATTTACCTAAACTCATGGTACTTGTAGTGGGCGAAACTGCACGTGCAGAAAGTTTCTCGCTCAATGGGTATGCTAAAAATACAAACCCAGAGCTTTCTAAACAAGATATTTTAAATTTCTCTCAAGTGAGTTCATGTGGTACGGCAACAGCAGTTTCTGTGCCATGTATGTTCTCTGGTATGCCACGTGCTGATTATGATGAGCAATTGGCAAGCCATCGTGAAGGCTTACTAGATATTGCAAAACGCGCAGGCTATCAAGTGACTTGGATTGATAACAACTCGGGTTGTAAAGGTGCATGTGATCGTGTTGAACAATACCAGATTCCAGAAGACTTAAAGCAAAAATGGTGTAAAGATGGCGAATGTCTTGATGGTATTCTCATTGATAGCTTAAAGCAGTATTTGGCCTCTATTCCGAAAGACGATAAACGTCCACGTTTAGTTGTATTACATCAGATGGGTAGCCATGGACCAGCATATTACAAACGGGCACCTGAGGGATATCAACCATTTAAACCAACTTGTGATACTAATGCGATACAGGGTTGTTCACCAGCTGAGCTATTAAATAGTTATGATAATACAATCGTGTATACAGACCATGTATTAAGCCAAATGATCAATACTTTAAAAGAAGTATCGAATTATCAAACAGGTTTATGGTATTTATCTGATCATGGAGAGTCGACAGGTGAGCATGGTATGTATTTGCATGGTTCGCCTTACTCAATCGCACCGAGCCAACAAACACATATTCCAATGATTATGTGGTTCTCTGATGGCTGGAAACAACATAATCTTGCTCAAGTAAATTGTTTAAACCAACAAACTAAACAAAAGTTAAGTCAGGATAATCTATTCCCAAGTTTGTTAAGTTTATTGGATGTACAAACTCAGGTCATCAACCCTCAACTGGACATGTTGCACTCTTGTGCCCATGTAAACTAAAGCGAGCCTAGAACATGACAAAAATCTTGATGATTGAAGATGATTTTATGATTGCAGAATCAACAACGACGTTGCTGCAATATCATCAATTTGAGGTGGAATGGGTCAATAACGGTTTAGATGGTTTGGCCCAATTAGCAAAGAATAAGTTTGATCTCATTCTTTTAGACTTGGGATTGCCAATGATGGATGGTATGCAAGTTTTAAAGCAGATCCGTCAAAGAGCAGCAACACCAGTCTTGATTATCTCTGCACGTGACCAACTGCAAAACCGTGTTGATGGTTTGAATTTGGGAGCAGATGATTACTTAATTAAGCCTTATGAGTTTGATGAATTACTCGCTCGTATTCATGCCTTATTACGCCGTAGTGGCGTAGAGGCTCAACTTGCAAGCCAAGATCAACTACTAGAAAGCGGTGATCTGGTTTTAAATGTTGAACAGCACATTGCAACATTTAAAGGACAACGTATTGATTTATCGAATCGTGAATGGGCAATCTTGATTCCGCTTATGAGTCATCCAAATAAAATTTTCTCAAAAGCTAATTTGGAAGATAAGTTATATGACTTTGATAGTGATGTGACCAGCAACACGATTGAGGTATATGTCCATCATTTAAGGGCTAAGTTGGGTAAAGACTTTATTCGAACTATCCGAGGACTGGGTTACCGTTTAGGGCAATCATAATTTAAGATTTCGGGACTTCATGAACGTGCATTATTCATTAAAAAAACGACTGATTTGGGGCACCTCAATTTTCAGTGTCATCTTAGGTTGTATTTTAATTTTTAGTGCTTATAAGGTTGCACTTCAGGAAGTCGATGAAATTCTAGATACTCAAATGCAGTATTTAGCGGAAAGAACGGCTGAGTATCCCTTAAAAACAGTAAGTAGTAAGTTTGATTTACATCGAACTTACCACGAAGAAGATTTATTTTTAGATATTTGGGCTTATAAAGACCAAGCGAATTTATCTCATCATCTTCACTTCTTGGTTCCTCCAGTGCAACAAGCTGGTTTTTATTCACATAAAACCGCTGAAGGTGTAGTCCGAACATATGTTTTACCGTTGAAAGACTACCAAATTCAGGTCAGTCAACAAGAGCGGGTTCGTGAAGCTTTCGCATGGGAGCTTGCCGGCAGCATGTTCATTCCATATTTAATTATTTTACCTTTTGCGATATTTGCCTTGGCAGCCATTATTAGTCGTGGTTTAAAACCAATAGATGATTTTAAAAATGAGTTAATGGAGCGTGATTCTGAGGAGTTAACACCAATTGAGGTGCATGATTATCCTCTAGAACTTTTGCCTACCATTGATGAAATGAACCGTCTGTTTGACCGTATTTCTAAAGCACAAAATGAACAGAAGCAATTCATTGCTGATGCTGCTCATGAACTAAGAACACCTGTTACTGCATTGAACTTACAAACCAAGATTTTGTTAAGCCAGTTTCCTGAGCATGAATCGTTGCAAAATTTAAGCAAAGGTTTAGCTCGTATTCAGCATTTAGTGACGCAGCTTTTAGCGTTGGCAAAGCAAGATGTAACTTTAAGTATGGTTGAACCTACTGGCTATTTCCAGCTCAATGATGTGGCTTTAAATTGCGTTGAGCAGTTGGTTAATTTAGCCATGCAAAAAGAAATTGATTTAGGCTTTGTTAGAAATGACCCTGTCGAGATGCATAGTATTGAACCTACCGTACATTCGATTATTTTTAACTTAATTGATAATGCAATTAAATATACACCACATCAGGGGGTAATTAACATTTCAGTTTATACCGACCCAGATAACTTTGCTTGTATTCAAATCGAAGATAGTGGCGCAGGTATAGATCCTGAAAATTACGATAAGGTGCTTAAACGTTTTTATCGAGTACACCATCATCTTGAAGTGGGAAGTGGTTTAGGCTTATCAATTGTAGATCGTGCAACTCAAAGACTTGGTGGAACTCTAACTCTCGATAAAAGTTTAGAACTTGGTGGTCTTTCAGTTTTAGTGAAGTTACCTAAGGTTTTACATTTACATGAAACAAGAGCTTAACTAAGCTCTTGTTTTAATTGTTTTTCGAACTCAAAGCGATGAATACAAATCGCATAAAAGAAAATGTTCACTGCCCAAACAATCCAACCTGTCCATAAGTTATGACTTAGGAAATGTGCTCCTCGCATCATTTGTGCCCAACCCATCATAAATCCTAATAAAATGCCTGAAAATAAATAAAAATAAGCTCGTTTTGGTTGTTCAAGACGATAAACAAAATAACCGGTCATTATGATAAATCCAGCACTGGCATGACCACCTGGAAAACAATGACCATGTTTTGCTGTAAAGTCCCAAATATAGCCACCTAAACTATTAGGATGAACCATATTCCAAGGGCAGGCATGAGCAGATTGTGATTTTAATAAACCAACAACACCGCTACCAATCATGCTGACAAAAAACATATAACCATATTGCCAGCGATAGATTTTTAACTTTTCTACTTTAAATGAAGCAAGCCACAGACCAAAAAAGATGACATAAACCGCAGTGATAATGTCTTTTACGATTTGATGATTAAGCCTTTCGAGATACCAATTTTCCCGATTAAAAAATTGACCAGTTGAATCAATCCAAGGTTGGATGAGGTACATATCAATTTTTCCACCCACTGGGAATACAAATAAAAGTATAAAAAAGCTGATAGCAAGAAAAATAAGCTGAAGCTGAAAAAAATGTTTTTGTTGATTCATTGTGTTTTAACATCAATTTAAGCGTGAATTGAAGGCATTACATAAAATAAAACTTAAATTGTTCTTAAACTAAACAGGATTTTGTTTTTAAATCTTAGAAAAATATTCAATTTAATATATTTTTCAATATATTAAATTGAATGTATGGAAAATTAAAAGTGTAGTTTTTAATCAAGAAAAGTTATTTTTAAACTAAGAGGTTTTATTTGTAAGAGGTATATGAAGCAGAATATTTAAATCCTGCTTCATAATCATTGAATCAAAACATGCCTTCTTCAGAGTTGGCAGAGATTTTATGAATAGACAAATCTGCACCACGAAACTCATCTTCTTGAGATAAACGAATACCAATGGTCGCTTTAAGGATGCCATAAACAATAAAACCGCCAGCAAGTGCAATAGCAATCGCGAGTACTGTACCAATGAGTTGTGAGGCAAAAGATACACCGCCTAAACCACCTAGCCATTTTTGACCAAATAACCCCACTGCAATACCGCCGAAGGCACCGCAAACGCCATGTAAAGGCCATACACCTAGTACATCATCTACTTTGAGTTTATTTTGAGTATAGGTAAATAGGTATACGAACATGGCACCAGCTATACCACCAATAACAAGTGCACTCACGGGATGAACAATGTCAGATCCGGCACAAATAGCAACTAAACCGGCAAGTGGACCATTATGTAAGAAACCTGGGTCATTTTTCCCAATTGCATTTGCTGTAATCGTTCCGCCAACCATTGCCATAAGTGAATTAATAGCAACTAGCCCAGAAATAGCATCAAGACGTTGAGCACTCATCACGTTAAAGCCAAACCAGCCCACGATTAAAATCCATGAACCAAGTGCTAAAAATGGAATTGAAGAAGGAGGGTGAGCACTTACACGACCATCTTTCTTATAACGACCAGAACGAGCACCTAATAAAATAACCGCAGCGAGTGCAATCCAGCCACCCATTGCATGGACTACAACTGAACCAGCAAAGTCGTGAAAAGCTGCGCCAAAGGTCGCTTCTAACCATTTTTGTAGACCATAGTTACCATTCCAGACCATACCTTCAAAAAAAGGATAGACCAGACCTACTAAAGCGATCGTTGCTATTGCTTGTGAACGCATTTTGGCGCGTTCTGCAATACCACCTGAAATAATTGCAGGAATTGCCGCAGCAAAAGTCAGTAAAAAGAAGCAGCGCATTAAATTGTAACCATGATCACTTGCTAGCGCTGTACCATCATGGAAGAAATGCTGGCCATAAGAAATGTAATAACCAACAAAGAAATATGCGATTGCGGAGAGGGCAAAGTCAGTCAGAATTTTACTAAGCGCGTTCACCTGATTTTTGTGGCGAACTGTACCAAGTTCCAAGAATGCAAAACCTGCGTGCATGGCAAGAACCAAAACTGCACCAAGTAACAAGAAAAATAGATCTACATTTTGCATAGCATGCTCGAAAAAAGTGCTAAATTCCATTTTGGAACAAATCTGGGTCTGTGAATTGCACCAAAATAGATTTAAGGAATCTAAAAACCTAAGTTTGTCGAAACAAACTCAATTGCATAAAAGTGAATATGCAATAAGCGCACCAATTTGGATTTTGAAATTAGTTTTTGGCGATAAATGGTGCGTTAATTTGCTTAAAATAGGCTGTTATGGCACATTTTTATGATAAAAGTCATCTAATTTGTTTATAAAATGACCCAAATGAGTTCGTTATTAAAATATAAAACGAATTAAATTCTACTAAATTATTTATTAGACCAAACCTCTTGAGCAACCTCTATAAATGCTTTTACGGCTGGACTGATGTGTTTCTTGTTTTTTACTGCAAGGCCAATAGAGCGTTTAAGATTCGGTTTAAAAGGGCGTTTGACCACGTTTGGATAAAGTGAGAGTAACTCTTTGGTGATGACCATATCAGAGACTATCGAAATCCCTAACTGGTTGTGTACCATACTGACGATACTTAGAATTTGGGAAACATAAAATTTGATATCTGGTTTCACATTAAAGTTTTTTAAAATTAATTCGACCTGATGTCGACTACCAGCCATTGTCATTATAAAAGGGCAGTTTTCTAGTTGGGCTGGATCAATATAGAGTTGCTGCGCCAGCGGGTAACCACTCGGAATTAAGGCAACAAAACGATCTTCGATTAAAGGGAATGTATCGAATCGCTCATCTGGCATAATTAAAAAACCAACCTCTATGCGCCGTTCCAATAACCATTGAGCAACTTCTTTATCTTCACCTTCATCGATATAAATTTCGATTTTAGGGTAGCGTTGCCGAAAGGTTTCTAAAATTTCAGGCAATAGATAAATAGAGGATGAAGCTCCAAAAGAGCCAATACGTAATGTGCCTTCGTTTAAACCGTGGATGGCCGCCACTTCTTTTTCTAAGGTATTTGAAATACTCAATAGCTCTTTTACATGGGTTAATAACTGCTGACCTGTTGTGGTCAGCTCAATATCACTTTGGGATCTTGAAATCAGGTTAATGCCCCATTGTTGTTCTAATGCTTTAAGCGCATGAGAAACTGCCGACTGTGAAATTCCCAACTTTTCTGCTGTGGCAGTAAAGCTTTTTAGTTCAGCAATGAGTGCAAAAATTTCAAGCTGGGTAAAGGTCATGTTGTACTTATTATGAGTAAAAACTCATTTTATCATGAGTTTTCATTATCTTTAATATATGAGTAAGCCAAGCTAATTGCCAAAGCAGCAAGCCCTAACAAAACTCGAGTAAAGAAATGAATAGTATTGTTTTATCTCTTTTTCCTTTAGTTGCATTAATTGCATCGGGATACTTATTTAAAAAATATCGTTTTTTTAGCGATGAGTTTTGGGCAGGGGCAGAGAAGCTCAATTATTATATTTTATTTCCTGCTTTGCTTTTTAGTACGCTCTCGACTGCAAAAATTGACTTAAAAAGCTTGAGTACAGCCATCATTGCGATGTTGATTGTGGTTTTAGCAGTCACCATTTTTTTATACATCCTCCGAATATTTTGGCACATACCACCTGCACGTTTTGGTGTGCACGTACAAGGCATGGTTCGCTTTAATACCTATATCGGTTTGGCTTTAGTGACTTCGCTTTTTAAAAGTGAAGGAATGGCAATTCTGGCAATTTTATTGGCACTTTGCATTCCACTGGTAAACGTTATTTCGGTGCTTGCTTTAACTTCTAAAGAACATATGGCAATTAAACCTGTTTTGATTGCACTGCTTAAAAACCCTTTAATTGCATCATGTATAGTCGGTGCAGCAGTCAATGCACTTCACATCCCGATTTGGGAAGGCTTTATCCAGTTTATTAAGCTTTTTTCAGTGTCGAGTTTGCCACTAGGTTTGTTATGTGTGGGTGCAGCTTTACAGTTTATGCAAATTAAAAAAGACATTGTGGTATTGGCAGCAGACACGTTTGCTCGGCTTTTAGCAGTACCTGCTTTGACTTACGGGGTCTGCATGTGGTTTGGTTTACCAAGCTTGCAAACACAGATTTTAGTCATTTTCTTTGCGCTACCGACTGCTTCTGCTTCCTACATTTTAACTAAAGTTTTGGGTGGCGATAGTCAGCTCATGGCAGCCGTGATTAGCTTTCAAACGTTATGCGCCGCCGTGACTTTGCCATTAGTGATTTGGTGGATTTCTTAAGATATAAATCTTTAGGCTGACTCATATTTAAAGAATGCTTGGCTACCTTCCTCATCTGATTATTGCTACACTTTTTTCTTTTTCAGGTGGATGAGTAGTATGTCCTTTGATCTCAAAGTGAGCTTGCAGCAAAGGTCTGAACCGTCTGCACAGCAAAAAAAATTGAATCGCCTGATTGATAAAATAGAACAGCAAAAAGTGAGCCTTGCCACATGGCAAAATGCACAAGCCGAGATTCAACAGCACATACGGCAAAAACTGATGCCTGTGTATAGCGATTTGCATGCAGTGCTATTTCAACAGTTAGAGCAACTTTGGAATATGTTGCATAGCCACGAGTTTTCTAAAGCAGACATGCAACAACTCGATGAAAAAATTGCCCAACTTGCACTAATGTTGAAGCGCTCCAAAATGCTATCTGCTGAGCAGTTAGAGTTAGTAAAGCAGATCGATAATTTTTATCAACAACATACACAAGATTCAGCAAAGAAGAATAAAAAAGCTCAGTCAATAAAATCTGAATACCAAGAAAGCGTTGATCAAAGTTCAGAATTTGAAGAAGACTTTGAAAAGTACGCTGCCGAGCAACAACAAGAGCGGGAACAAGCTAAACAGCAAAGACAGCAAAAAAAACGCGAACAAGCTGAGCAGATGGCAGCACAGTCGTTAAAAACAGTTTATTTAAAAATTGCTGCGATGATTCACCCAGACCGTGAGCAAGATGAAACTAAAAAATTAGAAAAAACTGAGCTGTTTCAACAGGCAAGTCAGGCCTACGAAAAGCAGGATTTGTTTTATTTACTCAAACTCCAGTTACAGCTTGAACAGAATAAAGGGCTAGGCGCTAAAGAATTATCTGCCGAGCAATTAAGGTTTTATAAACTGGCCTTAGATGCACAAAGTCAGCAGCTTGAAAGTCAAATAGCTGAAATTTTGGATTCTTTTCAGTTAGCCAAGAATGTAAAAGCTGAGCATGTACATGTTAGTGATGTTTATAAAGCTGTAGATGCTGACTGCACAGAGCTAAAGCAGCAGGTGAAATGGGAAAAAGAGCGTTTAAAGCATATGAAAAAGGTGAGTGGGGTTGAGATGTTATTGGAGCATGGGGTGCTTTAATCAGCTTCTAGGTTTTATGTGCAGCCATGAGACTACCGATGATTTGATAAGGGATAAATTCTGAAATAGGAAATTGTTGAGATTGGATTTTTTATAAAATATAGTGTGGAAATTATAAAAAGTAAAAGATCGGATTTATGAATGAAAAATTTATTCAATTATCAAAAGAACTTAAACATAGACCTATTTTAGAGAAGGCTTTAGGTTATTTTCCTAACTTACCTTTAGTTGCTATCGATTGTGGCTGTGGCGCTGGCAATGAATCTGCTTATCTACTCTCAAAGGGATTTAATGTTCATGCTTTTGATATTTCAATTGATGCGCAAAAAGTTTGTACTGATCGATTCAAAGATGACTCTAAATTTATTTTCTATCACGAATCTTTTGAAGACTTTAATTTCCCGTCTGCAAGCTTAATTATTGCTTCATCAAGTCTATTCTTTTGCGATCCAAGTTATTTTTATAGTGTAATTAAACGAATTATAAAAGCACTTCCTGAAGGTGGAATTCTTGTAGTTGATTTATTAGGAATTCATGATGAGTGAGTTATTAGAGAACCTACAAAATTTATAGGATTTACTTATCAAGATATAGCTGATTTATTCTTATGCGATTTTAATTTTTTGTTTCATAAAGAAATGAATGAAAATTTACCTTTATTGGATGGTTATATAAAAACATGGCATCTTCATATGCTGATTCTACAAAAAAAGTAATTTTTCAATAGAGAAAAACCCAGAACTTGCTTACACAGATTCTGGGTTCGTTTAACTAATTAAATTAAAGCGCAGCAATTTGCTCCATATTCGCTTTAACTTTATCTAACTGTGCAGCAAACTCAGCAAGCTTCGCTTTTTCACCTTCAACAACTGCTGTTGGTGCTTTAGATACAAAGCCTTCATTTGCAAGTTTATTTGCAATTTGGTCGTGTTGCTTTTGGATTTTATCCAAGTCTTTTTGCAAACGGCCAAGCTCAGCTTTAGGGTCAATTAAGCCTTTCATTGGTACAAATACCGATGCATGACCTACAACACTTGAAGAAGAAAGCGGTGGTTCTTGGTCTTTACCTAAGAACTCAATACTTTCAACTTTAGCCAATGCTTTGAACAACGCTTCAATACGAGTGATTTGCTCACGTTCAGCATCAGAAATGTTTTGAAGTAATACTGGCAATAAACGCGCATTACCTAAGCCCATTTCACCGCGAATATTACGAACCGCACCAATCAAACCTTGAAGCCATTGCATATCTGCTTCAGCTTGCTCATTGATTTTTGCTTGCTCAGGAATAGGGTATTGAGCAGTCATAATTGTTGGGCCGCCTTGACCAAGCATTGGTGCAAGTGTTTGCCAGATTTCTTCTGTCAAATACGGCATTAACGGATGAGCCAAACGCAATGAAGCTTCCATTACAGCAAGCAATACACGACGTACTTCAGCTTTACGCTCTTCTGAAACTTCTGCATCGTTAAGAACTGGTTTAGTTAACTCAACGTACCAGTCACAGTATTCATTCCAGATAAAGTCATAAATCGCTTGAGCAGCAAGGTCTAAACGATACGTTGCAAACGCTTGGTGTACAGCAGCTTCAGCTTTTTGCAGACGGCTGATAATCCATTGTTCTGGAAGTTCCCATAGATCAGGGCGAGCTTGTTGACCAACGGTTTGACCTTCAACATTCATCAGAACGAAACGCGTTGCGTTCCAGATTTTGTTACAGAAGTTACGGTAACCTTCAACACGTTTTAAGTCGAACTTGATGTCACGACCAGTGTTTGCAAGAGCACAGAACGTGAAACGAACTGCGTCAGTACCATAAGCATTAATGCCTTCTGGGAATTCTTTACGCGTTGATTTTTCAATCTTCGCAGCATCTTTCGGGTTCATTAGGCCAGTCGTACGTTTTGCGACTAAGCTTTCTAAATCGATACCGTCAATTAAGTCTAATGGGTCAAGTACGTTACCTTTAGACTTCGACATTTTTTGACCTTCACCATCACGTACCAAGCCGTGAACGTAAACCGTCTTAAATGGAATTTGAGATGAACCATCTTCATTTTTCATGAAGTGCATGGTCATCATGATCATGCGGGCAACCCAGAAGAAGATAATGTCAAAACCAGTCACCAACACGTCAGTCGGATGGAAAGTTTTGAGTTCAGGCGTTTGTTCTGGCCAACCTAAAGTTGAGAATGTCCAAAGTGCAGATGAGAACCATGTATCAAGTACGTCTTCGTCTTGTTTAAGCTCAACATCGGCCGCGATATTATTTTTCGCGCGAACTTCTTCTTCGCTACGGCCAACATAGATGTTGCCATCAGCATCGTACCAAGCTGGAATACGGTGACCCCACCAAAGCTGACGTGAAATACACCAGTCTTGAATGTCACGCATCCATGCCATGTACATGTTGCTGTACTGCTCTGGAACAAACTTAATACGGCCATCTTGAACTGCTTCAATTGCAGGCTCAGCAAGCGGTGCAATTTTTACGTACCATTGATCAGTCAATAATGGCTCAATAATCACCCCAGAACGGTCACCGCGTGGCGCTTTTAAGTCATACGGTTGGATTTGGTCTAACCAGCCTTCAACTTCCGCTTGAGCAACTAGTTTTTTACGTGCTTCAAAACGCTCTAAACCAGCATAATCTGCAGGTGCAGTAATGGTTTTAGAAATTTGTTCACCAGCTTTGGCAATGTATTCAAACTCACCTAAAACTTCAGCGTTTTTGTTGAAGATATTGATGATTGGCAAGCTATTGCGTTTACCTAACTCATAGTCGTTAAAGTCGTGAGCAGGCGTGATTTTTACACAGCCAGTACCGAAGTCTTTTTCAACGTAGTCGTCAGCAACGATTGGAATTAAACGACCAGTAATTGGCAATACAATATTTTTACCAACAAGATGTGCATAACGCTCATCTTCAGGGTGAACAGCAACAGCAGTATCACCAAGTAATGTTTCAGGTCGAGTCGTTGCAACTACGAGATAGTCTTTGCCATCTTGAGTTTTAACTGATTTATCTTCAAAGAAATATTTAAAGTGCCAAAGTGAGCCTTTTTCTTCTTTGCTTTCTACTTCAAGGTCAGAAAGAGCAGTTTGAAGTTTAGGGTCCCAGTTTACAAGACGCTTACCACGGTAAATTAAACCGTCTTCGTGCAAACGAACGAATACTTCTTTAACTGCGTTTGATAAACCTTCATCCATCGTGAAGCGTTCACGTGACCAGTCTACAGACGAACCTAAACGACGAATTTGTTTGGTAATTGTGCCGCCAGATTGTTCTTTCCATTCCCAAACTTTTTCGATGAACTTTTCACGGCCTAAGTCGTGACGAGTTACACCTTGTAAGCCAAGTTGACGCTCAACCACCATTTGAGTTGCAATACCAGCATGGTCAGTACCCGGTTGCCACAAAGTGTTTTTACCCATCATACGGTTATAACGGGTGAGGGCATCCATAATGGCATTGTTAAAGCCATGGCCCATGTGCAAACTACCAGTGACGTTTGGTGGTGGAATCATGATACAGAATGATTCACCGTGACCAGAAGGTTTGAAGTAACCTTGTTCTTCCCACGTTTTGTACCACTTCTTTTCGATCTCGGTTGGATCGTAGGTGGTGGCAATATTTTGAGCGGTTTGAGCGTCAGTCATAGTAGCTTAGATCGAATATGCATAAAAAATTGCATCTATTGTAGCAAAAAATTGCCTCGAAATTAATGTGCTGAAAACAGATAAACGGTTTTGTATTTTTTTCAAAAAACGGTAGATTTATGAAGCATGGATCACAATTTAATCGTGTAGCGGCACGGCAGAAAAATTACAAAAGAATTGATAAGGGATGCGATATATGAGCTACAAAGTTTTTTTAAAGATTTCCGATTCAACCTATACCCAATTTGCTTCAATTCGAGAGAAATTACACGCAGGGGTAAAAGAAAGCCAATCTAAAGCATTAGGTAGTGTTCTTTCCGATTTATCTTGTGAAATTATTGAGCAAGTTTTCTCAGTATTGTTAAAGGATGAGCAAGACAACTCTACCATGACTGAAAAACAGCGCCATGAGTCCGAGAAAGTTCTTCAACAAATTTTAGATACTTTCCGAAAATATATGCCTTGGTCAGTCTCTTTTTTCGGCAATGAACGTCTATTACCTTTGGTTGATTATATGACATCACTTATGAAAGAGCGTGAGCAAGATGTTTATATTACTTACCCAATCACACCACAACTTGTGCAACAGGCCCAAACACTGACTGAACAAATACGTGCGGGCAATATGCAAAGCGTAGAAGAGGCTTTTCAGACCTTGATTCAAATTGTTGATTTAGGCGTAACAAGCCTAGTACGTGAACCTAAAAAACGTTTAAAATTTAATTTGGTTGTCGACAAAACCCTAAATGGGGTCATTAATATGACAACGCATTTGGGCTATAAACGTTTGGAAAAATTGGGGACGCAGGTTGATCAGACCACAGCGACTCATTATATCAATCACTTTTTGGCCTTTATGCATCAAGCAGCATAATTTAAAAAGATAATAGGAAGTCAAAATGGCCAAACTTGATACTTTGCAAAATAAAGTGGTGTGGATTACTGGAGCATCTTCCGGTTTAGGTAAAGCTTTAGCTGGTGAATTTGCTTTGCAAGGGGCTCAAGTAATTTTAACTTCGCGTCGCTTTGAAGAATTAGAAGAAGTTCGCGTTGGTTTACTCCATCCGGATCAGCACTTGTCGGTAGTTGCAGACATTACCAATCAAGAGCAAGTTCAAGAGGCTTATGAGCAGATTTTAAAAGCAAAAGGACGAATTGACTGGCTTATTAATAATGCGGGTTTAAGTCAACGTGCTTTGATTCAGGACACCACAATGGCAACAGAACGCGCCATTATGGAAGTCGATTATTTCTCGCAAGTGGCACTAACTAAAACTGTGCTGCCGACTATGCTCAAACAAAAGTCTGGCCGAGTCGTATTTGTGTCGAGTGTGGCAGGCCTTCTAGGTACGCAATACCGTGCAAGTTATTCGGCTGCTAAAGCTGCTATTCACATGTGGGCCAACAGTTTACGTGCCGAAGTTGCCGATCAGGGTGTTGAAGTTTCTGTTATTTTCCCGGGCTTTGTAAAAACTAATGTTTCGTTTAATGCGTTAAATGGCGCAGGACAACCTCAAGGCCATCAAGATGAAGCAATCGAAAATGGACTAGAAGCCGATGTTTTTGCAGAACATTCAGTTAAGGCGTTAATGCAAGGACAAGAATATATTGTGGTAGGCGGTACTAAAGAAAAATTAGGTGTGATGGTTTCCCGTATGTCACCGAAATTACTCTATAAAATGATTCGAAAAACAAAAGTGAAATAAAAAAGAGATTTTGCCGTGCTAAATTGATGGAAAAACCCACATAGAAGGTTCACCATGGATCAAGACTACCATCGTATCTTAGACGTTGTTACGCGTTTTCAATTGGTCTTTGACCAGAAAAATTGGGATGCGTTTGATGAGTTATTGGCCGATCAACTTGAGGTGGACTATTTCCAGTTTAGAGGGGAGCCTTTATGTGTGGTGTCTTGTCATGAATATAAAGGTTCGAGGCAACAAGCTTTGTCACATTTGCGACTACAACATAATTTGAGTAATCCTCTTGTTCGGATTGAACAAGATCGTGCATGGCTAGAGTGTAATTATCAAATTTACCGTTTTTCTGAAAATGATTATTTTCATTCTTTTGGTCGTTATTATTTTACTTTGGCAAAACAACAGGACAAATGGAAAATTACCGGAATTTGCCAACATTTAACCAAAAATATTGGCAATCCGCGTATACATTTTTCTGCTATGGGGCAGTGCTAGTCTTTGACTGCTGTACCATAAGCAAAAACTTCAACCATTCCGCCTTGCATACCGAGTTCGGTTGTACTCAACCGAACTCCCATAATATGGTTAGCACCCACATTATGGGCTTGCTGTTTTAAACGAATAATCGCTTCACGGCGAGCTCGTTCAACAATGCTTTCATAACTGGTCAGCCGACCTCCTAAAACATTTTTTATAGAAGCCAGTACATATTTAAAGTAGTCGTGAGAAATGACTACATTACTGCTAATAAAATGGCCTAATTGATCACTCGTTGCAAAACGATTGGTATCAATTCTGATATGTGCAAATTGTTGCTCTTTTTCTAGAAGTTCATTTAAATGTTTTCGTTCAATATGGCGGCCAAAAGCCCAACCAATACTGAAAAGAATAAGAAAAATAACAAGCTGAAAAATAAGATTGTCCATTTTCTACCTATGCATTAAATGGATCGGGTAGATGAGGTGCTTGGGGCTGCACAACGACTGCTGTGCCATATACAAATAACTCGGAAGCACCTTGGGCAATGTTTGAAGTTGAAAAACGAATGCCAACAATTGCGTTAGCACCAAGTTGCTGTGCCTTAGCAATCATGCGATCCATTGCTTCTTGGCGGGATTCTTCTAAAAGTTCGGTGTAGCCTGTGAGTTCTCCACCTACAATATTTTTTAAACTTGCCATGAGGTCACGGCCTACATGTTTACTACGAACAGTGCTGCCATATACAACATCAAGTTGTTTTAAAATTTGATGGCCTGGAACGCTTTCTAAATTACTTAATAACATTGTTTTTTATCAATCAAAATTTATTAAGGTTTCAAGATAAAAAATATTCACATTGGTTGCAATAAAAAAGCCCACCGAAGTGAGCTTTTATAAGAATGTGATTTAAAGCTTATTGCTTTTTCAGTTCAGCACTTGATGGTTGATGTACCACTGTATCTGAAGTATTTGCTTTTAAACCGCCACCTAGAGTTTTATATAACTCGATTTGGTTGTTTAAGTTTGCTTGTTGAAGCAATAACAAACCTTGTTCAGCTGAATAAGATGAACGTTGTGCATCAAGAACTGTCAAGTAACTATCAATACCTGCACGGAAGCGGGCATTTGAAAGTGTGTAGTTGCGATTAGTTGCTTCTACTAAACGTTGTTGAGCTGTTAAACGTTCACCAATGTTGGCACGTGTCGCAAGTGCATCATTAACTTCACGGAATGCAGACTGAACTGATTTTTCATAATCAGACAATGCAATTTTCTGATCGGTTTCAGAAATTTTTACATTGGCACGACGAGTACCCCAGTCAAAGATTGGTAAATCTAAGCTTGGACCAATTGACCATGCAAAACCACCAGACTTAAATAGATCACTTAAGTCAGTTGATGCATAACCTGCTGAACCCGTTAAGCTAATGGTTGGGAATAAACGTGCTTTTGCTGCACCAATATTCGCACCCGCAGCGCTTAAGTTATATTCGGCCGCTTTTACATCTGGACGGTTATTTAACAAATCACTTGGTAAACCAGCAGTGAATACATTTTGCTGAGCAATACGTTTCACAGGCTGTGTCGGTAACAAGTTTTGTGCAACTGGTTGGCCTACAAGTAAGTTCAACAAGTTTTGTGCTTGAGCAATTTGAGTTTTGTAGTTCGCTACATCGTTACGCGCAGTTTCTACAGAAATCTGTGCCTGACGTAATGGAACTTCACTGTCGATACCTACATCAAAACGTTTTTTGTTGAGATTGTAAGAATCTTGCTGCGCTTTAAGTGTTTGCTCTGCAAGTCTTAAATTCGCCGTTGCAAACGAATAGTTTAACCATGCTTGAGCAACTTGACTGATCAAACTGATTTGAGTCGAATCACGTGCACTTTGTGTTGAAAGGTAATTATCTAAAGCAGCGTCTTTTAGACTACGAACACGGCCCCAGAAATCAAGCTCATAAGCAGTTACACCCAAACCTACTTGGTAAGTAGAGTAGGGGTTATTCGGGTCACGACTTGGCGTAACCTGACGAATTGCACTACCACTTGCTCCGATTGTTGGAAGCTGGTTGTTCTTCGTAATCTGATACTGCTCTTGAGCACGTTCAATATTGAGCGTTGCTTTACGTAAATCACGGTTATTCGCAAGAGCCAAGTCGATTACTTCAAGCAAACGTGGGTCAGCAAAGAACTGTTTGTAGCCCTGTTCAGCAATAGATGTACCAGAAGCGCTGTTATATGCATAGCTCTGTGGAATATCGGTTTTCACGACTGGTTCTGGGCCGCGCATGCTTTGACAAGCTGCCAAAGCAAGCGCAAGTGCAGATACCGCAATGCTACGACCTGAAATAGACCATACTTTTTGCATCACGATTTATGCTCCTGAGTGTTTATGGTTTTTGGTTTGTACTTAAAGATACTACGAATCCACACATAGAATACAGGGATAAAGAAGATACCTAAGAATGTCGCGCTGAGTACGCCACCAAGTACACCGAAGCCTACCGAGTGCTGACTTCCTGCACCAGCACCTGTTGAAAGTGCAAGCGGAAGTACACCAAAACCGAAGGCAAGGGTTGTCATGATAATTGGACGTAAACGCATTTTTGCAGCATGTAAGGTTGCGTCAAGTAGATCTTCACCTTTCTCTTGCAGCTCTTTTGCGAACTCAACAATCAAGATCGCATTTTTTGCCGAAAGACCAATTACCGCAATAATCGCTACCTGGAAGTAAATGTTATTCGAGAGATTTGGATCTCCTTTAATAATCATACCCAAGTAAGTCAATACGATCGCACCAATGACACCAAGCGGTACCACAAGTAAAACCGAGAACGGAATTGACCAGCTTTCATACAATGCAGCCAAGCAAAGGAATACGATTAACAATGAAAGCGCATATAAGAATGGCGCTTGAGCACCAGACTCACGTTCTTCAAGTGATAAGCCTGTCCATTCATAGTCGAAACCTTGTAAGCCCATAGATGGTAACTTACCAATAATTTCTTCCATTGCTTTCATGGCATCACCAGAACTCACGCCAGGTGCAGGTGTACCTTGAATGTTAACCGATGATACGCCGTTATAACGTTCAAGACGTGGAGAACCATATGTCCATTTGCCAGTAGCAAATGCCGAGAATGGAACCATCTCACCTTTGTTATTACGTACATACCACTTGTTTAAATCTTCAGGCATCATACGGCTACCCGCATCACCTTGAACATAAACTTTTTTCACACGACCGCGGTCAACGAAATCGTTAATGTATGAACCACCCCAAGCAATACGCATTGTATTGTTGATGTCAGCAATGCTAACACCCATAGCACCAGCTTGAGCCTGATCTACATTAATTTGATATTGAGGCGTATCTTCTTGGCCATTTGGACGTACACCCATGAGGCGTTTATCTTGCGATGCCAAGCCTAAAATAGTGTTACGTGCTGCAATTAGTTTCTCATGGCCTTGACCACTTGAATCTTTAAGCTGCAAGTTAAATCCGGCAGTTACACCCAATTCAGGCATTGCAGGAAGCTGTAACGGCATAACATATGATGCATCTTTAATGATCATGTTTAATGCCATACCACGCTTAATTAATGCGCCGATTTGGGTTTCCGGTGAAGTACGTTTGCTCCAGTCTTTCAACTTAACGAAGCCAATACCAGCGTTTTGACCCACACCTGTGAATGAGAAACCAGAAACAGTGAAAATTGATTCTACTGTGTCTTTTTCATTCATAAAGAAGTTTGTCATGGTGTCAATCACTTTACCTGTACGGTCAAGCGTTGCATTTGGTGGTAATTGAACAAGTGTCATTACAACACCCTGATCTTCTTCTGGTAAGAATGAAGATGGGAGTTTTTGGAACAAGAAGACTAAAAGGGCAACTACAACAGCGTAGAGCACGCCAGAGAAGATTTTGCCTTTAAGCATGCGGCTAACACCATTTTGGTAGCTGTGCGACATGCGGTCAAAACCATTGTTAAAGCTTCTAAAGAAACGAGCGAAGATATTATTGCTTGGTTCTTTATTTGGATCATGCTGTTTTAGAATAGTCGCACAAAGTGCAGGTGTGAACGTCAACGCTACAATTAACGACAGTACCATTGCAGTTACAAGGGTAATCGAGAACTGGCGGTAAATTACACCTGTTGTACCACCAAAGAAGGCCATTGGTACGAATACCGCTGTCAATACACTGGTAATACCCACTAACGCACCAGAAATCTGCTGCATTGAGCGTGAAGTAGCCGTAACCGGATCAGTATGATCTTCACTCATTACACGTTCAACGTTTTCCACTACAACAATAGCGTCATCGACCAGAAGACCGATTGCCAATACCATAGCGAACATGGTTAAGGTGTTAATTGAGAAGCCAAAAATATTAATAACAGCAAATGTACCTAATACAACCACTGGAACTGCAAGCGTTGGAATAATCGTTGCGCGCCAGTTTTGTAAAAATAGGAACATGACAATGAATACCAAAATCACGGCTTCAATTAATGTGTGTACTACACTTTCAATTGAAAGACGGATAAATGGAGTCGTGTCATAAGCTAGTTTATCTTGTAAACCTGCTGGATAGTTCTTACGTAATTCAGATAAACGTTGTTCAACAGCAGCTGCCGTATCCAGTGCGTTAGCACCTGTAGCAATTTTAATTGCAAGACCACCTGCTGGTTTACCATTAAATTTCGAGTCGAACTGATAGTTATCCGAACCTAACTCTACGCGAGCTACATCTTTTAAACGAACTTCAGCACCAGATGCTGTGTTCTTTAAAAAGATATTTCTAAACTGCTCAGGAGTCTGTAACAAACTTTGAGCATTCACTGTTGCGTTAAGTACTTGACCTTGTACAGCAGGCGCACCACCTAACTGACCTACAGCAACTTGCGAGTTTTGTGCTTGAAGCGCAGTTGCAATATCACTAGGAGTGAGTTGGTAACTTGTTAACTTGGCTGGATCGAGCCAAATACGCATTGCATATGAACCACCAAAGACCTGAACTTCACCAACACCAGCAACACGGCTAAGCGGCTCTTTAATTGAAGAGTTTACGTAGTCTTTAATGTCTGAGTCTGAAAGGCTGTTATCTGGTGAATAAAATGCAATAACTTGTAGGAAGCTTGCACCAGATTTAGTAACTGTTACACCTTGACGTTGTACATCTTCAGGTAAAAGCGCAGTTGCAGATTGCAATTTGTTCTGAACCTGAACTTGTGCGATATCAGGGTCAACACCTTGTTCAAAGTTTAATTGAATAGATGCTTGTCCGTTACCAGCACTGTTAGAAGAAATATAACGTAAACCATCGAGACCATTCATTTGTTGTTCAATGATCTGGGTTACGGTGTTTTCAACTGTTTCAGCCGATGCACCAGGATAAGTCGCAGCAATGGTGACTGTCGGTGGTGCAATCGTTGGATACTGTGCAATAGGCATTTTTGTTAGCGTGAGAATACCCGCCAACATAATGACTAATGCAATCACCCACGCAAATATGGGGCGATGAATAAAAAATTGTGCCATTCAATCTACCCCTTATGCATTTGAAGCTGCTTTCTGTTCTGCTTGAGGTTTACCTGATTGAGCCGGTTTCGCAGCATTTGGCGCTGCACCTTGAGGATTTGCTGGTTGAGCTTGATAAGGTTTTGCTGTTACTTGTTGCCCTTCTTTGACTTTGGCAACGCCATCAACAATGACTTTATCGCCAGCTTTTAAGCCGTTAGTCACAATCCAGTTTTGTCCTTGAACACCTGAGGTTTCAATTGGACGACTCTCAACAGCCCCTTTGGCATTAACAAGCATTGCTACAGCTTGACCTGTAGGTAAACGTGTAACCGCAGCTTGAGGAATCAGATAAGCGTTTGGAACAACACCCTGAACAATTTGTGCAGTGGTATACATACCCGGAAGCAATAAATGATTCGGGTTAGAGAATACGGCACGTAAAGTAATTGTTCCTGTATCTTGGTTTACAGAAGCGTCAGAGAAAGCAAGTTGGCCTTCGATCGGGTAGGTAGAACCATCTTCAAGCTTTAATTTTACTTTCGTATTGTTACTGTTGTTCAAACTGCCTTTACTTAATTGTTGACGTAAACGTAACAACTCAGCGCTAGACTGATTAATATCAACATAAATTGGATCTAACTGTTGAATCGTCACTAACGCATTAGTCTGATTTGCAGTAACTAAAGCACCAGCCGTTACTGATGAACGTCCAGATTGTCCAGAAATAGGAGAGCGAATTGTAGAATAACCAAGATCTACATTTGCATTTGTTACTTGAGCCTTAGCTGCTGCAACTTGTGCTTCTGCAACATTAACTTGACCAAGTAAGTCATCATATTCCTGTTTAGACACAGCATTACTAGAAACAAGTTGTTTATAACGATTTAACTTGGTACGTAGTGAAGCTAGATTTGCCTGTTGTTGTAGGAGTGATGCTTTTGCATTCTCTAACGTTGCACGGTTCGTTCTAGAGTCGAGCTCATAGAGTGCCTGACCTTCACGAACATAACTTCCTTCAGCAAATAAGCGCTTTAAAATCACGCCACTTGTTTGAGGACGAACTTCAGAAATTTGATATGCTGAAGTACGGCCTGAAAGCTCAACGCTTTGTTCAACACTTTGTGGTTGAGCAACAATAACACCTACTTCTGCAGGCGGCATTTTCTGAGCAGCAGCAGCTTGCTGTTTCTCATCGGAGCCTTTGCTACAACCAACAAGTGCGATACTTGTTGCTAATGCGCAAGCAGTAAGGGCTGGTGCCCAAAGCTTAGCCGACATCATTGTTCCACCTCGTTTAGATAAAATCTAAAAATATATTTGTTTTCTACTTAACCTACTTTGTGTTTGTAATAACCAGAGCCAAAGCAGTGCAATCCAAATAAAACCAATGCCCCAACCAGCGAGTACGTCTGTTGGGAAATGAACTCCTGCATATATTCTTGAAAGCCCCATACACACAAACCAAAGACAGGAGATCAAAACAATATAAGGAGAGTTAATGTTGTGCTTACGGCATAACATAATCATTGCCAGACAAGCTAGTGTTGATGCATAAACACTATGTGCACTTGGGAACGATGCACCATAACTTTCAACAATATGATATGCCTCAGGAGGTCTAGGCCGGTTAACACACCATTTGAGCAGCCAACCAATGGTGATACTGCCAAAAACTCCCAAGCTAATGAAAATAACAGTAATATATTTTTTATACCATGCTAAATATACACATATTAGAAAGGATAAAAAACATACAAAAGGCATGCCGCCTATGCGTGCAAGAAAGGTGGTTATAGTATTAAGATAATCTAAACGATGGTGACTCAATGTTTGAACGGTGAGCAAGTCCAAAGATTGAAGACTTGGCACAAATAGACCAAGAATACCTAATCCTAAAAAAACGCAACCAATACAAAGCAATAGATAGGGCATATACACACCTTTGCTTATTCATGTAGTTTTCTACTACTGAACGCCGTTGAAAGTGTACTTGCCAGTACACTTTTTTTCAAGCCTGATAGATCATCGTAAATTCATTTTGAAATTTTTTTAACATTTGGAAAAACAATCACAACAAAATTGACGGATATCACATTTTGTGTACAAAGCAAAACAGTTAGTGTTCTGCTTTTTTTCCACTATTGGCTTGGGCATTTTCTTCTAATTCTAAAGGCTGTTTTGGAGGCCAGAAGAAGTCGCTCGGACGTGTAAGAAAATGGGTCATGACCAGTTTAGCCAAAGGTTTCCATTGTTCAAAGCGTACTCGGCGTGCGCGTAGAGCCACAATAATCGTTAAAGTGAAACTCACAAATAAGTTCGTGAGACCGATACAGAGTACGCCTAAAAACGAAACAATAATCAAGCCAATATCTGGACTACCGTTTATAGTCATTAAACCTTGAATAAAGTTTGCTGATGCAAAGGCAATATGTCGAATATCTAGAGGTAAACCTAAAATAAAACCTATTGTTCCCATACTTCCTAGCATGACACCAAATAGAAAGTTACCCGCAAGTGCACCTAAATTACGTTCAATATATTCTGCAAAACGATTAAGACGTTCTTGTCCAAATAAATTGCGTAGTCGGCGATGAGCTTTTAAACGCGGTCCTACTTTTCGGTAAACTGCCATGTTATCGAAGTAACCAGCAATCAGGCCTGATAAAAACAAGCAGACTCCCGCAATTGCTGCGTGAGGAACAGCTAATGACGTAAAAGGATTTAAACTATGTAATAAATAGGTTGCTTTGGTATGGGTTAATAAGGGCTCATCAAGATAGAACTGCCAAGCAAAGGTAATGAGGGCAGCGGTAGGAATCGCAATCGAGATATTCCCCAAAATAGCAATAAACTGAGTTCGAATAATATTGATAATAAGCGCTGCTAATTCTGCAATTTGTGCAGTTTTAGAACCTTTACGTTGCTGTACAGTTGCAGCGAGTGCAGCAGCGGTCATTGCTGGCTGTTTTGTTGCAACGGTAAAGTGCAATACGTGAATCAGAATAAAGCCAAGTGAATAGTTCATACTGAACGTAAAGGCTTGCATGAGTGGCGCCATCGTCATTCGTGCAGCAAGAATCTTTAATGTTGCCATACAGGCAATAATGACACCTGCACCGGCAGCGGCTTTGTACATTCCCCAAAAGCCTTTAGTGTCTGTACTTACATAGTGCTCACCGGTACGGCTCGCATTTTCTGTGACTTGAAAGGCAATAAGCTCACTAGTCGTGCTAAGTAAAGAACGGACGCTTTTTTCACTATAATGAGCTTTGGTTAAGTCCGAAATTAAGTTTCCTAAAGAAACGTAACGTCCTTCGCTGTTATCAACAACCAAATAGAGCAATAATTCAATTCGGTCTAAACATTGTTCAAGTAAGGACAATAGATATGTCAAACTTAAACTAACACCAATTCTTTTTGTTGCTCGACGTATCTTTAAAACGACATCCCGACATTGTTCCAACATTACAAATGCTTGAGATGCATCTGGAGGTACAGTTACCACAGTGTCATCTTGAGAAATATCTTGTTTTTTATATTTTTCGATAAACTCAATAATTTCACGATTCTGTACTAAAAACGGCGACTCATATTCAGTTAGCTCAGGCTGAGCATTAATAAATTCAGGATAAAGCCCAATACCACTAATACGATAAGATAGAACCGTAATAGCCTTGATCATTTCTCGCTGAATGGCATGTTTTTCTTCAACATTACTATTACTTTGCCCAATTAGACCGAATAAGGTTGCCCAATCCTTGTCATCAACATTGTTTAACCAGACTGAATCACTTTCTAAATAGAAAATTTTTCCAATCAAAATTTTGAGTTGGCTTGCATCTTCAATAAGCGGTAGAAAATGGCCGCCAAGTCTTTGCCCAAGCTGGTTCCAGAAACCATCTAAAGACAAAATACCGCTATCTGCATATAAGCTCACTTGCTTATATTGATTAATTAAACGTAATAAAAAGGTTTGTAAAAGGGCAGGAGCGGTAGGAGTAAGTAATAAGCTGTCAATAAATGCTTGTATTTTTTGCTCTATCTCATCCGTATCATGAGGATCGGATGGCCGTAAGGCATTGACTAAGTCAATGAGGATATTTTCGTCGATAACAGCTTGAGGGTTTTCAAGCTGTTTCTGGATTTTTAAAAAATGATCTGAAAAATTTATATGCATAGGCAAAATAATATCTACTGTATTCGATGTAATGCAAGCCGAGTGAGGTTAATCAATGCTTGGCGATAAGGTGTATCAGGCAAGATTGATAAGGCTTGCAGTGCTGCTTCTGTTTCTTCTTGGGCACGGCGCTGGCAATAATCTAAAGCACCAGACTTTTGCACAATTTCAATTACTCTGGTTAATTGGTCAACCCCACCTGTCGCAATACTACGACGAATAATGGCGTGTTCTTCACCAGTTGAATGTGCTAATGCTGAAATTAACGGTAAAGTCGGTTTACCTTCCATTAAATCATCACCAATATTTTTACCTAATGTTTCAGCATCTGAAGTGTAGTCTAAAATATCGTCAATAATTTGGAATGCATTTCCGAAATGACCTGCAAATAATCTTAAAGGTTCACGATAAGCTTCTTGTCCCGCCAAAATGGCAGCACCTTCAGTTGCAAGTTCAAATAAACGAGAGGTTTTCCCGTGAATAATTTTTAAATATGTTTCTTCGGTTGTATCTGGTTGATGCTGAGATTGAAGCTGTAATACCTCACCTTCAGCGATTTCACATGTACCTGTTGAGAAGTCTTTTAATAAGGTCATGTTGTTTAAATCAACCAATAAGTCAAAAGCACGGGCAATAAGGAAGTCACCCACTAACACGGCAGTTTGGTTGTTCCAAGTTGCGTTGGCAGTAGGGCGGCCACGGCGAAGCCCCGATTCATCGACCACATCATCATGCACTAAAGTTGCGGTATGAAGCATTTCAATAATAGCAGCTAAACGCTGTGCATGTTGCATATTGTCGAGGCCACAAGCGCGTGCTGCAAGTAAGCACATGATTGGGCGCATACGTTTGCCGCCAGCTTCAACAACATGCTTACTGACCGACATGACCAAGCCGACTTTTGAGCTAATTCCTTCATTAATCAAGTGATCCATCGCAGCAAAGTCTGTAGCAACAGGAGCGAGAATGTCTTGCTTAAAATCGATGACCATATGAAGAAAAACCCCGTATTGGTGATAAGTGGCGTTAGTGTATCAATTAAAAGTGCATTAAACAGGGAAACAAGCAATTGATATGAATCATTTGTATGTTCATGAAGAGTTCTTTGTTCTTTATTTCGGCAAAACGGTGTGTTTCCGACAAAACAATAAATTTTAATAACGTCAACATGAATACAGCTTGTTCTTGTTGCAAGTTGTGTTTGGAACTGTATTTTAAATTTCATTCAGAATCAATGAAAAGTACTAAATTCGAATTTAAGCTGTTTTTATTATGTAAGAATAGCGGTCTCTATTGCCCAGATAAAGATAAAGCACTTGTCGTTTGATCAAATTTCACTTAAAATCTGTCGCCTTGTATAACCCCAGTGGCGTTCGTTTTAAGATCGATATATCCCTTTATCGGCACGACGACACGGGCTGATTGGAGTACGTTATGTACGCAGTAATCCAAAGCGGTGGTAAACAGCACCGTGTAGTTGAGGGTGAAACCCTTAAAGTTGAATTATTGAAGGCTGAATCTGGCGCAACTATTACATTTGATGATGTATTAATGGTTGTAAACGGTGACAACATTCAAATCGGTGCTCCAGTTGTAGCTGGCGCTAAAGTAACTGCAGAAGTGATTGGTCATGGTCGTCACGACAAAATCCGCATTATCAAAATGCGTCGTCGTAAACACTACCGTAAGCAACAAGGTCACCGTCAATGGTTCACTGAGTTGAAAATTACTGGTATTTCAGGCTAATCACGAGGAGTAAGAGACATGGCAACTAAAAAAGCCGGTGGATCGACGAAGAACGGTCGTGATTCAAACCCAAAAATGTTAGGTGTTAAAGTTTACGGTGGTCAAACTGTAACTGCTGGTAACATCATCGTTCGTCAACGTGGTACAGAATTCCACGCTGGTGCAAATGTTGGTATGGGCCGTGACCATACTTTATTTGCTACTGCTGACGGCGTAGTAAAATTCGAAGTGAAAGGTCAATTTGGCCGTCGCTACGTAAAAGTTGAAACTGTTTAAGTTTTAGCTTAAGAAAAAGCCCACATTTTGTGGGCTTTTTTTATGGAATTTCATTAATTTTATCTTCATCATGATGAATGAAATTCTACAAACTATATGAACAACATAACAAAATATCTTATTTTCTCAATGATTAGCACAGAGTTTGTCGGTTAATATGAGTCTTGAATGAAGAGCTTGTTTGGCTGAGTTAAATTAAAAGCGAACAAGTTATCTTACAGCAACTAAAAAGGTGATGACATGAATATGCTTCGTAAAACCATGTGTGCTATTACACTCAGCGCCTCAGTGCTTGCTCCTGTAATGAGTACTACAGCGTTTGCTGCACCAGTAGCAGCACCGGAGCAACAGGCAATTGGGAACCTGGTAAATCAGTTATCAGGATTACAGCGTTTAACTGCTGATTTTGAACAAACAACCAAAGCAACTACAAAAGCTGTAGCACAGAAAAAAGGTCTAGGTGCTCAGCATATGAACCAGACATTTAAAGGTTCAATGAAAGTTGAACGTCCGGGGAAATTTTATTGGGAAACTGTGAGCCCGTCCAAACAAACTATTGTGACAAGTGGTAAAACAGTATGGATTTATGATCCTGATTTACAGCAAGCTGTACGTCAAAGCTTAGATTCGCAAGTAGCCGATACTCCAGCTTTATTGCTCTCTGGTAATACTAGTCAAATCATGAAGTCTTACCGAGTGACTCAGCCAGATAAATCTAAATTATATTTCACTTTATTCCCGAAAAAAGAAGATGGAGCTTTCCAAAGCTTAACTATTAGTTTTGGTGCCAACAAAGCACCTACGTTAATGGTATTACAAGATTCTTTAGGTCAAACCACTTATGTGAAATTTAATAATGTAAAAGTGAATGCCTCAATTCCAGCTTCAACTTTTAATTTTACGCCACCAAAAGGCACAGATATTATTGATCAATAATTATTGTGATTCGTTAAGAAAGCCACCTAAAAGGGTGGCTTTCTTTTTATATATCAATCCTAGATACATTTTTTAACCCCGTCTTATTCCTACGCTTTGTATAGTGATAAAACAGATTACACGGGGATTAACATGCGACTTTACGATAAGAAAATTATTTTCATTCTTCCTATGGTGGCTGCCATGGCGGCAGTAAGTGGTTGTCAGCCAAAATCTGCAGCTAAAGATGAGCAACCTGCATCTAGTGCTTCAGTAAAAGAACAAAAACAAGCAGAAGTTCCAGTGATTCAGGCAAAAGTAATTCCAGTCAAATTACCAAAATCTAAAGTTTGTCTTGAAGATGGCTGTACTGAATATGATTTTCAGACAGTACAAACCAACCAAAAATGGATTAATGATTATTTTACGAACCGTATAAAAAAAGCAGACCCGAATGCTTTTGCAAACTTGGCTGATAAACCTGTCGAGGTACCAGAAGGGGAGCCGAGCTCAAGTCAAAGTGCAATTTATGTCCGTTATTTGGGACAAAATTATAATCTTGCAACCTTTGCCTTACAGACATACTCATACTCTGTGGGTGCAGCACATGGCATGTCTCATCAAGAGTTTGTAAATTTTGATTTATTAAATAAAAAACACATTACTGTTGCTGAACTCATTAAGCCAGATGTAGAAAAACAACTCGTTGATGCACTTTTTGATGCGAATACGAACTGGCTTCAAGACCACAATATTAGCCGTGAAAAACTGCAACTAAGTGATAATTACTATTATGGTGCCAATGGGATTGTTTTTGTCTATCCTGTCTATGAGTTAGCTTCTTATGCAGAAGGAATGACTGAATTAATACTGCCATATTCTGAGGCAGCTAAGTTCATTAAACCTGAGTATTTACCGAGTGTGCCAAACTACAACATGTAAAATATGAGGTCTCTTCTTAGAATTGTGTGAAAGCTATTCGATATGAAGATGATCACTATATTTTTTAGTGTTAAGGGCTTACACTATTGCCAGTTTTTTACCCATATTATGATTAATTATGATCGACCCTAAGTTACTCAGAAATAATATTGAAGTCGTTAATGCAGCTTTGGCAAAACGTGGTGTTCAGTTAGACGTTCAAGAATGGGCGTCTTTAGAGACTCGCCGTAAAGACTTGCAATCAAAAACTGAAAAGTTACAGGCAGAGCGAAATGCCGGTGCTAAACAAGTGGGTCAGATTAAAAAATCCGGTGGCGATGCTTCTGAAATCATGGCACGCATGCAGGCGATTGGTGATGAGATTAAAGCAGCTGAAGTTGCTTTATCAGAACTACAAAACGAGATTGAGCAAAAAGCACTTAGCATTCCAAACTTACCGGATGAATCTGTGCCAGCTGGTAAGGATGAGAGTGATAACGTTGAAATCTCAAAATGGGGTACACCTCGTCAGTTCGATTTTGAAATCAAAGATCATACTGATTTAGGCGAGTGGATGGGTGGACTAGAGTTTGAAACTGCGACCAAACTCACTGGTTCACGTTTCAGCGTATTGAAGGGGCCTTTAGCGCGTCTACAACGTGCTTTAACTCAGTTTATGCTTGATACCCATACTCTAAAGAATGGCTATACTGAAGCATACGTGCCTTATTTGGTTAATGCTGACTCACTTCGTGGGACAGGACAATTACCAAAATTTGAAGAAGATTTATTTAAACTTCAAGGTGAAAAAGAATACTACCTTATTCCTACAGCTGAAGTTCCAGTCACTAACTTTGTTCGTGATGAAATTATTGACGCAGACCGTTTACCATTAAAATATGCAGCGCATACACCATGTTTCCGTAGTGAAGCTGGTTCTTATGGCCGTGATACACGTGGTTTAATCCGTCAGCACCAATTTGATAAAGTTGAAATGGTGCAAATCGTTAAACCAGAAACGTCTATGCAGGCCCTTGAAGAACTTACTGCACATGCTGAGGGCATTTTGCAGGCACTTGGTTTGCCATACCGCAAAATTTTGCTCTGTGGTGGTGATATGGGCTTTGGTGCGATGAAAACTTACGATTTAGAAGTATGGGTTCCAAGCCAAAATACATATCGTGAGATTTCAAGCTGCTCTAATATGGGTGACTTCCAAGCGCGTCGTATGAAAGCACGCTTCCGTATGGATCAGAAGAAGACTGAATTAGTGCATACGCTAAATGGTTCAGGTCTTGCAGTAGGACGTACTTTACTTGCAGTAATGGAAAATTACCAACGTGAAGACGGCTCAATCGAGATTCCAGAAGTATTACGCCCATATATGGGTGGTGCAACTTTTATTGACTAAGCTTTGCATCTAAATTGTGCACGTTTTTTGCTTAAACATAATCAGATGATTGATATAGAGGTTTAAGGTGGATATTTTTCCAATCTCTTTGAAGTTGCAGCAGCAACGTTGTCTGATTGTGGGCGGAGGGCATATTGCTTTACGCAAGGCAACCTTATTAGCTAAGGCGGGGGCAATAATAGATATTGTTGCTCCTGAAATTGAAGAGCAGCTTCTGCAATTAGTAACAGCAATAAGCGGTCAGCATTTTGCTGAAGTTTTCTCTGAGAAGTTTTTAAGTACACCCTATCGTTTAGTCATTGCTGCGACTAACGATCCGCAAGTCAATAAAACAGTCTTTGAGCAATGTGAAGTACGTAATTTACTTGTAAACAGTGTTGACGATATTCCACATTGCCGCTTTATGGTTCCTGCGATTATTGACCGTTCACCTTTAGTGATTTCGGTTGCTTCAAATGGGACGTCTCCTGTTTTATCTCGTCAAATCCGTACACAGTTAGAGACATCCATTCCGCATGGAATGGGGAAGTTAGCGGAATTTTCTGGAAAATGGCGAAATCAGGTTAAAGAAAAAATTTCTAATCCTGATGAACGCCGTATTTTTTGGGAAAACTTGTATGCAAGTCCCTTAAAAGAGCAGGTTTTTAACGATAATCGTGATGTTGCAGATAGCATGCTTGAACAAGCATTGCTGGAGTGGAAAGCACCTAAAGGTGAAGTTTATTTGGTGGGTGCAGGTCCAGGTGATCCTGAACTGCTTACCTTAAAAGCTTTGCGTTTAATGCAACAAGCTGATGTAGTTATTTATGATCGTTTGGTATCTCAACCCATTTTAGAATTATGCCGTCGAGACTCGACAAAAATATATGTTGGTAAAGCTCGCTCAAATCATTCTGTTCCTCAAGATGGGATCAATGCTTTACTCGTTGAATATGCTCAACAAGGAAAGCGTGTTTGTCGTTTAAAAGGCGGTGATCCGTTTATTTTTGGGCGTGGTGGCGAAGAGATCCAAGAATTGTTCCAAGCTGGTGTACCATTTCAGGTGGTTCCAGGCATTACGGCAGCGTCAGGCTGTTCAGCTTATGCTGGTATTCCGCTCACTCATCGTGACTATGCTCAGAGTGTGCGTTTTCTAACTGGTCATTTAAAAGAAGGTTCTCCTGAGCTTCCTTGGAATGAGCTAGTATATGAGAACCAGACTTTAGTTCTTTATATGGGCTTGGTGGGCTTGGAACGTATTTGTGAGCAACTGATTGCACACGGACAGCGTCCAGATATGCCAGTCGCATTAATTTCAAAGGGCACAACCCCTGAACAAAAGGTTGTGG
This sequence comes from Acinetobacter sp. AR_0276, assembly GCF_003000705.1. NCBI lineage: Bacteria > Pseudomonadati > Pseudomonadota > Gammaproteobacteria > Moraxellales > Moraxellaceae > Acinetobacter > Acinetobacter sp. AR_0276. The sequence continues at coordinate 1,034,713 of NZ_PSQO01000004.1, read as the reverse complement.
TGGGGTCACTTGCTGATATTGCATCTAAAGTGACAGAACATCAAATTCATGCGCCGACTCTCACAATTATTGGTGAGGTCGTACGTTTGCGCGAACAGTTACAGTGGAATTAGTAGGCCAATTACTATCTACAAAAGAGAGGTAACTATTGCCTAAGCTAACCAACAAGTAATTTAAGTGAGTAATTAAGTGATTCATGTTGTTCTATACGAGCCTGAAATCCCTGCAAACACAGGGAATATTATTCGACTATGCGCGAATACAGGGGCTCAATTGCATTTGGTTAAGCCTTTAGGTTTTGAGCTTGATGATAAAAAGCTTAAACGTGCGGGGCTTGATTATCATGAATGGGCAAGAATGCAGATTTGGGACAATATTGAAGCATGCCTCGCAGACTTAAAGTCAAAAGGTGTTGAGCATGTCTTTCCTCTAACGACGAAGGGTTCTGCAACTCCGCATACAGTTGATTTGAATCGACCTGTGGCTTTACTGATGGGGCCAGAAACACGCGGCTTGCCTGAGCATGTTCGCTTGATGTTCCCTCAAGAGCAGTGGATTCGGTTACCCATGGCTGAAAACTCTAGAAGTTTGAATTTGTCTAATGCAACTGCAGTGATTGTTTACGAAGCATGGCGTCAGCAAGGTTTTAAAAATTTAGGTTAGTTTCCTAAATACAAAAAATGAGGCCCTAGGTGGCCTTATTTTTTTGATCTAATTTTATTTTAAGCTTGTTCTAGTATTTTTTCGTCATACATGATTTGTGCTGCTAAAACTTGCTCAATGTTTGTTTCAGCCCATTCTTTTAATTGGAATGCCATTGATGCGACATTCTGACCCAATGGTGTAAGTGAGTAGTCTACACGAATGGGTGAAGTGTCTTGAATTTTACGTTCGATAAAACCATCTCTTTCTAGCATTTTTAACTTTTGTGATAAGACTTTAGGTGAAATACCTTGAATGTTCTTTTTGAGTAAATTGAAATGCTGAGTTTCTTCCTCAAGAATATTTAAGATGAGTAAAACCCACTTATCTGCAATTTTTTCAAAAAATAAACGAGCAGGGCAATGTTGTTGAAAAATATTGTATTTTAGGCATTCATTCATACCATTTACCTACTTATTTTAAAAAAAATATACTAGTTACCATGTGGTAACTAATTGACACCTAGTTTCTAAAATATATCATAAAACAGAATTTAATAAAACACAGGTTTCTCCCATGTCTAATTCTAATATTGCGGTTGTATATTTCTCTGGTTATGGCCACACGAAAGTAGTTGCTGAAACTTTTGCTAATGAAATTAATGCTCAACTTATCCAGATTGATCAGGAAGGTAATATTACTGAGCAAGATTGGGAAACATTAAACAATGCAAAAGGTATTGTTTTCGGTGCTCCGACTTACATGGGTACAGCACCATGGCAGTTTAAAAAATTTGCTGATGCAACTTCAAAAGTTTGGTTTACACGTGGTTGGGAAGATAAAGTATTTGCAGGCTTTACCAACAGTGCAAGTCTAAATGGTGATAAGCAAGTTACGCTTATCCAATTACAAACTTTAGCATCACAACACGGTGGTATTTGGGTGAGCTTGGGTCTGTTACCAGCAAATACTAAAAATGCAAAACGTGAAGATGTTAATAACCTAGGTGGTTCAGTAGGTTTACTTGTTCAGTCGCCATCAGACGCAAGTGTAGATGAGATTCCAACAGGGGATTTGGAAACAGCAAAACTTTATGCAAAACGCGTACAAGGTATTGTAAATAAAATATTTGGATAATAAGTCCATAAAAAAGGCGCTTTAAGCGCCTTTTTTATTATTCATGCTCGTTGTGTTGAGGAGCATTGTATTTAAAGCCTTTGGTTTTGTAAGCAAGATAACCTACACCAACCACTGCCCAAGCCAAGCCGATTTGTAAAGCAAGCTTGTCGATCTCCAACCACATTAGGAACACGCTGGCAAAGCCAAGCGTTGGTACGATAATGTAATTAATAATATCTTTAATAGATTTGTTTTTACCATCTCTAAGCGCATAGCGCGAAATTACTGAGAAATTCACAAAACTAAAAGCAGTTAAGGCCCCGAAACTAATTAAGTTAACAATATGTTCAAGGTCTAAAAAGCCAGCAGACAATGCAACTACACCAACGATAAGAATGTTGTAAGTCGGAGTATGCAATCTTGGGCTAATATGACCAAACAACTTTTTATTGATAACCCCATCACGACCCATTACATACATTAAGCGAGATACACCAGCATGTGCTGAAATACCCGATGCCATAACTGCAACTACAGCAAAATATAAAACTAACGTTTTAAAGGCAATACTGCCAATTGCTGCAACCATCACAGGTTGTGATTCATCTAAAGGCTTAAAATAAGTATTTGGGTTACTTGGAAAATATAACTGGATAAAGTAAGTACTTATAATAAAGATGACACCAGCAAGTAATGCTGTTGAGAAAATCGCTTTTGGCAGCGTTCTTTCAGCATCCTTTGTTTCTTCGGCAAGTGAAGATAAAGCATCAAAACCTGTAAAAGAAAAACACAGTACTGTTGCACCACCAATCAAAGCACTAATAGAAGTCATATCATTCCAAAAAGGAGTGAGTGACCATAGTTCTGATTTATCTGGATTCAGCGTGCCATCAGCATATACCCCTTGAGTAAGCAAGGTATATACTTGATAAACAAAGTAAAAGATAACACCAAGTTGAATAACTACAATTGTACTGTTAAAACGAGCAACGAAACGTGCGCCGAATAAGTTAATCACAGTCATTAATGCAGTTAAGCCAATAACCCATAACCAATTATTTACTTCCGGAAACAATGCTCTTAAATAAATATCGGCCAAAATGATATTGACGAGTGGTGAAAGTAAATAGTCTAGCCAAGATGACCAACCCACCATAAAACCAACATTAGGGTGAATTGACTTTTGGGCGTAGGTATATGCCGATCCTGAAGAAGGATAGCGTTTGATCATGTGTCCATAACTGATCGACGTCAATAAAATTGCAACTAAGGCAAAAATATAAGAAGTAGGTACATGACCACCACTTCGTTCTGATACTAAACCAAAAGTATCAAATAAAGTTAATGGCTGAATATAAGCTAAACCAATAATAATAATGTGCCATAGCACAAGATTCTTTTGAAGTTTAGCTGTTGGTTTAGTCCCAGATAAGTTTGTCAACGGCGTTATCCTCATAATCGTTGATCAAGGATCAGCTTGGTGTTAAGGATCGTTTGAGACGAACGATCCCCCCTACATAAAAGATAAAGTGCGCCAATCTATCCTAAATTGATGCAAATTGTCAGTACTTTCGTGGAATTTTTAGCAAATTTTTTGCCATATTTCCAAATAAAATGATGAATAAAAATTCATAGATATAAAAAAGGTCTGATTTATTATAAAAATCAGACCTTTAAGTTTTTACTTGAGCTAGCTAAAACTTAAATTACCAAGCTTTTTGTAAGATCTCACGTATATCTTTTAAGCTTGCTTCTTTAGGGTTAAAAATAATAGAGCCATCATTTAGTGCTTTTTCTGCAACTTCATCAAGCTGTGCTTCAGTAACCTTGCCAGTTTCGCGCAAAGTACGTGGTAATTTAGTTAGACTAAATAAGCGATCACGCATCGCTAAAATTGTTGCAATTGCTCTATCTGCACGTTGATTGGCAGGAGTCTGGGCATAAATATCGGCACCTGCAAGTGGTAATAGTAACTCACTAATTTTCTGCCCATTGACTTGTTTATTATATTCAAGCACATAAGGTAGGAATAAATTCATACATAGGCCATGAGGGAGGTGGGCAACTGCACCTAAAGCATGACCTAAAGAATGTACAAGCCCTACCATTGAGTTAGAAAAAGCAATACCAGCCATAGTCGATGCTTGTGCTAGCTCTAAACGCCCTTGTGAGTCATTTGGGTTTTCCAAGACATTGAATAGATTTTCACTAATCTTTTTGATACCTGCACTTGCATAGGCATCACTGAGTGGATTTGCTGCCAAGCATGTATAGGCCTCAACACAATGGGTTAACGCATCCATACCTGTCATTGCTGTTAGGTGGGGAGGTAAAGTTAATGTCATGCGCGGATCTAAAATAGCTGCGTGTGGCATGAGATACGCAGAAGTAAATGCTAATTTAACATTTCTTTGTGTATCCGAAACTACGGCCACCATAGTTACTTCCGAACCTGTACCTGATGTAGTTGGAATAACAAAAAATGGTTTTAGTGGTTTTGGTAAGTTATGTGCGCCTGAATATTGAAGAAGGTCATCTCCACCTTCTGAAACTAAAATATTAGTTGCTTTAGAGGTATCAATAACAGAGCCTCCACCCACAGCAATAATCGCGTCACATTTATTGGTACGATAAGCTTCTGCTGCAAGGCGAACAACTTCAAGACTTGAATCAGGTGGAACATCGTCAAAGATATAAGCGATAACAGCATCAGTTGTGCTAAATGCAGCTTCAATAGGATTTAATAAGCCATTTGCACGTACACCTTTATCGGTAATGATAAGAGGACGCTTTGCACCCAAGGTCGCGAGTTCAAACGGAATATGTTCTAATGCAGCATTACCGGCAATAACTTTTACAGGACAAAAGAATTCGTAATATGGTTTAGCCATGTTATGCGCTCCGCTTGAAGTAAGACTTAGCTACTTTTAAATAAATATTTGCAGCTTCGTTGAATTTTTCTTTTAGGGTAAGTTCGGTTGGATATTGCTTGACTGCTAATGAGGCAACCAATTTAGGTAAGATAAGAATTTCCAACTTATTTAAGCAGCGAACAAAACGGATTCCTGCGGATACATCTCCATCGGCAATCATTCGATCATTTGCATATGCTTGCGCTGTACTTTCCTGAAAAGTAAAAACCAAAAAAGCATGGCTTACATGCTTAAATGTAATGGTTAAATCAGGTTTTTTTTCCGCTCTTTTTAGCAGCTCTAATTGTTTATCTTCTGTCACTCGAGCAAAAAATGCTGGTCCATTTGGGAAGACATTCATTGAAAGTACAAAGTGAACAGGAAATTTGGACACTTCCTCTTGTATTTCACTATCTACTTGACTCGCCATGACTAAGCCACGACCAACAACATCCATCATGAGCTTAACGTAGGCAAGTTGCAGAGTGGGCTTTACAGCTTTTGTCGAAATCACTTGCTATCCCTTCTTAAAATTATGCAAAAGCAAATTTAGAGTAATTACTCTAATCTATTTTTATTCCATCTCAAAATCATTTATTCAATTTTGACTTCAGGGTCATTAAAGAACCCAGAGGCCTTAATATACTCAATAAAGTCCTGACAAAGTTGCTCAAATGATGGATATGGAGTCACTAAATCTTTTATGCGGACCATTTCTAACCCTGCATAACCACAAGGGTTAATAGTTTGAAAACCAGTTAGAGCACAGTCCAAGTTTAGGGCTAAACCGTGATAACTACGTCCACGGCGAATTTTGAAACCTAAGGAACCAATTTTTCTATCATTTACATATACGCCTGGAGCATCAGGTTTTGCATATGCTTCAATATTATATTTCTTTAAAACATCAATCATAAATTGTTCAGCAAAACTAACCAATGTACGTACATTCCACTTTAGTCGATTAAGGTCAAACATAAAGTAAGCTACCAGTTGGCCTGGTCCATGCCATGTCACTTGTCCACCACGGTCAGTTTGAACGACAGGAATATTCGATGGAATTAGAATATGCTCTGGTTTTCCAGCCTGTCCTTGAGTAAGAACTTCGTGATGCTGGAGCAACCACAGCTCGTCTGCTGTGTTTTCATCACGTTGATTGGTCAGGTTCTTCATCAATTCGAATTTGCTTTGATAATCTTGTAAATCGTTCCACTGACGAATAATCAAAGTGGGTTTATCAAGGCTCATTAAACATTTTCCTGTGCGACGTACTAAACAGAAGGGCAGCTCACAACATTAAGTCATGAGAGTATGCTCTTGATGAGTTTAAAGTATTTTGCTTAAACGATTCTAAATATTTGTGATTATTTATAATAAGGTTGTTATAAATAAAAATGCCATGACATTAAAGTTGTCATGGCATTTTAAAATTAAAGTGCAGTTCTTATTTGCGGACAAGCAGCCAAGTCTGCATACAAAGCATGAACTTGTTCCAATTCATCAAAGCGTAATTGTGCGGTTAATGAATGGTATTTGCCTGTACGAGATTCTTGTACTTTTAACGTTGATTGGTCAAAGTCAGGAAAATGTTTTACTAGAATATCAACTACAGCTATACGTAATTCTTCACCCGCATCGCCAATGAGTTTAATTGGATAGTCCATTGGAAATACCCAAAGGTCTTCACGGAGTTCGCGAGATGGAGTGCGGTCTAACATAAGTAACCTCATCATGTGAAACGCCTGCATCATCGCAGGCGTTTGTAGCTCTTTCTATTAAATGGGGGCTAGTGTCGAAATTTCAAGATTTCAAAACTTAGTCATTCTCTAAGAAAGAACGCAAGTGTTCAGAACGAGAAGGGTGACGTAATTTACGTAATGCTTTCGCCTCGATTTGACGAATACGTTCACGTGTTACATCAAACTGTTTACCCACTTCTTCTAAAGTATGATCGGTTGGCATATCGATACCAAAACGCATTTTTAATACTTTAGCTTCACGTTCAGTTAAGTTTTCTAGAACTTCACGAGTCGCTTCTTTTAAGCCTTCTGAAGTCGCAGCATCAATTGGAGAAGTGATGTTCTGGTCTTCAATAAAGTCCCCAAGATGCGAATCTTCATCATCACCGATTGGAGTTTCCATTGAAATTGGTTCTTTAGCAATTTTAAGAACCTTACGAACTTTGACCTCATCCATTTCTAAACGTTCACCTAACTCTTCTGGAGTAGGTTCACGGCCCATTTCCTGTAACAATTGACGAGAGACACGGTTAATCTTGTTAATCGTTTCAATCATATGTACAGGAATACGAATTGTACGTGCTTGGTCTGCAATAGAACGGGTAATTGCCTGACGAATCCACCAAGTTGCATAAGTCGAGAATTTATAACCACGACGGTATTCAAACTTGTCTACGGCTTTCATCAAACCAATGTTCCCTTCTTGAATCAAGTCAAGGAACTGTAAACCACGGTTGGTATATTTTTTCGCAATCGAAATTACCAAACGAAGGTTAGCTTCTACCATTTCTTTTTTCGCACGACGTGCTTTGGCTTCACCAATCGCCATACGTTTAGAAATATCTTTAATTTCAGCAACGCTTAAATTAAGTTCTTTCTCAATATCTGCAATTTTTTGCTGGAATGCTAAAACATCTGGACGAACTTTTTCTAAATGAGCCTTGATTTCTGCAGGAGCTTTAGCAATTTGTTCATCTAACCAAGCTGGATTAGATTCTTGTTTAGGGAAAGATGTACGGAATTGAGTACGATCCATACGGCCACGACGCACTGCATAACGCATAATTTCACGTTCGTTGGCACGGATTTGCTCGTGAGTTCCGCGAATCATTTCTGAAATGATGTCAAATAAACGTGGAGTAAATTTAAACATCATGAATACAGTTGCTAAAGACTCAAGAGCTTCATTTGCTTCAGGGCTATTACGGCCATGTTTTTCAATCACAGCTTTAGTTTGAGCCCATGCAGCTTCTAATTCAGCAAAACGAACTTTTGCAACTTCAGGGTCTGGGCCTGAATCACCTTCAGAGTCGTCATCACCTTCAGACTCTTCTTCTTCATCGTCATCATCAAGCTTAACTTCTTTCGTTGACTTTGTAGATGATTCGTCTTCTTCCTCAAGCTCTTCAACTTCTTCTAAAACTTCAGGAATATCTTCATCAGTTTCAGGATCGAGGTAGCCAGATAAAATATCGGCAAGACGGCGTTCGCCAGTTAAAAAATCATTATATTCTTTTAATACAACTTCAACAGCATTTGGCCAGTAAGCGATTGAGTTTAGGACATCACGAATCCCTTCTTCAATACGTTTAGCAATGCTGATTTCACCTTCACGGGTTAATAGTTCTACTGTACCCATTTCACGCATGTACATACGTACAGGGTCTGTCGTACGTCCAGGCTCATTTTCAACAGATGCAAGTACGGCAGCAGCTTCTTCTTCAGCAACTTCATCAGTTGCGTCAGCTGACTCGCCGAACATGGTATCGTCAGATTCAGGTGCACGCTCGTGTACAGGAATACCAACGTCTTGAAGCATCTGGATGATGTCTTCAATCTGTTCGCTTTCAGTAATCGAGTCCGGCAGATGATCGTTAACCTCAGCGTAAGTTAAGTAACCTTGTTCTTTGCCTCGGCTAATCAGAGCCGCTACTTGAGAAGTAGGGGAATGCATATCGCTCATCTTTGCTTACTCTTTGTTGAATCTGTGGCAGTGAAAAACCGTGCATGATAGCACAATTTGCTTGAAATGTTTCGGCTTTGATCGGTGACCGTTAAATAAAAAATATCTTTGAATTCACGACTATTTTTTGAATATTGGGCTAAAATCATTTTTTTCAAGTTTAAATCATAGAAAAATTTGTAGAAATCTTCGATTATCAAAAGACTGTGCTGTTTTATAAATACACAATTTTTTGGGCGAAAAAAAGTACAAATGAGCAATTAAATGAAAAAAATATAAATAAAACTTGACAAGGAAAAGTAAGACAGATAAATAGCGGCTAGACCCATTCACATTTTTTCATTATGAGGTAGTTTTAGTGTCTTCTACAGATTTTGAACTAGATGATAACTACGGCGATGATGATGATGTCGGTTTTGATGAGTCATCAGGCAAAATCAGTGCAAAAGAATCGTTGGAAAAACGTAGATTAATTGATGATCTATTGGCACAGCGCCGTTTAGAGCGTGAGTTAAAAGATTTCGATTATGATTTAGACGATGATGATCTTGATGATGAAGACTAATCAAAACTAAATAGGGCATCGTCGGCTTAAGTGCTATGCTATCGTCAATTTCTTTTTAAAGTCAGGTAACACAATGAGTGCATTAGATTTAGACCAGTTAAGTGAATATCTAGATGGAGACCACAATGAGTATGGTCTAGACTTTGCTGCAACTCATGGTTTTTTGTGTGCAATTGCAGTAGGCCCTCAGTTTGACCGCTGGTTAGATGAATTATTCGAAGGTAACCAGAAAAAGGTTCCGGCAGAAATTATTCAGCAAATCAAGGTTTGGCTAGAGTCGATTCGTCAAGATTTAGCAAATGAAAATGGGATTGAATTTCCATTTGAAGTTGAAGAAGCTGATGTTGAATCAAGCCTAGGCGATTGGAGTGTAGGGTTTGTTGATGCAATGTTCTTAAATGAAGAGGCATGGTTTGCTCCTGAGTATGAAGAACAATTGGTTGATTTGACTTTACCGATCATGGTTTTTAGTGGAATTGATGAAGAAGATCCACAAATGGAGTCTTTCCGTCGCAATGGACAGTTAATGGATGAACTGGCAGAAGAAATTCCAGATAATTTGAATGAATTATATTTGATGTACCATACTCCTGATCCTAGCCAAAATAATGGACAGTACTTCCCTCTAAAGATAACGTAACGTTAACTTTGGAGATCCAAGAAATGGCCAAACGTTTTAGTGCTGAATTTAAACAGCAAGCAATTGATTATGCACTTTCAAACTCACACGAGCCTATAGCTGCAATCGCCCAGAAATTAGGTGTGGGTTATTCAACTTTAGACAAATGGATTCGTGAAACCAATCCAGTGGGTTCAAGCAAACGTCAACTTTCACCAGAACAACAGCGGATCTTGGAATTAGAGAAAGAAGTCAAACAGCTCAAGGAAGCCAATGACATCTTAAAAAAAGCGCATGTGTACTTTCTAACAGATCATGCCAAGAAAAGTACACGGTAATTCAAGATCTAGATATGAATGAAGTCACGGTATCTTCTGCCTGTAAATACCTAGGTGTCAGCACTTCAGGCTATTATGCCTGGCGAAAACGTCAGGCCAATACGGTAGAGAAATATAATGATTTAAAAGCCGTATATTGGCAGCATCATGCACGATTGGGTGCACCTTCATTGGTACATGACATGCATGATTTAGGTTACAGCATGAGTGAACGCACTGTTGGAAGAATGCTGAAAAATCTGGGTTTACGCAGCAGGATTGCGCGTAAATACAAGCATACGACTGATTCAAACCATCGTTTGCCTACAGCACCCAATCTGTTAGAGCGTCAATTTACAGTCATTCAGCCTAACAAGGTTTGGACAACGGATATTACCTATATCCGTACCAAGCAAGGTTGGCTGTATTTATGTGTGATGCTGGATCTATTTAGTCGTCGTATCGTGGGGTGGCAAACCAGCCATCGAATAGACCGCCAGTTGGTGTGTGATACGTTTAACTATGCAATGGCTCGTCAGGGTTATCCAACTGGTGTTATGGTTCATTCGGACCAAGGTTCACAGTACTGTAGTCGTGATTTTAGAGCGCTGTTACTGACAAATGATTGTACTCAGAGTATGTCTAGACGTGGAAACTGTTGGGATAATGCAGTGACTGAAAGCTTCTTTCATACATTGAAAGGTCATGTGGTCCATGGCAGTGTGTTTGCCACTCGAAAAGAAGCGAATGCTGTCTTGTTTGACTATATTGAGATTTATTACAATCGGGTCAGAAGACATTCTGCAAATGGCTGGTTAAGCCCTGAAGCCTTTGAGAAGAAATATTTTAAGAATTTAGAGGGATTTGTTGTCCACGATACTGTCTAGGATCATCCAAATTAATTTATTAGAAGAAATAATAAATAACGTCCTTTCTAGGGCGTTTTTTATTATTAGCACTTATTTAGAAGAAACAAAAAAAGGCATTTAGAAAACTAAATGCCTTTTGTAGTTAATTTTTAATTTTATAGGCGTTTACGCTTAGCAGCAGCAATTTGTGACTGGCGCATACGGAAACCAGCTTTTTGTTTCTCTGTCGTTTTATCGATGCAATATACGCAAGAAACACCATGTTCATAGCTTGGTAGCGCTGATTCTTCAGGAGTTAAAGGCCAGCCACAAGCATGACATTTAATGTTTGCGCCTTCTTCGACACCATGAGTTACCGCAGTACGTCCGTCAAATACGAAACATTCACCTTCCCAAAGACTTTCATCAGCTGGTGTTTCTTCTAAATATTTGAGAATACCGCCTTTTAGGTGATAAACCTCTTTAAATCCTTCTTGAAGAAGTAAAGAAGTTGATTTTTCACAACGAATACCACCAGTACAGAACATCGCAATTTTTTTGTCTTTATGCTGTTCTAATTCTTTTTTAACGTACTCAGGAAATTCGCGGAATGTTTCTGTTTTAGGGTCAATTGCACCTTTGAAAGTGCCGGCTTTGTATTCATAGTCATTACGTGTGTCGATTAAGATGACATCATCGCGTGCAATAAGCTCATTCCATTCTTTAGGATCAAGATAGTGACCAACTAAGTCACGAGGTTTTACTTCTACACCTAAAGTCACAATTTCTTTTTTAAGCTTAATTTTCATTTTACGGAAAGGTTTGTCAGAACTATGGGATTCTTTATATTCCATAGCATTGAAGCCTTCATTTAATAAAAATTGATGAATTGTATCAATTGCCTCACGGTCTCCTGCAACCGTACCATTAATTCCTTCACCTGCTACAATCAGAGTTCCGCAAAGGTTAATTGTTTTCACTAAGTCTAAAAGACGTTGTTGAAGATCGGCCGGATCTTGAACTTCTTTAAATTGATATAGTGCTGCAACAACCCAACCCGCGGTCGCTTGCTGTTCTACAGGTGCAAGCTGTTCTACAGTAGCGTTCATGGAATACTCCAAATGTATTAAGATAGAAATTTAAGGCGCGTATTTTAGCGCGAAAATTTGTAATAAGCGAGAAAACCATAAAAAGTATATGGTTTATTTAAGGAGTTTGTTTTGAGTAATGATCATCGAACGCTCTCTCTCACCCCATGTGCAGGGCGTTGTTCAACAGTTTTTGGTGATCAAGTATGTCGTGGTTGTCGCCGTTTTAACCATGAAGTAATTCAATGGAATACTTATACAGTAGAGCAGCGTTTAGCTGTCTGGAAGCGCTTAGATGATCAATTAGACCAGATTTTGGTGCCTATGTTGCCACAGGCAAATGTTCAGCATGTGGAAGGATTTATATTAAGTAAGCGTGTTCGGTTAGTGGAAGGGGCGAGTAAAGGCCGTAAACTCTATCATGCCTTAAAAATATGTGAAAAAAATAAGCATCTTGTATCTGAAAGCGGTTTAGGTATTTCAGAAGCACAAGTTAAAGAAGTGTGGACTGAATTTGAAAGACGTGTCTTGGCTTTGGCTAAAGCAAGTTATGAGCTGGCTTGGTTAAGAGCTGATGGTATTAGTCATCACTTGTTAAATATGTTTGAAGAAGAATAACTTTTAAAAAACTTATTTATAAAAAAAGCTGCCATTAGGCAGCTTTTTTACATTAATGTTCTTTCGAATATTAACGCTTGATGTCACGTTGCACTTCACCAGTGTAAAGCTGACGTGGACGACCAATTTTGTAAGGACCGCTGTGCATTTCTAACCAGTGGCTGATCCAGCCAACTGTACGTGCAAGAGCGAAGATAACAGTAAACATTTCTGTTGGGATACCAATCGCTTTAAGGATGATACCAGAGTAGAAGTCTACGTTAGGGTAAAGTTTACGTTCAACAAAGTACGGGTCGTTCAATGCAATACGTTCAAGTTCCATAGCAAGTGCTAATTGAGGATCGTTGATACCTAATGCTTCAAGAACTTCGTCACAAGTTTGCTTCATCACTTTAGCACGTGGATCGAAGTTTTTGTAAACGCGGTGACCGAAGCCCATAAGTTTAACTTCTTTGCGTTTAACTTTTTCCATGAACTCAGCAACATTTTCAACGCTACCGATTTCATCAAGCATTTTAAGAACTGCTTCGTTCGCGCCACCGTGTGCAGGTCCCCAAAGAGCAGAGATACCAGCAGAGATACACGCATATGGATTCGCACCAGTAGAACCAGCAAGACGAACTGTAGACGTAGAAGCGTTTTGTTCGTGGTCAGCATGAAGCGTGAAAATACGATCCATTGCACGCGCAAGAACAGGGTTTACTTTGTAGTCACGGTCTGCAGGAGTTGCAAACATCATGTGTAAGAAGTTTTCCGCGTAATTTAAGTCGTTACGTGGATAGATGAATGGCTGACCTACAGTATATTTGTAGCTCCAAGCAGCAAGCGTTGGAATTTTAGCAATCAAACGAATCGCAGTAATTTCGCGGTGGTTGATGTCTTCAATGTCAAGGTTGTTGTGATAGAACGCAGATAATGCGCCAACTACACCAACCATGATTGCCATAGGGTGTGCGTCACGACGGAAACCATTGAAGAAACGGCTAACTTGATCGTGAACCATAGTGTGAGCACGAACTTTCGCATCGAACTCAACTTTTTGTTCAGCGGTTGGTAACTCACCATTTAATAATAAATAACAAGTTTCAAGGTAGTCTGCTTGAGTCGCTAACTGGTCAATCGGGTAACCGCGGTGTAATAAAATACCTTTGTCACCATCGATAAATGTGATTTTAGACTCGCATGAAGCTGTCGCCATAAAACCAGGATCAAAAGTAAAGTGACCTGAGGCCAATACATCTTTAACGTCGATTACATCGGGACCTAATGTGCCACTGTAAATTGGTAATTCAATTTCTTTGCCATCAAGATGTAATACGGCTTTTTTGCCAGTTGCTTCAGACATTCAATAGATCTCCTGTCCTGGTGAATGATTATCTGACTCGAAATCCTAATTTTCTCATGTGCGAATCAGACGGTGTCAAAATTTGCTATAAGATTAGTGAGTACTGAAATTTTGTCAATTATACTTATGGATAAAAAATGACGTTCCCACAGAGAGTTAGTCATCAAGACCCGAGCAAAAAAGTCAGTAAAATCACTGCATCGGGATGGTATCATAAGTCAATTCAAGAAGAACGTGCAGAAAAAAAATGAAGCGTGAGTACAATTGTAAGCAAATTTTTAAATTAGAATTAAGAATCAGACGTGGTCATAAAATGCCAATCCGCTTAAAAAAATCATAAAACTCAGTCTGTAATTTTAAATTGCGATTCAAAAATTGCTTAATTATCACTATTTGATAATTCCAAAAGTTGTACTTTTTTTAAGTTTAATTGTTTAAAAAATAGCTTGTTGAACATCCTTAAAAATTTAAAACTCTTTTTTTGTAAAAATACTACTCACTGTTAAGAGTCAAGTAGCTCTTTATTACATTTAAGGTAAATGATGATATTGGATATTTTTAAAATAAAAATGATTAAAATTAGTATGTAACGGTAAATTTGGTTTATGATTTTGATTAGGCTTGATGAATTATTAACTTTATCTTTAGTCTAAAACTCACTTATTTTAGATAAAGCAGTAGAAAAGATATTTTTTATAAAAGATGTTGTTAAACAAGCACATGTTTTGTTTACTCTTAAATTTTGGATAGGGAAGACTACTGTTTGGCTATGTGAATGATTCTTATTTAATGAGTTTTTGCGGAAAAGGCAAAGTGGATTGTTTGTATTTTGATATTTCGCGTTTTATAATTCAGTGTCGTTTATAGGTTAGGCATGAGCTGTGCTTGCCTAACAATGCCAGCTTTCCTTGGAATTAATTCAACAAACTCCGGTCGGAGTTTCTACCTACAGGATGCCCGCTGTGAAAAGCAACAGACCTGTCAATTTGTCCATGGGTCAGGTGTTAGCGGTAAATTTACGCTCACCCGTGGCTATTGCATCAATTTTACACCGTTTATCAGGTGTCATCGTTTTCTTATTAGTACCAGTTCTCTTATGGATTCTAGATAAATCATTATCTTCACCAGAAGGATTTGACTACGTTAAAAATGTCGTTTTCGGAAATATCCTTGTACGTTTTATCGTTTGGGTATTTGTAGCCGGCTTAATTTTCCACTTTATTGCTGGGGTTAAGCATTTGCTTGCAGATCTAGGTTTTGCTGAAGAACTGCAAAGCGGTCGTATTGCAGCGACAATTTCATTGATCTTATCTGTGGTAGCCATTATCGCAGCCTTTGTATGGATTATGTTCTAATGAAAAGTGCTACAGGTTTAACAGGTTCAGGTTCTCGTGATTGGTTTATCCAGCGTGTAAGTGCTGTGGTATTGGCAGCTTATACTGTTGTTCTTTTTGGTTGGATTCTCTGCAAAGGCGGATTTGACTATCAACAATGGGCTGGCTTCATGATGACATTACCAATGAAGATTTTCTCTTTATTGGCAATTTTGTCGCTTATCGCACACGCATGGATTGGTATGTGGCAAGTTTTCACTGACTATGTCACTACTCGTCAAATGGGTCCTTCAGCGAAAGGTTTACGCCTTGTACTGACTACGGCTGTCATTATTGCAGTGTTTGTGTACGCAATCTGGGGTATCCAGATTTTCTGGGCGAATTGATAGGAAGATATCATGGGCGCGATAAACCCTAAAGAAGATTATTCAAATATTCAAAACCTCACTTTCGATGCTGTTATCGTTGGTGGTGGTGGTTCTGGTATGCGTGCATCTTACCAACTTGCTCAAGCAGGTTTGAAAGTTGCTGTACTTACTAAAGTTTTCCCAACACGTTCACATACAGTTGCTGCTCAGGGTGGTATCGGTGCGTCGTTAGGTAACATGCAAGAAGATAACTGGCATTTCCACTTTTACGATACAGTAAAAGGTTCTGACTGGTTAGGTGACCAAGACGCAATTGAATTTATGTGTCGTGAAGCACCAAAAGTTGTGTATGAACTTGAACACATGGGTATGCCGTTTGACCGTAACGCTGATGGTACAATTTACCAACGTCCGTTCGGTGGTCACTCTGCGAACTATGGTGATAAACCAGTTCCACGTGCTTGTGCTGCTGCTGACCGTACTGGTCACGCATTATTGCACACGCTTTATCAAAGCAACGTGAAAATGGGTACTCAATTCTTCGTTGAATGGATCGCTCTTGATTTGATCCGTAACGAAGCAGGTGATGTGCTTGGTGTGACTGCAATTGACCAAGAAACTGGTAATATTGCCGTATTCCAAGCAAAAGCAACATTGTTTGCAACTGGTGGTGCTGGTCGTGTTTACCGTGCATCAACAAATGCTTATATCAACACTGGTGACGGTCTTGGTATGGCTGCTCGTGCTGGCATTCCATTACAAGATATGGAATTCTGGCAATTTCACCCTACGGGTGTTGCGGGCGCAGGTGTATTGTTAACTGAAGGTTGTCGTGGTGAAGGAGCGATCCTTCGTAACAAAGACGGCGAACCGTTCATGGAACGTTATGCACCGACTTTAAAAGACTTGGCTCCACGTGACTTCGTATCACGCTCTATGGACCAGGAAATTAAAGAAGGTCGTGGTTGTGGTCCAAAAGGTGATTATATCTTACTTGATATGACTCACTTAGGTGCTGACACAATCATGAAGCGTTTACCATCTGTATTTGAGATCGGTAAAAAATTCGCAAACGTAGACATTACTAAAGAACCAATTCCAGTAGTGCCAACAATCCATTATCAAATGGGTGGTATTCCTACGAATATGCATGGTCAAGTGTGCTTACCAGAACCTGGTACAGACAACTACACTAAACCTGTAAAAGGTTTCTATGCAATTGGTGAATGTTCTTGCGTATCAGTACATGGTGCAAACCGTTTAGGTACTAACTCACTTCTTGACTTGGTTGTATTTGGTAAAGCTGCTGGTGAGCACATTATCGACTACGTAACTAAGCATCATGGTGATGAATATGCACCGCTTCCAACAAACGTATTAGAGCAAACTTTAAATCGCGTACGTAAGTTGGATGAATCAACTTCTGGTGAAAATGCACAAGAAGTTGCTGATGCAATTCGTGATATCGTTCAAGACCACGCTGGTGTGTTCCGTACTCAAGCATTGCTTGATAAAGGTGTTAAAGAGATTCTTGCTCTTGAACCGCGTGTGCGTAACATTCACTTGAAAGATAAATCTAAAGTATTTAACACTGCACGTGTTGAAGCGCTTGAAGTTGAAAACTTATATGAAGTTGCAAAAGCTACATTAATTTCAGCTGCTGCGCGTAAAGAATGTCGTGGTGCGCATACGGTAGTTGACTATGAATTACCAGCTGATCACCCAACTTATTCATACGGTCGCCGTGATGATGAGTGGATGAAACATACTTTATGGTATTCATCAGATAACCGTTTGGAATATAAGCCAGTGCGCTTCAAGCCGTTAACTGTTGATCCAATTCCACCAGCACCACGTACATTCTAATCGGGAGTATAAAGATGAGTAGAGGTACTCGTACATTCGAAATCTACCGCTATGATCCTGATAAGGATAAAGCGCCGTACATGCAAACTTTCAAACTTGAATTGACTGATAAGCACCGTATGTTGCTTGATGCATTGCTTGCTTTGAAAGTTCAAGACGAAACGTTAACATTCCGTCGCTCTTGCCGTGAAGGTATTTGTGGTTCTGATGGTGTGAACATCAATGGTAAAAATGGTTTAGCTTGCTTGCAAAACCTTAATGACCTACCAGAGAAAATCGTAATTCGTCCATTGCCAGGTTTGCCGGTTGTTAAAGATTTGGTTGTTGATATGAACCAATTCTATGATCAATATGACAAAATTCAGCCATTCTTGATCAATAACCAGCCAGCTCCGCCTAAAGAGCGTTTACAGTCTCCGGAAGAGCGTGAACACTTAAATGGTTTGTATGAGTGTATTCTTTGTGCATGTTGTTCAACTTCATGCCCATCATTCTGGTGGAACCCTGATAAATTCTTGGGTCCTTCAGCATTGTTGAATGCATACCGTTTTATTATCGATTCTCGTGATACTGCGACAGCAGATCGTTTGGCTCGTCTTGACGATCCATTCAGTTTGTTCCGCTGTAAAGGTATCATGAACTGTGTGTCAGTATGTCCTAAAGGTTTGAATCCAACAAAAGCTATCGGTCACATCCGTAATATGTTGTTAGATCAAGCGGGTTAATTCTGCACAAATAGAGAACGCACATCCTTGATGTGCGTTTTTTTTTAATTTTATAATAGACGTCTTATACTTTAGTCGTTAAAAGAGGGGTTTTTATATAAAGCACCATATATTAATAGATAAAATTGGATATGTATTTCGCCAATTTATAGATGGTATGTGTCAAAAAAATCAATCGTTCGTTAAGAACATGATACGATTTGCCACAAAGTTGTAGGTAAAAAAAGCGTATACTAGTGAAATTAAATTAAGTGGCACGATCTTAGATCAGTGCTTAATTTTTATGGTCAAAGTCATTTTAGAAAAGTTAATTGTATAGTTAATTTTTCTAAAAAGATTTGCAAAAAATTGCTCGGTTTTAATCGAGTATAAGGTGAGTGATGATGCCATTGAGGGCGTTGTGATTCATTAATTACCTATGGAGTTTTCTCTCTAGGTAGTATGACGCCCCATGGTCTTGAAGACCTGTTGGGTAAGTAGTGTCATTTTTACCAATTTGACATTATGCATCATGGGTGTGCTTAAAAGGCAGCCTGTAATATTTTTTGCAATAGGAAATGGGTCCACAAATGCAAGAAGTTGCTGACGCATTGCGTCTTGACACTGAACTTTCCGCTGATAGTGCAGCGTATATTGAAGAACTTTACGAGCAGTACCTGACTTCCCCAACCTCCGTCGCTGAGGACTGGCGCCAATATTTCGATAAATATCCAAAGGGTGACCAACCACACAGCGCTGTGCGTGAGCAATTCCTATTACTAGGACGTAATGCTAATCGTGTTCAACCTGTTGTACAAAGTACTGTAAGTACTGAGCATGAGCGTCGTCAAATTGGCGTTTTACAACTTATTGCTGCTTATCGCAATCGCGGACATCAAAAAGCTAAATTAGATCCATTAGGTCTTGCTAAGCGTGAAGATATTCCTGATTTAGATCTTTCAGCACACGGTTTAACCAAATCAGATTTAGACACAGTATTCAATACAGGCAATCTTGAGATTGGCAAGAGCGAAGCAACGCTTGCCGAAATGATTGAAGCAATGGAAGCAATCTATTGTGGTTCAATCGGTGTTGAATACATGCATATCGTGGACACAAAAGAAAAACGTTGGATTCAACAGCGTCTTGAAAGTGCCCGTGGTAAATTCAATTTCTCAAATGATCAAAAGAAAGGCTTCTTAGAGCGTTTAACTGCTGCTGAGGGGCTAGAAAAATATCTCGGTAATAAATACGTCGGTGCTAAACGCTTTGGTGTTGAAGGCGGCGAATCTTTTATTCCTATGGTAAATGAGATTATCCAGCGTGCTGGTGCTGTAGGTTGTAAAGAAGTTGTTATCGGTATGCCACACCGTGGCCGTTTGAACCTTCTTGTTAATATTATGGGTAAAAATCCGGCGGACTTGTTTGGTGAGTTCGAAGGTAAATCACTTCATAAGAAAGGTTCTGGTGACGTTAAATACCACCAAGGTTTCTCAAGTAATGTAATGACTCCAGGTGGTGAAGTTCACTTGGCATTGGCATTTAACCCATCTCACTTGGAAATTGTTGGTCCTGTAGTTGAAGGTTCTGTGCGTGCGCGTCAAGTACGTCGTAGAGACATCGGCGGTGATGACGTATTGCCAGTTATTGTTCATGGTGATGCTGCATTTGCAGGTCAAGGCGTGAACATGGAAACCTTCCAAATGTCACAAACTCGTGGCTATACAGTTGGTGGTACGGTTCATATTATTGTGAATAACCAAGTTGGTTTCACAACTTCTGATCCACGTGATGCGCGTTCTACAGAGTACTGTACAGACGTTGCTAAAATGATTCAGGCACCGATTTTCCATGTAAATGGTGATGATCCTGAAGCTGTTATCTTTGCTACTCAATTAGCACATGATTTCCGTCACGAATTCCGTAAAGATGTTGTTATCGATTTGTTCTGTTATCGCCGTCGTGGTCATAACGAAGCGGATGAGCCATCTGGTACACAACCATTGATGTATCAAGTAATTGCGAAGAAAGCAACTACTCGTACACTTTATGCTGATCAACTTGTACAAGAGAAAGTACTTGATCGTGCTGAAGCTGATCAAATGGTTGAAGATTACCGTTCTGATTTAGAAGCGGGTAATCATGTAGCAAATGCATTGATTCTTGAACCAAATACCAAAATGTTTGTTGATTGGACTCCATATTTGGGCCATGACTATACAGACGATTGGGATACTTCATTTGACTTGAACCGCCTTAAAGAATTAGGCGAGGGCATGAGCAAACTTCCTGAAGGGTTTGTAATGCAGCGTCAGGTTCAAAAAGTAATTGAAGATCGCGTGAAAATGCAAACTGGCGAAACTCCTTTAAACTGGGGTGCAGCAGAAACTTTAGCTTATGCGACTTTATTGGATGAAGACTATCTAGTTCGTATTACTGGTGAAGACGTAGGTCGTGGTACCTTCTCACACCGTCATGCGAAATTGCATAACCAAGTTGACGGTTCAACTTACATTCCTCTTTGTCATGTTAAAGAGAACCAACCACGTTTCGCGATTTACGATTCTTTGTTATCTGAAGAAGCAGTTCTTGCATTTGAATATGGTTACGCAACTACAATTCCTAAGAGCTTAATTATTTGGGAAGCACAATTTGGTGACTTCGTAAACTGTGCTCAGGTTGTGATTGATCAGTTTATTGCTTCTGGTGAGACTAAGTGGGAGCGTGTTTGTGGTTTAACGATGTTGTTACCACATGGTTTCGAAGGTCAAGGTCCAGAGCACTCTTCAGCTCGTTTAGAACGTTTCTTACAGTTATGTGCTGAAGACAACATGCAAGTGATCACTCCAACGACACCTGCACAGATTTTCCATGCATTACGTCGTCAGGCTGTACGCCCAATTCGTAAGCCATTAATCGTAATGTCACCGAAATCTTTACTTCGTCATAGACTTGCGACTTCTACTTTAGAAGAGCTAGCACATGGTTCATTCCAAACTGTAATTGACGAAATCGATCAAATTAACAAGTCAGATGTAACTCGTCTTGTACTTTGTGGCGGTAAAGTTTATTACGACTTACTCGAAAAACGTCGTGAACAAAACTTAACTAATGTTGCAATCGTACGTATCGAACAGTTGTATCCATACCCAGAGCAACGTCTTGCAGAAATCTTGGCTGCTTATCCAAATGTGAAAGAACTCGTTTGGGCACAAGAAGAGCCGAAGAACCAAGGCGCTTGGTTGTTTATCGCACCTCGTTTATATGACGATATCTTAAAATCTGGCAAACAAATCCGTATCAGTTTTGCAGGTCGTGAAGCTTCTGCTGCACCAGCTTGTGGCTCACCGTACTTGCATGCAAAACAACAAGCTCAGCTAATTAATGATGCATTGGCAATCGAAGCTGAACAATCAGGAGATTCTCAATAATGGCAACCGAAATTAAAGCACCGGTATTCCCAGAGTCTGTTGCAGATGGCACCATCGCAACTTGGCATAAAAAGGTGGGTGAACCTGTATCACGTGATGAAGTAATCTGTGATATTGAAACCGACAAAGTTGTTTTAGAAGTTGTTGCTCCTGCAGATGGTAGCTTGGTTGCAATCATTAAAGGTGAAGGCGATACAGTTCTTTCTGACGAAGTTATTGCTCAATTCGAAGCTGGTGCTGGCGCAGCTGCTGCTCCTGCAGCAGTAGAACAAGCAGTTGCTCAAACTCAAGCTGGTGCAGCTCCTGTTGTTGAGCGTACAGAAACTGTGTCTGATCAAGCTCCTGCGGTTCGTAAAGCGTTAACTGAATCTGGTATTGCTGCTTCTGACGTACAAGGTACTGGTCGTGGTGGTCGTATCACTAAAGAAGATGTTGCAAACCATCAAGCTAAACCAGCTGCTAACGTTACTCCGTTAAGCGTTGCTGTTGGCGAACGTATCGAAAAACGCGTTCCAATGACTCGTTTACGTAAACGTGTTGCTGAGCGTCTTCTTGCAGCTACTCAAGAAACTGCAATGTTAACTACATTTAACGAAGTTAACATGAAGCCAATCATGGAATTGCGTAAGCAATATAAAGATGCTTTCGAAAAACGTCATGGTGCTCGTTTAGGCTTCATGTCATTCTTCGTTAAAGCAGCAACTGAAGCGCTTAAACGTTACCCAGCTGTAAATGCTTCAATTGATGGCGACGATATCGTTTATCACGGTTACTATGACATCGGTGTTGCAGTATCTTCTGATCGTGGTCTTGTTGTACCAGTATTACGTGATACGGACCGTATGAGCTACGCAGAAGTTGAAGCAGGTATTGCTGCTTATGCTGCTAAAGCACGTGATGGTAAATTATCTATCGAAGAAATGACTGGTGGTACTTTCACTATCACTAACGGTGGTACTTTCGGTTCATTGCTTTCAACTCCTATTTTGAACCAGCCGCAAACTGGTATCTTGGGTATGCACAAAATCCAAGAGCGTCCTATGGCGGTAAATGGTCAAGTTGAAATCTTGCCAATGATGTACTTAGCGCTTTCTTACGACCACCGTATGATCGATGGTAAAGAAGCTGTAGGTTTCTTAGTAGCAATCAAAGAATTGTTAGAAGAGCCAGCTAAACTCATCCTTGATCTTTAATTTCTTCGAATAAATACCTACCAGGATAGAGCGATCCTCTATCTTGGTTTATGGAGATAAAAATGTCTCAACAATTTGATCTTGTTGTCATCGGCGGTGGTCCTGGTGGTTATGAAGCTGCGATTCGCGCTGCTCAACTAGGCTTCAAAGTCGCTTGTATTGAAAAACGTATTCACAACGGTAAGCCTTCTTTAGGTGGTACTTGCTTAAACGTAGGTTGTATCCCTTCTAAAGCTTTGCTTGATTCTTCTCATCGTTATGAAGATACAGTGCATCACTTAGCTGATCACGGTATTACAACTGGTGAAGTGAATTTCGATCTTGCAAAACTTCTTGCTCGTAAAGACAAAATTGTTGACCAATTAACTGGCGGTATCGACCAATTGCTTAAAGGCAACGGTATTGAGTGGTTAAAAGGTACAGGTAAATTACTTGCTGGTAAAAAAGTTGAGTTCGTTTCTCATGAAGGTGAAACTCAAGTTTTAGAACCTAAATACGTGATTCTTGCGTCTGGTTCTGTGCCTGTAAATATTCCTGTAGCTCCTGTAGATCAAGATATTATTGTTGATTCAACTGGCGCATTAAACTTCCCAGAAGTACCTAAGCGTTTAGGTGTAATTGGTGCAGGTGTAATCGGTTTAGAACTTGGCTCAGTATGGCGTCGTCTTGGTGCTGAAGTTGTTGTATTTGAAGCAATGGATGCATTCTTGCCAATGGCTGATAAAGCTTTGGCAAAAGAATACCAAAAGCTTTTAACTAAGCAAGGTCTTGATATTCGCGTTGGTGCTAAAGTTTCTGGCACTGAAGTTAATGGTCGTGAAGTGACTGTTAAATACACTCAAGGTGGCGAAGAAAAAACTCAAACTTTTGACAAATTAATCGTTTGTGTTGGCCGTAAAGCTTATGCAGAAGGTTTATTGGCTGAAGATTCAGGCATTAAATTAACTGAACGTGGTTTAGTTGAAGTAAACGATCACTGTGCAACTTCTGTAGAAGGTGTATATGCGATTGGTGACTTGGTTCGCGGTCCAATGCTTGCTCATAAAGCAATGGAAGAGGGTGTAATGGCTGTTGAACGTATTCACGGTCATGCTGCTCAAGTAAACTATGACACAATCATTTCTGTTATCTATACACACCCTGAAGCGGCGTGGGTTGGTTTAACTGAAGAACAAGCTAAAGAAAAAGGTCATGAAGTAAAAACTGGTCAATTCGGTTTTGCTGTAAATGGTCGTGCTTTAGCTGCTGGTGAAGGTGCAGGTTTTGTTAAGTTCGTTGCTGATGCAAAAACTGACCGTTTATTAGGTATGCATGTGATTGGACCTGCAGCATCTGATATCGTTCACCAAGGTATGATCGCTCTTGAATTTGTATCTTCTGTTGAAGATCTTCAGTTGATGACTTTTGGTCACCCAACATTCTCTGAAGTTGTTCATGAAGCTGCACTTGCTGTAGATGGTCGTGCAATTCACGCGATTCAACGTAAGCGTAAATAAAATTAAAGAGCGGTTTCTCCGCTCTTTTTCACATTCGATGGTGTGATTAAAAAATCATCAAGTTGATAGACGTAGACAGCAATTTGCACATACAACATGAGAATGTTGCGCAAATTGAAGACAACAAACAAAGTTAAGTAGGTAACTAAATGAACTTACATGAGTATCAAGCTAAAGCGTTATTGAAAGAATATGGTATGCCGGTACAAGAAGGTATCTTGGCAACCAATGCAGACGAAGCAGTTGCTGCATTTGAACAGCTTGGTGGTAAATTCGCTGTAATGAAGGCGCAAGTTCATGCTGGTGGTCGTGGTAAGGCTGGTGGCGTTAAAGTTGCAAAATCTAAAGAAGATGTTATCGAATTTGCAAACAATATCATTGGTACTCGTCTTGTAACGTATCAAACAGATGCAAATGGTCAACCAGTAAACAGCATCATTGTTGCTGAAGACGTATATCCAGTTGAGCGTGAGCTTTACTTGGGCGCGGTTGTAGACCGTTCTAGCCGTCGTATTACTTTCATGGCTTCTACAGAAGGTGGTGTAGAAATCGAGAAAGTTGCTGAAGAAACTCCAGAAAAAATTATCAAAGTTGAAGTTGATCCATTAGTTGGCTTACAACCATTCCAAGCACGTGAAGTTGCGTTTGCTTTAGGTTTGAAAGACAAACAAATCGGTCAATTCGTAAAAATCATGACAGCTGCTTACCAAGCATTTGTTGAAAACGATTTTGCTTTATTTGAAATTAACCCGCTTTCTGTTCGTGAAAACGGCGAAATTTTATGTGTAGATGCTAAAGTAGGTATCGACTCTAACGCGCTTTACCGTTTACCTAAAGTTGCTGCTTTACGTGACAAATCTCAAGAGAATGAGCGTGAATTAAAAGCATCTGAATTTGATCTTAACTACGTTGCTTTAGAAGGTAACATCGGTTGTATGGTTAACGGTGCTGGTCTTGCAATGGCAACTATGGACATCATTAAACTTTATGGTGGTCAGCCTGCAAACTTCCTTGACGTTGGTGGCGGTGCAACTAAAGAGCGCGTAATTGAAGCGTTCAAAATCATCCTTGCTGATACATCTGTACAAGGTGTTTTAATTAACATCTTCGGTGGTATCGTACGTTGTGACATGATTGCTGAAGCAATTATTGCAGCGGTTCAAGAAGTAAACGTAACTGTTCCAGTTGTTGTTCGTTTAGAAGGTAACAACGCTGAGTTAGGTGCTAAATTACTTGATGAATCTGGTTTGAAATTAATTTCTGCGAACGGTTTGTCTGATGCCGCAGAAAAAGTTGTAGCTGCAGTTAAAGCGTAAGGGGAGTATCAATCATGAGCGTATTAATTAATAAAGACACTAAAGTATTGGTACAAGGTTTTACTGGTAAAAACGGTACTTTCCACTCTGCACAAGCTTTAGACTACGGTACAAAAGTTGTTGGTGGTGTTACTCCAGGTAAAGGTGGTACAACTCACCTTGACTTACCAGTATTCAACACAATGAAAGAAGCTGTACGTGAAACAAATGCAGATGCATCTGTAATCTATGTACCAGCTCCATTCGTTTTAGACTCAATCGTTGAAGCGGTTGATTCAGGTGTTGGCCTAATCGTTGTGATCACTGAAGGTGTTCCAACAATCGACATGCTTAAAGCAAAACGTTATTTAGAAACTAACGGTAACGGGACTCGTTTAGTTGGTCCTAACTGCCCAGGCGTGATCACTCCGGGTGAATGTAAGATCGGTATTATGCCTGGTCACATCCACCAACCAGGTCGTATTGGTATTATCTCACGTTCAGGTACATTGACTTATGAAGCTGTTGCTCAAACAACTAAGCTTGGTTTAGGTCAGTCTACTTGTATCGGTATTGGTGGTGACCCAATCCCAGGTATGAACCAAATCGAAGCGCTTCAATTGTTCCAAGACGATCCAGATACTGATGCAATCATCATGATCGGTGAGATCGGTGGTACAGCAGAAGAAGAAGCTGCTGAATTCATCAAATCTAACGTGACTAAGCCTGTAGTAGGTTACATCGCTGGTGTAACTGCTCCTAAAGGTAAGCGTATGGGTCACGCTGGTGCGATCATTTCTGGTGGTCAAGGTACTGCTGAAGAGAAATTTGCTGCATTTGAAAAAGCAGGTATGGCTTACA
Source organism: Acinetobacter sp. AR_0276 (assembly GCF_003000705.1). NCBI lineage: Bacteria > Pseudomonadati > Pseudomonadota > Gammaproteobacteria > Moraxellales > Moraxellaceae > Acinetobacter > Acinetobacter sp. AR_0276. The sequence continues at coordinate 1,008,390 of NZ_PSQO01000004.1, read as the reverse complement.
CTCGTAGCCCAGCTGAGCTTGGTTCAACTATGTTGCAAGTATTAAAAGAGAAAGGTTTAGTTTAATAGCTACCTTAAATCTTTAAAAAATGTCGCATCTGAAAAATGATGCGGCATTTTTTTTTGCATCATTGAAAAGTAGCATAAAATGAAATGAGAAATAATAACGCTAAAAAGAGACAAAAAAATACGCAATGATTGGGGTGATCATTGCGTAGAACAACGAATCTGTTAAAAACAGTTTCGGCTTAAGGAGAAATGTCGTGAGGTTCATATCAACCTACTTGAGCTATATTAGTGAGGTGTTCATATTTGTTCATTAAGGTTCACGTTAATTAGTGTTACTTCACGTTAAAAGGGTAAGAGCGTGTGAATCATAATAAATATATAGAAATTGTAATAACTTAAGTTATTGAATCTAAATATAATTATGAAAAAAGCCCCGTAGGGCTTTTTGAATTATATTTTGAATCTAAGAATTAGAATTTAAATAAGCCTAAGCCATCTTTAACTTCATCTAAAGTTTGCTGAGTAATGATTCGACATTTATCAGTACCTTGACGTAAAACATCCATAATGTAATCAGGGTCTTTAGCAAGTTCTTCACGGCGCTCACGAATAGGAGTAATTAATTCTTTTAACACACCTTCGAGACGTTTTTTAACAGTACCGTCACCAAGACCACCACGACGGTAATGAGCTTTTAATTCCTCAACTTCTTCTTTGTTTGGATCAAATGCATCTAAGTAAGTAAATACGATGTTTCCTTCAACCTGACCTGGATCTTCGATACGAAGATGATTTGGGTCAGTGTACATTGCGTTTACAGCTTTTTTAATGTCTTTGTCAGAAGCATTTAAAACAATGGTATTACCTAATGACTTAGACATTTTTGCTTTACCATCAAAACCAGGTAAACGAGCCATATTAGAAAGCAACGCTTTACATTCAGGTAAAAGGTCTTGACCAATTTGACGGTTTACACGACGCACGATTTCATTCGTTTGCTCAATCATTGGAATCTGATCTTCACCTACTGGTACTACAGTTGCTTTAAAAGCCGTAATATCAGCCGCCTGTGCAACAGGATAGCAAAGGAAGCCCGCAGGAATGTCACGTTCAAAACCGCGCATTTGAATTTCAGATTTAATAGTCGGGTTACGTTCTAAACGAGCCACAGTTACAAAGTTAAGATATAGCATTGTAAGTTCATTCAGTGCTGGTAAACATGACTGAACACAAATAGTTGTTTTAGTCGGATCAATACCAACAGCTAAATAATCTAGAGCAACTTCTAAAATGTTACGACGTACTTTATCTGGGTTATCTGCATTATCTGTTAATGCTTGTGCATCTGCTAATAAGAGGTGTTGATGGTGGCTATCCTGTAAACCTACACGTGAACGCAAAGAACCGACAAAATGCCCAAGGTGAAGTTGTCCGGTTGGGCGGTCGCCTGTCAAAATAATTGGACGCTGATCAACATTACTCATTATTTATTCCACTATCGTATTGGCTTAATCAGGGATAGTAAGCCCTGTAATATAAAAGATTGGCATTATTGTACGGGAAATAAATTTTTTTCGTCAGCGATTGGTTAAACTTTCTTAAAATAATATTGTGAATTTATTCAGTAAAATTACAGAAAACGGAATATTTCATCTTACAATAGCTAGATAAATACAAACCTGGATAAGAAATGGCAAGTGGCTTACTTTTATTATTAGATGATATTGCAACAATTTTAGATGATGTCGCTTTAATGAGCAAAATGGCAGCAAAGAAAACTGCCGGTGTTTTAGGTGATGATTTGGCTTTAAATGCACAACAGGTAACAGGTGTACGTGCAGATCGTGAATTGCCTATCGTATGGAAGGTTGCCAAAGGTTCTTTAGTTAATAAGCTTATTTTAGTACCTTTAGCTTTATTAATTAGTGTTATCGCACCGTGGCTGATTAACCCTTTATTGATGCTAGGTGGTTTATTTCTATGTTATGAAGGTGTTGAAAAAGTTCTTCATACAATTATGCATAGAAAAGCTTCAACCTCTGAGGAAGCAGAAAAAGAATTTAACAATGAAGAGCTGGATCTGGCTACTTTTGAAAAAGAGAAAGTAAAAGGAGCTATTCGAACTGACTTTATTTTATCTGCTGAAATTGTTGTTATTTCTTTAGGAACGGTTGCTACGGCGGCTTTAATAACAAAAATAAGTGTACTTAGCATTATTGCTGTTGTGATGACACTAGGTGTTTATGGCTTGGTTGGTGTGATTGTTAAGATTGATGATTTAGGATTATATTTAACAAAACAGGCTGCTTCTTTTAAACAAACTCTAGGACGTGGTTTACTTGCTTTTGCTCCTCTTTTAATGAAGCTACTTTCTATTGTTGGAACTATTGCAATGTTTTTAGTAGGTGGAGGGATTATTAACCATACAATTCCTTTACTTCATCATATTACTGATAGTACCGTCGATCATGTAGAGAATATACCCGCAGTAGGCAATATTATTGGAGCTTTAACACCGACATTAATGAACTTTGCGATTGGTATGATTGCTGGGGCGGTTGTGTTGCTTGTGGTGAGTTTAATACAGAAAATGTGGCCAAAAGCTTCTGACTAATCAGGCCATTTAATAAGAAGAGGGACGTTATGCGCTGGAGAGATCGTAGAGTCAGTACCAATGTTGAGGACCGTCGAGGTGGGGGCGGTGTTAAAGCAGGTGGTATTAGTATTATTGGTTTGGTCGTGGCATTTGTCGCATGGAAATTTTTTGGCGTTGATCCGCAAATGGCTTATCAGGCAACGCAGCAGGTTACTGCTTCACAACAATCAAATGCAACCTCACCAGAAAGTTTAACACCTGAGCAAAAAGAAGCATCGGATTTTGTTGGAACTGTATTAGCTGATACAGAAGATACGTGGACACCTATATTTAAACAGTTAGGTAAAACTTATACACCGCCAACGTTAGTTTTATTTAGTGGAGTGACTCGCTCAGGTTGTGGTACCGCTCAATCTGCTATGGGACCTTTTTATTGCCCAGCTGACCAAAAAGTTTATATCGATACCGAATTCTTTAAAGATATGCGCGAGCAAATGGGGATTTCGGGTGAGCAAAATAAATCAGAGCTTTCTCGCCAAGATCAGGCAGGGGATTTTGCCCAAGCCTATGTTGTTGCGCATGAAGTAGGTCATCATGTTCAAACCTTGCTTGGTATTTCATCTCAAGTGCAACAAGCTCGTTCGCAAGTCAGCCAAAGAGAGGGTAACCAATTATCTGTTCGACAAGAGTTACAAGCTGACTGTTTAGCAGGTATATGGGCAAATCATAATCAACAACGTACTCAGTTTTTAGAGTCTGGTGATGTTGAAGAAGCAATGGATGCAGCTCAAAAAATTGGTGATGACTATTTGCAAAAACGTGCGACAGGACAAGTTGTACCTGATAGTTTTACGCATGGTACGAGTGAACAGCGGATGCATTGGTTTCAAGTGGGCTTAAAGTCCGGTGATATCAACCAATGTGATACTTTTAATAATCCTATCTAATGTTAAAGATGAGTTTATTAAAACACTTTAAATAAGCTCATCTTTTAATACCCCAACTTCATAATTAATGTTAAGAAATTTAACTGATCGATAGAATGATTAAAGTAATTCGTTAAACTTATATTCCAACTTTTAACTGTTTAGGCCCTTATAAGGTGCCTACTTCCTCATTCTGTTCAGTTTAGCTGTCTAGGTTTTTTATTTGGTCATTGACCCAGAAGAAGGGTATTCATGGGTAATTTTTTCTTATTACAAGCACTTACAGTTGTATTTGCCTTATCAATTGCAACGACTATATTCAATAAGCGTATTTTAGGCTTTCCTCAAGCTATTGGCGTGCCTCTTGTTTCTGCAATCTTTGTCTTCATTTTGCAATGGGGAGCTAGTCTCTTAAATGGTAATCAGTTCATTACCATTAATATTCACAATATTGAAGAAGCAGTACGTCATATCGATTTTTATGACTTTTTAATTAATGGCGTCATTTGTTTTATTCTGACATCTTCTGCACTGAAATTTAAAATTTCAGACTTAAGAAGTTATTGGCGACAAATTAGTATTCTAGCGACTATTGCACTAGTTATCTGCGCCGTATTGTTTGGTGGCTTACTTTACGGCTTCCAATTACTGGTTGGCCATCATGTACCAATTTTAGTTCTTCTATTATTAGGCGCGGCATTGGGGGCAACTGACCCGATCGGTATTAAAGGTGTTTTAAGTTCGATTCGTGCGCCCCATCATTTGATTGTCAAATTAGAAGGCGAATCTTTATTTAATGATGCAATGTGTATTGCACTATTTATGACATTGCTGAACGTTTTACAAGGTGAACATTTTTCGTTAGTTGCGACTTTAGAGGCTTTACTTTATGAAATTGTGGTTGCTGTCGGTATTGGATGGGCATTCGGTATAGGAACATTACGTCTATTACGTGGCAAACACGAAATGGAGTCCCTGATTCTAACAACTGCCTTACTTGCTAGCGGAGCATATTTAGTTGCTTTGTTTGCTCATGCTTCTGCTCCGATTGCTTGTGTGATTGGCGGTTTAATTGTTGGTAATAAATGGAAAGAAATCCGTGAAGAGCGCGAGATTAGAGAAGTTAATCATTTTTGGCATACAGTAGAAGGAATTATCAATTCATTCTTATTCACTTTAATTGGTCTTGAGCTGTTTATTCTTGATTTGAATTTTAGCCTGATCTTAGGGGGAATAGTTGCTTTCTTTATTTTGCATATTTCTCGTTTTGCAGCAAATTTTATGTCTTTTGCTTTCTTCCCAACAATGCGCAAAACCAAAAGCTACAATGGTAGTTTAACTATCTTATCTTGGGGTGGCGTACGAGGCGGGATTTCACTTGCTTTAATTCTGGCTGTTGCAAATATTCCAGCACTTAGTCCTTATAGTAGTATTCTTATTGGATATACCTTTATTAGTGTACTGTTATCTGGTGTGGTATGTGGCCTTGGTCTACCGGCAGTAATGAACGCATTTTATTACAACCCTAATGAAGAAACCGAAGGACTTAAAGGCTTTTACCAAAAGTTATGTCACAAAATGAATCGCCGTGGCTTTCAATATATTGTAGGAGAAGATGCGTTAGGAAGAGAAACTATTACTATCTTTAACCCAGATGTTATTGTTGATCAAAAAACAGAAGATGGTATTGCAACTATGCATGACCCTAATAAGTTACAAGAAGTAAAACGTTTCGAGAGTCCAGATAATTTTTAACTTAACTTAAAAATCTTTTTAATTAGTATTAAAAAATTAGGCTTTAGTGTAATAGTAAAATATTATCTGAAGCCATTTTTTTCTATATATATCATTATTAATATATTTTATTTTATTGAGATATTAAAAATTGTTATATAAAAAATTAAATTAAAATAGTTTTCAATAAATTTTCAGTAATAAAAAATTAAATTTGTTTTATATATAAAACAGTTGCTAGTTATTTTTCGTAATTTATAAGAATAAGAACGAGAATTTTATTTATATAAAATTTGTATTAATTAAATTTTTTTCTTTAAGGACTTTAGTATTTATTTTTTTTATTTTAAAGTGGTTAATGTAAAAATGATCACATTACTTAATGTTTTTAAGTTGTAGGTCAAAAACTCGAAAACATTAAGTAAAAAGAATTATACAAAAAATCATTTAAATCAATAATATAAAAGGAATATAGATATGCCTGAGATACAAATTATTGCCAAGGACAGTCACAAAACCTTGGTAACAACAGAGGGAACTTCTGCAAAACTTTCAGAAGCGTCAGTTGTATTGGTAAAAGTAGCTGCCAGTGATGTACTGGTAGTCAATAGAGAGGGTACTAATGCAGTAATTCGCCTAAAAAATGGCGAAACTATTGTTATTGAAGGCTTCTTTAGTGGTACTGCTGAACCAGCTGATAACAGTCTTGTATTTCAAGATCAGAATGGTCAACTCATTTGGGCAAAATTTAAAGATGCTGAAAATGATGCAGATGCTGACAGCGATGCAGATGCAGATGCCGACAGTGATGTGGAGCCACAAGCACTTTTAGGTGAAGACTTACCAGCAGCACTACCAGCAGAAGCACCACAGGCATTAGTGTCTGATGTTATTTATCAACCAATTTCTTCAATTCAGCCATTACTTTATCATGATGCAGGTGTGAACCCATGGTTATGGGCAGCAGTACCTCTAGTTGCAGGCGGTATCATTGCTGCTGCATCAAATAGTGGTAGTAGTAATGACTCTTCTCCTGCAGATACTACACCCCCAAATACAAATGGGGTTACTTTCTCTGTTGATCCTATAACTTCAGATAATGTTATTAATTCAACTGAAGCTGCTGGTAACGTTACTGTTACAGGCAGCTTAAAAAATATTCCAGCAGATGCTGCAAATACTGTCGTTACTGTAGTTGTGAATGGTGTAACTTATACTGCAACTGTAGATAAAGTAGCAGGAACATGGAGCGTAGTTGTACCAGGCAGTGGATTAATTGCAGATAGCGATAAAACCATTGATGCAAAAGTTACGTTTACTGATGCAGCGGGTAATAGTAGCAATATAACTGAATCAAAAACTTATACAGTAGATACCACTGCGCCAAGTGCACCGGTAATTGATCCAATCAATGCAACTAATCCTGTAACAGGTACAGCAGAAGCTGGTTCAACAGTTAAGGTCACTTTCCCGGATGGTACGACAGCGACTGTAGTTGCAGGCCCGGATGGTAAGTGGACAGTACCAAACCCAGGTGATCTTAAAGATGGAGACAAAGTTACAGTTGTTGCAACTGACCCAGCGGGTAACCCATCAGCACCATCAACTGGCACAGTAGATGCGGTTGCACCAGCAGTAACTGTAACAACCACATTAACCAATGACAGCACACCTGCATTAAGCGGTACAGTAAATGATCCAACTGCGAAAGTTGTGGTGACTGTAGATGGTGTGAACTACCCGGCAACTAATAATGGTGATGGCACCTGGACCCTTGCAGACAATACACTTCCAGTGTTGACTGATGGGCCGCATACCGTGACTGTGACAGCAACCGACCCAGCAGGTAATGTGGGTACAACTAATGCTGTGGTAACTGTTGATACCACTGCGCCAAATGCACCAGTAATTGATCCAATCAATGCGACTAATCCTGTAACAGGTACAGCAGAAGCTGGTTCAACAGTTAAGGTCACTTTCCCAGATGGTACAACAGCGACTGTCGTTGCAGGCCCGGATGGTAAGTGGACAGTACCAAACCCAGGTGATCTTAAAGATGGAGACAAAGTTACAGTTGTTGCAACTGACCCAGCGGGTAACCCATCAGCACCATCAACTGGCACAGTAGATGCGGTTGCACCAGCAGTAACTGTAACAACCACATTAACCAATGACAGCACACCTGCATTAAGCGGTACAGTAAATGATCCAACTGCGAAAGTTGTGGTGACTGTAGATGGTGTGAACTACCCGGCAACCAATAATGGTGATGGCACCTGGACCCTTGCAGACAATACACTTCCAGTGTTGACTGATGGGCCGCATACCGTGACTGTGACAGCAACCGACCCAGCAGGTAATGTGGGTACAACTAATGCTGTGGTAACTGTAGATACCACTGCGCCAAGTGCACCGGTACTTGATCCAATCAATGCAACTAATCCTGTAACAGGTACAGCAGAAGCTGGTTCAACAGTTAAGGTCACTTTCCCAGATGGTACAACAGCGACTGTCGTTGCCGGCCCGGATGGTAAGTGGACAGTACCAAACCCAGGTGACCTGACTGATGGTCAAACAGTAACAGCGACAGCGACTGACCCAGCGGGTAACCCGTCATTACCTGGCACAGGTGTAGTAGATGCAGTTGCCCCAACAGTTGCAGTAACAACAGCATTAACCAATGACAGCACACCTGCATTAACCGGTACAGTGAACGATCCGACAGCGAAAGTTGTGGTGACTGTAGATGGTGTGGATTATCCAGCAACCAATAATGGTGATGGCACCTGGACCCTTGCAGACAATACACTTTCAGTGTTGACTGACGGTCCGCATACCGTGACTGTGACAGCGACTGACCCGGCAGGTAATGTGGGTACAGGCAATGCTGTGGTAACTGTAGATACGACAGCACCAAGTGCACCGGTACTTGATCCAATCAATGCAACTAATCCTGTAACAGGTACAGCAGAACCTGGTTCAACAGTTACCGTGAGCTTCCCGGATGGTACAACAGCGACTGTAGTTGCAGGCCCGGATGGTAAGTGGACAGTACCAAACCCAGGTGACCTGACTGATGGTCAAACAGTAACAGCGACAGCGACTGACCCAGCGGGTAACCCGTCATTACCTGGCACAGGTGTAGTAGATGCAGTTGCCCCAACAGTTGCAGTAACAACAGCATTAACCAATGACAGCACACCTGCATTAACCGGTACAGTGAACGATCCGACAGCGAAAGTTGTGGTGACTGTAGATGGTGTGGATTATCCAGCGGTGAACAATGGTGATGGCACCTGGACCCTTGCAGACAATACACTTCCAGTGTTGACTGACGGTCCGCATACCGTGACTGTGACAGCAACTGACCCGGCAGGTAATGTAGGTACAACTAATGCTGTGGTAACTGTCGATACAACAGCGCCGACAGTTGGTTTAAGTGATGTCACCACCAATGACAGTACACCTGAATTAACAGGTACAGTGAACGATCCAACTGCGACAGTTGTGGTGACTGTAAATGGTGTGAACTATACTGCGGTGAACAATGGCAATGGTAGTTGGACCCTTGCAGACAATACACTTCCAGTGTTGGCAGATGGTCCACATACTGTGACTGTGACAGCAACCGACCCGGCAGGTAATGTAAGTACAACCAGTGCAGTCGTGACTGTAGATACTGCAGCAGCGAACTTACTTGGTCCGATTACAGTACCGGATGACTTAAATGCTGATGGCTTCATCAATGCATCAGAACTTGGCACAGACGGCAGCTTTAATGCCCGTGTAGCATTGGGTCCAGATGCAGCGGTAGGTACTGTTGTGAATGTTAATGGCACTGACTACACAGTGAGTGCAACTGACTTAAGCAATGGCTATATCACCGCAGCGATTCCTGTAACAGCGGATGGCCCAATTACCATTCATGCCCAAGCAGTGGATTCACAAGGTCATATCAGCAGTCCAACAAATGTAATCGTGACTGTAGATACGGCAGCACCAGGTACACCGGTACTTGATCCAATCAATGCGACTAATCCTGTAACAGGTACAGCAGAAGCTGGTTCAACAGTTACCGTGAGCTTCCCGGATGGCACAACAGCGACTGTAGTTGCAGGCCCGGATGGTAAGTGGACAGTACCAAACCCAGGTGACCTGACTGATGGTCAAACAGTAACAGCGACAGCGACTGACCCAGCGGGTAACCCGTCATTACCTGGCACAGGTGTAGTAGATGCAGTTGCCCCAACAGTTGCAGTGACAACAGCATTAACCAATGACAGTACACCTGCATTAACCGGTACAGTGAACGATCCGACAGCGAAAGTTGTGGTGACTGTAGATGGTGTGGATTATCCAGCGGTGAACAATGGTGATGGCACCTGGACCCTTGCAGACAATACACTTCCAGTGTTGACAGACGGTCCGCATACCGTGACTGTGACAGCAACTGACCCGGCAGGTAATGTGGGTACAGGCAATGCTGTGGTAACTGTAGATACGACAGCACCAAGTGCACCGGTACTTGATCCAATCAATGCGACTAATCCTGTAACAGGTACAGCAGAACCTGGTTCAACAGTTACCGTGAGCTTCCCGGATGGCACAACAGCGACTGTAGTTGCAGGCCCGGATGGTAAGTGGACAGTACCAAACCCAGGTGACCTGACTGATGGTCAAACAGTAACAGCGACAGCGACTGACCCAGCGGGTAACCCGTCATTACCTGGCACAGGTGTAGTAGATGCAGTTGCCCCAACAGTTGCAGTAACAACAGCATTAACCAATGACAGTACACCTGCATTAACCGGTACAGTGAACGATCCGACAGCGAAAGTTGTGGTGACTGTAGATGGTGTGGATTATCCAGCGGTGAACAATGGTGATGGCACCTGGACCCTTGCAGACAATACACTTCCAGTGTTGACAGACGGTCCGCATACCGTGACTGTGACAGCAACTGACCCAGCAGGTAATGTGGGTACAACTAATGCTGTGGTAACTGTAGATACCACTGCGCCGACAGTTGGTTTAAGTGATGTCACCACCAATGACAGTACACCTGAATTAACAGGTACAGTGAACGATCCAACTGCGACAGTTGTGGTGACTGTAAATGGTGTGAACTATACTGCGGTGAATAATGGCAACGGTAGTTGGACCCTTGCAGACAATACACTTCCAGTGTTGGCAGATGGTCCACATACTGTGACTGTGACAGCAACCGACCCGGCAGGTAATGTAAGTACAACCAGTGCGGTAGTGACTGTAGATACTGCAGCAGCGAACTTGCTTGGTCCGATTACAGTACCGGATGACTTAAATGCTGACGGTATCATCAATGCATCAGAACTTGGCACAGACGGCAGCTTTAATGCCCGTGTAGCATTGGGTCCAGATGCAGCGGTAGGTACTGTTGTGAATGTTAACGGCACTGACTACACAGTGAGTGCAACTGACTTAAGCAATGGCTATATCACCGCAGCGATTCCTGTAACAGCGGATGGCCCAATTACCATCCATGCCCAAGCAGTGGATTCACAAGGTCATATCAGCAGCCCGACAGATGTCACTGTAACTGTAGATACTACAGCAGCGAACTTGCTTGGTTCGATTACAGTACCGGATGACTTAAATGCTGACGGTATCATCAATGCATCAGAACTTGGCACAGACGGTAGCTTCAATGCCCGTGTAGCATTGGGTCCAGATGCAGCGGTGGGTACTGTTGTGAATGTTAATGGCACTGACTATACAGTGAGTGCAACTGACCTTGGCAATGGCTATATCACAGCAGCGATTCCTGTAACAGCAGATGGCCCAGTGACTATCCATGCACAAGCAGTGGATGCGCAAGGCAACATCAGCAGTCCAACAGATGTCACTGTAACTTTAGATACGACAGCGCCGACAGTTGCTTTAAGTGATGTAACCACCAATGATAGTACGCCTGAATTAACAGGTACAGTGAACGATCCAGCTGCGACTGTTGTCGTGACTGTAAATGGTGTGAACTATACTGCGGTGAACAATGGCAACGGTACCTGGACACTTGCAGACAATACACTTCCAGTGTTGACTGATGGTCCACATACTGTGACTGTGACAGCAACCGACCCGGCAGGTAATGTGGGCACAGGTAGCGCAGTCGTGACTGTAGATACTGCAGCAGCGAACTTACTTGGTCCGATTACAGTACCGGATGACTTAAATGCTGACGGTATCATCAATGCAGCAGAACTTGGCACAGATGGCGGCTTTAATGCCCGTGTAGCGTTGGGTCCAGATGCAGTGGTAGGCACAGTCGTAAACGTTAACGGCACTGACTACACTGTCAATGCAACTGACCTTGGCAATGGCTATATCACCGCAGCAATTCCTGTAACTGCAGATGGTCCAATCACCATCCATGCCCAAGCAGTGGATTCACAAGGTCATATCAGCAGTCCAGCAGATGTAATCGTGACTGTAGATACGCTTCCAGCGAACTTACTTGGAGCGATTACAGTACCGGATGACTTAAATGCTGACGGCATTATCAATGCATCAGAACTTGGCACAGACGGCAGCATCAATGCCCGCGTAGCATTGGGTCCAGATGCAGCGGTAGGTACTGTTGTGAATGTCAATGGTACTGATTACACAGTGAGTGCGACTGACCTTGGCAATGGCTATATCACAGCAGCGATTCCTGTAACAGCAGATGGCCCAATTACCATCCATGCACAAGCAGTGGATGCGCAAGGCAACATCAGTAGTCCAACAGATGTCACTGTAACTGTAGATACCACACCAGCGAACTTGCTTGGTGCGATTACAGTACCGGATGACTTAAATACTGATGGCATCATCAATGCATCAGAACTGGGTACAGACAATAGCTTCAATGCCCGTGTAGGATTAGGTCCAGATGCAGCGGTGGGTACTGTAGTAAACGTTAACGGCACTGACTACACAGTGAGTGCAACTGACTTGACGAATGGCTATATCACAGCAGTGATCCCAGTGGTTGCTGATGGCCCAATTACCATCCATGCACAAGCGGTGGATGCACAAGGTAATATCAGCAGTCCAACAGATGTCACTGTAACTGTAGATACCACACCAGCGAACTTGCTTGGTGCGATCACAGTACCGGATGACTTAAATACTGATGGCATCATCAATGCATCAGAACTTGGCGCAGACGGTAGCTTTAATGCCCGTGTAGCATTGGGTCCAGATGCAGCAGTGGGTACTGTCGTAAACGTTAACGGCACTGACTACACAGTGAGTGCAACTGACTTGACGAATGGCTATATCACCGCAGCAATTCCTGTAACAGCGGATGGTCCGATCACCATCCATGCCCAAGCAGTGGATGCACAAGGTAATATCAGCAGTCCAACAGATGTCACTGTGACTGTGGATACAACACCAGCAAACTTGCTTGGTCCGATTACAGTACCGGATGACTTAAATGCTGATGGTATTATCAATGCATCAGAACTTGGCGCAGACGGTAGCTTTAATGCCCGTGTAACGTTGGGTCCAGATGCAGCGGTAGGTACTGTTGTGAATGTTAACGGCACTGACTATACAGTAAGTGCAACTGACTTGACGAATGGCTATATCACCGCAGCAATTCCTGTGACAGCCGATGGTGCAATTACCATCCATGCCCAAGCAGTGGATGTGCAAGGCAATATCAGCAGTCCAACAGATGTCACTGTGACTGTGGATACCACACCAGCGAACTTGCTTGGTTCGATTACAGTACCGGATGACTTAAATGCTGACGGTATCATCAATGCATCAGAACTTGGCACAGACGGTAGCTTCAATGCGCGTGTAGCGTTGGGTCCAGATGCAGCGGTAGGTACTGTTGTGAATGTTAATGGCACTGACTACACAGTGAGTGCAACTGACCTTGGCAATGGCTATATCACCGCAGCGATTCCTGTAACAGCGGATGGCCCAATTACCATTCATGCCCAAGCAGTGGATTCACAAGGTAATATCAGTAGCCCGGCAGATGTGACGGTAACTTTAGACGCTACTGCGCCGACAGTTGGTTTAAGTGATGTCACTACCAATGACAGTACACCTGAATTAACAGGTACAGTGAATGATCCAACAGCGACTGTTGTGGTGACTGTAAATGGTGTGAACTATACTGCGGTGAACAATGGCAATGGTAGCTGGACACTTGCAGACAATACACTTCCAGTGTTGACTGATGGTCCGCATACTGTGACTGTGACAGCAACCGACCCGGCAGGTAATGTGGGCACAGGTAGCGCGGTCGTGACTGTAGATACTGCAGCAGCGAACTTGCTTGGTCCGATTACAGTACCGGATGACTTAAATGCTGACGGTATCATCAATGCAGCAGAACTTGGCACAGACGGCAGCTTTAATGCCCGTGTCGCATTGGGTCCAGATGCAGTGGTAGGCACAGTCGTAAACGTTAACGGCACTGATTACACAGTGAATGCAACTGACCTTGGCAATGGCTATATCACCGCAGCAATTCCTGTAACTGCAGATGGTCCAATCACCATCCATGCCCAAGCAGTGGATTCACAAGGTCATATCAGCAGTCCAACAGATGTAATCGTGACTGTCGATACTGTTCCAGCGAACTTGCTTGGCCCGATTACAGTACCGGATGACTTAAATGCTGATGGCATCATCAATGCATCAGAACTTGGCACAGACGGCAGCTTTAATGCCCGTGTAGCATTGGGTCCAGATGCAGCAGTAGGTACTGTTGTGAATGTCAATGGCACTGACTACACAGTGAATGCAACTGACCTTGGCAATGGCTATATCACAGCAGCGATTCCTGTGACAGCAGATGGCCCAATTACCATCCATGCCCAGGCAGTGGATGCGCAAGGCAACATCAGTAGTCCAACAGATGTCACTGTAACTGTAGATACCACACCAGCTGATTTAATCACTGCGATTACAGTACCGGATGATTTAAACATTGACGGCATCATCAATGCATCAGAACTTGGTACAGACGGTAGCTTTAATGCCCGTGTAGGATTAGGTCCAGATGCAGCGGTGGGTACTGTTGTAAATGTTAATGGCACTAACTATACAGTCAATGCAACTGACTTAAGCAATGGTTATATCACTGCTGCGATCGCAGTAACTGCAGATGGCCCAGTGACTATCCATGCCCAAGCAGTAGATGCGCAAGGCAATATCGATAATGCTACTGATGTCACAGTAACTGTGGATACTACGCCACCAGACATTAATGCTGCTGCAATTGCGATTAATCCGATTACAGGTGATAACATCCTTAGTCCGGTTGAGACTGCAGGAACAGTAAATATTACTGGAACAGTGACTATTCCTGCTGATGCAACTGTTACCTCGGTTGTTGTTAACGTTAATGGCATGGATTACACGGCTGTAGTAGATCCGGCGAATGGAACATGGACAATAGGTGTACCTGGTAGCCAGCTTGTAGCTGATACTGATTTGACAGTTGATGCAAAAGCTACCTTTACGGATGCTGCTGGCAACAGTAGTAACTTGCAAGCTACTCAAAGTTATACAATTGCAAGTTCTTCTATCATTGCATATGACAACTTTGATACAGCTGTTCTTGCTCCACAGCCATTACAAATCGCAAATGATGCGGCTCTTGGTAGTAAAACTTACTTGGCGCTTGTATCACTTGCTGGACTTAACTTACAGCTTGGTTCTGAAGCGGTTAACTTTAATGTAGCTGCCAACCAAGAAGGTAATGCGACATTTACCTACAGTGCTTTAATAGGGGTTAATGCTTTATCTGATTACTCATTAGTTGTACAAAAATTTGATACAGCTACTGGTCAATGGACTTCTATATATGGCGGTGGTCAAGCAGATATTCTTCACCTGACTTTATTAGGTTCTACACCAGGTGTTGTTATCGATGGGCTTGAGCAAGGCCAATATCGTGCCTTTATGACTTATAACGGTCTGGCAGGTATTGGTTTACTAGGTACATTAACAGGTACTATGGACATTTATGATACAACTCAAATCGGTGGTTTCTATACAGAAGCTGCAGATGGTAATGTGATCGTAGATGTTAACTCAAACGGTCAAGCTGATGTCGTAACTCCAAATACAGTTGTGAGTGAAGTTAATAACCAACCTGTTCTTGCTAATGGCACAATCATTAATGGTACATACGGTACATTGGTGATTAACCTTGATGGTTCATACACTTACACTCCAAATCAAAATGCTTCTGGAGTTGGACAGGTTGATCACTTTGTATATACGTTAAAAGATTCTGTAACTGGTGATGTAGCTCAAGCAGCTCTTAACATTCAGTTAAGTTCTGTCAAAGCTGCAGATAACTTGGCAGTTGCTGAAATTAATCCGGAATCTTTACTTGTTGCGAATGACGTAGCACTTGGTAGTGCAAGTTATGTAGCTGCAATATCGTTAGCAGGTCTAGATTTACAGCTCCTTGGTAACCCAACAGTTGCATTCAATGTGGATGCTGACCGTCAAGGTACTGCGACATTTACATTCAGTGGTTTACTCAACGCTGGTGTATTGAATGATTATTCGATTGTTGTTCAAAAATATGATGCTGCAACAGGACAATGGGTATCTATTGGCGGAAATAACCCACAAGCGACTTTAGTTAGTCTATCTCTAATAGGAGGTACTCCAACAGCAGTCATTGAAGGGCTAGATCCAGGACAATATCGTGCATTTATGGGCTACAGTGGTCTACTAGGTGTGGGTATTGGTGGTACATTGACAGGTACAATGGATGTGTATAACCCATATGTTGTATCTGGATATTCAGTTGATCCGATCTCTGGTAACGTCATCAAAGATGCTGGTATTAATGGTGCAGTAGATGCTGCAAGTAATAATGCAGTGATCTCAGCAGTGAATGGAAATGCCGTTAACGCAACGGGTACAACTACAATCACTGGTACTTACGGTACGTTAGTGATTGATCAACATGGTAATTATACCTATACACCAAATGCAGATGGTCTAAACCTTGGTAAAGTTGATCAGTTCTCGTATACGTTACTAGACCCAGCAACAGGTAATACATCTCAAGCTGTCTTGTATGTCCACTTGGATAGTAACAAGGTTGCTATGACTTGGAATGCAGCAGATCCATCTCAGCCTGCAGTGATTACAGGTCATGTTCCAGTTGATGCAATGGATAACGTTGCTTCAGCAGCAATTGACATGGTTTACCCAACTACACAACAAGTTCTTAGTAACGCGATTAGTTATAACTGGTTGTTAGGAGTTGGCGGAGTCGTTATTGGGTCTAAACAAGGTACAGCAACCTTTAATGTAGCTGAAGGACATGTGTCTGAAGCCATTATCTCGGTTAACTTTGGTTCAGTAGCTACAGTTGTTGATGGTTTACATGTGGTATTAACACGAGTAAATCCAGACGGTACTCGTACAGTAATTGCAGATAGCGCGAATACTGGAGTGCTTGACCTATTAGGTATCTTTGGCTCTGAAGTGAAATTCAAAGTTGATAATTTAGGTTCTGGTAGCTATGAGCTATTTATGGAAAGCAATACGCTTCTAACAGCTCTAGGTAGCGTTACAGCAAGTATTACTTTGAATAATGGTGATATTACGCAAGTACCTAACTTGGTTGTAACTCCGGTTACAGGCAATGTTCTTTCAGACGACAACTCTGCTGTATATGGACCAAACTATACGCCAGACTATATTACGACTACGACAGTTGTGACTTCTGTCACTTCTGAAACTGGTAATACGCAGGCTGTAAATGTAGGTTCATCAACAGTTATTGTGGGTGCTTATGGTTCCTTAACGATTAATGCTGATGGTACTTATAGTTATCAAGCTACAGCGAACACACAAAATATAGGAAAAGTTGATAGCTTTACCTATACAGTGACAGACCCTGTAACTGGTAGAACAGACACAGCAACATTGCATATCCAAATTGGTTCTCCAGATGTGAATATCACTTGGAATAATGCTAACCCTGGTGCAGATGCGGTAATACCGTTACCTGTAGCAAATGCTGATACTAATCATGCAACTGTTAGTATGAAACAAGTAACGGATGCTGTTGTTGACGTACCAAGTGGCACGGTAACTATTGGTAACCTTGCAGGCTTCCCGCCATTACCTGTATTAAGCAATACAGTCACTTCGAATCAATTCGTTATTGCTGCTAACACGGTAAGTGATGTTCATGTTGAATTAGACTATACGGCATCATTAAGTTTGTCGGCTCTTCCAACAACTGGTTATAAAATCCAGCAATTGGTGGGTTCAACATGGGTAGATACTGTTTACTCAGGTTCTGCGACAGCCTTGGCAGGAGTATTAGGTGCACCAGCATACTCAGCTGACGTATCTCACTTATCTGCTGGTACTTATCGAGTAGTATTTAGTTTATCTAGTCTGATTTCTTTAGGAACTGTGACTCTAGATTCTGTAGTAACTACAAAAGCTACACATCTAGATCAATACACACCTGATGGTTTAACAGATTGGATTCACGGCAATATCTTGTTAGGCGATACAACTGGTGGAGTTGCAGATACTTCAGCTGCTTCTCAACTATATGTTGAAGTTACACCAGGAAATTACCAAATTGCTGCTGGTCAGGCGATCAATACTGGCGAAGGTACGTTGTATCTCTACCATGATGGTTCGTACTATTACAAACCACTTGATAGCGCGGCAAGTGCTACGATTGATACGATTAACTATAAACTCGTATCCGTGACTGGTGCGGAGTCAACTAGCACATTGACCATCAACTTAAGTCAAGAGTTGAATAGCCTAGCTGTAAGTACAGGAGCGAATGATACATTCACGCTTGGAAATGGCGCAGATACCTTGATTTACAATACGTTAACTGCGGCTGGCGTGAACAATCCAACAGGTGGCAACACAACAACTGGTGGTGTAGATACATGGACTGATTTCCATGTAGGTAATACAGCAACTGATAACCAAGCTGATAAGATCGATATTAGTAACTTGTTACTTACTCATCCGAACAGTTTAACTATTGGTCAGTATGTATCGGTAAGCTATAACGCAGCGACACAAAATGCCACCATTAGTGTAGACCGTGATGGCTTAGGTACGACTTACACAAGCACACAATTGTTGACGATTCATATAGATGAACCAAGAACATCATTAACGCTTAATGATCTTCTTAACAATGGTCAAATTATCTATTAATAGATAATTAACCAAATAAAAAAGAGAACCCTAGGGTTCTCTTTTTTATGTTTAAACAATACTTTAACCTAGCTTTTAGAGAGTTCATGCTATGATGCCTTGAGAATTTTATAGAACAACAAATAACGGATAGGGGCTTAATTCGAGTGGCGGTATTTTTAGACTTTAAAAGACAACTTAAGCTTTGGTTGGAACATTTCGCTCAGCATGTTCCAGACCTTCCGGAAAAAACAATTTTGTTTATATCATTTGGTCCTAAAGATCAAAGATGTAGTGTGTGGCATACCGAAAAAACAGCTTTTTCACAAGCAACTATACAGTTATTCGATTTTATTAATAGACAG
The DNA here is from genome assembly GCF_003000705.1 of Acinetobacter sp. AR_0276. Lineage (NCBI taxonomy): Bacteria > Pseudomonadati > Pseudomonadota > Gammaproteobacteria > Moraxellales > Moraxellaceae > Acinetobacter > Acinetobacter sp. AR_0276. The sequence goes on along the minus strand of NZ_PSQO01000004.1, from coordinate 989,561 downwards.
TTTTCTCCAGATCAACTTCCAGACTATATAAAAATTGATGTTGCGTACAATCTAGAAAAACAAAGTTGGAGTCAAATAGAACAACTTGTTCATCATCAATTTCATAATAATCATTACCGCAGAGGAATTGCATTTGATGAAGCATGTTCGGTGGTTTTTCTGGAGCAAGAGATATATGGCAAAGCAATTATTCGAGGTTTGAGTTATGACAAACCTAACTTTTTTGATGAAATCAATCTGAACTATGCAATTAAGCAAAAATATAACGCTACTAAACCACAAATTAGACTACAAGAGCTGCAAGACATTTGGACTTTCGATACCTATGCAACTTTTTATGAAAATGGGCAGTTTATTAATTTAGCAAGCCGTTATGATGCAAATGGTATTAGAGGTATTGCGACCAATAAAAAGCTGCATTTTAGAGAGCTCATTGAGAAAAATGCAGCGTTTTTGCACAGCCAGATTCAAGAAAATGGCAAATTCATTTATGGCTATTTTCCTGCCTTCGATCGAGATATCCGCAACTACAATACTGTACGTCATTGCACATCACTTTATGCACTATTAGAAACTTTCGAATTACAAGATAAACCTGAGTACTGGCCTAAAATTATTGCAGCAATTCAATACGCTCTTACTACTTTCTATAAAGAAAAAGACTCTACAACTGCTTTTATGATTGATGGTAAAGAAGGGGAGTTTGAAATTAAATTAGGTGCAAACGCAGCAGCTATTTTAATGTTAACGAAATATCAGGAAATTACTCAAAAAACAGATTATTTAAAATATGCAGAGAAACTTGCAAATGGTATTTTAAAATTAGTTGATTCAGATGGATTAACTACTCATGTATTAAATTATCCAGACTATGATTTAAAAGAAAAGTTTAGAATCATTTATTATGATGGAGAAGCAGCATTAGCTTTACTCAGGTTGTATCAAATAAATCAGGATAAAAGATTATTAGACACTGTTAAATTAATGTTTGAAAATTTTATTCATAAAAGATATGAAAAATATCATGATCACTGGTTAAGTTATTGTACCAATGAGCTTACAAAAATATGTCCTGAGGAAAAATATTTTATTTTTGGTTTAAATAATTATTTAAAACATTTTATTTTTATTCGAAATAGAAAAACAACATATGCCACTTTATTAGAAATGCTGATGGCAGCCTATAAAATGGTAAATCGTTTAAAAGAGCAAGGCCATAATGCACTTTTTGAACAAGCATATATGTCTGAGTTAAAAAAACTCATTACATTTCGAGCCGAATTTCAAACCACAGGTTTTTTCTATCCGGAAATAGCCATGTATATGGCTCGACCAGACAAAATATTGCATGCTTTTTATGTACGACATGATCGCTTTAGAGTAAGAATTGATGATCAGGAACATAACTTGTCTGGCTACCTTGCTTACGTAAAAGATTTCGAAGGAGGGGAGATATGACCAACCCTCTGTTTGAAATTAAGCTGCTAGCTGCTCTTGATCATGCTCAATTTGAAGAGGCAATTTGGACATTTGAAATTGATGGAGACATTTCTACTTTATTATTGATTGATTATGCATTAGAACAATTCCATAAAAAAAAAGTTCAAGCTGATAAAGTCTATCGGGTTTCTGAACAAAAAAATAAGAAAATTGGTGAACAATATTTGGGTTTAGAAAAAAATGAATCTTATACATTTGCCCAGCTCTTACAATTCTTAATTTTTACTCAGGCAAATGATGTTAAAGAAGCCTTAAGCAATATGCTATTTGATTCCGTTGAGCAAGCTCAATTGATCTTGTCTAAAAGAGCGGAAAACTACAAATTAACTTTAAAAGCACCTAATCAATTAAAAAATCTATTTTTGTTGGTAAAACACATTTATAGCTACCCAGCCGAGCTGAAAAAACTTTTCTTTATTAGAACACTTTCTTTTAAAAATAAATTATATCAACCGATTACGCCTTTGTTTGCTCATCCGCTACTCACTTCGGTTTTATACATCTCACACACCTTTAGACAGATTTATATCACTTATTCCGAACATAACCGGAGCATTGGCTTTTTCTCTTTTTTGGATGATATTCACCGTCTTGAGCATTTGGTTCCTTACTACCATTATTTTCAAGAAGTACATGTCGAGGCAAAAAAATATTCTTCTCAAACAGGCATTATCAATATTCTGGGAGATACCTATTTCGGTGAAATGTACACTGAAAAGCGTAAGTCTAGAGGACAAAAAGATGCTTTACAGCAGTATGGATACCACTATTCATTTGAAAAAATACAGCCATTTTTAGGTAAAAATGACATCAACATCGCTAACTTTGAAGCAGTCTTTTCTTTAGAAAATCAATCGCCGTTAAAAGATAAAAAGCCATTCATTCTAAAAGCCGACGCTAAAAAAACATTAGAAGAGTTTAAGAGCATTCATTTGAATTATTTGGTGTTGGCGAACAATCATCTGAAGGATTATGGTGATGAAGGGTTGGCCCATACATTACAACAGTTGGATCAGGCGAGTATTGCTTATATTGGCGCTGGACTGAACCAAAAAGATGCTCACAATTACTTTGAAATAGCTTTTGAAGCTAAGCACTATGCGATTTTTAATGGTTATTGGCATAGAGACAGTGCTTATCTAGACTATGATTTTTATGCACTAGGGTCAAGAAGTGGAGTAGCTTGTTTAAATGGTGTTTTACTTGAACAAATAATGCGTTATAAGCAGAATCATCCAGAGCGCAAAATTATTGTTATTTGTCATTGGGGTATCGACTTTAAGCCTATTACAAAAGACCAAACTAAACTCGCGACTATTCTTGCTCAAGCAGGAGCTGATCTTATAGTTGGTCATGGCGCTCATACTATTCAGCCAATCCAGATCATCAACCAAAAGCCTGTTGTGTTTGGTATTGGTAATGCTGTGTTTAATAGTGATGGAGAATATGAACAGCAAAATGCTTTGCCATTTGGTTGTATAGCCAAACTCGATTTGGCAAATGACTTACTTCGTCTTTATCCAATTTATACGGATAACTTAAAAACTTTTTGGCAACCGTATCCAGTAGATATTGAAGATTTCTCAAAGGCCAGTACTTATATGACATCTTTACTGACCCATGAGAATTACATGGCATCTCAAGATAACTTGGGGAGATATGTTGAAATTAAATTTTAAGAATATTGTTTATAAGTTGATAAGATGGTTTGAAGCTGTGTTTGAGTAAACCCCAAATTTCTTAAACCGCCACTGCCTAATTTACACTCAGCACTGGCCATAATATTGGTGGGGGTGGTTTTGGTTGCATTAGGTACACACACATGTTTTAAGCCGAAAGCATGGCCCATTTCATGAATACTACCCGCTTGAATGTTGTAATTTAATCGATTCCAGTCTAATAAAATAAAGGGTTTTCCATTATTACGGAATGTACGACTAGTAACATCATCAAATTCTAAGTTTTTTGAATACGCATCGTATATAAAGACTATGACCTCTTTACGTGCTGTTCGTTTAGGAAAGCATGCATTCACACTTGCAGGGATCGAGCCTATAGAAATAGGACGAGCCTGGTTTATTTCATTACCAAGTTCGCAATGCATTTTTGAAAAATCTTGGTAAGAAATATAACGGTTTAATTTGAAATTAAAGATTTTATTGCCTTGGTCATCTAAATAATATGTATTTAAGATGCGGACTTCTTTTCGCATTTGTGTAAGGTTATCAAAGCGTGCAGCAGAAGGATTGTCTGTAGTAAAAACGAAAGTAACTGGAACTACAGGTCTATTATTGGCAGGTTCCTCTGATAAATCTGGCGTTTGTAGAGGAGGGCGGGTCGTACAAGAAACACACAGAAGTGTCCCTGTAATCATCAGTAAGGTTTTTTTCATATTCATCGCAATGTCTCTGCATATTCTTTTAAAGAGATTTAAAGTAAATTTTTATATGATATGAACGATGTCAATTTTTATGGATTCCATTTTGACAACTCAGTATGAACTACATCGACAGATTTTAGAAGTCATTGCTCTAATTCCATATTGAAAAGTAGCAACTTACGGACAAATAGCACGTATGGCAGGGTTACCCAAACACGCCAGATTAGTAGGTTATGTTCTTAAGCATCTTGATGCAGATCATCAAGTTCCTTGGTACCGTGTTATTAACTCACAAGGTAAAATTAGCCTAAGTAAGTTTAATGAAAAAGGTGAAAATGTTCAGCAGTTAAAGCTTGAAGCTGAAGGAGTCTATTTGTTGAATGGCAAAGTGAACTTAAAGCAGTTCGCATGGCAACCTTAAAATTATTAATAGAGAACAAATACAAATGCAGAATTATAAATGGCAGAGTCTAGCCATATTACTACTAGGTTTAACAGTGCAATCGAGTTTTGCAGAGCAGGCTATTTCAGCTCAACCTTTTATAAATGTGAAAGTCTCATCACAAGATATACATTCGATTTGTCAGCAGTTAAGTCATAAATGTAGCGATGAAGCTAAGCTATGGAAAGTCAAAAACACACAAGATCAGACTTATTATTTAATAGATGAAACTCCACAAATTGCTGAAGTTAAAAAGCAAAATAATCAATATACGGTGTTGAATCAGTGGAATTTTAAAAATTATGAACATAGTAATAAAGAGCCACATTCTGATGATTTAGGCCCTAATGGACTCAAAATCTTTCCAGCACTATATCCACTCAATAAAAATGAGCATGCGATAGCAGTGCTAAACACATGGTTTACTGGTTATTCTGGAGGAGGACGCTTTGAGGAAAACGCTGATTTTATTGAGCTTAAGTCTAAAGGGCAGTATCAAGTTGCCTTAAAAGATATTAATTTTTCTTCGAGTAAAATGATTCGGGCATGTTTTTCAGAACGAGAGTATAAGAAGTCACAGCATTGCCATGATGAAACATGGATGACATTAAATATTAGGTTTAAAGATATCGGTCAATCTTACTATTTATGGCAGTTAAATTATAAAAATTATTCTTGGGATGCTTTTAAAAGTAAAAAAACAATAACGGTTGAGCAATCAAGAGAAGACGTTATTCCTTTTAAAAAATAGGTGCCTATCTGGCCGAATTGAGCCAGACAGGCATTTTTTAGCGAACAATTAAAACAGGAATATGGCTTTCACCTAAAACTTTTTGTGCAACACTTCCTAATACAAGTTTTCGTACGCCTGTACGGCCATGAGAGCCCATTATAATCAAGTCAGCATTAAGCTCTTGTGCAGCTTGAATAATTTCTTCATGCACAACGAAACCTTCAAGTAATTTGGTTTCTACGCTAAGACCTTCTTGTAAAAACTGTTGTTTGGCTTGTTCTAAAATATCAAGTAAGTATGTTCTAGTCCGCTCAATTAGTTCATTGGTTTGGCCAGTCTTTACATAAAGATCTGCAATAATTGGATCAAGTACCATGACCTGTACGATAGTAATTTTACTATTTAATGCTTTGCCAAGTTTGATCGCTTCTTTCATAGCGACCATAGATGTTTCAGAACCGTCAATTGGTACAAGAATATGTTGGTATAACATGAGAATGTTCCTTATTGTAATGATGCTTATTTATTCAATACTTTATACTTCTTTTCTTACGATTTAAATTCGGCCACGTAATCATTTATGATTTTTAAACAAGAAAAACTTGAGAATATATTTTACTTATCTCTTAAATTTTCAATATGGATTGTTAAAGCGTCAATATCATCAGTTTGCAAATATTCACGCATTTTTAAAACTTGTTTTTCATCTAAATCATAAAGTTTTAAAGCAAGTAGTTTGTCGATTTGTTCTTGAGGAAAACGGTATTTAATAACTTTTGCCGGAACTCCACCTACAATTGCATAGGGTGGGACATCTTTAGTGACGACAGCTCCAGTTGCAATAACAGCACCTTCACCGATTTTTACACCTTGCATAATCATGGCACGGCTTCCAATCCAACAACCATCTGCAATGATGGTGTCGCCAGCTGCTAAAAAACTGCGGGTATCAAAAGGGAAAGTCGAAATCCAGTCTGGTCTATGAAGCTGATTACCACCCATCATAATCACACACTCAGCGCCAAAACATACAAAATTACCAATATAAAGCTGATCGATTGGTTTATCGGGAGTAGATGGTTTGTCGTGTAAATAGCGTACGACACAGCGTTCAAAACCTTGATCCCAATAGGCTGAGTAGTAAGAGTAATTACCTTTAATATGGATATTCGGATTTTTTACAGTTTTGGAAATAAATTCAAATTCGCACCAATGGCGGACAGGGGAGTTAATTAACTTTTCAGCCATAAGGAATATATAAAAAGGGAATAGGTCATTATACCCAATTGCGATTCAAGCTGAACCAATAATCTTAGTTCAGCTAGTGAATCGAATACTAAAACACGTACTAATTTGTCTTCATTACTTATGAGGAATACGTGCAATGACTTTAATTTCAAAATCAAAACCTGCTAACCAAGTTACGCCAACAGCTGTCCAGTTGGGATAAGGCTTTTGTGTAAAGATTTGATTTTTAACCTTCATAATACTTTCAAACTGCCGTTCGGGATCCGTATGAAAGGTAGTGACATCAATAATATCATCGAAATTGCAACCTGCTGCTTTTAATGTCTCTTCTAAGTTTTTAAAAGCTTGTGTTACCTGTTTTTCAAAATCAGGTACAGGCGAGCCATCTTCAAGGCTACCAACCTGCCCTGAAACAAAGAGTAAATCTTTCGATTGAATTGCGGCTGAATAGCCATGCTGTTCATATAAGGCATGACGATTTTGGGGAAATATTGCAGTTCTCATCAGGTTTGTTCTCCTTCAGTATTTAACTTCTAATCAATAAATGTCGGTTAATTTTCACATACGCCTCGTATGTAAACTTAATTGACATACGAGGCGTATGTCAATTAATATTTTTTGTGATGATTAGCTGGTGAAATATATGTCTGTTCGTGAAAGAAAAATGGCGGAAACCCGCAAAAAACTAATTGAAGTAGCACGTCATGCATTTGCGGAATATGGCTATACCGATACTTCAATGGATAAACTCACGGCCGAGGCAGGATTGACTCGTGGGGCGCTTTATCATCATTTTGGCGATAAGCGTGGTTTATTTGCAGCAGTTGTAGAACAAATTGATTCACAGATGGCCGAATATGCTCAGCAGCATCGAGAGCAGCTTGATGATCTTTGGGAAGGATTACTAGTTGAAGGGCAGACTTATATTCAAAATGCTTTGAAGCCTGAATTTCAGCGTATTGTGCTACGTGATGGCCCTGCAGTGTTGGGTGATCCGGCGCATTGGCCAAGTCAAAATAGATGTTTGCAGTCTACTCGTGAGTGCGTTGAACAGCTTTTGATAGAGGAACGAATTAAAATTGTAGATCCAGAAGCAGCAGCAGTGCTTTTAAATGGTGCTGCCATGAATGCAGCCTTATGGGTGGCTTCTAGTGAATATCCTGAACAGGTACTTCCTGAAGCATTAAATGCTTTTCAAATCTTTGCATCAGGTTTTTTAAAAGACGCATAGTGAATTTTTTACTATTTGTCTTAAATGTAAAAACCCCTCAATTGAGGGGTCTTATAGCCTAAGTATATCTAATTAAAAATTAAAAATATTCTACACTTACAACTTCGTATTCAACTTCGCCTTGAGGAGTGGTAATTTTTACTTCATCACCTTCATTTTTACCCAAAAGGCCACGTGCAATTGGTGAATTTACTGAAATTTTATTGATTTTAAAATCAGCCTCATCATCACCAACAATCTTATAAGTCTTACGTTCTTCAGTATCAAGGTTTTCAATCGTTACCGTAACACCGAATACAACACGACCGTTTTGTTCTAAGTCTTTAACATCGATGACTTGTGCAGCACCCAATTTCCCTTCGATATCTTGGATACGGCCTTCACAGAAACCTTGCTGTTCACGAGCAGCATGGTATTCTGCGTTTTCTTTTAAGTCCCCATGTTCACGTGCTTCAGCAATCGCTTGAGTAATACGTGGACGTTCAACAGATTTCAGATGTTGTAATTCTTTCTCTAAGGCGATTTTACCTTCAGGGGTCATTGGATAACGTTGCATTTCGGTCCCTCTTAAGTTGAGAAAACACAGTTAAAAAAATGAAAAAATCCCGCCACCGATAAGGTGGCGGGACTTATCGGAAAAAAATTAACCTACAGTTAAATCTTGCAAGCGGTATACATCCATTGGCAATTTCACAGCAAAGGCTTGGCAAACTGCTTCTGCACCATTGATAGTCGTTGTGTAATAAACTTTGCCTTGGAGGGCAGCACGACGAATCATTGCAGAATCATATTGAGCTTGTTTGCCTTCAGTAGTGTTGACAATAAGGTGTATTTCACCATTTTTCAAGCGGTCAACAATATGTGGACGTCCTTCAGTTACTTTATTTACAGATTCACATTCCAAACCTGCTTCTTTAAGTACTTTATACGTTCCACCTGTTGCTACCAGTTTGAAGCCATAAGCTACGAACTTTTTAGCGATATCAGCAATATATTTCTTATCAGATTCACGAACAGATAAGAAAGCAATCTTTTCTTCGCCTTCAGTTGGTAGACCAGGTAAACGATCATTCGAACCTAAAACGGCTTTATAGAACGCTTCGCCAAATGTCTTACCAACGCCCATTACTTCACCTGTAGATTTCATCTCAGGCCCAAGCATTGGGTCTACGCCTTGGAACTTAGCAAATGGGAAAACAGCTTCCTTCACAGCAAAGTGAGTTGGAATGATTTCTTTAGTAAAGCCTTGAGATTCAAGAGATTGACCCGCCATACAACGAGCAGCTACTTTTGCTAAAGATTCACCAATACATTTTGATACGAACGGAACAGTACGTGATGCACGTGGGTTTACTTCAAGAACGTAAATATCGTCGCCTTTAACTGCGAACTGAACGTTCATCAAACCAACTACACCAAGTTCTTTCGCCATAGCAACTGTTTGACGACGCATTTCATCCTGTACTTCTTTAGAAAGAGAGTAAGGAGGAATAGAACATGCAGAGTCACCAGAGTGAATACCAGCTTGTTCGATGTGCTGCATGATACCGCCGATTACGACATCTTTACCGTCAGATACGCAGTCAACGTCAACTTCAGTTGCATCATCAAGGAAGTGATCAAGAAGAACAGGCGCTTCATTAGAAGCCTGTACTGCTTCACGAAGGTAACGTTTAAGTTCATCTTCGTTATATACGATTTCCATTGCACGACCACCTAATACATAAGATGGACGAACAACTAACGGATAACCAACTTTCGCAGCTTCAGAGATACCTTCTTCAGCAGATTTTACGATGCTGTTGTTTGGTTGGCGAAGCTGTAAACGTTGAATCATTTGTTGGAAACGTTCACGGTCTTCTGCGCGGTCAATGGCATCTGGAGAAGTACCGATAATAGGAGTACCAGCTTCTTCTAAAGCACGTGCTAACTTAAGTGGAGTCTGACCACCGTATTGTACAATTACACCTTTTGGCTTCTCAGTACGTACGATTTCAAGAACATCTTCAAGTGTTACAGGTTCGAAGTATAAACGGTCAGATGTGTCATAGTCGGTAGAAACAGTTTCAGGGTTACAGTTCACCATGATTGTTTCATAACCGTCTTCACGCATTGCTAAAGCAGCGTGTACACAGCAGTAGTCAAATTCGATACCTTGACCAATACGGTTTGGACCACCACCAATTACCATGATCTTGTCACGGTTTGATGGATTTGCTTCGCACTCTTCATCGTAAGTTGAATACATATATGCTGTACCAGATTCAAACTCTGCAGCACATGTATCAACACGTTTGTAAACTGGATAAACACCCAAGTTCCAACGTTGCTTACGGAATTGCTTTTGAGAAATACCCATAAGGTTCGCAATACGAAGGTCAGATAAACCTTTACGTTTGAACGAACGGATATTTTCAGCAGTTAGATCACCAAAACCTAAAGTTTTTACTTGAGCTTCTGTCTTAACGATATCTTGAATTTGGATCAAGAACCAACGGTCAATCTTAGTTGCTTCAAATACGTCATCTAAAGAGAAACCATGACGGAATGCATCTGCTACGTACCAAATACGCTCAGGACCCGGAACTTTAAGCTCTTTTAAAATGGTTTCTTTTACGTTTGTTGCACCAGCTTCGATTTTTTCATCGAAACCGCTTACGCCAACTTCAAGACCACGTAATGCTTTTTGTACAGATTCTTGGAAGTTACGGCCAATTGCCATGACTTCACCAACAGATTTCATCTGAGTGGTAAGAACTGGTTCTGCTTGTGGGAATTTCTCGAAGTTAAAACGAGGAATCTTCGTTACAACATAGTCGATTGATGGTTCAAAGCTCGCAGGAGTTACGCCGCCAGTGATGTCATTTTTCAATTCATCAAGGGTATAACCAACAGCTAGTTTCGCAGCAATTTTTGCAATCGGGAAACCAGTTGCTTTAGAAGCAAGAGCAGACGAACGAGATACACGAGGGTTCATCTCGATCACAACCATACGGCCGTCTTTCGGGTTAATACCGAACTGAACGTTAGAACCACCTGTCTCAACACCAATTTCACGAAGAACCGCAACTGAAGCATTACGCATCAATTGGTATTCTTTGTCAGTTAATGTTTGAGCTGGTGCTACAGTGATTGAGTCACCTGTGTGAACACCCATTGGGTCAAAGTTTTCGATCGCACATACGATAATACAGTTGTCGTTTTTGTCACGAACAACTTCCATTTCGTATTCTTTCCAGCCAATTAAAGATTCATCAATCAATAACTGGTGAGTAGGAGATAGGTCAAAACCGCGTTCACAAATTTCAAGGAATTCTTCACGGTTATATGCAATACCACCGCCTGAACCACCCATTGTAAATGATGGACGGATAATTACTGGGAAACCAAAGCGAGATTGGATTTCCAATGCTTCTTCCATGGTTTCAGCAATAGCAGCTTTTGGACATTCCAAACCGATTTTGCGCATAGCGATGTCGAAGAGTTTACGGTCTTCAGCTTTTTCAATCGCTTCTTTCGTTGCACCAATAAGTTCTACGTTGTATTTCGCTAATACGCCGTTTTCATCAAGTGCAAGTGCGCAGTTCAATGCAGTTTGTCCACCCATAGTTGGAAGGACTGCATCTGGACGCTCTTTTTCAATGATTTGAGCAACAGTTTGCCAAGTAATTGGCTCAATGTAAGTTGCATCAGCCATTGAAGGGTCAGTCATAATGGTCGCTGGGTTAGAGTTAACCAAAATAACACGGTAACCTTCTTCACGAAGCGCTTTACATGCTTGAGCACCAGAGTAGTCAAACTCACAAGCCTGACCGATAACAATTGGACCAGCACCAATAATTAAGATGCTTTTAATATCCGTACGTTTAGGCATTATTCGCTCCTTAATTACTGTTTAGATGCTTCGATAAGTTCGATGAAATGATCGAACAATGGTGCACAATCATGTGGACCCGGGCTTGCTTCAGGGTGACCTTGGAAGCTGAAAGCTGGTTTGTCAGTACGATGGATACCTTGTAAGGTGCCATCGAACAATGATTTATGCGTTGCTTTTAAGTTAGCCGGTAATGTCTCTGCATCTACAGCAAAACCATGGTTTTGAGAGGTGATCATCACTGTTCCATCTTCAAGATTTTGTACAGGATGGTTCGCACCGTGGTGACCATGATTCATTTTTACAGTTTTTGCACCAGAAGCGAGTGCCAAGATTTGGTGTCCTAAACAGATACCAAATACAGGTAATGTTGTGGTTTCAACAATAGTTTTTACAGCTTCGATAGCGTAATCACAAGCAGCTGGGTCGCCAGGGCCGTTTGAAAGGAATACGCCATCTGGATTAAGTGCTAATACTTTTTCAGCCGGAGTTTCAGCAGGAACAACAGTGAGTTTGCAACCGCGGTCTGCAAGCATACGCAAGATGTTGGTTTTGACACCATAATCGTATGCAACCACGTGGTATTTTAACTCAGGTTGAGTAAAGCCTTTACCTAATACCCATGAACCTTCAGACCATTCAAAGCCTGTTGGATCACAGCACTCTTTTGCAAGGTCTAAACCATTTAAACCACCAAAAGCGCGAGCTTTAGCAATCGCTTCTTCTTCAGTAATATTTTCGCCGGCAAGGATGCAACCATTTTGTGCACCTTTATCACGTAAAATACGAGTAAGTTTACGTGTGTCAATATCAGCAATTGCGACAACATTGTGTGCTTGCAGATATTCACTTAATGATTGCTCAGAACGGAAGTTGCTGTGTAATAGTGGAAGGTCACGAATAATTAAACCATTCGCCCATACTTTATGGATACGACCAGATTCAACGTCTTCTTCGTTGCAACCAGTGTTACCAATATGAGGGTAAGTTAATGTCACAATTTGTTGTGCATAACTTGGGTCAGTCAAAATTTCTTGATAGCCTGTCATGGCTGTGTTAAAAACGACTTCTCCAGTCGTACTTCCCGTTGCGCCGATTGACGTTCCTTTAAAGATCGTTCCATCTGCGAGGGCTAAAATGGCGGGGGTGCTCAAACCAAAGCTCCTGAATTTCGGCTGTAAAAAAGCGAGTAGACCTAAAAAAGATAGGCAATGTTCTAAAAAAACATGCCCCTCCCTATCGGTCTGCCCGCTTGTAACTTAACAGCGCATTATACGCATGGAACCCTAAAAAGTCTATTTATTTTCGATTAAAAAATATAATTCCTTGCTTGCTTTTTGCAAAAAAACTCATCCGCTTGTCTGAAATTGATACTTTTAGCAAATTGTCTAACAATCTGGTGCCTGAAATAAGCCAATTCCACTTATTGTAATACTAGCTAAAAAATAAACAATATGAGGAAATAGCATGAGCAATAATCAAGTTTCAAAAGATATAGCTGAGAATGCTTCGTCTGTAGCAGAGACGGTTAAAGCCGAAGTAACTGAAGCAAAAGAAGCTGTAGCGAAAACAACAACTCGAGCTAAAAAAGCAGTGAGTACAAAAGCAACACAGGTAAAAGAAGTTGTAGCTGAAAAAACAGAACAGGTGAAAGAAGTCGCTCATGAAGCAACTTCGCAAGTTAAAGAAGCTATTGCAGAAACTCAAGAACAAGTTAAAGCTGTAATTACCGAGACTGAAGAAAAAATTGAGGCTGAAACTCAAGAATTGAATCAGAATATTCAAAACCAGTTTGCTCAGATTAAACAAGATATTTTACAACGTCTTGATGTGATTAAAGCTCAGTTCAATACTTCTCAAGAAGGACTAAATGAACTGAAAAATACATTAAAAGCTGAAATTAATGCATTAATTGAAGATTTAACGAAAGTGACTAAAGAACTTAAGGGTGACATTAGTCAAATTTCTTTAAAACATAAAGATTCTTTAAGTGAGAGTTTAAAACGCACTAAAAATAATGCGGTTGAGGCTTGGAACAAAGCAAGAGATCACTAAGAATTGAAGAATAAAATTCAATAAAAAAGCGAGAATTAATTTCTCGCTTTTTTTATTTTTTTAAAACTGATGCAGCCAATCACGTTTATTGTGAAAATCAGCATTTTTGCCACTATGCTGCATTGCATAGTACTGCATACCATCTTTTGTTTTTAAAACAGCAGTTAAACCTAAATAAAGGTTTGCCCATTTCAAACGGTGCTGTTGCATAAACTGACCTAAATCAAGACTTACATTTAAACCATAATGGGTACGCTTGAGATGATTTAGTTCGATATCGTAAGCAACGAGGGGAGGCATGCTTTCTGGATATCGATATTCTTCAAACTGGTAGGTCTGCCATGCTTGAGAAGGGGAAAGGTTAATTTCCCGGTAGAAATCTTCATCATGCACGCCGATAAAAATTTCAAAACAAGTATCTTCCCACAAAAAATCTTGACGAGGATGAGCCGCGACTTCTTGGGGCCAGATAATAAGTTGGTTTGGATCACGAATCCAAAAACCCACATTTAATGTATGCGGGGCTTGCTGTTCAATTGCGCCAACAACAGAAACAGCATGAAAACGATCAAAAGCTGAAAGTTCGTAACTTGCCATAAGTAGTCAATAAGTTAGTTTGCTAAGTGAGCGTGACGAACGAGGTTAGATAAGTGTTGGTTTTGCTTAGCTGCTTTTTTGTAGAGTAAAACGATTTTACCAATTTTCTGCACAGCTTCAGCGCCAGTTGCTTCTACAATTGCATCAATTACAGCTGCACGAGCTTCACGGTCTTCACCAGCAATTTTTACTTTGATGAGTTCATGATCATTTAAAGCACGAAGCGTTTCTTCGATTACAGCATCTGTTAAGCCTTGTCCACCAATCATGACAACCGGATTAAGCACGTGACCAATTTGACGTAAACGTTTACGTTCATGAATAGATAAAGCGGCCATTAAAAATACCTGATTTTAAAAACGACTTAGTATAGCAAAAAACTTAAAATCAAATGTACGAAAAACTGTATAAATAATCGATCAACATTATTGGAAAAAAACTGTAAAAGTTATTGAGATTACGTTACATCCGTACTGTAATGAGAGTAATTTTCACGTACAATGAGCAATCAGAAGTTTTTTTGATATTTAGTGAGTTATGGCAACACGCATCACAAACCAAAAATTGTCTAAAAGTAGTCGTGCGTGGATGAGGGAACATCTAGACGATCCTTTTGTAAAAAAAGCACAAAAGGAAGGATATCGTGCACGAGCAGCCTATAAACTTCTTGAAATTCAAGAAAAATATAAGTTGATCAAGCCAGGCATGACAGTGGTTGATTTGGGAGCAGCTCCTGGGAGTTGGTCGCAAATTGCTGGGAAACTTGTTGGTAGCAAGGGTTTAGTTATTGCTTCCGATATTTTACCTATGGATGCTTTACCGGATGTCACTTTCTTACAAGGCGACTTCAGAGAAGAAGCTGTATTTGAAAAATTGTTAAATATTTTAAACGGAAGACAAGTAGACATTGTAATTTCTGATATGGCCCCCAATACATCAGGTAATAGGGCTGTTGATCAACCTCGACAGATTTACTTGTGTGAACTTGCTTTAGACTTTGCTCAGAAAGTCTTGGGTCCAAATGGACAGTTTGTTGTTAAAGTGTTCCAAGGCGCAGGATTTGATGAGTTTCGTAAACAAGTCGTTGATAGTTTTGATGTGTTAAAAACAGCAAAACCAGCAGCTTCTCGGGCACGATCTAAAGAAGTTTTTTTGGTTGGACAAGGGCGTAAGAAAGCATTGCAATAAAGTTTACTTGCCAAGCTCCTAAAAATTGTGCATTTTGTATCTTTTAGGTTATCCGCAAGCAAGACAATTGCTGTTTTTAAGACGATCGGCCAAGATTGGGCATGATCAAATTAGATCGATATGGGAATAAAGCTTTGAGCGATTACTTCAAGAATGCCGTATTGTGGCTAATAATACTGGGTGTTCTGATTTTAATTTTCAGTAATATCAGTGACCGCAATAAGCCTACTGCAATGAAATATTCAGATTTTGTTGCAGCGGTGAATGCTGGCCAAATTAAGCAAGTCACGATTGACGGTTTAAATATTAGTGGTGAAAAAACTAACGGATCTCAGTTTGAAACTGTTCGTCCGCAAGTTGAAGACACTGAACTTATGCCAAGCTTAAACAAGCAAAATGTTGTTGTAGAGGGCACAGCACCACAACGTCAAGGCATTTTGATGCAACTTCTCATTGCTAGTTTCCCTGTACTGTTAATCATTCTGTTATTCATGTTCTTTATGCGTAACATGGGTGGTGGTGCAGGCGGTAAAAATGGTCCGATGAGTTTTGGTAAATCGAAAGCGAAAATGCTTTCAGAAGACCAAATCAAAGTGACTTTTGCTGACGTTGCTGGTTGTGATGAAGCGAAACAAGAAGTTGTGGAAATTGTAGATTTCTTAAAAGATCCTGCAAAATTCAAACGCTTGGGCGCTACGATTCCACGTGGCGTACTTATGGTTGGCCCTCCAGGTACTGGTAAAACGTTATTAGCCAAAGCAATTGCTGGTGAAGCAAAAGTTCCATTCTTTAGCATTTCTGGTTCTGACTTTGTTGAAATGTTTGTGGGTGTGGGTGCGTCCCGTGTCCGTGACATGTTTGAACAAGCAAAACGTCATGCACCATGTATCATTTTTATCGATGAGATTGATGCAGTAGGCCGTCACCGTGGTTCGGGTACAGGTGGTGGACATGATGAGCGTGAGCAAACCTTGAACCAAATGCTCGTAGAGATGGATGGTTTTGAAGGTAATGAAGGCGTAATCGTTATTGCTGCGACTAACCGTGTTGACGTATTGGATAAAGCATTATTACGTCCAGGGCGTTTTGACCGCCAAGTTATGGTTGGTTTACCTGACATTCGTGGTCGTGAACAGATCCTGAATGTACATTTGAAAAAATTGCCTTCAGTTACTGGTGTAGATGTTAAAGTTTTATCTCGTGGTACACCTGGTTTCTCTGGTGCTCAGCTGGCAAACCTTGTAAATGAAGCTGCTTTGTTTGCTGCTCGCCGTAATAAGAACACTGTCGATATGCATGACTTTGAAGATGCAAAAGACAAGATCTATATGGGGCCTGAACGTAAATCAATGGTTTTACGTGAAGAAGAGCGTCGTGCAACTGCTTACCATGAAGCTGGACATGCAATTGTTGCTGAGATTTTACCGGGTACTGACCCTGTGCATAAGGTAACAATTATGCCGCGTGGTTGGGCTTTAGGTGTAACTTGGCAGTTACCTGAACAAGATCAGATTAGCCACTATAAAGACAAAATGTTGAATGAAATTGCAATTTTGTTTGGTGGACGTATTGCTGAAGAAGTTTTCATTCAGCAACAATCGACTGGTGCTTCAAATGACTTCGAACGTGCTACTAAAATGGCTCGTGCGATGGTAACGAAGTACGGTATGTCTGACAAAATGGGTGTTATGGTTTACGAAGATGAAAACCAAAATGGATTCTTCGGTAATGTAGGTAGCCGTACAATTTCTGAAGCTACTCAACAGCAAGTTGATCAGGAAGTACGCCGTATTTTAGATGAACAGTATAAAGTTGCTCGTGATATCTTGGAAAATAATAAAGATATCGCACATGCAATGGTTAAAGCTTTGATGGAATGGGAAACCATTGATCGTGATCAAATCCGTGACATCATGGAAGGTCGTGAGCCTCAACCACCTAAAGTTTATATTGCTGAAAATCCGGTATCTGCGTTTGAACCACCAAAAGATGGTCCATCTACTCCACCGCCATTACCAGCAATGAATTAAGTTAATTAATAAAAAAGCCACAATCATGTGGCTTTTTTATTTGTCTTAAATTTCGATAAAGCTGAAAGAAATCGACAGCATGTAAAGCATACTTGTTAAAATAGCTGCTGATTTTGATCCGGAGCTTTTTATGCAGTTAATTTCTTTACCTAAGCAGATTTTACAGTGTGGACAGCTTCAATTAGATTTATCTCAGCCTCATGTCATGGGTATTTTAAATGTTACCCCTGATTCTTTCAGTGATGGTGGTAAACATAACCAATTAGACCAAGCGGTTGATCATGCACTGAGTATGATTGAGCAAGGTGCGACTATTATTGATATTGGAGGAGAATCTACAAGACCTGGTGCTTCAGAAGTTGCAGTAGAAGAAGAAGTGCGCCGTGTGGTACCTGTTGTGGAAGCTTTATCTCATCATAACGTTATTCTGTCGATCGACACGAGCCAGCCGGAAGTTATTCGCGCAGCAAAAGCAGCAGGGGCACATATCTGGAATGATGTTCGCGCCTTAACACGTCCTAATGCTTTAAAAACCGCTGTAGAGCTAGATATCCCTGTGGTGATTATGCATATGCGTGGTGAGCCAACTACAATGAATCAGTTGGATCAATACGCTGATGTAACATTAGATGTAATGCAAGAATTGCAACAACGTATTGATGAGGCTTTGGCTGTTGGGGTAAAAAAGCACAACATTATTGTTGACCCTGGATTTGGTTTTGCAAAAAATGCTCAGCAAAATTTAAAACTATTAAAAGAATTTTGGAAACTTAATGAATTGGGCTATCCAATTTTATCTGGTCTTTCTCGTAAACGGTTTATCGGAGAAGCTTTAAAAGGTTCTGCCGCTGATCAACGTGCTGTCGGAAGTGTTACTGGGCATTTGCTTAGTATTCAACAAGGAGCTTCCATTGTCAGAGCACATGATGTAAAAGCAATGCATGACGCTATCTCGGTTTGGCAAGCTATGCAACAAGCTTGAAATTCCCTTGTATAAATAGACTAGGGTATGGGTGTCTTAAATAAAGTGGATGAGTGAGTCGGGTAAAAATCTCGTGATTTTTGTGAAAATATGTTATAAGCGGCAAGTTTTTGCTGTTGTGTAATCTTTTGTATGTTCGAAGACCTACTTCTCCCGATGTTTGATGATGAATATTATCCAGATATTTTGGTCGCTGAACTTAAGCAGCTCATTGAACAATTTGCTAAAAAAGTTCAAAAGCCTGCTTTAGCTGATCAAGATGTTTATCGATATGCTCATCAGACTATAAGTGAAATTAATGAAATGAAACCGCAGTTTGAAGATCTAGATTCATCGCTTGATGATAGTGCTGCTGATTATATTGCGGAGGCAATGATGATGGTGGTGCAAGATGCAGGATTTTTAGATCTTGAAATGGAAGAGCTGGTTATGAATCGAGAGTGGTAATTACTCTCGATTTTCAAAGCTTTCAAGTGCATCTAATAAATGACATGAAGACCCTAAATGAACTTCATCTATTTTCTCAACTTCCAATATTAAATTTCCATTCTGCTGTACTTTGACATTTGCTAATAAGCTTACCCAATATTTTTTCTCTTTCTGCTGTAATGCTTTTAATTGAGTAATCACATCTTGAGAAGCTTCAATTAAATAGTCATCTTGAGTGATAGAACAGCGTATAAAATGCCAATATTTATTTTTAAATAAGATAGTGCCGTTAAAAATATCTTCAGCATTTGCAGAGGATATAAAGAGTAGAGAGGATATAAATATTAATATTCTTATCATGGGATCATTTTCATTAGGCATAAAAAAACCAGCTTACGCTGGATTCTTTGTAGCACCAAATTCAATAGTTGAAAATGGTGCCCGGGGCCGGACTCGAACCGGCACGCTTTGAGGGCGGGGGATTTTAAATCCCCTGTGTCTACCTATTTCACCACCCGGGCATGTGCGCAATAATAGAGGACAAGTGCGCGATTGGCAAGAGAAAATCGGAGAGTTTGCTTTATTTTCAATCAGTTCTTATCGGTATTTATATAAATTAACCAATTTTTGTCATGATTTGTTCATCAAACTGAGATCAGCTGTTCATGTTATGTACTTAAGTTTAAAGCACTCATTGCTTAAAACTTAGAGAATTTTATGTCAGAGAAAATTTCACGCCGAGAATTAATTCAAAAAAGTCTATTCGGTTTTGGGGCTTTATCTATACCTGTTGCTTTTACGGGTTGCAACGATGGCTCAGATGATCAAAATCCGCAAGTACAAGCAGATTTTCTTCATGGGGTTGCAAGTGGAGATCCTTTGCAGGATAAAGTCATTTTGTGGACACGAGTAACTCCAGTAGATTTAGGAGTGCGTTTAAAAGTTGTATGGGAAATTTCAACCGATAATCAGTTTAAACAAAATTTAAAGACAGGAATGGTTGAAACAACGAAGACTGATGACTTTACAGTGAAAGTTGATGCAGCTGGGTTACAAGCAGATACGGTGTACTACTACCGTTTTAAATTTGGTAGTAAAGTCTCACCAGTAGGACAGACGAAAACATTACCAACTTCTACGAATAAAGTGAGCTTTGCAGTATGTTCTTGCTCGAATTATCCTGCGGGTTACTTTTATGTCTATCGGGAAATGGCTAAACAGAATGTCGATGTCATTATTCATTTGGGGGACTATATCTATGAATATGGTGCAGATGGTTATGCGGCGGAAGATGCGGTAAAGCTTGGGCGTATGCTACCTGCTGATAATAATAAAGAAATTATTAAATTAGAGGATTATCGCAAACGTTATGCACTTTATCGTCAGGATAAGGATTTGCAAGCTGCTCATCAGCGTCATCCTTTTATTGTAATTTGGGATGATCACGAACTAGCGAATGATGCTTGGCGTGATGGTGCGGAAAATCATCAAAGCGATGAAGGGTCTTTTTCAGATAGAAAATTAGCTGCTCTACAAGCTTATTTTGAATGGATGCCAATTCGCCCAGTCTCTAGTTCTGACCATTTAAATATTTATCGTCAGTTTAACTTTGGTTCACTTGTCCAATTAACCATGCTAGATACGCGTATTATTGCGCGTGATAAGCAGCTTGAATACAAAGACTATATGACGGCCTCTGGTTTGGATATTGCCAAATTTCAGGCAGATTTAACTAATCCAGCGCGTACTTTAATGGGTTATACGCAAAGAGATTGGCTAGTTGATAAATTGAAGCAATCTACAGCTACATGGAATGTTGTGGGGCAGCAAGTCTTGATGAGTAAAATGTGGATTCCAGCTGAGCTATTGGCATCTTTAGGGCAAATTACTTCAGGGGGAACTTCGCCTGAAACACTTGCTAAAATGAATACACAAATCACCGAGTTGGTTACTTTAAAACTTCGTTTGCAACAAAATGATCCGACATTAACAGCCCAAGAAAAAGCAAGAATTATGACGGTGGCACCATACAATTTAGATGCTTGGGATGGTTACTATGCTGAGAGAGAGTTTGTATATGACAAATTGGCAGAGTTTAATAAAAAGATGATTGTGCTCGCGGGGGATACTCATAACGCATGGGCATCTTATTTATATAGCCAGAAAGGAAAGTATATTGGAGTTGAATTGGCAACTAGTTCTGTATCGTCTCCAGGTTTAGAAAAATATTTAAGTATTCCACTGGCTCAACTGCAACAGTTTGAATTTGCTTTTACTACATTAATTGATGAATTAGCCTACTGTAATTTAAATCAACGAGGATACTTGTTGGTTACTCTAGATCAGGCGCAAGTTCATTCTGAATGGAGATTTGTAGATTCAATTAAAAATGCTGAATATCAGATAGATTCAAGCCGACAAAACGATATTGTATTGGATCTAAATTTGATGCCGTTAAAACAAGATCAAAAGACTGCTTGAAGCTATAGAAAAGTAGAGGGTTGCTGAAGCAACCCTTTTTTTAGGCATAAAAAAACCAGCTTACGCTGGATTCTTTATGACACCATATTCAGTACTTGAAGATGGTGCCCGGGGCCGGACTCGAACCGGCACGCTTTGAGGGCGGGGGATTTTAAATCCCCTGTGTCTACCTATTTCACCACCCGGGCTTTACCAAATTTGGAGGCGGAGGTCGGAATCGAACCGGCGTCCACGGAGTTGCAGTCCGCTGCATGACCACTCTGCCACCCCGCCTACATTTGGTGATGCACATATTAGCAACCTTTACAAAAAAAACAATACTGTTTTGAGCGAAGATGCACATAAAAACAACATCTAGAATAAAATTGTCGAAATTATCATGTATTATTGGCACATTAAATTCATGTCTACCTTGGAGATGTGCTGTGGCATTGGTTTTAGACGGTCGTGCATTAGCAAAGCAAATTGAAGAAAATTTGTTGGTACGTGTTGAAGCTTTGAAAGCAAAAACAGGTCGTACCCCGATTTTAGCGACTATTTTGGTTGGAGATGATGGTGCTTCTGCAACTTATGTACGTATGAAAGGGAATGCCTGCCGCCGAGTAGGTATGGATTCATTAAAAATCGAATTACCACAAGAAACCACAACAGAACAATTATTAGCTGAAATCGAAAAGCTTAATGCCAATCCAGATGTTCACGGTATTCTTTTACAACATCCAGTTCCTGCACAAATTGATGAGCGTGCGTGTTTTGATGCGATCTCATTAGCAAAAGATGTTGATGGCGTAACTTGCCTTGGTTTTGGCCGTATGGCAATGGGTGAAGCTGCATATGGTTCAGCAACTCCTGCGGGTATCATGACAATTCTTAAAGAAAACAACATCGAAATTGCTGGTAAACACGCGGTTGTGGTTGGCCGTTCAGCAATTTTAGGTAAACCAATGGCAATGATGTTGTTACAAGCAAATGCAACAGTAACGATTTGTCATTCACGTACACAAAACTTACCTGAGCTTGTGAAACAAGCTGACATTATTGTTGGTGCTGTAGGTAAAGCTGAACTTATTCAAAAAGACTGGATTAAACAGGGTGCAGTTGTGGTAGATGCTGGTTTCCACCCACGTGATGGCGGCGGTGTAGGCGATATTCAATTACAAGGTATTGAAGAAATTGCTTCTGCTTATACACCAGTACCGGGTGGTGTTGGTCCAATGACTATTACAACTTTGATTCGTCAAACTGTAGAAGCTGCTGAAAAAGCTTTAGGTTAATTTAATTTATTCACGACGGCGTCCTACCGTTTAACGCAAATGTTAGGAGCTCGTATGTTACTTTTCTTTCGGGAAAAGTAACCAAAACCATTTGTCATCCGCAAAACTCGTCAGCTACTGGTTAGCTATAGATGAGTCGCAGAAACATTTTAGTTTAATGTAGTCCTACCTCGAACAATTGCGGATGACGTTAACGCGTATCAAATAGTAATTGTAAATTGTTGAGCTTATTTATGAGCTGCACCTTTCAACTGTCTAAAGCCCCTGAACATTTACTTCAAGCCCTACATGAAGTCATTCCTCATTGTGAATTAATGGCACAACAGTTGCCAGAAACTCCAATTTCTTTATGGTTGATTCCTCCAGTTTTTCCAACTGATCGATTGGATGACGAAGTTATTCGCCGTATCTGGAATGACACGCCGTATTGGATTTTTTGTTGGGCATCAGGCTTGGCAATGGCTCAGTGGATACTTGCAGAGCCGCACCATGTTAAAGATAAAGTAGTGTTAGATTTCGGAGCAGGTTCTGGTGTAGTGGCAATTGCTGCAAAAATGGCTGGAGCAAAACGCGTAATCTGCTGTGATATTGATCAGGTTAGTCTAAATGCTTGCCGTCAAAATGCTTTACTTAATGATGTAGAGCTCGAATATCTGGATGATTTATATAAAGCTGAGCAGGTTGATGTTTTACTCGCTGCTGATGTGTTATATGACCAATGTAACCGCTTTTTCTTAGACGAATTTTTAAAATTTGCACCAGAAGTATGGGTAGCCGATAGCCGTGTTAAAAATTTTAGTCATCCAAAATATGAAAAAATTGAAGAAAGAAGTGCGACAACGTGGCCAGATTTGGATGAAGCAAAAGAATTTAGAAATGTAAGTTTTTATAAGACGCTGTAAAAGAACAGCGTCTTTTTTTATGTTATGAACAAGTATAACGAACAACTTTCAATGTACTTGGACGTGCTTCAAGTGCTTGGCGTGTCGCATAATCTTCACCATTATTTAAGCTAGGTGTATTTGATAAGCCAAAAGACGCGCGAGTTTCACCAAGTTGAATTCCATAATGCTCATCTTTAGCTGGATTAGGAATTTCGTTGATGCTTAAAATTGATAATTTATAAACTTTCTGGGCACCTAACACATTCTGACAAGCACGTTGTAATTTGCGCTCATCAAGTTGCTGGTTACTACGGCCAGCTAAAGTATAAGCTAGAGTCGCTGAAGTTTTAGTTTGGTTTTCAATCTGATAGCCAGTTGAACCATTATATTGTCGAGGCGTAGTCTGACAAGCAGTTAAAATAAACATACTACTTAATGCCAAACATAAAATACTTTTATTCATCAGTATCGTCCTTATTTTCTTATACGCAGTATCTCATAAAATAGAAGCGTTGTTTGTGGTTATTCACTAGTTTAGAGCTAACATCGGCTCATGATATTAGCTCTAATAAAAATATTAATGTTCTTTGATTTTTGAATGATGTTTGGTGTCTTTCATAAATATATAGATCAGTAATGAAATGAAAATCATAATACTGACATAAATGAAATACCAAGATTCATGACCAGCTTCTTTAAAACTTAATGCGAAGAATTCGGCTGTTCCTCCAAATAAAGTGTTTGCAATTGCATAAGGGAGAGCTACGCCCAAAGCACGAATATGTGCTGGGAAAAGTTCAGCTTTCACGACAGCATTAATTGAAGTGTAGCCAGTCACCATGATCAGGCCCCCAAAGCATAACCAGAATGCAGTCCAGTAGTTATGCGTGTTTGCGAGAGCATCAAATAGAATGTAGGTGAATAAAACACCTGTCACCCCGAAGAAAATCATCAGTGGTTTACGCCCAATTCGATCTGATAATGCACCCGCCAATGGCTGTAAACACATAAAAATAAATAATGCTAGAGTAGTAATTTGAGTCGCTTCAGGTTTGGTAAAACCAGATGTATTGACTAAATATTTTTGTAGATAGGTGGTGTAAGTATAAAAAGCGAGTGTACCACCAGCAGTTAAGAACAATACTGTAAAGGCTTCTTTAGGATAATGCTTAAATAAAGCAAACATTCCTGATTTTGGCTGATCTGTCTCTGTTTGAGCATTTTTAAAAGATTGTGTTTCTAATAGCCCACGGCGAATACGGAATACCACAATTGCTAAAAGTGCACCAATGAAAAAGGGAATACGCCATCCCCAGTCATGCAATTGCTGCTCGTTGAGTACCATTTGCAAGATGAGTAGTACACATAAAGCTGTAAGTTGTCCTGCAATTAAGGTGACATATTGGAAGCTTGAGAAAAAACCACGGCGGTTCTTTTCAGCCATCTCACTTAAATATGTGGCACTTGCACCGTATTCACCACCTACACTTAAGCCTTGAATTAAACGTGCAATAACTAAAAGTAATGGTGCAAATACGCCAATACTTTCGTAGGAAGGGGTAACCGCAATGAGTAGAGAGCCAACACACATTAAGGTGACAGAAAGCGTAAGGCCAGCTTTACGTCCTTTACGGTCTGAATAAATCCCCATTATCCATGCGCCAATCGGACGCATAAGGAAGCCTACTGCAAAAATTGCAGCTGCTTGAAGAAGTTGAGCAGTTTGGCTCCCTTTTGGGAAAAAAGCATGAGCAAAATAGAGCGTAAATGCGGCATATACATACCAGTCGTACCATTCGACAAGGTTGCCAGCAGAACCGCCCAAAATTGATTTTAGACGAGTTTTTGTATCTAAATTAGAATGTGGAGGTGTTGCGGTAGAAGGTTGATCAACCATGAGTCGCTCCATGTTTCGCTTGGGTTGAATGCTAAAGAAGAGAAGATTTATTCCGTTTTTACATATTATCTTGAGGAGTATTTCACTTTATTTTTTTTATGTCTGTAAAACAATGTTTATTATTTAAGCAAAGGAATAAGTTGAATATTTATGTGATTTCAAATTAGCCGATCAGTTCATTTTTATAAGCTTACTCGGATTTTTAGAATATTATTTTTTCCCAAGTAGTAAAAACCGATAAAGAATGAGTAATGTTTGGGCGAAGAAAACCTATATCCCTTAAAAATAATGATATATTCCAAAGAAAATTTTAAATAAATACAGTTAGGCATAATGTCTTTGCATTGTGGACTAGATGTGTGTGGATAATGAAAGGGACATTCAGATGTCAAATTGCCCAAAGAAATATATTGTTGCTTTTGATCAGGGCACAACAAGCTCAAGAGCAATTGTTTTAGATCATGATGCAAATGTTGTCAGTATTGCTCAAAGAGAGTTTACCCAGATTTACCCTCAGCCAGGCTGGGTTGAACATGATCCAATGGAAATTTGGGCAACTCAAAGCGCTGTGTGGGTAGAGGCTTTGGCTCAAGCAGGCATCAAGAGTGAGCAGGTTGCGGCAATTGGGATTACAAACCAGCGAGAAACCACCATTGTCTGGGATAAGAAAACAGGTAAGCCTATTTATAATGCCATTGTTTGGCAAAGTCGACAGACGACTGAAATATGTAATCAATTGCATAAAGCTGGTTGGCAAGAATATATTCGTAAAACCACAGGCTTAGTGATTGATCCATATTTTTCGGCCACAAAAATTAAATGGATTTTAGATCACGTGGAAGGCAGCCGTGAGCGTGCTGAGCGAGGAGAGTTATTATTCGGTACGGTGGATACTTGGCTCATTTGGAAATTAACTAATGGTGCTGTCCATGTCACTGATTTTACCAATGCTTCACGGACTATGCTGTTTGATATCGAAAAGCTTGAATGGGATGAAAAACTTTTACAAGCTTTAGATATTCCTAGAGCAATGCTACCTGAGGTGCGTAGTTCATCTGAGGTCTATGGGTATACACATACTATTAGTGGCCAAGAAGTAGGTATTCCTATTGCGGGAATCGCTGGCGATCAACAGGCTGCACTTTTTGGTCAAATGTGTGTTGAGTCAGGGCAGGCTAAAAATACCTATGGTACAGGCTGCTTTCTACTCATGAACACAGGTAAAAAGATTGTTCGTTCAGAGCATGGATTACTGACTACTATTGCATGCGGTGCAAACGGAGAAGTGAATTATGCTTTAGAAGGTGCCGTGTTTAATGGTGGCTCTTGTGTACAGTGGTTACGCGATGAATTAAAGGTTATTAAGAACGCTAAAGATTCTGAGCATTATGCAACACGAGTAAAAGACAGTAACGGTGTATACGTTGTTCCAGCTTTTACCGGATTAGGGGCACCGTATTGGGACCCGACAGCACGCGGAGCAATTTTTGGTCTGACGCGTGGGGCTAGTATTGAACATATTATTCGTGCAACTTTAGAGTCCATTGCTTTTCAAACTCGAGAAGTTTTAGATGCTATGCAGCAAGATGCAGAAGAAGAACTTCGTACGCTCCGTGTTGATGGTGGCGTAACGGAAAATAACTTCTTGATGCAATTTCAGTCTGATATTTTAGCAACCCCTGTAGAACGTCCAATAATGAAAGAAACCACTGCTTTGGGCGCAGCTTTCCTTGCAGGTTTAGCAACGGGTTTCTGGCAAGATCTGCACGAGTTAAGAAATAAATCTGCCATAGAAAAAGTTTTTGAACCCAAAATGTCTGCTGAACAATCTGAGTTTATTTATAAGGGTTGGTTGAAAGCAGTGAAACGCAGTCAAAGTTGGGCTGAGGATTGATTTGTTCTTTAATGAGTTAAATTAAAAGTAGAGTAATCAATTAGCGGCTCAATGTTTATTTATTCAAAATTGATTATTCTACTTTTTTGATTGTTGTTTCATCAATTTGATGTTTTAATTTTTATAAGATCAACAATAAAAAGAATATGAGAAATGACAGTACAAACTAATGATTATTCAAAAGTATATGATATTGCTGTAATTGGTGGCGGTATTAATGGAGTGGGTATTGCCAACGATGCAGCAGGCCGTGGACTATCGGTATTTTTGTGTGAAAAAGATGATTTAGCCAGTCACACCTCATCTGCTAGCAGTAAATTAATTCATGGTGGTCTACGCTATTTAGAACATAAAGAATTCAGGTTAGTCAGAGAAGCATTAGCAGAGCGTGAAGTGTTGTTGGCTAAAGCGCCACATATTATTGCACCTATGCGTTTTATTATGCCTCATCGACCGCATTTGCGTCCTGCATGGTTAATTCGAGCGGGCCTATTTTTTTATGATCATTTGGGAAAACGAGAAAAATTATTAGGTTCAAATCTGATTTATTTCAAAGAAGATAGTCCCTTAAAACCAGCGATAACGCGTGGCTTTGAATATTCTGACTGTACTGTAGATGACGCACGTCTTGTGGTGTTAAATGCGCTACAAGCTAAAGAGCAGGGTGCCAAAGTCGTGACACGAACACGATGTGTTAAGGCTTATAAAGAACAAGAACTTTGGCACTTGGAACTACAAAGTGGAGTTGAGGTTTATCAGATACGTGCAAGAGCTTTAGTAAATGCAGCTGGTCCTTGGGTTGAAGAAATTATTAGTGAAAATCTAAATTTAAGATCTCCTTATCAAGTCCGATTGATCCAAGGAAGCCATATTGTTGTGCCAAAGCTATATGACTGTCATAAGGCTTTTATTATGCAAAACGAAGACCGACGGATCGTTTTTGCAATTCCTTATTTAGAAAAATATACCCTCATTGGTACAACAGATCAGGAATACACAGGTGATCCACAAAAGGTAAAGATTACTGATGTAGAAATAGATTACCTTTTGACAGTGACAAATTCACATTTTAAAAAGCAGTTAACGCGAGCGGATATTATAAGTCAGTACTCAGGTGTACGTGCTTTATGTGATGATGAGTCTGATAACCCTTCGGCAATTACCCGCGACTATACTTTGGCACTACAGACGGAAGATAAAACGGCACCATTGTTATCGGTATTTGGTGGAAAGATTACGACTTATCGGAAACTGGCTGAGGCCGCTTTAGAGCATTTGTCTCCGTTCTTTAGTGAAATGGCAGAGGAGTGGACTGCCAATGAACCATTACCGGGTGCTGAGCACTGGACTACATTAGATGATTTAATCAACCAGATTCAATTAAGTGTAAATGGAGTTTCAGAATCCCTTGCCAAACGTTGGGCACATGCATATGGCTCAAGAGTTTGGAACATGCTTCATGAACGAAATAGTATAGAACAATTGGGGCAAAATTTTGGTCATGATTTATTTGAATGTGAAGTTAAATATTTATGTGAATATGAGTGGGCAAATACTGCAGAAGACATACTCTGGCGAAGATCTAAATTAGGTTTGGCGTTTAATGAGAAACAGGTGAAAGTGTTAGAAGCTTACTTATCTGAACGTCGACTAAAAGATGATGCCGCATAATAAAAAAGGCCGCATAAAGCGGCCTTTTTTATATTTAGCAATTAGAAGCCAGTTTTTACAGCTTCAAGTAATGCTGCTTGACGTTCTTTTAATGCTTTTGGTAAGCGCTCGCCAAGTTTATTGAATAACTCAGTGTGGCTTTCAATTTCAGTAACCCACTGGTCTTTATCTTGAGTAGTGATAAGGTCAAATTGTTCTTTACTGAACTCAGTGCCTTTCCAGTTCAAGTCTTCATATGTTGGAACAAAACCGATTGGTGTTTCAACAGCGTTTGCACGGCCTTCACAGCGGTCAATGATCCACTCAAGAACACGCATGTTTTGACCGAAACCAGGCCATACGAAGTTGCCTTCAGCATCACGACGGAACCAGTTTACGTTGAAGATTTTCGGTAATTTGTTGCCAGAAGCTTCAGCTTTCTCGCTTACTTTTGCACCAAGGCTTAACCAGTGGTCAAAGTAGTCAGCCATGTTGTAGCCAGCAAATGGAAGCATCGCGAATGGGTCACGACGAACGATACCTTGTTGACCAACAGCAGCAGCAGTAGTTTCAGAACCCATAGTTGCCGCTTTATATACACCGTCAACCCAGTCAAAAGCTTCAGAAACTAAAGGAACTGTATCTGCACGACGACCACCGAAGATGAACGCAGAAATTGGAACACCTGCTGGGTTTTCCCAATCAGCGTCGATAGATGGACATTGACCAGCTGCAACAGTGAAACGAGCATTTGGATGTGCTGCTTTTTCGCCGTTTACGTGAGGTTGACCTTTCCAGTTCGTTAAGTTTGTTGGAACTTCTTTAGAAAGACCTTCCCACCATACTTGACCATCTTCAGTTACTGCTACGTTTGTATAGATAACATCTTTATGAAGTGTTGCCATACAGTTAGGGTTAGTCTTGGTAT
This sequence comes from Acinetobacter sp. AR_0276, assembly GCF_003000705.1. Taxonomy (NCBI): domain Bacteria; kingdom Pseudomonadati; phylum Pseudomonadota; class Gammaproteobacteria; order Moraxellales; family Moraxellaceae; genus Acinetobacter; species Acinetobacter sp. AR_0276. Next base: position 959,864 of record NZ_PSQO01000004.1, on the reverse strand, counting down.
TTGTACCAGGAGCTACACCGAAGAAACCAGCTTCAGGGTTAATCGCATATAAGCGGCCATCTTCACCTGGTTTGATCCAAGCAATATCGTCACCTACAGTTTCGATTTTCCAACCTTCATAACCTGCTGGTGGAATTAACATTGCAAAGTTTGTCTTACCACAAGCAGATGGGAATGCAGCAGCGATGTAGTGTTTTTCACCTTGAGGGTTAGTCACACCAAGAATAAGCATGTGTTCAGCTAACCAACCTTGTTCGCGTCCCATGACAGAAGCGATACGAAGAGCTAAACATTTTTTACCAAGTAATGCGTTACCGCCGTAACCAGAACCGAAAGACCAGATTTCACGAGTTTCTGGGTAATGAACGATATATTTCTCTGGGTTACAAGGCCATGCAACGTCTTTTTGACCTTCAGCAAGTGGAGCACCTACTGTGTGTACACAAGGAACAAATTCGCCGTCTGTACCTAATACATCATAAACAGCTTTACCCATACGTGCCATTTTGCGCATGCTAACAGCAACATAAGGAGAATCAGTTAACTCGATACCGATATGAGCAATATGGCTACCTAAAGGACCCATAGAGAAAGGAACAACGTACATCGTACGGCCTTTCATTGAACCTTCAAATAAACCATTTAATTTTTCACGCATAACAGCTGGATCTTCCCAGTTGTTTGTCGCACCAGCATCTTCTTTATTTTGAGAGCAGATGTAAGTACGATCTTCAACACGCGCAACGTCAGATGGGTCAGAATTTGCAAGATAAGAACCAGGATGTTTTTCTTGGTTTAATTTCTGCATGGTGCCGTTAGCGATCATCAAGTCGATTAGACGTTGATACTCTTCTTCGCTTCCGTCACACCATTCGATTTTTGCTGGTTTGGTTAAGTTTGCAATTTCTTCAACCCATGCTATAAGCTTAGGATGACGAACGAATTCTGGTGCGTTCACTGTGGTCATGGTGAGGCCTATTCAAAATATGTACAACGTACAAGTCTATTCATTGGGGTACAATGAAAGATCAAATAAAAAAGTGGCTGTATTAAAGCATAAAATCATAAAAAAAATAAGACTAAAGACTAACAATTAGATATTTGGAATTCCGATTGTTTTTATATGAAAATCATTTGCTTATGATGTTTTATATAGTTTTTACTTTTATATTTTTATGTTGTATGTATGTTATTTACTTAAGTTATTTTATTTAAAATCAATAAATTAGCTCTTAAATTTTTTTTGAGAATTATTATTGATTAAACAAATGAAGATCATTCAAAATTTACATAAAGAGACTTTTAATAGGTGATTTTATATACAAAATAGAATAAACATCTTACTTTACGATAATAAAATGCGGCCCTTGAAACCTCTTTCGATCATCTATAACGAAAAATCAGGATTTCACGCTTCAAAACATGAAGATGTTTATGAGCAACTGATGACTGTATTTACTGAACATGATTTTGAAATACAAGTATTTGAATTAAATGAAAATACATTGTTCGATGATCTGATGAATAATGTTATTCATCGGCATTCACAAAACGAAAATATAGGGGTGGTTGTTGCAGCTGGTGGGGATGGCACATTAAATGCTGTTGCATCTAAACTTAAGAATACTTCTATTCCAATGGGAATCTTGCCTTTAGGTACTTTTAACTATGTCGCTAAAGTTTTAGATATTCCCCTAGATCTTTTAGAAGCAGCAGAAGTGATTGCTACAGGCATTCCTCGGTCAGTACATATAGCAGCAATCAATGATCATATTTATTTAAATAATGCTAGTTTAGGTCTATATCCACTCTTTATCAAAAAGCGCGAACTCTACAATAAATATTTAGGAAGGCTTCCTTTACATGCCTATACATCCGCTTTAGATGTTTTGTTAAGAGAAAATAAGTCAATGAAGCTATCTATAACAGTAGATGGTAAAAAATATCCCGTTAAAGCACCTCTTATTTTCTTTGGGAATAATCAATTACAACTATGTGATATGAAACTTAGAATTGCAGAATGTGCAGCACAGGGACGAGTTGCTGGAGTTGTAATTACAAAAAGTGATAAGCTGAGTTTACTCAATATGCTTTGGCAGTGGATTCAAGGTAAAGTTGAAGATGCCCAAGATGTATATAGTTTTTGTGCAGATCATGTTGTAGTCGAATGTACAAAAAAATCGAAACTTACAGTTGCTTTAGATGGTGAAATCATAGAGATGAAACCACCTTTAAATTTCACTGTAGAAAAAAATGCTTTAAATATAATGGTGCCGAATGTTATTACATCTGTCTGATTTACACTTTGGAACGGAAAAACAAGAGTGTTTAGAGGCAATTAGGCACTTCTGTATTCAGCAACAGCCTGAAGTAATTGTTGTAAGTGGAGATATTACTCAACGTGCCAAATACGAACAATTTTTTAAATGTCGGCAATATTTAGATAGTCTCAATATTCCTTATTTAGTGGTGCCAGGCAACCACGACATTCCTTTGTATCATGTCTGGAATCGTTTTTTTTCTCCATTTACTCGTTATCGATATTTTTTTGGTGAACTGGAGCCAACTTTAGAAACTGAACATTTTTATATTGTTGGTGTAAATAGCATACGCCGTCGTTACCATACGCGTGGTCATATTTCGATTGAACAAATTCAAGATACTTATGAGCGTTTACAAAAAGGGCCTAAAGATAAATTAAAGCTAGTGGTTTTCCATCAACCTTTTTATACACCACCCGATAATAAGCATGGAATAAAGGATTGTCCGGTTTTAGGAAAAATCGCCTTAGAGAAGTGGAGTACAACTGGATTATTCGGAATGCTGCATGGTCATCTTCATAAAACGGCTATATATGATTTAACTCAAATTTACCATCTGGAAATAGATCATCCTATTTATGATATTCATGCGGGTACAGCAACTTCTACTCGTTTATATCATCATAATCCAAATAGCTTTAATACGGTTTCAAATACAGGAAAGATTCAGCATTATTGGTTTAATGAACAGCAGGCTGAATTCACTACAGATTGATTTGGTTTAGATGAGATTAAATATTTGATTGTTTAAAAAATATTCAAAAAACAGAAAAATTTTTCTTATTTCCCCTTGAAGCCATTTTTTTCATCCCCACAAAAGTGACATCTAAATATTTTGTTATTGCTCTGGATTAAAGCAATAACGATTAATCAAAAAGACTAAGTCTGATGGAGTTAATTATGAGCAACATTCGTCCATTACATGATCGCGTTGTGATTCGTCGCGTAGAAGAAGAAACCAAAACTGCTGGCGGTATTTTATTGCCAGGTTCTGCTGCTGAAAAGCCATCTCAAGGTGAAGTAATTGCAGTAGGTAATGGTCAAATCACTGATAACGGCGTACGTGCTTTGGATGTTAAAGTTGGTGACAAGGTGTTATTTGGTACTTATGCAGGTACAACAGTTAAAGTAAACGGTGAAGAACTCTTAATCATGAAAGAGTCAGACATCTTAGCTGTATTAGTAGGCTAATCGATCCATAACTCAATTCATTATCAGATTCAGTATTTAAAAAGATTCGGAGTTTAATATGTCAGCTAAAGACGTAAAATTTGGTGATTCAGCTCGCTCAAAAATGATTGCAGGGGTAAACGTACTTGCAGATGCGGTTAAAGTGACTTTAGGTCCTAAAGGCCGTAACGTTGTAATCGACCGTTCTTTCGGTGCGCCGCACATCACTAAAGACGGTGTAACTGTTGCCAAAGAAATTTCATTAAAAGACAAGTTTGAAAACATGGGTGCTCAACTTGTACGTGAAGTTTCAAGCAAGACTAACGACATCGCAGGTGACGGTACGACAACTGCAACTGTACTTGCTCAAGCAATTTTAAACGAAGGTATCAAATCAGTAACTGCTGGTATGAACCCAATGGATTTAAAACGTGGTATCGACATTGCAGTAAAAACTGTAGTTGAAAATATCCGTTCTATTGCTAAGCCAGCTGATGATTTCAAAGCAATTGAACAAGTTGGTTCTATCTCTGCTAACTCTGATACTACTGTTGGTAAACTTATCGCTCAAGCGATGGAAAAAGTAGGTAAAGAAGGCGTAATCACTGTAGAAGAAGGCTCTGGCTTTGAAGACGCATTAGACGTTGTAGAAGGTATGCAGTTTGACCGTGGTTATATCTCTCCATACTTTGCTAACAAGCAAGATACTTTGACTGCTGAACTTGAAAATCCGTTCATCCTTCTTGTTGATAAAAAAATCAGCAACATTCGTGAATTGATTTCTGTTTTAGAAGCAGTTGCTAAAACTGGTAAACCACTTCTTATCATCGCTGAAGATGTTGAAGGTGAAGCGCTTGCAACTCTTGTTGTAAACAACATGCGCGGTATTATCAAAGTATGTGCTGTTAAAGCTCCTGGTTTCGGTGACCGCCGTAAAGCAATGCTTCAAGACATCGCGATCTTGACTGGCGCAACTGTTATTTCTGAAGAAGTTGGTATGTCTTTAGAACAAGCGACTCTTCAAGATTTAGGTACAGCGCACAAAATCACTGTTTCTAAAGAAAATACAGTTATTGTTGATGGTGCAGGTGATGCTGCTGCTATCGCTGAGCGTGTTCAACAAATCCGTGCTCAAATCGAAGAATCTACTTCAGAGTATGACCGTGAAAAATTACAAGAACGCGTTGCTAAATTGGCAGGCGGTGTTGCTGTAATTAAAATCGGTGCAGCAACTGAAGTTGAAATGAAAGAGAAGAAAGACCGCGTTGACGACGCTCTTCACGCAACTCGTGCAGCAGTTGAAGAAGGTGTTGTTGCAGGTGGTGGTGTTGCGCTTGTACGTGCCGTAAATGCGCTTGAAGGCCTAAAAGGTGCTAACGAAGATCAAACTGCAGGTATCAACATTTTACGTCGTGCGATCGAAGCTCCACTTCGTCAAATCGTTGCGAACGCTGGTGATGAGCCATCTGTAGTAATCAATGCAGTTAAGAAAGGTGAAGGTAACTTCGGTTATAACGCTGCAACTGGTGAATATGGCGATATGTTAGAAATGGGTATCCTTGACCCAGCTAAAGTAACTCGTTCTGCACTTGAGCACGCTGCTTCTGTTGCTGGCTTAATGTTGACTACAGAATGTATGATCACTGACATTCCTGAAGACAAACCAGCTGCTCCAGACATGGGCGGTATGGGTGGAATGGGCGGCATGATGTAATAAACATCAACGTCTAAATAAAAAATCCCTGCAAATGCAGGGATTTTTTTATTTCTTATATAAATTAAGAAAAAGTTAAGTTGATATTCTTAAACTTATAGTCAGGAACAGTAGCTGTAGTTCCTCTTTTTTGTTACACCATGCTTATCCTCTTATAAGCATGGTTTTTTTAACCTAATAAAATGATAAGCCATGTCACTGCTATAATTGAAAGCGCGACAAATTGAGCAGCACTTCCCATATCTTTAGCATTTTTAGAGAGTTGGTGTTTTTCAAGTGATACACGGTCAACTACCGCTTCAATCGCAGAATTGAATAGTTCTACAATAATTGCAAATAAACACACAACCACCATAAGTGCATGTTCACCGCGAGTTACATCTAGAAAAAAGCTAGTAGGGATAAGCACAATATTAATTAAAACAATTTGTCGGAAAGCGGCTTCATTTTTATAAGCTGCCTTAAATCCTGAAATTGAATAACCTGTCGCATTCAAGATGCGCTTTAGTCCACTTTTGCCTTTGTAGGGAGAATAACTATTCATTCACTTATATTTTTAACACTTTTCATGCATTATATATCGCGGCCCTTAAAAAAAATATTAAATCTTTTTTAAAGATTTTGACTTTATAACTTGATAGAGAAGAAGAGATGAAAAAATTATTTGTAGCATTAGGACTTGTCATGAGTGGGTTACATGTAAGCTATGCAGAGCCTGCCTCAGCTCAACAAGTACCGGGATATTATAAGCATCAATTTGGTAATTATCGCATCACCTCTTTACTGGATGGCACTATTTATTTAGACCCTAAGTTATTTAAAAATTTGAGTCAGGCTGAGAAGACTAAAATTTTAACAAAATACGCCGCTGTTAATGAGAAAGGGGTTCAAACTTCGGTAAATGCATTCTTGGTAGATGACGGTAAAAGTTTAACTCTTGTTGATAGTGGTGCTTCAAGTTGTTTTGGCCCACAGTTGGGTTCAATTGCTAAAAATCTTGAATTGGCAGGCTATCAACTTGCTAACGTGAAAACGGTTTTGTTAACCCATCTACATCCAGACCATGTTTGTGGTATTGCTCAAAATGGAAAAGCTGTATTTCCTAATGCAACTATTTATGCACATGAACGTGAAGCTGACTATTGGTTAAATCCAGCTTCTGAAAAAACTGTACCCGCAGATAAAAAAGAAAACTATTTAGGCACGGTTAAAAATATAAAAGCTGCGCTTGCACCGTATCAAGCGAAAAAAGCTTTCAAGACCTTTAAAGATGGCGATGTCATTCAAGGGTTTGAAGTAATCAATACACAAGGGCATACACCGGGTCACCACAGTTTCCGTTTAAAGAGTAAAAATCAACAAATTGTCTTTGTAGGAGACATTGTTCACTCACATTCTTTGCAGTTTGATGCTCCAAAAACCGGTGTAGATTTTGATGTAAATTCTGAGCAGGCAATTAACACTCGTTTGAAAATGTTTGCTGAAATCTCAAATAAACAGCAATGGGTAGCTGCTCCACATTTGCCATTCCCAGGAATTGGCCATGTGTATAAAGTAAATGCAGAGCAATACCAATGGATTCCTCTATATTTTAATAACAGTGTTGATAAGTAATAAAAACAGGGCATTGAATGCCCTGTTTTTTATTAAGTCTTTAACTATTTAGTTGCTTTCTCAAAGTTATTGACTGCTTCACGGCCGAGTGCTGGGTCATCTGTAAAGATACCATCTACACCTGCTTTGAAATATGCTTCAAACTCTTTTAGAGCACCTGTCGGGCAACGCTCGGCAGGTTTGTCACTACATTTTAAAGGCTGAGGTAAAAAGTTGTTTTCTGGACGGAAAGTATATGGGTGTACTTTTAAGCCAGCGGCATGTGCATCGCTAATAAATGAAGTAGTTTGTACTGAACCATCATTATTGAAATTGAGAATATAGTTTTTGCTTGGGCCTACACCATTTGCATATTTAGCAACATCTTTTAAGCTTTGCGCTGTAGCTAAATCACCATATGTTTTAGAAACACCAGATTCAACAAAGTCTGCTGGTCGAGAGGTTTTTGCATCATATAACTGAATGATTTGTGCATGTTTAAGTGTTTTATGTAGATCAAGTTGATCTTTTAAATACTTTAAATTGCTGACTTCGAACGATTGCAAATAGATAGGGGCAATATCACGTGTATATTGATATTTGGCAAGAGTTTTAAGAAGTGTGTCTTCCATGGCCAAATTCTTGTTTTTAAAATAAGTTGGATGTTTGGTTTCAATATATAAGCCAATAATCTTTCCGGTTTTTTTATAATTTGCTTCGGCAAGTTCAATGACTTGTTCAAGTGTTGGAATTGAATACAGATCGTTATAAGCCGTATTTGCTGGTCGGAACTCAGGAATACGTTCACGTGCTTTAACTTGTTGTAATTCATTTAAAGTGAGGTCTTCCGTAAACCAACCCGTTAAATTGACACCATCAATATTTTTTGTGGTTTTACGGTCTGCAAATTGGGCAAGAGTACTGATATTGGTAGTACCACCAATTTCGTTTTCATGACGAGTAACCAATACACCGTCTTTTGTTGAAACCAGATCAGGTTCAATAAAGTCAGCACCATCATCAATCGCTTTTTGATATGAAGCCAAAGTATGTTCAGGACGTAAAGCGCTAGCGCCGCGGTGTCCAATCACTAAAATTTTAGGAAGTTGATATTCTGGTGTAGTTGGAGTTGTTTCGGTTTTATCATCGTCATTGCAACCGACCAAGCTAATTAAACTTAAGCATAAAAGTGCTTTTCTAAACATAATTCTACTCATATTGTTTTAGTTGAAACGACTCAAGTATTGGGATTTAGTTTGACGTGATCATGAAGAATTCATGAATTTTAAGTGACACTATTTAACTGGTTCTTTATTGCTTTGTTGGAAATAGTGAATCACGCTTTGTTTTTGTCTTAATTACATTTATTGTTTTAATTCCACTTGTCTTTTTTACACCGCTCGTTGATGATCACAAGGTCTCAAAGCGGCATTTACTCCTGTTAATTAACGACATCATACCGAGCAGCCATGCTATCTAAATTTTTTATTCAGCGCCCTATTTTTGCCAATGTACTGGCGATCATTGTCATGGCTTTTGGTATTTTTTCGGTGATGCACTTGCCCGTAGAACGGTATCCCGATATTGCACCTCCGAAAATTACAGTGTCGGCAAGTTATAGCGGGGCAGATGCACAAACGGTTGAGCAAAGTGTTACCCAAATTTTAGAACAACAAATACAAGGGATTGATCACTTACTCTATTTTAGCTCATCAAGTGATTCATCAGGACGTAGCCGAATTACCATTAGTTTCGATAATGGAACCAACCCCGATACTGCTCAGGTCCAAGTCCAAAATAGTATTAGTGGTGTCATACGCCGTTTACCCGATGAAGTACAACGTCAAGTGGTGACAGTCAGTAAGTCACTAGGCGATACCTTTATGGTAATTGGTTTATACGACTCGACTGGTAAAACTGGAAATATTGAGCTGTCGGACTATTTAACTACACATGTCGTCGATAACTTAAACCGTATTGAAGGGGTGGGTGAAACGGATGTATTCGGTTCGCAATATGCGATGCGTATCTGGTTAAATCCAGACAAGTTAAAGCAATATAATTTAATGCCAAGTGATGTGGCTAATGCAATCACTGCTCAAAATACCCAAGTTGCTGCAGGTGCAATCGGTGATTTACCAGTCATTGATGGTCAATATCTAAATACAAAAGTGACGGCAGGTTCTCGACTAAAGACTGTTGATGATTTTAAAAATATTGTCGTAAAGTCAGATAAAACGGCGAGTTATGTTTATTTAAAAGATATTGCAAGAGTTGAGCTTGGCGCAGAAAACTATCAGTCTTTCAACACGATTAATGGTTATCCTGCTGCGGGTGTAAGTATATCTTTATCCTCGGGCGCAAATGCTATTCAAACTTCTAAGCTCATCCATCAAACCTTAGATCAGCTCGCCACTAAATTACCAGCAGGCTATAAAATCGTTTATCCACGAGATAATACGCCGTTTGTTCAAGAGTCGATTAAGGAAGTTGTAAAGACGCTTGTAGAAGCCATTATTTTGGTAATTTTGGTGATGTTCCTGTTTTTGCAAAGCTGGCGTGCAACACTCATTCCGAGTATTACCGTTCCGGTTGTGATTTTGGGAACTTTTGCAGTCTTATATGTGCTTGGTTTTAGTATTAACACATTAACGTTATTTGCACTGGTACTCGCCATTGGTTTGTTGGTTGATGATGCGATTGTCGTAGTTGAAAACGTTGAGCGGCTCATGCATGAACAGCACTTAACTCCAAAAGAAGCTGCAATTGAGTCAATGGGTGAAATTAGCGGTGCATTAGTCGGCATTACATTGGTTTTAACTGCTGTTTTTATTCCAATGTCTTTTTTAGGTGGTTCAATTGGCGTGATTTACCGTCAGTTTTCCATTACTTTAGTTGCCGCTATGGCATTATCGCTTACGGTTGCACTCATTTTAACGCCTGCATTGTGTGCATTAATTTTAAAACCTAATCCTGAACCTATGCGCTGGGCAGTGTGGTTTAACCAAAAAATTGATCAACTTAAAAATAAATATATCAAGCTTGTTCAGACGAGTATTCATTACAGTAAATCGGTTATTGTGATTTTTGTGGCGCTGATTGCAGTTTTTATGCTCTTCTACAGTGGTTTAAAAAGCGGCTTTATTCCTAAAGAAGACCAAGGTATTTTAAGTGTGCAAATTAAGCTGGTAGACAGTGCTCCAATTTCTGAAAGTCAGAAAATTGGTGAACAAGTGCGCCAATACTTTCTCACTAAAGAAGATAAAAATGTTGATCTGGTTTTAATTCGTTACGGTCGAAATAATGCCGGGACAGGACAAAATTTAGCGCAAGGCTTTATTGCTTTAAAACCTTGGGATGTACGTACGGCGAAAGAGGACTCGGCTGACGCTATACAAAAGCGTGCAATGAAATATTTCAGAAATTTTAGTAATGCTCAAATTAACGTGACCTTACCTCCTTCGGTAAATGGTTTGGGGCAGACTGATGGCTTGGATTTCTGGATTCAAGATTTAAATGGACAAGGGCAAAACTTCTTAGATGGTATGTTCCGTCAGTTACAGGCTCAAAGTAAAAACTATTCAACTTTTGAAAACTTTGATAAGCAGTCTACCAATAGTAAAGCAAATCTGAATATCAAAATTGACCAGAAACAGGCTTTGGCAAATGGTTTGGAACTCTCTGCAATTAATAACACTTTGTCGAGTGCATGGGGCGGAACTTACGTAAACGACTTTATTGATCGGGGACGTATTAAACGTGTCATGATTCAAGGTGATGCCGAGTTCAGATCTAAACCTGAAGATTTATATAATTGGTCTGTGCGTAATAATCAAAATGAAATGGTGCCTTTTAGTTCGTTTGCTAACTTTAGCTGGGGTGGGGCACCAGAAATTGTAAAACGCTATATGGGATATAGTGCTTTACAGTTACAGGCCGATGTTGCCGGTGGTAGCAGTTCTGGTCAGGCTATGAAAGATGTTGAACAACTCGTCAACCAGCAAAAAGATATTGGTTTGGCTTGGACTGGTCTGTCTTTTGAAGAACAGAAGTCGACCAATCAGGCGGTATGGTTATATCTGATTTCGGCAGGTTTTATTTTCTTATGTTTAGCTGCTTTGTATGAGAGCTTAAGTATTCCTGCTGCCGTGATGACTTCTATTCCGCTAGGTGTAGGAGGAAGTGTCATTTTCTCTTATATCTTTGGTTTACCAAATGACGTGTATTTCCAAATTGCACTTCTAACCACGATTGGATTGTCATGTAAAAACGCAATTTTAATTGTTGAGTTTGCTGCATTAGCCCAAGAGAAAGGAAAGAATGCTATTCAGGCCGCTTTAGAAGGCGCAAGCTTGCGTTTAAGACCGATTTTAATGACTTCTTTAGCCTTTGGTGCAGGTGTGATTCCACTTGTATTTGCACAAGGCGCTGGTGCGGTGAGCCGCCAAGAAATTGGTATTAGTATTTTAGGTGGCGTAATGTTTGGTACTGTACTGGTTCTATTCTTTATTCCAGTTATGTATGTGTTATTACGTTCATTGTTTAAATCGAAAGCTTCAAGTTAAAAGCAAACAATTTAAAAACAGGCATTAAATCAAGTATATTAAGTTTAACTTCTCTTCATATATTTGATTTAGATGCCTCAAGAAAAAAAACTAACACAGCAGCAGGTCATCGCACTAGAACGGGACCTTGCCAAGTTTGCAACCATGATGGATAGCGCCGTCCGTATTCCTTTTACAAAGCAGGGTATTGGTGCCGATGCTGCTTTAAGTACTATTCCAATTGCTGGTGATGTTGCGGGTTTTGTCCTGACTTGCTACACCATATATAAAGCCAAGCAAATTGGTGTGCCACAGCACAAGCTTACTCCCGTCATAAAATTGGCTGTAGTCGATGCTGTGGTGGGGTGTGTACCAGTTGCAGGAACTATTTTCGATATTTTTATACGTCCTAGTAGAAAAGCATTAGATGTGGTTCATACCCATATTCGTGAAGAATATGCGATTCAAAGTGATATACATGTTATTCATCCGTATTTACATGAAAAGCTTGAAAAGAAACAGCAACAGTCAGCCTTCTGGCGTAATCCTGTTGTGAGTTGGCTATGGCTACATATACCGGATTTATTAGGGGTATTGGTGCTTGTTCTGATTGGTTTAGCAATGTGGTGGGGGATTAGTTTTCTTTGGGGACTGGCCCATCATTCAGGCTAATAAAAAAGCCTCCAACTGGAGGCTTTTTTATTTACTGTGTTATGGGCAATCTAACTGATGTAGAGCTGCGACACGCTGTTCAATCGTTGGGTGAGTTTGGAACAAAGCAGCTAAGCTGAAACCTTGTTCTTTACCTTCCGCAATCGCGAACGCTTTCATTTCTTTTGGCATTTGGTCTGGTAACTCTGTTTCAGCTTGCAAACGTAATAAAGCAGAAATCATTGCTTGTTTACCAGCTAAACGTGCACCGGCTTCATCTGCACGGTATTCACGGTAACGAGAGAACCACATTACAATAGCAGAAGCTAGAATACCGAACACGATATCTAAAACCATCGTAATGAGGAAGTACCCCATACCAGGTGCTTCATTGTCTTGACGACCAAAAACATTACGGTCGATAAAATCACCTACTACACGAGCAAAGAACATAACAAAGGCGTTTACAACACCTTGGATGAGTGCCAAGGTAACCATGTCACCATTTGCAACGTGACCAATCTCGTGCGCAAGCACGGCACGTAGCTCATCTTTGTTCATACGCTCAAGTAGACCGCTTGAAACGGCAACTAACGCATCATTTTTATTCCAGCCTGTTGCGAAAGCATTAGACTGATATGAAGGGAAGATACCAACTTCTGGCATATTAATACCAGCACGTTGAGAAAGTTCAGCGACTGTTTGCAATAACCAGCTTTCAGCTTGGTTACGAGGAGCATTTGGGTCAATCAGTTCTGTACCAGTAGTTTTCTTAGCCATCCATTTGGACATAAATAGAGAGACTAAAGAGCCCACCATACCAAACACAAAACAGATGACTAAAAGGTTGCCTAGATTTAAGCCACCCGCGCCATGGTAACTACCGACACCGAAGAGTGACAAAATAATGCCAGCTACAACCAGTACCGCGAGGTTGGTAAGCAAAAACAAACCAATCCGCATCATTGAGAAAATCCTCTTATAAATAAAATATTATCTGATTTATAAATTATAAATCACTCAGCTAATATGCGGCGCTTGGGGGAAAAATTCAAGGAAAAAATAAGGAATCGATACATTCTTTCCGGTATACGAATGTATTCAAATTAAACAGGTTATTTATAAGGCCCGTCTAAATACTAGGGTTGGGGTAATAGATCATTACAATTTTTAGACGATGGGCCTTATTAAAGCATGAGCTGCAAAGTATGCGGTTTTTAATTTTACTCAATTCTGATATGGGCAATTGCCGTTGCATTATTGGTGACATAAGTCCCTGTTGGTGCATCGGTATAGGTGCCATCAGACAATGTCACGATTTGGCGTGCAGAAGAATATTTAACAGGTTTAGCCGATACTTGTTGAGTTGTGGTGGTTTGGGTCAACTCTGGCTGATTTACAGTCTGGGTAGAAATATTTGAATTACTAAAAGATGAAAGGCTTACACCAGAAGAATATAAGTTTTGATATCGACTTGTGACTCGTCGTACATAATCTTGGGTTTCACGGAATGGCGGAATGCCGCCGTATTTATCCACGTTCCCTTCACCTGCATTATAAGCCGCAAGAGCCATTTGCGTATTGCCGTTAAATCGTTTGAGCAACCAACTTAGATATTTAGCACCAGCAAAGATATTTTGCTGAGGATCATAAGCATTAGATACGTTAAAACGGCGAGCAGTAGCTGGCATGAGTTGCATTAAACCTTGCGCACCCACAGGAGAGTGAGCATTCACATTAAAACCAGATTCGGTATGCATGACTGCCTTAATTAGACCTTCGGATACACCATGCTGTTGTGCTGCTTGTTTAATAATATGGTCAAAAGCATTTTTATTTTTGCTATAGCTTGGTAGAACAGAAGCTTCTGAAGCGCCCCAGTTTGTATAACTATGAATATTACTATCGGGGTAGTAAGTCACCTTTACTTTCTTGAGTGAATGGTCATAGCTTTTACGGTTAGTAAGTAAAGTGCTGCCATTTTTGTCTTGGTAAATGTACATTTGACCCGCTAAAGTCGGTGTTATACCTACCGAAAAAGTGGTCATCCCCAGTAAACACGAAAAAAGATATTGAACCGAATTTTTCATTTTATGTTATTCACAATTTTAAGGTATTCGTAACTAGTCAAAGAGTTTATCAAAAAATATTACAGAAAGAAGTTTTGTGTAATTTTTTTTATTTTTGCTCTTTTAAAAAATCAAGCTGTTTTGTTCGAATGATCATCAAAAAAAATTAAAAAAAATTTTTAAAATGATTCTATTGACTTGTCTAACTATTTGAAAATTAAAGGCAAAAATCATTGGTTAAAAAATGATCAATTTAAATAAAACCCTTAACAGAAGGTGAAAACAGTTTGTCAAGTATTAAGAAATCCACAATTTTATCCACAGGTTTTGTGGAAAACTGTGGAAAAGTCCAAAAAGTAAGCGTTTTGCGCAAAAAATGAACTCATCGGTCAAAATGGAGCACTGCTTTTGCATCATGCCTGAGCATTATGACGACTTCAAGAATTGAAACTATTCTTTTGATGCGATTCCCGTCCGAATCATATAAAATTGCGCGGTATTTTTATTTATGGGTATATCTCGTCTATGTACGCGCCAGTTGAGTCCAACGAAGGATTTAATTTTAAGCCTGAACTTCCAACAAGCTCGGCCTATTATCGTTTGCTTAAGAAGCTTCGCCGTCAAGTTGGACATGCCATCCGTGACTTCAACATGATTGAAGATGGTGATAAGGTCATGGTGTGTGTGTCTGGTGGTAAAGACAGTTATACCTTGCTCGACATTTTGTTGCAGTTCAAACGTATTGCACCAATCAACTTTGATATTGTTGCGGTTAACCTTGACCAAAAACAGCCGGGCTTTCCAGAAGATGTGTTACCACGCTATATGGAAGAAAATAACATTCCATATTACATTTTGGAAAAAGACACTTATACCATTACCAAGCGTTTAACGCCTGAAGGTAAAACATACTGTGCAGTGTGTTCACGTTTGCGCCGTGGTTCGCTTTATGGCTTTGCTCAAGAAATTGGTGCCACTAAAGTTGCGTTAGGCCATCACCGTGATGACATCATTGCAACTTTCTTCTTGAACTTATTCCATGGCGGTAGCTTAAAAGCAATGCCACCTAAGCTTTTGTCTTCGGATAAGAAAAATATTTTGATTCGTCCTTTAGCTTATGTTGAAGAAAAAGACATTATCAAATATGCCGAATTACGTAAGTTCCCAATTATCCCGTGTAACCTTTGTGGTTCACAAGAGAACTTACAACGTGCCATGCTTAATGAAATGTTGCGTGAGTGGGATAAACAATATCCGAAACGTTTACACAGTATTTTTGGTGCGTTACAAAACGTGTCTCCGTCTCAGTTAGCAGACCGTGATTTGTTTGATTTCGAAGCGCTAGATTCTCAGCGCGAGATCGACTTTAAAGACCCTGAAGAACTTAAAAAACGTTTAGATGTCGTGAACTTAAGTTTTGCTGCTGAATAAAACAATTAAGTAAGTCAATTAAAGGCACTTTATAAACAAGTGCCTTTAATGTATCAAAATACTAAAAAATGAATGTTCCGTACAAAAAGTCATAGCCCAACCTTAAAATTACATGCTATAACAACGCACAAGCAGAAGTGCTTCATATGATGTTGTCTGGATAGGCAACTAACTAGAGAAATTGAACAAATAAATTTGAGGAAGAATCATGCCTGCATTTTTAACTGATGATTGGTTTGCGACTGTCGAAAAATTAACTGCTGAAGCAGGTGATCTTAATTTGCCACCAGCTCTTGCGAATTTGGCAATTAATTTAGTAGTTACAGATGCTTCTGGAAATACCGAATTAGCGTTAGATGGGGGTAAAATCCAAAAAGGTTTGTCTTCAAATGCCAAAACAACTTTAAACATGGATGCTGAAACTTTACGTAAAGTATTCCTAGAGTTTGATATGGCTGCAGCTATGCAAGCATTCATGACTGGTAAAATTAAAGTTCAAGGCGACATGTCTCAGTTAATGGCTTTACAAACAGCTAAACCAAGCCAAGAACAAAAAGATTTGTTCAAGAAAGTATTAGAACAAACAGCTTAATTCTAAAAGAATTCATATAAAAAGCTTACCCCAAGAGGTAAGCTTTTTATTGATACAAACAATGAATTTATCAACTTTTAAAACAATAAAACTAGATATTGATTCGTGTTTGAGCCGTTTTAATATGCTCAAGATAAGCACGGATACGAGTCACATACTGTACCGCTTGTTTGTATCGACCATTTCGCATTTGATTGCGTTGTAAATAGTCATAGAGATTAACCCATTGGTTTGGGTCTTTTCCTTGGGTTTGTAAGCGCTTCTGGATCTGGTTGACTGCTCCCGGACCCATATTGTAGGCCACAAGGGCATACCAGTTACGATCTGGGTAGGGAATATCACCATACTCACTTAGCATGAGATCATAATATTTCGCACCGCCCTGAATGCTTTGCGCTGGATCGCTACGGTTACTTACACCCATTGCCCGAGCTGTACTGTTGGTTAACATCATTAACCCGCGTACGCCTGTTGGTGAAACAGACTCTGGCTTAAGATACGATTCTTGATAGCTCATTGCTGCAAGCAAATGCCAATCTAAATCATACTTGGCCGCGCTTTGTTTAAAGCTGGCTTTGTAAATAGGTAGACGTGTACTTATATCACGTTGAATCGTCGACCAAGACTCAGGTTTTACAACGTTACGGTTGTAAAATGAAGCCAGTTGTTGAGTCAGACCATTTTGCTTGCTTTGACAAACAAAACCACTGGCTGTTTGTGTAAGAGGATCATCTGCTTGTTTAAACACCCAGCTTAAATCGGGATTTAATCCATTTTTTTGCAAATTTACGTTGTCACCACAACTTGCAGAAAAAGACATTAAACCTTTGTTCTCGATTGAGCTTAAGCTCGCGGTCGTCATGGCAAGATTTGCTTTACCTTGCTGGACCCACTTGAGTGCGGTGGCGTTATCTGCCACGATTTTGAAGTCCAACTTTACATTTAAGCTTTGCGCATAGTTACGAGCCAAGTCATAACCGAAGCCATGTAAAAATTGATCTTCTTTAAAAACAGTAGTTGGGCTTTCTACAGCAACTACAGTTAATGTGTTGGTGTTAACTACAGTATTGTACTGTAGGGTTTTTCCTGCATTAATACTATGAAAGGGAAAAAACATAGTGCTGAGTGCAAGAACTTTCAATGGGAGAGAAGAAAATAAAGAGCTAAGGCCAAGCCTCGACCCAGAACTTGAATTACTGTGCATGTTGTCTCCGCTACAGATAATTTATGCCCTAAAAGCCAGACAAAAAGCTGCCATAACTTTTAAAAGTTGATAAATTCAATAAGGGGTGGGCAGTCATGACGTCATTCAAAATGACATGAAATGAAAAAAATAAACTATGTAGAAAATCTACAAAGTTTTTGGTTGGGTTAAAAAATACTCAACATTTAAGATGCGCGCATCATAATCTTCAAAAAAAAGATTGTCAAATTTTGAACAATTAAATATTCGATATATCAACATAACAACATGAATTTATTAAGGAAGAAAATTTATACACTTCTGATATGAGTAAATAGGGTATAAAATGCTACATCTTGTAAGCAGTATGTTGTTCATCAGTGGTTTTTTATCATGAAATCTAACTTAATCACTCGGTCAGGACATGACAAATTAGTTGCTGAATTAAAACAACTTTGGCATGAAGAACGACCAGAAATCACAAAGAAAGTGAATTGGGCGGCAAGCCTTGGCGACCGCAGTGAAAATGCCGATTATCAGTACAATAAGCAGCTGCTTAGAAAAATTGATCGACGGGTACGCTATTTAGGAAAACGTTTAGAAGAGTTAAAAATTGTCGATTATGCTCCCGAGCAAGAAGGCAAAGTTTACTTTGGCGCTTGGGTCGAAATTGAAAATGAAGAAGGTGAACAAAAAACTTTACGTATCGTAGGGATTGATGAAATTTATGATCATCATCCTCAACATATCTCGATTGAGTCGCCAATGGCACGTGCACTCTTGAGTAAACAAGTCGATGATGAGGTTGAAGTGCACACTCCTTTAGGTAAAAAGCTTTGGTATATCAATGCAATTCGTTATGAAAAGCCTAAAAATGATGAAATTTAAATAGATTTGTTTTTATTTTGAGCGTGTGAATTAAAAATTAAATAAAAGATTTGCCAACTTGCATTTTTGTTTATATTATAGCGCTCGTTGGAAGCGTGGCAGAGCGGTTTAATGCACCGGTCTTGAAAACCGACGAGGGTGTGAGTCCTCCGTGAGTTCGAATCTCACCGCTTCCGCCAAATTCAAGTTTCTGACACTGTTTAACACTATATAAGTTTATGATTTATAAGGTTAAAGTTGGAAATATACGATATGACAAGCCGTGACGCACTACGCCAATCGGTAGTTATAAAGTAGTAAAAAATGCAGTAAGATTATTTCTTACTGCATTTTTTTATGTCTGAATTATGGCGACTCGTGGAATCAATAAGCTTAGTGCTTTACAAGTTAAAAAAGCTAAACCTGATCCTGACAAGATGTATAAGCTGTCTGATGGGGGAAACCTGTACCTGCGTATTGATCAGAGTGGTAGCAAGTACTGGATATTCAATTACACACGTCCATTTTTAGCCAAACGTAATGATTTATCTTTAGGTACTTATCCTGAAGTTTCACTGGATGATGCTCGCACTATTCGTGATGAATATAAGAAGCTCATTAAGCAGGGCATCGATCCAGCAATGGAGCGGATTGAAACCAAGTCCCAGAAACAGAAAGAAGCAGAAAATACCTTTCGTATTGTTGCTGAAGCATGGCTATATAAACGTGAGCTAGAGCAAAAACAGGATGAAGAGACGATCCGTCGTTTAAAGCACGATGTCTATCCCTATATTGGTGATTTAACCTTTCCACAGCTTACCTTGGAAATTCTTGAGATTAAGGTCTTTAAGCGCATTATTGAACGTGGTGCATTGTCAGTTGCCAAACGCCTAAAATCGGACTTGAACCAGATATTTAAGTCAGCACGTAAAAAGAAGCTGATTCAATACAATCCTATTGAGGATATTGAACTGCCCAAACCACAGGGTGGGAACTTTGCAGCCGTGACAGAGGAGCAGGAACTAGCTCCAATGCTCAATAAAATTTGGAACTACTCCAAACTTTATCCACGTTGTTCACATATCACACAAGTGGCGTTAAAAATCTCCGTGTTGACCTTTCAGCGACCTGGGGAGATACGCAAGCTGAAAAAGGAGTATTTCTATTGTGAAGAAAGATGCTTTAAATTTACAGCTAGTAAAACCAAGCAGCTTCATATTGTACCATTGTCAGATCAGGCCTTTGACTTAATTGATTCAATTATTGATCTGCACCCATACAGTGAATACATTTTCGTGGGTCGGGATGGTAAAACTTTTATTTCTGATAATACGATTAACTCAGCGTTAAAACGCTTGGGCTATGCTGGGAAGCAAACGGCACATGGATTACGTGCAACCGCACGAACCATGTTGGATGAAATATTAGAACAACGTGTAGACTTTATTGAGCATCAATTGGCACATAAAGTAAAAGATAATAATGGTACAGCCTACAATCGAACCAAATTTTTAAACAATCGTCGGGAGATGATGCAGGAGTGGGCGAATTACCTAGAATCATTGCTGGATCAGCAACAGTAAAAAGATGAAAATCCAATGATAAAAAAATAGCCTGTCAAACGACAGGCTATTTAATTTATGCTGCTTTAAGCTCTTTGAGTTCAAGCCATTCAATAATCTGGCTTTCAGCCCATGTGGGCATACTTGCTGTTAAATAGGTAGGTTCAGGAAAATCACCCCGACGAATCATTTTCCAGAAGGTGGATTCTGCAATATTCAATATCCCTTTGGTTGCAGGCTTATAAGATAGCTTTCGTCTGCGACCACCACGATCTACATAGTCCTTGGCAGGGCGTTCAGGGTAGTTGACTAAGTCTTTGACACGATAATGCTGTTCTATCATTTTCCACCTCTAGGATTTTATACACATAAATATTAACAGTATGAAAGTATTGATATTGAACATTGCATACTTTCATATGGCTCATGATAGACAGTGGTATACAGTGATAAAAGAACAGTGCATAATTATAAAAAAACATTACTATTATACATTGTTAACATATTGGAATATAAAAATATGTCTATTATAAAATTTGAAGACTTAAATGAATTGGAACAGGAGTTCATTGATTGTCTGTTTACTTATTATGAATCCAGTTTTTTACAAAATGAGGCATGTGGAAATATAAAAACAGCTGATGAGCCAGAAAAAAGAATCATCGTTGCTGAGTTAAGCGATATACAGCGAAAGGTGCTGAACGAGCGACTACACCTCAATGATTTAATTCTGAAAGAAATAAATGAATTTCATCAACTGATTTTAGGTGAGAATACTGTCATTTCACCTATGCAGATAGTAGTACTATTGGAACAGCTAAATGCATTAAAAGACGAGTTTGATACGCTTTCAAATACAATTCAAAAAAAACGTTATAGTGTCATTTTACAGGCTTATCAGGCTCTGGATGAAAATATTTGCACCCAACGCAATTTAAAGATTTTGAAACGAATGAGAGGTATTCGGGCAGTCAAAGTTCGTAATGATAAGAATGTATACCCACGGCATCAAATTCTGTATCGGGTTTTAAGGGATGAAGCTCATAAAAATGGTCGGTGGGAGAATTTATCACAGGCGGTAAAATCAATTTTGCCAATACTTAGACTTGAATATCAAAAAAATAATCTGGTCTGGATTCAGAATGAAATAGATTCTAAGCTGGCATTGATTGAAGAATTGGAAAAGGGACGACTCATTAATTCCCATAATAAACAGAATGAAAATTATCATGGAAAGGTTTATCAGAATCGTAAATATCAGAACAGGATCGACAAACTTCAGTTAGAAATAAACGAATTAATCATTGCTCAGAAGTCAACTGACCCTGCTTTGCTGCTGGGGAAAAAAATACCCTATAACACCATTTATAATGATGAAAGTATTCTTCACCACTTAAGGGATTGTACTGAACTGTTACAGGATATTCTTATTCAAAAGTGATAAGAAGTACTCATAAAAAACAATCATCAGCTTATTCATTACCAAAAGTATCAGAAGCAATTTGATCAACGGATAGGTGCCTGATTTGCTCTAGCTGAATATTTTTCTGTATTTCCTTTAAAAACTGGAGTTTTAATTTCTGAATTTCACTGGCGTCCTGAAGGGGGCTATTGGTTAATTCATTAATGGTAATTTTACTGTTGATTAATTCATTAATGAGATACTTCTGGATGACTTCATCCTGTTTGCGTACCTGAAGCTGTTTAATATAAAGCATTTTATCAAGGGCTTTGATGCGTTGGTTCAATTCCTCAATAATCATGTCTTTTTCATTTAATTTTTGCTTATAGGGTGGAGGGAGCGTTTGCTTTGCCTCATACGTATTCATCAGGAATTCTAGACACTCTGCCTCAGTTTTAAGTTTGAGCTTTTCAGTCAATGCCTCCATTTTTTTGGCTGTATGTGAGGTTAGATAAAATTGCTTTCTCACATTCGCATGATTTTTCTTGGAATATTTGAAATTTCTGAATCTATTTTTTAGATCGGAAAAATATTTTTCATTGAGTAAA
Organism: Acinetobacter sp. AR_0276; assembly: GCF_003000705.1. NCBI lineage: Bacteria > Pseudomonadati > Pseudomonadota > Gammaproteobacteria > Moraxellales > Moraxellaceae > Acinetobacter > Acinetobacter sp. AR_0276. The sequence continues at coordinate 938,157 of NZ_PSQO01000004.1, read as the reverse complement.
AGTACCCATTGATTCGTTATTTCTGCTACGAGTAATGGGTGGATCATGGTTTCGATGGGCTGAATTTGCAATCGTCCATCAGGAAGCTGAACTATCTGCAGTAGTGCCTGCTCTTTGTTACATTCGTGCTCTAAAAACAAGGATTTTAATGTCTGATCTTTATCAAGCCATTGTTGCAATGTCAGTTGTTTTCTTGCCATTTTGATGTTCTATGATGTTTGAAATTCTAATATGATTATAGATTTTAATTAAGGTGGAATAAACATTTCTAAATACGTTTAGTAAATGTTTATTTGTTTTAAATTTATTTTATAGTAAATATTTGTGCCTATCTAAAAATAATTCTAAAATTTACTAATAGCAATGTTGAATGAATAAAAATGTATGGATGAAATGACAGAAGAGCATAAGCAGCTCATTTTTAATTTTAATGAGTTATCACCACATAGATTAAGTTCCTACGCTAGACTGGTGCTGATTAAATTTATTAGTCTCTTTGGTACACAAAAAACCAACGATTCATTGTTGGAATTGTCTGAAAAGATAGGTGTGCAACATAAAAAATTAAAACTGGTATTGGAGGAGTTATCAGGCTTTGAGATATTGGAGTTTTCATATCCAGAAACAGGTCGGCGGGCAAGAGTTAGAACAATACAGCTGAATTTAGATTATTTAAATCTGCTATTGAGTAAAGTTAATCAACATGAAACATCCCATCATAGGTATGTCCGCCTTAAGAGAGCGATTAAGCAGTTTGACCTTTTAATGCTTATTTTAATCAAATTATCTCAAGTCAGAGTGACCACTAAAAAGTTTGATTTACTACCCGAACAAAAACTGGATTTTAGGGTATTGTTGACATTATCAAACTTGACTCGCTCATGTGATGCTTATGGGGTGATACGTAATATAGGTACAACACAACTGGTTGCTAAAACAGGGTTAAATAAGCAAGCAATATTTGATTCGATCTACTTTTTGAAAAAGATAGGTCTGCTTCGGGTACATGTGCATGGGACGATCAATAACAAATTTATAAAAAATATAACGCCAACCTACGTGTTGAATTTATCTCATACCTTTTGGGGTAATCATGCTCGGTATGGTCGGTTTTATATATTGGAAGCGAGTGAAAGACATCATTTTGAAATAAAAATGATTGCTGATATTTTTACGGTAATTTCTGAGCAGGTGCAGCCGTTGGATTCTGACAACTCACGCGATCTCAATCACCTTACGACATTGGTTCTTAAGGGGCTTGATTCAGATAAAATCAACATTATTTCTGGAACAATGATTGAGCGTATCCAGTCTTCATCACAAGTTCAGGAGACGATTTCTAGTTTCATTAAAGAATGTCTAATTCATTATTTGCAATTACAACAATGCCATCAGGAACAAGGAGATTTGACAGTATTTGCAAAAGTGTTCAAACAAGCATTAATCAATAAAAAGAAGCAACATATCAAGTTGAATGATTTGGATTCAAATTTGACAATGATGCAATGCTATTTTGAATCATGGTGTTGCAGACTGCTTGATCAGCGGGGTTTACGTCAGCATATCTTACAAGGTTCACTGTTATATGGTGTAGATATTTTAAATCGGACTACAATTGAAAAAGATATTTATCCTTTTGTCTTTCAAGAAAAATACCGTTTGGAATTGATTACAAATCCTGACTTAATCAGAAACAGCGATCCAGATGCGGACATCCAAATACAGATTCAGAAGCTAGAGAAACAGGAGCAACGGTTCATCCTAGAATTCTTATTATTTTGTTTGAATTTGATTGCCAAAAATCAGATTTTACCATTTTTAAAAAGTACGCGAAGACTCAGTCATGTAGCAGGCAAGTTTTTTCAAATTATACCAAAAGTCGAGTCGCAGAAAATGTATAGTTGTATCTATGTGCCCGATTCAACACTCACTAAAGATGAGTTTTTTCTGATCGATATCCCTCATCCAATTCGTGGGAAAGAGGAGGAATATTCGAACGAAGACTATTTGCTGAAATTCATTGAACCTAGTGTTGATGACATGAAAAAATATGGATTGCTGGATCAGTTTTATACAGGAGGAACTGAATTGCTGAATAAAAAAGTAGCGTAAGTTTAGCTTCTGTAATATTCCCATAATTTGGTTATTCTCGCTGTATGGCGCAGTGGTGTAATGGTCAGTCTAGACAGGTTTGCTTAACAGGTAATATATATTAGACCTCTTGCGAAAGTCGTTATTGCAAGTTCATCCGATTTACCAGTGCAGCGATTAAGTTAATGCGTAAACCGAATCTTTTCCGTCTATTTCGATAGCGTTCACTTAATATTCTAAATGTTTTCAATTGACTATTAATATGTTCGATCACAACTCGTATTTTTCCAATCATTTTATTGTACTTTTTCTCAACATCAAATAAGGGTAAATTCTTCTTTTTCTTTATTGGCATCAATAATTTAAAGCCATCTTGCTCTAATCCGTAGTACCCTAAATCGGTCATAACATATTTACAATGTTTGAATTTTTTAACCGTTCTTCTTGCCAATTTAATGTCATGCTGACTGCCATTCGATATATCTAGCCCTATGATTTGTTTGCTGTTCGGATGATAGATCACTTGTGCTTTTAGCGTATGTTTCTTCTTTTTACCACTGTAGAACTTACTCTGATTTTTTTTTCGGACGTTCTATTGAACATTCTGTCGCATCAATAATGACCCAGTTAAACTGTTCGTCTGCTGTGGTAATGCTTCGTTTTGGCAGAGTAAACCGTCTTGATTTCATCAATGCATCTTCAACCTTTTTAATGGTTCGATTCACATTACTTTCAGCGATATGGTAATTTGCAGCCAACTCCAATTGAGTGCTGTAATTCCGTAAGTAATTGAGTGTTAATAATAATTGATCCTCTATAGCTAAAGTATGAGGACGCCCAGATTTCTTTTTAAGTGATTCTACTTCTTTTAAAACTTCGATCATTTCACTAAAAACTGGTCGAGGTACACCAACCAAGCGCTGGAATTCAGAATCTGAAAAACGATTTAATTTCTGATATCTCATGAAATTTAGATTGAGGTGGTTTTTACTTTCGCAAGAGGTCTATTATTATCTATTAATAATATAAACAATAACTTATATCGTTGATTAAATACAGTGAGTTATTTAGTTAAGTATAGCCCATACTCAAATGGGTTATAGACAATGTATCAATATCAAATCACTAAAAGCATTCTAAATTAACCCTATAGTATGTTCCAAAGTCTCTAAGCATGTTCAGCTAAGCAGGATGACCACAACATCCTGCTTTAGAATCATGATCAGTAAAATTTTACATCTCTCACTTAGATATGAACCTTATGTTTCAGTGAGAACCTAAATGTACCAGAATAATCCATTAGAAAGTGAATCATCCATTCTTATCTCAATCGAAGATTTTATGGTTAGTACATGCCATGAGCAATTTGTTGATGATCATGAAGAATTCAAGCGAGAGCTGTTGGATGCTGTGTGTGCTTTTAAGGTGATTTACAGAGAAGATTTTACTTATTCCAGAATCATTAATGTTTTCAAAAGAGTGATTAATCTCGTAGATTACATTATGGATAAATTGGACTCCCATCTTTATGAAGATATTTTACGATTTGAACTAAACCACATCTTCCATATTCAAGGCATAATTCAACATGAGATGAAAAATACAATACGAGAACAATTCGATTTTCAGCGTCAAGAACAACGTAATCGCTTTAAACTGGAATGCTACCTAAATAAACTGCTTACACACTATGCTAGATTACAGTTTGTTCGAGTAGATATCTCTATTCTTAAAGAATATCAAATCCATTGGGGTATTCAAGACTTTAAGTATGCATTGGATATTCTATGTAATCGTATGTCAAATAAAGATACCTGTTTTAAGCACTTACAAGGTTATGTATGGGCATTAGAGCAGGGTGTAGAAAAAGGCTATCACTGCCATTTATTACTCATCTATGATGGGAATAGTCGTATAGAGGATTCAGGTTTAGCAAAACTGGTGGCTGAGTATTGGAAGCACATCACCAATCAACAGGGTACTCACTACAACTGTAATACCAAAGACAACAAGGAAAAATTTGATAAAAATGGATTGCTTGGGGTTGGAATGATTCATCGTGATCAACCAATACAAGTTACAAATGCGATTCGTGCAGCGATGTACTTGGTCAATCCTGAAAAAGAAGATCAGCGCTTACGGGCTAAAACCTCTCCACAGATGCGGACTTTTGGTACAGGTCAGTTTGAAGTAAAATGGCGCAGAGATATTGAACAAAATGAGTCATTATGATATTAAAAATAGAGAACACGACTATCAGATGTATTCTCTATCTTGTACAGTTTGACATCAAAAAGACAAACTTACATTTCCTTGATCGGTGATTAATTCAGCTTCAAGCACCTGATCACCACGGCATTTCAATAAGTACGATACTGTAGAGCTATAGCTCATTTGCACAGGCATCTTGCTATGAAAGTCAGCGGTGTAATAACCACAACGACCACGATTAATTTTCATGCCTTGTAGAACAAAAGGCTGATTGCTGGTCGATTGAATTTCAAGAATATATTCAATTGCCCCTTGTACATTAAAAGCAGATTGAGATTCTCTAGCACTAATGCGAGCCTTAACATTTAGATCGCTAACTTGTGCAGATTCATTCTCAAGCGGAATGTCAGCAGCTTCCTGAGTGTTGTTTGGATTAAGGTCAGTTTCCATCATGGCTTTCAGCACATCAGGATACTTATTCCAACCACTGATATAAGACTCCGCTTCCTTGACCTCAGCAGGTAAATAGACATGACCATTGTCAATAATCATCTGCATTTCATTGAGTTTAGCTTTAACTGCTTCCTCGGTATAAGGAGCATAGATTGATTGAGTATGCTGAGCAGCATTATTGGTAGGCTCACCTGAAGTATCAGTTTTTGGTGGTTGATTGTTCTGGCTACATGCCATTAACAGGGAACACAAGGCAATGGTGGAAAATAATGATTTCATGATTGCACTCCCTTATAATTTAGGACGAATAACAACAAACCAGACGAATAGTAGAATCAAAATTCCACCAACAATTTTACCGATTACAGGAAACATCACCGCAGGCCACACTAAGCCTTGCCCTAAATTGTAGGTAAATGGCTTATAGTTATACTGCCCCCAGAAATGTTGATAGATGGCAAAAAAGAATCCAATGACCAGATAAGTGCTGATCAGTCCAGCTTTAAGATTAGAATTCATTTACTTCCCCCCCAGTTGCAAATTTTGCCAATGCAATAAAAATTCCCATCACGATCATGAAGCTAATGAAGGGTAGACCCAGTACACAAATCACAGCGATGACGCAGATAATGCCTGCAAGTGTTCTCATGGCTACTCCTTCATACACTGATAGGACACATTGACCATATCCATCTGGAAGGATTCAGTTTGTTGTAAGGTGTAGATATTTTCTTTCAGTCCACCCTCACCATATTTCTTTTCAAGTTTGTCGTAGATGCATGAACAAGTGCTGTCATTAATGCCGCCTGTTTTACAACCACTGATAAACTGGCGTTCGGTTTTGCTGGCACAGCCTGATGCTAGAAGTGCAACTGAGACAACAATGAGTGAAGTTTGAATTTTCATCATTTCCCCTAATTTTTATTGTGTTATTTGATGTGTAATATATTTTGCTGAATTGACTAAAGTGTAGATCTGAAAAAGCTTTCCAAGGCTAGATAGCGTTTAGATCAGTCAAATAAGCAAAAAATTTTGAAAGTTGCTATTGCAACAGAGGAATAGAAAATCGTTTTAGGGAAAATAATATAGATAGAAAGTGCTGAGTCATGGTGACTACTCCTTTTGTATGAAAGAGAGTCTTACCAAATTACTGTCAAATAATGGTGGCAAGACTGGGCGGGTTGACAGACTGATACAAAAGGAAATCAGCGCACGCAAGCGTGCCCCTCCCAGTCTCACCGTAAAGGCGTGACTTAAGAGAACGCACAAAACCATCACAGCGTTGTTGTGCGCCTTTTGTAAACGGTCTGTCAAAACCGACTGACGATGTAGGTCAGCAGTCGAATGATAAAATTAAGGGTGAGTTTAGTCAATCGAGGTTATGAAAATATATAAATAAATCAATAATTTTATTATTTTTAATACACTAGTACTTTTTCAATTTTAAGTAATATAATTCTGGTGTCTAAAATAGTAAATTATCTGAAAATTCAAAAAATTAGGGGGATATATGAATTTTAAATTACTTAAAGTACGACTAGATAGAATTAAAACTCAAAAACATACACTTACTCCAGAAGATATGTTGATGTTAGTTACTCAAGAAAAAGCTGATCTTAATTCGGGGTTTTTCTCTCGCTTATTTAGTGTGACTATTCCACAAAAATGGGAATTTTCTATCAATTCATCTGAGGAAATTGGCGTTGCTTTAGAATTGGTTGAATTGATTGAAACAGTATTTATCCCTCACTATCAGGGGCATGCAAAAAATTATGCTTGGTTAGAGCAATGTATTTTATTCAAACTCAAGCATCAAGCGTCGATGAATATTTCTGAATTAGTCAGTCGGTATTTATCGAAGATTGAAAAAAGTGAACATTTACAGATTAGTCGAGAGATCTTAAAAATTTTATTTGAGCGTGAGCCTAGCAATGCTGTCATTAAAGCACAGGCGATAGTGTACAAACGTAGTCAAATCTATACTAGCGCTATAGAAAAGTTTGAGTACTATTTTGAGCATTGTTCTTATCAAGAAACATTATATTTTGATTATCTTGAATGTTTAATAATGCGGAAGAATGTTATCTATAATCAGGAAAAAGGAGAGTTTGGTGATTTGCAATATGCTGTATATTTACTTTGCTCTATAGACGATGCGAAAGATAGAGCATTACAAGGGAATCTACTCAATCGTGCTATAACAGCCCTTTTACCAGAAGACGTTATTGCAACTCGTCCTGAAGATACGAATTTCTTAGCTGACATGGGACGTGGGCTAAATAGTTTTAGTAAGGGAGTTGGTACATTTTTTGGAGGGCGTGATTCGCAGATTCCATATAGTGAAGGAATTATTGCGAGTGCACCAAAACTTTTGAAAAATAAAAAAATTGTTGAGTGTCTTAACCAAAATCAAAAAGCACAAAAAGAGCTAGAAAAAATATTATCTGATCAAGGGCTAAAGGTGGGTGTGGGCTTAACGGCATCCGCATATTCTTTAGGATTAATTTGGGATTATGCACATATTGATCCATCTGTATTAGATGCATTGAGCTTTGCATCAAAAGGAAATCCTGAAAACTTAAATACTTTACAAGACATTTCAGCGAATACACTAGATAGTGCAGGAGCAGTGACTCGTTTAACTGGTTATGTTGCTGAACAACAGGTTGCACTGAATTTACAACAACAAGGACATACAGTTGAATTTCCCGATAGCGCAAACCAAGCTGGTTATGATTTGATTGTTGATGGCACACCGATGCAAGTTAAGTGCTCAATGGATGCTGATTATGTATTAAGTCATTTTGATAAGTATCCAGATATTCCAGTGATTGTGAACAGTGAACTTGCAGAGCAGCTAGGTAATCATCCGATGGTGTTAGTGGATACCACTTTAAGCTATGAAGCTGTTCAGGAAACTACTGGTGTAGGACTAGAGCAAGTTTCAGATTTTGCGGATGTAGGAGATATGCTACCAATCCCACTATTAACGATTGGTTTAGCGGCATATCGTAATTATGGTGATTTTAATTCAGGTAAAGTGGATGGCGAGCAATACTTAAAAAATGTTGGCAAAGAAACTGCTGCAATTGCTGGAGGTGCAATGACAGGGTCAATGCTACTCGGCGCATTAGCAGGTCTTGCTACAGGTGGTGTTGGAGTCATTGTTGCGAGTGGTATTGGTGCATATATGGGAGGGGTTGCTGGTTCTACAGGTGCAAATAGTATGAATCGAGAAGCCTTGTGTAATCAGAGAGATATCGTAGTGAAATTACTCATTGAATTCGCAGCGTGGTTCAATGAAAATTTATTGGTTCATCGAACAAATGTGCTATTCAAACAGCTACAAAGTTTTGAAACTCATATGTTGAATAATGCTGATCGTATTATTACTTTTAGTACTTTATTGATCTATCAACATGAAGCTTATATGCGTGCCTATCATCTGAACCAATGGATATTACATAAGTTGCAAAAAGGTAATGAAATGGAAAAGGTTCAAGCTGGTTGGGTGGCTATTGATGAGTCAAGTAATTTTATATCAGTTGATCTACAGCCAAAAATTAATGAAATTAATCGTCAATTAGAGATTTATAGGGAACTTGCCAAACCTGATTCAGCACAGCCTAATCGTACTCATCAGCTTAAACCTGCTTGAGTGTTGGAATAATATTGATAGTTGTATTTGAAATAAAAAATTGGAGAGATTATTTACTAATTGAATTAGTAAATTAAAAGTTATTCCAAATAATTTCAGACACATAATATCCTAATGAGAATCATGAAACTCTTTTGAGTTCTTCATGAAAATATGAAAACAAAGTCTGCCATCGAGCAGGCTTTTTTTATGCACAAAATTTAAGGAGTCGAGCTATGAGCTTGAGCTGTCCCTTTTGCCATTCAACGAATGTGATATTGGTTGAAGCAAGTACACAACAATCAAATACGACCTTAACCAATTTGGTCACACCGACCACATTGGGTGCATTGGGAACCACGGTCGCAAAGTCTTTCAATCTGCCACCGATTGTCGGTGGAATAGCAGGAACGGTACTCGGCAGTGTGTTGAATTCATTTACCGAACAAAGCACACCACCACAGCAGAATTTATGCTTCTGCCACAACTGCTACCAAAAGTTTCCAGCGCACCTTTTGCATTAAAGATCGTTAGTAACCACACAAATTCAAATTTCATTTTCAAATTAAAAGGAATAAAACTATGGCACATCAACTTGAACAAATGGCGTATGTCGGAGAAACCCCTTGGCACGGACTAGGGAATCAACTGACACAAAACCAACCGATTGAAGTCTGGGCACAGCAGGCAGGTATGGATTGGCGGATTGAATCTTCTAATGTCAGTTATATGGCGCAGAATGACCGTGGGCAAAGCATCATCATGCCTTATGAAGAACAACGAGTTTTATATCGCTCTGATACCCATGCTCCACTGTCAGTCGTCAGTCAACGCTTTCAGGAAGTGCAACCGAGAGAGATTTTAGAATTCTATCGTGACCTCACCGAGCAATCAGGTTTTGAACTTGAAACCGCAGGTGTACTCAAAGGTGGCAAGAAATTCTGGGCACTAGCACGTACAGGGCAAACATCCATGTTGAAGGGCAAAGATGTCAGTAATGGCTATATGCTCTTGGCAACAGCATGTGACGGAACCCTTGCCACCACCGCACAATTTACCTCGATCCGAGTAGTGTGCAACAATACTTTAGCGATTGCCTTAAAAGGACAGAACAGCAGTGCAGGTGTGGTCAAAGTTCCACACAGTACTAAATTTGATGCTGATAAGGTCAAACAGCAACTCGGTATTTCAGTACGTGCATGGGATGAACACATGTATGAAATGAAGCAACTGACACAACGTAAAGTGAGTCAGATGGAAGCATCCGCTTACTTTGATGCCGTGTTCAATAACAGCACAATGAACAACGTGGTGGATCAGGAGGACAACATCATCCAGTTCTACCGTGATGTAGCCTTACAAGCCCAAGCCAATGGCAAGGACAAAGCTGAACCAAATGCCAAATCGATGAGTCGAGCTATGGAAATGTTTAATGGTCAAGGACGAGGTGCGGAGCTAAGTTCAGCCAAAGGAACAGCCTATGGATTACTGTGTTCAATCACAGAATTTATAGACCACGAACGTCGTGCCATGAGTACCGATCACCGGCTTGATTCAGCTTGGTTTGGTGCTGGCGCATCGATCAAACAACGAGGATTGGAACAGGCACTTAACATGCTTGCATAGTGCGGAATATACATTTTTCAATCATGGAAAGTTAGACCTAACTAAGCATTTTTAAATGGAATTTCGAATTTTAAAAATTATTAAAACCATAGCTTCGGCTGTGGTTTTTTTATGCCCATTTTTTGTGATCCCCATCATTTTACATAGCAAAATAATCAGGACTTCAATATGAATACCGCAATTTTAAATCCATCTATGCAACAGGCAAGTACCCCATTTATTGCCCCAAAATTATTCACAGCCAAACGCTTGGTCAATACAAAGAATATGACTCAAGCAGAATGGCTTGAAGTCAGACGCCAAGGTATTGGCAGTAGTGACTGTGCCGCAGCCTGTGGACTTAATCCCTATATGTCGATGCTAGAACTGTGGATGATCAAGACAGGTCGAGTTAAACAATCCATTGAAGATGAAAGCACAGGTCATGCCCCTTTATATTGGGGTAAACAACTTGAACCTTTGGTCGCTGAATACTACAGCATGCATACCAACAACAAAGTTCGTCGTATCAATGCCGTACTACAACATCCTGATGAGGATAAGCATTTTATGCTGGCTAACTTAGATTACTCGGTGGTAGGTAGTGAGGAAGTACAGATTTTAGAATGCAAAACCGCAGGGGAATATGGAGCAAAGTTATGGCGAGATGGTGTGCCTTTATACGTATTGTGTCAGGTGCAACATCAACTCGCTGTAACAGGCAAAAAGGCAGCGCATATTTGTGTGCTGATCTGTGGTCATGAAACTCGTATCTATAAAGTGGCACGCAGTGAATCAGTCATTCAACATATTGTGAATGCAGAGCGATACTTTTGGGAGTGTGTGGAAAATGACACGCCACCTTCAGTCGATGCCAGTGAATCGGCAGCTAAAGCCATTCAGCAACTCTATCCTCAACATATTCCACTCAGTGTCGAAGATCTCAGTCAAAATGAACAAGCCAATCAGTTGTTTGCTCAACTGATTCAAGAAAAGCATCATATTGAAAAACACCAAAACAGCTTTGATGAAACTAAGCATCAAATTCAGATGTTAATGAAAGATGCTGAACGAGCAACTTTTGCCAATGGTTCAGTGACGTGGAAACGATCTAAAGACTCCATTGCTTTAGATAATAAGGCTGTATTGAAAATGCATCCTGAACTAATCAATGAGTTTCCACAAAACAAGGTGGGGACACGACGTTTTCAAATCTATAGCAATGATGACTGACCCGATCAAAACCATGCATCTATATCGCTAACTATATATGCATGAAATATCCATTCTTCCCAAAAGCGCAAAAAAACCACCCCCGATCTACCGACTCCCGAAGGAGCGGTAGACCAACAATGGCGGTTTTTGCGAAGTCGTAGCTTTTCATATTTCTGTTTACTTACATAGCAAGGGGTAATCAGTAAAATTTTACTTATAGGACAAACAACATGATCAAAGGTTTAGCGATTACACCGCCAATACTCGGCAGAATTAGTATCGGTAAAGTGGTCGAAAAGAATGGTAAACGTCTGCCTGAAAAAGATGATCAATTTACGATTACTAGCCAAATTCAGAATAAGGATGGCTGGGTGAAACACCCACTGGATGAGCAGCTAAGAGCCAAGGCACAAAACCAGAAACTCAGAACCATTCCTGTCCGGATGATTTTTAATGATCCTGAACTCAACTTGCGAGCTGAGTACACTCTATTCGACCGACAAACTGGTCGGCCCATCTGTACTGGTAATGGTGAAACCTGTCAGCGACTTGGACAAAACGGGGTTGAACAGCATCCATGTCCATCACCTGATTTATGCCCCTTGGCCCAAGGTGGACACTGCAAGCCTTATGGGCGGCTTTACGTCAATCTAGATGAGTCGGATGAGTTGGGTACATTCATTTTTAGGACTACAGGTTTCAATAGCATTCGTACCTTAGCTGCACGGCTTCGTTATTACCATGCGGCTTCAGGTGATTTACTTTCATGTTTGCCATTGCAACTGACCTTACGAGGAAAAAGCACAACGCAAAGTTACCGTACCCCAATTTATTACGTGGACTTAACCTTACGTGATGGAATCAATCTACAAGAAGCCATTACTTCAGCCAAACAGATCGATGGACAAAGCAAGACAGCAGGGTTTTATCAGGAGGCTTTAGATCATGTGGCAAGGCTAGGTTATGGTAATGCCAGATTTGAGGTAGGAGGTGAGGAGGGACTGGATATTGTTGAGGAGTTTTATATCAATGAACCAAAACCAGAGCAGGGTCAGCAGCTTAGTGATTTAACTCATGTTCAAGACATTCAGAAAGGGTTGCAGCATTCTGTGCAGGCTCTCAATTGAAATGGACCTAGTTAGAAAAGAGTACTTGTACTCTTTTTTTTGCAGATTTTGGACTGTAGATAAGAAAATACTCACTCCTAGAATTTTTGAGAGATGGATTTACTTTAATAACGCTTTTTAGTATTTTGGTAGCAAATCAGAAGTATGTTCATGACTATGCGTTCAAGTAGGTTTTCTAAGCTTATACTCGCATTTGTCCTGTTTTTGTTTACCATAACAATTACGGGAGTTCATGCGTGGGCGCCTGTTCTACTTGAAAATATTGAACATCAGCATGAGTTGAGTATCATTGTAGAGGATGATGCTTCTAGTCATTGGTCTTTACAGCACTCAGATGATTCTCTAAAAAGTTCTGCTGATCATGATGCAGAAGCACATACGTGGAAGAATTTTGATGAGCCGATCTATCATCATTCAGTAAAGCCAATTTCTTCTGATAGTGATTTCAGCATAGATCCAATCTTTATTCTTAGTTTCGCACTTCCACTAGTTTTATTCTTTTTCCAGCTTTTTGAAAAGCCCGTTTATCGAGTCTTTTTAAAGCGGCGATCCCCTCTAGTATTTAGTAATTCTTATACTTTCTCTAAAGATTTAATCGTCCTACGTAATTGATCTTTCTATACAAAAAATAGTTTTTAATTTTTTTGTATAGGTAAAGTCATGTCTAAAAAATATCAGATATTTCTTACCTGTGGATTTGTAGCAACAGCAGCAAATGTATTCGCAGAAACGAATTATGCAGAACTACAAAAGCAGGTAATCGCAAATGATGCTGTACTCAATAGCTTACAGCAGTCCGAGCAAGCTTATGAAATCAATCAAAAGTTTGCTGGCAGATTAATTAATCCGACTTTCAATATGGAGTTGGATAATCTCGGTAATTCAAAATTGAAAGATTTGGATGGCCCAACAACCTTGCTGGGGCTATCACAAGAGATCCCCCTCAGTAATAAACTTTCCTTGAGAAAACAGATTGCGAGTTTTCAAGGTGATCGTAATCAGTTCGAAATAGCAAAGCGTCAGGCTGAACTCAAAGCAGATTTAAGAATCTGTATGGCGAACTGGTATGTAGCTACTCAGCGTGCTGAAATTTATTCTTCTGAGAGTAAATTGAATGCCAGACAAGCTAACGTTCTTTCCGAACGTCTTAAGTACGGGCGAGTAATTCCTTCCGATGCTCAACTAAGCATAGCACTTTCATCTGAGTCGAAATTGCGCCATCAAAATGAAGTGAAGAAGATTCAGTTCCAGAAAAATCTATGTTCTAAGTTCACTTCCAACCTGCCCAGTAGTGCATTGGAGGTTCCGCTAAGCTTTAATTTCACAGACAAAATAAGTTTGTCTGAGCAAGAAGCAACTTTAAGTTCAAAGCTGAAAAAAGCTCAGTTTGAGTTGGCTCGTAAAGAAGCAATACCAGATATTACTTTGGGAGTAGGGGTTAGAAACTACCAAGAAACCAATGACAAAGTCTTTCAGGTTTCGACATCAATACCCCTCAATATTTTTAGTCGAAATAAAGGCAATATTGCGATCGCTCAAGCAGAGCATACGAAAGCAGAAACACAGTCGGTGCTTGTGAATCGTAATTCTAAAATTGAATTGGAAAACAAGGCTATTGAGGTTCCAACTTGATTGATGCGATTAAGCAATATGATCAAACGGTTTTGCCCGCAACAAATGAGAGTCTCCGAATTGCTGAAATGGGATACCAAGCAGGGAAAAACTCTTTACTTGAATTCAATAATATTAAGCAAATTTGGTTAGACAAACATCTTGCTCGATTCGATATGTGGTTGGCTTTGCAAACTGAAATTGCAGATGTCGAACGTAACTACATTACTCATTTAGATCAAGAATAAGGGCAAGAATATGAATAAACAAACCAATACATTGATTGCAACTGGTGTCGTTGCCTTACTTATCGTCTTATGTGCAATTGCTTGGTATAAATCGGGCAATAAAACACAAGCGAGCGCACATGGTGAGGTCGCCGAAGAAAAAGTAGCTGTGGCTGGAGATGAGAAAGGGCCTCACGGTGGTCGTTTATATCGAGATGGAGATTTCTCTGCTGAGGTCAAGATATTTGAGGAAGGAGTGGAACCACACCTCCGTGTTTATGGGTATTTGAAAGATAAACTACTTAAACCTGAAGACTTAACAGCAAATATCTACATCAAACGTTTGGATGCCGAGCAAAATATTCAATTTCAACCTGAGAGTGATTACTTAATTGGGAATGAAATTGTTTACGAGCCACATTCCTTTTTAATGATGATAAACGTTGATTATCAAGGGAAAAAGCATACTTGGAAATGGGATACGAAGGAAGGCCGTGTCACCATGTTGGACAGTAGTATTAAGAGCAGTGGATTAGAGCTTTTAAAAGTTGAATCAAAGATGTTTGAAAATGCTTTGGAGTTAAAAGGCGAACTGAAGTTTCCTGATAATTTTGAAAGCTTTATTACGCCTAAAGCCAGTGGGACATTGATCAAAACTTACCGTAATCTAGGTGATAAGGTGAGTCAGGGAGACTTACTTGCTGTAGTTCAAAGCCAAGATGTAATTCGTTTGAATGCCGATCGTAAAGTTGCTTTGGACAGCCTACAGTTTGCTCGTCAAAAAATGGAACAGGAACGAGCGCTATGGCAAAAGCGTGTATCACCTGAAATTGATTATATTTCAGCAAAACGAGACTTTGACGCAGCACAAACTCGTGCAAATGAGTTGAATAACTTAATCAACTCTTATGGTGGTTCTAGTAATGGTACTGTTGAAGTTCGTGCTGCAATGTCTGGAACAATATTAGAAGTCCTTGGTGCTGTTGGATCTAATGTAAGCGCTTCAACCCCTATTTTTAAAATCGCAAATACTTCGCAACTCTTGGCGGTAGTAAATGTTCCTGCTGACAAGCTTAATGCTATAAACCCTACAAACAGAGTCAAAGTTAAACCTCAAAGTCCGACAGGCACAGAAGAGGCATTGGGCAAGATCAAATATATTAGTGATGTCATCGATACTAAAACACGTACAGCGAAGGTATTTATTGAGATACCAAATCAGTTTAAGTGGCGTTCTGGACAGTTAATCACGGCTCAAATTTTTGAAAATCAAAGTCAAAAGCCAATGGTTGTACGTGAAGATGCGTTACAGAATTTCCGTGATTGGGACGTGGTATTCATTCGTGTTGGTAACGATTTTGAAGCTCGACCTCTGGAGCTTGGCGATAAATACAATGGGTATGTGGAAGTTAAATCTGGATTACGAATAGGACAGGTTTATGCCGCAGGAAATTCATATCTTTTAAAAGCAGAGCTAGGTAAATCTGGCGCTACTCATGACCATTAAGGGGAGTAGCGAATATGTTTGATCAGATTGTTAAACTCTCGATTAAGAATCGTTGGCTTGTACTCATCGTATTCCTATTTGTCGGTGCATTGGGGGCCTATAACTATTTTAAGCTACCAATTGATGCTGTTCCCGATATTACGAATGTACAAGTTCAGATTAATAGTGAAGCTCAAGGACTCTCTCCAATGGAGATGGAGTCTCAGGTGACTTATCCTATTGAAACGGCTTTGGCTGGTATTCCAAATTTAGACTATACCCGATCAGTCTCTCGGTATGGCCTGTCACAAGTGACGGCAATTTTCAAAGAAGGGACGGATATTTATTTTGCCCGACAATTAGTGAATGAGAAGCTACAAGGGGTGACACCAAATCTTCCCGTTGGAATTGCAACTTCTATGGGGCCTGTTTCTACAGGACTTGGCGAAATCTTCATGTATACCGTTGAAAATGCCAAGAACAATCCTAATCCACTTTCACCAACGGAATTACGCACCTTACAAGACTGGGTGATTAAACCTCAGCTTCGAAATGTAGAGGGTGTTAATGAAATCAATACCATTGGTGGTTATCTCAAACAATTTGTAGTTCAACCTGATTATGCTTATTTACGTAGCATAGGGCTGGATCAGAAAGCGATTTTAGAGGCTATCTCTAAGAACAGCATGAATAAAGGCTCGGGGTATATTGAGAAAAATGGTGAACAGTATTTGATTCGTTCTGATTCTCAAATTAACTCAATTGAGCAAATCCAGAATATCCCGATTACGACGAGCAATGGTTATATCCTCAGATTGAAAGATGTTGCCAAAATATCTATTGGTCACGAATTACGTACAGGTGCCGCAACTAAAGATGGGCAAGAAATTGTACTGGGTACAGCATTCATGCTTATCGGTGAGAACTCACGAAATGTTGCTCATGCTGTTGATCAAAAACTACAGCAAGTTCAAAAATCATTACCAGAAGGTGTAGAAGCAAAAGCGGTCTATAACCGTACAACTTTGGTTGATGCAACGATACAGACGGTGAAAAAGAATCTTCTAGAAGGTGCGATTCTGGTAATCGTTGTTCTGTTTGTATTTCTTGGTCATTTCCGTGCCGCGCTGATTACAGCTCTAGTTATTCCATTATCAATGTTGATGACAATCACAGGTATGGTGAACCAGAAAATTAGTGCCAACCTTATGAGTCTTGGGGCACTAGATTTCGGGATTATTGTAGATGGTGCTGTTGTAATTGTTGAGGCCTCCTTAGCAAAGTTGGCAATTAAACAAAAAGAGCTTGGGCGAGTTTTAACAAGGCAAGAACGCTTTACGACTGTGTTTGAGGCGACTAAAGAATCCCGCAAAGCGATTCTCTATGGTCAATTGATCATTATCTTGGTGTATCTACCTGTAATGACTCTGACTGGTGTTGAAGGAAAGATGTTTACACCAATGGCTGCAACAGTGGTTATGGCTTTAGTGGCAGCAATGATTCTTTCAATTACGTTTGTCCCTGCAATGGTGGCATTGGTCACTACTGGTGAAATTAAAGAAGAAGAGTCAAAAATCGTCCATGGCATCAAAAGATTTTATAACCCAATTCTAGATTGGTCTTTAAATCACAGATATTTGCTAATCGCTTTTGTCTCTATTTTCTTTGTTTTTAGTGCAAGTCTTTCGACTCGTTTAGGCTCAGAGTTTATACCTTCCTTGGATGAGGGAGATGTAGCACTACATGCCTTGCGTATCCCTGGTACGTCGTTGACTCAAGCAATTGAAATGCAATACACGTTAGAAAAAGAGATTAAGAAAATTCCAGAAGTTCAGACTATTTTTGCCAAAGTGGGGACTGCTGAAATTGCGACTGATCCTGTTCCACCTAACGTAGCAGATAACTTTGTCATGCTGAAACCTCGTAGTCAGTGGCCTAATCCTGATAAGGAAAAGTCTGCGGTTGTTGCTGAAATTGAACGCGTATCTAAAGGCGTATATGGAAACAATTATGAGTTTACACAGCCGATTCAAATGCGTTTTAACGAACTTATTTCAGGTGTCCGAACAGATGTTGCCGTAAAAATTTATGGTGATGATTTAGAGCAGTTGCTTGAATCAGCAAACGCTGCCGCTAAGATTTTAGAGGGAGTCAAAGGTACTGCTGATCTTAAAGTCGAACAGATGTCTGGTTTACCCATGGTTTCTGTTGAGCTGAAAAAAGACATGATTGCCAACTATGGGCTTGATGCAGAGGATGTACAAAAACAGGTTTCTAGCCTAATCACAGGTGAGACAGTAGGTAAGGTGTTTGAAGGAGATCGAAAGTTCGACATTGTGGTACGTATGGATCAAAACTCGGTAACAGATCTAGAAAAGCTGTATCAGATTCCTGTGAGCTTAGCTGATGGTTCGAGTGTTCTTTTATCAGAATTGATCGAGTTAAAAAACGTTCAAGGACCAAACCAGATTTCTCGCGAAAATGGTAAACGGCGTATCGTCATTACAGCAAATGTTCGTGGAACTGATATTGGTAGTTACATTTCAGAAGCACAATCTAAGCTGAATGCTGATTTTAAATTACCAGATGGTTATTGGCTGACTTGGGGCGGTACGTTTGAGCAAATGGAATCTGCTTCAAATCGTCTTATGGTTGTAGTACCGATTGCTTTAATTCTGATCTTTGCCATGATCTATATGGCTTTAGGTAATGTTAGAAACAGTATCTTGGTATTCACAGGTGTGCCATTTGCACTAACAGGTGGTGTGATTGCTTTAGCACTACGTGATATTCCATTCTCAATTTCTGCGGCTGTGGGTTTCATTGCCTTATCGGGTGTTGCTGTGCTGAATGGTTTGGTTCTTGTTTCAGCCATTCAGCGACTTAGAGTTCAAGGTGAAAGTGTCATTGATGCAGTGAAACATGGTGCAATGGAAAGACTCCGTCCCGTGTTGATTACAGCTTTAGTCGCTTCATTAGGTTTTATTCCGATGGCCTTAAACGTAGGCATTGGCTCTGAAGTTCAGCGCCCAATTGCAACTGTTGTTATTGGTGGGATTATTTCATCAACCTTACTGACTTTGATTATTTTGCCAACCTTATATGTGTGGTTTAACCAAGGTAGGTCAAGAAAATCAAACGAAGCTGCTAAACAGGTTGTTTAGGGGCATCTTTAATGACAAATATATTGCGAGATAAACAAAACAAATTTGTGATGATGTTGCTAGTCTGCATGATCAGTCTCGCTTTATGTTTGCACTTTAAAGAGCATGTAACTGAAAATGAATTTCAGAGACACGTTTCAATTGATGCAATTAACTCTCACCATCATGAGATAAGCCAACAACATTCACATAGTCACCAAGATAATTACTATGAACATTTTGTTGGCTATGACGTACTTAAATCGGCCGCTTTAGCTCATCTCTTAAAAGGGATTTCGATTTTAGATTGGTCAAAAGAATATGTTTATCTGATGGTGAGTCGTATTTTTAAACCGCCCAAAAAGTTAATGGATTTTCAATTCATTTTAAATTTTGGAGTTTGATATACATGCAAATTATTGCTTCACACATTGTGAAATTAAGTGCTTACATAAAGCTATTACTTGCTTTATTCATTACATTGGTAAGCCCTACACTTTTTGCTCATGGAGTAGCGGAAGGTGATAAGGGCTATATTCAAGAAATTTATGGCATTCATGTGATTCCATTCATCTATTTGGGTGCGAAGCATATGGTCACTGGATATGACCATTTACTATTTCTTGTTGGCATTATCTTCTTCTTATACCGAATGAAAGATATCGGCTTGTACGTCAGCCTATTTGCACTTGGGCATTCGATTACGATGCTGGTGGGTGTTTATTACAATATCTCGATAAACGCCTACATCATTGATGCAATCATTGGTTTTTCGATTGTTTATAAGGCTCTAGATAACTTGGGGGCTTATCAGCGTTGGTTTGGTTTTCAACCAAACACGAAAATCGCGACTTTAATTTTTGGTCTGATTCATGGTTTTGGACTCGCAGTAAAAATTCAGGAATATGAAGTTCCGAGTGATGGACTGTTGGCAAATTTAATCTCATTCAATATTGGGGTTGAATTAGGCCAGTTTATGGCTCTGTGCATCATCTTGTTATTAATGACGTTTTGGAGAAAGACACCTTATTTCTTTAAAACAGCTTATCAAAGCAATGTCTTCCTCATGTTCCTCGGTTTTTTACTTGTTGGCTATCAACTTACTGGCTTCATTACTCAATAAGGATCTAAATTATGTATAACGCTGAAATTCCAAAAGATATCGAATTACCTTCATCAAAAAAGTTAATTAAATCAACAGCAATTGCTGCCGTAAGTGCCGTTATTGTGCTAGTTACCTGTGTCATGCCTGCGGAGTATGCAATTGATCCGACAGGTATGGGTAAAGTGCTTGGTTTAACGAAAATGGGAGAAATCAAACAATCACTAACTGAAGAGTCAGAAAATGGTATCAATGCTGCACAGGCAGTGAATAGTGTTGAACAAATATCAGTAGAAACTTCGACTCAAACGGCAACTGATAATGCTCAAATGATTATGCCTGCTATTAATAAAGAGAGCATTAGTATTGAGCTTAAACCGGGCCAAGCAACCGAAGTGAAACTGACGATGCCACAAAGTGCAAGTGTCAACTTTGACTGGAAAGCTGTTGGAGGTGGTCTTAATTATGATACCCATGGTGATCCAGTGAACGCTCCTAAAGGGTTCTATCATGGCTATGGAAAAGGAAAGAATGAAACAACTCAGCAGGGTGTCTTAAAGGCAGCTTTTGATGGCAAGCATGGTTGGTTCTGGCGTAACCGTACGGAAAATCCAGTGACTGTAACTCTACTTGTAGAAGGGCAGTTTAGTGAAATGAAGAAAGTCTTTTAAGTTTTGATCAATCTCCTTGGAATAATATTCCAAGGAGATTCAATTGCTAAAGAAGTCAGGTTCTAAAAGGAATCCATAAGATGCTAGAAGTACTAAAAAACACAACATATCGGCATTTGTTTTTGGCCCAAGTAATAGCGCTAATCGGAACGGGGTTAATCACAATCGCCCTAGCTTTACAGGCGTACGATATTGCAAAGGGGGAAGCAGCCCAAGTTCTTGGTATTGCATTGGCAATTAAGATGATTGCTTATATCGGTGTAGCGCCTATAGCATCTGCATTTGCTGAGCGATTACCAAGAAAAAAAGTATTGGTTGGGCTAGATGTTATTCGAGCATTAACAGCATTGTGTCTACCGTTTGTGACACAAATTTGGCAAATTTATATTCTCATTTTTATTTTGCAATCTGCTTCTGCTGCATTTACACCAACATTTCAGGCCATGATTCCAGATGTTTTACCTGAAGAAAAAGACTATACCAATGCGCTATCATTATCACGATTGGCCTATGATTTAGAAAATATTATTAGTCCGATGCTCGCGGCATTTTTATTAACTTTGATGAGTTATCACAACTTATTTTTGGGAACGGTATTAGGTTTTATCGGTTCTGCTTTGTTTGTGGTAAGTGCGAAATTACCAGTTGCCAAAGTACCTGCGTTTAGAGGTGTTTATAGCCGTATTAAGCAGGGAGCTAAAATTTATTTTAATACGCCTAGACTTAAAGCATTGCTTGCTCTCAATTTAGCAATTGCGTCAGCAAGCGCTGTAGTGATTGTAAATACCGTGGTATTGGTTCAATCGACATTTAAGCTAACTGAAAATGCGACTACTTGGGCTTTTGGTTTATTTGGATTTGGTTCAATGCTTTCGGCTTTCATTTTGCCTAAGATATTGGATAAGTTCCCAGATCGATCAGTGATGTTGACGGGAACAACAATTCTTGTAATTGGGCTGTTAAGTGGTTATTTCATTACATCTTATAATGGTTTGCTTGTACTTTGGTTTGTGCTTGGTATTGGATATTCTGTTTCACAAACACCTACAGGCCGTTTGATTCGAAAATCTGCATCGAGTGAGAGTAGGACCTCTCTATTCGCAGCGCAATTTGCGTTTTCACATGCTTGCTGGTTAGTGACTTATCCCTTGGTTGGATGGCTCACTACTAACATAGGAACATTACAAACTTTTATACCGATGGCAGTGATTGCAACGATTTCTTTATTACTTGCAATGCGTTTGTGGCCATCACAGGATGAGGCTCTTTTACCCCACAGTCATGATGATTTACCTCCAGATCATGAGCATTTGCAGCAGCATCGAATCAATGGAGTACACGTCCATGAATATATTATTGATGACTATCATGAAAAGTGGCCTAAATAACTCTTTTTCGACTAATGACTTAGAAAGATTCCGTTTGTTTGTTGTACAATTATAAGCTTATTTTATTGTTCAATAAAAAAAGGGGAACAACATGAAAAAACTAATCTTGGTATGTTTAATGGGGCTTGCGGTAACAAATGCTTTTGCTCATTCAGGTGGTACTGATTCTTCAGGCTGCCACACGAATAGCAAGACAGGGGATCGTCACTGCCATTAATAATAAAAATGAGTAGAACATTTTGTTCTACTCATTTTGAATAACGATCTAATAATAATAAGTACTGTTTCATTTCTTCTTCATCAAAATTTTGATCCCCTTTCAATACATGTTCTCTTAAATGTTGTTCAAGAAGTTGCTGCATTAACCCATTAACAGCACCTTTAATTGCTGCAACTTGTTGTAATACTTCAAGACAAGAGCTTTCAGGTGTTAATAATGACTTTTCAACAGAAGTAACCTGTCCTTGAATCCGCTTGATGCGATTAAGTATTTTTTTATCTTGATGCAAATGAGACATGATTTTTCCTAAAAAAAATATATACTGGGGGGAGTATCTTGGAAAGATAAAATTTATGCAACTTCATAGTAACTTAGATCGTCGTCATTCTCATCAATTCGATGAAGGAAATCCTTTAGCACAAAAGAAAATACTGATTGCGACAATTCTTACAGCAATCATGATGGTACTAGAGATATTGGGGGGATGGATTTTTAATTCGATGGCCTTACTCGCAGATGGCTGGCATATGAGTTCACATATGGTTGCTCTCGGCTTAGCTTATTTCGCATATCGAATGGCCCGACATTATGCTCATGATCAGCGATTTAGTTTTGGTACTTGGAAAATTGAGATTCTAGCAGGGTACAGTAGTGCTATTTTACTTATGGTTGTAGCACTTTTAATGGGTATTCAATCTATCGATCGATTAATGAATCCCGTGAATATTCATTACAATGAGGCAATACCAATTGCAATTGTTGGTTTATTGGTAAACTTGGTTTGTGCATGGTTATTACATGACGGAGGCCACCACCATCACCACGAGCATGATCATCACCATGAACACGACCACCACCACGATCATCATGACTTAAATCAAAAGGCGGCGTTTCTGCATGTAGTAGCTGATGCGGTTACTTCTGTATTGGCAATTGTTGCATTGTTTGCGGGGAAATATTTTGGTTGGAGTTTCTTAGATGCACTATTAGGTGTAGTTGGAGCTATTCTTGTCGCTAAATGGTCATGGGGATTATTAAATGAGACAGGAAAGACACTACTCGATGCAGAAATGTCTCACCCTGTGGTTGATGAAATCAAAGAGGTTATAGAGGAATTTCCTCAAGTTAATATTACTGATTTACATGTTTGGAAAGTTGGTAGAGGCAAGTTTTCTTGCATCTTGGCTTTAGAGAGTACAGGTGTAGATTTAACACCAGATGTAGTGAAACAGGCACTCTCTATCCATGAAGAAATTGTGCATGCAAGTGTTGAAATACATTTTATTTGAATTATTGAATGGTTAGAGGTGGATCAGGAAATTTGAACAACACTTATAAGTGATATTTTGCTCCCCAAATGATGTTATAAACATCAATATATGGAGTATTTTATGGCACGTAGACCAAGAAGAAATCATTCAAATGATTTTAAAGCTAAGGTAGCACTTGCTGCGATTAAAGCAGAAAAAACACTTGCTGAATTGAGTGCTGAATTTGATGTTCATCAAAACCAAATTATCGACTGGAAAAATCAACTGATTTCAGCTTCCTCGCAAGCTTTCGATCAATCAAAAGCTCCAACAGAACCACCCATCGATCTAAAAAAACTACATGCAAAAATCGGTGAGCAGGCATTAGAAATTGATTTTTTAGAAGGTGTGTTGAAGAAACTGGGCCGCTTCAACCACAAAAGTTAATCGATGACTCACTTCAGATTTCAGTATCTAAGCAAGCTCAGCTGCTGAAAGTCTCCCGTGGTTGTTATTACTATCGCCCAAAACCTGTGAGTGCATCAGATCTGAAGCTGATGCGGTGTATGGATGAGTTACATATGCAATACCCTTTTGCAGGTAGCCGTATGATGCGTGATTTGTTGAATCGTCAAGGACATCATATAGGACGACGTCATACACGTACTTTAATGAAGAAAATGGGCATTAATGCGTTATATTGCAAACCAAATTTAAGCCAGGCTAATCAAGCTCACCGCAAATATCCATATCTGCTCAAAGGATTGGCTATTCAGCGCAGTAATCAAGTGTGGTCTACGGATATAACGTATATCCCTATGGCAAAAGGCTTTGTTTATTTATGTGCTGTGATTGATTGGCATAGCCGCAAGGTACTTGCGCATAGAGTATCGATTAGTATGGAGGTTACATTTTGCATAGAAACATTAAATGAAGCTATTGAAAAATATGGTCGACCTGAAATATTTAATACAGACCAAGGCAGTCAGTTTACCAGTGATGCATTTATTGATGTATTGAAATCAAATGACATCCAAATCAGCATGGATGGTAAAGGTCGATGGGTTGATAATGTGATGGTTGAACGATTATGGCGGAGCGTTAAATATGAAGAGGTGTATCTCAAAGCCTACAGCAATGTTTTGGATGCGAAGAAGCAATTAAACGCATATTTTGAATTTTATAATTTGAAACGACCTCATTCGAGTCTGGACAAAATGACTCCAGATGAGTTTTACTATGACCAGCTACCACAACAAAATAAGGTAGCTTAACTAGAGCAGAGTATCACTTATAAATAAGCTTTTAGTTGTTCAAACATGTGGGACCACCTCTTATTTAAAAAAAGGAAAGAAGATGAAAATTAAGTTTTTAACAGTTTCATTGATGCTTATTCTGCCATTTTCTGTTTTTGCAGCAAATACTGTAGTAGAAAAAGCGGTCATTGAATCAAATAATACATATAAGGCGAAGTATAACTTAGAGGATATGACTGAGTTTAATCAGGCTCAAAAGGGCTTTATTGCCAAGCCAACAGGTCAAATTAAAAGTGAGAAAGGCAATGTTATCTGGGATTTTGATGCATTTAGTTTTTTACAAGATCAAGCACCAAATACCGTTAATCCCACTCTATGGCGACAAGCAAAATTAAACAACAATGTTGGGCTATTTAAAGTAACAGATCGAGTTTGGCAAATTCGTGGTTTTGATTTGGCAAATATGACCATCATTCAGGGTGATACTGGCTGGATTATTGTGGATACATTAACCTCTAAAGAAACGGCTGAAGCAGCACTTAAATTTGCTAGACAGCATTTAGGTGAGCAAAAAATTTCAGCCATTATCTTTACCCATAGCCATATCGATCATTTTGGTGGTGCATTAGGCGTTCTTTCTAGCGAAGAAATTAACGCTAGAAAAACTCCAATTATTGCGCCAAAAGGCTTTATGGAAGAAGCGACCAGTGAAAATGTGATGGCAGGTTCAGCCATGATACGTCGTGCGACTTATATGTATGGAACTTTTCTACCTAAAAATGCGGAAGGATTGGTGGATACAGGTTTAGGTAAGGCTGTTGCTGTGGGAAAAATGGGCATCCTTGAGCCTACACAACTGATCACTCAACCAGAACAGAAAATGACGGTTGATGGCTTGGATTTTGTGTTTTATAACGTGCCGGGTTCAGAAGCACCAGCAGAATTAACGTTCTCTATCCCATCATTGAAACTTTATAACGGCGCAGAAATTCTATCTCATACCATGCATAATCTTTATACCCTTCGGGGTGCTAAAGTCCGTGATGCCTTAAAATGGGTGGGCTATCTAGACCAAGCAATGCAGCATGCCAAAGCATCCGATGTATTGATTGCACAGCATCATTGGCCTGTCTGGGGCAATGACAATATTCAAGATTTTATTAAAACCCAGCGAGATGTTTATAAGTTCACGCATGATCAGACGGTGAGATATATGAACTCTGGTTTTAATGGCGCTGAAATTGCCGAAAAAATTAAGCTTCCAGCGGCACTTGATCAAAAACTATATGCTCATGGCTATTATGGAACCCTAAAACATAATGTAAAAGCAGTATACCAATATTATATGGGATGGTTCGATGCCCATCCTTCCAATTTAGATCCATTACCCCCTAAAGCTGTTGCAAAAAAATATATTGAGTTAGCAGGTGGGGAGAACAATGCATTGAAAAATGCGCGGGATGCCTACGCTCAAGCTGACTATAGATGGGCTGCCGAGATTTTAAAACATATTGTGTTGAATAACCCTCAAAACCAACAAGCAAAAGACTTATTGGCGAATACTTATCGTCAATTGGGCTATGCTGCTGAGGCTTCAACTTGGCGTAATTTCTTTTTGGTGGGCGCTCAAGAGCTACAAAATAATGTACCCCTACAAAATACTTCTGATCCGAGTGATTTATTGATTCATACACCAACTGAAAGATTTCTTGAAGCTATGGCGACAAATTTAGATGTGGAAAATTTAAAAAATGAAAACCAGTGTATCAATCTGGTTTTGTCGGATACCAAAGAGCATTTTTCATTATGGGTTGAAAACTCAGTCATGCAGTTTAAGCGTTATGATGAAAGTAAAGATTTGGCATTGGATTGCCCTACATTAACCTTAACCAAGCCCTTATATCTAAAAATGATTACAGGTCAAATAGAAGGGGTAAAAGTCCTGCTTTCTAAAGACAGTAAAGTCAAAGGTAATCCACTGAAAATTGGAAAATTCTTTGCAATGTTTAAACGTCCAGATTCAATTTTCCCGATTGTGACTCGACCAAATGGCTAAGCTCAAATAAGTAAAGTCGAAACTTAAATTAATAGATCCAAAGAAATGGGTGAAATTATCAACTTGGTTCTCCCAATCTTATAACAGGAATACAAGAAATTATTTCTTGTATTCCTCTTTAAAATTAAAAGTAAGCTATATGTATTTTAACTCTATTGATACTTTATTAAATGGTTTTTGAATTTTTATACTTTATTTTCGATGGAGATATTTTTATTAGTAGCTTGTTTAAAAAAGATTTGTTTATTTTTCTATTAATTGCTTCTAAATAATAACTTCAATATTTTTGTGGTTAAAAGGCAAGGGGGTATTATGATGTGTTTTTTATTGAAAATAAGCTTTTATATTAGGTTAACTTGATTGCACTATTTGATGATTATATTGAGTAAATATATAGGTCATGATGATCATATCAATATCCGATAGTTTAAGAGCTCAATATTTGTTTTGCCAAGCTTATATTTTAGAGGTGGATCAGGAAATTTGAACAACACTTATAAGTGATATTTTGCTCCCCAAATGATGTTATAAACATCAATATATGGAGTATTTTATGGCACGTAGACCAAGAAGAAATCATTCAAATGATTTTAAAGCTAAGGTAGCACTTGCTGCGATTAAAGCAGAAAAAACACTTGCTGAATTGAGTGCTGAATTTGATGTTCATCAAAACCAAATTATCGACTGGAAAAATCAACTGATTTCAGCTTCCTCGCAAGCTTTCGATCAATCAAAAGCTCCAACAGAACCACCCATCGATCTAAAAAAACTACATGCAAAAATCGGTGAGCAGGCATTAGAAATTGATTTTTTAGAAGGTGTGTTGAAGAAACTGGGCCGCTTCAACCACAAAAGTTAATCGATGACTCACTTCAGATTTCAGTATCTAAGCAAGCTCAGCTGCTGAAAGTCTCCCGTGGTTGTTATTACTATCGCCCAAAACCTGTGAGTGCATCAGATCTGAAGCTGATGCGCTGTATGGATGAGTTACATATGCAATACCCTTTTGCAGGTAGCCGTATGATGCGTGATTTGTTGAATCGTCAAGGACATCATATAGGACGACGTCATACACGTACTTTAATGAAGAAAATGGGCATTAATGCGTTATATTGCAAACCAAATTTAAGCCAGGCTAATCAAGCTCACCGCAAATATCCATATCTGCTCAAAGGATTGGCTATTCAGCGCAGTAATCAAGTGTGGTCTACGGATATAACGTATATCCCTATGGCAAAAGGCTTTGTTTATTTATGTGCTGTGATTGATTGGCATAGCCGCAAGGTACTTGCGCATAGAGTATCGATTAGTATGGAGGTTACATTTTGCATAGAAACATTAAATGAAGCTATTGAAAAATATGGTCGACCTGAAATATTTAATACAGACCAAGGCAGTCAGTTTACCAGTGATGCATTTATTGATGTATTGAAATCAAATGGCATTCAAATCAGTATGGATGGTAAAGGTCGATGGGTTGATAATGTGATGGTTGAACGATTATGGCGGAGCGTTAAATATGAAGAGGTGTATCTCAAAGCCTACAGCAATGTTTTGGATGCGAAGAAGCAATTAAACGCATATTTTGAATTTTATAATTTGAAACGACCTCATTCGAGTCTGGACAAAATGACTCCAGATGAGTTTTACTATGACCAGCTACCACAACAAAATAAGGTAGCTTAACTAGAGCAGAGTATCACTTATAAATAAGCTTTTAGTTGTTCAAACATGTGGGACCACCTCTGTTTTAGTTGGACAAATAAGTCCAACTAAAACATTTTTATATAGTTATAAGTGATTAGCCGCTTATCCCGAAAAAGTGAAGAATAATTCCTATAGCGCAGCAACCAGCTAAAGTAGTCATCATTCCAAGTTTGAAACGGAATAAAGCAAGCATAGCTATGATTGATAACATTAGTGACCATGGGTTAATGCTGGATAAAACTGGAACTTGTAAAACCATTCCATATTTATGAATTACATTAACTTCAGCAAATAATGTATGTAATGCAAACCACACTGATAGATTAAGGATCACTCCAACAACAGCTGCTGTAATTGTCGAAAGTATGGCATTTAAAGCCTTATTATTTCTTAATGCTTCAATATATGGAGCACCAATAAAAATGAATAGAAAAGAGGGTACAAATGTTACCCATTTCGCTAATATACCTCCAAGAGTACCAGCCAAGGCAGGATTCAATGATCCTGGGTCTCGATACGCTGCCATAAAGCCTACAAACTGAACTACACTAATCAGGGGGCCAGGGGTGGTTTCAGCCATACCAAGTCCGATCAGCATTTCACTAGGTTTAAGCCAATGGAAGTTTTCGACGGCTTGCTGTGCAACATAAGATAAAATTGCATAAGCACCACCAAACGTAAGTACGGACATTTTGCTGAAGAATAGAGCGATATGCGTATAAACATTATCTTTGCCCATTAAAGTAATAAAAGCTATAAGTGGGCCGAGCCATAAGACCAAACCAATGAGAGTAATTTTTAGAGCTCTTGTATGGGAAGGTTGTACATGCTCTGGGATCTGCTTAGCAAAAGCAGCATCAATAGCTGCTAATGAAGCATTAGAGCTATTAGCGTCAGAATGAGATGAGGAGGCGTTAAATGCTTTACTTCCACTTTTATTTCCGATGTAACCGATAAGCGCAGCAACTAAAATAATAAATGGAAAAGGCAAAGCAAAGATAAAGATGCCGATAAATGACAAGATAGCGACAATGACCATCACCTTGTTTTTTAAGGCTCGACGACCTACACGCATGACAGCTTCAAGAACTACTGCAAGTACGGCTGCTTTTAATCCAAAGAATAATGCTTGAACAATACTAATCTGACCATAACTTGCATAAATCCAGCTTAGTATTCCTAATGCAAGTAGACCCGGTAAAATAAAGAGAGTACCCGCAACGAGTCCGCCACGTGTTCGGTGTAATAACCAACCTATGTATACAGCCAACTTATGTGCTTCAGGACCAGGAACAAGTGTACAGTAATTTAAGGCATGTAAAAAACGCGTTTCACTAATCCATTGTTTCTCTTCAACTAAAATTTTATGCATTACTGCGATTTGCCCCGCAGGTCCACCAAAGCTAAGCGCAGCTACTTTAAGCCATACCCAAAAAGCTTCACGAAATGAAACACCATGAAGTTCATGTGGGGGAATGCTTTCAGCTAAAGCAGTGGAATCTTCATTTGTATTCATTGCTATTTCACCTAAATTTTTGAAATTTAAAAAGTATTTGATGCGTTTAATCATTCAGTACAGAGCTATTTTTATTAAAGCTAGACAATAGGCCATTAAAGATTGCATTTGATGCGACTAATAATTGGTCATCATCTGTAATGTTTTCATGTATTCCTGCAAAGACGGTTTCTATGCCTGAAGCTTCGGGTGGCTCAATCCCGCCAATATCAAGATAGTGGACAATCTCTGCAATTTTTTTCAAAGCAGGTGTTTCTAAATTAAAACTATGTAAAAGAACTTCGAAGGTAACCCAGTGATTGATATGACTGAAAGCTGCACCATCAAAATCGAATCCTAAAGCTTCTTCTGGACATTCACTTGGTGTTTCTAACCAAATAAATGTAGGAGTTGAATCAATAAAAGTCTTGATTAGCCATGCAGAGGCTAGACGATCAATCCAAGGTCTCTTACGAGTTGCCCATATTTTGTTTTGATAACTATTTTTATCTAGAAGTTGAATATGTGCTTGTATTGCTTGAGGCTCATTCACTTCACCAAGTCGAGCTATTGAAAGCTCTAAAGCAGAAAGTTCATTTAGTACCTGTGCTTGAGTCTCATCGGGGTAATAGTCAATTTCTACGAGTGCATCGATACTTTTTCTTAATTTACGGATTTGCTTGAGCAGCTCTTTCTTTTCATCTTTAGATTGACGATCTCTTAACTCAGAGAGTTGTTTATAGAGGACATCGTATTCTTCTTTTCGACTGAAGAAAGGAGCTAATTCAAGGTTTAAAGGCTGCTCCGCATGGAATACATACGCAGAGCCTTGCTCTGAAATAACGTCACTTGCAATAGGATCAAATTTCTCGCTATGAGAAATGGGAAGTAAATACACACCATCTCTAAGGATTGCGGCTCCACTTGCTTTAAGAGAACGCCATACTCTCATACGTGTAGATGTGTTCTGTGTAGGCAAAGAGGATATGAGTAAAGATATTTTCATGTTGTATACTCAACTTATTTGTTAAATATATAACATTAATTTGGCTTGGATACAAATATGAAGAATCGATTTCTTATATCAAAAGAAATATTAAAGGGCGGAAATGGCTAAAGAAGAATTTTTTAAGTTTTTGATTTTATATAAATTATTTGGTTTTATTGTTTCAATATACATCAATATTTGTGAATTCAGTATTACTCATCACAAAAAAAATTGTTTTAGTTATAATTAAATTATTGATTGTAAAGTGTCTAAATTGTAGGGTGTTCAAAAGTTGACTGAGAATTAGGTTATTTGTAAATCTCAGTCAAAATTTTAATTTTTAGAAGGCGCTTATCGATTTAAGATAACATCAGCTAATTGATGGGCAATTTCCTCAATACTATTTACAGAAGTATTTAAGGCGACTTTATCGGCTAAATTCGGACTATAATCTAAAACGTCATTTTTAGTAATTTTGTGCCAAATCGGTAAAATCATTTTATGGCCATTCATTTCTCGAGCTACTAAGCCATCAAGTTCATAGTTGGTCCAGTCTTTCTTAATAAAGTCAGTTGAAAGAACAACGGTACCGTATTTAGAGTTTCGGAGACCACTATCAATTTTTTGACGTAAACTGTCCCCAACTTTTAACGTGAATTCATCGTACCAAACGTTTACTCCAAGTTGCTGTAATGTCTCTGCAAGCGGTCTGACAAAATCTTCTTTATCTTCTGAAGCGTGTGAAATAAACAAATCATATTCTGGTTCCGTCTCAGGTATTGTATTGTTGTAAGATGATATTGAAACATCAGTAATATATTGGGTAGAAGCTTTAATAGCATCAATTTCACGTTTCAGCTTCTTTTGATGTTCAATTTCGTCTTTCTGCTGTTTTTTAGTCAGGACCTCTAATTTTTTTCTTTCCAGTATTTCTTCTTTTATAAGGTTCTGCTTTTCTTTCAGCAGCTTATTATCAATATCAATCTTTTTCTTTTGTAAGTCTGAAAGTTTTGATTGTATACGAGCGTTTTCTTGTTCTTTCCTACTAATTTCTGATAACTTTGTTTTTAATGTAGAGGGGCTAGTTGTCTTCCCGATAGAATTTTGAATTTGTAAAATTTTAGAAATTATATCAGCTCCCTTTTTCTGCTCTAAGCTCATTCGATGAGTAATATCTGCTAACTCCTTATTTAACCTTGTTATGGTACTGCTTATAGTTTGTATTGACATGTTGGCTCTATGATAAATATAAAGGGTAAGATTATTATTTGGTTAGGCGAAATACAAGGTTTATGTGTTACATCACTCTGTAAGCGTAGAGCAGTGCTCTGCCCAATCTGCCATTAATTCTTTACGTTTATCTAGATAATCTCCACGCAAGTAAGAAGCTTCAACTTTATCTGGTAGTTTGTGCGCTAATACATGTTCACAGACTTCACGCGCATAATTAGTTTTTTCCGCAGACCAGTCACGAAAAGTAGACCGAAAGCCATGTGTGGTAATTATACGATTCTGTTTTGGATCAATATAGCCTAAGCCATTTTTTAGTTCTTGTTCATGCATACGCTTGATTAGTGTAGTCAATGGCATGTCGGAAAGCATTTCACCACTACGTGGGGCGGGGAATATAAAATCTTCTAATTGAATATATTCTCGAATGAACTCTTAATTGAGGTAAAATTACATGAACTGTCTTAGAATGGGTAGTTTAAGATGATTTGTAATTTACAATCATTAGCTTACTAAGCAAGAATAGTGTCAGGTGAATGAAATATAAACAAATGATTGGTTGAAATTTTATTGTAGTAAAAATAACAGTAAAAAACTAAAATTAAATTATTTTTTGTATGTTTATCAGTGGTTTGGTTGTTTAATTTGACTAACACCGCTTCCGCCAAAATTCTTAAAAGCCCTTGTTAATGACAAGGGCTTTTTTTTATGTCTATAAATTACTTAAAAAATTATATTGCTCTGTTTCATAAATTTCTAAGTATGATCTCTCCTGTGCGTGGGTTAGTTAAAGTCACATTTTCTAGCGCCTGAATACACCAAGAGTTATTTTGCTTAACAAGGACGGTGAGAAGAAGGGTATCAATTTGATGGGGACCCTGAGGATGAGCTAAGCCTGCGGTTAGACGACTCCAAAAATGTGAAATACAGATATCATTAGTTAAAGAGGTGACGTCTATGAGCTCATTCTCTAGTGTTGAATCGCTATAGATGGTGTCATGAATAGGCTGGTGAAGAGCAATAATTTCATTAATGCCTTTAACGTAATGACCGAAACGATTAACAAAAGTCGCATCTTGATGAAAAAGCGCTGCAAAGGCCTTCATATCATGATTATTCCAAGCGGCTTGAAATGCTAGGGGAATGTCTTCTGGGTTTATTATGTGTTGACTCATATGATCCCTACTATTTAAGTTCTTAAGTCTATTTTCAATGTATTATAAATGAAGGGACTTCGACCTGCTTAAACGTAACAGCAGCTCTCATTCTTCATATGTTTGAGATTCTATATAAACAAACAATACTTGCAGCGCAAAATAGGGAGAACTCCTTCATAACTAAACGATATTAAACATATGTAAGCTTGAGTTAAGCAATCGCAAAGGTTTTTTAGAAAAATACAGATAAAAATATAAGATAAATAGAAATGACTCATAATGACTTTAATATATTGTTAATAACTAAATACCCTCTAAAAATTTAAATAGAATTTTCCATTTTAGGACTTTTTAAATGTTCACAATGAATCAATTAAGTTTAAAATATGGAGAATTTGTATATCGGATAGCATTTATTAGTTTTATTAAAATTAGAGTTATATAAATCTTGTGAATTATAGGTTTTTACTTGGCTGTTTTTGTACGTTTTTCATCCTGATGAGTGTGGTGAAATTAAAATATTGTAGCTAAGAGCTTAATTTTTTTAGAAAAAATGAGCCTAAACAATCGGAATTTATATATTATTAAATAGACTTTAAAACTAAAACTTTAATCTTGATTTAAGTTCAATTATTTAATTTATGACATATCTTGATTTCTTTAATGGGTCACAAAAACAAACATGACTTCATTTGAGCCAAATCAGAAAATTAAAGAGAGTATAAAAATGAACCAGTTTGTAACAAACACGAATAATATTATTCGTGGAAAGTATCATCCGGAATTTTTGCAGCATGAAGTCTTGGCCGATATTTTTGTCCATACTGCACAAACTCTTCCTGATAAGACGGCTTTAATTGAAGCAGATAAAACGTTGAGTTATGGTGAGTTATATCAGCAAGCTTTAATCATGGCTCAGCATTTGACGATAAGAGGGGTAAAACCAGGTCATATTGTTGGGTTATGGTTGCCTCGTGGTATTGAGCTTTTAAAAGCTCAGTTGGCAATTTGTTTAAGTGGTGCAGCATGGCTTCCATTTGATATGGATACGCCGGCTGACCGTATAGCAGTTTGTCTTGAAGATGCCGAAGCTGTAGGAATGATTACTACAGATGAATGGTATGCACATTTAGATGAAGTACCACAAACAAAGTGGACCAATACTGAATTGCAAAAGCCGCTCAGTGAAAATATTCCTTTAGCTAAAACGACCCCAGAACAACCTGCGTATATTATTTATACATCTGGTTCAACAGGTAAGCCGAAAGGGATCGTGATTACCCAAAGAAATATTTGCCACTTTTTACGTAGTGAAAATAATGTTTTGGGTATTGAAGAGCAAGATAAAGTCTATCAAGGCTTTTCTGTTGCTTTTGATATGTCGTTTGAAGAGATCTGGCTTTCTTACTTGGTTGGTGCAACATTGTGGATTGCACCTAAGTCACTTGTGAGTGACCCTGAACGTTTATGCCAAACATTAAAGCAAGAAAACATTACCGTATTACATGCTGTACCGACATTACTTGCTTTATTCCCAGAAGATGTACCTAACTTAAGAATTATTAACTTAGGTGGAGAAATGTGCCCGGATTCACTGGTTGACCGTTGGGCATTGCCTCATCACAAAATGTTTAATACGTATGGTCCAACTGAGACTACGGTTACGGCAAGTCTTGAGGCATTGGAGCGTGGCAAACTTGTTACCATTGGTAAGCCTTTACCAAACTATGGCATGTTGGTCATAAACGCTGAAAGAGAATTACTACCCCAAGGTGAAACAGGTGAGCTCTGTATTTTCGGACCAAGTGTGGCAGAAGGATATTTAGGCAGACCTGATTTAACGGCTGATAAGTTTATTCAAAACCCTTGGGCAGAAGGTCCAGATGAACAATCGCTCTATCGTACTGGTGACTTGGCTAAAATTGATGAATTTGGACAAGTACATTGCTTGGGACGTGCCGACGATCAGGTAAAAATTCGTGGTTTCCGTGTTGAACTCGGTGAGATCGAAGCTGCGCTTTGCGATATTGAAGGTATTGGTACTGCGGCAGTTATTCTTCGTCCTGAAGACGGTATTGACCAGCTCATTGCGTTTATTGCACCAGAAATTGATGCAAAGAAAGCAATCGAAATTAAAGAGATTCGCCATAATCTCAGCCAACGATTACCACCTTATATGGTGCCCAACCGTTTTGAGATTATTGAAGAAGTTCCGCGTTTATTGTCAGGAAAAATTGACCGTAAGGCTTTAAAAGCACGACCACTCACCAGTGTGATTGATCGTAGTGAATCTGACCAACCACAGAACCCGGCCGAAGAAGTTTTATTTGGTATTTTAAATCGCTTGTTTCCAAATATGCCGATTAAACTCGACTCAGATTTCTTTGATGACCTAGGTGGACATTCACTTCTAGCGGCGGTTTTAATTTCGAACCTACGTGAACATCCGGAATATAGCCACTTAACTATTCAAAACTTATATCAAGCGAGAAGGGTTGGGGCAATTGCTGCACTCATGCTAGAGCAACCAACGCCGACTGTGTTTGATAGCCAGATTGGACAAGATAACCCTCGTAACCAAACTTATAAGTGGTTATGTGGTATTGCTCAGTTCGTTACTATTCCGGTTTTAATCTCGATTAATATCTTGCAGTGGTTAGCGCCATTCTTTACCTATCATTATTTTACTGGTGGAACACGAGATAGTATTCCAAATGCAATCGCGATGTCTTTATTGGTTTATATCAGCGTAATTATTGCCAGTTTTGTGGTTTCAATTACGGTAAAACGATTATTAATGACGGGCGTTGGTGCAGGGCAATATCCATTATGGGGATTAACTTATTTCCGTTGGTGGTTAGCAGACCGTATTAGCAATATTTCACCAGTCTATCTTTTGTCAGGTTCAACTTTACTTAACTTATATTTGAAAGCGCTTGGTGCGAAAATCGGCCATGACGTAACGATTAGTTCAGTACATATTCGTATGCCATCTTTACTTACTGTTGAAGATGGGGTGAGCATTGGTTCTCAAGTAAACTTGGAAAATGCCAAAGTCGAACATGGCCACTTGGTATTAGGCTCAATTCACTTGAAAGAAGATAGTTATGTGGGTTCTTATGCTGTATTAGAAGAAAATACAGTGTTAGAAAAACAAGCTCACGTAAATGCCTTAACCTCAATTGAATATGACACAGTGGTACCAGCCGGAGAAATTTGGGATGGTACACCTGCGAAGAAAATTGGGCATGTGGACGAACACGCTAAATTGCCAGAGCGTCCAAAATTATCGTTTATTCGTAAAATTGCTGAATATGCATATTATGGAATTAGCGCATTAATTATTGCATGTCTGTTCTTTATTCCAATTTTCCCAAGCTTCCTTTTGGTCGACTGGTTAGATGCAAACGTCTTTAATATTAGTACCAACGACCATTTGCAAATCGCACTTTACTATTTCATTTTAGCGATTCCAGCTAGTGCAATGATGATGATGATTACTGCTGTTATTTCTTCAGTCATTCGTAAAATTGCATTGCCTCGTCTTGAAACTGGAACCTATGCGGTTCATGGCGGCACGTATTATCGTAAATGGTTTGCGTCTCAAATCTTGGAAACAAGCTTACAAACTTTACATGGCTTGTTTGCGACCATTTATGCGCCAACATGGTTCCGTATGCTCGGTGCAAAAGTAGGTAAAAATACCGAAATTTCAACCGCAAACGGTGTTATTCCAGAAATGCTGACTTTGGGTGAAGAAAGCTTTATTGCCGATGCTGTAATGCTAGGTGATGAAGAAATCAAAGGCGGCTGGATGACATTAAAATCGACCAAAATTGGTAACCGTAGTTTTGTCGGAAACAGTGCTTATATTGCTGATGGTACCGTGTTACCAGACAATGTCTTAATTGGCGTGCAATCTAAATCACCAGATAACCGTGAAATGTATGATGGTCAAACTTGGTTTGGTTCTCCACCATTGTTGTTACCTGCACGTGAAGCTGCTGAGAAATATCCAGATCATTTAACATTCTTGCCAAGTATCAAGCGCCGTTTAATGCGTGGTTTTATTGAAGGCCTTCGTGTTGTATTACCTGCCGCTCTTGCGATTGGTGTGGGTTATATGATTGTGCTTGAGATTATTGATGTTATTAACAAATACAACATTCCAACTGGTTTGTTGGCTTTAACGCTTGCTGGTTTGCTCTATGGTGTCGGCTGCTTCGTTATTGTTGCATTGTTAAAGTGGATTTTGATTGGTCGTTATCAACCACGTTCAGCTCCAATGTGGACCATGTTTGTATGGTTAAGTGAAGGGATCACGAGCTTATATGAGTCAGTTGCGATTCCTAACTTCTTAAACTACTTGAGAGGAACGCCAATGCTGCCATTCTTCTTGCGTATTTTAGGTGTTCGCATTGGTAAAGATGTCTATATGGATACGGCTGATATTACAGAGTTTGACTGTGTAAGCATCGGTGACCGTGCTGAGTTTAATAGCTTCTCTGGCCCACAAACTCACTTGTTTGAAGACCGTATTATGAAAATCGGGCAAGTGAATATTGGTAACGATGTTGTGGTAAATACACGCAGTATCATTTTGTATAACGCCAACGTAAGCAATCATGCCGTGTTAGGGCCATTAACATTGGTCATGAAAGGTGAAAACATTCCGGCTAAATCTGCTTGGATTGGTTCACCAGCCGTTCCTTGGGTTCATAAATAATTAAGTATTAAGTTAATAAAAAGCCTCTATTTATAGAGGCTTTTTATTATGTGTTGGAAGTGAACTTATTTATTCAGTTGCCATAAATGCTTCATGATAAGTAACTTCTCCTGAGGGAATATGTTTGCTGAAACTTATAGCTTGAAAGTATTCATTTGAGACATCAGGTAAATTTAAATCTGGGTAAGATTTAAAACCAAATCGACTGTAATAATTTGGATCACCTAATAGAACGCAACCTTTTCCACCTAATTCTTTCAACTTTTGAAGTGCTACATTCATTAAAAGAGAACCAATGCCAATTCCCTGTTTATTTGGATATACAGAAATAGGGCCTAGACCATACCAGCCGGTTTCACCTGACGTGATTGTAATTGGTGAAATAGCCACATGACCTACAATTAAGTCGTTTTCTGTGGCGACCAAAGAAATCGTGAGTTGCTTATGTTTCCGAAGGCTATTCACAATAAATTGTTCGGTGTGGCTAGAATGTTCTGCATTCAAGAATGCTGCTTTGGTTAACTCTTCGATATTTTTAATATCTTCGGGTTGTTCATCTCGAATTTTAATGTTCATATTTTTCTTTCTCTTCATAAATAGCAACTTATATCAACGGTTGTCTAGTTGAGGGCGGACAGTCTGGAGTCCTAACAATGTAATTTGATAAGGTTGGCTATTTTTAGACTTGATTAAACGTTTTGCTTTTAGCTTTTTAAATACATCTAAGGAACAATCAGATAGCACGAAACCTTCTCGTGTATAGCATTCAACAAAATAGACTGTGCCTGATGTATTACGTTGGTATTTAATATGTCCGCCTTTGGCAAGGACATGGAGAGTTCGTTGTTCGAACTTTGAAAGATTCATGTTGGAGCCTTGATAATAATCAAA
Organism: Acinetobacter sp. AR_0276; assembly: GCF_003000705.1. Classification (NCBI taxonomy): domain Bacteria; kingdom Pseudomonadati; phylum Pseudomonadota; class Gammaproteobacteria; order Moraxellales; family Moraxellaceae; genus Acinetobacter; species Acinetobacter sp. AR_0276. The sequence goes on along the minus strand of NZ_PSQO01000004.1, from coordinate 899,214 downwards.
CGTGCAAATAGAGATGATCAGAAACATGACCACAGAAAAATTGCGACATTGATAATCAACTCAATAGTAAAAATTGAGAGTGATTATCAGATGATTACTATCTCCAACATATAAACCTCTTTTAGAAGGGGGATACTTTTATTTAAAGAATATATTAACTGTATATATCACTTAATAACAAATGTTTTTTATATTCATAGAATATTCATTATGAGGTTAATGACATTCATTTAAATATGAAATTTGATATCTATCTTTTTTGTTCTATAAAATGGATATACACAAATCCTGATTTTCCGATATGCATACCTGTGATTAATTGCTTTTGTCCTGCTCCTTGTAGTTTAGCTACGTTTCATTCGTAAGACGTTACTTGAATTAACCCGTAAATAATAATTGACTAAAACCTCCAAATATAGTTGTATAATGCAACTATATTTGGAGGTGTTCGCATGATAGATCGCAAATTAATTGAGGAAATTCGTAGATCTTCACGAATTATTGTTCGGGAACTTGGATTTATGAATGCCACTCTTGCTGCTACAGACTATTCACCTTCAGCAGTTCATACATTGTTAGAGATTGAAAATTATGGTGCTATAACTGCTATCCAGTTAGCACAAATCTTAGGATTGGAAAAATCTAGTGTAAGTCGAATGCTCAGTAAATTAATAGAAGCTGATGAAATTAAAGAAGTTCAAGCAATAAATGATGGTAGATCTAAATCACTTCAATTGACTGATAAAGGGCGTAATACGGTTAAAAAAATAAATGCATATGGTGAAATGAGGGTAATTCGCGCTATAGAAAATTCAGAACCATTTGAACAGAAACAAATTGCTCAAGGTCTTACATCATATGCAAAAGCTTTAGTTGCTTGTAGAACTAACCCAATTGTTGAGGTAAGTAAAAATATTGAGATAGTGTCTGGATATCGTGCTGGAATGATTGGCCGCATCGCAGAAATGCATGGAAGATATTATGCAAAAAACTATGGCTTTGGACATTTTTTTGAAGGTAAAGTTGCATTAGGTCTTGCTGAGTTTTCGGAACGACTGCATGACGAAAATAATAACATTTGGCTTGCTATACATAATGATCAGATTATTGGATCTGTAGCTATAGATGGCCAAGATTTAGGAAATAATGAAGCTCATTTACGTTGGTTTATTCTTGAGGATGGATATCAAGGTAGTGGTATTGGAAAAAGATTATTAGCAGAAGCTATAACTTTTTGCGATCAAAAAGAATTCTCTGCTGTGCAATTATGGACATTTAGTGGTCTTGACGCAGCTCGTAAACTTTATGAGTCGTTCGGTTTTAAATTGACAAAAGAATGGGAAGGAAATCAATGGGGGAAAACCATGCTTGAGCAGCAATTTACCCGATAGATTCTTGTTAAGACCGTATTATAAAAATCGAACAAATAAATATTGGTCATGAAAGGCAAAAATATTCTGACTAAATCTGCTTGGATTGGTTCACCAGCTGTGCCTTGGGTTCATAAGTAAATAATACTTAATTGAAAAAAAGCCTCTATAGAAAAGGGGCTTTCCACATCTGTATTTCTCTACTATTTACCTTAGTTAAATTTGTCAATGAGAATATTTTTTTAAATACTTAGTGTATATGTATATAAAAAATAGTTAATTATAAGGTTAAATTTTTCCTATATTTTAAAATGATTGCTAAAAAAAGAAGCTAGAAAGGATCATTACAGTGCAATATTAGTATATTTTTGTGCATTTTTTAAATGAATATCTTTGAATTATGTTTTTTTTATTTGGCATATTTAATGCATTAATTGTTGAAAATTAGAAAAAACAGGGGTGAGAGGTGAATAAGCTATACAAAATAATATTAATTTTGACAGGAGTAATATTTTTATTTTCTGGGTGTAGTCGTGATCCGATTAGAGAGGTTTTAAAAAATGTGGAAGGTGTGCCTCGTAAGGAAAAAGATCGATCAATTAACTGGTACAAAATGAATCCCCAGATAAGTGAAAAAGTAAAAAATGCTTGTGATCAAAATACTAGTAAATATTTTCAGAGAGAAGATTGTATAAATGCAAAAGCTTCTCTGAATTTATTGTTGCTTGAGTCTAGCACTGATTTAAGTAACAACATAAGGCTTAGTCGTGATCGTGAATATTTTAATAAAATATCAAATAAATAGCATAAAGTGATATTATTATGATGAATCTAATTAAATCAAAAGTATTGAAATTAATATATGTTTTTTTTAGTATTTTAACTATTTTATATCAGTATAGCTATGCTGATATGTATACAGTAGATAAAGAATCTATTGTTTCATTTGATCCAAATATAAAATCGTGTACAGCAGGTTATAATCTACTTTCAGGGCAAATAAATTATAGTAAAAATTTAATTTCCGGAGCACTTCCTTACAATCTTCATTACCGGAAAGCGACACGTTTGCAAACAATAGATCAAGAAAACTCAATAGGAGTGGACTCATGGTCAGATAATTATGATGGTTTTGTGAATGTTTTTTATGGTACTTATCGTGCTAAATATGGTTATATTACGATTACAAACTATGTAATAAAATTACCGAATGATAACCACCGTTATTATTTTAAATATGGTCCTACGAGTTTTAAAGAAACTGGTTATCCTGAACCATTTCTTCAAGAAAATAATCGTGCTTTATATAGACTATATACTTCTTCAGAACCCGAAGCCTCTAGTTTACCTGGTGGTGGGTATGTTAGTGGAAATGCTTCTACAGATTTTGGTGAAATTAAATTCTCAATTGCATCTAACTCAATGACTGTTACTCGTGCAGGGGTGGTTTATAGCGCGACAGTTTCTAAGTCTATCAATAATGAAATTTTATTTAGGTTCAATAAAATTACTTATCCAAATGGAAATACTATTAATTTAAGTTATGATAATCAACTTAATTTAGAACAGGTAACTGATAATAAAAATAATAAGCTTTCTCTAGTTCGAAATGGCTCACAAGTTAGCTCAGTAAGTTTTACAGGCGGAACACAAGCGGATAGTCAGAAATATGATTTAACTTATTCCTCTATACAGGCAGGAGGAATAAGTTATCCTCAGCTAACTCAAGTTAAGAATGCTAAAAATGGCAGGAAAGAAGACTATACTTATGATGCTGCTTTATCATTATCTCATTATGAGACAGCGTTAGATAATAATGTTAGTAATCCAGAAACTGCAGCCCAGCGACCAATATTAAAATCAGTTTCAGATAACTCTAATCAAGTTAGACAGACCTGGAAAGTTGATTATCCAAGTGTGGTTGTAACAACAAGTGGAATTTATAAAACGATCACTGCTGTAAAAGTTATTTTACAATCATATCTCGGGGAGAGCACAGGAACTAAGGCACTTGATACGACAACAACTTACGATGATATTCAAAATTCTAGTAAAATTTCTATGCTTTTTTCTCCAGATGGAAATCAATCTGCAAATACAGTAATTAATACAACACATCCTGATTATAAAAAAACAATTATTGATGTATCAGGTTTTCCATGTCTAACAACAGGAGACAATCGACCAATTAAGTCTATTGTTTACGCACCAAGCGAAATCCATCCAACACAAATTACTGACCAAAATGGTAATATTACTGCGTATGCTTTTGATACGTTAAATCGTATTCTACAAGTGGTTGAAGCATCAGGTACAACTATTAGTAGAACGACAAATTATGTCTATGGAGTATTATCCAATGGACTTGAAAACTTATTCAATATCCCTACAACAATTAAAACCTCAAATTTCACAATAACAAATGAAATCAATGAAAAAGGTCAGATAGTCAAACAAACTGAATCTTCTACTCAAGTGCAAAGTACGTCTAAAGTTACAACATATAATTATTTTACGGATATTACTAAACCAAATAATGGTCTTTTAAGTAGTAAGGATGGTCCACGTTCAGGTACTTTAGATAAAATAAGTTATACATATGATAATTATGGGAATTTAGCATCCGTTTCTACGACTATTAATGGTACTGAAAGGAATGAACAATATGTTGGATATAATTCATTTGGAGATCCCGAACGTATTGTTTATCCAAACGGGATGGTTGAGAAATATACTTATAATGACGATGGTACTATAAGTAGTGTTGTAACAGGAAGTGGCTCAACTGCAGGGACTATTACGGGAAAAACAGTTACTTTTAGCTATGATTCACTTGGTCAACTAGTAGGTAGCTTGAATGAAGATGGAGAAAAGAGAAGCTATTACTATGATAATTTAGGCCGCATTATTAAAACAATTTATTCTGATGGAAGTATTAGCACAAAAAAATATTTTAATAACAATATTATCAGTAGTGATGAGGTAAAAGATAGTTCTGCTATTACAGTTTTTAAAGGTTTGTATCGGACTTTAGATTTAAGTGGGCGGATAAATAAAATTCAAATCGGAACTGATTCTACATCAAATTGGAAAACATTAGGTTATGACGGAAATGGTAATGTTATACAAACAAAAACAGCGCAAGGAATCATTGAAAGCTGGACTTATGATGCATTAAATCGACCTATTAGTCATATTGATGGATCAGGTAATACCGATACTAAAACTTATGATGCTTTAGATAATCCAATTACTGTACTTGATGCATTATCCTCTGGAACTAATCCTTATCTCTATCGGAATGGTAATGTCTTGGCTCAAGAGACTAATAAAGATTTTGGCATTAAAAGTTATAGTTATAACGAGGCTGATCAATTAGTTCAGAGTATATACGGTAATCGCAAATGTAGTTTCTCGAATATAGATGAAATTGGGCGGAATAAGACTATTCAGTGTCAAAGTAATAGTTCTAGTACACCTGATATGCTTACTTATGATGATACTTATACATTTGATTCAAGTCGTTATAGTCGATTAGATAAAATAGTCTCTAATAAGCCTTATGGAGTTGATATCAGTTATGTCTATGACTTATATGATCGCATTATTGGGAAGAGTCAATCTAATAAAGCTTTAACTGCATTTGGATCTAGTGCAAATACTTTATCGAATACCTATGCATGGAGTATTGGTAATAAGATCACAGGGATAACTTTACCTTCTGGTCGTAAGCTTACTTATAATTATGACAACACATCGAAAGGCCAAATTTCAGGTTTAACTTTAGATGGCAATGCTTTGTTGAGTAATATTAGTTATGACGCAAGTGGACAAATGACAGGCTGGACATGGGGAAGTAATGCTGGAAGTTACACATGGACTTATAGTTCAGCAAAAGATGGTGTCATTAATCAAATTAGTAATAAAAACAGTGGAGGGGCTGTTACTTATAGCCTTAATTATAGTTTTGATCGTGATAACCGTATTATAAGTATTAAGCGGAATAATAACTTAAATGATAATTTTAGTTATGATCAGGAAGGACGTTTATTGACAGAAAGTCGAAGTAATGATGCAAGCTCTATCTACGCTATTACCTATACTTATGATAAAAATGGCAATCGTTTAAGTTTACGAGCGTCCGGCACTCATTTACAGCCTGCTGCAAATGTGGATTATGCCTATACAGGTAATAAACTTACCACATTAACAAAAAATGGAACAGCTCAGCCACTTAATTATACTGCAAATGCAGAATTATATATGGGTGAAATCTTACCGAGTTACGATTATGCAGGGCGACGTCGAGGTGAAGGGACATCAACAACTATTAATCGTTATATGAGTTATAACGCTAATAATGAAAGAACACTAAGTGGAAGTACAAGTGCATGGAGTAATACGGCAGTTCAATTCATCTACGATGAAAAAAGTCATTTGATTGGTGAATATACAGCTACTGGAATTCCACTTGTAGAATATATTTGGTTAGGAGATAAACCAGTTGCAGCAGTTTACGAGAGTGGAGCAACTACCAAGATTTATTATATTGTAACGGATGTACAAAATACCCCGCGTCGACTAATTGATAGCAATGGTAGTGTTGTATGGAGTTGGGACAGTACAGCTTTTGGCCTAGGTAGTCCTGTAAGTACGATAACATTTAATTTACGTTTTCCTGGACAGTACTATGATGCAACTACAGGGCAGTTTTATAACCATAATCGTTTTTATAACCCTGAACTTGGTCGATACATGGAACCAGATCCGATTGGTCTTGCAGGTGGATTAAATCCATACATATACGCATTAAATAATCCTGTGATGTATGTAGATATGACTGGTGAAAACCCAATATTAATTGCAATGGGTGTGAGCGCAGCAACAGCAGGTGCATTTTATACAGGAGAAGTATTTTTTAATGCAGTATATGACGCATATAAAAATGACCAAAGTATATTAGATAGTTTTTCTAAATCATTTTCAATTAAAGAGTTAGGTCAACAAATGGTTATAGGTGCAGCATTTGGTGGAGTTGGTAAAGCTGCTTTTTTAGCTGCTGATGTACATATAATTAGTAAAGCTGCACCTACTATCATTCCAGCGGGAACATCGGTTCTGAAACGGTGGGGGTTAAAAGGTTTAAATGCAATTAACAATATGGCTAAAACTAGTAAAATTAATAAAATAAGAGAAGTAACTACTCCTGCTGGATTGGTTCTCACAGGAAATATAATTGCAGGTAAAACAACAACAAACTTGATATTAAATGATATTAATGAACGGAGTTCTGCTCGTAGACAAGGGGGTGGTGAAGTTGGTAATAGTGGTATTAATCAAGGCTCTGATTATTTAGGTTTTAAAAGTTATCAACCTAATGGTTATGTAGCAGGATATTCAGAGATGTATATTAACGGTGTATATAATGGTAGGTTATGGACTATTTACTTTGATTCAGGTGATACTGTTCAATATGGTTGTTATCTTAAGTGCGCATTGCCATTGTAAATGATTAGAAAGGTGAGTATACGAAAATATATTCACCTTTTAAAAGGAAAGAATAATTATGTCTATTATATTTTTTTGTATTTTTTTCACAGCTTTATTGATATTTGGATATTTGGCTGTTAAATCAAAATGGAAGATTAAGAATTTAGCATTTGTGTGTTTTGTAAGTGTGTTTTTATTTGTTTTTAGTGTTTTTCTATTAATACTTCATATAGATGGTAGATATGTTCAATTTTTTATAGATGGGAAGTTTTCTTTAAATTCACGTGCAATAGACCTATTTTTTGTTGCAGGTATGTCTTCTTTTTTAGCTACATTATTACTTGTTATTGTAGTGTGGGCTGTGCGTAATAAAGTATTCTAGTTTTAAAACAAGTGATTATTGATTTTGTTGTGACACAATATCTATATTTTCAAATAGATTTATTTTTTAAATCTAGTTTTTGAAAATTAAAAGAGTTGAAAATTTATTATAATTAATATTTTAATTAGTTTGAAGTGTATTTTATAAATTTGATTGTTAATTTGGGTTTTATTGTAATTTTATGAGCGATTATAAATATTTTTTAAAAAATTTTGATGTATTTAATGGGGTTTATTTTTTATTAATATAGGTTCTATAGGCTATATTTTAGCTAATAATGTAGTGAGGAAGTAGAAATAATATAGTTGATTTAAACTTCTTTATAAAAATATTTGATGCCTTCATTTTCTCCTTTATAAACCCCCATTTAACAATAACACACCCATTATTTATCCTTACTTTTTAATGATCTAAATTAAAACAAATGTCATTTTGTGTGCTTGACTGCAAAAGGGTTGAGCACTATTCTTTGCCTGCTGGCCACATTGCCAGTCGGTTTTAGCAGACCGCATAATAACTCCCGCATCAGAGCCATTCCTTCTGAGGAATACTCATATGTGGTAGCCACTCGTTCCTTTCCCGTAGCGGTAGGACGGGAGAGGGACACCTACGGGTGTGCTAGTTTGAGTTATTACTAGTCTGCTAACCCTTTCTCGTTCTGCCACCATAATTTTATAAATGTCTGGCAGAACTCCAAATAAAAAGGAGTTGGCTTTGCACATCCATTATTTCTTGGCAACCTTTGCCAAAAGCTATAACAACACAACTTAGTTTTTAACAAGTTTGATCGCCATGCGGCAAATCAGGCTTTAAATCGTCACGACTAAAAACTTGCAGCAACAATAAAACTTGAGATGTGCCAAGCACAGTCTTTATGGCTTTGCTATGCCTTTTTTTCAGCTTTAAAAAAATAAAAGGCTTTTATATCTCATTTATATACAACAACAATTTATTTTATAACGGTAAAACTATGCCAAATTTAATTCTCCCAACACGTGCTTTTGAGGTTGTAAAAAAAGGGATCGACTTATTTCACTACGGTGGCTTTCATATGGTCGGCGTCGACAAAATTGTGAAAGAAACCGAAGTGAATAAAATGACGTTTTATAATTATTTTCACTCTAAAGAACGCTTCATTGATATCTGTTTAATTGTGCAAAAAGAACGGCTCCAAGACCAAGTGGTTGCAATAGTGGAGTACGACCATGACACAAGCACAATCGATAAACTTAAAAAACTTTATATATTACATACCGACTTAGAAGGGCCGTACTACTTATTATTTAAGGCTATTTTTGAAACTAAAAACAGTTATCCAAACGCTTACCAAACTGCGGTCAGATACAGAACATGGCTTAGCAATGAAATTTATAGTCAGCTTAGATTACTAAAAAACGATGCAGCCTTTAATGACGCCAAAATATTGCTATATATGATTGAAGGCGCAATTATTCAGCTTTTAAGCTCAGAACAGGTCGATCAAAAAGAGAGGTTATTTAATTACTTTCTAAATGCTTTGGCTTAGCTAAAAGTGTGGAAATGAAAAGTTAGAAACAATAAAAACCATCAAGGTGAGCGTTTTTTTTTCACTAACCTACAAACCTTATTGGTTGTTTAAAGCAATTTTATCTTAGTGATTTAAGTTGAAATCAAACCAAATGATTTCAACTAGAAAATCATTAAAATTAATTGTTTAAAGTTTTTAAAGCCATTTCTACACTGTCGTATAGATTTTCAATAGGCACATTATCTTTTGCTTGAACCGTAATACCAAATAGAATCATGCCAAAATAATCTGCTAATACATCTAAGTTTAAGCTTTCAGCCACATCACCATCTTTTTGACCTTGTTCAAGTCTCGCTCTAATAAGAGCAACGGTTTTTCTGCGTTCATTACTCAAGATGTCTTGTACATTTTTACTTTCAGATGAACCTGATAATGCAGCAGAGACAACTAAACAGCCTGTTTTATCAGGCTTACTATAAAATTGATCAATCGTTCTGATTAACAAATTTTTAATGCCTTCTTGAGCAGTTAAAGACTCTTTGAGTGCCTCAATTCGATAATTACCAAAATTTTTAACATAATAATCAACAGCTTCAATAAACAATTTTTCTTTGTTTCCAAAAGAAGCGTAAAGACTTGGCGGGTTGATTTCCATTGCTTTTGTCAGGTCATTAATCGACGTCGCTTCATAACCATTTCGCCAAAATAGATTCATCGCTTTGTCTAATGCAGCATCTCGATCGAAATTACGAGGGCGGCCACGACCTGCGGTTTTATTCATTTTGCTCTCCATTTTGTATCAATCACTACAAAAACATGTTGACTGTATTTTAGCACGATTATATAGTGATCACTACATAAATAATCTTATGCATATTTTAAGGGCTAACATATGAATCACAAATTATTTAATCCAGTGATTGTGGGCGATGTTGAACTAAGCAATCGTATTGTTATGGCACCGATGACCAGATCAAGAGCAGCACAACCTAATGATGTGCCGACTGAGCTTAATGCACTTTATTACGGTCAACGTGCAAGTGCTGGTTTGATTATCACCGAAGGCACACAAGTTTCTGATGTGGGTAAAGGTTATTCTTTTACGCCCGGTATTTATTCAGAAGAACAAATCAAAGGTTGGGCTTTAGCGACTCAAGCTGTACATGAAAAAGGCGGAAAAATTGCTGCTCAGTTATGGCATGTTGGGCGTATGTCGCACTCTTCACTGCATAGCAACCACGAACAACCCATTGCACCATCTGCTATTCAGGCCAAAGCTTCAGTATTTATTGCCAATGAAAAAGGTGAAGGGGCAATGGTGCCTGCCGAAATGCCAAGAGCAATGGATTTTGATGATATTCAAAACGTTAAACAGGAATTTATTCAAGCTGCTCGCAACGCTGTACAAGCAGGTTTTGATTTAGTCGAAATTCATGCCGCGAATGGTTATTTATTTGACCAGTTCTTATCTACAGATGCGAACCAGCGTACTGATAACTACGGTGGATCTGTTGAAAATCGTGCACGTTTCTTATTGGAAACTGTCGACGCATTGATTGATGCAATTGGTGCCGGCCGAGTAGGGGTGCGTTTATCACCTTGGGGAACGATTAATGGTATGACAGACCAACAACCCGAAGAAATTACCCTTTATTTAGCTGAACAATTACAAAGAAGAAATATTGCCTATATCCATTTGGCTGAGTGGGACATGCTTCCACATGGTGATACTTATCCAGTAGGTTTCAGAGAAAAACTTCGTTCATTGTTCACAAATACATTAATTGTTTGTGGAAATTATTCACTCGAAAGAGCCGAATCTATTCTTGATAAAGGCTTAGCAGATGCAGTGGCATTTGGACGTCCTTTTATTTCCAACCCAGATTTAGTTGAGCGTTTACAGTCAGGCCATGCTTTAGCGCAAGCCAAATCTGAATATTTCTATGGTGGCGATGCAACGGGTTATACCGACTATCCTACTGCTCAATAAGCTCACACGATAAATTAAGGTTAAGAAAATGAAAAAGTTTTTTAAAGTTATGGCTTTATCCGCAGCAATGGGGATATTTGGGTTAAATCAAGCAAATGCAGAATATGACCCAAACTTAAAGTCAATTGATACGCCACCAGCCGTTTCACAACAAATGTTTAATAAGGTGAAATCTAATGGACTAGGGCAATATGCTTATGCAAAGGGTCTATCTAGTAAGTTTATCGAGTCTGAAGGCGTAAAACTCCATTATGTTGAAGGTGGATCTAAAGGCACGCCGATCGTATTTATTCATGGTTTTGGTTCGACATGGAAAATGTGGGAACCTGTCATGCTTTCTTATATGAAAGATCATAAAGTCATTGCGATTGATTTGCCGGGTCTGGGTCAATCTGGTCCCATACTTAATGATGATTATTCAGCAGAAAATACCTCAAAAATTTTGATTGGTGCGATTAAGAAAATTGCTGGGAAGGGGCCGATTTATTATGTCAGCCACGATTTAGGCAATACGGCTTCTTATCCACTCGTTGCCAATAATCAAGGCTATATCAAAAAAGCGGTATTTATGGACTCGCCAATTCCGGATCGTGCGATGTTTGAATATCCGGGGTATACCGCAGATGGTCCGGGTCTAGGTTGGCACTTTGGTTATTTTAGTTTTGGTGATATTGCTGAGAAGCAAATTGCAAATGATCCAAATTTATTTTTCTCATACTTTATTAAAACGTATGCAGGTAAAAAAGAAATTTTTACGCCTGAACTGCTTGCTGAGTTGATTGAGCCGTATTCGACTCGAGATAAATTAAAAGCAGCTTTTGGATATTACCGTTCGCATGCCGACTCAATTCGTCAAAATGAAGCACTGCTCGCTAATGGTAAAAAGTTAACAATACCTTCTATGGCGCTTACTGGCCAAAAAGGTGTAAATGATGTTTTGGTGAAAGAGATGCGAGCAAGATTTGTCGCTAATCCTGCCCAATACACTGCCATTATTTTGCCAGATACAGGACACTGGATGGTGGAAGAAAATGCCGAAGGTGTTGAAAAAAGTTTATCGAACTTTTTATTTAAATAATGACTAAAACTTTTACATCCGAATCTATCTTAGGTTCGGATGTAACTCACCTAAAACATCTTTATTCCAAGTGGTTGGGAGAAATGATAGATGAAAAATAAACTTCCATTCTTGTCTTTATTTTTTGCTTGTCTTACTGCGTCATCAGTTAGTTATGCAAATAATGTTTATGGAGAGCATTTAGAAGGATTTAAATATCCTTACCCGCTCCAGTATTTTAATTTCTCATCCCAACAGCAAGATTTAAAAATGGGATATATGGATGTTCAACCCAAGAAGCCGAATGGACAAACAGTAGTGGTTTTTCATGGCAAAAATTTTTGTGCTGCAACTTGGGAAGAAACCATTAATTTTCTAACACAAAATGGTTATCGGGTGATTGCTCCCGATCAGATCGGTTTTTGTACTTCTAGTAAACCCGATCATTATCAATATAGTTTCCAACAGCTTGCACAGAACACTCATGCTTTACTCGAAAAACTAGGTGTTAAACAACCGATTTTATTAGGACATTCAACAGGTGGCATGCTCGCAACGCGATATGCTCTTATGTATCCCCAACAAACAAAACTCCTCGCAATGGTTAATCCAATTGGACTAGAAGATTGGAAAGCAAAAGGGGTTCCGTACCGTACTATTGATCAATGGTATCAGCGTGAACTGAAGGTGAGTGCTGAGTCAATCAAAGCCTATGAATTAAAAACTTATTATCAAGGCGTATGGAAGCCAGAATATGACAAATGGGTTGATATGTTGGCTGGACTAAATGCGGGCAAAGGACACGAAAAGGTCGCATGGAATTCAGCTCTTATTTACGACATGATTTTTACACAACCCGTCTATTATGAGTTTCCTCAACTTAAAGTACCTACCGTGCTTTATATCGGTACGGGTGATACGACTGCAATTGGTAGCGATATAGCCCCACCTGACGTTAAACAAAAAATTGGTCAATACAGCGTTTTGGGTAAAGAAACCGTAAAAATGATTCCAAATGCTGAATTAATTGAGTTTGAAGGCATGGGGCATTCGCCACAAATGCAAAATCCTAAAATGTTTCATGATGCTTTGATCGGAACATTAAAGAAATACAACTAACTATTTTGGTCTGTTACCAAGATGAAAATAATTTATTTAAATTCAATTAAATTAAATAGTTTGTGAGAGGAATAAGTTATGAACACGACTTCATCACATGATTTAGAACGTAAAATTGCATTTGTACAAGGTGGTTCACGTGGTATAGGTGCGGCTATTGTCACTAAATTGGCTGAACACGGAGCAACAGTAGCCTTTACTTATGCAAACTCAGATCAGGCAGCTAACCGTTTGGTAGATGATCTTAAAGCGAATGGCTTAAAAGTGATGGGAATTAAAGCTGATAGTGGTTCACCAGAACAGGTTATTCACGCCATTCATAAAGTTGCAGATGAGTTCGGTCGAATTGATATCTTAGTGAATAATGTTGGTATTTTTGTGATGAACAAAATACAAGATGTGACATTAGAAGAAATAGAAAAGATCATGGCCGTAAATATTAAAAGCGTGATTGTAGCCTGCCATGAGGTTGTTAAATATATGCCTGATTATGGGCGTATTATTAATATAGGAAGTATCAATGCTGAACGTGTGCCTACAGCTGGATTAACTTTATATGCTATGACTAAATCTGCGGTGAATGGCTTAACCAAAGGTATGGCTCGAGATTTGGGTGAACGATTTATTACCGTAAATAATATTCAACCGGGACCTGTCGATACTGATATGAATCCGGCAGAAGGCGAAATGGCAAATTCACTTTTAGACCTTATGGCGATTAAACGTTATGGTAATAGAAATGAAATTGCAGATTTAGTTTTATGGCTCTGTAGCGAGCATGCGGGATATATCACTGGTTCAAATATTAATATTGATGGCGGTTATGGTATTTAGGTGAGCATGTGGTTTAGATTGATATGGTCAATATTGTTTAGCATGTTTTAGTTATGAGCCTATTTTAAAAAGCCCCGTTGGATAGGGGCTTTTATCATTTTTTTGCAGTTATTCTTTATACTGCCATGCTTTTAAAAACATAGTACAGGTTTCTTTATTGAGTTTTTTTAATTCTTCTGGTGTTGGCACTGCACCTCCTAGAAGCGTTGCCGGATAGGCATATCCCATCACTGCGCCCAAAAAGGCTTTAGCTGCTTCGTCGGGATGTTCAACTTGAATCACGCCAGCATTGTGCGCGGTTTCAAGAATATGACTTAAAGACCTTTTAATATTACCTTGAGTACGGGTCTGAATTTTAGGAAGAATTTCTTTCATTTCAACTAAAGCAATAATCAGTAATCGTTGCAGGCGAATTACATCAATATTATAAAAATGATTTTGCACGGCTTGCCCAATGTCCAACAATCGCTGATCCAGTCGCTTATTGTTGACCTCATGTTGCTCAATAAAAGGGGCTTCCATTTCTGTTTTTAAATGATCAAAAACTTCGATTAGCAGTGCAGTCTTCGTTGGGAAATGGTTGTATAAAGTTTGTCTATTGGTGCCTGCTTTCGTGGCGATTGCCTCTAAACGAACTTCTAAACCATGTTCAAGAAAGAGTTCACGTGCTGCTGCCACAATAGTCGGGCGGATTCGAGAGGGACGTCCTGGAGATTTTTTTAACATATTGAGGTTTTCTTGCACATCTTATTTATTTACTTTACAGTAAAGTAAATAAATTGTCCATAAGTCTGGGGTTCCAGATATGCCAAAAGTTCGTTTTCTTTGTCGTAATACTTTGTATTTATTGCCTTTGATTGTTTTTCTAAATGGATGTGATTCTGATAAGCCTATTGTTAAAAATAATCAAAAGGTCGGCATTATCACTATAAAAAAAGAGACTATTGAATCTTCTTACCAGTTAGCTGGGAGAACAGTGGCCTCTGAAATTTCTCAGGTGCGGCCACAAGTAAATGGAGTAGTTGTCGAGCAATTATTTAAAGAAGGCTCTCAGGTAAGTAAGGGACAGCCTCTTTATAAAATTGATTCATCACTCTATCGCGATAGCGTTGATGAGGCTGCGGGTAACCTTGCACTTGCTAAAGCGACAGTGAATTCAACTCGTCTGCAAGCTGAGCGTTATAAGGAATTAATTAAGGTAAATGGCATTAGTCAGCAAGAACTTGATAATGCGTTAAGTGCCTATGAACAGGCAAAAGCCACCGTTGCTGTAAATGAAGCAGTATTAAAAACAGCGCGAACTAATTTGCGTTATACACAAGTTACTGCGCCTATTTCAGGGCGGATAGGGCGCTCTTCGATTACACGCGGAGCTTTAGTGACTTCTGCACAAACAGATCCTTTAGCAACCATTCAAAAACTTGACCCGATGTATGTCGATTTAACTCAGTCGAGTGATGAATATATGGCGCTACGTAAACAGCTCACTGAAAATGGAATAAAACCAACTGAACTTTCAGTACGTTTACAGCTCGAAAATGGCACCACTTATTCGCAACAAGGAACTTTTAAGTTCAGTGATATTGCAGTAGATGAAGCAACTGGAAGTATCATGTTGCGTGCAGCATTTTCAAATCCAAATCATGGTTTATTGCCGGGAATGTATGTACGTGCAGAGCTTGGAACGGGTACGCGATCTAACAGCATTTTAATTCCCCAAGGAGCACTTTTTAGAGATGCAGATGGAAATGCGCTTGTATGGGTGGTTGGAAAAGATAATAAAGCTGAACAACGAAAAATTACGCTAGGAAATGCAATTGATAACCGTTGGTTAGTGAAATCGGGCTTGAACGAAGGAGATCAAGTCATTGTTGATGGCCTGCAAGGTTTAAGTGCCGGTATGGCGATTGAACCTACTCCAATGACCTGAGGATGCACTATGTTGTCGAGTTTTTTTATTGCACGGCCTATTTTTGCTTGGGTTCTTTCTATTTGTATTATGGCCTTAGGTACCATTTCTATTTTGACCTTACCCATTGAACAATATCCAGATATTGCACCACCAGGTGTAAACGTCACTGCAAATTATCCCGGGGCATCTGCCAAAACTGTTGAAGATAGTGTAACCCAGATTTTGGAACAGCAAATTAAGGGCATTGATGGGTTACTTTATTTTTCATCGAGTAGCAGCTCCGCTGGCCAGGCACGTATAAGCTTAAGTTTTAATCAAAAAACAAATCCGGATACCGCTCAAGTTCAGGTCCAAAATGCAGTCAATCAGGCGCTTAGCCGACTACCGCAAGAAGTGCAGCAGCAAGGTATAACCGTGACAAAGTCACAAGGCGATAGTCTATTGGTTTTTGCACTTTACGATGAAAGTAATACAAGAACTTCTGTCGATATATCCGACTACATGGTGAGCACACTTCAAGACCCGCTAAGTCGCGTCGATGGCGTAGGTGAAATCACAGTATTTGGTGCTCAATATGCAATGCGCATATGGCTCGATCCACATAAACTAAATAGCTATGGCCTTATGCCTTCAGATGTCAGAACTGCAATTGAAGCTCAAAATGCACAAATTACAGCAGGTGAGTTGGGGGCATTACCAACTCGTGAGAGACAGGCTTTAAATGCAACCGTAACAGCATTATCCCGTCTACAGACTGTAAATCAATTTGAAAATATTATTTTACGGACTCAAACAAACGGAGCTGTAGTTTTACTTAAAGATGTAGCTCGTGTAGAGCGCGGTGCAGAAAATTATCAAACCTCTACACGTTTGAATGGAAAGCCAGCTTCGGGTATGTCTATTCAACTTGCTTCGGGCGCCAATGCTTTAGAAACTGCTGAAAGAGTAAAAGCTGAGGTCACGCGTTTAACCGGTTCTATGCCATCAGGGTTAAAAGTTGCATATCCACGTGACAGTACTCCATTTGTTGAAGCATCTGTAAAAGGAGTGATTAAAACTTTAGCTGAGGCAATTGTTCTAGTCATTATTGTCATGTTCTTATTTTTACAGAGCTGGCGCGCGACTTTAATTCCAGCTATTGCGGTTCCGGTCGTATTGTTAGGAACCTTTGGTGTACTCAGTATATTGGGTTATAGCATTAATACGCTGACTTTATTTGCGATGGTACTTGCAATTGGTTTACTAGTAGATGATGCAATTGTCGTTGTAGAAAATGTAGAGCGGGTTATGCATGAGCAACATATTGATGCCCGGCAAGCTACCCTAATTTCAATGAAAGAAATATCGGGTGCGTTGGTCGGTATTGCGATGGTACTTGCTGCGGTATTTTTACCTATGGCTTTTTTTGGTGGTTCTGTCGGCATTATCTATCGCCAATTTTCGGTAACACTCGTATCGGCTATGGTGCTTTCAGCCATTGTTGCTTTAACCCTTTCACCTGCGTTATGTGCAACCTTACTTAAACCTGCAAATGAAAAACAGAAGCAGAGAAAATTCTTTAGTTGGTTCAATCGTAAAGTCGAACAAGGGCAGTCAAGCTATCGTACAAAGCTGCTCGCTGTTTTAGATAAGCCCAAAATATTTATGATCATATTCTTAGGTATTACAGCTTTGTTAGGCTGGCAATATACGCGAATGAATACTGGGTTTTTACCACAAGAAGACCAAGGCTCAGTTATGGTCCAGTTTAGTACACCAGTAGGCACAACACTCGCTGAAACAGAACGGGTGGGTAACTTGATAGCAGATTATTTCCTGACGAAAGAAAAGGATAATCTCAATGTGATTTTCATGGTGATGGGTAGAAATAACGCGGGCAGTGGGCAAAATGTGGGAATGGCATTTGCTGGACTCAAACATTGGGATGATCGAGAAGGGAGTGAAAACACAGCAGAAGCAGTGATTGCTCGGGCAAACTCATATTTTAAGTCGCTGCGTAACGCACGTGTTCAGGTACTTTCACCAGCCGCAGTAAGGGGGCTTGGGCAATCAAGTGGTTTTGAGCTTTGGTTACAAGATGCTGAAAATAAAGGACGTGATGCTTTAGATGCTTTACTGGCGTCACAAAATAATGTGTTAAAAGCAGCAAGTGCTGATTCTGACTTAGCAGCAGTCCGTCTAAATAGTTTAGAAGATAAAGCTCAGTTACAAGTCGATATCGATCAAAGAAAAGCCAGTGCACTTGGTTTGGCTCAAACAGATATCAGTAATACGCTATCTTCGGCATGGGGTGGATCTTATATTAATGATTTCATCGATCAGGGACGTGTTAAGCGAGTTTATATGCAAGGAGACGCGATTTATCGTTCCTTACCTCAAGATATTGGGCAATGGTATGTTCGCGGTGCTACAGGTCAGATGACACCATTTTCTAGTTTCTCTTCTGTAAAATGGCAAATGGGACCACAAATGCTGCAACGCTTTAATGGTCTTTCAGCTGTACAAATACAAGGCTCTGCGGCAACTGGTGAAAGTTCTGGTGGGGCTATGGATAAGATGCAGGAGTTAGTTGATCAACAACAAGGCTTTAACCTTCAGTGGAGCGGGTTGTCTTATCAAGAGAAGTTAGCTGGCGGTCAAACCATTTGGTTATATTTAGCATCCATTATCTTTATCTTTTTGTGTTTAGCAGCACTTTATGAAAGTTGGTCCATTCCTGTTTCTGTCATGCTAGTGATTCCTTTAGGTCTGATTGGAGCTGTGGTGGCTGCAAGTCTGGCTGGTTTTGTGAATGATATTTACTTTCAGGTAGCTATGCTTACTACCATTGGACTTTCTGCCAAAAATGCTATTTTGATTGTTGAGTTCGCGGCAGCCAAGTTAGAGGCAGGTCAAGCATTAATGGAAGCGATTATTGAAGAAGCAGGTCAGCGATTACGTCCCATTATTATGACATCTCTGGCATTTGTTGCGGGCGTTCTTCCCTTGGCTGTATCTACAGGAGCAGGAGCTGTTAGCCGTAAAGAAATTGGTATAGCCGTAACGGGCGGTATGATTTCAGGAACCTTGCTTTCTATTTTCTTTGTGCCTTTATTCTTTCTTTTAGTTCGCCGTTTAACCAATAAGCTAAACGAAAAAAAGATGTCATAAAATAATGAAAGTCATTAAAAATTAGACCCTCACACTGTTTATAGTATGAGGGTCTAAAAGACTTATCACTTAGAATGTATTTTGAATAATGACTTCATCGAAAGGAAGTTTACCCACACGTGGATAAGGTTCAGAAGCTGACTTACCAACAGCAATCATTAAACACACCACATGGTCTTCAGGCAAGTTAACGAGTTTCGCCATTGCGTCAAAGTCAAAACCATCCATCGGGCAGCTATCTAAACCATGTTCTTGGGCAAGTAACATCAGAGTTTGAGCAAAAATCCCTGCACTACGCATAACTTCGTCACGTTGGGTTTGTGGGCGGTCACGGTAATACTGGTCAATCGCGCCAGCCATAATATTTTGAACTTCTGGAGTCGCACCATCCCATACACGTTTAGCATCAACTTCCCATGTATTTAATTTTGCACATAACACAATCAGTAAAGATGCTTCTGTAACTTGTGGTTGGTCCCAAGCAATAGCACGAATTTTTTGTCTTAACTCAGCATCTTCGACAACAACCGGACGCCAATGCTGCAAGTTAAAAGCACTGGGTGCATTTGCTAAAACTTCTTGTAATAACTGCTTTTTGTTATCTTCAGATAACTGAAAAGAAGGGTCGAAGCGTTTAATTGCACGGCGCTTACGGAGAGCATCAATAACATTCATAAGATTTTCCTACTTGAGAATTGGGTAGCTGTACTTGTTAGTTTGTATAACGTTGGGCTACTTCAGCCGAAGAAAAGTTTGGTAATAATGTCATACGTGATTTTTCAAAATTATTCCATTGATTTTCGTCTTTCAGCACAGGAATTGTAATTGTTTCTTTACGATCAAAGCCGATTAGAGCAGCATCCACCAAATCATTGACGTCCATTAATGGCGGAACTTGGCTTAAATCGATACCTGAACGTTCCCAAATTTCAGTTTTGGTTGCAGAAGGCAATACGGCTTGTACATGTACGCCATGATCTTTTAACTCTAAATGTAAGCCTTGGCTAAAAAAATGTATAAAGGACTTACTTGCACCATAAATGGTAGAACCAAATTCAGGAGACAACCCAACAACAGAACCTAAATTAATAATTGAGCCTTTACCTTTACGTACGAGTTGCTCGGAAACCGCATGAGACAAACGAACAACCGCCGTCATATTTAAAGTCATGAGTGTTTCAATTTCTTTAATATCTTGAGTTAAAAAATTTCCGCTAAGTGTAATACCTGCGTTATTTACCAAAATTTCAATATCAGCATCGTTTTTTAGAACATCTTCAATTTTGCTAATGTCTTGATCCTTTGATAAATCGGCCTGAATAAATTCGACCTGTATACCGTATTTTTCTTGAAGATTTTTCGAGATTTTGTCTAAGCGGTTGGTGTCTCGTGCAACCAAGATTAAGTGATAGCCACGTTGTGCAAAACGGTCTGCATAGACAGAACCAATGCCTGACGAAGCTCCTGTAATAAGTACTTTTGATTGAGCTGACATGTGATGTCTCCACGCTTTATTTTTTAGATGATGATCATAATCTAAAATAACTAATTTTTGATGTCAATCATAATCAATGTATAATTATGACCAGTAGGGTGAATAAAAGTGGGTGCGCCAACATGAAAGTCAGTAAAAGTCAGGTAAAAGAAAACCGAGATAAAATTGTTGAAAAGGCGACTCAACTGTTTCGTAGCAAAGGCTACGATGGAGTCGGCATTGCCGAATTAATGTCTAGCGCAGGCTTTACCCACGGCGGCTTTTATAAACATTTCAGTTCGAAAACAGACCTTGTCTCAATTACTGTTAAACATGGACTTGAGCAGGTTTTAAAAAGAATAGAAGGTTTAAACTTAACTCAATTTATTCAGCTTTATGTGTCCCGCACTCATCGAGATAATCGGGATTTGGGCTGCACACTAACGGCGTTATCTTGTGATGCTGCAAGACAACCTGACGAAGTAAAAGTCGAGTTTGAAGAGGGTATTGAGCAACTTATTCAGTTCATTATGAACGAGCGAGCCAAACAAGTTTCTTTAGAAGCGCCTGAGTTAAGAAAGCAAGCCATTAATATTCTTGCCCAGTCTGTAGGGGCAATTGCCTTATCTCGCGCATGCCCAGACCAATCTAACCTTAGCGATGAAATCTTAGAAAGCTGTAAAGAGAGCCTTTTAAAATTAGCCAATTAAGCTTTTTTATCTTTCCAGTTCATTTGGCTAAATTGAATTAATTTCGCAATATCTACGGTTCTTTCATAAATGAGTTCTGCTGCATGTTCGCAAGCTTGTTCTAATGTGATCGGGCCGTTTGCTAGCGAAAAAGCAGCGCTTACGCCGTGCTCATAAAGTGCTTGGTAGCCTTCGCCTAAAGTCCCAGCAATCACAATCACAGGTACGTTGTGAGCTTTAGCAATTTGGCTCACCCCAAAAACAGTTTTGCCACTTAAGGTTTGCTGGTCAAATTTACCTTCGCCTGTAATTACCCAATCTGCGTTAGCAATTTTATGTTCAAGTTGGTTTAGTTCAGCCACCACTTTAACGCCAGCTTTAAAGTCTGCATTTAAATAACTTTTGGCCGTAAAACCCAAGCCACCAGCAGCACCAGAACCTGCTTCATTTCGTTTGTCGAAACCTAAAAGCTCCGCTGAGACATCGGCAAAATGTGCAAGCGCTGCATCGAGTAACTGTACTTGAGCAGGGGAAGCCCCTTTTTGTGGGCCAAAAATATGTGATGCACCATTTGGGCCGCAAAGTGGATTGGTCACATCGGCAGCCAGTAAAAACCGTGTGTGCTGAATGCGTGAGTCGAAATGTGTTAAATCAATTTTGGATAGGTTGCTTAGAGCAAGTCCACCGGCGGGTAAGGCGTTTGGGTTAGTATCGAGTAAAACAGCACCCAAAGCACTGAGTAAACCTGTGCCGCCATCATTGGTGGCGCTGCCGCCCACAGTTAAAATAATCTCTTTTGCACCTGCATCTAAAGCATCTAAAATGAGCTGCCCTGTGCCAAAGGTTGTACTGTGGCAAGCATCACGCTCAGACGGTGGGACTAACTGTATGCCGCTTGCTTGAGCCATTTCAATGATGGCGATTTTTTGCTTTTCTAACCATCCCCATTTGGCTTGAACAGGCTGACCTAATGGCCCAACCACCGTTTTTTCACGCCATTGACCCTCACAGACTTCTAAAACAGCTTCAATGGTGCCTTCACCGCCGTCTGCCATCGGGCACAAAACAGTTTCGGCATCGGGAAAAACAGCTTGCCATCCTTTGGCAATGGCTTGAGCTACCTTCAAAGCAGATAAGCTGTCTTTAAATGAGTCAGGGGCAATCACAAGCTTCATAAACGTTCTAATACGGATAAATTTCTCATTGTTTTATACTGCTTAATACGAAAAAAACATAGATAAACACATGTAGGCGTCAATTTTTAAATACTTTCAATCTGATAAAAATGAAAATCAATAATGTTTTTATCTGTAAAAAATTGGATTATAAAATTTTTAAGTTATTGTTTTATAAATTTTTATATAAATAGTATGGTTGTTTTGAATGATTGTAATTGTAAACAATATGGCACATATTATAAGAAGGGTTGAGCCAGCTTTTAAAATAGCGGAAACCTATAAAAAGTAGACTCTACGAATAAGCTAAACAGCAGATTGTCTTGATATAACCATAATTTAAATTGTGATTTTATTGGATCTGTTGATTGTAAAAGAAATAAGAGGATGAAAAAGTGGATAATTCAGAAGAACAAAAGCATATACAGGAAAATAACGGTTTTGCGCGAATTGAGCCATATACTCATCCTGCTGGCGGGTGGGGCGCACTCCTTAGTGTCGCTCGAAACCTAAAGCGACAAGATATTTTAGGTAAAGGTTCAATTACCTTACTCAACATTAACCAGCCTACAGGTTTTGACTGTCCCGGTTGTGCATGGCCAGAAAAGAAAGATGCCCATGCCTTTAACTTCTGTGAAAATGGTGCCAAAGCAGTTGCTTTTGAAGCAACCAGTAAAACCGTTACTCCTGAATATTTCGTAGGCCATACGGTTAGTTGGCTATCAGAACAAAGTGACTTTTTTCTAGAGGACTTAGGCCGCTTAACAGACCCAGTTCGTTATGATGCTGCAATCGATAAATATGTTCCTATTTCATGGGATGATGCCTTTAAGCTCATTGCTCAACATTTACATGCGCTAGACCATCCAGACCAAGCGGCATTTTATACATCTGGCCGTGCCAGTAACGAAGCTGCATTTTTATATCAATTGTTTGTGAGAAGCTTTGGTACAAATAACTTTCCAGACTGTTCAAACATGTGCCATGAAACCACAAGTGTAGGCTTGCTCGACTCAATTGGTTTAGGAAAGGGCACCGTTACTTTAGAAGATTTTGATTTAGCCGATGCCATTTTTAGTTTTGGGCACAACCCGGGAACCAACCATCCACGTATGTTAGGTACTTTGCGTGAAGTGTCTAAACGCGGTGGCAACATTATTGCGATTAACCCGATTAAAGAGCGAGGCTTAGAGCGTTTCCAAGACCCGCAAGCACCGCTTGAAATGATGACCAACGGCAGTACGCCAATTAGCCGTTATTATTTCCAGCCTAAAATTGGTGGCGACTATGCACTGATGTTAGGAATGTTAAAGCACTTAAATGAATGGGATAAAAAAGCACTTGCTTCAGGTAAACCAAGCGTTTTTGACCGAAACTTTATTGCGGTGAATACCGTTGGTTTCGATGAGATGATTGCTGAGGTGGAAAGAACTGAGTGGGCAGATATTTATAAGCACTCAGGCCTGTCGCCTGAACATTTAGAAAAGCTCGCTAAACTCTTTTTAGAGTCAGAGCGCTCCATTTTCTGTTGGGGGATGGGGATTACCCAGCACCGACACGGAACTGCTAACGTACATATGCTAGCAAATTTATTGTTGGCCCGTGGTCAAATTGGTAGACCGGGTGCAGGGCTGTGTCCGGTTCGTGGGCATAGTAATGTGCAAGGCGACCGCACCATGGGTATTAATGAGCTACCTAGCCCTAAACTACTCGATAACATTGACCGTGTATTCGGTATTAAATCACCAAGAAAAAATGGATATGGCGTGGTCGAAACGATTAAAGCCATGGCTGAAGGCGAGATAAAAGTCTTTATTGGTTTAGGTGGAAATTTTGCAGTTGCAACTCCTGATACTCCATATACGCAAGAAGCGCTTAGAAAATGTGATTTAACCGTCCATGTCGCAACCAAGTTGAATCGTAGTCATTTGGTATGCGGTAAAGATGCACTTATTTTGCCATGTTTAGGCCGTACCGAAATAGACGAGCAGCTTCATGGCCCACAAGCCATTTCGGTTGAAGACTCCATGAGTAATGTTCACTTGTCGGCAGGACGTAATACGCCAATTTCTAAAAACATATTGTCTGAACCCGATATTGTGGCAAGAATGGCTGAAGCTGTTCTTCCAGACAGTCAGATTAAATGGAAATGGTACATCGAAAGCTATGACCGCATTCGTGACTCCATTGCCGATGTGTTTGATGAATTCCATGACTTTAATTTACGTGTTTATAAACCGGGCGGTTTCCACCTCGAGCATCCTGCTAATCAGCACATCTGGAATACCAAGAGTGGTAAAGCGCAATTTCTGATTACGCCACTTGAAGAAGTCTACGCGGATAAAGAAAACCAATACGCTGCTGCATATACCGAAAGTAAGGTGTATACCTTAATGACCACCCGTTCTCATGACCAATACAACACCACTTTATATGGTCTGGATGACCGTTACCGTGGGGTATTTGGTCAGCGCCGTGTGTTGTTTATGAACCAAGCCGATATTGATGAAGCAGGCTTTGAAGCAAATCAGTGGGTCGATATTGAAAGTGTTTTCTCGGATGGTGTGAAGCGCATTGTGCACAGTTTCCGTATTGTGCCCTACAACATTCCGCGAGGGAGCTTGGCGGCTTATTATCCGGAAACCAATCCTTTGGTGGCCTTAAGCAGTCATGACAAATATGCCAAGATTCCGGCTTCTAAAAGTGTTCCTGTGATTTTACATCCAGGGAATGCACCAGAGCACTTTAACTTGGCAACAGCAGTTGACCCTGAAGATGCCAATAAGAAAGTCAGCAGCCTCTAAGTGAACCTGTTTTTTAAAATGAAATCTAAGCAAATGGCGCTCTAAACAAGCGCCATTCTTGAAATAAAGGAAATAATTTTGACACCACATGCTTATGGGGTTGAAACATTACAAGTACAGCGGTTTAACAAAACCGAATCTGAAAATGTTTTAGATCATATTGTGCAAGAGTACCCAATTGCTTTGGTATATAACGGTATTTCACATGCGGTGATGATGGCAACACCGACCGATGTCGAATTATTTGCCAAAGGTTTTAGTCTCTCAGAAGGCATTTTGACCAGTTTAAAAGAGCTATATGTCCTTGATGTACATCAAAATGAATTAGGCATTACGGTTGAAATGACCATTTCATCGAGAGCATTTGCTGCATTAAAAGAGCATCGACGCATGATGGTTGGTCGTACAGGTTGTGGTTTATGTGGCATTGAAAGTTTGGAGCAGTTTCAGTTAGATGTTCCCAAAATTACAACGCATGCATCAAAGCTATGGCTTGAGCAAATTCCGAGTGCCATTTCCCATTTAAAAGCCCAGCAAGAAATTACCGCTTTAACGGGTGGTGCGCATGCCGCTGCTTGGGTGGTTGATGGTCAAATCGTTGCTTTATTTGAAGATGTTGGCCGCCATAATGCTTTAGACAAATTAATTGGTTATATAGCGCAAGAAAACTACGACACCAGTTTAGGTTTTGTGGTGATGACTAGTCGGGCAAGTTATGAACTGATACGAAAATGCGCTCAAATGAATATTAGCTTACTAGCTTCAATTTCAGCACCGACCAGTATGGCCATTCAGTTAGCCAAACAATCTGGCCTCACATTGGCAAGTTTTTGTAGGGGAGACCGGTTTGTTTTATATACGGAAATTTAAAATATATCGTTCAATATGATGGGCTTAAAACGAAGCTCATCTAACATCTCTGTTGCTTTTAAGCTAAGGATAGATTTTATAGATTATTATAAAACTCAAAAGGTTCAGAGTCTGTCCAAATGTCTTGGTTACAATCACTAAAAGAATGGGCAAAACGTCTAAAAAAACAAATTATTATGCTTTGGTTTGCCTCAAGGCATCCTCAAATGCCGTGGTTACCCAAAGTTATTGCGGTAGTGGCTGTGGCTTATGCTTTTAGTCCCATTGACCTAATTCCAGATTTTATTCCTATTTTAGGCTTTATTGATGATGCCATCATTTTACCGATACTCATTTGGCTAGCGCTTCGTTTTACGCCTCAACAAGTCATTTTAGATGCAGAACAACAAGCCAAAGAATGGTTAGATGAACATGAGAAAGGGCCACGAAATTATTTGGTTGCTGTACTGATTATTTTAATTTGGCTCACACTTGCCGTGATGGCTTACTTTTATTTTGGTGGTGGTTTGTAGTTGAACTGAGTCTTAAAACCTGTGCGAATTTAATACCCTTAACATTGTGCTTTGCTACAACTCAAAGGATAATAACGTTTTTATAAACTATGGGTTGCAGACCATGAAAATCGTCGCAGATGAAAATTTGGCGTTTACCGATTACTTTTTTTCAGAATTTGGCGATATTCAACACCATGCAGGACGCACCTTAACGCACGCAGATGTGAAAGATGCTGAAGCTTTATTGGTCCGCTCAGTTACTGCTGTAAATGAAAGTTTAATTCAAAACACTGCTTTAAAATATGTAGGTAGTGCCACAATCGGGACTGATCATTTAGATATTCAAGCCCTAGAAAAGCATAATATTACATGGGCCAATGCCGCAGGTTGTAATGCACAGGCAGTTGCTGAATATGTCATTACCGCTTTACTTCATTTAGATGCTAGCCTTTTAGAACAACAAGAAAAATTTACGCTAGGCATTGTGGGGCTTGGAAACGTGGGGAAACGTTTAGCTTATATGGCTCGGTTGCTTGGCTGGAACGTAATTGGCTTTGACCCATATGTAACGTTAGATTCAATTGAAAATGTGAACTTTAAAGCCCTATTACAACAAGCCAATGCTATTTCAATTCATGTGCCGCTTACGAAAAACGGTGAACATGCGACATATCATCTTTTCAACGAAGAAACTTTTGCAGCGCTTCAACCAGATACGATTTTAATTAATAGCGCTCGTGGTCCGGTTGTGAAAGAAGTTGCTTTAATCGAAGACATTCAACGTACCAAACGTAAAGTTGTACTTGATGTATTTGAACATGAGCCAGTGATATCAGATGAGCTTTTAAATATGTTGGCTTTGGCGACACCGCATATAGCAGGTTATAGCTTGGAAGGAAAAGCTCGTGGTACACAATTGATTTATGAAGCGTTTTGCCAAAAATTTGGCTACGACATTAATAAGCGTTTCGAAACGCAGTTGCCTGCATGTGAAGATTATTTTTCAGGACATGACTTAAAAGCAGTGTTAAAGCAAAAAATATCTCATATTTATGATATTGCTCAAGATGATGCCAATACTCGTGCCTGTGTTAAAGACGGCAAAGTAGAGCAAAAAGCATTTGATTTATTACGTAAGAATTACCCGCTGCGTCGTGAATGGGCAGCACACGGGGGACCGCAAGCATGAGTTTAAGTTATCAACCTACGTGTTCAATTGATGCTTTAAAGGCTCGTGCCAAGCTTTATACCCAAATTCGCCAGTTCTTTGCAGAACGTGGGGTCATGGAAGTTGAAACACCCGTAGTTTCACAAGCAGGCGTTACCGATGTGCATTTAGCCTCGGTTCAGGCGTTACGCCATATCAGTGGCAAATTACAGACTCAGTATTTACAGACTTCTCCTGAGTTTGCCATGAAACGTTTGCTAGCAAGTGGTAGCGGACCGATTTATCAAATATGCAAGGTTTTTCGTGACGATGAACACGGGCGTAAACACAACAGTGAATTTACCATGCTCGAATGGTATCGTCCGGGTTTAGACTTAAAAGCATTAATGCATGAAACAGCCGATTTATTGCAAACCTGTTTGCAGCATCGTTTTGGCGAAGTTCGTCCATTTATTTTGAGCTATAAGCATGCCTTTCAGGACCGTTTAGATATTAACCCGTTACAAGCAACTTTAAAGCAACTCAAAGATACTGCAAATCGTGTTGGTTTAAATCTTGATTTAGGTGACGACCGCTTAGCTTATATGGACTTGTTGTTTTCTCATTTTGTTGAGCCAAGTTTAGGTTTTGATGCACCTGTCTTTTTAACTGACTTTCCGCCAGAAATGGCATCTTTGGCGAAAGTGAAAGTAGATGAAGATGGGGAAGAGGTCGCAGCGCGTTTTGAGGTTTATATTGAAGGCTTAGAGCTTGCCAATGCTTACGATGAATTGCTTGATGCAGACGTGTTACGTTCACGCTTTGAAGCAGATAATGCAGAACGGGCTAAGCAAGGGCTTCATGTTATGCCATTAGATGAACACTTGTTAGCAGCTTTGCCTCATATGCCAGAATGTTCAGGAATTGCTTTAGGCATAGACCGTTTACTCATGGTTGCAACCGAACAACTTAAAATTGAAAAAGTCATCGCATTTCCAGCCGAAATTGCCTGAGGGCGAGCAAATAAAAAAGCCACATATTGTGGCTTTTTTATTTGGAGCTTATTTAAATTAAGCTTGTTGAATACCTGCAACAACCCAGTCTTGCTGAGAGCCAACAGGTTTTACAAAGTGCCAGATTTCTGTAAATGGCTGTGGCAAGCTATTTAAATCTTCACTTACTGTACCTGTAAAGCGTACGCTCACAATGTATTGACCATTTTCAGTCGCACTGTCTACAACCATTGCATTTAAGTTACTAAACTCGGCAACGTCCTGATCTTGATTCTCCATGATGTCGTTATACATAGAGTTATAAAGTTCAGGTGTTAAGTAGCGACGAATTTCTTCGATGTTACTTGCACTGTTGATTGACTGAATGTGGTTAAAACGCTGACGGGCAACACGTAAGAAAGAAGCAGGTTCGCTACCATCTGGTAACTGGTTGCCATTACTTGTTGTTGCACCACCAAACGGTGCTTGAGTTGCTGTACCACCACCAACAGACTGACCAAAAATATTGGTATTGTCGTTTGAGTTAGTTGGTGCAGCTGAACGGCCAAATGTGTTTTGACCGTTGCTGTTTGGAGCGTAAGGATTATTTGCTGCTAATTTTTTTTTCCCGCCCAATTTGCGGAATACAAAAAAGGCAACAGCAGCAGCAAGTAATACCCATAACCAGCCTGGGATACCACCTTTCTTCTCTTGTTGCTGTTGAGCTTGAACCGCTTGTTGCTCGTTATCTGGCTGGGTTACACGTTGTTCAGTTGATGTTGGTTTGTCATCAGCTAAAGCATGTGCTGCAACAGCACCTACGGCAGCACCAGCTACACCAGCTGCAACCATTGAACCAACACCCGGACCAGATCTTTGAGGTGCTGTAGCAGGTTGTTGAACTGGAGTCACTTGACGAGGTTGTTGATATGACTGGCTTGAAGTGGTAGAGCGTGCCATGCCGTGGCTTTTACCACCACCTGCACGTTTTGCTTCAGCAAGAGGAGAAATTGCCAAAGCAGCCATTAAAATACCGGTTATCAAGCCGCGCTGGTGTACTTCCATAGGAAATTCCTGTTTAAAATTAATTTGTAATTGTATTTATGCAGTCATTTACACTAAATTTCAACTATAAAAATATGTTTTTTTATGTCAATTCATCGCTGAGCTGCATCGCTTCGGTAAGGGCTTCATGTAAGCGTGCCACAGCAATTACTTGTACTCCTGGAATCGCTTTTTGTGGTGCGTTGCCTCTAGGTAAAATGACATATTTAAAGCCATGTTTTGCTGCTTCTTTTAAGCGCTCTTGTCCATTCGGTACAGGTCGGATTTCACCTGAAAGACCAACTTCACCAAAAACTGCAAGTTGCTGAGGCAATGCCTTGGTACGTAAACTTGATGCACACGCCAGTAAAACAGCCAAGTCAGAACCTGTTTCAGTAATTTTTAAACCACCGACAATATTGACATAAACGTCTTGCCCTGTAGTTTGTACACCCCCATGACGGTGCATTACAGCAAGCAGCATGTTTAAACGGTTTTGTTCAAGACCAAGAGCGACACGTCTAGGTTGTCCTTGAGCATCATCGACTAAAGCTTGAACTTCAACTAAAAGCGGGCGCGTTCCTTCACGGCTAATCATGACAATTGAACCGGGAATGGCTTCGTCATAACGACTTAAGAAAATAGCAGAAGGGTTAGCCACTTCACGTAAGCCTTTATCGGTCATGCCAAATACACCAAGTTCATTGACTGCACCAAAACGGTTTTTCACCGCACGAATCATACGATAGCGTGAGTCTGATTGGCCTTCAAAATAAAGCACACAGTCCACCATATGTTCTAAAACACGTGGGCCTGCCAGTGCACCTTCTTTGGTCACGTGACCAACAATAAATAACGCCGTGCCACTATTTTTTGCATAGCGGGTTAATAACGCAGCAGATTCACGAATTTGTGAAACCCCACCAGGTGCAGATTGAAGCGTTTCTGTGTAAAGCGTTTGAATCGAGTCCAAAATTGCTACCACAGGGCGTTCTTGCTCTAAAACTTCACAAATGCGTTCGACACAGGTTTCAGCCATGACTTTTAACTGGTCTGTAGGCAAGTCAAGGCGCTGGGCACGTAAGGCCACCTGAGACAATGATTCTTCACCCGTAATATAAAGCGCAGAACTTTTTGCACTTGCCATGTGGGTTGCTGTTTGTAAAAGAATGGTCGATTTACCAATACCCGGGTCACCACCAATCAGGACTACTGAGCCTGTGACCAAGCCACCGCCAAGTACGCGGTCAAACTCGCTAATACCTGTAGGTAAGCGGGTTTCATGAGAAACCGAGACTTTATTTAGTGTTGTTATATTGGCAACTTGGCCTGCGTAGCCCCCAATTTTAGGACGAGCGCGATGGGCTGTAGTAGGTTCGAGTTTAACTTCAGTCAGAGAATTCCATTCACCACACTCTGAACATTGACCAGCCCATTTAGGATGATCCGCACCACATTGTTCGCAACGGTAAACAGTTTTGACTTTGCTCATATTCGACTTCGGTTTGTTAACTTCATAATCAGTAAAAACAGAGTATAGCAAAACGACACCCTGAACGTAGGCAGAACCCGATCATTTTTCAAGGGCCTATTTTTCATGCGTTGTCTAAAAATATTGGAATGTATTTTGCTTTAGCTAAGGTGGGAAATTTTTAGGATATTTACCTATGTCTAATCTTCAGCATCATGATCATGCTGGCGACTTACAGCGAAAGCTGACCAATCGCCATTTACAATTGATCGCTATTGGAGGGGCCATTGGAACAGGCCTGTTTATGGGGTCGGGCAAAACTATTTCATTGGCGGGGCCATCAATTTTATTTATCTATTTAATTATTGGTACCATGATTTTCTTTCTTATGCGTGCTTTGGGAGAGGTTTTACTTTCAAACCTAAATTATAAGTCGTTTGTCGATATGGCTTATGACCTGATTGGGCCTTGGGCTGGCTTTTATGTCGGGTGGACCTATTGGGTAAGTTGGGTGCTTGTTGGAATGGCAGATTTAACTGCGGTGACGAGCTATTTGAGCTTTTGGCTCCCCAATGGAGTTAGTTTTAGCCCAATAGAACAGGCAATGATTAGTGCAGGCTGTGTTCTCTTTCTATTGATTTTAAACTTATTGACGGTTCGTTTATTTGGCGAAGTCGAATTTTGGTTTGCGATTATCAAAATTGTTGCCATTATTGCTCTAGTTCTTGCCGGCATCTATATGGTAGTGACCAAGTTCCAATCACCATCTGGCTCTGTTGCGGCTATTTCTAATATTTGGAATCATGGCGGTATGTTTCCTCATGGGGTAAATGGTTTCCTTGCCGGCTTCCAGATTGCGATCTTTGCTTTTATTGGGGTAGAACTGGTCGGAACCACAGCTGCTGAAACTAAAGACCCTCATAAACATTTGCCTAAAGCAATTAACGCAATTCCGATCCGCGTCATTTTATTCTATGTATTGGCATTAATGGTGGTGATGTCTGTAACGCCTTGGGATCAGGTAAAAGCAGACCGTAGTCCATTCGTTGAACTATTCTTAATGGCAGGTATTCCAACTGCTGCAATTATTATGAACCTAGTGGTGTTGTCATCGGTCATGTCATCGATGAACAGCGGTATTTTTTCAACTAGCCGAATGATGTATGGCTTATCGCGTGATGGTCAGGCACCTGAAACATTAGGTCAGTTGACTAAAAGCGCAGTTCCAGCAAATGGTTTAATTTTTTCCTGTGCCTGTATTATGGGTGGTGCTTTATTACAATATTTTGTGCCCAATACGATTGAAGCATTTACCTTGGCAACAACGTTATGCACCATTTTATTTTTAACGGTATGGATTTTGATTTTGGTGTGTTATATCCGCTACCGTAAGTTATCTCCTGAACTGCATGAAAAATCGAACTTTAAAATGCCGGGTGGGGTAGCGATGAGTTATGTCGTTATTGTTTTCTTCTTATTTACGATTGCGATTTTAAGCCTTGAAGCAGACACAGCTAAGTCGCTTATGGTCAGTCCAATTTGGTTCCTCGTTCTTGCAATTGGTTACTTTGGTTTTTATAAGTCAAAAATAAAACGTAATTTTGCCCAAGAATAAATAACTTAGAAGCAAAATATAAAAGGCAATCGATCTGATTGCCTTTTTTAATTGAAAAATCAAAGTGGTTCAAGTCTTAATTTTAGACTGGAAGGTGCGTTGTATTGCTATGTTCTTGTGCGTATTATCGGATTTAATTGTATGTATCTTGAAATTATCAGCCATACAGACAAAAATTGGTTAGCTGAAAAGTTGTCAAAAAATATACATTTAAAAGATACCTGCAAATGGTGCGATATCGTCTTTTTGATTTGAATTTAGCTAACGGACTAAAAAAATTACTGGAGTGTATTCATAAAATGTCGAATCAAAATCTGAGTGATCCTCATGAACAAGGTGAGCTCCATCGTAGTCTTTCCAATCGGCATTTACAGCTGATTGCAATTGGTGGTGCCATTGGTACTGGTTTATTCATGGGGTCAGGTAAAACAATTAGTCTTGCCGGCCCATCTATCTTATTCATTTATTTGATTATTGGTGTAATGGTGTTTTTTGTCATGCGTGCGCTTGGCGAATTACTCCTGTCAAATTTAACCTATAAATCGTTTATTGATTTCACCACAGATTTAATTGGCCCATGGGCAGGTTATTTTGTGGGATGGACCTATTGGTTGTGCTGGATCACGATTGGTATCGCCGATCTGTCTGCAATTATCTATTACTTACAATTTTTCAATAACGGCCAGCCTTTCTCACCAGTTGAAGGGGCAATGATTAGTGTGGCTGCTATTGTATTTATTATGGGTTTGAACCTGTTAACTGTACGCCTATTTGGTGAATTAGAGTTCTGGTTTGCACTTATTAAGATTCTTGCGATTATTATTTTAATTGCAGTGGGTCTATGGATGATCTTTACTGGCTTTACTTCTAGTACGGGCGAGGTGGCTTCATTTACTCACTTGTGGGCAAATGGCGGTTTCTTCCCAACAGGGGTGCATGGCTTCTTGGCTGGCTTCCAGATCGCGATCTTTGCTTTCGTGGGCGTAGAACTTGTTGGAACAACAGCTGCTGAAACCAAAGATCCTGAGCGTAACTTACCTAAAGCGATTAACTCAATTCCAGTTCGTATCATTATTTTCTACGTCTTGGCATTGCTTATCGTGATGTCGGTAACTCCGTGGAATAGAATTGATCCGGCGATCAGCCCATTTGTAAACTTGTTTAGCCAAGCTGGTATTGCGGCAGCAGCGATCTTGATGAACTTAGTAGTATTGTCATCAGTTATGTCTTCGATGAACAGCGGTGTATTCTCAACAAGCCGTATGTTGTTTGGTTTATCTCGTGAAGAACAAGGTCCAAAAGCTTTTGGTAAATTGAACAGACGTGCAGTACCTGCAAATGCATTGTATTTTTCTGCTGCATGTTTATTGTTAGGTGCGGCATTACAGTATTTTGTACCGAATACAGTTGAAGCATTCACTCTTGCAACAACGCTTTCAACTATTTTGTTCATTTGCGTGTGGTTACTAATTATCTGGAGTTATATCCGTTACTACACGACACGCCCTGAACTGCATGCCAAATCAACATTTAAATTGCCGGGCGGCCTATTTACCTGTTGGATCACGATTATTTTCTTTGTTGGCATGATTTATGTGCTGTCTTTAGAGCCAGATACTTTTAAAGCACTGAAAGTCAGCCCAATCTGGTTTGTTATCCTGATCATTGGTTATTTCTTCTTCTATAAACCACGTCATAAAAAGTAATGAAATTGATTTACTTATGGCTAAACGCCAGCTGAAAAGCTGGCGTTTTTTATGCATATTGTTTTTCTATTCAAGTTTACTCTTTAGCCGCTTGCATGATCACGGTATACTGCATCGAATTGTTTAAATCAGGTGCTCAGATGCTTCGTGTCATTTGCCTCATCAGTTTATTGAGCAGCAGTATTTTGCTTACAGCTTGCGGTCAGTCAGGAGCATTACAGCTACCTTCTGATCCAAATTATGACCACCGTGCAAAATACTTGCTCTATCGTAATAAAGAATCAAAACAAGTTGTGCAAAAAGATGAAAAGGCTGAACAGCCAGTCGAGTCATCATCAGCTCCAACCCAAACAACTTCACCTTAAGCTTTGAAATAAGGACACATTCATGAGTTTCACCCGCATTAATGGAGTATTGCATGCAGAGCAATGTTCTCTAGAGCAGCTTGCGCAGCAATTTGGCACACCGTTATATGTTTATTCAAAAACAGCTTTTGAAAAACATTATTTAGATATGGACCGTGCCTTTGACTTTATTGATCATCAAATCTGTTTTGCGGTGAAGTCTAACTCAAACTTGGCTGTTCTTAGTGTCTTGGCAAAACTTGGTGCGGGTTTTGATATTGTCTCTGGTGGTGAGCTGGCTCGTGTTTTAAAAGCCGGTGGGGATGCTTCTAAAATCGTATTTTCAGGTTTAGGTAAAACTGAAGTCGATATTGAAACCTCACTCAATGTAGGCATTGCTTGTTTTAATGTTGAGTCTTATGCAGAGCTAGACCGCATTCAAAAAGTAGCTGCTCGCTTAGGTAAAAAAGCGCCTATTTCTTTGCGTGTAAATCCTGATGTCGATGCAAAAACACATCCTTATATTTCAACAGGTTTAAAAGAAAATAAATTTGGTATTCCAAGTGATGCTGTTTATGAAACCTATCAATACGCAGCTTCTTTACCTAACCTTGAAATTGTAGGTATTGACTGTCACATTGGTTCACAGCTCACTGAAACTAAACCATTTGTTGATGCTTTAGACCGTGTCATTGTGATGATTGATGAGTTGAAAAAACTAGGCATCAATCTTAAACATATCGATATCGGTGGTGGTTTAGGGGTTTGTTATAAAGATGAGACGCCACCAAGTGTTGAAGAATATGCAAACTCTATGAAACCTGCTTTAGAAAAGTTAGGTCTTAAGGTTTATATGGAGCCGGGCCGTAGCATCAGTGCAAATGCGGGCATACTTTTAACTAAAGTTGATTTGCTTAAACCAACTACACATCGTAACTTCGCTATTATTGATGCAGCAATGAATGATTTAATCCGTCCTGCTTTATATGAAGCTTGGATGGATATTCAGCCTGTTGTGCCACGTACTGATACTGAAGAAAAAGTATGGGACCTCGTTGGTGCAATTTGTGAAACAGGTGACTTTATTGGTAAAGACCGCTCACTTGCATTACAAGAAAATGACTTGTTGGCTGTACTCGGTGCAGGGGCTTATGGTTTTGTGATGAGTTCAAATTACAACACGCGTGGCCGTGCTGCAGAAGTCATGGTATCAGGTGAAAACAGCTATTTAATTCGTGAACGTGAAACGGTTGAGTCGCTTTGGGAAAAAGAACATTTATTGCCTGAGGAGTAAATGAGATGTTATTAGAATTTACCAAAATGCATGGTTTGGGCAATGATTTCATGGTGGTTGACCTAATTAGCCAAAGAGCTTATTTAGATACAGCAACCATTCAACGTTTGGCAGATCGACACTTTGGTGTTGGCTTTGACCAGCTTTTAATTGTTGAACCACCAGATGTACCAGAAGCTGACTTTAAATACCGTATTTTCAACGCAGATGGTTCTGAGGTTGAACAATGTGGTAATGGCGTACGTTGTTTCGCTCGTTTTGTACATGAACGTCATTTAACCAATAAAACCAACATTACCGTACAAACCAAAGCAGGTATTGTTAAGCCTGAGCTTGGGCAAAATGGTTGGGTACGCGTAAATATGGGCTACCCAAAGTTTCTACCAAATGAAATTCCATTTGTTGCGGAAGAGCCAGAAGCCTTATATACCCTTGAGTTGGCAAATGACCAAAACATTAGTATTGACGTAGTCAACATGGGGAATCCTCATGCAGTCACTATTGTTCCAGACGTACTCACTGCTGATGTAGCAGGTATTGGTCCACAAGTTGAATCACATAAACGTTTCCCTGAGCGTGTTAATGCCGCCTTTATGCAAGTAATTGATGAAAAACATGTTCGCTTACGTGTATTTGAACGTGGTGTTGGTGAAACTTTAGCTTGTGGTACAGGGGCATGTGCTGCTGCGGTAAGTGGTATGCGCCGTGGTTTGCTTGCGAACTCAGTTGAAGTTGAACTTGCTGGTGGTAAGTTGCAAATTGAATGGCAAGAAGGTGATGTGGTCTGGATGACTGGTCCAACAACCCATGTATATGATGGGCGTTTGGATTTACGTTATTTCCAAGGTTAATCGCATAGCCTAAATAGAAGCCTCTTTTCATCAGTTAAAGTGATAAAAGAGGCTTTCTTTTATATGTACAATAATTTTTTAATTTTATTATCTTTTACTTAAAGCTAATTTCAATGCGAACAGAACAAAAATACTGCCTGTAATTCGGTCCATATATTTCACAAATTTAGGTTGTTTTAGATAACGTGAAAGCGGTTGCATAGCCATAATTAATAGACTTGACCATAATACGCCAATCACCACATGAATCATTACAAGTCCCATCACCCAAGTAACAGCCGATGCTTGCGCTGGAATGAACTGGGGAAGAAATGAAATATAAAAAATACCAACTTTGGGATTGAGTAAATTGCCAAAGAAACCTTTAATAAACCAATTCTCTGAAGTAGAGCGATTTGAATTATTTTCTTGTATATCTGCGAGCTGACTACGAGGTTTTAAAATCATATTTAAACCCAGCCATGCTAAATAAGCGGCGCCCATCCATTTCAATATATTAAATGCTAAGTCAGATGCCATCAGTAGGGCACCTAGTCCGCATGCCACGACAATTCCCCAAGCAATACAGCCAAGACTAATTCCAAGAGCTGCTTGAAATGCTTTAGATTTACCTTCAAGTGTGGCAGTGCGAATAATTAAAGTTGTATCTAAGCCGGGAGTAAGAGTAAGTAAAGTAATTGCAATTAAATAAGGAATGAGTATGGTGGTCATGGCAGTAAGGTCCAATGAATACTTAGTATAAATTGTAATATATAAGTTAGATCCATTATGCTGTGCGATATCAAATTTTCCTGATTAAATAGTTTTTGGTACACTCAAAAAAATGGGCAAATAAATGGAGAGCAATTTGGATTTTGCATTAGAACTGCTCTCAATGTGGTTAAAAGAAAGAAAAATTCAAAACCAGTCTGAGCATACAATCACGGCTTATGAGCGAGATGTGAAAAGCTTTCTTGAATTCTGTGACTCAAAAAAAATTGATTTAAAAAATGTTGAAGCTTCAGATTTACGTGAATATCTGGCTCAGCGTGTTGAGCAAGACCAGTTAAGCGCAAGTAGCATGCAGCGTCATCTCACTTCTATACGCCAGTTTATGAAGTGGGCTGAACAGGGCAAATACCTAGAAATTAATCCTACTGACGATTTTAAGTTAAAACGCCAGCCTCGGCCCTTGCCGGGCATGATTGATATAGAAACGGTTAATCAAATTTTAGATCAACCTATGCCGGAAAGACCAATTGATCAGCAGCTTTGGTTAAGGGACAAAGCCATGTTGGAACTACTGTATTCAAGTGGTTTACGACTCGCTGAACTACAAGGCCTCACAATTAAAGATATCGATTTTAATCGTCATCTTGTTCGTATTACGGGTAAAGGAAATAAAACCCGTATTGTCCCGTTTGGGAAAAAGGCAAAAGAAAGTCTATTGAACTGGCTCAAAGTTTATAAAATCTGGAAAGGGCATTTTGATCAAAATGCTTTTGTTTTTATTTCACAGCGTGGTAGTGTGCTCACTCCACGACAAATTGAAAAACGAGTAAAACTTCAGGCACAACGAGCAGGTGTAAATGTCGACTTACATCCGCATTTACTTCGACATTGTTTTGCTAGCCATATGTTATCAAGTAGTGGTGATTTGCGTTCAGTCCAAGAAATGTTAGGCCATAGCAACTTATCGACTACCCAAATTTATACGCATATCGATTTTGATCATTTGGCTCAAGTGTACGATCAGGCCCATCCGCGAGCGACCAAGCATTAAGTCATTTAAGATAAATTATCCATCAATAAGCAACTTTGATTGCACTGAATCAGATGAATGTAGAGATCATTTGTACTTTTTTACAAATTTGTTTAAAAGAAATGAGTGAAATTACCCAATTGACCATTTTGAACTTTGCACATTTTGTCGGCATATATGGCCTAAAAACGATAAAATTTGACTCATTTATAAGGCGTTTATGTTTCTGACTAATAAGGTAAATAAGATAAAAAGATAATAAAAATCAATGTATAAAATAGACTTTAAAAAGAATAAAATAAGGGAGAGACAAGTATGAAATTTTTTTTATGAACTGATGATTTCATTTTTTTTGTGCTGTTCCAGAAAATTGTGACTTGACCGAAATGCCAAACACATTGCAAGATAGGGTACCTAAAAAATTTGAATTGAAGAGTTAATATACTTTTCTCAACATTTACTTTTGCTAGAACAGCCGAGGATTACATGAAGGCTCTTGTTGCTGTAAAACGTGTGGTTGATGCCAACGTTAAAGTTCGTGTTAAGCCGGACAATAGTGGGGTTGACCTTACCAACGTTAAAATGTCAATTAACCCATTTTGTGAAATCGCAGTGGAAGAAGCGGTTCGCTTAAAAGAAAAAGGAACAGTATCAGAAATCGTTGTTGTTTCTATTGGTCCTAAAGAAGCTCAAGAACAAATCCGTTCTGCAATGGCTTTGGGTGCAGACCGCGGTATTTTAGTTGAAACCACTGATGAAATTGGCGCTCTAGAAGTTGCTAAAATCTTAAAAGGTGTTGTTGATGCTGAGAAACCAGAACTTATCCTTCTTGGTAAGCAAGCAATTGATGATGACTCTAACCAAGTAGGTCAAATGCTTGGCGCATTATTAGGTGCTGGTCAAGGTACGTTTGCTTCTGAAGTGAAAGTGGATGGCGGTAAAGTACAAGTGACTCGTGAAATCGACGGTGGTTTACAAACTGTTGAACTTGCGCTTCCTGCAATTATTACAACTGACTTGCGTTTAAACGAGCCACGTTATGCTGCATTGCCTAACATTATGAAAGCTCGTAAAAAACCGCTTGATACTAAATCTCCTGCTGATTACGGTGTTACAGCTGGTACTAAGCTTAAAACTGTTAAAGTTGAAGCTCCAGCAGAACGTAAAGCTGGCGTACAAGTGAAATCTGTAGATGAGCTTGTTGAAAAATTGAAAAATGAAGCGAAAGTGATCTAATACGGAAGGATAAAATCATGAGTATTTTAGTTATCGCTGATCACAACAACCAGACACTTAACGGTGCTACTTTAAACGTTGTTGCTGCAGCTCAAAAAATCGGTGGTGATATTACTGTATTAGTTGCTGGTTCAGGCGCTCAAGCAGTTGCTGACGCTGCTGCTAAAGTTGCTGGTGTAAGCAAAGTATTACTTGCTGACAACGCTGCTTATGCAAACCAATTAGCTGAAAACGTAGCTGGCTTAGTTGCTGACTTGGCTAAAGGTTACAAATACGTTTTAGCTGCTTCTACAACGACTGGTAAGAACATTCTTCCACGTGTTGCTGCGCTTCTTGATGTAAGCATGATCACAGACATTATTTCTGTTGAATCTGCGAACACATTCAAGCGTCCAATCTACGCTGGTAACGCGATTGCAACTGTTCAATCTGACGAAGCAATCATTGTTGGTACTGTTCGTGGTACAGCATTTGATCCAGTTGCTGCGGAAGGTGGTTCGGCTGCGATTGAGACTGTTGGCGAAGTAAAAGACGCTGGCATTTCTAAATTCGTATCTGAAGAAATCGTTAAACTTGATCGTCCAGAATTAACCGCTGCTCGTATTGTTGTATCTGGTGGTCGTGGTGTAGGTTCTGGTGAGAACTACCACGAAGTACTTGATCCATTAGCTGACAAGCTTGGTGCAGCACAAGGTGCTTCACGTGCAGCAGTTGATGCAGGCTTCGTACCTAACGATTTCCAAGTTGGTCAAACTGGTAAAATCGTTGCACCTGAGCTTTACATTGCTGTAGGTATTTCTGGTGCGATTCAGCACTTGGCTGGTATGAAAGATTCTAAAGTTATTGTTGCAATCAACAAAGACGAAGAAGCGCCAATTAACAGCGTTGCTGACTACTGGTTAGTTGGTGATTTAAATACTGTAGTACCAGAGTTGGTAAGCAAGTTGTAATTTACAGCTTAATACTTATTCGAAAAACGCCCTTGTGCTATAACTAGCCAAGGGCGTTTTTTATTTCGATCATTATTATGAATATTATCTATTCTGCTTCCATAAAAGCTCATCAATTGCATCAGTCATTGGTGAGATTGGCACGGGCAGATATGGCACGAGATTATTTATGTATTCGATCTAAAAATCAGCATGGACTAGCCAATATTAAAGTTAACCAGTTGCACATGGGATTTATTTTATATGGGCAGCAACAATTAAATCTTCAAAAAAAACAATTCAATTTTAATGCCGGTGATCTGTACATTATAAAACCCGATACGGTTATCGATGCAGTTAATTTGCCTGACCCTATAACGGGTGAATACCTCACTATTCTTGTGCCTATGTGTGATGAAGTTATTCAAGCTGCACAAATGATTTGGGCAAAGCCAGTTGTAGACAGAACCGACGCAATATTAAAGTTTTCAATTGATGATTTCGCTACCTCTTTAACCGAGTGGCAAACCGCTTTATTTAGTCATGATGTGGTGAAAGCGCGTTTATGTATTACCGCTATACTAGTACAGTTATGTCAACAGCACTTCTCAGATGTGCTAATTGTACCGCCACCTAAGTTGACAAAAATCATTCACGATTGGGTGATAGAGAATCCACAGCACCATTGGCAGTCTAGTGAGTTTGAAATGCGTTTAGGTTTGAGCAGTGCAACACTTCGCCGCAAACTTAACCATGAAGATACAACTTTAAGAGAAACGATTATGCATGCACGTCTTAGTTATGCACTTGAGTTGTTGTATTCGAAAAAACTACCGATGAAAACGATTGCAGCAAAATCTGGATATCAGTCTGTTGCTATTTTTCGTGATCGCTTTGTAGAGCGTTATGGGATAGATCCAGCTGTTCTAGCTGCAGAATAAGTTAATATGAGCGTTTCTTATCGCTTATTGAGCGATTTAAATAGATAAAAACCAATAGAGTTAAAGTATGAAAATACTAAGGACTCTATGATGAAATCATTAAAATCACTTGCGATATTATTACTGCTGAGTGCCAGTACAGTTATACATGCAGAACAAAACCCAACCGTGCATCAGGTTGATGGTTATTTTTTACAACCAATAGGAAACCTTAAAGTAACGGCATTGTTTGATGGGGAACTGGGACTGCCTCGTACTGATTTACTGGGTATTTCTGCTGAAAAAGCCAATCGACTGTTTGCAGAAAACTTTGTTCCTGTAGATGAGCATAACCAGATTGTCACGGATTTCTCTGCCTATCTTGTGCAAACGCCTACGCAAAATATTTTGATTGATGCAGGGACTGCAAAATGTTTTGGTCCTACCTTGGGGCATGTGCCTGAAAATTTAAAGAAAGCAGGTGTACAACCTGAACAAATAGATACGATCTTAATTACACATGCCCATCCTGATCACTTATGCGGTATTACATTCGATGGCAAAATGGTTTATCCAAATGCGAAGGTTTATCTAGCTAAAGAAGATGTAGATTTTTGGACATCGCCTGTTAATGAAGCAAAAGCCACTGATTTTTTTAAACCAATATTTAAAATGACGCGTGATGCATTACAGCCATACCAAAAGGCAGGGCAGTTAGTTGCGTTTACCAAATTCTCTTTTAACATACCGAATGTTCAACTCATCGTGACTCATGGTCATACGGAAGGTCATTCTTCATACTTAGTAGATGGAAAAAACGGACAAAAGTTCTTAGGTCTAGGTGATGTTGTGCACTACGGTGCGGTACAGTTTCCTTATCCTGAAGCAAGCTATAAGCCCGATACTGACTCGAAACTAGCCATAGCTGTCCGTAAAGATATCTTTGAGCAAGCCTATAAAAACCATTGGTGGATAGGGGCAGCACATATCGCTTTTCCTGGCATTGGACACATTGGTAAAAGCTCAACAGGATACCAATGGATACCGGCTCAATATCGCCCTGTAAATTGATTCTTCAAAAAGCATAATTAGCTTTAAAAATGAACTCGGAATCTTTAACTCAAATAGTGCTAAGTTGAGCTAAGACGAAAAGTTAGATTCTTTAAATACATGAAATGTGTTCTAAAAAGAGCACTTTCATGCTGTTTATATTTTGGTCGAATAATTGAGTTTTAATGAATACATTTAAAAGTAGAAACCTATAATTTTAACTTATTAATTCTAATAGAATTTTTATTGTAAAAAAATGCTATTTTCAGATCGCTAAACTCCCAGTTATCGAGCAATTTATGCTATAGTATACAGCTATATTTTTTTCGATTTTAGTTCACTTTCCGGAACTAAATTTTTTGCAAGATCAAGACATATAAACGGATAGAAATATCTATCTGTAAGAAGGAGTATGCATGAGCGTATCGGAAATCCGACCGATTGCCATTGAGGACGAACTCAAGCATTCATATTTAGATTACGCAATGAGTGTAATCGTATCTCGTGCATTGCCGGATGTGAGAGACGGTCTTAAACCTGTTCACCGTCGTGTGCTTTATGCCATGCACGAATTGGGCAATGACTATAACAAAGCCTACAAGAAATCTGCTCGTGTCGTTGGGGACGTAATCGGTAAATATCACCCGCATGGTGACTTAGCTGTTTATGAAACCATTGTTCGTATGGCTCAAGACTTTAGCTTACGTTATTTATTGGTTGATGGTCAGGGTAACTTCGGTTCGATCGATGGCGATAGCGCCGCGGCGATGCGTTATACCGAAGTCCGTATGACTAAGCTGGCACATGAGCTTCTTGCAGATTTAGAAAAAGACACAGTTGACTGGGAAGATAACTACGACGGTTCGGAACGTATTCCTGAAGTACTTCCGACACGTGTTCCAAATTTGCTAATTAACGGTGCTGCGGGTATTGCTGTAGGTATGGCTACCAACATGGCACCACACAACATGACTGAAGTTGTGAATGCATGTTTGGCTTATGCTGACAATCCGAATATCTCGATTGAAGGATTGATGGAATATATTACCGGTCCTGACTTCCCTACAGGCGGTATTATTTACGGTAAATCAGGTATTGTTGATGCCTACCGTACCGGTAAAGGTCGTCTGCACATTCGCGGTAAATACCATTTCGAAGAAGATGAAAAGACAGGCCGTACAACCATCGTCTTTACTGAAATTCCATATCAAGTAAACAAAGCAAGAGTGATTGAACGTATTGCCGAGTTAGTAAAAGAGAAAAAACTTGAAGGTATTTCAGAACTTCGTGATGAGTCTGACAAAGAAGGTATGCGTATTGCAATTGACTTGAAACGCGGTGAAAACGCAGAAGTCGTTGTAAATAACTTATTCTTAAATACCCAGCTTGAAAACTCATTCAGCATCAACATGGTTTGTCTAGACAATGGACAGCCAAAGTTGATGAATCTGAAAGATATTATTGCGGCATTTATTCGTCATCGCCAAGAAGTTGTGACACGCCGTACCATGTTCGAATTACGCAAAGCGCGTGAACGTGGTCATATCTTGGAAGGTTTGACAGTTGCCTTAGCTAATATTGATGAAATTATTGAAACCATC
This sequence comes from Acinetobacter sp. AR_0276, assembly GCF_003000705.1. NCBI lineage: Bacteria > Pseudomonadati > Pseudomonadota > Gammaproteobacteria > Moraxellales > Moraxellaceae > Acinetobacter > Acinetobacter sp. AR_0276. The sequence goes on along the minus strand of NZ_PSQO01000004.1, from coordinate 854,956 downwards.
AAAACTTCTGCTAACCCTGCTGAAGCGCGTGAGCGTTTACTTGCTGGTGAGTGGGCAGGTGGTGGTGTTGTTTCATTACTTGAAAAAGCAGGTGCTATTTCTGTTCGTCCAGATGAAATTGAAGGTGAAGATCCAAATCGTCCATTTGGTCTAAGCGATTCAATTTACCGCTTATCTCCGACACAAGTAGGCGCAATTTTAGAATTACGTTTACACCGTTTAACAGGTCTGGAACAAGACAAGTTACACGCAGAATATACTGAAATTTTAGGTCAAATTGCTGAACTTACAGCAATTTTAAACGACTTCAACTTGTTGATGGGCGTTATTCGTGAAGAGTTAGCACAAGTATTACAACAATATGGCGATGCACGTCGTACTGAAATTGTTGAATCTCGTGTTGATTTCTGCCGTGAAGATTTGATTCCGGAAGAGCAAGTTGTATTAACTGTTTCACAAACGGGTTATGCAAAAACTCAACCACTTTCAGACTATCAGGCACAGCGTCGCGGTGGACGTGGTAAGTCTGCAACCTCAATGAAAGATGATGACTTTATTCAACATCTGATTGTGGCATCGAATCACGCGACTGTACTTTGCTTTACCAATGTAGGTAAAGTGTACCGTCTAAAAGTATTTGAGGTTCCTCAAGCATCACGTGGGGCAAAAGGTCGTCCAATCGTGAACTTGTTACCTCTAGATGCAACAGAAACAGTAACTGCAATCTTGCCGTTAACAGAGTTCCCAGAAAACCACTATGTGTTTATGGCTACAGCTTCTGGTACGGTTAAGCGTGTTGAGTTAGAACAATTTGCAAACATTCGTTCAAATGGTCTACGTGCTATTGAGCTTAATGAAGAAGATACCTTAATTGGTGTTGCGATTACTGATGGTAATCAGCAAATCATGTTGTTCTCTAACGAAGGTAAGGCAATTCGTTTTGCTGAAACTGACGTACGTGCAATGGGTCGTACAGCTAAAGGTGTACGTGGTATGCGCGTGAGCTTTGCTAGCAGTATCCTAAGTGAAGAAGATGCAGATGTAGAAAATGATGAATCAGATGATAATGATGATTCAGCAGATTCGAATCTAGTAAGTCGTATCGTATCGCTTGTCGTTGTACCTGAAACAGGTGAAGTACTATGTGCAAGTGCCAACGGTTACGGTAAACGTACTCCTGTAAATGACTTCCCAACCAAGAAACGTGGTGGTAAGGGCGTTATTGCAATTAAAACAAGTGAACGTAACGGTGAGCTAGTTGGTGCAGTTTCTATTGATGAAACTAAAGAATTATTGTTGATTTCTGATGGTGGTACGCTTGTTCGTACACGTGCAGCAGAAGTTGCAATGACAGGCCGTAATGCTCAAGGTGTTCGTCTCATCCGTTTAAGTGAAGAAGAAACCCTCGTTGGTGTAGTTTCAATTGAAGCTGTAGAAGACGAAGAAGAACTTCTTGAAGGCGAAGTAGATACGACTGAAACTGATAGCGAAGAAGTTGTATCTAATAATGAAGATACTTCTGAAGAGTAAAACGTTTTAAAATAAAAAAAAGGAAGCCTAGGCTTCCTTTTTTATTTCTCGTCTATTTATTTTGCTGGATGGAAAATAAATACATCATAGTTTCGGTAATGTAGAGTTTTTACCGATGGGTCTTTAGTCGAAAAATTATTTGGTTGACTTACCACGATTAGATCTTGCTTTTGAGATAAAGCATCTTTGAGCTGCTGTTCGCTCCACAAATACTTTTTAAGTTGGGGCTCAAATAACAAGCCATCTTTAATTTCTAAAGAAGCACTATCGGAATGGACACTATCCCATTCATTTACAATATAGACAGGCTGTTTAAGCTTTAAAAGGAATGGCACATCATAAAAATAGTAATTGTAGAAAACTATTTTTGTAGATGGAGTAATGTACTCAGCAAAATCTGTTTGGCCAACATTATTTTTGGTATCTAAAATACGAACGGCAAAAGGAACAGAGCTACATAAAACAATTAAACTTATAAAAATATAGTTTAAATAGCTCACTTTTTGCTTTTTGTATAACCACACTAAAACCAGTGGGAGCACAATTAACAGCGCACCAATGGTATAAATAAATACAGCTTCGTGTTGGAAAAAAGGTTGATTTGCACGAATAAAACGAGGTGTAGCAGCAATACCAATTCCAAGAAGTATAATAAATACAGGAGTACCCCAAATCTGTAATTTGGTTTTATAACTGCTTTCAAGAACTTTGTTAATCACAAGTGCTAAGAAAATAGCAAGAGGTGGCACAGCAGGTAAAATATAGCCCGCTAGTTTAGATGGCGGAATAGAGAAGAAAACCGTAACAGAAATAAACCACCATACAAGCAGGGCAAATACACCTGATTGCTTATAGTCTTTAAAGATGGTCTTAATAGATTCAAATCTACTCGCAAAAAACCATGGTAAGCAGCTGACAAATAAAATAAGCAGATAGAAACACCATGGTTGTTTATTATTAAATTCTTTTGAACTAAATCGACTAAATTGTTGGTCAATAAAGAAGTAATGTAAAAATTGAGGATATTTACTTTGTACTGCATAGAGCCATGGACTAATGATGAGCAAAAATAGCAAGATCGCCAATGGATTAAGAAGCGAAGGTATTTTCTTCCATTGTTTTGTGTAGAGTATCCACGGCAACAGGATCATACCTGGAATGAGAACCCCAATGAGACCTTTACTTAGAAAAGCAGCTGCACCAGCGATGTAACCTAAAAATAAAATAGGTTTACGTGCAGAAATGGTGAAATCAGCAAAGCATAAAACACTAATCGTAATCCATGAGGCTACTAGTAAATCATGGTTAATATATTGACTACTGCCAAAAAAAAGCAGGTTGGTCGCTAAAATGATAACCGTAAGCTGTGCTACACCTTCCGAAATATGCTTTTTTACAAATAAGAATAGTCCCACTAACATGAGGGTACCAGCTAAAACTGGTACTAACCGTAACACCCATACATGTACGCCAAAAAGCTCCATAAAAATAGAACTTAACCAGTGTAGTAGAGGGGGTTTATGCATGAATGGCAAACCATCGATTCGTGGAGTTAACCAATCTCCAGACTCGACCATAGCTCGGCTAATATCTCCATAGCGTCCTTCATCAGGTACAGATAGAGGTCTTATCCAAGAAAGAAGAAGTAACCAACACGGTAAAAAAAATAATAAAAATTTGGAATTACGAAGCCATTGCTGCATACACAATCCTTAATGTTGAAATGCAAAAAAACGGTTAAGCAAGAAAGTCACGACAGAAGTCAGAACAATTGCAATACACACTAAGGTTGAAACAGGGACATTAAAATAGAGGTTCGAGAGTAGAAGAAAACTTTCATTAAATAAAAAACCTAAGCCTTGATCCTAGACAGTATCGTGGACAACAAATCCCTCTAAATTCTTAAAATATTTCTTCTCAAAGGCTTCAGGGCTTAACCAGCCATTTGCAGAATGTCTGATCCTAGACAGTATCGTGGACAACAAATCCCTCTAAATTCTTAAAATATTTCTTCTCAAAGGCTTCAGGGCTTAACCAGCCATTTGCAGAATGTCTTCTGACCCGATTGTAATAAATCTCAATATAGTCAAACAAGACAGCATTCGCTTCTTTTCGAGTGGCAAACACACTGCCATGGACCACATGACCTTTCAATGTATGAAAGAAGCTTTCAGTCACTGCATTATCCCAACAGTTTCCACGTCTAGACATACTCTGAGTACAATCATTTGTCAGTAACAGCGCTCTAAAATCACGACTACAGTACTGTGAACCTTGGTCCGAATGAACCATAACACCAGTTGGATAACCCTGACGAGCCATTGCATAGTTAAACGTATCACACACCAACTGGCGGTCTATTCGATGGCTGGTTTGCCACCCCACGATACGACGACTAAATAGATCCAGCATCACACATAAATACAGCCAACCTTGCTTGGTACGGATATAGGTAATATCCGTTGTCCAAACCTTGTTAGGCTGAATGACTGTAAATTGACGCTCTAACAGATTGGGTGCTGTAGGCAAACGATGGTTTGAATCAGTCGTATGCTTGTATTTACGCGCAATCCTGCTGCGTAAACCCAGATTTTTCAGCATTCTTCCAACAGTGCGTTCACTCATGCTGTAACCTAAATCATGCATGTCATGTACCAATGAAGGTGCACCCAATCGTGCATGATGCTGCCAATATACGGCTTTTAAATCATTATATTTCTCTACCGTATTGGCCTGACGTTTTCGCCAGGCATAATAGCCTGAAGTGCTGACACCTAGGTATTTACAGGCAGAAGATACCGTGACTTCATTCATATCTAGATCTTGAATTACCGTGTACTTTTCTTGGCATGATCTGTTAGAAAGTACACATGCGCTTTTTTTAAGATGTCATTGGCTTCCTTGAGCTGTTTGACTTCTTTCTCTAATTCCAAGATCCGCTGTTGTTCTGGTGAAAGTTGACGTTTGCTTGAACCCACTGGATTGGTTTCACGAATCCATTTGTCTAAAGTTGAATAACCCACACCTAATTTCTGGGCGATTGCAGCTATAGGCTCGTGTGAGTTTGAAAGTGCATAATCAATTGCTTGCTGTTTAAATTCAGCACTAAAACGTTTGGCCATTTCTTGGATCTCCAAAGTTAACGTTACGTTATCTTTAGAGGGAAGTACTGTCCATTATTTTGGCTAGGATCACCTGCAACCAATGTGAATTTTGGTAGAGTCTGACGATGATCAAGATGCTGTGCTTTAAAAGTAAAAATACGATGCCCGAAATAGCTCACCCAATAGGCAACTAAAAATGCGAGTAAATTGGCGTATTGCAGTGCAACATGCTTCTTAAACAGAAGCATGGCGACACTATAGTGAGTAAGTGCTGCTGCGGCTCCGGTAGTAGCAAACCGCGTGAGCTGAAGAATATGAGCAAACATGTTAGAAACTAGAGAAAGTATTTTCCGGCTTTGTGATAGATTTTTCTTGTTTAATACGAGAATGTTCGGATGCAACAATATATTTTGGTCTATTTTTTACTTCAGCGTAAATACGACTAATATATTCACCAACAATACCTAGGAATAACAGCTGTATACCGCCAAGTAAAGTCATACCTGCTGCAAGTGTTGCCCAACCTGGGACAGAAATTCCTTCGATCAACGTTTTAATGATGATCCATACGCCGTAGCCCATAGCACCTAAAGCCAGAATTGCGCCTAAATAAATACAGATGCGTAAAGGTAAATCTGAAAAACCAGTTAAACCTGACATAGCCAAGTTAAATAGAGATTTTACGTTAAAACTAGAACGGCCGTGCTGACGTTCCTGTTCAGAAAAATTAACGCCTATACTTTTAAAACCAACCCAAGCATATAGGCCTTTCATATAGCGATTTTTTTCTGGCAATTGTTTAATTGCTTCAACAACTTTTGCGTCTAATAGACGAAAGTCTCCAGCACTTTCTGGAATATCGATCGGTGAGCTTAAGTTTAATATACGATAGTAACCTTGAGTTAAAACACGTTTAAGCCAAGATTCAGTGGAGCGATTACGAATGCCATACACCATGTCATAACCATTTTTCCAAAGGTTGATCATGGTTGGAATTGCTTCAAATGGGTGTTGAAAATCCGCATCAATTAGTAAAGTAACTTCGCCTGTCACATGATCTAAACCCGCACTTAACGCTGCTTCTTTACCAAAGTTGCGTGAAAGTTCAAGCACAACTAAGGGATAGTCATCAATCATTGTTTGCAAAATTGGAATAGTATCGTCTTTACTCCCATCATCGACCACAATAATTTCATAGCTAAGATTTTGCTGTTATAGACTATTTGCTAAAGCAGGAATAAAAGTTTTTAAATTTTCTGCTTCGTTATAAGCTGGAACAACGCAGGATAAAAATGGTTTTGTGTTCATTGCATTGCCCCTAGTCTAGTGAGCTGGATACCATATTGCTGACAATCAATTTGAAACTGATCCGAACTAAAATATTCATATTCTTGTATTCGGGCGTGCTGAATCGGATCTTGATCATTTGATTCTGCAAGTGCTGGATGGCACATTATCAGTAAATGGTCTTTTGCATGTGCAAGCCAGTATTGATTGAGTTCGCCATAATCAGTTTGCTTAAAATCATAAATACCAGCAAATTGGTCATTCTGATTAAATTGATATGTTTGACATGCTTTTGCCAAAGAGTTAGAACCAAGTGCAGAGAGCACACGAGTCTTAAAACGATAGTGAGGTAAATCAATCGGATGCTGTAAATTTCGAATCCAGCCCGTAAATTTCTTCTCTTTTAACAATTGCAGCAAAATATCGCGTATAAACGGAAATTGATGAATATGTTGATGTCCATCAATAAAGTCTGGGTGTTTTCCCATGACTGAAACAAATAAGTCCCATTGCTCTTCAATACATTTCGTAATTAATTCACGATTCAGGCTTGAAGACCATGCACGTAAAATAAGCATAGGTAAGGAAAAAACAGTATTACCTGAAGCGAATTGATGGGTAAGATTTAAATGCAAACCGATATCAATTTGATCGCTAAAAGGTTTTAATTTGGCAGCAGCAGTTTCCCACAATTCAGATTGTGTCATACATGAGGTTGCCTGTAGGGCACCTTGTTCAATGAGTTGAATAATTGCGTCTGATATTTCTGCATTCATTGCAAAGTCATCTGCGCAATAACACACTTTTGCCATATCCAGATTCCGTCATAGGCAGGATTACAGAATACTCTGCGTAGCTGCTGAAAAACTATACTAATTACTATGGAGAAAATTTCTTAATTTCAACTTAAAGTTTTCTTAAGGTTTCATGACAATTGATACAAATTAATACTTTGAATTTATTTGTTTTTTTAGATTTTTTTGGTCAATTATTTAAGAAATAAGCTTTAACTATAAGATTTTATAGTAAATAAAAATATAATTTATGCACATTTATGAGTCCTTAAATTTATTTGAAATTTTTTAAACGTGAATGAGCAATAATTAAAAAAATGATTCCAATTGTTGCAAGAAAAATCAATTTAGGAATCACCACATTTAAAGGAACACCCATTTGATTAAGCTGTACAAACATTTGTACACCGTGTGTAGAAGGTAAGCACCAAGCAAACCATTCTAGCCATTCAGGCATGGCATGGTGGGGCCATGCGGTACCAGTTAATAAGAAAAGAGGAACTGAACTAAATACGATAATATGTCCGGCACGTTCAGGCATATCTAAAAGTGAACCAACTAACATGCCTAATCCAATCACACAACTAATAAAAATAGGAACCGCGACGAGTAAACCAATAAAGTTTCCACCATGTGGGTAGTCGTTGAACCACAAGGTAAAACCAAAAAGATAAAAGCTGCTTAAACAACCAATAGTAAACAGGCTGGCAAAAATTCCAGCAAAGCGAATGGAGGTAATTTTTTCATGCTGTTCGCGGTAGCTTGCAATCAGCATGGCTAAACCTAATACAATCGTTTGGTGAATAATGAGTGTTGCAACTGCTGGAAAAATATAGCTTCCATAACCTGAAAGGGGGTTAAATAAAGGAACCTGATGAATAGAAAGAGCTGGTTGGAAATGTGTACGCTCTCCAAATTTTTCAACATATTCTTTTAATGTAGCTTCAATAGATGTAGCAAGACCTAACCCAATTTCTTTAGTTTTTAAGAAGTTGGTTGTACTTAAGTACAAGCCAATTCCACCAGTTTCTCCGCGGCGTAGGCTCTGTGTTAAGTTGTTGGGTAAAAGCAAAATACCATCTGCTTTTTGCTCGCGAACCATTTGCTCAGCTTGGAGAAAATTAGCAGTCACATTAACAATTTTAACGTGCGGACTATTGCTTGCTTGTCCAATAATTTGAGAGCTTAAAAGACTCTGTTCTTCATCAACCACGACAATTGGAATTGATTCGGCACGTTCAGCTTTATAAGCAGTTGGATAAAAAAAGCTATAAAGAATGACTGATAAAATCAGTGTCGTGAAAACCGAACTGTTACCAACAATATCTTTAAATGTTTGGGCATAAGCCTTTAAGAACTCTTTCATTGCGCTGTCCCCCGAACTAGTTTTTTAAGCAGCAAGGAACTCAAAATGAAATAAATAAGGCAGTAGCCAATCAGTATTAAAAAAGGCGTCATTGAAATAAAAAGTGGACTTCCAATCACCCATTGTTCGGTTTGGAGCTTTGCATAAGGTGTATATGGAATAATTAAAGACCAAAATTTAGTGAAAATCGGTGCGTTATTTAAAGGTAGGGTAACTCCTGCAAAACTTAAAGAAGACCCGCCGTATACTGCAATAAAACCAAAAGTTTTACTTAAATTTTTGGTAGCTAAAATAACAGTACTACTAATGAGTGCATAAGAAAAATAAAGCAAAAACTGAGCAACTAATAAGAAACTGAGAGAACCTGCGACAAACCAACCGCGAATCTCAACGAGCCAAAACATCCATAACCAAGTCCAGAGACAAAAAATAAAGCTATAAAGTAAATTTTTAGCCAATAAGCCGCGAATAAAATTTTCACGGTTAACCCACTGGGTTAATGTGCCGCGTTTAAGCTCTTGTCCAATAGCAAAAGCCACACAACAACAGAGTAATAGATGCAAAACAGCAGGAACCATGAAAGGTTCTAAATAAAATTCATAGCTCATACTTGGGTTATAGAGTGTTGAAATTTTGACATGTGCTGTAGGGACATCTAAATAAGGAATATTATTTGCAAGATAACTCTGGCCTGCATAGTCTGCTAAAGCATTCAGTGTACTGACTAGCATTGCTGAGGAAATCGTATTTCCTACGCTAAAAAATGACTGATTAAAAGCAATACTGATTTGTGCGTCTTGAGCTTTTACAAAACGTTTTTCAGCGCCGTCAGGAATAAAAACATAGCCCCAAATTTTGGTTTCATTGAGTAGTTTTTCAGCTTCGGTCGAGCTTGCAGTAATTGTTTTAACATCTACCGTATGATTTAACGAAAGATACTTTTCAATATTGCGGCTCAGCTCACTTTGATCCTGATCAATAATCGCGATAGGTAAATGTTCAGCCTTACCTGCATAAAACATGCTGCTAAACAAAAAAATGATAAAAGCAGGGATAAGTGTCACCATACACAAATCCCATTTATTGCTTCTTAGATAGTTTAGTTCACGTAATATACTGGCAAACATGCTTTATTTTTCTTCTTTAATTTTAAATAGAACACTCATGCCAACTTTTAATTCTTTGACAGGACGCTCAGGTACCAAATGCAATTTAAAGCTACGGATATCATAACCGCCGGTTTGACGTGTGGTTTTAATGGTGGCAAATTCACCTTCGGCATCAATATTTTTCACTTTAAACATTACGGTTTGATTCAGCGCAGGAATGAATCCCTCTAGCGTTTTGTTTTTATAAACAGAAGCGTACTGATTTTCACCGACATTTAAACTCACCCACAAATCATCATCTTCTAAAATGCTGACAACCGGTACACCCATCGCAACGAGTTCAGAAGGTTTGCCATAAGTTTTTGAAACTGTACCTGAAATAGGAGCGAGTAGGCGGGTTTCTGCCTCAAGTGCTTGAGCTTCACTGACTGCTGCTTTGGCAATATCAACTTGTGCATCTGCTGTAGATTTCTGCTGACTGGTACTTCCGCGCTTTGCTCGAGCATATTGTTGATAAGCTGCTTCACTTAACTCTTGAGCAGAGGTTTGTGCAGCTAACATCTCATCTCGTCTTTGACGAGAAATAACACCTTGTCTATATAAATTTTCACCACGTTGATAAGTGGTTTTTGCAAGGTTCGCTTGAGCTTTCATACTTTGCCAGTTGGCATAAAGTGTATCAATATTTTCCTGTTGCGAACCACGGTCTACAGTAGACTGAAAAGCTAAAGCTGATTGTAGTGTAGCTAAAGCTTGCTGCTTTTTAGCTTCAATTTCTGGGCTGACTAAACGAACCAGAGGTTGTCCTTTAGAAACTTTTTGGCCTTCTTGCACATAAATTTCTTCAATACGACTTGGAACTTTAGTACTGACGTGAATCGTTTCAGCCTCAACTCTGCCTTGTAACTCAATAGGCTTAGGTTGATAACTTTTCCATAAACCGAAAATGATTAGCCCTAATAGAGCAATAATGACCACCGCAATAATTAGTTTAATTTTTGAACTTTTAGGCGGTTGAGAACTTTTACTCGTTTTTACTTCTTGCGTATTGTCGGTTTGAATATTTTGTTGATCTTGACCTGTATGCTCTGTATCCGTAACAGGTGAATCTTGCTGAGAAGAAGATGTTTCTTGATTCATGTTATGCCCCCATTAGCGGATATAGTCGGTGTGTGGTTGAGTCACATAAGCTTTAAACTGGTCCATAGAACCATGGCTTTGCAATAGCGTTGCGAGCGACATGACATATTTATAAGCATTTAAAGCCATTTCTGTTTTTAAAGCACTTAACGCATTTTGCGCGTCAATGACTTGTGTGGCTGTTCCCATACCTTCACGGAAAGAAAGCTCCTGAATACGTAAGTTTTCTTGAGCTGCATTGATATTTCTTTGAAGTAAGGTATGACTTTGCTGCGCTGAATTGAGCTCGTTATAAGACTTATTCAATAAAGCTTCAATCTCTTGTTTAGTTCGTTCAGTCATGAGTTCTGAGGCATAACGTTTTAACTCGGCAGCATGAATATTCTTATTTTTATCTACGCCAGAAAACAGATTGTATTTTGCCATGACACCTACAATCCAGTTTTCATTTTCATCGAGTGAATATTCACCAAAAGCAAAGAGGCTTGGCTTTTTAGCTGCTTGTTGAGCCTGAATATTCGCATTAGCCAATTGAGTGTCTAACTGCATTTTTTGCACCAGGCTCGATTTTTGAGAATAACTACTTAAAAGAGATTCTAACGATTGGCTACGAACTGTATTTACAAAAAGAGGAGTACTCAAATCAGGATTACTTTGCTGATGAAGAAGATTGTTTAAACTGAATTGGCTGGCATTCAGATTTGCTTGAGCATTTTGTAAAGTTCGTTCGGCATTGTTACGGGCAACTTCGAATTGCATGCGTTGTCCTTTACTAATAAAACCTTGCTGTTCGAGCTTTAGCGCGTTGCTGTAATGCTTTTGCATTGCATTAAAGTTAAATAAGCTACTCGCGACCAGTTGTTGTTGTAATTGCACATTAAAGTAACTTTGTACGACTTCGAAGCGCTGTATATCTTGCTGTTGTTGGCTTGAAAGCTCGGAACGTTGAGCTTGAATATTAGCTATTTTCTTTGCACTAGTCGTCAAGCCTCCTGTATAGATTGGCATCACAACTGAAATAGAGGGGCGGACTACTTGGTCTTCTACAGTCAAATTAGCGTAGTTAGGAAAACGATTGATTCCATCATGGATGATTTGGTTTGAACCTTCTTGAACTTGTCCTAAAACATCTGATGGAATGACATTGTTCCACTGAGACAATTTGTCGTTTAATCCTTGGCTTAAATCATTCTCAAGTTTTTGCTTAAAACCACTAAGTGGCACATCTGTTTCACTATGAAACGCGTATGCTCTAACGTTTAAATCAACTCTGGGTAAGCCTAAACCTTTTACTGCTTCGGCTTCTAATTGAGAGGCTTGTTGTAAAGCTTGGTTGGCTTGAGTGCTATACGAGCTTTTTAAAACTTGTTGTTCTGCTTCAGCATAACTTAAGCTTTGTGCATAAATAGGCGTTGCAATAAATACTCCCAATACCAACGCAAGGTAATTGGGTTTAAAGAAAAAAGGGCGTATTGACTGTCGATACTGATGTGTTGGCATTTTATATAACAATTTTTGATCATCCCTTATAGTTTAAATTTCTTGTTATTAAATTCAATTATCATATTGTTTATTATACAATTGTATAAAAGCACAAAATGATTTTGAGTTTATTTTGCTTGACGGAAAATCATACAGCAAACTTTATATATTCCTCACAGTATGGGGAACTCGATTAACAAGTCAAGTTGAACTTTATCTAATAAAACTTATAAAAAAATAAGTGAAAGCAAAGAAATAAATAAAATAGTTATTGAAAAAATAAACCTAAATACGCCCTAGCATTGAAATATTTACTAGAGAAGCTGCTGCAAGCTTAAGCAATCTGTGGTTAAATGCCTTTTTTTATTGTGTTTCACTTTACAAGGGAAAAATCATGCGCGCGTACAATTTCTGTGCTGGTCCTGCTGCATTACCTACTGCCGTTTTAGAAAAAGCTCAAAAAGAGTTGTTGGATTGGCAAGGTAAAGGTCTATCCATCATGGAAATGAGTCACCGTAGTGCTGACTATGTTGCCGTAGCTGAAAAAGCTGAAGCAGATTTGCGTAAGCTTATGAATATTCCTGAAAACTATAAAGTACTGTTTTTACAAGGCGGCGCGTCATTACAATTTTCAGCAATTCCTTTAAACCTGCTTGGTAAAAATAACAAAGCAGATTATATCCATACAGGAATTTGGTCTGAAAAAGCGTTAAAAGAGGCAAAACGCTATGGAGATATTAATACTGTAGAAGCAGGTATTAAAGTAGATGGTAAGTTCGCCATCTCTGATCAAAGCGAATGGAACTTGTCTGACGATGCAGCATATGTTCATTATGCAGATAACGAAACAATTGGCGGATTACAGTTTGCAGGTATTCCTGATGTTAAAGCGCCACTTGTATGCGACTATTCATCAAGTATTTTATCAGCTCCATTAGATGTGACCAAGTTTGGTTTAATTTATGCCGGCGCACAAAAAAATATTGGTCCTGCTGGTTTAACAATCGTTATTGTTCGTGATGATTTACTTGACCAAGCTAAGCCAGAAATTCCAAGCATTTTAAAATATGGTGACCAAGCGAAAAATGGTTCTATGGTAAATACACCATCAACTTATGCTTGGTACTTGTCTGGTTTAGTATTCGAATGGTTACTAGAGCAGGGTGGGGTAGACGCTATTCATAAAGTTAACCTTGAAAAAGCTCAGTTACTTTATGGTTATATCGATTCAAGCGATTTTTATAATAACCCGATTGCTATTCCAAACCGTTCAATTATGAATGTACCATTCACTTTGGCAGATGAAGCTTTAGAAAAGCAATTCTTGAAAGAAGCTGAAGAAAATCATTTATTGAACTTGGCCGGTCACCGCTCAGTTGGGGGTATGCGTGCAAGTATTTATAACGCTGTGCCATTAGAAGGCGTGCAAGCACTTATTCGCTTTATGGATGATTTTGCTAAACGTAATGGTTAAGTAAATCAAAAAAATAAAGCCCTCAAAAAGAGGGCTTTATTTTTATATAATTTATTAATTAAAAAGGCATAAAACCAAATTGATGTATCATCATCGCGGCTAAGAACATACCTAAAACGAAAAAGCAAAACGCACCAGTATCGACCCTTATACGTGGGTTACTAGTTTGAATGAGGCTGGTGGTTTGTTCAGGTATAATCTTCATTCAATAGCCTAATTTTTAAAATATTAGTGAAATTCAATTAGTTTCACTATTTTTAGCATAAATATTCGCCTGAATCCAGATATTACCGCGAATATATTCACCAATATTAAAGTTTTTGTACAAATCATTTTGGGTCGCGATGCGCACTAATATGGCAGGAAGATTGTCTTCTAAAACTAAAGTGACATCGTAAAGGGTATATTCTGCACCCATAAATGTCATTGAAGTTTTACCGACAATATTACCTTGGAACCATGCTTCGTCTTCTTGACCAAGATTTTCCCCATATAAATATGCAACCATTTTTGAAAAATCAACCGTCACAGGTTGTTGATCTTCCTCAGTTTTCGGTTGCCATTCATTAATGAGTTCTTGTAGGTTTTCAGGTGCAATACCATTATTTTCAGTTAAAATTGCATTTAACGCACGGTGATGCTTAATTGATGCCGGATCATCTACAACAATTGTTTCGCCGGCAGGGACGGACTCTAATTCATAAGCCCATGCATTAAATTGAACTTGGTAAGTTTGGGTTTTGTCATATTGACAACGATTAACACTAAATAAATTATCAAATGCATAAACAGTCGTATTTTTATTTAATCTTAAACTTAATACTGCCTGAGTTGCTGAATCACAAGTAATGATGCGTTCAATTTGTGCATTATATTGATACGGGCTTTCAAAACTAGGAAATGCTGTTTTTAAAGCACGAGGCTTTTGATTTTCAACTGCAATAATTTGGTTAATGGTGACATTTTGCCCTTGAGGACCTTGAATCAGCCAAAAAGATTGATCCATTTCATCTTCACTTTGGCATAAACCCATTGGCATTACAGGAGCATCAAGCGCCAGTCCAAGCCATTTTGGTACATCTGTCTCTGGATGGGCGGTCAGTAGATTCCAATGCTCGCCATGACTACCAAAATTTTGGTCGTTTACCGTAATAACTTCTGGACTGTTTTGATTTTTCATAAGTATGATTGATGTTGGGTTTATCTCACTTGTTATATTAAATCGAGGGTAATTGCTATTTTTCAAGTCAACATATGTAAATTCTCTTGCAAAAGCACATATTTACTTATTAAAAAGCCTTTCAATAGGCAAAACACGTGCTTTTAAGAGTGAATATAGTCGACTGTTAAGAGATTGTTAAAATTAAATTTAGAAAACAAGTTTTATATTTAGCGCTATTCTCTAATGAAATGCATCTGTTAGACTTATATTTTTAGTGGAAATAGAGAATAACGTGCTGCCATTTAAGTTATGGGTAGACGCAGATGCATTACCTAAAATTTTGCGTGAAGTTATTTTAAGAGCTTCAGATCGTTATCAATTAGAAGTGATTTTTGTAGCCAATCAAAATGTCGGTATTACCCCTTCAGTGCGTATTAAATCTCTGCAAGTTTTAAGTGGAGCCGATCAGGCCGATCAGGAAATTGTGAATCGTATGTCTGAAAATGACATTGTAATTACACAAGATATTCCGCTTGCTGCTCAAGTTATTGAGAAAGGAGGTATTGCGATTCATCCACGTGGTGAAGTGTATACCACAGCGAACGTAAAAGCACGATTGCACTTACGTGACTTTATGGACACGCTGCGTGGTGCTGGAGTCCAGACAGGTGGTCCTCCTCCAATTTCAGAACGTGATAAGCGTGAATTTTCCAGTGCACTCGACCAAACAATTTTAAAGCAAAAACGTAAAACTGCTTAGTGAGCTTCTTATGCCATCCCAGACCAACTTGGCTTCAACTTATGTCTTGCTTGTATTTATTTGGGCAACGACACCTTTAGCCATTGTATGGAGCGTGTCTGACTTACATGTCATGTGGGCCTTACTATTACGTTTTTATATTGCTTTACCTCTTTCAGTTATTGTTTTACTTATTCTAAAAACTTCTTTTCCCACTCATAAGCAAGCTCTCCATAGTTATTTTGCAGGGTCTTTTAGTTTAATTGGCTCTCAAATTTTTACTTATGCTGCAACTCAATATTTAAGTTCAGGCATGATCGCACTCATGTTTGGTCTGGCGCCTATCATGGCTGGATTAATTGGCCGTTTTGCTTTTGGTCAGCATCTTTATAAATTGCAGTGGCTTGGTATGGCGATTGCCGTTTGTGGTCTAGCAATCATTTGTTTGAATGGATCTGGTCAGCACGTGCATCCATTTGGCATTGTTTTAATGTTGATCAGTGTTTTTGTTTATTCATTTTCTATTTTTTGGGTAAAAAAAGTGAATGCCCAAATTCAACCTATGGCTCAGGCAACAGGTTCAATCTTGGTCTCATCGCTTTTGGCGAGCTGCCTTATTCCATTTATTTGGCAATATGCTCCGACCCATTTGCCGCAAGCTAAATCCTTATTTGCTCTAATTTATACAGTTCTTATGGCTTCACTCGTTGCTATGTTCTGTTATTTCAAACTTGTACAAAATATCAAAGCAACTACTTTATCGCTTACAACCGTTATTACGCCTATGTTAGCTATGATGATTGGTGCTGTTTTAAACCATGAACATCTTTCAATGATGGTTTTTGTGGGGGCATTTATTATCTTGTTTGGTCTATTCCTGTATTTCTATAAAGACATTCAAGCAAACCGTAATTTTGCCCAACATATTAAATCTAAATAGGAGAAGATGAGAGTAATTTGTTGAGCTTATTCATTAAATTGTTCTAATTCGTAGCTAAATGCATGATCAAATTGATCTCATATCTTAAGTAGTAGAAAATAGCGCAGCAATATAATATTAGGATTGTTAAGGGTAGGTCAGAACTTACTGATTTTTAAACCTTAATACAGCATCTAACGATATGGCTAAATAAGAAGTGTAGATCGCACTTCTCTATTTTCCATCAATGACCTTGGATTTAGAAGGTATGTTTAAACCAATCTCACTGTATATAGGGTTGAGATATACTCGCGCACGACGCAGTAATCATTTTATTTCTTTTATTGCATTGGTTTCGATGGTCGGTTTGACACTTGGTGTCGCTGTACTGATCACGGTACTTTCTGTAATGAACGGTTTTGACCGCGAATTGAAAAATCGTGTTTTGGGAATGGTACCGCAAGCGACAGTTTCTTCAACGCAAATTCTTACGGATTGGCCTGAGCTGATTAAACGAGTTGAAAATCATCCCCATGTGACTGGAGTTGCACCTTTTACTCAATTGCAAGGTATGTTAACTGCTCAAGGGCAAGTGGCTGGTATCATGGTGACGGGTATTGATCCGAAATATGAAAAGAATGTGTCTATCATTCAAAATCATATTGTTGCCGGTAGCCTCGACTCACTTAAAAAGGGTGAGTTCGGTATTGTGCTTGGTAAAGACATGGCCGATTCACTTGGTTTACGTCTAAATGACAGTGTGACATTAGTATTACCAGAAGCAACGCCATCTCCAGCAGGTGTTGTGCCTCGTTTTAAGCGCTTTAAAGTGGTGGGTATTTTCAGCGTAGGTGCTGAAGTGGACTCAATGGTCGGATACATTGCTTTATATGATGCATCGACTTTATTGCGTTTACCTGATGGTGCTCAAGGCGTACGTTTAAAAATGGATGATATTTTTGCAGCACCTCAAGTTGCCGATGATATTGTGAAAAACTTGCCAAGCAATTTCTACGCAACGAACTGGACCTATACACACGGTAATTTGTTTAATGCCATTCAAATGGAAAAAACATTAGTTGGTTTATTACTTGTACTGATTATTGTGGTTGCTGCATTTAACATTGTTTCGTCTTTGGTCATGGTGGTAACTGACAAAAAATCGGACATTGCAATTTTACGTACTTTAGGTGCGTCACCATCCATGATTACTAAAATCTTTATGGTGCAAGGTACAGTGATTGGTGTGATTGGTACAGTTGCGGGCACGGTTTTAGGTATAATTTTGGCACTTACGATCAGTGATATTATTTCTTGGTTTAATAATGTTCTTGGACTTAATTTGTTCGATGCCTATTTTGTACATTACTTACCTTCGTACTTAAGATGGCAAGACGTGACAATTATCGTGATTGTTTCTTTACTCTTAAGTTTCTTGGCAACAATTTATCCGGCGCTTCGTGCAGCCAAAGTTCAACCTGCCGAGGCATTGCGTTATGAGTAAAGTCGTTCTAGAAGCAAAAGATATTTATAAGCATTTTGATGATGGTAAATCTAAGGTTGAAGTCATTAAAGGTCTTTCTTTACAAGTTGAAGCAGGACAGTTTGTCTCTATTGTTGGTGCAAGTGGTTCAGGTAAAAGTACTTTGTTACATGTACTCGGTGGCTTAGATCAACCGACTCAAGGCCAAGTCTTTTTAAATGGTCAGCGCTTTGATAACTTAGGTGAAGCAGAACGTGGTTTTCAACGTAATCAGTATTTAGGTTTCGTTTACCAGTTTCACCATTTATTGCCTGAATTTAGTGCGCTTGAAAATGTGGCAATGCCTTTAATGCTTCGAGCGGACAGTCAATATAAGTCGGTTAAGGCTCAGGCTGAGTATTTGTTAGATCGAGTTGGGTTATCTCATCGTATGGACCATAAACCAGGTGAACTTTCTGGTGGTGAACGTCAACGTGTGGCTCTTGCTCGAGCATTGGTGACTAAGCCTGCGGTCGTTTTAGCTGATGAACCAACCGGTAATTTGGACCGTAAAACAGCTGTAGGTATTTTCCAATTACTTACCGACTTGAAGAAAGAACTAAACATGGCGATGCTCATTGTGACCCATGATGAGCAATTAGCTCAGGCAGCAGATTCTATCTTGCATATGGAAGATGGTTTGTGGGTAAGCGGTTCTTAAAAAATTGTCATTAAATCACATTGTTAAAGCCCACTGAGTTGGGCTTTAATTTTGCCCCTAAAATGATAACGACAAGATTTTAAATGCTTAAAATTATTTTATTGGGGTGGGTTGGTGGTATTGCATTGATGGGCATTAATTTACCTTTAATTATGCAATATGGAAAAGTAGGCAAAGCTCTGCTGTTACTTGCTTTTATTTTCTATCTTTTTAAACGCTCAGTATTCGTTAGCCGACCATTTTTAAAGGCAATGTATTCTTTGTTATGTGCAGCCAGCCTTTTTGTTGTGGGGTATCAATATGCCGAGAATGCGTTGGTCGAACGCTTACAACAAAGAGAAATGGATTCAAAAAATCTCGATATTATTGTTTATATAAATCAACTAAGTGAAGAAAAAGACAATAAAGTTCAACAAAGTGCTCAAGTATTAAACCTATCTAAAGATCCGGTAAATTGGCTACTGTATTTAAAAAATGATAATCAAAGTATGTTGAAGAGCAATCAAGAACTTCAATTAGGCCATTACTATCGACTATCTGGAAAAACAAAACCTGCTCATAGTTACGCCACAGCAGGAGCTTTTGATCAGGAAAAGTGGTTTATTCAGCGAAATATAATGTCTGGTTTTATTGTTCAGTATATTGAGCCTTTAAGCCTTGATGAAATTTATCGATTGGGATATCAACAGCATTCAAGAGAACAGCAGTCCTTTTTTAATAGATTTCAAATAAATATAGAAAAGCTGCGCTTAACTTTTAGACATCTATTGGAAAATTCTTCACTACAACAAAAAGGACTAATTTTAGCTTTGCTGACTGGTGATGAAAGCCTTTTATCAGATGAGACCCAAATACAATTTAAACAATTGGGAATTGCTCACTTGTTAGCGATTTCAGGGCCACATGTACTTATTTTTGCCATTATGTTGTCTTGGTCCTGTCATCAAGTCATCTGCCGTTATTATCCTCAAATTTACTTATGGAAACCCAAACAAGTTTTGATGGCTATACCATGCTGTTTCGGTGTTTTAATTTATACAGCTTTTGTGGGTTTCGAAATTCCTGCACTAAGAACATTGTTGTCAGTCTTTATATTTATTTCTTTTATATTATTAAAACAACCTCTTAAACCATTTGCATTGCTCATATACAGCGCAAGTTTATTATTACTCATGGACCCGTTTAGTGTCTTGTCTGCAGGGTTTTGGTTGTCTTATGGGGCATGTTTTATTTTATTAAGAATTTATCAAACTATAGTTCAAATACCTGATCAACATTTTTTAAGCTTACGCTCGAAAATGATTTTTATGACTAAGGTGTTAATTGAGTCTCAAGGCAAAATCTTTATTGCATTGAGTCCTTTAACCTTACTTTTCTTTCAACAAATTTCTTGGATTGCTCCATTAACCAATATTGTTGCGGTGCCTATCGTTGGTGGGATTATTGTTCCTTTAAATATTCTGGCTGCTTGTACATGGTTTATTGTCAAACCATTTGGAAACATGCTTTTTTATTTCAATGATATCTTGCTCAGTATATTGCTGAGTTGTTTAGGCTTATTAGAAAAACTGTCTTTACCACTACAAGGTATAAGCTTGACGCCACTGGCTTTATTCGCAGTGAGTTTAGGCATCCTTATTTTATTTTTGCCTAAAGGCATTTTGCCAAAAACATGGGGAATGCTCTGTTGTTTACCTCTCATTGTTGTGAATAAAACGAACCAACCAATTCAACTTCATATTTTAGATGTTGGGCAGGGGCAGGCTATTTTCTTGCAGCAGCCTGAACAAAACTGGCTAATTGATACAGGTGGTTCTTATGATGAAAAGATCTTTAGTATTGGTCAAAATGTTGTAGTTCCATTCTTACGCCAACAAGGAGTGAAGCGATTAGATCGTGTTGTGCTCTCTCATCTTGATCAAGATCATAGTGGGGCTTTTCCTTTCATTCAGCAGGAGATTCCTATAAAGCAGGTTCTCTCAAATGAGCAATCTTCCACTACTCTAAAGCAGCCATTTCAGTATTGTCATCAAGGTCAACAATGGCAATATCCTGAGTTAGATATTCAAATTTTATGGCCTAAAGAAAAAGATTTGGCTTTTGTCCATTCTGAACAGAATCAATATTCCTGTGTGGTATATCTGCATTTTAAAGGAATTAGTGATTACCAAAATTTTCTGATTATGGGAGACGCTGGATGGGAGGCAGAATACGAATTGTTAGAAGACTATCCAAGTTTAAAAGTAGATGTTTTGGTATTAGGCCATCATGGAAGCAAGCACAGTTCGGCTTATGATTTTTTAGCAACCCTAAAACCAAAACTGGCAATTGCATCGGCAGGGTTTGATAACCGTTATGGCCATCCAAGCCAAGAGGTTATCAATCGTTTAAAAGCCCTTCATATCCCGCTTAAAAGTACAGTAGAGCAAGGAACGTTAAGTTTTGTTTTGGAAAACCAAAAAATAGTTTTACACAACCGACGTTTTGAGCGCCTCTGGTTGCGTAGAGTTCCCTAAAGCTTCAGCCTTGAGCCTATTCACGGTTTTAATCGCTTCTGCAGGGTCAATATTATAAACATTGTCTAAAGCTGGGTTTGCTTTAAAGCGTTTATAGCTCCAGTGATAGTGTTCTGGATATTTATGGATGAGTTGCTCAATTGCCTGATGGATGACATAAGTACCATCGTCTGCAGTTCCTTCATAGATCTTCTCATCCATTGGTTCGATATGCATGGTAAAACCATCATTTTCATTACGGATCGCATAAAGGAATAAAGCTTTTGCCTTAGTCTTCTGGATGAGTTTTGCACTTAAATTACTTGAAGCAAGTGGCACACCAAAATAGTTCACCATATCTCCCCCAATGTTCGGAGTATGATCTGGCAAAATTACTGTAGTTTCACCTTGTTTGAGTGCTTTAAAAATTTGTCTTACACCAGTTTCATCGGTCGGGACTAGATTTGCTTGTTCACGACTGCGAGCTTCTCGTACAAAACGGTCAGCATCATCATTTTTCACTGGTTTATATAAAATAGTCATTGCTGTGAACTGAGCACACCATGCATTCATGACTTCCCAAGTGCCAAAATGAGGAACAATGAGTACAACACCTTTTTTTGCTGCTAAAGCATCGTGAAAGTATTGTTCGCCTTCTATCCGATGGATACGAGCAATATTTTCTTCATTAGATGAACCCCAGATACTTAAAAACTCGAAATATGAGGTTAATTCATTACGTACAGCTTTTTCTGTAATTGCTATACGTTGCTGTGGTGTTAAGTGGGGCAGTGCAATTCTTAAGTTAAGCTCTATACTTTTTGAAGTTTTAGTAATTTTTAAAGTATTTACAAGGCCAGCCAATAGACGAGCAATAGAACGCCCAAATTGAATAGGTAGTCGGCTAAATGTTTTGAGTAATTGATAGTTCATGCTTTTTGAATCTGGTCTGGTCATCTATAGCAGTAAGGAGGAAACAACAAGTAAAAAAAGACAAAAATATTATAAATGAAATCATATTATTTAGACAGTTTTTATCAAATCAACGTATATAATGACATCATTTCGATTGATTTGGATTGGAATTTTATGTCCGATTGGCCACCAAAACCACAAAATGAACCTATAACCTCTAAACAGAACGGACCGGAATGGCAAATCCTTGAGAAAGCTGTGCTGGCTTCTGTAGAAGAACAACGCCGTAGTCGTCGCTGGGGTATATTCTTTAAAACACTTACTTTTATTTATCTATTGTTCATTGTTGTGTTAATGGGCAAAGGTTGTTCGACCAGCAAAGAAGGCTCAGCAGCAAGTAGTAGCAGTGCTCATCTGGCTGTGGTTGATATTGTTGGAACCATTGATGCTTCAAGCAATCAAGCAGTAAATAGTGAAGATACGAATAAAGCGCTTAAACGCGCCTTTGAAGCTTCAAATAGCAAAGCAATTGCACTTAATATTAATTCTCCTGGCGGTTCTCCTGTTCAGTCGGATGAAATTTGGCAAGAAATTCGCTATTTGAAAAAAGAACATCCTGACAAGAAAGTCTATGCAGTGATTGGCGATATGGGTGCTTCAGGTGCTTATTATATTGCTTCTGGGGCTGATGAAATTATTGTGAATCCATCAAGTTTGGTAGGCTCAATTGGTGTCATTATGCCGAACTATGGCATTACTGGTTTAGCTCAAAAACTTGGAATTGAAGACCGTACTTTGACAGCGGGCACCAATAAAGACATTTTAAGTATGACAAAACCGATTAATCCTGTACAACGAGAGCATATTCAATCTGTACTCGATAATGTCCATACTCATTTTATTAATGCAGTGAAAGAAGGACGCGGGAAACGCTTAAAATCAAATGATCCTGCTATTTTCTCAGGTCTTTTCTGGACTGGCGAGCAAGCAATCCAGTTGGGTGTCGCTGACCGCTCAGGTAACATTACGAGCTTGATGCGTGAACTGAAGCTTGATAATAAAGTTGACTACACAATTGAACGTAATCCACTGCAATCTATTTTAGGTCGAATGGGAGCAGAAATGGGTAAAGGTTTAAGTGAGTCAGTTGCTCAACGTTTACAGACGAGCCAAGACGCAAAGCTACAATAATTTAAATCAGGATAACGGTATGTCAGTAAAACCGGTTATACACTTTGCGCATGCCAATGGCGTGCCGTCTAAGGTGTATCAAAAGTTGTTTGATCAATTAAAAGATGAGTATGACGTAATTTATGTTCCACTCATTGGGCCTGACAAACGTTATCCGATTACCAATCACTGGCCTTTTTTGGTTGATCAGGTGATTGATAGTATTGTACGCCAAGCGAAGGGGCGCAAGGTGATTGGACTTGGTCATTCGTTAGGTTCAGTTTTAACCTTAATGGCATCTTTTAAACGCCCTGAGCTTTTTTCACAAGTAATTATGCTAGATCCGCCTCTTATTTTGGGTCGATACTCTTTTGCTTTTCATATGGCAAAATTATTTAAACCTAAAATAGTCGATGACATGACACCTGCGGGTTTATCTGCACGTCGTCGTGAGCATTGGGAGTCTCGTGAGCAAGCCGCTGCATTGTTACGTCCAAAAGGTTTTTATAAAGACTTTGATGAAGACTGCTTTCAAGCCTATATTGACTATGCTTTAAAAGAAGATCCAGTTCGTGGCGGTGTTACTTTAACTATTTCTCGTGAAGATGAAGTTGCGATATTCCGTAAAAATCCTTCTTGGTGGTGGCTACCTATGCCAAAACCGAAAATGCCTGTACATCTAGTCGTGGGTAAAGAGAGTGCCTTCTTAAAAAGAGGTTTTCCTCAAATGGCAAAGCGTAAAATGGGAATTCCATTTAGTGTGGTTGAAGGAGGGCATATGTTCCCTCTAGAGCATCCAATTGATACAGTGAATTATATTAAGAAGCTTATTCATAGCAATTCACGCTAATAAGACTTTTATAAAAAAAGGACATGCATGCATGTCCTTTTTTTACTTACGTTGAGCAAATCTTTTACCAAGATGCAAAACGAATAGGGTGTTCAAGAATTTGATTACGGAAATAGGCTTGTCCATCTTTCCATGTCAGCTGGCCATTACATAACCATTCTGCAACTTGAGGATAAATAAAATGCTCAAGTTTATGTACACGTTCTGCCAAAGAAGCAACATTGTCATGTTCTTTGACTTCAATTGCAGATTGAGCAATTGCTTGACCAGCATCAAGTTCAGAAGTTACAAAGTGAACTGTACAACCATGCAATCGATCGCCCGTATTTAATACACGCTGATGTGTATTAACACCTTTATAAGCAGGTAATAGCGAAGGATGGATATTGAGCATTTTACCTTGCCATTTATCGACAAAGTTTGCAGTTAAAATACGCATGAAGCCAGCTAAAATAACGATATCAGCTTGCCATGCCATAAGTTGCTGATGCATCGCTTCATCAAAATCGGCACGACTAGGAAAGTCTTTATGCGAAATTACCGCTGTTGCGATATTGGCATTTTGAGCACGCTCTAGGGCATAAGCATCGGCTTTATTGGACAATACACCTACAATTTGCCCTGATAGACGTGCATCTATCAAGGCTTGTAAGTTACTGCCGTTCCCAGAGACTAGAACAGCAATTTTCATCATTCAAAGATCACACGAATTTTTTCGTCTGCACCTTCCACTGATTCAGCATTTTCTTGGATATGTCCGATTTTCCAAGCTTTTTCACCTTGAGCATTAAGCACTTCAATTGCTTTTTCTGCATCATTTGCGTCAACTGCAATCACCATACCTACACCACAGTTAAAGGTACGGTACATTTCAAAACGTTCTACATTACCTTCACGTTGTAGAAGTTTGAATAATTCTGGCCATTCCCAAGAAGCTTCATTAATGACAGCTTGAGCACCATTTGGTAATACACGCGGTAAGTTACCAGGTAAACCGCCACCAGTGATGTGTGCCATAGCATGCACATCAACTTGTTTGCAAAGCTCAAGAACTGGTTTTACATAAATACGTGTTGGTTCCATTGCGACATCTGCAAGAGGACGGCCATCAATCACTTGAGTTAAGTCTACATTCTTAACATCAAGGATTTTACGTAGTAATGAATAACCATTTGAGTGAGCACCACTTGATGCAACACCAATAAGTACATCACCAGATTTTACTTTAGAGCCATCAATAATTTTGCTTTGCTCAACAACACCCACTGCAAAACCAGCAAGATCGTAATCTTCACCTTCATACATACCAGGCATTTCAGCTGTTTCACCACCTACAAGTGCACAACCTGCAAGTTCACAACCTTTACCGATACCAGTAACTACGTTTGCAGCTACGTCTACATTTAAGTGACCAGTTGCATAATAGTCGAGGAAGAATAATGGTTCTGCACCACAAACCAAAAGATCGTTAACACACATAGCGACAAGATCTTGGCCGATTGTGTCATGACGATTAAGGTTAAGTGCTAAACGTAATTTAGTACCTACACCGTCAGTTCCAGAAACCAAAACAGGTTCTTCGTAACCTTTAGGAATTTTGCATAGTGCACCAAAGCCACCAAGTCCGCCCATTACTTCTGGACGAGTTGTACGTTTAGCGACTGACTTGATACGATCGACCAGTGCGTCGCCCGCTTCAATGTCAACACCCGCATCTTTGTAGCTTAAACCGGTATTTGGGGTAGAAGTTGAGTTGCTCATAAATGAAGTCTCCGCATTGGCGGCAGATTATAACCTGAATATACGAAACTCTTATGTTATTTATGCTCGAAAATGCTATCTTTAATAAAAATATTTTTCCATTTATAACGATTAAATCAAAAAAGGCTAGATTTTATGCAAGATCGTATACTGCGCCGTATTTTCTTACTCGCAGGTATTGTATTGCTGGTATGGGTATTATACTTGCTCAAGCCTGTGGTCATTCCATTTCTTGGTGCTTTTTTCCTGGCTTATTTATTCAGTCCACTTGTCGATGTTCTAGTAAAAATTAAGCTCCCTCGTTGGTTGGCAATTAGCATCGTTTTTATCGGTATCGGTGTAACTTTAACTGTTGCATTATGGTATTTGGTTCCACTCATCTGGAAACAACTTGTTTATGCTCGAGATAGTATCCCTGCTGGAATTCATTGGATTAATGCAGAGCTACTGCCTTGGATTTCTTCGACCTTCCATGTACAACAAATGGAAATCGATACCGATCAAATGTCCAAAGCGGTTATGGATTATGTCCAGACCAATTACAGTGCCGATAGCATTCAGGCTGTTTTATTAAAGCTTGCACAATCAGGTCTGAATTTTATTCAGATTGGTGGAACACTCGTTTTAATTCCAATTATCGCTTTTTATTTTTTATTAGACTGGGACCGTATGTTGCAGAACTTACGTCGTCTCATCCCACGACCATATGAAGCCACTACCTTACAAATCGTTCGTGAATGCCATAGTGTTTTAGGAGCATTTGTTAAAGGTCAGTTCCTCGTTATGCTTTTGCTCGGTGTGGTCTATGCGGTAGGTCTACAATTAATTGGGTTAGAGGTTGGACTTATTATTGGTATGGTGGCAGGCCTTGCCAGTATTATTCCTTATTTGGGATTTGCAGTCGGCATTATTGCAGCCATTATTGCAAGTCTATTTCAGTTTGGAATGGACTGGACTCACTTGTTACTCGTTGGTGTGGTTTTTATGATTGGTCAAGCTGTAGAAGGCTATATTCTACAACCATTCCTACTCGGTGATAAAATTGGTCTTTCACCAGTTGCTGTTGTATTTGCTGTTTTGGCAGGCGCGCAACTTGCTGGTTTCTTAGGAATGCTCATCGCATTACCAGTGGCTGCGGTCATTGTTGTGCTCTTAAAGCACTTAAGGGATAACTATGAAAAGAGTAGCCTTTATGGTGCGTATTCGGAATTATTTGTGCAAGAGGGTAATATTCAGCAAATTCATGTAGAAACTGAAAATACTAAACTTGATCTTGAAGTTAAAACACAGCAAGATACAGATACACCAAATCTTTCAGATCAGAAATAATTTCAAGGCCAATTCATTATATGCGTCAACTCCAACTGGATATAGAACCTCAACTTGATGCCCGAATCAGTGATTTTTCGGGACCAGGTTGGGGGCATGTAGTCGATGCAGTGCGTCAACTACATGCAGGTCTAGTCAATAGATTTTATATCTATGGTGGAGCTGGAACAGGTAAGAGTCATTTGCTTTCAGCGATTTGTGATTCTTATTTAGAAGTAGGCAAGTCAGCAATAAAAGTTTCGCTGTTGGAACTTCTTGATGCTCCGATTGAGGCAATTACTTGTTTAGAGCATTATGATTTAGTTGCTTTAGATGATATTGAATCTATTAGTGGCGTGCCGCACTGGCAAAAAGCTGTGTTTCATTTAATGAATAACCATGAAGGACAACTTGTATTTTCTTCACGGGTTGCGCCGATTGAACTAAAACTCGAGTTACCAGACTTGCAATCACGTCTTACCCAAGCGGTCAGTGTAAAAGTGCCAAGTGGAAGTCTATACGCAGACCGTTATGCTTTAGTTACTTCCGTTATGGCTAGACGTGGTATCCATTTCGATCAGCAGATTGTCGACTATTTACTTTTACATGGGCCGCATCAAGCTTCTGTTTTATTACAAACCGTAGCACAGTTAGAAAAACTTCTTAAAGGTGAGAAGACTAAGCTTTCAAATGCAACGTTAAGACAAATTTATGCTTTAATTGATGAGTACCAACAATAAATTGTTTCATACATCTCGTTATTTCTTTGGTTAGGGTGAACTTGGGTTTTTTGCTATAAAAATAATGAACTATTAAATACTTATGCTTTTAACTTTAAAGTGTATTGTTAAATTTTTTCCTAAGAAAATTTTCATATATCAATAGATGCTTAAATAACCAAATATTTATAAAGTTATATGAACAAAATGACCGTATAGGCCGATCAAAATATCTTGAGAAATTCTGATTCCTGTGACAAAGTACGCACAAAGGATGCGATTGCAAAAGTGGACACTTTGCAATATTGACAAAGAAAAATGAAAAAAATAGGTAAGGAGAAGGGTATGCTCAAACGGAGCATTGCTTTTGCATTATTGGCTGCTGCTGGGCACGCTTATTCTGCTGATATTCAAGTGACAAGTTTAGCTGATGAAGATAAAGATGATACGGTATGTACGCTTAGGGAAGCTGTACAGTTCCTAAATTATCGTGGCTCATCTAATGCAGCTGACGTTGAAAAATATGCAAATGGGTATCATGGTTGTGGAAATAAAGATGCTTCATCAAATATTATTTTACAGCGCGATCAAGAATATAGCTTAAATAGCAGAATAACGATTACAGCTCCCCTTACAATTAGTACAGCAAAAAATGATTCTACATTAGTTGATACTGATCAGCCTGGTTCTCATAATGCAACTATCAAAATGGTCGGTACAGATCAATTATTTAAAATTGATGATGGTAGCGTTGAAAAAGCATCTTTTGCTGTGACCTTAAGTGATCTTAACTTACAAGGTGCAGGCGCAAACTCTAATGTTTTAACAGGTGGTTTAATTTTAAACCATGAAAAATTGACTATTCAAAACTCTCGATTGATTGGTGGATATGCCAATCAGGGTGGGGCGATTTACAATCAAGGATTGTTATCGAAAACAGGTCAAACAGCTGGCTTTGTAACTATCATAAATAGTTTGATTCAAAATAATAAAGCAACCCAAGGTGGCGTCATTTACAGCGAGCAGCCTTTATATTTAGTGACCCAATCTGTAGTCCGAGATAATGAAGTTTCTTCTGCAGAGGGTGCCTTATTTTATGGCGCAACAAAATTTGATGATGAAAGTACTGGTGGATACTTAAATGTACGTGCCATAGGCTTTAGTAATAGTACCTTTTTCCATAATAAAGTTGGTTTTATTGCAAACATTAAAGATGGAATGTTTGTTAATAATATTACAATGATTAAAAATGCAGCAGGTTTATTTTTAGATGCTCCTCAAGGAAATGCTTCTGTTTCTAACAGTATTTTAGTTGGTAATGGGGTTAACTGTACTCCAAATACAAATGATCAAACTGTTGTCCAAAGCAACTTAGTGACCACTGATTGTAATCGCAATGCTTCTGCAAAGCTGCCTAATATACTTTTGCCTACGAGTGAAAAGTTAATTGCGGGTGATAATGATGAAGGCATATGTGATGTAACCGCTAAAGACGGCTTGTTATGTCCATTTAATACACCAAAAGATAGTTTCCTTGGCTTTTTTAAACCACGATTACTTGAGAGCTATAACACTTTAGCTGACTCCTTAATTATTAATAAAGGACGTTTATATAGTGATGGCTCATCAATTGGTTTAGCGAGTTGTGAGAAACTCGATCAACGTGGAAAAAACCGTAGTGGTTATGATGAGTTATGTGATTTAGGGGCAATTGAATATATTTTAAATAATGAAATCGCAACAGTAGGGCAAGATATTAAATATGGACAAGTTGCAAAATTTAATATTTTAAATTCTTTAAGTGAAGCAGATTTGGTCACACCAGCTACATGTAAGCGTCTATTTGGTGACCGTCCCGATGGAAAAGAATGGCAACCAGGTTGTCTAAAAATAAAACAAAGTACTGATACGCCAGTTTCTAAAGGTAGTGTAACCATAGACCAAAATGGAAACGTGGTTTATACGCCAAATGGAAACTGGCATGGTGCAGACATTTTTAGTATTCAAGTCGTTACGAGTGTATCAAGATTTAATGATGGAACCGATTTCCAATATGTCTCGATTCCAGCAACCGTAGTCCAAGAACCTGTATCTGGTATTGAAGATAAGTCTGTTAGTACCGGTGGTGGGGGAAGTGTCGGTGGTGGATTAATTTTAGGATTATTCGGATTAATTGCATTGCGCCGTTTCAAGTCATAATCAGGGATGAGGACTATGAAAAACTATAAAAAAGCAGTATTAGCATTAGCTGTGCTAGCGGCTATGCCACTTTTTGCTGATACAGCAAATCAAAGAATCGAAGTAACAACTTTTGCAGATGAAGATGGTGAAAACCCTAATGCATGTTCGTTAAGGGAAGCGATAAAAGTTGCTGAAACACGAAGATCTGATTATGGATGTACAGTCTATAACACCTCTAAAAGTCAGGTAATCCAATTAAAAGCAGGAACTTATACATTAAACAAAGAATTGGTTCCAAATGCAGATATTGCGATTTATGGATATGGTGAAAAAGATCAAGATAAAAATTGGGCAGAAAAAAGTGTTTTAACCAATGATTATCCAGCATTACAACCGTTACAGACGAGAATTAATGCTGCTGGTAAGTCACGTATCTTTAATACAGCGGTAAATAAACAACCTTTATTTCTTCAAAATATTATTTTGGAAAATGGTTCAGCACAAGACTTTGGTGGTGCTATTTATGCAGGTGGTAATGTTACCTTATTAAATAGTCAAATCTTGAACTCACAAGCATCTAAAGGTGGTGCTATTTTCCTCGGTGGCGATAATGTTAATTTATCTGCAACTCACTCTTTGATTCAAGGTAATAATGCAACATCTGGAAGTGTACTTTCAATGAGTTGTTGGAATGGCACAGCCTATACAAAACGGGAAGTAACATTTACCTCTTCTAGTATTATGAGTAATGGTTCAAATAGTTCTAATAATACTTTTGAGTTTTGCGGAGAGCCGAAAGCAACCTTTACAATTAATACAATAGCTAAAAATATTGCAAATACAGTAAATGGTAGTATTTTGAAATTTACTGGTGATGCTACTCCTAACGGTACTCCTAATCCTTCAACCATACTTAGCGCTAACAGTAGTTTAACCTTAAAAAATAATACTATTGTTGAAAATAATGCTTATACCACGTTTTTATATGACACATTAGGAAGTAAAGAATTAAGATTTAATTTAATCGGTTATAATCCGGGAACCTATGCCTGTCATTATTTTATAGGGCCAGCCACTGATTTAAAAAATGCTGGTTTCATCCTATCTTTTAACGCATTAAATTTGACGAATGATGCTGGAAAATGTGATCTACCAACGGAAGCTCTTACGTCTACACATCGAACTATTGATATAGCAGGCCAGTCTTTTGACTCATTATTAGAACCTTTACATTCAGCTGGGCCAGAGACCGGTTTTTTACCAATTTATTATCCTAAAAATAATATAGGTGGTAAGAATCTAGTAGATGTAGACCCAGAGGGTAAAGACTCATGTACTTCTATCGACCAGCGCGGACTTTCACGCCTTGCCGATAGTAAATTATATTATCAACCAAATGGTCGTAATAGCTGTGATATTGGTTCGATTGAACTAATGAAACTGACCGCTGGAGATATAAAAGGTTTAGGTAATACGTCACTTACAGATCTGCTTGCAAAATATCAATCTCAATATGATACGGTTCAGAAGAATATCTTGAATCCAGATTATGCATATTTATTAAATGTATTAAAAATCGATTCAGCAAATTACAAGAACCTTCTTGATCAAACTAAAGCAAATGCAAAATATCGAGCAATTTATATCGACTTAAAGGGAAATGGTTTACCTTTACCAAATGAAGATAGTAGTCACTTATTAAAGTTCTTTAATACATCTGATTATAATATTAATCTTGAAACTGTCGGTACAGGATTGATCGACGATAAAGTTACAAACATTAAAAAGGATGATGGACTTTTTTGTGAATGGAATGATGCTTTACAGCAAATTATATTCTATCGTTCAGATGATATTATTACCCAAGCAGGTGATTATAACTATTGTAAATATACAATTAGCAGTAAAGATGGCACTACTCAATCATCTGGATTATTAGAAGCCCGATTTGATAATATCCCACCAGTTGCTGGTGATGGAACTGTAACTTTTAAATATTTAGCAAATGAAGTCATTCCTTTGAATTTATTACAGTATGCGAATGATGATGGAGATGGTCCTACAAGCACACTTAAGACAAAGCCAAATAAACCTAAATTTTGGGTGAATGATCAGGGTGTAGAGTTACCGATTTATATACCAAGTAAAACTTCAAAGGATGGTATTTTCAAGGTAGTCAAAGCAGATCGAGAAGGGCCATGTCCTAAAGATGATAGTGGTAATACTTGCTATGGTGGTAACATCTATATTCAAGCGAGTAACGTATTTAACACCTTCAATGATACATTGACTTACTATGTTTATGATGCAGATGGAACTATTTCAGCTAAAGCAGGAACGATTAATTTAGTAAGTACAGCAACTACAACAGATGATTCTCGAAGTGGGGGTGGAGGAAGTATTGGAATTTTCTCTCTGGCATCCTTGCTAAGTTTGATTGTCTATAGACGTTACCGTAAATAAGCATAAATAAAAAAAGCCTCCATAGGAGGCTTTTTTTATTTCTTGTTAGATTTTTGAATGGCACATTATTAAAAAACAGTTTTTAGTGCTCTAAATATTTGTTGATATATTCTTCACGTATAGCGGTTCTTTCATCAGCACTTGCTTTGAGCATGCGTTGACGTAAATCATTACGTTCTTGTGTACTCATTTTTTGCCAAGCTTCACGCATTTTCTGTTTTTCTGCATCTGGAAGTTGGTTGAACCAATCCATACGTTGTTGCAGATTAGCGCTTTGATTTGCTGGTAATTCTTTTAAGCTTTGATAGCGTTTAATTACTGCTCGTTGTTCTTCTTCAGACAAAGCATTCCAAGTATCATCTACTTGAGTATTGGCATCTTTAGAAAAAATCCAGAAACGTTCAAAACCCGCAAAACTGGTTTGCAGGAAACTTAATGAACAAAGGATAAGTGCTAACTTTTTAGCTACCATGTTGAACTTTATCCTCACCCAACACCATCAGCATTTCTAAATCTTCCACCATTTGTGGTGATAATTTAGGATTTACAACCACTTGATTTTGTGGCTTATCCATCATATCTACCGAATTAGGCAAAATAACAAAACCAGTAATTGCTGCTGCAAGTGCAAAACCAGTCATTTTCCAGACACTATAAAAAGAGGCTGGTTTTTGCTGGATATGGTCAAGCACATGATTCATCACCACAGTTTTATTTTTATGGTGATGGGCCAAACTATCGAGTTTAGACGTCACCTTTTTAGTGAAATCATCATGATTCATTAGAACCTCCCATGGGATTTAAATGCGCTAAGTACTCTCTAAGTCCCTGAATTGCTCGATGATAATGGGTTTTTACACTACCTTCAGTACAGTTCATAATTTGCGCTGTGGTGTGAGTATCGAAACCTTCCCAAGCACGTAACATGAAAGCCTGTTGTTGACGAACAGGTAGTTTTGCAATCGCTTCCTGAATTTCTTCTATGGTCACTGCTTGATCTAGAAAATCTGCTGGATTGATTGCTTTTTCATCGACAATATCAATGATTTCTTCATCATCATTGTCTAGACTAACTTTTTTGAAGAATGAAAATGGATTTGCTCGACGAGCTTCTTTGCGGCGCCAATCCTGAAGTTTATTGTTTAGAATGGTATAAAACAGCGGATACCATTCTTCAGTACTTCTATCAGAATAAGACTTGTGTAAAGCAATAAATGCTTCTTGAACCAAGTCCATGGCAATGCCTTGTTGACCTTGGGTAGCACTTTCCATCATCACTAAAGCACGTCCAGTAACATCTTGCATAAAAACCTTTAGGCGTTGTTCAGCCGTGCTGGCATGAACACTAGATGCTTCCGATCGAGACTTTTTCGGTGCTAAATCCATGGAGATGGAAAATCCTGTCATTGGACGTACCCACCTTATCTTCAATATATCTCTTATATAACGTTGAAAAGAGGTGGGAGGTTGACAACAATCGGCTATTTTTTAGTAGTGTAAATGATTTTTTTCACAAATATGAGCGATGTAAAATAAATTAACGTTTTATTGGCGTTGGCGAACCATTTCAAAAAAACAAATTGATCCTGCAATTGCTACATTTAATGACTCTTGACCACCTGGTTGCGGTATCGTTACTGATTGTGCATGCTCTAAAGCGTAATCACTTGCGCCTTGTCCTTCGTTGCCTAAAATCCAAACACATGGTTTTGAAAGATCTTTTGAATAAAGACTAGTCGAGCGATGAGAGCTTGTAACGAAAACAGGAATATCGAATTTAGGAAGAATATCGGTCAATTGAAAGTTTTCAAAGCAAGACAGGCTAAAATGTGCCCCCATACCTGCTCTTAAAACACGTGGAGACCAAAGTGAGGCAGAGCCTTGTGTACAAATAATTTGTTTAATATTCGCTGCTGCTGCAGACCGTAATAATGTACCTACGTTACCTGGGTCTTGTACATTTTCGAGAATTAGAGTGTCTACGTTATAGTCAATCGTTGATGCAGTTTTAGGCAAATCAATAATAGCTAAGCAAGGAAGGGTATTACCTAAGGTACTTAAATCTTTATATAAAACTTCACTGATAATAAAGACATGACCCTGATGGAGCTCAATTATTTTCTTTAAATCGCTGTGTTCCAATGCTTGTTCAGTTGTAAACAAAGAAAAGAGTTTTTTCTGTTGTTGTAACCAGGCTAGGCAAAGGTGAGTACCTTCAAGAACCGTTTGTTGATGCTTTTTTCGGGCGCTATTGAGTTCAATTAAACCACGCAAATGTTTAATTTTTGCATTGTCTTTTGATTCTAAAAAAATAACCGCCATAAGGATATATCCAAAAGGGCGTCATCATACTATATGACGCCCTCTATAATTTAATTATTAATGATAGCTTGTTACGCGTTCAACTTCGTTTTTAGAACCGATAATTACCGGAACACGTTGGTGAAGCTCTGTTGGTTCAATATCTAAAATACGAACACGGCCTGTAGTTGATGAACCACCTGCTTGTTCAATGAGCATACTCATTGGGTTAGCTTCATACATTAGACGTAAACGACCAGCTTTTTTCGGATCTTTTAAGTCATATGGATAAAGGAAGATACCACCACGGCATAAAATACGGTGAATATCACCCACCATACATGCTACCCAACGCATATTGAAATCTTTTTCACGTACAGATGTTTTACCTGCAAGTAACTCTTCAATATATTGTTTCACTGGTTGTTCCCAATGACGCTGGTTAGATGCGTTAATTGCAAATTCTTGAGTATCTGCTGATACTTGAACATTCTCTGTAGTAAGTAAGAATGTTTGAGTTTCTGGATCTAAAGTAAAGAAAGCTACACCATTTCCAACTGTTAAAGCCATCATTGTTGATGGGCCATATAACACATAACCAGCAGCGACTTGTTGAGTACCTGCTTGCATGAAATCTTGCGCTTGTGTAACTGCATTTTTTGCAGGAAGAATCGAGAAGATTGTTCCTACGCACATGTTGATATCAATATTACTTGAACCATCTAATGGGTCGAATAGTACCAAGTATTCGCCGTTTTCTTGCGCAGGTGTAAAATCATCAAGTTCTTCAGATGCAAGACCACCTACGTGAGGATGAACTTTTAAAGCATCAATTAAATAGTCATTAGAAATCACATCAAGTTTTTTCTGTGTTTCACCTTGAACATTTTCATTACCTGCACTACCTAAAATTCCAGCCAATGCACCTTTTTGTAGGGCTTGGTCAATGGTTTTACAAGTCGTCGCAATCGTGTCGATAACTTGGGCCAACTCAGGTGTAAGGTTCCCTTTTTCTTGTTGTAAAAATTGGGACAATGTGAGGTTGGACATAAAAAAACGCTCCTGTGCGCAAGCATCAAAATGAGTCAAATAAATACGTGGCATATTCTAGATGAGAATGCCGGAAAATAAAAATTATCTTACTTTATTTGTGTTGCATTTATGCTTACAAGCCCCATTTTACGTGGTATGTTGTTTGCATAGCAAAGGAATGTATATTTAGGAGAATCGAAATGACAACTAAGAAGTTTGATGCGACCCCAACGGCAGGTGAACCAATCAATTTAGAAGAAATTTCGAAAGAAAGTGTTCAGGAGGCTTGGAAAGATTATGAAGCAAAACCTGAATATAAAGCTTTTAATAAGCACGATTTGATTGAGTCAATGCAACATTCAGAAGAAGAGGAAAATAAATCTTCTTAAATTAAGAATGCAAACATAAACGCCCATATTTGGGCGTTTATTTTTTAGATGTTTTATTTTAATAGGGGAGGAACCGCTTCATAGTTAATTTCAACACGGCGGTTTTCTTTCCATGCTGATTCGTCATGTCCTGGATTAACTGGCGCTTCTTTACCATAACTTACCGCTTCAAGTTGCTGTGGATTTACACCACTTGTAATAAGGTAACTTTGAACGGCTTTTGCACGACGCTCACCTAAAGCCATGTTGTATTCACGCGTACCGCGCTCATCTGTATGACCAGTTAATGCAACTTTTGAGTTTGCATTGGCCATGAGGAATTGAGCATGGGCTTGAAGAGTTTGATAGTCTTCAGCAGATAAATCACTACTGTCGTAATCAAAGTGAACAACACGTTTAGCTAAAGCAGCTTTATTTGCCTCAGTTACACCTTTTGATGAAGCACCTGCCAAATTTTGGGCATTTAATGCAGCATCTTCACTTAAACCTGTTGTGTTTACGGTGCTTGGGTTTGTAGTACCAGCATTTGCAGTCGTTGCTGGTTTACGGCTCGCACAACCTGTCATGACAAGCGCTACACTAAGTAGAGGAAAAGCCAAATATTTGATTGATTTCATCATCATCTCCATCAATGGAAGAAAAAGTTATTTAGGTGCCCAAGCTGGTTCACGTACTTCACCTTGCTCACTCGGTAAATTCATACGGAAACGACCATCAGTGGACATGATAGACAGTAAACCACGGTTTCCTTCACGAGTTGCGTAAACCACCATTTGCCCATTTGGTGAGAAACTTGGTGATTCATCTAAACTGGTTGGGGTAAGAATATTGACAATGCCTGTATTAATATCTTGGATAGCAACTTTATAGTTACTGCCACTTGGTCGATGCACCAGCGCAATTTTTTTACCATCTGCACTTAAAGTTCCACGAGCATTAAACGACCCTTTAAATGTTAAACGTTTTACTGAGCCATCTCCAAAATCATAGCGATAAATTTGAGGAGAGCCTCCACGGTCAGATGTGAAAATAAAAGCTTTTCCATCTGGTGTATAACGTGCTTCTGTATCAATGCCTGAGTCATTTGTCATACGTTTGACTTGGCGAGTTGATAAATCCATTTGATAAATTTCAGGGTTACCGTTCATTGATGCTGTAAATAGCATTGATTTACCATCTGGTGAAAAGCTCGGTGCACCATTTAAGCCTTTAAAGCTAGTCAGTACTTCACGTGTTCCTGTAGAGAGATCTTGTAAGTAAATTGCTGGGCGTTTAGTTTCAAAAGAAACATAAGCAATTTTTTTAGCGTCCGGAGTCCATGCTGGAGACAAAATCGGGTCGCGTGAAGAGAGAACAGTTTTTGGTTGTTCACCATCTGTATCAGCAATTTGTAAGGTGTAACGTTCCGCTGGGGTTGCGGGATTACGTAGTACATAGGCAATACGACCACTAAAATCACCTGCAATACCAGTCAATGCTTGATAAATAGCGTCACTTACCATATGTCCTGCTTGGCGCACACGTGAAGCAGGGACATTTAGCAATTCATTCAAAAGGTATTGCTGTTTTTGTACATCATAAAGCTGGTAATGAACTTCAAACCCATCAGCCGTTTGCTTAATTTGTCCAGTAACAACATATGGAATACCAGCAGCTTGCCAATCAGATGCTTGAATCTGATTAATTGCAGCATTTGCAGGTAAATTTTTTGATGAACTTGTAAAGCGGCCTGAACGGTTTAAGTCAGTCTCAACAATAGGGTAGAGACCATTGTCATTATTAAATGGAACAATAGCGATTTTTGGCGCCTGATCAGGTGCTTTTGCAATTTCTAAATGTAATTGAGCAAAGGCAGCTGTCGGTGCAAGAGGACTTAATGCTGTAAGCAACGTTAAGGCTAGAAGGTGTTTGCGGGTCGTTTTCATAGGTTTAAAGTCATTGAAGGCATTTTTGTGACTGTGGATTTTGTAACATAGTTACATGCCTTAAACTATTTAAAGCATGTAACAATATACTTATTTTGCAGTAAATGTTGAACTGAATGACCTTGCTTCACGTCGAGCATCAGGATCGGATGGCATTGGGTAAGGTGCAGCAGAACGAATCGCAGCTTCAACACTCGCTTTAACATCTGGGTTGCTAGAGCTAACAATAACTGATAATACAGCTCCACTATCGCTGAGAGTGACACGCGCAGTTGCTTTCTGACCCGATGTTCCTGCTGGGATATCCCAAGCATTTCGAATTTTCTGTTCAAAATCACGCTTCGCTGAAGATGCAATTTTTTTGGCTTCACCCTTTTTCTGTGCAGCTTCTTCCTGTGCTTTTTTGGCAGATGCAGCTTTTTCTTCTGCCTCAGCCTCAGCTTTACGCTTAGCCTCTTCAGCCGCTTTTTGCTGTTTCGCTTTCGCATCAGCTTCAGCTTTACGCTTAGCCTCTTCAGCCGCTTTCTGCTTTTTAGCCTTCGCGTCAGCTTCAGCTTTATGCTTAGCCTCTTCAGCCGCTTTTTGCTGTTTGGCTTTTGCATCAGCCTCAGCTTTACGCTTAGCCTCTTCAGCCGCTTTCTGCTTTTGGGCCTTCGCATCAGCTTCAGCTTTATGCTTAGCCTCTTCAGCCGCTTTCTGCTTTTGGGCTTTCGCATCAGCTTCAGCTTTACGCTTGGCTTCCTCAGCTACTTTCTGCTGTTTAACTTTCGCCTCTTCAGCTGCTTTACGTTTAGCATCTTCCGCAGCTTTTCGGGCTTCATGTTTAGCTTTTGCCTCAGCTTCAGCCTTACGTTTTGCTTCTTGCTGTGCCTGAAGTTTTGCATTTTCTGCTTCACGTTTTAGTTTTGCGTCAGCCTCAGCTTTACGTTTGGCTTCCTCAGCAGCTTTGCGAGCTTCACTTTGTTCATGTTTAGTTTTTGCTTCAGTTTCAGCTTTACGCTTTTGTTCAGCTTTAACTTTTGCAGCTTTCGCTTCAGCTTGACGCTTAGCTTCAGCTTGCTGTTTTTGAGCTTCCTCTAAACGTTGTTGTTCCGCAGCTTGCTTCGCTTTAGCCGCTTCTTCAGCTTTACGTTTTTCCTCAGCTAATTTTGCTTGCTCAGCTTTTTGCTTTTGGGCAACCAGATGTTGTGCTGTTGGTGGAGGAGGTGGCACTGGTACTGCTGGAATATTTTGAGGAACATTTTCATCCACAATCGGACTTAAAACTTCTTCAGCCTGATTTTCTGCTGTGGTTTGTTGCTCAACTTCTTTTGCTAAAGGCGGTGGTAAATCTTCTGGCTTAACTAAAATAGTCGTCAGCTTTTTTGGCTGTTCAGGTGGTTTACTCAAGCCTAAAAAAAGCAAGCCGACAATAGCAATTGCATGAACTCCAAGTGTGAAGCCCAATGCAATTGCATTTTGTTTAAACGGAGGCTTTTGATTTTTGTTCATAGCTTATTTTAAAGGCTCTGTCAGAAGGCCAACTTGCGTTAAACCTGCTTCTTGTAAACTTGCCATCAATGATACGACTTCGCCATAAGGACGAGATTTATCACCATTCACTAAAACTGTAAGCTGTTTGTTTTCTTGTTCAGCTTGCTTTTGTGCTTCACTTAAAACAGATTCAAGTTTTTCACGAGAAAGTGGTTCGTTATCTTTGTAGTCTTGATATTGAAGATAAATATTGCCGTCTTTACCAATGGTTACCATGGCTGGCATATCTTTGGATTCAATTGGACGATTATTTGCCTGCGGTAAATCAACTTTAATACCGCTAGTAATCATGGGAGCAGTCACCATGAAAATGACTAAAAGCACAAGCATTACATCGATATAAGGCACGACGTTCATGTCACTTTTTAATGGTTTTTTTATGCGCTCAAAGCGCCCTGAACGTTGAATAGCCATTATGCATCTTCCTGTGATGAACCCACAGATTGACGTTGCAATAAAGCAATCATTTCTTCGGCAAATAGTGCGCGGTCAGAGTAGACGCTTTCACCTTTAGCCGTAAAGTGGTTAAAAGCTAATACCGCAGGAATTGCAGCAAATAAACCAATAGCAGTTGCAATAAGCGCTTCAGCAATACCCGGCGCAACTGTTGCTAAAGTCACTTGATCAACGGCAGCCAAACCGATAAAGGCATTCATGATTCCCCAAACTGTACCGAATAAACCGATATATGGAGCAACAGAACCGATACTTGCTAGAGTACCTAGGCCATATTCAAGAGTACCCTGATCACGACTTAAACCTACACGTAAAATACGCTCGGTGCCTTCGATCGTTTGAGAGGTAGACGCGTTACGCTTTTTAAGTTTGAAAAACTCACTCAGTCCTTGATAAAAGATATCCTCAAGGCCTGAGCGTTTTGAATTGAGTTGTGCGTTGTTATAGAGCGTATTAAGTTCAGCACCAGACCAGAACATTTTTTGGAAATGTTCATCACCTTGACGTGCTTTTTTATAACCCATATGTAACTTGGCAATTAAGTACCAACTAAAGATTGATGCTAACAATAAAATTAGCATGACCAATTGGACGACTGGACTTGCTTGTAAGATAAGGTCAGAAATATGCAGGGTTGATTCAATGTTTGTTGCCATAGTTACATATGCCGGTTGCTTTTTTTAGTCTTGTTCCAATTCTTTACGAATAAGATCACGTATTTCTTCAGGAAGGCGACGTGGCATCATTTCTTTACTTAAACATGCCAATTCAACCTCGCCAGAAGCAAGCAAGATTTCACCACGATAAATATTTTGTTGCAACACAAATGACGCAGCTTTACATGAAACTACACGTGCTGTAACAGTAATTAAGTCATCCATTAAAATAGGACGCATGTATTTCACATCAATTTTATGAACAACAAAGTTGTAATCTTTTTGACGCCAGTAATGGTCAACACCAGCAGCGCGGAGCCATTCTGTACGGGTACGTTCCATATAGCGAATGTGGTTGGCATGGTAAACAATACCACCTGCGTCCGTATCTTCGATATAAACACGAATGTTGAATTCAAAATGATTCGCCATGAGAGTATTCCGTTTTAGTTCACTATAGAGCTTTATATTTAAAATATGACTGCTGAATAAAACATCAGTTCTATCTCAAGTCATACATCTGCTTTTAAATACGGGGCAGTTTAGCAGATTGCATACTAAGTCCTATGGCACAACCTTTCAATTGCGATGGCTGTCTTTGTTGTCTAAAACGGTACCCATCTATGATGAGCATATTGTTAAGTTAAGACTGTTTCCACGCAGCCTGAACTTGTTTAGCTATATTGGGATAATCGAATACAAATCTTATATGCAGCTCAGTTCCTGTTTTTAAGGCCTTATCATCTACAATAAAATAGGGGCTATGATTTGGTGCAGCTTGAGTTAAATCATGATTTTCTGGTGTTGCACCCAAGAAAATAAAAAATGAAGGCATTAATTTGCCATAATAGGCAAAATCTTCACTTGCGCTTGCATTATGATCCAAAACATGAAGTTTTGAGTCTCCAACAACCTTGAGTAATGTGGGTTGAATAAGTTGAGTCAGTGCTTTGTCATTCATTGTTACGGGAGCATAGGGCGCAATTTCAACTTTAGCAGTTACATCATTGGCTTGAGCATTATGCTCTATCATGGCTGGTAAACTTTTTAAGATATTCGCCCGTATCTGTTCGTTATTAGAACGAATAGTCCCCACCATATTAACTTGTTCAGGAATTATATTTCCTGCTGTGCCACCCTGAATATTACCAATACTCACTACCCCCATACCTTGGGTGAGATCAGTCCTTCGGCTAATAAGGCTTTGTAAATTATTAATCATTTGTGCCGATGCATAAATTGGATCTCTACCTAACCAAGGGGTAGAGCCATGTACTTGCTTGCCGTTGACTTGGATACGTAAATGATCTGCACTATTTAAAATAGCACCGTCTTTATAATAAAGATGTCCACTTTGCATACCAGATATGACATGTATGCCAAAAATGGCTTCAGGTTTATAGTCTCTAAATGCTCCATCTGCGATCATTTTTCTTGAACCGATTTGATCACCTTGCGTGAAATTGTCTATATCTGCTCCACCTTCTTCAGCGGGTTGAAAAACAAAGACAACGGTACCTGATATTTTATCTTTATTGGCAGCCAGAATTTTTGCAGCCCCTAATAACATTGCAGTGTGCGCATCATGTCCACAAGCATGCATTACATAGGTTTCTTTACCTTGGTAAATTGCTTTTTGTTTACTTGCAAATGGCACACCACTTTTTTCTTCCATAGGTAGTGCATCCATATCGGCTCTAAGCGCAATAATAGGCCCAGGTTTATTTCCTTTTAAAATACCTACAATCCCTGTTTTGGCATAACCCGTTTTGACTTGAATGCCATAAGACTTTAATTCTTTTTGAACAAGTGCAGATGTTTTAAATTCCATATTACCAAGTTCAGGATTTTGATGAATATGTTGTCTTAACTGAATGACCTGATTTTCATTTTGTTGTGCAGCATCTTTGATCCAATCTGCTAGGCTCAGTTGACTCATTAAGGCGAATGGCAGAAGTAAAGCGGCTTTTTTGTACATGTCCTTATCCTAAAATATTATTGTTCATAAGATTTAATATCTAGATTTCTTATAATTCAGTTTTTAAAAATATTAAAAAATCAATAAGGTATAAATAAAGACTTAAAAGGTATAGAGTAGCTAATTTATTGATAAGACAACTTTTATTTGAGTTAAAAAGAATAGTTAAATTAAAAAAGGAAGAGAAAATTCTCTTCCTTTCATTAGTTTTTAGGCTCAGGGGGCGTCATTCCAAACTGTAAATAAGATTGGTTGGTTGCTATACGGCCTCGTGCGGTACGCATGACATAACCTTGTTGAATTAAATAAGGTTCAATTACGTCTTCAAGTGTACCGCTATCTTCAGCCATAGCAGCTGCAAGCGCTTCAACTCCAGCAGGACCGCCATCAAAACGCTCGAGTAACATGCTCAAATAACGACGGTCTAGGGTATCTAAGCCAGCTTTATCAACATTGAGCATATCAAGCGCACGTTGTGCCATTTCATGAGTCACCTCACCCGTACCTTTTACTTGTGCATAGTCGCGAACACGTCGTAATAAACGATTGGCAATACGCGGTGTACCGCGTGAGCGACGAGCTACTTCTTCTGCACCTTCAACTGTAATTGGTACATCCATGAGGTTTGCAGAACGAGAAACAATATGAGTTAGGTCTTCTACAGAGTAGAACTCAAGACGCTGCACAATACCAAAACGGTCGCGTAGAGGTGAGGTGAGTAAGCCGGCACGTGTGGTGGCAGCAACGAGCGTAAAAGGTGGTAAATCTAGTTTAATTGAACGAGCAGCAGGGCCTTCACCAATCATGATATCGAGTTGGTAATCTTCCATTGCCGGATACAGAATTTCTTCAATCACTGGAGAAAGACGGTGAATTTCATCAATAAATAGAACATCGCCTTCTTCAAGGT
This sequence comes from Acinetobacter sp. AR_0276, assembly GCF_003000705.1. NCBI lineage: Bacteria > Pseudomonadati > Pseudomonadota > Gammaproteobacteria > Moraxellales > Moraxellaceae > Acinetobacter > Acinetobacter sp. AR_0276. Next base: position 811,625 of record NZ_PSQO01000004.1, on the reverse strand, counting down.
TGGTGAGCATTGCAGCCAAATCACCCGCACGCTCTAAAACAGGTCCTGAAGTGGATTTGAGATTGCCACCCATTTCACGCGCAATAATATTGGCAAGCGTGGTTTTTCCTAAGCCAGGTGGACCGAAAATCAGTGTGTGATCGAGTGCTTCACCACGACCACGAGCCGCACCGATGAAAATTTCCATTTGCTCGCGTACAACTGGCTGTCCAATATAATCGGCAAGTGAAGTCGGTCGAATAGCCCGATCAAAATGATCTTCAGGTTTTTCTGTTCCACTGATTAGACGGTCTTGCATAAGTGTATTTACTTCATCATTGATTTAAGAGCAGCACGAATAATATCGGCTGATTCAGTGTAATCGGCTTTAACCGCAGCTACAGCTTTTTGTGCTTCAAGTGGTTTATAACCTAAAGATTGCAGCGCAGCTTCTGCTTCTGCAACAGGAGAGTTTGCAGCAAATTGAATTTGAGGCATGGTAGCCACAGTTGAAGTGCCTTGAGCCAAGGTTTTGAAACGGTCACGTAGTTCAATCATTAAACGTTCAGCCGTTTTTTTACCTACGCCTGGAACTTTGACCAAAGTGTTTACATCGTCATGTTCAATTGTGTGTACTAGCAATTCAACACTTAAAGTAGAGAGAATACCTAATGCCATTTTCGGGCCAACACCATTTACTTTTAATAAGGTGCGGAAAATTGTTTTCTCTTGAGCATCACTAAAACCATAAAGCTGCTGAGCATCTTCACGCACAACCAAATGCGTCCATAGCGTAACTTTCTGGCCTTTTTGTAATTGGCAAAATGTTGAAAGTGGCGTATCAATTTCATAGCCCACACCATTTACATTCAGTAAGACAGTTGGGGCTTCTAGGGCAAACACTTCGCCAATTAAACATCCGATCATAGCGTAATTTCACTTATTCATAACTGTAAATCTGGTCGTTCTAAATGTATTAAAACGACACCAGCTGTATTTCTTTCTATATTAAGGCAACTTAAAACAAGCCGATTTTATTACCTTGTAGCTCTTGCGCCAAGCTATAAGCCTGATGATCTGAAAACTTACTAATAATATCGAGTACCTGCATGATATTGTTATAGTGATTGTTGCTAAAGCGAGCACCGTATAAATGAAGAATAGACATTAAACGTTGTTCTTTAAAGCTTAAAGATTTATGCGGCATGGTTAATGGTACAAATGCATCAAGAATAGTTTGCAAACTTTGGTGAGCAATAATTTCTAAACCAGACTTTTGTGGATGTTCAAATATTTTTTCACGTGCCAGATTTTTGGCTGTTTCAATTCCTTTAGCAATATCAGGTGAGCAGTATTGTAAAAGGCTACCTTGAAGCTGACCCGTAATAATTTCATACTGATGCTTGGCAAAAGCTGTTGTGACTTCATCAACCAGACGTTTCATAACACGGCCACGTAATGCCGAGATTTTTTGTTGCCATGTACTGCTCGGCTGTGACAACTCTTCAGGTTGACCATAATCTGCAATCAAGTTGAGGAAAATCGGTTCAACTTCTTGATAGTGCAGCATATTTAAAATAATGCCATCTTCTAAGTCGATGAGGGCATAGCAAATATCATCTGCTGCTTCTAATAAATAGGTGAGTGGATGGCGGCAGTAGTGATATTCACCTAATTGAATGAGACCAAGCTGTTCAGCAATTTGTTTTAAAATTTCTTTTTCAGACTGATAACAACCAAACTTCGCCCGTTGGTGTGATGGACGATCACCTTGAGAAGCTATTGTTTTTGAAAGCCAAGGATATTTTAAATAAGCGCCTAAGGTCGCGTAAGTTAAACGCATACCCCCATCATCTGGGTGGTAGTCAATACGGGTTAATAAGCGTAAACCTTGAGCATTGCCTTCAAACTGACGAACATCGGCTTCTTCTTCGGGAGTTAATTTTTTTAGAAAATCATTATGTGAGGCATCGTCAAACCATTCACGAATCGCATACTCGCCGGCATGACCGAAGGGAGGGTTGCCAATATCATGAGCAAGGCAGGCTGCCTGAATGATTGCACCGACATCGGCAGGAGAAATCCAAACGGGCAATTCATCTTTTATTTTTTCGGCTGCCAGCATGCCCATGGAACGGCCAATACAGGAAACCTCAAGGGAGTGAGTTAAACGGGTATGGATACCGTCATGCTGTGCTAAAGGGTGAACTTGGGTCTTACGGTTTAACTGACGAAAACTTTGTGAAAATATAATGCGGTCATAATCTTTATGAAATGGGCTACGAGCCAGCTCTGTACTGCTTTTTTTGCTACCTAAACGAACCGCAGAAAGCAGTTCTAACCAACGCATTTGTTCCATTTATCATTATTCAAAACTATAAAGCCTGATCATGCCAAAAAAAACTTAAAAGCACTAGCGTGGTGCGACATAGTTTGTCTTAGTTCAGGTTTTATTATGTTATTGAATAAACATGAAACAATTTATTTTGAGTGAGAATGATTAAAAAAATGATTTTGAACAAAAAACACGTCACTTCTTGCAGAATTAGGTTACAGAATACTGATTCTACATCTAGCTGATTTTAGCAAGACACAGTAGAATATGCGCTCTCTCTAAAGTCACATTGCGGTAAGGTTCACAAGACCTGCCCGTGGAGCCAAAATCAACATGTTTATCGTGGCCGGTGCAGCAGCACATTCTTCTTTTAAGAAAGCTCAACTATTAACACGTTTATCGTCAATTAGTTCTGTTCAATCTTTTGACAGCCAATGGGTCTATTTGTTTGATCAAGCGCTCAACGAGCAGCAACATCAATCTGCTTTGCAATTATTAAATGACGGTGAGTCTTTTGAACTTCGTCAACCTGCAAGTGATGAGATTCAGATTTTAGTGACACCACGTGTGGGTACTATTTCACCTTGGTCTTCTAAAGCAACTGACATTTTCAAAAACTGTAATACGCCAGTTCACCGTTTAGAACGTGGTCTTTTATTTACGTTAAAAGGTGTTTCTGAAATTTCTAATGAAGTAAAACAAGTACTTCATGACCGTATGACTGAAACTGTTTTTGCACAAATTGAAGATGCAAAAGCACTATTTTCAGAAACAGCACCAAAACCTTTAAATTCAATTGATATTTTAGGTCAAGGTAAAGAAGCATTAGTAAAAGCCAACAACGAATTTGGTTTTGCTTTATCTGAACAAGAAATTGATTATTTAACAGAAGCATTTACTCGACTTGGTCGTAACCCAAATGACATCGAGTTAATGATGTTTGCACAAGCAAACTCTGAACATTGTCGTCATAAAATCTTCGGTTCTGAATGGACAATTGATGGTGAAAAACAACCATTATCATTGTTCCAAATGATTAAAAACACTTATAAAGAATCACCAACTGACGTGTTATCGGCATATAAAGATAACGCTTCTGTAATTGTTGGTTATGACACTATGCGTTTTTATCCGAAAGCAGATGAAAACGGTCATTTTGTTTACAAATATAAGAGCCAGGCTGCTCACATTTTAATGAAGGTTGAAACGCACAACCACCCAACAGCAATTTCTCCATTTGCTGGTGCAGCAACAGGTTCAGGTGGTGAAATCCGTGATGAAGGTGCAACTGGTCGTGGTGGTAAACCAAAAGCGGGTTTAACAGGCTTTACAGTTTCTAACTTAAATATTCCTGGTTTTGAACAACCTTGGGAAGAAAACTACGGTAAACCTTCACGTATGGCATCGCCATTACAAATTATGATTGAAGGTCCATTAGGTGGCGCGGCATTTAACAATGAATTTGGCCGTCCTGCATTAAATGGTTATTTCCGTACTTTCGAACAAAACGTAAATGGTGAAGTGAAGGGCTTCCATAAGCCAATCATGATTGCTGGTGGTTACGGTAACATCCGTCCTGACCATGTAGAAAAAGATGCGATTCAACCGGGTGACCTGCTCATTGTATTGGGTGGTCCTGCGATGTTAATCGGTCTTGGTGGTGGTGCAGCCTCTTCTGTAGATAGCGGCACAATGGGTGAAAGCCTTGATTTCGCATCTGTACAACGTGAAAACCCAGAAATGGAACGCCGTTGTCAAGAAGTGATTGATACATGCTGGCGTTTAGAAGACTTCAACCCAATCGTATCTATTCATGACGTAGGTGCAGGTGGTTTATCAAATGCAATGCCTGAGCTTGTAAACGACCACGAGTTAGGTGCAGTTCTTAACCTTCGTAAGATTCCTTCATTAGAGCCGGGCATGAGCCCAATGGAAATCTGGTCAAATGAAGCACAAGAGCGTTATGTTCTTGCAATTCGTCCAGAGTCTTTAGAACAGTTCGAATCAATCTGTGCTCGTGAACGTTGTCCGTTTGCCGTGTTAGGTGAAGCAACTGAAGCTCGTCACTTAACTGTTGAAGATCCATTGTTCCAAAACAACGCAGTTGATATCCCAATGCAAGTGATGCTTGGTGGTACACCGCGTATGCAACGTTCTTATGAAACAATTGAACGTAAAGGTAACGAATTTGACGCTTCAAAAGTTGATTTGAAAGATGCCATTTTCCGTGTATTGAAAAATCCTACAGTTGCATCTAAGTCATTCTTGATCACCATTGGTGACCGTTCAATTACAGGTATGGTTGCACGTGACCAAATGGTTGGTCGTTGGCAGATTCCTGTTGCAGATGCAGCAGTAACGACTACAAGCCTACAAGGCTTCACTGGTGAAGCAATGGCAATGGGGGAGCGTCCGCCAGTTGCATTGTTGAATCCAGCAGCGTCTGCTCGTTTGGCAGTTGCTGAAGCAATTACCAATATTGCATGTGCAAACATTGAACAAATTAGCGATATCAAACTTTCAGCAAACTGGATGGCTGCTGCTGGTCAAAAAGGTGAAGACCAAGCATTGTTTGAAGGTGTGAAAGCGATTGGTATGGAAATGTGTCCTGCTTTAGGAATTGCGATTCCTGTAGGTAAAGACTCACTTTCAATGCGTACCACTTGGAATGAAAACGGCGAAGATAAAGCTGTAACATCTCCAATGACTGGTGTAATTACTGCATTTGCTCCAGTAGCTGATGTTCGTAAGACTTTAACGCCTGAACTTAAGAATTTAGAAAATTCAGTACTTGTACGTATTGATTTATCTAAAGGTCAGTTCCGTTTAGGTGGTTCGATTCTTGCGCAAGTATATAAAGCAATTGGTTCAGTCACTCCAGATGTTGATAGTTTTGATGATTTCAAAGCGTTCTTTGCTTTAATTCAAGACTGGAATAACCGTGGCTTGATTCAAGCTTACCACGACATCGGTGATGGTGGTTTACTTGCAACTGTAGCTGAAATGATGTTTGCTTCACGTTTAGGTGTAGCATTAGAGAACCAAACTACTGCGGGCTTATTTGCAGAAGAAATTGGTGCCGTGGTTCAAATCAAAGCGGCTGATTGGGAAGCTTTACAAGCAGAAGTTGCTGCTTCTAGCTTAAAAGATGCAATTGCTGTAGTTGGTCGTGTAAATAACACCGATCAATTATCTGTAAATGGCTTAACTTTAGAGCGTGCAGAGTTACAACAAGCTTGGTCTGAAGTATCTCATCAGATCCAACGTTTACGTGATAACGTTGAAACTGCTGACCAAGAATTTGCTTTAATTACTGATAAATCACATCAAGGTTTGATTGCTAAACCTACATTTGATTTAAATGAACCTATTGAAGCACCGTTTATTAATAGCCGTCGTCCGAATATGGCAATCTTGCGTGAGCAGGGTGTAAATGGTCATATTGAAATGGCAGCAGCTTTCGATAAAGTTGGCTTTAATACGATTGACGTACACATGAGCGACTTACTGGCTGGTCGTGTGAGCCTAAGTGATTTCGAAGGTTTAGTGACTTGTGGTGGTTTCTCTTACGGTGACGTAATGGGTGCAGGCGGTGGCTGGGCAAAATCAGTTTTATTCAATGCAAAATTACGTGATCAGTTTGAACAATTCTTCCACCGTGAGGGTACGTTTAGCTTAGGTATCTGTAATGGTTGCCAAATGTTGTCACAATTAGCACCGCTTATTCCGGGTGCTGAACACTGGCCACGTTTCCACCGTAATATGTCAGAAGTTTTTGAAGCGCGTAGCGTAAACGTTCGTGTTGAAAAATCTGTTTCTGTATTACTAGATGGTATGGAAGGTTCGATTTTACCGATTGCTGTAGCACATGGTGAAGGCCGTGCAGTTGCTAGCGAAGCTGATATTGCAAGCTTAAATGCAGCGAATCAAGTTGCATTGCGTTATGTTGATAGTCACGGTAACCCGACTCAACATTATCCATTGAACCCGAACGGTTCGCCGGAAGCGATTACTGGTGTAACATCTAAAGACGGTCGTGCAACGATTATGATGCCGCACCCAGAGCGTACCTTCCGAGCAATTCAACACTCTTGGAGTCCAGAAGAGTGGACTGAAGACGGTGCATGGTTACGTATGTTCCGTAATGCACGTAAGTTTATTGGATAATATAAAAATTGAAATAAGCCACCGTCAGGTGGCTTATTTGTATGTAGTACAATGTGAATAAAATAAATAGTAGAGAAGAAAAATGAATTCAAAAATCCATTTCCGTGAGTTTGCACTTCTGATGGCATTACTCATGTCTATTGTTTCTTTTTCGATAGATGCAGTTTTACCTGCCTTAGGTGAGATTGGACGAGTTTTTGACTTAAAAAATAATAATCAGACACAGTGGGTCATCATTGGTATTTTTTCCGGTATGACAATAGGTCAGCTTATAGCGGGACCGCTATCCGATGCAATCGGCCGTAAGCGCATTTTATTTACCGGTATCATCATTTACTTTTTGGGAAGTTTATTGTGCTTTACCACACAAAGTTTTGAATGGTTTTTAGTAGGACGCTTCATTCAAGGTATTGGGGTTTCTGGGCCTTATGTTGCTTCTATTTCAATTGTTAGAGATAAATACAGCGGTGCTCAAATGGCCCGTATTATGTCTTTAATCATGATGGTCTTTATGGTTGCTCCTGCGATTGCACCAAGTCTGGGGCAGCTTATTATTCATTTCTTTGGTTGGCGTGATATTTTTGTTTTATACATGGCGTATGCGCTAGTCGTTGGGGCATGGGTCGCTCTACGATTAGAAGAGACACTACTTCCTGAAAAACGTTTACCTATGCGTTTACAAGCATTTCAAGAGGGCTTTAAAGAGGTAGTGAGTAATAAAACCACCATGAGCTATTTGCTATGTGCAGGCTTTTGTTTTGGTGGATTTATTGGTTACTTAGGAACTTCTCAACAAATTTTTATGCAGCAATTTGGTAAAACTGGGCAAGAATTTAGTGCCTATTTTGCTGTGCTTGCTGGTGTAATGGGCATTGCTTCATTTACCAATTCTAAAATTGTCATGAAATTTGGTATGCGTCCAATCTGTATTTATGGATTTCTCGGTCTTTGCTTAATTTCAGTCATTTTCTTAGGGATTCAACTTATAGGTGTGACTGTAGCATTTTGGATGTTCATGCTTTACGCCTGCATTTTGTTCTTATTATTTGGAACTCTATTTGGTAATTTAAATGCGATTGCAATGGAGCCAATGGGGCATGTTGCCGGCATGGCATCGGCTATTATTGGTGCAGCGTCCTCCGTTTTGTCACTTATTCTTGCCTCTATTATTGGGCAATTATATAACGGCACATTAATTCCAATGACTTGCGGTTTTGTCATTTTATGTGGTTTAGCATTTATGATGACCGTATATGAGAAGAGGCAGTTAAAGATTGTAGATAATGCAAATCTTTGATTAATTATGATAAAAGTTTTATTTCTATATTATTGTCTTTAGATAAATGAAGAAAAGATTATTAGATACAGCAACTGTATTACTAGATAAGTTTGTTAATCGTTATCATGATTGTGAGGGTTTTTGGGCAATCGGTGTTTTGTATACACATTGTTTTTCACTAGGTGAGTTTTCCTTAACATTTGATCTATTAAATCGTAACTCTTTCATAAATGATGAATTTTTGAAGCAAGTAAATAATAAATTCTCGAGCTATCTAGATGATTATTTAGCAATTCATAAGAAAAAAAGAGAGGATTTGATTGAGGCCGTCATAAAAATTGCATTTGATAAAGATCATAAAATATCAGCAGGTACTTTATATGGTGATTATTTCCAGGTTAGAGTAATTCTTGTTGATTCATATACAAGAACTTTTTCAAGATACAATGATGGATATTGTGTGGCTCATACTCATTGGATAAAGCAAAGAAATTATATAGATTCATTACCAATAGAAGATCATCCACTCATAGGGAATTATAATTTCTCATTAAATCTATCTCCAAAATCTTTAGAGATTACAGATGTGTTATTTAATATTCCTAAAGTTCTATAATCCATCAGCTCGTGGTGAAAGCCAATCTTGATACTTATTTATTAACTCATTCCTTTTGGCGTCATTAAAGATGATAAGATCAATGCCACCATCATATGGAGCAATAATTATATTTTGCTCAAAAGAAATCATAAAGGCTCGAACCTCATCGTTGGCGATCTTTTTTAATAAATCATTGTGTTCATTTTTTTTCCAAATTTCATTGATGGAGTACGGTCTATAGAAATGATCTTCTTCGTCATCATCATAATATTCGGGATTAGCTTGTGTTAGATTTATTTCTTTTTCTGGATGAAATTCGTATTTGAGCCTTAAAGTTGGATCATATATTTTATTATTATCGCTTTGGCTGAAATAATGACCGGTAACAATAAAAATAGAAGCATTAGAATCGAAACAGTCATCAATAATTTGATTATGACGATTTAATAATAATTCATATTCTGCAGGTGTATCTGCATATCTTTTTGATTCTGGAAGGCTATGAATTCGGAACCAAAATTGTGAAAAATATTGTCGAAAATAATGTGAAATTGGAAGTTTATTGGGATAAAAAAACTTCCATTGATTTATGAATGAATTAGTCATTTTCTTTTTAGCCTGAATATTTGTTAACATGTTATTTGATAAGTTACACAAAAAACAATTTAATAAGAAAAATATTTCGATGGTTAAGGTAAATTTATATTAAATTATACTTTAAGGAAGTTGGTTCAATTTTTGCTTTCTCTGTAACAACGATAAAAATCGGAGATCAAAATGATGAAAAACAAAAATCACATAAGAACGATGTACACAAGAGATAAAGGTTGGCGCTTATTTGGCTTGGCGCTTGCCATACAAATACTTTTTATTGGAGCAAATAATCTAGCAATGATGAGCTGACTTTGATTCGTGGTCTTCTTAAAAGGTATGATTTAAAGCAAATTTACTAGTTTTGAGTCATTCTATTCATGTTAAAGCTGATTTATTACGTACCTGAGTCACATCTTGAGTCGACTAAAGAGTCTATATTTGCGGCCGGAGCAGGTGGGATAGGGAACTATGAACAATGTGCTTGGCAAGTTAAAGGAATAGGGCAATTCAAGCCAGTTAAAGGAGCTGATCCTTATATTGGAGAGCTAGGTGAACTTGAGCAAGTTGACGAATGGCGTGTTGAAACGATTGTGCTTGAAGAAAAGGCAAATGCAGTAGCAAAAGCATTAAAGGCAAGCCATCCTTACGAAGAGCCTGCCTTTGAGTTTATTCAAATCATAGAAGTTGATTTTTAATTAAACTGTGAAAAGTCCGGTTTACGTTTTTGCATAAATGCCTGCACAGCTTCTAGCATTTCTGGTGATTGAACGCGTTGCATAAAGATTTCTGCTTCATGGTCAATACATTCAATAATCTGATCTAAATCATGTTTCATTAATGCTTTGGTTTGTTTTAATGAAGCAAGTGGTAAAGCTGTTAAGTGTTGAGCAGTTGCCTGAGCAATTGAATAAGCATCTTCAACGATTTCATTCACTAAGCCAGCTTGTAGAGCAGTTTTTGCATTGAACTTTTTCGCAGTAAACAGTAGTTCAGCTGCTTTGTGATAACCGGCTTGTTTAACTAATAATTGACTTGCACCACCTTCAGGAGAAAGCCCAAGGCTAACAAAAGGAATTTGGAAGAGGGCCGTATTGTCGGCAAAAATGAGGTCTGCCTGTAATAAAATCGTAACGCCAATACCAATTGCTACGCCTTTTACTGCAATAATCAAGGGTTTCGATAATTTAGCAGCAGATTTAAGGAGTACAAATGGAGGAACTTGACCTGCTGGGCCAGCATTCGGATTTTGTACAAAACCCATAAAGTCTTTCATGTCATTACCAGCGGTAAAGTCATGTTCGGCACCACGTAGAACGACTACTCGTACATCTTTATTTTGGTCAGCTTCATCAAGTGCTTTGGCAATCCATAAATAAAGTTCGCCATATAGTGCATTTTTTGCTTCTGGGCGATTTATGGCTAAGGTGAGTACGCCACCTTCTAAATTTGCTTGTAAATGTTGATGAGGTTGTTGAATACAGCTAAGTGTCATCGTACTATCCTTGCTTTAAACCACGTTGTTGATTTTTAGGTTCTCATTATGGCGCATATTTTTTGTAATAAGCGTAACTGGTGAGTTCATAAAAAGTGAAAAACTCATTATGTATACATTTGATTATCTCGTTTTTATAGGTCGTTTTCAGCCATTTCACTTGGCACATATGCAAACGATCGAAATCGCGCTACAACAAAGCCGTTATGTGATTTTGGCATTAGGTTCCGCCCAAATGGAACGTAATATTAAAAATCCGTTTCTCGCGATTGAACGAGAGCAAATGATTTTATCTAATTTTTCATTAGATGAGCAAAAGCGTATTCGACTTGTGCATGTTGTCGATGTTTATAATGATGAGAAGTGGGTAAAACAAGTCAAATCACTGGTAAATGGCGTGATAGAGCCGAACTCGAAAGTTGGTTTAATTGGCCACTTTAAAGATGAGTCATCTTATTATTTAAGATTATTTCCAGAATGGGTAATGGTGGAGCTGGATAGTTTAAAAGACTCTATTTCAGCAACACCAATGCGTGAGGCGTATTATCGTGGTGAAATCCAAACGGAATTTTTTCCTGTTGGAACTATTCAATTTTTAGATGAATTTAAAAAAACACGTACTTACCAACAACTTCAACAACGTTTTGAGCAAGATGACCGCTCTAACTTAGATGAAATTGAGTAATTAATATAGATTAAGCATCTGCCCAAAAGATAATTCGGTTGGAAAAAGGATCGGTAATACTGAGTTCTAGCGTTTCCCAATCTGTTTTTTCAACCTGAGGTTTAGAAAATTTATAATCTTTTTGACTGAGTTCACTATGTAACTCATAAATATGTTCCCAATAAATACGGATTGCGCTATGCGGACTTGCATCTCCAAAATGTTCAGATAAATGAATGATGCAATCATCTTTTGAAATCTGTAAATACAGCGGAAAGTTATCTTCAAACTGGTGTTGCCAGTCGAGCTGAAAGCCTAAAAACTCAAGGTAAAATGATCGAGCTAAATCAACATCAAAAATTCTTAAAATTGGTGTAATAGAACCTGATTGCATCATTTTTCCTTTTAACGTGTACCAAATTGTTGAGTCCAATAGCTCTTTTGTTTACCTGTTTTGTCAGAAGCACAAGCAATTGCGTAAGTTGTGAATTTTGAATTCATTAAATTGCTACAGTGTAGGGGGCTCGATAGCCATTTAGACATTACCTCATTTAAAGTTTTCTGCCCGCTCGCGACATTTTCACCGTTGGCTTTACCAAGTGAATTATAAAGTTTTAATCGTGACTTTAAATCGAGGCCAGTCGAGCCAACATGCCCAAGAAAGTTATGTGCCGCCATATCTTCACTATGAGAAAGTGCGCCTTTATATAAATTATTATTCCAACTCAGCGGCGTGGTTGCGGAAAAATACTGCGGACCACATTGGCGTGATTGCTGGCGTATTTGATTGATTGTACTAAGAATAGCTTGTTGGTAGGCAGGGTTTTGTAAATCTTGGCAGTTTATTTCTATAGATGATTTCTGAACTTGTGGTGTAGAAGAGTTCAGTGTAAGAGGCATGCTTGATGAGTTAACTGAGCAGGCAGCAGTAACAAGGCTACAAGGCAATAAAGTACAAACTTTTAGTAGATTCATAATAATGCTTGAGTTCGAATTATTTTAACATTTTTATCATATGTCAAATTAAAATGACTGAGCAATTTATGTGCGTGTAAAAAAGCGAGTCTTAAACCCGCTTTTTTGTTGCTCAAGCTTATTAAGCCGTTTGTAATGCTTTTAAGTCTTCTAAAACTTGTTCTGCATGTCCAGCAGCTTTTACTTTACGGTAGCTTTTAACTAAAGTTTTGTTATGGAAAATAAAAGTAGAGCGCTCGATACCCATTACTTTTTTTCCATACATATTCTTTTCTTTAATGACATCAAAGTGATTACAAAGCACTTCTTCTTTATCACTAATGAGATCAATGGTCAGTGCCTGTTTTTCTGTAAAGTTTTGGTGGGCTTTTACTGAGTCACGTGATACTCCAAAAATACGAGCACCCAAAGCATCAAACTGATCTTTTAAACAAGAAAAACCGACAGCTTGTGTGGTGCAGCCAGGAGTTGAGTCTTTAGGGTAGAAGTAAATAATCAGCCATTCATTATCGATTTCAGCCAAATTCACTTCGCCGTGTGTAGTTGGGAAAACCTGATTTGGCAGTTGAATATTTTCAGACATTTCTTATCCTTTAAAAGTTAAATGCGATCTAATTCAAGTGGTAGAAAAGCATATTCTTCATGATAAACAATATCGAGTTTTCTTACAGGAATAGCTTTGTTAAAAATTGGGCCGTCAATGACAGTGGTATGGAATTCGCCGCCCTCACCACATGGATCAATTCCGCGGTTTTCAAGTTCCTGTATATACTCTAGCGATAACATTTGACCTAAATCTTCCACCTTCATCCCGAGTTTAAGGTTTACGGTCACAATGATGCTCTGAAATCCAAGTTGAATAAACTCTTCAACAACTTCACGGTGAGGGCGTAGCCAAAGTGGCATGCCTAGTTTAAGTCCAACCATTTGAGTGACGCGATCATGCCAACAACCATGTTCAGGCATATCTAAGTCACCTGTAACCAGTACTTCTGCACCTTTTTGTTTAGCTTCATTCAATAAGTTAATGAATTTACTTTCATAGTCATTCCAGCTAGATGAAGCCATAAACACGGGTAAGCCAATTGCTTTCGCTTGTGCTCGAATAATATCAAGTGGCATAGCATGGGAACGGGAGCGTTGGCCATGTTCTTCCAGCATAACGATTAAACCAATTACATTCCCAGTTCGCATTGCATCATACAGTGCAAGAGAACTGTCTTTACCTCCACTAAAGGAGACAATTGACTGTCTGTTATGTGCGTTGGTTTTCCATTGTTCTTGCATCGTTTATTGCGAATGATGAGGTCAGTATCATTTTAACAGAGCTATAAAAAAAGCCTGCATAAATGCAGGCTTAATTTGGAGCAACAAAAGCTTATTTTTTAGGAGCTTGTTGTTGAGCTGCTTTCATTGCTTCTTCAGTTAATTTTTCAAGCTTAGTTGTTAACTGAGGACCGAAACATGCTTTAAGATCACGGTTTTGTTGTTGTACAAAAGCTAAAGAGCTTGGGCTTTTCTTCGCATTGATTGCGCTTTGGATTTCCCATTTTTGTGCTTCAGTCACTTTACCTTGTGCTTCCACTTGGCAGCTACAGAATTTGCTAACTTCAGCTGAGCTTAATTTCCCGCCTTTTGCAGTTTGGTCTTTACAAACGTTGATTAATGCACCTTTAACGTTAGTGCTTTTATATGCTGCTTGAACTGGGTTATCAGCTGCATGAACTGAACCAGCCATAAGTGCAGCTGCTGAGAATAAAGATGAAAGAATAAGATTTGATTTTAACAACTTCATAAATTTTACCTACTTATTGCGGTATATAGCGTGTTGGATCGGTAACACCAGCATCGATAAAGCCTTCTTTACGCAAACGGCAACTGTCACACTTGCCACACGCACGTCCTTGAGCATCTGCTTGATAGCAAGATACCGTTTGACTATAGTCTACGCCATGTTCAATCCCTAAACGTATAATATTCGCTTTGGATAAATGTAACAGGGGTGTTTCAAATTTAAGTGGTTTTCCTTCAACGCCAGCTTTAGTTGCTAAACGAGCCATATTGGCAAAAGCATCAATAAATTCTGGGCGACAATCAGGATATCCTGAATAATCAACAGCATTGATACCAATAACAATCGCCTCAGCATTGAAAACTTCTGCTGCTGCTAAGGCATAAGAGAGGAAAATTGTGTTACGTGCTGGTACATAAGTTACAGGAATGCCTTCTTGTAATTGTTCTGGTACAGCAATGTTATGGTCTGTAAGTGCAGATCCACCTAAATTGGCTAAATCGATATTAATAACACGATGTTCAACGCCTGCGCGCTGCGCTAATGCTTTTGCTGCATCAAGTTCAGTGGTTGAGCGTTGACCATACATAAAACTAATAGCGATACATTCATAGCGCGCTTGTGCCCAAGCTAGGCAAGTGGTTGAGTCTAAGCCGCCTGAAAGTAAAACAATGGCACGAGGGCGCATATTTTTCTCCATATTCGGAATGATTTGTTTTATTGAATGATTAACGACCTGATTCATCGTTCCAGAGCAGTTTATGTAACTGTAGCTGGAAACGAACAGGCAGTTTATCGTCCAGTATCCACTGTGCCAGATCACGTGCTAAACGTGGTAGGCCAACAGCACCTTTTTCAACTGCAAAGGCAGGGGAGAACCAAACGGTACTGACTTTGTTCTGCAGTTGATATTGTTCAACTTGTTGTTTTGACCACTCATAGTCTTCACGATTACAAATCACAAATTTGATTTGGTCATGTGAAGTTAGGTAGTCAAGATTGCTGATGAGATTACGATGTTCTTCACCAGAAGTTGGAGTTTTTAAATCGAGAACTTTAGAAACACGTGGGTCTACTTTTGACACATCGAGCGCGCCACTGGTTTCCAAAGAAACGTCAAAACCGGCATCGCATAAACGTTGTAATAAAATTAAGCAATTTGGCTGTGCTAGAGGTTCGCCACCAGTCACACAAATATAAGGCGTTTGATATTTTTCAGCCGTTTCAATAATGTGCTCTAGTGATAAACGTTCACCTCCTTCAAAAGAATAGGTGGTATCACAATAACTACAACGTAAAGGGCAACCTGTGAGACGAATAAATACAGTCGGTAGACCAGAGGCATTTGCTTCACCCTGCAACGAGTAAAAAATCTCGGTAATGCGTAAACCAGACGCAGGGTCAGAGACAGGAATTGCAGAGGAACGTAAGGAAGCCATTCTAGAAATACCACACTATATAAAAAATAAAATCTCTACGATCAGTGTTGACCGTAGAGATGCTTGATCAAACTGAAATTAGTCAGCGCGTAACAAATCGTTCAAACTTGTTTTTGCACGTGTTTGCGCATCAACTTTTTTCACGATAATTGCAGCGTATAAGCTGTATTTACCATCAGCAGACGGGATGTTACCTGGTACAACAACTGAACCAGCAGGAACGCGGCCATAATGGATTTCGCCAGTTTCACGGTCATAAATTTTGGTTGATTGACCAATGAAAACGCCCATTGAAATGACTGAACCTTCTTCAACAATAACGCCTTCAACGATTTCAGAACGCGCACCGATAAAGCAATTGTCTTCAATAATGGTTGGGTTAGCTTGTAATGGCTCTAAAACACCACCAATACCTACACCACCAGACAAGTGAACGTTTTTACCGATTTGAGCACATGAACCTACAGTTGCCCATGTATCAACCATTGTACCTTCATCTACATAAGCACCAATGTTGACATAAGATGGCATTAACACCACATTTTTAGCTTGGAAGCTACCACGACGAGCAACAGCAGGAGGAACAACACGAACACCGGCAGCTTTAAATTGCTCTTCAGTCCAACCAGAGAATTTAGTTTCAACTTTGTCGTAGAAACGAAGATCACATGACTCGATTGGTTTATTGTCATTTAGTTTAAATGATAATAAAACAGCTTTTTTTAACCATTGATGAACAACCCATTCACCATTGATTTTCTCTGCAACACGAAGTGTACCGTTATCTAATCCAGCAATTGCTTCTTCAACAGCTTGGCGAATTTCGCTTGAGCAATCTGCTGCAGTAAAGTTTGCGCGGTCTTCAAATGCTTGCTCAATGATCGTAGAAAGCTGAGACATGATCTTCCTTCCATAAAAAATTTTAAAGATTTTACACTAATTTGTGACAAGAATCTTTGAAAAAACGTGTTACGTTTAAAGCGAGAGTTAAAGTGGAAAAGCTTATTAGATAATCAAGTGTTTTTTACACAAAAATGATTTGAAAATAAAAATTTAACTCAATTTGTATCAAAAAATAACAGAAATCTAGCAGTTTTTGTATAAAAAAGAATCTATGCTCTTGAATATAATTTTTGTCACAAGCTGAATAAATTAAAAACAGAGCCTTTTCTTGAGGAGAAAACGATGAAAGTATTACGTGTTTTAGTGACAACTACAGCTTTACTTGCTGCTGGTGCTGCAATGGCAGATGAAGCTGTTGTTCATGACAGTTATGCATTCGATAAAAACCAATTAATTCCAGTAGGTGCTCGTGCTGAGGTAGGTACTACAGGTTACGGTGGCGCTTTATTATGGCAAGCAAATCCATATGTAGGTTTAGCATTGGGTTATAACGGTGGTGATATTTCTTGGTCTGATGATGTAAAAGTCAACGGTTCAACATATGACCTAGATATGGATAATAACAACGTTTATTTAAATGCTGAAATTCATCCATGGGGTGCAAGTACTAACCGTTGGGCTCAAGGTGTATACGTAGCAGCGGGTGCAGCATATCTTGATAATGACTATGACCTAAATCGTAATGTTGACGCTACACGTTCATTCCGCGTAAATAACCAAGACTTTATTGCGGGTGCTGATGGTGTGAAAATTAACGGTAAAATGTCATATAAAAATGATATTGCTCCTTACTTAGGTTTTGGTTTCGCGCCTAAAATTAATAAAAACTGGGGTGTATTCGGTGAGGTAGGCGCTTACTACACTGGTAACCCAACTGTAAAACTAGTTTCATCTGGTTCAGCAATTACAGGTGGCAGTCAGTCTCTTGAAGAAGCTGTGAATGCTGAAGCTCGTAAGATTGCTAACGATGACAAATACAAATGGTTACCAGTTGGTAAAGTTGGTGTGAACTTCTTCTGGTAATAATATCCTATAAAAAACGAGCCTCGGCTCGTTTTTTTATAGATAAAAATAAAAGAGCTAAAAAGCTCTTTTATTTTTTGCAGTTCTTATTCATCTGGATAAGCAATTTTCTTCAACGCTTTAATGTCAGCATCAGGTGAGCATAAAGAAATAAACTCATAACCGTAACCGCGTAATAAGTGACCTTTGCGAACAGCAATCCATGTAGTATTAACACCAAAGATATCAGTTTTAATTTGCTTTAAACGATAGTCACGTTCCGCATCATAGGCAACATCGTTGACAATTCCGACGCCCATACCAAGTTCAACATAAGTTTTAATAACATCGGCATCAAGCGCAGACATTACGATATCTGCATCAATTTGAGCATCTTCAAATGCTTTATCAATTTTAGAGCGACCTGTAAAACCACCGTGATAAGTAATCAATGGATATTCAGATAAAGCATCAAGATCGATTTTATCGAGCTTTGCAAGTGGATGATCTTGCGGAGTAATAATACTGTGCTGCCACTGATAGTATGGAATACTTGCTAAGTTTTCTTCAGTGGTTAAAGACTCTGTCGCAATACCAATATCGGCTTCGCCTTGTAAAAGCATTTCTGCAATTTCGACAGGACTGGCTTGTTGCAAAATCAAATGGACTTTAGGGAACAGCTTTTTAAATTGATTGACAATCGGTGGTAGCACATAACGTGCTTGAGTATGCGTTGTCGCAATTGTTAAAGTACCTTCGTCCACTTTATTAAAGTCATCTGCAAGACGTTTAATATTTTCTGCATCTACAAGCATACGTTCCACAATGCTAAGTAGCGATTGGCCTGGTTCAGTTAAACCAAGTAAACGTTTACCTTTACGAACGAAAAGTTGTACACCTAACTCATCTTCTAAATCTTTAATATGTTTACTTACACCTGATTGAGAGGTATATAACGCGGCAGATGCTTCCGTTAAATTAAAGTTTTGGCGTACTGTTTCTCGGATAATTCTTAATTGTTGAAAGTTCATTTACACTTTTCCTCGAAAGAGGTGAGGAACGGCTTTAAATTCCGCGAGATGGCTCCTCACCAAATAATTCCTTAAGCAACTTGATCTGCAAATAGGTGAAGTTGAGATGCACTCACCCAAACAGTTTGATTCGGTTTAAATGCATGTTGTTTTGCAGCTTCACTGCTCAAAGCAATCTCAATTAAACGTCCATTACGATCTTGTAATTCCGCCACTACTTTTCCAGCAATCCAGACTTCACGTACAAAAGTTGCTTCAATTGTATTTGCCTGTGGTTGCGAATGAATATGTAACTCATCCGGACGGGCAAAAGCAATCACTTTTCCTTGCGGTGCCTGAACTGTAGTCGGTAATTCGATACGATCATTGCCAATACGGATAATACCGCCAGCATGTTCGCCTTCAAAACGGTTTGCTTGACCTAAGAAATCAAATACGAATGGTGTTGCAGGTTTTTCGTAAACTTCACGCGGCGAACCAATTTGTTCGACGTTACCTTTATTCATCACAATAATTTGATCAGCTACCTCAAGTGCTTCTTCTTGATCATGGGTTACGAAAATTGAAGTGATATGCAGCTCATCATGCAAGTTCCTTAACCAGCGGCGTAGTTCTTTACGGACTTTGGCATCAAGTGCGCCAAATGGTTCATCAAGCAATAGCACACGAGGCTCTACAGCGAGTGCTCGCGCTAAGGCAATACGTTGACGTTGACCACCAGAAAGCTGAGCAGGGTAGCGGTCTGCTAAAAAGCCCAGTTGAACTAGGTCAAGCAAGCGAGTAACACGTTTTTTAATCTCAGCTTCCGAAGGACGTGTGGCACGAGGGCGAACACGTAAGCCAAAAGCAATATTGTCAAATACAGTCATATGGCGGAATAAAGCATAGTGCTGAAATACAAAGCCAACTTGACGTTCGCGAACATGGACATTAGTTGCATCTTCGCCTTCAAGTAATACTTGACCGCCATCGGCCGATTCTAAGCCGGCAATAATACGAAGTAGTGTGGTTTTACCGCAACCAGATGGTCCGAGTAGCGCAACCAGCTCGCCCTCTGGAAAGTCTAGGGAAATATTTTTAAGCGCATGGAATGCACCAAAGTGTTTTTCAATATTCTTAACTTGAATACTCATGATTTCATTCCTTACGAATCAGTTGAATGCGGTTCTGGTTTGTCTTGATGTAGTTCTAACCAAGTTTTCAATACCAGTGTTAATAAGGCTAAGAAAGCAAGCAATGAGGACACGGCAAAGGCTGCGCTGAAGGTGTACTCGTTATATAAAATTTCAACATGCAGTGGCAGAGTATTGGTTTCACCACGGATGTGTCCCGAAACTACCGATACTGCGCCAAACTCACCCATTGCGCGGGCATTACACAAAATCACACCGTAAATCAGACCCCACTTAATGTTAGGCAGAGTGACTTTCCAAAAGGTTTGCCAACCTGATGCACCGAGTACAATAGCTGCTTCTTCTTCCTCTGTTCCTTGCGCTTCCATAAGAGGAATTAACTCACGTGCAACAAATGGAACTGTGATAAAGATGGTCGCTAAAACAATTGCAGGTACGGCATATAAAATCTTAATGTCATGATCCATTAACCAGCCGCCTAACCAACCTTGAGCACCAAAAATCAGTACAATCATTAAACCTGCAATAACAGGTGAAACTGAAAAGGGCATATCAATAATGGTGGTTAAAACTGCTTTGCCTTTAAACTGGAATTTAGAAACAGCCCATGCTGCCGCAACACCAAAAATCACATTAATCGGAACGGCAATTGCTGCGGTGAGTAATGTTAATTTCACTGCTGACAGGGTATCTGGATCAATTAAAGCTTGAACATAGACTTCAAGGCCTTGTTTAAATGCTTCAACAAAAACCAGAATAAGTGGCAGCATGAGGCAGCTAAGGAAAAAGATCAGCGCAATTGTAATGAGCGTATAACGTACCCAAGTTGGTTCACGAGTTGCATCACGGGATTGCAATTTCAAAGCAAGAGCATTGCTGTCGGTATGTAGGTTCATGTGATATTTCTCCCTGTACGACGGTTTGCCCATGCTTGAAGTAAGTTAATGACAAATAAAATAATGAAAGAGAGAACTAACATCACTGCAGCAATAGTCGTTGCACCTGCATAGTCATATTCTTCAAGGCGAGAAATGATCATGAGCGGGGCAATTTCTGTTTTAAACGGCTGGTTTCCTGCAATGAAAATTACAGAACCATATTCACCTACACCGCGAGCAAATGCTAAAGCAAAGCCTGTAAATAGAGCAGGGAGTAATATGGGCAAAATAATTTTAGTAATGGTCTGCCAGCGATTTGCCCCAAGTGCAGAAGCCGCTTCCTCAAGCTCGGTTTCGATATCGCTTAATACCGGTTGAACAGTTCGAACAATAAAAGGAATACCAATAAATACTAAAGCTAGCGTAATCCCGATAGGGGTATAAGCAACATGAATACCAAGTGGTTCTAAATATTGACCAATCCAGCCAGTTGGTGCATAAAGCGAAGTAAGTGCAATACCTGCGACTGCCGTTGGTAGTGCAAAAGGTAAGTCTACTAAAGCATCAACTAGACGTTTTCCGGGAAAGTTATAACGGACAAGGCACCAAGCTAAAAGTAGTCCGAAAACAACATTAATAAACGCCGCAATTAAAGCTGAACTAAAGCTGAGTTGAAGCGATTTTAAAATACGTTCAGAGGTTAAAATTTCCCATAGTCCGTCCCATCCGATTCCAAATGATTTGATAAAGACTGCGGCTAATGGAATAAGCACAATAAAAGAAACGTAGGCGAGGGTGAAGCCCAATGATAGACCAAACCCAGGCAGCACTCGGGATCGCTGCGACATGATATTTCCTCAAAGAGAAAAGCCTGCTGAAACCAGTAAGCGAATAAATAAAGATAAACGGCGCGGTATAAAGCGGGGTATTAAGCAAATTTCAAAGAGAAATGTGTCTTTACCGGATCAATAGATGAGTGGCTACACATCGAATCTTCAGGAAGTAGATAGTTCAGTAAGTCAGGAAATGGGCCAAAACCAGAAGCAACATTAATATGCCCAACTTGTCCAAGATTAATCGGGTCTAATTGCCAAGCTTTAGCAAGTTGTAAAGCATCGAAAAAATCTAGCCAAGGATCATTTTCACTAATCAGCAGTGTTGTAGGCACATTAATTTTTAACTGATGAAAATAATCTTTGTAGTCAGTCAGGCTATGGCGGGCAAAACCTGCTTCACCAAAACGTGCTGGATTTGCAGGAGCAACCAAAATTAATTTTTTAACTTGAAGTTGTAAATCAGGATGCTCAGCCAAAGCAGCAACACTGGTTAAGCAACCGAAACTATGCGCAACGATTTGTACGGGTGCTTGTACTGCTTGAACTGTTTTAACAAATTGCTCAATCCATTCACTTAATACGGGTCTATCCCAGTTTTTTTGCTCAACACGAGAACTAGACACGAGTTGACGCTGCAACCAAGATTGCCAATGTTGATGTTCACTTCCACCTACACCTGGGACAATTACAGAGTGAGTCATGTCTGTTCTCCTTATCGTTAGTACAAAGAATTACTTCTCTGCACTATTGATTTTCACGATTTGATCGAAAACACCACCATTATCAAAGTGTTGTTTTTGTACTTTTGTCCAACCGCCAAACTCTTTATCAATTGTCACGAGTTTCAATGGTTTAAATACATTGCTGTATTTTTTGAGTACAGCTGCATTACGCGGACGGTAGAAATTACGTGCTGCAATTTCTTGGCCAGCAGGTGAGTACAGGTAGTTGAGGTAACCTTTCGCGATGGTGAGATTGCCTTTTTTGGCAGCGTTTTTCTCAACAACAGCAACTGGTGGTTCAGCTAAAATAGATAGAGATGGGGTAATAATTTCAAACTTGCCTGGCTGTTCGCGAACAGCTAAATGAGCTTCGTTTTCCCAAGCAAGCAATACGTCACCAATGCCACGTTCAGCAAAAGTTGTTGTTGCACCACGTGCACCTGAGTCTAAAACTTTAGTGTGCTTATAAATTTGGCGGACATATTCTTGTGCTTTAGCATCGTTACCACCTGGTTGATGTTTTGCCCAAGCCCAAGCTGCAAGATAGTTCCAACGAGCACCGCCAGAAGTTTTCGGGTTTGGTGTAATAATTTCTACACCTGGTTTGATTAAGTCACCCCAGTCTTTAATTTGTTTAGGGTTACCCTTACGTACCAAAAACACGATTGTTGATGTGTATGGTGTAGAGTTTTGTGGCAACTTCTTTTGCCAATCAGTTGGAAGTAATTTTGCTTTTTCAGCAATTTCGTCAATATCAGCTGCAAGTGCTAATGTCACAACGTCAGCATTTAAGCCATCAATTACTGCACGAGCCTGTTTACCAGAACCGCCGTGTGATTGCTTAAACTGAATATCTTGACCAGTACGCTGCTTCCAGTAAGTACCAAACTGTTTATTAAAGTCTGTATATA
The DNA here is from genome assembly GCF_003000705.1 of Acinetobacter sp. AR_0276. Lineage (NCBI taxonomy): Bacteria > Pseudomonadati > Pseudomonadota > Gammaproteobacteria > Moraxellales > Moraxellaceae > Acinetobacter > Acinetobacter sp. AR_0276. The sequence continues at coordinate 788,895 of NZ_PSQO01000004.1, read as the reverse complement.
ACTCACGAGTAGGATCGTAAGAAACGTTTAAAAACTCTTGCGCTGCAAATGATGAAACAGAAAGAAGCGCAGCAATAACCCCAACTTTTAATTGAGAAAAACGCATGAGATAACCCCTCAAAAATACGAAATGTTCAAAACATGAACGCAGAATAGCGCTACTCTTTATTCTAAAAAAATAATAAAAAACGAATTTAATATGAAAAAAATAGAAATAATAAAAATGGATAAACTATTCTTAAATCTTGATATATAACAAGTTTCAAAAGTACAAACTAAATCGGTATAATTTTTAAAAATCAGTCGTTTATTAATTAAATGAATGGTGTTGTATTGTTGAGTGGTTTTTAAATAAAGGACGGATTAAACATGTGGTGTTTTAAAAATGGACAACCTGTTGAAACCATTCCGTTACTAGACCGAGCATTTCATTATGGAGATGGTTGCTTTAGCACAATTCGTGTTTTTCAGAATGAGATAGAGCTTAAAGCTCGTCACTGGGAACGTCTAAAACTTGCTTGTCAAAAACTAGCTTTAATTGCAAATTTTGAATTAATTGAACAAAGTTTGCAGCATTTATACCAACAAAACCTTGTACTCAACGGTACTTTAAAAATTGTGATTAGCCGCGGTGAAGGTGACCGTGGTTATAGTTTGCCAAAGCATGAAGCAGATATTTATGTCTGGTTTTATCCAAAAGCACTGCAGCAATTCCAACCCGACTTTATACAGTGCGGGGTTTTAAATCAGGCCTTAGGTTTAACCATGCCGAGTCTAGTTGGACTTAAATCTTTAAACCGTCTGGAACAGGTACTGCTAAAAAAAGAAGCAGATCAACAAGGATGGTCAGAAGCATTAGTATCTGATGTACAAGGTTATATTGTTGAAGGGGTAAGCAGTAATTGTTTTATTCGTTTAAATGATAGATGGATTACACCGGAACTTCGCTATAATGGCGTCCACGGTGTGATGCGTGCAGAAATTTTGGCACGTATGCAGCACCATGGAATTGCCTGCGAAGTCAGAATAATTGAATTAGATGAAGTGCCACAAATACAGAGTCTATTCTTTTGTAATGCTTTACATCCAATGCGAGTGGTTACTCAAATCGGTGAACAAACTCTAGATTCACAGGCGTGCCTAAATTTATTTCATAATCTTAACTTGAATCAGATTCATTAATATGCCGAAGCCACCTGTGAACGCGAAAGCAAAAAATGCTAAAAAAAAGGGCAAGAAAACAGCATCTCATTTTCCTAAAAAGTTGGTGCTGATTGGCTTTTTTATCGTTTTAATTTCTATTTTTGCTATTTTGTGGTCAAGTTTATTTAAAGCTTATCCTGTTGAAGGGAAAAAGCAGATGCTATCGATCACATCAGGTGAGACCTATTCTGGTTTTATTGATCGTTTAGCCAAAGAAAATAAAATCCATTTCCCAATTGTACTTAAGCTTTATCAAAAGTTTATGATTCATGACAGCATGAAAGCTGGTGTGTATGAAATCGAACAGGGAATGAGCGTAAGACAAGTATTGGAGATGTTGTCTAATGCTGATAATGCTCAGATGAACCGTATTTTGGTGATTGAAGGTACGACTTTTAAACAGCTTATTACTGCACTCAAAAATGATAAAAATGTAAAAAATACAATACTCGATTTACCAGATGATCAGCTTATGAAGGCTTTAGGTATTCCTTATCATCATCCCGAAGGTTTATTTGCGCCTAACACTTATTTCTTCGCAAAGGGTGAGACTGACAAAAAAATCCTCACCGATTTATATCATCATCAAATGAAAGCTTTAGATACTGCTTGGGCAAATCGCGCACCAAACTTACCCTATAAAGATAAGTATGAAGCTTTAATTATGGCTTCAATTGTTGAAAAAGAAACAAGTATAGATAGTGAGCTTGAGCAAGTATCTGGTGTATTTGTACGCCGTTTGAAAATTGGTATGCGTTTACAAACTGACCCAACCGTGATTTATGGAATGGGTGATAACTATAAGGGTAAGATCAGTCGCGAAGACTTACGTACACCAACCGCATATAATACCTATACAATTAACGGCCTACCGCCAACACCAATTGCTTTGCCTAGTCAAAAAGCAATTGAAGCAGCACTACATCCAGATGACTCAAATAATATTTATTTTGTGGCAACTGGTAATGGTGGTCATAAATTTACAGCAGATTTACAGGCTCATAATCAAGCGGTGCAAGAGTACTTATCCGTGTTGAGATCGAAGAAATAAGGAAAAGAGATGTTTATTAGCTTTGAAGGCACGGAAGGGGTAGGTAAAACTACACTCATTCGAAAAATTCATCAGCATTTTGAAGAGCAAGGTAAACAAGTTGTTTTAACTCGCGAGCCAGGTGGTACACCGCTCGCAGAACAAATACGTTCGATGCTTTTAGCGGTAAATCATGATGAAAATATGAGTCATGATACTGAGCTACTCTTAATTTATGCGGCACGTGCTCAACACTTACAACAAGTGATTTTGCCGGCTTTAGCCTCTAACAAAATTGTTTTAAGTGATCGTTTCACAGATGCCAGCTTTGCTTACCAATGTTCTGGTCGTGGTTTAAGCCAAGATAAATTACAGCTTTTAAATCAGAATTTTGTTTCACGTATGCCAGAGGTGACTTTCTGGTTAGATGCACCGATTGAACTCGGTATGAATCGTGCGCGTGAACGTGGAGCTTTAGACCGTTTCGAGCAAGAAAAGTTAAGCTTCTTTACTAAAGTTCGCGAAGGTTATGAGACTTTATGGAAATCTGAACCAGAACGTATTAAACGTTTAGATGCTACGCAAAGTCCTGAACAGGTATTTGAGCAAGCCTTGCAATACTTAGGATAAATAATAAAAGCCACTCTCAGTTCTGTGGGAGTGGTTAAAAATGACGACAAATCTGCTTAAAAAGATCATAGAACATATTGAACAGTATTTTATGCTATTTTGAATACTGTTCTAAAATTGAAGAAAAATAAGGATGAAAAGTTCAAAAGAAGAAATCATAGCGTTTCTTGAAAAGGAATTTCCCCCAAGTCTTGAACATTGCACGATTGAATCAGTTACGCCTAGAGCTGCTGTCGTTTATTATCATGTAGATCAAAGACATCAACGCCCAGGTGGTACCATATCTGGTCCAACCATGATGACTTTGGCAGATTTTGCTTTGTATATTGCAATACTCGGTGAAATTGGAATTGTGGGTTTGGCGGTAACGACGAATTTTAATATTAATTTTCTAAGAAAACCCGCAGGTGATAAAGACTTACGTAGTGAATGTAAGCTTATGAAAGTAGGAAAAAGCTTAGTCGTGGGTGAGGTCTGGATTTATTCAGTTGGGCTAGAAGAACCAGTAGCGCATGTGACCGCGACTTATTCAATTCCACCCAGATCACAAATATAAAACTAAATAAAAAGCACAGCCAGAGCTGTGCTTTTTTGTAGAAAAATAGCCTAAGTGTCGGTATTAACCAAGGGCTGCTCTACTGCAAAGTTTGGAGGCGTTAGAACTGTTTTACGAATCTCACTCGAAGTTTCCGGATAATCTAGAGTGTAATGTAGGCCACGCGATTCTTTACGTTGCATAGCACAGCGCACAATCATTTCAGATACTAAAACAAGGTTACGCAGTTCAATCAGGTTTTTGCTGACACGGTAGTCTTGATAATACTCAGTGATTTCACGCTTTAACATTTCTATACGGTGTAAAGCACGTTCTAAACGTTTTGTGGTTCTGACAATACCAACATAGTTCCACATGGTTGAACGTAACTCATCCCAGTTTTGTAAAATAACCACATCTTCATCTGGGTTGGTTACTTGTGAATCATCCCAAGTTGGTACTTCTGGTAATTTGAAGTTTTCATCAAATTTATTTTCGATGTCTTTTGCTGCACTCATACCGTAAACAAAGCACTCAAGTAACGAGTTACTTGCCATACGGTTTGCACCATGTAAGCCTGTATAAGAGGTTTCACCAATTGCATATAGACCTTCAATATCGGTCTGGCTGTTGGAATCAACTACAACACCACCACATGTATAATGTGCAGCCGGCACCACCGGGATCATGTCTTTAGTGATGTCGATACCTAGCTCAAGCAATCTTGCATAGAGTGTAGGGAAATGCTCTTTAATAAACTCAGGTGATTTGTGGGTAATGTCTAACCAGACATGACGAATACCGAGACGCTTGATTTCGTGGTCAATGGTACGTGCCACAATATCGCGAGGAGCCAACTCTGCACGATCATCGAAACGTAGCATAAAACGTTCGCCGTCTGGCAGGCGTAAATAAGCACCTTCACCACGCATCGCTTCAGTAATTAAGAAAGAACGTGCTTGCGGATGATATAGGCAGGTTGGATGAAACTGGTTAAATTCCATATTGGCTACACGGCAACCTGCGCGGTAAGCCATAGCAATACCATCACCTGTAGCAATATCTGGATTAGATGTATAAAGATAAGCTTTCATCGCACCACCGCAAGCAAGTGCGGTAAATGGAGCAAGGAAAGTATGAACTTTTTCTGTTTTTTCATCTAATGCATATAAACCAATAGCACGATTCGCTTGATCTATATGACCCAACTTATGCGACGTAATTAAATCAATCGCAATGTAATTTTCAAAAATTGTAATATTCTTGCGTTCTTTCGCTCGTTCAACCAATGTAGTTGAAATAGCTTTGCCTGTTGCATCAGCAGAATGGATAATACGGCGCTGTGAGTGACCGCCCTCACGAGTTAAATGAAGCTGTTCATCTTCATCTAAGGTGAACTGCACGCCTTGCTTTAAAAGAAAATCAACAGAAGGACGACCACCTTCTACAGTATGCTGTACTGCATCTATTTCACATAAATGAGCACCTGCAATCATAGTGTCATTAATATGTTGTTGAATAGAGTCAGTTTCATCAAGAACTGCAGCAACACCACCTTGTGCATAGAAGGTACTTGCTTCAGTTAAAGCAGCTTTGGCTAAAACTGCAATATTAAAATGACTTGGTAACGATAAAGCTAAGCTTAAACCAGCACCGCCACTGCCCACAATAATCACGTCAAAGTGGTGAATTGTCTGTTGATTAGGCATGTCCATTCGCATCAATTTAAAACGTCCGCTAATGACACCCCTTTTTACCTAAAAAGGCAAGAGCTTAAGCGCTCTAAGTCACAGAAAAATTGCAATTAGCTTAAAAAACTGCAATGTGTAAAATAAACGTGATGAGGATGCCTTACAAATAAACATATTGTTACGCACAATTCCAAAGCGTTGTGATACAACAGTTTTATTCTTATTCTCGTAGACCAATTGTGGGTGAGCACCGAATGAAATCTCGCTATTTACAACAAGGAATGTATGCAGCGGTATTTACAGTTGCTGCTGTTCAAGCAAACGCTGCTGTTGATTTTTCAAACCTCGTTGAACAAGTTAGTCCGGCTGTGGTGAGTGTAAACGTTGTAAAAAAAATGACGCAGGATGAACTGTTACAGCAGCAAGTTCCTGAAATTTTAAAACGTTTCTTTGGTAATCAGGTTATCATTCCACAGCAACAAGGTCCTCAAGAAAAAACCGCATACGGTAGTGCATTCTTTATTAGTAAAGATGGTTACTTACTTACGAACCATCATGTGATTGAAAATGCTTCCCGCATTAGTATTACTTTAAATGACCGTCGTGAGATTGATGCAACTGTTGTTGGTAGTGATGAACGTACCGATGTTGCCTTATTAAAAGTGAATGGAAATAATTATCCTGCTTTAAAAGTAGGAAATGTTGACCGTTTACGAGTGGGGGAGCCAGTTTTAGCGATTGGTTCGCCATTTGGTTTTGACTACTCAGCTTCAGCAGGTATTGTCAGCGCTAAATCACGTAACATGAGTGGTGAAACCTCTGTACCATTTATTCAAACAGATGTAGCTTTAAACCCTGGTAACTCAGGCGGTCCATTGTTTAACCAAAATGGTGAAGTTGTCGGGGTGAACTCACGTATCTTTAGTGGTACTGGCGGTTATATGGGCTTGTCTTTCTCTATTCCAATCGATGTAGCGATGGATGTAGCTGAACAGCTTAAAACAAAAGGCAAAGTTACTCGTTCATACCTAGGCGTTATGATGCAAGATATTGACCGTAACCTTGCCGATGCTTACAAACTGCCTAAACCAGAAGGTGCTCTTATCACACAAGTTACGCCAAATTCACCTGCTCAAAAAGCAGGACTTAGAGCTGGCGATGTGATTTTAAAACTTAATGGTGCTTCTGTACTTCGTACAAGTGATTTGCTCTATGCCTTAAACAAAGTACAGCCAAACCAAACAGTTCAGTTTGAAGTATTACGCGATGATAAAACTCGTAATATTTCGGCAACTCTGGCAACTGCACCAGATGAAACACCTGCTACAGGTACTCAGGCTTCTACTTCTAAAGGTCCAGTATTAGGCATGAGTATTCGTGATTTGGCTGAACCAGAGAAAAATGCGTTAAGCGTGAAAGGTGGTATTTATGTTCAAGATGTTCGCCGTGGTGGGCTAGCATCATTGTCAAATATCATTCCTGGTGATGTAATTGTTCAGGTTAATAATACTCAAATTTTGAATAGCCAAGATTTTGCTAAAGTTGTTTCTAGCTTACAAAAAAATACGGTTGCTCGGGTTGGGATTATTCGTCAAGGCCAACGAGCAATGCTTGGTTTGCGCATCCAGTAATATGACATAAAAATGAGCCACCCTGAAAATGGGTGGTTTTTTATTATTTGGATTCGGCATAATGTGATCTAGCTAATTTGAATGTAGCTTTAGATTTAATAATTAAAGTGGGTGTTTTGTGAGCAGTATTTTCGATTTACATATTCAGGTTCAGCCACAGCATATTGATGCTTTGGGCCATGTTAACAATGTAATGTATGTCCAATGGATGCAAGATGTTGCAGCTGCTCATGTTGAAACATTAGGAGTAGGCGTAACCAAATATCTTGAGCTTAAACATGCAATGGTTGCTGTTGAGCATCATGTACAATACCGTAAAGCTGCGTTTGAAGGCGAAGAAATCGTACTACGGACATGGCTCGATGATATCAATGCACTTTATTCATTTCGTCAGTATGTTTTTTTTCGCCCTTCTGATCAGGCTGTCTTATTTGTTGGGAATACCAAGTGGGCATGTATTGAAATTGAATCTGGCCGACCAAAACGTATGTCACCGACTTTTACACAAGCCTATAAGCCACTTGACTCAAGTATAAATCCTTTAGATTTTACTATTTCGTATAGAAGCGATTAAGAGAGATCAAAATTTGGAACATTTATTTTCGATTGAAACTCCTAGACTAATTTTAAGTGAATTGGAGGAAGGTGATAAAACATCTGTTTTTGAATTATTTTCAAATTCAACAGTACTTGAATTCTATGATTTGAAAGCTTTTGTTTCCTTAGAAGAAGCGGAAGTTTTGATTGAAAAAATGCATCTAAAATGGAAGACACGTATAGGTTTTAGGCATGCTATCCGTCTTAAACAAAATAGAACTATGTTGGGAACATGTGGTGTAAATAGCATCAAGCAAGTTGATAATGATTTCGCTGTAGTGATTGGTTATGAGCTTCACCCGAAGGCATGGGGTATTGGCTATATGCAAGAAGCGCTTACAGGGATAATTCAGTATTTGAAGCAAGAACGTTTATTTGGGAACAAAATAAAATATATTTGGGCTGAAATATTTGAACGGAACATTAAATCTCAGCAAGTTGTAAATAAACTTGGATTTGAATTAATTGGTAAAACAGTTAATCACACTAACAATACGGTATCTGACAACTTACTCAAATTTGAGCTGAAGTTGTACTAATTTAAGTTTTCTTTAAAGAACATTACTTGGTTACATAAAGAAGTTTAAAAGCTTTTTTAAAAGAAATAATTTATATCTTTTTCATTTCTGCAATCTGCTATAATCTCTCGCAATTTGTTAAACCGCTTTGGCTATGTATTAAAACAAGCTACATAGCACTTTATATTTTCTCAAGGTAGCCCATGGCGCAAGCTAAAAAATCAGTTGATATCAAAAATATCCGAAATTTCTCGATTATCGCTCATATCGATCATGGTAAGTCTACTTTGGCTGACCGTTTTATTCAGATGTGCGGTGGCTTACAAGATCGTGAGATGCAAGCTCAGGTCTTGGACTCAATGGAGCTTGAGCGCGAACGTGGGATTACCATTAAAGCAGCGTCTGTGACATTGTATTACACCCATCCAAATGGGCAAGAATATCAGCTTAACTTTATTGATACCCCGGGGCACGTTGACTTCTCGTATGAAGTATCGCGTTCATTAGCAGCGTGTGAAGGCGCGTTATTGGTCGTAGATGCGGCGCAAGGCGTAGAAGCTCAATCAGTTGCAAACTGTTATACCGCGATTGAACAAGGCCTCGAAGTTCTTCCTATTTTAAATAAGATTGATTTACCGCAGGCTGAACCTGAACGTGTAATTCATGAAATTGAAGAAATTATCGGGATTGAAGCGACGGATGCGCCAACTTGTTCAGCAAAAACAGGTTTGGGCGTTGAAGGTGTATTAGAACGTTTAGTCGATGTTATTCCAGCGCCAGAAGGTGATCGTGAAGCTCCACTTCAAGCGTTAATCATCGATTCATGGTTTGATAACTACTTAGGTGTAGTCTCTCTTGTCCGCATTAAAGAAGGTCGTATCCGTAAGGGCGATAAAATGTTGGTTAAGTCGACAGGACAAACTCATCCGGTAACTTCTGTAGGTGTATTTAACCCTAAACATACTGAAACCGATATTCTTGAAGCTGGCGAAGTAGGATTTGTTATTGCTGGTATTAAAGACATTTTTGGTGCACCAGTAGGTGATACTATTACGCTTGCGTCTACACCAGATGTTGCAACTTTACCTGGTTTTAAAAAGGTTAAACCACAGGTTTATGCGGGTCTTTTCCCAATCGATTCAAGTGATTTTGAACCATTCCGCGAAGCATTACAGAAATTACAAATTAACGATTCTGCCTTGTTCTTTGAACCTGAAAGTTCTGATGCACTTGGTTTCGGTTTCCGCTGTGGTTTCTTAGGCATGTTGCATATGGAAATCGTACAAGAGCGTTTAGAGCGTGAGTATGACCTCGATTTGATTAGCTCTGCACCAACAGTAGTCTATGAAGCCGTTACCAAAAAAGGCGATACGATCTATATCGACAGTCCGTCTAAAATGCCTGATGGTTCAGTTGTTGAAGATTTACGTGAGCCAATTGCTGAATGTCATATTCTTGTGCCACAAGAGTACTTAGGTAATGTCATGACCTTATGTATTGAGCGTCGTGGTGTACAAAAAGACATGAAATTTTTAGGTAATCAAGTTTCGATTACTTTTGAAATTCCAATGGCTGAAGTCGTGATGGATTTCTTTGACAAGCTCAAATCATGTTCACGTGGTTTTGCATCGCTAGACTATAACTTCGTACGTTTCGAAAGTTCATCTTTAGTTAAGGTTGATGTATTAATTAATAGTGAAAAGGTTGATGCCTTGGCTATGATTTGTCACCGTAATGATGCTCGCCATCGTGGTATTGCTTTAGTTGAAAAAATGAAAGATTTGATTCCACGTCAAATGTTTGATGTTGCAATTCAGGCTGCTATTGGTGCTCAAATTATTGCTCGTTCGACTGTTAAGGCGATGCGTAAAAACGTTCTAGCAAAATGTTATGGCGGTGACGTGTCTCGTAAGAAGAAATTACTTTCTAAACAAAAAGAAGGTAAGAAACGTATGAAACAAGTGGGTAGTGTAGAAATTCCACAAGAAGCGTTCTTAGCTGTTTTGAAAGTAGAAAGATAAAAGAAAGGGCTGGGATGAACTTATATTCTCCCAGCCATAAAGCAAGCAGCTAGGCTGCGAGTGAGGTCATGTGGATTTTGATTTTAATTTAATTCTTGTTCCAGTTACGCTGATTTTATTTGCAGTGTGGTTGCTAGATAAGCTTGTTTTTAAACAGCGTGCAAATAAAGGGCGAGAGAACGAAAATTTTGTTATTACATGGGCCTATGACTTTTGGCCAGTTTTAGCTGTTGTGCTTGTACTTCGCTCATTTCTTTATGAGCCATTTAATATTCCATCAGACTCTATGGTTCCAACTTTAGAGACTGGCGATTTTATCTTAGTTAATAAATTCGACTATGGTGTGCGTTTACCTATCGTAAATAAAAAAGTCATTGATGTAGGTGAACCGAAACGTGGTGATGTCATCGTATTCCGTTACCCACCTCAACCGACGATTAGTTATATTAAGCGTGTAATTGGTTTACCAGGTGACCATATTGTTTACGATCATGGACAATTGATTATTAATGGTCAGAAAATTCCTAAAGTACCAACACAATTTAGTCGTGAAAAAGATGCTTTAGATACACCAACGTCTATTTATCATAAAGAAACAATTGGTGATCATACCTTTACGATGCGTGAACTCGAAGGTGTAAACGTTGCGCGTCAGGCACCATTTATCAACTATGTTGATAATGGCAAATATTCAAACCAAGACGGTTTATATTGGGAAGTAACTGTTCCGAAAGGACATTACTTTGCAATGGGGGACAACCGTGATCAAAGTGCTGACAGTCGTTTCTGGGGGTTCGTTCCTGAAGAAAATTTAACAGGCCGAGCTTTCTATGTCTGGATGCACAAAGAACCTGGTTTCCACCTGCCAAGCTTTAACCGAAATGGAAAAATAGATTAAAAACAACTATTAGGAAAACAAAAATGCGTAAGGCACAACAGGGTACTTCGTATTTAGCAATTTTATTTGGGGTGGTTATATTTGCAATTGCGGCGAAAGCCGTACTTGCAGTTTGGCCAGCATATTGGGATGATCGTGTGATTAATAATCAGATTACAGAGCTCATGCAACAAAGCTCAGCTGATATCACACCCCAAAAATTTATGACACAGATGGACCAACGGCTGGAAATGAACAATATTCGTGATCTCCATTTTAAGGAAATTGCTGAAGTGTTTAACGAGTCTGGTCTAATCGTCAAAAAGAAATATGAAGTAAGAAAACCTTTCTTACTAAATATTGATTTAGTTTTAACATTTGAGAAGAGTTTTGACAAAACATCAGTTCAAACTAAGTGATCCTCGCTTACTCAGTCGAATCGGTTATCAATTTAAGCAGCCCGAATTGCTACAGTTAGCTTTGACTCATCGTTCGGTGAGTCATAAGTATAACTATGAACGTCTGGAGTTTTTAGGCGATTCGTTGTTGGGGATGATCATTGCCAATTATTTATACCATGCCTATCCACATGAAAATGAGGGGCGTTTAACACGTATGCGTGCGACTTTAGTTCGCCAAGAAGCATTAGGTAAAATTGCAACCGATTTGCAACTTAGTCGGTGTTTAATATTAAGCACAGGCGAGTTGAAATCTGGTGGTCATCATCGTGAGTCAATATTAGCGGATACGGTAGAGGCGATTATTGGTGCAATTTATCTTGATAGTAGTGATCTGAACCTACTCAAAGATATTGTGTTAAAATGGTATGTACCTTATTTAGATCATATTGAGCCAACAGATCAACTCAAAGATCCAAAATCACGTTTACAAGAGTATCTACAAGCACGTAAAAAACCTCTCCCTGTTTACGAGGTTGTAGATATTCAGGGTGATGCACCTCATCAACACTTTAAAGTCGAATGTTTGGTAGATGGTTTACCAAAGATTTATGGTGAGGGGTCAAGTCGTCGTTTTGCCGAGCAGGCAGCAGCGGCGGAAATTTTAAAGTTATTGGAGCAATAACCTGCATGTCGATGCATTCTGATCAAATCAATCCAGATTCAAATGAAAACCAAGATCCAAACAATCTGATTGATCAATTTTTTAGTTCCAAAGGCGTTACAATTCCTTCGGATTTTAAGAGCGGATTTGTGGCGATTGTAGGACGTCCAAATGTGGGTAAATCTACCCTCATGAACCATTTATTGGGTCAAAAACTCTCAATTACTTCACGTAAACCTCAAACGACTCGCCATAAAATTATTGGTATTGATTCACGTGAGAAGATGCAAGCGGTTTATGTAGATACACCGGGAATGCATAAGAAAGAAGTACGAGCGATCAATAAAATGATGAACCGCGCTGCTCATTCTGCATTACGTGATGTTAACTTGGTTTTATTTGTTATCGATGCGTATAAGTGGACTCAAAATGACGATTTAGTGCTTGAGAAACTCAAGAACGCTGAAATGCCAGTTATTTTGGTCATTAATAAAGCTGATACTTTTGAAGATAAAAGAGAGATTCTTCCTTTAATTCAAGAACGTACCAAGCTTATGAATTTTGCTGAGATTGTTCCTGTTTCTGCTCTTCGTGGAGCAAACTTGGAACATTTAAGTGAAACGATTGAAAAATATCTTCCTTATCAGCCGCCACTGTATTCATTTGATCAAATTACGGACCGTTCAGAACGCTTTTTAGCAAGTGAAATCATCCGTGAAAAAATTATGCGTCAGTTGGGTGAAGAGTTACCATATGATTTAACAGTACAGATTGAATCTTTTAAAACAGAAGAGGCAACTGTTAATGAGAAAAATGGTCGATTAAAACCAGCTTGTACCTATATTGATGCAACAATTTTTGTCGATCGTCCTGGCCAAAAAGCGATTGTGATTGGTGAAAAAGGTGCCAAGCTTAAAACGATTGGTATGGATGCTCGCAAAGACATGGAAAAAATGTTCGAACAAAAGATCATGCTTACCTTATGGGTTAAGGTTAAAGGCGGTTGGTCTGATGATGAACGTGCTTTGAAAAGTTTAGGATATAGTGATATCTAACAAGCAGGGAATACTGGTATGAAAACAATTACATCAATATTGGCTATTATTGGGTGTACATTGATGTTACAAGGTTGTGTATATAAGCTTGTAACCGTACCAGTAGGTATTGCTTATAAAACAACTAAAGGTGTGGTGAAGGGTACAGCTGCTGTTGTAGGAGCTGTAATTCCTGATGGTGATGATGACGATAAAAAAGAAAAAGAATCTAAGGAATAGTTTCTTTTTATGATGCGCAATGAAGTCCTACATGGATATATGATTCACCATCGTAAATATCGTGAAAAAAGCCATATTGTGCATCTCTTCACTCAGGAATACGGGCGGGTCGATGGCATTTTAAGACAGACTCCGCCTCCCCAATATCAACCAATTCGGTTGCAAGCTACAGGTAAAAGTGAACTCAAAAATTTTACGAAGCTGGAAATATTAAATCAGCCAGTTTTCTTTTTTGGTGATGCTTTTTTTGCTGGCTTTTACTTAAATGAAATTGTTCTAAGACTTTGTCCTCTAGAAGAACCAATGCCACAAACTTTTGAACAATATCAATTAACTTTGCTTCAGTTACAACAATTATCTTCTCACGAAAATCCCGATCTTTTTCTCAGACAGATCTTAAGGCAGTTCGAACATATCTTACTTCCAGAGTTGGGCTATGCAATTGATTTTTCAGTTGATAGCTCACAAAAAGAAATTTTGCCAAATCAGTTTTATCAATTTCAAGTGACTGAAGGCTTTGCTCCCGTTGTCCAGGCAGGCCGCTCATCTTTGTCGGGAAAAGCAATTTTATCTATGTTGGATTATGAGCAAGGGCAGGATTTTTCTCACGAACAATTGCAATTATTAGGTAAACTATACCGTCAAATGATTACATCGCTTTTAGGTGATCGTCCCCTAAAAAGTCGACAATTGTGGATTCAAAATACTCAAACTCAATCGTAATTAGGATTTATTTATGGCTGCATTGCTTGGTGTAAACATAGACCATGTTGCTACTCTAAGACAGGCGCGCGGTACTACTTACCCAGACCCTGTAGAAGCTGCTCTTATTTGTGAACAAGCTGGTGCAGAGGGGATTACTTTGCATCTTCGTGAAGACCGCCGCCATATTCAAGATGATGATGTGCGTCGCATGCGCCCATTGTTAAAAACACGTATGAATCTAGAGTTGGCCGTTACTGATGAAATGGTTGAGTTTGCCAAAGAAATTAAACCACAGCACGTGTGTTTCGTTCCTGAAAAACGTCAGGAAGTAACAACTGAAGGTGGTTTAGATGTAGTAACTAACTTTGAAAAAGTTAAGGCTGCAACCCAGACTTTAGCTGCTTTGGGATGTGACGTATCATTATTTATTGATGCGGATTTTGCTCAAATTGATGCGGCAGTTGCATGTGGCGCACCTACGATTGAATTACATACAGGTGCATATGCTGATGCAGCAACAGAACAAGAACAACAAGAAGAGCTGGCTCGTATTGTAAAAGGTGTTGAATATGCCGCTTCAAAAGGTTTGGTTGTAAATGCAGGACATGGCCTTAACCTAAAAAATATTGCACCAATTGCAGCAATTCCACAAATCCATGAATTAAATATTGGTCATTCAATTATTGCAGATAGTGTTTTTGTAGGTCTGGCACAGGCTGTTAAAGATATGAAAAAAGCGATTCAGGCAGCAGGATAAGTAGTAATGTCGAGTATCAATTACGATGAATTAATGCAGCCTGTGTTGGCATTTTTGGGGTGTCAAACTCCAAATGAATGGTTAGATGAGGCCGTTAATAATTTAGACATCTTGATGCAAGATCATGCCAATTGTGAGAAAAAAGCAGCCGGTACGGCAATGAACTTGATGTTCCGCTATAGTTTTTTTACAGATCTACAAGTCAAACTTGCTCAACTTGTACGTGAAGAAATGCTTCACTATGAACAAGTTCTCGAGTTTATGACGAAACGTGGCCAAGAGTGGAAAGGTTTAAGCGCAGGACGATATGCAGGTGGCTTACGAAAAGAAATACGTACCTATGAGCCAGAAGCTTTAATTGACGTACTAGTTATTGGGGCCTTTGTAGAAGCACGTTCGTGTGAGCGTTTTTATGCACTTGCCCCGCGTGTAGATGACGAACTTGGACGTTATTATCGTTATCTGCTGAAGTCGGAATCTCGTCATTTTGAAGACTATTTAGCACTAGCGCTTGATGTCGCAAAAACTGCCAAAATGAAAGATCCTGAAGAGGATATTCAGCAGCGTATTGAACATATCCGTGAGGTTGAAAAGAACCTGATTTTGACTCCGGACGATACTTTCCGCTTTCATAGTGGTATTCCTGCATAGTCTTGGATGCCTCAAATAAAAAAGTTTACCTTTCATGGTAAACTTTTTTATTAGGTGAACTTCATCCTTTGGCAGCAGACATGTTCTGCTTTTAGTTCTTTAATGCATATAATTATTTAATAAATATATTTTTTATAGATTTTAATTTCTCATAAAATTTTTAAAAAAACTTTTATTTTTTTAGGCTAAAAATAAATATTATGTAAATATAAAGGCTGATATGTTCATCATGAGTTCAACTGAAATAGTTGATTATTTCTAAGGATATAAGAATGTTAGCATTAGTTACAGGTGCATCGGCAGGTTTTGGTTATAGCATTTCAAAAAAATTGATTGAGTTGGGCTATAAAGTTATTGGTTGCGGAAGACGGGCAGAAAAACTAGAAGAATTAAAACAAGAACTTGGTGAGAAATTCTACCCACTCGTGTTTGATATGACAGATACAGTAGAAAATATAAATAAGTTATTTAAAGAATTACCAAATGAATTTCAAATCGATCAAATTGACTTACTGGTCAATAATGCAGGCTTGGCATTGGGTCTAGAGCCAGCAGATAAAGCTGAATTAGATGATTGGTACACGATGATTGATACCAATGTTAAGGGGCTGGTTACTATTACCCGACTAATTTTACCAAGTATGGTGCAGAAGAAATCGGGTCTAATTATTAATATGGGGTCAATTGCAGGAACATATCCATATCCTGGTGGTAATGTATATGGGGCAACAAAAGCTTTTGTAGAGCAGTTTAGTTTAAATCTACGTGCAGATTTGGCTGGTACTGGCGTGCGAGTAACGAATATTGAGCCAGGGTTGTGTGGTGGTACCGAATTTTCTCTTGTACGTTTTAAGGGGGATCAGGAGAAAGCTAGTAGTTTATATGATAAAAAGAATCCAATCTTGCCTGAAGATATTGCAAATACGGTCGCATGGATTGCATCGCAACCACCGCATATTAATATTAACCGTATAGAAATGATGCCAACAACGCAAACTTTTAACCCTTTAAAAGTTGTGGAAGTCGAATAATAGAATTTTAAAAATGATCTAAAGATGGAGAGGTTATTCTTTAAATTTAGATCTAATGATTCGATCTGGTAAATATTCGAATTATGAAAAGCAAATCCTCTACAGGCAGTAGGGGATTTTTTTTATAGGTATACTTTAATAGAAGGCAATAAAAAAGCCCGCTTTAATGCTGCGGGCTTTTTAATATTTGGCTCTCCCACCTGGGCTCGAACCAGGGACCTGCGGATTAACAGTCCGTCGCTCTACCGACTGAGCTATGGGAGAATCTGCATGCGATTATAAGGAGATTTTGACAAGGGTCAAGTGAAAATCGTCATGTTTCATTCATTTTTGTGTTGTATGCTTTTTATTTGATCAAGTTGAGTGGCGAGGATATAAATTACTTGCACTTTAAAAACTCAATTGCTAGATTCAAAAAAGAACAAGCGTTTGGAGTAATCCAAACAGTGTGGATTTAAACCAACTTGCCAGCACTAAAATGGCTAAATCGGAGATAAGTATGAAAACACTTACTGTTGCTTCTATTTTTTCTAATTTTGATTTTTATCAACGCAATTATCTCAATATTTTAAATCAACCAGAATCTTATTACACACTTGTAGAAGATGCATGGATCAATGCTTTTCCATTTAAAAAGCAGGATTTGTACTTAGGTGACTTATTACAACTCTGGTTTAGTTCAAAATGGGATGCGCATATTTCACTGAAAGTTTTAAAGTCTTGCAATATATTAGATCAATCTAAACCCCTTTATATTTTCCAGCTCGAAGGGGAGTTATTGTGGGGTAAAAATAAAGTTTTAGCTTGGTCTACTCAGTTTCATAAAGTGATAGAGCTTCAACTTAAGAATATTTGGGCACCTTATGTGGTTGCACAAACTTGTGACCGTCCAGATCTTCCTGACTTAATAAAAAAGGCAGCCGTTTAAAGCTGCCTTAGTTTTTATGGTCGAATAATCATACAAGTCGCTGTTGCATAAGCATAAAGTTTACCTTCTTCATCAATAATTTTGCCTTCGGAAATACCCAAATTTTTACTTATATTAATAATCTTACCTGTAGCAATTAAAGTCTGATTTTGAGGAATAGGGCGACACATTTTTACATTCAGATCGATAGTTCCATAACCTACACCGGCGGGTAACATCGTATGCACAGCACAGCCAGTCACTGAATCTAGAACAGTTGCAGCGAAACCACCATGTACGCCACCTAAAGGGTTTAAATGGCTATGATCTGCTTGTGCTTTAAAAGTTACTGATCCTTCAGAAATTTCAGTGGGTTGCATAGGTATAGTTTTGCTAATACTCGCAGGCGGAATGTGGCCTTCAACCATGGCTTGTAAAAATTCGAGGCCTGTCATTTCCATAGGATTTTTCATTTTTGAGTCCTTCAATCAATAAAGTTCTAAAATGGAACTTGTTGATAAGTTAGGCGTTAAACAAACTATTGTCAAGTTGCTAAATACCAGAAAAATAGTTGCGTTAACTGTTCATAAACTTGTAAAGTTGAATTAGGCAGAATATTTTATAAATCTAAAAATATAAATTTCGTATGGAAAATAATAATGAACGGTCAGTGTTTATGTGGTGAAACAACTTTTGAAGTTGAATTAAAAAATCATGATGTTCATGTTTGTCATTGTTCGATGTGTCGAAGACAAACCAGTGGTGTCATTATGACAGTTGATGTAGTTAAAGGTAGTTTAAAGTTTGTTCAGCAAAAGCATCTTAGTGTATTTAACTCTTCTGAATGGGGTGAAAGGGGCTTTTGTAATGCTTGTGGAACAATAATTTTTTGGAGAACTAAAGATCATAGTTATTGCAATATCAATGCATTTTCCTTAAATGAGCCAGTAGAAGGTTTACACCTTGATATGGAAATTTTTATTGATTCAAAACCCGATTTTTATAATTTTCAGAATGATACCAAGAAACTAACTGGGGCCGAGGTGGTTGCGCTATTTAACCCAGAATAATTTTAATTATAAAAAAGGCCTCAATTTTGAGGCCTTTTTTAGTTTTACAAATTATTTAGCAGCTTTTTCAGCTTCGATAGATGCAATTGCAGCATCCACACCTTCGATTGATTCAGCAGCTTTTTTGATACGTGCTAACGCATCAACAAGTACTTCATCAGCTGTTGCATATGAAATACGCATGAAGCCGCCTAAACCAAATGCATCACCAGGAACAACTGCTACGCCAGTTTCTTCAAGTAACCATTCAGAGAATTCTGTGCAAGACTTTAAGCCTTTTGCACGAATAAGAGGGCGAATGTTTGCATACGCATAGAATGCACCATCAGCAGGTAAGCAAGAGATACCTTTGATGTCGTTTAAGCCATTAACTACTAAGTCATGACGACGTTTAAACGCTTCAATCATTGGCTCTAAAACATCTTGTGGACCATTCAATGCAGCTTCAGCAGCAACTTGTGAAATTGAAGTTGGGTTAGAAGTTGATTGAGACTGGATTTTTTTCATTGCACCAATGATTTTTGCTGGGCCGGCTGCATAGCCAATACGCCAACCAGTCATCGCATATGCTTTAGATACACCATTTAAAACAATTGTGCGGTCATATAAATCTGGAGCAACAGTTGCAATGTTGTAGAACTCATCTTCCCAACGAATTGGTTCATACATGTCATCAGAAGCAACAAATACTTGTGGATGACGACGTAAAACTTCTGCTAAAGCTTCTAATTCAGCTTTGCTATAAATCATACCTGTTGGGTTAGATGGGCTGTTTAATACCACTAAACGAGTGTTTGATGTAATCGCAGCTTCTAATTGTTCAGGTGTAATTTTGAAACGTTGGTCTTCACCACATTTCACAATAACTGGCGTACCTTCAGCAATAATCACCATATCTGGATAGCTTACCCAGAATGGAGCAGGGATGATCACTTCATCACCTTTGTTTAATAATGCAAGTGCCAAGTTAAAGAAGCTTTGCTTACCACCACATGAAACCAAAATTTGGTTCGCTTGATAATCAAGATTATTATCACGCTTAAACTTAGCAATAATTGCTTTTTTTAACCCAGGAGTACCATCTACAGCCGTATATTTGGTGAAACCATTATTAATCGCTTCAATTGCAGCATTTTTAATGTGTTGAGGGGTATCAAAATCTGGCTCGCCAGCACCTAAACCAATCACATTCTTGCCAGCAGCTTTAAGCTCAGCAGCTTTGTTAGTTACAGCAAGTGTAGGGGACGGTTTGATGGCATTGACACGATCAGAAAGACGTACGTCCACGGCAATATTCCTCTTATGGGATTAAAAAATAAAAAGCATACTATCTTATCGCAAAAATTAAGTAATTTGCGGATGTGGGTATTTTTAGATGTAAAAAAGTTTAATTTAGAAACGTTCTTGTTGCGGTTTTATTCAATTGAAGCTTTTTTCGAAAGAAATGAGAAAAATCCTTTATAATAAATCGCAATCGAAATATCGAGACTGAATTATGACTGAGCAACAGCCAAAACAGAAAAAGGCTTTGGTGAAATTGCCATTCCCAATGCCTAATGAAAGCAACCAAGCTGGCGATGCTGTACACAACCAAGTGCGTCCGAAGCCAGAGCAATATGCAGATAGAACTTGGATGCCACCTCGTGGTACTCGTCGTTCTATGGGTAAGCGTTAATAAAAAAACAGGCAATATGCCTGTTTTTTTTATTATTGTAGTACTTCTTGATAATAAATTTTTTTCTTTTGATACATGTGATGATCTGCACGTTTTAACATCTCTTCCACTTGTTCATTTTCTTTTGTCGTTGCGTGTCCAATTGCAATACTAATAGGATGGCTTGAGTAATATTGATTATCGATATTAAAAAGCTCCTGAATAGTTTGAAGCATAATCAATACATTTGCCTCATCTGCACCAGGCATCAAAATTACGAACTCGTCTCCACCAATTCGGGAGGCAGTATAAGCAGTATTCGTAATAGCTTGGTTTAAAATATTCCCCACACGACGTAATAAACCGTCACCAATATCGTGGCCAAGTTGATCATTCGTTTCTTTTAAACCATTCATGTCTAAAAAAATTGAAGAAACAGGACGAATAATGCTGCGGTTTAAACGATTAAGCTCTTCTGTAAAGAAAGCACGGTTATAAAGTTTAGTCAGTACATCATGCTGACCTAAATATTCTAAATAATTTTCAGCTTTCTTTCGTGCGGTAATATCTGTAAGAGCAACCTGTACCAATCCCCAAGTATCTTCATAACCGGGGAATACGGTAAATTGCAGTAAAACATTTCTGATTTGGCCATCTAATGCATAGTTAACGGCTTCACGCTTATGGTGAATATTTCCTTGCCAGAGTTCAATTAGTTGTTCTCTAAAAGTTTCCACCATCTCTTCAGCAAAAATTTTATGCGTATTTTTTAAGAGAGCGGTTTTGTCGGGTGCTTTAAATAAATCAAGAGTCGACTGGTTAACATCTAAAATTAAAATATCTTCGATACATTGACGCACAAATTCAGGATGTACATCTAGAAAAGTTCTAAAGTCTTCAATACCTAATAGCCTAAGCTGATCAATTCTATTTTTAATACGGCTAAAATCTTCAACCCAAAGAGAAGTGGGGGAGTAGATAAACATTGATTCTGCTAGACGTCGATTTTTCTCTTCCTGACGAAGTGCATTTTGATAAGGCGTAATGTCTTCGGTGGTAATTAAAATACGGTCAAATGTAGTTTCAGAACCCGGTAAAATTGCTCCCCGTAGTTGTACATCAATACGTTTACCAGAGAGCGTGTAATTTATAGTGGTACTTGAGAAATGAGTTTTGCCATTCCATAACGCTTCGAGTTCATGAACATGAGCTTCAAACATCTCTTTTTTAAAAATAAGATTTAAATTGGCGCATAATTCTTCTTGGTTTTTTGCTTCAAAGAGTTCTAATACTTTTTGGTTGACCTTAATAATTTTAATTTTATGGGCGCATTCGACAATCAAATTTTCATTTTGACTTAGAAATTCATAAAGGTTTTCGACCCCTTGATTTCTCCATAGATCAAATAGCTGTTTAACTTCACTGAAGTCCTCAATCCACATTGGAATTGGGGTTAGGTCAAAAATTGAAGAATCTAAAGTTTCCATTTGTTTCTTTAAGTATTCAGTTTGTCTTAAAGTATAATGAGAAAAATTAGGATTTGGGAAAATAATCAATTTAAATCTTTAGAATAATTAAAATAATGAGAAAGCAGAATTTATCTGCTTTACTCATAAGATATCAAAATAAATTAACGGTTAATCGGGTGGTCGATATTTTTCTCGCCGCGCCATAATTTAATGAAGTCTTGTTCATCAAAATCATAAAGTTCCATCAGTGCCACAATGACACTGACAAAAATCATTGCGCCTTCTGAGTTACCATGAATATTGAAAATCTTGCCATTGAGCTTACCTAAAATATCACTCAATTCGTGCTCTCGGCCTCTGCCATAGCGGTCACGAGGGTACAACTCTTCATTTAAAACAATCAGCGCTATTGCTTTTTCAGCATCTGATAAATCAGTTTTATCTAAAGCATCTTCAAAAGATTCACTGCCATGATTAAAGTAAAAAATAACCTCATCGTTAATAAAACTTTGAACCATTTTTTGAGTGAGTGTCGGAAACTGTGAAACAGCATTATCTTCAACATAAGGTTTAAAGGATTCTGGAAAAATCACGTTGTGATATATGCCTTTAAAAAGCGGGGCAATTTCAGAAACTTTATAACCCGCGATCCCACATCCTAAAGCAGTGACAAAGTATTTCATTTTAGGATGATTTTTTGCATAAATTTTAAAGTCTTCAACATAATGCTCGATTTGGGAGAGAGGCATTTGTTGAATGTGTTCATTTAAGGTTGGAATTGCAAAGCTTTGTCCAGCCCAGCCACGTCCCACACCTTCTACAGCCCCAAAATGCTGACTGGCAACACGTGCGGCTCCACTACCATGTTGCCCAGCCATATTACTACCGAAGACAAACACTGTATCTTCAGGGAGTTCAGTTACAATACTTTCATCATGATATTGATAGGTCATGGTTATGCTTTTTATCTAATGGATAAGTTCATGTTGCAACCGTTTAAAGCATTGGTCAAGTGTCAAGATGCTTAATATTTTCGCTGTATATTAATCTGGCTACAGACTTTAAATTAGGGAAAAAATCCCCATTAAATTGCTAGACGATAAATTCAAATTTTTTATAAAGAGAGAGAACTGTGAACGAAAATCAACCTTTCGATTTGGTCACTCATTACCAGCCAGCGGGTGATCAGCCACAGGCAATTGAAAAGCTGGTAAATGGCGTCGAAAAAGGTTTTCGTAATCAGTTACTTTTGGGCGTGACTGGTTCCGGTAAGACCTATACCATGGCAAACGTGATTGCCCAAACACAGCGACCAACCATTGTAATGGCGCACAATAAGACATTAGCAGCCCAGCTTTATGGTGAATTTAAAGCCTTCTTCCCAAATAATGCAGTTGAATACTTCGTAAGTTATTACGACTACTATCAACCCGAGGCTTATGTTCCGTCTTCAGATACATTTATTGAAAAAGATGCAGCAATTAATGACCATATTGACCAGATGCGTTTATCTGCAACACGTGCCTTGTTAGAGCGTCGTGATGCAATTATTGTAGCTTCTGTTTCTGCTATTTATGGTTTGGGTGACCCAAATGCCTATATGCAAATGTTATTGCATGTGGTTCAGGGTGACCGAGTGAGTCGAGACGAAATTATTCGCCGTTTGGTTGAAATGCAATATACCCGTAATGAGCTTGAATTTTTACGTGGTACTTATCGAATTCGTGGCGAAATTATTGATATCTTCCCGGCAGAATCTGACCAACACGCAATTCGTATTGAACTTTTTGATGATGAAGTAGATTCAATTCGTTGGTTTGATCCACTCACCGGTAAGATGGTGCGCAAAGTACCACGTGTTACGATTTATCCGAAAAGTCATTATGTAACGCCAAAAGACAACTTAACGCGTGCTATTGATACCATTAAGGATGAACTTCAAGACCAGCTTAAGTTCTTCCGTGAACATGACAAGTTGCTTGAGGCTCAGCGTATCGAACAGCGTACTCGTTATGATTTGGAAATGATGCAGCAGTTAGGTTATACCAATGGTATTGAAAACTACTCTCGTCATTTATCAGGCCGTCCAGCAGGTGAAGCACCACCGACATTATTTGATTATGTACCGGACGATGCTTTACTTATTATTGATGAGTCACATGTAACGGTTCCTCAAATTGGCGCAATGTATAAAGGTGACCGTTCACGTAAAGAAAACTTGGTGAATTATGGTTTCCGTTTACCAAGTGCGCTTGATAACCGCCCAATGAAATTTGAAGAGTGGGAACGTATTGTTCCGACCACTATTTTTGTGAGTGCAACGCCAGCCAAATACGAGTTGGAGAAGTCAGAACAAGTGGTTGAGCAGGTCGTTCGTCCTACAGGTTTGATTGATCCTGAAATTGAAGTTCGCCCAGTACTTACTCAAGTCGATGATGTTCTTTCTGAAATTAATATTCGTAAGAACTTAAATGAACGTGTATTGGTGACGACTTTAACAAAACGTATGGCGGAAGATTTAACATCTTATTTAAAAGAATATGGTGTTAAGGTCGCTTATTTGCACTCGGATATTGATACGGTTGAACGTGTCAAAATTATTCATGAGTTACGTACAGGCGTATTTGATGTTTTGGTCGGTATTAACTTACTTCGTGAAGGCTTAGATATGCCAGAGGTTTCTTTAGTTGCTATTTTAGATGCAGATAAAGAGGGCTTCTTACGTTCAGAACGTTCACTTATTCAGACCATTGGTCGTGCTGCGCGAAATGTGAAAGGTAAGGCAATTTTATATGCAGATAGAATTACCGACTCTATGCAAAAAGCAATTGATGAGACAGAACGCCGTAGAGCTAAACAAATCGAGTTTAACGAGCTGCATGGTATTACACCACGTAGTGCAGTCCGTCAGGCCGTGAAAGAAATTGATACGGGTGAAGTGCTTTCAGATGATCAAATTGATGAGAAAATATTGGAGCAGGCACAAGCACTAAGTGCTGATGACCGTCATATTCTTTCTGACCCTAAATTGTTCAGTAAGCATATTACTAAGCTTGAGAAAGAAATGTTAAAGGCGTCTAAAGATCTACAATTTGAGCAAGCGGCTCGTATTCGTGATGAAATCGTTCGTTTAAAAGCGCAAATGTTGCAATAAATGGATACATAACACTACATGATTTGTTTAAAAAACAAGCTACTGTAGATGTTTAAGTTATTTTTGTATTCACAACTAATAGTTGAGGGCAACAATGGCATTTCGAAATAATGTTCCGCAAGCCAGTTGGCGCTTGGCAAAAATTGCATTGGGCGGGATTGTTCTAACTGGCTTAGCCGTTGGAACATATGCCTATGCCCAGCAGAAGCCTTTACCAACTGTCGATAAAGTTGAATTAGACCGTTATTTAGGTGTGTGGTATGAAGTCGCACGTAAACCGGCTTTTTTCCAAAAAAAATGTGCTTACAACGTATCTGCAACTTACACTTTAAATGAAAATGGAAATATCGTTGTAGATAATCGCTGCTACGATAATCAGAAGCAATTACAGCAATCTATTGGCGAAGCTTTTGTAGTTAATCCACCCTATAACACAAAATTAAAAGTAAGTTTTTTACCTGAAGCTGTGAGATGGATTCCGGTTATTCGTGGAGATTACTGGATTTTAAAGCTGGATGAAGACTATCAAACTGTTTTAGTAGGGGAGCCTTCACGTAAGTATCTTTGGGTATTATCTAGAACACCACATCCCAAAAAAGAATTGATTGATGAATATCTAAATTATGCCAAAACATTAGGATTTGATATTCGTGATGTTATTCATACTGAGCACAAAGAATAAATAAATTCTGCTTAATAAAAAACCATGTTTTCGCATGGTTTTTTCTTTTTTATAGTGGATAAATCAAGTATTGTATCGCTTTATTTTTCTTAAAGTGTAAAGAGGTTAATGATGTTAAAAGGCGTGATTTTCTCTGTCATGGCATCATTAACTTTCGGTGTTCTTTATTTCTATACTCAACTACTTGGTCAACTTGATAGCGAACAAACATTTGGGTGGCGTATTATTGCTACTTTGCCATTTTTAACTCTATTTATGTGGTGGAGTGGTGACTTAAGTCATATTAAAAATATCTATCAACGTATTTTGGCAAAACCTTCTTTACTTTTGTTACTCATAACAACCTCAATTTTAACATCGGTACAGCTATGGCTCTTTTTATGGGGACCCATGCATGGACGTGGTTTACAAGTATCTTTGGGATATTTCCTTCTACCGCTTGTGCTGGTTTTGGCTGGTAGTGTGCTATATGGGGAAAAAATATCAAAATTTCAGTGGGTCGCTATTATTCTGGCAATAGTTGGTGTCGGCCATGAGATTTTTCGTTTAGGAAGTATTGCTTGGGAAACTGCTTTGGTGGCCATTGGTTACTCAGCTTATTTCTTGTTACGCAAGAAAATTAAAACAGATAATTTAGGTGGTTTTTGGTGGGACCTTTTGATCATCATGCCTGTGGCGATTTATCTAACACATACAGGATTATTGCCATATAGTAAATTTTTCGATCAACCAACTCTTGCCTTAGTAATTGCAGGATTAGGAGTACTTAGTGCTATAGGCTTGGGATGTTACATATTAGCAAGTCGTTTTTTACCTTTAGTTGTATTTGGCTTACTTGGATATCTTGAACCAGTGTTACTTGCTTTAGCATCCTTAGTGCTAGGGGAAAGCATTGGTCAAGAAGAATGGTTTACTTATATTCCAATTTGGTGTGCTGTATTTGTACTTGTGCTAGAAGGTGCATTCCATCTTTATCAGCAACAGAAAAAAGCCAAAAATTTGCAATTAAATCTCGAAAAATATCAAAAAAGATTAAAAAATGATGCTCATGATTAGAGCAACAGAATCTAAAAAGTAAGAAAAAGCAAAAATTTAGCTGCTTTAAACAATAAGATAATAAAAAATAATTATAGGTATTTTATGAATTTATGATGAATTTTGGGAAAATCTAGTCACTAACGTCAGCTTTTGATTCATTCTTGCTAATAATTCCATTACAATTACGGGGTTTTAAAAATCACGCCTAGATATAATTAATTAGAGGACGTATCTGTGAGCAAAGACACTATCATCGCCCTGCACGCTGAACACCAAGGCCGTTGGAAAAACCGTGAAGAAATCGCGGAACGTATGATTGCATTAATCGGTCAATTATACCGTGAAAAAAATATTGTCGTATCTGTTTACGGTCGCTCTTTAATTAACCGTTCTGTTATTCAAATTTTGAAAACTCACCGTCGTACACGTGTTGTAGATGTTGAGCTTTCTGTAGTAAATACTTTCCCAATTTTAGAAGCTTTAGCAAAAGTTGAAAACATTGGTTCTGCAGAAGTTGATATCGGTAAACTTGCAGTTGAATATAAAGAAAAAGGCGGTGATGTTGACGCTTTTGTTGCTCAAGCAGTTGAGTCAATTAAAGGTAGCGCAACTTCTGAACAACCTAAAGATGTAGTTCTTTACGGTTTTGGTCGTATTGGTCGTATCTTAGCTCGTTTAATCATTAGCCAATCAGGTTTAGGTCGTGGTTTAAGCCTTAAAGCGATTGTTGTTCGTAAGTCTTCTGACGGTGACTTAGCAAAACGTGCTTCTTTACTTCGTCGTGACTCTATTCACGGTACTTTCGCTGGTACAATTTCTGTTGATGAAGAAAACGAAGCAATCATTGCTAACGGTAACTTCATCAAAGTGATCTATGCATCTAGCCCAAGTGAAGTAGACTATACTCAATACGGTATTGAAAACGCGCTTTTAATCGACAACACTGGTAAATGGCGTGATGCTGAAGGCTTAAGCCAACATTTGAAATGCCCAGGTGTTGCACGTGTTGTATTAACTGCACCAAGTAAAGGCGAAATGAAAAACGTTGTATTTGGTGTAAACAACTCTGACATCTTAGATGAAGACAAAATCATTTCTGCTGCAAGTTGTACAACAAATGCGATCACTCCAATTCTTAAAGTATTGGATGACAAATATAAAGTTCTTAATGGTCACGTTGAGACAGTTCACTCATTTACAAATGACCAGAACTTAATTGATAACTATCACAAAGCTGATCGTCGTGGTCGTGCTGCTACATTGAACATGGTTATTACTGAAACTGGTGCTGCTAAAGCTGTTGCTAAAGCATTACCTGCATTAAAAGGTAAGTTAACTGGTAACTCTGTACGTGTTCCTACACCAAACGTATCTCTTGCAATCTTAAACTTAACACTTGATAAAGAAGTTGATCGCGAAGAAGTGAACGAATACATTCGTCAAATTTCGATTAACTCTAAACTTCAAGGTCAAATCGGTTATACCAACTCTACAGAAGTTGTATCGAGTGACTTTATCGGTTCTCGTACTGCTGGTGTATATGATGCTCAAGCAACAATTACTTCAGGTAACCGTTTAACTGCATATGTTTGGTACGATAACGAAGTAGGTTATAGCTGCCAAGTATTACGTATTGCTGAACAAATGTGTGGCGTAAGCTATACAAAAATCCCTGCAGAAACTAATGCTTAATTTGATTTAACGTTAGATAAAAGTATGTGACAAAAAGACCCAGTTTAGACTGGGTTTTTTTACAACCGTACAAAATATATGCTGATTATTTTTTAGAAATCAATGAGAATAGGATTTAAGGAACAAAAAGAAATAGTAAGGGATTGGAATTGCAGCAGTTTAAAAGATTATTGATAGTCTTCTTTTTCATCATCATCGCGAATATATGTGGTGTGCTCATCGCCATTTGGGTTTTCAAGCATTTTAATATTTATATTCCGCTGAAAAACCAAGCTGTAGCGATTGATTTACAAGAACCATTACAGGTACAGGTCAAAGTAAAAGATGCTTTAAATGTCGATGTAAAAGGCCGAGTAAATGCGAATATTCCTATTAATGAAAAGTTAACGATACCTTTAACACAGACGTTAACTCCTCGTGTCTATTTCGATAATATGGTGCCAATCAGCACAGTTATTCCTGTAAAAGAAACGTTAAAAGTTGATCAAAGCTTACCAATAGACACCAAAGTTCAAGTCAGAGTATTGGGTAAGGATATTACTTTGCCATTAAAAGGGAATATTCCCTTAAAGCTTGATGTACCTATTGATATTCAAGTACCGCTCGATCAAAAAGTTCATTTGAAGTTTGATGCTCCAGTTAAAACGGTTTTAAAAGAAGATCTTCATATTCCACTAAATGCCCAATTAAAAACAAATATTCCAATTCAGGGTAGTTTGAATGTACCTGTAAAAACTGCTTTAAATGCTTCAGTAGATGTCAAAAATACTTTGCCAGTTAAAATTGAGCATGGCGAGTTAAAAATACCTCTATCAAGCATGAGCCTTAATCGTGTTAAAGATGATAACGCTACATCTTTACCTGCACAGAACCAGAATAAGTAGGAAGGTGACTTATGCTGGGTTCAATAAAAAGTATGCTCATCAGTTTCTTTCTGATTATGGTACTCACGGCAATTTTATTTTGGCTCTATTTAAATATACAAGCTTCGGTGGTGGTTTCTGCGCACGAATCAGATATTCGATTACCAGAATCATTAGAAACTAAAATACATGTTGGTAATAATTTACAGGTCCAGTCCATAGGTAAACTAGATACATCAATTGATATTAATCGTCAGATTTCGGTGCCTTTAAAGGGGAGATATTTGGCTGATTTAGCGTTTGAAGTTGAGACTCCAATTACAGTAAGCGTTGATTATGCAACAACGCTGAAAGTTGATCAGGTGATGCCTTTGGAAACAACAACCGATTTAATATACCAAAATAAGTTGTTACCTAGGTTTCCACTAAAACTAAATATACCCATTAATCTGGATATTCCATTTCAGTTAAAACGTAGCTATACCATTCCTGTTAAGATTGCTTTTAATGGTCCAGTTTATTTCGAGTTCGATGAATCGGTAAATTTACCGATTAAACACCAATTTAATCCAAGCTTAAAAATTAATGATGCAATGGAAATGGGCAATATCTCAAGCTTTAATGCCATTATGTATAACTCTGTGCAACACACTAAAGCTAATTTAGATATGAAGATGGATTTACCTCTGCGTAATGTACATCCTTAAGGAATAAATACATAAAGAGAGGCTATGTTCTGCTATAAGTTTTTATCAATATAAAAAGTAATAAAATAAGACCTAGGAAAGTAGAATTCTCTCGATTTTCTATTCGAGAATTTTATGAAAATATGGCAGAATAGGCGGTTTTAGAGTTTTTAGAGGATTGGCAAATGCGCTTTGTTGATGAAGCAGTCATTACCGTAGAGGCTGGCGACGGTGGCAATGGCGTAGCCAGTTTTCGCCGTGAAAAATTTGTACCATTTGGTGGCCCAGATGGTGGTGATGGCGGACGTGGTGGAAGTATCTATATTCAAGCCGATGATGATACAAGTACCTTAGTCGATTACCGTTACACCCGTAAATTCCGCGCTGAACGTGGTAAAAACGGTGCAGGTGCTAACTGTACCGGACGCGGTGGTGAAGATGTGGTTTTAAAAGTACCTGTTGGTACAACAATTGTTGATACAGATTCTGGCGATATTATTGGCGACTTGGTTGAAGACGGCCAAAGAATTCTGGTTGCAGGTGGTGGTGAAGGTGGTTTGGGAAATACACACTTTAAATCATCAACTAACCGTGCTCCACGTAAATGTACTACGGGTACTAAAGGTGAATTTCGTGAAATTCGTCTTGAGTTGAAAGTATTGGCAGATGTTGGCTTATTAGGTATGCCAAATGCTGGTAAATCTACTTTCATTCGTGCTGTAAGTGCTGCAAAGCCAAAAGTGGCAGACTATCCATTTACAACCATGGTTCCAAACTTGGGTGTTGTAGATGCTGACCGTCATCGTTCATTTGTAATGGCCGATATTCCGGGCCTTATTGAAGGTGCGGCAGAAGGTGCAGGTCTAGGAATTCGTTTCCTTAAACATTTGGCGCGTACTCGTATTCTTTTACATATTATTGATGTACAACCAATTGATGGTTCAGATCCAGCTCATAATGCAAAAGCAATTATGAATGAGTTGGTTAAGTTCTCACCTACTTTGGCGAAACTACCAGTTGTTTTAGTGCTCAATAAACTGGATCAAATTGCTGAGGAAAGCCGTGAAGAGTGGTGTCAGCACATTCTAGATGAATTAGAGTGGACTGGACCTGTCTTTAAAACATCGGGCTTATTAAGTGAAGGTACAAAGGAAGTTGTGTACTACCTGATGGATCAGATTGAACAGCAACGTGAACGCGAAGTTGAAGATCCTGAGTACGCAGCAGAAGTAAGAGCTTTCCGTGAACAACTAGAAGTTGAAACACGTGAACAAACCATTGCGGCAAAAGAAGCATATCGTGCAATGCGTCGAGCACAACGTCTTGAAAGCATGATGGACGATGATGATGATTTTGACGATGATGAAGACGACAATGATGTAGAAAGCATCTACGTTCGTGACTAAAAAACCGAGGAAAACATGATAGAAGTGGTCGATGGGCAACGTAAGCTCAGTGAGTGTAAACGAATCGTTGTTAAAATCGGATCATCTTTACTCACAGCAAATGGGCAGGGGCTAGATCTGGATGCTATTTCGCATTGGGCGAAACAGATTGCAGATTTACACAATGCTGGGCACGAAATTATTTTAGTGTCTTCAGGAGCTGTAGCAGAAGGTATGGTTCGTATGAAGCTTGCGAGTCGACCCACCGATCTACCCAGTTTACAAGCATGTGCCGCAATTGGGCAGATGGGCCTAATTCATACATGGTCTAGCGTGCTTGAAAATCATAGTATTCGAACAGCTCAAGTGTTATTAACACATGACGATTTGGCAGATCGCCGTCGTTATTTGAACTCATGCGATGCGTTGCAGAACTTGATTGACTGGCGTGTTATTCCGGTTATTAATGAAAACGATACAGTCTCTACTGACGAGATTCGTTTTGGTGATAACGATACCTTAGCGGCAATGGTTGCTGGTCAAGTACATGCTGATTTACTGATCATTTTAACAGATCAGCAAGGCATGTTTGACTCAGATCCACGTCACAACCCTGATGCAAAGCTGTTATCAACTGTTCGTGCCATGGATGATGTTTTATTTGAAATGGCTGGCGGTGGTGGTGTACTTGGGCGAGGAGGCATGGTCACTAAAGTCCGTGCTGCCCGTTTAGCGGCTAAGTCGGGCTGTCCAACACTGATCGCTAGTGGTGAAAGTGATAATGTATTGTCACGAGTCATGGCTGGTGAAATGCTTGGTACATTGTTCACGACTGATAAAGACCGTATGACAGCACATCAACAGTGGCTTGCTGCACATTTACAAACAGCAGGTCGTCTGGTCATAGATGATGGCGCGGTTGATGCGATTAAATCTAAACATCGCAGTTTACTCCCTGTAGGGGTAAAAACTGTTGAAGGACATTTTGATCGTGGTGATGTGGTTGAATGCGTTGATAAGCAAGGCAAACGTATTGCGGTTGGACGAGTAAACTTTAGTTCTCGTTCAGCTGAAATTATTAAGGGCCTCTCTTCAGACAAGGTTTATCAAGTACTTGGAGAAGCTCGTTCGCTTGAAATGATCCATCGCGATCATATGGCGATTTATTAAGTAGTGATCTACAAAAAAAAGCTCGCTTTATGCGAGCTTTTTTTGTGGTGTTAACGATGGCAAGATTCTATCTTCGCCGACCATAAAAGGGTGGGTGGCAAGGCTCAGCATATCTAAATCTTCTGAGCTATTTCCATAAGCATAAACTTGATAATAATCCTGCAAAGAATATTGTTCATGTATTCTTAACTTCTTTTGTTCACTACTACAATCTGGCGTTGAGTAATAACCCGTCATCATGCCATTTTTTACTTGAGTTTCAGTACAAATTAATTCGATATCGAGTAATTTGCAAAGTGGAGCAAGATAGATATCGATTGAAGCCGAAACTAGTACTACCTGATCACCAAGTAACTGATGTTGTTGTAATTGTGCAAAAATTTCAGGTGAAAGAGTTGAGACGAGTTCTTGTGCATATTCTTCGCCTAATCTTTGCAGCTCAATTGCTGGGGTATTGCGAAACATGCTTCGAAAAAGTTTGGCACGCATCGCATGGGCGGGATAAAAATTAAGATAATAGGCTTGAATCCATGGCAGGATTTTCAAGCCTTGCTTAACTATGTGGCGCTTAGATAACGCATAAAAGATGAAACCTGTAAAACTGTCTTTACTACACAAGGTCCCATCAAAATCAAACAGGGCGAGATTTTTTATTGTCTTATTCGTTTCGCTCGTTGCATACATGATTCATATCGTCCGTTTACGCGGGTTGCATACCAGTTAGTATTATAGTCACGACTTAATTTAGGCCCAGAAATTACCACTTGAGGCATAATAGCATAGATAGGTTCTTTGCCTGTTTTTGCCTTATAGAGTTTAGTTAAGGCAATATAAGTTTGTGTATTCTCAAACTTTTTCTCTTTTTCTAATTTAAGATCATCGCGAAGTTGTCTTGGTGTAATTAAGACATTATTTGCAGTAAATAGTTTCATTAACTCTTTTTCTGACTGACTCTGAACTGCGAGTGGACTACCAGCTTTATTGTAAAGTAGTAAATCACCATCTAAGGTGAGCTCATTATCAGTAAGGGCATCGAGCATGCTTTGAAAAGCAGCATTACGGCTAGAGTACATACCTGAGTTATAATCGGCAAAACGATAAATGGCCTTATCATAGTCTGCTGGGTATACCATCAAGCGATGAATGCCATAATATAGACCGCCATATTGCGTATAAAGATCATTTCTAAGGTCTGCAATATTCATGCTAGAACGTTTATGCGCTTTAGCATAATTAATATGAACTTGCATTGAACCCAATGTGGTGATTGGATTCATTTTTTCACCAATATCTTGCCCAACTAGTTTAGCTGCACCAGTTAACGCACTGACATGATAATGTTGAGTCATAAAATCAAAAATTTGACGATAAAGTAAGTCGAGATCTTTTTCAGTTTTGACTTTACGCATCTGACTCATATAGTTGTTGTCAGGAGAGGGTTGGGTTTTCAATACTTCTTCAAAATAACCTGCGACAGTACCACCCACTTTCTGGCCAAGTTTGTCTTCAAACTTTTCATTTAAACGGGTACTGACTTCGTCAACTGCCTTTTTGCCTAGGCCTGGTACTACAGGGTTAGCAACAAAGTTAGATTCCTGATCTACAATCGCGACAATACTACAAACATTTTGTTTGGTTTTAGGAATTTTTAAGTCCTGCATAATATCGTCAATATCTTTAGCCCATGACTCCCGATCATGCACACGTGCTGGAATTAACTTTTTAATTTGCTGACTTTCTAAATCGGGCTCATCATTTTTTGACCACCAGGCTTTATCTCCACAAGCAGCTAAACTCATGCATACGGTGACTACACCGAATGATTTTAATAAAAAACGGGAAGACAACGGTTTGTTCATGGCGAGGAAAGCACCTGCAAAAAAGATGAGCTGATCAAGCGGATGAAGTATACTATGTTGATCATCAATTGTATGAATATATATGTATATTGGTCCCTATCAACTGTCAAATAATTTAATTGTTGCTCCTATGGCCGGTGTAACTGATCGTCCATTTAGAACGTTGTGCAAGTATTTTGGTGCGGGTCATGCGGTCAGTGAAATGATGACTGCTGATAAAACTTTGCGGATGACTAAAAAAAGTCTTTATCGTGCTAATTTTGATGGAGAGTTAGCTCCTATCTCTGCGCAAATCGCGGGTTCTGACCCAGAACAGTTAGCTGAGGCTGCTCGTTATCAAGTTGCAAATGGGGCACAAATTGTTGATATCAATATGGGATGCCCTGCAAAAAAAGTATGCAATAAATTAGCAGGTTCAGCATTATTACAAGATGAAGACTTGGTTGCTCGAATACTGGATGCAGTTGTTGCAGCAGTTGACGTTCCTGTGACTTTAAAAACTCGTTTAGGATTTTTAAATGGCCAAGAAAATATTTTAAGGGTGGCAAAACGTGCAGAAGAGGCGGGGATTGCTGCGTTAGCATTGCATGGCCGCACACGTGAAGACATGTATTTAAATACAGCGCGTTATGAATTGATTAAACATGTTAAAGAGTTAATCAATATTCCAGTAATTGCCAACGGTGATATTGATAGTCCTGAAAAAGCAAAATATGTACTGGACTATACTGACGCCGATGCAATCATGATTGGACGGGCTGCACAAGGTCGTCCATGGATTTTCCGTGAAATTGCCCATTATTTAAAAACTGGTGAACATTTGGCTGCTCCAAATATTGAAGAAGTCAAAGATGTACTTTTAGGGCATCTGTCTGAGTTATATCAATTTTATGGTGAATATTCTGGATGTCGTATTGCTCGTAAGCATATTGCTTGGTACACCAAAGGTTTACGCTCAAGTAACGAGTTCCGACAAAATATGTATAAAGTTGAAACCACTGCTGAACAGGCATTAGTAGTCGAGAGTTATTTTAATCAATTGCTTGCAGAAGGTAATTTGATGAGCGATGTTCAGGTTGAACAGGTTAATTTATTAGCTACTCACTAAAATAAAGCAACCAGTACACAGGCTGGTTGCTTAAAATCTTCATCTATTCATTATCTAGCATTTCAACAACGAGTTGATTAACCAGATCTGATGCCCCTAATTCGCGTATCAGTGCAACATTACTTCCTGCCCAAAATGCACCAAAACCATAGTCATGGTGTTTACTCGCAAGAGCATTAAGTTGCTTCGCCAAATCGTAAGCGTATGGATACTCTGGTTGGGCAGGTCGAGTAGGTGAATCAATTTGGTTGTGCCAATGGTTGAATAAACCGCGAGCGGGGCGCCCAGAAAGGCTAGCGCTAATTTGTGTTATGGGTTCATTAAATAATGCTTTGCGATATTCAGCAGAAGCATTTGAGGTCTGGCATTGAACAAACGCTGTACCTAACTGGACTGCGGTTGCTCCCAAGCTCAACATATGTTTGGCTTGTAAGCCAGTCATGATCCCGCCTGCGGCGACAACCGGGAGTTTGCAATGCTGCACAATCAATTGTACTAAGTCACTGGTTTTAATCGCAGCATCAAAAGTTTGATTGAAAATTCCGCGATGGCCACCTGCTTCAATACCTTGAGCAATAATAATATCAATACCTGCTGCTTCAATCGCTTGCGCTTCAATTAAATTGGTAGCCGAAACCATAGTCAAAATACCAGCCTCTTTTAAAGCTTTAATTTGATGCGGATGGGGAATACCAAAATGAAAGCTCACCGCTTTGGGCTTAGTTTCTAAAACAACATTTAAAAAGTCATCATTATCTAAAAAACTTGGATAGATGCAGTGCAAATCTTGAGGTGGCTGAGCACCGAATTTCTCAAAATGAGGACGTAGATATTCAATCCACTGTTTTGCTTTTTCTAGATTAAGTTCTGTAGACTGATGACAGAAAAAATTAACCTGAAATGAGTTTTCGGTGAGTGCTTGAGTTTTTAAAATTTGTTCACGTGCACTTTGTGGGGTATTTGCTCCCAAGCCTAATGATCCAAGACCTCCTTGATTTGAAACCTCGGCCGCTAATTCTGGTGTAGAAACCCCTGCCATGGGAGCCAGAAAAATTGGATGTTTAATTGCAAGTTGTTGTATTAGGCTCATTTTATTCACCTCACTTCTTTCACTTCACCATAACGTGAAAATAGAATGAAGAGCAAATAATATTGGCTATTTAATTTTTAAATATTCTAGAGGAGTATTTAAAAACTTTTTTATAAAGGGGTGACATTAAATAAAGAACCGATCCAGCTTGAAAAAGCCATTGCTAAAATACCCCATAACGTAATACGCAAACTCCCTTTAATTTTAGATGTACCTGCAAAATAACTGGAAAGTGCACCTAAAATCGCTAACGAAAGAATACCAGTAGCCAAAACCACAGGCATAATCAAATGATTAGGGCTTAGTAATATAGCGAGCATAGGGAAAAAAGCACCAAAAGAAAATGATGCGGCAGATGATAAGGCAGCTTGTACAGGATTAGCTGCGGTATTTTCATGAATGCCGATTTCATCACGAGCATGTGCACCCAATGCATCATGAGTTGTTAACTGTAAAGCAACCTCTTGAGCCAATTCTTTAGATAGCCCTCTAGAAATATAAATTTGAGTTAGCTCATCTAACTCTTTTTGAGGGTGCTTTGAGAGTTCTTTTGCTTCAATCGCTAAATCTGCTTTTTCAATATCTTCTTGAGATTTTACGGAAATATATTCTCCAGCAGCCATTGAGGTAGCACCAGAAATAAGGCCAGCAATACATGTAATTAATAGAGTGTGTGAGTTGGCTCCACTTGCTGCCATGCCCATAATTAAGCTAGTGACAGAAATAATTCCATCATTAGCCCCTAAGACTGAAGCTCTTAACCAGCCTGAACGGTGAATTGCATGGTGTTCTGTATGATGTGGAAAAGCCATGTGTTTTTCCTTATAAAAGTTTTATAAATACTATGAAAATTTACAAATTATTGATCAAAAAATATGTCATTATTATAGGAGATTTAGGGATAAGACAGAATAGATCAATAATAAAAAACGGAGATTAAATTATTCATTTTAAAAACATCTTTAACCTAACTTAACGATGTAACTTATTATTTTTAATTATAATATTTATTGATCATTTCAAAGACTTGTTCTCCTTAATAAGACTAATTTACTGTAGAGGTGAAAATGAAAAATAGCAAAACAAAAAACTCTATAACACATTCAATATTACTTATGGGAGCAGTGATCTCTTCTTTAACGGTAGTGAGTATGAGCTCTGTTTATGCACAAGACCAAGTAGCTTCAGACTATAAACCTGGCAATCTCATTTATGATAAATGGGACAGATTTTATAAAATAGAACAGGCTCAACCCCAAGAAGCAGAAAAAATATTAGTTGAGCTGAGTAAGCTGACCCCTACAGATATTAAAGTTTGGAAAAGCCTTACTTACTTACAAATTCGGCTCGAAAAAAGAGATGAAGCTTTACAAAGCTTACGACAAGCGAGAGCTTTAGCTCCTCAAGATGACACTTTAAAATTACAAGAAGCATATTTGCTGAATCAACAAAAAAAAGATCGTGATGCATTAGTTCTATTTAAAGAATTAACTTCGTCTTCAGATCCAGCAATTGCAGCAAAGGCAACTCAGGCAGTTAAAAATTTAAGTGGAGGAGAAATTAAGCCATATTTTGGCGATATTTATTTTGCACCTTCTTATGAGTCACGTTATGACGATGTTATTTTTCCTTTAAAAGTAAGATACGGGAAAAATATTGATAATGGACGAGCTCAAGTCTATGGTTTTCTTAATTTAAACCGTGATACTAAATCTCAAGGTGGGGTACGACCTGAAATTATTGATGAGAACGCAGTCACTCTTGGGGTAGGCGCAAATTATCAACCATGGATTTCAATACCGGTTCGAGCTTATGTCGAAGTTGGTGGAAGTTATGACTTGATTGACAGAAATAGAAAAAAATTTCGTGAAAGTGTAGTTGGGGGGGTGACAGGTTATCAAGAATGGTATTCACCATTGAACTGTAATCATACACTTTGTTTAGATAATTACTTTACCGATCTTTATGGCAATGTCGCGACTTATTCGAGAGAAGATTATAACGTTATTGGGGATTTGCGCTTACGTACAGGCTTAAATCTTTATAAGGGTGAGAGTGGGACTGTACAGGCTTATGTAAAATTGCATGGTTTAGCAGATAGTAAAGATGAATATTACAATAATTTATTTGAATATGGCCCGGGTATTTCATGGCAGCCTTTTAATTATCAACCAATAAAACTTCGTGTTGAACGTTTATATGGCAACTATTTTAAAGACGTACCTGTTAATACAAAAGATCATTACAACAACACTCGTGTAGAACTTGTTTTTTATAAGGACTTCTAATAATGAAAAAAATTTTTATTTCGATTGTATTTGGCACTCGTCCAGAGCTTATAAAGTTAGCTCCGGTAATTTTATTAGCAAAACAAGATTCACGATTTCAGGTAGAAGTGATTTTCACGGGGCAACATGATGAGTTAGTGCGAGATGCTATCGATTTCTTTGGAGTTGAAATTGATCACCGACTTAAGATTATGAATGCTGGGCAAAGCCTCAATCAGCTCTTAATTCATGGCTTGACGCAACTTGAACATGTATACACCGATGGTCAAAAAAGAGATGCGATTGTCATTCAGGGCGATACCACAACTGTCTTAGCTGCTGGGTTAGTTGCATTTTCAATGAAGATACCTGTTGCTCATGTTGAAGCGGGTTTACGTTCATATGACTTAGACCACCCATTTCCTGAAGAAGGTAACCGTCAGTTAGTCTCCCGTATTACCAAATGGCATTTTGCCCCTACAGAGCAGTCAAAACAAAATTTGTTAAATGAGCAAATTCAGTCAGCTTTAATTACGGTGACAGGTAACACTGTAGTAGATGCTGTGTATTTAGGAAGAAAAATAATCGCTGAAAAATCTGGTTTGAAAAATCAGCTTGATCCCTACGGAATTGAATTAAAACTAAATGATAAGGTTGTACTTATTACAGCTCATCGCCGTGAAAATTTTGGTGAGGGAATTCAAAATATTTGTAATGCGGTTGAATATTTAGCAAAACAGCATCCAGATTTGCATTTTATTTGGCCTGTGCATTTAAATCCAGCTGTACATGATGTTGTACATGATAAGTTTAGAAATCATGCTCAAATTCATCTTGTGAAACCTCTAGATTACCCAAGTTTATTAGCTGTTATAGACCGTTCAACCTTTATTTTAACGGACTCTGGTGGTTTACAAGAGGAAAGCCCATCATTTAATAAGCCAGTGTTAATTTTACGAGACACGACTGAACGTCCAGAAGTGGTAGAGGTGGGAGCAGGGGTATTGGTTGGAACAAATCAGCAGAAAATTATTGAAGAGGCTGAGAAACTTTTAACGGATTCGCAGCATTACCAAAAAATGGCTCATGTTGAAAATCCGTTTGGTGATGGACGTGCTGCTCAGCGAATATTAGATGAAATTGCTAAAACTTATGAATAGAGATCATTTATTCTGAAGTTCTGATTCGTTTATGGCAGTAGATGTACTGCCGTAAACGAGCCGATACCATAAACCGACAATATAAACTGACCAGCGTCCCATATAGTGGGGACCATCAAAAATGTAAATAGTTTTACCTTCATAAGCTTTAATTTGAGAAATAATTTCCCAAGGATAGGCTGCCCGGAATTGTCCATTTTTCTTGGTGCGAAAGGCTTCTAGCACAATCACCGTTTTATCTTTTCCAAGTGTTTGTTCAAGTTGGTCTAGAATACGTCTAGCTTGTTCGGGAGTTCTTACTCCCACACCTACGCCGTCTTGAAAAAAGATGCCCGCTTGTTGTGGTAACCAACTTTTAACCCAGAGATCATAATTTTCGGGTTCAGTTTCACCGCTATAAACACTAACCCAAACAGGTGAGGGTAGCTTTTCTAAAACATGACCTAATGTACTTACTCTTAGCCATGTGGGATCGGCTTCTACTGGAAAGTAGTATCCTTTTAACGATGCATCATTTTGTTCTTGAATAATTTGTGCAGATTTTTCTCCTAAAGCAACGACATTTGCACGTGCTTCATGTTCATTATATTCACCTGCTAAACCCAAAATAAGATTTTTAGCCCACGGTTGTTGTTTAATTTTCTGTATATCAATGGCATTTTCCCATTGAGGAAGATTGGAGTTTTTCCACCACGATTTAGATTCAACGACTGACCATTGAGGAACAAAGGTGTTCACACCTAAGTAATGCCAATTTCCTTTAGGGGGAGTAGTATTATTGTCAGGTTGCCAAAAAATACCTTCAATAATGGGAGGTTGTCCATGATTTTTGAACAACCCCGCATAAGCCACTACGCTACATATAATTAAAATAATAAAAGCAGTTATTTTAATTGGTATCTGTTTTCTCATTATTTCGTCGTAACCAATACCACAAGAAGATCACTATTATCATAATTGCAGAGATAATCACAACTAATAAAAAGAATGAAGACTGCTGAACTAATGGCGCTTTTTGATTACCTACAATTAATTTTTGGAGAACATAAATATTGCCGTTTTCTGAAACCAGCATTTTGGTCACATTATTTGGAATTTTATGCTGTATTTTTCCCCATAAATGCATAAAGGTGAGTGCACCGGTTTCAGAATCGGTAATCACATCAAAGCGGTTATTGTTATAACTCACAATAAAACCGTTGGCTGCCGCAGGCGCATAAATAATGTTTTGATGCATTAAGATTTGTTGCTGATAAATCTCTTTATTTACTCTCACATTGACCGCTTGAGGAGCGTTTGGTGAGAAACGTACCAGATTGAGAGGCATTGGTGCCTGTGTAAGCAGCATATTTTTAGCGACTTGTCCCAAAATGATGGCAATATTTAATGCCCCTGATTGGTCATCAATTGCAATCGTTGGTTTGGTTGCTAATGTCATTGAAAGCGCTGCCACACCATTTTTGAGTTTATGTGGAAGTTTTACCGTTGATTTGGCGGTATCTACCCAAAGTGAACCATGAGCATTTGGTAAACATTGAGAATTTGCAATAACTGAGTTTTCCAGTTTTAAGCTAAAGTTTGTTGTATTTGAAATTTCCTTAGCAAAGATGTTGAACTGTCGGTTTACTGGGTCAGAAGCGAGATCCGCCGTTTTCATACTACCGGCAAGGCCACCATCAAGCCATGCTGTAATACTAGAGCCTTGTAATAAACCACTTTGAATACGAAGTGCAATTTGTCCCTGTAAAATATCAGTAGGCTGCCACACTGCTGGAAAATCAAGGAATAGGTTCTTTTCAGCGTGGTTGAGTCTGAAGTCATCAATACCTAAATCTGCAAGCGTATCAATTTTTCTAAATTGAGCCCATGCTGGTGGTGAAATTGTAGTGGGAAAAATAGCACTACCTGTATTAAGCTGCTGTACGTATGCCGGATTAATTAGTCCATTAATCGCAGCAGTAAGCTCTTGGGCGGTATGGTAAGTGATAGAGAGAGTAGGTACCCCATCTGCAGGTTTTGAAATTTGTACAAACGCTCCATTTTTAAGTGGAGCTGTGGATTTGATCACTTCAATAATAAAGTTTGTTTCAGGATTCAGGTTCGTTTGACCTGAATCAACCCATTCAATAGGAGTTACTGAGCTCCAAGAACTTGCCAAACGAGCTAGCATGGATGCTTCGGTAATTTCCTTACGGTTATATTTTAAAATTCCAACAAATGGGGTAGGACGTCTAGCTTGGGGGTTAAATAGAGCATCTGGTAAATCTTTTAAACGGTATATATTTCGAACAGGAGTAAAGTCGAGTTGAGAATTACTCAAATAGGTTAAATGGTCGATATCTTCGGTACAGAAAGTCTCTTTTGTCTGGTTGAGAGTCGTTGGTTTAGCATATTGTTGAATAATAAAATCTAAACGATGAAAGCCACTTGGACTGGCAGGAATATTGAATTTAAACTGGCCATCACCATTTAAGGTCGTGTTATAGATTAGTTTATCGTCATATTTCACCAGTAATGTTGTGTCATTCTCAGTTGAATAGTCACTAGAGAACTGAATATTCTGCCATTCAGCTCCTTTTCCAACATAGAAAAAATGAGGCTCGACCGTATATTTGGTCGAGGTACTTATATCATCCAGTTTCCATGTATATGCATGAGCAGATATGGCAAGTAAAAAACTGGTGCTGGCAAGGAGCACTTGAGCTGTCTGGTAAAGATCGAAAGTCTTTTTCATTTATTTTTTCTCCTTGCTACGTTCTGTTTTGTACCATTGAAGGGAGTTGCCCTGTATTTTATTTTTTAGCATGTCAAATGCGGCTTTAAAGACAATAAATAAGAAGATTTGTGAGTAACTGACGTAAGATAAGACAGAGTAAAAATAGAGTTCCGGTTTAACTTTTTCTAAGGAAAGAGTAAACCACATTTGTGCCACATAGAGACAAAATGAAAGACCCCACAAGAGCGTAAATGGTCCCGGAACGGAAATACCTGCGATATCAAGTAACCCAAGCGTTAAAGTAATATGACTCCAGAATAGAGCTGGTACGAAAAGGATATAGCACATAATGTTATTCAGAATTTCAATCCCGATTGGGAAAGGTGTTCTAAGTGCTACAGGTAAATATTTACGTGTCACATAAAAGTTACCTTGTGTCCAACGCGAGCGCTGTTTAACAAATACACTTAATGATGGGGGATCT
Organism: Acinetobacter sp. AR_0276; assembly: GCF_003000705.1. Taxonomy (NCBI): domain Bacteria; kingdom Pseudomonadati; phylum Pseudomonadota; class Gammaproteobacteria; order Moraxellales; family Moraxellaceae; genus Acinetobacter; species Acinetobacter sp. AR_0276. The sequence goes on along the minus strand of NZ_PSQO01000004.1, from coordinate 746,228 downwards.
TGTTGCCAACCAATAGCATAGGGAACCCATTTAATTCGTTTTTGTCCAATAAAAATTCGGAAACTCATTTCTGTATCATCAACTAACGATTTTTCATCAAAACCGCCTAAAGTTTCCAGCGCATCGCGCCAAATGACGTAGTTGGTACCCATTAATGTTGATAACTCGAAACGTTGCCAACGCCCACCTTGGAAGATCCATTGGAAAAAGATGAATTCAATCGCAATAAAACGAGTCAAAATACTATCTTGCCAGTTACGGGTTCTTACTTTGCCATTTACAGCAACTAACTTTTTGTCTGCCAATAAAGTTTGAGCAAGTAAACGAACGCAATCGGGTTCAGGAGTACTATCGGCATCATAGACAACAATTAGCTCACCTTTGGCATGAGGAAGGCCATTATTGAGGGTCCGTGATTTACCTTTACCGCCCATTCCCTTGGGAACGTTGACAATTTTTATGCATGGATAAATTTTTGCGAGGTTTTCTGCGATTTCAAGGGTGTTATCTTTGGAGCCATCATTGATCAATAAGACTTCATAAGACTCTGCTGGATAATCCTGTTGAGCAATGGCATGCAAAGTGTCTTCAATCACCACGCCTTCATTATAAGCAGGGATCAAAACACTTAAGATGGGCCATCTTTCAGGTATTGGTAAGTTTTGCAGCTCTTTTTCAGCTGTTTTAGAATACTTCCACGCTTGATAACTTAACCATGCCCAAAAAGCTTGTGGAATCCAAATACCTAAAAAGCCAAATAAAAACAGGATATCAATTGGAGCCATTTTTACGGACCCTCCTAATAATAGAAGAGATGAGTACTAATAATAGAATTAATCCCACTACTAAGGAGATCCATGAAATATAGCTACCAAATGTACCCAGAAGATCTGGATAAGTTGTTGTTAAAATCAGATCAAGAGGAACTACAACAACACTTAAACCAATAAATATATAACCTACAAGACTCGTATTCACATGTTCAGGAGTACTGGCATAATCAATATTATTAAATTTCCATGAAATACCGAGTTGAGGATAACGAATATTAGATAGGGGTAAGTCGGCAGGAGGATTAATAATAATCTCATAACCTGATACATGGCCATTAAAGTCTTTGGCCGAATAAAATAAATGCTGACCTTGTCGGATTTCTCTAGATGGTAAAGGGACGGCTGAAGAATTTAACTGGACAATATAACTTCCAGCTGGCTGTGAAATTAAATTTTCATCCCATCCTGTACTTACGAAAGCAGCCATTGGCCTTAAACCAATAGCAGTTGAAAAAGTAGCCTTTGCGGCAAAATACTGAGGTTGTTCAGTTTTAAAAAGCACGATGGGGATAGCACCTTGGCTCACGGCTTCTTTTAATAAAAAATAGTGGGGGAAACTAAATACTTCATCTGGCAAGATAATGCCGGGGCGAATTCCGTTGTGAACAAACTTTTGAAAACTTTCGGAACTAATCTGATCAAGGGTGAAGACAGGCCACCATGTATCTTGATATGGAAAAAACATGGAAAGATCGTTAGAACTTTGCACTTCAGTTTTTATTTGTTCTGCTTTAATTTCGCAATGATAATATTGCCGATAGAATTGCTGTAGAGTGGCATCTGGATATTGGCTAGATGCAATCACAATTCCACAAATGTTAAGAAGATTAGACATTAATTCATCTCCTCAGGTGGAATTGGAATAATTTTATATTCCACCTCAAGACGCAACGTCATAATTTCTCTTAATTTTTTAATAAATTCAGGTTCTTGTTCAGTTTTTTGCTGACGAATCATAATACTGTATATATTTTCGAGATCATCATCTGCAAACTGAAAAACAATTTCATTGGGCAGAGGTGGATCAGGAAATTTGAACAACACTTATAAGTGATATTTTGCTCCCCAAATGATGTTATAAACATCAATATATGGAGTATTTTATGGCACGTAGACCAAGAAGAAATCATTCAAATGATTTTAAAGCTAAGGTAGAGAGGTGGATCAGGAAATTTGAACAACACTTATAAGTGATATTTTGCTCCCCAAATGATGTTATAAACATCAATATATGGAGTATTTTATGGCACGTAGACCAAGAAGAAATCATTCAAATGATTTTAAAGCTAAGGTAGCACTTGCTGCGATTAAAGCAGAAAAAACACTTGCTGAATTGAGTGCTGAATTTGATGTTCATCAAAACCAAATTATCGACTGGAAAAATCAACTGATTTCAGCTTCCTCGCAAGCTTTCGATCAATCAAAAGCTCCAACAGAACCACCCATCGATCTAAAAAAACTACATGCAAAAATCGGTGAGCAGGCATTAGAAATTGATTTTTTAGAAGGTGTGTTGAAGAAACTGGGCCGCTTCAACCACAAAAGTTAATCGATGACTCACTTCAGATTTCAGTATCTAAGCAAGCTCAGCTGCTGAAAGTCTCCCGTGGTTGTTATTACTATCGCCCAAAACCTGTGAGTGCATCAGATCTGAAGCTGATGCGCTGTATGGATGAGTTACATATGCAATACCCTTTTGCAGGTAGCCGTATGATGCGTGATTTGTTGAATCGTCAAGGACATCATATAGGACGACGTCATACACGTACTTTAATGAAGAAAATGGGCATTAATGCGTTATATTGCAAACCAAATTTAAGCCAGGCTAATCAAGCTCACCGCAAATATCCATATCTGCTCAAAGGATTGGCTATTCAGCGCAGTAATCAAGTGTGGTCTACGGATATAACGTATATCCCTATGGCAAAAGGCTTTGTTTATTTATGTGCTGTGATTGATTGGCATAGCCGCAAGGTACTTGCGCATAGAGTATCGATTAGTTTGGAGGTTACATTTTGCATAGAAACATTAAATGAAGCTATTGAAAAATATGGTCGACCTGAAATATTTAATACAGACCAAGGCAGTCAGTTTACCAGTGATGCATTTATTGATGTATTGAAATCAAATGGCATTCAAATCAGTATGGATGGTAAAGGTCGATGGGTTGATAATGTGATGGTTGAACGATTATGGCGGAGCGTTAAATATGAAGAGGTGTATCTCAAAGCCTACAGCAATGTTTTGGATGCGAAGAAGCAATTAAACGCATATTTTGAATTTTATAATTTGAAACGACCTCATTCGAGTCTGGACAAAATGACTCCAGATGAGTTTTACTATGACCAGCTACCACAACAAAATAAGGTAGCTTAACTAGAGCAGAGTATCACTTATAAATAAGCTTTTAGTTGTTCAAACATGTGGGACCACCTCTGTAGCACTTGCTGCGATTAAAGCAGAAAAAACACTTGCTGAATTGAGTGCTGAATTTGATGTTCATCAAAACCAAATTATCGACTGGAAAAATCAACTGATTTCAGCTTCCTCGCAAGCTTTCGATCAATCAAAAGCTCCAACAGAACCACCCATCGATCTAAAAAAACTACATGCAAAAATCGGTGAGCAGGCATTAGAAATTGATTTTTTAGAAGGTGTGTTGAAGAAACTGGGCCGCTTCAACCACAAAAGTTAATCGATGACTCACTTCAGATTTCAGTATCTAAGCAAGCTCAGCTGCTGAAAGTCTCCCGTGGTTGTTATTACTATCGCCCAAAACCTGTGAGTGCATCAGATCTGAAGCTGATGCGCTGTATGGATGAGTTACATATGCAATACCCTTTTGCAGGTAGCCGTATGATGCGTGATTTGTTGAATCGTCAAGGACATCATATAGGACGACGTCATACACGTACTTTAATGAAGAAAATGGGCATTAATGCGTTATATTGCAAACCAAATTTAAGCCAGGCTAATCAAGCTCACCGCAAATATCCATATCTGCTCAAAGGATTGGCTATTCAGCGCAGTAATCAAGTGTGGTCTACGGATATAACGTATATCCCTATGGCAAAAGGCTTTGTTTATTTATGTGCTGTGATTGATTGGCATAGCCGCAAGGTACTTGCGCATAGAGTATCGATTAGTATGGAGGTTACATTTTGCATAGAAACATTAAATGAAGCTATTGAAAAATATGGTCGACCTGAAATATTTAATACAGACCAAGGCAGTCAGTTTACCAGTGATGCATTTATTGATGTATTGAAATCAAATGGCATTCAAATCAGTATGGATGGTAAAGGTCGATGGGTTGATAATGTGATGGTTGAACGATTATGGCGGAGCGTTAAATATGAAGAGGTGTATCTCAAAGCCTACAGCAATGTTTTGGATGCGAAGAAGCAATTAAACGCATATTTTGAATTTTATAATTTGAAACGACCTCATTCGAGTCTGGACAAAATGACTCCAGATGAGTTTTACTATGACCAGCTACCACAACAAAATAAGGTAGCTTAACTAGAGCAGAGTATCACTTATAAATAAGCTTTTAGTTGTTCAAACATGTGGGACCACCTCTGGCTGATGCTGACTCAAAATTTTGATCATTTCGTTTTGAGTAGTTTTCCAGACATCATCACCTAGCATTTCTTTAATGAGGCTACGATTAAGAATCTTGATTGAAAAGACTTCATAGTCTTGTACATTATGGTGATCAAGAAGCTTAAAAAAGCTACGCTGGAAATATTTCAAAGCGCTGATAGGGAAAATATCGCGGCGATAATTTCGATCATAGCTTTGAATATCTCGATATTTTTGAACATTAATTTCAATATTGTGGCGTACAGCACTTAAAAACAGCGGAATAAGAGGAATAATAAACAGTAAGAGAAGCTGCCGCTCAATATGAGTTTGTGCACCTAAGTCGAGTAGAAAATATACAGCAACTCCAATAAATGCGAGTAAACCAACAATTAAAGACAAGCCAACTTCTAAAAAAGCACCCGAAATTAAAAGAAGAAGAATAAAGATCCAGCTTCCTCTAAAACTAACAGGCAACCACTCATATGCAACCATTCCCATAAATAGATGTGCTGCGATAATCCATAAGACGAGTGTTCTACCTGGGTTCTTTTGTTGCATGCGAGCTATGCTACCTTTTTTGTAATGTTAATTTTTTTATACTTTTATAATGAAAGGTGTCCATTTGCGAAGTTGTTGTTGTTTCTGTCCTTTTTAAGTATCTGCTATGTTTATTTGTAGATGAAAGTCCCTTTATAGTCAAATCCCGTTTTTATTTTTTAATCAAAAATAAACAGATAAGACGCAATTCTTATCTAAATATGCTTGAAAGTTTCAATTGCTTTTAATCGTGTTTCTTTTAAATCTACAATTGGTTTCGGATAATTTAAACTCAAGTTGATTTTGCTTGAGTAGGGGTCATGAATGGATTTATTGTCCAGATGAGCCAGTTCTTTCACCCATTTACGAATATAGTCCCCATTAGGATCAAATTTTTGTGATTGGGAAATCGGGTTAAAAATTCTAAAATAAGGCACAGCATCTGTTCCTGTTGAGGCACACCATTGCCACCCCCCATTATTTGCTGCCAAATCTCCATCAATTAAATGTTGCATAAACCACTGTTCACCAATACGCCAGTCAATCAATAAGTTTTTGCATAAAAACATGGCTGTAATCATACGTACTCGATTATGCATCCAACCTGTTTGTAAAAGTTGGCGCATCCCGGCATCCACAATAGGAATACCAGTTTGTCCTGTTTGCCAAGCTTTTAGATGCTCTGGATTATGGTTCCATTTAATTTTCTGAGTATCTTTCTTAAATGGAAGATGCTTAGAAACATACGGAAAATCAAATAAGATGTGCTGGTAGAACTCTCGCCAAATAAGTTCATCTAGCCATGTTTGTTGACCTTCATTGTCTAAATGAAAGTTGCCGTGTTGATTACGAAAGAGTGCTTGTAAACACTGCCTTACAGATAAGATTCCAATATTTAAATAAGGAGAAAGTTTGCTTGTGCCATGCACATGAGGAAAATCTCGCTCAACTTTATAATGGGATACAGAATCTTCGACAAATTGGTCTAGTTGTTCTAATGCATATGACTCGCCAACAGGCCATAAATCTTGCTGTTCTTTAGAAATAGATGAACAAAATAGTTTTTCAATTTCTGCCAAGTCCACACTTTTTTCATCTAAAAACTCTAATGAAATTTCATTTTGCTTACGTGGTAAAGGGAAGCATTGAGGTAAACCGCTGGTATTTAGTTTTGCATAACATGCTTTTTTGAATGCACTAAAAACCTGATAGGGTTGTTGTGATTGATTGCGAATGGAACGTAAAGGGAAAATTGTACGATCATGAAATAAAAAAAGCTCTTTGTTTTCCTTATTTAAAGAATCTTGTACTGTTTTATCTCTTTTTAATTCATTTGCACCCATTTCAATATTGGCATAGACATTTTCAATATTATATTTCTTGCTGAAATCAGAAATAAACTTAGCAGTATCTTCCCAATAAGGAATGACTTGGATAACAAGTGGAATATGAAGTGATGCTAATTCTTTTTGAAGCTCTTTGAGCTGCCGTAAATAAAAACTAATTTTTATTGGAGCATCGTCGTGTTGTTTCCATTGCTCTGGCGATAAGATGACTAATCCAATTGAAGGCCCTTGCTGACAGGCATGCCATAAAGCTGCATGATCATGTATTCGTAAATCTTGTCGGAACCAAATCAATTGATAAGCATTTGACATGCATAGTCCAATAATAAATTAACTTACTAAATATTATATAAAATAAACGCATAAAAAAAGCAAAGCCGAAGCTTTGCTTTTTATCATCTTGTGAAAGATGAATTAGTGGTGGTGACCACCTGCACCATGTACGTGACCGTGATCTAACTCTTCTTGAGAAGCTTCACGGATTTCTACAATTTCAACTTCAAAAGTTAAATCTTGGCCAGCAAGTGGGAAGTTAGCATCAACTACAACGTTGTCGCCTTCAACCGCTTTAACAGTAACGATTTGAACGCCGTCATCTGTTTGAGCTTGGAATTGCATACCAGGTTGAATGTTATCAACACCTTGGAACATTTGAGCTGGAACTTCTTGTACTAGGTCTGGGTTGTATTCGCCATAACCTTCAGCAGCTGGTACGTTTACAGTGAATTTATCACCAACAGTTTTACCAGTTAATGCATTTTCTAAACCTGGAATGATATTGCCTGCGCCATGCAAATAGGCAAGTGGTTCACCTTGAGATTGATCAAGTGTTTCACCCTCAGCGTTTGTTAATTTATAGTGGAATGAAACCACGTGGTTATTTGCAATTGCAGTCATGTTTTTGATCCATTCAATCAATTAAAGCGTACATCATAAAGTGAAAAATAAATTTTGTAGACTACAAAATCTCAATCTTTAACACTTTTTCTAATGCGTTTTTATCTATATAGGGATGAACTTAAAAAATTCAACTCAATACAGCTTAATTTTTGGACGTACTCGTCTTGTAAGTAAATCTTTCACTGTGAGTAGTCCAGCTTGAGTGTATCCATGAATTGTTGCTTGATGTAAACGATATAAAGATACGTACATCGTTTTAGCAATATATCCTTGTACACTGACATCCCCCAGCAATTCTCCAACGGCTTTATTACGACTTAAAGACACAAGCGAACCTTTGTCGTTAAATGTAAACATTGGCTGTGAGCGGCCATTCAGCCGAGCAGCCATTGCATCGACTAAAAAGCTTGCTTGTTGACTGGCAACTTGAGCACGTGGTCCGAGTGGGGGATTTCTTGCGTCGAGTTGACAGTGTGCACAATCACCGAAAGCAAATACATTTGGATCGGAGTAAGTTTGCAGAGTTGCGTAGACCATTAAACGATTAATATTGTCACGTTCGAAATCAGTAAAACTTTCAAGAACTTTTGGCGCTTTTACGCCAGCTGCCCATACCGTAATATCACTTGTGAGTTGATTACCGTTGCTGAAATAAATGCAGTGTTTATCAACTTTTTCAACGCGGTGTTGAGTTAAAATTTCGATGCCCATTTTTTGGAGCTGTTTTGCACTATGCTCAGCCGTTTTTTCACTTAAAGCAGGCAGGATTCGTTCTGATGCTTCAATCAGTGTGATTTTGACCTGTTTAGGATGGATCTTTTTCAAACCATAGCGATAAAAGTTTTTGGTTGTTTCAATCAGTTCTGCTGCAAGTTCAACACCAGTTGCACCCGCACCAATGATTCCAATATTTAATGTACGTTGGTCTGGTTGATTTTGTGCTTCGATATATAAATGCAAAAGATCTTGCTGGAAAATATCTGCTTGTTTTCGGCTATCGAGGAAATGACAGTTTTCGCGTACCCCAGGTGTGTTAAAGTCATTTGACACTGAACCAAGTGCTAAAATAAGCGTGTCATAATTCAGTTGTTGAACATGCGTGTTTTGTTCTTTGGATACTTGAGGTGGTACGACATCTATTATTTTTTGATCTTTGTGTAACGCAACAAGTGTTCCTAATACAAACTCGTAATGATGTTTTTCTGCATGGGCAAAATAATTGGTTTGTTCTTCGTGAGGGTTTAAGGAACCCGCAGCAATTTCATGAAGTAGAGGCTTCCAGATATGAGTCAAATTTTGGTCGACTAATGTAATTTTAGCTTTACCATTTTTTCCAAAAGTTTCACCGAGTTGTGTGGCAAGTTCTAAACCACCCGCACCACCACCGACAATAACAATATGATGTAAACTTTCGGCCATTTTTATCACCTAATTATTTTTCTATAAAAAAAGATGGCTAAATTATGCCATCTTTTATTTATAAAATTTATTGTGCCTCTGTGCACAATTTGATGTTTTTAGTGCGAATCTACCGGGTAAAGTTTTGCGGCACTATGGTTACTCGATGAAAAAATAGAGAACAAATTTGAGAACCACATCACGATTCTTTGGAAAATATTCGCTTCTTCAATATGCACATCATTTTCAATTTGTAAGCTGCGAATCAGCTGATTATTTTGATAAATTGAAACAGTTGCCAAGTTCATGGCTTTCATTAAAGGCGCAGTTAACTTTTGCTCATTTAACTGAATATTTACACGAGTTTGGGTTGTTTCAAGTGGAACAATAGTCTTCGGTTGCTTATTGCTATCAAGAACTTGAATTCGCTGTGTAGCGTAGTCAAATGTATTTAAATCAATTGGTGCTGGCTCAGCATATAAAGAAGTTGTGACAATGGTCGGCTGCTTAGTTTCTACTTTAAACATTTTTAAAGTTGATTTAATGACAGGTAGTTCAGCAATCAATTTTTGTTCAGGAATAACCACTTCATCACGTGTATAAGCATAAGCAAGGTTCATTAATTTATCGGCAATTTCAGCACGTTTCACGGCACTTGGTGTACCTAAAACAATAACCAGTAAACGTCTTTGCGGTAAGTTGGGTGAAAATGAAGGACGTGAAGCCGTTAGAGCCAAGTTATAACCTGCTGCTTTGGTATAGCCAGTTTTTAAACCATCTACAGATGGATCATATTTCAGAGCAAGGTTAGTTGCATGGTGAAAACGTTGATTGTAGCTAAAGCTTGGCATTTTTGAATAATGTAAATATTCAGGAGTTTGGTGAATCACTGCCTGACTTAATAAGCTTAAATCATGCGCTGTCGTGTAATGATCAGGCATTGTAATCCCGGCAGGATTACTAAAATGCGTGTCTTTCATGCCTAAAGCTTGAGCTTCTTGGTTCATACGTTGTACAAAATGAGGCACATCACCAGAAATTTTTTCGGCTAAAGTCACAGCTGCATCATTTGCCGACATCACAATTAAACCAGCCAAAAGCTGATCAACTGAAATTTGCTCGCCTGCTTTAAGGTACATTTGTGATTCATCCCACTGCACCACGCTTACGACTGGTGTTGCGGTAATGACTTCGTTCAGTTTTAGCTTTCCAGCCTTAATCTCTTTTAATGCAATGTAGGCCACCATCATTTTGGTTAAAGATGCTGGCGCACGTTGTACATGACTATTATGCTCAGCAATGATTTGTCCAGATTGAGTGTCTACAATTGTCCATGCAGCGGCTTCAACACTTTCAGGAGCAATATTAAGTAGAGCAGCATTGGTAAGAGTAGTACAGAAAATACTAAACAGTGTAAAAAGAGATAGGAAGAATTTCACTAGGTGACCTTGACGTTTACTGGCAAATACGGAACACAGATGCCCAGCATGCTATGCCTTTTTTTTGTAGAAGGCTAGTGTGAATTGTTGCCAAAAAATACATCTACGCAAGTCGATACAAAAAAGTGATAATCTAATGTGAAACCGTTCTTATTTTAAATTGAAGAATTTATGTTGCATTATCAAATAGAGTTCGATGATTACAAACAACACCTTGTTCACGTAACAATTCGTTTTTTAGCGAATCCAAATCAGGAACTATGGTTACCAACGTGGATTCCAGGCAGTTATTTAATTCGTGAGTTTTCTAAGCATATTGAGGCTGTAAAGGCCTATGATGAAGCTGGACGCATGCTCAATATTAAAAAAACTGAAAAAAATCGCTGGCGGTTATTTAATACCGATCATGAGTTAATTACTGTTGAATATGATGCGTATGCTTATGATTTGTCGGTACGTGGTGCTTATGTAGATCAAACGCGTCTATATATTAACCCTGCCTGTGTGTGTCTAGGCTTGGAAGGTCAAGAGCAATCTGCTTGTGAAGTAGAAGTCTTTTTGCCTGATGAGCTGAAACACTTTCAATTAGCAACTGGTTTAGCTTCAAAAAGCTTAGTTAAGGGACGTTTTACCTTAAAAGCTGATCATTATGATCAACTCATAGATAGTCCATTTGAACTTGCGGAGCAAACACGGTTTAGCTTCGAAGCTCATGGAATTGAACATGAGTTTGCAATTTCTGGACAGCACAATACCAATGTAGAACGTTTAAAAACAGACATTGAAAAAATTTGTGCAGCCGAAATTGAAATGTTTGGTTCAGCTCCATTTAAAAACTATACCTTTATGACGATGGCTACAGGGAATAGTTATGGTGGCTTAGAGCATTGCAACAGCACAAGTTTGATTACACCACGTGATGATTTACCAAAATCGAATGAACCAACTGAACCTTCGAAAGATTATCAACGTTTCTTAGGTTTATGTAGCCACGAGTATTTTCATTCTTGGTTAGTAAAGTTTATCCGTCCAGAAAACTTTGCGAACTACAATTTGCATCAAGAAGGTTATACCTCGCTACTGTGGATCTTTGAAGGGTTTACTTCATATTATGATGATCTCATTTTATTACGTAGCGGTGTGATCTCTCAGAAGTCTTATCTAGATTTGTTGAAGTCACAGCTTGATCGTTATTTACAAAATCCGGGGCGCTTTGTTCAAACAGTAGCTGAATCAAGTTTTGATGCATGGATTAAGTTTTATCGTCCAGATGAAAATACGAATAATGCTGGTACGAGCTATTACAACAAAGGCGCATTAGTTGCCTTATGTCTAGATTTAGGCTTACGTTTACGTGGTTCCAGTCTAGATGCCTTAATGCGTCGTTTGTATGAAAACACGCAAAATGGTATTCAGGTCAATGAGCGTACTGTTTTTGATTTATGTGAAGAGTTAACTGGCGATAGTTGGGTTGAGCAGATTAATCATTTGATTAATACCACTGAAGAATTACCGCTTGATCAGTTATTTCCTGAGTTTGGTTTAAGCTATACGCTTAAAAATGATAAGACCTTGGCTTATGGCTTAAAGTTAACTGATAAGCCGGAGGGCGTATTAGTACAAAATGCTCACCGTGAAGGAGCTGGTGCAAAAGCTGGTATTTCTGCCAATGATGTCATTATTGCAATTGATGGATTAAAAGCGACCACAAAACTTATTGAAAAATATGCTAAACAAAAGGGCAGTTACCCAGTCTTGGCTTTCCGCCGTGATGAGTTGTTATCATTTGAGGTTACAGGCGACAGTATCAACTTAACTGAAGTTGAACTTGTTGTTGAAGATCAAAGCAAAGCTGATAAATGGTTAAAAGCCTAAATAACAGTGAATTAATTTATAAAAAACCGATGTTTCGTACATCGGTTTTTTACTTTTTAGTAGATTATAAAAATTGAAATAGGTGTTATCTTTGAGTTTATTTTGAATGAAAAGTATAATATTTGTCAGAACTCTGAAAGATATCTCATGTAATTTAACAATGTCCTATATCTAAAAAGTTGGTAATCGTGCATGTATTACCATAAGTTAGGTATAAGATTATTATCAATAGATTTAAATTATGTATTATTTCGCTGCGAAATGTCGTTATCACTGGATATTTCGTTGACTGAAAGCCAATGAGAGCCGATACTCTCAGGGTTTTATTTAAGCATATCGGTTCGTAGGTACTGGGCCAAAAGCTCGGTCCTCAAAACTCAATTCAACGGAAGGGGCTATATATGGCTGGTGAAAAGTCAACTATCATTTACACACTGACTGACGAGGCGCCATTATTGGCGACTTATTCGCTACTGCCGATCATTGAGACCTTTACTAAGCCAGCAGGTATCGAGATTGTTAAAAGTGACATCTCTGTAGCTGCACGTGTGCTCGCAGAATTCGCTGACTACCTAAGTGAAGAGCAAAAGGTATCCGACAACCTTGCTGAGCTAGGTCGTCTTACACAAGATCCAGATACTAACATTATCAAACTCCCAAATATTAGTGCCTCTGTTGCGCAATTGACAGCATGTATTAAAGAACTTCAATCTAAAGGTTATCCAATTCCTGACTATCCGGAAAACCCGGCGACTGAAGAAGAAAAAACAATCAAAGCTCGTTATGGCAAATGCCTAGGTTCAGCAGTAAACCCTGTCCTTCGTGAAGGTAACTCAGACCGTCGTGCTCCTGCTGCCGTTAAAAATTACGCTAAGAAACACCCTCATTCAATGAGCGAGTGGAAACAATGGTCACAAACTCACGTTTCACACATGGAAGAAGGTGACTTCTACCACGGTGAAAAGTCAATGACGCTTGACCGCCCACGCAACGTAAAAATGGAACTTATCACAAACAGTGGTAAGAGTATTGTTCTTAAGCCAAAAGTTGCGCTTCAAGAAGGCGAAATCATTGACTCAATGTTCATGAGCAAGAAAGCACTTTGTGATTTCTATGAAAAAGAACTTGATGATTGTAAAGAAGCAGGAATTTTATTCTCTTTACATGTTAAAGCGACAATGATGAAAGTTTCACACCCGATTGTTTTCGGTCACTGTGTGAAAATTTACTATAAAGAAGCTTTCGAAAAACACGGTAAGTTGTTTGATGAATTAGGCATTAACGTAAATAACGGTATGGCTGGGTTATACGAGAAAATCGAAACTCTTCCAACATCATTACGTGAAGAAATCATCGAAGACTTACATGCTTGCCAAGAACACCGTCCTGCACTTGCGATGGTTGACTCAGCAAAAGGTATTACTAACTTCCATTCGCCTAACGACATTATCGTAGATGCTTCTATGCCTGCAATGATCCGTGCTGGTGGTAAAATGTGGGGTGCTGATGGTAAGCAATACGATGCTAAAGCAGTAATGCCAGAATCAACATTTGCCCGTATTTACCAAGAAATGATCAATTTCTGTAAATGGCATGGTAACTTCGATCCGAAGACTATGGGTACAGTGCCAAACGTTGGTTTGATGGCTCAAAAAGCTGAAGAATACGGTTCTCACGATAAGACTTTTGAAATTCCTGAAGCAGGTATCGCAAACATTACTGATCTTGACACTGGTGAAGTGTTATTGACTCAAAATGTTGAAGAAGGCGATATCTGGCGTATGTGTCAGGTGAAAGACGCTCCGATTCGTGACTGGGTAAAACTTGCAGTGACTCGTGCACGTAACTCAGGCATGCCTGCGATCTTCTGGCTTGACCCATATCGTCCACACGAAAATGAATTGATCAAGAAAGTACAGAAGTACTTAAAAGATCACGATACGACTGGTCTTGATATCCAGATCATGTCTCAAGTACGTGCTATGCGTTACACACTTGAGCGTGTAGTTCGTGGTCTCGATACAATTTCTGTAACTGGTAACATTTTACGTGACTACTTAACTGACTTGTTCCCAATTATGGAACTTGGTACTTCTGCGAAAATGTTGTCTATTGTTCCGCTTATGGCGGGTGGTGGTATGTACGAGACTGGTGCAGGTGGTTCAGCACCTAAACACGTACAACAACTTGTTGAAGAAAACCACTTACGTTGGGATTCGCTTGGTGAGTTCCTTGCGCTTGCAGTTTCTTTAGAAGAAATGGGTATTAAAGAAAATAATGCTCGTGCGAAGTTACTTGCGAAAACACTTGATGAAGCGACTGGTAAATTACTCGATAATGACAAGTCTCCATCACGCCGTACAGGTGAGCTTGATAACCGTGGTAGCCATTTCTACTTATCACTTTACTGGGCAGAAGCACTTGCAGCTCAAGACGAAGATGCTGAGTTGAAAGCTAAATTTGCTCCACTTGCAAAAGCATTAGCTGAAAACGAACAGAAGATCGTTGCTGAGCTTGCTCAAGTACAAGGTAAAGCAGCTGACATCGGTGGTTACTATGCAGTTGATCCTGCGAAAGTAAGCGCGGTAATGCGTCCAAGTGCTACATTTAATGCGGCGCTTTCAACTGTTCAAGCTTAATAACTAATTCGTTAGTAAATAGCTGAAAAGCCGGTGCATATGCGCCGGCTTTTTTATTTTTATAAATAATAGCTATTAAAAAAGCCCACTTATGTGAGCTTTTAAAAATTAAATGTTTTTATCGACCATTACGGCTACGACCACGAGGTGCTTTAGTATTTGGACGAGTTGTACCGTTAGTTTTACGACGTGGCTTTTCACTTTCATCCATTTGCCAGATACGCTTTGTACCAGACTTTTTAACAGAACCATCTTTATTCTTACGAACCATTGGTTTGCCACCTGTACCCCCAGGTTTTTTCACATACGAGCGTGATCGATAAGGTTGCTCGGCTGGAACATCTTTAAAGTCTGGGTAGAGTAGAGGTTCGATTTCTTTGGTCTCGCCTGGCTGTAATCCTAATTGGACTAAATCAATTGAACCGATTTTAGTACGAATGAGACGTAAAGTCGGGAAACCTACCGCAGAGGTCATGCGACGAACTTGGCGATTACGACCTTCACAAATAGAGATTTCAATCCAAGATGTTGGAATACTGGCACGGTAACGTACAGGAGGGTCTCGGTCCCATAACCATTCAGGTTCACTTACCTTAATTGCTTTAGCTGGTAAGGTCATACCATCATTAAGTTCAACACCTTTACGAAGTTGCTCAAGCGCTTCTTCGGTAACATCGCCATCAACTTGAACTAAATACGTTTTGTATTTTTTATTCGCAGGGTTGGTAATGAACTGATTCAAACCACCATGATCGGTTAAAAAAACTAAACCCTCAGAGTCCATATCAAGACGGCCTGCTATGCGTAAAGTCGGGTCATCTATAAAGTCAGACACCGTCATATGCGCTTCGTCTTTACGAAACTGGGAGAGCACGTCATAAGGTTTGTTGAGAATGACGATTTTCATAAAAAATGACTTCTTCTTTCAAATAAGAGGTAAAAACATTGAGCAATATTTAAGTGTGAAATTTGCTTATTTCCCACATAAATCTCAAAAAGGATTAAATTCGATTAAGCTATTATGCGTGAATAAAAGTTGAAAGTATTGTTTATCGATAATTATTTTTGTTTGGTTAGTTAAATATTATAAAAGGGAGAATCTACACAATGGGTTATCAGAAGATCGTTGTTCCTGCCGACGGTGATAAAATTACAGTAAAAGCAGACCTGTCACTGAATGTACCGAATCATCCAATTATTCCTTTTATTGAGGGTGATGGTATTGGTGTAGATATTACACCTACAATGAAAAAAGTTGTTGATGGGGCAATTTTAAAAGCCTATGGCGGCAAACGTTCCATTGAGTGGATGGAAGTATATTGTGGTGAAAAGGCCAATAAAATTTATGGCACTTATATGCCAGAAGAAACTTTTGAAGCCCTGCGTGAATTTGTCGTTTCAATTAAAGGCCCCCTAACTACTCCAGTTGGTGGCGGTATACGCTCACTCAACGTTGCACTACGTCAAGAATTAGATTTGTACGTATGTGTACGTCCTGTGCGTTGGTTCCAAGGCGTCCCTTCACCTGTTCAGCATCCTGAATTAACCGACATGGTTATTTTTCGTGAAAATTCGGAAGATATTTATGCAGGTATTGAATGGAAAGCCGATTCGGAAGAAGCTAAAAAAGTTATTAAATTCCTTCAAGAAGAAATGGGGGTCACAAAAATTCGTTTTCCTGAAGGATGTGGTATTGGTATTAAACCCGTTTCCAAAGAAGGATCGCAACGTTTAGTTCGTAAGGCCATCCAGTTTGCCATAGATAATGACAAACCATCGGTGACTCTTGTTCACAAGGGCAATATTATGAAATATACCGAAGGTGCATTTAAAGAATGGGGATACGAGTTAGCACTAGATCGTTTCGGCGGTGAACTCATAGATGGTGGCCCTTGGGTTAAAATTAAGAACCCTAAAAATGGTAAAGACATTATTATTAAAGATGTAATTGCAGATGCTTTCTTACAGCAAATTTTGATGCGTCCTGCTGACTACTCTGTGATTGCAACCCTTAATTTAAATGGTGACTATATTTCCGATGCATTAGCAGCAGAAGTAGGGGGGATTGGAATTGCACCCGGTGCAAATATTGGTGGCGCTATTGCAGTTTATGAAGCAACACATGGAACAGCACCTAAATATGCTGGGCAAGATAAAGTAAACCCCGGATCAATTATTCTATCTGCTGAAATGATGCTTCGAGACATGGGATGGACTGAAGCGGCTGATCTGATCATTAAAGGAATTTCAGGAGCGATTGCAGCTAAAACGGTAACTTACGATTTTGAGCGTTTAATGCCGGGCGCAACCTTATTGCGTTGCTCTGAATTTGGTGATGCCATAATTCAACATATGGAAGATTAAACTTAAATAAAAAGGCCCTCGAACGAGGGTTTTTTATGTATATAAGTATTTATACATTTTTATGCTATTAAAAATTAAAGCTAAGAGTGGGCAGTGTATACCCATAATAAACAAGCCAATACTGTAAAACTTAGCAATATTAAACCTTGTCCGTGATGAGTAGCATACAGAGGTACATTACCAATGCTATGCGTCATTTTATAGTTCAAAACAGGCCTGATACAAAAGAAAAAAAGAGGTAATGATAAAATCACTGTATTACTAATTTTAATGCTATAGCGGAAATAGTAACTAAATAGCCCTATCGTAGCCGCATATAGCAGCGTTTTGAAAAGCACTTCACCACTGGTATATATATCTATGCCAATATAAAAATTAAACTTCCATATAAGAAGGCTAACTGTAGCAATTATTGTAATAATGCCGACAACAACCGCATTTGCTGGGTTTGATACATTGTACATTTTTAAAGTTTTTAATTGGTATAAATTAATTTGAATAAAATATATATTATAAAAAAGTATAGTACATTGACTATTTTTAACTTTATAAAACTCCTCAAAAAATCTGATTTAGACATTTTGCGACTCACGCGAGTTTGAACTAGTCTCTTTAAATACCCATAAGGCAAAACAGAATATAATGACTATTAGTAGACCTAAACTTTGACCATGACCCGAGAGATAAAACGGAACATCTGGGATGGTTTGAAGGGCTTTATAATCAAGAATTGGTTCTAGCCAAAAGTACGCGAATGGAACAGCAATTAAAAATTGTGTTGTAAACTCAATATGATCGCGTGTTAAAAAGCCAAGAATAGCTGCTGTGGCAATATAGATAATGATCTTTACAGAGACCTCATAGGATGTTGTGATATCCAGTGCAAAAATGGTCCGGCATTTAAATGCCAGTAATGAAACACAGATAAAAGCAAACATCGCCAAGAGCTTTAAAAGCTCATCAATATAATTGTTATTGCTCATGTCTTACTCTATTTTAAGTATTAAAAATTATAAATTTTTATCGAATATAGATCAGAAAATAACACTCTACATTGACATAATATGACATTTTTTGTCAGTTGAGCTTACTGAGTAGGCGTATAGACATAGGTGTTATGCAGTTAGCTCTACTGATCTACTCATTAATTTTAATTTTGACAAACTACGATTACTCAATGAAAAGCCCCTTATGTATAGGGGCTTTTTTTATTGCATAAATTCCGGATGTTTCTGGGGCTTAGAGCTACCAATTTTCTTTTGATAGCTTTGGTCTAAAGCCTGAATAATAAGTACAAAGACAATTAAAAAGAGAGGAAAGTACAAAGTTTTCATAGTTTGGTTTCTCCGAGAGAATTTCGTATGGAAGAATGGGTGCGAATTAAAAGGCTCAATGCAAATAACAAAACAATGCCTCCCATTAAAAACAAATGGGCATAAGACCAATGCAAGTGGTGTAAAGTACTAATAACAACGCCACCTAATAGCTGAGTGCTGGCAAACCCAATGGTGGCAAGGCTCCAGATTTTTTGATAACGCTGCTCATAAATCTGTAGCAGACTATAAGAGCTAATAAATACAGTGGCTGGTGTAAGTAGACCTGTAAGAAAGGACGATAAGGCGAGTAAAGCAGTAGTATGGGAAAAGAATGGTAAAGCAACTGCCAAGCAGTAGACACCGTATAGCCATTTAATGGCTTGTAAATAACCAGTAAAGCGGCTTAAACAATAAGCTACAAAGGCGCCAATACAGCTTCCTGTCCCATAAAGAACCCAAAATAAATTTCGTTGTTGCAAGGGAAAGTGTAGAGTTCCCGATAAGTAGTCCATCCAGAACAAAGAGTGGGGAATATAAGCAAAAGCACTGCACATATAAGCAATAATAATGACAAGCCCCAAACGTGAGTGTTTGAAGTTTTGAGGAGCTTGCGTTGTGACTTGTACGGCCTGAGTAGACTGATATTTTAATAAGCGGAAAAGAACGAAACTGCCAATAATAGAGAGTACTGCAAAAATGCTCCATACATATTGAACAGACATGTTTTTGAGTGCAGGAATAATGAGAGTAGCAGATAATACGCCTGCGCCAATACCACTAAACCCTAAAAAATTAACTTTAAGTCTTTGGCTAATTGCAATATTTTTCATAGCAAAGCTAGGTGCTAAAATCATGAGTAGGCCACCCGCGACACCTGAAATAGTACGCCAGAGAACAAACCAAGCCATAGGCATGTGTATAAACGAACAGCAGAGCAGGCTTAAACTGCCTAAGACAGCTGAACTTGTGATCAAAGCGGGAATAGATTTTTCTTTAATGCTAAACAGTGCTAATAGTGCGCCAACCAGATAGCCCAATAAATTTGCACTTCCTAAATAGCTTGCAAAATCATGAGTCCATCCATATTGCACAATCATGATCGGCATGAGCGCAGTATATGAAAACCTAAAAATACCAATTCCTAGACAAGTCGCTAAAAAGACAAGCAGGCTCATTCGATAGAACGTAGACATGAGAAGTCTCTCAATTTTTTTATTATTAAAAGCGAGTTTATTTATCATTAGAAATGATTTAATATGATATTAATTATCTTGTTTTGAGATAGTGGCATGTTGCTTAAGTCTTTAGAGTTTTTTTTAGCGGTTGCAGAGAGTGGAAGTTTTTCACTAGCTGCACAAAAAATGTATACGGTTCAATCGAACATCACAAGTCATGTGAAAAAGCTTGAAGAAGAGTTAGGCGTGGTTTTATTAAATCGTCATAACCCCGTTACATTAACTAATGCAGGGCAGCAGCTACATAGTTATGCTGTGCAAATGATTGCACTGCATAATAAAGCGAAAAAAATTTTTCAAGAAGGTGATATTGACCCGAATGAAACCATTCGTTTGGGCAGTATGGAAACAACAGCAGCAATACGACTTCCTCAATTGCTTAATCAATGTATGCAGCAATATCCGAATTTACCAATTGAGCTTCAAACTCACCCAACACGATATTTGTTAAACGCGGTGCAACAAGGAGAAGTCGATTGTGCGTTTGTTGCTTCTAAATATGTAATTCCAGAGCTATATAGTTTTCCGGTGTGGCAAGAACAACTGGTTTTAGTTTGCCCAAAACAACAAACTCACTTTCCCGACATTACCACCCTCGCAAAGACTCGTTTTATTGCGTTTCGACAAGGCTGTTCTTATCGGCATGCAATTGAACTGTTTTTAAATGATCATAGTGTTCCACCTTCACAAATTATGGAAATGGGTAGTCTCGATGGCATTGTGAGCTGTGTAGAATTAGGAGTCGGTTTTGCTTTGTTGCCCAAGTCATATCTGAGCAAAGTAGCCGATAAAGTCTCATTAAGTTGTTTTGAAATTAACACTGAATCTGCACATTTCACTACTTATTTGGTTGCTCAGCCTCCTGAAACATGGGGCAGTAATTTAAAGCAATTTATTTGTTTTATTGAGCAAAACTTTATACAGAAATGCGCTTAATTTTTATACATAAATATCCTACTTATCTTATGTTTTAAAAGTGATATATATGTATTTAAAAGTCATTTTATATTCTCATTCAGATCAGTAATGATCTGCATGCTAGAAAATTGTTGAAAAGGGTAGTTTATATAGGCCGGCTATGGTCAAATATGCCCCCTTAAAAGATGACACAAGCAATAAGTTGGAGTTTGGGAATGAATATACCCTTAATCATCAATATTGTGGTTTTTGTCGGGTTAATATTTTTACTCGCCCAAACACGTAAAACGGACTGGAGCTTATCTAAAAAAGTTCTAGCTGGCTTAATTTTAGGTGTAGTGTTTGGTTTAGGACTACATTTGATTTATGGCGGTGGCCATCCGATTCTTGCTGAATCTATTAGCTGGTTTAATATTGTTGGTAACGGCTATGTAAAACTTTTACAAATGGTCGTGATGCCTTTGGTCTTTGTTTCGATTTTAGGTGCGGTAGCGAAGCTACACCAAGCTTCTTCTTTAGGAAAAATCAGCTTCTACACCATCGGGACTTTGTTATTTACCACACTCATCGCTGCGCTGGTTGGAGTATTTGTGACGAACTTGTTTGGTTTAACTGCCAAAGGTTTGGTACAAGGGGCGGCTGAAACAGCTCGACTTACTGCAATTCAGACTGACTATGTGGGTAAAGTAACAGACTTAAGTGTACCGCAATTTATTCTTTCTTTTATTCCGAGTAACCCTTTTGCTGAGTTAACGGGTGCAAATCCGACTTCGATTATTAGCGTGGTTATCTTTGCTGTATTTTTAGGGATAGCAGCACTCAACTTGATGAAAGATGATGCAGAAAAAGGTCAACGTATTCTGACGGCTATTCAGACTTTACAGTCATGGGTCATGAAGCTTGTTCGTTTAGTAATGACGCTTACACCGTATGGTGTTTTTGCTCTCATGACAAAAGTTGTGGCAAGTTCAAATGTTGCGGATATCTTGAACCTAGGTGGTTTCTTGGTCGCGTCTTACTTAGGTTTGGCGATTATGTTTGTCGTGCATGCCATTATTTTGACTCTGACTGGTGTTTCTCCACTTAAATTCTTCAAGAAAGTTGCTCCAGTTCTAACATTCGCGTTTACGAGTCGTTCAAGTGCAGCAAGTATTCCACTTAGCATTGAAGCGCAAACTCGTCGTTTAGGCGTGCCTGAGTCTATTGCAAGTTTCTCTGCTTCTTTTGGTGCCACTATTGGACAAAATGGTTGTGCGGGTTTATATCCAGCCATGCTCGCAGTCATGGTTGCGCCAACTATGGGTATTAACACCCTAGACCCAATGTGGATTGCTTCGTTAGTGGGTATTGTCACTTTAAGTTCAATTGGCGTAGCAGGTGTTGGTGGTGGTGCAACTTTCGCAGCATTGATCGTACTTCCTGCTATGGGTTTACCTGTAACATTGGTTGCACTTCTTATTTCAATTGAACCACTCATTGATATGGGTCGTACTGCGTTAAATGTAAATGGTTCGATGACTGCTGGTGTCGTTACAAGCCAATTTATGGGGCAGACCGACAAAGCTATAATGAATAGCGAAGATGAAATTGAATTAACTCAACATCATTAAAAGTTAATATTAAAATGGCTCATCCAATCTGGATGAGCCATTTTTTTATATGCGTAAATTGCTATTGTGATGTTAATTTTAAAAAAACTGTATCTGTTTTTCTTTTAAATAATTTTTAAAAATGAGCTTATTAAGAAAGAGAGCACTAACATGAAAATGTATCAAGTCGATGCTTTTACCAAAGAGTTATTTCGTGGAAACCCTGCTGCTGTAGTAGTTGAAAAAGAGTGGCTAGATGCAGATTTAATGCAAAAGATAGCGCTTGAAAATAACTTATCCGAAACTGCTTTTGTAAAAATTATAGACTCTGAAAATTATGAAATCCGTTGGTTTACTCCAACAGTTGAAGTCGATTTTTGTGGGCATGCGACTCTTGCCAGTGCGTTCGTATTATTTAAAGATTTTACCGAGAAAAAGACTCTTAATTTTCATGTACGAAACTTAGGCCTATTTGTCGTTCATCGAGATGAAGACGGCAAAATCAGAATGAACTTTCCCATACGACAGGCTCATCAAGTTGAAGATTATCCGGATGTTTTACGTCAAGCATTAACAAAACCGTTTAAAGCGGTTTATCAAAATGTTCAAGCCTACATTGTTGAATATGAATCAGTTCAAGATGTATTGGATGAGAAGCCTGACATGAACTTGCTTAAAGCCTTAGGTAAGCGGACTGCGATTACCACCAGTGGTCTTGATGTAGCAATAACGTCAAGAGCAGATCAACACTATGATTGCGTATCGCGTTATTTTGCTCCTGTCGCAGGTATAGAAGAAGATCCTGTTACAGGTTCAATTCATACCGCAATAGCACCGCTATGGGCAGAGAAACTCGCTAAAAATAATATTACTGCTTATCAGGCTTCTAACCGTGGAGGCGTTTTGTATTGTAATGTGCTGAACCAGGAGCGTATTGAAATTTCAGGCTATGGCAAACTTTATATGCAAGCAGAAATTTTTCCTTAAAATATAAGGCCGTTTAAATAAACGGCTTTTTTTTCAAATCTTTACTATTAATGTCAGCTTAAATTTCCTACTATAGTCCCACAACTATTGATTTTTTATTATTCAAATTAATTGGTATTTATATGTTTATGCAGTTTAAACAACTGACTCTCTCCCTATGTATTCTTGGTTTAAGTGCTGCGTCTTTTGCACAAACAACATTAGTAAAAAGTAAGCAAAATATTGAGGAATATAAATTAGATAATGGTTTTCGGGTCGTACTTGCCCCGAATGACAAAGAAAATAAAATCTTTATTAATACCATTTATTTAACAGGTTCTTTAAATGATCCGCAAGGTAAAGGTGGCTTAGCACATTTACTTGAGCATTTGGCCTTTAAAGGCACGCAAAATGTAAAAGGTGAAGAATTCCAACGCCGTTTAGATCAATATACATTAATGACGAACGCGAGCACGGATTACTATTCAACTAAATACACGAATATTGTCCGTCCAGAAAAAACTGCACTTGATCAAGTACTGTATCTTGAATCTGAGCGTATGGACAAATTGGTTTTACAAGAAAAATTTGTTCCTTCTGAAATTGAAATCGTAAAGCGTGAACGTGAAGTCCGTATGGATCAGCCTTTTGCTGTTTTAATGGATCAAATGTGGAAATCGGCTTATGGAAACCAGTATTTAGGACGATTACCGATTGGTGATTTGCCAGAGCTTAAGTCAATTAAAATGCCGGAATTGAACCAGTTCTACCGTAGTTGGTACGCACCTAATAATGCGGTCATGGTGATTTCAGGCAAGTTTGATAAAACTGATGTTTTAAAAACGATAGACCAATATTTTAGTCCAATTCCTGCGCGAGCTGTGCCTAAGCGCGTTCAGGTGCCTGTGTTAGATTCTACAAAAATAAAGAATCGTGAATTTGTAGTGAAAAAAGGCAGTGATTTAGCCAAATTTCATATTTATATGAATGGGAAAAACATCAAAATTCAGCCGACACTGGCTTTAGCACCAATGTTATATACCATGCAGCCAAGTGGTCACTTGTACCAGAATATGGTTGAAACAGGTATTAGTACAGACGTTCAGGCATCAACATGGTTAGACCAAGATTTTAATGTTGTATTTTTAGGGGCGGTCTACTCACCTAAAAACGACCCCAACAAAGTAGAAAGCGCTTTGCTCTCTGGAATTGAAAAAGGTAAACCTTTTACAGAGACTGAGCTAAAACGTGTAAAAAGTTTAATGAAAACACAAAGCGAGTTAGTCAATAAAGACGCCGTTGCTTTGGGTTCTCGTTTAAGTGATTACAGCGTAGCTGGTGGGCAGTGGGATCAATATTTTAAAGATTTAGATGCAGTTGAGAAAGTGAAGCTCAATGACGTAAATCAAACCTTAAAACAGTTCCTTATTGCTGGGCATCGTATTGATGGCGATATTTTGCCAACACCTGAAGATCAAAAGAAAGCATTGCAACTCGACCCAAAAGATAAACCTAAAACTTTAGATCAGACAGATGTTAAACCAGAACCTTTAAAAGACCCGAAAGTTTATCAAGAAGAAGTTAACGAGTTTTTAAAAACTTCTAAGCAATATGCTGAGAGTAATGAAAAAAAGATTATTCGTGGAAAACTTAAAAATGGAATGAAGTATGCTTTGTTCCCTGTGGAAACCCGTGATGATCGTACCTATGCCACCATTACTATGGATTTTGGTACAGAAAAATCTTTATTTAATAAAGGCACGGTAGTTGATTTAACTTCGTATTTATTACTCCGCGGTTCTGATAAATATAGCCTGCAAGATATTGCCGATAAATCGATTGATGCTGGTGGCGCGGCTTATGCGAGTGCTGATGGCAATGGCATGACCATTAATATTCAATCTAAAACTGAAAAGTTTGATGAATTCTTCAAGTTTGTTCTAGAGGTTATGAAAAACCCTAAATTTGAACAATCTCAATTCGATTTAATTAAATCTCAAAGCTTATCTAGTCTTGATCGACCTTATACAGAACCTGATGTAGTTGCAGGTTTAACGTTGTCACGTTTAGTTGAAGAATATCAGCCAGGTGATTTACGCTACCACTTTGAACCTGAGTTAGCCAAAAAACAATTAAAGGATGTGACCCAAGAACAAGTCAAAGAGTTATATCAGCATTTCTTTGCAATGAACCATGCCCAAATTGCAATTACCGGCGCATTTGATGCCAAAAAAATGAAAAAACTATTAAATCAGGAGTTTGGTAGTTGGAACAGTAAACAACCATATGAAAAAATCTTAATTCAACACGTCGATTTTCCTGCTCAGCAAGTACATGCTTTATCTGAACAACGTGAGTTTGGTAGTTATCAAAGCGTACTTGCGATACCGGTTGGAAAAAATCATCCGGATGCATCTGCCTTAATTTTAATGAATTATATTTTAGGTGATTCTCAAATTTCTTCGCGTTTGGCTCAAGAGCTTCGTGAAAAAAATGCATTAGTTTATGGTTTTGGAACAGGACTGCAACTTGATCAGGACACCAATGTGGGTGCATTAAGTATTAGTGCAAACTATACAGCTGGGCGTTCGGCACAAGTTTCTGCTTCAGTTCATAAGGTATTAAATGACTTATTAACCAATGGTATTACCGAGCAAGAGCTTGCAGCAGCTAAAGCAGATCTCATGAAAAAACGTGTTACTGCATTAGAGGATGAGCGTAATATTCACGGTATGTTAAATATTGAGCTTGAGTCAGGTAAAACATTACTGGATCGTGTTAAGCATGATCAAGATTTAACAAAGCTAACTGTTGCTGATGTAAATGCAGTCATTAAAAAATATATTAAGCTTTCCAATCTCGTTGAAGTGATGGCTGACCAATATGGTCAACCGCAAAAGCAATAAATGACTTGCTAAATAAAAAGCCACATGAAGTGGCTTTTTATTTGGGTATTTAAAATTTATTAATGATCATGGTCATGCTTGTGAGTATGAAAATCTTCATTCTTACGGAAACGTAAATAGTTTTCGAACTGTTCACAGTACTCATCAAAGTTATCTTCAAGCATCATTTGAAATTGTTGAAGCAGATAAGACATCACTTGCTCTTTTGCATCACGCATTTCATTGCCATCTTTAAAATTATTGGCAGCGACCCATGTATTAAAACGGGCAGTTGCAAATAACATCGCAGCACTCACTTGACCGCGAAGCTCAGCTGGATCAGGTTTTTGGCCTTTAGGCGGGCGACAAAAATCATTCGCTTGTTTAATGAATTCATCCGCACGCTCAAAGAAAACAGCATTTAACGCTTCTTCTTCAGTAATATCTGTTGCATTAATCTTTTGAGACATGACTTATTCCCGCAAAAATAGAGCTGCTTATTATAGGCAAAGCCTTGCGGAAACAAAACCTTTGCCTTAGTCTGTAAATAGCCTAAGTATTGGGAGTTATAATATGCAAGATGCAATTGCCGTTCAAAGTCTAAAAACAGACATTGCTTTATTACGTCAGCATGTTTTTCCGCCTCAATATTTGGAGCATGTCGAAGGGCTGCCAATTTATTATGGTTTGCAAGAAGAAGTCTTAGCCTATTATCAACAATGGAAAGATTTAATAGAAAGGGCACAAGAGCTTTTTCAACCTTTTATGGAAGATGAATTACCAGATGCAATACACTTACCAAGCCATCTAAATTTACCTTTATTCTTTTTTCATGTGGACCGTATTCGGATTAATAAAACACGCGCAAAAGAATCGAAAACTTTCCGTGGTGTGGCGAGTCTTATTGAAAAATGTGGGCAGTTTGAAACAGATCAGATATTTACCATGCAAGAATGGTTGCAGAGTGACGACACAGCAGCATTAGTTGCACACCGTGAATTTATCGATTTAAGAACTTATGTATTCCAGCATGGTCAAAGTGAATATACGCGTTCACGTTTTTATACCAATGGGATTGTGTTAGGGGTAGAGCCACACTTTAAACTTGTTGACGCTCGTGATAAGCCAAGAAAACAGCGTAGTGATAGCTATAGCGACCCATTAGCAGATAATGGTGTATGGAAAGTATTTGGTAAATATAGATAAAAAGTCGCGGCATATTTGCCGCGACTTTAAAATTCTTACCAAAATATTTTTGCCTGTTTAAATTTTTGCAAAGCTTCGGCAGACTGATTTTGTAAATAAGGCTGTTTGGCCTTAATCCATCCTAATGCAAACCAAAAATGTGGGTCATATTCAGTTGCTTTATTAAAGAGATCTTCAGCAATAAACAAGTCGTTATAAAGGCCTAAGGTATTTTGCACAGGTTGTAATTTTTTTAAAAACTGCTGAACATTTTTACGTGGATATAAGCTTGATATAAATTCGATACAGTAACGTAATTGCTTCGCTTTTTTACGTATTTTGTGCTGTTCAGTGACTTCAAGTTCAGTGAAATGATCGGCATTACTCACCACTTGATGATGTAACTTGTCTAAGCTTTTTCCTATATATTTTTTCAATTTTCCTTTGGCGTTTTGATCATCTTCTTCTGAATAAGCAAATGCCAGTAATGCGAGCACGAGCTTAACGATTTCTGCGGATTTAAACAGCTTGGCAAGGTCTTTTAA
The DNA here is from genome assembly GCF_003000705.1 of Acinetobacter sp. AR_0276. Taxonomy (NCBI): domain Bacteria; kingdom Pseudomonadati; phylum Pseudomonadota; class Gammaproteobacteria; order Moraxellales; family Moraxellaceae; genus Acinetobacter; species Acinetobacter sp. AR_0276. Next base: position 718,670 of record NZ_PSQO01000004.1, on the reverse strand, counting down.
TGGCTGTTCAGAGATCGGAAGTAAAAGCTCAGGTGAACCATGCTGCACAATCATCGGTAAAATTTCGGTACGAATGGCATCTTCGTCTCGCGTGTCTCCAAGCTGGCGGAACAGTTCGGCAATTTGTTCTTCCCACGCAGGGTTTAACTCGTCTGACCATGTTGCAAAATGGTGAAGTGCGCTGCGTAAACGGCGTAAGCTCACGCGTGCTTGATGAATGTGTTCAGCGTCGGCAACACCATCAGCAATTACAGCCATATTCGGCAAGAACTGTCCCAAACAGTTTTCTACAATTTTTTTGAGCGCCTGTTCTGCTGAAACGTCTTTATCTAAGTTCAGATTTTTTGCGTGAACAGCCGGTGAAGCAGCTTGCCCCAATGCAAGTAAATTACCTCGCTCGGCTTTACTTCTAACATCGAGCCAAAGTTCATAACGATTAATCCATTGCTGAGCAAATTGAATAAGTGTTTTAACTGCACCTTGTTTAAGTTCGAACTCAACTTCGCAAATTTTGCTTTGTGCTGTTGCTGTTTTTACGACGCCGTCATCAAGACAGACTTCAATTGCTGTGTCATCTGCTTCAAAAACATGATAAGTACGTTGTACATCAGTCTCAAACTGTAAGCTTAGCTTTTCGACTTCAGAGCCTAAAGCTTGAGTAATCAAATCTGTGACGACTTTATTGTCTTTATATAACTCAAGGTTTAGTTCAGGTTCTTGTTCGCATTTTCCTAAAAAAACTTCTTCTTCAACACGATGTAAATGACTTTGGCCAGCGGCTTTAAAGGTTTGTACCCACAGATCATTTTCTTTACGTAAACGTAGAGCCATGCCATTTTTTGCGAGTAGGCGATTTGGTGTATCGTAATACTTGGCCTGTAAATGAATATGCTGCGCTTTATGCTTTTTTAAATACTGTTGAACAGTTTTTTTCTTCGATTCAGGTAACTGAAACTTAAGCTCAACTTCAACCATAATGGATCTCCCTGAATCAGGTATTTAAACTATCTTGAATAAGTATAATAGCTTAGCGCTAAAAATAATGTTTTTGATAGAGAAAGTTACAATCAAACATATGACGCTACACTTTTATTTAGGTGTACAATCAGGTGATGTTTTGATCAAATAAAAATCAGGAAGATGATCGTGAATGCACCAGTAAACTTTAGCCATGAAACTCAGCCAGAGTTTGAGTTACCGATTAAAAACTATCAGGAATTTTATCGTTTTTACTTAACCGAACACCGTAACATTATGAGCAGACGCTTACATGTGGTGGGAAGTAGCATTGGTCTATACTTTTTTTCAAAAGCGATTCGTAAGAAACAAGCTAAATATGTGCTCTATGGTTTGGTAGCGGGTTACGCAAATGCATGGGTTGGACATTTTGTGTTTGAAAAAAATAAGCCTGCCAGCTTTAAACAGCCACTTTATAGCTTTATTTCTGATTGGCGAATGCTTTCGGATGTTGCAACGGGTCGATTAAGTTTGATTGATCGTAAGCATGATAAAATTCCAAGTTAATTTATTTGTTTTTTTAAATATACCGATTGGTACTGGTAAGCCTATATCAATCGGTACTTATGATGACTTATAAATCCGTTATACTAGCGAAGTTTTCAAAAGCGAGAGTAGAGTATGCGCGGTTTATATCTCATTACCAATGATGACCCAATCGAATTATTATTAGAAAAACTAGACGCTGCACTCGCAACCCATCAAATCGCAATTTTACAGTACCGCCGTAAAAAAGTAGACAAAGCCGATCAGCCTGCTGAAGTTGAACAGATTAAAGGTTTATGTGAAAAATATCAGGTTCCTTTTGTCATTAATGATGATTTAAAACTGGCTGCAAAGTTTGGTTTAGGTGTGCATTTAGGACAAAGTGATGGTGAAATTACCGATGCAAAATCGCAGTTACCAGAAGGCGTCATTATTGGCCGTACTTGCCTAAACTCATTAGAACTTGCCCAAAAAGCAATTGCTGATGGCGCAACTTATGTTGCCTTTGGCGCTGTGTATGCAACTGCGACTAAACCGGAAGCAGGTAATGTTGGCATTGAGGTAATTAAGCAAGCAGCAGCTCAGTATGATTTACCTATTTGTGCAATTGGTGGTTTAACAGTTGAAAACTCAAAACCCGTGATTGAGGCTGGAGCTGACCTCTGCGCAGTCATTAGTGATATATTAGGTCGATCAACTGCTGAAATTCCTGCCCGTGTACAAGCATGGGCACAATTATTTTCTTAAGCTTTCAAAATTATTTTTAGATATTTAAGACGAGCATTTCCATGAGTTTATCTCCAAAGCAAGAACAGTTATTTAAACAAGCCAGCAAACACATTCCAGGTGGTGTGAACTCTCCAGTACGTGCCTTTAATGGCGTTGGAGGAACACCAGTTTTCATCGAGAAAGCCAAAGGTGCATATTTGTGGGATGTAGATGGCAAGCGCTATGTAGATTATGTTGGCTCTTGGGGACCAATGATTTTGGGCCATGCTCATCCAGATATTATTAAAGCTGTACAAACAGCAGCAGAAGATGGTTTAAGTTTTGGTGCACCAACCGTACACGAAACAACGTTGGCAGATATTATTTGTGAAATCATGCCATCTATTGAATTGGTACGTATGACAAACTCTGGTACAGAAGCAACTATGACTGCTATTCGTTTAGCACGTGGTTATACTGGCCGTGACAAGATCGTGAAGTTTGAAGGTTGTTACCACGGACACTCTGACTCTTTATTAGTAAAAGCAGGTTCTGGTTTATTAACTAAAGGTGAGGGTGAACCAACATCGAAAGGTGTACCAGCTGATTTCGCTAAACACACTTTAACACTACCATATAACGATATTGCAGCATTAAAAGAATGCTTTGCAAAATTTGGTCATGAAATTGCAGGCGTTATTATTGAACCTGTCGCAGGTAACATGAATATGGTGAAACCAATTGATGGTTTCTTACAAGCGATTCGTGATGTATGTGATGAATACAAATCTGTATTTATTATTGATGAAGTAATGACTGGTTTCCGCGTTGCATTAGGCGGTGCTCAGTCAGTTTACAACGTTAAACCTGACTTAACGACTTTGGGTAAAATTATTGGTGCGGGCTTACCTGTAGGTGCATTTGGTGGTAAGCGAGAAATCATGGAATGCATCGCACCTTTAGGTGGTGTATACCAAGCGGGAACTTTATCTGGTAACCCACTTGCTATGCGCGCAGGTATTGAAATGTTCAAACATTTACGTCAACCGGATTTTTACAGCAAATTATCGGCTCAACTTGAAAAGTTACTTGCAGGTTTACAAGCAGCAGCAGATGAAGCAGGTATTCCATTTAAAACTCAGCAAGCGGGCGCAATGTTTGGCCTTTACTTTACCGACCAAGAAGATATTACAAGCTTTGACTCTATGTTGGCATGTGATATTGAAGCTTTCAAAAAGTTCTTCCATGGCATGTTAAAGCGCGGTGTAAACTTGGCGCCGTCAGCATTTGAAGCAGGCTTTATTTCATCTGCTCATTCAGATGAAGATATCGAATATACGATTCAGGCTGCAAAAGAAACCTTCGCCGAAATGAAGTAAGCAAAAAGGCCCGTTTTAAACGGGCCTTTTAATTTGAGCTATTTTTATATTTGTAGAGAACAATGTTTTATCCCTTACCTCGAAAAATCCAGTTAGCCGCAAGTACTTCAAATTGGCCTATTGAATCTACGCATAGCATTTTGCTCATGGTTGGGTTAAATGAACTTGAAAATGCCCCTGACTGGATGAACCAACCATTAGCCGATCATTTAGAAATGCTAAGCAAAAGAGCACAGGCACTCGAAATTCCAGTTATGATGATTCAGTCATCGTAACTTCAACAGGCCATGTTACAGCTTGGGCAACAGTTGTCATCAAACACTCAAGCACAAGTGATAATGGCGGGAAATTTATCACCGCTATTTAAGCAAGTCATGCAGCTTGTTTTATCCATTACAGATTATGTAGCTGTTGTAAATGATGCAATCTTGGCGAGTAGTTTAGAGCAGCATATACAATGGATTGAAAAAATCAGTTTTGACTCCATTCAACATATAAACACACAGACTTTAATGCGCTTATGGTCTTTAAGTGCACCGTCGTCACAGGTGTTATCCGATAAAGGAGTTTTATTGGCAGTTGCTGAACAGGTTGGGCGGCATCCAATGGAAATTCATCCCGAAATAGATTTAAGAAACTATGGTCTAGACACTGCTGGAGTCAATTATCTGGTGGAATTATGGCGTGCGAACGGTGCGAGTCTAAGTGCTGAAGAGCTGATGCAAACACCTACGTTGCAACATATTATGCAGTTATTGAAGCACTAATCGGCTTTAGCCATAAAGTGAATCATAATATTTGCAAATTCTGTTGTTAATTTACCCGAACGGCATTGTAATTCGGACGTAAGCTTTTTATTATTGCCCGCTTGTTTTTCATCTTACCTTGGGAATACAACTTTGAGTGATTTTCTAAGTGAACATCTGATCTATCGTGATGATGATTTTATGGTGATTCATAAACCTTCGGACATTTTGAGTGTGCCAGGGAAAGGTGATTTACATGACAGCGTTTTGACAAGACTGGTGGCAATTGAACCACGAACTTTGCTCATTCACCGCCTTGACCGTGATACCTCGGGTATTTTGGTTTTTGGGTTATCTAAGCGTGGACAAAGTGCGATTGCACGCCAATTTCAAGACCGTCAAACTTCGAAAATATATGAAGCGTTAGTCGCAGGCCATCTAGACGGCGAAGGAACTGTTGATATCCCTGTCGTCTATGACCCGAGTCGACCACCTTTACATATTGTCGATGCTTCTCATAATAAACCTGCTTTAACACATTGGCAGGCGATCGAACATTTTCAGATTCAGGGACAACCGGTTACGCGTGTCAAATTAACACCAATTACCGGACGTTCTCATCAACTTCGTGTACACATGCAATATCTGGGACATCCGATTGTAGGTGATACATTGTATGCAACACCGGAACAATTACTTGTTCCTCGTCTGTGCTTGCATGCCAAACAGTTAAGCTTTAATCATCCTGTCACAGGGGAATCATTAACTTTTAACTGTCCTGTACCGTTTTAATGTAAAAACTTTCAATGAGTAATTTTTGTAGCGAAATAATTTAATTGGTTTCTGCTGCAAAATTTTGCTTTAAAGACTACATAAAAAGATGCAAAAATAAGCTAATTTGCATCGTACAATATGTAGTGCGAACTTGAGAAAAAGGTGGAAAAATTGCAGCAGTATGCTATTGGTCAACGTTGGCTATCAGATACAGAGACTGAGCTCGGTTTAGGCGTTCTTATTGATGTAGATGAAAGATCTGTCAGCATTTTATTCCCCAAGAGTGATGAAACGCGTGTCTATGCACGTAATAACGCACCATTATCTCGTATCATCTTTAACACAAACGATGAAGTTCAAGATCAAGAAGGCCAAAAGTGGATTGTTGAGTCGGTTGAAGACCGCCATGGCGTTTTGCGTTACAACGTAGTTCGTACCTTAGAAAATGGCGAACAAGAACGTAAAGCGCTCAATGAAACTCGTATCGGTGCACAAATTCAATTATCAAAACCTTTAGATCGTTTGCTAGCAAGCCAGATCGATTATAAAGAGTGGTATGACTTACGCATTGAAGCCATGCTAATGCAAGCGCAAATGCAAACCAGTCCATTACGCGGCTTGGTTGGTGCACGCGTTGGTTTAATCCCACATCAACTCTATATTGCTCATGAAGTCGGTAAACGTTTTGCACCACGTGTTTTGCTTGCCGATGAAGTAGGTTTAGGTAAAACAATTGAAGCTGGTTTGATTATCCATCAACAGCTTAAAACTGGTCGTTCAGAACGTATCCTCATCTTAGTCCCTGATTCGCTGCAATATCAGTGGATGATTGAAATGCGTCGCCGTTTCAACTTGCAATTTTCTCTGTTTGATTTAACCCGTACTGCGTCTATTAAAGAACATGATCCAGAGCTTAACCCGTTCTTAACAGAGCAATGCATTATTGCCAGCGTCGACTTGATGGTGGACCATGACGATTTACGTGAGCAAGCACTAGAAGCTGGTTTCGATTTACTCGTTGTCGATGAAGCGCATCATTTAATGTGGAGCGAAGAAGAAGGCGGTAATGATCGTTACGACTTAGTTGAAGAGCTTGCTGAAAATACGGCTGGTGTATTATTGCTTACAGCAACACCTGAACAGCTTGGTGTAGAAAGTCACTTTGCACGCTTACGTTTGTTAGATCCGCAGCGCTTTAGTAGTTTAGAGCGTTTCTTAGATGAAGAAGCGCAATATCAGCAAACTGCTCAAGTTGCAGAAGTATTGATGTCAGATGAACCTTTAACTCAAGAGCATTTAACTGCTTTAGAAGGTTTATTGGGTCATTCAATTGAAGATCAGCCTGAACAACGTTTCAGAGCGATTCATGAGTTGTTAGACCGTCATGGTACAGGGCGCATTTTATTCCGTAATACGCGTGAAGCGATTCAAGGTTTCCCTGGCCGTGATTGCCAACCAGCACCTTTGCCAGCGCCAGAAGATTGGTCAAAAGACGGTAAACTACGTGAGCAAATGTGGCCAGAAGAAGCACAAATTGATGGATCATGGATGCAAAATGACCCACGTGTGCCATGGTTAATGGAAATTCTACGTAAAGAACTTAAACATAAAAAAGTTCTTTTAATTGCACGTAGTGGTCCTGTAGTTGAATCTTTAGAAAGCGCACTTCGTTTGCATGCAGGTATTCGTACTGCTATGTTCCATGAAGGCATGAGTTTACTTGAGCGAGACCAAGCAGCTGCTTACTTTGCAGAAGAAAGCTATGGTGCTCAAATTTTACTGTGTTCTGAAATTGGTTCAGAAGGTCGTAACTTCCAGTTTGCGAGTGATCTCATTTTATTTGATTTGCCTGCAAACCCAGATGTTTTAGAACAACGTATTGGTCGTTTAGACCGTATTGGTCAAGAAAACCGTATTCAAATTCATGTACCTTACTTAATGGGCACCGCTCAAGAGCGTATGTTCCGTTGGTACAATGAAGCATTAAATATTTTTAGCAATATTTCTCCAACAGCTCAAACGTTGCAAGAAAACTTTATTGTTGAATTAAAAGACTGCTTACTTTCAGATCAAGGCCAAACATTTGAAGACTTACTCGAAGAAGTCAATGTTCAACGTCAAGCTTTAGAAGCAGAGCTACAAGCTGGTCGAGATCGCTTGCTTGAATACAACTCATGTCGTCCTATCGTTGCACAAGAAATTGTTCAAGCCTTAGAAGACTACGATGACAACACAACATTACCTATGTTTGTGAAGCGTTTTATGTCTTCAACCAATATCGATTTTGATGAGCAAAGTAACGGTACTGTTATTATTCGTCCAACAGACCAAATGCAAGTTCAAGGTTTGGCACTAGACGAAGAGGGTATGACTGCGACGTTCTATCGTGATCAAGCACAAATGCGTGAAGATGCTCAATACCTGACTTTAGAGCATCCGTTCATTGAAAGTGTAATGGAAATGATCCGTACACAATCCTTCGGTAGTACTAATGTTGCTGTTCTTAAGTCAAATGCATTAAAGCAAGGTTCTGTATTACTTGAAGTCTGGTTTAAAGTTGATGTAGTTGCACCAAAATCTTTGAACTTGCCATCAAGCTTACCGAAACAGCTCATTCGCGTGTTGTTAAGTGAAAATGGTCAGGACTTATCTGAAAAGATTGATCCAACCATTTTAAAACCATATTTGCACCATTTAGATGGCAATAGCTGCCGCCAAGTGGTTAAAGCTCGCCGTGAAGTAATTGAAGAGCGTTATAGACAAGCGCTTGATATTGCTAAAGTAGGCTTGCCACAGTTACAACAGCAGGCAAAAGAGCATTATGGTAGTAAATGGCAATACGAGATTGACCGCTTAACTTATTTAAAACAGTTCAACCCAAGTATTCGTCAAGACGAAATTGAGCGCTTACAGAAGTTGCAAAAAGAAGGCTTGAGTTTACTCGATGGCTTAACTGTAACTCCGGAAGCGATTCAAGTACTTGTGGTGGTTAAACCATAAGTAAGCAATCATAAAAAAGCGCCGTTACGGCGCTTTTTTATTGAGTAAAATTTAATTAAATCATTCTGGCATCTTTTAATTCTAGTTTTAAATACGCATAAAAGATTGGTGCTGCAATCAATCCACCTAAACCAAAAATTGACTCAAAAATTAACATTGCCAATAAAATTTCCCATGCATTGGCATTAATTTTATGTCCAATAATTTTCGCATTAATAAAATATTCTAACTTATGTACTAATACGAGATAGAGCAGAGCAACGCCTGCTAGACCGAGTGAAACCGTCAATGCAGCAATAAAAGTGAGCGTATTTGAAATTAAGTTGCCTAAAATTGGAATGAGACCAAACAAAAAAGTAAGAATGGTTAAGGTTTTAGCGAAAGGGAGGTGAACACCCCAAATCGGCAATATTACAAACGCAAATAATATAAAGAGCAGCGTATTAATTGCTGAAATTTTAATTTGAGCAAAAACGACGTTTCTAAAAGAAATTGATAACTTTTGAATACGTTGGATGAGTAAAGACTTAAATATAGGCTGTGGTGTTCGACGGTGAAAGCCATGAATAGCCACCAAAATACCAATAATAAGGCCCATAATCATCGTTACGAAGTTATGTAAGATATCGGAACTGGCATTTTTTAATGTCGTCACGTTATCTTTCATAAACGCAAAAATTTCATCTTTTAGTTCTGTAACGCTGTCTGGAATATAACCTGGAAGATATTTGCCAATTTCGGTTTGTAAGTGTAATAGCGTTTGATCGACTTTATTGTTGATATTATGGATACCTACACCTTTTAAGTCATAAACCACAAAGCTAATTAAACTTGTAATGAAAAAGGCGATGAGTGAAACCGTGATAATACTGAGTAAAATACTAATAAAAATGCGGGCTCTTTGACCGTCAATATAACGTTCAACAATAGAGCTTAAACTAATAATAATTTCATAAATGAGAAAGCCAGCAAAAAAGCTTGCTAAGAGATGCAAGGGGATAACCGAAAGCAAAAAAATGCCCATCAGAATATAACTTGCAATCAGGCTTTGACGATTACTCAAACTTTGCATGTGAATCCCTAAATATCGTGGGGAAATATGGGTATGTATTGCTAGAATAATAATTACTTATACTCTTGCATGTTGGTTGCTTCAATCTACGAATTATATTTTTATCAAGAAACTGGTATATCTGTATAAAAAATGGCTTGTAAAATCACAAACCATTTTATGTTGAATTTATCGTATTTTTGCTTCGTCTAGATGACGGGCACCTTCTAAAATCATTCTTATCATAATCATGGTTTGTTCTGCGACTTCTGCACGTTGATGAACCGGAAGATCAATCACCTTAGCACCCATATGAAATACAAGTTGCGTAATTGCTTTTGCAACGAGTTCTGGATGGTATAGATGGTTGTTGTTTAATCGCTCTAGACGGATTAAATCTTCTTGTAGTTCTTGTTGGAAGAAGTTGAGCTGGCGGTCTACAGCAGCTTTATAAGATGCAGAACCTGTAAAACCTTCGCGTAACAATAAACTTAAATTACCTTCATCTGCATCAAGCTGCTGAAGAAAAATCTCTACAGAACTACGAATAATACTGTCTTGAAAAGATGCTCGTAGACGAGCTTGACGAATAATCTTACGTAAAACGATACCTGCACGGTCAATGAGTGAAATGGCTAATTCATCAATATCTTTAAAGTGACGATAAAAGCTATTTGGTGCGATACCAGCTTCTCTCGCAACTTCACGTAAGCTGAGTGAGGCGATACTTTTTTGTGGACCAATCAGGTTAAGTGCAGCCTGAAAAAGTTCCTCTTTAGTAATCGTCGCTTTTCTTCCAACAGAACGCGTTACTGTTTTTATTTCAATGACATCTTGTGAAGAGCTTGTGTCATTTTGGCTCTGAGAAAGTGAGGTTTGGGTCATGCTTTTCAATATATTCTTAAACTCTCTGGATTATAGCGTTAGACAGGGAACTTGTGAAATTGTAATTAAAAGTACGGGTGTATATACAAATATATATACATGTGTATAATAATTAAAAAAGAGCGACAGAGCCCTCAGTTATGCAAGCAATCGAAAAGAGAAATTCTCTATTCAATTCATTAACACAAGCCGTATTTGATAAAGATATGGCGAGTTTCTGGCTACAAAAAATAAATCCCTTATGGTCTGTACAGCACGGACTCGTTCAAATTGTAAAAAAAAAATTCGTAGCTCATGACACTGTGAGCCTTACTTTAAAATGCAACCGTTTGGTCAAAATGGGAGCAGCAGGTCAGCATCATCCAGTGATTGTTGAAATTGCGGGCCGCCGTTATGAACGTACTTATAGCTTGACCCAAATCGATGCAGAGCACTTACGTTTAACCGTTAAAAAAGTTGCTGATGGTGTTGTTAGTAATTGGTTCATTGCTGAAAGTAAGATTGGTGATATTTTTGAGCTTGGTCAACCTTATGGTGATATGCAACAAAATATCCAGACACCAAAATTAATTATGTTAGCTGCTGGTAGTGGTATTACACCAATGTTGAGCTTAATCACAGCAATTAAGCAAAGCCAGCAATTAGAAAAAGTGCAGGTTCAGCTTTTATATTGGGTAAAACAGCGTTCTGATGCTGCTTTTATAGAGTATTTCGAGCAAGTGGCTGAACAAAACCCAAATTTCAGCTATCAGGTGTTTTACACACAAGAAACACCAAATGATGAGCGCTTAAATGCCGAACATCTTGCTTTGGTTGATGATATTGAAAACAGCACGGTCTACGCATGTGGTCCATCTGGCTTTGTTTCAACTGTCGAAGAGCTTTTTGAAAAAGCACCAGCCGTGCTTACTGAAGCGTTTAGTTTAAGCAATGCAAGTTCTGCAGATGATGTCGGTTATGTGAATGTCACATTAACTCAGTCTAATAAAGTGATTGCAATTCCTAAGGGACAATCGATTTTGGTGAGCCTTGAGCATGAAGGTGTTAAGCCAACACACGGTTGCCGTATGGGAATTTGTAATAAATGTGTTTGTAATAAAACGCAAGGTTCTACACGTAACCTACTAAACGGTAGTCAAAATACAGAACCAAGCCAGTTACTTAAAATTTGTGTGAACTCAGCACAATCCGATCTAGTTATTGATCTTTAAGAGAGACCTCTTATGAATATGCCAGTGAAAGTCGAATATTTTAAAAATCCTAAAAATCGCGATTTGACTCCAGCAGAACTTGAAGCATTTGCAAAAGAGCTTGACCAGATCAAACAAGAAGTATTGGATGATTTGGGTGAAAAAGATGCAAAATATATCCGTCGTGTTTATGCTGCCGTTCGCTATAGCAGTCTTTTAGGACGAGCATGCTTATTTGCAGGTTGGTTCCCACCAGCATGGATTTTGGGTACAGGTCTATTAGGTTTCTCTAAAATTATGGAGAACATGGAGCTTGGTCATAATGTTATGCATGGTCAATATGACTGGATGAATGATCCAAAATTTAATGGCCAAACTTATGAGTGGGACACGGTAGGTACATCTGATAACTGGCGCCAAACTCATAACTATAAACATCATACTTATACCAATATTAAAGGTATTGATGATGATATTGGTTATGGCTTACTCCGTTTATTCCCTGAGCAACGTTGGAAACCAGGGTTTTTACTGCAACCGATTTATAGTATTCCATTTTGCTTATTGTTCCAGTGGGGCGTAGCAATTCAGAATCTTGAAATTGGGCGTGTGCTTTATAAACGTAAGACCAAGGCACAATTTTTAGAAGAGTTAAAACCAGTGAATAAAAAAATTGGTAAGCAACTTTTTAAAGACTATGTTTTCTTCCCTCTCATTGCAGGGCCAGCAGCTTTACCAGTATTTACGGGTAACTTAGTCGCTAATGGTCTTCGTAATATCTGGACATTCAGTATTATTTTCTGTGGTCACTTCACAAAAGATGCAGAAGTATTTCCAAAATCTGTTTTACAGGAAGAAAGCCGTGGACACTGGTATATGCGCCAAATTCGTGGTTCTTCTAACTTAACAGGTTCAGAAGCATTTCATATTTTGTCTGGTCACTTAAGTCATCAAATCGAACATCACTTATTCCCAGATATTCCTGCTCGTCGTTATCGTCAAATGGCTCCAAAAGTTGAAGCAGTTTGTAAAAAATATGGTTTGAACTATAACAATGCCAGCTTTGTTAAACAGTTCGGTCAAGTGGTCGGGCGTATTGCAAAATATGCTTTCCCATTTAAAAAATAATATGAAAAAGCCCTGAGAGTTCAGGGCTTTTTTTATTTCTTTTTAGAAATCCACATCGTAATAGTGGCGTGGAATACCTTGTCTTTGTGAGTGTCGTAAACATCTACATTAACTAAATATTCTCCAGCCTTTTCCCAGTCATAATTCGTGTGTACAGGCGCCGCTACAGCAATAAGGTCTGTTTCTGCCTTTTTTAAATATTCAACAGTCATGCCTTTCGGAATCCAGCGATGAGTAGAAGGGACAGTAACTTCTGTCATAGTTCCACCTGCGAGCTCTGCCATATTACACATGGCAATTGCATGTACTGTTCCAATATGGTTAAGCACAGAACGCTTCTTTTTGATGGAAATTTCACAATAATTTGGCTTTAGCTCAATAAAAAGAGGAGAAATACTGCCGAAATAGGGTGCTTTTAGGCACAGCATACGAGAGAAAGTCCACTTTCCTTTAGGGAAAGCAGTGACTTTATTCCAGAGTTCTAATGTTGTTGCCATAATTAATTTTCCTTTAATTTGAAAATACAGAATATTATTCTGTTAAAGAATATAGTTCTGTTTACAAATATGCGTCAAGTCATTCAAAATAACTCCGATGACTGGTCAGAGAATACAAAATGGTGTCTGCTCAAAATTTATTAGAACGTTTGTATCCAGGAAGAAGGGCTGCGTTAAAACGACAAATATTGTTAGATGCTTTAGATTGTTTTTTAGAGCATGGCATTGAAGCGACCAGCATTGAAATGATTCGTGCCAAATCAGAAACGAGTGTTGGAGCGGTTTATCACCATTTTAAAAATAAAGAGGGAGTCGTCGCGGCTTTATTTTTTTCAGCTTTAGATGACCAGACAGCACTAAGAGATGAATATTTAAAACGGGCCAAAACATTACAAGAGGTGGTATTTGGTTTAATTCATAGTTATGTAGACTGGGTAAGTGAACAACCCGAATTTGCAAAATTCTTAATTACTGCTCATTTCAATATTATGCAAGGGGAAGAACAGCAACAACTTGCTCAAAAAAATAAAAGTAGAAACAAAAAGATATTCAGTTTGATTGCAGATTTTGAAGAATTTAAAGCATTCCATATGATTCCACATGAACTTTTGTTGTCACTGGTCATTGGTTCTACAGAAAGTTATTGTCGTGCGTGGTTATCACAACGTGTAAAGTCTGACCCTAAAATCTATAAAGACTTGTTAGCCAAAGCAGCATGGAGTTCATTGCAAGATTTATGTTTAGAACAATAATGTGGAGTATAAAAAACCGCATTAAGAATGCGGTTTTTTAGTTTGAAAAATAATTATTTAAACTGGATTGAACCATTTGCATTTACGGTAATTTTAGACTCACCAGCAGCCATATCTTGAGCTGGGGCTGCAGCTTCGGCCAACGCAAATTTAGCCATACTTGCACGCATTACAGGCTGAGGAAAATAGTTATTCGTGTTTAGGTTTAGATTAACTAACGTGTATTGGCTCTTATTCCAAGCTTGAGTCAACATTTGAGCACGTTGCTGGAAGCTTTTTGACGCTTCAACCATTAACTCATTTTCAACTTTTTTACGTTGCTCATCTGAAACACTAAAATTAATGGATTGAGTTTGAAAGCTTTGTTGTAACTCATTAATTAATTGGCTTGCTGCTTTAAAATCTTTACTTTCTAAACGGATTTCTGCACGGCCACGCCATTCTTTTAATTTGTTACTGTCATTGTCATAAATTGGATAAGTGCTTTGAGCACCGGTTTCCACTTTTACCTGTGGATATTTGCGTGAAGTCGCCAGTGCTTGATTCATTAACTGGTTAATTTGATTTGAAAGTTCAGCAGGCTGCTTGTTACTTTTTTCAATATATAAAGTTGCATGCATTTCATCGTTAGATACCTGACGAGAAGCTTCTGCTTGAACATTTACAATATTGTAGTGAAGTGCATTATCATCTTGGGCAAAAACCATAGGGCTGAGTACCGTACCAAGGAGAAGAGTAGATATTGCTAAAGTACGCATAAATTTATCCTTTAAAAATTAATATAAATTTAATTTTTTTTCATTAAGAAATGTTAAACATAAGTTATGCATAACTTTTGCAGATTTTGTGGGGTATTTGTAATATTTAAATCAAGTTTTTTAATTTTTGGCGCAGACAAAAGCTTTAAAAAATAAAAACTTAAAAAGAAAGTATTTCAATGTAACTTAAAAAATCAAACTAATATAAAAAAAGAATATTTTCTTTAGGTTGTCACATAGTATGATGATAATTCATCATAACTATTGGGATAATACATTTTTTCAATAAGATTAGATGAGTAAAGTACACAAAAGACGTTTTTTTTCTTGCAAAATTAGGTATCATCGCGCTCCTAGTTACAAGATATAAAATATGTGTCTTCGCTAGTTCTATAAAGCACCGAGTCAAAGGACCAAAAGTCACCAGACTTATTTCTTTCTACCCTTATCAGAGATGGTAATCCGATATGAGCGTTACTTCTGTCAACCCTGCCACTAATGCTACTAACGAATATTATTTGACTCGCCAAAGTCAAATGGAATCGAATGTTCGTAGCTATCCACGTAAATTACCGTTAGCGATAGCGAAAGCACAAGGTTGCTGGGTTACTGATGTTGAAGGTACACAGTACCTTGATTGTTTAGCTGGGGCAGGTACATTGGCTTTAGGTCATAATCATCCTGCGGTGATTCAAAGTATTCAAGACACATTGGCAAGTGGTTTGCCATTGCATACTTTAGACTTAACCACACCTTTAAAAGATGCGTTTACTGAAGCGTTGTTAGCATATTTACCAGGTGGTAAAGAAGAGTATTGCTTACAGTTCTGTGGTCCTGCTGGTGCAGATGCGACTGAAGCAGCAATTAAACTTGCTAAGACTTACACTGGTCGTAGTTCAGTAATCAGTTTCTCTGGTGGTTATCATGGTATGACCCATGGTTCACTAGCAATGACTGGTAACTTAAGTGCGAAAAATGCAGTTAATGGTTTAATGCCAGGCGTACAATTCATGCCATATCCGCATGAATATCGCTGCCCACTTGGTTTAGGTGGTGAAGCTGGTGTTGATGCTTTAACTTACTATTTTGAAAACTTTATTGAAGATGTTGAAAGCGGTGTAACTAAGCCTGCAGCTGTTATTCTTGAAGCAATTCAGGGTGAAGGCGGTGTTGTTACAGCTCCAGTAAAATGGTTGCAAAAAATCCGTGAAGTAACTGAAAAGCACAACATCGTTTTAATTTTAGACGAAGTTCAAGCTGGCTTTGCACGTTCAGGCAAAATGTTTGCATTTGAACATGCAGGTATTGAACCTGATGTTGTTGTAATGTCTAAAGCAGTAGGTGGTGGTTTACCACTTGCAGTATTAGGTATTAAACGTAAATTTGATGCTTGGCAGCCTGCTGGTCATACGGGTACTTTCCGTGGTAACCAACTTGCTATGGGTACTGGTCTTGTCGTATTAAAAACGATTAGCGAACAAAATCTTGCTCAAAATGCGCAAGAGCGTGGTGACTTCTTACAAGCTGAATTGAAAAAATTAGCTACTGAATTCCCATGTATCGGTAACGTACGTGGCCGTGGTTTAATGATCGGCGTTGAAATCGTTGACGAGCGTAAACCTGCTGACCGTATCGGTTCTCATCCTGCTGACTCTCAGTTAGCAGCTGCGATCCAGACTGCTTGCTTTAACAACAAGTTATTGCTTGAAAAAGGCGGTCGTAACGGTACAGTAATTCGTTTACTTTGCCCACTCATCATTACTCAAGAAGAGTGTGTTGAAGTAATTGCCCGCTTCAAGAAAGCAGTTGCAGAAGCATTGGTTGCAGTACGAGGCGCTTAAATATGGTGGATTTTGCAGAACATCGTAAAGCGTTACTCTGCAATGATGCACAATCCATTGCTGACTATGAGTCAGCAATGGGCGAAGCGGTAAAAGCCGTTTCAGCATGGTTGCAAAATGAAAAAATGTACACAGGCGGTAGCATTAAAGAATTGCGTTCAGCAATTTCTTTTCAACCTTCAAAAGAAGGTATGGGTGTACAACAATCTCTTCAACGTATGATTGAGCTTTTCTTAAATAAAAGCTTGAAAGTACACCATCCACATTCATTAGCGCATTTACACTGCCCAACTATGGTGATGAGCCAGATCGCGGAAGTGTTAATCAATGCAACTAACCAGTCTATGGACTCATGGGATCAAAGCCCGGCAGGTTCATTAATGGAAGTTCAGCTGATTGATTGGTTGCGTCAAAAAGTAGGTTATGGTTCTGGTCAGGCAGGTGTTTTCACTTCTGGCGGTACTCAATCTAACTTGATGGGTGTGTTGCTTGCTCGTGACTGGTGCATTGCGAAAAACTGGAAAGACGAAAATGGTAATCCATGGTCTGTACAGCGTGATGGTATTCCAGCTGAAGCAATGAAAAACGTCAAAGTCATTTGTTCTGAAAATGCGCATTTCTCTGTGCAAAAGAACATGGCAATGATGGGCATGGGCTTCCAGTCAGTTGTAACTGTACCTGTGAATGAAAATGCTCAGATGGATGTTGATGCTCTTGAAAAAACGATGGCGCATCTTCAAGCTGAAGGTAAAGTTGTTGCTTGTGTTGTTGCGACAGCAGGTACAACCGATGCTGGTGCAATTGATCCATTGAAGAAAATTCGTGAAATCACAACGAAATATGGTTCATGGATGCACATCGATGCTGCATGGGGCGGTGCACTGATCTTGTCAAATGACTATCGTGCAATGCTAGATGGTATTGAGTTGTCTGACTCGATCACCCTCGACTTCCATAAGCATTACTTCCAAAGCATTAGCTGTGGTGCGTTCTTGTTAAAAGACGAAGCGAACTATCGTTTCATGCACTATGAAGCTGAGTACTTGAACTCTGCTTATGACGAAGAACATGGTGTACCTAACCTTGTGTCTAAGTCATTACAAACGACTCGTCGTTTTGATGCATTAAAATTGTGGATGACAATTGAATCTCTAGGTGAAGACCTATATGGTTCAATGATTGACCATGGTGTAAAACTGACTCGTGAAGTTGCAGATTACATCAAGGCAACTAACGGTTTAGAGCTTTTAGTTGAACCACAATTTGCTTCGGTATTGTTCCGTGTTGTTCCAGAAGGTTATCCAGTTGAGTTTATCGATAGCTTAAATCAAAACGTAGCAGACGAATTGTTTGCACGTGGTGAAGCAAATATCGGTGTAACAAAAGTTGGTAATGTACAGTCATTGAAAATGACTACATTAAGTCCTGTTGTAACATTTGAAAATGTTAAAAACCTTTTAGCTCAAGTATTGGCTGAAGCTGACCGCATTAAAGATGCGATTGCTTCTGGTAATTACGTACCACCAATCGACTAATTGGGTTGATACTAAAAAAGCTCGGTTTATTGCCGGGCTTTTTTATTACATATTATTTTTATTAAAAGTGTGCATTGGAAAAGACTAATATGCACAAAATATGCATATTTTCAAAAAACAAAAATAATTATGCATGATTTATGGGGAGCAAATTTCTTATTGTATTGGTAGGTTCCAGATATTTTGGGTTGTATTGATATATCAATATCGCACTTACTTTAAATAATCCCGCTTTAACTGAAAAAAGTAAGTGGCTGTAATTACAATTAAGACAAGGAAGAAGAAATGCAACAAGCGAATATGCTCAATGAATTTAAACTCATTATTGGCGGTCAACGTTGTTCAGGTGAACAAGGTGAACTAGAAATTCTTAACCCTGCTACTGGCTTAACTGCTGCACGTTGTGCAAAAGCATCAGTTGCGCAGGTGAACCAGGCAGTGAGTGCAGCTAAACAGGCATCTAAAGCTTGGCAACAAGTCTCGCATGATGAACGTAAATCAATCCTAAATAAAATTGCAGATGGCATTGAAAAGCACGCTGAAATGCTTGCAGAGCTGGTTGTTCTTGAACAAGGTAAACCACTGGCACTTGCTCAAATGGAAGTGCAGGGTGCAATTGGCTGGACGCGTTATGCGGCTTCTATGGATTTACCGGTAGAAGTAATTGAAGACAGTGAAACCAAACGGATTGAGCGCCATCGCCAACCCTTAGGTGTAGTGGCTTCTATTACTCCTTGGAACTGGCCACTCATGATTGCGGTTTGGCATATCATGCCTGCATTGCGTGCGGGTAATGTTGTGATTAGCAAACCTTCTGAATACACACCACTATCGACTTTACGTTTATGTGAAATTATCCAGCAAGAAGTTCCGGCAGGTGTAATCTCAATTGTGGTTGGAGCTGGTGAGATTGGCGAAGCATTATCTTCTCATCCAGATGTGCAAAAAGTCGTGTTTACGGGATCAACTCGAACTGGTCAGCACATTATGGCTGGTGCAGCTCAACAGCTAAAAAACTTAACTTTAGAGTTGGGTGGCAATGATGCTGGTATTGTATTACCAGATGCAAATATCGATGAAATTGCAGCTAAGATTTTTAATATGGCGTTCTTAAACGCTGGTCAAACATGTGCGGCATTGAAGCGTTTATATGTACATGAAAGCCAATATGAGGCTTTATCTCAAAAGTTAGCTGATATTGCCAACGCTCAAGTGGTGGGAGATGGTATGGCATCTTCTACAACATTTGGTCCAGTACAAAACCAAATGCAATATAACAAGGTGAAAGCTCTTATTGCTGAAGCGATTGAACAAGGTGCAAAAGCACTTTCTGGACAACAACAGCTACCAGAGCAAGGCTACTTTATTGCGCCAACTATTTTGACTGAAGTTTCTGACTCTTGTCGCGTGGTGCAAGAGGAGCAGTTTGGTCCAGTGTTGCCTGTTTTAAAATATACCGATATCAACGATGCAATTGCCCGTGCCAATGACAGTGAGTTTGGCTTAGGCGGTTCAATTTGGTCTTCTGATCTTAAAGCCGCACAGACCTACGCTACACAGCTTCAATGCGGAACGGTTTGGATTAATACCCATGCAGAAGTGTTGCCTCATGCACCTTTTGGTGGCTGGAAAATGTCTGGCTTAGGCGCTGAGTTTGGTTTGGAAGGTTTGCTTGAAAATACGATTGGACAAACGGTCCATATTAGTAAAATCTAAATATTAATTTTAAGGCGGATTTAGTATCCGCCTTTTTATTTTCACTTTTAAGAGTGAAAAGCTGAGTTATTTTATTGAGAGTGATGATAGCTCATGCTTTTAGGCTTGATTAAAAAATGATTCTGTTCTTTAATTTTTTTCAGAACGATGTAAGACTTTATGTGACCTATAAAATTATAAGAAAGCAATCTTTCAGTCACAAATTGAGAAAGCTGTTCTAAGTTTTCAGCAACAACTTTTAAAATAAAATCTGCATCGCCACTAATTGAAAAAGCATCCTGAATGTTATCTTCAGCTTCAATCAGCTCTTGAAAAGCTTGTTGTGATTTGGCTTCGTGTGTCCTTAAATTAATATGAATCATTGCTGTAACTTCAAGCCCTAGCGCCTGTTGCTGGATGCGTGCCGTGTAGCCAAGAATCACACCCTTTTGCTCAAGCAATTGACGTCGTCTTGAACATTGAGAAGCAGATAAACCGATTAAATCTCCAATTTCCTGATTGGTGAGTCGTCCATTCTTTTGTAGTGCCTGAATGATTTGCCAGTCGAACTTATCCATTGCATAAAATCCTTTTATGATACACAAATCATGTATTTTTATTAAAATGCGTTTTCATTATGCACGAAATCTAAAAGATAGATGAAATATTATTTTTCTATGGAATAAAAATTGGTCTCAAAGGATATAGAGCAATGTTCATAGAAATTGGTGAATTTTTAAATCTTCGTCTAAAACAAATGGGTATCCAACATCTTTTTGGTGTACCTGGTGATTTTAACCTCTCATATCTAGAACAAGTTGAAGCAGACCCACAACTCGAATTTATTGGAAATTGTAATGAATTAAATGCTGCCTATGCAGCAGACGGTTATGCACGAATTAACGGTTTTTCTGCTTTGGCTACTACTTATGGTGTAGGTGACTTAAGTGCCATTAATGGTATTGCAGGTGCCTATGCAGAAAATGTGCCTCTTATTCATATCTCAGGTATTCCACCTTTACATGCAGTTCAAAAGGGCACTTTAATTCACCACACGCTTGTCGATGGTAACTATGACAATATTATGAACTGTATGAAAGAGTTCACAGTTGCCCAAACTCGTTTAACTCCTGCAAATGCAGCTTCTGAAATTGATCGTGTGTTACGTCAGTGTTTCCTTGAACGCCGTCCTGTACACATCCAACTACCTGGTGATATTACCCACGTTAAAATTGAAGTGTCTGAGCGTCCGCTCGACTTAAGTTATCCAGCTGTTGAGCCTGAATTATTGCAAAGTGTGGTGAGCAAACTTTGTGACATTATTGAGAATGCTCAAAGTCCAGCGCTTTTAATTGATAATGAAGCTTCAGTTTTTGGCGTAACTTCACTTTTAAATGATTTGTCTCAAAAATGCTCAATTCCATTTGCAGGTATGAATACTGCAAAAAATATTATGGATGAAGGTTCACCTCGTTATATCGGAACTTATGTGGGTGGGGCAAGCCAACCGCATGTGAAAAATATCATTGAACAATCTGACTGTTTAATTGGTATTGGCGCGCGCTTTACCGATGTAGGCTCAGCTGTATTTACTCATCAAATTGAGACCAAGAACTACATCGAAATTAAATCTTATGGCTTAAATATTTTTGGGCAGGATTTTCCAGGTATTGAAATTGGACAATTACTTGTTGAGCTAAATAAAAAAGTTGCGCCACGTAAATCGTCAGTCCCCCTTCTTGAAAAACAACCTCAGAAAGTAATTGAAGCGCCAGCTCAACAGAAACTAAGCCAAGATGTGCTTTGGAACTACATTTCGGGTTTCTTAAAAGAAGATGATGTGATTATTGGGGAAGTCGGGACATCAAACTCTGCTTTGTCAGGTATAAAGCTGCCTGCTACAGCTAAATATATTGCACAGCCGCTTTGGGGTTCTATTGGTTACACCTTACCGGCTTTGCTTGGTAGTTTGTTGGCTGCCCCTGAACGCCGTCAAATTTTGTTTATTGGTGACGGTTCGTTCCAGCTTACGGTCCAAGAGCTTTCTACAATTATCCGTCATGGTTTAAAACCAATTATTTTCTTGCTGAACAATGGCGGCTATACCATTGAGCGCTTAATTATGGGTGAAAACGCTGCATATAACGACGTGCAAAACTGGAAATACACTGAAATTCCAGCGGTATTTAACGGTAAGAAAGGCCATACAACTTATGTGGTTGAAACCGCAGGGCAGTTAAAGAGTGTTCTAGACAACGTTCAGCAAAATGACCAGTTAACTTTTATTGAATTAAAACTACCAGCAATGGATGCCCCGGTGAGTTTGAAAAAATTTGCTTCTGTGATTGCACGTTTTGATTACGGCGATCGTGGCTACGAAATTTTAAAGGAGCGTTCCCAACCTATTAAATGTAAGGATGCAAGCTCGTTTTAAATAGAAGATAGGACACGTCTTCTCAAAATTAAATGGACTCATATTAAAGCAATTTATGTCCGAAGGTCGGTTTCTGATCTTCGGATGTGGTGCTGAATAAAGGTGTACAGGAAGTGACACCAACATTGGAGATAATGTTATGGATGCAAACAATAAGCACGAGTTAAAACAAGGCTTATCCAATCGACATATTCAACTCATCGCACTCGGAGGGGCGATCGGAACTGGGTTATTCTTAGGTCTTTCTCAAACAATTAAATTGGCTGGTCCTTCAATTTTATTAGGATATGCAATTGCAGGAGTGATTGCCTTTTTAATTATGCGTCATTTAGGTGAAATGGTTGTTGAAGAACCGGTAAGTGGTTCTTTTAGTTATTTTGCGAACAAATACTGGGGCAAAATGGCTGGTTTTATGTCTGGTTGGAACTACTGGGTGTTGTATGTACTGGTAAGTATGGCCGAACTGAGTGCAATTGGCACGTTTATACAGTTCTGGTGGCCTGAAATTCCAACATGGATGACTGCATTATTTTTCTTTATTTTAATTAACGGCATTAACTTGGTAAATGTCCGCTTTTTTGGGGAATCCGAGTTCTTATTTTCCTGCATTAAAATTGT
Organism: Acinetobacter sp. AR_0276; assembly: GCF_003000705.1. Taxonomy (NCBI): domain Bacteria; kingdom Pseudomonadati; phylum Pseudomonadota; class Gammaproteobacteria; order Moraxellales; family Moraxellaceae; genus Acinetobacter; species Acinetobacter sp. AR_0276. Next base: position 696,176 of record NZ_PSQO01000004.1, on the reverse strand, counting down.
TGCGATTTTAAGTATGATTGGCTTCGGTGCTTATCTTTTACTTTCAGGCTCAGCAGGTCCGCAAGCAGGTGTTGCAAATTTATGGCAACACGGTGGTTTCTTTCCGCATGGTATTCATGGCTTTATTATGGCTTTGGCTGTCATTATGTTTGCATTTGGTGGTTTAGAGCTTATTGGTATTGCAGCGGCAGAAACCAAAAAACCTGAAACAACAATTCCAAAAGCAGTGAACCAGATTGTGTACCGCATCTTGATTTTTTATATCGGTGCAATTGGTATTCTTTTATGTCTTTATCCTTGGAATATGGTGGCAGAAGGCGGTAGTCCATTTGTCTTAATTTTCCAGTCACTCAATAGTAATGGCGTTGCCAATGTTCTGAACTTTGTGGTCTTGATTGCTGCTATTTCGGTTTATAACAGTTGTATTTACTGTAATAGTCGTATGTTGCATGGTTTAGCAGAGCAGGGCAATGCGCCAGCAATTTTGAAAAAAGTAAATAGCCGTGGTATTCCAGTTCCGGCAGCAGTGGTGTCTGCATCAATCACAGCAGTCTGTGTGGTGGTGAACTATTTAATTCCTAGCCAAGCTTTTCAGCTTTTTATGATGTTAGTTGTTGCAGCGCTTGTCATTAACTGGCTCATGATTTCTGTCACGCATTTAAAATTTACTAAAGCAATGAAATTACAACGTCGTCAAACTAAGTTTCAAAGCATCATGAGCCCATGGAGTAACTATTTAACCATTAGCTTTGTATGTTTCATTCTTATTATTATGGCAATGACTCCAGATATGAGACTAGCTGTGATTTTGGGGCCGATCTGGCTTGCTGTTTTAGCCATTATGTATTTCTTGAAGTACCGTAAAAAAATGGTCCCAATGCCAGAAGTACAATCAAACTGATAAGCTTAATTTACAATGATATTGCGGTTATCTGACAAAAAGCAGGTAACCGTTTATCTTTTTGTCATAATATTTTCATCTTTGAACGAAATAATTTTTTAAAAACAAATATGTCATCTAAAAATTTGAGAAATGTGTCAAAAATTAAATTTGTAATAACAATTTATTAAATTCTTTAAGTTTTTATAATTTAAGAATAATTGTAAATTTGGTAATTGGGATGATTGTCATATTTAATATAAAAATTAGGTTCTCTAAGCCTTATAAAATAAGTTTAAATGCTTGATATAAAATAAAATTAAAAATGTGACAATGAACATTATAAAAATCATTAAAGCGTCATAATACTGTAACTTATTTGTCATATTTTCTATTCACAATGCAGCTATCGAAGAGCGTACAAGCACTAAACAAAAAGTGACGTACAACCTATTGCATTAATGAGAGAGAACAGAATGCGCTTAAATCCACGTCAAATCGCAATTGCGTTAGCAGTAACTGGGGCCGCTGTAACAACGACTGCAAATGCAGCTCGTGATACGATTCAAATTGCTGGTTCTTCAACTGTATTACCGTTTGCCAGCGTTGTAGCTGAAGAGTTTGGTAATACATTCCCTCAATTTAAAACTCCTGTTGTAGGTTCTGGTGGTTCTTCTGCTGGTTTAAAACAGTTCTGTCAAGGCGTTGGTGACAATACGATCGACGTTGCAAACGCTTCTCGTAAAATTAAAAGCACTGAAATTGAAGCTTGTAACAAAGCTGGTGTAAAACAAATTCAAGAAATCAAAATTGGTTATGACGGTATTGTATTCGCGTCTAGCTCACACAAAGCAGCTTATAAATTAAAACCTTACCATGTGTTTGCTGCTTTAGCTGCACAGTTGCCTTCAAAAGGTAAATTGGTTCCAAACCCATATACAAACTGGAATCAAATCGACAAATCACTTCCTAATGAACCTATTACACTTGTAATTCCTGCGTCTAACCACGGTACGCGTGAAGTTTTCCAAGAGAAAATGGTTGATGCTGGTTGTGAATCATACGAATACTTCAAAAACTTAGATAAAGATGCTCAGAAGAAAGCATGTTCGACTTTCCGTAAAGACGGTCGTGTAATTGAAATTGCTGGTGACTATACAGAAACTTTAGCTCGCTTAAAAACTTCTCCAAGTGCAGTAGGCGTGTTTGGTTTAAGTTTCTATGACATGAACCGTGACAAGTTACGTGTAGCATCAGTAAACAACGTACTTCCTTCTGAGAAAACTGTGTTAAACGGTACATATCCTGTATCTCGCCCATTATTCTTCTATGTGAAAGGCGAACACTTAAAATCAGTTAAAGGTTTACCACAGTATGTAGAATACTTCCTAAGCAAAAAAGCGACTGGTAAAGGTTCTAAAGCTGAGCGTGATGGCTTAATCGCGATGTCTGATGCAGAACGCGCTAAAGTCCTAGCTGACTTTAAAGCAGGTAAAACTGTTAAATAATTTGTTTTGAATAGGGGCTGGTGATCCCAAGTGATCATCAGCCTTTTTGTCTAACACGTTTTTCCCAAATTATGACAATTGAGAAAACAGTGGAGAATACATGAATCTGCTACTTATCGGTGTGTTGTTAGCCCTTGTGGCAATTGCATATCAACTTGGGCTGAGAAAAAGCCGTAACCTAGCAGGTAAGGGAAGCAACTCAGCGACATTACATTCTCGTCCTGGTTATTATGGCGCACTGGTTGGACTTTGGTGCGGTATCCCTGCTTTTTTAATTTTGATAATTTGGAACTTGGTTGAACCAAATATTTTAAATCATATTATCTTTAATAATATTCCAGCTTCTGTGTCAGCTTCTCTTGACGAAGCAGCAAGAAGTGTACTTGTTGATCGAGTTCAAGCGATTGCTTCTGGTTTTGGGGTAAGTGATCATCCAGCTGCTTATGAGTTGGCTGCTGCTCAGCAATATGCAAAATTTCAAACTATTGGCTCTTTTGCAAAATTTGCTGTTGTTGTTTGTGCTGCATTATTAGGTCTAGTCTGGGCAAAGAAAAAAATTAGCCAAGAATATCGTGCACGTAACCAAGTGGAACGTGCGATTAATGTTGGTTTGATCTTGTGTTCTGGCGTGGCAATTTTGACCACAATCGGCATTGTAATGTCGATGTTTGGCGAAGCAATGCACTTTTTCCATTTTGTAAGTCCAATCGACTTTTTCTTTGGTACAGAGTGGAACCCCGGCTTTAGCACTTCAGGCAATGCCGAAGGTAGCTATGGGTTATTACCATTGCTATGGGGTACACTCATGGTCAGTGGTATTGCCTTATTAGTTGCAGTACCGGTTGGCTTAATGATTGCCATTTATTTAGCTGAATATGCGTCACCATGGTTGCGCTCATGGGCAAAACCAACGATTGAAGTTTTAGCGGGTATTCCAACAATTGTGTATGGTGTTTTTGCCATGATGATTATTGGTCCATTTTTTAAAGCTGTTGGTGCTCATGTCGGTATTGAAATTAATGCAACCAGTGCTTTGACTGCTGGTTTCGTAATGGGAATCATGATTATCCCGTTCGTTTCATCTTTATCTGATGACATTATTACTCAAGTACCTCGTGCACTTCGTGATGGTTCACTTGGACTTGGCGCAACTAAATCAGAAACAATTCGCCAAGTGGTTTTACCAGCAGCTTTACCGGGTATTACAGGGGCATTTTTATTGGCTGTATCGCGCGCCGTGGGGGAAACCATGATTGTGGTTTTGGCAGCGGGGAACAGTCCACTTCTACATGCAAATCCGTTTGAAGCTGTTTCGACAGTTACCGTAACCATCGTAAAACAGTTAACTGGCGATACCGATTTTGCAAGCCCACAGGCCTTGGTGGCATTTGCATTGGGTTTAACACTCTTTGTAATCACCTTGGGATTAAACATTGTTGCACTGTACATTGTGCGTAAATACCGTGAGCAATACGAATGAGTACATCAAATACATCGTCTCCTATGGATCAGAACGTATTTGATCCACAAGCTGCTGCTCAGGCACGTGATCGCCGTAAAAAAGTCATTGAAAAGTCATTGGCTAAACGTCACCGTAAAGAAAAAGCTTTCCGTATTGCTGGTTTATCGGCAGTGGTTATTGGCCTTGCATTCGTAGCGCTATTGTTTGGCAGTATTTTGGCAAAAGGTTTACCTGCTTTTTGGCAAACCAGTATGAATGTACCAGTTTACTTCGATCCTAAAGTGATTGATGCCGGTCCATTGCCAGTACGTGCACAAGGTGAAACACCTGCTCACTATCAAGAACGTTATGTGGCTTGGCAAACAAAAATGGGTATGGTGGATTGGGACAGCCTCATCGTAAATGGAATAGTTGCTAAAGACCCTTCACTTGAGTCACAACGTGATTCTTTACGTAGCCTTTATGCAAGCTCGGAAGCTTATCGTTTACGTGACATGGTATTTGCTGACCCATCACTCATTGGTAAAAAAGAGAATCTTGCTTTCTTGGGTGATGCTAACGTAGATGTCTGGTTAAAAGGTAACATTGACCGTTCATTACCAGATGACCAGCAGCAGCTCGATCCGGAAATCCGTAAGCTTGCAGATGATTTGAAAGCAAAAGGTATTCTTGAAAATACGTTTAATACTAACTTATTTAAGAATCCGGATTCTCGTAGCTCACCAGCAATTAGTGGTCTTGCAGGCGCATTCATGGGTTCATTATTCATGATGTTGATTGTGATCATTATCTCGATCCCAATTGGTGTTGCCAGCGCTATCTATCTTGAAGAGTTTGCTCCAAAGAATTTTATTACCGACATCATTGAGGTCAACATTAATAACCTTGCTGCTGTTCCTTCAATTGTATTCGGTTTACTTGGTGCTGCAATTTTCATTGGCTGGATGCATTTACCATTATCAGCTCCATTTGTTGGTGGTTTGGTATTAAGTTTAATGACATTACCGACAGTCATTATTACAACACGTGCTTCTTTAAAAGCTGTACCTCCATCAATTCGACAAGCTGCTCTTGGTTTAGGGGCATCTAAAGTACAAACTGTTTTCCACCATGTTTTACCTTTGGCTATGCCGGGCATCATGACAGGTTCAATTATTGGTGTGGCACATGCGCTTGGTGAAACTGCACCGTTACTTTTAATCGGAATGAGTGCATTCGTTGCAAGCATTCCAACCACTCCATTTGATCAAGCAACTGCTTTACCTGTTCAAGTTTACTTATGGCAAGGTAATGAGTTGCGTAACTTCTTCGAAGGCCGTACAGCTGCTGCGATTATCGTACTCCTTGCATTAATGATTGGTTTAAACAGCCTTGCAATTTGGTTACGTAAAAAGTTCGAAGTGCGTTGGTAATAGAGGATAAATAATGAATACTATCGATATTACGAATTCCTTAGAAAAGGATAAGTTAGTGAATACTGAACAATCTCCACTTACAGATACACAACTGCATCATGGCACTTCGTATGTTTCGCATTTTGAGCCACATACTTCAAAAAAGCCAAACTCAACCGAAATCAAGATCAGTGCACAAGATGCCCATGTTTATTATGGTGACTTCGAAGCGATTAAAGGCATTGATTTAGATATCTATCAAAATGAAGTGATTGCATTTATCGGGCCGTCAGGTTGTGGTAAATCGACTTTCCTGCGTACCTTAAACCGTATGAATGACACAATTGATGGTTGTCGTGTAACAGGTAAGATCACTTTAGATGACAAAAATATCTATGATCCGAATCTGGATGTAGTGTTACTACGTGCTCAAGTGGGCATGGTATTCCAAAAGCCAAACCCATTCCCTAAGTCTATTTTTGATAACGTTGCATATGGACCAAAGTTACATGGTTTAGCACGTGATAAATACGACCTAGAAGAAATTGTTGAAAATAGCTTGCGTAAAGCTGGTCTATGGGAAGAAGTTAAAGACCGTTTAAATCAGCCGGGTACAGGCTTATCTGGTGGTCAGCAACAACGTTTATGTATTGCGCGTACAATTGCGGTAAGTCCTGAAGTCATTTTGATGGATGAACCATGTTCTGCACTTGACCCAATTGCAACAGCAAAAGTGGAAGAACTGATTTCAGAACTTTCTGACCAATATACGATTGTGATTGTAACGCACTCAATGCAACAGGCGGCGCGTGTTTCAGACCGTACTGCTTACTTCCATTTAGGTGATCTAATCGAAGTAAACTCTACAGAGAAAGTATTTACTCAACCTGACCATCAATTGACAGAAGCGTACATTACTGGTCGTTTCGGTTAATTTATAGTTATAAAAGAAAAAGAGCCTCGTGCTCTTTTTTTTTATTTAATAAATGAAAATGAATCTATTTTGCAAAATCGCTATTGAATTTTAATCAAAAGAACCACATCTTAAGGCTATAAAGACAAACTTATGAGCATAGAATTTTATGTTATTCCATTTGCCTAAACTCCCTGCGGAAATACGTGTTAGTCATTTAAATGCACGTGTAAATGAACAGAGAAAAAAAATTGCACAAACGACAGCAAGCCGTTTAGAGCTTTTACAATTGGCTCAACAACTTGCGAAAGAAGCTAAAATCCGCCGTAAGAACAATCAGAAAATTTTTGTTTTAGATTTTAAAGGTGATATTCAAGCATCTGCGGTTGAAAACCTCCGTGAAGAAATCACACTTATTTTAGCTACCGCTAAAGCTGGACGTGACCGCGTAGTGGTACGTCTTGAAAGTCCGGGTGGTATGGTTCATGGTTATGGACTAGCAGCAGCTCAGTTAGTTCGTTTACGTGATGCAGGCTTTCATTTAACGATTTGTGTCGACAAGGTCGCTGCAAGTGGCGGTTATATGATGGCTTGTATTGCAAATGAAATTATTTCTGCACCATTTGCTGTTGTGGGTTCAATTGGTGTCGTTGCTCAAGTTCCAAATTTCAATCGTCTTTTAAAAGAGCATAACGTTGACTTTGAACTTTACACAGCAGGGCAATATAAGCGTACTGTGACTATGTTCGGTGAAAATACACCTGAAGGTAAAGCGAAGTTTGAAGAAGAGCTACAACAGACGCATATCCTGTTTAAGCACTTTGTAGAAAAGTATCGTCCACAGCTTAATGTAGATAAAGTTGCTACAGGTGAGCACTGGTATGGACAAGATGCGCTTGATTTAAACCTTGTAGATAAATTACAAACTTCCGATGAATATTTATTAGCGTTGTTACCTCAGCATGACGTCTATGTGATTAACACACGCAAAAAGGCGACTTTGGGTGAAAAGTTAGGTTTACAAGCAGCACAAATGGCAGATAGCTTAATTCCCGCAGTAATGCATAAAGTTGCAGATACGTTGGCAAAAGCGAATTCAACTTTAGTGCAAATGCGCGATACCAAATTTTAATTAAGATATGTTTTTAACTAAAGAGTACCTTTATAGGTGCTCTTTTTTTATGGAATTGATTAAACCAAATTTGATTAATATTTATTTAAGTTTTAATTGCCAAAGTTAATATTATTTTTAAATTTTTGAGTTTTGTGATGTCAAAAACGTTATCGCATATTGATATTCTTATAAGAGTTTTGCACATCATTATTATGGTTTCTTTCGTTGGTGCTTATTTTACAGGAGATAACGAGGACTTACATCAGGTGCATATGATGTTTGGTTATATTCTCCTGATTGGCATTATTACACGGGTTATTTGGCACTTTTTAAGTCCACGTGTTTCAAGTACTGCGCCATTTGGCTTAAAGAAGCGGAGCACTATGGCATTTAATGCAATTAAAAAGTCCTTTAGCCATGCAAATTCAGTCAGTCTTTTTTCGAAAAATACAATTCAATTGTTCAGTATTGGGCTATTTCAAGCTTCGATTGTATTTATTTTCATACTCATTCCTGTTGTTGTAGTACTTGGATACGGAACAGAACACTTTACTTATGCTTTGAGAGACTTACATTCATTTTTCGCAAACTTATTTTTAGCTTTGGTTATATTGCATCTTTCAACGCTTATTTTAAATAGCATTCTTGCTAAACGCTTTCAGGGTTGGACGATGCTTAAAATGACATGGGCAGATAAAAAAATAACTAAATTTATGACATTATTCATCTTATTTCTTGTAGGAGCTTTTAGCTTTGTTTATTTAAGAATGTAATATATAAGTTTTATATAAACTCTATTCGAAGTTATTTTTTAATAAAAATTCAAAAAATATTGTTGATAAATATACTTATTGAATTGTGATAGATAAGTGATTTTGATATTTTAGGCAACAATAAAATAGCTTTTAGATGTTTCATTGGCTTTGTTGCATAAACATTCAAAAGCTGAGTTCTCCCCAATCCATTCAAATTTAAGACACAACTTGGGTGCGAGGTCTACCTAATTCCGTAAATCTATTCAGAACTGCCACACGCGCATGAATTTCATTGACCTGACTTTGAAAATGTCTTGCCGTCAGCCTATCACCTAATAATTTGATGCAATGCATCTTGGTTTCCACCAAACTACGACGGTGATAACCCGACCATTTTTTCCATAGGGTTCTGCCTAAATGTTTAACCGTTTGAAGTAACTCATTTCGTTCTATTGAACTTATTTTAGAATCTTTCCAGGGCTTGGCATTCTTTCTGGGTGGAATTACTGCATGTGCTTGACGATCTGAAATCACTTTTCTGCAGCACTTCGTGTCGTACGCGCCATCGGTATAGACAGAATCTATTCGCTCATCTAGTGGAATTTGATCCAGTAAATCACCTAGTACTTGTGAATCACTGACATTATTTGTAGTAAGCTGAACGGCACGTATTTGCAGTGTTTCAGCATCTATACCAATATGCAGTTTACGCCATTGCCGACGGTATTCAGGCTGATGTTTTTTACGCTTCCATTCGCCTTCACCTAAAAACTTTAAACCCGTAGAGTCGACAAGTAGGTGTAACCCATCATGACTTTTCTGATAGCTTATCGCAATATCAATATGCTTTTGTCGTCTACAAAGGGTGGAGTAATCTGGTGCTGTCCAATTCAAGCCACAGAGTTTAATCAGGCTTTGAACAAAGCCAGTAACCATACGTAAAGAAAGACGGAATAGAGATTTGATCATTAAACAGCATTGAATCGCTGTATCGGAATAAGTTTGATTTCGTCCTTGCTTGCCTTGTGGTTGTGCATACCATTGCGTCTTAGGATCAAACCAGATTGAAATATTTCCTCGCTTGATTAAAGCTTGGTTATACGAGGACCAATTGGTTGTACGATAGATTTTAGGTGTAGGCTTCTTCATCTGGAAATTATATTACTGAAGAAGCCTTCAAGAATAGCTTTGTGCAACAAAGCCTGTTTCATTTAAAAAGTTACACATTTAAAAATATAACTGAAATTCAGGATAGGAAATAATGACAAGAATAATTGTGGCATCCAAAGAGGGTTTGGACGTTCTGCAAGATGGTCAACTCAATAAAGTAATTTTAAATCAGCCTACTATTATTCAGATTGGTGTAAGCCAAAAAGATATTGCATCCATGGAAAAACAGGGTGGGCGCTTAGTTATCCATTTAAAAAATGGAGAGACTATTGTCTTAGAAAATTTCTTTAATGAAGCAACAAATACAACAGAGCATTCACTTGTTTTTCCGACTGAACATGGAAAATTTGTTGAAGCGCAATTCGATGCTCAAGGTAAAGTGATCGATTATAAAGGCTTAAATCATGTTACAGATTTAGGCTATGCCAGTACGAGTCCAGCAGCTGCAACTATGGCGGTTGATAGTGATCCAAGTTTTACGATGGGTAATGTACTCAAAGCAGGCTTAGCAGTTTTAGCTGCGGAAGGATTATATCTTTGGGCTTTTAAGAAAGATGATAAGGATGACTCATCAAGTGCACCTGATTTAATCGCACCTGCTGCTCCTACAGCTACGCTTGCTGATGATACCGTGACAGTGACTGGTAAAACTGAAGCAAATGCAAAAATCTATCTTAAAGATGCTGCAGGCAATACAGTCGCATCGGGTGTTGCAGATGCAAGTGGTAACTACACTGTTAAATTAGATAAGCCGCTCGTGAATGGGGACAAATTAAACGTTATTGCCCAAGATGCGGCTGGAAATAGTTCTAAAGCGACTGTTGTGACAGGTACAAAAGATACAATACCTCCAGATGCTCCGCAGGCCCAATTGAGCGATGATGGTTCATTGTTGACTGGTAAGGCAGAGGCAAATGCCAAAATTACAGTTTATGACGCCACTGGCAAAGTATTAGGTTCTGTTTTTGCAAATAAAGATGGTATTTATTCTTTAAAGCTTACTCCGCCATTAACCAGTGAAGCGGGCGGTAAAGTTGTTGCTGAAGACGCTGCTGGTAATAAATCTGAAGAAGTTAAAATTATTGCGGGTAAAGACACCGTGCCACCAGCTTCTCCTTTTGTTGAAGTCAACAAAGAAGGGTCAGTAATACATGGTAAAACTGAAGCAAATGCGAAAGTTCAAATAAAAGATGCCGATGGTAAAGTGATTGGAAGTGGGACCGCCGATGCTCAAGGTGACTTTCAAATTACACTTTCACCTGCTTTAACAGAATCCCAAAAAGGTACAGTGGTTGTTGAAGATGCAGCCGGTAATATGTCTAAACCCGTTGAAATTAAGCCGGGCTTTGACTCGATTGCACCAGATAAACCAACGGCTCAAATTAATGCAGATGGAACTTCGGTAACTGGTACAGCGGAAGCCAATGCCAAAATTGAAATTAAAGATGCAACTGGTAAAGTGATTGGTACCGGAACGGCAGATGCGAATGGAAAATTTACGATTACTATTTCGCCTGCATTAACTGATAACAACCATGGTGCTGTTTCAGTGATCGATGGTGCTGGAAATAGATCTGAAAGTCTCGACATTGTGGGGACAAAAGATACCATACCCCCGACAAAACCTATCTTAAATAGTGTAGAAGATGATGTAGGTGACATAAAAGGTGCTATTGCAGCAGGTTCTGAAACTGACGATGCTAGGCCAAAACTTACAGGTTCAGGTGAAGCGAATGCGACACTTACGATTTATGATAATGGTGTTGCAATTGGGGTGGTGACTGTAACGGCTGGTAGATCTTGGTCATTTACTTTTGATAAGGATTTAACTCTTGGTAAGCACAGCATTACTTTAACCCAAACTGATGCAGCAGGGCTGACCAGTGAAGCAAGCTCTCCATTTACTTTTTATGTGGTTGCACCGAAAGTCGCGAGTCTGGCTGATGCTTCAGTCAATACTTTAAGTACAGAAACACCATCTTTAGCAGATAGTGTTGGGTTACACACTTTAAAGGTTACGCAAAGTACGACAACTGAGCCTACGAATCAGCAGAAAACTGTTCCTGTAGATGATTTGCTAAAAAGCTCTTCTTTAAACGATTCAGATCCTGTCTCAAAACTTCTATCATCGACAGCATTGAAAACAACGCAGATACCTGAGCAAACTGATGTAAATACTTCAATTGATCAAACAACAAATCTTGATCAAATTTTACCAAATACGAGTTCTTCACCTTTGCAAAATATTTTAGAACAGACTTATCCAGTTGTTTAAAAGACTCTATGTAAAATATAAAAGCGCTCAATGAGCGCTTTTTATTTATGGCTAATTTTTGATTTTCGGTGTTGTTATAAGAGTAATAACTCCATAAACAATTGATCCAATTGTGGCGAGTAACATGTCTTTATGAGCATCCCACATATCGCCTTGTTGCCCATTATAATTTTCAGCTTGTTCAGGTGATAAGCCAATAGCAATTGCCCATTCGATCAGTTCATAAAAAACACTCGATGCCATCACGAATTGAACTACAAGTAAAAATAGGGAAAACGGACGTGCAGTCGGCAACCAAACTTGAAAAACGCGATAAATAAGAGGGTAGAGCAAAGCGCCATATGAAAAGTGTACAAGTCGATCATACATATTGCGAGACCAACCCATGTATCCATCTAAATTAAAATGAAAGATGTGCTGAATCCAGTCATTGTATGGAACGTATGAATAAAGATAATGAGCACCAATTACGTGGATTAAAAGAAACAGTAAATAAAAACAAAAACTTAAAAAATCGAGACCAATTTTTTTAAAAATAATAAAAAGTAGAATCAGCATCAAAACAGTTCCAGCCTGATGAAGTAAATAAGCTTCAAACTCAAGAGGCTGTATACCTGAAATGATAATGGCAATGAAAAGCAGACTAAGCGCAATATAATGTTTAAGCTTAAATTTTTTTTCGATCATTTTCTAAATAAGATTTCTTTTGATGAATATGAGTGTAATAAAAAAGCGAAGCCTAAGCTTCGCTTTTATCAAATTTTTTTAATTAGATTTTGCTAATTAAATCGTTAATTTGTTTTGCTTGTTCAGCTGCATTACCTGTGTAAGTTGCAGGTGTAAGCTCAGCTAAACGAGCGCGCTCTTCGCTTGGTACTTGAGCAAGTTCATTACCATTTACGAAATCAACCATCATGTCGCGAGTCATTGCTTGACCACGAGTTAAAGCTTTTAACTTCTCATATGGTTTTTCAACGTTATAACGACGCATAACTGTTTGAATTGGCTCTGCAAGAACTTCTTGAGCTTGGTCAAGATCTTCATTCAAGCGGTTTGCATTCAATTCAAGTTTGCCAATACCTTTTAAGCAAGCATCAAAAGCAATTAAGCTTTGAGCAAAACCAACACCCATGTTACGAAGTACAGTTGAGTCAGTTAAGTCACGCTGCCAGCGAGAAATTGGTAATTTTTCGCCTAAGTGAGCCAACACAGCATTTGCAATGCCTAAGTTACCTTCAGAGTTTTCAAAGTCAATCGGGTTAACTTTGTGCGGCATAGTTGAAGAACCAACTTCACCTTCTTTAAGTTTTTGTTTGAAGTAACCTAAAGAGATATAACCCCATACGTCACGGTTAAAGTCGATCAAAATTGTATTGTAACGACGTAACGCATCAAATAATTCAGCCATGTAGTCATGTGGCTCAATTTGAGTTGTGTATGGGTTAAATGTTAAACCTAAAGATTCAACAAAAGCTTGTGAATGGGCTGGCCAATCAACATCTGGGTAAGCAGAAAGGTGAGCATTGTAGTTACCTACTGCACCATTGATTTTGCCGAGTAACTCAACATTTTCAAATTGCTTGATTTGGCGAGCTAAACGATATGCAACGTTCGCCATTTCTTTACCCAAAGTTGTTGGGCTAGCAGTTTGACCATGTGTACGAGACAACATCGGTTGTTCAGCATGAGTCGTTGCTAAAGCAGAGATTGCATTTAAAATTTGCTTCATGCTTGATACTAAAACTTCACGACCGTTTTTAAGCATAAGCGCATGAGACAAGTTGTTGATGTCTTCTGATGTACAAGCAAAGTGAATGAACTCACCCGCATTTTGTAATTCAGCAATACCAGCAATTTTCTCTTTCAAGAAATATTCAACGGCTTTTACGTCATGGTTAGTTGTACGTTCAATTTCTTTAATGCGATTCGCATCTTCTTCAGAGAAGTTGCTTACGATTGCATCTAGAGCTGCATTTGTTTCAGCTGAGAAAGGAGCAACTTCAATAATTTCTGGACGGTTAGAAAGCGCTTGTAACCAACGCACTTCTACAGTGACACGAGCATGAATTAAACCAAACTCAGAAAGAAAAGGGCGTAGCGCATCACATTTGCTGGCATAACGTCCATCTAATGGTGATAGTGCGGTTAAAGCGTTCATAACGATTCCTTAATGCTGGAATAAACATAAAACAAAAATAATCTCGTTACAGCCTTAGATAACTTGGTACTGTAAGCGAGCAAGAGCTTGAATATCCTGTAGCAATTTACGTTTGCTAAAAATCATGTTCCATGAACTACCGCCGAGTTGTCGCCATAAATGAGCCATTTGTAGCCCTGTAAACAGACAAGCACGAATACGGTTGGTATGGTTGGTATCTTTAAATGCCTCAGCATTACCACGAACAAGAATGCGTGGATTAATTTGCCCGGCAGTATCAACATAGGTTTGTGCCAAATTAGCTAAAATGCTGGGGTGTAAATAGTTATTATCGAAAAAAGAAAGCTGTTTTAAAATCTTCTGCTGTGCTTTTTCAATAATGGCCACATATTCAGGATTGCTATAGACCTTCTTTTCTAGCTGCAAAAGTGACATCGCGTAAGACATAGGAAGTTTTGCACTACGCATTTTAGGCAAACGAGATTTGGGCGCATTGGTAAAAGGCTGGGTAATACAATTCTCAAGAGTTTTAAGACCTAGAGAAATATCAGCCAATTGATTAAAAAAATCTAATGTCTGAACGGTATTATTATTTGTTGTAGGGCGAATATTTAAACTCGCCTTTATTAATAATTCAAAATAGAAGTTACCACTTTCACCAATACTTTGTTGACCTGTCATAGCGGTCATATGCGTAAGCTGGGTCGCTTGAAATACCCCCGCCAAGGCAAGGGCACGGTTTTGGCGAACATTCAAGGCTTGTGATTGTTGAAAGGGTAACTCCACCATGCCATTCATTCCCTTAAATAAAATTTGGTGTAGGGGCATTTGTATGGTGAATCACACCCCCGCCTAGGCAAACTTCATCTGAATAAAATACAACACTTTGACCTGGTGTAACTGCGCGTTGAGGTTCATCAAATTCAACACGAACACCATGCTCACTATTTTCATCAATAAACACTGTGCAAGCTTGATCAGGCTGACGATAGCGTGTTTTAGCGGTACAGCGTAATCCTTCAGCCGGAATATGTTGTTCACCAGCTACCCAGTCAATAGACTCACTCCAAAGCTGCGTACTTTGCATAAGTGGGTGTTCATGTCCTTGGCCTACAACTAAACGGTTATTGGCAACGTCTTTATGAAGTACAAACCATGCACCTTCAGCTGCACCTTTCATACCGCCCAGACCAATACCACCACGCTGACCGAGCGTATAGTACATCAGACCGTGATGTTCACCAACTTCTTTACCATTATCCAGCACAATTTTACCTGGTTGAGCGGGTAAATATTGTTTAAGGAAGTCATTAAAACGGCGTTCACCGATAAAACATATACCAGTTGAATCTTTTTTCTTCGCAGTTGCTAAGTCCAGCTCTTCGGCAATTCTACGAACTTCCGGTTTTTCAATTTCGCCAACAGGGAAGAGCGTTTTATTAATTTCGCGGCCATGCACTGCATGCAAGAAATAAGTTTGATCTTTATTATTATCTAAACCACGTAATAAAGGTGCATATGCTTCACCTTTAGAGTTGTATGCAGTTTCAGCACGACGAGCATAGTGACCTGTTGCAATAAAGTCGGCACCTAAAGTCATGGCGTGGTCTAAAAACGCACGGAACTTAATTTCTTTATTACATAAGATATCTGGGTTTGGAGTGCGGCCAGCTGCATATTCAGCCAAGAAGTGTTCAAATACACGATCCCAATATTCCATCGCAAAGTTTGCAGTGTGAAGTTTAATACCGATTTTATCTGCTACTGCTTGAGCATCGGCTAAATCTTCCATTGCTGTACAGTATTCCGTGCCGTCATCTTCCTCCCAGTTTTTCATGAAGAGACCTTCAACTTGATAACCCTGTTGAAGTAAGAGTGCCGCAGAAACAGATGAATCTACGCCACCAGACATACCGACGATGACACGTTGTTGCATAGGACTAGGCATCCAAATGAGAAGTTAATGAGGGAGAGAAAGGGTGCTCATAAATAAGAGCTAAAGGATAATGGTGACCTTTTATGGCATCTTCAATCGCTTTAATGACCAGAGGACTACGAGCGCGGGCAGATTCTTGAAGCTCATCTAGAGTCATCCAGACAGCAGAAACAATACCTGTATCAAGTTTTGGGTCGCTTTCGACATGAGTGACATGTGCTAAAAAGCAGAAGCGATAGTAAGTACGATCCGGAAACATAGGCGGAGTATATGTATAAATACCAAGTAAGGCATCTATATCAACATGATGACCCGTTTCTTCAAGTGTTTCACGAATAGCAGCTTCTATTAGCGTTTCACCACATTCCACATGACCAGCAGGTTGATTAAACACAGTGTGTACAAAACCTTCGCTATGTTCTTCGACAAAAAGATAGCGTCCATCTTTTTCTACGACTGTAGCGACAGTGACATGAGGAGTCCATGCGGCCATAAAAAAGCACCATGAATTTAAAAGTCGTATGATACGAAATTTAGGGGTTTTTGGCTACGGTGATCTTACAAACGATAGAGAACTATAAAAGCTCTATCGTTTGAAAAATTGAGTATGTACTAATTGGTTTGGTTATCTTTATGGTTATTTTGCACTTTTACATAATGTCTTGCTGAATAAGGTAAAAATGCCAATTCTTTTTCAGTTAGAGGACGTACTTGCTGTACTGGACTTCCAACGTAGAGATAACCACTTTTTAAGACTTTACGAGGTGGAACTAAACTTCCCGCACCAATCATTACATCATCTTCAATAACGACATCATCTAAAATGACGGTATTGATCCCGACTAGTACGCGGTTACCAATAGTACAGCCATGTAAAGTCACATGATGACCCACCGTCACATCTTCACCAATAATAAGAGGTGAACCATTAGGCTTGGCATCATTTTTATGGCTGACATGTAACATACAATGGTCTTGTACATTACTATTTTTACCAATTTGAATACTATTTACATCTCCGCGAATGACTGCAAAAGGCCATACCGAAACATTTTCGGCCAATTTAACATCACCGACAACCACGGACATTTCATCAATGTAACAACTTGGATCAATTTGTGGATGATGATCTAAATAAGGACGGATGTTTTTTGTCATGAGAAGCATCAAAATAAAATTTAATAGAAGTATAAAATAAAAAAGCACTCAAGCTAATAGCATGAGTGCTTAATTGAACTATTCTAAAATTAGAATAAGTTACTAAAGAATTGTTTGATATGGTCGATCATGCGTGCAAAGAAGCCTGCTTCTTCAACTGGTTTTAATGCAACAAGAGGTTTTTCAGCAATAACCTTGCCATCTAAACTTGCAACAAGTTTACCTACCACTTGGCCTTTTTGAAGAGGAGCATTTAAATTTGGTTGAACAACCAATTGAGTTTTTATACCACCTGCTTTGCCTTTTGGCATAGTGACATTGAAGTTCTCTGCTAAACCAATTTGAACTTCATTTTCTTTACCGAACCATACTTTAGCTTTTGCAAGAACTTGGTTTGCAGGTTGAACATTTGCAGTTTCAAAGTTCGCAAAGCCCCAAGACAACAACGCGCGTGTTTGGTTAGCACGTTCATTAACGCTGTCAGTACCAAAAATAACTGAGATTAAGCGCATTGGGCCACGTTTACTTGAAGTTGTTAAGCAGTAACCAGCTTCATCTGTGTGGCCTGTTTTTAAACCGTCAACACTTGGGTCAGTATAAAGTAACGCATTACGGTTACCTTGCTTGATACCGTTAAATGTAAATTCTTTCTCAGAGTAAATTGGGTAGTATCTTGAGCTGTCTTTAATAATATGTTGAGCTAGAACAGCCATATCTTTTGCAGTTGAATAATGACCTTCTGCAGGTAAGCCCGTAGAGTTCATAAACTGGGTATTTGTCATACCAATACGTTTTGCTTCCTGATTCATGAGGTGAGCAAAAGTACCTTCATTTCCAGCAATATGTTCAGCCATTGCTTTTGACGCATCATTACCAGACTGAATGATAATACCTCGAAGCATTTCTAAAACTGTTGCAGTACCATTTAATGGTACATACATACATGATTCAGCGCTGCTTCCTTTACACCAAGCAGATTCGTTCATACGAACCTTTTCATTCTCGGTAAGCTCACCTTTTAATAGTTTTTGTTCAATGATGTAGCTTGTCATCATTTTAGTCATAGAAGCAGGCGCAAGCTTTTCATTTTCATTTTTAGAAGCGAGAATCTGTCCTGTCTCGTAATCCATTAATACATAAGACTTATTATTTAATTCTGGCGGAGCTGATAAGACAGTTGCTGCATAAGAAAAACTTGGTAAGAGGAGGAGTGCAGCAATAGCGCTTTTTCGAGTCATTCTAGGTAATTCCAATATCTTGTGTGAAGCAGAAGAACCTAGCATTTTAGGACAAAGCAAAGCCGACTTCTATGGGGGAAGTCGGCTTTTTCAAACAGTATTGTAACTAGAGAGTTTTTAACTAATTTAGTTTTGCGATTGATAAGCTTTTACGTCTTGACAAACTAACTTGTTTTGCTCGTTACCAGCAGCTTTTGCATCATTACGTGCTTCTTTTAAGACTTTCTTGAAACTTTTGTCTTTGCTACGTTTTTCTAAAGCTGCAACTGGGTCTGCTTCATTTGGTAAATAATCTTTCACAAGGCGCTCATAACCTTGGGCAAATTCAGCATCTTTTTTGCCAATTAAACTTGGGCAAATTTCAGAAAGTACTTGAATTGCTGCTAATTCTTCGGGTGTAGTCCCTTTAGTCGGCGTAACTTCAACAACATTTTCATTTTCAGTTTTCTTTTCAGCTGTTTTTTTCTTGTCAGCAGCATAACCCACTGTTGCCATTGTCATGAGTAAAACAACAGAAAGTGATTGAACTAAGCTTTTTTTCATAAACATGGATAACCTGAAACAAAAATTTGAAATATGCCGATAGCTTAAACAATTTAAACGCTAAAAAAATGGAAAAAATGTATTGTTATGTAGGTTTTCTGCTTTACATAAACAGAAAACCCTTCAAAGAAAAGCGTATTGAGTCAAATAAACTTAATCTTTGTAATTTACCACTTCCTGACAAAGTTCGTGTTGCTCATGGTGATCCATTTCTTTTGCAGCTTGGCGAGCTTCACTTAAAAGTGTCTTGTATTCTGCATCATTTTGTAGGGCAGAAAAGGTAATTGACTTATTGGAATAACCACCAAGGTACATTGCAATAATCTTTTTAGTATTCGTTTCAAGATTTTTATTTGCGCCAACAAAACTAGGGCAAATTTCTTGTAAAACTTGAGTAGATGCAATGTCATCTTTAATTAAGCTATCAGCTTCTTGTGTCGAGATACCCTCATCAGCAAAAACCGTTTGCGTACACAATGTGATACTGATCCCCAATACTTGAAAAAAAGGAGCGAAAGTTTTCATTTTTTCACAATTTTATAATGCTATGGAGGCATAAATATATATAATTCAACAAATAATTCAATTGAGAAAACCTTCGGGTTTATTTGTCGAGAAAGATTTTTTGTGAATATTTTAATTGCGAATGATGACGGTGTATTTGCACCAGGTATACAGGCTTTAGCTGAAGCGTTAAAACCATTAGGCCGTGTTGTAGTAGTTGCTCCAGAAAGTGAAAGAAGTGGATTTTCGAGCGCGTTAACATTAGATCGTCCTTTACGTCCTATTCAAATTGCTGAAGATGTATGGGCTGTAAATGGAACGCCAGCCGATTGCGTCTATTTATCTATGAATGGATTGTTTGATTTCGAATTTGACTTGGTAGTTAGTGGAATCAACAGTGGTGCAAACTTAGGTGATGATGTTCTGTATTCGGGAACAGTCGGCGCTGCATTTGAAGGACGCTTAATGAAACAGCCTGCAATTGCGGTTTCTTTAGCGGGTTCTGATGTGCGTTCATACAACCATAAAGATGATTATGCGCAAGCAGCCAAATGGGTACATGACTTTATTGCCAAAGGTTTACCTGCGCTACCACCTCGACATATTTTTAATATTAATATTCCGGATGTGCCACAGCTTAAAGGGACTCAAATTACCTATCAAGGACGCCGTGCTCAGTCTAAACCCATCACAAGTCATGTCGACCCAAGAGGAAGACAGGTTTACTGGATTGGTCTGGCAGGTGAAGCAGTTACGGACCCGCAGCGTATTGCTAGCCAAATTCAATCTGACTTTTTTGCGGTTGCAAACGGTTTTGTAAGTGTGACCCCAATTCAGATGGATGCAACAAACTATGCGGTTTTAGAGGATTTACAGGCAAGCTTGGGTCAATAATTTGGCCCGAATGTTATAACTTTGTGAATATAGAAAAAGAGGAACATGTTTCCTCTTACTTTTTTGGTACTCTTAGCCGAAATGATTTGTAGCATTTAGTGAGGGAGATCGATGCATTTAACTGGGCAACAAAGCAGATCGCATATTCAAAGAGACAATATAATGAAAATTATGATGTTGTCTGTAGCTGTAGGTTTTACTGTTGCAATGGCAGGATGTGCTTCTAAACCACAAATTAATAATAGTTCTCGCTATTCAATGGCTCCTAACTATTACACCGTTCGTTCAGGTGATACTTTAAGTGGCATTGCAATGCGTTATGGTTTGGACTATCTCAGTATTGCAGAGATGAATGATATTGCTCCGCCATATCGTATTTATGTTAATCAATCATTACGATTGAAAAAATCTTCTTCACCAAAAACCGTGTCGACACAAGTCATGGCGCAACAAGAGCCAATTAAGCGCCAAACAATTGCATTACCGACAACCACAACTCCGCCAACAACAACGGTTACTACACCGCCGCCAAGAACAGTTGCACCAACAACCAATACTAGCGTAGGGGCTTCAATTCCAAGTTCAAGCTTGCGTTGGGTGAAACCAAATAATGGTCCGGTTATCCAAGGATTTAATTTGGCGAATAATGTCAAAGGAATTCGTTACGGTGGTAACCAAGGTGATCCTATTTATGCGGCAGCTGACGGTCAAGTTGTATACGCAGCCGATGGTTTAAAAGAATATGGTAATCTCGTTTTAATCAAACATATTGATGGCTATATCAGTGCCTATGCCCACAATAGCAAGATGATGGTGAAGAGTGGAGACAATGTAACCGCAGGCCAAAAGATTGCTGAAATGGGGTCTTCAGGGGCTTCTCGTGTCATGCTTGAGTTCCAAATTCGCCTTGACGGTAAACCAATCAATCCGGCAAATCTTTTACCAAATTAGCTAATGCAATAAATATAGGTTTCCTCGTATAATGTAATTGGTTGCTTTCATTACAACAATAAGCATTTTTTATAAATTTAGAATTAGATTTGAGGAAACCTATGTTAGATCAGCTTCGTGCGATGGGTGTTTTTGCTTGTGTGGTTGAAAAAAGTTCATTTAGTGGTGCGGCACGTGAATTAGGCATTACAACAAGTGCTGTCAGTCAGCAAATACGTTCTCTTGAAAATGAAATGGATGTAATTTTATTACACCGTTCTACTCGAAAACTTAGTTTGACAGAGGCTGGACAGGCTTTTTTCTCAAGTTGCCAAGAAATGTTGGCAGCAGCAGAAAGAGGCAAAATCAGAATCAATGAATTGCGAGATGACTTGATTGGTGATTTGCGTATTGCAACAACCCCAGACTTAGCAGTTCAGCACATTATTCCTGCTTTATCTCACTGGATGTCTGCCCATCGCGGTTTATCTGTTCATTTTGAAGTGGGGCATCGTTATATCGACTTAATTGAAGAGCGAATTGATATTGCAGTACGTATGAGCTCTACGCCAGTAGAAGAGAGTAGTTCTGTAGTTCCTATGGCTTTTGTCGATCAGATTTTGGTAGCCTCTCCCAGCTATCTCAATCAATCAAGCCCGATTTTGCATCCCAACGATTTAAACAACCATGAGTTGCTTTCTATCAATGCAATGAACGAATCACGCACTTTTAACTTCCAGCATGCTAAAACAGGTGAAAAATTAAATATTGAGATGGTAAGCCGTTTGCAAAGTAATAATTTGCAAGTTGCTAAAGCCTTATGTCAGCAAGGACATGGTATTGCTAGAATTTTATATTTAGATGCTCAAAAAGAATTGAAGGCTGGTTCTTTAATTGAAATTCTTCCAGATTGGAAACTTCCAGCTTTCACTTTATATGCAGAGATCGCCAAACACGATCAACAGCCGATGAAGATTCAGCGTTGTGTTGAAGCGCTTAAACAGTATTTTAGTCAATTGGCTGGCGGAAGGGCCATGCAAATTGTTCGCTAATTTTACCTTATTCATAAAAAAGGGCTTGTGATTACAAGCCCTTTTTTACTTAGTGCTATTTTTGCTTCAGAGTCGCAACTTCTTCTTGAGTCTCTTGTGGAAGATCATCAGCTGTGAGCTCTTCATGCTTTTTGATTTTTTTCTTATTTTTCTTTTTCTTCTTTGGTTCCTCTTCAATTTCTGCACCATCTTCGATGGCTTGCCAATATTCAAGTTGCTCCATTACAGCCGCATAAATAGAGTGCTTACTGTACTTGCCTTTTTTATCGAGTGTACCGACTGGACGAGCCATTAAAATTTCAAGTGCTTGGTCAATCGTATCAATCGCATGAATATGGAACTGACCAACTTTTACTGCATCAATTACATCTTGGCGTAACATCAAATGTTGCATGTTTTGACGTGGGATAATGACACCCTGTTTGCCAGTTAAACCTTGTAATTTACAAGCATCATAGAAGCCTTCAATTTTTGCATTTACACCACCAATTGGTTGAACTTGGCCTAACTGATTCATAGAACCAGTAATTGCCCATGATTGATCAATTGGTATTTGGCTAATTGCAGAAATTAATGCAGAAAGCTCGGCAACCGTTGCACTGTCACCGTCGACTTGCCCATAGCTTTGTTCAAATGCAAGCGCAGCAGAGAAGTGTAAAATCTGTTCACGGCCAAAGTGAGCTTTCAAGAAGCTAGACATGAGCAACACGCCTTTGGCATGGAGTGAACCACCTAGTTCTACACTACGTTCAATATCAAGAATATCACCACCACCTTGATAAACTGAGGCGGTCAAACGTGAAGGTAAACCAAACTCAACATCTGCATAGTGAATAACGGAGAGGGCATTGATTTGACCTAAACGGTGGCCCGAAGTTTCGATTAACTGAGTTCCACGCGATAGATCCTGCCAGTAAAGTTCTCTTAAATAGCCTAAGCGATATTGTCTATGTTGTAATGCAAGATTAATGTGTTGGTCAGTTACAATCTTTTCATTGGCTTTAAATGCATGATGATGTGCTTCACGAATGAGGTCACCCAAAGTTGAAGCATGTAATGATAGTGAGCTTTGGTCTTCCGCCTGACGGCTTGAGTCGGTAAGTAAAGCTGCTAAGGCACTACGATCAAATGGAAGTAGTTTATCTGCTTGTACATAGTCAGCAATTAGCTGCATGTAAGCTTGTTCATTTTCGTCATTACGCTGTAATGTATCGGTAAAATCTGCACGAATTTTAAATACACTACCAAGCTCTGGTTCTACTTCTAAAATTTCATAATAAATTTCAGGTTCTGCCATAAGAACCACTTTAATATCAAGTGGAACTGCAGCAGGTTCTATCGAGATAGAGCCTGTTAACGTCAACATGTGTTCAAGAGAAGAAAGCTTGAGCTGGCCTGATTTTAAAGCACGCTTTAAACCCTGCCATGCATAAGGCTGTTCGAGTAATTGCTCGGCTTCAAGCATTAAAAAACCACCATTCGCTTGATGTAGAGCACCAGGGCGAATGAGTGTGAAATCTGTGGTAATTGTACCGTTGTGCGTAAGCTGTTCTACATGACCAAGCAAGTTGTAGTGAGTTGGGAAATCTTCAAAAATAACCGGTGCACCGCTGTTTGGTTTATTTGAAACAATTACATTTGCTTGATAACGTGCTGGTACACGATTGAACATAGCAGGAGCAAAGTCATCTTCTTCTTGCTCTAAAATGAGCTCAACATTGTCAATTACATCTTGTGCATATTGTTTTAAATAATCTTCAAGCCCTTTAACTTGACCATACTTATTTAAAATTAAATCTATTCGTGGCATAACCACTTGAGTCGCGATGTCTCGATTTAAAACAGAGACTTTGTCTCGTGCATCGTCTTCTAAATCGCCTAAATGCAAACCAAGACGCTCAAGCTTTTTATCCATATAGCGAATATTCGCCGCGATTTC
This sequence comes from Acinetobacter sp. AR_0276, assembly GCF_003000705.1. Lineage (NCBI taxonomy): Bacteria > Pseudomonadati > Pseudomonadota > Gammaproteobacteria > Moraxellales > Moraxellaceae > Acinetobacter > Acinetobacter sp. AR_0276. The sequence continues at coordinate 672,353 of NZ_PSQO01000004.1, read as the reverse complement.
AGCACGCTGTTTACTATTTAAAGCATCAATTTCTGCTTGGGTCAGTTCTTGAACCTGATCATTTTTTACTTGGACAGGCACAAAACCATGCTTCTCATTTCGAGAAATTAATTTTAAATCGAGCTCTTCGCCTTCTTTTGTTAACTCAACAAGCGCTTCTTGCTGCTCATCTCCAGTTTCCTGACGAATTCGCTCAATACGGTTATGATAAGTCTCGGCACTAAAGCGGCGTTCAAGCTGTTTTAAAATAATTTGCCAAGTTTGATGAAGAGTATGTTGAAACTTGGTTCCTTGCCCAGCAGGGAAGCGTAGCGCAATTGGCTGACGCGCTTGCTTAAAGTTATAAACATATACCCAATCATCTGGAGTAGGCATTGTTTTGGCATGTTGTTGTAGTAAACGCTTAATCATGGTGCGTTTACCCAAACCTGCCGTTCCTACTGCAAAAATGTTATAACCAGAGTAGGGTAAAGAAATGCCGGCTTCTACTGAAGCTTTGGCACGATCTTGTCCTAAAAAGTTATTAAGCGGTTTTATACGTTTTGTTGAGGCTGGAATATTTTCAAAATCTGGAATATGTGTAAGTTGTTCGGGTTTTAAGGCTGTTTTATCCAAAGTCATTTTTATATCAGGTTGCTCAAAAGCTGAAGGAAATGCATTTATTGTGACGTTTGTGGTGTTTGTTTTAGCGAGTGATAAAGTTGAAGTTGTCACTTGATCAAGTTTTTGTGTCACTGTTGATATCCAGCAAAAGAAAACGAAGGTTGAAGATTAAAGGTATACAGGTTTAGCATAAAATATCAAGCAAACTTGCTGCTTTTATCACCAAAACAAAACTTGATTGCAGAAAGAATCTTGAAAGCAATTGTAAGAAGCGATTGAATAGACGCATTTATAATTTATGGAAAATAAAAAACGAATGACCACACAAACCTCTGGTTGGGTCTCGGCGTTTAAAGCATTTTTAGACCGTCGTGCATTAATTATGCTATTTCTGGGTTTTTCTGCCGGAATACCTATTTTACTAATTTTCTCTAGTCTTTCTTTATGGCTAGGTGAAGCGGGCATTGATAAAAGTGCAGTCACTTTTTTCAGTTGGGCAGCTTTGGGATATTCCTTTAAGTTTGTTTGGGCACCTCTCATTGATGAATTACCAGTACCGGTCTTGACCAAGGCTTTAGGTCGAAGACGTGCTTGGCTGCTTATTGCTCAGTGTTTAATTGTGCTTGCGATTTGTACCATGGCTTTTGCCGACCCAGCTTTAGGCCATAGCTATTTGGTTCAAATGGCAGCAGGTGCAGTGTTGCTTGGCTTCTCGGCAGCAACGCAAGATATCGTAATTGATGCTTATCGTATCGAATTAGCTGAAACTGAAATGCAGACGGTGTTGGCGTCGACTTATAATGCTGGCTACCGTATTGGTATGATTGTAGCTGGTGCTGGTGCATTATTTTTAGCAGCACATTTAGGAACAGCTAAAGGTAACTATATTTACGAGGCGTGGAAAACCACCTATTTAACCATGGCAGCAGTCATGTTGGTTGGTATTGTTACAACCTTGCTTGTCCGTGAACCTAAGGTTAATCGCGTATATAAAAACTATAAAACTACTGATTATTACCGTCTGGTTTTAGTCTTCTTTGTAGCGGTCATTTCGTTTGTCATAACTTATATTTACTCAGGTCAAATTACCGAGGCAATTTCCAAAGCTGGCAATATTCAAGATAGTGCAGCTTTATTTGGTTTAGAGGCTTTAAGATTCTTAACAGCAACTGGTTCTGCCATTTTAGTTGGTTATGTGTTAGTTAAGATGGGGGTGGTCAACCAGCAAATGGCAAAAGAAACTTGGATTGCTCCAATTCTGGATTTCTTTAAACGTTATGGTGTCAAACTCGCGTTAGTGCTTCTATTTTTGATTGGTTTTTTCCGTATTTCAGACATTATTGCCGGTGTGATCTCAAATGTCTTTTATCAAGATCTAAACTTTAGCAAAGAACAAATTGCTGAAGCTGTAAAAGTTTATGGTGTGATCTTTAGCTTGGTTGGAGGCTTCTTAGGAGGCTTATTAGCACAGCGTATGAACATCATGAAACTGATGTTTGTTGGTGCTGTATTGGCAAGTTCTACTAACCTCATTTTCATTGGTTTAGTGAAATCTGGCAAACCCCTTGATATGGTAGATGTTCAAGTGGGAGACAAACATTATAAAGCTCAGCCGGATGAAGTCGGTTATTGGAAGATTAAAGTCCCGAGTTCCAATTTTGATGGAACAAAACAAGTTGATGTAAAAGCTGGCTATGCTTTGCAAAGTCAACAAGCAGAGACCATAGTCCGAGTTCAACCTTTAGTAACAACGCATGCTGAACATGTACCCCTACAGATTTTACCTTTAATGGGAAGTGACCAAATCACTGCTAAATCTTCTGAAGGCAGTGTGGTTGTTCGTGGTCAGTATTTTGGTAAAGCTTTATCGCCTAACCAAAAGATTGTGTTGAATCTTGATGGACAGAATTTTGATGCAAAAATGACAGATCAAAAAGGTGTATTTAACGCTGCAATTGATATGCAGAAATTACTGTCATCACCAAGCAAACAAATTATTGCTTCAGTTGTAGAAGGAAACCAAAAAGTATTATCCGTTTCCCATCATTATAATGTTGCTTCAAATTCTGTAACCAAAGCTGAATTAGATGTAAATATTGATCCTCTACCATACATTGATACTCAGTCAGGTAAAGAGGTCGAGATTAGCGGTAAAGTCATTAAGCCTTATAGTTCGCTGTGGCTCTACTTTGCAATTGTTGTGGATAATATGGCTTCGGGCCTCGCGGGTGCAGCATTTATTGCATTCCTTTCGAGCCTAACCAGTGTGTCATTTACCGCTGTTCAATATGCGATCTTTAGTTCACTCATGACCCTTACACCAAAACTTTTAGGTGGATATTCAGGTACCATAGTGAGTAATATTGGGTATCCAAACTTCTTTTTGATGACCACATTGATCGGGATTCCAATCTTAATTTTAGTGGTTTGGGTTGGCAAACTACTCAAAGATCATCAAACACATGAAACAGAAAAGGCAGGTGAATAAACATGCGAATGCTTCATACAATGTTGCGAGTAGGCAATTTAGAACAATCTTTAAAGTTCTATACCGAAGTATTAGGGATGAAGTTACTTCGTAAGCGTGATTATGAAGAAGGTCGTTTTACACTAGCATTTGTTGGTTATGGCGATGAAGAAAATAATACCGTGCTTGAACTTACGCATAACTGGGATACATCAAGTTATGATTTAGGCAATGCCTATGGTCACATTGCGATTGGTGTCGAAGACGCTTACAAAGCATGTGAAGAAATCAAAGCACGTGGTGGTAAAGTTGTGCGTGAAGCAGGCCCAATGAAGGGTGGTGTAACAGTGATTGCGTTTGTTGAAGATCCAGATGGCTATAAAATCGAACTCATTCAGCAAGATGCAAACGCTAGAAATAATTAAGTAATTGACTCAGGCGCTTTAAGATTTAGGTCTTAAAAGCCTAGCTTTATTTTTATAGCCCAGTATGATGAAGGCTTGACCAAATGGTCAATTTATCAACTGGGTTTTTATTTGTCTAAAATAATCATAGGATGTGAACATGCTGAAGTTCTTGGCACTTGATCGATTTACAATTTTGTTAGTTGGTATGGTGCTACTAGCAACATTTTTTCCAGTCAGTGGTCAAGCTGCGCAGTATTTCAATACACTAACTACAGTCGCGATTGCAATTTTATTTTTCCTGCACGGTGCTAAGTTATCTCGTGAGGCAGTCATTGAAGGTATTTTGCATTGGAAAATGCACTTGCTGGTATTTGCAATTACGTTCTTTATTTTTCCTGCCCTTGGTTTATTGGCTAAACCTATTCTTTTGCCCTTATTAGGACAGCAGCTCTATTGGGGCTTTCTGTTTATGTGTTTCTTGCCCTCTACGGTTCAGTCCTCTATTGCATTTACTTCAGTGGCAAAAGGAAATGTAGCAGGTGCGGTATGTAGTGCATCTTTTTCAAACTTGGTTGGCATGTTCATTACACCAGTTTTAGTGAGTTTCTTTATTTTAGGACAAAGTCAGCATGGCTTTGATCCAACATCATCTATTATAGAAATTACGCTGTTATTATTGGTACCATTTGTTTTAGGGCAATTGCTTCGTCCTTATGTTTTTCCATATATGGCAAAAGTACCAAGTATTGTAAAAGCGTTCGATCAAGGCTCAATTTTGATGGTGGTGTATGGCGCATTTAGTGGGGCGGTGGTTGCTGGACTTTGGCATCAAGTAAACTGGAAAACCTTACTTCTTTTGGCGCTCGCTTGCTCTGTATTACTGACTATTATTATGTTGCTTGCCCTGTATTTACCGCGTGCTTTTGGTTTTAGTCGTGCCGATCAGATTACTGTTTTCTTTTGCGGTTCAAAAAAGACCTTGGCAAGTGGTGTACCAATGGCACAAATCTTATTTATTGGTCAGCCTTTAGGAATGATTGTATTGCCAATTATGATATTTCACCAAATACAGTTAATGGTGTGTGGAGTAATCGCAAATTACTGGGCTAAATCCCAAGATTAATTCGCAAAAAAAAATTATATGGCGTATAATACTGTCCACTTGTTGTGCTTAGCTCTAACCCTAGAGGTTTCGGTGGGCCAAAAGAATGGTCTGTTGTGGTGTTGATCTGCTTGTAAAAGCTTTCCTCAATTTAATTGAGAGTGATCAATTGCGATGACAGCTTAAGCCTTTCTTCAATTAGGAGTAATCGACGATGCGCGCCGATATTCACCCAAAATATGAAAAATTAGTTGCAACTTGCTCATGCGGTAACGTAATCGAAACTCGTTCTGCTTTAGGTAAAGAAACTATTTACCTTGACGTATGTTCAGCTTGCCACCCTTTCTACACTGGTAAACAAAAGAATGTAGACACTGGTGGTCGTATCGACAAATTCAAACAACGTTTTGCTGGTATGTCTCGCTCTATCAAGCGTTAATACTTCAAAACGAAACAAAAAACGGGCTTATGCCCGTTTTTTGTTTTTAGCGTCCAAGACCATTACTGGTCTTGCACATCTGTTAAACGATCAAGCTTCTTCTGAAAATAATCACCTTGTAAGAAACGTGTTTCCACATTCCATGCATTGGCAAACAGATTCATATCATTTAAGTTAGCTAATAAAATTCCAATTGGTTTTACAGTCAAATAGTTCAATACTTTTTCTTGCAAGCTATTGAGTCCTTGGTCTGAGCTTAATAGATCAGTTTTGCTAGACTGCAGTTTTACAAGCTGGATATCAAGCTGCTGTAAAATTGAATCGCTATATATAGAAGAAGCAAAGTCTCGGATTGAAACTTCTGCACCATGTTGACGTAAACGACCAATCAGCGGTTGTACTGTTGGAAGGTAGTGCTGAAGAGCTTGTTCCGAAAATTGCAAAATCAAAGGACATTCAAGTTTACTACCAATGATAGTAAGCAGTTTGGAAATCAGCTCAGGGAAGGTTTTATCTTTCAGCAAAATATCAATATTAAGGTTAATAATGAGCCTTGCTTTAGGATACTGAGCAATGAAATTATGAAGCTGTTTACAGGCTTCTACTAATATCCAGCGATCTAGTTGAATTGATAGTTCAGCATCTTCTTTTAATTCAGCTAAGTCATTTAAATCATGCCATTGTTCGTCTGCAATAAAGCCACTCGTTACTTCATAGTTATGAGTTTCTTCATCATGTTTATCGTAAATTTGCTGATACTTAAGATGTATCTCACCTTTAGCTAATTTTTGTCTTAATTGCTGTAGCAAAGAAGACTGCGAAGTCACCTCAAAGTGCTCAATCGTTAAATCAAGAGGAACAGCTTCAATGCTCGGCGAAACTGGTTTTTCTACAATAGGCGTTATTTCAAGCTGAGGAGTAACTTGAGGTAGGTTCTGCTTTTCAGCTTCATTAAGTAATGAGCTAAATGTAGTTTCAGTTAATGGTTGGTTAAGTTGAGCATAGCCAAGTTTTAACTGTACCGAAAAGTTTTGCTCATTCACTTTTAACAAGTGTTCTTTTTGCAAAGTTTGTAAACTCGTCAACTGAGAATTTAAAACCGTACTATTTTCAGCTTGTAAAATCCCGACATAACTGCCCAAGTCGACTTGGAAAATCGGCATCTGAGCATGGTCTTTTAAAAAACCATGTAGCTCATTGAAATAAAGTCCTAAAGTTTGCCAACCTTGTTGAAAAAGTCGTTCTGGACACTGTGCAAGTCTAAATAGAACTAGAGCATTTGCTTGGGCAGGGTGGGTCGATAAATGACGATTAATCTGTGGCCAAGCTGCACTTAATCCAGTCGTTTTCTCGGTTAGTGCTGTATTTGCTGGTGTTTTTAAATCAACTTGATAGTCGATGGTCAGTTGTACAGCATCTTCTTCTTGGCTCGGAATAAATTCCAGTTTTAAAGCATTATTACCAGAAATAGCTTGATGCTGACTTTGAATTTCGAAACGTGCTTGATCAAACTGGCCTAAAGAAATTTTCTTAAAACGTTGTTTAAAAATATTTAAATCGTTAGGTTGTAAGACATCTAAAATCGGCAAACCAATAATATCTTCTTCTTGCTGGAAACCAAAAAGATTCAAATATTCGGTATTTGCCTTAATATGTATACCTTCTTGAAAAATAGCGACCGCTTTATGGCTGCTATCGACCAGTGTTTGCGTATGTGTATGAATGGTATCAAGCTCAGCCAAAAGGCGCTGTTCTTTCTGTAAAAGGCGGCTATATGACAGCGCTCGAACAAGCGTAATATAGAAATAGTCCAAAGGTTCTAATGGAACTACATCATAAATACCTTTTTGAATATAGTTTTGATATTGCGATGATTGGTAGTCATCTGGTTGTAAAAGTAAAATTGGAAGCTGCGGCTGTTCTGAGGCTTGAACAAGGGAGAGAGTTTGTTCAATTTTCAAATCATACGCACGACCAAAAATAATGACATCCCACGATGTATTTAACTGCTTTTCAAAACTTTTTAAATCATCAAGTAATAAGGCATTAACTTGATAATCATTCCCCGATAATAAAGTTAAAATTTGGTTATAACGTAACTGGTTATCATCAATAATGAGTAAACGTATTTCAGTACGTTTTAACTTTTTAGATAGTAAAGAGTTTCTCACTTTAATGCTTCCCATAAATCTTGGTTATTCGCGTTACTATTCTTTTTCAGCATGAACTGATCAAGCAGATGTTGTTGTTGCTCATTCAAAAGTTCAAATTGAAATTGAATAAAACTTTGAGTAATGAGTTGTGCTTTGAGTAGATACACTTTGATTTCTTCTGTCCCCAATCGTAAATGAATTGTTTGTTGCTCTCTAAAAATTTGAGACCCCGGTAAAATAAGCGTGTTTTGTATTTCTTCTAGGTTTTGAGTTTGTAGTAATAGTGCAGGGTGGTAATTACGAGTATGGCGCTCTGCCTGAATATGTACGGCACAAGGGAACATGGCTTGCGAAAGAATTTCTAAACCCAGCTCCAGACTTTTTTCAGTCGATTGTTTAATCCAGCGAATCACACCGCCACGCCACTGACCATGCAGCGTTTCTTTGACTAAAATATATTCGCCAGTTCTTAAGTTTTTAGGAGCTTCACCAGACCATTTAATACGATAGCCATTAACACTAATATCAAGCACTGTAGTTTGGTAAATCGTCTTGCTCTCACGACTCAAGCGCTGATACGAGCTGGTCTGTTGCTCTTTTTTTTCTAAGTTTGATAAGACTTTCGATTCACTTTGTAGATTATAGTTGTTGTTAAGCTGTAGCGTTTCTTCAAAGTTTTTTGCTTTAGATAAATAAAAATGAGCAGTACTTAAACCAAAACAGATTTGCAATGCAGCATTGTATTCATAACGTTCATGACGGCGCTGTGCTGTGGTACCCAAAATGGTTTGAACGTGGAATTTTAGTGCTGGACTCAAATAAATCTTTTCATTTTTAGACATGTATTGAGCATTTTTATGCATGGTGGCAGTCACATGCTCAAGCAAGGCTTGTGTACTAATGAAAATGCTTGGGTTGAAATTTGAGCTTTGCTTTTTGTTATATACAGGTGGATGGTCTTTAGTCGGATCGACTACATATTTAGTTAAAGCAGAGTCTTTAGGCAAGATTTGAATCATGCGTGCCCAGTCAAAACTACATTGAAACAAAGCTTGAATTTCTGATTGACGAATCTGATTGGTATTAAAAATATCTAATAAAATCAGCTGAGCATATGCCTGTGTAATATTTGCTAAAGGGTGCTGTACACCTTGAATATGATTAATATTGGTTAAATGATATTTATACTGAACGGCTGTTTCATAAAGTTGATGTGCAATTAACCATTGGCCTTTTACAGGTTCGCTGTAGAGCATATGCTGTTGGTATAAAAGGTTGGTGAGTTGCTGCAATGCATGGAATGTCGCCAAAATACGCGCAGTTTGTAAGTTTTTCTTTTGTTTAAAAGAAAATAAAGAGAATTTTTGTCTTTGTAGCTGCTCGTGGCTGGTCTGTGCAATATTTAAATAAATGCTGGCAAAATAACAACGCAGCAGCATTGCCAGCTCAATAATATGCTCGTTACGGTCGGTACTAATCACCCCTTGGTTAAAGAAGTTTTTTTCTAAGCTTGCCAAAACATTATTAATAGTTGGGTGAAGCGTTTGAATTAAGTCAAAGCGGAGCGTTTCACTGCAATTTAATTCATTTAACTCCAAAATTGCGGTAAATAGCGCTTTTGAAGTATCACCCAATTGCATAATAGAAAGGGTAGTGACCCATTCATTAAGATCTTTAATGTTGGCTTCACAAAAGCTTAACCGTTCACGGGTACGTGAGGTTTGATTGTGAAAAATGTCCGAAAGTGCATTATTCATCATCACTTATTATATAACTCAAAAAGTTGTAGCCCCAAAAAGCGGTGTTTTATTCTTTTCGCCCGCAATTTCCCTGACGAGTTTAGGAACCAGATATCCAGGTAGGCTCGCTAACACGTCTTGATATATCGCATCTATTTCAGATGGCATTAAATCAAAATGTTGTGCGCCTTTTACTTTATCTAATACGTGTAAGTAATATGGCATAACGCGAGCTTCAAATAGACGATAACTTAAATCAGTTAAAGTTTGAGCAGAATCATTGACACCTTTTAGCAATACAGCCTGATTTAGTACAGTAATGTGGTGCGAAGATAACTCCATCAACTTTGAACAAGTAAAGTCATCGAGTTCAGAAGCATGGTTTGAGTGTACCACCAGAATAATACGCAGCCTACTGTTTTTTAATAAAGAAATAAGCTCTTCGTCGATTCGATTTGGAATGACAATTGGAACTCGTGAATGAATTCGCAAAATCTTAACTTGTTTGAGAGATGATAAGCGTTCTAGCCAAAGTGCAAGCTTACGATTAGAAAGTGTAAGGGGGTCACCTCCACTTAAAATCACTTCATTAATATCGGGATTAGCTTCGATATAATTTTTAATATTGAGCCAATCATCATTTTTTGGCAGATTTTCCTGATAGGGAAAGTGACGGCGGAAACAGTAACGACAATGCACAGCACATGCGCCTGTTAAGGTCAGTAAAAAACGAGATTTATATTTATGTAAAACACCCGGTAACTGATTGGCTGCTTCTTCACCTAAAGGGTCGGTTACAAACTCGGGATGCTCTTCAAGCTCTAAATGATGAGGTAATACTTGTAGTAAAAGCGGGTCAAGCGGGTTTTTAGCGTTCATTTTTCCGACGAACGCACGAGGAACACGCAATTTAAACTTTTCAGAAGCCAGAATCGCACCTGATAATAGCTGATCTGAGGATAACTCGAGTAGGCTTAGCAGTTCAGAAGGATCAGTAATAAGGTCACTGAGTTGTGATTGCCAGTTTTGCTCTTGGTATAAATAGTTTATCATTTGACACGATTAAGATAATGCAACAACGCATTATATCGCATAGTTGACTTGTTAAGTTTGGAGTGTGCCTTTCATGGCCTATTATTCTACAAATGATTTCAAAGCTGGCCTTAAGGTTATGCTTGATGGTAACCCATGTTCTATCATGGAAAACGAATATGTAAAACCAGGTAAAGGTCAAGCGTTCAACCGTGTAAAATTACGTAACCTTAAAACTGGCAAAGTATTAGAAAAAACTTTCAAATCAGGTGACTCTTTAGAAGCGGCTGACATCGTTGAAGTTGAAATGGATTACTTATACAACGATGGTGAAATGTGGAACTTCATGGATCCTGTAACTTTTGAGCAAATCGCTGCAGACAAAACTGCAATGGGCGATGCTGCTAAATGGTTAAAAGACGATTCAAATGAAAAATGTACAATTATGTTGTTCAACGGTGTACCTTTAACTGTAAACCCACCGAACTTCGTTGTATTAAAAATCGTTGAAACTGATCCGGGCGTACGTGGTGATACATCTGGCGGTGGCGGTAAACCAGCTAAGCTTGAAACAGGTGCGGTTGTTCGTGTTCCGTTATTTGTTCAGCAAGAAGAAAGCGTTCGTGTAGATACTCGTACTGGTGAGTATTTAGAGCGTGCATAATAGTTAAAAAATAAACTATTATCGAAGGGATGATGTAAATCATCCCTTTTTTTATGCGAAAGTATAAGAGGAAAAAAGAAAAAGGAGGAGTAGAGTCACAGGGATTAAGAGAAACAGTACATAACAATATAAAAATGCTGTAGTTATTTATTGAGAGGTTAAGAATGGACACAATGCAAGCGAAATCTACGCTTCCCTCCAAGCTGGTCTGGAGCCTAGTGGCAATTATAGGTGCAATTTCTTTTGGGATGCTGGCACTCAGTCGTGGTGAACATGTTAACGCGGTTTGGCTTGTACTGGCTGCAGCATGTGTATATAGCATCGCATATCGATTTTATAGTCTATTTATTGTAACTAAAGTATTTGAATTAAACCCAAGACGTTTAACCCCAGCACATCGTTTAGCCGATGGTCTGGATTATGTACCCACTAATAAATATGTACTTTTCGGTCATCACTTTGCTGCAATTGCAGGGGCAGGACCGTTAGTTGGACCAATTCTGGCTGCACAAATGGGCTTTTTACCAGGAACGATCTGGTTATTGGTCGGTGTTGTGTTGGCGGGTGCAGTACAAGACTTTTTAGTTTTATTTATCTCAACACGTCGTGATGGTCGTTCACTTGGTGAAATGGCAAAGCAGGAACTTGGTTCTTTTGCTGGTGTTGTGGTGATGCTCGGTGCACTCGGGGTAATGATTATTATCCTTGCCGTACTGGCGTTAGTGGTTGTTAAAGCACTTGCACATAGTCCATGGGGTGTCTTTAGTATTGCAGCAACCATTCCAATTGCATTGTTCATGGGCGTTTATATGCGCTTTATCCGTCCGGGACGTATTGCAGAAGTTTCAATTATTGGCTTTGTTTTAATGATGCTGGCAATTGTCTATGGTGGACATGTTGCAGCAGATCCGTACTGGGGTGAGTTCTTCACTTTAACGGGTACACAACTTACTTGGTGTCTCATCATTTATGGTTTTATCGCATCGGTATTGCCAGTTTGGTTGTTATTAGCACCGCGTGATTATTTATCTACCTTCCTCAAAATCGGGGTGATTCTTGGTTTGGCGGTGGGTATTATCATTGCATTACCTGAATTGAAAATGCCGGCTGTAACCCACTTCATTGATGGTACAGGTCCAGTTTTCTCAGGTAGCTTATTCCCATTCCTATTTATTACCATTGCCTGTGGTGCCATCTCTGGTTTCCATGCGCTTGTTTCTAGTGGTACAACACCAAAACTCGTCAATAACGAAGCTGACATGCGCATGATTGGCTATGGCGGTATGCTTATGGAGTCTTTTGTCGGGATCATGGCAATGATCTGTGCGACAGTGTTAGACCCAGGTGTGTACTTTGCGATTAATGCGCCAGCGGCAGTACTCGGTACAACTGTAGAAACTGCGGCAGAGGCTGTACGTAACTTAGGTTTTGTTGTTACCCCAGAAATGCTGACCGTGTTGGCTCAAGAAGTAGGTGAAAGCTCGATTCTTTCACGTACAGGTGGTGCACCTACCTTCGCTATTGGTATGGCTCATATCATTTCTGAAATTTTTAATAGCCGCCAAATGATGGCATTTTGGTATCACTTTGCCATTTTGTTTGAAGCATTGTTTATTTTAACTGCTGTCGATGCCGGTACTCGCGCTTGTCGTTTCATGGTGCAAGACACGGTAGGTATTGTTATTCCTGCGGTTAAAGCATCAGGTTCATTCTTTGGTAATTTGGTTGGTACAGCGGTTGCAGTAGGTGGATGGGGCTTCTTCGTTTATCAAGGTGTAATTGACCCACTTGGTGGTGTTAACTCATTATGGCCTCTGTTTGGTGTTGGTAACCAAATGCTGGCTTCTATGGCACTCATTTTAGGTACAGTCATTCTGTTTAAAATGAAAAAAGAAAAATATGTATGGGTAACGATTATTCCGACTATTTTCTTGTTCGTGACCTGTATGACTGCGGGTTGGCAAAAGATTTTCCACGAAAACCCAAAAATTGGTTTCTTGGCGCAAGCGCATAAGTTCTCTGACGCGATTGCTCATGGTGAAATTATTAAACCAGCCAAAACTATTGCTGAGATGCAAAACATTGTGATGTCGAATCAGATTAATGCTGCGCTTTGTGGCTTCTTTATGATTGTTTCGATTGTCATGATTATTGCCTCAATTGGTATTGTTCGCCGTGCTTTAGCGAGTCCAAAACCGACTGTAAATGAAGCGCCTGCGGTATATGCCGATCCTGAAGTGGTTACCACTCGAGGAGAATAAAGATGAATTTTAAATTTGCAAAAAATGGAACTGTCATTATTGCGAAAATCATCAAAATGACAGTGCTCTCGCAAAAAGAGCTATTACTTTCTCCAAAGAACTGGTCGCGTATAGCAACCTTGTGGCAACGTTTACAGCAAAGCTTCCGATTGATGGTTGGTGTGCCGGACTATCAAACATATTTGGAGCATATGAAAGCCCATCATCCAGATTTAACACCTATGGATGCAAAGACTTTCTATCGACATTGTGTTGATGTGCGTTATCCATCGGCAGGTGGTACTTTGAAGAAATGCCCATGTTAAGTTGAGCTTGATATTTGGCTAACCAAAGACGGTATGTGGTTGAACCATGTACCGTTTTACTTTTTGGGAAATGAAAAAGAGTTTGCTCAAAGTCTGCTCATTTGTATTTTTTTCAATGGCAAATCTCTTGTTTTGCTTTTGAAAAATGAATATGATGCTTTCCATTCTAGGTGTATAGCTCAGTTGGTTAGAGCGCTACGTTGACATCGTAGAGGTCTCCAGTTCGAGTCTGGATATACCTACCAAGATTTATAAAGGGTTTACATTGTTTTAATAACATGTAAGCCCTTTTTTAATGCCTGTTTTTGGAATTAAACTGATTAGAGTTAAAATCAACAGCGAAGATTGAAGCGGGATAGTGGGTGAGATGGCGACCTGCCCCCATTGAGATTAAGTTGTAAAAATGATCACGACAAGAAGCAGGTCATTAAGCTATTCATAAAATGGCTTTGGCAAGTTAGCCCACCTAAGCATTTAAGCAAATAGAGCTAAGTCATGGGCCGAATATAGCATTCAAGCTTTACTTATACATAGGTTGTTTTGGCTTAATTTGAAAGATTTGTTTTCTTTATGAGCAATCAATTTTCAGTATATACAAAGCATATATTTACCAGCTAAATAAGTATTTTTATAGATATAGCAGATATAGAAAAAAGCCCTAAATAATTAGGGCTTTTTTATTACTCACTTTCGACAATCGTCTTCACCGAGTTCGTCTTTACTATATGATTGATTAAGTTTCTTTAACCACGACTGTTCCTTCTCACCAATCCAAGTAAAAATATCGCTGTAGATAGTCTGATCCTTAGATGGTAGTTCATTTTTAGATTGTCTAATAAATTTAGCCATCCAGCATAAATCATTTAATTTACGCGTATTCAAACTTTCTTCAATAACGAAATCCTTTCCAATTTCCGTTTCAAAAGTTCGCAAAATATCTGCTTTTTCTAAAGTGGAGTAGATCATTGCTTTCTTTACTTCACTTGTTTCAGAAGCTAAAGCCTTTTGATAAACATGATGATCTGTGATCACCATATTCACTGCTCCACGTGTCGCATTTACTAAAGCTTCACGGTCATTATTTACTTGTGTATTAGCACAGCCAGTAATCGCAAGTAATAGTAAAGGTACAATAAATTTTTTAGAAAAGTTGCTGATTGCCAACACTGTGAGGATCTCCATTGTATTCTCTATTTTCTTTCATAATCTGGATCATTTTAGGGTTGTAATCCTGATTGAATACTTTTTTAAACATTTCTCTATTGATGAAAAGTGGACCATTATTTCTTCGTAATTTTGTCAAATCGGCACTTGCTGATCCAGCATTTAATTTTGAAAGTGTATCTTTTAAGTCTCCAATTTTTGAGTAAATTTCCTTGCCTTGGTCGAATTTGCTTAAATTACGAAGTTCAAGAAGTTCATCTACGGCAAATGTACTTAAGAAGCGAACTTTAAATGCTGTTTGCTGAAATTCACCAACAATTCGCGCACCTTCTTTCATTGCATGTTTGAGTACATAATTATGAAACTTTATATACATTCCTGTATGAAAAGCAGGATCAGACATATTACTTGAAGGAAGTTTATTTACATCCCATTCCATACCAAAACGTACAGCCATTAATAGTTCAATATCATTTTTGACTTCTGACCATTGATTTATGTTCATCATAAAATTGTATGGTCTTGCCATGTAATAGTTTCTAATTTTTATATGTTCATTACAAAGTGGTTCAGTAATTTCACAAACTTTTTGTTCGGTTGGATAAGCATCCCAAGCGGGCGAGGTGTCAGGTATATTACGACTATAAGGGTTTCTTAAATTTTTATCTGACATTATTAATTCCACTCAGCCATAGGTTCGGATAAATCAAAAGTTGTTAAATCAATTTCTTTGGCTTCAGTACCCGTTTTAATTAATTTTGTATAACCACTTTTGTCAGTAAATCCTTCAATTTCGGTTCCGTCAGGACTCTTTAATTTAAAATACTGTTGTGCAAGTGGTTTGCCTGTCTCTTGATCTTTAAGTTGGAACTTAAGTCCGTGTTCGTCAGTTTGAGGTGCAAAACTATTTTGAGTTTGTGCTGTGCTTGAAGATGAACCTTGAGCCGCTCCACCACCGTTATCTTGAACAACTAAACTTTGTTGCGGAAGTAGCTTACAGCCACAAGACAGAGAGTCACCAACACGCGCAGCCAGTTTGCCAAAAATATTCATGCACGGATCGCCTGATACAATGGTGGCTACTAATTTATGTGTAGGGCAGGTGGCTTTATCACCTGTGCAAGCTACGGCTTTCCCATCAATGAGAAATAATGAATTTCCACTAATTACTTTACCGCCGCCCGTGGTTGGGCAACCTATGGTTATATAGGGTGTAGCCAAATTATCATTCCTTGTTATTCTCATGAATTAGGCAAATGATAACAAAGAAAAATATACAGATCTGTCTATTTTTATGTAAACTTGAATAGCTCTAAATGGTTTATAAAGCCTTAAACTACAATGGTTTAGGGCTTTTTATTGCTTTATATAACGATATTTGAATAGATATATTTTTTCTTTATTAATGTGACATAGCTATCTACCACATAAGTAAGAGAGGTAAAGTTGATAGAAGTATTCTGAATTCAAATACTATGAGAGTAGACTAATTTTTGTGTTTATTAGTCCCCTTTATTATAGGAAGTAATATCTTATTGATTATTAATGCTCTTGATTTTTATATTTTGATCAATGATAGTGGGTTATAGGTGTTAGTGCTTTTTAAATAAGAATAATAATTTCATATCAAGTAGATATGGATGAGTTCACATGAGATTGGACGTCAAAAAATGTCTGTAATGACATTGGGTGCTTTAGGGGTGGTTTTTGGTGATATAGGTACTAGCCCACTTTACGCTTTTACCCAATGTTTTCATACATCACATAATGTTCCTATAAATGAAGTGAATGTTCTAGGCATTTTATCATTGATTTTTTGGGCACTGATGATCGTGGTGTCCTTGAAGTTTAGTATGTTAATTATGCGTGCTGATAATCATGGTGAGGGGGCATCTTAGCTTTATTAGCTCTTAACATGCACAATAAGCAAATTGGGCCTAAAGTGCGCTTTGGGTTAATTACAATTGGTTTATTTGGTGCTTCATTGTTTTTGGGTGATGGCATTATTACCCCCGCTATTTCAGTATTGTCAGCAGTAGAGGGATTGTCGGTAGCAACCCCTATTTTTACACCGTATGTAATACCAATTACGATTGTGATTCTAATTGGATTATTTATGATCCAGAAGAAGGGAACTGGATCCGTAGGCCGTTTTTTTGGACCAATCATGCTAATCTGGTTTTTATCATTAGGTTTTATTGGCCTATCTCACATTATCAAGAACCCTTATATCTTAAATATGCTTAATCCGTATTGGGCTTTTCCTTTCATTGAAAATAACCCCGTGACTGCATTTGTAGTTATGGGAGCAGTAGTATTGACGATTACAGGTGGAGAGGCACTATATGCGGATATGGGCCATTTTGGTCGTAAGCCAATTCAATTAGCTTGGTTTTTGGTTGCGCTACCATGCTTGGTATTAAACTATGCAGGACAAGGCGCATTAATTTTGCAAAACCCGCAGGCCATCGAGAATACTTTTTTCATGATGGTACCTAAAATAGCATTATATCCTATGATTGCTTTAGCAACTGCTGCGACAGTAATTGCCTCTCAGGCAGTTATTTCAGGTGTGTTTTCTATGGCACGTCAAGCTATGCAATTAGGTTATTTACCACGTTTTGCGATTGACCATACCTCTGAATCTGAAATTGGTCAGATTTATATACCAGCATTGAACTGGATGTTGCTTGGTATGATTATTAGTTTAGTACTTATGTTTCAATCTAGCGCTAATCTAGGTTCGGCTTATGGTATTGCAGTAACTTTGACTATGTTTTGCGATACGATTTTAGTTGCTTTCATCATGTATCACTTATGGAAATGGCCTTCGTGGGTCATGTTGTTAATTGCGATACCTTTGCTAATTCCAGATCTCCTCTTTATTGCTTCAACTTCACTAAAAATTGTAGATGGCGGCTGGTTCCCATTAATGATGGGTGCGATCACTTTTATAATTATGACAACATGGCGCCGTGGACGTGAATTACTACTGAACAAGTTGCAAAATGACACTATGCCATTAGATTTATTTATTAAGAGCTTAGAGTCTAGTGCTTATATGGTGAGTGGAACGGCTGTATTTATGACAAGTAGTCCAAAAGTTGTTCCTCATGCTTTATTACATAATTTAAAACATAACAAAATACTTCATGAACGTAATATTTTGATCACCATAAATACTCGTGACATTCCTTATGTAGATGAATCTGAACGTATGGATGTCGAAGTATTAGATAAACATTTTTTACGTGTTAGTGCTTATTATGGATTTAAAGAGCAGCCAAATGTACCTCAAGCATTAGAACAAGCTTTAACTAAGTTGAATCAACCATATAACATTATGGACACAAGCTTTTTTGTATCACGTGAACGTGTAATTCATAACGTAGGTGATGGTATTGTTTCATGGCGTGAAAAACTGTTCATTTCTATGCAACTTAATACGAGTCCTGCTAGTGATTTCTTCCAGATACCAGCTAACCGAGTGGTGGAAATGGGGAGCCAAGTAGAGATTTAGGGATGTCTTGATTGATTTTATATATGCGGAAATAAGAGGCTTTTTAAGGCTTAAATTTAGAAGATTTAAGCCTTTTATTTTCATGAATTGGGTAAATGATAATAAATAAAAATATACAGATCTGTCTATTTTTATATAAAATTAAATAGCTTTACATGACTTAAAAATCCCTAAACTATTATATTTTATGGTTTTTTTATGGGCTTGTATAATGTTATATAAATAGATATGACATTTCTGAATTTATATCATTTAAGTATAGTTAAATAAGAGGATCAATGAGACTAGCTTAGTACATTGACAATTGATTAGTAGATAAGCTTGAAATAAAAAAATCTTTTTGTATGATTTTGCCAAAAAATATTTACATCAAATTAATTTTTTTACATAATAATTCTAGATCAATGACTTGGTAACCAGCGAGTGGTTAAGCTAACTTCCTAAATGGTCGAATTTGATCTAACACAAATTGAAGCGCCTTATTTTGAGTTAATCGTGTGCCTCATTTGTATTGCATAAAAAAACCACCAATACAAAAACTAAAGCACACATACATGATTCAATTTTAGGGGTGTTTTCATGCCTGATTATTCTTATTTTATTTCGCTGAAAGATTACTTTGCTGATACAGTTAAAGATGCAGTACAAGAATCTAATTTACATATTTGCTATGGTCACTGCTTTGAGTTAATAGCAGCTTTCTTTGGTTTCAATACTTATGCTGCATTAAAAGCAAATGGTGTTCTTTCAAAAGACAAATACCAAAATGTACCTAAGGTTGATTTGAAAAAATTAACTGAAAGGGCTTCTCGTCTCCAAATTTCTAATGATGTACTTGATGTCGTGGAGGATTGTTTGCTGTCTCTCCACAGTGACGAGAAAAATCCATTGATTTCTTTAACAAAAAGATTGTCAAGGAATGTAAAGCATAATTCCTATCTTAATGACACTTCTATAAATCCTATATTTGATGGGAGCGTATTTCTAGATGAAAAAGATTGGAAAAATTGTGGAAATATAGCATCACGTAACGACTTTAATGATTATCTATTTACTATAACGCCATGGCCAACTATCGCTACTATCGTAGCGGTTCATAACTACTCGATTGATGGTTTCTATCAAATTAATCCAGATTCAGTTTTAAATATCATTAAGTTCTTAGATCCAAATGAAATTCAAAAACTCTTATATGAGATGAGAACTAGGTAATTTGGTGACTATTATAAAAAGATGTTTCGCCTAAATGCCTAGTAGGTGCACAGGTGGTGGCCTCTGAGTGCTCATTTGTGATGGATGTTGTATTATATTTGATGCAGATAGACTCTGTCGTTGCGAAGAATGTTATAGGGATAGAATTTAAGAGGATCAATACATTCCCTGAATGTGCACACAACAGCTTTTAAGGCTCTATTAGAAAGCCCGAAATTCTCGGGTTTTCTAATTGCTGGTTTATAGTTCTTTGAAAATTTTTATAAAAATAATTTTGTCTATTTTATATATTCCACAATGTTACATTTGGAGGGGGATTTAACAACATAAGCTGTCTTAAGGAAAGAATCTCATCACTAATATTATCTAAAATTGGTAATCCATTATCACACTTTTGGACTATATGATTTAGAGTTAGCCAGTTCAACATTGCACTGGCGTTTTTAATATTGGCATATTCATAATCACCGCCTAAATAAGTTGCTAAAATACTTTCATCTTGAAAGATTTTGTTCATCCATTTTAGGGAAAATGTATTTTGTTTATCTTTAATGTTTTTATATGCATAATTAAAGCTACCTGCAATAGCATCTGCTAATTGAATGCCGTAAAAACTTTTAGAATCTACCATTTGTATAGGTTGTTTTAAATTAAATGTAAGAGGTAGTTCTAGGTTGAATTGTTCATAAATTTGAGATTTTCTTTCAGTTCTTCCAACCATACTATTAAAAATTTCTTGATTGGCATTTAATGGCTTTGAGGAATCACAATAAACATCCAATATATCAATTTTCTGTCCCCACTTGCCTAAACTACTAAATAAGCATTCAGTTGTGATATCTAGAATCCATTTTCCTGAACCTTCTCCCAAATAACCATCCATTTCAGATAAAAAGGAGTCTTTATTATAATGAGCAAACTTTTGAATTTGATCTAAAACTAGATCTGATTGGCTGTTAATTATTTGAAATAAAGATTTTGTAGGCGTATCTACTCCTTCTTTCATAACCTTATAAAATTCTTCAAAAATAACTTCAGCTGATTTATCTTGAGTAACTAATTTTAAATGAAGATAATCAGTAATAAATCTGTGAAAATTCATTCCATAAAAAATAGAATTTTTTGCTGATAGAGCAGGTTCAAAAATATATTCAAAGAATTTACCAGCGATAGTATATTTTTTGTCACAAATGCATATCTTATATCTTCCGTCCAAGATTTCTAGAATCTCATCAAGTGCTCTTAAACCTTTCGGATTTTTTACTAGATTTCCCGATTTAATTTCACCATTTTGAATTCCATAATCCTTGATGATTTTTTCTACAATAAATTGAGCTTCTTCTTCATTTGAGGCTACAGATGCAAATGTAAAAATTGGCTGATCTGCATCTAATAATCTATTTCCTGTAAAACCTGATTCATCACAGTAGATTTGCATATTGTTTAAATCATTATTTAATTGCATGGTAAACCTAGTTTATCGAAGAAAGCTCTATTCCGCTCTTTTGCAGAATTAACTAATCTATCAAAAGAAATAACCTCAATATAGCAGTTCAAATTTTTCTTATAACCAAAAAAACCTAGCTTGTCGGAGGTTTCAGTAAGATCATGGATTTCTTTACATCTGTCACTCATACTTGGTGTCAAATCACAGATTACATAACAAAAACCTGGCACATCTTTAGAGTCAGGAATAGGTCTTCCTGTAGCAGTAGTAGCTTTTCCATTTCTTATACGACGTAAATAACCAAATACTTGCTCTATAGGATCTTTATCTTCGCCACTTTTAACATCATTACGCATAGGGCGTTTAATTTCTACAATTGTTAAAGATGCTAAAGGTAGTTTTTTACCTTCTGATATAAGAAGGGGTTCGTTATATACATTCAATGCGCAAAGATCAGGTTCTTTATTTTCATTTGAGTCTGTAATAGGCATTGAGGACAATGTTTTATCTGAAGCCAAATAATCATGGAATGCTAATCTCTCATCTATTAGCCATAGATTACATTTATCTAAACCAATATCTTCGGAAGTTTGACGCATAGGCATTATAAGTTGGTGGATTAAATCCTCTCTTGAATACTTACCATCGACTCCTCGTTGGATTGCTTTTTCAAGAATGTCTAAAACTACTTTACGGTTGCAAACATAACCAGCTAGGTCAGATTTCTTTATATCATCTACCTTTTGCATATAATCAGTAATTCGAGATTGAATGTCTTTCTCTTGTTTATCCACATCTTCAATAAGATCATGTCCTTGAGAAAGAATTTGGCTTTCAATATCAGTCAAATATTTATGTAAAAGTAGATCTAATTCTTTGTCAGAAATTTCTGGATTAACAAAAAAAACTTCGTTCGGAATATATTTTAAAATTGATTTATAGCGAGGAGCTTTAGTTGAAACATAGTTGTACACTCTTTGACGACCTAACTCTTTATACTGAATTAAAAACTCGTTGAGATGAGCTGTGATTTTCGAGTACACAGTTTCACGAATTTGAACTTCATTTATAGCGTTCGAGTATAAATCGGTTTCGTCTTGATCGAGATTGAAGTCTATTCGTTCAGGTCTGACAACATCATCAAGATATGTAGATGTTAGATAGCAACAGTATGTAAAGTCACCATTTGTGTGTTGAATTTTTCCATGTAAACCTGCAATTTTTCCTATCAGATTTTCTTCTTTAACAACTCGTCCTGCAGCACACCAAGCAATACACGGGGGGCGGGTTTTTGATTTCAATTTAATATGTAGAAGTTCAAATTTAATCCCCGAAACTTCAAAACTTTCTGGGCAGGCAGATTCAAACATTTGTGTATCAAATAATTCATTTAAATTAATAGTTTCATCTTGATCATAGATAGTTATATTTGGAGCTCCACCTTCTCTGACAAAGTACCACAAACAATGTTCTAGGATATGATTTGCGATTGCACTGCAAGATTTAGGTGATCTTTTTTCATATTTATCAATAAAATCTTCAAGTTTAATAGATGTTGACAGAGGTTCTGTTTTCTCTATTGCATTTATTGATGAAAGATAAATACCATTTTTTTTATTAAAGTTAAATTTCCTCTTTTGTACTTCATTTTTTGAATCTATAAAATTACTTTCGACTGATACATTCGTAAAAGCTTTTAGCCACATTAAACGACCTACACCTCGACATCCTTTCTTTGCTTTATATTCACTGTCTAACGTTTCAAATGAGTTCATATTAGCCTCATTGAATCCAATACCGTTATCAATGATTGTAAACCCATAAATAGGTGAATTGTTTTCAGCTGCGATGTCTTGTGCTAGCGTGCTTTGAATATTACGATCAATATAGATTTTTATAGAAGGGTCGGGATTATTTGTACATTCATCTATAGAGTGGATTGAATTAACTACGGCTTCAAATAATGGCATTAAACATTGATTGTATGGCAGAGTAGTATTTCTTAGTCTCCCTTCAAGTGATGTGTTAATTGCCATTACCGTATCCTAAATTCTATACTTTATAAAACGAGTTTTAATAATCTCTATTCTAATAATTCTCTAAGTTTAACACTATTCAATTTTGCTTCTTCTAGTGCTTTTTTTCTCCTGTAGTCTAATTCCCTTGATTCAACAGTTCTAATATTTAATATAATACTTGGATAAAGCTTTTTAAGTTTTACTTCAACATAATTTAAAAGCTTTTCAGCCAAAATCCTATCTTGAATAAATTCACATTTTGTCTTTTTTAATCTGCCATTCAAGCTGATATAGACTTGGGCTTTTTCATTGAAACTAATATTCTTTTCTTCAAAGTGAAGACCATAACTTGGGGACCAACCCTCTCTAAAAGTATTGGGTAGATCTCCATAGTTAAGGAAAGCTTCAATAGTATATAATTTTCTTAACTCATTGTCTTTCATTAATAATCCCCTAAAATTATACTAGTTAAGTCTCATAGTCCTAATCTGAAACCATTGGTCAGGCCATGCTGTTACAATCTCTTTTGTTTCTTTAAAACAAATTAATTATTCATTCACCTAAGCTTCTTTTGAAAGAATTACATCTGTGCCGTCCTGACCTATAAGAAAATAACTTCTAAGTTTAGCGATTTTATGATGAGTTCTATCTGAAAATTTATGGGAATTAGATATTATGTTTTAATTTACAAGATATTATGAGTTAGTACTACTTAAATTTGACTAAAGTTATTGTAACTAAAAGCTTTTAATTTAATAATTCTTGATGTTAGATACATCTATCAAGCCATTAAACTCAAATAGCTTTATAGGCTTAGTTATAAATAGAGGCTGATGAAAACTAGATAATCACATTCTCACCTCCAAAAAAACCACCCCCCACCCCCCTTTATAAACCCCTCTTAAACAATAACTTACTCATTATTTATTCTTACTTTTTAATGATCTAAATTAAAGCAAATGTCATTTTGTGTGCTTGACTGCAAAAGGGTTGGGCACTATTCTTTGCCTGCTGGCCACATTGCCAGCCGGCTTTGACAGGCTGAATAATAACTCCCGCATCAGAGCTTTTCCTTCTGAGGAATAGTTTTGTGTGTGGTGGACCACTCGTTCCCTCCCGTAGCGGTAGGACGGGAGAGGGACACCTTCGGGTGTGCTAGTTTGAGTTATTACTAGTCTGTCAACCTTCTTCCGTTCTGCCACCATAATTCTATAAATGTCTGGCAGAACTCTCTATAAAAAGGAGTTGGCTTTGCACATCCATTATTTCTTGGCAGCCGTTGCCAAAAGCTATAACGACACCACTTAAAAATTTAAAGCAGCTTGATGACCTATAGGGTTTTCAGGCTTTCAGTCATTACGGCTCATAAAACTTGCATCAACAATAAAACTTGAGATGTGCCAAGCACAGTCTTTATAGGCTTTGCTGTGCCTTTTTTCTCCCAGAAAGGGCACAGGCTTTTTTTATCTCATTTATATACAACAAAAATTTATTTTATAACGGTAAAACTATGTCAAATTTTATTCTCCCAACACGTGCTTTAGAAGTTGTAAAAAAAGGAATAAATTTGTTCCATCACGGTGGATTTCACATGGTCGGTGTCGACAAAATTGTGAAGGAAACCGAAGTGAATAAAATGACATTTTATAATTATTTTCACTCTAAAGAACGCTTCATCGAAATCTGTTTAATCGTACAAAAAGAACGCCTCCAAGACCAAGTGGTTGCACTGGTCGAGTATGACCATGACACAAGCACTATCGATAAACTCAAGAAGTTGTATGTTCTACATACCGACTTAGAAGGCCCGTACTATTTATTATTTAAGGCTATTTTTGAAACTAAAAATAGTTATCCAAAAGCTTATAAAACCGCGGTGAGATACAGAACATGGCTGACCAATGAAGTTTATAGTCAGCTTAGATTACTTAAAACCGATGCTTCTTTTACCGATGCCAAACTCTTTTTATATATGATTGAGGGCGCCATTATTCAGCTTTTAAGTTCAGATAAGACAACTCAAAAAGAGAAGATGCTTGAGTATTTTCTGCGAGGACTGATTTAACACTACATTTTATTTAAATTAAGACGAAATAAATCGAAAAGTTGATACAGATTGGAGGTCTATCTATGAAGCTTTACCTAACCTCATAGATAGACATCGACTTTTATTAAGCAGATAAAAACTCTACATATTTAGAAATATCAACGTTGCCACCACTAATAATGATGCCTATACGTTTGCCTTTTAACTCATGCTTTAAATTACGCGCAGCAGCAAATCCGAGGCATCCTGTCGGTTCAACGACCATTTTCATTCTTTCAGCAAAAAACTTCATACAGCTAATGAGGTCTTCATCTGTGACTGTCAAAATATCATCAACTTTTTGTTGAATTATAGGGAATGTTAATTTGCCTAAATATTGCGTTTGAGCACCATCGGCAATAGTTTGCGGTGTATCAATATGAACAATTTCTCCTTTTCTAAAAGACATTTGTCCATCATTTCCTAGAGCAGGCTCAACGCCATATATTTTACAGTTCGGAGAAAGCTGGCGAGCAGACAGGGCAGAACCAGCCAATAAACCGCCACCACCTAAACATACAAACAGGTAATCTAATTCGCCGACTTCTTCAAATAACTCTTTTGCAGCCGTTCCTTGACCCGCAATTACATGTGGATGGTCATAAGATGGAATGAGTGTCAGGCCATTTTTTTCGGCAATCTCTTTACCAATTTTTTCCCGATCTTCGGTATAACGGTCAAATTCAACAATATTGCCGCCGTACTCTCGGGTCGCTGCCATTTTTGCAGCAGGGGCATCTTTAGGCATGATGATTGTTGCTGGAATACCAAGAATTTTTGATGCGAGCGCAATCGCTTGTGCATGATTTCCCGAAGAGAAAGCGACCACGCCAGCTTTCTTCTGAGCTTCATTAAATTGCAAAAGCGCATTTATTGCACCACGAAATTTGAAAGCACCAACTCGCTGAAAATTCTCACATTTAAAAAATACTTCTGCTTTAAATTCATTATTAACAGTACGTGAAGTTAAAACAGGAGTCTTATTTGCAAAACCTTTTATACGTTCAGCAGCGGCTGCGACATCTTCATAAGTGGGAAGGGTTAAATTTTTCATAATTAAACCTAATTCTATTCATGTTTTCGGATGCAAGATTTGGTATTGCTCAAGGAATACACAAGATAGTAGCCTTGTTTAGATAAAATATATATGTTTAGATAAAATGTCTAATTTTATTTTCTAATGTGATAACAATGAGATATAAGATTTTGATTTACATTAAGTTTAAAATTAGATAAAAAGTCTAAATTACTATTACATGCTTCATTCTAAAGTTTGAAATAGTAAGTAAGTCATTTGGAGGAAATACCTTGGGAAATCGTGATAAACATTTGCTCACTCAACTAGATACCATCGCGAAGGGGTTAAGTGAAACGCTATTTCCTTTTTGTGAGGTCGTTGTCCATGACTTAACAAATCCTGAGCATGCCATACTCTCTATACATAACAATTTATCTGGTCGAAAAATTGGAGATCCGGCAACCGAGTTAGGGCTGGCTAGAATCATGTCTCCAGAGTTTCCAAACCTCATTTCAAACTATGCAAACCAGTTTGCTGATGGTCGGCCCGCCAAAAGTACGTCTATTGGAATTAAAGATGAAGAAGGCCAGTATGTAGCCGCTTTATGTATGAATATTGATTTAACCCTATTTAGGGGGATGCAAAGCGCTTTAGAGCAGTTTACTAAAATTGAAACTGACAACATTATTGAAAATTTAGAACCGAATGGTACAGAGGCAATTCGAAGATATATTGACCAATTTGCCTCAAAGCATGCTACGACACCGCGTATGTTAAAACTCAATGAGCGTAAACAATTAGTACATGAGTTAAAAAATAACGGTTTGTTAGATATTAAAAAGGCTGTCGAGACAGTGGCACAACATTTAGGTATATCAAGAGCCAGTGCCTATTTGTATGTAAAAGAAACTTAATAGATTTATCTTATCTATCAAAAAACAACTTGTTTATTCAACATAGCTCATTTAAATAAATGGATAGGGACACAATAAGTATCTCTATAGCCTAATCAAGGAGGTCGTTATTTGAAGTTATTTATTATTATATTTATAGCCATTTTTTCGAGTATTGGACTGATCTGTTTAATCGCGCTACTCAGAAATTTAAAAAGTTATTCACCATCGAGTGATCATGATTATTCATCTTCAACACATCATTTACACGATAATAGTTCTAGTCATCATCATAGCTCTAATTATTCAAATGATTGTTCATCGTCTTCAGATTCAGGTAGTTGCGATGGGGGTGGAGGAAGCGATTAAAAAAGCCCTTTCATATAAAAGGGCTTTTAGCTATTTAAGGTAAATCAAACCAAATGAATTGGCTGTCTTCAAGTGCATGAATCACGGCGTTATCTTCAAACACTAAAGCATCACCCGCTTTAACTTCTTGATCACCAATACGAATTACACCTGAAATGACATGAACGTAATTTACGCGTTTTGATGTTTCAACAGGAAGTTCATTTCCTTTTTTCAATGCAGCAGATTTGACCTCTGCGTTTTGGCGGATGTGCATTGGAGCATTTGCATCGGGACCTGCAATTAAATGCCATTTATTTGGATCTTTACGTGGGTCCAAACTAATTTGTTGGTAATTTGGCTCGGCTTCTTTTACGTCTGGAATAATCCATATTTGTAAGAGATGTACGGGTGTATCAGTGTTATTAATTTCACTATGAGCCACGCCTGTACCAGCGCTCATAAGTTGCCATTCACCTGCCTTAATTTGGCCTTCATTTCCCATCGTGTCACGGTGTGAAATTGCACCATCGAGCACACATGTTAAAATTTCCATGTTGTCATGAGAGTGAGTGCCGAAACCGTTATGGGCATCAATTTGGTCATCATTAATCACGCGTAATGCACTTACACCCATATATTTAGGGTTATACCAGTTACCAAATGAAAAGCTATGGTAAGACTCTAACCAACCTGCTTTAACATGACCACGATCTTCACTACGATGCAAATAAGCATTCATGACTCGATCTCCTCAAATTATTATTGATCTCTTGAGGACTATGTTAAACCTGTAGAAACAAGCTAAAAATAGAGTAGATGCAACATATTGTTGCGTTTTTAATATGATCAAGACATCTAGAAATTTTCGTTTTAAATTTTAGATATAAAAAAAGCCTGCATAAAGCAGGCTTTTTCTTTTAAAAGATTATTCTAAGAATTTAACAGTGACACCTGAACGTACTTTATTACCTAAATCGTTAGCATCCCAGTTTGTTAAACGGATACAACCGTGTGATGCAGTTTTAGAAATTAAAGACGGGTTTGGTGTACCGTGAATACCGAATGATTTTTTACTTAAACCAATCCAGATGTTACCTACAGGAGCGTTAGGACCTGGTGGTAAAGAAAGTGGTTTTAAGTTTTTACCTTGTACGAAGTTCGAAGGTGAATAGCTATACCAAGGGTTACGCGCAATACCAACTACCTTATAAGTACCGGTCGGAGATGGCGTATCAGTACTGCCAATTGTTGCAGGAAATGAGGCAATCATTTGATTGCGGCTATTAAACAGATACAACTGTTTAGCACCTTTATGCGCAATAATTAAATGAATGTCTTCTGGTAAGTCATTGCGTACGTTAGGAACAATAATTTTCTCACCAACTTTTTTGAAGGTTGCTTTCGGGTTTAGTTTCTTTAAGAAACCTTCATCAATATGGAACTTCTCGCCCAACATTTCACTCACGCGAGTGTAATACAAACCTTTCATTTTGGCTTGTAATGCATAGTCAGAAGGAATTGACTCAGCATACGGACCTTTGAGGTCTGCATCAGTAATGGTGTATTCAATAAATGCTGGTTTTGTCTGTTTTGCAACAAGTGCATCCCAAGTTTCTTTAGTAAGTTCACCAGTAGGTGATAAACCATTCATTTGCTGGAAAGATGCAATTGCTTTAAGCGTGTTTTTACCGCTCATGCCATCAATTGCACCCGGTGAAGCATGCGCATTGTTTAGCATGACATGGGCACGTGCATAAACTGGTAATTGACCTTTACCAATATTTTCGTACCAAACAGCATTGTTTAAGCCATCTAATGTCCATGAAACGGCTGGAGCAGAAGTAGCAGTCTTAGATGCTGTTGTTGTTTTAGCTGGCGCTGTTGGTTCTGAAGCAGCAATACCTGAATCGGCATTTGGATCTTCAGC
Organism: Acinetobacter sp. AR_0276; assembly: GCF_003000705.1. Lineage (NCBI taxonomy): Bacteria > Pseudomonadati > Pseudomonadota > Gammaproteobacteria > Moraxellales > Moraxellaceae > Acinetobacter > Acinetobacter sp. AR_0276. The sequence continues at coordinate 643,545 of NZ_PSQO01000004.1, read as the reverse complement.
TTTTTGTAAATTTTGTAATGTTGTAGACGCTCGATTTAAGTCATTTTGTTCTTGAGCTGTAATCTGTGTCTGGGCTTGAGCTTGAGTTTGGGCTTTAACAGTTGAAGCAGCATCTACAGCAAGCGGATCAATCGGATCTTCTACAGGAGCAGATACTTTTTTAGGAGTGACTGGTTGCTCAGTTGTTGACGCAGCCAAAGCAACATTAGCAATAATACAACTTAAACTCATAGCGAGTAATGAGCGAACAAACATGTAATTCAACCTTAAGAATTTTCATATAAGCAATAGGGTAAGGAGACTGATCCTAAAGTTTATAAAATCACCGATAACGCAATGTATGCGTATTTAAGTATTGGTGAATTTAATCATTAAAGGAAGATCAATAAACCCGATGTAACATGTTGCAAGTATTGCAGAAAACCGAGCTTCTTGCAGTAGACTTTTGTGTAAATATGCATTTTTTAGTAGATTGACAAGTTTTTTGTATGAAATTGAAATTATAAAAACATTCACCTTTTTGATATGATGCTGCCACATGAAAAAGATAGAGATCGGCAATGACGACACTTAAAAATGATCGTTTCTTACGTGCTTTATTACGTGAGCCTGTAGATACCACTCCAATATGGATGATGCGCCAAGCAGGACGTTATTTGCCTGAATATCGGGAAACACGCTCAAAAGCTGGTGACTTTCTATCTTTATGTAAAAATACAGAGTTTGCTTGTGAAGTAACTTTACAACCTTTGCGTCGCTACGATTTAGACGCAGCAATTTTATTTTCAGATATTTTAACGATTCCGGATGCGTTAGGACTAGGCCTTTATTTTGAAACAGGCGAAGGCCCTAAGTTTCATAAAACGGTTCGTACTGAACAAGACGTAGCAAACTTACCCAAGTTAAATGCTAAATCTGATCTTGATTATGTCATGAACGCAGTAAGCACAATTCGCTCTGCTTTAGGTGGTCAGGTTCCACTCATTGGTTTTTCGGGTAGCCCTTGGACACTGGCGACTTATATGGTTGAAGGTGGTTCAAGCAAAGAGTTCCGTTTTACCAAGCAAATGATGTATGCCCAGCCGGAAGTTTTGCATGCGTTGCTTGACCATTTAGCAGATTCAGTCATTGATTATCTAAATGCGCAAATTGATGCAGGCGCTCAAGCAATTCAAATCTTTGATAGTTGGGGCGGGGCTTTAGCACACCGTGAATATGTAGAGTTCTCGCTGAACTATATGAAAAAGATTATTGCAGGTCTGCAACGTGAAAAAGATGGACGCCGTATTCCTGTCATCGTATTCACTAAAGGTGGTGGTCAGTGGCTAGAGCCAATGATTACAACAGGTGCAGATGCATTAGGTTTAGACTGGACCACACCATTAAATACAGCTCGTACAACTGTAGCAGGCCGTGTTGCCCTACAAGGAAACCTTGATCCGGCTGTTTTATATGGTTCAGCGGCTTCAATTGAAAAAGCAGTGAAAGCCATGCTAGATGATGCTTATGCAAATGGTGAGAAGACAGGCTATGTTGCAAACTTAGGCCATGGCATTACCCAATGGGTAGATCCGGCCCAGCCAAAAATCTTTGTAGATACAGTACATGAGTATAGTGCTAAATATCTAGGATAGTTTTTTGTGCAATATCTCTCTTTAACCTTTCAATTTATTGGCAAGGCTGTTTCGGCAGCCTTGTTTGGTATTTTGCTTTTAATTGCTTTTGCTTTAACCGCGCCGATGGGAAGCCATGAATATATGGGTTTTTATCGTTATGATTATTTACTCATCTATGCGCTCATTATTCAGATTTGCCTGTTGTATTTAAAGCTTGAGTCTTGGCAAGAAGCCAAGGTCATTGCTTTATTTCATATCATGGCAATGGTCATGGAAATCTTTTTGACACACCCTGGCATTGCTTCATGGCAATATCCGCAGCCTGCTGTGTTTAAAATTATTACTGTGCCTTTATTTGCAGGCTTTATGTACTCGGCTGTAGGTAGCTTTTTTGCTCGCTCAATCCGTTTATTTCAAGTTTCTTTTGAAAAACTTCCAAGTTTTGGAAGTATGCTTTTTCTCGCATTTTTCTCATATATTAATTTTATGAGTAAATTTTTTATACCAGATATTCGCTATATTTTATTTGCTTTTAGTGTTTATATTTTCTGGAAAACTACACTTTATTTTCAAATAAATGAACGTAAGTTTAAAACTCCAATGCTCCCTGTGTTGGTGACACTCGCATTCATAATTTGGGTTGCTGAAAATATTAGTACATTTTATAAAATTTGGGTTTATCCAAGTCAGATTAATGCTTGGCATATGGTGGGATGGGGTAAACTTGGTTCATGGTATTTATTATTACTACTAAGTTTAGTATTAGTTCTTAAAATATTAGGTCATCGAGATAATCAAGGTAATTGGAATTTAAAATAAAAATTTCCTTTTTACTTTTTATCATATTATTTAATTTTTAATTGCTAAATGACAAGCATATCGCTATCTTTGAAGGGTGTAACAATAGTTACACATAACAATACATAAGAAACAATCAATAATGATTTTGGAGATATACATCTATGTTAAAAAAATTAGCTTTAGCTGCTTTGTTAGCAGCTGGTTCAAGTGTTGCTATGGCTGATAACGATGTAGGTTGTGGTGTGGGTACGCAAGTATGGGCTGGCCAAAAAGGAGTGGTGCCGAAAATTCTTGCTGCAACAACAAACGGTATTTTTACTAACCAATTATTAGGTATTACTTTCGGTACTTTAGGTTGCCGTCAAGGCGGAACAGTAACAGCTCAAGTTGTTACCTTCACAAATGAAAATGCAGAAGCTTTAGCGCGTGATATGGCTGTAGGCCAAGGTGAAAGCCTGAACGTACTTGCTGAGTTAATGCAAATTAAACCACAAGACAAAGACCGTTTCTTCAAAGTTTCAAAAGCAAACTTCGGTGAAATCTATTCAACAAACAACCAAAACACACTTCAAGTATTAGCATCATTACAAAACGTAATGGCTAAAGACGAAGTTTTAAAAGCTTACGTATAAGTTTGAAATTGAAAACCCTGCCATTTGGCAGGGTTTTTCTTATATTTAATGATAAAAATTGATGAGCTTAATGAAATCGGTTGCTTTAATTTTTGCCTCATTGGCAGTTAATATTGCGTATTCTGCAGAAATAAATCCATCTATTCAAAACTATTGGTCTATTGCAGAACAAAAAAAATTAGACCAAGCCATTACATGGCAACGGCTCATGTATGCCAATAAAAACCAGAAGAGTGAAGTGAGTTATTCAGGTTATTTTATTGCAGCAAATGGAAAAAATAATTTAAAAGAAGAGTTAAAAGCCGATATCGCGGCATTGTTTACACCTGCGCCAGATAATCAGTCAATACGTTGTAAATTTCCGGCACGTAGTCAGTGGCTTATAAAGCAATTAGGCATTCAGGAAAATGAATTGCCACAAGTAAAATGTTCAGAGTTTGAAAACTGGATTAGCCAGATTAAGCCTTATAAAGCGACTTTAATTTATGCGACTGACTTTATGGGCAATCCAAGCTCAATGTTTGGACATACCTTATTACGCTTAGACCCTAAAGATCAAAAGCAGTTAAACCTCGTTTCTTATGCTGTAAATTATGCGGCCACTGTTGCAGGCAATGACAACTGGTCATATGCTTGGAAAGGCTTAACAGGGCAGTATCCGGGTGAATATTCACTTATGCCTTATTATCGTAAGGTAAAAGAGTATGGTGATTTTGAAAGCCGTGATTTATGGGAATATGAGTTAAATCTATCTCCTGAAGAAACACGTTTTTTGGTGAGCCATATTTGGGAAATGCAACATGTGAGCTTTCCTTATTACTTTGTGAGTGACAACTGTGCCTATCGGTTACTGGGCTTAGTCGATTTAGTTAAACCTGAGTCTCATCTACAAGAAAAGTTTAATTATGCTTCCATTCCAATGGAAACCATTAAAGCGATGCAACAACAAGGACTCACCAAAGCTCCTGTGTATCGACCCGCTTTAGAAACTCAATTATTGGCCCAAGCTCATCAACATGGTGCGTCTTTAGCAAAAGTTGCTCATCAAGTAGCAATGAAGCCAATTCAACAGTCTACAGAAACACTTAAATCATTTAGCCCATCAGATCAGGCCAAAATTCTTGAGATGGCTTACGATGATTTATATCTACAATTTATTGGTCGCAAAGTTGAAGAAAGCTTTGCCCAGCCACAGCTTAGACAGCTTTTAGCACTACGAAGTCAGATTGATTTAGATAAACAGCGCCAAGAACCGAAACGACCTTCTACCGAGCCAACACAAGGCCATAATGCACGTAATGTTTCGCTAAAACTGGGCGAAGTGCAAGGTGACAAGTTTATCGAGATAGGTCATAGACAGGCTTATCATGACTTAATAGATCCTCAAGGCGGATACCGTGCCGGTACTCAATTATTATTTTTAAATGGTAATGCGCAGTGGCGTAACGATCATCTAAAACTTGAGCATCTTGATCTATTAGAGGTGAACTCCTATAACCCGATTCAACCATTTAAAACACCGCTGACTTGGGGATTTAACTTAGGTTGGCGTCAGGAAGCGGTTCATGACGGTGTTTATAGTGATGAAAAGCAGCATGGCGTCGCGAGTTTTAATGCTCAGGTTGGTTACAGTCTTGCAGATTATGAGCGCAAACATATTTGCTATGGGCAGGTACAAACTTACGTCCAAGCTGGTTCAAATTTAGATAAAGGTTGGCGTGTAGGAGTAGGGCCGACATTAGGGTGTATGAATCAATGGTTTGAAAAGTTTAACTCAGTGGTGCAAGTGGAGTTGCCATATTGGGAAGACAAAAACCAATGGAACTTACGTTTAAATACACAGTGGCAATATGCCATTAATAGCAATAATGCTATTCGGCTTAATTGGGATTATGAAAAACAGAATCATCTGGACTGGATGAAATCAAGTCTTGGATATGTTTGGTTCTTTTAAATCATATATTCATAAAAAAGAGAGAAATAGATGAAGACTATTTCTCTCTTTTTGTTTTAGGGAAAAATTATTTCTTTATTGCATTTAGCACAGCATAAGCTGCTTTAATGCGTTCTTCATTTGGAATGCGTTTATTGGTTAACATGACTAAACCAATATTTTCTTTAGGTATAAATACGGCATAGGTTCCGAAACCATTTGTTGAACCAGTTTTGTGGTACATCTTAACTGAAGGTTCTTTTGAAATAGCAGTCACTTTATTAGGTTTCATCACAATCTGTTCTGAATTACTGTCTAATAAAGTTTGTAACGTTGCCGGATAAGCAAACTCTTCCCAACCGAGTGCCTGATACATGCTATTTACTTGATAGCGACCTTGATGTGTCTCATTAATTGCACATTGAATATTTGCCGGATATTTCTGTGGATTCAGGTTGGCATGAATAAAGCTCAGCATGTCGGGTAGGGTCGATTTGACGCCGTATGCTGGGGCATCGAGTGGGCCAGGGTTAACTCGAATTGGCTGATTTTCTTGGTTATAGCCAAATGCATAGTTTTGCATCTGAGTTTTAGGCACATTGACATAGCTATGTTTTAAGCCAAGGTCCGGAAAAATCGTTTTTTCCAAGACCTGACTAAAAGGCTGCTTCATTGATAAACCAACTATTTCCCCAAATAGGCCAATACTTGGGTTTGAATATTGTCTATATTCACCGATTGGGTTTTTAGGTTTCCAATCTTTAAAAAAAGTTAAAACCTGTTGATCTGTTTGTACTTCATCTGGGAATTGCAAGGCGAGGTTACCACTTGTATAGGTGGCAAGTTGAAGTAAATTGACCTGATCAATTGGGGTGTTTTTTAACTCTTTCCAGTATTTGCCCGGCGTATCATCAAAAGAGATTTTTCCTGTATTTTTTGCATAAGCACCTGCCGTCGCAGTAAATAATTTACTGACAGAACCTAGCTCAAAAATGGTATTGCTATTTACAGCTTTTTTATCTTGAACGGATTGTAGACCATAATACGTTTCATATTTTTTATTGTTTTGAATAACACCTACCGCCATACCCGGCACATTATATTTTTCTAATAAGGGTTTAAAATTTTGATCTACCAATTGTTTAATTTCTTGGTCTTTAGAAGTATTGCCCGCATAAATTGAGGTATTAAAAATAAAAAGAGAAGGTAAAAGTAAGTAAGAAATTTTTTTAAATTGCATGATTCGCTCATAAATCATTTAAAAAGAAAGATGCGTACTTTTATAACAAAAATCATCTAATTTAATTGTTATGTTTTATAGAGTTGGATTGAAGGTTTATAGCGTTTAGCTATAAAAAAAGCCCAACATGGTCGGGCTTTTTGCAGTAAAACTATATTAGTAGCTTTCTGGTACAGCACTTAAAAATTCACGGCGTGCTTCTTTATCGGTTTTAAAATCTCCGACAAATGAAACTGTACGAGTAGTAGATTCCTGTTTACCTACACCACGCATCATCATGCACATATGTGCAGAGTCAATGACTACAGCAACACCACGAGCGCCAGTGACTTCTGCAACAGCTTCAGCGATTTGCTGAGTTAAGTTTTCCTGAATTTGCAAACGACGAGCAAACATCTCGGTAATACGTGCAAATTTAGACAAGCCAAGCACTTTGCCTTCTGGTAAATAGGCAACATGAACACGGCCATAGAATGGGAGGAGATGGTGTTCGCAGAGCGAATAAAATTCAATATTCTTCACCAATACCATTTCATGGTTATCTGATGGGAAAACAGCATTATTGGTGACTTCTTCTAAAGTTTTACTATAGCCAGAAGTTAAATATGAAAAAGCTTTAGCCGCACGCACAGGCGTATCTTTAAGGCCGGGACGATTAAGATCTTCACCGACGGCAGTCAGAATATTTGCGTACGATTGCTGCATTGACATAAGACGTATAAATTTACTCTATTAGACAAGCTCGGCATTGTATCAGAAACATGCCCTGATGTTCATAAATCCTCACACTATATTTATTTTGGTTTTGCGCACGCTTAGTAAAAGATGAATAAAATTCATGCTTTTTATCGTTAAGAGTCAAGTGGTTGGATATGAAATGTGCGTTTAATATAGGTAAGTTCTAAATGATCGCTTCATGGCATCATATTTGCACAAAAGCATTATTATAAAACATAAGGATAAAACATGTCAGAACGTCCAATCACCTTCTTTTTTCGTGGCGGTCAGCAGCAAGTAGAAAATATTCTACCCACAATGACGGTTTTACAGTTTCTACGAGAATATACCCAAACTGGTAAAACCAGACAGACTGGTACAAAAGAGGGCTGTGCTGAGGGCGATTGTGGTGCATGCACAGTAGTGATTGGTGAGTTAGTCAATGACAACCTGCAATTGCGGAGCGTGAATGCGTGTATTCAGTTTTTACCGACGTTAGATGGCAAAGCGCTATTTACAGTAGAAGACCTTCATAGCTTATTGCCTGTACAAGATGGCACGCTTCATCCGGTACAACAGGCGATGGTCGATATGCATGGTTCACAATGCGGTTTTTGTACACCCGGTTTTATCATGTCGTTATGGTCAATGTACGAAAATGAACAACAGCCCCCAGGCAAAGATAAAATCAGTGATTATCTTTCTGGAAACTTATGTCGCTGTACGGGTTATCGCCCTATTTTAGATGCAGCACAAAAAGCTTATGACTATCCACGTGTGGCATTAAAGCGTCAAAAAGTAATTGATGTATTAAAAGAGATACGAGCATTACCAGCATTGCATTTGAATGATCAAAAGCAGCAATTTTTTGCACCGAGGACTTTGCAGGATTTTGCCGTATTACGCTTACAGTTGCCGCATGCGCGTATTGTTGCAGGGAGTACCGATGTCGGTTTGTGGGTAACAAAGCAGGGCCGTGATTTGGGCGATATGCTTTATATCGGTCAGGTTGAAGAGCTCAAAAAGATTGTAGTCACAGACCATGCTTTAACAATTGGGGCAAATGTAAGTTTGAGTGATGCACTCATTAAAATTTCAAATTTTTATCCCGACTTTCAAGAATTGCAGCGCCGTTTTGCTTCCATGCCCATTAAAAATGCAGGAACGTTAGGGGGAAATATTGCCAATGGTTCGCCGATTGGTGATTCAATGCCAGCATTAATTACGTTAGGTACACGATTGATTTCGCGCGTTGGTGAGCAGACTCGTGAAATTGCCTTGGAAGATTTTTATTTAGATTATCAAAAAACAGCATTACAGCTTGGTGAGTTTATAGAGTCGATTGTTATTCCACTTCGTGACGGACAGACGCGTTTTAAATTTGCCAGCTATAAAATTGCCAAACGATTTGAGCAAGATATTTCTGCAGTATGCGCTGCTATTTCATGTGAGCTAGATAATGATGGTGTCGCTCACAATGTGAAAATTGCTTTTGGTGGCATGGCTGCTATTCCCAAACGTGCAAAATATGCAGAAGCCGTATTGGAAGGCCAACAACTTACAACAGAATTGATCGTTCAGGCACAAGAAGCATTGTCGCAAGACTATCAGCCTCTAGATGATGGACGTGCTAGCTCTGCATATCGTTTACACGTCGCAAAAAACTGTTTACAGCGTTTTTATGTAGAAAAAGTTCTGTCTCGGACAATCACTCGAGTAAATGACTTGATTGCTATGGTGGAGATCTGACATGAATCAAAATATTGACTTAAGGGTTTCTAAAAAATCCGCTAAAGCAGGTGATTCGATTCCACACGAGAGTGCGCATTTACATGTGACGGGGCAGGCAACTTATATTGATGATTTACCCGAGCTTGAAAATACGTTGCATTTGGCAGTTGGATTTTCAAATTGTGCCAAAGGCAAAATCAGTAAGTTTGATTTAGATGCAGTACGTCAGGCCGATGGTGTCCATGCAGTTTTTTCGGCAAAGGATATTGAGGTTGAAAATAATTGGGGGCCGATTGTTAAAGATGACCCAATTTTTGCCGAGGAGCAGGTTGAGTTTTATGGACAAGCCTTATTTGTGGTTGTGGCCGAGAGTTATCAGCAAGCCCGTCAGGCAGTTCGCTTAGCAAAAATTGAGTATGTGCCCGAAACTCCGATTTTAACAATTCAAGATGCGATTAAAAAAGAATCGTGGGTGTTACCGCCTGTTGAATTTAGCCACGGTGACGTTGAACAGGCTTTTGAAAATGCTACACATCATCTTTCAGGGAATATTCAGGTTGGTGGACAAGAGCATTTTTATCTAGAAGGGCAAATTTCCTATGCGATTCCACAAGAAAATCAGAGCTTAAAAATCTATTGCTCGACACAGCATCCAACCGAAATGCAGTTACTAATTTGTCATGCACTAGGCATGAATATGCATCAGGTCAGTGTAGAAAGCCGTCGTATGGGGGGGGGGTTTGGTGGTAAAGAATCGCAGTCGGCGCAGTGGGCGTGTATTGCATCTTTGGCAGCGAAAAAAACAGGCCGTCCGTGTAAATTACGCTTAGATCGCGATGATGACATGAGTGCTACAGGCAAACGTCACGGTTTTGCTTATGAATGGTCTGTGGCTTTTGATGACAGTGGTCTTTTGCAAGGCTTAAAGGTGCAACTGGCTTCAAACTGCGGTTTTTCGGCTGATCTTTCTGGGCCAGTGAATGAACGGGCGATTTGCCATATTGGCAACGCCTATTATTTAAATGCAGTTGAGCTACGTAACTTGCGTTGTAAAACCAATACTGTTTCCAATACCGCATATCGTGGTTTTGGTGGACCGCAAGGCATGTTTGTCATTGAAAATATTATTGATGATATTGCGCGTTATTTAGGTTGTGATCCAGTTGAAATTCGTCAGCGCAATTTCTTTGCCGAGCAGCCCGGCGCCGGACGTGACCGTATGCACTATGGGGCAGAAGTTCGTGATAATGTTGCGCCAAAATTAGTAGCCGAACTATTGCAAAGTAGTGATTACGCGAAACGCAAACAGAGCATCCATGCCTTTAATCAGAATAATGACATCATTAAGCGTGGTATTGCGTTAACCCCATTAATGTTTGGTATTTCGTTTAACGCCGTGCATTACAATCAGGCAGGGGCACTGGTCTATGTGTACATGGATGGCACTGTCTCTATTACTCATGGCGGTACAGAAATGGGACAGGGGCTATATACCAAAGTACGGCAGGTTGCTGCATATGAGTTGGGTTTACCAATCGATAGCGTTCGTTTAATTGCAACAGATACTTCTCGTGTGCCAAATACTTCGGCAACTGCTGCATCGAGTGGCGCAGATCTAAACGGTAAAGCTGTTCAAAACGCCTGTATTAAAATTCGTGAGCGTCTGGCAAAACTTGCAGCCGAAATAAGTCAAAGTGAAGCTGAACAAGTCCAGTTTGAAGATAGTATGGTTTCAACAGGGAATGGTCATTCATGGACATTTCCTGACTTGGTTCAACGGGCATATATGGCACGTGTACAACTATGGGACAGTGGTTTTTATAAAACTCCAGAAATTCACTATGATCAGGTCAACCATTTAGGGCGCCCATTTTTCTATTATGCCTATGGTGCAGCGGTTAGTGAGGTCGCAATAGATACCTTAACTGGGGAAATGAAAGTATTACGTACTGACATTTTGCATGACGTTGGGCAGTCAATTAACCCTGCAATTGATATTGGGCAAATTGAAGGCGGTTTTGTGCAAGGGATGGGATGGCTCACGACAGAAGAGTTGTATTGGCAGCCGCAGGGCCCACACGCAGGCCGTTTGTTTACCCATGCACCTTCAACTTACAAAATACCGACCAGTATAGATATTCCTCATATTTTTAACGTCAAACTGTTTAATAATCAAAATCAGGCAGACACCATCTATCGCTCTAAAGCTGTAGGTGAACCGCCATTTATGTTGGCATTGTCAGTTTTCTCTGCAATTCGGCAGGCTGTACAGGCGGCTATACCAGAAAATGCACCGCTCGTACTCAATGCTCCGGCAACTGCCGAAGAAATTTTACGTGCAATTGCTATTGGACGGGGACAAGCTTTGGCAGATCGCCCACAAGCTAGAATGTAGAAGATTATGCAACATTTACAATGGTGGACTGATTTTGTAGCTTGGCAAGCCGATGCGTTGCCTATGGTATTGGTCACAGTGGTCCGTGCAGATGGTTCAACACCACGAGAAGTTGGTGCAACGATGTTGTTGCGGTTTAATTTACAACAGCAATGGCAGCAGTCGGATACGATCGGTGGGGGGCATTTAGAGTTTCAGGCAATTGATATTGCTAAAGCAATGTTAAGTGAAACGGGAACTTGTGTGAGGCGTATTGAACGTTTTAACCTCAGTGCTCGGCTTGGGCAGTGTTGTGGCGGAGTAATGTGGTTATTATTTGAAAAAATATTACCCGCTGAAATTGCGTCGGATTTGTCTGGAAGTTTCCAAGCGTGGCAAGCTGGAAAGCATATATCGCGTACCGTCTCACATCAATATGCATCCACTTGGCAGGCTATAGAGATGGAACAACAACCAAGTTTCGAGTTACATTCTGGCAGCAGTGAAGAATGGCAATTTAGCCAGCAGATTCAGCCTTATGCCATGCAAGTACTGGTTTGTGGTGCAGGTCATGTGGGAGAAGCAATTGTTCGTTGCTTATTGCCTATTGGTGTGAGGGTGAAATGGATTGATCCGCGTGATGATATTTTCCCATCCGATTTACTGAAACAGGTGCACTGTATAACAATTGATACCTTAGACACCGAGATAGAGCATTTTGACCGTTCAGGTGCAGTTTTAATTTTAACGCACGATCATCAACTAGATCTGCAATTGTGTTTTACAGCCTTAAAACCTACGGCAAAACCATTTGCTTATGTTGGGATGATTGGTTCGAAGAGTAAAAGGGCCATTTTTGAAAAACGTATGCAGGTGCGAGGTTATACTCAGGAAACATTACAACGTTTGGTTTGCCCGATCGGGATAGAAGGGATTTCATCGAAACAACCTGCAACGATTGCCGTTGCAGTGGTTGCTCAATTATTGCAGGTATTTGATGTAAAAAAATGATCCCAAAGGATCATTTTTTTTGTTCGAACTTAGGATTTTTTTCTGCACGTTTAAGCAGTACGAGAACGGCACCTGTACCACCTTGGTTTTCAGGGGCACTTACAAAGGCCAACACATCGCGGTGTTGACGTAGCCATCCGTTGACATAGGTTTTTAAGACCGCTTCTGGGCCTTTACCATGCACAATTTTGATGACATTTTGATTTTCATCTTTTGCCATCTGGATGATTTGTAAAACTGCGTCACGTGCTTGTTCAATGGTACAGCCGTGTAAATCTACAGCTTCAAACCAACGCATCTTGCCTGCTTTTAAGTCTTCAAAAACCTTATGTTGAAGGGTCGCAATGCGATAGCTTAACGTTGCTTGGCTTGCGACTGGATTTAAGGCAGCTTGTGTATCTGATAGCTCGGCATGTTCGGTATCACGACCACCTTCGGCAGCTGCACGTTTTGCCAAAGTTTGTGCATCGACTTTTTTGGCACGAGGTGTTTTTACATCGGCAATATTACTATTGTTGATGCGTTTTACACCTGCAACAGCCTGTTGAAACAGGTATGTATCTTCCAATTCTTCAGTCTCAGCCTGAGATTTTTTCGTCTCAGGCTGATTTGCGATTTTGCTTGAATGAGGATTGGAGATTTGCTTTTTAAATTGCTTCAATAACTTTTGTTGCTCTTTAGAAAGCGATGAATCTTTATTACTCATATATCTTCATTAAACCGTTTGAGGTTGTCCAAAAAGAGCAGTAAAAGCTTGATCTGGACGTGGTTGTTTCATAAAACTTTCGCCAACCAAGAAACTGTGAATATCATGCTCTTGCATCATACGCACATCATCTGGTGTCGCGATGCCACTTTCAGTGATCAGTAAACGTGAGGACGGAAGTAATTTTTTCAAGCGGATAGTAGTATTTAAATCTACATCAAAGGTTTTTAAATTACGGTTATTCACGCCTAATAAACATTGATCAGAAAGCTTTAAGGCACGCTCTAACTCTTCTTCGTCATGAACTTCAACCAATACATCAAGTTGATGTTCAAACGCAGTTTTAGACATTTCTTCGAGTTGCTGGTCAGACAAACAAGCAACAATTAATAAAATACAGTCAGCATGCAAAGCACGTGCTTCAACTACATTATATGGGTCGACCAAAAAGTCTTTACGTAAAGCAGGTAGGGCACAATGATTGCGGGCAATCGCAATATTTTCATCTGCACCCTGAAAGAAATCCACATCAGTCAGTACTGATAAACATGCTGCTCCAGCGTGTTCATATTGCTGAGCAATTTCAGCAGGATTAAAGTCTGCGCGAATGATTCCTTTTGATGGAGATGCTTTTTTAATTTCAGCAATCACACCCGGACGTTTATGTTGTAAAGCATTTGCAAAGCCACGCACCGGAGACGCTGCTTTTGCAAGCTCTTCTACATCTTGCAAATTACGTTGTTTTAAACGCGCAGCAAGTTCCTCATGTTTACGGTCAACAATTTTACCTAAAATGGTATTTTGAATATTAATCATGAGAAGTCCTTAATCTGCCTGAGATTGTTTTAATGTTTTAGTAAATTCAGCTAAAACACTCATTTTCTCTAATGCTTGCCCGCCGTAAATAATATCTTGCGCGAAAGTAACAGCCTGAGCATAAGTTTTGGTAATGCCTGCTACATAAATACCTGCGCCCGCATTAAGCGCAATCATGTTTGCTGCTTTTTCACCAATATCGGATTTATTTTTGCTTAAAGCATCTTTAATGAGCTTTAGACTCGCCGATGCATCAGCAACCACTAAACCATTTAATGTTTGTGACTCAATTCCGACATCTTCCGGATTAAGTGTCCATTCAGTAACTTCGCCATCTTTGAGTTCGGCAACAGTGGTAGGCGCTGCAAGACTAATTTCATCAAGACCATCTCTTGAATGAACAACCATGACATGTTCGGCACCGAGTTGTTTCATCACTTCTGCAATTGGACGGCACAGTTCATCTGAAAACACACCAATCACAAAGCGCTTTACCCCAGCTGGGTTGGTCAATGGGCCAAGTAAATTGAAAATGCTTCGAATACCAAGTTCACGACGTGGGCCAGCAGCGTATTTCATGGCTTTGTGGTGGTTTGGTGCAAACAAGAAACCCACACCCATTTCACGGATGCAGCGTTCAGTTTGTTGCATATCTAGATCAAGATGAATACCTGCTTGCTCAAGTAGGTCTGATGAACCTGATTTACTTGAAACGCCACGGTTACCATGTTTTGCAATGGTCGCACCTGCTGCTGCAATCACAAAGCTAGACGCTGTAGACACATTAAATAAATTTTGTCCATCACCGCCAGTTCCCACGATATCTACTAAATGTTTGATATCACTCACATCGATCTTAATTGCAAATTCACGCATGACACGTGCAGCCGCTGTCATTTCGTCGATGCTTTCACCTTTCATGCGTAGGCCCATCATTAAAGCACCAATTTGTGCCTCGGTTGCCTCACCTTGCATGATGCTGCGCATAATTTCTTCCATTTGAGGCTGAGTCAAATGAATGTTCTTGGTAATGTGGTTAAGCGCCTGTTGGATATTCATAGTCATGATTTACAGCATTAATGATTAAAATTTTTAGGTGAAGTTGATCGAGTGTGGGAGGTTCGGCCTATTGCGTTCCATGATTCACTAGCTAGGGGAGCTATGTTAGCAGAAAATAATCAAAGATTTTTGCTGTTCGATAAGAGAATTAAAAATTTTGCTCAGTTAGGGTATAGGTTTGAGTTATAAACAGAATTCATTTATTGAAAAAGGTTTTAGTTTGTTGTGAGTTTTTATGATAAATAATTAACCATTTGGTATATCTTAAACATCAATATATCTAGAAAAAATCTGTATAAATCAAACAAATAAAAGTGGATATAGTAGGGCGATCTTTATTTTGTCTACTAATAAATATGTATTTAAATAACTTGAAATATGTAGGGGCTTTAAAAAATAAGCGCTCATTTATTTTCGTATTTGTTGCACTGTTTCATCCGTTAGAAAGTTATGCACAAGAAGCTGTAGAGCAACCACAAAACCAAGCTAAAGCAGATAAAGTAGTTCGTGTTGCGGTGACAGGTTCTCGGATTTCAAAAGCACAAAAAGATGGCCCGACCAGTGTGACCGTCATTACCGCAGCCGATATTGAAAAACAAGGTTTTAGTAATGCATTTGACGCACTCAATAACCTGACGCAGAACACAGGTTTCGTACAAGGTGCCGATTATGGAAATACGTTTACGCCTGCGGCTAATGCCATTAGTTTGCGAGGTCTAGGTCCAAATCATACTTTGACTTTAATTAATGGACATCGGGTTGCAGACTATCCTGTGCCTTATGATGGCTCTGTCAATTTCGTAAACTTAGCCAATATTCCCACTGCCATTATTGACCGTATTGAAATATTAAACGGTGGTGCTTCTGCAATTTATGGTTCAGATGCAATTGCAGGTGTGGTGAATATTATTCTGAAAAAGAAAACAGACGGCACACAATTTAATATCAAGGCAGGCGGAACCAAAGAGGGTGGTGAAAACTTACGTTTACAACTGAGTGGCAGTAAAACTTTAGACAAGCTCAGCCTTGTTTATGGGGTTGAACTCAGTGGCCGTGAACCGATATGGGCGGCCGATCGAGATTTTATGTCGAGTCGAACTCGTTTGGGGGAGAAACCTGACACGATTGTGGGTCGGAAAAATGCCGATACTGGTAAATACCTTTCAATTGGAGGGTGTCAGGCCTTTAATGGTTTATTTAACGGATCAGTCAATAATATAGGGCAAGCAGGGGCGGACAATTGTGCCAGTGGTTTGGCTCGACCGACTTATTGGACTGTTCAAACTCAAAATCGCAGTCAAAATGGTTATCTCGGTTTAGACTATGAGTTAAATGATAAAACTCAATTATTTGCAGATTTTTTGATTGGGGCAAATCAAATTGAAAACAATACCCGTAGTCCGATATGGACCTCTTTAGGTGCATCGAGTGGTTATTTTCTAAATCAAGATTCGGGAAATTATGAAATTTGGAATCGTCGTTTTGCGCCTGAAGAATTAGGTGGGGTAGAACGCATAAATAAAAAATGGAAAGAACTTTCTTCGAACTTAAATTTTGGAATTCGAGGCGATATTGGGGAGACGAGCTGGAGTTATGAAGCAGCCTATAATGGTTCCATCTATACTAGTCAGCTACACCGCCAAGGCTTATTACGTTCGAATGTTGATGAATATTTCTTAGGTCAGCAACTTGGTACAGATGCAGATGGTATTCCTATTTATTCACCTCGCTTAGATCGTTTAAGTCGACCACTCACAGCAAGTGAATTTGAAAGCATTTCGGGCACAACAAAAGAAAAAGATAAGTCGTGGGCGCAAAGTTTAACCTTAAGCGCGAATGGTGACGTATTTAAGCTACCTGCAGGAACTGCCAAACTTGCGGCTGTGGCTGAAATTGGGCGTCAAGGCTTCTCGATTAAGCCAGATGAGGCGATCGAAAATGGTGAATATTATAATTTAAGCTCTAGTGGCGAATATGGAGGTACACGTACCCGCCAAGCACTTGGCGCAGAATTATTCTTACCTTTAGCAAAACCATTAAATTTAACCTTGTCTGGACGTTATGACCGTTATGCTTTATCAGATAACAGCATTGATAAGCTAACTTTCGGTTCGGGTCTCGAGTTTAGACCACATCCAACTTTATTAGTGCGCGGTAACTATGCGACCAGCTTTCGTGCACCAGATATGAACTATCTGTTTTTAAATAAACAAAAAGGTTATTTCCCAAGTACAACGGATTATTTACGTTGTAGCCAAACGGGACAACCTTTAGATAAATGTAGCTTTAAAGATTACGCACCTGGGGCGAACTACACTTTAACCGGAAACAAAGAGCTGAAACCTGAAGAGGGTAAATCTTATGGTGCAGGTTTTGTTTGGTCACCCACCAATAAATTTGATATCAGCGTCGATTACTGGGATATCAAAATTGATAATCTTGTGACGAATTTAAGTGCGGACAAAATTCTACGTTTGGAAGCAGATTGTCGTTTAGGCAACCAAGATATTAACTCTGCGGCCTGTATCGATGCTTTGGCACGTGTAGAGCGTAACCCTGCAAATGCAGTTGTCGATCCAAATGTGATTAAGAATATTAATATCGTTCCGATTAATGCAGCATCAGACCATACCCGCGGGATTGATTTCACTAGTAGATGGCGCTGGAAAACAGACAGTTTTGGTAACTTTCTCTGGACGGTAAATTATAGCCGTGTACTAGAACATGAATATCAACAATCAAAAGATCACGAGAAAGATGACTATTTAAAAGATTTAACTATTCCTGATTGGCGTGACCGTTTTAATACCAGTCTCAGCTGGAGCTTTGGTGATTGGGCATCAACAGTATTAGTTAATCGTTATGGCAAAATTCCAAATGGTAACCAAACTGCCTATTTAAGCCCAACGTATTTGGTGAACTGGAGCGGTACTTATCAAATCTCTCCAAAAGCTTCTGCTTCAATCATTATTAATAACGTGTTTGACAAAGTGAAACGAGATGACACAGGCGGTTGGCCGTATTATCCGGTAGGATCATATTCACCATTCGGCCGTCAAGGTTGGTTGGAGTTTAACTATAAATTCTAAGAATGATGTATGGATGCAGCGAAGTGGTACAGCATTTGCTGCATCTTTTTATTTAAAACTACAGAGGATAAAACCCCTTATGCTGGTCAAGCCTTCATTTAAAAAAAGATTGCTACTTACAACATTATTATCTTTATCTGCTACACAGATTTTTGCATCTAATAACAGTGAACAAATCCCGATTGGTAAATTACCCGAGTGGGTTGTACCCGAATCTTATGATTTAGATTTTAAGATTGATCCCGCACAAAAAGGCTATACCGGTAAAACTACTATTCATTTAAAACTGGCTCAAGCCACAGATCACCTCTGGATTCATGGTAAATCTTTGACGGTGAAAGATGTGAATATCACATCGGCAGAGGGCGTCAAAACCAAAGCAAAATATGAGCAAGCCTCCGAAGTAGATGGGGTGAGTAAAATTAAATTTGCCAAGACCTTGCCCGCAGGACAGTATCAACTTGTTCTAGATTTTAATGCAGCATATGACCAGCAGCTCGACGGTATTTATAAAATTGAGTTTGAGGGTAAACCTTATGTGATGACTCAAATGGAAGCAATTAGTGCACGCCAGTCATTCCCATCATTTGATGAACCACGTTTTAAAACGCCGTTTAATATTCGTTTGACGATTCCAAGCAAATATTCAGGTTTTGCCAATACCCAACAAACGTCGGAGCAAGTCGATAAGTCGGGTTGGAAAACGCTCAGTTTTGCACAGACAAAACCACTGCCAACCTATTTACTTGCATTGGCTGTCGGACCGTGGCAATTACAAAAAGGGCCTGATATTGGAGCAACTTCATGGCGTAAGCAGCCGATCCAGTTACGTGGTATTGCACCCGATGCTAAAGCTGAAAAAATGCAGCATGCTTTATCTGAAACGCCAGCCATTTTAAAAACTTTAGAAGATTATTTTGCCTTTGGTTATCCATTTGACAAGCTCGACTTACTGGCAGCACCAGACTTTGCTGCCGGAGCAATGGAGAATCCGGGGCTAATTACTTTTAGAGACTATCTAATGTTGTTAGATAAGGACTCGCCAGTCTCTTTTGTACAGAATTCATTTAATGTCAATGCACATGAGCTTGCACATCAATGGTTTGGTGATGTCGTCACGATGCCGTGGTGGGATGATTTGTGGCTAAATGAATCTTTTGCCACATGGATGCAAAGTAAAATTACTCAAAAATTACATCCGGAATTTAACGCTGATTTAGAGCGTATTTCAGACACCGCAGATGCGATGAAAAGTGATAGCTTGGTAAGTGTACGCCGTATTCGCCAGCCTATTTTAAGTAATGCCGATATTCAAACCGCTTTTGATGGTATTACTTACCAAAAAGGTGCAGCTGTTTTAAATATGTTTGAAAGCTATTTGGGTGAAGAAAAATTCAAACAAGGGGTGCGCAATTATATTAATAAGCACCAATACGGTAATGCGACAGCCAATGATTTAATTAGCGCTTTAGCAGAGCAATCTGGACAAGGTGAGCGCTTTACTAGAGCGATGAAAAGTTTTCTTGATCAACCAGGTGTGCCTTTAATTAACACCGTATTAGAGCAAGAAGGCAATAAAGTCTTTTTAAATGTGAAGCAAAGCCGTTATTTACCTGTGGGTTCAAAAGGTGATGCAAGAAGCCTGTGGGGTGTACCATTATGTGTACGTTATGAAGTTCCAAATGCAGGTAGCAAAGTGCAATGTGAACTGGTAGACCAAGCAGAAACCAAGATTGAACTCAAAGGTGCCAGCTTTGACAGTTGGTATATACCAAATGCAGATGCGGCAGGATACTACCAATTTAGTTTGCCACAAAAAGAGTTTACTCGTCTGACTGCCGCTACAGAAAAGCTTTCTAACACTGAACAGTTAGCTTATGCCTATGCAATTTCAGCTGCATTTAACCATGGGGATATTAATTTGTTGGCTGTCGTAGATGCTGCGAAGAAATTCGCTAATTCAAATAGCCGACAAATTAGTACAGCGCTGTTTTCCCAGTTAAGTACCATTCATCGTCATGTATTGAAAACAGAAGCTGAACGTGAACATTTTAGAAAAGTTTTGGCAAATTTATATTTACCTAAATTAAATCAGTTGGGTTATGTCAGTAAAACAGGTGAATCAGCTGAAGACAGTTTATGGCGTAGTGAGTTAGTTAGATTTCTTGCTTTAGATATTCAAGTTCCTGAAGTTCGTACACAACTGTTAAAACAGTCAGATGCTCTATTTGCTCAAAAGCAGCTTAATTTTGCGCAAGTAACACCTGAATTATTGCCAACCATTTTAGCTGTACGTGTACAAGAAAAAGGTCAACCAGCTTTTGACCGATTGTCTGGAGAGTTACAACACGTGACTCAACCAACACAACGTCTAGCAATCCTTACAGCCTTAGGCTCGGCAAATCAAGAAGCAACACGTCAACAAGCCCGTCAGTTGATTTTGAACCCGCGTGTTAAAGTTGGTGAAGTTCGTACCGTAGTTAACTCCATTAATAATTATGGAGATGAACAAGGCGGTTTATGGTCTTGGTTTAAGGTAAATCATGAGGCAGTGTTTGACCGTTTAGGTAAGTCTTCGGCTGGGCGTTTTCCTGCAATGTTTAGTGGGGCAGCATGTACCCAACAACAAGCGGCACAGTTAAATGACTTTTTTGCACCACGAACTAAAGAGTTGGTTGGGGTGGAAAGAGGATTGAAACAAACCAAAGAACGTATTCAACTCTGCGAATCTTTGGTGGCAAAACAAGATGGATCAATTGTGCAACAGTTAAAGTTGTAATTGATTCAGCCATGAAAAAAGCCAACTGATCGTAGTTGGCTTTTTTATTAAGGGTTCTTATCAAATTACTTTTAAAACAATCTATTGACGGCTGACTTATGCGTAGATGTCTAAAAAGTTTTTAAAGATTTGATGGCCATGTTGACTCAAAATGGATTCAGGATGGAATTGTACGCCTTCAACAGGAAGTGTCTTATGTTTAACGCCCATAATTTCTTCCATTGAGCCATCTACTTCATTGGTCCAGCATGTTACTTCAAGGCAGTCAGGTAGCGTTTCCTGATCAATGACCAACGAGTGATAACGAGTTGCCGAGAATGGGCTAGGCAGATTACTGAAAATACCCTTATTGCTGTGGTACATATCAGATAAACGTCCGTGCATCACCGTTTTGGCTCTTACAATTTTTCCGCCAAAAGCTTGCCCGATACTTTGATGTCCTAAACACACGCCAAGCAATGGAATTTTTCCGGCAAAGTGATTAATTGCAGGAATTGAAATACCAGCTTCACTTGGAGAGCAAGGGCCAGGGCCAATTACGAGGTATTTAGGTTGCCATCGTTCAATATCCTCTAATGTGACTTGATCATTGCGAACTACTTTTACTTCCTGATTCAACTCGCCAAAATACTGGACGATGTTGTAGGTAAAAGAGTCGTAATTGTCGATCATTAGAAGCATGATGAACTTAACCTCATGATAATTAAAATATATTTAATGAGTAGTTAAAATATTACTCACATTCATACTCACTGTTTAGAAAAGACTTTTTAGATTTGAAAAATAAGAAGCCGTTTTCTAATGGGCTAATATAGCAAAAAAAGAAGTAACCAGTTTAACTATTTCATTCGTTAGAAATTTGCAGAAAAAATGGTTTAAGAAGTGAGGCTTTTTGAAATTATAGATAAGTACAAATAAGGCAGAATAAGCTTGTATTGTAAATAAAAAACTATTCTGCCTTAAGCAAAAAGAAGATTAAATCTTTCGTGTGTTATAAATCAGCCAATCTAAAACATCGCCAGATAAATGTTCAGCCAGTCTTTCTTGAACAGTTTGATGGTAACCATTTAACCAGTCTTTCTCTTCATTCGTTAGCATGTCAACGACAATACAATCTAAATGAATCGGGCAAAGGGTCAGCGTTTCAAACTCTAAGAAATCGCCATAAGTTTTCTCAAACCCTGAGTGAAGTTTGTTTGCAACCAGATTTTCAATACGAATACCGTATTGTCCTTCATGGTATAAGCCTGGTTCATTAGAAAGAATCATACCTTCACGCAATTTGCTGTAGGCATGAATAGGCGCGTAATAAGAAAGCACTTGTGGTCCTTCATGCACGTTAAGTGCAAAGCCTACGCCGTGACCTGTGCCGTGGCGATAATCTAAACCATGTTGCCATAAAGTATGACGACAAATTGAATCGAGTAGAGGAGCAGCTAAACCTTCTGGATAAATGGTTTTTGCCAAAGCAATATGACATTTTAGAACTAAGGTATAGTCACGTTTTTGTTGTTCTGTTGGAGTCCCGACAGGAACAACACGAGTAATATCCGTTGTTCCGTCAACATACTGCCCGCCAGAGTCAATGAGTAATAGGCCATCGCCTTCAATGAATGAGTAGTGTTCTTCAGTTGCACGATAATGAGGTAGAGCACCATTGGCATTAAAGCCGGCAATTGTTGAAAAACTAGGGCCTATAAAACCCTCTTGTTGAGCACGGAAAGCCGTAATTTTCTCATCAATGGTGAGTTCTGAAATGCGTTGACCTTGATAAAGGGCTTTTTCTAACCAGTGGAAAAAGTGGCAAAGGGCAACACCATCTTTCACCATGGCATGATGGATATGAGCTATTTCACTTTCATGCTTACGCGATTTAAAAAGTGTACTTGGGTTGATGTCGTAAACAATCCGAATATCTTTTGCGATGGCTTGCTCATGAAAAATCGATACTTTGGCTGGATCTAACAGCACAGATGCATTAGAAATATTTGCTAAAAACTGAGCTGAATCTCGATAGTCACGAATCTCAATGCCATCAGCTTTGAAAGCTTGTTGAATGGTTGAATCAACTTTAATGCTATCAATGAATAAAACAGCCTGTTGAGCACTGATATATAAATGGGAAAGGAATACAGGGTTGTACTCTACATCTTGTCCGCGTGCATTTAAAACCCAGGCAATATCATCTAAAGATGAAATGAAATGTCCTTCAATCGCTTTACTATTTAAAGCATCGCGTATTGCCTGAATTTTTTCTTTACGAGATAGCGCATTTAACCCTTCAGGCATTAAATGAATCTGTTCTAAAGGAAGTTCTGGACGATTAGACCAGATCGAGCCGATTAAATCTTGCTGTGTTTCAAGCTTAAAACCACGTTGATTTGCCGTATTTTCCAACGCTTTAAACTGCTGGATTGAAAGTGTTTGTCCATTTACTGAAATGACCGAACTAGCTGGTAGATTTTTCTCAATCCAGGCGAGATGTGTTGAAGACTCATCACTGGTCAGTTTTTGTAATTGAAAGCCAGTTCCAGCGAGTTGTTGTTCGGCTTGTACCCAGTAGCGGCCATCGGCCCAGAGTCCTGCAAAGTTTTGGGTCACAACTAAAGTGCCAACAGAGCCACTAAAACCGCTTAACCACTGCCTTGCTTTCCAATAGTCTGGTAAATATTCAGACATATGGGGGTCTGCACTCATCACAACCAAAGCATCAATACTTTGATTGGTCATGAGTTCTCGAAGTTTCGCTAGTTTTTCTGGAACAGTTAAGTTGTTCATATCGTTTCCAAATCAGGTTGAACTTTGCTGGTACTTTTGCCCATTAATTTATTCATTGGTTTCTTTAATAAAAATAACACGATTGCGCCAATAACCAAGGCCAATACACAGCGCATAAATAGGCTAGGTAAATGATTAATACCATCTGCCGATACATGTCCGCCAATGAGACCTGCCATGAGATTGCCTAAAGCTGAACCAGTGAACCATAAACCCATAATTTGACTGCGTATAACATCGGGTGCAAGTTTGGTCATGGTTGACAAGCCAATTGGGCTTAAGCAAAGTTCACCTATCGTCAGAAGAAATAAAGTACCGACTAACCAAAATGGTGAAACTGCCCCACCATGAATAGCAAAATGACTGGCTAAAGTCATAAGCAAAAAGCCACCTGCTGCGAATAACAACGCAATAATAAATTTGCTGATATAGCTTGGATCTTTATTTGCCTTACCTAGTTTAGCCCATAGCCAAGCTGCAACTGGAGCAAAGATAATAATAAAAAGAGCATTGATTGATTCAAACCATACCGTTGGAATCTCAAAACCGAAAACAATACGGTCTGTATAATCTTGCGCAAATAAAGTAAAAGTTGTGGGTTTTTGTTCAAAAGCTGACCAGAATAGAGCAGATGCTGCTAATAAAACGAAGCAAATAACGATTTTAAATTTTTCATTTTGCTCTAAATTCAGGAAAAGTAGTAAGTATGCAAAATAAGCAATAATCCCAATGCTAATTCCTACAGTTAAGTAGGTAGAAACAACGACTGGATTGATGTGAATGATGCCAAAGAAAGTTAGTCCAATAACCACTGCAACCAAAAATAAAAAACTAAACACAATTTTGGGTGCATTTTTATTTTCTACGACAGGTTTGCTACAGGTGTTAGATTCTTGACGCAGTTCATTAAAAGTTTGAAGTTGCGGGATAGCCAAAAAGCGGAAAATTAACAACGCTATCAACATCCCAAGGCCGCCGATACCAAAGCCTAAATGCCAACCATGATCACGCGCTAATAGACCTGTAATGAGTGGTGCAATAAAGGAGCCCATATTAATTCCCATATAAAAAATGGAGAATCCGGCATCTCGTCTACTATCTTGAGCTTTGTATAAAGTTCCGACAATCACTGAAATACAAGTTTTAAATAAACCTGAGCCAAGAACAATCAGAACTAGACCGAAATAAAAAAAGAATTGATCAAAAATGGTGGTGAGCGCAATTGATAAGTGCCCTAAAGCAATAATAATTGAACCGTACCAAACAGCGCGTGCCTGACCTAACCAGTTATCAGCAATCCAACCACCAAAAACTGTCATTAAATACATTGAGCCTGCAAATAATCCCACAATAGCTGCGGCAGTTGGTCGATCAAGTGCTAGCCCACCGTCATTCACCATAGCAACCATATAAAGAACAAGTAAGGGGCGAATTCCGTAATAAGAAAATCTTTCCCAAAGTTCTGTAAAAAATAAAGTTTTTAATGGTTTTGGATGACCGAAAAATGCTTTATCGGTCTGTTCAAGTTCATGTTTCATTATTCAAATCCTTGAATGATTTTATGTTTTTTATAAACATAACTTTTAGTTTTTTTATTTATAACCAAAATTTATGTTTTTATTTTTTAGTTATTTTTAACAATAAAAGCAAATTTACCTTGTATAAAAACAGTGAATGAAAAAGAACATGAATAGTGGAGTTTGTAGATAGCGAATAACACAAAGGAGTATTCATTTGAAGAATCAAAGAACTGCCGAGTACTGAAATGCTCTATAAGAATTCATCAAAATGAAAACTATTTGGTAGATTGTAAATAAACAATAAAGAACTTACTTGGATGGCTTAACCAAGGCGCTTAAGTCATCTAAACAACCTAAAAATGAGTGAGAATGAATACTTTAAAAAGCATAAATATTTTTTGTGTAATCTAATAAGAATCTCAACATTATATATAAGAAAGTATTATGATCATGAACGACTGTTAGAAATTGATGCAGCGGATTATATCAGTGCAACAATTTTGCACTAAATTAGGGCAATAATAAGCTATTTAAATATGCCATAATTTGAAAATGTGTGAATATGGTGCATTTGCACAAGCAAACAGTATAATGGGTTCAAGACAAGGGGCCTAAATCATGAATACTTATAAGTAATTCAATGTTTTAGGTAAGTCTTATAAAGTTGGTATGAGAATTGCTTAATAAATACCAGCAACTAACACGCACTTAACAAGTGCAACAAAATTTCATTGGAGCAAAATGAGCATGGCGAACAAGGTCCTTCAACTCATACAAGAAAGTGGCGCAAAATGGGTCGATTTTCGCTTTACTGATACTAAGGGTAAAGAACAGCACGTAACTTACCCAGCTGATTCTATTGATGAAGATACTTTTGAAGACGGTAAAATGTTTGATGGTTCTTCAATCGCTGGTTGGAAAGGTATTGAAGCATCTGACATGATCTTACGTCCAGATGCGGAAACTGGTTTCATCGACCCGTTCTTTGCTGAACCAACTGTAGTTGTGACTTGTGACGTTATTGAACCTTCAACTGGTCAAGGTTATGAGCGTGACCCACGTTCGATTGCTCGCCGTGCAGAAGAATACTTAAAATCTACAGGTATCGGTGATACTGCATTCTTCGGTCCAGAACCAGAATTCTTTGTATTTGACGAAGTGAAATGGGACATCGATATGTCTGGCGCTCGTCATACATTAATCGCTGAAGAAGCTGCTTGGTCTACTGGTAAAGATTATGAGTCTGGTAACTCTGGTCACCGTCCACGTGTTAAAGGCGGTTACTTCCCAGTTCCTCCAGTTGATTCTTCACAAGATATGCGTGCAGAAATGTGTGCAAAAATCGAAGATATCATGGGCCCAGGTCGTGTAGAAGTACATCACCATGAAGTTGCTTCTTGCCAGTTAGAAATTGGTGTGAGCTTCAATACTCTTGTTCGTAAAGCTGACGAAGTTCAACAGTTCAAATATGCTGTTTGGAACGTTGCACATCAATATGCAAAAACAGCTACGTTTATGCCTAAACCAATGGTAGGTGATAACGGTTCTGGTATGCACGTTCACATGTCTATCTCTAAAGATGGCAAGAACTTGTTTGCTGGTGATGAATATGCTGGTCTTTCAGAAATGGCGTTGTACTTCATCGGTGGTATCATCAAGCACGCTCGTGCATTGAATGCAATCACAAACCCATCTACAAACTCATACAAGCGTTTGGTTCCTCACTTCGAAGCACCAATTATGCTTGCTTACTCAGCGCGTAACCGTTCTGCGTCTATCCGTATTCCATACGTTTCTAGCCCTAAAGGTAAGCGTATCGAAGCTCGTTTCCCAGACCCAATGATGAACCCATACTTAGGTTTCGCTGCATTGTTAATGGCTGGTATCGACGGTATCCAAAACAAGATCCATCCGGGCGAAGCTGCTGATAAGAACTTGTATGATCTTCCTCCAGAAGAAGAAGCAAAAATCCCAACAGTTGCTCATAGCTTAGATATGGCTCTTGAAGCACTTCAAGCAGATCACGAATTCTTGTTAAAAGGCGGCGTGTTTACTAAAGAAATGCTTGATGCATATATTGAACTTAAAACTGAAGATGTACGTCGTCTTAACACGACTACTCACCCAGTTGAATTCGATATGTACTACAGCTTGTAATACGTATTTCGTAAAAAAGCCTGCTTATGCAGGCTTTTTTTATTGCTTGGAATGTTGATTGAATTCTCTACGTTTTTTATCAAAAAATTGGGGTAAACTAGGTGCGAGTTTTCATGTGAGCAGATTATGCGTAAACGACAACCAGTACTTAAACAGGAAGAAGTGTTAAATCCTGCATTGAAAACATGGTTGTATGCGTCTGGTTCTCTGACCCAACAATTGACTGAACTTGGCGGTGGACAGTTCAGCGTAAAACCTTTTAAAGAACACTTTCAGCGTTTAACTTTTGCAGACAGTCAATGGATGAATATGCCTCATACTCATACTTCATGGGTAAGGGAAACATATTTATATGGCTGTGAAGTGGAACCTTGGGTTAAAGCAAAAAGTATTTTTCCAATTCGAAGTTTACAAAAAAAAGCCCGTATATTTCAGCATATTGGTTCTAAACCGATAGGTCGTTTTTTATTTCAAAGAACTACGCCACTGTGTGATCGCCGTGTTATTCGCTTACCAGAAGGCTGGACGCGACAAAGTTGCTATACTTGGCATGGGTGTAAATTTATTGTTCAAGAAACATTCTTACCGGCTTTTGAAGCTTTTTTATATCAGCAGCACGACAAGGAATTACTATGACGACTGCAACAGGTACAACATGGCGTCAGCGTTTAGAAGCTTATTATTATCTATGCCGATTTGATAAGCCAATTGGTACAGAACTGGTGTTTTGGCCAACCATGTGGGCACTTTGGGTTGCATCAAAAGGAATACCGAATTTAGGTATTTTATTCGTCATGATTTTAGGCGTTATTTTTATGCGCGCTGCTGGATGTGCGATTAATGACTTTGCTGATCGTAAAGTAGATGGTCATGTAGAGCGTACAAAAACTCGTCCTTTGGCAACAGGTGTCATTCGTGCGAGGGAAGCAGTATACGTATTCTTAGGTCTTGTTTTAGCAAGTGCATGTCTTTTGTTCTTTTTACCTATAGAAACTTTTTATTGGTCATTTGGCGCATTATTTTTAGCGTTTATTTATCCATTTATGAAACGCTACACCAACTTACCGCAAGTTTTTTTAGGAGCAGCATTTTCATGGTCAATTCCAATGGCCTTTACTGCGGTAGGTAAAACTCCAGATCTGACTTGCTGGCTGCTGTATTTTGGTAATTTGGCTTGGACAGTGGCTTATGATACTCAATATGCAATTACAGACCGTGAATATGATTTAAAGATTGGTGTGAAATCTACAGCTATTCTTTTTGGTCGATATGACATCCAGATTATTGCACTCCTACAAGCAACCAGTCTTGTCTTGATAGGAACGGCGTTATATTTAGAAAATATCTTATTTCCATGGGCAATCGTTGCTTTAATTGTTGTGGCATTCGATTTTATATATCAAACAATTAAAACTAAAGACCGCAACCCTCAGGTTTGTTTCTGGGCATTTCGTCACAATCGCTGGGTAGGATTAATCATTTTTCTAGGAATATTTTTAAATTTCATATAGTAAAAATGACCGTGAGGTTGAAAAGTGTTCTATGCAGAGCACTTTTTTTATGTCTTAATATTTGTGCATAAAAATTATGCGGAATAAATAACACATAACATAAAAAGGATATTTTATGAAACGGTCAAAAATTGCTTTAGCTATAACATTATCGGTTTCAGCATTATTTCTTACAGCATGTAATGACAACAATGACGATTACACTGGGATAGATTCAAATAAGACCTTTTTGTCTGAAAGTAATTACGCTATAGATAAAGTTGATAATGCTTCATCAATTAAAGTCATGACTTATAACATGACAAATGTGCAGGGAAAAACAGCCACTGCTACTGCTATGGTATTGTTCCCAAAAGCATCGCAACCTAAAGATGGTTATCGAGTGGTTGTATGGGAGCATGGAACTGTAGGAGTAGGAGATAGCTGCGCGCCAAGTAAAAATGCAATTAATCCGCGATTTAAAATTTTAGCTGAAAACTTATTAGCAGCAGGTTATGTGATTATTGCACCAGATTATGAGGGCTTAGGTACGCCAGGTGTACATCCGTACTTAAACTTATCTAGTGAAGCAAAATCTGCATTAGCAGCAGTCAAGGCAGCAAAAGACCATTATGGAAATCAGTTGAAAGGCGATTGGATGTCAATTGGCCAATCACAAGGTGGACATGCATCATTAGGTACTGCTGAATTCGCCAATACAGATACAAGTTATAAAGGTGCTGTAGCTGGGGCGCCGGCATCAAGCTTGGGCACAATTATTCAAATTTATATTGATCCTGCAATGAATCAAGATAGTAATTTTGCAGTTAGTAAGCTAGATCAGGCAATTATAGCGCGTAGACAAATTGATGCAGCGATTGCTGCAGGGCAAATGTCTCCAAATGATCCACTGGCGCTTGCTGTACCAACAATTGATAAAACTGCAGAAGGATATGCCGAATTGTTAGCATATGCTGCTTTTGCAAGCGCTGGGATTAAAGCACAGCAACCAAATTATGATTTGAAGTCAATCTTTACATCAGGGGCAGCTGATATTGCAGAATTGGCTTATGGTCGTACAGGAGATGATGGTACATGTCTAAGTTATCCTGCACCTGATACTGCAAATGGTTTACAGGAGAAATTTAAAGCAGGAATCCTAGCTTTCTTGGCTGATCCTACACATCAAATTTCACAGTACGGTATTGATCTAAATAAATTCAAGACCGATCAAGTAGTTCAAAGTTTTTTAACATCGACTCAACCTGCAACGAATGCTACAGCTGAAAAAGTTATTAAAGCACCTGTATTTATTATTCAAGGTGAAAAAGATCAAGCAGTATTGCCTGTAGTAACACAAGCCTTATTCGCAAATATGAAAGCGAATGCTTTGAAATTTTTCCCTCAAGCTGGGTACGATAAGGGATATAACTTAACCATTGTACCGAATGCGACTCATACACAAGCAATCGTATGTCAAAATGCAAATGCCGTAGATTTTATTCAAACGAATATGTCAGCAGGTACCGGTATTGTTCTAACTGATGCACAGAAAGATGCTAGCCAAAGCCCGCACTGTACAGGTAAGTTCTAAGTTTTATTTAACTAGCATTTAGCTTAAGAAAAGAGCCTTTATATAGGCTCTTTTTTGTTATATTGTTACATAGCTTAAAATTAATGATGTTCGAGTTTAAATCACTTATGAGTCAGCAATCAGTTGAAAAAAAATCTGTTCCTTGGTTATTAATGGGGTTGGGTTTACTTATTCCTTTTTTAATTATTGGAATACTTTTCTTGGCTGCAAAGAGTGATGCTAAGAATAAAAAACAATATGAGCAGCAACGTATAGAAATGGAAAAAAGAATAGCTGAAAAAGAGGCTGCAAATTCAGATAAGAAATAGCATTAGCTGTTCAATGAATATCTCTTTGTAGTTGGCGTACGCTCGGTATGCTTGTATAACGTTTTACGATATATCCGGCTTCTGTCAGCATTTGATCGCGTAGACGGTCTTCTTCTGCTTTTTCAAGATGAGTAGGGTCATCTAACTCAATAATAGCAATTACTTCCATTTTGTCATTAAGCAAAACAAAGTCGGTAACTTTACGATTGAACTGGCTACGAACCTTATAGTCATTGCTGGTGATTAATGCGCTAAACGCCACTTGCGCTAAAACATGGCAACTTGGGAAACTCTGTTTTAGACGTATAAACATTTGAGTTTCAAAATTAGTAATGACAGGACGAGCAAAGAATTTTTGTTTTGGGAATAAATAGGGACGTAAACAAACAACAAGAAAAATACAGGTGCTTAAGCAACCTAAAATAATAAAAAATAAGTGACTCGATTCGAACATGTGACAACATCATACAAATAAAAACCCACTCGTAATGAGTGGGTTTTTAAGAATCTTGGCTCTCCCACCTGGGCTCGAACCAGGGACCTGCGGATTAACAGTCCGTCGCTCTACCGACTGAGCTATGGGAGAATCTGGAAAAGGATTTTAGGCAGGAAAGGGGGCTGGGTCAAGCCTTAATAGCAGAATTAGTGAGAATATCTAATCGTTTGGCTTAAAAATACACGAAACATTGATTTTATTCAAAATAATAGAAAGTTATTAGATGATTAGAAAAGAAAAAACCCGCAATAAATGCGGGCTTTTAGAATCTTGGCTCTCCCACCTGGGCTCGAACCAGGGACCTGCGGATTAACAGTCCGTCGCTCTACCGACTGAGCTATGGGAGATTAGTAGATGGCTCTCCAACCTGGGCTCGAACCAAGGACCTGCGGATTAACAGTCCGTCGCTCTACCGACTGAGCTATTGGAGAATCTGATGCGCATTTTATGGATGAAATCTAAAAGCGTCAATAAGAATATTAAAGAAAATGAATCGTTTGCTTGATTAATATGCTTTTGTTGCCTTAAAAATAAAAAAACCACCCTAAAGAGGGTGGTTTTTTTATAAAGAAATAAAATTATTTCTCTACACCAGCTGGCTGACCTGCAAGTTTTGCATTTGCATAGTCCCAGTTCACAAGGCTTTCTAAGAAAGTTGCGATGTATTTAGGACGTAAGTTACGGAAATCGATGTAGTAAGCATGTTCCCATACGTCAATTGTTAATACAGCAATTTGACCATGTGCAAGTGGAGTGTCTGCATTTGAAGTTTTAGTAATAGAAAGTTTACCGTTTACTTCATCAGCAACTAACCAAGCCCAACCTGAACCGAATTGAGTTGTTGCAGCAGCAGTAAATTCTTCTGCAAATTTTTCGTAGCTACCAAAAGCTTCGTCGATTTTAGCAGCGATTGCGCCAGTAGGCTTTCCACCACCATTTGGCTTCATGCTGTTCCAGTAGAAAGTGTGGTTCCAAACTTGAGCAGCATTGTTGAAAATACCAGCTTTAGATGCGTCACCAGCAGTTGCTTTGATGATTTCTTCTAAAGTTTTACCTTCAAGGTCAGTGCCTTTGATTAAGTTGTTTAAGTTAACAACATAGGTGTTGTGGTGTTTGTCGTGATGGTATTCTAAAGTTTCTTTACTGATATGTGGCGCTAAATCATCATAGCCATATGGAAGTGCAGGTAAAGTAATGGTTGTCATGTTCCTATTCCTTGCATTTGCTGGGTTATACAATATTAAGTGGCTCTATTGTAAATGATTCTGTTAACAATAGGGCATCGTTTTAAAGAACTATACACAATAAAGATCTAATTAATACGCATAACACAGATTGAAAAAAAGACTTAATTAAATCGGATTATTCAATTCAAAATATTCAGATTCAACTGTGAACTGTTTTGAAATGGCTTGTGCCAAACGTTGGACTCCATAACGTTCGGTTGCATGGTGACCACAGGCAAAATAATGAACACCTAATTCTTTTGCTTCATAGAAAGTTCGTTCACTGACTTCCCCTGAAATATAAGCATCACAGTTTTGCAAAGCAGCTTTAGCAATAAAATCTTGAGCACCGCCTGTACAGAAACCTACTTTTTGAATCGTTTTCTTCTCGGCTGGTAAGTGAATCACTTTAAAATCAAAGCTGTTTTGTAGTTTTGCTTTAAAGTCATCTACAGAAAGTGCTTGTTCTAAATAACCAATGTTACCAATTGGATGTTTCTCGGTTAAATCGAGTGGTTCTAAGCTTTGCAAGTTTAGCTTTTCTGCAATGGCGATATTATTGCCCAAAGATGGGTGTGCATCTAAAGGTAGATGATAAGCGACTAATGAAATATTATTTTGAATGAGTTTTTTAATGCGGTTGCCTCGCATACCAGTAATAGGATACGGTTCGCCTTTCCAAAAATAACCGTGGTGTACAAGTAATAGATCGGCATTTTGAGCAATAGCTGCATCAATTGCATCTTCAGAAGCAGTCACTGCACAAAGAATACGTTTTACTTCAGTTGAACCTTCAATTTGCAGGCCATTTGGTGCGTAATCTTTAAATTCTGCTGCTTTTAAGGTTTGGTCGCACCACTGAATAATTTCATGCAAATTTGCCATGATATTTCCTGAATTGAGTAGTAAAAGTTGCTAAAGCTATAGAAACATATTTTGTTGTGTAACTAAAGCTAGACAAATCTTTTTTGACTTTTTTATGTATATCGACATATTTAATTTAAAATGCTTAACTGAAAACTCTTTTTGTTCAATATATTAATTTAATTAAAAACTTCTTTGCGTAGAGGATATGAACGTGCGCCGCACCTTTACATGGTTACCTTGGGTGTTACTTATTATTGTAATTGCCAGTTTTATTGCATGGCAAAAATACCATCAGCCGAAACCAACTGTTGCAGTTGATGGGGTGCAAATGCCTGCTGAGAAAGTTGAGCCTCTGGTGAATACTTCTCGAACGGGTGGGGTGGTATCTTATAGTGCTGCGGTAAAAGTTGCAGCGCCGGCAGTTGTTAATATTTTTACGACCCAGAAAGTTAAACAAAATCATCCTTTATTAAGTGATCCAGTTTTCCGTGAATTTTTTGGAAATCAGGTTCCCGAACAACAACAGCAAAATGAAAATAGCTTAGGTTCAGGGGTTATTGTTCGTGCTGATGGTTATATTCTAACCAACAACCATGTGATTGCCCAAGCTGACCAGATCGTAGTTGCTTTACATGACGGACGCCGTGCAGAAGCTACAATTGTGGGGACTGACCCAGATACAGATTTGGCAGTTATTAAAATCGATTTAGATAAACTGCCAGTATTGCCATTTAAATTAAGTGGTAATGAAGTGGGTGACGTTGTTTTAGCAATTGGTAACCCGTTTGGTGTAGGACAAACGGTAACTCAAGGTATTGTTTCAGCGACAGGTCGATCAGATTTAGGTATTAATACCTATGAAGACTTTATTCAAACTGATGCAGCAATTAACCCTGGGAATTCAGGGGGAGCCTTAATTGATGTTGCTGGTAACTTGATTGGTGTGAATACGGCTATTTTTTCACAATCAGGTGGCTCTTTAGGTATTGGTTTCGCTATTCCCGCGAAGGTTTGTCAACAAGTACTTAACTCAATTTTAAAAGATGGCCGTGTGGTCCGTGGTTGGTTAGGTATTAGTTTACTACCACCAACACAAGACGATGTATTGGCACCAAAACCACCAGTTGGTGTAATCGTTGCTGATGTATTAAAAAATGGTCCAGCGGCTTCTGCGGGTATTAAAGTGGGTGATAAAATTGTTCAGGTGAATAATGAACCGATTACTTCGGCTTCTCATTTGATTAACTACGTTGCTTTACAGGCGCCAAATAGTGAAATTAATGTATTGGTTGAACGAGATGGTAAACAACAAAACTTTGTTGTGACTGTGGGCGAGCGAAAAGCGCAAAATACTCAATCTCAGTATATCCCGCTTCCTAAACGTTAAAACCTCAATAAAAAAAGCCTCATCGTGAGGCTTTTTTTATGACTACTGATTAAGAATGGCTAAAACTTTGATGTTGGTTTTTAAACTCAGCTAAAGCCTCAATTCGATATTGAATGAGCATTTCACCAATTTCTGCACCCTTAATGTTGTCAGGTAAATCCTGAACTTTAATAGAGCGAACAATCTGCATGGCTTCACGCATATATTGAGCTTGAGGATATGGACGGTCTTCTAGTCCTAATCTGCCTTTTGCATCACATTCACAGGCTTGGACAAAAGCTTCTACTCTTTCTGGACGACGTAAAACATCTAAGCGTTGTAATAGACGCCATAAAGTACCTGGCTTTAATGACATAATCTGGTGGCATTTCAAATGTTCTTTACACACTGATAATGCCAACTGCTTGGTTTGCGTTGGGACTCTTAAACGTTCACATAATTGAGTAACTGGTTTAATTCCACGTTCTTCATGCATGATATGACGAGGAAGCTCATCGGCTGGAGTAAGAGCCTTACCTAAATCATGCACTAAAACAGCAAAACGTACATCGAGTGAGTAATTCGATTTACAAGCTTGTTGTAATGACATAAGGGTATGAACGCCACAATCTACTTCAGGATGATATTCAGGACGTTGAGGTACTCCAAATAAAGCATCAATTTCAGGGAAAAGATGTTTTAATGCGCCACAATCACGCAAAGTTTGAAAATAAATATCTGCATGCGTTTCCATTAAAGCGCGAGAGGTCTCTTTCCAAACACGCTCTGGTGTTAATGCATCTAGTTCACCTGACTCTGCCATGGTTTGCATAAGTTGCAAAGTCTCTGGCGCAATTTGAAAACCATATGGAAAATATCGTGCAGCAAAACGAGCGACACGCAAAACCCGTAGGGGATCCTCAGCAAATGCTTCTGAAACATGACGTAGAATTTTATTTTCTAAGTCGCTTTGACCACCATATGGATCATATATTTTGCCATCTTGATCCATGGCAATTGCATTAATTGTTAAGTCACGGCGAATTAAGTCGTCTTCTAAACTTACGGTTGTATCAGTAAAGAATTGAAACCCATGATATCCCTGACCAGACTTTCGTTCGGTTCGTGCAAGTGCGTATTCTTCTTTGGTTTGAGGATGAAGAAACACAGGGAAATCTTTGCCTACAGGCTGGAAACCTTGGGCGAGCATGTGTTCCGGCGTTGCACCGACAACAACATAGTCTTTTTCTTGATAGGGATGCCCAAGTAAAAAATCTCGGACGGCACCGCCTACTAAATACACTTGCATGAAAAAACCTCT
This sequence comes from Acinetobacter sp. AR_0276, assembly GCF_003000705.1. Taxonomy (NCBI): domain Bacteria; kingdom Pseudomonadati; phylum Pseudomonadota; class Gammaproteobacteria; order Moraxellales; family Moraxellaceae; genus Acinetobacter; species Acinetobacter sp. AR_0276. The sequence continues at coordinate 607,918 of NZ_PSQO01000004.1, read as the reverse complement.
ATTCTTCAAGCAATCATGCTACAGAATAGAGGTTTTCTCAAGTGATTAGAGATGCTTTTCGTAAAAAGCAGTTTCTAAATTACTTTTCTTGTTGTTGAATTTCAGCAACAGTTAAAGCAGTCATATTGATAAGGCGGCGAGTCGTCGCTGTAGGTGTCAAAATATGAACTGGTTTAGCAGCACCTAGCAAAATTGGACCAATTGTAACGTTGTTACCAGAAGTTGCTTTTAACAAGTTAAATGAAATGTTTGCTGCATCTAGGTTCGGCATAATAAGCAAGTTTGCTGAGCCTTTGAAACGTGAACCTGGGAAAGCATATTGACGAATGCTTTCATCTAATGCTGCATCACCATGCATTTCACCTTCAACTTCAAGCTCTGGAGCTTGCTCAGATAAAATACGATAAACTTCACGCATTTTTTGAGCGCTTGAATCAGTCTGGTCGCTACCGAAACTTGAGTGAGAAAGTAAAGCTACACGTGGTGTAATACCAAAGCGACGTACTTCTTCAGCTGCTAAAATTGTCATTTCAGCAAGTTGTTCAGCAGTCGGGTTAGTATTTACATACGTATCAGCAATAAACAAGTTACGATCTTCAAGCATTAATGCATTTAGCGTGAAGAAGTTATTCATACCTTCTTTAAGACCAATGACATTACGTACGAAGTCAAGGTGAATGTTATAGCTACTGTAAGTACCACATAACATACCGTCTGCTTTGCCGAATTTAACCAGAAGAGATGCAATTAAAGTTGAGCGACGGCGAGCTTCACGTTGAGCATATTCAACAGTAATGCCTTTACGTTGCATTGTTTGGTAGTAGTCTTTCCAAAACTCTTCATACATCGGGTTTTGTTCTTGATCTACAATCTCAATATTTACACCGTGTTGTAAACGTAGACCTAATTTTTTGATGTTTGCTTCAATGACTGCAGTACGACCAACTAAAATTGGTTTAGCTAAATCTTCATCAACTGCAATTTGAACAGCACGTAATACGCGCTCATCTTCGCCTTCAGCATATGCAATACGTTTAGGATCTGTTTTTGCTTGAGCAAAGATTGGTTTCATCAAGAATGCTGAGTTATAAACAAACTCAGAAAGTTTTTGACGATATGCAGAGAAATCTTCGATAGGACGAGTTGCAACACCTGAATCCATTGCTGCTTTAGCAACAGCAGGTGCGATTTCTAAAATTAAGCGTTGATCAAGTGGGCGTGGAATTAAGTAGTCACGACCAAATGAAGCAGATTTTTCACCATAAGTAGCTGCGTCAGCTTCTACGTGAGCCATACGTGCAATTGCGTGTACACATGCAATTTTCATATCTTCGTTAATTGTTGTAGCACCTACGTCAAGTGCACCGCGGAAGATATAAGGGAAACATAACGCATTGTTTACTTGGTTCGGGTAGTCCGAACGACCAGTTGCCATAATGACATCAGGACGTACTTCATGTGCATGTTCAGGCAGAATTTCTGGATCTGGGTTTGCTAATGCAAAAATAATTGGATTTTCAGCCATTTGTTTCACCATATCTTTGGTGAGAATACCTGCAGCTGAAAGACCTAAGAACATATCTGCGCCAGCCATTACTTCATGTAATTGAGTCGCTTTAATGTCTTGTACATAACGCTTTTTAGATTCATCTAAGCCTTCACGTGAAGTCGTAAGTAAACCACGAGAATCGGCAACAATGATATTTTCTTTATTTACGCCTAACGCGCAAAGTAAATCTAAACAAGAAAGGGCAGCAGCACCTGCACCTGAAGCAACGATTTTGATTTCTTCAATTTTCTTATTAACGATTTGTAAAGCATTTAATAATGCTGAACCTACAATAATACTTGTACCGTGTTGGTCATCATGGAACACAGGAATTTTCATGCGTTCACGAAGTTTCTTCTCAATATAGAAACATTCTGGTGCTTTGATATCTTCAAGGTTAATGCCGCCAAAAGTTGGTTCTAATGAAGCAACAATATCAACGATTTTATCTGGATCGTTTTCAGCAATTTCAATATCAAATACATCAACACCAGCGAACTTTTTAAACAGAACGCCTTTACCTTCCATTACCGGTTTAGAAGCTAATGGACCGATGTTACCTAAACCAAGAACCGCAGTACCGTTACTGACAACAGCAACTAAGTTACCACGCGCTGTGTATTTTGCAGCAGCTGAAGGATCACGTTCAATCTCTAAACATGGAGCAGCAACCCCTGGTGAATAAGCTAGAGCCAAATCTCGTTGGTTGACGAGTTGCTTACTAGGCGTGACGCTGATTTTCCCTGGATTTGGATATTCGTGGTAATTTAAAGCGGCCTGTTTTAAAGATTGATCGTCCATCTGAGTCTCTATTTGATACAAAAAAGCAAACTAGTCAAATCACTCATTTAGGGGGAGGCAACTCATTTCGTTTACTTTGCTTTAATTTTTACCAATTAAGAGAATAGTAGACGAATTGCCAATAGCCCCGTAGTGAGCTAAATGCTAAAGAATATAACACTACTTCTTTATTTCTCACAGTCAAAAACGCTCATTTTTGGAAAAACCAGCGCATGTAAAATAGACTGTTAAAACAATTATGAAATATACGTATTTGATTGTAGATATTGAATAATCTGATTTGGATGGAGTGGGCGACTAAAGAAATAGCCTTGTAAAAAATCACATTGTTGTTTTTGTAGATAAATGACTTGTTCCTCAGTTTCAACACCTTCAGCAACTAGTTTTAATCCCATACTTTTGCCCATCGCAATCATGGCATTGACAATCGCTTCTTGTTTTTGATCACCAATTTTAGAAATAAAGGCTCGATCTATTTTCAAAATATCGATTGGGTACTCTGTTAGATAAGCTAAAGATGAATAACCTGTACCAAAATCATCGAGTGCAATTGAAATATTGCGTTCTTTAATTGAATGCAATAATTTTTTCACATTATCAGTATTGTCTAATAAAGCCGATTCGGTAATTTCTAGCTCTAAATTTGAACCATCTAACTGATATTGTTCTAAAAACTCATCCAAGTCATTGAGTAAAAGGCCTCGATGAATTTGTTGGGCAACAATATTTACCGAGACTTGGATATCTGTATAGCCAGCTTTTTTCCATTCTTGTAATTGTTTGCCGACTTTATCTAAAACGACTTTACCGATATCAGAAATAAGGCTACTACGTTCAGCAAAAGGAATAAACATATTTGGCATAACTAGTCCTTTTTCAGGATGTTGCCAGCGAATTAAAGCTTCAAAACCCTTAACTGATTTGTCATTTAAATTAATTTTCGGTTGGTAATAAACAACGAACTCATCATTTTGAATGGCTTTACGGAGTTCTTGTTCTAAATCGGCTGTCTTATATGGATTTGTTGTTTTATTACAATAATAGCTAATAGTATTGCCGCCCAGACGTTTTGCTTCTGACAATGCTTGTTCAGCGTGGTTGTTAAGATGGTCAACTTGTCTGCCATGTTCTGGAAAACAAGCGACTCCAATAGATGCTGTAATAAAATATTCCTGCTGATCAATATAAAAAGGTGCATTCAAAGCTTGTAATATATTTTGACAATATTGCTCAATATTTGGGTGAATCGGTGATATTTCATAAATAATCGCAAAATCATCCCCATTTAAATAAGCGACTAAAATAGCATTAATATTAGTGAGACGTAGACGCTGTGCAAATTGTTTCAGTAGTTCGTCACCACTATCATTATTTAAGAACTCATTAAATGCTCTAAATCTATCAATATTAATTCGAATTAATGCCAGATTTTTAAAACTATAAGAGGGATTGACTAAATATTGATGTAATTGATTGTAATAATAAAAACGGTTAGGAAGGTGAGTTAAACTATCATAATTTTTTAAATAAGATAAATGTTGCTCTTGGCGTTTTTGCTCAGTTAAATCACGTGCAAAACCAATATAATTAATGACTTGATTGTGTTCATCTTTAACCGCATTGATATGAAGCCATAAATAAACACTCTTACCCGAAGCAAATTTTTCATCAAACTGGCCCATATATTCACCAGTTTTAAGAAGTTGTTGGGTAATAGAGTCATGAAACTGTTGTTGCTGCAATTTCTGATTTATTGCGATGTTAAATAACTGCTGGTTTAATAACTCAGATTTCGAAAAACCAGTTAATTTTTCATAATAAGGATTAACATCAATATAATTAAGTTTTTCATCTAGAATGAAAATTCCTTCAGCAGCTTGTTCAAGCACAATAGCGCAGAGTCTTAAATGCTCTTGATCTTTTTTTTCCTGATGAATATCTCTGGTCATTCCAACCATGCGTAAAGCTTTATTGGTTTTAGGATCACGGCTAATGACACGCCCTACATCATGAATCCAGCGCCAAGAGCCATTACGACGTAAAATACGAAAAGTAATATTGAAATGATCAGATTTACCTTCCAAGTGTTCTTTTAAACGTTCATCAAATAATTTTCGGTCATTCGGATGAATACGCTCTAATATGGCTTTGAGATGTAAAGACGTATTTTGCGTTTGTTTTTGTTGATCAAAAAAGGTGATTTCTAGTTTTTGTTTTTCAATATCCCAGTCCCACGGTCGAATACCTGCAGTTTCATGGGCAAATGCTAAATTATGACGATGACTTTCAAGCCTCTCATTCATTTTGGTTAAGTCGTATGTTCTTTCACGTACTTTTTGTTCGAGTAAATGATTATTAAATTGAAGCTGTGCTTCAATATCTTTGGATTTATTTACTTCTTGTTGGAGCTGTACACATAACTCTTCAGCCCATTGAGTATGCTGTTCCGCGACTTGTACAAGTTGCTTATTTTTAAATAATAGTTGAGAGATTTTTTGATAGTTACGTTGAGTTGCATATGCACAAAGCAAAGTTGCTACAAAGGCTAAGTTATAAGCAAAGTAAAAAGGAAGTTGGGTGACTTGAGAATGGGTAAATTGACTAATAAGGAGTGGAACTGTACTTGGAATAAAGAGTAAATAAAAATATCGGGGCTGCTGAGTTAAAAAAGTAAGACCAATAATGTGTGCTGAAGTAATAAATAGGGCGATTAGGATATGAACATCGGATACGGAGATTAAGCTAGCTGGAAGCGAAAAATGAAGAACAATTATATTTATTCCCATTAAAATTCCAGAGAGCAAACAAATAGCTTGCAAGGTCAAATCAGTTTTTTTAATAAAATTAATATCGCGATATTGTGTTAAAAGTTTTGGAATAAATAATAGACATGTAAAAGTTAAAACGGTAAAGCCAATTGACCAAATAAACTTTGTAATGTAAGAAGTAAAGTAACAAGAGAAAATAAGGGCTGAAATTAGGCAAAGTAATATTAGGCTAATCAGATACCAGCGAATATATTGAATTGAGAGCCGGAGCTGTTCAATTTTTGTTTGATGCTGTAAATATTCTTCCTGAAGGCCAGACATAAGATTTTTCTATCCTATTTTTTTACATTTATACAGAAAGAATCTGATTTATCAGTGGAAAAAAATTTAAATTAATATTCATACAGTAAAAGTAAGTTAACTTTAATTGTTGATTTAATCAATGTTCAATTAGTTTATATGGATAAAAACCGATAATTTAAAATAGATAATGCTACAACAGGTGCAGTTTCAGTGCGTAATACACGATCTCCAATACACCAATTCATAAAACCAGCTTGATTCGCTTGCGTAATTTCATTTTCGCTTAAACCACCCTCTGGTCCAATTAATAGGGCAAGTTCAGGCTGAATCCCTGACAATACATCTTTTTGTTCTTTTTCAGGAGCTAAAACAAATTTAGATACAGGAAGTTCAGAAGAGCTTAGCCATTCATTAAGCGAAATAGGAGCTAAAACTTCTGGGACTAAGTTAAGTCCACATTGCTCACATGCTGCAATCGCAACAGCTTGCCAATGGTCTAATTTTTTTTGGTCTCGGTCATATTTCAAACGCATTTCACAACGTTCACTGGTTAAAAGCTGAATTTTGCTAACACCAAGTTCAGTGGCTTTCTGAATAGCATAATCCATTCGGTCACCTTTACTCATGACCTGACCAAGAATAGCTTTAAAAGGAGCGTTACGGTTTGCAGGATTAAAACTCTCAATTGTGACAAATGCATTTTTTTTATTAATTTCGGTCAATGTTGCGAGATATTCTCCGCCTTGTCCATTAAATAGAGTCGCTTGTTCTTGTAGTTGTGCACGTAAAACACGTACCCAATGATGGAATACCGATTCAGTCAGCTGAATTGTTGAGCCAACTGTAAGTTCAGTTTCGATAAAAAAACGATTCATTGGGTACGCCTTACAAAATTAATTTAAACCAAGATCAACAACAAGTTGACGAGTTGGTTCGACTTGGTTCATTGAGTAGAAGTGCAAGCTTGGTGCACCACCTGCAATCAGGCGTTCGCATAGCTTAACAACAACTTCATGACCAAAAGCTTTAATACTTTCACTGTCATCGCCATAGGCTTGTAACTGCTTACGGATCCAGCGAGGAATTTCAGCACCAGTACCATCTGCAAAGCGAATTAAGTTGCTTGCATTGGTAATCGGCATGATACCAGGAGCTACCGGAATGTTAATTCCAGCTTTTTCCAAACGCTCCATAAAATAAAAGTATGAATCTGGATTAAAGAAGAATTGGGTAATTCCAGCATTGGCACCAGCTTGTACTTTTTCAATAAAACGTTGGATGTCTGAATCAAGACTTTCAGCTTGAGGATGCATTTCTGGGTAAGCTGCAACTTCAATATGAAAATGATCACCTGAGTGCTCACGAATAAAACGTACTAAGTCTTGAGCATAAGGAAGCTCGCCAAGACCAACCTGTCCAGATGGTAAGTCACCACGTAAAGCGACAATACGGTCAATGCCTTGAGCTTTATATAAATCGAGTAGTTCAGCAATACGCGTCTTATCATCACCAATACAAGAAAGGTGAGGGGCAACAGGAGTGCCTTTACCGTTGAAATCTTCAATAGCGGCAAGTGTACGTTCGCGAGTAGAACCACCAGCGCCATAAGTAATCGAGAAAAACTCTGGATTTAATAGCTGTAATTCTTGGTGAACAATACGAAGTTTTTCAGCACCGGCATCAGTTTTTGGCGGGAAAAACTCAAAAGAAATAGGTGTACGTTTAGTCATGTCAAATCCTTGTAAACAGCGAAACATTTTAGAAAAAAGGGCAGTCGGTTCACCGTCTGCCCTTAAGTTCTTAGTATTTGTAAGCGTCAGATTTGAATGGTCCCTCAACAGCAACACCTAAATAATCGGCTTGCTCTTGAGTTAACTGAGTAAGTACACCACCGAAACCTGCAACCATTGCTGCAGCAACTTCTTCGTCAAGTTTCTTAGGAAGAACTTCTACGCGAATTTTTGCAGCTTTTTCGCTTGCAGGAAGGTCAGCAAATTTCTCTTGGAATAAGTGAATTTGGCCTAAAACTTGGTTAGCAAAAGAACCATCCATTACACGTGATGGGTGACCAGTTGCATTACCTAAGTTCACAAGGCGGCCTTCAGAAAGAAGGATAAGGTAGTTGTTTTCGTCTTCTGAACGATAAACTTGGTGAACTTGTGGCTTAACTTCAACCCACTTGTAACCACGTAAATAAGCTGTGTCGATTTCTGTATCGAAGTGACCGATGTTACATACAACTGCACCAGCTTTTAAGCTGTCTAGCATTGCGGCATCACACACGTGGTAGTTACCAGTTGTTGTTACAACAAGGTCAGTGTTGCCAAGAAGATCGTGGTTAATATCTTCTTTTTTACCTGTTTGTACGCCGTTTTTATATGGAGATACAACTTCATAGCCGTCCATACATGCTTGCATTGCACAAATTGGGTCAACTTCAGTTACACGAACGATCATGCCTTCTTGACGTAAAGATTGAGCAGAACCTTTACCTACATCACCGTAACCGATCACAAGCGCACGGCGGCCAGATAAAAGCATATCTGTTGCACGTTTGATCGCGTCATTTAATGAGTGACGGCAACCATATTTGTTGTCGTTTTTAGACTTAGTAACCGAGTCATTTACGTTAATTGCAGGTACTTTTAAAGTGCCGTCTTTCCACATTTCGATAAGACGTTGAACACCTGTAGTTGTTTCTTCGGTAATACCGTGAATGCGCTCTAAAAGAGTAGGATATTTTTCATGAACAAGAGCAGTTAAGTCACCGCCATCGTCCAAAATCATGTTGGCATCCCAAGGTTGACCATTTACATTGATCTGTTGTTCTAAGCACCATACATATTCTTCTTCAGTTTCACCTTTCCAAGCAAAAACTGGAATACCGCGAGCAGCAATTGCAGCAGCAGCATGGTCTTGAGTAGAGAAAATGTTACAAGATGTCCAGCGAACTTCAGCACCTAATTCAACAAGCGTTTCAATAAGAACAGCTGTTTGAATGGTCATGTGGATACAACCAAGAATTTTTGCGCCAGCAAGTGGTTTAGAAGCTGCATAGCGTTTACGTAAGCCAATCAAAGCTGGCATTTCTGCTTCAGCAAGTTTGATTTCTTTACGGCCGTAGTCAGCAAGTGAGATGTCAGCAACTTTGTAATCTGTAAATGAAGCATTAACCGCGTTCATCAGGATCTCCTAGGAAAAAATAGTATTGATCATTCTGTTCGCGGATGCCGTTGTTGGTTAAAACGAGTGTTTAACCGATCGTCGAGCCTGGCAAAATGATCTTTAGTGCCGATCATTTGTCGCAGCATCCCTCGACTAGCGAAACATTGTACTTGGAAAAGCTTTTAGTGCCAATCCAGTTTTGTTTATTATCTGCTTAATTACGACTTTAGGTTTAAATTATGGCCTTAAATATTCCCGAATCTTTGGCAAATCTCGAAGCGAACAGTGGAGTTTTCGCAGTTTGGATGGTACTAAAGCATTATGGGATAGAAATTGATGTCGCTGAGTTGATTAAAGTTTGCAGATATGAGCAAGATGGTACCTATACCATTGCTTTAGCTGTTGCTTTAAAAAAGTTTGGTTTTAATGTGTCCTTTCACTCAGATCATGATCCCAATATTAGCCCGAGCGAACGCATGAGCTATAAAGAAGCAAAGGTACTAAAAATTCCAATAGGATCTGCTTTCAGCTATCAAGATATTCAAGCTGCTATTCATAATGGAAAAATGATGATTGTGTACTACGACACTTTAGATGGCGTAGGTAATCAGTCACTGGTTTATTCTATAGATCAAAATGAAATTTGCTTTTTTGATAGTTTTGAGCCGATGTCGGCAACAGTTTTTGAGAACCAGCGTAATGTAGAAGGAATTTGCCGTCAGGCTATTATAATTGGTGATCGTAATTTAAATATTTATTCGACTACATTAAATTAGGTCAAAGTGAGCCAGTAGAGTTCTGGCTCAGATTAAAATTATTGTTGTTGATATTCTTGAATGACTTCTAAAGCAGCGCGAAAAGCTTCCTGAGTAGCGGGAGCGCCGCAATATGGCAAACTATGCAATAAAGTTTCCTGAATTTCTTCCACTGTACAACCATTGTTGAGTGCACCACGGACATGGCCTTTAAGCTCGGTAGGAGATTTAAGCGCAGTTAACATTGCTAGAGTGATTAATGAGCGATATTTACGTGATAGCACACCTTCACGTTGCCAAGTCGAACCCCAAGCATGTTCATTAATCCAGTCTTGTAAAGGCTGTGTAAAGGGTACCGTATTTTCTTGTGCACGTTTTACAAAAGCTTCTCCCATCACTTCTGTGCGTACTTTTAATCCATTTTCGTAATCTTGCTTAGACATTAATTTCTCCTAAAAATAAAAGCGTCGAGTGACGCTTTTATGGTTATTTATTAATTAATGCGAATCAAAAATGATTGCAATAGTGAATTGGTGGAGGCATCAGTCACACTATTTGATGAGGGTTTGATAAAGGCAGATCCTTGTCGAGTTTTTCATCAAAAACATCGGTAAGCATGCTGTCAAATCGAATTGCATTGTATTGCAACAATTGTTGAGCTTCGCTATCAGAAATAAAGCCTTCTTTTGTAGCCTGCGTAATATTCTCTTCAAAAGTAAGCCCTGTAAATTTTCCTTTAGATTCAGCTTTCTTAAACTTATCCCAAAGGGGCTCGATGGCTCTTAAAATCTGGAATGTATGTTCCAGACGTCCAGTCACGTCATTAGGTTCAGTTGAATAGTACACATGGTGTTTAAGTTGCTCTCTAAATGGGTGTTCTTCCATCATAAGTTCAGCTACTTGTTGTTTTAACTCATCGTCAGGTTTTGAAATCATGCGGCCTAACGGGAAACATATCCATTTTACAAGTGCTGCTGGAAACTTGGCTGGGAAGTTATCAAATAACCCCCAAAATGCTTCCTGAATATTCAAGAATGCTTTTTGTAATGCTAGTTTAGCATGCAGTTGTTCAGCTTCAGTTTTTTGCCCAGCTTCATAAAATTTTAAAATTGCAGTAGATATAAATAAATGCGCATGTATATCGGCTAAACGTCCTGATAGCATTTCTTTACGTTTTAAATCTCCGGCAAGTAAGCCAAGCGACATGTCAGAAACAAGTGCGAAGTTGGCACTAAAACGGTTAATCGTTTTATAGTAACTCGCAGTGAACTGATCTGATGATTGAGGTGCATCACTTGAACCACCTGTCCAACCATAAGCAAATGATTTTGCACCACGGTTAAAGGTATAGGCTAAGTGTTTAAATAACAGGTTATCGAATTTTTGAACTGCATTGGCTTTATCCTCAGACTGAAGCAATTGTAGTTCTTCAAAAAGATAAGGGTGACAGCGCATTGAACCCTGACCAAAAATCATTAATGAACGGGTTAAAATATTTGCACCTTCGACTGTAATTGCAATAGGAATAGCTTGATAGGTAAGTGCAAGGAAGTTGCGGGGCCCAAGCTGAATACCACGTCCACCAGCAATATCCATGCCGTGATTAACCACTTTGCGCATGGTTTCAGTTGCATAGTATTTTGCCATGGCGGTCATCACGGCAGGGGTTCCACCTTGATTTAAACCACATGTCACTAAATAACGGAATGCTTCAAGCATATAGGCATCACTGGCAATTTCACTACTTGCTTCTTGTACACCTTCAAATTTGCCGACAGAAATATTGAACTGTTGACGAATTCTTGCAAAAGCACCGACAGTTAAATAGCTCATTTCACCTGCGGCTGTGGCTAATGCTGGAAGGGAAATGCCACGACCGACGCCTAAGCATTCCATCAGCATGCGCCAGCCTTTACCAGCATTTTCTTGTCCGCCAATAATCCAGTCAATTGGAATGAAGACATCTTCACCTTCTACTGTTCCATTCATAAATGGAGAGCCGGGATAATGGCGTGCACCTATTTTCACACCTGCATGGCTTGCAGGAATGAGTGCGCAGGTAATACCGTATTCGGTTTTATTTTTATTGCCGAGTAGACCTTCAGGGTCATAAAGCTTAAATGCTAAGCCAACTACGGTGGCAATTGGAGCAAGCGTAATCCAGCGTTTAGAGAAATTCATGCGTAGACCAAGAACTTGAGCGCCTTCGTATTCGCCGTAGCAAACCACTCCCGAATCTGGAATTGCGCCTGCATCTGAACCTGCTTCTGGACTCGTTAAACCAAAGCATGGGATCTCTTCACCTTTAGCCAGGCCTGGTAAGTATTGCTGCTTTTGTGCATCAGTACCGTAGTGCATGAGTAGTTCGCCGGGTCCTAATGAGTTAGGAACCATACAACTCACCGCAGCAGTTAACGAACGCGAGGCAATTTTGCTCATAATGCGGCTTTGAGCAAATGAGCTAAATTCTTTACCGCCAAAGGATTTTGGAATAATTAGGCCTAAGAAACCTTTATCTTTAATGAATTGCCAAACTTCAGGAGGAAGGTCTTTTAATTGATGATGAATTTCCCATTCATCAAGCATACTACATAGCACTTCAACTTCATTATCGATAAAACTTTGCTCTTCTTGCGAAAGTGTAGGATAGGGATATTTTTCAAATTGCGACCAGTCTGGAGCCCCCATAAACAATTCTTTTTCCCACCAGCTTGTTCCTGCTTCTAAAGCTTCTTGTTCGGTTGTGCTGATGCTCGGCATTGAATTTGCCAGAGTTTTATATGCAGGTTGAGTAATTAAGTTAAACCGTAAAGGTTTAAATAAAATGATAATGCTCAGCGCAATAAGAGGAATACCTAAGAGTAATGACCATGGCGTTAAAATGAATGCAGTAAGTATGGCGACCGCAATCATAAGAATACTGCCAATGACTCTGTTTAGGTTAAAAAAGAAAATTGCCCATATTGCAATGAGCTGAATGACAATACTTAAAACAAAGAGTAGGAAAATCATACTTGCTCCTTGCTAGATAAGCCCTCAAGTTGGAAGTTACAAAAAAAGCGAGGAGAGATTAAGGCTTAACTAGCTAATTTTTTAATGCTGTTTAAATTTAATTTTTTATGTCGCAATTGATGTATATGCTAGAGCAGGGATATATCGTGCTTTTAGATATAAGATATTTTTAAATGAATGTGTAATGGCTTGTTTTATCGATTTGTCAAGAAATGTTATTGATTTTCTTATACAAATAAAAAGCCCTCAGATTAGAGGGCTTTTTAAAAAGATTTACTAGATTAAGCTTCGACGACCTGAACCGCGATTTTTTTAGCAGGATCTACTTTACGCCGAACTTCTGGTACTGGTTCACCATGATATTGGCGGTCAGCAAAATAACTTGAACGAACCATTGGTGCAGACCAGATATTTCTAAAGCCAAGTTTACGGCCATGCTCTGCATAGCGTTCAAACTCTTCTGGTGTTACAAAACGGTCAATTGGCGCGTGTTGTTTAGAAGGTTGTAAATATTGACCGATAGTCACATAGTCGACATCGTGAGCACGTAAGTCATCAAGTAATGCAATCACTTCTTCTTCAGTTTCACCAATACCTACCATCAAACCACATTTTGTTGGAATGTCCGGGCAGTATTCTTTAAACATTTTCAATAAGTTTAAAGAATGTTGGTAATCTGAACCTGGACGCATGGCTTTATACAGACGAGGTACAGTCTCAATGTTGTGGTTAAATACGTCTGGTGGACATTCAGTCATAATGCGTAAAGCAATATCCATACGTCCACGGAAGTCTGGCACTAAAATTTCGAGTAATGTATTTGGACTAAGCGCACGAGCTTCTTTAATACAGTCCACAAAGTGTTGTGCACCGCCGTCGAGTAAGTCATCACGGTCAACCGAAGTAATTACTGCATATTTGAGCTTAAGATTGGCAATTGTCTCTGCCATGTGACGAGGCTCATCAGGGTCTAATGCATTTGGACGACCATGTGCTACATCACAGAACGGGCAACGACGTGTACAAATATCGCCCATAATCATGAATGTTGCTGTACCACCACCAAAACACTCTGGTAGGTTAGGACAAGCTGCTTCTTCACAAACGGTATGGAGTTTTTGAGCACGTAAAGTCGTTTTAATACGCTGAACTTCTTCTGGTGCCGTCATCTTGACACGAATCCAGTCAGGTTTACGCGGCACTTCAACCGTAGGTACAACTTTTACAGGAATTCTTGCGACTTTTTCTGCGCCACGAAGTTTTACACCCTGTTCAGGTTTACGGTGTTCTGACATATTTAACTTTTCCACTCGTTTATAGAGACATTGACATTGTATTATAGCGGAGTTCTTTGGTTAATAGCGGAAAATAACTATTCATATAATAAATGTGGTTATTCAGAAATATAGGGTTGAGAAATACATAAATTCACCGCATATTAGTCATAATCTATTATAAAATATGGTCATTCAAGAGAGGAAGGAGCTTTCAATGCCACGTAAAAAAGAGGTCGTTAGTGGGAATTTCGTTAAGTACGATACGGTAGTTCTCGGTTCTGGACCTGCAGGTGAAGGCGCGGCAATGAAGCTTGCAAAAGCGGGTAAGCGTGTTGCAATTGTAGATGTGCGTGATCAACTTGGTGGTAACTGTGCTCACGTAGGGACTATTCCAAGTAAAGCATTGCGTCAAACAGTATCTAGTATTATTCGCTATCAACGTGATCCAATGTTTCAAAAAGTAGGTGAATGGAAACAGTTCACCATGAAGCAGGTTTTGCGTAATGCACACAAAGTAATTCAACAACAAGTTGATACACATACACGCTTTTATGATCGTAACAAAATCGGTGTATTCCATGGCCGTGCATATATTCAAGATAAAAATACAGTTTTAGTTTTTAGCCATGAAGGTATTAAAGAAACAATTATCTGTAAGCAAATCGTGATTGCGACAGGTAGTCGTCCTTATCATCCACAAGGCCTCGACTTTGACCATCCTCGTGTATTTGATTCAGATAAAATTCTTGATCTTGATTATTCAATTCAAAAAATCATTATTTACGGCGCAGGCGTTATTGGCTGTGAATATGCCTCAATCTTTATTGGTTTAGACCATAAAGTTGATTTAATTAATACTCAGCAAAAACTATTAAGTTATTTAGATGATGAAATTGCTGATGCTCTGTCTTATCACTTACGTGAGCAAGGAGTGTTAATTCGCCACAACGAGCAAATGGATCATCTTGAAACGTTTGATGACCACGTTGTTTTACACTTACAAAGTGGTAAAAAGATTAAAGCTGATGCGATTCTTTGGTGTAATGGCCGTTCAGGAAATACAGAAGGTTTGGGTCTTGAAAATGTTGGACTAGTACCGAATAGTCGTGGTCAACTTTCTGTAAATGATCAGTATCAAACTGAAGTTGAAAACATCTATGCTGCTGGTGATGTGATTGGTTGGCCTTCACTTGCTTCGGCTGCTTATGACCAAGGACGCTGTGCTGGTGCGAACATGAGTGGTGAAGATGCGAAGCCAGTGCGTGATATTCCAACAGGTATCTATACAATTCCTGAAATTTCTTCGATTGGTAAGAATGAACAGGAATTAACGGAAGAGAAAATTCCATATGAAGTGGGACAGGCATCTTTCCGACATTTAGCACGTGCACAAATTACGGGTGATACCGTGGGTGAGTTGAAGATACTTTTCCACCGCGACACTTTAGAAGTTTTAGGTATTCACTGTTTTGGTAATAATGCTGCCGAAATTATCCACATTGGGCAGGCAGTTATGCACAGCCCAAATAATACCTTGAAATATTTTGTTGAAACGACGTTTAACTATCCAACAATGGCTGAAGCATATCGTGTAGCTGCACTTAATGGTATGAATCGTTTATTTTGATTTTAAATAAGTTTTTCATAAAAAAGCCCGCAAACTTGCGGGCTTTTTTATTTTCATTAGACCATACGATTTTTATATTTTTATGACAATGTGCAGAGTGATTTCCATGTCTCATCTATTTAGTGTGGACAAAATGCTTGATTAAAATATTCAAATAAATCAGGTGTCTGCTTCCATAATACGATAGAAAGAACCAGAAGAGCGGCAATGAAGAAAGTCATAATTGTTTTCAAAAGTAAGGCATTATGCGTCATGAATAACAGCCTCCTCATTTACAAAGAAATGTACGATTACCCCTAATATACTCAATGCAATAGAGCAGAGCCAAATCGCATTGTAATTACCTGTTAAGTCATGGTTAACACCACCAAGCCAACCGCCAAAGAAAGAACCAACTTGATGGGTGAAAAACACGATTCCGCTCAGCATTGAAAGATATTTAACACCAAACATATTTGCCACAATACCGTTTGTAAGCGGAACTGTAGAGAGCCATAGAAGTCCCATGATGATGCCAAAAGCATATACCGTATAAGTGCTTAAAGGTAATAATAGAAAGGCAATGATTGCGATGCCACGGCTTCCGTAAAGTGCCATTAATAGTTTAGGTTTCGAGAAACGGTCTCCCAACCAACCTGCACCGTAAGTTCCCACAATATTAAACAACCCGACCAAAGCAAGAAATACTGTACCTGTGGCTGCATCAAAGCCGTGATCGATTAAATAGCCTGGTAGGTGGACACCTAAGAAAACAACCTGGAATCCGCACACTAAAAAACCTAAAGCTAACCACCAGAACGGCTTATGTTTTCTAGCAATATTTAGTACTTGTTTAAAGGTGAGCTGAGGTTGAGCGATTGCTTTTGGGGCTTGGTTGCTTGGCCCTTTTAACATCCATGCTAGAGGAATGATAAGAGCGATTAACAGCGCACTTACCATTAAAGCTGACGACCATCCCACTGTTTTAAGTAAGAGAAGGGTGGAAGGCAGCATAATAAATTGGCCAAAAGAACCAGCTGCACTGGCAATGCCCATTGCCATACTTCTTTTTTCTGGTGGAGCAGCTCGGCCTACTGCGCTAAGTAATACTGTGAATGAAGTGGCTGATAAAGCTAAACCAATAATAAGACCTAGGCTCAAATTCAAAATGAGTACACTTGAGCTAAAAGCCATTAAGAGTAAACCAAGGGCATAAAGTAATCCGCCGACAGCAACCACAACTTTACTGCCATATTTGTCTGCGATTGCACCGGTAAAAGGCTGCACAGCTCCCCAAATTAGGTTTTGCATAGCAATTGCGAGACTAAAAACATGCTGACCCCAACCAAAATCATGGCTCATTGGGACCAGATAAAGTCCGAAACCATGACGTACACCTAATGAAAGAGCCAAAATAATGGCACTACCAATGAGCATATAAATGAGTGATTGAGAAAACTGGTTGCTTGTTTTAGTCATTGTGAGTGTAAAGTTATAAGAATGTGATGAATCATTGTAAAAAATATATCGAATAATATCGATATATCTATAAAAATATTTAAGAAGAATTAAAAAGCTTGAAAGAGGTATGTGACGCTATAAAAAGTAAATAAGCAGAAATCATTTTAATTTCTGCTTATTATGAAAATTAAGCTGCGGAATTACGTTCAAGTAGAGCTTGTTCAAAAAGTACTTTTTCCTTTTCTTTATGCTCGGTTGTGAAGCGAATCAAAATTACGCTACAACCTGCAACCATAACCAGTCCACCTAAAATAAAGAGACAAGTTTGAACATCAAGTACACCTTTTAACAAGAAACCAGCTGCTACTGCTCCAGCATTCCCACCTGCACCAATAATTCCAGCAACACCGCCTAATGCATTGCGATCAATAAATGGTACCAATGCATACGTTGCGCCGCAGGCCATGTGAGTAAATAGTGCAAAGATAGTCATTGAAAGAATAGCGAGAGTGACGCCGTTCATTTGAGAGAAAAGAATCAAAAATAAACCTTCGCCTAAAATCATCAGTACAAGTACTTTAGTGCGTCCGTCTAGTCCTTTTTTAAGTGCGACTTTATCTGAAATAATGCCTCCCAATGCCCGTGCGAATAATGCGAGAAGGCCAAATATTCCGGCCGTTAAGCCCGCAGTTTTTAAATCCATTTTGAACTGATCAACATAGTACATCGCTGCCACGTTATGGATAAAAATTTCGATACCGAAGCATGCGCCATAAGCAAGAAATAAAATCCAGACGCGGTAGTTACGAGCAGCTTGCATTAAAATTGCCATACCGCCTTTTTTGCCACTGCCAACTTCAATACCTTGTGCGCGAACTTCTTTAAAATTTCCTTGAGGGCAATCTTGAGTTAGTTTCCAGTAAAGCACTCCCACAATCACCATCATTACACCAGGTACGATGAGAGCAATGCGCCAACCCATAGTTTGTTCGACACCAAACATGACAATTGCACCGAGTAATAAAGGCATTAACGCTTGAGTTGCACCGCCACCAGCATTGCCCCAACCAGCTGCTGCTGCATTTGCTGTGCCTACAACGTTAGGCGCAAACATAATACTTGTATGATATTGCGTAATGACAAAGCTTGCGCCAATTGCACCAATCAGCAAGCGGAAGAATAGAAAAGATTCATAACTGTTAGCAGCAGCGACACCAAATACCGGAATACTGCCGAGTAAGAGTAGGGCTGTATAGGTAATTCGTGGACCATATTTATCGCAAAGTGGTCCTACAGCAAGTCGTACTAAAATCGTAATCGCAACGGCGGCAATATTAATATTGGCAATTTGATCTTTTGTTAAGCCAAATTCGCCTTTAATAACAGGCATTAGAGGAGCACATGCAAACCATGCGAAAAAACACACAAAAAATGCGAGCCAAGACATATGGAACGCACGCATGGCTGGAGTTGAGAAACTAAATAATTTAATCTCAGTTGCTTTTTTTGCATCTAGATTGATATTTGAAGACATACGCCGTCCCCCTGAACTGAACGAAATTTTAATTTGCATGACAAAATGAATTGTCTATTTGCATACCGATCAGAGCGGACGTCATTGGCCGTCTTGGTTTATCCATTGAATCGCCATTGATTCATCATGTTGTAATAAAGCAAAGGACGTGCCAAAAAATAATTTTTACTAAGAGGAAAACTTTAGTTTTTAATTTTATTAAATTAGTTAGAAATTAAGAAAATTAATGACTAAAACAAAATTAAGAAAATAGGAAGCAATAGGAAAATGATGAGAGATTCTTTTAATAAGAAATGCTCATTTTTTTAGCATATTGGTTTAAAAAGAAGCAGCTTTAATTTTTTTAATAAAAAAGCTATAAAAGCCTTTAGTAAAGCTTTTATAGCTGGGGTGCTTTTAAAAAATTAGAAACGATAACCTATACCAACATATGTGATCAGTGGATCGATATCAATGGTCGTTTTTGCACGAATTAACTCTTTTCCAGTATTGCGATCAATTACATTAATTTTGGCATCACTGCTCAT
This sequence comes from Acinetobacter sp. AR_0276, assembly GCF_003000705.1. Lineage (NCBI taxonomy): Bacteria > Pseudomonadati > Pseudomonadota > Gammaproteobacteria > Moraxellales > Moraxellaceae > Acinetobacter > Acinetobacter sp. AR_0276. The sequence continues at coordinate 589,160 of NZ_PSQO01000004.1, read as the reverse complement.
TTTTGAGTATGAAACTGAACCTACAGCAAACCAGTTTGGTTTAAAGTCATAGGTTGCGCCTAATGTAACAATTGGCGCAAAAGCATCAGTCGCTTTAAGTTTTACAACTGGATCTGCAGAAGATGTTTTACGATCTAGTGCTGCACCTGCCTTATTATCATGAATATTCTGTATCATGTGACCCGCTTGAATTAAATCGGCTTCAATACCAGAATTCATTTTTAAATCATTAAAGTAGGCATACATCACACCAGCTCCAATATAAGGACGGAACTTATTTACTCCTGTTTTGCCAAACTGATATTGCAATTCCACAGCTGGTAACCATGCACGTGCAGTCGCAGCCTTACCCCCTTGAGAAAGATCAGTAATATGAATGTCTTGTTTTAAAGGAATATCCCCACCCGCTTTGGCAATACCATCTCCTAAGATTCCTCCAATCACAGATCCATCTTTTAGTGGAGTAGCTTTACCAGAAAGAGGAGCATAAATATTACCTTTTCCATTAATATCTACTTTAGGTGGAATACCGCCTTTAATTTCTAAAGATAAATTGTCCGTAAAGTTGTAGTTAAACATAAGTCCGGCAGTATCAACATCAGCAGCTTCTAAGCCAGAACCTTGTTGTTCCCATTGAGACAGACCATTAATTTCTGCTGTACCTGCAAGTGATGAGGGAAGGGTGTCAGTAAACTTATCCAGAAGGCTAATAGTGCTATACCAGAATTTTCCTGAAGGTTTACTTTGGTCGATTGCGTCTAAAACGGCTTTTGTAGATACATCTCCAACTTTAGAAGTAGTTCCTTCTGCAACACTAGTATTAATATTAACTGGATTTGCGCTTCCTTGTGGCATGGCATGTAACCAGCCAGCAGAAACCGAAAAACGCTTGAAACCATCACCATCTTTAAAACTAAAATATGGTGAAGCAGCGAAAGTGACTGTAGGCAGAGCAAAAAAGGCAGCTGTCATACAAAATAATGACTTTTTCATCATAAAGGACTCCATGTCCGGACATTTGTTTACTGATTTTTATTGAGCCCACCATAGCGCGTTTTATTAAAATGATTGTGTAATAAAAATTAATAATTGTAATGTTTTTGAAATATTTGTTTATATTTAGAAAGATTTATTAATAAAAAGTACAAAATAAAAAATAAAAGGCTACATAAAGTAGCCTTTTATTAAATCTGATTAAATTATTAATTGAAGCGTGAGAGGTCTTCTTCAGGACGAGCTGTTAACACTTCAATACCTGTTTGAGTCACTAAAATAGTATGTTCATACTGAGCAGAAAGTTTATGGTCTTTAGTTACAACAGTCCATTTATCACCAAGCAATTTAGTCTGCCAAACACCCGCATTGACCATAGGTTCAATGGTAAAAGTCATACCTGCTTCTAAACGCATACCTGTACCAGGTTGTCCATAGTGCAATACTTGAGGTTCGTCATGGAAGACAGTACCGATACCGTGGCCGCAATATTCACGTACTACGCTAAAACGTTCTGACTCGACATATTTTTGGATGGCATGGCCAATATCACCTAAATATGAACCGTCTCTAACCGTTGCCATTCCACGATACATTGCTTCTTGAGCAACTTTACATAAACGGTTTGCCAAAATAGAAGTCTCACCACCCACGATATACATCATGTTAGTGTCGCCGTGATAACCGTCTTTGATCACGGTTACATCAATATTAAGAATATCGCCGTTTTTCAAGATTTTATTTTCAGAAGGAATACCATGACATACAACATGGTTAACCGAAGTACAGATAGAGTGTTGAAAAGCAGGGCGTCCTGGAGCACCGCCGTAACCTACGCAGGCTGGAATAGCGTGTTGTACATTTTCAATATGATTACGGCAAATCGTATCAAGTTCGAGGGTGCTTACACCGGCCTTAATATACGGCTTGATCATCTCTAGAACTTCAGCCGCCAGTCGTCCTGCAATGCGCATTTTTTCAATTTCATCTGGTGTTTTGATTAATCGACGTGGAGCTGTATAAGTACTGTTCATGATCTCTAAAAACTTTTGGTAATTTACAAGCGTCTATGGTATAAATAGCCGCCCATTTTATCAAATGCTTTTCGTGAATATCTTTTACGAAGAATTTTGATAGGTGGAGTAAAAAATCCGCACATATATCGTCACATTACTCTGGGTGCCCGTAAAAAGGTGGAGAATGCGGATATATGGAGGCCTAACCCAACTTTTAAGGTAAAGAAAATGGCAGATTACAACGTAAGCATGCGCGACCTTCTTCAAGCAGGTGCGCACTTTGGTCACCAAACTCGTTTCTGGAACCCAAAAATGCGTCAATACATTTTTGGCGCGCGCAACAAAATTCACATCATCAACCTTGAGCACACTGTTCCTGCGTTAAATGATGCTTTGAACTTCGCTAACCAATTAGCAAGCAAAAAGAACAAAGTTTTGTTCGTTGGTACAAAACGTGCTGCTTCTAACATCATCCGTGAACAAGCTCAACGCGCTGGTCAACCATATGTAGACCACCGTTGGTTAGGTGGTATGTTGACGAACTGGAAAACACTTCGCCAATCTATCAACCGTTTAAAAGATCTTCAAACTCAATCTCAAGACGGTACTTTTGCTAAGCTTACTAAACGTGAAGCTTTAGAACGTACTCGTGAGATGGAAAAACTTGAGCGCTCTTTAGGCGGCGTTAAAAACATGGGTGGTTTACCTGACGCATTATTTGTAATCGACGTTGATCACGAAGCGATTGCAATTAAAGAAGCTAAGAACTTAGGTATTCCTGTTATCGGTATCGTTGATACAAACTCTAACCCAGATAACGTTGATTACGTTATTCCTGGTAACGACGATGCGATCCGTGCAGTAACTTTATATGCTTCAGCTATGGCTGATGCAATTCTTGCTGGTAAAGAATACGCTCAATCTCAAGCGAACGCTCAAGCAAAAGGCGATGACGCTGCGAAAGACGCTTCTGAGGCTTAATGCGTTTTGACGCAGGCTTGTCATTTTTGCGACATGTAATGGTGGCAAATTAAGCGTCGAGAGTGCAAACGGCCCAGAGTTTCTTTGGGCCGTTTTTGTTGAACAGATTTATTTTCTACCGATTTTAGGAGATCAACATGACTGCAATTACTGCAAGCATGGTAAAAGAATTACGTGACCGTACTGGTCTTGCAATGATGGAATGCAAAAAAGCATTAACAGAAGCGAACGGTGACATCGAACTTGCTATTGATAACCTTCGTAAATCTGGTCAAGCTAAAGCTGCTAAAAAAGCTGGCAACATTGCTGCTGACGGTGCAATCACTATCGTTCAAGACGGTAATAAAGCGATCTTAGTTGAAGTAAACTGTCAAACTGACTTCGTTGCTAAAGACGAAAACTTCTCTAACTTTGCACACGCAGTTGCTGCTGCTGCTTTAGCTGCTGGCGAAACTGATGCTGCTAAAATCGCTGAATTAAAATTGGCTGATGGCCAATCAGTTGAAGAAGCTCGTATTGCGCTTGTTCAAAAAATCGGTGAAAACATCCAAGTTCGTCGCGCGAAAATCGTTGAAGGCGAAAACTTGGCTATCTATAAACACGGTTTAAAAATCGGTGTTGTAGTTTCTTACACTGGTGATGCTGACACTGGTAAAGGTATCGCAATGCACGTTGCTGCATTCAACCCAGTAGCAGTAAGCGCTGAAGCTGTTCCTGCTGACCTTATCGCTAAAGAGAAAGAAATTGCTGAAGCGAAAGCGTTAGAATCTGGTAAGCCAGCGAACATCGTTGAGAAAATGGTAACTGGTTCTGTTGAGAAATACTTAAACGAAGTTGCTCTTGACCGTCAAATGTACGTTATCGACAACGAGAAAAAAGTTGCTGATGTATTAAAAGCAACTGGTACAACTGTTGCTAACTTCGTACGTTTCGAAGTTGGTGAAGGTATCGAGAAAAAAGCTGAACTTAGCTTTGCTGAAGAAGTTGCTGCTGCTCAAGCTGCTGCGAAGTAATTCGTATCTTCAAAAAAAGCCCCTATGGGGCTTTTTTTATCCCTGTTGAAATCGGAATATAAAGATGACAAATAAAAAAAATCTGAGTATTGGCGGCATTATTATTTTATTAATCGCTGCATATTTCGGTCTGGATTTATCTGGGCATAAGAAAAATCAATCGCCATCATCAAGTCCTGCCACTCAGCATACTGAAACTACGTTTTCAAATGATGGGATAGATACTATAAAAGCTGCCTACGATCGCAGACAAAGTAATGTTCAAGTGCAGGGAAGTGGTCGAGTAAAAGCAATTTTAAGAGAAGATAATGATGGGACAAAACATCAGAAATTTATTCTTGTATTAAAAAATGGTCTTTCAATTTTGGTCGCACATAATATTGATTTAGCACCAAAAATTGAAGATTTACATAAAGGGGATATTGTCGAATTTAATGGTGAGTATGAATATAACGAAAAAGGTGGTGTATTGCATTGGACGCATCATGACCCACAAAACCGCCATGAAAATGGTTGGTTGAAACATAACGGGCATATTTACCAATAGAAATAGAGTATACATTTCTATCTAACAGCAATTTTGTTCTATGCATCTTTTTAAAACATGCTATGTTTTTTTTAGATAAATAGATGAGATGTATATATGCACCGGGAACAGGCTGACTACTTGCATTTGCGAGAGTTGGGCGGTTTAGAATTATTAAAAGCACATTACCATCAAACGCAATTTTCAAAGCATACCCATGAGGGATATTGTATTGGTGTTATTGAAGAAGGTGCACAGTCTTTTTTTAGGACGGGTCAATTACATGTCGCTCCTAAAGGCGACATTATTTTGGTGAATGCAGATGAAATTCACACAGGCTCATCTGCTGTTGAATCGGGCTGGCGTTACCGTGCAATCTATCCTACACCCGAAATGCTTGCTGAAGTAAGCCAAGATTTTTTTGAGCAAGGCCATGGGGCACCTTGGTTTCCGCAAGCAGTTATTCAGGACTTGGGTTTGTCTCAACAACTTTGTTTATTATTTGATTTATTAGAACAAAAAGACAATTTTTTACTTAAAGAAACCATGTATCTATCCACATTAGCATGTTTAATGATGCGCCACGGTAAATCTCGACACACCTTTTGTGAATTACCAGAAGCTTATTCGAAAATATTAAAAGTTAAAGATTTGTTGGCAGATATGCCTGAAAAGAATTTTTCTTTGCAGGAATTGGCTGACATGGCCGGATTAAGTGCTTGGCATTTTTTAAGACAATTTAAAAAACATGTGGGTTTGCCACCTCATGCGTGGTTAGTGCAGGCACGTTTGCAAAAAGCGAGACAGTTGTTAAAGCAAGGTGATCAAATTGTGATGGTTGCACAGCAATGTGGATTTTCTGATCAAAGTCATTTTAACCGTCATTTTAAAAAGGCCATGGGTGTTACACCTACCCAGTATGTAGCAAGTCTTAATCTCTAAAATTTATTTTTATTTCTAAACGCAATTTTGTTCAAGAGAAGTTAACCTGCATAGAAGAAAATCTATAAATATTTAATATTATAGATGTCTAGAGATGAATACTCCTTTAAATCAATCTATTAGATTTTCTAAAAGCCGACCTCCGCATGTTTTTTTACGAGGGGCGGTAGATATACTGCCATTGTCTATTTCGGTTATTCCGTGGGCTATTTTGGCTGGTTCAATGGCAATTCATGCAGGTTTATCATTTTATAAAGCATTGGCAATGTCAGGAATTGTGTTTGCTGGTGCTGCACAATTGGTCAGTTTGAGTATGGTGATGGAGGGTGCTTCATTATTAACAATCTATATCACGATTTTCTTTCTTACTGCTCAACATTTTATTTATGCATTAACTTTAAGAAATGATATTTCTATTTTGTCTTTGCCCAAACGATTAAGTTTAGGTTTTTTACTAACAGATGAATTGTTTGCCTTAAGTGCTCCGAACGAAAAAAGGCATCCTCATTATTTATTGGGGGCGGGTATATGTTTTTATTTATTTTGGGTAATTTTTAGTCTAGTTGGAATTTTATTGGCTACGGCGATTCCGGATTTATTGTCCTACCATTTAGATTTTTCGATTATTGCTATTTTTGTGGCCATGATTATCCCTATGTGTAAGGAAAAGCCTGTCATAGCCGGAGTTTTAACAACTTGTTTTAGTGGTTTTATTCTCAAATTTTTTCATGTTGAAGGCGCCATTCTGATTTCCGGTTTATTGGGAATGCTAATTGCTGTTGTTGCAGAAAATAGAACAGGAGAAAAATAAGATGTCATGGCTCATGATTTTAGGATTAGCGGCTATTGTGTTTTTTAATCGTTATTATTTTTTGGAACCCAGTGTAAAAGTAAAATTACCTATATTGATGAATAAAATGTTGAATTATTCAGCCCCTTGCTTATTAACTGCTATTTGTATACCAGTAATTTTTTTTGAAGGAAATGAACTAAGAGGTCTTTTAGATAATCCATATTTATATGCGACAATATTTTGTATTGTAATTGCTTTTTATTTAAAAAAAGTCTTACCAAGTGTGCTACTCAGTCTGGCATTTTTCTATTTTATAAATTTTCTAATAAATCAGTAAACTTAAGCTGAACCTCAAAGATTCAGCTTTTTAATAAATTATTGAGTAATAAATTTGTTCTGCCGACTTTTCCACTTTGGCAATATTTTTCCAAGATAGGCATCCATACACCAAACTGGGCCAATCAATAGAAATTGCAAATCTTTAAAGAAAGAGGGCTTTTTACCTTCAACTTTATGTCCATAAAATTGTCCAACCCAAGCAATCACAAAAATTGCAATATAAAACCCTATACCTACAGGTAGGGCATAAATGAGCCAAGCCATCACAACGAGAAGCGCAGCCATCGCTACTGCAAGTACAAGATCGAGTCGAGCATAGAAAATAAGAGTCAGTACAATGAGTAAAGCAGTGAGCAAAGCACTAAAGTGGGCGATGATTCCGATAATAGAAAACAAAATAGCTGGGACGCATACCCAATGAATTTTCTTATTCGTTGGATTTTGATGGCTTTCACTGTATTCATCAAACCATTCAGCAATAGATTTCATAGACCTTGTTCTCCATGTCTAATTTTGAGTCATTCTTTTTATGTCTATATTTTATCCTGTTGTTATGTAGATAGACAAGAAAAGTCAAAAATCTTCCTTATCGTACATTCATGTGACCTTAAAAATTAAGGACTGATCATCTGGGAAAAGCAGGGTGGAAAAATTAAAAAACACTCTTAAAAGGCAGCACAATCGTTTTAAAAAATCAGGCTATTTATTTTTGGATTTTGAAGTGGGGGAAATCCTTACAAAAACCACTTTTTTATGAAAAGTTGGAAAATAATAGAAAAAAGCTCAACTCAACTTGCTTTAAAACGCTATAAACAGCTTTTTTGGCACTAAGGTGGTACTAGGGTAGCGGAATTTTTTTAAAATGGCTCTAATCAAAAAATATAAGCAAAAATGGATGAGTAATAAAATGATGTGTTTTTGGGTTAAAAATTAATCAATTTTGTAATTAAAAAATGAGTAAAAAAACAAAATTTTTAGCATAATTTTTATATTTTTGGGTCTAAAAATTAAAAAGCCACAAATTAATTTGTGGCTTTTTCATGAACTCTAGGAGTAATCGCTTATGAAGTAGGACCGTCTACACGTTCAATACTTACTTTTGCAGTACCAGCATTGGTAATACCAAGACGTTTTGCAGCACCGTATGATAAATCAAGTACACGATTTGCATGGAATGGACCACGGTCGTTTACTTTTACTACCACACTTTTACCATTGTCTTTATTTGTAACACGGATATAACAGTTCAATGGCAGACTACGGTGAGCAGCAGTAAGTGCATTCATATCGAATGTTTCACCACTTGCAGTTTTACGGCCATGAAATTGACGACCATACCAAGATGCCATACCAGTTTGGCTAAACTTACGAACAGTATTTGAAGCTACTGTGTTAAGTTTTTCAATCACTGAAGGCTCATCTTCAGGGATTTCAATTTTAGCTGCGATAGCTTGACGACGAATTTGATCGCCAGAACGTTCAGTGATTGAAAGACTGTTAATGTTAGAAAAACGAGAATTAAAGCTTTGAGTATCTTTACTCAATACACGTGCAGCTAAATTTGCATTTGGACCATCTACATCACTGTTTAATGATGATGACTGCATCATTTCAGCGTGCAGTGGGGCCATGCTTAAACTAGCCGTCAGTGCAAGAATGTATTTCAGCGATAACTGCATTTATATAAACTCCTGAGAACATGCTCTTTTTCTTTTAGCCAACAGGCTAAAAATTGAAGTGAACATGCCTAATTATTCACTTTTGCAATTGCTTGATTGGGGTGGATAATATTCATCGCTTACGGAGAGTGTCTAGTCTTTAACGAGAAATAGTTACAAAAAGGGCAAAAACTTACAGTTTTAGGTTAAAAAATAACCAAATATGTAACAAAGTATTTAAAATGTATGTATTGTGATCGATTTAACAAAAATATTTATTGACTTTTACATAAACTCATCAAAAAGCTAGCCTATCGGCTAGCTACCTCTGTGCCTAATAACCATACAGCAGTCGCATACATTCGACTTTTGTTATAGGTTGTAATTACCTGAAAATTTGGATAGGTTAAATAGTAAATTGGACCGTTATAGTCTTGTAATTGAATAACATTTACCATATCTAAGTCATCAATTTTAACTAATGGGTTTAATGGAGAAATTCCCTGATTTTTGAGCACACCATACGGAGTAGGTTGAGTGAGATCTTTAGCAATAATACTTTCTGGATTTGAGCCTACATAACGAGCCATAAAACCAATTGGCTGATCACGTTGCCAACCTTGCTTTGCTAGGTAATTTGCAATTGAACCAATCGCATCTTCCGCAGAGTTACGAAGATCGATATGACCATTACCATCAAAATCTACTCCATACTTACTGATATTACTTGGCATAAACTGTGGATAGCCAATTGCTCCAGCATAAGAGCCAACAATACTATTGGTTGGATAGCCTTCTTTGTAAGTCCATGCAATCAGAGCAGCTAACTCATCACTAAAATAATCAGCACGGCGAGGGTAACCAAATGCTAATGTTGCAAGTGCGTCACGAGTGATAAAAGAACCTTTATTTGCCCCATATCCAGTCTCAACACCTAAAATACCCAAAATAACAGCTTGAGAGACACCAAATTGCTGTTCAGCTCGGTTAAGCGCATCTGCATATTGATTTTTAAACCGGACACCACGTTGAATAGTACCTTCAACTAAAAACATAGAGCGATAATCGTACCAAGGCTTACTTTCTCCTGGACGAGTCATAATATTTATAATGTTTGGTAAATTTTTTGCACCGCTCATCGCGGCATCTACTTGTACACTACTTAAACCATAAGTATTCATGGCTTTTTGTTTAAAATTTAAATAATTAGGATCATTTACAAAATCATTGGCTTGAGCAAAATGACTTGTGCTCACTAGGCCGGTACACAAGGCAAGCGCTTTTAAAGTTTTATTAATAAATTGAGACAACATATCTTTTTAAAATTCCAAATTATCGATGTGTATGAATAGACATGACTAAACCAAAAGTGGCCATTAAAGTAATAATAGCGGTACCGCCATAACTCATAAAAGGTAAAGGAACACCCACTACAGGTAAAATACCACTGACCATTCCTGCGTTTACAAATACATAAACAAAAAAAGACAAACCAAAGGCACCAGCAACTAAACGACCGTAGTTATGAAAGCTCTGTAAACCAATCTGAAATGTTCTAAAAATAATAGCTGAATAAAGAATAACTAATATAAGTACGCCAATTAGGCCAAATTCTTCGGAATAAGCCGCAATAATAAAGTCAGTATGGCCTTCGGGTAAAAAGTGTAAATGTGATTGTGTACCTTCAAGAAAACCTTTACCTGAGAAACCACCAGAACCAATAGCTGTTTTGGACTGAATAATATTCCAGCCCGTTCCTAATGCATCTGCTTCTGGGTCAAGTAGCGTTAGAACCCGTTGACGCTGATAGTCGTGTAAAAGAAATTCCCAGGCAATTGGAATAACAATAGCTGCACAAGCTGCTGCGGCACCGATCATGCGCCAAGATAACCCACTTAAAAATAGTACGAAAATACCACTTGCTAATACGAGTAGGGAGGTTCCTAAGTCAGGTTGTTCTGCAATCAGTAAGAAAGGAACACCAATTAACATTAATGATAAAACAACTTGAGAAAAGCTTGGAGGAAGTGGTTTGCGTGCTAAAAACCATGAAATCATCATTGGCATGCCAATTTTCATGAACTCACTGGGTTGCACGCTTCCGAAACCGGGAATATCGATCCAGCGTTTAGCCCCCATGCGGACTTCACCAAAGACCATAACTCCAATTAAGGAAAATAATGCAAATAAATAAAAGTAAGGTGAAAAAGCTTGATAAACCTTAGGGGGAATTTGAGCCAGACTAATCATGACTAAAAAGCCAATACCAAAGCTCATGGCTTGTTTACTGACTAAGCCTACATCTTGTGCAGATGCACTATATAGTACCGTTAAACCTAATAGGGCATTTAGGAATAAAAATAGGCATAACCACGGGTCAATATGAAGTTGCTGCCAGCGCGATGGTTGCATGGCAGTACTAAGACCATCTCGAGGAGCTTGGCGTAAAAATTTATATTGTGGACTAGGAGACATGCGGCTTTAACTAGGTCAATCAGTGCTTGGCGCATGCTAACATAAACCTGATTAATGGCAATGTATATCAATATTTTGCAATAAAAAAACCTGGCTCTCGCCAGGTTTCCGATAGTCTATTTTCTGTTAGTTAAAGAATAAACTATCGTGATATTCAGCCATCGCTTTTAGTTCAGTGCGATTTAAACTTGGAATAAGTTTGTCGATCGCAATGTGGACTGCTTTTGTTACAGCTGCTGCGCCAATATCGGCTGCTTTGCGCTTAATCATGCCTAAATCTAATGTTTTATTAAAATCAGACATAAAGTGTCTAACCATAGCATCACCAAACTGTTTATATAGTTCTGCTAAGGCTGCTTTATTAATGTCATTACCTGCTTGAAGCTCGGCAAAATTATGCTTCAAATTAGTAACTAAACCAGCATCTAAAGCTACACCAACTTTATATTGACCTTGTGGGTCTTTAAATAAGCTTTTCTCTGAAAACTCCACGGATTGTTTAACAACATCGTTTGGTGCTTTACTCAGTAATTGCTTTAAAAGCACAGCAACTGTTGATTTGACATAACCAGCTAGTTTTTCGGCAGTATCTCTTTTTTCACTCGCTGGGAAATGTTGTACTAACTGAGTCAGTACATTTTCAATAATTTCCTCATTAAGTTGTAAAGCAATTTTGTCTCGAAGTGGATATAACGGTTCACTGGAATTCTTATTCGCAATTCCAGTCTGTATATCGTTCAATAAGCCTTCAGAAGGGGTAAAACCAAAAAACGGCATGGTGTATCCTCAAATTATTCGTTTTATTGTCGTGCCAATCGAATCGGTTTTGGCATCCATGATAGATCCGATACTCGGCAAGGATTGATATCAAGTCCACCGCGGCGAGTATAAGTTGCATAAACCATCAGCTTTTCAGGTCGCAAATTTTGCCAAATATCTGCAAAGATTTGCTCAACACACTGTTCGTGGAAACCGTTATGCTGACGGTACGAGATAATATAAGCTAAAACACTACGATAACAAGGTTTTTTGCCCTTAAAACGGATAAAAACTGTACCCCAATCTGGCTGTCCCGTGACTGGGCAGTTACTTCTCAAAAGATGAGAATACAGTTCAATTTCGACTTCTTCACCAGACTCATCCAATTTTAAAAGTGATGCATCGGGACGTTGTTCTAAACGTTCAGGTGTTAGATCATCAATACAAATGCCTTGTGGTTTAGAAATATCAAGTTCATCTACTTGAAATAGCGTTAGCTCAACTTTGGCACCAGCTGCAGACGATAGGTCTTTTTCAACCGTTTCAATAAATAACTCTTTAGAGCCAAATTGGGTGAAGTTAAGACTATTGAAGTATAGCTTTAATGACTTTGATTCAATCAAATTTGGTGAAGAAGCAGGCAGGGTAATTCTGCCAATCGCAACCTGTGGAATACCATGCGAGTTTAACCAAGATATTTCAAAAACATGCCACCAATCTTTACCTTGGTTAATACCTTCAATATGTGAATAGTTTTCACGAGATTGAGCACGTGCAATTGGAAATAACACATCGGGTTGATAGCTAGTTGGATATTGGGTTTCTTTACCCAATAAAGACTGTTCGACACTCATTCACGCATTCCTGAACCACGAGCAAGTAAATAGTAGGCAATTCCATAAAGTACAACACAACATAATGTCACAATGATTAAAGAGAACGTAACGTTCACGTCACTATGACCTAAAATGCCGAAACGGAAAGCATTTACCATATACACAATAGGATTAATTAAAGAAAGTTTTTGCCAAAAAGGACCAAGTGCACTAATGGCATAAAACACACCACCTAAATAGGTGAGTGGAGTAAGTACAAAGGTTGGAATAATAGAAATATCATCAAATGATTTTGCATAGACTGCATTAATAAAGCCGCCTAAGGAAAATAAAACGGATGTAATTAATACTGTATATATAGTTACGAACCAGTTATGTATAAAAAGATGGGTAAAGAACATGCTCATCGCAGTAACAATGGCACCAACCAAGACACCACGACAAATACCACCAATCACGTAGCCCCATAAAATAATATGTAAGGGTACGGGACTCATGATGAGTTCTTCAATACTCTTTTGAAATTTAACACTGAAGAAACTAGAAGACACGTTAGCATAGCTGTTTGTAATAACAGCCATCATGATTAAGCCAGGTACAATAAACTGCATGTAGCTCACGCCGCCCATTTGCCCAATACGTGAGCCAACCAAATTGCCAAAAATGACAAAATACAAGCTCATGGTAATCGCAGGTGGTAATAAAGTTTGTGGCCAAATACGAAGAAAACGGCGTACTTCTTTACGAACTAAAGTCCAGAGGGCAATTTGCAGTTGGTTAAAGTTCATTTCGCCGCTCCTTCAAGATTTTTCTCGACCATTTTGACAAATAGCTCTTCAAGACGATTCGATTTGTTACGCATACTACGAACACGAATACCTTGTGACTCTAAAAGTTGGAATAAGTCATTTAATGTATGTGCTTTATCCATTGTTACTTCTAGAGTACTACTATCAATTAAGTTGAACTTCACACCAATAATATTGAGCTGGAGTGGGGCAATTGGTTCTGCTAAATCAAAAATAAAAGACTCTTCACTCAGCTGGTTTAAGAAATTTTTCATGCTGGTATCTTCTTTAATGACACCACGGTCAATGATGGCGATTTGACGACACAACATTTCTGCTTCTTCGAGATAATGTGTCGTTAAAATAATAGAAGTACCGTTTTCGTTCATTTCAGTCAGAAAATCCCACATAGAACGGCGTAATTCAATATCTACACCCGCAGTAGGCTCATCTAGAATAAGAAGTTTAGGTTCATGCATCATGGCGCGGGCGATCATTAGTCGGCGTTTCATACCACCAGACAGCATACGTGCTTGTATATTACGTTTTTCCCACAAGCCAAGTTTTTCTAAATAATGTTCCGCTCGTTTCTCGGCAATCTTTTTATGAATACCGTAATAACCAGCCTGGGTAACTAAAATATCGAATGCTTTTTCAAATTGCCCGAAGTTAAATTCCTGAGGGACAACGCCAAGCTGCTGTTTTGCCAACGATGGATGAGTATCGAGATTATGTCCAAAAATCTCAACAGTTCCTGAAGTTTTTTTCGTGAGGGAGCTGATAATACCAATGGTTGTTGATTTGCCGGCACCATTTGGGCCTAACAACGCATAAAATTCACCTTCAGGCACAGTGAGGTTAATACCTTTTAACGCCTGAAAACCATTACGATATGTTTTGGACAAATCTCTTAAAACCAAAGCATCAGTCATGAAATTCTCACATTATGAAAGAGGGGTATATTTTGAGCGATAATGATTAATAAACCAAGTAAAATAGTCGGAATTTTATGAAATTGAGATAAATTTATGAAGTTATTATATATAAATTGGTGCGCTCGGCGGGGATCGAACCCACGACCCCAGGCTTCGGAAACCTGTACTCTATCCAACTGAGCTACGAGCGCACATGTGTGGGGCACATCATAGGAAAAAAACACCGGTAGGTAAAGCACGAAATACGTATCAAGTGAGTTTAATGCTTAATTAAACAGCAGCTTGTTCTATTTTAGATGCGTTGCTGAATAAGCTGAATTGAATAATTAATAGAATGGAGCGTATGTGCTAGCTCATGAGGAGGAATACGTGATTCCTGCAAACTGGTAATCCATTGCATTTGGCACATTTTAAGTTCTTGAAGTGTTTTTATTTGCTCTATTTTTTGAATAAGTGGCTTTGCCATAAGGCCACAGTATTGGCTTAAGCTTTGCTTCATCAACTGTTGTATTTCTTCAAAAGAGAGCTGTTGAACTGGAATGCTTGGTTGGTTATTTTCAATATTTGAAGAAGGCGCAGACGTTGAGTGAGGAACCTGAATTTCTCCAACTAAATCATTACTTTTATTCTCGTCAACATTTTTTTGATGTATTTCTTTAGTTGTTATAGATGACTCTTGGGGAGATATTTGTTCAGGTAACTCTGAATAATTTTCATTAGAAGGTGCAATTAGTTTTAAGTCAATGAGCTGTTGTATCAGTTCTGGTGGGGCGATCCGCTTTTTAAACTCAGTATCGAGACTTTGAAAATCTTCATGGTCTATTAATAGAAGTAAACGTCTTTGTTTTGCATTTAACGTAATATTACGTTGTTGAAGCGCAACTCTTCCCAAATTGGTTCGATAAAAACCAGACATTGTATTTCCCCAATATAAAAATGAAGCAGTCTGTTTGATTTTTCTCTATCAAACAGTACTGTTCTTAATAAAATATAAATGGGGTTAAAGATAAAACTCAAAAATGACAATTTGATGAAGGATTTATGAATATCATCTATTTAAGGAATTTAAAATGCGCTTTCTAATGCCTTGCGTAAATAGACATCGAGCTCGTCCTGACGTAGAAGCCATTGAATATAATCTTTAGGCAGTTCAGCAATTGCCGTACCTTTATGCTTACCAAAATTAATCGTATGCGGAATACGGGCTTCTTCAGAAACTTGGTAAAGCTCTTCAATATCTTGAATATTTAAATGATAGATAATATGCATCAAAATATTGGCAGTTAAAATAATGTCAGCGTCGGCACGGTGAGCACCTTTCAGCATTTCTCGAGCTTTACCGCTACCTTGGGAAATCATATAAATGAGTGCAGAAATATTATGAGCTTCGGCATCTGGCCAAGCTTTACGTGCTAAAGCTAAAGTACAAATCGGTTTAATATGAGAAACATCGACGCCACAGCGAGCAATTGCGGCAATATCATAATCAATATTATGGCCAATAATATAAGTTGTGCTATCAGGTAATTTAAAGGTTTTATAGTGAGGCTGATTTTCTAGGTCGGACTCTAAGATATGGTGAACAGCCATTGCAGCATAAGAGATCGGAGCTCCCACCTGATAAAGCTGATCAAACAATTTGCTTTTATCTAAAGTGAGTTTACCTGCATTAAGTTCAATAGGGGCGTATGCAATTTCAATAGGCAAACCATTTAGTGTATGAGTTTCTGTATCTAAAATAATGGCTTGCATCTTTTGAACCTTTAAACAATTACAAGTAATCATCAATCTTAACAGTTGGCTATCTACTTTAAAACATAGAGTAAGGCTAGATGAGCTATCAAATGCAATTTATGTTGAAAAGTAGAAAATCTCGCTGTTCATTTTGATTAAATATCACTTGCGAAAAATGAAGATTAGGCGTAATTGTTTGTAAGACATTTAAAATGTTCATTAAAAACTAAAGCACAACAAAAATTGAATTTAAGGAAGATATACGAATGAAAATGAAATTGTTCATGACCAGTGTTCTTAGCACAAGTTTACTATTGACGGGATGTGGAGATGGAAGTAGCGATGACAGTCCAGCAACTACTGATCCATCAGGTACTCCAGCCAATAATATTCAAAATCCAGTGGTTAAGGTCGATGCTTATACAAGTACTAACTTAGGAGCGGTTGCTGCTGAAAGTAGTATTTTAACTTATAAAATGTTAGGTCAAAGTGGACAAGAGGTGCAGGCAACAAGTCTAGTATTTACACCAACTACTCCACCACCAGCAGGCGGTTGGCCAATTGTGGTTTGGGCACATGGTACGACAGGGGTTGCAGATGCATGTGCACCGAGTAAATCGGCATTAACAGACAGTACTAAAGATTTAATTAGTAAACTTCTTGCAGCGGGTTATGTGGTGGTTGCACCAGATTATGAGGGATTAGGTACACCAGGTATACATCCATTTTTAAATATTAAAAGTGAAGCTTATTCAATTACCGATGCAGTAGTAGCAACACGCAATTATTTATTACAACGGAATTTATTAACTTCGAAAAAGTGGGTTACTGTAGGACATTCGCAAGGTGGGCATGCTGCATTGGGCGCTGCACAATATGCGAGCCGTGCGCAGCTAGACTATAAAGGTACAGTAGCGGTAGCACCAGCTTCAAATCTAGGATTTATTTTAATTGCAGGTGAACAGGCTGTTGCTAATGCAACTGTGGATAAAAAGATTCCAATGTATGCGCAGCTTGATACATATACTGCTTTAGTGACAGCCGGCATTCGAAATACACAGCCAAGCTTTGATTATTCCCAAGTATTTACTTCACAAACAGCAAGTACTGCACAGCAGGCGGAAACAGTTTGTGCAGGGCCATTGGGGCAAGCCTTTGGTGCAGGTATGACTAAGTATGCTACAGAGCATAATGGAACACTGGATGGATATACGCGTACACAACCTAATTTTATGGCAGTACCTTTAGTTAAAACATTCTTAGATAAAGATTCTCAACCTTTACAGGCAAAAGTCACTACACCGATTATTATTTATCAGGGGCTAGCAGATACAACAGTTCCGAAAGTAGCTACTGATATTTTGATATCTAATGCCACTGTCGTCGGTACAAAGATTAATAGCTATGTAACGGGTAATTGGGACCATGAGGCGGCAATGAGCAGTAATGTAGATAACATTGTTGGAAATGTACAAAACTTGCTGGCAGCTCAATAAGAGTATTTGATATTTAAGGTTTTTTTATTGCTATGAAAAGCTAAATTTAACTTTGGAAAATTATTAATTAAAAGCTTTTTAAGTGTTTATAAATTATTTTAGATTTGATGGCTCATTTTTTATAAAAATTGAGCCATTTTTATTTAAAACTGAGCTAACTTGATTCTGTTTAATTATAAAGTTCATGCTACAATATGCCGCAATCTTAGCACGGCTTAAAAGCCCTAATTTATAGGACCCCCGCTAATGTTTGCCAATATTTCCATTTCTGAATTTGATCCAGAATTAGCTCAAGCAATTGCTTCTGAAGGTGAGCGTCAAGAAGCACATATCGAGTTAATTGCATCTGAAAACTATTGCTCTCCTGCTGTGATGGAAGCGCAAGGATCAAAACTTACGAACAAATACGCAGAAGGTTATCCTGGCAAACGCTATTATGGCGGTTGCGAATATGTAGATGTTATTGAACAAATGGCGATTGACCGTGCTAAAGAACTTTTTGGTGCTGATTACGCAAACGTTCAACCACATGCTGGTTCACAAGCTAACTCTGCTGTGTATTTAGCACTTCTTAACCCAGGCGACACAGTTTTGGGTATGAGCTTGGCTCACGGTGGTCACTTGACTCACGGTGCAAAAGTTAGCTTCTCTGGTAAAACGTATAACGCTGTTCAGTATGGACTAAATGCTGAAACTGGCGAGATCGATTACGAAGAAGTTGAACGTTTAGCGTTAGAACACAAGCCACGTATGATCGTTGCTGGTTTCTCTGCTTATAGCCGTGTTGTAGATTGGCAACGTTTCCGTGACATCGCGGACAAAGTTGGCGCTTACCTTTTTGTTGATATGGCTCACGTTGCTGGTCTTGTTGCTGCTGGTGTATATCCAAACCCAGTTCAAATTGCTGACGTAACGACAACGACAACTCACAAAACACTTCGTGGTCCACGTTCTGGTTTAATCCTTGCGAAAGCGAATGAAGAAATCGAGAAAAAACTTCAATCAGCTGTATTCCCTGGTAACCAAGGTGGTCCATTAATGCATGCGATTGCTGCTAAAGCAATCTGCTTCAAAGAAGCAATGTCTGATGACTTTAAAACTTACCAACAACAAGTTGTGAAAAATGCTCAAGCGATGGCTGAAGTATTCATCGCACGTGGTTATGATGTTGTTTCTGGTGGTACAGACAACCACTTATTCTTGTTATCTTTAATCAAACAAGACGTAACTGGTAAAGATGCAGATGCTTGGTTAGGTGCTGCTCACATTACTGTGAACAAAAACTCAGTACCAAATGACCCACGTTCTCCATTTGTGACTTCTGGTATCCGTATCGGTACTCCGGCAGTAACAACTCGTGGTTTTGGTGAAGCTGAAGTTCGTGAACTTGCTGGTTGGATCGCTGATGTGATTGACAGCAAAGGTGACGAAAAAGTTATTGCTGATGTAAAAGCAAAAGTTGAAGCTGTTTGTGCAAAATTCCCTGTATATGCAAAATAATTTGTGTATATAAAAAAAGCGCCGTAAGGCGCTTTTTTTATTAACTACTCCAACCGCCCCCTAAAGCACGGATTAAATTGATGCTTGCAATGATTTGGCTACCTTTCAGCTGAGCTGCTAATTGTTCTTGTTGCAAAATAGTACGGTCAGAATCAATGACATCAAGATAGCTAATCGCACCTTCTCGATAACGTAAATGAGAAAGTTGATTGGCATGACGAGAAGAGGAGAGTGCTTGGTTTTGAGCTTGAATTTGCTGATCGAGAATTCTTTGATCAGATAAACCATTTTCAACTTCGCGAAATGCGTTTAGTACAGTTTGCCGATAATTCGCAACGCTTTCTTCATAAGCTGCTCGTGCTTGAGCAACGCCTGCTTTACGTTGTCCACCATCAAATAAAGGTAACGACAAAATAGTACCGGCGACAGGTCCTAGTAAAAAAGTCCGACTCGACCATTTACCCAACTCGCTTAAACTTGAAGATTCATAACCTAAAGCTCCTGTAAGACTGAGTTTTGGGAAAAATGCTGCACGAGCAATTCCAATACGTGCATTATCTGCTGCCATTGCACGCTCTGCAGCCGCAATGTCGGGTCTTCTTTCAAGTAAAGTTGATGGCAAACCAGTAGGGAGACGGATACTATTTGCAGTTAAAGGTTGAACTGGCAAGTTAAAGTCCGCTGGTGGTTTTCCTAATAAGACTGCAAGCGCATGTTCTGCACTGGCTCTGTTACGAGCAATATTTAGGGCAGTGGTTTGTGCGGTAGCAAGTTCGGTTTGTGCACGAGAAACATCTAATTCACTGACCAGTCCGTTTTTAAAACGAAGCTGCATTAAATCTCGTGTTTCATCTAGTAATTTGATTGTTCGGTTATAAATTGCTTGCTCGGTATCAAGTTGACGTATCAGAAAATAGCCTTGAGCAACATCTGCTTGTAGAGCTAAAAGTGCCGACTGATATAAAGCCTCTTGTTGCTGTAGATCTGCTGTTGCTGCATTGACACTACTTGCTACACGACCAAATAAATCGAGCTCATATGAAACATTGGCTTGAGCGCGCCATAAGGTGTGAGCCGAAGTATGTGCATTGTCATCTAAACCGAGTGAAGCCGGAGACGGCTTTTGGCGGGTTGGCCCAAATCCGGCATCAATACTTGGTAAGCGCTCAGCTTGAGCTGCCGAACGTAGTGCACGTGAAGCCTGAATATTGGCTGCCACCGCTTTAAGGTTCTGATTGCCTGCGATAGCTTGCTGTTCAAGTTCATTCAGTTGAGCATCATTGTAAATGCGCCACCATTCACCACGAGTTTGTTGATCGGCAGGTTGGGCAATCTTCCAGTTATTATCTTCAATTTTTGGATCAGATTCTTTGAATTTGACTGGCACTATAACTTTTGCAGGTTGATATTCTGGGGCTAATGAGCAGCCTGCAAGGAGCAGGCTTCCCATGAGTGAGGACAACAACCAGTTTTGTTTTGATGTAATCACCAAATGCCCTCCTTAATGATCGTGTGGGCTAGCTAACGGCGCTTCATGAACTGCCGCAGAATGTAGTTTATGTTTGCTGTTGAGGGTACGAATCAGAACGTAAAAGGCCGGGGTGAGGAATAAACCAAAGAATGTTACACCGATCATGCCGAAGAATACGGCAACACCCATCGCATGTCGCATTTCAGAACCTGCGCCAGTTGAAGTCACCAGTGGTACGACACCCATAATAAATGCAATAGAGGTCATTAAAATTGGGCGTAAACGTAGACGACTTGCTTCAACGGCTGCTTTAAAGGCAGTCGCACCTTGCATTTCAAGTTCCCGCGCAAATTCAACAATCAAGATGGCATTTTTACAGGCTAGCCCGACCAGTACCATTAGACCGATTTGGGTAAAGATGTTGTTATCTCCAGCCGTCAGCCAGACACCTGTCAGAGCCGCTAAGATTCCCATCGGTACAATTAAGATAACTGCTAATGGTAGGGTTAAGCTTTCATACTGAGCAGCTAATACTAAGAACACGAGTAATACGCTAATAGGGAATACCCAAAGTCCTGCATTACCAGCCAAGATTTTTTGGTAAGTTAAATCTGTCCACTCAAACTTGATACCACGCGGCAGAGTTTGTGCAGCAATACGTTCAACCGCAGCTTCTGCTTGGCTAGATGAATAACCTGGGGCAGGGCCGCCGTTAATATCTGCTGATGTGTAACCGTTATAACGAACGACCATTTCAGGACCATAGGTTTGAGTTACATTCACCAATGAAGATAATGGCACCATTTGTCCGGCACTATTACGGGTTTTAAGCTGCAAAATATCTTCAGGGTTAGCACGGAAAGGCGCATCGGCTTGTGCACGAACCTGATAAACACGTCCAAAGCGGTTAAAGTCGTTAACGTACTGAGAACCTAAATAAATCTGCATAGTGTTGAAAACATCTGTCACAGCAACGCCTTGCTGTTTAGCTTTTACACGGTCCAGATCTACGTTGAGTTGAGGTACGTTAATTTGATAACTTGAGAACATTGGACCCAGTTCAGGGGCTGATTGTGCTGCTTTCATAAAGTTTTGTGCAGCATCATTCAAGGCTGAATAGCCTAAGGCACCTCGGTCTTCAAGTTGCAGTTTAAAGCCGCCCATAGTACCTAAGCCCATCACTGGTGGTGGTGGGAAAACAGCGATATAAGCATCTTGAATAGCTGAATATTTCTGGTTGAGCGCACCTGCAATTGCATTTGCAGATAAGTCTTTTGCCTTACGTTCATCAAATGGCTTTAAAGTCACAAAGACAATACCGGCACTTGAGCTATTGGTGAAACCGTTAATTGATAGGCCAGGAAAGGCAACCGCACTTTCTACACCAGGTTGTTTAAGCGCAGTATCACTCATTTTACGAATGACTGCTTCGGTACGATCTAATGATGCGCCGTTTGGTAGCTGCGCAAAGCTAATTAAATATTGTTTGTCTTGAGCGGGAACAAAGCCACCCGGAACAATATAAGAAATACCAACGGTTAAACCTAGAAGTGCTGCATAGACACCCATTGCCGAAGCTTTATGGGAAATAACACGGCTGACACCTTGACTATAACGGTCTGAAGCACGTGAAAACACACGGTTAAACAGTGCAAAGAAACGTCCGAATACACGATTCATAATACGTGTTAAGGCATCAGGTTTAGCATCATGTCCTTTAAGTAACATTGCTGCCAGAGCTGGAGAAAGGGTAAGTGAGTTAAATGCCGAAATGACTGTTGAAATGGCAATGGTCATGGCAAATTGTTTATAGAATTGCCCAGTTAAGCCTGTCATAAAGGCAAGTGGAACGAACACGGCAACAAGTGTTAATGCAATCGCAATAATCGGCCCGCTCACTTCTCGCATGGCGCGGTAAGTTGCCTCCCTTGGGTTTAAGCCTGCTTCGATATTCCTCTCGACGTTTTCGACGACGACAATCGCATCATCGACCACAATACCGATAGCAAGTACCATCCCGAACAGTGAAAGCGCATTGATGGAGTAACCAAAAGCGAGCATAAGGGCAAATGTACCAATAATTGAAACCGGTACAGCAAGCAATGGAATAATTGAGGCACGCCATGTTTGTAAGAATAAAATAACGACAACAACAACCAGTGCAATTGCTTCAAGTAAGGTATGAACAACCGCTTTAATACTGGCACGTACGAATTGAGTTGGGTCATAAACAATGTCGTATTTAATTGAAGATGGGAAATCTTTCGAAAGCTCCTTCATCGTGCTACGCACTTGATCGGAAACTTGTAAAGCATTCGCACCCGGAGCTTGGAAAATTGGAATTGCGACTGCTTGTTTATTATCAAGTAATGAACGTAGGCCGTATTGTGAAGCTGCAAGTTCAACACGAGCAACATCACCCAATCGGGTAACTGCGCCATCTGGTGCAGTTTTTAAAATAATATCTGCAAATTCTTGCTCAGTGGTTAAACGACCTTGAGCATTGACTGAAAGTTGTAAAGGTGAATTACTTGGCGAAGCACCAATTGTACCTGCTGCAACCTGAATGTTTTGTTCACGAATGGCATTCACAATTTCAGTGGCTGTGAGATTTCGCTGTGCTACTTTTTGTGGGTCGAGCCACACGCGCATCGCGTAGTCACCGGAACCAAATAATCCGACTTCACCAACCCCTTGTAAACGCGCTAAACGGTCTTTCACGTTGAGTACCGCATAGTTACGTAAGTAGGTCATGTCATAGCGATTATCTGGGGAGGTCAGATGCACTACCATGGTTAAAGTAGGTGAGCTTTTTAAAGTCGTGACACCTAAGCGCTGTACATCTTCAGGTAAACGGGGCATGGCCTGAGACACACGGTTTTGAACCAGTTGTTGTGCTTTGTCTGGATCGATACCGAGCTTAAAGTTCACCGTAATGGTTAAATTGCCGTCGCTGTTTGCTTGAGATTGCATATACAGCATGTCTTCGACACCGTTGATTGATTCTTCGAGCGGAGAAGCAACTGTTTCAGCGATCACTTTTGGGTTTGCACCCGGATATTGAGCACGTACCACCACAGATGGCGGAACAACCTCGGGATATTCAGAAATCGGTAACTGAAATACCGAAAGGAGACCGGCGAGTAAAATCAGTACTGATAACACACCAGCAAAGATCGGCCGATCAATAAAAAATTTAGAAATATTCATATGTGATTAACCTTTTGCCGGAGTTGATGTTTTATCTGTTGGCTGAGGTTGAGTAGGAGTAGTGCTAGCAGTGATTTGTGAATTTGGCATAGGCACGAGATGCGGTGTAACAGGGTCACCCGGACGAATTCGCTGTAAACCATTCACTACAATACGGTCACCCGCTTGTAATCCGCTATTTACGATTTGCAAGCCATCTTGTTGTGTGCCGAGTTTTACTTCGCGGTAAGCAGTTTGATTTTTCGCATCAACGACTACAACAAAGCGTTTATCTTGGTCGACACCAACCGCGGTTGGACTAATCAAAATCGCTGGGCGAGGTTGGCCTCCACCTAAACGGATTCGTGCATATAGACCCGGTAATAAAACACCATTTGGATTGTCAAAAGTTGCGCGAACACGAATCGTACCTGAGGTTGTATTCAGGTTATTGTCGATTGAGTTGATCGTACCTTCGCGAGTAAAGCCTGTTTCATTGGCAAGTCCCATATAGACAGGTACTTGCGAAGAATTGCGCTGATTACTGATATATTTCAGGTAAGTTTGTTCATCCACATCGAAAGATGCATATAGGCGTGACACAGAAACCAAACTTGTTAAAACTTGTGCTCCGTTACCTGCAGAAACCACATTACCAACGGTGACTTCGGCACGGGAAATTCGACCACTGACTGGTGCAGTTATACGGGTATATTCTAGATTTAAGCGGGCAGATTGAACTGCTGCTCTAGCGGCTTGTAGGTTTGCATTGGCGGAACGTGCATCATTTTCTGCCAAATCTAACTCTTGACGAGAAACAGCATTACTTTGAATGAGACGTTGAATACGCGAAAGATTGCTGGCGGTATATGTTACCTGTGCTTCAGCTGATGCAAGCTGGGCTTTGGCACGATTCAGTTCTGCTTCGAAAGGACGCGGGTCAATGGTAAATAGTAAATCGCCTTTTCTAACAAGACTGCCATCTTTGAAATGTACGGCAATAAGTTTTCCTGAAACTTGAGGCCGAATATCAACTTGATCAATGGCTTCTAAACGACCGGAATATTCTTGCCAATCGGTAATGGTTTTGCTTACTACAGGGGCTACATCAACAGTAGCAGCTTGTTGGGTACTGGTCGGTGCAGCTTTTGCATCGGCATTTTCATGTAAAAACATAAAACTGCCCCCTGTAGCCAAAATGGCGACAAAGATGGCAGACAGTGCAAACTGTTTGCGGGAAAATGACATGAGGTGCTCCTAGTTATTTGGATACCTGTTTTCAGACTTTTAGTTATGGTCCGTATGGGAGAAACAGGGTTTATGGAATGGACGGAGCATAAAAGTTTGTCAATCACGAATAAATATATTAAATTTGATAACACTATTCGTATTTTTATAACAATTGATGTATCTGAATAAAGAAATGCATTAATAGGAGTGTGCGTGTGGATCTATTTCATGCCATGAGAGTGTTCAACAAAGTGGTTGAAACAAATAGTTTCAGTTTAGCAGCTGATAGTTTGGGTTTACCGCGTGCTTCTGTGACCACAACTATTCAGGCTTTAGAGAAGCATTTACAAGTTCGTTTGCTGAATCGGACAACACGAAAAATTAGTCTCACACCGGATGGCGCCGTATATTATGATCGGACAGCCCGTATTTTAGCGGATGTTTCCGATATTGAATCTTCCTTTCATGATGCAGAGCGGGGGCCAAGAGGTCAGCTTCGTATTGATGTGCCTGTATCCATTGGCCGTTTAATTTTAATTCCAAGACTACGCGATTTTCATGCACGCTATCCTGATATTGATTTAGTGATTGGTCTAAATGACCGACCTGTAGACTTGGTGGGAGAAGCAGTTGATTGTGCAATTCGGGTCGGTGAATTAAAAGATTCAAGCTTAATTGCGCGTCGTATCGGAACTTTCCAGTGTGCAACTGCTGCTTCACCGATTTATTTAGAAAAATATGGCGAACCTACCTCAATTGAAGATTTGCAAAAAAACCATAAAGCGATTCACTTCTTTTCAAGCCGTACCGGACGCAACTTCGATTGGGATTTTGTCGTTGATGATTTAATTAAAAGTGTATCAGTACGTGGACGTGTTTCTGTAAATGACGGTGATGCTTACATCGACTTAGCTTTGCAGGGTTTCGGTATAATTCAAGGCCCACGTTATATGCTCACCAACCATTTAGAATCGGGTTTGTTAAAAGAAGTATTGCCTCAGTGGACGCCAGCGCCGATGCCGATTTCAGCAGTTTATCTTCAAAATCGTCATTTATCGCTCAAAGTAAAAGTGTTTGTAGATTGGGTCGCTGAACTTTTTGCAGGTTGTCCATTACTTGGCGGTACGGCTTTACCTTTCGACCAGAAATGTGAATTTGCCTGTGATAAAGAAACTGGTCATGAATATACAATTCGTACTTTGGTCGAGCAGCACAATATTGCTGAAGCTTATACACTCAAAACTTAATCTTAAAATTTGATTGATTTTTCAACATTTAAACCGTCAATACAGTTCATTGCTTAGACATCTTCATAAATCCTTAATTTACTGGTATAGAAATTGCAATTATTTCGGCAGAAGAGTAATTTAGAAATTGCTCAAGTTTTTATCACCTTATTAGGATTTTAAGGAGAAGCTTCAAGATGGCAAGCTTTATGAAAAAAATGTTCGTTTCAACAACCTTAGTTTTGGCTGCTGTTGTAACGAATGTTCAAGCAAAGGATTGGAAGGTGATTCGTTTTGGTACTGAGTCGTCTTATGCGCCGTTTGAATATAAAACACCAGATGGCAAGTTAACTGGTTTTGATGTTGATTTAGGTAATGCCATTTGTGCAAAGCTTAAAGCCAAATGTGTTTGGGTGGAAAACTCTTTTGACGGGATGATTCCCGCGCTTAAAGCGAAAAAATTTGATGGCATTCTTTCATCAATGACCGTTACTGATGAACGCGCGAAACAAATTTTATTTAGCAGCAAAATCTACAACACGCCAACCCGTATGGTTGCAAAAAAAGGTTCGCCGTTGTTACCAACACCTACTTCATTAAAAGGTAAGCGTGTCGGTGTACAGCAGGGCACTATTCAAGAAACATATGCTAAAACCTATTGGGCTCCAAAAGGTGTGAGTGTTGTTCCTTATCCAACTCAAGATTTGATTTACCAAGACATGATGTCTGGTCGTTTGGATGCAACTTTACAAGATGCAATCATGGTTGATGGCGCTTTCTTAAAACAACCGAAAGGTAAAAACTTCTCTTTTGCTGGCGGCAATGTGGTTGATGTCAAAACATTGGGGGTAGGTGCGGCTATCGGTTTACGTAAAGAAGATGCAGACTTGAAAGCGAATATTGACAAGGCACTCGCTGCAATCATTGCGGATGGCACATACAAGAAACTCGAGAAAAAATACTTCTCTTTTAGCATTTACTAATGATGTGAAAATTGTCGGCTAAGTGCCGACATTTTTAAATCTATTCTCATCTCATCAATATTAGATATTGTTTTTAAGGAGAAGATGAGTCATGTCTTTTTCTGGCTACGGGCCACTCCTTCTCAGCGGAACATGGATGACCATACAGCTTGCGCTGTTATCACTCTTGCTTTCTGTCATTATTGGCTTAATTGGTGCGAGTTCAAAACTCTCTAATATTAAAGCTTTACGTTATATTGCGACCGCCTATACCACACTCATCCGTAGTGTGCCTGACTTAGTGATTATGCTGCTGTTATTTTATAGCTTGCAGTTGGGTTTAAACCAAATTACTGAAGCACTGCAAATGGACCAGATTGATATCAACCCATTTGTGGCTGGTGTCATTACATTAGCGTTCATTTATGGTGCATATTTTACCGAGACCTTTCGTGGTGCATTTCAATCGGTTCCGAGGGGACAAATTGAAGCAGCAATGGCCTATGGGATGACGCCGTGGCAGGTTTTTCACCGTGTATTATTCCCTCAAATGATGCGTTTTGCGTTGCCTGGCATTGGTAACAACTGGCAAGTTTTGATTAAGGCGACCGCGCTGGTTTCCATTATTGGCCTGACTGACATTGTAAAAATTACGCAAGATGCGGGTAGAAGTACCATGCAACTGTTCTTTTTCAGCATCGTGGCTGCCGCTATTTATTTGGTCATTACTACCGTGTCGAACCTGATCTTAATGTGGCTTGAACGTCATTATTCTGCTGGTGTGAGGAAGGGGCAATTATGATTGAAATCCTTCAACAATATTGGAAAGCATACCTTTGGACTGATGGCCTACAAATGACCGGTGTCGCGATGACTGCTTGGTTATTGGTGCTTTCTATTGGTATTGGGTTTGTGCTTGCTGTGCCTTTGTCACTTGCACGAGTATCAGAAAATATCTGGTTGCGTGGTCCAGTTTGGTTGTTTACTTATATTTTTCGTGGCACACCACTGTACATCCAACTGTTAATTATTTACTCGGGTATTTATAGCTTTGATTATGTCCATGAACATCAAACTCTCGATGCATTCTTTCGAGAGGGCATAAATTGCACCATTTTGGCATTCGCGCTCAATACTGGTGCATATACCACTGAAATCTTCGCTGGAGCGATTCGTTCTATTCCACATGGTGAGATTGAAGCTGCTCAAGCTTTTGGTATGTCAAAATGGAAACTCTACACACGTATTATCATTCCGTCGATGTTACGCCGTGCTTTACCGTTTTATGGCAATGAAGTCATTTTAATGTTGCATGCCACAACCATTGCATTTACAGCAACAGTTCCTGACATTTTAAAAATTGCGCGTGATGTGAATGCAGCAACCTATGACACTTTCAGTGCTTTTGGCATTGCTGCGGTGTTATATGCAGTGCTGGCTTTTATTTTGATTTGGATATTTCGTAAGTTGGAAAAACGTTGGTTGGCATTTTTAAAGCCATCGAATCATTAGGAGACATAAATGGAACAGGTTGCAAAACTAGTGATTCGTGATTTACACAAAACATTTGGCGATCATGAAGTACTTAAAGGAATATCACTTGATGCAAATGCCGGTGATGTAATTAGTATTATTGGTTCATCTGGTTCAGGTAAAAGTACCTTGCTGCGTTGTATCAACTTTTTAGAACAACCGAGTAATGGCACGATTAAGCTCAATGGTGAAAAACTACGCACAGTCTTTGATAAAAAAGGCAATTTAAAAGTAGTTGACCCAAAGCAGCTACAAAAAATGCGTACCCAGCTCATGATGGTGTTTCAACACTTTAATTTATGGTCACACATGACAGTGCTAGAAAATGTCATTGAAGGGCCAATCCATGTACTTGGAGTAAAACGTGCTGAAGCAGAAGAGTGTGCACGCAAGTATCTACGTAAAGTTGGATTGCCTGAAAGTGTTGAGAGTAAATATCCAGCATTTTTATCTGGTGGTCAGCAGCAACGTGTAGCAATTGCTCGTGCTTTAGCTATGGAACCGGAAGTGATGTTATTTGATGAACCAACCAGCGCACTTGATCCAGAGTTGGTAGGTGAAGTACTAAAAGTAATGCAAGGCTTGGCTGAAGAAGGTCGTACTATGATTGTAGTCACACATGAAATGGGCTTTGCACGTCATGTGTCTAATCAGGTGATTTTCTTGCATCAAGGGAAAATTGAGGAACAGGGACATCCTGATGAAGTACTTAACAACCCGAAAAGTGAGCGTTTAAAGCAATTTTTGACGGGCAGTTTAAAATAAGCTGTTGATACCGAGTATGGTGAAACTTTTTTAACATTCTCATCATACTCGGTTGCTTTTTAATTATATTTTATAGATGAGTATTTTTAGAAAATACATTAATAATCACAATACCCGCGATCATTAAAGCTAAACCAATGCAGGCAGCTAAGTCTAAATGCTGTTTGTAAAATATCCAGCCAATTGCAGAAATTAAAATAATACCTGCGCCTGACCAAATGGCATAGGCAATCCCGATCGGAATTGTTTTGAGCGTAAGAGATAATAAATAAAAAGCAACTGCATAACCCACAACCGTAATAATAGACGGAATGGGAACAGTAAAGCCTTGAGATGCTTTTAATGCTGAAGTTGCAATAACTTCACAAGCAATCGCAATTGCTAAATAAAGATAAGACATGGGAAGCTGCGCCAGAAAGGGTTTTAATCAATCTATATGAAATGTTGAAATGATTTGACCAGTTTTAACGATTGTTCAATTTTTTGGTACAAAAGTACCAGTAAACCAAACTGAACTGATAAATTGATTTTATCACTAGCAAAGTGGTCTCAGCTATTTATTCGTTTATTCAATCATTGATCTGCATGGTCATTTAAGAGGATCAGTGATTTTAACTTGATCCTCTAAATGGTTTTAAGAAGAGAATGAGCCGATTAAATTCAGACCTTTAAATTTTTCTAATAATTGCTCTCTATTTTCAATATGTGCAGGGTCTGGTTCTATACAATCGATTGGGCAAACCGCTTTACATGTTGGCGCATCGTAAAAGCCTACACACTCGGTACAACGAGATGAATCAATTTCATAAACTTTGCTTCCTTCAAAAATAGCTGTATTGGGGCATTCGGGTAAACACATATCACAATTGATGCAGTCATTCGTAATCAAAAGGGCCATGTTTAACTCACTGAATAAGCCAATGTAGAGGCAGTAATACTTTCTTTCGCATGCGGCAAATTGCGTATGAGTAGGGCATAACTAACATCAACATCTTGTGAAAGTGGAATCTCAACAAAATGTCCCGAACCTTTAGCATCTGTAATTGGATTGCCCTTTAAATCGCGCATTTCGGTTAAGGTAAAGCTGATATTGCCTTGAGGCGTCATGAGTTCAAGTGAGTCGCCAAACACAAAACGGTTTTTCACCTCAATGCGAATATAATCGCCGTGACGTTCTAAAACTTCACCACAAAATTGTTGATAGTCAAAGTGTGATGATCCGTCAGTATAGTTTTGATATTCGCTATATACATGCCGTCTTAAAAAGCCTTCAGTGTAACCGCGGTTTGCCAAACCTTCGAGTTGGGTCATTAAACTTGGGTCAAAAGGTTTACCTGCTAATGCATCATCAATGGCTTTTCGATAAATTTGAGCAGTGCGAGCACAATAAAAATAGGATTTAGTACGGCCTTCAATTTTCAGTGAGGCAATGCCCATTTTTGTTAAACGATCTACATGTTGTACCGCACGTAAATCTTTAGAGTTCATAAAATAGGTGCCGTGTTCATCTTCTTCGGCAGCAAACATTTCTTCATTATTACGTTGTACGAGTAAAGTTTGAACCGAGGTTGTTTCTGATTGTGCTAATGAGCAGCAAGACTTTTCTGACTCATTGAGCTGAGTAACTGGAATTATATCGCCGTTTGCATCTTCTTGGGCTTCATGCAGTTTATAGTCCCAACGGCAAGCATTGGTACAAGCACCTTGGTTGGCATCACGCTTGTTCATATATCCAGAAAGTAAACAGCGGCCTGAGTAGGCCATGCATAGAGCGCCATGTACAAAAACCTCGAGTTCAATATCTGGCACATGTTGCTGGATTTCTTCTATTTCTTCTAAAGATAATTCACGCGATAAAATCACACGACTTAGGCCGTAGTCTTTCCAAAATTTAACAGTGGCCCAGTTAATAGCGTTGGCTTGAACCGATAGATGAATTTGCATTTCTGGAAAATGCTCACGTACCATCATAATTAAGCCGGGATCAGACATAATCAAAGCATCTGGCTGCATAGCTACAATTGGCTCAAGATCGCGTATAAAGTTTTTTAATTTGCTGTTATGTGGCTGAATATTTACCACAACATAAAACTTCTTACCCAAAGCGTGGGCTTCATCAATTCCGATTTTTAAGTTGTCATGATCAAAAGTATTATTACGTACACGTAAGCTGTAACGAGGTTGGCCTGCGTATACTGCATCTGCACCATAAGCAAATGCATAGCGCATGTTTTTAAGAGAACCTGCGGGAGAGAGAAGTTCGGTTTTCATAAAATAAAAGGCATAAAAAATATATGGTTTTATTTTATTAACTCCGCATTTTTGATTCAACCTACTGAATTAGTAGGAATTTGAGTTATATCATTTTGCGCGGGTAGCATATTTTTTGCTAACTCTCCTAAGCGCATCAAAGCATTTAACATTTTCGGATTTAATTCGAAACAGGCTGCTATACGTAAACAATGACTAAAACGTTTATCAGCCGAACATAAAATTCCTGGCATACATAAGATCTTTTCATCCATTGCTTGATCAAACAGTTCTAATGTATCAATAGATTCGGGTAGCTCTAACCATAAAATAAATCCAGCTTGTGGACGACTAACTCGAGTACCGAGTGGAAAATAGCGACAAATATAAGAGTTGATGGTATCGATTTGTTGTTGATAGCGTTTTTTGAGCTGACGTAAATGCAGATCATATCCGCCATTTTCTAAAAAAAGTCCTAAAGTTTCGGTGAGTAAAGTTGGTTCGGCAACGGTTGTTGTTAATTTAATTTGCTGCACAATATTACGAAAGCGTCCAGCTTCTAGCCAACCAATTCGATAGTCAGGTGCCACAGTTTTGGTATAGCTACCACAGACCAAGACCCATCCATTTTGGTCAAATGCCTTAATGTTGGGTAGGAGAGGCTCGGTGAGTTGTAGTTCAGCATACATTGCATCTTCAATAACCGGAATTTGGAACTGATTAGCGAGCTCTGCTAAACGCCGGCGATTGCTTTCAGGCATGCTAAAACCAAGAGGATTATGTCCTGTCGGAATAGTTAATATGGCTTGTACACTTTTAGATTTTAAGAGTTCTTCAAGTGCATCTAGACACATCCCTGTATGCGGCGAAGTCGGCACTTCTACGATTTTTCGCCCTAAATTATGAAGAAGCGGGTACAGGTTATGAAAAGTAGGTATTTCAAGTGCTATGCTGTCACCCGCTTGAGTAGTTGCCATAATCGCGAGACTTAAAGCCTCCATCGTGCCATGAGTGAGTACAATATCATCTGCTGAAAGAAACATACCAAGCTGTAAACTTCGCCTCGCAATTTGAGTACGTAAACGTATAGAGCCGGGCGGTAAAGTGTAGTTTTTAAAAATGTCTGGCTGTGTCCGTAAAACTTGAGCAGTTAAACGTTTTAATCTTTCTATTGGATAGAAGTTTTCTCCAGTAGGGCAAGCTAGAGCTAAATTGGCATAGTCAGGCTCCATCTGTTTTTTAACAATTTGTGCGAGAAAACAGCTAATTCCTGAAAGAGATACTTTTTCTTCACTGACATAACGCTCTTCGAGTTCTAGTAAGTTTGAAGGCGCATGACAAACATAGTAGCCAGACTGTGGGCGAACTGAAATTAAACCTTGGTCTTCAAGCTGACGATAAGCTTCTTTTACGGTGTTAATACTGACCTGATAATGTTGCGCACAGCCACGAATTGAAGGCAGCCTAGAACCTACAGGCTGCCTACCATTCTGGATTTGAAGGGTGAGGTCATCACTCACTTTTTTATATTTGTACATGTCAATTTATTAAAAAGTAAAAGCAATTGATACACTTTATAGTGATCTGGTATTTATCTCAAATATTGTTATTCGCTTAGATTAATCCTTTAAGCAGGATTTATTTTTAAGAACTGTGTCTATTATTTTTCATATTAACTGATACTGTGACCATCAAAAATAAATTAGTAAGATCAAAAAATGGTGAGCATTTAAAGCCATATTTTTTAATTATAAAATCAGTAGGAGTGGTCTATGTCTGTTGTTGCATTTAAACAAGTTGATGTTTTTACTTCACAAGCATTTCAAGGTAATCCTGTTGCGGTCATTATGGATGCCAGTACTTTAACGTCTGAGCAGATGCAAGCCATTGCGAACTGGACCAATCTTTCTGAAACCACATTTGTATTTCCAGCCACTGATTCACAAGCTGACTATCAGGTTCGAATTTTTACTCCACAAAGTGAGTTGCCATTTGCAGGACATCCCACAATTGGTACCGCCTATGCTTTGCTTGAAGCGGGTATAGTGACTGCTAAAGAAGGTAAGTTAGTACAGCAATGCGGTGCAGGTTTGGTGACTTTGACTGTAAGTGATTCAAAGCATATTTCATTTGAACTCCCTAAGCCTAAAATTACTCCACTCGATGCAATGCATACTGAAAAATTGGCAGAAATTTTAAAATGTAAAATTAATACACAATGGAATGCAGCATTGATAGATGTAGGTGCGCGTTGGGTTGTATTACAAGCTGTAAATGCTAAGGCTGTTTTAGATAGCCAACCCGACTTTGCTGCTCTAAAAGAACATGATTTAGAAATGAAAGTTACGGGTGCGACAGTTTTCGGTTTTTATGAAAATGATGATGTAGAAAAGCATATAGAGGTCCGTTCATTTGCACCTTCATGTGGTGTAAACGAAGATCCAGTTTGTGGTAGTGGTAATGGGAGTGTAGCGTCTTTTATTCGTTACTATGGTATTTTGCCAGCACAAAATGACCTTGTGCTTTCTTCACAAGGTCGTGCTTTAGGGCGCAATGGACAACTTAAGCTTGAATTGCATCAAGGTAAAATTTTAGTGGGTGGAACAGCTGTTACCTGTATTGATGGCAGCATCACCTTATAAAAAGAGCTATAAAAAAACCGAGGACTTTACCTCGGTTTTTTATTTAAAAAATCTTATTTTTCTACGAACGCACGTTCAATCACGTAGTCGCCCATTTCACCCATACGAGGTGATTCAACTAAACCATGTTGGTCAAGTAACGCAGCAACGTCTTTTAAGAATGCAGGGCTACCGCAAAGCATTGCACGGTCAGTTTCACGGTTGAAACGTGGTAAACCGATTTTTTCAAATAAAGCGCCTGTTTCAATTGCAGTTGTTACACGGCCTTGTGTGTGGAAAGGTTCACGAGTAACAGTAGGGTAATAAACAAGTTTGTCTTTAATACCTAACTCTTCAAAGAATTCATGGTTTGGTAATTCGTTCAAGATCAGGTCTTGATAAGCTAATTCAGAAATATAGCGGGTACCATGAACAACAATTACTTTTTCAAAACGTTCGTAAGTTTCTGGGTCACGAATAATTGACAAGAATGGAGCAAGACCAGTACCGGAAGATAAAAGGTACAAGTTTTTACCTGGTAAAAGATCATCATGAACCAATGTACCTGTTGGTTTTTTAGAAACTAAAATTTCGTCGCCAACTTGTACTTTTTGCAAAATCGAAGTTAAAGGACCGTCTTGTACTTTAATCGAGAAGAATTCTAACTCTTCTTCGTAGTTCGCACTTGCAATCGAATATGCACGCATTAACGGTTTGCCATTCACTTCAAGTCCGATCATCACGAACTGACCATTTTTAAAACGTAAGCTAGCGTCGCGTGTAGTTTTAAAACTGAAAAGGGTGTCATTCCAGTGGTGCACATGAGTAATGCGTTCAACGTTAAAAGCAGCCATTAAAGGTCTCGATCACGATTAAAAGAAAACAGGTTGCTATTCTAATCTAATTTCATTCCCGATAAACTGAATATATTTAATTGTGTTTATAAGAAAAAGTGATGATGAATTCTGTCACCCTCCCAATAGTCGGGCACATGTGCTCACCTTTTCGAGAAAAATTTGGTATTCCACGTCAGCCTAATTTGGTCAATATCGAGTCTTATATCGAAATGGTAGAACCTTATAATGACTTATTAGCTTTTGAGGGAATCGAACAATTTAGTCATCTTTGGCTCATCTGGCAGTTTCATGACAATAAAAATCAGGAGACTGCAACTAAGTTTCGGCCTCAAGTTCGCCCACCACGTCTAGGGGGCAATGAAAAAATAGGTGTGTTTGCAACACGTAGTATGTATCGTCCGGCGCCTATAGGCTTATCTGTAGTACGTTTAAACAAGGTTGAAAAAGTCGGTAAATCATTAAGAGTTTATGTTACTGGCAGTGATTTATTAAATGGCACGCCAATTTTAGATATTAAGCCTTATATTCAATATTCAGATGCAATTGTTGATGCTCAAAGTGGTTATGCGCAGGCCGAACCAGAACGAAAATCGGTCTTATGGTCTGAAAATGCATTGTCTTCCCAGCAGCCTCTTTTTAAAAATAAAGAAATTAATGCACAATATCTTGATGAATTAGAACAAGTATTGTCATTAGATCCTAGACCTGCCTATCAAGAAGACCCTGAACGAGTCTATAAAATGAAATTTTCGAATTTTGATATTCATTTTAAAGTTAATGGCAATGTCATTACAGTTGTTGATATGGTGAAAGACACATCGCTCGTGTAATAAAGCTATTTAGAACCAATGTATGTTCATCCAGAGCAAGCCAATAAATATTGTCATATGCAAAATTTGGGCAGGTATGAAAGCAAGGGCATAATGCAGTCCACCAGAAATAGCCGAGTTAATGCTTTTAGCAATCGCATGAACAGCAAAGCCACCCATGAACGCGATTAATAACGACGTCTGAGAGTTATTTGGTTCACCTTGTACAATCACTGCTGCAATAGCGGCATGTATTTCGAACAAAGAGGCAAGTAGTGTCCCAGCGATTAAGCCTGCATTACCTAAATATAGGCTTAGGCCATAAACCCCTGCCTGAATGAGCGTAAGTGTCCCAGCAATAATAATCGCTTCTTTTAAGCTGAACATTCTGGTATCGAGTTCAGATGAAGTCGTACTTGGTTCTGCCTTACGTAATAAGATGAAAGCCCATACCGCTAAAAAAGCCAATGCAATGAGTGTTGGAAATATAATGAGTTTGAACCATGCCAAACTTATACCGACGACAATAATTAAGGTTTGTACCAATGTGGAAACACATGACATTAATGCTGCACCTGCATTTGTCTTGGCATTTGCACGACCAGAGCGTACTTCCAAGCCCAGACTCGCGATAGTGGCGGTACTTGAAACAAAACCTGATGCTAAAGAAGAGAGTAATAAAGCATTTTTAGAAGATAAAAGCCGCTTTGCAATATGTGCGAGGGCTTGCACAAATAAAATCAACGTCAGTAACTTTAAAATCACATGAGGGTTTAGAACGGGGCCCCAAAAAGGTTTATTGGGGACTAAGGGTAAGGCAATTAAAAGTAATGCCAGTAAAAAAATCCCGTCGCGCAATTCTGATTCGGTAATCCATTGACTGGCTATGCCATGCATCGATTGTTTTGCTAATAAAATAATCGTCATGATGACTGCGAGACCCGCAGCTAACGAAATATTCCAGATACAAAGCGCTCCTATAAAGTAAGTCATAATAAAAGCGAGTTCTGTAGTAACACCGGGGTCATTCGGCTGGTTTTTAAGAGAGACAATACTGATCGCGCCTATAAGTAGAGCACCTACAATCCCAATTTCAGTACCAAATAAAAAGCATATTGCTCCGAGTAGGGAGCTAATTGCAAAAGATCGAAAACCTGCGAAAGTTTTATATTCGTGTTTTAACTTACTTCGTTCGCGCTCCAGACCAATTAATAACCCGCAGCCCAATGCAGCAGCAATGATAGTGATAAATTCTTCAAATGATGCAGTTTGTAATGACATTGTCATTGGAAGATTCATAATACTTCCTCTTGGGTTTATTGTTATATGTAGATGTCAGTCATTTTTAAATCATATATTCATGTCCAGTTTATGCTTTTTATTGTATTGAGCCTAGTCTCTTTTTTAATCAAACTATCATAATAAATATCTTTATAAATATGATCTATGACGCAAAAAAAATCTAAGTTGAGAATTGGTTTAATTATTTGAAGTTAAAAGATATTTAAAAGCTAAATTTGAAGATTTTTAGACCAGCTAAATCTAAAACATCTCTGCTATATTATAAAAATATATTGGGGATAACACATGAATGCACATGTAGAAATAGACGCACATTGGTGTCTGGAACAACTATTACAAGAAGGCCGCATTACTGAACGGGACAAATTATTGGTACAAACGACAAATAGACAAAAAGATCAATTGAAATGGCATCCATTACAGTGGATTGCACATTTTAATTTAAAAGACCAACAGCACGTACAAGCACATTTAAGTCTAAACCGCCTGTGCCAATGGTTTGCCGATCGAGCGCAATTACCTTTATTTGTGATTGATCCTTTAAAAGCAGATGTAAGCGCTTTAACTCAAGTCATGTCACAAGAGTTTGCAATTCGAAACCATATTTTAGCTGTAGAAGTTCATGCGGACCGAATTGTGATTGGTACAGACCAGCCTTTTAAAACAGATTGGTTAAACAATTTGGAAAGAAGCCTGGCACCGAAGAAAATTGAACGCGTACTGCTTAATCCCGAACAGTTGCAACGTTATTTGCGAGAATATTATCAGGTTAGCCGAGCAGTAAATTCAGCTCAGAAAGATGCTGCGCATGACCGTGATAACAAGGGAGTAGAAGCACTTTTACAGCTTGGTGATAGCCAAAACCCTGATGCCAATGATCAACACATTGTGAAATTGGTCGACTGGATTTTACAGTTTGCATTTGAACAAAGCGCCAGTGACATTCATATGGAACCGCGTAAAGACAATGGCAAAGTTCGGTTCCGTATTGATGGTGTTTTACATACCATTTATAACATGCCCTCAAATACACTGACTGCCGTGATTTCCCGAATTAAAATTTTAGGGCGATTAAATGTAGCGGAAAAACGTAAACCGCAAGATGGTCGGTTAAAAACACGCACACCGAAAGGGCAAGAAACCGAGCTCCGTTTATCTACCTTACCAACAGCGTTTGGTGAAAAACTGGTTATGCGTATTTTTGATCCAGATGTACTGGTACGTTCCTTTCAGCAATTGGGTTTTGACCAGTCATTGCTGCAACAATGGCAACGCATAACACAAAATAGTCACGGCATTATTTTGGTTACTGGTCCAACAGGTTCTGGT
Source organism: Acinetobacter sp. AR_0276 (assembly GCF_003000705.1). Taxonomy (NCBI): domain Bacteria; kingdom Pseudomonadati; phylum Pseudomonadota; class Gammaproteobacteria; order Moraxellales; family Moraxellaceae; genus Acinetobacter; species Acinetobacter sp. AR_0276. Next base: position 550,832 of record NZ_PSQO01000004.1, on the reverse strand, counting down.
AAAACCACAACGCTATATTCTTCTTTAAAGCAGCTTGCAACCGAGCAGGTCAATGTCTGTACCATTGAAGACCCGATAGAAATGCTAGAGCCTAGTTTTAACCAAATGCAGGTCAATAATGCAATTGAGCTGGGCTTTGCTGATGGTGTGCGTGCCCTGATGCGTCAAGACCCAGACATTATTATGATTGGGGAAATTCGTGACCAAGATACTGCAAATATGGCCATTCAGGCAGCACTCACAGGTCATTTGGTTTTATCAACTTTACATACCAATGATGCGCCGTCTAGTTTGACCCGTTTACACGATTTAGGCGTACAACCATTTTTAACAGCAGCGACTATTTTAGGGGTATTGGCTCAGCGTTTAGTGCGACGACTTTGCCCACACTGTAAACAAGAAACTCATATAAATGAGGAAGAATGGCAGCACCTAACATTTGACTATATTATGGAAATGCCTGAAAAAGTTTATCAAGCAGTAGGGTGTGAACAATGCCGACATACGGGCTATAAAGGTCGAGTTGGTATTTATGAGTTTATGCCCGTTAGTCTTGAGCTTAAGCATCTTATTAGCAGCCATGCGACATTAAATGAACTACGAAGCCAAACCAAAAAAGAAAGTGTAGAGCCTTTGAGAATTGCGGGAGCACATAAAGTCATTGAAGGGCTTACCACTTTAGAAGAGGTATTAAGAGTTGTTCCATTAAACTAAAATTTTCTTAAGATTCACCTCATTTATGCTTGTTTTACTGATGTCATTCCAAGATGTAATCAAATAGGTGATTTTATGAAAGCATTTAAAGTGATCTTGATGACAGCTCTTACTGGTATAGCGCTAGCTCCTATATCTATGAGTCAAGCAGCGGCTATATCTGCAACGGTCACTACTGTTAAGCAAGCATTAACGGCAAAAGACGATACGCCTGTAAAACTACATGGACAAGTCGTGAAAACTATTGGAGATGAGAAATATCAGTTCCGAGATAAAACAGGTACTATCACTATTAATGTAGATGATGAGCTTTGGCAAGGCCATCCTATTTCCCCAACAACTAATATTGGTTTAGTTGGTGAAGTAGATATAGACTTTAAACCCTCAAAACATGTAGAAATTGATGTAGAACAAATCCAGTTTTAAGCACTGGACTTTACATATAATATTTATAGCCGCACTGATGATGCGGCTTTGCTTTTTTAATAAAGGCTTGGCAAGATCAAGACAGAATATAACAGGAAAAATAGATGAGAATTTTGCTTGCGGAAGATGATCGCTCTCAAGCGGAAAGTATTCAATCTTGGTTAGAGTTAGATGGCTATCAAGTCGATTGGGTCGAAAGAGGTGATTATGCCCTTACTGCGATTGAGCAGCATGACTATGATTGTATTTTACTTGATCGAGGTTTACCTCAACTGGCAGGTGAAAAAGTCTTAACAACAATCCGTTATAAACAAAAAAATGTACCTGTCATTTTTATTACAGCGCGTGACAGCATTCATGACCGGGTAGAGGGACTAGATTTAGGCGCAAATGACTACTTGATTAAACCTTTTAGCTTAGAAGAGTTATCTGCCCGAATCCGTGCTCAATTACGTAATCAAACTTTAACTCAGCAATCGATTTTAATATGGGGAGATTTACATCTAGATACTCAAGCAAAAGTTGTATCGTTGGCCGGAAATTCCATTGATTTAACAGCGAAAGAGTTCCAAATTTTACGTAAGCTCATGGTTCATCCTGAACATATTGTTACTCGGGATCAATTAGAAGAAGCGCTCTATGCATGGGGGGACGAGATTGAAAGTAATGCAATAGAGGTTTTTATCTATCAACTTCGAAAAAAAATCGGCAGTAGCAGTATTAAAACCATACGGGGACTAGGCTACCGTATGGGAGATTTAAAATGAAAACGAATCGCTCCTCTTTGCAGTCTCAACTGGTTAAAACCACTATGTGGAGCAGTATCGTGGTGGGGCTGCTCGCTTTAAGCTTGCTTACCATATTTTCGATTTATCACAACATGTCAGTGCAAGATGAAATCATGGATGAAATTTCAGATACCTTATTGGTTTCTGATCTCTCTAAACATTCTATGAGACAATTTGACGAGCTCAGTGATGAGTTTGATATTCAGTATGAATTATTAAATTCTGGTCAATTGCTTACTCATTCTCATACCTACCAACATGAACTTTTTGAACAAGGCAATTTATCAAAAGGTTTTTCATATTTTTGGTTTGATGGTCAATTATGGCGTAGTCTGGCCGCACAACAAAAAGATTCAGAGCTGCAAGTTGAGGTTTTTCAACCCATGAGTACTCGTGTTGAAGAGGTACTCAAAGCACTCGCTGGATATAGTGGTCTTATGGTTTTGTTCTGGCTACTACAATGGGTCATTGTAAGTTGGCGTACCGAACAACAATTGGCGGCTCTCAATCTACTCTCTAAACGTATTGCTCAAAAAACCGCATCAAATTTAGAACCGATTCAAGACCCAGATGTCATTACAGAAATTCAACCCGTCATAGATGCATTAAACCAGTTACTTGCAAGGCTCCAAAGGGCACTCGTTGCTGAACAGCGATTTACCGCAGATGCATCACATGAGTTACGTTCACCTTTATCTGCCATACAAATGCGTCTGCAAGTTTTACAACGTAAATATCAGCATATTCCAGAGCTTGATCAAGACTTTGAACGCATCCAAGAAGATGTTTCAAGAAGTACCAAAATTCTTGAAAATTTACTGCTTCTTGCTCGTTTGGAACCTAATGAAATAGAACAACCAGAACTCTTTAAGAGTGTGATTGATTTAAACCATCTATTGTCTCGAGTAATTGAAACTGTAAGTATGGATGCACAAGCCAAACAAATGATGATTGAGACAAATATTTTGTCAAATGAAACCAAAATATTTGCAAATGAAGAATTACTTTTCATTGCTTTTAGAAATCTGTTTGATAATGCTATTCGCTATAGTCCTATGTTGGGTTTTATTCATGTTGAGCTCAGTCATGATCAGCAACAATTAAAAATTTCTATAGAAGACACTGGAAATGGCGTAGATGATGAAGTTTTAAGACGTCTAGGACAGCGTTTTTTTCGTGTATTAGGTACGCAGCAACAAGGCTCAGGATTAGGACTATCAATTACTAAAAAAATTATTCAACTCCATGGTGGGGAACTGCAATTTATGCATGCAAACCAAGGTGGTTTAAAAGTTGAGGTGACATTGCCTTTTAATCATGAAATACAAAAATAGCATGGTTGCCCATGCTATCCATTTTTTGTTTTCCCACGAATATTATTGAAACGCGAGGGTAGTTCTTATTTAGTTAAAATGAGACGGTTATTGCGAGTAAGGCGTAGTCGATATTCCTCGCCAGCATGCATAATTCGAATTTCACGACCTAATGCAAATAGGTTGTTAGAATGCAGCATTGGTAAGGCATGAGCTGAGTCAGTGTTACGAGTAAATAAGCTAAAAGGTGCGTTCATTTGTTGTGCTCCGTGGTATATTCTTGAACGATTTAAATGATAATCATTATCGAATAGATCTGTCAATGAGATTTTAAAGAATTTATAAATTGATAAAATTTGCTTACACTTGGGAAAAATTTGAGTGAGTAGAAAAATGCCTAAACCGATAGTCGATGTCGCAATAGCTATCTTAATTCATCGCGGAAAAATATTAGTTGGATGGCGTGGTGAACAGCAGCATCAAGGTGGAAAGCATGAGTTTCCAGGAGGAAAGGTTGAGCAGGGTGAAACGCCTGAAGAAGCATGCCGCCGTGAAATTTATGAAGAAGTCGGTATTGGTTTAAAAGATTGGCATCAGTTTGATTATATTCACCATGAATATGATGACATTATCGTCAACCTTCATTTGTTCCATAGCTATGTACCTGATGAATTATTAAATCTTATTCATCAGCCTTGGACATGGTATACGCGTGATCAGCTAGTTAACTTAAACTTCCCGAAAGCCAATAAAGATATTATTAAAAGATTGTATTGGCCGCATTTTATTAAAATTAGCGCTACGCTCACACTACCCGAAAATGATGAAACTTTAGTGTATTGGCGCAGTGAAAAAGATAATGTTAGTGAGGATGATCTAGAAAAATTAGCTCTTTTAGATACAAATCAGCTTTCAAAATTAATCATGAATGTCGATGTTTGGCACAAACTAAAACCTGATTTAAAAAGCCGTATAAGAACAGTACATCTTAAACAGTCTCAATTAATGAGTTTGCATAAAGGCGACTTAGAAGTGGGAGTACGTTTTATTGCTGCTTGCCACGATGCGGTTTCTTTACAGCATGCTCAGCAAATTGGTTGTGATGCTGTTTTTGTAAGCCCTGTCAAAGTAACAGAGACCCATCCTGACGCTATCGCATTAGGGTGGGATCGTTTTGCTGACTTAATTGACAAATGCCAGATTCCCGTCTTTGCTTTAGGGGGCATGAGTCCTGATGATTTAGCCACAGCACAGCAATATGGTGCGTATGGCTTGGCAGGTATTCGTAATTTTTAAAAAGACATAAAAGCATTAAAAGCTAGAGCGCTTTTAATGCTTGCTGAGCTTCCTGAACAGTTTTTGGGTTATTACGTTGTTGACCCGCTTTTAAAATTGTTAGCCAAAGCTGTTTTTTCATCGCTTGGCTCTGAGCAAAGCTTAAACCACGTCTTGCAAGAGACTCAGCATTAGCATATTGCTGTTTATGATTTGCAGTCAGTGCAAGAAATAAATAAGTCTCGGCGGCCTGTGGAGCTAAACGCTGGGCTTGAAGGGCGTAGCGCTCTGCATCTGACCATTGCTGGTTTTTGTAAGCTTGCTCAGTTTTTTGCATTAAAGTTTTAAAAGCTGGTAACTGGCTTCCATCCTCATTAAAGCGTTGGGGCTTTTTCTGCTGAGGAACAATCACCTGTAAACTTTTACGTTGAATATCTGGATGATCATAGGGTGTAATTTTTACACCAGATGGTGTCTCAGCATTCTTTTTTTCAGTAACAGGTGGTGTTTTGTCTTTTGGAGCTGAATGATCCGGTAAAGTTGTACAGCCGACCATAAGTACAGCACCAATATAAAAAACACCTTTCTTTAACATATCCTGTTTCCTGTTAATGCTTAGTTGTTATAACTACCACTAGAAATCACTCGTGTGTTATTCGACAGATCTTGTTCCATCTGGCTTTCACTCTCACGAATATAGCTATCGCTATTATCCGGTTGAGAAGCTGGTGCTGTGTTATCACTTTGTGGTGCGTATGTTGGATCAACTTGATAATACGGTGCTCCACATGGCGTAGCACGATGCGGAACCGTATGTGTCAGCATAGGGATATACATCGCGCCAGCACAAGCTTGTGCTGATAAATCACCTGTTACATGGTCAATCCATTGCCACTGTACCGTGTCTGGCTGACGTAGATTTACTGGTGTTTGACGTAATTGTTTCATCACATTAATCCACACTGGTAATGCACCAGATGAACCTGTTAAGCCAGTTACTTTGTTGTCATCTAGACCTAACCATACTACAGCGACATGGTTCCCCGAATAACCGGCAAACCATGAGTCTCGTGTATCGTTAGTTGTACCTGATTTACCAGCCAATTTTAAAGTAGGAGGTAAGCTGTTATACGCTGCGCGGCCCGTACCTGATGACATGACCTGTTGTAGGCCATAGTTCATGATATAGCCAACCGAAGGGTCAATGGTTTGTTGTACGTTTAAACCATAACGATCAAGTAAACGGCCATTTGCATCTACCACAGAACGAATCGCACGAGTTGGATATTTGAAACCACCTGTAGCGAAGTTTTCATAAATACCGAGTACTTCCATTGGTGACATATTAACTGCACCAAGGAAAATAGAAGGGTAGGCTGGAATTGGTGATTCAACGCCAAATTTTCTTAAGTTGTTGGTAAATGTAGATAACCCAAATTCTTGACCTAGACGAACTGCAGATAGATTGTAAGAGTTTGCTAAGGCTTCACTTAAACTTACAACGCCATGACCACCGCCACTATAGTTTTTCGGTGTCCAACTTTTACCGCCATCTACCGGAATGCTAATAGGAGCATCTTCGATCTTACTTGCCCAGTTATAACGTCCAGACTCAATTGCACTTAAATAAATCACTGGCTTCAATAAAGAACCGACTTGACGTTTTGCATCTAAAGCACGGTTAAAGCCAGTAAAATCTTGAGTTGAGCCAACGGCTGCAATCAACTCACCATTTTCAGGATGTGCAATCAGTACCGCACCTTGCAAGTTTTTCAAGCGGGCAGGGTTACTTTGAGTAAGACGTTCTACAGATGCTTTAAATGCATCTTGAACCTGAGTTTGTGCAATTGGGTCCAAGGTCGTAAAAATACGTAATCCTTGATTAGTTAAATCGCTTTCTTGATATTCGGTACGTAACTGACGGCGCACAATATCTAGGAAATCAGGGAATTTTGCAGGACCTAAGCTTGGCTTGCTGAGAACACCTAAAGGACGTGCAATTTCAGTTTCATATTCGGCTTGAGTTAAATAACCCATTACACGCATGTTATTCAATACTGTATCGCGACGATTTTTTGCTCCTTCAGGGTTTTTCCAAGGGTTATATAAAGATGGCCCTTGAACTAAACCGACTAAATAAGCTTGTTGCGCGACATTAAGTTCCCGAAGTGGTAAACCAAAATAAAACTGCGAAGCCAAGCCATAACCATTAATTGAATAGTTACCATTTTGGCCTAAATTTACTTCATTTAAATAAGCTTCTAAAATTTCATCTTTGCTGTAATGAAGCTCAATAAGTAAAGCCATTAATGCTTCATTAACTTTACGCTTTAATGTACGTTCAGGGGTTAGATAGAAATTTTTGACTAACTGTTGTGTCAGGGTTGAACCACCTTGGCGACGTCCTCCAGTGACATTACTTACTAAAGCACGTGCTGTACCACGAATTGAAATACCGTGGTGATGGTAGAAATTACGGTCTTCTGTAGAAATTAAAGCTTCAATGAGTGGTTTAGGAACATTATTGAGTTTGATCAGAACACGGTCTTCATTATGCTGAGGATAGATCCCACCAATCAGTAAAGGTTCTAAACGAGCCACACCTGTTGAAGAAGGTTTTGTACTGCGTACCTCTGCAACTTGGTCATTTGCAAAGCTAAGTTCTAAAACTTGTTCCGGTTCTACGCTATCACCATAGTCAAAACCGCGTGTATGTACATACATGTTGCTGCCTTGAGCAACGAAGGTTCCAGACTTGTCATAATTACTTGAAGTTTTGTAACCTAATAATTTTAATTCTTGGGTAAAATTTGCTTGAGTAATTGGGGCATTATTATAAATTTCCAAAGGCCGAGCGAACACTTTGGCAGGAATGTCCCAGCGCTGTCCTTCAAATTTTTCACGGATAATATTATCTAAACGAATCAGATAGATACTAAGAGCAATAAAAGCACCAATCACCAATATGGAAAAAATTAGTGCGAAGAAACCGATACCACGTTCAAACTTCATATAAATGAGATAAAACCCTAAACAATACGTTAATGATGCGATAGCTTGTCATCAATTTGCAATGATAAAACTGTGAATAAATGGAAAACTTAGATTGAATTTTACAGCATCTTGTTGTTATGTTTTTTTAAATTAATCAGGTTAATGTTATGATAGCGTAGAATCGCAGCGGAGCTTACTCATTCGTGCAAATTTCACATAAGTCCTTCAGAAACGTCGGGTTAATTGGTCGACCGGATAAATCATCAGTTGTAGAAACACTATGTTTAATTCATGACCATTTGCTAAGTTTAGGCCTAAACCCCATTTTTGATCAGGAAACTGCCGAATTAGTGCCCTATGATCATGCACAAGTTGTTAGTCGTCACTTATTAGGTGAAGTTGCTGATCTGGTGATTGTAGTAGGTGGTGATGGTTCTTTACTTCATGCAGCTAGAGCTTTAGTTCGCTACAATACACCTGTCATTGGTATTAACCGTGGGCGTTTAGGATTTTTAACTGATATTAAGCCTGCGGAAGCTATTTTTAAACTTGATCAGGTATTACAAGGTCATTTCCAACTTGATCGCCGTTTCTTGCTTGAAATGGAAGTACGGACCAATGGTGAAGTCATTTATGATGCAATTGCTTTAAATGACGTTGTACTACACTCAGGTAAGTCGGTACATATGATCGACTTTGAACTTAATATTGATGGTCAATATGTTTACCGTCAGCATAGTGATGGTTTAATTGTTTCGACCCCGACAGGATCAACTGCTTATGCATTGTCAGGTGGTGGTCCAATTTTACATCCGAGTATGGATGCTATTGCATTAGTCCCTATGCACCCCCATACATTATCTTCACGCCCGATCGTAGTTGGTGGGCAAAGTGAAATTAAAATCGTCATTCGCGAAAATCGGGTATTACCGATGGTGAGTGCAGATGGGCAACATAGTGTATCGCTCAATGTTGGTGACAGTTTGCACATCCGCAAACACCCATTTAAATTAAGTTTATTACACCCACCAGGTTATGATTTCTATATGGCTTGTCGTACCAAACTGGGTTGGAACCAAGATTTTGAATCTTTTCAAAGAGATGAATCATGAATATTGAACAAATGCTATCTGTTTTAAACCCTGAAATTGTAGAGCGTTTAAAAACAGCAGTAGAAATTGGTAAATGGCCAAATGGTGTTGTTTTAACGAAAGAGCAGCGCGAAACATGTATGCAAGCCGTGATTGCTTGGGAGTTAAAGAACTTACCGGAAGAACAGCGTAGCGGTTATATTGACCGTGGTACAAAAGAAGAGGGTGAGGTTTGTGAAGATGATCATCACAAGCATGAGCCTGAATTTAAACCGATTCGTTTTGTTTAAAACCGTATTTTAAAACAAAAGAATAAATCCTAGTTAGCATTTGCTATCGCGTCGGCGACATGGATGTCGCCAGTTGAGCAACAGTACATGGAAGTACTGTTTGCTCAACAAAAGATTTTTGTTACTTTTCATCTTTGAAAAGTAAGTATTGCCTATATGTAGCAATATAAGAAAAACATGCTATAGAAGGCTGTATGGTCTTATATTAGTTTTATTGGCTTGAATTACGTGTTTCCCATAACACTTTTGCTTTTTGCATTGCTTCCTCAAAATTAGAAACAACGCCCATGGTATATAACGCAATACCCATAGTTTCTGTTACGGCCATTTCCCCATATTCATGATTTTGCTTTCCAAGCCAGACCGCTTTAAAGGTGGCTAAGTCTAACTCTTCTTCAATTGGGCTACGTTCAGGCGTAAGCTTTGGCAACTCATGCTCATAGAGTTCTCCATTTTTAATTCCGCAAATCAGGGTTTTCGCGTCTGGGTTTCGTTCAAATTCACCGCCTTCACCTTTAATGACTGCACTATTTTGATAGCCTAAGCGAAGCGCACTATGCTGATGGGAAGTTCTATACGCGGGATGGAATATGGCTTGCAAGGTGGCCTTAGCGCTAAAAGGATTAATGAGGCGGGCTAACGTATGAATAGGCGAGCGTAAACCCATCACATTTCTCAAAGAAATTAAATCACTTAAAACAGGTGAAATTACATCTAATGGTAAGTAAGCAAAATTCTGTTCGGCCAATTGTGTGCGGACTTCTTGTTCAGAATGGCAAATTTTATAATCTAAATATTGCAAAACTTGTTCGGTATAGACCCGGTTAATCGTATGTCCAGAAGCGCCATGCATGACGATTTTATAGCTGTGGTGAGCAAGGGTAAGAGCTGCTAATAAAAACCAAGGGTAATGTTTCCGCTTGCCTGCATAAGATGACCAGTCTAAGTCCACATCTAAAGGTTGAAAATTAAGTTGGTCTTTGGTGGCTTGTACAAAGCCTGCAAGCTCATCAATGGACTCTTCTTTAACACGTAGCAGCATTAAAAAAGCACCCAACTGAACATCAAGAACTTCACCTTTTAAAATCATGGTAAAAGCCTGATAGGCCTCTTCATAACTTAGTGAGCGAGAGCCGGTTTTCCCCTTACCTAAAATACGGACATATTGAGCAAAGGGATGTTCAGCATCTTTATAGATATTACGTTTAGTATTCATGGCAATTCAAAACAGTAAAAATAAGGGGGAGACAGCTCAAAATGAATTGTCTACAAGGACTTATCAATATGACATAAAAAACTGCTGAAAAAATATCAAAAGTGTTTCTCATACTAAAGTCTTAAGGCTGCATGAGTGTTTTTTGTGCGTATTAGCCAAAATTTTAACCGAATTGCTATTTAATTCGAGTAAACTTTCACGTGCTTTTTTGAGCACTCATATCATAATTTTATGTGATTCTCCTATATCTTCAGCTTTTTATTGGAAAAGTAAGAGGTTATTTCTGGCTACTCAAAGTGGTTGGAAACTTCAGGTATTCTCCTGTTTTAGAAAACTGTATTTCGTTTTCATTGAGGTAGTAGGAAGGTTTTTTGTTCCCAAAAAACCGTTTCCCTTTTGCGGTGTTTATGTGAAAGGTTAGGGCTGTGTATTCGTAAAGAATAGACGTTTCATTTTGATATTTCCAACGGACTTGGAAATATAGATTGAAGTAAAGTTATGGCTAAAAAACCGATTTATAAATCACTTTATTTTCAAGTGATTATTGCGATTATTGCGGGTGTTCTGGTTGGGCATTTCTCACCAAGTACAACGCAAATAGTGAATGGTGTTGAACACCATATTCCAGGTTTAGGTGAGCAACTCAAGCCATTAGGTGATGCTTTTATTCGTTTGATTAAAATGATCATTGCACCTGTTATTTTCTGTACAGTGGTCAGTGGTATCGCTGGTATGGAAAGTATGAAGTCAGTGGGTAAAACTGGCGGTGTTGCGTTGTTATACTTCGAGATCGTTTCAACAATCGCACTTCTGATTGGCCTTGTGGTGATTAATATTGCAAAGCCAGGCGTAGGAATGAATATTGATCCTGCGACTCTGGACACTTCAGGTATCCAAAAATACGTCACTTCTGGTGAGTCACAATCTACCGTTGATTTCTTAATGCATATCATCCCAGATACAGTAGTGGGTGCATTTGCAAATGGTGAAATCTTGCAGGTCCTTCTTTTTGCCATTCTATTTGGCTTTGCACTGCATAAGCTAGGTGATGCAGGACGTCCAGTTTTAAAGTTAATTGATCAAATTGCTCATGTGTTCTTTAACATTGTAAATATGATCATGAAGCTTGCTCCACTGGGTGCTTTTGGGGCAATGGCGTTTACTATCGGTAAATATGGTGTGGGTTCACTGGTACAGTTGGGCCAGCTCATCCTCTGTTTCTACATTACCTGTTTATTATTTATTTTCTTAGTATTAGGAACCATCAGCCGTTTGAGTGGATTTAGCATTCTTAAAATGGTGCGTTTGATTCGTGAAGAACTTTTAATTGTACTTGGTACATCTTCTTCTGAGTCAGTTCTACCACGTATGCTACGTAAGCTTGAAATCGCAGGTTGTGAAAAGTCTGTGGTTGGTTTAGTCATCCCAACAGGTTATTCATTTAACCTCGATGGTACTTCAATTTATTTGACCATGGCTGCAATCTTTATTGCTCAGGCAACAAATACACAGCTTGATATCCAGCATCAAATTACTTTGCTATTGGTACTTTTAATTTCATCTAAAGGTGCGGCGGGTGTAACGGGTTCTGGCTTTATTGTTATGGCTGCAACTTTATCTGCTGTTGGTCATATACCAGTTGCAGGTTTGGCATTGATTTTAGGTATTGACCGTTTCATGTCAGAAGCACGTGCTTTAACGAACCTTGTTGGTAACTCTTTAGCAACGATTGTGGTTGCGAAATGGGTTGGTGCATTAGATAAAGATAAACTAAATGATGCACTGAATAATCCCGATGAAGTAGATAGAAAAATGCTTGAGCAAAAAAGTGTAATTGCTGAGGCATCTCACTAATCATTTATCGTAATAAAAAAGGAGGCTAAGCTTCCTTTTTTATTGGCTGACTGAAAAGTACAGTTTAAATGAGCAGCTATGCCATGACAGTAACTAAAAAAATGATTAGCATGCACAGCAATGAGATTCGATAAAACAATAAAGCCGAAGGAAAATATTATGTTGGCATATGATGCAGATTTAGAATTATTCCGTGATAATTTTAAACGTTTTATGAATGAGCATATTGCTCCACATTACGACCAATGGGAACGTGAAGGAATTATGCCGCGTTCAGTGTGGAATCAACTGGGCGAAAATGGCTTTTTATGTGTGGATGTCCCAGAAGAATATGGCGGTTATGGGGTTCCAACTTACTATTCATTAATGTTAGTTGAAGAGTCTGCTCGAGCTGGTTTTTGTGCATTATCAACTGCTATTTCATGTCACTCTGAAATTGCTGCACCTTATATTTTACATATTGGTACAGAAGAGCAAAAACAATATTGGTTGCCGAAAATGGTAACTGGTGAAGTGGTTGGGGCAATTGGTATGACTGAACCGGGTGCTGGTTCAGACTTACAATCAATGCGTACGAGCGCTATTTTGCAAGATGACCATTATTTATTAAATGGATCAAAAACATTTATTTCAAATGGTCAACATGCTGACCTTGTGGTGCTTGCAGTAAAAACCGATCCTCAAGCGCGTGCGAAAGGGGTATCGTTATTATTGGCAGATACACATTTGGATGGCTTTAAGAAAGGTACCAACCTCGACAAAATCGGTTTACATTCTCAAGATACTTCTGAGCTATTTTTTGACAATGTTAAGGTTCCTAAAAACCAGTTACTCGGTCAAGCTGGACAAGGTTTTGCTTATTTAATGCAAGAGTTACCACGTGAACGTACCGCTATTGCATCTACCGCAATTGGAGCTATTCGTGGTGCAATTGATTTAGCAACGGCTTATGTAAAAGAACGTCATGCATTTGGCCAGCCTATTTCTCAATTCCAAAATACGCGTTTTGTTTTAGCTCAAGCAAAAATTGATGAGCTTGCTACGGCTGCTTTTTACGAGAGAAACGTTGCTCTATATCAAGAAGGTAAACTTGATGTTGAAACAGCAGCCGCACTTAAAAGTTTTAGTACGGATATGCAAATGAAAGTAGCTGACAACTTGCTGCAACTTTTTGGCGGTTATGGCTATATGACTGAATATCCAATTTCACGCTTCTTTGTAGATGCCCGTATTCAACGTATTTACGGTGGTACAAATGAAATTATGAAAGAAATCGTAGCGCGTGGCTTAATTGGTAAAGCCTAATTAAATAGTTTTAAAAAAAGCCTACCTTTGAGTAGGCTTTTTTATATTACCTATTTGTTAGTTCGATAAATAACAGGATAGTCTTGTTGCTTGGGTAACTTGTGTAAGGCCTGATTGATCTTTATTAAAAATGCATCGGCTTCATCTTGACGAAAAGAGTCTTCGGTATATTTGCTACGTTTTTGATTGATGCCACAACCCGTTATTTCCATATTTTCAGGATTAAATGACCAGTCATTTGGATTCTTTAAGTTAATGTCTAAATCACTTTCACAGCTTTTCCATAAATGTAAAAACTCATTTGATAATTCTGTTTTAAATCCTCCTGCTGGATAGACCGAGAAGCCTTTCATTTCGGGATTAGAAAATTGTATAAACATATCTACTGGCATACCTCCCCAAATGATTGCTGTATTTTCTGGTAATGCAATGCCTGATAAATTTTTTTCTTTTAAAGCATGTGTTTGCTCAAATTTCTGTCTGAAATTTTGCGATTGATAGGTCAGCTTGGTTTGAGGTGGGATTGGAATACCACGAATTTGATTACTGACAGTCGTCATATAGTACGGAGAATTATCAGTACCATTGCAACCTGCAATTATTGGACAACCGCCACAAGCCGTTAAACTAAAAGTTGTAAAACCCAATAGGCTTAAAACAATAATTTTATTCATTCTATTTTACTGTTGTTATGACATATTGGGTCAGTATAACCAATCCATGCATTAAGAGGGCTATCTTTAAGAACAACGAAATAATCAGCTTTAAATGTAATTATGTTTTTACTTGGCTGGCTGATCTAATGGTCCATCAAATAAAGATTTACAGCTTTCTAAATTTTGACAAGAAGCAAACATAAGTGCTTTAGGTAAGCTCGCATACAAATTTGTAATGTGTTGTTCGGCAGGGTTATAAAAATGCCAATAACTAAATTCGTTTGAACGTTTATTTTCTAAAGCTTTAAAAAAGTCTGCTTCATTAAGCGTATTATTAAGTTGAGTAAGAGGGCCACCTTGTTCATGTGTACCGACTGTGGTCATGAGTAAAGGGAAATGATTTAGTTTTTGACTTTGCCAATGTTCTAACTGTTGAAATAACATGCCTTGATCAAACCACAAAGAAGGACTTGCAGCGAAGTAACGCTGAAATGCATTTGGCTTTTGAAAAAAATGATAAAGTACAAACAAGCCTCCAAAAGAGTGCCCATAGAGGCTTTGTTGCTGGCTGTTAACCGGAAACTGTTTTGCAATTTCAGGTTTGAGTTCGTTATTTAAAAAGGCAATGAACTGATCAGCACCACCATATTTATATTTACCGTGTGCTTGAAATTGGGCAGAAGGTTCTGGTGTGTAATCATAAGCACGCTTTTGCACATCAAAGGTTTTTTGATGTGGATAACCAACAGCTACAATCATGAGTGGATCTAAACCTAATTTAGTCGAACCTGCTCCAATTGACTGAGCAATATTGGCAGCACTAGGGAAAGTTGCATTTCCATCTAATATATAAAGTACAGGGTAACCATGTTGGGGCGGGGCCACAGGCGGTTTATAAATTTGAATTAGATATTCATGACCTGTATTTTTAGATTTGATTTGGAATTGTGCCTGATTATTTTGAAAAACGATTTTTGATTGATCTTTTATTGAAGGTTGAGCCAAAACAGGCATACTTATTAAAGTTCCCAAGAGAAAACTACAAGATAAAAAGAAAAATGGTTTAAGCATAATAAAGTTAAGAAAATGTTATAAGTAAAATAATAAATGAAAATCATTATCAAATAAAGTAATCTTATTGACAGGTTTGAGAGTGATTAACGAAAAAAGCCAGTACACCGATATTGCCTAACAAATCAAAGCCGACTATTGTTATACTCTCGTTTAAAAGATGATTTTTCTGAGGCTGCATTCCAATGATCAACGATGATCAAAACAAAACGACTTCTCTTAGTTTAGAACAAATTCGCGAAGATATTGATAGCGTAGATCAACAGATTCAAGAGTTATTAAATCGCCGCGCAAGCCTTGCTGAAGCTGTTGCTAAAGCTAAATTTGCTTCCGAAGAGAATCCTTTGTTTTATCGTCCTGAACGTGAAGCACAAGTATTACGCAAAGTTATGGAACGCAATCAGGGACCTTTATCTGATGTAACCATGGCGCGTCTGTTCCGTGAAATTATGTCTGCTTGCCTTGCTTTAGAAGCTCCGCAAAGCATTGCATTCTTAGGACCTGAAGGTACTTTTACGCAATCTGCTGTGCTTAAACATTTTGGTAAAGATGCAGTTGTACGTCCATTACCAACTATTGATGAAGTGTTCCGTGAAGTAGAAGCGGGTAGTGCACATTATGGTGTAGTTCCAGTTGAAAACTCATCTGAAGGTATTGTGAACCACACACTAGATTGCTTTAAAACATCGAATTTAAATGTGATTGGTGAAGTTGAATTGCGTATTCATCATCAATTCTTGGTTTCTGAAAATACGCGTAAAGATAGCATTAAACAGATTTATGCGCACCAGCAAACGTTGGCGCAATGCCGTCAGTGGTTAGACGCGCATTATCCAGGTGTTGAACGTGTTGCCTTAAACTCAAATGCAGAAGCTGCACGCCGTATTCGCAACGAATGGCACTCAGCAGCAATTGCATCTGATATTGCAGCAGGTATGTATAATCTTGAAATCTTGCATAGCAATATTGAAGATAATCCGGAAAATACCACTCGTTTCTTAGTGATTGGCCGTGAAAAAATTCCACAAAGTGGCAATGACAAAACATCGTTATTAATTTCAGCACATGATCGTGCAGGTGCTTTATTAGAAATTTTAGCGCCGTTTGCAAAACATAATATTAGCTTAACGAGTATTGAGACCCGTCCAGCATTACCTGAAAAATGGGCTTATGTATTCTTTATAGATTTAGAAGGTCATATTGATCAAGAAAACGTTGCTGCTGCAATCAATGATATCCGTCCAATGGTAAAAGAGCTTCGTATTTTAGGTTCTTATCCTGCTGCTGTTCTTTAATTACTTACGTTGGAATAATGACATATATTCAAAGGAATATGTCATTAAGCTTAAAAAACAAATTGCTCAAAGATTTAAATAACTTTGAGCAAAAGCAAAGTTGAAGTTATGTCACAACCCCTATTTAAAAAAGTTGCATTTATTGGTTTAGGACTCATCGGGTCGAGTTTGGCTCGCGTTATCGTTGCCGAAAAGTTGGCGACAACTATTGTGGCATCTACACGTTCACAGAAAACTTTAGAAGATGCAAAATCACTTGGTTTAATACAAGAAGGATTTTCCGATCCTGTAGAGGCCGTGAGAGGGGCGGATTTAATTGTTTTAGCCTTACCTGTACGTGCTACACAAAAAGTGCTTGAGCAAATTAAGCCTTATTTGTCAGAAACCACAATTGTGACCGATGTGGGAAGTACAAAAGGTAATGTGGTTGATGCAGCAAAAGCTGTATTTGGTGAAAATTTACCAACAGGTTTTGTACCAGGGCATCCTATTGCAGGTAGTGAACACACGGGTGTTCATGCAGGTAAGGTCGATCTCTTTGCAAATCATAAAGTGATTTTAACGCCGTTACCAACAAGTGCAGAATGGGCTGTTGATAAACTGATTCAACTTTGGTCAGCTGCTAAAGCTGAAGTTATTTGTATGGATGTTGCCAAGCATGATGAGGTTTTGGCACATACGAGCCATTTACCGCATTTAATGGCATTTAATCTAGTCGAGCAACTTGCAAACCGTGAAGATAACTTGGATATTTTCCGTTATGCGGCTGGTGGTTTCCGTGACTTTTCACGAATTGCAGCAAGTGATCCTCAAATGTGGCATGACATTTTCTTTGCCAATAAAACCGCTATCTTAAATGCTGTAGATGGCTTCGAAAAGCAACTTACCGTACTTAGAAAATTGATTGAAAACGAAGATTCTCATGCATTAATGGGTTTACTCGGCCATGCTCAGGCAGCACGCCAACATTTCAATCATATGTTAGCCAAAAAACCTTTAATGGAGAAAAATAAGGTGACACAGCAATTCAGTATCTTACCGGGAAATAAGGCGTTTAAAGGTAAATTTACCGTACCGGGTGACAAATCTGTGTCACATCGCTCCATTATGTTTGGTGCTATTGCCGAAGGCACCACCCATGTAACTGGCTTCTTAGAAGGTGAAGATGCTCTAGCAACTTTACAAGCTTTTCGTGATATGGGTGTAAGCATCGAAGGCCCTAAAAATGGTGAAGTGACCATTCATGGCGTGGGTATGCATGGCTTAAAAGCACCAGCAAGTGCATTGTATATGGGTAACTCTGGTACAAGCATGCGTTTGCTTTCAGGTATGCTTTCTGCACAAAAGTTTGATTCTGTTATGACAGGTGATGCATCACTTTCTAAACGTCCAATGGAGCGTATTGCTAAACCCTTACGTTTAATGGGTGCGCAAATTCAAACAACAGGCGAGAAAGGTACACCACCTGTAAGTATTACTGGTGGTCAGCAATTAAAAGGTATTCAATACGATTTACCTATGGCATCTGCTCAAGTGAAGTCTGGTATTTTACTTGCCGGTTTATGGGCTGAAGGTGAAACTTCGGTAACTGAGCCGGAACCAACACGTGATCATACAGAGCGTATGCTTCGTGCATTTGGCTATGATGTTAAAACTGAAGGTAATAAAATCTCACTCGTTGGTGGTGGAAAATTAGTAGGTACTAATATTCAAGTACCATCTGATATTTCATCTGCTGCTTTCTTTATGGTGGGTGCTGCAATTACTGAGGGTGCAGACGTTGTACTTGAAGCGGTAGGCATTAACCCAACACGTACAGGTGTAATTGAAATTTTAAAACAGATGGGTGCCGACCTGACTGTTGAAAATGAACGTATTGCTGGTGGCGAACCTATTGCTGATATTCATATTAAAGGTTCACGTACCCTTAAAGGTATTCATATGCCTGAAGATCAAGTACCTTTGGCAATTGATGAATTCCCAGCATTATTTATTGCAGCGGCTTGTGCTGAAGGGCAAACAGTACTCACAGGTGCGGCAGAGCTTCGTGTGAAAGAATCTGACCGTATTCAAGTTATGGCAGATGGTTTAAAAATCATGGGTATTGACTGCACACCAACTGAAGATGGCATCATTATCGAAGGAAAAGGCAAATCTGGCGATTGGTCACCAATCTTTGCTGGCGGTGAAATCGAATCGCATCATGACCATCGTATTGCTATGAGTTTTAGTATGGCAGGTCTTCGTACTTCTGGTCCGATTACAATTCATGGTACTGAAACTGTTGCTACAAGTTTCCCAACATTTACTGAGTTGGCGAATCGTGCAGGTTTAACGATTGAAGTTAGCCAATAACTTTTGACCTAATACATTTTATAATTGCTAACACAATAGCAACGGCAGCAGCGAGCTAAAGGCTTGGCTGCTGTTTGTTTATTGCTTATGCTAAGTGCAGATAATGATAATAGTGTTAGGACAAAGGATGAAAAAATTACAATTTATTGCCAGTTGCCCAGAACATGGGGTGCTTGATCATCCACCAAATGAATGCCATATCACTCAAGAATATGTAGCGGCCTTATTATTTAAACAATTGGGGCATTATGGTTTTGATGCACAGCATATTGTACATGAGCATGAAAAAGTAGAAGTAAGTATTGATAATCATCTTTTGCCGTTGTCTATTACTTGCCAGAAAACGGACCACGATGGGCATTTAATGTGTGAAATTTCTGCCAATCCAGATGAAGAGCAAGACTGGTTTGAGAAAATCGAAACACAAAGCATTATTCGTCAGCTTGCGCAGGCTGTTGAAAATAGTTTGAAAGCCGATCAGAGTTTCTCCGAATTTGTTTGGAAGTCTTGACCAATTAAGCATATTTTGTGAAGAGAGGGTGAACATATTTGTTCACCCTTTTGATTTATTAATATTGATAAGAATTTTTTATTTTTGTAGTGACATTATTTAATAAAAATTAACAAACAAAAAAACAATATTGTTTGAATTTTGATCTAAATTTCTATTAATTTAAAAATGCTATTTAACAAACAATTAATCAATTTCCTCTTTTTATTTATATTATTTTACAGAGAATTAACATGAACATAATTTCCAGTAATTATTCAAAAGGCTTTGGTATATTGATTATCTCCTTATTATCAGCTTGTAATAATGATGATAAAGATACAACCATAAATTCGAAGAATCAGAAGTTGCTAGAAGAAACTATTACTTCCTTGGAAAATCTTAAACAAACTTTGGTATGGCAAGAAAATCAATGTGATAGTGTATATTCTAAAGTTATCGGTGAGGCGACAATTGCTCAAAAATCAACGGCAGAACTAAGAGCCAATATCGCGAGTTCAAATAATTTAGGAGTTTTTCTTGATAATCAAATTATTCCGAAACTAGCTCAGCTTACCGATGAGTCGACTGTATTAAGAGCGAGATGTAATGCTCCTGACTATGATGGAACAGGCGTAAGTATTGAACGACCTGCCATGCTAAGGGAAATGTTAAGTGAATGGCAAGGAACAATTAATTTATTAATTCGTCAAATCAATAATCCTCCTAGTATGAATCCTGAAATTAAATTAGCGTCATTAACCAATATCAATATTAATCAATTAACGGCAGCAAAATCTAAATTCAAAGATTGTTCAGATAGTTTTTGTCCAGAAATGACGGTTATTCCAGCTGGTAGCTTTTTAATGGGCGGAAATATAAATGAGCAAGAGCAACAAAATGTACCTGCTCAATCTCGGCCATATGAATTACCTCAACATTTAGTACAAGTCGAAAAACCATTCGCAATGTCAACTTATGAAACAACAATTGCTGAGTTTCAGGCTTTCCAAAAGGAAACTGGCTGGGAAGTCGAAGGATGCCGTAATTGGGAAACGCGAAATGGTGTTTTCAATATGTGGTATCGAGATGATTTAAATACAAATAATTCGGGTATGAATCAGACACCTCAGGATCCTGTTGTATGTGTACGCCGTGAAGATGGAAGAGCATTCGCGAAATGGTTATCTAAAAAAACGGGCCAGACTTACCGTTTACCAACAGAGGTTGAGTGGGAATATGCGGCTCGTGCTGGAACGACAACAGCCTATTATTGGGGAGATGACCTTAATCTTGACCAAGCTTGTAAATATGCAAATGTATTAGATCCAGCAACAGTTGTAGCACTACCACAAACCAGTGGTTGGAGTTTATTTAATTGCACAGATGGTTATCCTTTTACGTCACCAGTAGGGAAGTTTTTACCAAACAATTTCGGTTTATATGATATGAGTGCCAATGCCCGAGAATGGGTCGATGATTGCTGGCATGCAAATTATGAAAATGCTCCTAGTGTAAATCGTCGTTGGGGTGAGGAAAATAATGGGCAGTGTAACTTCCCAGTTTTACGTGGGGGAGCATGGATATATAACACTTATAACGTACGAACTGCCTATCGTAATGCTTATGTAACTTCACAAGCCCGTTCAATCATGTGGGGTTTCCGTTTGGTTCGTGAAATTTAGCTTTGATTTTTATATCTAATCTATTCTACATTTAGAGTCATTTTTAATTTATCAGCGTCGATTTTAATAAAGGCTAAAACTGCGCTGATAAATTCTTATCTTTGAATAAACCTAAGTTTATTAAGAATATTTGTGAGAGTATAAATATATGGTGCCATTTGATTTTTCAAACTTATCTCCTCAAATTGTTTGGCAGCATTTTCAAACACTTTGTACGATTCCGCGTCCCTCAAAGCATGAACAACAGCTTCGTGAGTATCTAAAAAACTGGGCCGAAAGTCGAAATTTAGAAACTTACGTAGATGAAGTTGGTAATTTAATTATCCGAAAGGATGCAACTACGGGTAAAGAACATGTATCTGGCGTTATTCTTCAAGGCCACTTAGATATGGTCACACAAGCTAACACTGGCACGGTACATGATTTCTTTAAAGACCCGATTTGTCCAGTCCTCGAAGATGGCTGGTTAATTGCCAAAGACACTACTTTAGGTGCAGACAATGGCATAGGGGTAGCTTTGTCGTTGGCAGTATTAGATTCAAATGATATTGCTCATGGACCAATAGAAGTTCTTTTAACAGTCGATGAAGAAGCAGGTATGAGCGGTGCACGACTTTTAGAAGCCGGTATATTAAAAGGAAAATGGTTATTTAATATTGATACAGAAGAATGGGGGGAGTTGTATCTAGGGTGTGCTGGTAGTATTGATGTTGAGGTAGAGCAGCCGCTTAGCTATGAACCAATTTCTAAAGATTTAAATATTGTGAATATTCAGGTGGCTGGTCTTAAAGGCGGACACTCTGGCATAGATATCCATTTAGGACGCGGCAATGCAAATGTTATTTTGGCTCGTTTTTTAAATCAATATTTAGGCTCACTTAGTGGGCATCTTATTGAGTTTACAGGTGGTACGGCCCGTAATGCTTTGCCGCGAGAAGCACGCGCCACTATTGCAATTTCGCCTAATCAGTTATCAAATCTAGAAAAGTTACTTGCTGAATATCAAACGGCATGGAAAAAACAGCTACAGGGTATTGATGACAATTTCCAATTAAGTATTCAACCCACTGGTGCTGAAGTGAAAGAAGTGATTACTCAACAACAGCAAAACGAGTGGTTACAAGCTTTAGCAACAAGTCCTTATGGCGTTGCAAGTATGAGTCAAGCTTTACCAGATGTGGTTGAAACTTCAAATAACATTGGAGTGGTGAGACTAAATAGAGAAGGCGGAAAAGCTGTTTTAATGGTTCGCTCAATGGTGAACCAAGAAGCTCAAGATTTTGCCGAAAAAATTCAGGCACATTTTAGTCAATTTAATATCGCCTCTATACTCACGCCATTAGTTTCAGGTTGGACACCAAATCCTGACTCAGCCGCACTAAAGTGCTTACAACAAGCCTATCAAAATGCGTTTAATATTGAACCAAATCTAAAAGTAATTCATGCGGGTTTAGAATGTGGGATTATTGCCGAGCATTATCCACATTTACAGATGGTTTCGTTTGGGCCTGATATTCAAGGTGCACATGCACCGGGCGAACGAGTAAAAGTAGATACTGTAGAGAAATGCTGGAAGCTACTAGTAACTGCTTTGGCATCTGTAGAGTAATTTTTTTAAGAAATAAGAAGCTCAGTTATGAGCTTTTTAAATTTTAACCTTTACATGAAAATGATCTGGATTTAACTCTATAAATTCAATTTCACAATCAATAAATTTTTCAATCATGGCTGCTTGAGTACAAGTGTGTTCACTAATACATTGTGCGGTGAATTCACCCCCTTGACCTAATGTCAAAGGTAGCAGTAACTGGTCTGCCAAATATTCATCTACAACAGCCTGCGAAGATAAATATAGCTTTACATCTTTTGCTAAATGATCAGCTATTTGCTCTGCACTTTTGCTCTTCTCACCTAAAGCTGTAAATAGTTGGCTGTGATATTGATGAGTAACTTTCACATACACGGTATTACCTTGGCTAATTCCATTTAAATGAAATTGCTGCTGAGAGCTTAAGTTTAGCTTTTTACTTAATGTGGTTAATTCACGTTGTGCAATTTGTGCTTCTTCTGAAAGATTTAATACTGCTGCAAAAGCTTCATTGCTTTGTAAAACACCACGATCTAATAAATTTAGCTTGTTTCGATTTTGCCATGGCTGAATGGTAACTTGAATTTCACCAGCACCAATTGGAAAGAAGCCAGCTTTATTTAATTTAAAATTTACGTTAATTCCAGTCTTCGCTAGAGCAGGTAAAAAGCAGTGTTCAATAAAATCTGCTGTTGGTGCAAGTGGGTTATGTGTACCGCCTGAAATGGTGAGTTCGCTAGCTTCATTTTGTAATAACAAAACAGGTAGAAGTGTTTGTAAAACCAGTGTTGTGCTACCGGCTGAACCAATTTGAAATTGATATTTACCACTTTGAACATGCTGAGGTGCGAAATATAAACGCTGGCTATGTAATTCAGCGCCTTCCACATAAGCTTGGCTAATTTGTTGAGATGCCTGTACACAAACTAAATGTTGACGCATTAGCCCTGGTTTTTTACGTCCTGCACGTATATTAATTAATTCAAACGGTTGGCCTGTAATCATTGAAAGCGCAAGGGCAGTTCGATTCTGAACAAATAGAGCAAATAGATGAATTTGATCAGATTCAATTACGAGGTGTGCTCAAAGTCTGTGAAAATTCAAAATCAATGGCAGAGGCGGGAAGAAAACTCTTTTCAGTATCTCGCCAACAACGTAATACAACAAATGATAGCGACCGAGTAAAAAAATATTTAGCGCGTTTTGGGTTAAGTTGGAATAATTTTTAGCAGTTACTGTGCTTATGAAATGATGGACATAGACTCAATCTATGCCCATCAAATACACTTTATTTCATGATAATAAAGCGTGTAATGATTTGACGAAGCTGTTTTAAATAACCTGTAAAGAAGTGGTTAGCGCCTGGCAAAATCGTAATTGGATGCTTCTGTGGTTTTGCCCATGCAATTGCATCTGAAAGTAAGGTAATGTCATCTTGCTCACCATGAATGAGTAGAATATCACCTTGAATTTCAGGAGTTTTATAGTGACGCAAGCCAACTACAGTCGCTGTTGGCAAGCCACACAAAATTAACTGTACTGGTTGTAATTCTGGGCTAAGCTGCGCATAACATTTTGCCAAAACATGTGAGCCGAAGCTAAAACCGCCTGCATAGAACGGCAAGCCTTCATGAAGCTTACGAACGTGTTCAATCACAGCTAAAATATCTTCGGTTTCACCATGACCTTCATCATGAATGCCTTCACTACCACCTAAACCACGGAAACTTGGGCGGTAAACAATACAACCATATTCATTAAAGATTTGGGTTAAAAGAGCAGGGACTTTATGTTGAGGAGTTCCACCTTGCAATGGATGCGGATGGCAAACAACCGCAAAGCCTTTGAT
This sequence comes from Acinetobacter sp. AR_0276, assembly GCF_003000705.1. Taxonomy (NCBI): domain Bacteria; kingdom Pseudomonadati; phylum Pseudomonadota; class Gammaproteobacteria; order Moraxellales; family Moraxellaceae; genus Acinetobacter; species Acinetobacter sp. AR_0276. The sequence goes on along the minus strand of NZ_PSQO01000004.1, from coordinate 526,577 downwards.
TTCACCTTCAGGGCGGTCTACAAAAAGTTCAATTTTACCTACTGGACCCTGAATGAAAATTTGCTCAGACATATAAGAATCGATAAATAACAATACGTATTCCTATTTTACCGATAGTCGTCATTGAAAACACGAGTTAGCATTAAAAAATATCTACTGTTATAGTTGGTATTAAGAATAATTTTTTCAGGTTGTCTATGCTTGCTTTAATTTCTCCTGCAAAAACTTTAGATTATGAAACAGCGTTACCTACAGATGAGTTTACTCAGCCGCGCTTATTAGAAAACTCAGCACAATTAATTGATGTTTGCCGCAAACTTTCCGCTTCGGAAATTGCGACTTTAATGAGTGTTAGTGAAAAAATTGCCACACTCAATGCAGACCGTTTTAGAGGTTGGAATCCCGAATTTAATTTCTCAAATGCTCGCCAAGCAATCTATGCATTTAAAGGTGATGTTTACACTGGTTTAGATGCTTATCATTTAAAAGACAAAGATATTGATTTTGCACAGCAGCATTTGCGTATGCTCTCTGGTCTATATGGTTTATTGCGTCCTTTAGATTTAATGATGCCTTATCGTTTAGAGATGGGTACTAAATTAAAAAATACGCGTGGCCATAATTTGTATGAATTCTGGGGTGATATCATCACTAACCAGATTAATGAAGACTTGGCAGCAATTAAATCTGAGCTGCTGGTAAATCTAGCTTCGGATGAATATTACAAGTCTGTCAATGAAAAGAAAATTAAGGCTGATATTGTGAAGCCTGTTTTCCTTGACCAGAAAAATGGCAAATATAAAGTCATTAGTTTCTATGCTAAAAAAGCACGTGGTTTAATGGCTCGTTTTATTGTTGAAAACCAATTAAATAAAGCCGAGGAACTTAAAGCTTTTAATACTGAAGGTTACTACTTTGATGCTGATAACTCATCGGCAAAAGAGTTGGTATTTAAGCGCGATGAGCAAGTGGCTTAATTAAATTAATAATTTTACATGATATGCGACCTTTGGTCTCATGTTTAATTTATTAAGCTCTATATTGGCTATGCTTTACTTTTGAAAGGTCAAAAGTAACAAAAACCTTTGTTGAACAGAGGGCACATCCATGTGGCCCCTGTTCAACAGTGGCATCCATGCCACTTGGCACGATAGCTTTTGTTATCGTGCTTTAAAATTTAGGCAAAATTAATGATTACTTAAAGAAATAACCAGTCTCAGGTGAACTAGCATTTGCCATGCGTTTACGTGGCATGCGACCTGCTAGAAATGCTTCACGTCCAGCTTCAACAGCTTTCTTCATTGCAGAAGCCATTAAAATAGGATTTTGCGCAGCAGCAATTGCTGTATTCATCAGCACGCCATCACAACCAAGTTCCATCGCAATAGCTGCATCACTTGCTGTACCAACACCTGCATCTACTAAAACTGGTACTTTCGCATTTTCTTTAATAATTGAAATGGTGTGCGGGTTTAAAATACCTAAACCTGAACCAATCAAACTACCTAAAGGCATAATTGCAACACAACCCATACTTTCAAGTTCTTGCGCAATGATTGGGTCATCCGAGGTGTAGACCATAATCTCAAAACCGTCATCAATTAAAGTGCGAGCAGCTTTTAAAGTCTCGGTTACATTTGGATATAAGGTTTTTTCATCACCCAACACTTCAAGCTTTACTAGGTTATGACCATCGAGTAATTCACGGGCTAACATGCATGTACGTATTGCGCTGTCAGCATCAAAACAACCTGCGGTATTTGGCAAGATAGTATATTTTTCTGGTGGAATAACTGAAAGTAAATTCGGTTGATCTGGATTTTGTCCAATATTCACACGGCGGATTGCGACAGTTACGATTTCTGCACCACTGGCTTGAATAGCTAAATCCGTTTCATTTAAGTCTTTATATTTGCCAGTTCCTACCAATAAACGAGATTGAAAAGAACGTGAACCAATAATGAGAGGGGTGTCTTGCATGGATAACTCCGACTTAGCCGCCGCCAACAGCGTGAATAATTTCGATACGGTCATGTTGAGCAATCATAATTTGCTCTAATTTGCTTTTAGGTACGATTTGCTGATTGTGTTCAACAGCAAAACGTTTTCCTTCAAGTGCCAACTCCTGAATGAGTTGCAAAAGGTTTTGGCTAGGCGTGTCCGTTAATTCGCCATTTAAATAAATTTGCATGATCACATTCCGATTATTTTGCGTATTTGAAAGCATTCCAAGCCAAAACTAGCCATCCAGCAATCATTAAGGCTCCACCGATTGGCGTAATTGCACCTAATATGCGTGGTAAACCTAATGCCATGATATAAAGCGAACCACAAAAGAACAGAATGCCAATCTGAATAAGCAGGAAAGATAACTTGATTGGGAAATGGGGAAGAACCTTACTTAGAATACCAAGGGCTAATAGCCCAAGTGCATGATAAAAAAAGTAGTCGGTTGCAGTCTGCCACCAAGCAATTTGTTCAGGGCTCGCGTGAGCTTTAAGACCATGTGCTCCAAAAGCACCCAACATGACTGCAAAAGCAAGATTAAGGGCTGAAATGGCAATCCACATAACAAAAAACGCAACTGAATAATGAAAGGCAACGTTACCATAGAATAGGTTGGCTAAACATAGCCAGATAAAACAAAAGGGCTGATCGCCCTTTTATTTTTTATTTACTTTAGCTTGCTGACATAGCGACTTTAATTTTTTCCATCGCATTTTTTTCAAGCTGACGAATACGTTCTGCTGATACATTATATTCAGCAGCAAGCTCATGTAGGGTAGATTTATCATCATCTAACCAACGGCGCTGCAAAATATTACGCGAACGATCATCTAACTGGTCCATTGCATCATGTAAAGCAGATGTACTTTGCTCTTCCCAGTCTTCATTTTCAACTAAACGAGCAGGGTCGTAACGGTTATCTTCAAGATATAATGCAGGTGCTGTATGTGGCGTATCATCGTCATCATCGCCTTGCGCTTCAAAAGCAGCATCATAAGCAGTTAAACGACCTTCCATTTCCAAAACTTGTTCGGGAGTTACATTTAAGTCGTTAGCAATAGATTGTGCTTCTTCGAGTGTTAATTTTTTACTCGATTTTTTCAAACTACGTAAGTTGAAGAAAAGTTTACGTTGAGCTTTAGTTGTTGCAATTTTTACAATACGCCAGTTACGAATAACGTATTCATGAATCTCTGCCTTAATCCAGTGGACGGCAAAAGATACGAGACGTACGCCCATATTTGGGTCAAAACGTTTTACGGCTTTCATTAAGCCTAAGTTACCTTCTTGAATAAGGTCGCCTTGAGGGAGGCCATAACCTGCATAGCTGCGCGCAATATGAACGACAAAACGTAAATGCGACATTACCAGCATTTTTGCGGCATCAAGATCTTGGTCATAATAATAACGTTCAGCAAGTTCTTTTTCTTGCTCGGCCGTTAAAATAGGAATCTGATTGACAGTACTGATATATGCACCAAGGTTTACACCGGGCGCAGACAATGACAGGGGCATCAATTGATTGCTGCTGTCACTCATGAGTTCTCCTTATAGGATAGGATGGATTAACCAATAAATTCATCTTAATTTGAATTGGCTTCATAATTAAGGAAAATTGGGTAGAAAAATGTAAAATTTTATGCAGTTTCTAATCTTAGATTTTAACAAAGAATCATTGAGTTTCAATTAAATAGTGAAATTCTCTTTCTGAAATCTGCATGGTTTGACACATAAAATGATGTAAAGTGCAGTAACGCGTTACATCAATTTCACTATGTGGGTCAGATGATTTCAATAAAAATAGCTGCTTTCCTGATACTTTCTTAAGTTCACGTTTTAACATTAATAAAGGCATTGGACATGGTTGACCAAGGGCATTAATTTCAATAGGTGCTACAGCAGAAGAAGTAGTGCTCATTCATTTTAAAAACAACTAAAAAAAATATTTTAACAAATTTTTTTACGAACTCTAGGTGTTTTATAAAAATTAAGAGCTAAAGGAATACATAAAAATTATTGTAATAAGCTGTTTAAAAAAAGAGCTAAAAATAGGGGAAATATTTGAAAAAAATTCTATTAATTGTCATAAACCCGTGTTAAGCTCGAACCGTTTTAGGAATTACCACACAGTTAAATTGTTTTAATAACCTATAACAAATGGATGTAACCGGAAATTGTTGATAGTTTTACAGAATGATTACAAGCTTTAAGATTATAAAAATTTTAAAACCTTGTTTGCTCTGCTGTTTGCAACACCGGAAGGTCCTTTTTTCATCATCTGAGGATTGACTTATGACAGCTCGTGAACAAGGCGTAGTAAAGTGGTTTAATGACACTAAAGGCTTTGGTTTTATTCAACGTAACGGCGGCGACGATGTATTCGTTCACTTCCGTGCAATCGTAGGTGACGGTCACCGTTCTCTACGTGACGGTCAACGTGTAGAATTTAGCGTTGTACAAGGTCAAAAAGGTTTTCAAGCTGAAAACGTTCAGCCTTTAGACTAAGACTAATTCATCTTTTTGATGAATCATGGACGCTCCAATTTTTGAATTGGGGCGTTTTTGTTTATAATGATCTTCTCATTCGAGAGATTGTTTGTTAGAGCGCGTATTTATGACATCTGGTTTTGAAACCTTGAATTTACATCCGCAACTTAAAAAGGCGATTGATGCTTTAGGGTTTACTCAAATGACCCCAATTCAGCAAAAGGTTTTAAAATATACATTAGCCGGGCACGATGCAATTGGGCGAGCACAGACAGGAACAGGTAAGACAGCTGCTTTTCTGATTAGTGTAATTAATGATTTACTCAATAATCCGGTTAAAGAACAACGTTTCCGTGGTGAACCTCGTGCTTTAATCTTGGCGCCTACTCGTGAGTTGGCCTTGCAAATTGAAAGCGATGCAAAGTTTCTCACAAAATTCTCTAATTTACATTTAGTGACCCTATTGGGTGGTGTTGATTTTGATAAGCAGAAGAAGCAACTTGATGCTAATTTTGTCGATATCATGGTTGCTACACCAGGACGTTTAATCGATTTTGTAGAACAAAAAGAAGTCTGGCTCGATCAAATTGAATTTTTGGTGATTGATGAAGCTGACCGATTATTAGATATGGGCTTTATTCCTTCGGTAAAACGTATTGTTCGTTATTCACCACGTAAGGAACAACGTCAAACCCTGATGTTCTCGGCGACTTTTAGTTACGACGTCTTAAATTTAGCAAGACAGTGGTTGTTTGAGCCTGTAACAGTTGAAATTGAGCCTGAACAAAAGACCAATAACGATGTAGAACAACGTGTTTATGTCGTAGCTAAACAAGATAAATATCGTCTTTTACAAGATATTTTACGTGAAGAACCAATTGATAAAGTCATGATCTTTGCCAACCGCCGTGATCAAGTGCGCCGTCTTTATGACCATTTGAAAAAAGATGGATATAAAGTAGGAATGCTATCTGGTGAGATTGCTCAAGATAAACGTTTGAAAATGCTAGAGCAATTTAAGCAAGGGAAGCATAACATCATGATTGCAACGGATGTTGCAGGTCGTGGTATTCATGTAGATGGCGTGTCGCATGTTATCAACTTCACTTTACCTGAGCAGTCTGATGACTATGTTCACCGTATTGGGCGTACAGGTCGTGCAGGTGCACAAGGAGTGAGTATTAGTTTCTTGTCTGAAGATGATGCTTTCTATTTACCAGAAATTGAAAAAGCAATTGGTAAAAAACTACCACTTACCCGATTAGACGGGTATTGCTAATAAAAAAAATCCCAATCAATTGATTGGGATTTTTTTCAATTAATTAATTTTACAATAGAAGGTAAGCGTTGTTTGATAGTCATCATCTTTTGCTAAAGACGCATTTTTACCAGTTAAAGTACCAATAACACCTGCAGCGGCTTCTACCATTTGACCCGTCTTTTCACTTACTACATCTTTTAATACACCATGATAAGTGGTTTTTTCATCAACAATAACAGGAGTTGTATTCTTAGAGCACGTTTTCTGTGCGGCAGTAACTGCATTATTCTTTGCAATTAAATTAGTTTTGCCGATACCAGTCACTTCAAATTGATTATTTTCTTTTTGAATTGCTAAAGTATTTTTAGGAGTGGTAGCACAAGCACCAAGTAATAAAACAACGCCGCTCATTGCGCTCGCTAAAATTATTTTTTTCATGATTCACCTAAGTTAATCGCTAAAAGACATAGCTATTTGAACATAAGTTTTCTATTTGATTTTGAATACGTTGTATGAGTTTTGAAGTTTTGTATTAAAAAATGTCAAACTATAAGTTCACTAAGTTTATAGGCTAGATTCCATGGTGGATTAACGGTAGATTATGCTAATCTATTTCGAATTTTTGAGTTAGATCAATATTAATGACGGATTCAGCAATACAAATAATTCACCAAAATATTCATCAGCGTCAGTCTATTGGCCAATTAGTTGAGCCAGCTCCAAACTCAGATCAATTAGAGTTGGCTTTTCAGGCTGCTTTAACTGCTCCAGATCATCATAGGCTTAAGCCAACACGCTTTGTCGTTATTTCTGGTGAACAACGTGCTGCTTTTGGTGAGGTTCTAGCAAAAGCATTGGTAGATTTAGGAGAGTCTGACCCCGCTCAGCTGGAACGTGTTAAGCAACATCCTTTTCGCGCTCCGCTACTGATTTTAGCTCTTACACAGTTACAAGATCATCCAAAAGTGCCACATTTTGAGCAAATCTTAAGTACTGGTGCGGCAGTACAAAATCTCTTGTTGTCTTTACAAGCTCAGGGGTTTTCAACTATGTGGCGTAGTGGTGCTGTTGTTGAATCAACTTGGTTAAAACAGCATTTAGGCCTGCAACCGCATGATTTAATTTCAGGTATTATTTACGTTGGCACAGCAGCTAAAGCAATTGCACCGCGTGCAGATATTGAAAGTAAAGAATTCGTAAAAGTTTGGCAGGCTTAAGCGTCTGTAAAAGTAAGAAATAGGATAATAAAGCATGGCTGAATTTAAGTTTACAGATTTGGTGGAACCTGTTGCGGTCGATAAAAAAACGGCACTACGTATTACCGTTTTAGGGGGCGGTAGCTTTGGTACAGCCATGGCGAATTTAGCTGCTCGTAATGGCTGCGATACCATGATCTGGATTCGTGATGCCGAAACAGCAGAAGAAATTAATAAAACCCATATTAATAAACGTTATTTACCAGACTTCACTTTAGAATCTTCACTACGTGCTGTGTCTGATCTTGAGCAAGCGGTATGTGACCGAGATATTATTTTAGTTGCAATTCCTAGCCATTCTTTCCGCGATGTCTTAAAACAAATTGCTCCTTATATTACTGCACAAGCAGTTGTATCTTTAACCAAAGGTGTTGAAGCTAAAACATTTAGTTTTATGAGCGATATTATTCGTGAAGAACTACCAGAAGTTCCCTATGGTGTATTGTCAGGTCCAAACCTTGCCAAAGAAATTATGGCAGGTATGCCATCTGGTACAGTGATTGCTAGTGATTCTGAACTCGTCCGTTATGCCGTGCAGCATGCGCTTCATAGTGCGTTATTCCGTGTTTTTGGTAGCGATGATGTGCATGGAGTTGAGTTGGGCGGTGCACTTAAGAATATTTATGCAGTCGCGATGGGAATTGGGGCTGCATATAAAATTGGTGAAAATACCAAAAGTATGATTTTAACGCGTGCTTTGGCTGAAATGAGCCGTTTCGCGGTAAAGCAGGGCGCAAACCCGCTTACATTTTTAGGTTTGTCTGGTGTGGGTGATTTATTTGCGACATGTAATAGTCCATTGAGCCGTAATTATCAAATCGGATATGCATTAGGTTCTGGCAAGACACTTGATCAAGCAAGTAAAGAATTGGGGCAAACTGCAGAAGGTATTAACACGATTGTTCAGGTGCGTGGTAAGGCACAAGAACTAGATGTATATATGCCAATTACCAATGCTTTATATGAAGTCATTTTTGAAGGTGCTCCGCCATTAAATATTGCACTTTCTCTTATGAAAAATGGTCATCGTAGTGATGTGGAGTTTGTTTTACCTCATCATGAAGTCTGACGAATAAATGTCATAAATTGTGGTTATAATGCAGAATTATTAACAAGGAAATTTTATGCAACTGACATTAGTTCGTCATGGGGAAGCTGCTCCACCAGTTAATGGTAATGATATTAAACGTCCCCTTACTGCGTGTGGACATGCACAGGCTGAGCAAACAGCAACATTTTTAAAAGACATTGTAAAACCGGATATTTTTGTTGTTAGTCCTTTGTTGCGTGCTCAGGAAACTTTGGCGCATATCCAGACTTATTTTAAAGATGTGCCAGTGCTGTTATGCGATAAGATTAAGCCAGATGATGATGCAAAAGAAGCAGTTGAATGGTTGTCTCAAATTCCTTATGAGTCGATTGTAGTGGTTTGCCATATGAATGTAATAGGTCATATTGCAGAGTTACTTACTCATGAAAATTTCAATCCATTTGCGCTTGCTGAAGCTAGAATTTATGATCAAGCTGTTATTGCAAATGGTTTATCAACACAAAAAAATAGTTTTATACCCACAATATAATTAAAAAGGTTATTTCGCCAACATGCTGTATATATGGATGCCTGAAACCAATGGAATATGGCATTGGTCTAACGGAGAGAGCTGGTTGCAGGCTGCGAGTCTCGATCAATTAATACAAGACTTGCAAATACATCAGGGAAAAGAAGCTACGGTTTTTTTTCCGAGTCGTCATGCACAAATGCTTCAGCAAACTATGGCGAAGTCCCACTATAAACAACTGGGGGCTGATGGGGTTAAATATCTACTAGAAGAGTTTGTGACTTTACCGATTGATCATATGAAAGTGGTTCACCATTTTCATGCCGATCAGTTAACTGTCTTGGGTGTCGCTCAAGGGATGGTCGAGACATGGCAACATTCTTTGGCTTTGTTGCCAACCAAACTTGTTTCCTTGCTACCAGATTTTCTAATATTGCCAGAGCCGCAAACCGAGCAAGTTATTCTGTGTAATATTAATCACCAACTTTTGGTGCGTGAAAATAAATGGTTGGGTAATTCAATTGATGATTTGGGGCTTTTTTTAGAATTTCAGTCAGCTGAAAAACATTATCAATATAGTGGTTTAACATCAGGGCAACTGGAAAGTTTAGAGGCCGCTTCAAGTGCAGAACAACGTTCTGAGTTCGTTTATCAATTTCAGCCATTAGATAAAACTAAGCAGCATCCTTTCAATGTTTTACCAAAATCAAAAGGCCAGGAGCGTACTTTTTCTGGTTATTGGAAGGCATGTGCTGCCGTTATTTTAGCAATTATCGTAGTGCAGTTTAGCTATGATCTATTGCGTTGGGTCAAATTGAAAAAAGTAGCAAATCTAACTGCTGACCAAACAATTGAACAATATAAATACTGGTTTGGGCCATCTAGTCGTGTGACTGAACAAAATATTAAAGGTCAATTTGAAAGTCATTTAAGAATGAGTCAACAAGGTGATACACAAGCACTTTCTTTGTTAAGCCGTGTTGGACCTATTTTAATGCAAAGACAGATTTTGGCTCAGCAACTTAATTATGATGCTTCAATTTTAACGATGGCATTAAAAGCAAAATCGGCAGATGATTTACAAGCTTTGACACAACAATTAAATCAGCAAGGATTTAAAGCTGAGCTAGGTAATGTCCAAGCAAATGGTGGTGGGGCAATTGGGGTGGTGAAAATACAATAATGAAAATGTTAGCTCAATTGCAGAATCGTTTTGATCAGTGGATTGAAAAAGTTGTTCAATACCTAGATCGTTTAACTGTCCGTGAACGCGTTATGGTGGTCTTTACTACAATTTTTGTGGTAGTGGCTATTGTTGGGTCTTCACTTTGGAAAATGCATTCCTTGGCAGAACAACAGCAAAAACGCTTAAATGATTTAAAAGATCTGATGGTGTGGATGCAAAGTAATGCAGTTACTATGAAGCCTGCAAATGAGCTTGAACTTGATAAGTCTGGAAAAATACAAAGGGTGGCTCAACAGCAAGGTTTAACTGTGACTTCTCAGCAAAATGGAGAGCAGTTACAAATTGTTGTAACGCATCAGAATTATGCAATTTTAGCTAACTTTTTAACACAACTTGCACAGATGGGTCTTAGTATTCAGAAGATGGAAATGGTTTCAAGCGAAGGTCAGATTAAATTAACAGCGACAGTTCAATAACATATCAAAATATGCTTATGTCAAGCATGGTGTTTTGTGCTGCCTGTGCCTATAATATGCGTACCTAAAATCAGTAGACTGTGATTGGTATGTTATATTCACTTGCTCGCCCGATGTTGTTTAGTTTAGCACCAGAGCGTGCCCATGAATTAACATTATCCATGCTTGATAAAGCGCATAAGCTAGGCATGATGCGTCAGGCCGTAGAAGCAAAACCTACTACATGTATGGGGATCGAGTTTCCTAATCCGGTAGGTTTGGCAGCAGGTCTAGATAAAAATGGTGCTCATATTGATGCATTAGCTGGATTAGGTTTCGGTTTCATTGAAATTGGTACAATTACACCTCGTCCGCAATCGGGTAATCCAAAACCACGTTTATTTCGTATTCCTGAAGCTAAAGCCATTATTAATCGTATGGGTTTTAATAATGATGGTGTTGATAAACTTATTGAAAATGTTAAAGCTTCAAAGTTTAGAGGCATTTTAGGAATTAATATTGGTAAAAATGCCGATACGCCTGTCGAAAAAGCAGTTGATGATTACTTAATTTGTCTTGAGAAAGTTTATAACTACGCTTCATATATTACTGTCAATATTTCATCACCGAATACTAAAAACTTACGTAGTTTACAAAGTGGTGATGCGTTAACTGAATTACTGCAAACCTTAAAAGCGCGTCAACTTGAGTTGGCTGAGCAATATAACCATTATGTTCCTCTAGTACTTAAAGTTGCTCCGGATTTAACAGCTGAAGATGTTAAGTTTATCTCTGCTCAATTATTAGATTTTAAAATTGATGGTCTTATTGTGACCAATACCACTTTGTCGAGAGAAGGGGTGGAAAACCTGCCTTACGGTAATGAGTCTGGCGGTTTGTCAGGTGCACCTGTATTTGAAAAAAGTACAGAATGTTTACGTTTATTTGCTCAATCATTGAAAGGTCAAATTCCTTTAATCGGTGTGGGTGGTATTTTGTCTGGTGAGCAAGCTTTAGCGAAACAACAAGCTGGAGCAACACTTGTTCAAATTTATAGTGGTCTAATCTATACGGGACCAACGCTTGTAAAGCAATGTGTTGAAGCTATGACCTAATTGAACATGAACACTATTGATATCATCATTCTAATACTTTTGCTCATTGGGGGGCTAAACGGTTTGCGGCAAGGATTTATAAAAGCCTTTGCGAACTTGGTAGGATGGATTTTTGCATTAATTATGGGTGCAAAATATGCTGTTCTTCTAGCTCCGTCAATGTCGGGTTTAAGTCAGGATCCGGTGGTTCAAAAGATTGCAGCTTTTGCATTTATTGCACTCATTATTATTGTTTTAACTTGGATCGTCACCGCATTTTTAAATGGCCTCTTGAAAAGTTTAAAATTGGGGCCATTAAATCGTTTAGCAGGTGGTGCTTTTGGTTCGTTGAAGGGTTTATTGGTTGTTCTTATTACTATGCAAGGTGTTGGTCCTTGGGTAGAAAGTTCACCTCATTGGAAGCAATCCAAATTTATCCAGTTTTTATTGCCTTACGCACCTTTAGCCACGGAGCTTTCTAAAGGGGCAGCAAGTGAGGCTTTTCATCAGATAACATCTGGAGGCGGTGTATCTCGCACTTCTCCAAAACCAATGGACGAGTCGGAAGAACCAGAAATCCGGCCCGACCATTCAACAAAGAATCCTTTTTATTAATTCCTAGCTTGTCTGCGAGGTTGCTATGTGTGGAGTTGTTGGTATAGCCGGTAAATCGCCAGTGAACCAAATGTTGTTTGATGCATTAACGATGTTGCAACATCGTGGGCAAGATGCAGCTGGAATAGTAACCTGCCATGAAGGCCGTCTTTTCCTTCGTAAGGATAACGGTATGGTGCGTGATGTTTTTCATACTCGTCATATGAGAGCATTACTTGGTAATTACGGTATTGGTCATGTGCGCTACCCAACTGCGGGCTCTGCTAGTAGTGCTGAAGCTCAACCATTTTATGTGAACTCACCTTACGGTATTACACTTGCGCATAATGGTAACTTGACTAATGCAGAAGAAATTCATGATGACCTGTTTAAAACAGATTTGCGTCACATGAACACTGATTCTGATTCAGAAGTTCTTTTAAACGTTTTTGCACATGAGTTGCAAAAGAAAGGAACGTTAAATCCTACAGCTGAAGATATTTTTCATACGGTTTCTCGTGTTCATGAGCGCTGCCAAGGTGCTTATGGCGTAGTTGCTATGATCACTGGTCATGGTTTGGTTGGTTTCCGCGATCCAAATGGTATTCGTCCACTTATTTATGGTTCGCGTGTAACTGAACAAGGTGAGATGGAATATATCATTGCATCTGAGTCTGTGGCGATTACTGCTCTTGGTTTTAAGATCGAACGTGATATCGCACCAGGTGAGGCAATTTTCATTGATGCCGAAGGTCAGTTATTCACTAAACAATGTGCGGCTAATCCAAAATATCGCCCATGTATTTTTGAATATGTTTATTTTGCTCGCCCAGATGCAATTATTGATGGTATTTCAGTTTATAAAGCCCGCTTAAAAATGGGTGAAAAATTAGCGCATAAGATTTTGCGTGACTGGGGTGAAGACCATGATATTGATGTGGTTATCCCAATTCCAGATACAAGCCGTACTTCTGCATTAGAACTTGCAAACATTCTTGGTGTGAAGTTCCGTGAAGGGTTTATGAAAAACCGTTATATCGGTCGTACCTTCATTATGCCGGGTCAGCAACAGCGTAAAAAATCTGTACGTCAGAAATTAAACCCGGTTGAGTTGGAGTTTAAAGGCAAGAACGTTCTATTGGTTGATGACTCTATTGTACGTGGTACTACGTGTAATGAGATTATTCAAATGGCGCGTGACTCAGGTGCGAAAAAAGTATACTTTGCTTCAGCAGCACCAAAAGTGATGTATCCAAACGTATATGGTATCGATATGCCTGCTAAAACTGAGCTTATTGCTTCAGAACGCAGTGTAGAAGAAATCCAAGAAATTATTGGTGCTGATCGTTTAGTATTCCAAGATTTGGAAGACTTGAAGAACGCCGTACGTACAAGTAAGGTTCCTACATTAACTGAGTTTGATTGCTCTGTTTTTGATGGTATCTATGTAACTGGTGGAATTGATGCAGACTATCTGAATAATTTGGAACAGAAGCGTAATGATTCTGCGAAAAAGAAAAAAGATGGTTATATTGATGTCAATATTGATGCAGCGTCAGTAGATTTGACGGGTATTAAAGAAGAATAGAAATAGCCGAAAAAAGCGGGTGTTTCCCGCTTTTTTCTTTTATGATGAAACTTAACAATGTAATTGGGAATATTTACATTGAAAGAAGTAAGCCACTATTTAATCGAAAATAAAAATATGGCATGGTCCATCACTATGTGTTTGGTCGCTGTGCTTTTGACTATTTTTATTTTAAATCTCATTTTAGGTTTACTTGTTCATTTTTTTGATTATAGCCAACCGATTTGGTGGCATGCTTTAAGTCCCTATTTTATTGCTCTTTTGCTTTTTATTATGGTTTGGTCGGTGGTGACCGAGCTTTACATTTTACGTAAAGGTGGTCATTCCCTTGCCAAACAGCTTAAAGCACGTCGTTTGGTAAAAGGCGAGAGTACACCAGAAGAACATGCGGCATTAAAAATTACAGAACATTTGGCGCAAACATTTTCTCTTAACGTTCCAACTCTCTATGTTTTGCCTGATGAAGTAGGTGTAAATGCATTAACAGCTGGTTTTCACTCAAATGATATTGTCATTATTTTGACTTGGGGAGCTTTACAGAATCTAGATGAACTAGAGCTGTATGGTTTACTGGGTCATGAATTTAACCAAATTTTATCTGGTGAGGCTGTAGAAAATACTAAATTAAAAATTTTATACAGCGGTTTAACGACTTTCAGTCAATGGGGCAGTAAGCTCGCAAAACAAGGTTTTAAGCGCTACAGTCCGGGTTATAAGCATAAGTTCGAGACTGTGTTTGTAGCTGTTGGTGGAGTGATTTGGTTAGCAGGAAGTTTAGGTGTTTTAATCACTCGCTTTATTAAATATTTAACATTAAGTGGCCGCACATTTCGCAATGACCAAAAAACTATGCGGTTGCTAAAAAATAGTACGAATACCCAAACATTATTACGTATTTATGTTCACCATTCAGGATCACAAATTCATAGTGCTTATTCTGAATCAATCGCGCATATGTGTTTTGCAAATTCACTTAGCCCTCAAAGCTGGATGAATATTCATCCGAGCATTCGTGAGCGTATTTACGAACTCAATCCTACTTTACTGCAAGATTTACAATTAGAAAATTTAAAGAAACTTCGTAATAGGCCTTTATTTAGCCTTTTCCGTTCATTAGAAGAATCTGAGACGGAAATCTATATTCCGTGGTCATCACCACAACCTTTGCCATTATTGCGTCTTTCTCCAATTAGCTTTGCATTAAATGATGCGATCAAGCCTTTAAGTAGTGATATCCGACGTAATAAAAAACGCCCTGAACTTATTCAGCGTGCATTGCAAACAGCCACTGGTTCCCGTGAGGTGATGGTTGCGATTTTAATGATTCGTCAATATCGAGAATTTATTCCGCAAGAAGCCCCTGTAAGCCATTCGATAGTCGATGCTTTGCTTAATTTGGATGGTCGTATTCATATTCAGATATTTCACGACGCATGTAAAAATATTGGCCATATGCCTGCAAGTATTGCGCGTCAATTTTTGACAAAACTGGCACTTATTATTCAGGAAGATGGGGAAATTGGGCTGCTTGATGCCTTATTATTAGAGCGGGTCAAGTATGAATTGAATTTGATGCCACTTCATTTGCCAACAGCATTTGAAGAAGTGAAACCTCAAATAGTTCGTTTAATTGATGCGTTACTTCATGTGCAGCAAATTAATAGTCCAAACCAGTTGGAAGTCCGTGAGCGTATTTTGCGTTCTTTACTTAACCCAGATGAAATGCATATATATGATGAAATTTCGGATGAGCCTTTAGACTTGGCCGAAATTTTAAATGACATTGCTGGGCTTTTACTTCGTGATCGTTTAAGTATTTTAGCAATTGCTGAGATGTGTTTATGGAGTGACCGCATTATTACTCAAGATGAACTTGATGTGCTGGAGTTACTCTACTGGCGATTTGGTTTTGAGTCCGATGAAATTGTAGAGCAAATGCAGAAGAAAAATAGCGTTATGATTATTTAAGAGACATATGTGATTTCCACTAGCGATCATTAAAAGAAAACGCTGAAAAAAAGTCAGAAGCCCGTTAGAATGTGTGTAGATTAGAGGTACTGATTTAAACATGATTGGGCAGCAAAGAAATATACTGGCAAATTTAGGAATTGATATATGGATTCCTAGAACACAAGCGTGCCAAAAAAATAATGCCCATACTGTATGGCGAGATCAGGTTGTTGAATCTCATACACCAATTATCGCACCTACAATAGATGTTCCTGCTTTTGAACAAAAGCCATCTAAGCCTCTGTTGCCTGAAGCGCCTAAAGTTGTAGAGCAACCTTCAATAGCAATTAGAGATGTTCCGCAGTCTGAAAGGGTTATTGAAAAACCTGTGATTGCTGTTGAGCAAGAGGCGATTGCTCCATTCGAGTTGCAGGCTTATTGCCTTGAAAAGTGTGTAATCTTTGTTGATGTGACAGCACTAGAAAAAGAAGAGAAACAACTTTGGACAAATATACAAAAGGCTAAAGTGGGTCACTATGCTGAATTAAAATGGCCTTTTCCCTTAGCGGCATATCAAGATCAACGCGGTGTGGGTTCATATATTCAGGGTTTCTTAGATGCTTTAGCTGCAGAAAAAAAGATTTTGTGTTTAGGTAAATGTGCGTATATTCAACATGCAAATCTTATTCATTTAGCTAGTTTAAAAGAAATGTTAGATAAGCCTCTCCTTAAGAAAAGATTGTGGCAACTTATGCAAGATAACAATGAGTAGTAGGGACATACATGAAAAAGGTTGTAGTTTTTAGTCAAATTGATGAAGAGATTTTGTCACGGTTGCAGCAGGATTATCATGTTGTCGTATTAAACCCTAAACTGGGTGATATCAATGAACAGATACGACAAGAAGTGGTAGATGCTGATGGAATGATTGGCGCGGGACGCTTACTTAATGAAAGTAACCTTGCTCCAGCACAAAAATTAAAAATTATTTCATCTGTGACTGTTGGTTATGATAATTATGATGTTGCTTATTTGAACCAAAAGAAAATCTGGTTATCAAACACACCTCATGTTTTGACAGAAACTACTGCTGATCTTGCCTTTACTCTATTGTTAAGCGCAGCTAGAAAAGTACCATTTTTAGACCACTGGACTAAACAAGGCGAATGGAAAAGAACAGTAGGGCCACAGCAGTTTGGTCTGGATGTTTTTGGGAAAACACTTGGTATTATCGGACTTGGTAATATTGGTGCTGCAATTGCGCGTCGTGGTTTTTATGGTTTTAACATGAATATTGTTTACCATAATCGACGCGAAAAGCCTGAATTGGCCGAGCCATTGAATGCTCAATATCTAGGTTTGGATGAGTTGCTACAACAGTCTGATTTTGTAGTCACAGCAGTTGATTTAAATGCAGAATCTAAAGCCTTAATGGGCAAAGCTCAATTTGAGCTGATGCAAAAGCACGCTATCTTTATCAATATTGCGCGCGGTTCAGTGGTTGATGAGCAGGCACTTATTGAAGCTTTACAGCAGGAAGTCATTTTTGCTGCTGGCTTAGATGTATATGAAAAAGAGCCTTTGCAAGATTCGGCACTTTTTAAATTACCAAATGTTGTTACTTTGCCTCATGTGGGGTCTGCTACAGCTGAAACACGCAAAAAAATGGCAAATTTAGCTTATAAAAACTTAGTAGAAGCATTGGAAGATAAAACACCAAGGTATTTGGTGAACCCTAATTTCGTATAAATATTGAATAACACTTCATTGCAAATATAGTCTATTTTCAATGTTATAGTGAAAGCCTGCTCATATGATGTAAGAAACTCAAGCATTATATGAATGGGCTTTTTTGTTAGTTTAATTTTTAATAGAGAAGAACTTTTGAAATTTTTGCCAGTTATTTTAAGTTTGGCTTTTATAACAAATGCCTCTTACGCTGATCCTTTTGACTCAAAACCAGCTTCTGGGCAGGTTGAAATTCCGAATATTGGTAGTGGAATAGGATTACTTGATCAACAAAAAGAAAAATTTATTGGTGAAAAAGTTTTCCGTGAAGTTCATAAGCAAATGCCAGTCATACAAGATGTGTGGCTGGAAGATCAGTTTTTTCAAGTTTTCTCTAATATCTTGGCTGAAACACAGCTTGGACAACCTATTGGGCTTGTGGTCATTAAAGACCCACAAATTAATGCCTTTGCTGTTCCTGGTGGTTTATTTGCATTAAATACAGGTCTTATTTCCTCGGCTCGAAATATTGATGAGATTGCTGGAGTGATGGCGCATGAGATTGCCCACGTTTCGCAGAGGCACTTTAGTCGTTCAGAAGAGGCTTTTAAAGGGCAAACTCTTTTAAGCTTAGCTGGTTTGCTAGCAGGTGTGGCTTTAGCTGCCCAAGCAGGCGGGGATGCTGGAGCTGCAGTCATGTTGGGTACGCAAGCTGCACTTCTGGATAAACAGCTCACTTATAGTCGTAATCAAGAGCGTGAAGCTGACCGTATTGGAATGCAATATATGTATGCTGCAGGTTATAACCCGCAAAGTATGGCAGATTATTTTGAAACGATGCACAGAGCAACAAGTCATGTAAGTTTCCTGCCGGATTTTTGGCTTACGCATCCCTTAACGACTGAACGTATGAGCGAGGCCCGTTTAAGAGCAAACCAGATGCCTAAAGTTAAAAGTCGAATATATGATGTCGATTTTGAAATTTTAAAATGGTATACCATGGTGGTTGCGGGAGAGGCGACTGAAAACCAATTGCAAAGTCTGGCATCGCAAAAAAATCTCGCAGGGTTACTGGCTTTATCTGCTTTTTATCTTAAACAAGGAGATTATGCCCAAGCTCAAACAACCTTAGATCAAGTAAAATCTAGTGGTAAGCCACTTGTTTCTTTAATTCAAACAGATATTTATTTGGGTCAGAATAAACTTGATCAGGCCTATAATTCGATCGCTCCCTTACAAATGACAATGCCTGAAAATAAAGCTTTTAGCTACAAATTGGCTGAGGTTTTATTGCGTCAAGGTAAATATGCTCAAGTGCAAACTTTGGTGCAGCGTTTTATTAATAAAAATGCTAGAGATATTCAAGGCTGGCAACTATTACAGCAAGCCGCTAATTTAGATAAACAGTCACCGTTAAGAGCGGTGAATGTGTTGCGATATCGTGCAGAAGCACAGTATTGGTCTGGTAGTGAAGAAAATGCAATTAAATCTATGCTACATGCACAAAGACTAGCGAAAGGCAATCAAGCCATGTCAGCTAAAATTGATGGTCGATTAAAGCAAATGCAAGATGAGCGACGAATGAAAATTTAGAGCTTGTAGTTTGAGCTTATGCTTTTCAAACACACAGATATGCTTAAACTGACAAGTAAATGAAAGCTTAGTCTAAGAGTATATAAAGAGAGAGGAGGGAATTAAGCTAATTTAGCTTTAATTTTTGCTGAAACTTGAGCAGGATCGGCACGCCCGGCTATGATCGGACGTAGAGAATTCATCACCTTACCCATATCTTTCATGCTAGTTGCTTCTTGAGCAGCAATCGTTTGCTCAATGATAGAATCAAGCTCTTCCTCAGTCATAGCTTCTGGTAGAAACTGGGAAATAATCTCAGCTTCGGCTTGTTCTTTACTAGCTAAATCATCACGACCAGCACCTTCAAAGGCTTTGATCGATTCTTTACGTTGTTTAATTTGCTTTTCAATGACCGCAAGAACCTGAGCGTCGCCAAGCTCTATGCGCTCATCAACTTCGATTTGCTTAATTGCTGCTTGTAGACTACGCAAAACCGTCACTGTTGCCATATCTTTGGCACGCATAGAAGTTTTTAATGCATCAGTAATTTGGTCTTTTAAAGTAGTCATAATTTCAGCAGTCAATCACAAATTAATTAGTAAAGGCGAGTAGTACGTACAGATTCGCGAGCCAATTTCTTTTGGTAGCGTTTAACTGCAGCAGCTTTTTTGCGCTTACGTTCTTGAGTTGGTTTTTCGTAGAATTCGCGCTTACGAACGTCAGCTAAAACACCAGCTTTTTCGCATGAACGTTTGAAACGACGGATAGCTACGTCAACTGGTTCGCCTTCTTTCAACTTAACTTGTGGCATGTAAAATCCTCTAGATTATGGATAAGATCAGGCACACCATTGCGCCGGATCACAAGTGAAGGTCAGTATTTTACTCATTTACAACTCATATCACAAGTCTATAATAGCGATTGCAATATTTTGACTCATATAAAAGGCAGTTTTGATGATTGTTTTAGGCTTGGAAACTTCTTGTGATGAAACAGGGTTGGCACTTTATGATAGCGAACTCGGCTTACGGGGACAGGTTCTTTATAGCCAGATAAAACTTCATGCTGAATATGGTGGTGTGGTTCCGGAGTTAGCTTCTCGTGACCATGTTCGTAAGCTTATTCCTTTAATGAATCAGCTGCTTGAACAAAGTGGTGTTAAGAAACAGGAAATTGATGCAGTCGCTTATACACGTGGCCCAGGTTTAATGGGAGCATTAATGACAGGCGCATTATTTGGAAGAACTTTAGCTTTTTCTTTAAATAAGCCTGCCATCGGTGTTCACCATATGGAAGGACACATGTTAGCTCCATTGCTCTCAAGCCAACCGCCTGAATTTCCATTTGTAGCATTACTTGTTTCAGGTGGACATACACAATTGATGGCGGCTCATGCGATTGGTCAATATGAGTTATTGGGTGAATCAATTGATGACGCAGCCGGTGAAGCTTTCGATAAAGTTGCAAAAATGATGAATCTGCCATATCCGGGTGGGCCAAATATCGCAAAACAGGCGCTATCTGGTGATCCTTTAGCATTTGAGTTTCCCCGTCCAATGCTTCATCAAGGTCTAGATTTTTCTTTTAGTGGCTTAAAAACGGCAGTTTCTGTTCAACTGAAAAAATTGAATGGCGAAAACCGTGATGCTGACATTGCTGCTTCATTCCAAGAAGCTATTGTAGACACCTTAGTAAAAAAATCGGTAAAAGCTTTAAAGCAAACTGGACTTAAGCGTTTAGTGATTGCTGGTGGGGTGAGTGCAAATTTACGATTACGCGAACAGTTGGAAACTTCATTGGCCAAAATTAAAGCGCAAGTTTACTATGCTGAACCTGCCTTATGTACTGATAATGGGGCAATGATTGCATTTGCAGGTTATCAGCGTTTAAAAGCGGGCCAACACGATGGCTTGGCTGTCACGACTACACCGCGTTGGCCAATGACAGAATTGTCTATTCCTAAATAAAATTATTCATCTGCAAAGGCTTGTTGGTTTTCAATATCTATATATTCGATATAACCCCGGCCTTGCACTTCATTGCCAAAATAATGGCCCGTAAATATATAACCACTTGCATAACCTTGCCCATGACCATAGCGGAATGGGCAGTCAATTTCTGCCTGAATGTTTAAGATAATTTGCTTTGCATCATTTCGAGCGATCCATGAAAAATATTTTGGAAGTTGCATTTTTTTGCCCGTTGGAGAAATGAAGTCATCAACTTGGTGTGAAATAATATCAAAGCTAACGTCTGTATAAATTTCAGCTGGTCGATCAAGATGTCTAATGTGCAAGGTATAGGTTACTGTTTGCCCCACAATATCTGCTTTTGTTAGAAGAAGTTGAGTGTTTTCATTTAAATTGATGATTTGATAAGTGAAAAAATCAAGCGGTAGTTTATGGTTCTCAGGTATAAGTTGAGTTGTGAATGAGTGGGGACCAACTGCACGAGCATATTCGTAAGTGCAAAGCCCTTCACTTTCAATGCGTTTTTCCTGATAGTTTAAAAAACCTTTAAATTTTGCCAACAAACTAAAATGGTCATAGACTGGTGTTTTTATGAACCATGAAACATGTGAAGTCACATCAATATCAAAGTCGAAATCTAGACCCTGATAATGCCCATTAATATGAATTTGAGGGAATTTTCCTTGAATTGAAATTTCCTTACCAAGTTCTATTAAACTTCCATCTTTATTAATTTTTGTCTCTTCGGGAATGATATAGGCTTTCAATAATGCTTGTTCAAGGGCGGCTGTACTTGAAAAGAAAGTCGCTGTTTTTCTAGGGTTTCCAACGATAATATCATCATGATCAAATGCAAGTGCGCCAGGCGTACCGATTAAAATCATAATATTTAAATAGCGATGAGGTTCTGGCAAAAGTGGAAAAAAGATTCCGTAGTGGGTCCAGCTATAGTATTTTTCGTCAACACGTGGGCGAATGATATAAGATTGAGTAAAAGGAAGGGTTGAATATTTTTTTGCTTGATCTAAAAAGCCTTGTGCGAATAACAAACTTTTAGCAACAGTTTTGCTTACTAGAGAAATTTTTGGCAATTGTTTTTTCATATATAAGCCTAAAGAAAACTATCTATATTTAGGTTATGAAAAACAATTGCCAAAGCTAAGCGGTTTATAGGCCAAAGCTAAGGCTTTGTGGGACATTTTATTTAACTGTTAGACAGTTCTTTTAAAGCGTTTAAACCGATCCAATGCTTAGAAAACTGATAAGCCGCACGACCAGAGCGCTGACCACGCATTTGACACCAACGTAAACTCTCAGCTCGAACTTCATCATTGAAAGGCATGTTCGCTTTATCTAGATAATGTTCTACGATTTCTAAATATAAATTTTGATCCATTGGGTAAAAAGATAACCACAAACCAAAACGGTCTGATAGAGAGATCTTTTCTTCAATCGCTTCTTGAGGATGTAGTTCGGTATATTGGGGCACATCTACTTTGGTTACAGGTGTGTTTTCGTGCATGAACTCAGGTAACAAGTGACGACGGTTACTGGTCGCATAAATAATAAAATTTGTTGAACCTGACTGTAATGAACCATCCAATACACTTTTTAAACTACGATAATTTTCATCTTCAGCATTAAACGCTAAGTCATCACAGTAAACGATATACTTTTCAGGTCGGTTTTGAATAATTTTTTGAATTTTTGGTAAGTCTGCTAAATCATCACGTTCAATTTCAATTAAACGTAATCCTTGAGGAGCATACTCAGTGAGTAAAGCACGCACAATAGAGGATTTACCTGTACCACGTGAGCCTGTTAACAGTACATCATTTGCGGGTAAGCCATTTAAAAACTGCAAAGTATTTTGAATAATTTTTTCTTTTTGACGTTCGATGCCTTTTAAGTCATCAAGATAAATATTCTTAGGCGTATAAATGGCTTTAAGTTGCTGGTTTTCCCATCTAAAAGCTGGTGCAGTGAAATCAGTTTCTTGCTTCGGTTCAGGTAAGACCTGCTGTAACTGATTTAATACAAGTGATAAGGTTTGAACTAAATTGTCGGGTAAATCAATGGTAGCCATGGTTAATCAATCATGTTAAACAGTAATTTACTAGGATACTAACACCGAAATTTGCAAGCTGACAAAAAAGATACTGGTAATGCAGTTTATCGGTTTTGCAATTGATTGAAATGTTCAGACCGCGCATAGTGTTGTCATGTCTATTCAGTAAAATCATCTGTGAAGATGAGGACGAAATATGTTTGAAAAAATACGAAGTGATATGAATCCACATCAGGCTTACCGTATCAAAAAATTACAACGTCAATTAGACATGGCTGAATCTTATGAAGAATGGAAGTCTTTTGCATTAAAACTGGATGAAGAAACAGGTGCACAAGAGTGGAAGTTTGATAATAGTTCGCCTTACTTCGATGCCGAGCTCATTTCTTATCGTTACACTTTACTGAAAAGATATCGTCAGCAACACCGTACTCTGGATTTGATTTATCTTTTAAAAGAAGGGCTAACCTACGATATTGCAAATATTGGTCATCCTATGTTGTTTGCTGCCACACATGTAGGCACAAAAAAATTAATTGAAGATTATATTGAAGAAGTCAGTCAAAGCTTGGCTTATATTGCATCTAGTGAATGTATTACGTTTCAAAGAAAAGAAAAAATCGAGTTTTTTGAAAATTGTGAAAAAGCTTATGGTCAGCCTGCTCTTATGTTTTCGGGTGGTGCAACTTTAGGTCTTTTTCATACGGGTGTATGTAAAGCTCTAATTGAACAAGATTTAATGCCTAAGGTACTGTCAGGCTCAAGTGCGGGCGCTATTATGACTGGTATGTTGGGAATTTCTGCCAGTGAAGATATTCAAAATTTGTTAAATGGCGAGCAATTTTTCAGTGATGCGTTTCACTTTAGAAAACTTCGTGAACTTATAAAAGGGAATGGTGGTATTGCAGATGTCCACTATTTAAAAAAATTCCTCATTGAAAATTTGGGCGATCTTACTTTTGAAGAAGCATTCAAAAAATCAGGTTTGAATATTAATGTCGCTGTTGCGCCGTATGATGCAACAGAAAATCCTCGGATTATGAATGCAATTATGACACCCAATGTTTTGGTTTGGAGTGCTGTGTTGGCTTCTTGTGCTGTACCAGTTTTATTTCCGCCTGTGCGTTTAACCAGTAAGCGTTATGATGGTGAACATACGCCGTATATGGCAAACACTAAATGGGTAGATGGCAGTGTGCGTAGTGACTTTCCACAAGAAAGAATGGCAAGGCTTTATAATTTAAACTACACCATTGCTAGTCAAGTGAATCCGCATGTTGTGCCATTTATGCAAGATGATGCACACCGTTTCCGTAAGGATGTTTTAAGTTGGCCTGAACGTATTTTAAGACGCCAAGGTAAAGTGCTTTCGATGGGAATAATGGATTTTACCCGTCAAAGATTAGGAGCCATTTCTCCAGTAAGGAGATTGCTTGATCACGGATATGGTGTAGTAGGGCAGCGATATTATGGAGATGTTAATATTATTGCCAAATATAGCTTAAAACATTATGCCTATACGTTACAAAACCCTCGTCCACATTTATTTAAACGATTACAACGAGAAGGTGAGCGTGCGACTTGGCCGAAAATATCTTCTATAGAAACTCATGCGCGTATTGGTAAAACAATTCAGCATTGTTTAGAAGTTTTACGTTTTGAAGAAAAGAAACAACAGCCAGAGTCTTATTATGCTGAAGCATGATTTTGCTTCTCATATAGAACACTTAAAATGCGTAACAAAACCTAAAAGTTCAGCTTTAGGAAGGCATCTATGGACATGTTCTATAGATGCTCATTACTACTGGCTAAAATATCAAGTGCCGCATGTACATGCTCAAGGTGAGCAAGATTTTTTGCATGAATTGCAATTCTATGAAAATATTCAGCATAAAAAAGTGAATTGGCTTTTGCCATTTAAAATATTTGATGTCAGTACTATTTCCCAATTACATCAGTTTGAAGGAAAAGTATTAATTTTGCCAGACACCGATTGCTGGTTTGATGACTTAGATCAAAAGCAAAATTTAAAAGATATTCATGAGATGATCTATACAGCGCTTATGGCTTTAGCAGAACTTCATGAGCTAGGGTGGATTCATGGCGATATTAAAAAAGAACACTTTCGAAAGTTTGAGCAAAGACTTTATTTAATCGATTTTGAAAAAGCACGGCTTATAACTACTCCTGATTCAATCATTGATGCTACGCCAAGATATATGGCACCTGAACTGTTCCATGGAACTAGGAAGAATATACAAAGCGATTTATATGCTTTTGGAGTTGTTTTATATGAATGGCTAAGTCAAATACGTTTACAAGCAAACACTTATCATGACTGGGCTGTATTGCATTGCCAAAACTTAAACATTCAGTTGCCTGATTCAGTTCAAGTTTTTTACCCTTTACTTATAGGGTTATTGCAAAAACAGCAGAAAAACCGTTTTTCAAATGCATTTGAAGCAATCAATTGTTTAAATGGTCTCTCAAACTTATAAAAATCATTGATCTAGTATCTGTATACAATTTACACGGTCAGTTTTTTTTAGAAAAAAAACACTTGTCACTGTTAGATCTTATCGCTAATATACACAGCCATCGGGGGCGTGGCGAAATTGGTAGACGCACTGGATTTAGGTTCCAGCGCCGCAAGGTGTAAGAGTTCGAGTCTCTTCGCCCCCACCACTTTAAGTTAAGACTTAAAGTTGATTTGAATGTTAAATCATTTAAATCTTGGAAGAGGATTGGTGTAATGGTAGCATGACGGTCTCCAAAACCGTTCGTCAAGGTTCGAATCCTTGATCCTCTGCCACATTTATTTTAAATAAATGTCCCAGATGGGGGCGTGGCGAAATTGGTAGACGCACTGGATTTAGGTTCCAGCGCCGCAAGGTGTAAGAGTTCGAGTCTCTTCGCCCCCACCATTGAAAAAAGCAAGACGATGATCTTGCTTTTTTTATGATTAAATCCAAAGGGTTTAATTGCACATATAGAGGATTGGTGTAATGGTAGCATGACGGTCTCCAAAACCGTTCGTCAAGGTTCGAATCCTTGATCCTCTGCCAAGATTCAAAAAAGCTCCTGTTGAGGGAGCTTTTTTTGTCTCGTATATTTTCTAATTAAATTTTCTTAAAAATTATTACTTATATTAAATAAAATTTAATTTCATACAGACTAATCTGTATAAAGTATTTTTACTTTGTTAATGTTTTGTTAAAATATGATTAATTAAAGTAAATTTTGATTTGATTTATATGTTGAACTATAAAAAATTTAATAAAAGCGTCTTATTCATCTGCTTATCGCTAATGGGGGGCTTAAGTTATGCTGCAGACTTAGGTGATCCGATTGGCCAGAGAATTCAGGCTGACCAAACCATTCGACAACAACAGCGTGACACTGCATTAGAAAAACAAATTCAGCCGAATGTAAACGTAAATCTAGGGCAAGAACAAAATAAGATTTCAGCTCAGCAATTACAATATTTACGTTCTAACAGTGAAACCCCTTGTTTTGAAATTAACAAAATACTTTTAGAAGGTGAAGAAGCCCATCAATTTATATCAGATTTTAATGTTATTACGACTGGCAAGAACAATATTATTGGAAGATGTTTAGGGGTAAATGGACTAAACCAAGCCCTTGATCTTGTACAAAATAAAATTATAGCAAACGGTTATGTAACCACACGAGTTTTGCTTCCTCAACAAAATATTGCATCTGGTACGGTGCGTGTTCGTGTTATTCCAGGACGAGTGGATCAGATTAAGTTTGCTGAGGGTACTTCTAAACGTGCACATTTATGGAATGCTTTACCAATGAAGTCGGGTGAGCTGTTAAATATTCGTGATATGGAGCAAGGTTTAGAAAACTTTAAACGAGTACCTACGGTTGAGGCTGATTTTAAGATCCAACCAGCAGAACAAAAAAAAGAACCAGGCTATAGTGATGTGGTTTTGGCTTGGCAACAGGCTAAACCTTATCGCTTACATATAGGGATTGATGATTCAGGGAGTGAGGCGACAGGAAAATATCAAGGTACAGCGACTTTATCACTTGATCATGTGCTGACTTTAAATGATCTGTTTTATGTCAGCTATAACCATGATTTAGGAGGTGGAAACTCTGGTAAACATGGTACTGATGGCTTTTATGCAAGTTATACTATTCCATTTGATTATTGGTTATTTTCAACCAGTTATAGTCGCTCTAATTACTTGCAAACAGTCGCTGGAAGTAGTGAAACTTATCAATATAGCGGTAAAAGTGAACTCATTAATGCAGATTTATCTCGGGTGATTTATCGAGATGCGCACCGGAAAACAACCTTAGGTTTTGGGGGGTGGTATCGTGAATCACAAAACTATATTAATGATGTAGAAGTTGAAGTACAACACCGTAAAACTGCGGGTTGGAAAGCAACTCTTGATCATATCGAATATTTTTCTAATGCTACTTTAAGCGGCAATCTGACTTATAAACGTGGTACAGGTTGGTTGAATGCGATGAGAGCACCAGAAGAAGACTTTGGTGAAGCTTATACGCGTGTGGGGATTTTACAAGCCAATGCCAGTTTACAAGTTCCTTTTAAAGTAGGTCAGCAAAATCTTCAATATCTAGCTGAATGGCGTACTCAACACAGCAATCAACCTTTAACTCCTCAAGACAGATTTTCAATTGGAAACCGTTATACCGTAAGAGGTTTTGATGGTGAGCAAACTTTATTGGCCGATAATGGATTTCTAGTTCGCAATGAACTGAGTGGCTCAATCATGAATAAACCCCACTCTTGGTACGCAGGTATCGATTACGGAGAGGTTGGTGGAAAAACTGCACATTATCCAAATCCTTTACCAGGCACGAGTTTATTAGGTGCAGTTATTGGGTTGCGTGGTCAAATTGCTCCCTTGCGTTTGAATTATGACGCCTTTGTCGGAGCACCGTTGAAAAAACCAGATCACTTCGAAACAGATGATTACACGACTGGATTTAGCGTGAACTGGACTTATTAATACATCCTCTCCCAATTACATATTTATTTGATTACATAAAAATTTAGTGAGACTTTAAAGTGAATAAGAATCGTTATCGTATTATTTTTAGCCATGCTCGTGGGATGTTTATTGCTGTTGCCGAGATTGTAAAAAGCAAAACCAAGCAAGCAGGGCAAAGTCAGGGGGTATCTGGAACAGATTCGACGACAGTCTCGGTTCTACCTATTCATTATAAGAAGTTAAATCCACTCAACTTTGCTGTGATTGGCTGTTTGGGAGCATTGGTGATTAGCTTGCCAATGAGCAGTGTGGCTGAAACCCAGATTAGTGCAGATAAAGGCGCGCCAACATCGCAGCAGCCAACAATGAGTTTTGAAAGTTTTTACACAATTTTAAGAGAATGGAGTCAATTCCTCAAGACAGAACCAAACGAGACAAATATCGTGGAATTTGAGTGTTAAATTTTTATTTTATGATTCTATTCCTGTGCCTGAAATCCCTATTTATTTTAAGGTTGGATGAAAATGATAGATTTCATACTAAATTTATTTATGATGAAAGTTAATATTAACTGTTGATATTTAGTTTTTTAAATATAGAGCATGTCTAAATTGACATGCTTTTTTATTTCATGAAGGTTTTTTAGCCGAAGTAATTGATGGAAATAACATCGCAATTAAACTCTTCAATCAAAGTGCAGCGGTTAGCTATAAAGTTAATGATGCGATCGAAAAAACAGGAATTGACCCTGCAATAGCAGGATTAGCTTTATCTTTAGCATTTGGTGGACCAGTTGGTTTAGCTAGAGATTTAATAACCGATACCTTAGTATGAGAACCGCTAGCACAGGGTAGTGATGCACTGAAGAATGAAGTTACAGCGGTTGTGAGAGATACGAGCTATGACACCGTTTCTGGCTATACTTCAAATAGTACAAAACAACAACTATCAGGTCTGACTGATCCGGCATCGCAAACAGCCTTACAAGTTTCTGAGCAGCTACAACGCACTAAAGATGGTGTAAGTTTCTTAGCGAGTGTAGTGTTAGGGGCTGGTGGTATTGCAAAGGGGAAAGGTGGGGAGAATATTACTGATAATCCGAAATCTTCAAGTCAAGAACTTTCAACTATTCATGCTGATGCAGGTTCTAAGGGGAATTGGGATCCTGTATTAAACAAAACTATTCAACCTAATACCCGTTATGAGTTATCAAATGGTCATACTTACATAACAGATAATCATGGTCGGGTAAATCAAGTTGAAGGGGAACTCAAGTTAACAACTATGGATAGAAATACATACCAGCAAAATTGTGCAGGTAAATGTGTTAATGCGAAAGGAGATGATGGTGGGCATTTAATTGCCTCGTCATTAGGCGGTGCGGGTGATAAAATTAACCTTGTACCGCAAGCCAGTACACTTAATCGTGGAGACTGGAAAGCGATGGAGCGACAGTTAGCAAATGAGTTAAAAGTTGGGAAAGCTGTTAGTGTTAAAATTGATGTAGGTTATCCTAATTCATCTTCGGCAAGACCAAACGAATTTAATGTAACAGCCGTTATTGATGGTGTGAAAAAGACTTGGGAGTTTGATCAATGAGTCAACAAATTGAAAATAGATTAGTCATTGAGGCATATCAAGCAATTGCTCAAGAGATTTTAGCTTTTGTTGGGAAAAACTCTTGGGATGAGGCTGGCGCAACATATGAAATCTTTGGAAAAATGATTAGTAGTACATGGTGGTCAAAATATAATGGAGAGTTAGACCAACTTGGTAATGATATTCCTAGAGATGTTCGTAAATTGGCTAAGGAGAAAATTTATTTTCTTAGAAAACATTTATTTGATTTAACAGGCGATCGTATCTGGGGATTAACTTTTACACTATACCCAACAGGGAAATTTAATATCCAATATGACTATAACAAGCCAGAAGGTTATGAGGAAACTGATGAACTTATTGCTGGTGAAGAAATAAATAAGAGTTTTATGCAAAAGTAAACGTGTTTATTACTAGATTAAAAGCCATATAGATATTTAAAAAGCCTATCAATATTAGATAGGCTTTTTTTATAAAATACACTAATGGCTTTGAAATTGAAGGGAGATACTCAATCACTACAAGCTGTTGCAACAGGTACCCAAGGTTATCAAACCTATAATGATATAAAAGGTGCAACATGTAGGTTGGCAGACTCCAGGAAAAAAGTGAGAAAGGAGTAGTGGGGCATATTTTGTTAGGTGATATTTCTCTAATCGATCTAAAGAAAAAGTTCGATAAACAATTTTTAAAGAGTGATTTATCTATGTTAAGAGGTGAAGATTTTTTTATTGAAGATTTTTTTGAAGTAGCTGAGGAATTAAACATTTTTTATAGAGAGCTAGATATTAGTAAAAGTGAGAATTTTTATGTTCAAGTTTTTGAAAAATATTTTAGGAAACCGCCTGCTTTAAATGATTCCGAACTCTGGCAGGAATTAAAAAAAGAGACAGAGGGTGCACATTTGCCTATGGGAGCTTCTCAAATGGAACGGCTTTTTGAGTTTTGTAATCCTAAAAAACAAGATTTATATATATTTTTTGATTTTTTTTACTGTAAAAAAATATTTAATTTTAAAAATTTTAATGATTTGTCAAGAATTTTTGAAAATACATATAATTTTAATTTCTACATTGTTGGTGAAGATTTTTTATTTGCTTGGTGTAAAGAAGAAACGATATTTGGAGCTGGGGCAGCTGAAAGCTGGGTAAAATGTTTGCAGGATAAGTGGTAGCTTATTTGATTTAACTGTATGCAATTAACATGCAAATGAAAAATTTTTAGCGAGATCGTAAACTGATAGAAGGAACGAAATAAATTTTTATTAAGGCATGTAAAAACAAAAACATATCGAATGGTAAATAATTATGTATTTAAGTCAAATAGATAAAATGTTGATAGGTGATTTAGATTTGCAGTTTGTTATGCCTTGGGAGTTTGAAGATCTTAACCCGGAAGCTTTTAGGGAATTTAATAGGAAATTATATGCTCATAGATTTGATCTTGATTATGAAAGTTATAGTGTAGATAACGATATTGACTTACATTTGAGTAATTATTATTCAAATTGTGAAACTAATAAGTTAATTCCATCCAATTGTTTATTCAAACTTGTTGAATATATGTTAGTAGTACTTGAATCTAGGAGCTTTACATCTTTATTTTCTAATTGTGTGGAATTTTATAATACTAAATATAGTAATGAATATTTAACCTTCTTTTTAAATTTATTTAGCACATCTAAAAGTGAAGTGGCGAAGGATAATTTGAGAATGTATATCACAGAAATTTTTGATGATAAGCGTTACTGGGCAAATAATGAACTTTTTGATGATAGTCTACTTTTCGAAGAAAATTTACAGCAATTACAAATAATAAGGGCAATGTAAATATTCTCCTGAGCGTCAGTGCGGTTGTATTGAGCCGCACAGAAAGTGAAGTGAATTAAATAAAAGTAAGATAAGTAGGGTAACTCTATAATCAGCAGTGTAAACTAATTTTCACGTTTATTATTGGTGTTAGTCTCAATATAGTGCATATTTTTGTAAGAGTAATGTTGAAAATTTAACTCCGAGTTTAATTTTAATGGTAGTAATGACTTTCCCCAAAAATATTGATTTAGATAGCGTAGCTCTTTTATTTAATTGACTGCGATAATCAGTATGAGTACTGAAGATAAGGATAAAAAACAATCTAAATAGTAGTATGAAATTTTATTAATAGGGTATTCTGAAACAGTATACCTTCTAATAAGGATGATAATAAATGATATTTTAAATGTGTCAATAAAAAAATAGAGAAAAATTAGGAAATAATGTTAGTGATTTGGTCGAAATCTAGCTGATGCAATTGATAGAGAATACGTATTAGCTCAAATTGAAAATATTGTAAGAAATCCTGATAAAGTTGGAGGAGGAACATTTTTAGAAAAAGTCTAATCACTACAAGAGGTGCGGTCCAATTTAGAATAAAAGGCTAAGATGTTGTTGTAACTAAACCTGAAGGAACTTTTGTTACTATATCAAGAAATGGAATTAATAATCCTTCAGTTAAGCAAGTATTAAATGGAGCTAAATAATGAAAAATTTAGATTTTCTAAAGGGAAAACTACTAAAAGATGTGTTTGGTTTGGTATATGTTGAATATAACATAAACATTGAAGATTTGGATGAAAATAATATTCAAAAGATTTTATTAAATTTCGAGGGAAGAAAGATTTTAATAGAATGTGATGAAGTAGGTGTTGGTCTGAAAATCAATATTGATAACCCTATGCTTGAAGAGGTAGATATGGGAGAGTATGGTTTTTTAAAAGTAATTAATATTAGTAATAAAAAGGAATTTAATGAGACTATTGGAATAAGATTGTGTAATATTAAAAATATCATATTTGAGGAAAATAATGTCGGTTTTGAATTGGAGTTTTTTAATAAACGAAGTAAGGTATTTATTAATTTAGGAGATGAGTTGTATCTGTTTGATGGTATACCAAAAGCTTTGTGTGATGAAGGCTATATTGTTGAATAAAATAGAAATATTTCAGCCTGAATGTCAAGATTTCCCTAGAACACACTGAACTAAGCCACAGAAAAACAGTAGCCGACAAACTGAGTCTCGGATAGGGGCTTAGTCTATGAGAAGTGTACAAGCATTTTTTAATTTATAGATTATTTACATAAATTAATGGAATTAGATGAGAAATAATGATTTTTGGAAATAAGAATACCTTCGCTTTATTTATTGAGCCTATTGTATATATTGAAAGCATGCGGGATTATGATTGCTTTTGTGGGTTTTATATAAAAGGGAATAAATATAGTTCGGAGTCTACTCAAATGTTATATACGCAAAAAGAGTCAGTAAAGGTGGGAGCTCTTTGTAATGTTATTGATTCCGAAAAATACTTCTTTATGGACGTAAAGGAGTGTTTTAAAGAGATGCTATCAATTCGATATTTGAACTTTATAGCAGAGAATGAAGCTGAGTATATGGCTAAAGAGTGGATTTATTATGATTATAATGAATTTATTTATAGCGCTAATTTAGAAAGTAGTTTGTTTGGGGAAAATAGATATGATTTATTTTGTATTGGATATAAAGGCGAGGTAAGGTTAATTTCTTATAAAATAGCTAATACATATTTCTCTCTAAAAGATTTAAAACAGTATGAAATAAATGAGTGCTTTATTAAGAAAAATGAACTAGAAAAGATGGTTAATGAAATTGAGCATACCTTTCTTAATTAAAAAATATCATGCTCTCTAATCTTTATTGAATAATAAATTGGAAAGTTGTAAATAATAGGTTGTAAATTGAAATGATAGTAAAATATTGTGATGATTTTTTATACAATGGGATGTTGTTTATCCATTAAAAAATAATTTAGATCTTGGAATATTTAACTTTTGGATTAATGATACATGTTATCCAGCAAAGGGAATAAATATTACATTAAAATGGCTTTGTTGCACAAAGCTATTCTTGAAGGCTTCTTCAGTAATATAATTTCCAGATGAAGAAGCCTACACCTAAAATCTATCGTACAACCAATTGGTCCTCGTATAACCAAGCTTTAATCAAGCGAGGAAATATTTCAATCTGGTTTGATCCTAAGACGCAATGGTATGCACAACCACAAGGCAAGCAAGGACGAAATCAAACTTATTCCGATACAGCGATTCAATGCTGTTTAATGATCAAATCTCTATTCCGTCTTTCTTTACGTATGGTTACTGGCTTTGTTCAAAGCCTGATTAAACTCTGTGGCTTGAATTGGACAGCACCAGATTACTCCACCCTTTGTAGACGACAAAAGCATATTGATATTGCGATAAGCTATCAGAAAAGTCATGATGGGTTACACCTACTTGTCGACTCTACGGGTTTAAAGTTTTTAGGTGAAGGCGAATGGAAGCGTAAAAAACATCAGCCTGAATACCGTCGGCAATGGCGTAAACTGCATATTGGTATAGATGCTGAAACACTGCAAATACGTGCCGTTCAGCTTACTACAAATAATGTCAGTGATTCACAAGTACTAGGTGATTTACTGGATCAAATTCCACTAGATGAGCGAATAGATTCTGTCTATACCGATGGCGCGTACGACACGAAGTGCTGCAGAAAAGTGATTTCAGATCGTCAAGCACATGCAGTAATTCCACCCAGAAAGAATGCCAAGCCCTGGAAAGATTCTAAAATAAGTTCAATAGAACGAAATGAGTTACTTCAAACGGTTAAACATTTAGGCAGAACCCTATGGAAAAAATGGTCGGGTTATCACCGTCGTAGTTTGGTGGAAACCAAGATGCATTGCATCAAATTATTAGGTGATAGGCTGACGGCAAGACATTTTCAAAGTCAGGTCAATGAAATTCATGCGCGTGTGGCAGTTCTGAATAGATTTACGGAATTAGGTAGACCTCGCACCCAAGTTGTGTCTTAAATTTGAATGGATTGGGGAGAACTCAGCTTTTGAATGTTTATGCAACAAAGCCTATTAATTAAAGGGTATATTTAATTAATTTTAATGTTTATTTTCCTGATCGTTATTTTCTGGTGAAGGATTGTCAAATTCAGGAGATTGAACGGGTTTCTCAATTTTTTCCTCAGTTGATTTAGGGTTGAAATTATTTTGCTCTTGAGTTGCTTTTTTGGAAAAATCTTTAAAATCAGACATTTTAAACTTCTTTAATAATAGTAGTAAGGAAGCTTTATACTAGACCTTTAATTTAGTTACATTACGGTAGTTGTGAGAGCACTATGTAGTGATATGTTCTAAAAATAAGCTAGTTATCGACATAATATTTCTATAAATTGATTTGAGTGTTGATATATATGTAAAAACATCATTTAGTTAAATACAGGATGTAACATATAAATTAATATTTTAATTTTTAGAAACCCTAAACATAAATTGCTTATGAAAATGTATTTAAATGTGTAGGTTTTTAATTTTTTTAATGATATAAATTATAAGGTTGAAAGTTTTGAAGTGTAAAAGTCTTTAACTACTTACTTGTAAATATATTTGAACAACTTGAAGATACATTTTTAGATAAATAATGCAACTTAGTTAGATTAAATTTAAAAAAGAGAAATAATATGGATACTGAAGTAAAAAAATATTTTGATGTTGCTGAATGTGTTTATAGGAATATTAGTTTTAAAAATCAGACTAATAAGTGGAGAGTTGACTATCTTAATAAGCTACTAGTAGAGATAAAAAAAGAAGCTGCTATCCATCAATTAAGGTTAATGTATAGTAATATTGATTTCGAAAACTGCTTAAATAGACCAATGAAAGAACGTGTTATCAAAATAGATTTAAGTCTACTGCCTAGTTTAGATAGCAAACATGAATATATTATGTGGTTGGCGAGTTTTATAAAAAGTATTTCTGCTGAAAGAAAATAAAATATATGGCCATCAGAATTTTGATTTAGAGTTCTTATCTAAAATTTTATTAATTTTGTAGATTGTTGAAAATTAAAATGAAAAAATATAATTATTAATTATCTTAATAATAAACAAGGTGGTGACATTTAGATACATTTGTATAGTATCTAAGTTTGCATAAAAGGAATATTGTCAGTAAGTGCTAGATAATCATCTGCACATCATTAAATAGGAGAGACTCTAATGTCTCAACATGACCAAGTTAAAAATGATCAAGAAAAATCAAAACAGCAACAACAGCAGCAGGAAGATGGTAAAGAGTTTGTTCCTAAAAGTCCTGATCAGAATGATTTAGAAAAATTAAATCAAAATGATGAAAATCAGAAAAAATAATAGTATTATAAAATTTATTTTTTCTTAAAATATTAATTGGTAGAAAGAGTTTCTATTCTTTTTGCCAATTTCTAAGATTAAGAGGAATATTTTGAAATGTTTTTTATTATAGTAATTGTTTTTTTAGTTATTGGTGCTTGTTTTTTA
Source organism: Acinetobacter sp. AR_0276 (assembly GCF_003000705.1). Taxonomy (NCBI): domain Bacteria; kingdom Pseudomonadati; phylum Pseudomonadota; class Gammaproteobacteria; order Moraxellales; family Moraxellaceae; genus Acinetobacter; species Acinetobacter sp. AR_0276. Next base: position 490,831 of record NZ_PSQO01000004.1, on the reverse strand, counting down.
ATTAAGTTTTTTTCAAAAGTTTATTTAGAGTTGCCTGAGAAAACTATAAAAATAGCTGGAAAAATATTTACTGAAAATAAAAATTTTTTTGAGCATGAAATAGTTGTAACTTTGTATCAGGAAGAGTTAATAACTTTGGTGGGTGAGCAAGATGGCGATAGAGTTACTGTTTTTAAAAATGCTGTAATATGTCTAGAAAAAGAAACAAATAAAATAGCAGTTTATATTGATACTTTAAGAGTAGGATATCTTAATAAAATAAATGCTCATAGTTTTTCTGATTTTTTGAAAATAAAAGGTTTTAATAAAAGGGATGCTTTTGAAGTTGATGCGGTTATAATTAGTGAAAATTTAAGCCTGTGGAGTGTGAGGCTAGATATACCATATGACATGAAAAAATTTAGGTTTGATAAATATTAGATTTATAATAAATATTTAAGTGGTATTTCTGTAATGTATCTTAGAGCTTTTTTTGAATTTAAAATAAAAAGAGATCATAATAATTTTATTGATAATAAAAAGGAGAACGGTTATGGAACGTAGAGCTGTTAAAGTCCATAAAATGTTTAGAGAGTTTCATGAAGAAAAGGATCATGGTTATATAGGAGAATATGATGAAAAACATAACCTTATAGCGATATATGATATTTTTAAAGAAAAAATGAAGAAAATAGAAGGAACTTATCAATGGATTTTACCTTCTTCGGGTGAGATCTTTTTTGTTGAAGAAGATCCCATCTATATTCGGTAATTAATAAAGAAATCATATTTGTTAATACACTAACTTTCAAAGATAACAATAAGGCGTTATCTAATCTGGCTTTAAATGATCTATTTTATATTATTTAAATTTTAGACTGAGTATCTCCTTGCTGGTAGTTTTTAGATTCCCGTACAGATCATCACTTTATAAACCCCAATTTAACAATAAATTTTAACTATTTATCCTTACTTTTTAATGCTCTAAATTAAAACAAATGTCATTTTGTATGCTTGACTGCAATAGGGTTGAGCACTATCCTTTGCCTGCTGGCCTACATTGCCAGTCAGCTTTTGACAGAGCTGGTACAAAAGGCGCACAACAACGTTTTTATCGTTTTGTGCGTACTCCTAAGTCACGCCTTTATGGTGAGGCTAGGAGGGGCACGCTTGCGTGCGCTGGTTTCCTTTTGTACCAGTCTGTCAACCCTTCTAGTCTTGCCACCATTATTTGACAGTAATCGGTAAGACTCTTTTAAATCAAAAGGAGTCCGCACATGCGTACTATTTCTTATTTATTGGCCTTCGCCAAATTCTCTCTGCCCATACCGCTTAAAAAGTCTATAAAACGGTTTAATCGACTCTAGGTTTTCTACGCCTTTAGTATCGTTACGATCAAAAATCATAGCAACAATAAACCTGAGATAGGCGAGCACACCATTATTGTGCGGCTTTTGCATGTCTGTATTTAGCACTCAATTTAAGAGTGACGGCATTTCTATCTCATTTATATACAACAAAAAATTATTTTAATTGGTAAAACTATGCCACGTTATTTAGAAACGGCCTCCAAAAAATTACACATTATTCGAACGGCTATACGTTTATTTACAACCTATGGATTCCATACCGCAGGCGTAGACCTGATTGCCAAAGAGTCCAACGTTCCGAAAGCCACGCTTTACAATTACTTTCGCTCAAAAGCAGGCCTCATTGAAATATGCCTTTTACTTCAAAAAGACACACTCATGGAAAAAGTAAGAGAGGTGATAGAAACAACCCAATATTCCACGTTAACCGATAAACTCAGACAAATTTATCTTTTACATGCCGACTTAAATAGCGCTTATTACCTACTGTTTAAAGCAATTTTTGAAACTAAATCACTTTATCCTTATGCTTACCAAAGTGCCGTGCGTTATAGGCGTTGGCTAAAAAATGAGGTTTTCTGCCTCATGGTAGAAACTAAGAAAATGACTTCTTATGCAGAAGCAGAGATTTTGGTATTTATGATAGATGGGGCAATTTTAGGGCTTTTGACCTCAGACAGAATTGAAGAACAAACTAAATTGTTAGATTACTTTTTGGTGAGGGTTAATTAAATTTATTCAGCTAAAGAATTACTATTTAGAATGAATAAACTTATTTTGTTATGCTGGGTGTAAATTTGCACTGGAATGTTTTTGCGTTAAAGAGAGCGTAAATTTATTTAAGCTGAATATTCTTTTAGATTTAGTACCTTAAAAGCTCCTTGAAGAAAAGGAGCTTTTTAGTTCTTTTTGTTTTATTTAATAAAATAATTCATCCATATGGTCACTAATTTTTTCTTGAAGAAATGAGATTAGTTTGGCACATTGCTCATAAGTATTATTTTCGGCAAGCGTTATAGCACAGTAAAACGATAAACCTTAGAGTATAACTATGAAGCTTAAAGAATTAGCAGGTTGTGAGGAGTGCGATACCGTCTATCGTAGAGTCCCGCTTGCTTACGGAAAAAGAGCTTATTGTGTCTGCTGTGGTGCGGAACTTTATCGGCATACCAAACCGTTTACCACGTTGTTAGCTTTAATTTTAACGGCCTTAATTGTATTTGTTATTGCCAATAGCTTTCCGATTGTAAAAATTGAGTTGCAAGGCAACATATCCGAAACCACTTTACTTGGTGCCGTATGGGTGATGTTTCATTATGATCGGGCCTTCGTCGGTGTCCTCATTTTAATCACTACATTTATAGTGCCGCTTTCATATTTGTTATTAATGGCTTATGTCCTTGGTACGGTGAGTGTATTAAAAAGACGCCCCAAGTTTTTAGTCGGTGCCTTACGTACACTTTATTTTATGAGAGTGTGGGGAATGGTTGAGGTGTTCCTAATTGGAATTTTGGTCACTCTCGTAAAGTTAATGGGTATGGTGCTGGTTATTCCCGAAATTGCCTTGTGGGCATTTGCGGTCTTAAGCCTATTAATGGTTTATATTACATCCATAAAAGTCAGTGACATATGGAACGAAATTGATAGGTCACAATTATGAAAACAATAAAAAATGTGACTACAGCGAAAACCGAAAATACCGATATGGTTCTAAAGCAATATCCAAGAGCCAAAGATCTTTCACTTATATTGTGTCACTGCTGCGGGTTATTAAACTCATCAAAAGTAGATAAAGCAGTCGCTGGTAAAAAACATCAAGTTTTACGCTGTGTGAGATGTCACAGTGTGCTGCACCAACGTAAACCGGGAAGTTTAAACCGTACCTTTGCTTTAGTGGTTGCTGCAACTATTCTTTATATACCGGCAAATGTGCTGCCCATGACGGTGACTGACTCTCTTTTAGGAAGTCAGCAAGATACCATTATGAGTGGCGTGATTTACTTTTGGCAAAATGGAGACTATTTGGTGTCGGTGGTCATTTTTATGGCCAGTATTTTTATTCCGATGCTTAAGCTATTTATTTTGTATTTCCTGTTATTGGTTGTATATATACAGTCATCGGCAGCTTGGAAATTTGCGCCTGAGCAATGTATTAAACTTTATCGAATTGTAGAATTTGTCGGGCGTTGGTCTATGATTGACGTGTTTGTGGTCGCTTTATTGACTGCTCTCATTCAAATTCAATCGCTTGCCACTATTTTAGCAGGGCCGGGTTCTATCGCCTTTGGTGCAGTTGTGGTTTTGACCATGTTTGCATCTTTAAGTTTTGACCCACGTATTATTTGGGATAATTTTTATGCATCTCAAAATACGAATAAACCCAATCAGTTTTCCTCGGAAAAAAACACAATTATTCAGGCAGAGCACTCGTCCTTGAATAATGATTCCATTAATCCCAGTCAATAAAAGAAAAATGAGTATGTCTGAAAACAAAACAACCAGCGGTACCTCAGATCATCATGAGACAGATGTTGAACTGGAAAACATGAATGATTTACCAGAACCTCAAGAAAAGAAAAATCGGTGGAAACCTTTACTTATCTGGATTGTCCCACTGGTTGCACTTTTAATTGCACTTTCACTCGCGGTGAAAGCGTTACTGTCGAATGGGCCAACGATTGAAGTGTCTTTTCGTACAGCCGAGGGTTTAGTCGCAGGTAAAACAACAGTTCGCTATAAGCAAGTGGATATTGGGGTGGTACGGCAGATTGCTCTTGCAGAAGATCGTTCGCGCGTTATTGCACGTATTGATTTACGTAAGGATGCAAGCAACTTTGCTGCCCAAGATTCACGGTTTTGGGTGGTGCGACCACGCATTGGGACGAGTGGAGTTTCAGGCATAGATACTTTATTGTCGGGTTCATATATTGAAGTGGATGGCGGGAAATCACCCGAGAAAAAACTTGAATTTACGGGGTTAGAAATACCACCCGTTATTACCTCAGATGTACCGGGCAAAGTATTTTTCCTAAAAGCTGATGATTTAGGGTCTTTAGATATCGGTTCACCGATTTATTATCGTCGAATTAACGTAGGGCAAATTACCGCCTATAACTTAGCCAATGACGGTAAAAGCGTAGAGCTTCAGACTTTTATTCGTGCGCCGTATGATAAGTTTGTAACAACAGACGCTCGTTTTTGGCAGGCAAGTGGTATAGACGTCACCTTAAATGCTTCAGGCTTTAATTTAGATACTCAGTCGCTTGCAAGTATTGTCGCTGGTGGTATTGCGTTTGGTTTCCCTGAAAACTCAAATGCAACTGTAGCAGCCAATAAGAGTCACTTTAATCTTTGGGACTCAAAAGCTGAGGCTTTAAAAGAACCAGATGGACAACCGCGTGGCGTGATTATGTACTTTGATCATTCATTACGTGGGTTAGCAGTTGGTGCACCAATCGACTTCATGGGTATTGAAATTGGTAGTGTTAAATCAATTAATGCAGAGTTTTATAACAACTATAAGCAGATTCGTATGCGTGTTGAGGCGGTAATTTATCCGTCACGCGTTGAAAATGGCTTGGCACTCAATCCAAACAGTGAAATTTTCAAAGATTTTGTTGAGCATGGATGGCGTGCACAAATGAGAACGGGCAATCTCTTAACAGGCCAAAACTATATTGCGTTAGACAAGTTCCCTAAAGCTAAACCGGCAACTTTACAAACGCTAAATGATGGTCGTGTAGTGATTCCAACCACTGCAACAGAGCTAAGTGGTTTGCAGGCGCAGGTTTCTCAAATTGCTGACAAGTTAACCAAATTCCCGTTAGTAGAAATTGGGCAGGATGTTCGTAAAACGCTTAAGAACATGAATACAGCTATTGAGTCTACTGACAAGCTGGTTAAACAGTTAGACGGTAAAGTCGCACCTGGTTTACAGGCAACCTTAGACGATGTTCGTAAAACTGTAAGATCGTCCGAGTCTATTTTGTCGAGTGATGCGCCGTTACAACAAGACGTACGTAAAGCACTGCAACAGATGACTCGTGCGGCTGCTTCTTTACAGCTCATGTCAGATTATATTGAGCAACATCCTGAATCTATTATTCGTGGTAAGAGACCAGAGGCCAACGATGAAAAATAAAAAGAACCAATCATTTCAACACTCTCAAGTAGCCAAATGGCTGCTTGGGAGTGGGGTACTTTTAACAGCGGTTGCTATGACAGCCTGTTCTAGTTCGCCAACGCCAAACTACTATACGATTAGCCCTAAAGTAACTCCGGCAGTTAACTCAAGTATTCGAGTTATTGAAGTTCTACCGGTTGGACTTCCAGACCGTTTAGATCGTGCGCCTTTGGTGCTACAGGACAGTAATGGCAAGTCAACAGTATTGGATAATGAGCGTTGGACTTCGACTATGAGTACACAATTACGTGATACCTTGTCGGCGGGTTTACAGCAAAAGTTAGGCGCTATTGATAGCTATAGCAGTGGGCTTGCTGGAAATAATCAGCCTTTATACCGAGTTTCTACAGACTTTTCTCATTTCGATATTGTAGATAACAGCAATATCAATGTTGCAGTGTCTTGGGTCGTGAAGCGTCAAATACCGCCTACTCAATTAGAATCATCTAATCCAAAAGTCATCACGAATGCGGGTTCGCAGCTCAATTGTCGAATTGCTTTTAAACAGCCGATTGATCAAAAAGCTAAAAAACTTGAAGCAATTGTTAGTGCTTCAAGTGAGGCAATGAGCCAGATTATTAATACGGTTTCTTCTTCCATCTTGGCGCTAGATTCAAATAAAAAAGTAGTCGTCAACAATGGTATTTGTTCGTAGCAAGGTGTTTTAACAAAACCCTTTATCTGCCTAAAACAGATAAAGGGTTTTTTATTTTAGTTGCCTCTATAGGTTGAGTAACCGTAAGGGCTGAGCAGTAACGGAATATGGTAGTGATTTACACTGCCGTCCACTTTAAAAATCACGGGTACTTCGCTAAAGAACGTTTGCTGTTTGTTCTTTTTAAACCATTCTTCAGTTTTAAACGTAACTTTATAAACACCTTGTTCTAGTTTTTTATTTTCCGGATAGAGCGCAGTAATACGACCATTTGAGTCTGTCACTTGTTGGTTGAGTTTCACCCACTGGTTATTGGTGTTCTTCTCCAAAACCACTTCAACTTGAGAAGAGGGTAAACCTGTCTCTAGGTTTAATACATGCACGCTAAGCGGATTGGTTTGTGCAAATGTAGCTGAGGCTATAAATAAAGAAGATAAAGCAATAAATGATTTAGTCATGTGATGTAGCTCCTTATGAGTTAAAAACGGTTTCAATGGCTTTGCTTGCACATTGATTGTCATTTTGCGCGCCGCCAGCACCCGCAACCCCAATCGCGCCGATCACTTGGTTCTCAAAACGGACAGGTACGCCACCGCCTAACAAAAGTAAATTTGCTACAGTGGTTAAATTTTTTGCATCGGGGTTTTGGTTACTGTTTTGGCTTAAAACTAAGGTCGATGTTTTGGTCGATAACGCGGTATACGCTTTTTTCTCGGCAGCCATTAAATTATGCGGGCCAACCAACTCATGCCGCTCGGCAGTTAAAGTATTACCGCCACGATCTACGACAACGACCGCAATATTTTGATTTAGTTGTTTACATGCCTGTTTAGCACTGTCAGCTAGCAGATGGGCGGTTTTAAGATCTAACGAATAAACTTGATTCAAAGCAGGAGGCTGTGCAACAGTACTATTTGCAAATAGCACTGTTGTGAGTAGCAGCCAGTTTATTTTGTTCATAATGATTGCCTCTATGTCGCTTTGAAAATCTTAAACAAATTGCCTAATTTCAAGCATGACAATCACATTACAAAGTTGTCATTTTTCTAATGAGTCTCTACAAAATGCGTATTCTTATTATTGAAGACGAGATCAAAATCGCCACTTATTTGGTCAAAGGGTTAAAAGAATCCGGATACCAAGCCGAGTGCGTACATTTAGGGCTTCAAGGTTTGGAAATGCTAAAAAAAGATCAATATGACTTGCTTATTCTTGATGTGATGTTGCCAGACATAGAGGGTTGGAGCGTATTACAAGTACTACGCCAGTTTTCAAAAATTCCGGTGATTTTCTTAACGGCAAAAGATCAGGTCATGGATAGAGTGAAAGGGTTAGAGTTAGGTGCAGACGACTACTTGGCTAAACCCTTTTCCTATATTGAACTCTTGGCACGCATTAAAAGTTTGTTAAGACGACAGCAGTATTTGCAAGAAAATGAGTTGTCTATAAGTGATCTAAAAATGGATTTGGTGGGGCATAAAGTATGGCGTAATGGCAACTTAATCGAACTGAGTAAAACCGAATTTAACTTATTACGTTATTTATTGGTCAATAAAGAACAAATCGTGACGCGTAGACAAATCGGTTCTGAGGTTTGGAATATTAACTTTGACACTGATACTAACTTTATTGACGTCGCAGTACGCCGTTTAAGAAGCAAAATTGATGAAGGATATGAACCAAAACTTATCCATACCATCCGTGGCTTGGGCTATAAAATTTCGGTTAGCTTATGAACTTTAAATTTCTGCGTTCGCTTGAAGTCCGTATTACCATACTGGTCACGCTTTGTTCGGCTCTCATTTTATGTTCAGTCGGCTTTATGACCTATTTAGGCATTAACCAAATTTTATTAAAGCAGCAAGATAAAGCTTTAGTAGACCGAATTAATCGTTTGGAAATTTTGCTACAAGACAGTGAAAATGTTGAGCAAATTATTGCGCGTCCTAAGCTGTATCAAAACATGCTTGGCAACCAAGACAACTTATTTTTACTTATTCATAAAGACAAAGCTTTAATTAATATCAATCCACTCCATATTCAGCTACCTCAGCTTGCAGAGCGAACAAATCTTCAATTTCAAGACTTGGCTAACAATTCATATCCAACGCGAATTGCATGGAAAACCATCACTATTAATCAGGAACCTTATCTGCTTATTGCGGGTAAACAGTGGTCTGAGCGCATCAATATTCTTTTACCATTTCAAAAGAATCTTTTCATGTATGTGGTAGGAGGAATTCTTGCAATTTTTGCTCTTTGTATTTTGGTATGTCATTTGGGATTGCGTTCGCTACAACGGCTTCGCAAGCAAACTCACTCAATTAACGTAAATCAGCTACAAAAACGTTTAAACCTATCAAATACATCTTTAGAAGTTGAGCTGCTTTCTAAAGATATAAACCATATGCTTGAACGTATTGAAAAGGGCTATACGCAGCTCAATCGTTTTTCTGAAGATATCGCACATGAGTTCCGTACGCCGTTAAATAACTTGATAGGGCAAACCGAGATTGCTTTAACAGATGAGCGTTCAGTAGAGCAATATCAAGATTTGTTAGTGTCTCATTTAGAGGATTATCACAGATTAAAACGTATGATTGATAGCATGTTGTTCTTGGCAAGAGCCGATCAAAAAATGGTGCTTGTTAACAAACAGCAAATCAATATTCAGGACGTTTTAGATGGGCTATGCCAGATTTTTGAATATCAATTTGAGGAACAAGACTGCCACATTAGTTTTAATCTAGAAGTTCCAATGTTATTTGCAGATCCAGAGTTATTTCAACGAGCGGTTTACAACCTTGTTTTAAATGCGCTGGTTCATGGAGGCAGTAACAGAACTATCTTGGTTACAAGTAAATATAAGACACTTGATCACAAGAATATGGTGAGCCTAAGTGTGATAACCAGTGGTATTTCAATCGCTGAACATCAACTTGAACATCTTTTTGAAAGATTCTACCAATGTCATTCAAGCCGAACTGATGAGAGTCAGACAGGCGGCTTAGGTCTATCTATTGTGGCTTCTATTATGGATTTACATCATGGCTCATACCGTGCTTATAACACGGCTGTAGGAGTATGTTTTGAGCTTGATTTTCCAATTGCAGATACTCCATAGAAATACAATTAACTACCTATAAATGTTGCTTAATTCTAAATTTCACACTTTGTTCACAACCCTCTGAAGTATGTTTAAACACATGAAATAAATATAGGAGGATCATGATGAAATTATTATTTAAATCAATTGTGATGAGTAGCAGTCTGGCCGCGGTTAATTTATTGGCCCCTTTAAGTACCTATGCAGAAACTACCACTAAACCCGTAGCTGTTGACGCTATCGATATTAATAAATATGTAGGTAAGTGGTATGAGATTGCGCATTTACCTATGTTTTTTCAGCGTAATTGTATAGCCAATACAACAGCAACCTATTCGATTAACGCAGATAAAACCGTGGGTGTTTTAAATAGTTGTACGAATAAAAAAGGCGAAGTGATTTCATCCGAAGGTGTGGCTTATCCGCAAAATGAAGGTAATAGTAAACTAGAGGTAAGCTTCTTACCTTCCGGTTTAAGATGGATTCCTTTTACTAAAGGTGACTATTGGGTGCTCAGAGTTGACCCAGATTATCAAGTCGCTTTGGTGGGTGGACCAAGTACAGAATATTTATGGATTCTTTCTCGTAGCCCTCAAATTGATCAAGCAACATATAACTCTTATTTGCAAACGGCAAAACATTATGGCTATGATGTTTCCAAACTCATTAAAACAACACAAACAAATTATTGAAATCGCTGATTATGTTGGCTTTTAAATTTGGCTCATAAATCTGTGAACTTCACATAAAATTCATTGCGCATTTTCTAAATTAGAACCAAAAGAAATGCTTTAGATCAGGAAGAATCAATGTCTAAATTTTTTCTACGCTGGATCGATAGCTGGTCAGATTCAGAAAATGCGCAAATGGATGCTTCTAGCGAATATGTCATTGAAAAGAAAATTCAATGGTTAAGAATCATACCTTTTATTCTATTACATATCGCTTGTTTAGCTGCTTTTTGGGTAGGGGTGTCTTGGTTTGCTGTGATTTTCATGCTTGGCTTTTACCTAATACGCATGTTTGCAATTACCGCTTTTTTTCACCGTTATCTTTCCCATAAAACCTTTCAAACCTCCCGTGTTGTCCAATTTATTTTTATCTTGATTGGAACCATGAGTGCACAGCGCGGACCGTTATGGTGGGCAGCACACCACCGTTATCACCATCATTTTACCGACACCGAACAAGATCCGCATTCAGCGAAAGCAGGTTTTTGGTATTCGCATGTAGGGTGGTTTTTAAACGAACAGAATTTTGCCACTCGAAAAAAAGTCATTAAAGACTGGTTGAAGTATCCCGAACTGATTTGGCTTGACCGATTTAGCTTACCTGTTGTGATTTTGACGGCTTTGGCAATTTACGGTTTAGGTTCATGGTTGGCGCAGCGTTTCCCTGGGTTGGGTACCAATGGCTTACAGCTTTTGGTATGGGGTTTTGTGATTTCTACTGTGCTGTTAACACATGCGACTTTATGTATTAATTCACTTGCGCATCGTTATGGTTCACGAGAGTTTAATACGGCTGACGATAGCCGTAATAACTTTTTCCTCTCTTTAATTACCTTAGGTGAAGGATGGCACAACAACCATCACTTTTACGCGGGTAGTGTGCGTCAAGGTTTTTATTGGTGGCAGATCGATATTACCTTTTATGTGTTAAAAGTCATGTCTTTATTTGGTTTGGTATGGGGATTAAAACCAGTACCAGAGAAGGTTTATCAATATAAAAAAATTAAAAATCTGCCGATAGAAAAAATTGAAAATGGGGAAGTGTTATGAAAATTGCCATTATTGGTTCAGGTATATCGGGGCTTTATGCGGCTTGGAAATTGTCAAAACAACATCAGGTTACGATATATGAAAAAAATAACTATTTTGGCGGTCATACAGATACGCATGAGCTTGATATAGACGGTACTAAGATAGCGGTAGATAGCGGTTTTATTGTGTTTAATGACTATAACTACCCGTTATTTACTGACATGCTTAAAAAATTAGGCGTAGAAACTCAAAGCAGCGATATGAGTTTTTCGGTAAATAATCTGGTCAGTGGGCTTCAATATAATCCTTCAAAAAAATGGTCGCTCTTTGCCCGTCCGCAGAACTTTTTAAATCGTAAATTTCTACAAATGCTCTCAGACTTGCTGCGTTTTTACGATGATAATAAAGATATAGACGTGACAGATCTAGATCCTAATTTAGCGATTGAAGACTATTTAGATCAACATAAATATAGTGCCGAGTTCCGCTATGAGCATCTTTATCCGATGTGTGGTGCATTATGGTCGGCACCTGTTGAGCAGGTAGGACAGATTCCATATCGATTTGTGGTAAGTTTTTTTCAGCATCATCGTATGTTGCAGCTAAAAGAGCGGCCACAATGGCAAACGGTTAAACACGGTTCGGCAAGTTATATTCGTGCTATTCAAAAGAGTTGCCCATCGCTTGAATGGAAGTTTGCAGAAGTAAAAAGTGTGAGCCGTTCCCCTGAAACCGTGTGGATCAAAACTTCAGAAGGGCAAGCACAATATGACTGGGTGATTTTTGCAAGCCACGCTGATGATAGTCTAGATTTAATAAAAGATGCTTCATCGCTTGAACAAGAAATATTAAGTCAGTTTGGTTATCAAGATAATCATATGGTGGTACACCGCGATCTTTCAATTATGCCTAAAAGCCGTTTGCAGTGGGCAAGCTGGCATGTACATGTAACTCCTACATTGCAAGTTCAAAACAGTGAGTCTGCCATACATTATGGTTTTACCTATTGGATGAACAATTTACAAAACTTACCCTGCAAAACTCAGATTTTCTGTACTTTAAATCCCAATATGGAAATTAAAGCCGAAGATATTTTGGTTGAACGTCATTATAGACATCCCGTATTTGATGCAAAAGCGATTCAAGCTCAATCTCGTTGGCAAGAAATTAGTGGGCAAAATCGTACTTCATTTTGTGGAGCATATTGGGGATGGGGCTTTCATGAAGATGGCGCTCGCAGTGCAGCACACGTTGTAGAGCAACTCTTAGCGTTATAAAAATAAAACGGGAGCTTATAAAATGTTATTAAATAAACTGGCTATCGCTCCCGCACTTATTCGTCACAGACGTTATAGTCCCAAAACTCATCAATTTACATCGACCTTAAATTATTTATGGTTTGACCCAGATCAATTAAATGAAATTACACAAGATTGTTTATTTTGGTCGACTGATCATTGGAATGTATTAAAACTATCCGAAAGTGATTTTTTAAATATGTATAGCGGTTCGGTAAGGGATCGGGTAGGAAAAGCGCTACTGCAAAATAACAACTTATATATGGGTTCAGATTGGCAAATCAGAGTATTGGCTTTGCCTCGTTGTTTGGGTTTTCGCTTTAATTCAGTCGTATTTTATTTTGTTTTAAGTCAAACAGGCCAACCGCTATTTATTCTTAGTGAAATTACCAATACCCCGTGGAATGAGCGAAAAGTCTATACACACGACTGTATAAAACAACAAGGTCAGGTGGGTGATTATCAGAGTTTCGATTTTAACTTTGAAAAATCATTTCATGTTTCGCCGTTCATGCCCATGCAGTTGACTTACCGTTGGCGGTTTAGTTTTTCAGACTTACAAAATGTTATTCATATGCAGCTCTTTGAAGAGAAAAAACAAGTCTTTGATGCCACTATGCGCTTTGAACTTGTGCCCATCACATTTCCTTCACAGCAATATCGATATGCTCTTATCAACAGCCTAGCGCCTTTTAAAATGCTGTTTTCCATATATTTAGAGGCATTTAAGTTGTGGCGAAAAAAAGTTCCATTTTATCGTCATCCTAAAAAGATCAAGGTAGATAAGACATGATAAAAACATTTCTTTATGGTGAAGATGACTCGCTACCATTACTGCTCAAGAGTCTTCTTAAATTACGTCATGGACAGATTACTTTTCAGGGCGCGTGGAATGGGACGGTCGGTGAAGTTTCAGATCTTCACGCTGTAATTGAAGTTCATAATCCTCTACTGATGGATCTCATTTTAAAAAATGGTGTTTTAGGAGCAGCAGAAGGGTATATCCGTGGTGATTGGAGCAGTGAGCAACTTGTCGAGTTGATTCAGATATTAGCGCGTAATCGAGATGTATTAGACCAAATCAACCAGAATGTTGTTGCCCAAGCCAGTCAGTTTTTTCTTAAGGCCTGGTATCAAAACCGGAAGAATTCCATAACTGGTAGCCGAAAAAATATTGCTGAGCACTACGACTTAAGCAATGACTTTTTTAAATTGTTTTTAGATCCGACTTTAATGTATTCGAGTGCAGTCTTTGAAAATGAAACCATGACTCTCGAAGAAGCATCCGATTTAAAAAAAGAGATTATCTGTAAAAAGCTCGATTTAAAACCAATGGATCATTTGGTTGAAATTGGAAGTGGGTGGGGTGGTTTTGCAATTTATGCAGCTCAACACTATGGCTGTAGAGTGACCACTATTACCATTTCACAGGCTCAATATGATGAAGCCATTACTCGCGTAAATGAAGCAGGACTATCTCACCGAATTGATGTACAACTCAAAGACTACCGTCTGCTTGAAGGTAAGTTTGACAAGTTGGTGTCAATTGAAATGGTTGAGGCAGTTGGTGCACAGTATTTATCGACATATTTTGATCAGTGTAAAGCACTATTAAAACCAAAAGGTTTAGCGTTTATTCAAGCCATTACCATTGAAGATTTCCGCTATAAAAAAGCACTCAACACTGTTGATTATATTAAACGCTATATTTTTCCCGGCAGCTTTATTCCTAGCATAACTGTATTGACTCAAACCGCGTCTGAAAGTGGTTTAAGGTTAAAGTCTTTAAATGACATTGGTCTAAGTTATGCGCAAACCATTCATCACTGGCGAGCGCGATTTTTAGCAGCCCGAGAGCAGGTTTTGGCTTTGGGTTTCGATGAAAACTTCATACGTATGTGGGATTTTTATTTATGTTATTGCGAGGGTGGCTTTAAAGAAGGTGTGATAAGCAACGTTCACTTGTTGTTTGAAAGTAGCAGTTACTAACTCAAACACATCAAGCAAGGAGAATGCGCATGTTATGGAATTTATTAATTCTGGATTTACTGATCATGTTGCTCAGTTGGCTACTTGCAACTCTAAATGGTCGTGCCGGAATTGTAGACGCCGCATGGAGTTTCTGTCTGGCAGTGAACATTATAGTTTCTTCTTTACTCATTTCGGTTGCTCCTGTCGAAGTGCGACTGTTTATTGGTCTTTTCAGTGGATTATGGTTTTTAAGATTATTTTGGCACTTATTAAGACGTTATCAATCTGAACAGAATGAAGATGGTCGTTACGCCAGTATGCGACAGGCAATGGGTAAGTTTCAGCATTTAGGTTTTTTCTTGTTTTTTATCTTTCAAACCTTTTTAGTGCTTTTATTCTTTTTGCCGATGTGGATGTTACTCAATGTAGAGGCAATTGCATGGGACAGCGGATATAAAATTACCCTAATTATTGCTGCTGTAGTTATGGGAACCGCCTTTATCGGAGAACAGTTCGCTGATCAGCAGCTATACCGATTCAAATTAAACCCAGAACATCAGGGTAAAACCATGGACCAAGGTTTATGGCGCTATTCCCGTCATCCCAATTATTTTTTTGAATGGTTACACTGGTTTGCCTATCCAATTATTGGTTTAGCAGCAGGCCAATATTTATTGTGGATTTATCCGGTACTCATGTGGCTATTTTTATATTACGTCACGGGTATTCCATTTAGTGAAAAACAGGCAATTAAAAGTCGCGGTCAAAATTATCTTGATTATCAACAAAAAACGTCAATGTTTATACCGCGGAAACCAAAAAAATAGGTGCGCATATGGATTTTATCGTTCATCAGTCTTTGAAAATTGTTGAAAGTGGTGTGATTCCAGACCATGCAATTCGGGCTGCAATTCGAGCTTTAAGCAAAAAGCGTTTAATTCAGGAAGGTCGCTATGACCCTGAACAAGGGGCACAGCGCTATATGGATGTGCTTAATATGCTGAAAAAGAGCGAAATCGCCGTTGAAACAGATAAGGCAAACGAGCAGCACTATGAGTTACCAACCGAGTTTTTTCAGGCGGTGCTTGGAAAAAGACTGAAATATAGTGCATGTTACTTTCCCACCAAAACAACAACTTTAGATCAGGCAGAAGAGCTTGCACTTCAGCTTTATTGTGAAAGAGCACAACTTAAAAATGGTCAACACATTTTAGAGTTAGGTTGCGGTTGGGGTTCTTTAACTTTGTGGATGGCAGAAAACTATCCACGATCACAAATTACGGCTGTTTCAAATTCTGCAACCCAGAAAAAGCATATTCTCGGGCAAGCAAAGTTAAGAGGTTTAAGCAATATTGAAGTACTGACCTGTGATGTAAACGTACTCGAATTAGACCAAGCCCGATTTGATCGTGTTGTATCGGTCGAAATGTTTGAACACGTTCGAAACTATCAGCGACTTTTTGAAAAAATTCAGCAGTGGTTAAAGCCGGAAGGATTACTCTGGTGTCATATTTTCTGTCATCGCTTTTTGCATTATCCTTTTGAAGTAAAATCAGACTATGATTGGATGTCTAAGTATTTCTTTACTGGCGGTTTAATGCCTTCGACTTCAACTTTTTTGCATTTTCAAGAGCATTTAGAGTTGGCTCAACATTGGCAATGGTCGGGTGAGCACTATATGAGAACGGCAAATGCTTGGCTTAATAATATGGATAATCAAGAGGAAGAGCTCAAACCACTGTTTAAAAAGATCTATGGCAAAGATGCCAATATTTGGTGGCAACGCTGGCGTATTTTCTTCATGGCTTGTGCTGAACTTTTTGGTTTTGAACAAGGACAAGAGTGGGTCATTGGTCACTTTTTATTTAAAAAGAGATCATTGTAATTTCGATAGCCTATCTCGGCGATAAAATATGATAAGAACTCGAAACGATGGCAAAGCTCATCCATTAGCCCAAATGTTCAATCGATATTATTGGTTGCAGATTGGTCTAATTGCCTTATCAATTGTGGTCGGGTTGGCTTGTAGTGCTTGGGTGATTAAAGGCTCTTTACTTAAAACCGCTTTAGAACAAGAAATGGAACATTACTGGTTGCGTATAGAACGTAACCCAAATGCAGACCTGCCAGATACTAAAAATTTATATGGATATCGGTGGAATACTCAAGTAGCCCCACAACCTTTTAAAGATATGCATCTAGAAAGTGGGGTACATCGGATATTTGTTGATGGCAAAGAACGTATGACGGTATATGGTGAACGTAATGGTCAGCATGTACTGTTGGTATTTGGCGAAAGTAATGTCAATAAGCTGGTTTGGCTTTTTGGTCTCGCACCACTTATGTTTAGTTTGTCTGTTTTATATAGTTTTTTGTGGTGGTCAAATCGAAGAGCAAGACGCTATTTTTCCCCTATTACCCGTTTGGCAAATGCATTAGAAAATATTGATTGGGCACACCAAGATACACAAGCTTCACCTTTTAAAGATATCAATACCAATGGCAATATGGAGGCGGAATATCTCAAACAAGCCTTGGAAAAATATCATCAGGTTTTAAGTGAATTTATTCGACGCGAGCGAGAATTTACCGGCGATGTCAGCCATGAGTTACGTACGCCGCTCACGATTTTAAAAGGCAATGTACAACTTTGTCAGACTAAATATGGAGAAGATAAATCTTTAACTCGTCTTCACAATACAATTGAAGACATGCAATTGCTTGTCGACACCTTGCTCGCAATTGCCCGTAATACGGTAAAAAATTTACCGTCTGAAAAGAATTTATTATCTGAAATTGTGAGGGATTTAGTCGAAAGTTTAGAAGGGGTAAGTGTGAGTAAAGGTATACATATTCATATTCACCCAGACTCAGCCGAACAACCACGCTGGTTATATCCTTCTATGACTAAAATGGTTCTAGGCAATATTTTGCGTAATGCTCTGAATTATTCCCAAGGTTCACAAATCGATATTATCCAACAAAAAAACAGCTTAATTATTGCCGATAATGGTATCGGAATTTCTTTACCTAATGATATGAAAGTTCAGGAACTCAGCGACTCGCAACTTTCTTTAAAAGCCAAAGGACACGGCATCGGGTTACAATTGGTCCAAAAGCTTTGCAAACAATTAGGTTGGCGAGTTGAGTTGTTTGATCGGCAATATTACTTAACGACTCATCCTGAGCTGGATTTAGAGATGACCACAGGTTTAATAGTAGTCGTCTATTTAAATTAATCGGCAGTATCGTCTAAAGCAATTTTTAAACCTACGCCTGCTACTGTATGTAATAGTTTAGGGTCAAAAGGTTTATCTATCATTTTCCTTAAGTTATAGATGTGGCTGCGCAAAGCATCACTTTCAGGTTCTTCATCACCCCATAGCTCCATCATAAGTTCCTGTTTAGTTACTACTTTAGGAGACTGACGCATCAAAATTTTTAATAATTTAAATTGAATAGGGGGTAATTCGATATTGTTTCCGGCACGAATAACAGTTTGAGTTGCGCTGTCGAGAATTAAATCATGAATTTGAATTTTATGATTTGCGACTTCACCAGCCGCTCTCTTGATCAGTGCTCGAATACGCATGACCAACTCATTAAAATCAAATGGCTTAACTAAATAATCATCCGTGCCAGCAGTAAATCCTTTAAGTTTGTCATCTAAAGTATCTCTAGCAGTGAGCATAAGAATTGGCATATCAATGCCTTGTTCGGTTCGTAACCAGTTACACAAGTCATAACCTGAGCCATCGGGTAAGTTGATATCGAGCAACAAAAGATGATAATGCTGTGACTTAAGAAAAGAACGTGCCGCATCTAAATTACGCGCATGATCGATGACGTAACCATGTACTTCAAGAAATTCACACACGGTCGCCGCCAGTTCAAAATGGTCCTCAACCATGAGGATAAAATGATTACCCATGAGATTTTATTAAGCCATTAATTTAATAGTTGTTGTTTTAATTTAGCATTAAATGGTTCAGTACCAAACCAGATTTTAAAATATTGATTTGCATTCGGATTAATTATAGAACCGAGTAGCTTCTGGTTTAATTTTAGCTCTAGTTTTTGATTTTCATGGTGATAAGAAAGACTATATAAATCTCCGCTCTTGATTGGTCTATAAAGCTCATTAATATGATTAAGCGGGGATTTCGCATCAAATCCACTAATATTCTTCTTTAAATAGTGAGTTGCTGCTCGCTTAAATGCCCACTCAGGAATATCTCGGTTATAACTAAAGTCCATTTTTATGCTTTGGTTCTGCCAACTTTTTAGGCAATCTTCAGCAAAGTAGCTAACATTTCCGACTTTTTGACTCGTTACCATTAAAGGAGCTGAACTGCATTTTTTCAGTTCAGTAGCATTTGCATGAGACGCAATTAAAATACCCAGTAGTATTATGATTCGACTTTTTTGAATGGCAATATCCATTTATAAACTCCTCCAAATATAGGTAAAGAACGGTAGAGACCATTCGCAGGGTCCCAGAAGTCTTGTTGGAAAATAATTTGTTGTTGTTCATTAATTTTGATTTGACTAATGCCATAAGAAGCCATGGTTTTTGTACGGCCTAGCATTTTAAAGTCATAAGCCATATACCAATGAATATAGGCTGTATCTTGATGGTGAGTTGCGCTAATCAGTTTTACAGTGACGTTACTTACTCGTGCGTTCATACCCTCAAAGTGTTTAATTAGATCTTTTTTTTGCGAGAACTGGGAAAGTGTATCGTTGATATAGAGCTGATCCGCATAAAGTTGACTCGCATTACTTACAAAAGAAGGTGTGCCTAAAGTGTTAAACGCAGCAACAAAACGGTGACCAATCTCCAGTGCTTGCTCATCATTTAATGTGACGCCAGTAATTTGTCGTTCGGCTTTACCATAATCACCTGAGTAACTAGGCACGCTTTTGCATGCTGTTAGACCTACTAAGGTAATCAGCCCTAGGGCAGTGGTTATAATTTTCATATTTAAATCCTAGCCAACTTTATAAAATTAAATTAAAGAGGCTGTCGTGAAATTTGCGTGAATTCTTGAGTTTTTAGTTTTCACGTTAAAGGGAGAACTACAGATTCTTGTTTGCTTGTTTGAAGATAATTTTGAGGCTGTATATTTTTTAATATTAAAATAACTAGGCTAAGAAAAGATAAACAGCAATTTCCTTCTAGTCATGCCAAAGAAGCTGTAAATTTTGCTTTAGAGCAAAAAAACTAATGCTAGTCCTGTTACTCATCACTGCTTTTAATTCTTTTTGAAATAAGAGCGGATTACTGTCCAATTTGTTGAAAGCCAGCAGATGAGTGAACCGGCTGTAACCATAGCGGTTCCTTGCCAAAAGCTGATTGATAACTCGGTTTGTAAAACCAGCATGGCCAGTAAAGATGAAATGATTGGAGTGAAGTAAGAAGCCACCACTAGCATCGTGGTGTTGCCATGAATAATGCCAATATTCCATGCGGCATAACCTAGTCCAATTGCTGTAGAGGCAAAGACGAGAGATAACGTCGTATTTAAATCGAGTGTAGGTAAAACAGCTTGACCACTAAAGAATAGCTTTAACCACAATGTTAGAGCGACGCCAATAAAGAAAATAGAAATAGGGTTTTGTCCTTTACCTATTTTCTTGGTTAATACACAGTACAAAGCCCAAATAATTGCACCTATAAAAGCCAAAATATAACTTAGAGGATTACTATAAAAATTGTCTATAACTCGACTTAGACTAAAATCGCCATTTCCGGTCTGAATAAAAGTAATGCCGAAAATTGAAATAATTAAACCTAAAATAATAAAGATATTAAATTTTAGCTCTTTAAAAATGACAAAAGCTAAAACAGTCAAGCTTGGCCAAAGGTAGTTCACAATGCTGACTTCAATCGCTTGTTGCGCTGTCTTTGAATAGGCAAGTGCAAACGAAAAGCAGAGTTCATAAGCGATAAATAAAATTGCACCTAAAATTAAATATTTTTTAGAAATTAACTTAAAGTTTGGCACTCTAAAAATAATAAGCAGTAGCAACGCACTTAGTGAATAGATCAGTGTAATGCCAACATCTGGTCCAATCACGGTCGTAATATGTTTTACAAAACCTACCATAGAGGCCCACATCAGGATGGCACTTAAACCAATCAATGTTGCTAAATTTTTTGACATAAGAAATAAATGAACTTAGTTGAACACCTGAGCTACAGTGAAAGTTAAAATAATTAAAGTAAGTCAGGGTAAAGGAATTTTTAATTAAAAAATAGGCAAGGATAGATAATTACCTAATAAATGATTATCAGCAAACATAAATACTTTAGGTAATTAAACTAAATGTAAGGTATCAATTTATAGCTAAGCATTAAAGTAAGCTAAACGTCTAGAAAACACCCAGTTATGTATTAAAAGTTTAAAAATATAGCCGTTAATGCCGAGCACAGTTAAATAAATAAACTATAAGTCTCTCTCCTAAAGCATTACCCTGTGCATATTGCGAAAAAATAAGAAATGGAGATAAAAGATGCTTACACGTTTTTTACTGCCGACTTTAGGTACTACTGTTGTATGTGTCCTTGCAGGATGTGCTTCATCCTCTCAATATCCAATTACCGAGAGTTACGGTCCAGAACCAAAGTTACCTGAACCAAAAACAAGCTTAATTCCAACCGTAAATATAGCACCAGCGAAGGGCTGGCCTAGTGGTGTTGCGCCAACTCCGGCAGAAGGCTTAAAGGTAAAAGCATTTGCTAAAGGACTTGAACATCCACGTTGGCTCTATGTATTACCGAATGGTGATGTATTGGTCGCTGAAACAGATGCTCCGCCTAAACCCGAAGACAGCAAAGGCATTAAAGGTAAAATTATGACTTTCGTGATGAGACGAGCAGGATCATCTCATCCGAGTGCTAATCGTATTACTTTACTTCGTGATACCAATGGAGATGGAATAGCTGACCAGAAAACCGTATTTCTTCAAAATCTAAATTCACCATTTGGTATGGCACTGGTGGGGAACTATTTGTATGTTGCCAATACTGATTCACTTATGCGTTTCCCTTACCAAGAAGGCGCAACCAAAATTACTGCCAGTGGTACTAAAGTACTAGATTTACCGGGTGGTCCTTTAAATCATCATTGGACCAAAAACGTCATTGCCAATCGTGAAGGGACAAAGCTCTACATTACCGTCGGCTCCAATAGTAATGTAGCTGAAAATGGCTTAGATCAAGAAAAAGGTCGCGCACAAATTATGGAGTTTGACATCGCAAGTGGGCAGTCACGTCCATTTGCAACTGGACTGCGTAATCCAAATGGTATGGCTTGGCAACCTCAAAGCGGTAAACTCTGGACGGTGGTTAATGAGCGCGATGAAATTGGTAGTGACCTAGTACCTGACTATATGACCTCAGTTCAAGATGGCGCTTTTTACGGCTGGCCTTATAGCTACTATGGTCAACATGTAGATGTACGTGTAAAACCACAAAATCCTGAAATGGTGGCTCGGGCAATTAAACCTGACTATGCATTAGGTAACCACACTGCTTCTTTAGGCCTCGCATTTTATGCAGCCGAATTGATGCCACAATTTAGGGGTGGGGCGATCATCGGACAGCATGGTTCGTGGAACCGCAAGCCTCATAGTGGTTATAAAGTCATTTTTGTACCATTTAGAAGTGGTCAGCCTTCTGGTCCACCGCAAGATATTTTGACAGGGTTTTTAAGTGATAAAGGCAAAGCGTATGGGCGTCCAGTTGGGGTGGCAATTGATTTTTCAGGAGCTGTGTTAGTTGCAGATGATGTCGGTAATACAATTTGGCGTGTTTCACCAGTTGCTGAAACAACGTATGAGAGTCCAACCCAACAAACCATTAGTAGTTCAGTGACTCAACCTTAAAAAGGTTGGTCAAAATAGGTCTATTTTATGCAAATATTACGGTTATCTGATTATCCTCAGAGTATCCAGATTTCCATTGATCAAAAGCATGCTATTCCACAGTGGTACATTGTTTTAAATGAAAATAAGCATTTAATTGCTGGAGCGGGAGTCATTGATAATGACTTTCATGAGCGTAAAGATTTAACCCCAAACTTATGTGCTTTATTTGTAGAAGAGACCTATCGAAACCAAAACGTTGCAAAACACATTTTAGATTTTGTACGTGAAGACTTGGGTAATCAGGGTATCCAAACACTTTATTTAATAACGGACCATACCGAATTTTATGAAAAATGTGGTTGGCGGTTTTTAACGTTGGTAAAGGATGAGGAAGGCGAGATGGTACGTATGTATGTAGCAGATACCTAGAATTCAAATAGCCTCATTAGAGGCTATTTTTTTATGGCTTATTTATTTTTAAAATTTTTAATAATCATTAGAAGAGCAACCAGTGACAATAAGATAATAAAACCAATATAACTATTTGCCGTACTCATCAGCCCAATTTTTCCTACAAAATACCCAGCTAAAATTGCAGGAATACTAAAAGCCAAATAACTTTCAACAAAAAAAGCAGCCATAAGACCCGCACGTTCTTCAGGAAGCGCCAATGGCATTACACTACGAATGGCCCCCATAAACGCCGTACCAAAACCAACTCCAGTAATAATAGAACCTAAAAATAGAATTACAGCATTAGTCAGGTTAATAGCGACAAATAAAACAGCTGCGCCAATAGCAATTGAGAGCGTACCTGTTAATAAAATACGAAAATTTGTCGACTTTCTAAGCGTTAATATACCTGCCGCACCTGAAAGGGCGAGCGCCATAAAGGTAATACCATTTAGCCATGCAGATGAAGTATGGAAAATTTTTGCCAATAACGATGGCATGAGTGACAAGAAGAAACCACTAACCATCCATAGTGCAATATTAATTGGGCTAATAGTCAATAAAGCGCTTTTCGTTTGTGGAGGAATGGCCATATTGGGTTTTAATGAAGCAAGTGCGCCGGATCTTTTTTGCGCTGTTTCAGGAGTAAGAAAACTTAAAATGAGTTCCAAAATAAGAAGAAAGCATAAGAACTCAAAAACTACCCGTAAGGGTTGAGTAGAAAACTGTAAAATAGAACAGGTCAGAAAAATCCCAACAGCCATGCCTATCATGGGTGCGATACTATTAATCAGTGAACCATGTAACTTACTAAAATCTAAAATTGCTGCTCCTATAGCAGAAACTGCAAGACCAGTTGCTATACCTTGTAAGCCCCGTGCAATAAATAACATTGAAACATCTGATGCAAATAAGAAAAAACTCATCGAAATAATTTGCAGAGAAATAGCTGCAATGATGACTGGACGACGTCCAATATAGTCAGACAGTGACCCAATAATGAGTAATGATCCCAGCAGTGTAAAAGCATAGGTTGCAAAAATTAAAGTCAGTGTGATCGGTGAAAATTGCCAGAGCTGTTGGTATAGGCGGTAGAGTGGGGTTGGTGCACTAGATGCAGCCATAAATGTCATGAGCGTAATTGTATTGAGTGTCAAAGCACACGCGGCATCTAATTGAAAAACAGCTCTTGACCGTTTTGAACTTGAATTGTTCATAGAACATGAATAACATAAAAGCGAATATTTAGCTTTTATACATTATTTTTACACTAAAGCAAATCCTTAGCTTTAGTGTATTTTGTATATAGATATAAATATTTATAAATTTTTCGAGACCTTTACAGAGTTTATAAATGGCAAAAGTTGTTACTGGATTACGCCCTGGTGGCCGTAGCGAAAGAATACAAACCGCGGTACATAATGCTGTAAAAGAATTACAAAAAGATTTCGAGCAAAGCCAGATTACCATTCCAATGATCGCTTCACAGGCGGGAGTAACACCTTCAACCATTTATCGTCGATGGGGAGACATCAATCAGTTATTTTCAGATGTAGCTTTAAATGAACTTAAACCTGATATGGAACCCAAAGATTTAGGTTCGTTTAAACAAGATATCACAGCATGGGTTGAGCAATATTTTGAAGAATATGCTTCCGAGGTGGGACAAGATTTATTACGAGATGTTCTGTATACATCAAATTCGGATTCTAATGCACGTATGTGCGAAAGTTTAATTATTCAGCAACTCGACATTATTCAAAATCGTGCAAAATTACGAAATGAGTTTACTATACCGAACCAAGAAATTATCGAAACTGTAATTGCACCCATGTTATTTCGGATTCTATTTACCAATCAGGAATTAAATTTAGATTACGTACGTAGTCTTTTAAAACGTCTATTTATTTAAAATCATAGAAATATGTTCGTCTTTTTAGTTAAAAATGGCTCATTTAATTAGCCTAAGCATATAGGCTTTTGTTTTTATTAAACAATTATATATCAATATTTCTTATTATTTAAAAATTAAATTCTCATAATTTAGAATAAATATGAATTTATTTTAATCATTTACTTTTGAAATGATGATTTTATTCATTGTAAAATTAATATTGAAAGCATTCAAGGAAGTTTTAAATAATATAAATCATATAATAAACATAGAGTTATATAGAATTTTAATTATTTTTAAGAAATTTAATTTTTTAAAAATTCCGTAAAATAATTGTTTTGTATACAAAAATATACATGATTTTTGAATTTAACATTTTTTAAATTTATGACACAGGGTGTTTTTTATTCTTTACAATGGCTTCACTTCCTTTAAAGCAGCTTGTGGTGCACGCTTTATATTTTATTTTTTTATCCCCATCGAACAGGTATTTAGATAATGGATTTCAATACCCTTGACCAAGAAACGGTACAGAAAAAACAGAAGTTTCACCAAATTTTGTATGTACAGGTCATTTTTGCAATTATTTTAGGCGTTTTAATAGGTCATTTTTACCCTGAACTTGGACAAAGCTTAAAACCGCTTGGTGATGCATTCATCAAGATCGTTAAAATGATTATTGCTCCCGTAATCTTTTTGACCGTGGTTACTGGTATTGCCAGCATGACGAACATGAGTCGAGTTGGACGTGTGACTGGTAAAGCTATGCTATATTTCATTACTTTCTCAAGTCTTGCACTTGTGGTTGGTATGATTGTGGCAAACATCATTCAACCTGGTAAAGGCCTAAATATTGATCCAGCGACCTTAGTCAGCGATAAAGTAAATACTTACGTTGAGAAGGCTCATGCTACCAATATTACTGACTTCTTCATGAATATTATCCCGCAAACACTGGTAAGTCCGCTTGCTGGTGGTGAAATCTTGCAGGTTCTATTTGTGGCGGTGTTATTTGGTATTTCTTTAGCTGTTTTAGGTGATCGTGCGCGTCCAATCACTGATTTCCTAAATAACCTTACTGCTCCAGTTTTCTACTTGGTTGGCATGTTAATGAAACTTGCGCCAATTGGTGCTTTTGGGGCTATGGCATTTACTATCGGCGCATATGGGATCGAATCAATTGGTAATCTATTACTGTTGATTATGACTTTCTATATTACAGCTGTGCTGTTTGTATTAATTGTTCTAGGTGCTGTGGCGCGCTATAACGGCTTTTCAATTATTGCTTTGATTCGTTATATCAAAGACGAGCTTTGGTTAGTTTTAGGTACAAGTTCATCTGAAGCTGCTTTACCTTCCCTCATGGATAAAATGCAAAAAGCAGGTTGTGAAAAATCTGTAGTGGGCTTAGTCATTCCTACAGGTTACTCATTTAACCTTGATGGTACTAATATTTATATGACTATGGCTGCTTTATTTATTGCACAAGCATGTAATGTAGACCTATCTATTAGTGAACAGCTTGCATTACTTTTAGTGGCAATGGTGAGTTCAAAAGGTGCAGCAGGGGTAACGGGCGCAGGCTTTATTACACTGGCTGCTACTTTGTCGGTTGTTCCATCTGTACCAGTGGCAGGTATGGCGCTAATTTTAGGTATTGACCGTTTTATGTCTGAGTGTCGTGCTTTAACTAATTTAATTGGTAATGCATGTGCAACAATTGTTGTTGCCCGTTGGGACAAAGCTCTGGACAAGGACGTTCTAGATAAAGCATTAGGAAAATCTAAAACGAATTAATTATTTAAAATTTTAATTCGAAATAAAAAACCTGTAGCAATTGGCAATTTGGGAGAGGCGCCATGCTACAGGTTTTATTTTGTCTAGTCGAAAATTTAATTTAAAAAAACTATCTTCTATGTAAATGCTTAATTATGGCAGGTCAGTATAAAATTTCTCACAAACTCTCATATAGATCTACTTATGAAGTAGAACTTTTGAGGTGCCTATACTAAAAATAGTATACGCAAAACAGCTCAAGCTTACGCTTTTAAATGATCCTCAAATTCTTCACCTAATTGCATCGCTAAGGCATTGCCAGCCAAATCACAAGTGACTAAACCATACTCTTTTTTAAAACTGAAAGTGAAACCTTTTCCATCGGCAAGATTTTTAACCGAATATCCTAATTTTTCTAACCAAATACGGAACGCAATTAAATTTTTAGCTTTAACAACCTTTTTCACGTGAGAACTCCTTCTATCCGTGTCTTACACCTTATTTATTAATAGGGATTTACTAGGATTTTTTAAAGGGGGAAAACTTTGTTTTATTTTGCAACTTGTAAAAAAAGTAATAGAGATAAACCGATCTTCTTCATTTTATGAATTTATTCAGTTTTTGTGTAATCATTTTTATCACTAATAAAATTTAACTATTTAATTTTTATAATTATTTTAAAATATAAGAATTAGAGTAAATTTTAATCAAAACAAATTAATTTAAAATCAATAAATGTAAAAAATAATTTCACGAAACATGCCTTATTCAAAAAGATACAGTTCTTAAAATTAAACTGTATCTTTATATAAAGCCAAAAAATTAGAAATTATCTTTTAAACTACGTAATTGAGCGAACTCATCTACACTTTCAGCACGTAAAAATGGATTGGTTGCCAACTCAAGTTCAATACTACTTGGTAGGGTAATTTTACCTTCTTTGCGAAGTTTGCGGACTTGTTCTGCACGTTCTTGTAAGGCATGATTTTCAGGTTCTACGCTTAAAGCAAACTCAGCATTAGAAAGCGTATATTCATGTGTGCAATAGACTTTAGTTGTGGTTGGAAGGGCAGCAAGACGATTTAATGAGTGATACATCTGTTCTGCCGTACCTTCAAATAGTCGGCCACATCCCATTGCAAACAGAGTATCTCCACAAAAGAGCGCATTCAACTCTTCAATAAAATAAACAATGTGTCCTAAGGTATGACCAGGTGTCGCAATAATCTCTGCTTTTAAATCATTAAACTTTAGATGGTCATCATGTTGAAGAGGATGGGTAATACCAGGAATTTTACTTAATTCATCTCTTGGACCATATACAGCTAGAGTGGAATTTGCCATTAAATCTGCAACGCCACCAATATGATCTTTATGCCAATGTGTAAGCCAAATTTGCTTTAAAGTTAAATGATGCTCATCACAAAATTGAGTGACTAACTCAGCCTCTGTTGGATCAACTGCAACAGCTTCATGAGTTTCAGTATCTTCTAAAATCCAGATATAGTTTTGTAGGGCATTTTGCACATCAATAAAATGAATTCTATAACGCATTGTTTTTATCCTGAAACTAAATCCAAAGAGTAAATGATTAATCGCTAATTCTGATGATAACAGAAAATGCTATTAAGCCACGTACTCAACTGTTTGGTGACAGAAACTTCTAAAAACAAAAAAAGCTCCCGTTTAGGGAGCTTTGATTTGTATATAAATGATTTAACGTATCTTAGAGAGCCAGTTGCCCAAAGTCTGTACAATCTGTACTAAGAGCAAGAGGATAATCACTGTTAAAATTACGACGCTTGTATCAAAACGTTGATAACCATAAGAAATTGCTAAGTCACCAATACCACCAGCACCAACCGCACCAGCCATAGCAGTCGCGCCGATAAGGCTAATTGTAGCAGTTGTTAAGTTCAAAATAAGAGAACTGCGAGCTTCAGGTAAAATAAAGCGTGAAATAATCTGCCAAGGTGTTGCACCCATTGCTTGAGCAGATTCGATAATTCCTTCATTTACTTCAAGTAGGGAAGTTTCAATGAGCCGTCCCATATATGGTCCAACATAAATTGTTAAAGGAACGATTGCTGCCCAAGTACCAATTGATGTACCTACCAAGAACTTGGTGAGAGGAATAACTGCAATAAGCAAAATAATAAATGGGAGCGAACGCAGAGCATTCACAATTGGGTTGAGTAAATGATAAATGAATTTATTTGGCAAGATACCTTCTGGGCGAGTTACAAGCAGGATAATCCCTTGAATGAAGCCCCAAATACCACCAAATAAAAGCGCAAAGAACACCATGTGAAAGGTTTCTTGTAACGCAGTTACGAACTGGTCCATAGAAAGAGAGCTATGCCAGAAAGGTTGAGTCAGTTGAGTTAACCACTGTACGATTAAATCTCTCATACTTGATCTCCTGACTGAACTACACTTACTTCATTTTTCTCTAAAAATTCGATCGCTTGACGAATCAACTGTGGATCACCTAAAAGCTGTACAAACATTTGACCAATCACTGTGCCATTAATTTCAGTCATATTGGCAAACAAGATATTTAAACTAATA
Organism: Acinetobacter sp. AR_0276; assembly: GCF_003000705.1. NCBI lineage: Bacteria > Pseudomonadati > Pseudomonadota > Gammaproteobacteria > Moraxellales > Moraxellaceae > Acinetobacter > Acinetobacter sp. AR_0276. The sequence goes on along the minus strand of NZ_PSQO01000004.1, from coordinate 461,940 downwards.
TCAAATTGTTTAATAAGTGACTGAATCACAGGTTCTTGAGCGGAACGGCCTAAAAATTGTAAGCAGTAGATACTATGGTGATGCTGATTTTCTAGTTGATTTAGAATATTAACTGGCAACTGCTGATGTAAAACAGTTTGTATAAAGTTTTTAGTCGTTGGATGCTGAGGATTGCTAAAGATATCAATAGTTGAGCCTTGCTCAATCACTTTACCAGCTTCCATAACAGCAACATGGTCACAAATGGATTCAATTACATCCATTTCATGAGTAACCATGACGATGGTAATTTTCTGTTCTTGATTGATTTTCTTTAAAAGCTCTAGAACAGATTGAGTAGTTTGAGGATCTAGGGCAGATGTGGCTTCATCACATAATAAAATTTTAGGATGGTTTGCTAAAGCACGCGCAATACCGACACGTTGCTTTTGACCGCCAGACAACTCATCTGGATAAGCATCTTTTTTATGCTTAAGATCAATAAAATCTAATAACTCATTTAAGCGCTTTTCTCGTTCTGCCTTTTTGTAATTTAGCAGACGCATTGGCATTTCAATATTTTCAGCAACGGTTTTGGTTTGAAGCAAATTAAAATGCTGAAAAATCATACCAATATTTGCACGCTCCTGACGTAATGAACGCGCATCCAAAGCAGTGAAGTCCTTTTGATTAATGATAACCTGACCTTCGTTTGGTCGTTCAAGTAAATTAATCAGGCGAATTAAGGTACTTTTACCTGCACCACTATAGCCAATAATGCCGAAAATACTGCCCTCTGGAATCTCTAAATTGATTTGATCAAGTGCGCGTATGGTTTGGCTTTTGAGCTGATAGTGCTTTGAAATGTTTTTAAATTGAATCATATCGTCAGAAACTATGCTTGAAAGAAAAAACAGGCAAAGAGAATTTGCCTGTTTCACGTTGGGGCTATTATATTACTATTTAGCTTCTGAGAGATAGCTGATTGGTTGATCTACGTCAACTTTTGTTCCACCAAAGTGCTCTTCAACGTATTTTTTAACAGCTGGAGTGTGGTAAAGCTTACCAACTTTTTGCAGAACAGGATCATTTTTACGTGATTCAGCAGTTGCTAAAACGTTAACATTGAGTTTTGTACTTTGGTCAACAGGTTCAAAGAAAATAGAATCTTTGAGGACGTTTAAACCACCTTCCATTGCTAGGGTGTTACCTAATGCAACGGCATCAACTTCGTCTTTAAGACGCATTGCAGTAGCCATTTGAATTGGTTTGATATCGATCTTTTTAGGATTTTCGATAACATCAATTGGACTACCTTGAGCAGGGTTAAAGTCAGCTTTAAGTTTGATTAAGCCAGCAGTTTGTAATAGAAGTAAAGCACGGGCTTCGTTGGCAGCATCATTTGGGATTGCAATAATTGCACCTTCTGGAAGCTCTTCAACTTTTTTGTATTTACTTGAATAAATACCCATTGGCTCAAGATAAGTGGTAGAAACTGCCGCAATCTTATCTGGGTTTGAGTTGTTAAATGCAACAAGATAAGAATAAGACTGGAACGCGTTCAAATCTACTTCTTTATTTGCAATCGCTGTATTCATTGAAACGTAGTCTGTGAAGTTTTTTACTTCTAACTTCAAACCAGCAGCTTGAGTTTCAGGTAGAGTTGCAATATAACGCCAAATATCAGCATCCGAACCTGTAGAGGCAATTACTACCTTTTGTACTTTAGAACTATCATTGTTTTGTTCGGATTGTGGAGTACTTTCTTGTTTACCACATGCTGTCAATAATACTACTGACATACTTAAAAAAAGACTGATCAGCTTTTTCATTTAAAAAAGTCCTGATTGAGAAGATACAGAACAATATTTATTGCTCTATATCCACATGAAAAGGGAGGAGTTGGAATTACAACTAGTCTAAACTCTGTTATCTTTTTCTGGGGTTCCATAATTTGCTTGCATACTTTGGCTATTCCAAAGGGTAATTGTTTAATAAACAAAAACTGTTTCCCCAAACAGTTAATCCCCAACGGTAGCCAAACGAGCGTTCATAAATCTAGAACATTAAAAAACTCTCTACAGGCATAATTTGTAGAGCAAGTCTCTATGGAAATTATTAAAACAGCAGTGTTTGTTGACAGTCACAACGTTGCGCTAATGATAACAATAAAAATGTGATTGATATAGAGGACTTTTTTCTATTTGTTGATATCTTAAGAAATCTCATAAAAATTTATGTATTTTTCTTATAGTAGGTACGAAATGAAAAACTCCCTAATTAGGGAGTCTTTTCATTTTTTAACTTTTACTCAGCTTTTTCACGAGCAATAGCACGGTAACCGATGTCGCTGCGGTATTGCATACCTGTGAAGGTCACTTGTCCACAAACTTCTAAAGCATTAATTTGTGCTTCAAGAACGCTGTCACCTAGAGCAGTTACGCAAAGCACACGTCCGCCAGAAGTCACAATGTGGCCATCTTCACGAGTAGCAGTACCTGCATGGAAGATTTTAGTATCTTCTGGTGATTGACCAATACCTGAAATCACATCGCCTTTACGCACGCTGTCTGGGTAGCCTTCTGCTGCAAGTACAATACCGATTGACTTACGCTCATCCCACTCTGCTTCCCTTGGTAAGTTACCCGCGATACCTGCTTCAACCAAATCAACAAGAGATGACTTTAAACGCATCATGATTGGTTGAGTTTCAGGATCACCGAAACGGCAGTTAAATTCGATTACGCGTGGTTGACCTTGTTCATCAATCATTAAACCAGCATATAAGAAACCAGTGTAAACATGACCGTCAGCAGCCATACCATCAACAGTTGGACGCATAATTTCAGTCATCACACGTTCAAATACGTCTGGAGTTACAACTGGAGCAGGAGAGTAGGCACCCATACCGCCAGTGTTTGGTCCTTGGTCGCCTTCAAAAATACGTTTGTGATCTTGTGAAGTTGCCATTGGTAAAATATTTTTACCATCAATCATACAAATGAAAGAGGCTTCTTCACCAGCGAGGAATTGTTCAATTACGACACGTGAACCTGCATCACCAAATTTGTTGCCTGCAAGCATGTCATCAATTGCTGCAAAAGCTTCTTCGTTGGTCATTGCAACGATGACACCTTTACCTGCCGCTAGACCGTCAGCTTTAATTACAATTGGTGCGCCATTTTTTTCAACGTAAGCTTTCGCTGCATCAACTTCAGTAAATACTTCGTAAAAAGCAGTTGGAATGTTATGGCGTTTTAAAAAATGTTTAGCAAACGCTTTTGAGCCTTCAAGCTGCGCTGCATATTGAGTAGGACCCCAAATTTTTAAACCAGCTTCACGTGCAGCATCTACTACACCATTTACTAATGGTGCTTCTGGACCAACAACAATCAGCTCAACATTATTTTCTTTAGCAAAAGCAATAATTGCAGGGTTGTCCAAAATATCAAGTTGGACGTTAACGCATTTTGCTTCTGTTGCCGTTCCGGCATTACCAGGCGCAACAAAAACTTGAGTAACTTTGGTATCTTGCGCGATTTTCCATGCTAAAGCATGCTCACGACCACCACTACCTAAAACTAAAATATTCATTTTTAATTTGTTCCTTAACTTTAATCCTTTTTCATCCCCCTCTATTTCTCGAAGTGGAGAGATAGTTCCATTATTGTGGAAAACCCTCCTGAATAAAAGGAGGGTTAGGGAGGACTAAATTTAAATTAGTGGCGGAAATGGCGCATACCAGTGAAGACCATTGCAATACCAGCTTCATCAGCTGCCGCAATGACTTCTTCATCACGCATAGAACCACCCGGTTGAATGATACATTTAATGCCAGCTTTAGCTGCATTATCAATACCGTCACGGAACGGGAAGAATGCATCAGATGCCATAACAGCGCCTTCAACAACTAAACCAGCATGCTCTGCTTTAATTGCAGCAATACGCGCTGAGTTAACACGGCTCATTTGACCCGCGCCTACACCAATAGTTTGACGATTTTTTGCATAAACAATAGCGTTTGATTTTACATATTTCGCAACTTTCCACGCGAAAATAAGGTCATCAATTTCTTGTTCAGTAGGAGCACGTTTAGTAACTACTTTAAGATCATCTTTAGTGATCATGCCCAAGTCTTGGTCTTGAACAAGTAAGCCACCGTTAACGCGTTTATAGTCAAGTTGCGGAGCACGTGCATCAATTGCAGGTAATTCGCCACATACTAAAACACGAACATTTTTCTTCGCACCAGTTACCTCAAGTACGCCATCAGCAATGCTTGGAGCAATAATAACTTCGACGAATTGACGGTCAACAATTGCTTGAGCAGTTGCAACATCTAACTCACGGTTAAATGCAATAATGCCACCGAAAGCAGATTCTGGATCTGTTGCATAAGCTAAATCATAAGCAGCTTTAATACCGTCTAAAGAAACCGCAACACCACAAGGGTTAGCATGTTTTACGATTACACAAGCTGGTTTAGCAAATGATTTAACACATTCAAGTGCAGCATCTGTGTCAGCAATATTGTTATAAGACAATTCTTTGCCTTGTAATTGTTTTGCTGTAGAAACAGAAGCTTCTTTTGCGTTTGCTTCAACATAGAAAGCAGCAGATTGATGTGGGTTTTCACCGTAACGTAAATCTTGTGCTTTATTTAATTGAGTGTTGAACGTACGAGGGAATAAATCAGCTTCACCTTCGGTCTTACCAACGCGAGCACCTAAGTAAGAAGCGATCATACCGTCGTATTGAGCTGTATGTTCAAATGCTTTAACCGCTAAATCGAAGCGTGTTTCATAAGAAAGTGAACCTGTAGCTTTTAATTCGCTAATCACTGTATCGTAATCTGAAGCATTTACAACAATACCTACAGAGGCATGGTTCTTAGCAGCAGCACGTACCATTGTCGGACCACCGATGTCGATATTTTCGATAGCATCAGCAAGAGAGCAGTTAGGTTTAGCAACTGTAGCTGCAAATGGATAAAGGTTGACAACAACTAGATCGATTGGATCAATGTTGTGTTCTTGCATAACTGCTTCGTCTAGACCACGACGAGCTAAAATACCGCCATGAATTTTTGGATGTAGTGTTTTTACACGACCATCCATCATTTCTGGGAAACCAGTATGTTCAGATACTTCAACAACAGCAATGTTATTATCTTTAAGCAACTTGTATGTGCCGCCTGTAGATAATAATTCTACCCCTAAAGCTGCAAGGTTTTGAGCAAATTCGACAATTCCTGTTTTGTCTGATACAGAAATCAAAGCACGTTTAATAGTCATGATGTTCAAGTCAACAATTTCAAGTCTACGGATTAAAACCAATTAGAAGCATAAAAAAATGCCCACGACGTCGTGAGCATTTTATCATTTATTCACTCATTAAACCGTGAGCTTTTAACTTTTTGCGTAAAGTGCCGCGGTTTAGTCCAAGAATCTCTGCGGCACGTGTTTGGTTGCCACGAGTATATTCAAGAACTACAGATAAAAGAGGTTTCTCCATTTCTGCTAGCACCATGTCATATACCTGAGATGGTTGCTCACCTTGCAATTGTGCAAAATAATGACGAACTGCGCGATCCACGTGGATGCGAAGAGCAACATCAGATTGTGCAGTAAAAATAGGAGATTTGCTATTCATGCGAGTTAATCCGAAAATCAAATACTAGCTTGGGTAAAGTAGTATGTAAATGTGGTCTAAAAATACGGAGTCCTGTTTTAGATCCTAAAACAGTGACTCTAAAACATAAGAACAATTAGCTTGCCATAAATCTTCGTATTGAGTAAAAAATAAGCGTAACAATAGTTAAATATTTGTTACAGCCCCCTCAAAAACAAAAAAAGTTAGGCTATGCGCTTAATTTAGAAAAGCACACATGCTTAACAGTATATTTTTTGAATTGAGAGCGAGGAGTATATGAGTCAAAGCTTTCGTGGCGCGTATCATACCATTGTCTAGGAAAAAGTGAGCAAATTAACTGCATTTTTTTTTATTTTTTTTTCACTTTTTTTACAAATTAGGGGTGGACAATTTCTAATCGATAATTTACTAGGCTTTTTTTGCTTTTATTTAAATCAAATTGAAATTTAAACGGTGTATTAGTTGGGATACGTTGAATGCCTCGTAAATTTTCAACCAAGTATTGTTGAGGAGTAAAAATGATCTCTTCTTGATTGCCTTCTTGACCAAAACTTAATTTTAGGTTTGGTAACTCAATACTTTTATTATTTTGATTGACTAGAACGCCAGAAAATCGAGTATGTTCTATATCTATTCTACGTAGCTTTACCTTTTCTATATAAAGAAGTTGATATTGTTCAGCTGACTTACTGCAGTGCAGTATTTGACAGACATAATTAAATGCATGGCTAATAGCAGGGCTTTGCTGCATAAGTTTTGGGTTGAACCAGAGAATCTGAAAAGTAAAAACTAAAATCAGAATCAGATTCGCAGAACTCCAAAGTGTATAGTACAACCAGCTATGCTTTTTACCATTATCCTGTTCGGGTGAAGTTGCTTGTTCAGCTAAGTTGAGGTTGGGAAGAGCATTGATGGGCTCATTGTGGAAGTAATTTAAATTATTTAAATATGTTAAAAGATCAATATTAGAGTTTTCAACTTTCTGATCAAAGATATCTAACACATGAGAATGAGTCATATATCGTGTTTGAATCGAGCCGTCAGCTAAAACAGATGAGTTTGTTGCTTCTGGGAGCTCAATGTTAACCAAGTTGGTAAGAGCATTAAAATTTAAATTACATTTAGGGCAACAAACCATACCCTGAGCAACAGTTAACTGGGTAAGAGAAACTTTATAAACTGTTAAACACTTAGGGCAGCGGGTTTGTTTTTCATTCATGAGTTAAATAATCTCAATTTATTGTTTTACGTTTTCCTGAAATGCGGCACCAGTTTTCTTCGCGCTTTTCGACATCTAATATATCAAAAAATTCAGAATAAACACCTGAAACATCAGCTACTTGCTCTTCAATTACACCAGCAAGTGCGAAATCACCATCAGATTTAAGTAATTTTGCAAACTCTGGTGCAAGTGCCATGAGCGGTCCTGCTAAAATATTTGCAACTAAAACGTCTGCCTGTTGAGGTTTGAATTCTTGATCGAACTCTTCAGGAAGACCCACATATAGGCGGTCTAAAACCCCATTGAGTTCTGCATTTTGTTTTGTCGCAAGAACAGCTTGAGGATCAATATCTGTCGCATAGACTTTTTTAGCACCTAATAATAAAGCTGCAACGCCTAAAATGCCCGAACCACAACCATAATCAATAACGATTTTATCTTTTACATCGGTTTTACCTAACCATTGTAAACATAAGAATGTACTTGCATGGTTACCTGTACCAAAAGCAAGTCCTGGATCAAGTTTAATATTAGTCGCATCTGCTTCTGGTGGTTCTAACCACTCAGGTACGATCCAGAATTTTTCCCCAATTTGAATCGGTTCATAATAATCCATCCATGCACGTTCCCAAACTTGGTCTTCAAGTTCTTCATGACGCATAGGTACATCTGGAAGTTGAGCTTTTAAGAAAGCTTCTAAAGTGTCAACATCAATTGGGTCTTGTTCGTCTTGTTGATAAATACCTGTAACAATAACTTTATTCCATAAAGGTGTTTCGCCTGGTAATGGTTCAAGCAAAGCCTGATCTTCAGCATCATCCAGCGTTACGCTTACCGCACCTAGAGACATTAAAAGTGTTTCTGTGAATTCAACTTGTTCTTGATCAACGGTAATGTGTATTTGTAACCACTTCACGAAAAGGACCTAAAAATTTTATTTAAAGGTGTATTGTAGCCGACTAGAATGGTTTAAAAAAGAAAACGGCCCATCTTTAATGGACCGCTTTTTGAAAATTTCGCTGTGTTATAGAAAAATTAAAACTTTTTTCTATACCTTAGGTTCAAACTATATTAGGGAGCAGGGGCCTTAAATTGTAGTTTGCCATTTTCGTTTGGTTGGCAAGTACCATTGAAGGTTGCACCATTATGGCTATAAGAAACCCAATCACCCTGACGTTTTTTAGCACAAGCTCTCAGTTCTTTTTGCGTTACTGATGTACCTGACTCTGCAGCATGCTTGCTTGTTTTAGCAGTATGACTCGATTTAGTAGTATGAGTCGATTTGGCATTATGATTAGTCGCAGCGTGGGTCAACGTTACGCCTGAAAAACAAAGGAGAGATGCAGTTAAGATTTTTAACATGGTCGTTTTCATTTTGTGTTCCTTCTCGTTGCGTTAATTTTAAAGTCGTAGAAGTGCTGTACGTTTTTTATTCTAGAATGAAAAATTTTTAAAAACATTCACTTTGTATTGAATTCCTGAAACAAAATGTCAAAACATGTGGTGTAGCGTAAATCATGTGATGACAATTTTGTAATTATGTACATCAATAAGCAGATAATTTTGCTATAATGTTCCGTCTTTTTTTTCTGGTGTTTTTGTACTCATGCACTATCCTAAAGTTTATGATGTTATCGTTATCGGTGGCGGTCACGCAGGTACGGAAGCGGCACTTGCTGCGGCGCGTATGGGACGACAGACTTTGCTTTTGACCCATAACATTGAGACTTTGGGTCAGATGAGCTGTAACCCAGCAATTGGCGGTATTGGTAAATCACACTTAGTACGTGAAATTGATGCACTTGGTGGTGCAATGGCATTAGCTGCCGATAAAGGCGGTATTCAATTCCGTATTTTAAACTCGCGTAAAGGTGCCGCAGTGCGTGCAACACGTGCTCAGGCAGACCGTGTTCGTTATAAAGCTGCTATTCGCGAGACATTAGAAAACCAAGCAAATCTTGATATTTTCCAACAAGCGGCCGATGACCTGATTGTGGAAGGCGATACCGTTAAGGGTGTTGTGACCCAAATGGGTATTCGCTTCGACGCAAAAACTGTTGTGTTGACTACAGGTACATTCTTGGGTGGTGTTATTCACGTTGGTTTAGAGAAATCAAGCGGCGGTCGTGCTGGTGATCCTCCTTCTATTGCTCTTGCTCAGCGTCTTCGTGAGTTGAAATTACCGGTAGGCCGTTTAAAAACAGGTACACCTCCACGTATTGATGCACGTTCAGTTGATTTTTCTGTTATGACACCACAACCAGGCGACTTCCCGTCTCCGGTAATGTCGTTCATGGGCGATGTGTCTATGCACCCAGAACAAGTGAACTGCTATATCACGCATACTAACGAAAAAACTCATGACATTATTCGTGGTGGCTTAGACCGTTCACCAATGTATACCGGTGTCATTGAAGGGGTAGGTCCACGTTACTGTCCTTCAATTGAAGATAAGATTCATCGTTTCTCTGATAAAGATTCGCATCAGGTATTTTTAGAGCCAGAAGGCCTAGATACACACGAGCTTTATCCAAATGGGATTTCGACTTCATTACCATTTGATGTTCAGTTTGAACTTGTGCGCTCGATTCGCGGTATGGAAAATGCCCATATCTTACGTCCGGGTTATGCAATCGAATATGACTATTTCAACCCGCAAGCTTTGAAATTTACCCTAGAAACCAAAGCAATTAACGGCTTGTATTTTGCTGGTCAAATTAATGGTACTACCGGTTATGAAGAAGCTGGTGCCCAAGGTTTACTTGCAGGTCTAAATGCTGCTCGCCGTGCGTGGGAGCAAGAAGAATGGACACCGAAACGTGACCAAGCTTATATGGGTGTATTGGTTGACGATTTGATTACCTTGGGTACGAAAGAACCATACCGCATGTTCACTTCACGTGCGGAATATCGTTTGATGTTGCGTGAAGATAATGCCGATCAACGTTTAACAACTATTGGTCGTGAGCTTGGTTTAGTTGATGATGTTCGTTGGGCTGCTTATTGTGAAAAAATGGAAGCAGTTGAACGTGAAACATCTCGACTACAGCATTTGTGGGCAGCGCCTAATAACCCAATGGGTAAAAAGTTTGTCGAAATGACTGGTGCTGACTTGAGTAAAGAATGTAGTGCGATTGATTTACTCAAACGTCCTAATATTAGTTTTGCTCAAATCGCAGAACTTACGGGTTCAGAAGTTTCAGAACAAGTGGGTGAGCAAATCGAGATCGCGGTTAAATATGAAGGTTATATTAACCGTCAGCATGAAGATGTAGCTCAGTTAAAGCGTCTTGAAGAAACCAAGATTCCTGCCGATTTTGATTATGATGTTGTTTCAGGTTTATCTCGTGAAATTACTCAGAAGTTAAAAACTGTGCGTCCAGAAACATTGGCTCAAGCAAGTCGTATTCCTGGTGTTACCCCAGCTGCTGTTCAACTTGTAATGATCACGATTCGTAAAAATAACATGATCAAAAAAACAGCTTAATCATTTAAGTCATTAAAAAAGCCCAGTTAAGACTGGGCTTTTTATTTTCTTATCAAAAAATATATGGAAACTTCCTAAGGAAGAAAATAGATTTCACTTCCTTTTTTTCTTATTTCACATGTTTTAAAACGAACGTTATATTGAATTCACGTTCAAACAAGAGGGCTTTAAACATGACAATGAAATCAATTCGCTATAATGGATATGATTTGGCATGCCAATGCTCATGTTCAACATAGCGCAAAAGAAGAAGCAGATCATTTTGGTGGAGGAGAACAGAATGATCTGAAAATAAATAAAACTATAAATACCAATATAAAATTAAGAAAATTATTATTCAAAATCTAAAGAGAACCTGACGGTTCTCTTTTTTATATCTAGTCATTTGTTATCAGGTTCAATTTCTCGTACTGCATTGTGTACTTGAACTGGTTCAATATGGAGCAACTTTTTACCAAAACTTCGTAACCACCAGACGAGTTGAGATGTAAAAGGAACAGTCGCCGTAACTTCGACAATGTTTTCTTCAATTGGAGTAATTGTCTGATCTTTACTTAACTGACTTTCATAAAAAGTTTTGGCAGTTTGTTCAGTCATGGTTAAGGTGAGCTGTATCAATTCAGTAGGTTGATTGTAGTCTACCCTGAAACCTAAAGCACCCGAGTCAATATAGTGATCAATATCAAAATTAACGGGGTGGAGCGCACGACTTTCTAAAACCTTAGCGGATTTGAAGCGGTGTAGGGCAAAGGTTTGTACTTCGGTTTTATCATGGCGGGTGCAAATTAAATAAATAACAGCACCTTTTTGGACCAATGCAAGCGGATTTAAAATATAAGTTTTATCTTCGCCTTGATTTACACGGGCTTGATAAACACACTCAATTTGTTTGTCTTGCAGTAAGCCTTCGTAAATTGCTTGTTGAGCAGCACGGTCGACTACAGGTGGAATCAGTGGTTGGCTTGCTGGCACAATACGGACACGATTAATCCATTGTCTTACATTATTTTGTGTAGACAGACTACGTTTTGCTAAGTCAAACCAAGGACCCATCTCATCAAGTAGACTTGGTGGGAGCAAATGTTTGAGATGTTCTTCAACCATCATAAAGGTTACTGCTTGGGAGCTTGTCATATGCGGTAAGCTTTGAATTGGTGCATCTGATTGCCATCGCCAGCCTTGAGGCACAGCTTTATTACTTTCAATTGGAAAACGCTGAGCAATTTGATTTAAATCACGCTGAATTGTCCTTAAACTGATTTCGATACCTTCACGCTCAAGCATTTCTTGCAATTCTCGAGTCCCGATCCATTTACCGGTAGGAAGGCGAGATAGAATCTGCCACTGGCGATATAAACTATTTGAAGTTTCTTTTTCTATTACAGACATAAGCGTAATACATCTATATCCAATTGCTTTGGTGTCAACACAATAAAAAAACTTTACACATTTAGCAAGTTTGTCAGATTCGGTTTATGGCACCTTTTACAATCAATGCTAAAATTTAAAAGAAAGTTATAACAACGAAAGCCAATAAGCATTATAGATATATAAGTGGCACTGAAATTGCTTATTTAAAAATGAAATATAGATAAATGATAAGACGAGGTTGCTATGTCAGAACAAGAGAAAGACCTACAAGCCGATATTGATTATTTTTTACAAGAGCAGGCGACCACCGCATTACTTAACCAGACTTCGTTTATGGACAATCTTTCGGTACAAACGAACTTATTTGAACAGTTAAAATCGCAGTTTTTTAACGAAATGCTAGACGATGTGACATCTAACGGTGCTGCTTCTAAAAAAATTGAGCAATGGTTGAGCATTCGAACTTTAGATGAGCTTAAGCAGTTAAATGCGGAGGCCAAACAACATTTTCTCTATCACGGTATTACATTTAATGTTTACGGTGATAAAGAAGGTGCAGAGCGAACCATTCCCTTTGATTTAATCCCGAGAGTAATTGAAAAAAAACAGTGGGAGAAAATAGCAGCTGGATGTGCACAGCGAGTTAAAGCTTTAAACTATTTTTTAGATGATATTTATCATGGACAACATATTTTAAAGGAACAGTTAATTCCAGAAAATCATATTATTTGTCATGAGGCTTTTCAGCCACACATGCTCAAGCACAAGCTTAAAGGTAAAATTTATTCTCAAATTAGCGGTATAGATATTATACGAGATGGCGAAGGTGAATTTTTTGTACTAGAAGATAATTTAAGAACACCTTCTGGCGTCTCTTATATGATTGAATGTAGAAATATTAGTCAGCAACTCATGCCTGAACTTTGTGCTGCTAATAATTTGCAAGGCATTGAACATTACCCAAGCTTATTAAAAGAAATACTTCAAGAAAACTCAGAGGTTGATTGTCCTTTTATCGTAGTTTTAACACCAGGGCGTTTTAATAGTGCTTATTACGAACATGCCTTTTTGGCTCGTGAAATGGATGTGCCACTGGTTACTAACCGAGATTTATTTGTGGAAAATGATCAAGTTTTTGTAAAAACAATTCGTGGACGTCAAAAGGTTGATGTGATTTATCGTCGGTTAGATGATGATTTTTTAGATCCGCTTGCCTTTAGACCTGATAGTGCCCTAGGGGTAGCAGGTCTTATGTCCGCTTATTTACAAAAAAATGTAGTGATTGCAAATGCACCTGGTACTGGTGTAGCCGATGATAAATCGATTTATCCGTATGTTGATCAGATGATTCAATATTATTTAGGTGAAATACCAATTCTGAAGAATGTCCCTACTTATCAATGCCGAGAAAAAGAACATTTAGACTATGTATTGTCTCATCTAGATCAATTAGTGATTAAGGAAGCTCAAGGGTCTGGTGGTTATGGCATGTTAATTGGTCCTAAGGCGAGCTCATGTGAAATTGATGAATTTAGAAAAAAATTGATTGCTACACCGCATGAATATATTGCACAGCCAACATTAGCTTTATCTGTTGCACCGACTTTAACGACATCAGGAGTGGCTGAGCGCCACATCGACTTACGTCCGTTTGTATTGAGTTCCCCATATCGCACTGAAATTGTACCGGGAGGCTTAACACGAGTGGCCATGCAAGCAGGATCTTTAGTCGTAAATTCCTCCCAAGGAGGAGGCATTAAAGATACATGGGTCGTTGAAACGCTACATTCCTAATAGTCGGTTAAAGAGGAAATTTATGGTTTTACTCAATTCGAGTGCACACCACATTTATTGGTTGGGCCGTTATTTAATGCGGATTAAATTTGCTGTATCACATTTACCATTTACCGATGATGAAAAAGCAACTCAATTTGCAGCGGCATTTGGACTGGTCATTGAGCAAGCAGAATTACTGAACTGCTATATGTTGGATACGAAACAAACATATTCATTACTGAACCAGTTCATGATTGCTAAAGATAATATTCAAGAATTAAGAGGGATACTATCTTCTAGCGCTTATGCCGAACTGAATCATGCGATTAAGTCACTTCAAGCTCATCCTGATTCATTAAATAAAGCTTTAGCTCAATGTAATCAAATACTTGATTCTGAAAATGAAGATATAGCCTTATTTCTGAATTTAGGTAAGAAAGTAGAGCAATTGGATATACAACTACGTTTTCAGCAAGACCTTACGGGACTTTTACAGGAGCTAGAAAAATTGCTTCAACAGCTGAATGACTTAGGATGGGAGAAGCTAAATCAATCTTGGCAATTATTAAAAGATCATCCGTCTTGGGATGCTTATTATAATTTTACTCAGCAGCTGGAATATATGTTCGAGGCATGATTATGAAATTGATGATTAATCATCAAACGCATTATAAATATACTGAAACTGCTAAAAACAGTATTCAGTATATTAAGATGATGCCTCAAACATCGCTGCATCAACATGTTGTGAATTGGGCAATCAGTGTGCCAGGTGATAAGACACTCAAAAGAGATATTTTTAATAATATTTGGTTAACCGCTACGCAGCGTTATGAATACCAACATCTTACTTTTATGGCGCAGGGTATTGTTGAGCTTTTAAATACAGAGATAGGTGGAGTAGATGTACCTATACCATCAAAAATATTTCTTCAAAGTACAGCGGCCACTCAATATGATTCTGAAATGTTGGATTTTGCCCAGAAAATTGTAACCGTCAAAGATCGACAACACATTGCTTTGCTCAGTGAAAATATTCTGCAAAAGATGCCATATCAACCAGATAGTACATCTGTTCATACGACTGCCACGCAAGCCTTTCATGCAGCTCAAGGAGTATGTCAAGATCATGCACATGTTTTAATCGCCATGTGTCGTGCGTTACAATTACCAGCACGTTATGTCTCTGGTTATTTATTTGATCAAAATTATCCGCACCTTGCCAGTCACGCTTGGGCGGAGGTATTTTTAGATAATCAGTGGTATTGTTTTGATGTAAGCAATCAATTGTTTACGCCAAAGCATCATATTTATCTCGCAGTTGGACGGGACTATCTTGATGTTGCCCCAATTAGAGGTGTGCGAGAACAGGGTGGTATTGAAAATATGATGTCTGTGGTTCAAGTGTTGGCTTGTTGAATGTAAAGAGAACGAAATGACCTATTGTTGTGCGCTGAGATTAGAACAGGGTTTGGTGTTTATAAGTGACACTCGAACTAATGCAGGGGTCGATCATATTTCTGTATTTCGTAAGCTTCATACTTTCGGTGTAACGGGAGAGCGTTTTATTGCCTTGCAAACAGCAGGTAATTTAGCAACGACACAAGCGGTTATCGGGCATTTGCAAAATGCGCTTACTTTGCAGCAAGAGCCTAATTTATATAGTATTAACACAATGTTTGAAGTGGCTGATTTAGTCGGTAAAACTTTAAAAAATGTTTTAGAAGATATTAGCTCAGATACTCAAGAACAAATGAATTATGCTTGTAGTATTTTGGTGGGTGGACAAATTAAAGGCGGTGATATGCAGCTTTATAATGTTTATCCGCAAGGTAATTTTATTTGTGCTACAACCGACACGCCTTACTTTCAAATTGGTGAAAGTAAATATGGTAAGCCTATTTTAGATCGTGCTTTATATTATGCAATGCCGTTAGATGATGCTCTACGCTGCAGTTTAATCTCGTTTGACTCAACACTGCGCTCTAATGTGTCGGTAGGTTTACCATTAGATGCCTTGGTCTATAGCAGAGATAGTTTTGTGATTCCTATGGGTAAACGAATTAGTGAAGACGATCCGTATTTTTCACAAATTAGTCGTCAGTGGTCGGATACTTTACGTCGTGGTTTACAGGAAATGCCTAAACCTACAGATGATTATTGGCGTTAAAAGGTATTTCAAATAAAAAAATCCAAGCAAGCTTGGATTTTTTTATTTACTAAATTATTAAGTACTTTGGCGGACTGGACGAGTGCTTAAGCGGCAAAGTAATTCATAACCAATTGTGCCGTTAGCTTCAGCAACGTCATCAACTAAACGATGATTACCCCAAAGTTCAACTTGGGTACCAAGTTTTACCTGAGTATTTGTGACATCAATCGCTATCATATCCATACTTACACGTCCTACAACTGGACAAAGTTTGCCATCAATAGCGACAAAGTTTTGCTTAACATAAGCTCTTGGATAACCATCACCATAGCCAATAGAAACTATGGCAATATCCGTAGCCTGTTGGGCACAAAAAGTTGAACCATAACCCACATGTTCACCAGCTTGAATATGGTTTAACGCGATAACTTCTGCTGTGAAAGTCATGACAGGTTTTAAATCTAGCTCATGTACCGTTTTATCCGCAAAAGGTGAAGCACCGTAGAGCATAATACCTGGTCGTACATAGTCAAAATTCAGTTCTGGCCATTTAAAAATAGCAGCTGAATTACAGCAAGATGCTAAAACTGGTTCACAAGCTTGTTTTACTTGCAAAAATTGCTGTTTTTGTTGTTCATTTAAAGGATGGTCTACATCTGCATTGGCAAAATGCATAGCAAGTACACAGGTAAATCCTTCAGATTTTAAAGTTTTAATGATTTCAATAATTTCTAGGTTTTTAAAACCTAAACGGTTCATACCGCTATTTAATTTAACCCATACTTTTAAGCCTTGGGCAATGTATGCTTGTTTGTGTTTAATTAACCATTCAAACTGTTGTTGATGATGAATAACACATTCAAATTTTTGCTCAATTGCGACGGGCATTTCATCTTCAGAAAATACGCCTTCAATTAAAGTAACTGGTTGTTCGAAACCAAGTTCACGGATTTCTAATCCCTCTTGTAGGCAGGCGACACCAAAGGCATCTGAGGCATTTAAAGCTGCTAAACAGTCTTTGACTCCATGTCCGTAAGCATTGGCTTTTACCATACTTACGATTTTTGAATTTGCTGCGAGTTGTTTGACACGGTTTAAATTATATTGAAGCGCTTGGCGATCAATATAAACTGTTGCTTGACGCACCCTCATTTACTCCTTTGGGCTAGAGATAGAGTTTATTCTTCATCATCATATTGGCTGTAATACTCAGGAGAGAGATTACTAAAACGAGTATATTGACCTTCAAAGGCAAGGCGAACAGTACCAATAGGGCCGTTACGCTGTTTACCAATGATAATTTCTGCGGTGCCTGCTTCTTTAGATTCTTTGTTATAGACTTCATCACGGTAAATGAACATGATTAAGTCGGCATCCTGTTCAATCGCACCCGATTCACGTAAGTCGGACATTACTGGGCGTTTATTTGGACGGTTTTCCAGACTTCGGTTAAGCTGGGAAAGTGCAATCACAGGACAGTGCATTTCTTTTGCCAAGGCTTTTAAGCTTCGTGAAATTTCCGAGATTTCGCCAACACGGTTATCACCCATACCCGGAACTTTCATCAATTGTAAATAATCGACCATGATACAGCCGATTTTACCATCATGCATTTTTGCAATACGTCTAGCTCGGGCACGAACCTCGGTTGGTGGTAAAGCTGACGAATCATCAATGTATAAATGCATTTGTTGAAGCTGCAAAATAGTACCAGTAACTTTAGTCCACTCATCTGCATCTAAATTACCTGAACGTAAATGTCCTTGGTGAACTTTACCCATTGCAGAGATTAGACGCATTGCAATTGAGTCAGCTGGCATCTCCATAGAGAATACGAGAGCAGGGAGTTTATTGTATTGCAAAACACTTTCAACCAAGTTCATGGCAAAGGTAGTTTTACCCATAGACGGACGTGCCGCGACAATAATTAAGTCTCCAGGTTGCATACCGGAAGTTTTATTATCGAGTTCTAAGAAGCCAGTAGTTAAACCAGTAATATTGCCATCGAGTTTTGAAAGTTCATCAAGTTTACTAATTACATCGGCTGTTACAGAGCTAATTGCTTTAGGGCCAGAATCTTTTTTATTGTTATTGTGCTGTTCAGCTAAAGAGAAAATACTGGTTTCGGCTAAATCTAAAATTTCACTAACACCACGCCCTTTTGTGTCATAAGCATTTTGTAAAATTTCAGTACTTACCTTGATCATACTGCGTAGTGTAGAGAATTCTTTAATTTTGGTTGCATAGGTTTCAAGGTTATAGAAACTTGAAGGTGAATCAGCCATAAGCTGCATTAAGTATTCTTCACCACCAATAGCATCAAGTAAGTTTTGTTTTAAAAGCCAGTCATTCACTAAGACCGCATCATAAGGTGAATTTTCCTGCGCTAATTTTTCAATTGCGCGGTAAATATATTTATGACGAGTGGCATAAAAATCATTTTCTTTGAGTAGGTCACTGATTTGTTCAAAAGATTCAGCAACGGTCATCAATGCAGCAAGCACTGCTTGTTCAATGGCTAAATTGTGTGGGGGAGTGCGAAACTCTTTAAGTTGGCCTGATTCACTCGTCTTATTTTCTGTTGGAGATGAAAGCGTTAAAGAAGTGGCATTCGCCTGAGACATAATTAGACCTGATGATAAAATGTGTGCACAAAAAAAGGGTTTTAAGCCGAGAACTATCTTAAAACAAAAATAAATAAACTACCTAATTAAAAAACCAATTAAACTGAAGAACTGATCAGGAATTAATATATCTAATTTTATTTCATAAATTTAAGAGATAAAAAAAGAGCATGCGTGAGCATGCTCTTTTTTTGATGAGAAATTACTCAGATACGATAGTAACGAGAACTTCTGCAACAACATCATGATGCAATTGGATTGCGATGTTGAATTCACCAGTGTGACGAAGCGCACCGTTTGGTAAACGAACTTCTGCACGGTCAACTGTAAGACCAGCATTCGTTAACGCGTCAGCGATGTCACGAGTACCGATAGAACCGAAGAGTTTACCTTCGTCACCAGCTTTAGCAGTGATAACGATGTTAACTTCATTCAATTGTTCAGCACGTGCTTGAGCAGCAGCTAATACTTCAGCTTCTTGCTTCTCAAGTTCAGCACGACGAGCTTCAAAAGCAGCAGTGTTAGCTTCAGTAGCTGCAACTGCTTTACCTTGAGGGATAAGAAAGTTACGGCCGTAACCAGCTTTAACTGATACTTTATCGCCTAATTTACCAAGGTTCTTAATGCGTTGTAATAAGATAACGTCCACAGATCACCTCACTTATGGTTGTCAGTGTACGGAATCAAAGACAAATAGCGAGCTTGTTTGATAGCAAGTGCTAATTGACGTTGATAACGAGCTTTAGTACCAGTGATACGGCTAGGAACAATCTTGCCGTTTTCAGTGATGTACTGTTTTAAAGTGTCGATATCTTTGTAGTCGATGTACGCAACATTCTCAGCTGTAAAGCGGCAGAACTTGCGACGACGGTAAAAACGTGCCATTGATGTTCTCCTTATTCAGCTTCTTGAGCAACTTGCTGTGCTTCTTCGCGTTGAGCTTTACGCGCACGCTTTTCTTCAGCACTCTTAGCAAGCAATGACTCTTCAGTGATTGCGTGTTCACGACGGATGATAAGGTTACGAATGATCGCGTCGTTATAACGGAATAATTCTTCTAACTCATCAAGCGTAGTTTGACCACATTCAACATTCATAAGAATGTAGTGCGCTTTGTGAATTTTGTTAATTGGGTAAGCCAATTGACGACGGCCCCAATCTTCTAAACGGTGAATTTGACCATCAGCTTCTTTGATCTGAGAGATATAGCGTTCAACCATACCTACAACTTGATCGCTTTGGTCTGGATGTACCAAAAGTACGATTTCGTAATGACGCATTGTCAGCTCCTTACGGTTTAAACAGCCCCTAAAAAATTAGAAGCAAGGAGTCATAGCTAAAATATAAATAGCTACGTCGCAAAAAATGCGAAGGCTGAATTATAGGTAAAAATTAGACTAAAAACAAATCTTTTGATAAGAAATATGAAAAGTTGTTTTTGAGGAGGAAATCCTCCCTTAATTAAAAGAGAGGAAGATTTGGAGCAGGGGATTGATAGGTAAAGCTAAAGCTCAAACTTAACAGGGTAATTAATATGACCGAGTAGAGGAAAAAACGTTTAGCCCAAAGTTGATCGTTTTCGGCTTTGAATCCAATAATCGATAAATAGAACCAGTATGCAGTTAAAGCATTAAAGGTAATTAAAAAGAATACATTGGTATAACCAAAACAATATAACCCATTCAAAACAGCTGCAAATAACAGGATATATATTACACATTCAATTTTCGTACGATAAATAGAACGTGCTACAGGCAAAATTGGAATTCCTGCATTTTTGTAATCATCAAAACGATAAATTGCAATTGCCCAAGAGTGGGGCATTTGCCATAAACCGTACGCTAAAAACAAAAGCAAGGCTGCCACATCAAATTGATGAGTTACCGCTGTATAACCAATAACAGGAGGACTCGCTCCGGAGATACTACCAATAACGGTTTGATGGATTGAGGTACGTTTGGTCCACAAGCTATAAAAACCGACATAGACAACAAAACCAATTACTGCAAACAAAAATGCGTAACCATTTACTCCAAACCACAAAATGCTAAAACCAATTACCCCAAGTACAAACGCATATATAAGCGCAACAGTAGGAGAGATAGTTTTTTTAACAAGTGCGCGGTTTTGAGTGCGCTGCATCTTTGTATCAATATCTTGATCAATAACATTATTGACGACACAACCTGAGGCAACGACTAACGTTGTTCCAATGAGAGTGAGCAATAATAATAAGATGTCTATAGAGCCTTGGGCGGCTAAGAAGAAGCCGCCCAAAGTGGTAACGAAATTACCGAAGAGAATTCCTGGTTTAGTCAGGAATAAATACTTTTTCAACATGACAATCAGTTTAGATCATCATATTGTAGTGAAGATAATTCATAATCCACACAGAACCGATTAACAGTACAGCGATACATAGGATCGTGTAGATAAATGCAATCATATTCCAACGTTGTTCAGATGATGTATTCATGTGTAAGAAGTACACAAGTTGTACAAGAACCTGAGCAACGGCAGTAATTGCAATCACTGTAACTAAAAGACCACGGCTGAAACCACCTGCCATCACCATCCCGAATGGGATGATGGTAAGGATAACAGATAGAATAAAACCTACAGTGTATTGCTTAAAGTTACCGTGTGACGCACCAGCAGCATTATGCTCATGACTACTCATTAGAGAACTCCCAGTAAGTAAACGACGCTGAATACACAGATCCAAACGATGTCAAGGAAGTGCCAGAACAAGCTTAAGCAAGCAAGACGACGTGTATTCGGTAAAGTCAAACCTTTAGTTTTGATTTGATACATCAATACCAACATCCACACTAAACCAGAAGTTACGTGGATACCGTGCGTACCAACCAAAGTAAAGAACGATGACAAGAATGCACTATGAGTTGGACCATGACCTTCCTCTACAAGGTGATGGAATTCATAGAGCTCCATACCGATGAAGGTTGCACCAAAAAGGAATGTAATAAATAACCAAGTAATAACTTGATTTACATTCTTTTTATAAGAGGCAAGTACAGCAAAACCGAAAGTTACCGATGAAATCAATAAGGCAAATGTTTCAGTTAACACGTAGCCTAATGAATTATGGAACAGGTCATATGCACTTGGAGTCCCTGCTGGAACATGACTGCTTAATACAGCGAACGCAATGAAGAGTGATCCGAAAAGAATCAAGTCACTCATCAAGTATGTCCAAAAACCAAAGACCGTTAAATCTGTATCATCATGTTCATGATGACCATCGTGGCCATGGTTGTCGTGATGAAGTACTTCAGCCATTTCCTTAGTCCTTCTTCAAGTGTTTTTCAAGTAAAGCATAGCGTTCGTTTTCAATACGCTCAACTTCAGCAGCTGGAACATAGTAATCAACATTCTTAGTGAATGAGCTTACGATCAAGCTAATAACAGCTGAAACGAATGAAACAACAACGAGCCACCAAATATGCCAGATAAGTGCAAAGCCAAGAAGTGTAATGAACATTGCAATGACAAAACCAGCAGCACGATCAGTCGGCATGTGGATGTCTTCATATTTAGTATTACGTGCGTATGCTACACCGTTTTCTTTGTCAGTCCAGAAACGGTCAATACCGCTACCATCTGGTTCATGCGCAAAGTTGTAGAATGGAGCAGGGGAAGAAGTAGCCCATTCAAGTGTACGAGCATCCCATGGATCGCCTGTGTGGTCCATGTTTTGGTGACGTTGTAAGAAACCAACGATGATTTGCATTAAGAAACATGCAATACCAATCGCAACAAGAACAGCACCAAATAATGCAATCGCAAGGTATGGATCCCATTCAGGGTTGTCATATGTATTCAAACGACGAGTCATACCCATGAAACCAAGGATATAAAGTGGCATGAATGCAAAATAGAAACCAAAGAACCAGAACCAGAATGCAGCTTTACCCCATGCTTCATTGAGCTTCCAACCAAACATTTTTGGCCAGTAGTAAATGATGCCGGCAAACATACCAAACACCACACCACCAATAATTACGTTATGGAAGTGAGCGATCAAGAATAATGAGTTGTGTACCAAGAAGTCCGCAGGAGGAACAGCCATAAGTACACCAGTTAAACCACCGATACCGAATGTTACAAGGAAGCCGAGCGTCCATAACATTGGAGTAGTAAAGGTGATGCGACCTTTATACATGGTGAATAACCAAGAGAAGATTTTCACACCAGTAGGAATCGCAATAACCATGGTCATGATACCGAAGAACGCGTTAACGTTCGCACCAGCACCCATGGTGAAGAAGTGGTGAAGCCATACAACGAATGCTAATACAGTAATTGCAATTGTTGCATACACCATAGACTTGTAACCGAACAACGCTTTACGAGAGAAGGTTGCAACGATTTCTGAGTATAAACCAAATGCTGGTAATACCAAGATATATACTTCAGGGTGACCCCATGTCCAGATCAAGTTCACATAAAGCATTGGGCTACCGCCAAGCTCATTTGTGAAGAAATGGAAGCCAAAGTAACGGTCTAATGTAAGCATTGCAAGCGTACCTGTTAATACAGGGAATGATGCAATGATTAATACTGCCGTACAAAGTGAAGTCCACGTGAAAATAGGCATGTCCATTAATTTCATGCCAGGTGCACGCATCTTGATGATGGTAACGAAGAAGTTAACACCGGATAAAAGCGTACCTAGACCAGAAACCTGAAGTGCCCAGATATAGTAGTCAACACCTACACCAGGAGAATATTGAATACCAGACAGAGGAGGGTAAGCCATCCAACCAGTCGCAGCAAATTCACCCAATACAAGTGAAAGCATCATTAAACCAGCAGCACCAGCGAATAACCAGAAGCTTAAAGAGTTCAATAATGGGAAAGCAACGTCACGAGCACCAATCTGTAAAGGAACAGAGATGTTCATCATACCTACAACGAGACCCATTGCTACGAAGAAGATCATGATTACACCGTGTGCGGTGAAGATCTGGTCGTAATGGTCAGGATGTAAATAACCTTCACCACCGCCTTTAGCGAGGAAAAGTTGTAAACGCATCATAATCGCATCGGCGAAACCACGCAAAAGCATGACGACAGATACGATGATATACATGATACCAATTTTTTTATGGTCTACAGTTGTAAACCATTCTTTCCACAAATATCCCCATTTTTTGAAATAGGTGATACCGCCAAGCACAGCAATTGCACCAAGTGCCATAAAGACCATGGTGACAAGTACGATTGGCTCTGTCGGGATAGAGTCCCAACCCAATTTACCAAAAATCATATCCATGTCTTATTCCCCTTGAGCAGCGTGTTCAGCTGCAGCATGAGTTTCTGCTGTTGCATGCCCAGCAGAGTGGTCAGCACCATGATAGTTACTCATATAATGGTTGATAACTGTTTCAAACAGTTTTGGTTCAACTGAAGAGTAATAAGTCACAGGGTGTGGCTTAGTCGGGAACGGTTTCATCGCTTCTGCTTTAGCAAGCGCTTCTTGATCACCAGCAGCTTTAGCACGATTGACTAAATGCTCGATTTGGTGCTTAGAACGATCGCCATCACGTAAGGTTGCCAATTCAGCTTGGTCAAGCGTAGCTTTTTGCACTGCTTCTGGATTAATAGTTGAACCATTACCAGCTTTAACTGCTGCTACCCATTCGTTGAATTGTTGCTCTGTAACGCTATGCGCTTTGAAACGCATTTGAGAGAAACCATAGCCTGAGTAGTTAGAAGAGAAACCACGATATACACCAGTTTCATTTGCTAACAAATGAAGGTGAGTTTGCATACCTGCCATCGCGTAAATCTGGCCACCTAACTGTGGAATGAAGAATGAGTTCATTGTGAAGTTAGACGTGATTTTGAAACTTAACGGAGTTTTTTCTGGGAAACGTACTTCGTTAACAGTCGCAATGTTTTGTTCAGGATAAATAAAAATCCACTTGAACTGTTCAGCAATAACCTGAATAGTTAAAGGTGCTTTATCTGATTCTAAAGGACGGTATGGGTCATACTTGTGGGAACCCCACCAAGTTAACCAAGCTAAAATACCAATAATAATGACAGGGATACCCCATACTACAACTTCAATTGCAGTTGAGTGTGCCCATGTAGGTTTATAGTCTGCATCTTTATTTGACGCACGATATTTCCAACCAAACCATAATGCCATGATGATTGAAGGAATCACCACGAGTAACATTAAATAGATCGCAGTCATCATAAGGTCACTTTGACCTTGACCAACTGGACCTTTAGAGTTTAGAAGTACCATATCACCACCACACCCAGTCAAAAGTGCGGCAAGCGTTGATAAAGACAATACAGCTAAAATCGTTTGTCTCATTTTACAACCTCGGTGAAGAGTCCCATTCCCTAATTAAATATGGGATAGCGATTAAAGTGTCGCATGATTGAGAACGCTAGTCTTAAAATTTAGACTTCTCAATGATGCGACACCGCTACGTTGTAGGGCATTATGCCTCATATCGACAAACTAAGCTACATGTAAAGCAGCTTGAAATAATTGTTTTAAAACCCGATTTTTTTTGTAGGGTATCGAATTATGATGGAGCTTTTATTTAAATATCAAATCTCTATAGAAAAAAGGAGGCGGGGCGCCTCCTTTTTTTTAGACATTAAATGAATCAGTCATTCACTGTCATTTGATCACTTTTGTTCTTGCAATTTTGTCATGTAAAGCCTGTCGCTTTTGTCCTAATGCAAAAGCATAGTCAATAATTGTACTAATTGGCATAAATAGTAAGTTTAATATAATGAAAACGATACTTCTGAGTAAGAAGATACGTGTTAGATTAACTTTACCATTAGTTTCAGCATCGACAATTTTAATTCCGACAATTTTTTTACCAATACTTTGCCCAAACTTGGTCAACAAAAATGCTTGAATAGCGAGCATTATTACTACATAAAGTAACATTGTATGCCACGCTTCCACTGGAATTAGTGTAAAAAGCTGCTGCTGAAGTTCAGCTGCTTTGGTTGATGCAACTTCAGCAGACTGCATCTGTTTTTGTAACTCAAAAAGTTGTTTATATTGAGCTTCGTTAAAGAAAAAAGACGGAATGGCTGCAATAGGTAACCAAAGTAATAAGTCAATAATTTTTGCAAGCGCACGAGATGAAATTGAAGCAAGCTCATGTGTCTTAGTCTCGACTCGAATTTGCTGGATAGTCTCGTTATAAGGCGTATTTGTATTTGCCGAAAAAGCAGAATAACCCGTAGGTTGATATACAAGTTTACCTTGGGTTAATTCTCCTAAAGCTTTCCATTCTGTCATGCCTTCATGCCAAGCTAAATCAGTAAGTAAAACTTGTTGGCTTGCCAACATCTGATTTAGTTGCTCTAAGGTATAAGGCCCAGCTTGTTGATTATTACGTGCCAAGTAAATTTGCATAAGTAAAAATTCTCTATTCTAAAGATGAAAAAAGACCCACGGATGGGTCTTTTTCTATAACAAATTAGATTTGCTTGATTTTTTCTTCAGCAAGGAAGAACCATGTATCTAAAACTGAGTCAGGGTTTAAAGACACTGATTCAATACCTTGTTCCATTAGCCATTTTGCAAGGTCAGGGTGGTCAGATGGTCCTTGACCGCAAATACCGACATATTTACCAGCTTTACGACAAGCATGAATTGCCATAGAAAGAAGAGCTTTTACAGCAGCATCGCGCTCATCGAATAAGTGAGAAACAATACCAGAGTCACGATCAAGACCAAGTGTTAATTGAGTTAAATCGTTAGAGCCGATAGAGAAACCATCGAAGTGTTCAAGGAATTGTTCAGCTAATAATGCGTTAGTTGGTAATTCACACATCATGATGACTTTTAAGCCATTCTCGCCGCGCTTCAAGCCATTTTGAGCCAGCAACTCAATCACGCGTTTTGCTTCAGATACTGTACGCACAAATGGAATCATGATTTGGATATTGGTTAAACCCATTTCATCACGAACTTTTTTAAGCGCGCGGCATTCAAGTTCGAAACAGTCACGGAAGTTGTCCGAAACGTAACGGCTTGCACCACGGAAACCAAGCATTGGGTTTTCTTCTTCTGGCTCGTATAACTTACCGCCAATAAGGTTTGCATATTCATTTGACTTAAAGTCAGACATACGAACAATGACTGGTTTGTCAGCAAAAGCAGCTGCAAGTGTTGCAATGCCTTCAACTAGTTTTTCAACATAGAATTCTACAGGTGATGCATAGCCAGCTGTACGTGTCATTACAGCAGCACGAGTTTCACGAGGTAAGCTTTCAATGTTAAGGAGGGCTTTAGGATGGACCCCAATCATTCGGTTAATAATGAACTCTAAACGAGCAAGACCAATACCTTCGTTTGGAATTTGAGCAAAGTCAAAGGCACGGTCAGGGTTGCCTACGTTCATCATGATCTTGAATGAAAGTTTAGGCATAGATTCAATAGAGTTACGCTGAACTTCAAAATCTAATGCACCTTCATAGATGAAACCAGTGTCACCTTCAGCACAAGAAACAGTAACTTCTTGACCATCAGTTAATACTTCAGTTGCGTTACCACAACCTACAATTGCTGGTACACCAAGTTCACGAGCAATAATTGCAGCATGACACGTACGACCACCACGGTTAGTGATGATAGCCGCAGCACGTTTCATTACTGGTTCCCAATCTGGGTCAGTCATGTCTGATACAAGTACGTCACCGTCTTGTACTTTGTCCATTTCTTTAATTGAGTTAACAATACGGACTTTACCAGAACCGATACGCTGCCCAATTGAACGGCCTTCACAAAGTACAGTACCTTTTTGCTTGAGTAGGTAACGTTCCATTGTGCCAACATTTTGGCGGCTTTTTACGGTTTCAGGACGAGCTTGAACAATATAGATTTGACCATCGTCACCATCTTTTGCCCATTCAATATCCATCGGAGCGCCATAATGTTGCTCAATAATAAGCGCTTGTTTAGCTAACTCTTGTAATTCATGATCATTTAATGCGAATTGTTGACGTTCTTGTTTTTCAACGTCGACAACAACCACAGACTTACCTGCTGAGCCTTCTTCACCATAAATCATTTTCTGGTGCTTAGAGCCAAGATTACGGCGTAATACCGCATGTTTTCCAGCATTTAATAATGGTTTAGAAAGGTAGAATTCATCAGGGTTAACCGCACCTTGCACAACCATTTCACCTAAACCGTAAGATGCAGTAATGAATACGACATCACGGAAACCAGACTCGGTATCTAGGGTAAACATTACACCCGCAGCGCCAGTTTCAGAACGGACCATACGTTGAACACCCGCAGATAATGCGACAACATCATGATCGAAGCCTTGGTGTACACGATAAGAAATAGCACGGTCATTATATAAAGAAGCAAATACTTCTTTGATGGCGATAAGTACGTTATCAATACCGCGAATATTCAAGAAAGTTTCTTGTTGACCCGCGAAAGATGCATCTGGTAAATCTTCAGCAGTTGCAGATGAACGAACGGCAACCGCGATATCAGGGTTGCCGTTAGAAAGTTCTGTAAAAGCGGCGCGAATTTCTTGTTCTAAGGTTGCAGTGAGTGGAGTCTCTACAATCCATTGACGAATTTTAGCGCCTGTTTCTGCAAGTGCATTTACGTCATCAACGTTAAGCTGTGCAAGTTCTGCTTGAATTCGAGCGTTAAGACCGCTTTGGTCTAAGAACTCACGATAGGCCTGTGCAGTTGTTGCAAAACCACCAGGTACCGATACACCAGCATTTGATAAATGGCTGATCATTTCACCCAAAGATGAGTTTTTCCCACCTACGAGTTCGACATCGTGTTTCCCTAATTTTTCTAGACCGATTACGCGCGCTTCCAAAGTTTTCACTCCACTTTTGCAGTATTAATGTCTATCTTGGCATGAAATTAAAAAAATAAAGTGCTTAGTTGAGAATTTTACTAAGCGACAGTCATGTAAGATCAGTTTACTATAAAGATTATATAGCACTAAGACAAATGTTTAAGGAGAATTTTAATGTCAGAAAGTAAACAATTTAAGCGGAGTGTTTTTTTTATTTCTGATGGAACTGCGATTACTGCCGAGACCCTTGGACATTCGTTATTAGCCCAATTTCCTAATGTAGATTTTGATATTCACATCATGCCTTATATTACAACTGAAGAGGCAGCAATGGCAGTTGTGGTTGAGATTAATAAATGTCAAACCAGAGATGGATGTTTACCATTAGTATTTGATACTTTAGTTGATCCGCATGTACGAGAAATTATTAATACGGCTAAAGCAGTTAATCTGGATGTGTTTGAAGGATTAATTAGTAAGCTAGAGCAGGAGCTCGGTACACCACCAACCACACTGGTTGGGCAAACACATGCGGTAACTGACTCTGAATATTATAAAGCCCGTATTGATGCTGTTCACTTTGCACTTGATAACGATGATGGGGCACGCACCCGACACTATGACAAAGCTGATTTAATTTTAATTGGTGTGTCTCGTTCCGGAAAAACTCCGACTTCTATTTATCTATCTTTACAGTTTGGTATTCGTGTTGCTAACTATCCTTTAACCGAAGAAGATTTAGATGATAACCGTTTACCAGCAGTATTAAGAGAACACCGTAGTAAGCTCTTTGGTTTAATGATTGATGCAGAACGTTTAGTGGCGATTCGAAGTGAGCGTAAAGCGAATAGTCGATACGCAAGTTTTAGCCAGTGCCAAATGGAATTAAGAGCGATTGAAGGTATTTATATTTCAGAAGGTATTAAATATTTAAATGTAACTGAAATGTCGATTGAAGAAATCTCTACTCGTATTTTACAAATGACTGGTTTAAAACGACGTATCGGTTAATTAAATCAAACATTTATTTAAACCATTCAATTTGAATAATATTAATATATTGGAATTGAATGGTTTTTATTTTTAATACATATTGAAAATAAAAGTTTTAAATATAAAACGCTAAGTTAATAAATAGTTTCTGATTAGTTATCAGCGTGTAAATTTTTTATAGGGAGTTTGTGAGATAAAATAAGCTTTTTGAAAAGAAATGTATATAAAATAATAATCTATATTTTAATAAATAGTTGTTTTTAATTATTTTTTAAATAAACAAATACTTTTTTTCTACACATTTTCCATTTGTTAACTCTATCGCTTGTTATTTAGTTATTGTGATGCAGTTCACATTTTTAACTATAATTTCCCATCTCGATATGGGACTATCCGATTATCAAAATGCTAAAAAAATGTGTTTTTTCATTGGTATATCTCTTACCAATTCATTTATACGCAGCTCAAGTTGATGTACTGCGTGAGCAAGCTGTTCAAAATTATAGAGCAGGCCAAACTCAACAGGCTGTTTCTCAACTAGATCAACTGTTAAAACATTATCCGTATGATCAAAAATTGCTTGCTGATTATTTAATTGTTATGTCAAGTGAAAAAAAGGATCTGACGAATTTTTCCAATTTTTTAGAAAATATTAATTATGTGAATTTTCCTGAATATGCAAAGTTACCTTTAATTCGAAATTTTCGTGATTTTAAACATTTTCAAACAGCAATTGATTGGTCAAATAAACTTAATATTCAAAAATCAGTCGATGGGCGTATCTTACTATCGGTTTTATATGCTGAAGCTCAGGACTCAACGAATGCTAAAACTCAGTTATCAAATATCAACATTAAAGGTTTAAATACTGATCAGTTGGTACAGGTTGCATATGCTTACCGTTTAATAAATTTGCCCGTAGAGGCCTTAGCTACAATTGAACAAGCTTATCAGCAAAATTCTAAGTCTTCAGCTGTTTTGCAAGAGTATGTTTATGACTTGGCTGCTATTGGGGCATATAAAAAAGCCCAGCAATTACTTCAAGTAAACGAAAAAAATCAGCAAACTGAGCAGTTACAGCAAACTTTACAAGTCAGTGAGTTTTCTCAGCATGTCAATAATGCAATTGCCCGCTATAAATACTTAAATCGCCAAGGCTTATCAGATGCAGAAAGCTATGCCGAATTAGATGCTGTGTTAGAACAAGGGCAAAAAATACAACAGCAAATGTCACCAAACAACCCTAACTATTTAAGGTTTCACTACGATTATTTGTATGCGCTAGATTTTAGAGGGCGTTCAAAAGCGGTTATAGAGAATTTCACCCAGTTGAATATTCCACTCGAAAAATTACCGGCATATGTACGTCATGCAATTGCTGATAGTTATTTGGCGGAGCAGAAGCCGAAGCAAGCTGAACTTGCTTATAAGACTCTTCTAAACGAAAAAAATTATCCGGATATGATCGTCTATACCGGATTGTATTATTCCTATATTGAACAGGAAAAATATAAGGAAGCTGAACAGCTTTTGGCAAAAGTTGATCACCTTATTCCGACTTATAAATATAGTCAGGCGAAAGGTGTAGATAAAACAAGCCATCCTGATCGTGATGATTATATTGCTTTAAAAGGGATGCATTTAGCCTACGCTAATCATCTGGATCAAGCTGAACAGCACTTTCAAAAAACAGTCGAGCAAGCACCTGCGAATGAGAGCCTGATTAATAATCTTGCGCGTGTAGAACGGTGGAGAGAAAAACCGCTAGAGGCAAAAAAAACAATTTCCCGGTTAAATGGTATAGATCCGATTGCTAAAGACACTCGCATTAATGAAATGCAGAATGCTCAAGCTTTAGGTGATATTCCGACATGGCGGAAAACCACTCAAAACTTAGAGCAATATTATCCTGATGATAGTGGTGTCATAAAAAGCCGCAAAGAGTTGGATGATCGTAATAGAGCCACAATTTCACACTCAACTACTTGGGGCCAAAGTAAGGCCGACAATAGTGATACTGTAAGTGGGCAGAATGGTTTAAAAGACCGTGAAATGGAAACACGTCTTAATAGCCCTTGGATTAAGGATAATTATCGTTTATTTGCTTGGCATCAAGATCGTTATGGTGAATACAATTTTGGTGACGTGCATAACCAGCGCTATGGTATCGGGGCCGAATGGCAAGCTAATCGTAAGGCATTGTCTGCGATCTTGTCGCAAAGTACAGATGGCGGACAAGCAGGTGTTCGTCTTGATTGGTCTCAGTGGTTAAACGATCACTGGCAGTATCAATTGCAATATAACAGCCAGGCTGACATCCCTCTACAGGCAATTGATGCGGGAGAAGATGGCCAGTCTTACCGAGCTGCTTTGACATGGCAAAAAGATGAATCACGTCAAATTGGCGCAAGTTACGGTCTGACTGATATCAGTGATGGTAATAAACAACAAGAATTTTCAACTTTTTGGCGTGAAAGACTATTTGCGGCGCCGCATCACATTACTTATGGCACTGTTCGTGGTTTTTATGGCAGTAATAGCCAAGATCAAACTACTTATTTTAGCCCAAGTTCGCATTACAGCGCGGAGTTGAACTTAAGCCATGACTGGGTGACTTGGCGTGAATATGAGCGTTCATTTAAACAGCATTTCGAGGCTGGAGTGGGGCTTTATAAACAAGCCGATTATTCCACTAAGCCAACCTATTCTTTGCAATATCAACATCAATGGCAGCTATCACGTACATGGCAACTCAATTATGGAATTGGTTGGCAATACCATCCTTACGATGGACATGATGAACAGCATACCTATGGTATTTTCGGATTTGAAGGGCGTTTTTAATGAATAATTTATTTTCGAAAATGTTGAGCTGTGCTTTAGCTTCAACATTGTTACCTCTGCAATTTACATATGCCCAAATAGAAAAAGATTTACCAAAAAATCATACAGTTTCTTTAACTTTTCATGATGTCAGAGATGATGTTTTAAAAGAGGGCGATCGGGATATTTATGCAATTCAAACTAAAAATTTAGCGCAATTCTTTGACTGGTTGAGTCAATCTGACTGGAAGCCAATTCGCCTGAAAGATATTGAAGAGGCTCGTAAGCAAGGTAAAGAACTACCTCATAATGCTATTTTGTTAACCTTTGATGATGGTGCTTTAAGTAGCTACAGTCGTATATTTCCATTGCTCAAGCAATATCGGATTCCGGCAGTTTTTGCACTCCCAACCAGTTGGCTTAACGGTAATACAAAAGCTGGCTATGAAGCCTATGGACAAGGGAACTTAGTCAATTGGAAGCAAGTACGAGAAATGCAGGCTTCTGGCTTAGCTGAGTTTGCGAGTCATAGTGATGATTTGCATCATGGTGTGCTCGCTAACCCTCAAGGGAATGAACAACCCGCAGCAACTTCTTATATGTATTTAAAATCACAAGCGCGTTATGAAACGGATGTGGAATATCAGCAACGTATTTTAAAAGATTTAAAAAAATCTCATGATGTTTTAAAAAAGGAATTGGGTGTAGAGCCGAAAGCAATTGTATGGCCGTATGGCGCGGTCAATCAGCAGTTAGAAAAATTAGCTCAACAAGCAGGTTTTACTTTTTCTTTTAGTTTAGGGCGTGATGGGGTAAATCAGATTAATGACGTTACCTTTAAACGTAGTCTTATGGTGGATAACTCTACAGCTGAACAGTTGTCTGAGACCTTAATCAATATCTTGAACTCGGCAGAGAAAGATTTATATAAGCAGCCAAAACATTTTGTGAGTATGGATTTAAAGCAATTAGCTGCTTCAACCAATACTCAGTCAGATGAAAAATTAGGGGCACTGTTATCCAAACTTTATAGCTTAAAAAACAATACGCTGATATTGAAGCCTTTAGATGATCAAGATGGAGATGGGCAATATGACGTTGCTTATTTCCCAACAACTCAAATGCCAGTTAAACAAGATATCTTAAACCGTAGTCTATGGCAGGCACAGACTCGTGCAGGACAAGCGGTCATTTTAGAGTTACCTGTATATCCTCAAAAAAATAAACCGTTTTTGGTGGCAGATTTAGCTAAAGATATAGCACGTTTTAATAGCAATTTAAGTGGTATTCAACTTAATGCCGGAACTGCTTTAAATTGTGCTATGCAAAGTGCAACGATAAAAGAAAGTAACTGTGTTGAACAAGTAAAGCAATTATCACAACTGAGTCAACTGACTCAAAAAGCTGCAAGGCCTTATTTGAATATGAGTAATCAGGCCCAGTTTAGTCTGCTGCTTACGCCTGACTTAGAGCATATCGATCAATTGCCAGCGCTTTTAAAATCACTATTAACCCAACATGATTTAGTGAATCTAAAATTTAATGTTGTGGGTAAGCAGAAACAATTTAAACATGTCTTAGAACTTTTAAATACACTTGATGCGAAATACAAGCAACGAATTATGCTGACTTTAACATTACCAGAAAATGATCAGAAAAATGCTTGGCAAGAGGTGAAACAAAGTCTTTTCGATATTCAGCGAACAGGTATTCAGAAATTTGGGGTTGAAGGTTATACCTTTGAAAATTCAAAAAATGTTCATGAGTATTTATATAACCCAATGAGCTTGAATTCGAGTTCGGTGATGTATCAACCCTTCGCTGGTTTAGCAACTGAGGGGAAAAAGTAATGAGAGTATTACTCGATATTCTATTTGCTTTTGCCTTTTTATATCCTCTACTTATGGCGTGGACATGGATGGTAGGTGGCCTCTGGTTTTTCTTTAAAAGAGAATACCATGAACAGCAGTTACCTGAGCCTTCAAATGAAGGGTGCAGCATTATTATTCCTTGTTTTAACGAAGAAGCTCAGGTAAGGCAAACTATTCGTTATGCCTTACAAACAAAATATCCAAATTTTGAAGTGATTGCTGTCAATGATGGTAGCAGTGATAGAACTGCAGAAATTCTTGATGAGTTGGCAGCTCAGGATACTCGATTAAGGGTCGTGCACTTAGCGGAAAACCAAGGTAAGGCAGTGGCTTTAAGATCGGGAGTTTTAGTAAGTAAATACGAATATTTAGTTTGTATTGATGGAGATGCTTTACTACATCCTCATGCTGTACTTTGGCTTATGCAGCCATTTCTAAAATTTCCTCGTATTGGAGCCGTCACTGGAAATCCTAGAATTCTCAACCGTTCAAGTATATTAGGGAAATTACAGGTTGGTGAGTTTTCTTCAATTATTGGATTGATTAAGCGGGCGCAGCGTACGTATGGTCGTATTTTTACAGTATCGGGTGTAATTGTTGCATTTAGAAAAACTGCTTTAGTCCGTGTTGGATTTTGGTCTGATGACAAAATTACTGAAGATATTGATATCTCTTGGAAGCTTCAGATGGACCATTGGGATATTCAATATATTCCTCAAGCACTTTGTTATATCTATATGCCTGAAACTTTTAAAGGTCTTTGGAAGCAGCGTTTACGCTGGGCACAAGGTGGGGTAGAAGTCTTATTGGAATATATTCCAAAAATGTTCAAAATCCGTTTACGCCGTATGTGGCCAGTCATGCTTGAAGCTTTAGTCAGTATTGTCTGGTCGTATGTAATGATATTTATTTTCTTGCTTTTCTTAATCGGACTTTTTATTGATTTACCTCAGCAGTGGCAGATTAATTCACTCATGCCCCAATGGTATGGCGTGATATTGGGTGGAACATGCCTCATCCAATTTTTAGTAAGTTTATGGATAGATCATCGTTATGACCGTGGACGTCTTTTTAGAAATTATTTTTGGGTAATTTGGTATCCATTATTTTTCTGGCTACTGACGTTATTTACTAGTGTAGTTGCAGTCCCTAAAACTATATTTAATACCAAAAAGCGTGCTCGTTGGGTAAGTCCTGACCGAGGCTTTCGAGGAGATAACTCATGAAAAATAAAGAAAATAATGACATAGAAGTTTTAGATATCCCAGAATATATTGATCAGCCTAAATATGTGAAAAATAAAACCGCAAACTATACTTTGCAAACAGTAGGCTGGTTTTGTTTAATGTGGCTGTTTTTCCCACTGGTTTCATTATTTTTATGGTTTTATGAAGGGCATCTCATCTATGACTATGTATGGGTAGATCATATTTCTGAAGTTAATACAGTCCTCCATTTACTTCTTTTAATATCCGTAAGTGCTTTGGTCTTGATTTTATGGGCGAGTTATAACTGGCTTAGATTTCATGGTGATGATCGCCGCAGCAAAGCTCCGAATAGTCCTGTTGAGTTATTGGCTTCACAATTTATGGTCAGTACAGAATCATTATCAGAGTTACAAAAGTCTCAGCGCATCATCTTACATTATGATGATCAGGGGTATTTAACTCGATATGATTTGAAATGAGTAAAAAAAGCATGGTCTATCAACCATGCTTTTTTTTAAGGTGTAGTTCTAATAATGATATCTACAGGGCGTTGAGTACCATCCATACTATAAATGGCTGTAGCGGTAACTTTTACAATTGGCCAAGTTTGTAGTTTGCAATTTGGTCTTTGCAGCGCAGCATAGTAGCTATCAGATTTAAAAAATGTTTTATTGGCTTTTGCAGTATTAGGTGTCAAAAGACGTTTGAGCCATGTTTCATTGACTTGGGTTTCAAGAAAACGTAGAGCTAAGATACTTTTTACACGATTGTTAAATAACCTCCTATTTTTAGCAATAAGCGGGTGGGTAATGAGACGGTGTATGCCGATTTGACTATGAGGCAAAATAAAATGCGGCGTAATTTGAAATACAGTTACAAATTTTGCTTGTTGGCAGATTTTTTCTAAGTGCGTTACCGTTTCCTGATCTGTTCCAATAATCGCTACATTTAAATTTGAAAAATCATTTTCTTTAATTGTATTTGATAAAAGAATTTGACCAGTAAAGGCGTCAAAATCCTGAACTGTATTTTGAAAAGTAGTTGATTTGGCAACATTATTTTTAAGTTCAATACTCATTTTCCAAAAGTCCTTTTGGTTTTCATTTATGATGATTTTTTATCGTTTTAATATAAATAACCAAGCAAGAGGGCTGGGTAAAGTATTTTCAGATAGGTGGTTATCTCATGCCTGCTATAGACTCAAGCATGAGATATTCAGAGTATGTTCTAGTTGGCTGATTTTAGTTGCATTAATCGAGTAAAGCTCTCTAAACGTTTATTAGTATCATAGACATCACAAGTAAAAATAAACTCATCGACTTCATATGTAGCTAAAAGCTTTTCTAAGCCTGAGCGTACTGTTTCAGCTGAACCAATTTGGGCCATCTGGTAGAAATTTTCAACAGAAAGCTGTTCTGCTGTGTTCCATAGACCTTGCATCGATGTAACTGGCGGTTTGAGTTTCAAACTTTCACCACGAATTAATCCTAAGACACGTTGGTAAGCGCTTGTTGCTAGGAATTGAGCTTCTTCATCTGTATTGGCAACCACAACAGGTACACCCATGGAAACATAAGGCTTGTCCAGATATTCAGAAGGTTCAAAATTTTCACGATAAAGCTCAATCGCTTGACCAAGCATACGTGGAGCAAAATGCGATGCAAATGAGTAGGGCAATCCTAATCTCGCAGCCAACTGGGCACTAAATAAGCTTGAACCTAATAACCAGACTGGTACATGAGTATTTTGTCCAGGAGTTGCAACAATTCTTTGGCCGGGTTGAGGCGCTTTAAAATATTGCAAAATCTCAACAACATCTCTAGGAAACTGATCTTCCGTTTCCTGATGCCCGCGACGTAAGGCACGCATAGTGACCTGATCTGTGCCGGGGGCACGGCCTAAACCTAACTCAATACGATTTGGATATAAGGTTGCTAACGTACCGAATTGTTCTGCTACTACTAAGGGTGCATGGTTTGGTAGCATGATACCACCTGAACCTAAACGAATGCGCTGGGTATGAGCCGCGATAAAACCAAGTAAAACAGCTGTTGCTGAACTCGCAATTCCATCCATATTATGATGTTCTGCAAGCCAAAAACGGTCATAACCTAATTTTTCTGCATGTTGGGCGAGCTCTAATGCATGACGTAATGAAAACTCGATTGTTTTATCATCACGTATGGGAGCAAGTTCCAAAATTGAAAATTTGGTGTCTTGAAGTGATCGCATGCGATATTCTCAAAAAACGTTATATCGAAATAATACGATATAAATGGGGTGATGTATATCGGTTTTTTTCGATATAAATTTCACTCCCAAATAAAAAAGCACCGCCAGGGTGCTTTTTAATATCTGTGTACCAATTAGTGGTGTTTATACCAACCACGGTGTAAGCCATTATCATGACGATAGTAAGCGCGATCATTGTAATAGCGGCGGTCATCACGATCATAACGACGATCGTATCGACGGTCATAACGTTCATCATAGTTACGATCTTGGCCAACTTTACGACCTAAAGCAGAACCACCAGCTGCACCCACTGCTGCACCGATGTATCCACCATTTGTACCACCCATGTTTTTACCAACGGTATAACCAGCGCCGCCACCTAAAGCACCACCAATTGCCGCTTCTGTACGGTTACGACGGTCACTTGCAGCAGCCGCACCACCAGCACCACCTAAAGCAGCACCAATTGTTGCGCCAGATGTACCACCGATACTTTTACCGATTGCAGTACCTACTACACTACCTAGAGCAGAAGTTGCCGCTACACGGGTACCATTATCTGCATGTGCAACTGACACCATAGAGGTTGTTGCGATTAATGCACTTGCTAACCAAATATTCATTTTCATTTTGGAACTCCATGCTCATTTTGCTAAAGAGCAATCTTTATATCTTGAGCTAAATGTAATTAAAAATTTCGTGAAAATTATGGAGAAGGCTCATGCTGATACGATAGTTTTGTGTCTGCTTTGTATTGTTTCTATTAAGATGTGAATAAATCATGAGCACGGCATATGCGTTTGGCAAAAGGGTAATCATAAAAAAACACCCGAAGGTGTTTTCAAATTAATTACATCACTAAAATTAGTGGTGATGACGGTGTTTTTTCTTCCAGTGTTTAGAAGATCGATCATAATCACGGTCTTTAGCAATTTTATTACCTAAAGCACCACCACCTGCAGCACCTAACGCAGCACCGATATAACCGCCATTTGTACCACCCATGCTTTTACCAACAGTATAGCCAGCACCACCGCCTAAACCACCGCCAATTGCAGATTCTGTACGGTGACGACGATCACTTGCAACTGCTGCACCACCAGCACCACCTAAAGCAGCACCAATTGTTGCACCAGATGTACCACCCATGCTTTTACCAATAGCAGTACCAGCAACACTACCTAAAGCAGAAGCAGCTGCTACATGAGTTGTATTGTCTGCATGTGCTACAGTCATCATAGAAGTAGCCAAAACAGCACTACATAATAAAGCATTTAATTTCATCATTTACTCCATGTCCCAAGTTACAGGACCTTATATCTTTCGTTACAGCAAATGTAACAAAACACTTCTCTTCAAATGTGGAGAACCATCATCCTATTATTAGAGTTTAGTGTCTTCTTTGTATGTTTTCTATTAAAATAGAATATCTAATATCCACATAGAAAAAAGTGATTCTCATTTCATATTCTTAAGTATATTTACAATGAGTTGAACATAAAAAATCAATAAAAGCTCTTGTGGCAGAAGACATATGTTTATGTTGCGCATACAGTAAAGAAAAGGGACGGGTATGACCTGCGTATGTTTCAAGTAGAGGTTGTAATTTTCCTTGTTGAATTTTTTCATTAACGATAAATTCGTAACTCTGGCATATTCCTAAACCATTTTCAGCAAGAGATACTACTCCTAGAATATCTTCTTTTACTAAAATTCGATTTGTCGGTATCCACTGAATTTCTTGATCTATATCTTTAAAGAACCACGGAGTGACCTTACCATTACTCGGTAACTCAAAGGCAATGCATTGATGATGATTTAATTCATTCAAGTTTTTTGGAATACCCATGCGTTTCAAATAAGAAGGTGAGGCAACAAGTTTTAAAGGTGCGTGCTCTAAAGGCCTAGCAATAAGGGTGCTGTTAGGTAGTTGTCCTTGACGAATAGCTAAGTCAAAACCTTCAGCAATTAAATCAACGTTACGATTAGAAATACTGACTTCAATTTGAATATCAGGATATTGCAGAAGAAATTTTTCTAATAAAGGGGGTAAACGATAATGCCCATAAGTGGTAGGAACACTTATTTTAATTTTTCCAGAAATTTGTAGTTGTTCACCTTGAACCACGCGTTCTGCATGGTCAATTAACTGAAAAGCATGTTGCATTTTTTCATAGTAAAGCTGACCAGCTTCAGTCAGGCTTAAATGGCGTGTGGTTCTTCTAAAAAGCTGTATACCGAGTTTTTTCTCGAGTCTTGTAATTGTTCTACTAACGACCGAAGGTGTGGTAGATAGATCAATTGCAGCAGCACTAATTGAAAGCTTCTCAGCTACAATTAAAAAGATTTCGACATCGGCAAGATGATCAAATTGACGAGACATTTTGTCCTCAAACGCAAAAAAGATTTGCAAACTTAGTTGTTTTTCTACCTTTGGGGTAAAAATAGAATATATACATCACAGTTATAAATCCAGCAAATGCTTGGAATGAAGGTTAAATAATGAAGATGTTGAATCAAATAATGTTTGCAGTGATTACAGCTTCGGCAGCATTAAGTGTAAATGCAGCTCATGTACTCATTGTATTGTCAGATGAAGATCAGCTAGAGCTAAAAAATAATCATGTTTTTAAAACGGGATTTTATCTTAACGAATTGATGCAGCCTACAAAAATGCTTTTAGATGCGGGGCACACCGTAACGTTTGCCACCCCAAAAGGGAAAGCTCCAACGTTAGATGAATCTTCAAATAGTGCAATGTACTTTAACCAAGATGAAAAAGTATTAAAGAAGTATGCTGGTTTATTACATGATCTAAAGTTAACTTCACCTAAAGACTCTCCAGTTGTAAGTCTGGCGCGTATTGAGCAAATTGGTATAGATCAATTTGATGCCATATATATTCCGGGTGGGCATGCGCCTATGCAAGACCTGTTAAAAGATAAACAGCTTGGTAAAGTTCTTAACGCTTTTCATAATGCAGGAAAGCCTACAGCCTTGGTTTGTCATGGGCCTATAGCTCTGATGTCAACTTTACCTCATGCTGCGGAAGCTATTAAGCAACTTGAACAAGGTAGAACAGTCAAAACTGGAGAATGGATTTATAAAAACTACCGGATGACGGTAATTAGCAATCAAGAAGAAGAGCAAGCGAAGAGCTTGTTAAAGGGCGGTGAGATGAAGTTCTATCCGCAAACTGCTTTAGAGTCACTTGGAGCAAAATATCAAAGCAATACGAAAGCTTGGTCGCCAAATGTAGTTGTGGATCGTGAGCTTATTACTGGACAAAATCCAGCTTCGGCTGTTCTTGTCGGTAAAACTTTATTAGAAAAATTAAAATAACTATAGAACATAAAGAGGCTTTATAAATAAAGTCTCTTTTATTATATGGATTTAAAAAAGCGAGTTATTTGTTTTCAATAAAAGAAAATCTTAGATTGATGAATAAATCTCATCTGGAATCATTAGATTTATTCATCCTTATGGCTTTGGAAAGTTAACGATTTAAAGGATTACATATGTCATTTAATCGGCATAAACTGTAAACTATGCGCTATTTTTATGATTTGGCTTATCTTCTTATATTTATCTAGATAAGTTTTTTGGACTTTTGAGATATTTCCTCTTATGAAAGCGTCACTCCGTTTACGTCTTGATCAACTCTGTGATCGTCATGAAGAACTTACCGCATTGCTTGCAGATGCAGAAGTGATTTCCGATAACAAACGTTTCCGTAAACTGTCTCGTGAACATAGTGATTTAACTGAAATTACCGAAGTTTGGGGCAAATACCGTCAAGCAGAAGAAGATATTGAAACTGCTGAAATGATGAAGTCGGACCCCGACTTTAAAGATATGGCAGAAGAAGAAATTCAAGCAAATAAAGCATTGCTTGAAGAATTAGAAAGCCAGCTCAATATTTTGATGATTCCAAAAGATCCAAATGACTCTAATGCTGCATATTTAGAAATTCGTGCAGGGACGGGCGGTGATGAAGCTGCAATTTTCTCAGGCGATTTGTTCCGCATGTATAGCAAGTATGCCGAGACACAAGGTTGGCGTATTGAAGTCCTTTCTGAAAATGAAGGCGAGCATGGCGGCTTTAAGGAAGTCATTTGCCGTGTAGATGGTGATGGTGTGTATGGCCGCTTAAAGTTTGAAAGTGGCGCACATCGTGTACAACGTGTGCCAGCAACTGAATCACAGGGTCGTGTACATACATCGGCTTGTACAGTGGCAATTCTGCCTGAAATTGATGTTGATACTAACGTTGAAATTAACCCAGCAGATTTGCGTATTGATACTTACCGTGCGTCAGGTGCGGGTGGTCAGCACATTAACAAAACCGATTCGGCAGTGCGTATTACTCACATTCCAACGGGTACAGTCGTTGAGTGCCAAGAAGAACGTTCACAGCATAAGAACAAAGCTAAAGCGATGGCATTGTTAGTATCGCGTTTAGAAAATGCAAAACGCGCAGCAGCTGATGCAGCGACTTCTGAAATGCGCCGTGATTTGGTCGGTTCTGGCGACCGTTCTGAACGTATCCGTACTTATAACTACCCACAAGGGCGTATGACGGATCACCGTATTAACCTAACTTTATATAAGTTAGATGCCATTATGGAAGGTGATTTAACTGAATTGCTCGATAGCTTACATCGTGAATATCAGGCAGATCAGCTTGCGATGCTTGCACAGGAAAATGGCGGCTAATGAATATTGCTCAAGCGCTTGCAATTCGTGGTGAGCCTGACAGTTATGAACGACAAGAAAATGCTTGGTTGCTTGAGCATTTTCTAAAAATCAATTCACTCGAATTAAAGTTTCGACTTGAGCAAGAGTTAACACCTCAGCAAGAGCAAGAATACTTGGCTGGTCTTGAGCGTATTCAAAATGGTGAACCTTTAGCCTATGTGACAGGTTCGCAGCCATTTTGGACGCTCGATTTAAAAGTAACGTCAGATACTTTAGTGCCACGACCAGATACTGAGGTTTTGGTTGAAACTGTTTTAAATCTAAATTTGCCAAAGAATGCAAATATTGTGGATTTGGGAACGGGGACAGGTGCAATTGCGCTTGCATTGGCAAGTGAACGTCCGAACTGGCAGGTAACAGCAACAGATATTTATACGCCTACGTTAGAAGTTGCAAAAGAAAATGCACAAACACATGGCTTGCAACATGTGAAGTTTGCTTGCGGTGCTTGGTTTGAAGCATTAGAGCTACAACAATTTGATTTAATTGTTTCTAATCCGCCCTACATTGACCCGGAAGATGAGCACATGCAAGCTTTGGCAACAGAACCGCGCCGTGCGTTGGTTGCAGACCATCAGGGATTGGCTGATATTGAAATTATTATTGCTCAAGGGAAAAACTGGTTAAAACCTCAAGGGTGGATTGTACTTGAACATGGTTATGATCAGGGGCAAGCTGTTCGAGGCATTTTCACAGAGCATGGTTTTAGTGAGATAAAAACCATTCAAGATTATGGCCAAAATGATCGAGTCACTTTGGCACGCTGGATTTAAAGTTATTTTTGTAGCGTATCACGCCAACGTAATAACCAGTTTTCTGTAAGTTTCATTAAGCTATCGGTTATTTTACCCAATAGTGCCAATAAAATAATTGCAATGATAACAATATCAGGTCGAGACGTTTCTCGGCCATCACTGAGTAAATAGCCAATCCCTTGTGTGGCTGCAATCAGTTCAGCTGCAATCATAAACATCCAAGACAAGCTTAAGCTGTTACGTAAACCCGTTAAAATGCCCGGAGATGCTGCCGGTAAAATAATAGATAAAACACGTTGAAAAGCATTGAGCCGATAAACTTTTCCAACTTAAATGAGCTTTTTATCTACATTATGAATAGCTGCAACTGTATTGGTATAGGTTGGAAAAAAAGCTCCGATTGCAATAAGCGTAATTTTTGACCCTTCATCAATTCCTAACCAAAGCAATAACAGTGGAATCCAAGCAAGACTTGGGATCGATTTAATTGCTGAAAAGGTCGGTTCTAAATATGCTTCTGCCTCTTTACTTAATCCAACCCAAATCGCAAAAATTAAACCTAAACCACTTCCTATGATAAAGCCGAATAGAACACGCCATGTACTAATATAAATATGGGCAAATAGGTCGCTATGAGCTAAATCTAAAAAAGATTGCCATAAACTCGAAGGTGCAGGGAGCAGATAAGCATTGATATAGCCATTTCTGACTAAAAACTCACAACCCACTAAAAAAATGAGTGGAATGAGTAGCGCTTTAAACCACCGTGTAAATTTGTTGTTTAGATGCTTTTTCTGAGATTTTAAAGCCTGCTGAGCTAGGAAATGATTTAGCTCAGCTTTGTTAAGTGAATCACTCATATACTATTTCACGACTTTTTGAGCAAAACGTGGATCTAATAACTGATCAACCACTTGATTGACATTGGTTCCTTTTCTGACTAAGTCTTCTTCAGTCAAAATTTTCCCAGAACGTTTTAGTGCTTGTGCTTGA
This sequence comes from Acinetobacter sp. AR_0276, assembly GCF_003000705.1. Taxonomy (NCBI): domain Bacteria; kingdom Pseudomonadati; phylum Pseudomonadota; class Gammaproteobacteria; order Moraxellales; family Moraxellaceae; genus Acinetobacter; species Acinetobacter sp. AR_0276. The sequence continues at coordinate 418,193 of NZ_PSQO01000004.1, read as the reverse complement.
GTTGCTGATGGGATGCTTTGATCAAAGTTGGTCCGGCTCAGTTGTAGTTTAGCCACAGGTAGAGGGAGTTTGGACTCTTGTGCTAAAAGTACTGCTACTTTATCTGGATTGGCTTTTGCCCATTTTCTAGCTTGCTCGTAGGCTTTAATCACAGCTTCTACCGCTTCAGGGCTTTGCTTTGCAAAGTCTTCTTTAACGCTCAATACACTATAGCTATTAAATCCAACATTACGATAAAGTAATTTCGCGCCCGATTGAATTTGAGCTGAAGCCATTAATGGATCAAGTCCAGCCCAAGCATCTACTTGACCACGCTCTAATGCAGTTTTACCGTCTGGGTGTTGTAAATGAACCAATTGTACATCGCGTTTACTTAAGCCTACGGTTTCTAATGCTTGTAGTGTAAATAAGAAAGGATCTGTTCCTTTAGTAGCTGCAATTTTCTTACCTTTTAAATCTTTTAGGCTTTTAATTGGTGAGTTTTTTGCGACAACAAGGGCGGTCCATTCCGGTTGGCTTTGTACATAAACAGTTTTAATTGGACTACCATTCGCTCGGCTTAATACCGCAGCCAATCCAGCAGTAGAAGCAAAATCGATACTATTACTGTTGAGATATTCTAATGAACGATTACTACCTTGACTAAAAACCCATTTAATTTGGGTATTGGGTAGTGCTTTTTCGAGAAGTTTTTGATCTTTTACCACCAAACTGGTCGGTGCGTAGTAAGCGTAATCAAGTTTAAGTGTAGTCGGAATTGCTGCAAAAGTAGATGAAGCAAATACGAACCCCAATGTTGATGCCAACAAAGTCTTTGGTAGAGAAAATTTTGATTTTAAAGACATGATAAAAATAGAACCGAAATAAAATAATGGATCATCCTTTCACGTGTTGAGTGGTCTATAGACTTAGTTATTTTGATTTGTAAATCAGTTTGAAAGATAAAAGATTGAATAAAATTATAAATCTCTGTTTTTGTGAATATTATTAAGCTTTAAATGATGCATTTATCTGAAATATTGAATTTAAAATACATAAATATCATAAGTTTAAGTCTAGAATTCAAGCTTCGTTAAGTCCATTTTTATTACTTGTGTGTAGTTAAATTATCTCGATAAGCACCGGGGCTAACACCTGTCCATTTTTTAAAAGCACGGTGAAAAGCACTTGGGTCGTGGAAATTTAGGTCTTCACTAATGTCTTGTATTGAATCATTACTTTTGCTTAAGCGTTCAATCGCAATATCACAACGAATTTCATTTTTAATTTGTTGATAACTCACCCCTTCATGTTTGAGGCGACGTTGAACAGTAGCTTCTGAAATATTGAGTTGCTGTGCGACATCTTTGAGTTCTGGCCATTGAGCAGGGTGAAGCTTTAATAAATGACGACGAATAAGAACGCTCAAGGCATTTTCATTTTTAAAGCGAACTAAAAGATTTTGTGGAGTTTGCTCTAAAAAATCATAAAGCGCTTTTTTATCTTTTTTAATTTTAATATCTAAATAGTGGGCATCAAATTCAATCTGATTTGTCTCGGCATTAAATTGTATATCTTCACAAAAGCGTACCAAATAATCTTGAATATCGTTCGGTTTTGGACAACGTACCGTAATACGGTTTAAGCCAATTCGTTGATCTACCAGCCAACACATAAGCCCATGTACTAACATTAAAAAGGTTGCGTAAGTAAACATACGTTTAGGTTGTTCACGATCACGAATGACCAAATAAGCTTTTTCTTGTTCTCGAATGAGTTCTCCTCGTATATCGTCAAGTACAAAATTAAAAAAATTCAAAATATCGTAGAGAGCCTTTTCTAAAGTTTCAGCCGTACTGACGAGTTTTGTAATTAATTTATAGCTGCCACGGCGCATAGGGTGGCTATCCATCCCAAAAAATTCGTCGTTCATGGCATTGGCAAGTTCTATCCATAATTGTGCATACGTTGCTACTGGAACACGCGCTTTGGATGTCATGAGTAATTCAGTAGGAATACCAGCTTTATTCAAAATAATTTGAGTATTTAGCCCTTTGGCATAAGCCGCACTTAATGCTTCATGTACCAGTGCAATCGAAATTGTTCCTTTACTTAAAGAAGATTGGACAACCATGTCAAAGACTCATTTTTTTACGTATTTCAAATGAAATATTTCATATTCAAAATTTGGATTGATCAAAAGCTGCAAGCATTTTGAGGTTTTTTGAAATTGTATCGGAAAAAAACAACTTTTACTCTCACTACTAAGGTTAAAGAACATTTCTATAGGACGTTACATAATGAAAATTCAAGGAAAACATTTCGTGATTACAGGTGGCGGCTCTGGTTTAGGCGCTGCAACTGCTGAGTATTTGGTAAAGCAAGGTGCCTCAGTCACATTAGTAGACATGAATGTAGAAGCAGGTGAACAGCAAGCAAAACAGCTAGGGTCAAAAGCTGACTTTGTAAAACTTGATGTAACCGATGAAGTTGCTGCTGAACAGTTCTTTAAAGATGTGTTGGTTAAACATGGTCATGTGCATGGTTTGGTTAACTGTGCAGGTATCGGCCCTTCTGCAAAAGTAGTTGGCCGTGAGGGTGTTCATGACTTGGGATTATTTGCAAAGACTTTAAGTATTAATGTCACAGGTACATTTAACATGCTGCGTTTTGCAGCAGATGCCATGAGCAAAAACACAGTTGAAGAAGGTGAAGAGGACCGTGGCATCATTGTTAACACTGCTTCTGTTGCAGCATTTGACGGTCAAATTGGACAAGCAGCTTATTCTGCATCAAAAGGCGCTATTGTGGCGATGACTTTGCCGATTGCTCGTGAGCTAGCGCGACATGCCATTCGTATTATGACCATTGCACCGGGAATTATGGAAACTCCAATGCTTAAGGGTATGCCACAAAATGTACAAGATGCTCTGGGGCAAATGGTTCCGTATCCATCTCGTTTAGGAAAACCAGAAGAGTTTGCTCGTTTGGTTGCCCATATTGCTGAAAACTCATATTTAAACGGTGAAGTCATTCGTTTAGATGGTGCAATTCGTATGGCAGCAAAATAATAAATTAAGGATGTTGAAATGATTCTAAATGCTGAACAAAGTATGGTTCAGGAGATGATGCGTAACTATGCGCAAAATCAGTTAAAACCAACTGCTGCACATCGCGATAAGACTCATGAATTTCCGGCTCAAGAATTAAAAGACTTAGGCGCCCTAGGCGCTATGGGGATGACTGTGCCCGATGAATGGGGCGGTGCTGGAATGGATTATGTATCTTTGGTACTCGCAATTGAAGAAATTGCTGCAGGTGATGGTGCTATTTCGACAATCGTAAGTGTTCAAAATTCATTGGTTTGCGGTATTACACTGGCATACGGTTCAGATCAGCAAAAACAAATCTATTTGCCAAAATTTGCCTCTGGTGAATGGCTAGGATGCTTTTGTTTAACTGAGCCACATGTCGGTTCCGATGCAAGCGCGATTTTATGTAAAGCCGAGCGAGATGGCGACCATTGGGTACTCAATGGCGTAAAGCAATTTATTACCAGTGGTAAAAATGCTCAAGTGGCTTTGGTGTTTGCGGTTACAGATAAACAGGCTGGCAAAAAAGGCATTTCGTGTTTTCTTGTACCTACGAATATACAAGGTTACTTGGTCACTCGTATTGAAGACAAAATGGGTCAACATGCTTCGGACACCGCAACCATTACGCTTGAAGACTGCCGGATTCCTTTAGAAAATTTGGTGGGACAAGAAGGTGAAGGTTATAAAATTGCGCTATCTAATTTAGCGGCTGGTCGTATTGGTATTGCGGCTCAATCTGTTGGTATGGCAAGAGCAGCTTTTGATGCTGCTGTGCAATACGCGAATGAGCGTAAGGCCTTCGGTGTAGAGCTGGTTCAGCATCAGGCGGTTGGTTTTCGCTTAGCCGATATGGCAACCCAAATTGAAGCTGCACATCAGCTGGTTTTACATGCGGCAACTTTAAAAGATGCGGGGCTACCTTGTTTAAAAGAAGCCTCAATGGCGAAACTCTTTGCATCAACTATGGCTGAGCGAGTATGTTCGGATGCAATCCAGATCCATGGCGGTTATGGATACGTCAGTGATTTTCCTGTTGAGAGAATTTATCGGGATGTCCGCGTAAGCCAGATTTATGAAGGTGCTTCAGATATTCAACGTTTGGTGATTGCTCGCGAAGTGGCTCAAGTTTAGGTCATAAAGTATTGAGTTTTTAAACTTAAAACTGCAAGAAGCCGCACATCAAGTGCGGTTTCTTGCAATTGAAATGATGCATTTTTGCTATTAGTTTTATTTGAAATAGATGGAAAAGTTGAAGAAATATTCTTCGAGCTTTAGCTAAAACAATAACAGTCAGGACAAATTTTGTGGTCTTACACAAAATCAATCATCCAACGGAATGAAGGTGAGCATCATGAAAACTTTGGCAGAAGCTTATCAGCAATTTGATCTTGCAAAACTCATTGAAGAGCAACTTGTTGGGCATTCCCAAGCAATAAATGCTTATGTTGAGTGCTGTGAGCGTTATGTAGGAAAAAATAAAACAGCGCTTATTTGGGAAGGAAAAAACGGACAGACAGAGCACTATACGTTCGAACAACTTGCTGAGCTTTCTGGAAAACTTGCTAACTTCTTTAAAGCACAAGGAATTCAAGCTGGAGATTGTATTGCAGGACTTCTACCAAGAACGCCTGAGTTATTAATTACAATTTTGGCAACGTGGCGTATAGGCGCTATTTATCAGCCTTTATTTACTGCCTTTGAAGCAAAATCGATTGATCACCGTATTACGACTGCTCAAACTAAATTGATTGTGACCAATGATGAACAGCGCCCTAAACTGAATACTTTGAATGTTCCGGTTATTGTCACTGTTCATCAGACTGGTCCTTTGTCTGAGCATGACTTCGATTTTTGGCAATCTTTACAGCGCTATTCTGAGCAATGTGAGCCAGTAAATCGTAGCTTTGAAGATGACTTTTTAATGATGTTTACCTCTGGTACAACTGGACTTGCGAAATCTGTACCCGTTCCACTAAAAGCAATTTTGGCATTTAAAGGTTATATGACCCATGCTGTCGATTTGCGTGAAGATGACATGTTTTGGAATTTGGCAGATCCGGGCTGGGCGTATGGCTTGTATTATGGCATTACCGGGCCTTTAAGCTTGGGGCATAGCATTATTATGGATGAGCGTTCATTTAATGTAGATCAGGCAATAGAGTTAATAAAAAAATATAAAGTAAGTAATTTAACTGGTTCGCCAACAGCATTTCGCATGTTCTTTGGGTTTAAGGAAAAATTTGACCCTTCAATTAAACAACATTTACGCGTAGTGAGTAGTGCAGGTGAGCCATTAACTCCTGAGGTTGTGAACTGGTTTAAGCAGGATTTAGAGGTTAATATTTTTGATCAATATGGCCAAACTGAGCTAGGGATGGTGATTGCAAATCATCATGCGCTTGAGCACCCATTAAAAGTAGGTTCAGCTGGTTTTGCAATTCCTGGGCATCGTTTTGCGGTGTTAGACCAAAATTATCAAGAATTACCAACAGGTGGTGTTGGTATTTTGGCGATGGACTCGGAGCAATCGCCATTAATGTGGTTTAAAGGCTATGGTGGCAATAATCGCAAAGCCTTTGTCGGCAAATATTATTTAACAGGTGACACGGTCACTTTAAATGAACATGGCGGTATTGATTTTGTTGGACGTGCTGACGATGTCATTACAACATCGGGCTATAGAGTTGGACCATTCGATGTTGAAAGTACTTTATTAGAGTGTGAGGCGGTATTAGAGTCAGCAGTAATTGGTAAGCCAGATCCGGAACGAACCGAAATAGTCAAAGCCTTTGTGGTACTTAAGCCTGCTTATCAAGCGTGTGAAACATTAAAAGATAAGTTACAGCAATATGTTCGTAACCGTTTATCTCGTCATGCTTATCCAAAAGAGATTGAGTTTGTGGATAGCCTACCTAAAACCACGAGTGGAAAAATTCAAAGAGGATTGTTGAAGCAGCAAGAAATTGCAAAAATGCAGCAAGCTTATGCGAGTTAATGCAATAAAGGGAAATATTTAAATATTTCCCTTTATTTTTTATATTAGAGGTCGGCTTTCACTTCTTCACCAATTAAATAAAACGTTCCACCAGCAATATAGTGCAGGCTACGAAGTTCTTTTGGTGCATCCTGAAAATGCCAGTGCCCATCTCTAAAAACGCGACTATCTGCCCACGCACCTACAACAGAGCCAATAAATAAATCATGAGCTGACTGATTATGCGGTTCAGGAATAAGTTTACAAACCAGCCATGCGATACAACCTGATACAAGCGGACTGATCAGATCTTTTTGATAAAACAGTTCAACTCCGCAGTGCTCAAGTTTTTGTGGGTCATCCAACTTACTAATAGTACCAAGTTGTTTGGTCATATTGAGCTGGGCATAGCAAGGAACTTGCAGTGTGAAATAGCCACTTTGCTCGACAAGCTGTCGGGTTTTAGTGCTTTTATCTAAAACCACGGATACTTTGGCAGGCTTAAACTCTAAGGCACATGCCCATGCGGCAGCCATCACGTTACGGTCATCACCATACTGAGCAGAGACTAGTACAGTTGGACCATGATTTAACAAACGATAAGCTTTTTCTAACTCTACTGGTGCAATATATGATTGGGACATATTTAGCCTAAGTAACAAAGAAACTAGTTCGTTCTATTGTTGCAGAAAGCGTGTGAGAAGTAATGTAATGGGGAGTTAACTGAATAAAAAAGTTGTTTCCATTTTATAGCTTTCCTAATGACGAACTTAGTCATAAAATCATTTAGCTTCTAAGTGAAAGGATTAAGGCGTGACCGAGCTTCAAGATATCGATTTTGTAGAGTTAAGTGATGAAGAAATGCATCTCTATAGCCGTCAGATTTTACTTGATGGATGGGATATTGAAGCTCAGGAAAAACTCAAACTTGCCAATGTGCTGATTGTGGGTGCTGGTGGCATAGGCTGTAGCAGTGCAGAACTACTTGCACGAGCAGGGGTTGGGAAGATTACACTCATTGATGTAGATACCATTGAGATAAGTAATTTACAACGACAAATTGCGTTTGGTCATGAAGATATTGGTCATTATAAAGCTGAAGTTCTAGCAAAACGGTTACAGAAAATTAACCCTTATATCTGTGTTGAATACTTTAATGAACGTTTAGACGAACATAACATTGATAGACTTGTTGAACACCAAGACGTCGTTTTAGATGGTTGTGATAACTTTACAACTCGCTATTTAGTGAATAGTGCTTGTAAAAAGCATCAGGTCGCATTAATTAGTGCTTCTGCAATTGGCTTTCAGGCGCAAATGTTTATGGTTGAAGGTGATTCAGCTTGTTATGAATGTTTATTTCCAAAAGAACAGCATGACAATGAAGGCCTTCGCTGTGCAGAGTCAGGAGTGCTTGCAACGGCTCCTGTAATGATAGCGTCATTACAAGCACATCACACTTTACTTTATTTAGGGCTTAATCGCACTCCTCTGAAACAGAAACTGTTACTTTGGGACGGATTAAATATGTCACAACGTATTGTTAATTTTGATAAAGATATAAATTGTCCACTTTGTCAGGCAAGCTAATCAGCAAATAAAGCAAAATTTGCTAAACTTGAGACGAATATTCTGGTTCTAAAGAAATATGAAAAAAAATATTTTATTTGATGGATTGCGCTCAGTTGCCCGTATCGGTGAAACCGCAGTAGTTGCGGCTAAAGCTGGTATTAAGTACGCAACTGATAAGCCAAGTAATGCCAAACTCATGCGTGAGACTTTTGAGTCGCTTGGCTCAACATATATTAAGCTTGGTCAGTTTATCGCGAGTACACCATCGCTATTTCCGCGTGAATATGTGGAAGAATTTCAAGGTTGTTTGGATCAGACTCCAACTCTGCCATTTAGCTATATTCAAGGCGTACTTGCCTCTGAATTTGAAGGGCGTGATTTAAACCAGATTTTTAGTTATATCGATGAAAAACCTTTAGCTTCTGCTTCAATTGCTCAGGTTCACGCAGCTAAACTAACGACAGGTGAAGATGTCGTTATCAAAGTACAAAAACCTGGCGTAGAAACTATTTTATACACTGACTTAAATGTGGTGCATTGGGCTGCAAAGCTGCTTGAACGTGCAGTCCCTAAAATCAAGTTTGCTGCTCTTTCTGACATTGTTGATGAAATCAAAACTCGTATGGTGCGTGAAGTCGATTTCATTGAGGAAGCCCAGAACTTAGATGACTTTGTTGAGTATTTAAATATTTCTCAAAACCAAGCTGCGACGGCCCCTAAAGTTTATCATCAGTTTTCTACACGCCGTGTTTTGACCATGCAGCGTTTATATGGTGTGTCTTTGACAGATTTTAGTGTCGTGAAACAATATGCTAAAGACCCATCACAAGTACTCATTACTGCCATGAATACATGGTTTGGTAGTCTTATGCTTTGTAAGAGTTTCCATGCTGACTTACATGCTGGAAATCTAATGCTGCTCGAAGATGGGCGAATTGGTTTTATCGATTTCGGTATTGTGGGGCAGTTAAAACCAGAAGTCTGGACAGCGTGTATCGCGTTTATGGATGCTTTGCAAAAGACTGATTATCAGGCTATGGCTGAAAACATGCTCAAAATGGGTATGACCCATAACAAGGTCGATGTTCAGGTTTTAGCTCAAGATTTAGAGCGTTTGTTTAATGGCGTATTAATGGCCGATCCACAGCAGATTTTGTCTACTAATCCTGCCGATTTAAACGACATTATGATGGATATGGTGGGTGTAGGTGAGCGCCACGGTATTAAATTCCCTCGAGATTTTGCCTTATTATTTAAGCAAATGCTTTATTTCGATCGTTTTATGCGCGTACTCGCACCATATACTGATATTTATGCAGACCAACGTTTGAAAATGGTTCAAAATATGGAACCTGCTTCGTTGTTAAAGCACTAAGGTCAGTTTAAATTTATGGATGCCATTATTATTGAAGGCTTGAAGGTTGAGACAGTGATTGGCTGTTTCAACTGGGAAAGACAAATCATTCAACCTTTAATGTTGGATTTGACCATCCATAATGATTTGAGCCGAGCTGCAGCGTCTGACAAGCTTGAGGATACACTCAACTATGCGCAGATTTGTGAGTTATCGGCTCAAACCATTCAGCAAGCCAAACCTGAGTTAATTGAGCATGCAGCTCATCTGGTTTTGCAATGTTTGTTTGAAACCTTTCCAACAATTGAAAAAATTACCATAACCATCCGTAAGCCAGCCATCATTGCAGAAGCTAATGCTGTAGGAATTCGTCTTGAACGCACCAGAAACAATTTTTGCGCTCGCCCTAGCGAGTAATTTAGACGCAGATCAGCACTTTACTTTTGCGTATACGCAATTAGCAACTTTGGGGAAAGTGCAGTTTTCATCTGTTTATCAAATTCCATGCCGAGATGGTATTGGAGATGATTACTGGAATTCAGCATGTCTGTTAAGAAGTACTTTATCGTCTGAACAAATTGAATCTTTTTTAAAGAAACTTGAGTCAGATTCTGGACGTGTTCGGCCATCGCATCATATTTCTTTAGATGTAGATTTGATTGCATGGGGAAGTGATCTCGACCATATGCAACTTAATTCTAAAAAATTACCTTTGGCGCTCGATGTAAAAATTCCTTTATATGAACTTTGGCATTGTGAAAGACTAAAGGCTGATAGTACGCTTTACCCAGTTGTTACTTTTAAATTTTAAGGTCTTTTAAACTAAATTTTACGCAAAATTTACGCGGCCTTTGAGTTCCTCAATAGAGAATTTACGAGCATTTTACCGATACTGAAATCCACTAAATTAGTGTTACTTCAGGACAATAAAGATGCTTATAAATTCTCAAATGCGCATCTTGCATCAGTCTGGCATAGCCTTATGCGGACTCAAAAAAAGTGATATTTCTTCATCTCTCCTTATTTCCATTTTGGCAAATCAAGCCAAGGGGTATAGAGGAGAATAGCCATGTTGGAACTTATCCTTGTTTTATTTATTGCTATTTTTTTAGCATGGTGTCTTAGCAAATATCTATCCCAAGTAATGGCAAATCAGCCGATGGTGGGCGATGGATTATTTCGTTGGATTGAAAATCCTGTCTATCGCTTGTTAGGTATATCTCCGCAACAACAAATGAACTGGAAACAATATTCTTTAGCATTTGTTGTTAGCTGTATTTTTTTAGCTGTAGCCGTTTTTGCTATTTTTATGACACAAGCATGGCTGCCATTAAACCCAAATCATGCACCAAATATGAGCTGGGATTTAGCATTACACACGGTTATTTCATTTTTAACCAACACCAACCAACAGCATTATTCTGGTCAAGCTCAATTGTCTTATTTGTCGCAAATGACAGGTATTGTAGGTTTGCAAGTCATCACACCAATGATGGGATTAGCTTTAGTTGTTGCGACCTTAAGAGCTTTCTTTTATCAACGTCCTAGCCATATTGCGGCCGATGTTGCTGAACAGCCAGATCAAATTTTAATTGGTAACTATTGGGCAGATGTAATACGCCCTACAGTCCGGTTCTTGCTTCCTCTGTGTTTTGTCTGGTCATTGTTGCTTAACAGCCAAGGTGTGCCAGCAACTTTCCAAGGTGGGCCAGAAGTACAGCTTATTGATAAAGCCAATAGCGTTGAAATTCAAAAAATTCCTTTAGGACCAGTTGCACCCATGGTTGCTGTTAAGCAATTGGGTAGTAACGGTGGTGGCTGGTATGGTCCAAATAGTTCTGTACCTTTAGAAAATCCAACGCCGCTATCTAATTTATTAGAAATGATAGCGATTTTACTCATTCCAATTACAGTCGTTTTTATGGTGGGACATTTTACTCGACGTAAAAAATTTGCCTACTTTGTGTTTGGTAGCATGCTTTTAATGTCGGTTATTTCAGGTGCAGCAGCTGTCTGGTCTGAAAGTATATCATCGACCGCATCTCAAATTGCAATAATGGAAGGTAAAGAACAACGTTTTGGACCAGCAGCATCAGCAGTTTGGGCTGCGCTGACCACACAAGTGAATAACGGTTCGGTCAATATGATGCACGATTCTTCTGCGCCGCTTACTGGGCTGGTTGAACTCATTAACATGTTGATTAATGCCATTTGGGGCGGTGTGGGCTGTGGTCTGCAACAGTTTATGATTTATCTGTTACTCGTTGTATTTATTGCAGGCTTAATGACAGGTCGTACACCTGAATTGTTTGGACGCAAAATTGAAGCAGCAGAGATCAAGCTACTTGCAGTTATTATCTTAATTCAGCCTCTTATTATTCTGGCTTTTACAGCCTTGAGTCTTAGTATTCCGGGATTATCAGGTATCACAAACCCTGGACCACACGGTATTAGCCAAGTGTTCTATGAATATGTCTCTGCATTTGCCAACAATGGTTCAGGTTTTGAAGGTCTTGGAGACAACACCGTATGGTGGAATGTCACCTGTAGTCTTGCTCTTCTTTTAGGACGCTTCCCGACATTAATTTTGCCATTAATGATTGCGACACGTTTAGCAGCAAAAAGAAAAGCACCCGAAACAACAGGTAGCCTTCAGGTTGAAACGCCAACCTTTGCCTTAACGCTGATTACGATTGTTGTATTGCTTACCTTATTACAATTTATGCCAGTTCTTGTCCTTGGGCCAATTGCCGATCAACTTTTGTTGGTTAAAGGCTAAGGAGGCGAGTGAAAATGAATACACAAACTCATGTAAATAGCCATAAAACAACTGTGGCAGTACCAAGTTTTGAAGTTTGGAAAAATGCTTTTATAAAATTGCTACCCCAGCATGCAATTAAAAATCCAGTCATGGCAATTGTATGGCTTGGAACAGTAATCACTGCTCTAAGTACCTTAATGGGATATGCCACACTGGTATTCGGTTTGGTTGTCACAGCAATTTTGTTCATTACGATTTTATTTGCTAACTATGCTGAAGCGGTTGCAGAGGCTAGAGGTCGTGGACAGGCATCTTCATTACGTGCAGCAAGAGAAAACTTGACTGCTCGAAGACTTAATTCTTTGACAGACCGCCAAGCAACTCAAGTTGCAGCCACTGAACTTCATTTAAATGATTATATTGAAGTTCATGCAGGTGAGCTTGTTCCAGCAGATGGTGAGATTGTAGAAGGCTTTGCGACCATTAATGAATCGGCTGTTACAGGTGAGTCTGCACCTGTGCTACGTGAAGCTGGAACTGACCGTTCAGGTGTTATTGGTGGGACTAAAGTTCTTACAGATCGTATTGTTGTGCAAGTGACTGCTGAATCTGGTCAAAGCTTCTTAGACCGTATGATTGCTTTGGTTGAAGGTTCAAATCGTCAAAAAACACCAAATGAGATTGCACTTGGCTTCTTATTAATGGTGATGACAATTACCTTCTTAATTGTTGTGATTAGCTTGCCGTTTATTGCTCATTATTTGCATATTGAACTTGATCCAGTCGTGCTCGTTGCGCTGTTGGTCTGCTTAATTCCAACAACCATTGGTGGCTTGTTACCTGCGATTGGTATTGCGGGTATGAACCGCGCGCTCAAAGCCAATGTTTTGGCGAAATCAGGTAAAGCAGTAGAAGTTGCGGGTGATATTGATGTGCTTTTACTCGATAAAACAGGAACCATTACTTATGGTGACCGTCAAGCGACTTCTTTTTATCCTTTAACTTCTGTAAGTGAGTCGGAGTTGAGAGCTGCTGCTTGGGTAAGTTCACTTGCCGACCCAACACCAGAAGGGAAATCGATTGTTAAGTTAGCAAAAGAACAAGGTTTAAAACAGCAAGAACCTGAGCAAGCCGAATTTATCTCTTTTAGTGCTTCGACTCGAATTTCCGGTGTGAATTTACCGAATGGTGAGCAAATTCGTAAAGGTGCTTTAGATGCAATCTTGAAATTTGTAGATGAAGATTATTCTCAAGATCTAGAGTTAAAAGCACGTGTTGAACAAGTTGCTAAAAAAGGGGCGACACCGTTGGTTGTTGCAAATCAACATCATGTATTGGGTGTGATTGAACTCTCTGATGTAATTAAACACGGTATTAAAGAACGTTTTGCTCGTTTAAGAGAAATGGGTATTAAAACTGTCATGGTCACAGGTGATAACCCATTAACCGCTGCTGCGATTGCTGCTGAAGCGGGTGTAGATGACTATATTGCCGAAGCAAAACCAGAAGATAAACTCGCTTGTATTCGCACCGAACAACAACAAGGTCGTTTAGTTGCGATGGTCGGTGATGGAACTAACGATGCGCCAGCACTAGCACAAGCCGATATTGGCTTAGCCATGAACTCGGGTACACAAGCTGCAAAAGAAGCCGGCAACATGGTTGATTTAGACTCAGATCCAACCAAACTTCTTGCTGTGGTTGAGATTGGGAAACAGCAACTAATTACCCGCGGTGCTTTGACAACATTTTCGTTAGCAAATGACGTCTCTAAATACTTTGCCATTTTGCCTGCGTTGTTCGCTGCTGCGATTCCACAAATGCAAGTATTGAATGTGATGCATTTGGCTAGTCCAAATAGCGCGATTTTATCTGCATTAATTTTTAACGCGATTATTATCCCGCTATTAATTCCAATCGCATTACGTGGCGTGAAATTTAAACCTTCAACTGCAACTCAGTTACTACGTCGAAATATGTTGATTTATGGGGTGGGCGGTGTGGTTCTACCATTCATTGCCATTAAAGCGATTGATGTTGTTATTGTTCAATTATTTGGTTTGTAATCTGGAGTTTGAAATGAAAACTTATGCACAAAATTCAGAAGCAAATTTGGGTCAGACCTTAAGAGCATCTTTCGGACTTCTAATTTTTACTCTTGTGGGTTGTGGTGCTGTTTATAGTGCGATCGCTACAGGTGCGGGACAGGTTTTATTTCACAATCAAGCAAATGGTAGTTTGATTGAAATAGACCATAAAGTTCTAGGGTCAAAATTAGTCGCTCAGCCATTTGTTGGAGAAGCTTATTTTCATCCACGCCCTTCAGCGGTTGCTTATGACCCGATGGCCATGGGGGCCACAAACTTAGCGCTTACTAATCCAGAGCTGCAAAAACAAATTGATGCGCAGATTCTTGCGGTGAAAAAACAAGACCATACAGGTAATAACCCTATTCCAAGTGATTTAGTGACTAAATCGGGTAGTGGTATCGATCCGCATATTAGTCCTGAATCTGCTCAAATACAGGTTGCCAGAGTAGCTCAAGCGCGTCATTTAGACCCTAAAGTTGTAGAAGAGTTACTTCAAAAGCATATTGAACCAGTTCAGTTTGGTGTACTAGGGCAAGCTCGTGTTAATGTATTAGAGCTAAATAACGCTTTAGATCAATTACAATCTACACATTAACTTGAAAATAAAATTGTTAGTTTACCGGATGATATCAAGTGCAAAGCAATCGCGAAAATCAGGCTGAGGCCTTATTAAATCATGTAAATAGATATCAAGCCGGTCGACTAACAGTCTTTCTCGGTGCAGCGCCTGGTGTCGGCAAAACCTATGCCATGCTTGCCCGCGCTAAAGAGTTATTTCAACAAGGTACAGATGTTGTTGTTGGTATTGTTGAAACCCACGGAAGAATAGAAACTCTAAAAATTTTGGAAGGCTTGCCTCAAATTGCTAGAAAGGAAATGCAATATCAGGGGCATACTTTAGAAGAAATGGATTTGGATGCTATTTTACTCAGGCATCCGGAAATTGTTTTAGTTGATGAGTTGGCTCATCGCAATATACCCAATAGTCGCCATGAACGACGGTGGCAAGATGTCAATGAATTACTAGATGCGGGTATTGATGTATTTACCACCATGAATATTCAGCATTTAGAAAGCTTAAATGATGTGGTACATCAGATTACGAGCATTCGAGTAAATGAAACTGTGCCAGATCGGGTGTTTGACCGTATTCGAGATATTCGTTTAATTGATTTACCTGTCAGTGAACTCATTGAAAGGCTCCATCAAGGAAAAGTCTATGTGCCAGAGCAAGCGAATCTGGCATTACAAGGCTTTTTTAGCATTTCAAATTTAACAGCATTGCGTGAACTAGCAATGCAATGCGTTGCTGAGCATGTCGATTCAGATTTAAAACAGAGTTACACCTCTAAGGGTTTGAAGTCTATCTCGCTACAAAATGAATTAATGATTGCGATAGATGGACAAGGTTCTTCTGAATATTTAGTGCGGGCAGGTTGTCGTTTAGCTGAACGCTATGGAGCAACATGGACTGTAGTGAATGTTGCTAAAAGTTTGGACTTGGGACAGAGTTCGGGAAATTCATATAAAAAAGAATATATTGAAATTGACCGCGCATTTGAGCTGGCTCGACAACTCGGTGGTCGAACAGAAGTCTTATATGGGCATCGAGTTGCGTCAGTGTTAATGGATGCCGCGGTTGACCGAGGAATTTCCAATCTGGTTATTGGTAAAAGTATTTCACCGTGGTGGTCAAAGTTATTTAAGAAAAATTTAGCTCAGCAATTATTAAATCAAGAAAATTCGATTGCTTTAACGATTTTGCATCCAGAACAGGGCACTAAAAAGACAACTCAACTTGAAAAGCCATCATTTTTATCATTGAAAGAAAGTATTTTTGTTTTAGCGGTTACTTGTGTCAGTATTTTTATAGCTCACTTTGCCGAAGTTCTATTGGGTATTGAAGACTTTTCTGTCATTTTTATTATTTCAGTTTTAATTGTAGCAACTAAAACCCGAATGCTCGCTGCAGTAGTCGCCGCTCTTATTTGTTTCTTAGCCTATAACTTTTTCTTTATAGCACCACGTTTTACATTTCAAATTTCAGCACACCAAGGTGTAGTGACTGTAGTTGCTTTTTTTGCGGCAGCTTTAATTGCTGGGCGTTTGGCTTCTCAATTACGTCAGCAGGTTTTATCTTTAAAAGCTGCGAATGCCTACACCACAGTGATGCAAGATTTGGCACGTAAGCTTTCTAGTGCAGTAAACCTTGAAGAAGTTATGCAAACCGGTCGTATGACTTTAGAAACCCAACTTCAAACTAAAGTTTGGATTTCTATCCAAAATAGAGTTATTTCATCTGACATAGAACTAAATGATAAAGAAAAAGTAGCTGCAGAATGGTGTTTGAAACATCAACAGCCGTGTGGACGTTTTACCGATACCCTTAGTCAATCGAACTGGTGGTTTTTACCACTTTTAGAGCAAAAAAATAGCTTAGGTATAGTGGGAATTTACTTTAAGGGTGACGTGGTTTCTCTAAATTTTGAGCAGAAAAAACTAACTGAAAGTGTAGTTGAGTATATTGCACAGGCAGCACTTCGAACCCAATTGGTCAATGAACTTGAACAAGCAAAAGTGACCAGTGAAACAGAGCGTTTACGTTCTGCTTTATTATCTTCGGTATCGCATGATTTACGCTCGCCACTAGCTTCTATTATTGGAGCCGCAGATACGCTTGCCAATTTTAAAGCTGATATGTCAGAACAAGACCAGCAAGATTTACTTGAAACAATTCATTTAGAAGGTGAGCGTCTAGACCGTTATATTCAAAACTTGCTTGATATGACACGCTTAGGCCATGAAGGTTTAACTTTAAAAAGAGACTGGATTGGGGTAGATGAGTTAATTGGTTCGGCAACCCGCCGTTTAAAGCGCTATAAACCAGATACGCAAGTAGAGGTTCAGTTACCTGAGCAACAAATTAGTTTATATGTTCACCCTGCACTGGTAGAGCAAGCTATTTTTAATGTTTTAGAAAATGCCGCAAACTTTTCACCTCCAGATGAACCAGTCATGATTCGTGCTCAACTTTCATCAGAAGATGAAGTAAAAATTGAAATTGAAGATAGAGGTGCGGGAATTCCTGAAGATGAAAGACATCGCATTTTTGATATGTTTTACACGATGGAAAGAGGAGACCGTGGAAAATTTGGTACTGGTTTAGGGCTTACAATCGTAAAAGCGATTATTGGTGCTCATATGGGTACAATAGAAGCATTTTCAGGGCGCCAAAATAAAGGTACTTTAATTCAAATCAGATTACCCATTCACCCAGTAAAAGAATAAGTTGTAAATTCATGATAAGTTCCGAAACATCACCTGTAGAAACACGTATTGTGATTATTGATGATGAGCCTCAAATTCGTAAATTTTTAGATATTGCTTTAAGAACTCAAAAATATAAAACCACGCTCTGCGAAACGGGTTACAAAGGCCTAGAAACTTTAGCAACACAAGGGGCTGATTTGGTTATTCTAGATCTGGGCTTACCCGATTTAGACGGAAAAGAAGTGCTTCAAGAATTACGTAGCTGGTCGAATGTGCCGGTTATTGTGCTATCTGTACGGGCTGACGAATACGAAAAAGTTGCTTTGCTAGATGCTGGCGCAAACGATTACATGACCAAGCCTTTTAGTGTGCAAGAGCTTTTGGCGCGCATACGTGTCATTTTAAGAAACCAACCGATTCAGCAAGAAGCGCATGTCTATGACGATGGTTATCTTAAAGTTGATGTTACGCAACGTTTGGTTTGGGTCGAGCAACAACCAATTACTTTAACTCGAAAAGAATTTCAACTTTTGACATTGTTAATGCGCTATCAAGGACAGCTTTTAACCCAGCCACAGCTCTTAAAAGAACTATGGGGTCCAACCCATCAGGAAGATACGCACTATTTACGTATTTTAGTGGGCAAGTTACGCAGTAAACTGGGGGATAACGCAATTCAGCCACGCTATATTGCAACTGAACCTGGTGTTGGATTGCGTTTTTTAGCTAAACAGAAAAATCATTAATTAGATATAAAAAAAACCTTAGGGTATTTCTCCCTAAGGGTTTGTAAAGTGGTTTATAGTTTTTTTGCTTTTTTTATTTATATATCCCAATGTTGTTCTGCTTCAGTCATTTGACTATAAATGTTTTGATATTCAGCCTGCTTAACCGTGTACCAATGTTCGACAAAGTCAGCGCCTAAATATCCTTTTAAAATAAGACTTCCTTTAAATATTTTTAAGGCTTCTGGTTGGTTGTTAGCTAATAAAAAATGCTCGTCTGGAAATTTTAAAAGATGAGCAGGTTTTGGTAGTGGTAATTTATGAGATAAGCCGTAAGATACACCTGCTAAAATAGTGGCTGTAACGAGATAGGGGTTACAGTCAGCTCCAGCAACACGGTATTCTAAACGTTGATTTTGTATATCTGAACATGGAATGCGGATTGCGACATTACGATTGTTAGTATCCCAATTGGCTTCTAATGGTACATGATGCCCAATTTTAAAGCGTCTATAAGAATTAATATTAGGGGCTAAAATCGCCATAGATGCAGGCATTAGCTCAATAAGTCCGCTAATTGCACTGAGTAATTTGGTAGAAAGCTCATCTTTTTCTTCTTCTGAACTAAATATATTTTCATGGTATTGATTCAGCATACTCATATGAAAATGCATGCCGCTTCCAGCCTTTGCCAAGTTGGGTTTCGCCATAAAACAAGCAGTTAAGTCATGCTTTCTTGCGACTTGTTTTACAATTCTTTTTAAAGCATTAATTTGATCGCATAGCTTCAAAATGTCATGGCTGTGTTGAAGATTTAGTTCATATTGTCCAGGAGATGATTCCGCAACAATCGCGGTAATTTCAATAGATTGTAGTAGAGCAGCTTTTTCAACCTCATCTAGGACTTGTTGATAGTTATTGGGTGCATCTATATCAAAACATTGGTTTTCTATACAGGTTTCAGCCTGATGCTGAGGTGAGAAAAGATAAAATTCTAATTCGGCAGCCATGACAGGAAAGTAATTATGGGCATGTAACTGATTTAATATTTTTTTTAATATATTGCGTGGTTCATAGCGGCAGTCTGTACCATCTTCTTCTTGCATTGATAGGTAAAGCTGAGCATTTAATTCTGGGGATAAGGCACTTGGTTGCAAGCTGCCTAAAATGGGCAGGCAAAGTCTATCTGGTTCACCAATATATTTTCCTAATCCTGTCTCTTCAATTACTTTTCCATCAAGGCTCATGGCGTAAACAGAAAGTGGAAAATAACATCCATGAGAGAGATTTTTGAGGCTTTTAACGTCAATTCGTTTACCACGAATATGCCCGTTTAAGTCATGTAGACAAATATCAATGTGCTGAGTCTGAGGATATAAATTTAAATATTCATCAACTTCTTTTAAAAAAAGCTCTGAGTTGAACGTATGTACGTGCGTTTGTGGAATAAAATCATCTGATATTTTAAATGCCTTAAAGTGAGAATCTTTTAAGTTTAAATTTGGGTAAATAAGCGTACTCATTATAAAAAACCTTGGTGGTTATTTAGCTAAAATCCTACCTTAGCCCTTGAAGTAAGTCGCGTAAAAAAAGAGTAAAATGATTAAAGAGAGTTTTATAAATAATTTTTATTTTTTGTATTCATAATCAGTGGCTTGAGTTTTGTTTTGATAATAAATTTTTAAAGTAAAATTAACGTATAAGAGCCATTTGATAGTTCATGATTTCGCTTTAAAAAATTAAACATAATTAGAATTTATGATCCTTAAATTTGGTGAGATGGTCAAACTGCTTTAAACTTAAACGCTTATCCAGTTAAAAATTTATGTATAAGTCTTGAATAAAGCAGGACTTACATAGTGTATGTAC
Organism: Acinetobacter sp. AR_0276; assembly: GCF_003000705.1. Classification (NCBI taxonomy): domain Bacteria; kingdom Pseudomonadati; phylum Pseudomonadota; class Gammaproteobacteria; order Moraxellales; family Moraxellaceae; genus Acinetobacter; species Acinetobacter sp. AR_0276. The sequence continues at coordinate 398,504 of NZ_PSQO01000004.1, read as the reverse complement.
TGGAATTTTATTTTTTGCGTTTTTTTAAATTTTATTTTTGAGTTCTCTTAATATGAAAAATATCGGTTTAGCCATTTTAGCAATCAGCCTTTCAGGTTGTGCTGCAATGAGCGTAGAAGAATGTAAGACTGCGAATTGGTCATTAGTGGGTGAGAAAGACGGTTCAAAAGGTTCTTCGCCGCGTTTAGATCAATATTATAAAGCGTGTGGGAAAGCTAATATTGTTCCAGATCAAAAGTCATATGAACGTGGATATAAAGAGGGCTTAGGATATTATTGCCAGCCATCAAATATTTTTTATAACGCCTTAGAGGGTAACGGGAATATTAATGTCTGTCCAATCGAGCAGCGTGATCGGTTAAGACCTTATTATCGTGCAGCTTCCGATTACTACAATGCAAAAAATGAATACGATCGTTATGACGAGAAGTTTAAGCAATATTCTGATAGCGCTTATAACGAAAAATTAAAGCCAGAAGAGCGTGAACGTTATCGTAAGCTTTTAAGAGAATTACAAATTGATCGTGACCGTATTAACAGAAACTATTGGAACTCAATTCGAGATATCGAACGTTTCAAATATGATCATGGTTTAAAATAATATTTGAAAAAGGATTGATCTGAATGAGATCAATCCTTTGTTTTTTAAAGGTAATAACTCGTTTTAGTCATTAACTTTGAAATAGCGGTCATACTGATTTTTACTGCATAAGGTAATTCAACACCACCTGCTTCAAGCGCAGTATGACGATGATGTAATTCATCTTCATTCATTTGCTCTAAAATTTTACGAGAGCGTTCATCTTGAGCAGGTAACTGGTTTAAGTGATCTTGCAAATGTAGACTAACTTGGCGTTCAGTTTCAGCAACAAAACCTAAGCTATATTTATCACCTGCAATACCGGCAAGAGCACCCATACCATATGAAAGGCCATACCAAATCGGGTTCAATAAACTTGTATGACTATTTAGCTCTTTTAAACGGTCTTCACACCAAGCTAAATGGTCTTGTTCTTCAATTGCTGCCTGTTGCATTTCACGGCGTACATTTGGTAATTTCGCCGTTAATGCTTGCCCATGATAAAGCGCTTGAGCACATACTTCACCACTATGGTTAACACGCATTAAGCCTGCAACATGGCGAGCATCTTCAACTCCAAGTTTTGTTTCAGCCGTTTCAGCCGGATTTTGTCGCTGTGCTGCTGTTGCACCTGGAACAAGACTACGTAATGCCTGATCAAAGGAGTTAATAAGTTGATCAATTCCCGTATAGTGGCGCATAAATTAGTCCTCCAAAGAAAGATGTGCTGTGGCAAGCATTGGTTTTAGTCGGGCAAGAAGCCAGATACTAAAGATTGCACTAAGTACAGCTGTAATAATAAATAGTATTTTAATATCAATTTTTAAAACACTTAATATTAAGATTGAGAAAATTGCTGACGAAACCATGAATACAGCATTTAAAATGTTATTTGCTGCAACAACACGGGCACGATGTGAGCGCGGTGAGTAAGCCTGCATCATGGCATACAAAGGAACAATATAAAAACCGCCACTAATACCCAATAAAGTCACAGCAATCATGACATGGTAGTAAACCCAACCTTGAGTGAAAATATCTTTTAAGGTTAGTAATGCTCCAGTTTTCTCTGGTACAAAGGCTAGACTCGCTGCAAGGTAAAGCGCAAAAACAGTAAGGCCAATTGCACCAATCGGCACCATTTTAATATTAATTTCCGAACCACCAATTTTACGGCAAAGAAGAGAACCTACCCCAATACCGACTGAGAAGAATGTGAGTAATAGGCTAACTACATTTTCTGATGCATGGAGATTTTGTTGAGTCAACTGCGGAATTTGCGTTAAATAAGTTGCTCCATAAAACCAGTACCACGAATTACCTAATAAAATGGTGAACACTAACGGTAAACTTTTGGCATATGTAATGGTTTGGAAGCTTGTACGAATAAAGTTCCAGTCTATATCTAAATCGGGTGCAGCAACTTTTTGGGGTAAAATGAAGTGGCTAAATAAATAGCCTATGCAAGCAATAGCGACTACAGTCAAACTAATCCATAGTAAATTACCTTCTGATGATGCAATTACGGCACCACCTAAGATCATGCCGAATAAAATTGCCATCGATGTACCGGATTGAAATAAGGCATTGCCCGACATAAGTTCGTTTGGTTTTAAAATTTCAGGCAAAATTGCATATTTAATAGGTCCGAAAAATGTGGAATGTGTTCCCATTAAGAATAAAGCCAGAAGAAGTAGCCATAAATGCCCCAATAAGAAACCGGCAGACCCAATAAGCATGATTATGATTTCTAATATTTTTATGCCACGCACAAGTTGTGAGCGCTCGTATTTGTCAGCAATTTGTCCTGCTGTTGCTGAAAAAAAGAAATATGGCAAAATAAACAATAATGCTGCTAAATTATTGAGTGTACTTACAGGGGCAGATTGTTGTTGAATCCAACCATACGTAATGACTAACAATAAAGCTTGCTTAAAAACATTGTCATTTAATGCGCCAAAAAACTGTGTAAAAAACATCGGTACAAACCGACGTGATGTCATCAGGGATTCATCTTGTTTCATCATATACAAGCTTCATTGAGTTTTATTAAAAAATGTGACGGAGTGTTAATTTGCATCGAAAACCATGTATGATATTTTTAACGCTTGATTAAATGAAAAATCAATGGTTTCGAGTGAGTTTTATCCTCATATTGGTGCGTTTATTAAAAAATAAGTTTAGAGTTTTCCATGCCTTCTAAAATTAAGTTTAAACAGTCAACTCTTTCTCACTCTATGCATTTAATCCTAAAAATGCAGAGTATACCTAAACTTATTTGTAGCAGCCTATTGTTAAGTTTATGTGTTAATCCTTGTTATGCTCAAAGTTCAGCTGAGACCGTAACGCCGGTAGCAAACCAGTCAGTAACTGATCCATCATTGCAACAAACAAATACAAATAACCAAAATGATGTTCCGATTACTGATGTCGCTACTCTGGTAACTCAAGCACAGCAGCAACAAGATAGCTTGGCTATATTGCAACAACAAGAACAATTTCCAAATCAGATTGAAGAATTTAAGCCAATTACGCTCGATAACCTCGAAGATTTACCCGTGATGCCTGTTGACCAGAATATGGCAAATGAGATTTATCGGGTAGCAGAAGAGGCAAAAACTGAAGCTCAGAACTTCCAAAATGGCACACAAAAACATCCAGAAATGGTAGTGAATGATGCATCACAAGCAGAATTACATGAAATTAATCAGGCGCCTGTAAATATTGACCAACTCATGCATGAGATTCAATCTGACAGTAAGATTGTAGTCGAAGCTAATGAAACTGGAAAAACTTTACCTGAGCTTACAGCTGCTACTGAAGAACCGCCAGAAGAAAAAGGTTTCTTTAAACGGATATTTAATAAAATTCGTCCACCGCGTGTGATTCCGATGGAGCAAATACCTCGTATTACTGCTGAGGTTACGGGTGCTCCAGACGATTTGGCTAAAAATATCAAAGGTAAATTATCTACATTTACTCAAGAATCATTTGAAGATTTTAATTCAGCATTGCCTCAACTTAGGAGCCTAAGCAATCAGGCCGCTCAAGCGGTGGGGTATTACAATGCTGAGTTTCGTTTTGAAAAATTAAGTGCAAGCCGTGTTCGAGTTAAAGTTACTCCAAATGAGCCGGTACGAATTAATGAACAAAATATTGAATTCAGTGGAGCGGGTGCAAAACAACCACAGTTTCAAGTTATTCGTTTAGTTCCAGACCAAGATGTGGGTGATATCTTTAATCATGGTCTGTATGAAACAACTAAAAGTCGAATTGTCGATGCCGCAACAAATAATGGATATTTTGATGCCTACTGGCGTTTACACGATGTGAAAGTAAGCCAACCTGAAAACAAAGCAGATATTAACCTCAAATATGAAACGGGTGAGCGATATAAGCTAGGTAAGGTTGAGTTTCGTATGAGTGATCCTTCAAAACCCTTGCCAATCAAATTAAATATTCTTGAGAGTATGGCACCTTGGAAAGAGGGCGATGACTACACATTCTGGCGTGTAAATGCTTTAGCCAACAACCTGACGAACTCTCGCTATTTTAACTACACTTTGGTCGATTCAATTAAACCTGATCCAATTGAGAAGCCGCTTGAGTTACCCCCAGATTTACAAGCATTAGTCGATCAGCAAAATGTCACTATTGATGAATCAAAATTGCTTTCTCCAGAACAACAACAGCTTGCTAAAGCACGACAATTAGCCTCATCTAGTAAAGAGGTTAGTCAAAATGTGGTAGACGAAAAACAATTTGCCGGAACTGAAAATGTACAATTAGCTGCAGCTCCAGCTTCTTTGAAAACTGCAGCAGCAGATCATGCAGAGCAAGAGTCGGAACAAGACCGTTTACAAGCCCAAGCACGTGAAGAAAAACGGATTCCGGTTATTGTGACTTTAAATGCGGACAAATTGAATAGTCTGGAAACTGGTGTGGGTTATGGTACTGATACGGGAGCTCGTTTACGTAGTCAATATCGTCGTTCGATTGTGAACGAATATGGGCACTCCTTTGATGCCAACTTTGAACTTTCACAAATTCGACAGTCTATAGATGGCCGTTATAGTATTCCTTATAAGCATCCATTAAATGATTACTTTAACATTGTAGGTGGTTATGAGCGCGAGACTAGAGATAATATCGGTCCTGATGTTAGTTTATTAACTGAATCTGCCGTATTGGGTGGTGAGCGAGTTATTAAAAAACCTTTAGGCAATTGGCAACACACTATTGGGGTCCGTTACCGTCTGGACCGACTGACTCAAAAAGGAAATGTCGATATTTCTGAATTGCCAGATGCATTTAAAACAGCTGCATCAGAGCAAGAAGCGTTATTATTTGGTTATGAAACCTCTAAAACCTCAAGTAATACAAGGTTAAATCCAACGAAAGCATTTAAACAAAGCTATAAGTTAGAACTGGGAAGTAGCAGTTTACTTTCCGATGCCAATATGGCGATTGCTACAGCGGGTTGGAGATTTATTTATTCTCTAGGTGAAAATGATAACCATCAGTTTGTGGGACGATCTGATCTTAGTTATATTTTTACCGATGAATTTGATAAAGTTCCCTATAATTTAAGATTCTTTACTGGTGGTGACCAGACAATTCGCGGTTTTGATTATAAAAGTCTTTCACCCGAAGAAAATGGATATAAGATTGGTGGACAGGCTCTAGCAGTAGGCTCTTTAGAATATAACTATCAATTCAAAGAGGGTTGGCGAGCAGCTGTTTTTTCTGATTTTGGTAATGCTTACGATAAGAATTTTAGTAACCCGACTGCCTACAGTGTTGGTGTCGGTATTCGTTGGAAGTCCCCAATTGGACCAATTCGTTTAGATGTGGCTTCAGGTATTTCTGATGATAATCATCCGATTCGTTTGCATTTCTTTATTGGTCCACAACTTTAAAAATAAAATTTTATTAGGTTTATTTTATGGCGGAAGTAGAACAGCAGCCCACTTCGGCACCTAGCTCTCCTAAGAAGCGACGCATTTTGCGTAGCTTTTTGCTGACAATATTAATCATACTTTTATTACTTGTTGCTTCCATCATTATTATGATGTCGACTGACCGTGGAAGCCGTTTTTTATTAGACCGTGTTTTACAAGCTCAGCAAGTCATTAAATATGAATATGAAGGGGGTAATTTACTTCGGGGAATTATTCTTAAAAATATTATTGTTCAGTTAAAAGAAGTTGACGTTACTTTAGATAGAGCGGATGTACGGTTAGGGTGGCGTTCTTTAATATTAGAAAAAGAAGTGCATTTGAGCAATGCAGATGTCCGTAACCTAGTTATTATTAACAAAGCTCCGCCATCGGATAAACCATTTGAGTTTAAACCCATTAAATTACCATTTGTGCTTCGTGTAGATGTGGGAGATGTCGATCATTTAGAAATTAAAAATTCAGGTTCTGTCGTAAATTTCCATGATGTTCATCTAAATGATGCTTTGTGGTCAGAGACAAAACTGAAATTTGAAAATTCAAGTATGGATATGGGGTATCTTTCTGTTCATAACGCAACAGGAAATATGGACTTTAGTGGTAAATATCCACTGAATGCGACAGCAGATTTAAGAATTCCTTCTTTAAAAAGTTTAAACATCCAAAATATTAAAGTGGCAGCTCGAGGAAGTTTAGATACATTGCAAGCCGGTGTAGCAACGACAACACCAGATTTATTAACAGGTTGGGTCGTTTTACATCCTGTTCGCCATGAAGTACCAATGAAAGGTGCATTGTTACTTAAAAATTATCACTTGCCTTTACTGGTTGAACAAAAATTATTTGCTAAAAATGGTGTGATCAAGTTTCAGGGGGATGTTAAGCAACTTAACTTAGCGCTTGAGACAGATTTAAAAGGGGAAAATTTACCAGAAGGCCAATACAACGCCTTAATGAATACTGATTTGGTTCATCAGCTGAATATTACAGACTTTAATGGTCAGGTCATGAAAGGTGCAGTTAACCTTAAAGGCTTGGTGAACTGGAAAGATCATGTCACTTGGGATGTAAAAGGTCGTTTAGATCATGTTAATCCTAAAGATAAAGCTATCCCTCAAGTCGTTCAGGACTTCTTACCGCCAAGTTTAGATGCTGCAGTTGCTTCAACTGGCTCTTTAGAAAAAGGCATGGAAGTATTTGCTAATGTCGACTTTGACCGCTATGAGTCTTGGAAACTTAAATTAAATCAAGCACCTGAAAAGAATAAAAAACCACAGCCAATGTTTATGAATGTGGCTTGGTCCAAAATAGATCGTGCTATGCCATATATAGGTTGGTTAAGCAGTGATAGTGGTCAAGTAGATTTGACTTTGCGGGATGGTCAGCAAGATATTAAAGTGGCAACTAAAGTATATCAGCATGAACAAACCTTATTGCCAGCTGGACAATATTTAGCAACATTGAATGTTAAAGATAATATTCTTAATGTTCCTAGTTTTAATTTTGCGGCTCAAAAAGGGAGCCTCACAGGTCAGGCTAAAGTTTTATTACCTACCGAAAAACGTCAGTTGGCATGGAATGCGTTATTAAATGCTAAAGACTTTAATCCACAAAGTATTCATGCAGCTGCACCGGTAAACTTACTTAATGGATCAATCAAAGCAAGTGGTTTTGCCAAGCCAAATCAACAAATCATTCAACTTGAAAAAATTGATTTAAAAGGCCAGTTGGCTCAAGCAAACCAAGAAACGGTTGCGTTAGCTGGGAAAAGTACGGCAGCTTTATTATTTAATGATGTTAAAGCCGGTGGTGGTTTTAAAGGTTTTGCAGTGAATTATGATGGATCTTTAAAAGCACTTAATCAGGCTAATGGGTTATTAAAGTTCTCTCTTGCTGGTACTCCAGAGTTTATTCGAATTAGTCAGTTACAACATGATGGTGTGGCTGGAAAAATCTACGCGACTGGATCATTAAACTTAAAAGATCGTATTGCTTGGGATATCAATAGTTCGCTTGTGCGTTTTAAACCTCAATATTTTGTTTCTAGTGTAAAAGGCGAAATTTCAGGAAATGTAAAAACGCAAGGTGTTTGGTCTGATAAGTTAAAGCGTATTGATATTCAGCAATTGAACCTTGCAGGATTTTTGAATAATAAGCCAGTGAGAGGTAAAGGTAACTTATCTGTACTTATGGATTCGAACCAAAAGGGCTTTTTACCTCAGCAATTTGAAGCGAATAATCTATTTTTAGTGTATGCACAAAACCAGTTACAGGCGACTGGTAATGCACAGAATTTAAAAATCAAGCTCAATGCGCCTGCGCTTTATGAGTTATATCCGGGTCTAAGTGGTCGTGCTTATGGAGATTTGAGTGTTCAATCTCAGCCGCGTTTGAAGGCTACAGCTAATATTGCAGTTGATAACTTTGCTTTCAATAATTTAGTGAGCGTTAAAAAACTGCGTGTACAGGGTGAACTACCAACTTCCGAAACAACTCCAACTCAGCTCACAGCAAAGCTTGATAATTTACGTAGTGGTAGCCGTCTAATCCAGTCTGCTGAAGTCAATTTAACTGGAACACGAAAAGCACACTTATTAAAAGTTCAGGCAAATAATAATATTTCTAAATTTTATGTGCAGTTAGCAGGCGGTTTTAACCAAAATAATGATTGGTTGGGCCAAATTCAAAAAGGTAGTTTTGATTCGCGTCGAATTCGTTTAGCGCAAAATCAAAATGCGCCTGTTGTGTTTTCATCAGCACGTTCTGAGCTATATGTTGGGCAGCATTGCTGGCAAAGTAGAAATAGTCAGTTATGCCTTGACCAACCTGTACGTGTGAGTAAAGCACAAGGCAATATTTCATTTATTACCCAAAATCTGGATTTAGGAGATTTTGCCGCATTTATGCCGGAAGGTTTGGCTATGACGGGTCAACTCAATGGTTATGCTAAAGCGTCTTGGGTAAATGGTGGACATCCTAAACTTGATGCACGCTTAGTAACCAGAAAAGGTGAACTAGGTTTAGCAGCAGAAGACCCTCAAGATCCGCCAACCACGTTGACTTATGATGAGCTGAGTGTAATTGCGAAAAGCATTTCAGATGGTCTATTGTTCCGTGTTGATGTAAAAACACCAGATATTGGTACTGGATACGCGAATGTCATTATTAATCCATACCAACCATCTATGCCAATGCATGGTGAGGTCGCCTTTAATGATGTACAGTTAAAAGTTTTAAAGCCATTTATTCAAGATGTGCGTTCAATGAGTGGTACTTTAGCCTTGGCAGGTAAAGTAAATGGTACATTAACCCAACCGCAATTTACGGGTGAGATGCGTTTGAAAAATGGGGCAATCAGTATGATTTCCCTGCCAGTGAACTTAACCAATGTACAAGTGTATTCATCTATTCGTCAGGATATGGCAACAATTGATGGCGCATTTAACAGTGGACAAGGGGTAGGTTTACTTAAAGGTAGTTTCGATTGGAAAGATTCTCCACGTCTACAGTTGAACTTAAAAGGTGATAACTTACTCGTACGTCAAGCACCATTAATTACAGCTATTGCAAATCCGAATTTGACACTCGATATGTATCCTTTCGACAAACGTTTAAGTTTGAAAGGGTCGGTAGATGTTCCTCGTGCACGTATTTCAATGCCTGAAACAACAGCACCTGTCATTAATACATCTTCAGATGTTCGTATTGTCCGTCAAGGCCAAGATCCACTTGCAATTTTACGTGCAGCAAAACCTTGGGATATCCGTGCCGATATTTCGGTAAATATTGGTAATCAAGTTATCTTCCAAGGCTTTAACAGTAATATTCCTTTAGTAGGTCGTTTGAACTTAACTCAGCGTGGTTATGAAACGGCAATGCGCGCGATGGGTGCTATTGGTGTAAGTCAAAAGGTGAAAATTGAAGCTTATGGTCAAAGCTTAGATTTAAACCGTGCTATTGCCCGTTTCAATGGCCCATTGGCAAACCCAACTTTAGATATAGATGCAAATAAAAATGTTCAGGGTAGTATGGTTGGCGTTCGTGTTACAGGTACTGCATCATCACCAAACATTCAAGTTTATAACGATGCGGGCTTATCTGAACAAGAAGCATTAAATGCATTAGTGACAGGTCGTATTAATGAAGGCTCAAGTGGTTTAAGTAATGCGGAAGGTTTTAAATCTGATGTAAACAATACAATCGCTGCTGCTGGTATTAGTATGGGCTTGGGCGGTACACGCGCGTTCACGAATCAAATTGGACGTACTTTCGGCTTAAGTGGTCTTGCATTAGATGCACAAGGTACGGGTGATGATACTCAGGTAAGCTTAACTGGATATATTACGCCTGATTTGTTTATTCGTTATGGTGTCGGAGTATTTACGCCAGTCAATAAACTTACGCTGCGTTATCAAATGAATCGCCGTTTATATTTAGAAGCAAGTCAGTCTTTAGAACGAGCAATCGATTTATTCTACAACTGGCGTTTCTAGATGTATAAATTAAGAGCTCACTTTAAGTGGGCTCTTATTTTATTAACGCTATACTATTTTAAAAAATTAAATATTAATCATCTAGATCATCAATACTTTTGGCAGGAATCCCACTTTAAAAAGGATTTTGATTAAAGAAAATTCACTTGAAAATTGCGGTTTTATAAATTAATTTTCAGAATCATTAAATGAAATTAGATTGATAATGCCTTGTTGTTAATTGCAAATAAGGTAAATTTTTCAAGGAAAAATGCCAGTGGAAAAAGATACTTGTGTTGAAATTAGAGATAGCAAGGTTAACGATACAAATATTAAATATCGTGGACTCATTCAGAAATTAACAGCAACATTATCATTGTCCTTTTTGTCACTTGGGTGGGGCTCCACAGTGAATGCAGCAGAACAACAAATCGCTTTAGTCGGAACTTGGACATCGATTCCTGATGCACCACTTGTTCAAAAACCGGAAAAGGCCAGTGAAGGTTTATATCAATTGCAAGTTAATGCTGACGGGACTCTAACTCCGGTTAAAGTGTTAAAAATGAAAAGTCCATCTTGGATTGTGAAATCTAAAGATGGTCGTTTTGCATATACAACAAATGAAGAAAATTTAGGAGAAGTCACTGCACTATCGGTTCAAAACGGAAAGGTAGAGGTTTTGAACACGGTGAATAGTCATGGTGGACATCCAACTCATGCCTCAATTAGTTTAGATGGTAAATTCCTGTTTGTGTCGAATTATTCGGCATTTGATAAAGGTCGTGGTGGTGTGGCTGTTTTTCCAATTTTGCCGAATGGGCATTTGGGTGAAATGGTACAAAATATTGTTTTTTCGGAAGGTTCTGGTCATGTTAAGGGGCGTCAAGAGAGTGGACATGCTCATTCGACAACTTTTAGTCCGGATGGTAAGTATTTATATGCAAGTGATCTTGGGAATGACAAAGTCTATGTCTTTCGTTATAACCCAAACAAAACGCAACCACTCGAAGCGGATAACGGTCGAGATGTGACGTTTAACCATGGCTCTGGTCCGCGTCATATGGTCTTTTCATCAGATGGTAAGCATGCATATGTTACCGCCGAAATGCGAAGTGAAATTGTGACCTTTAATGTGCAAGATGGCTATTTGAAGAAAACTGCTGAGTTAAAGCTAGTTCATGAAGACAAAACGCCCGAATTTAAGAGTGCAAGCGGAATTATTCTTAGTCCAGATGGCAAATATGTGATCGCTGCTAATCGTGGCTCAGACAACAAACTCCTCGTATTTAAAATTCAAGAGGATGGATTGCTGGCTCAACCGACTGTTTATAAAGCTAATGGTATTGAACCACGTGCTTTCTCATTCGATGCAACTGGTAAATATCTGTATGTAACAAATGTTTTTACTAATAATATTAGTTTGTTCCGCTTTGATGCCAAAAACGGTACCTTAAAATCAGTTGGAGATGCTGCAAAAATATCAACACCTACTGATATTAAGTTTTTTAATTAATTTAAATTAAGAAATGTGTATTTCTCACACTACATATAAAGGACCGAGAGTTTATATCTCGGTTTTTTTATAGCAGTTTTTGCAAACTCTGTCAGATTCAGTATGATGTTGGCAGCATAGTCTGTGTAGAGTAATGATGAAAAAAGTTTTATTTGTTTTGATGGGAATGTTGTTAGTCGGCTGTACAGAGAAAAAACCTTTAACCCCTGAAGAGCAATGGCATGGCTTTTGTACCAGTGTTGGGAATGCGGCTAGAAGTATTGTATTTGACCGTCAGCAAGCAATTGAAAAGTCTCAAGCGATTGAACATGCAAATAAAATCGAAGATGAGATCACCAAAAAATTCATCTTGAATATTATTGAAAAAGTTTATGCTATTCCACAAGATGAATTAAAAACTAATCCAGAAGCCCTGCAAGAAAAAATTAGAAAACAAATGGCAGATGAGTGCTTGGTTACACCACACGACAAAATGCCAAACTATAAAAAGTTCTAAGTGTTTAATACATCGTCAACACTCCACTAAGGTGGAGTGTTCTTTAAATTCAAAATACCGCATCATAAACCAGTCATTAAGATCATTATTTATACAGGGGTATTTAGTTACAAAATAATGGGCATCACGGAGAAACACCCCGCGCTCATTAACTTTTGGCTTGAACTCTAGTAAAATTTTGTAGTCCATATTACTTGTGAAGCTTTGTGAAAGCTGGAATTTACAAGTAATTTTTTAAAAAAAGAGGAATGAACACCGTGCTAGAAGCTTACCGCCAACACGTTGCTGAACGTGCCGCACTCGGAGTCCCACCGAAGCCACTTGATGATGCTCAAACTGCTCAACTTGTTGAGTTATTAAAAAACCCACCGGCAGGTGAAGAAGCATTCTTGGTTGATTTGCTTGAAAACCGTGTTCCTGCAGGTGTTGACCAAGCAGCTTACGTAAAAGCAGCTTTCTTGGCAGCGATTGCAAAAGGCGAAGCGACATCTCCGCTAGTTTCTAAAGAACGTGCAGTTTATTTACTAGGTACGATGCTTGGTGGCTATAACGTAGCGCCTTTAGTTGAGCTTCTAGATGATGCTGAATTAGCAAGCTTAGCTGCTGAAGCATTGAAAAAAACATTACTTGTATTTGATGCGTTCCATGACGTAGCTGATAAAGCTAAAGCTGGCAATGCTAATGCAAAAGCTGTTTTACAGTCTTGGGCTGATGCTGAATGGTTCACTAGTCGTAAAGATGTACCAGAAGAAATCAAAATCACTGTGTTCAAAGTAACAGGTGAAACAAACACTGATGACTTGTCTCCAGCTCAAGACGCATGGAGCCGTCCAGACATCCCATTGCATGCAAATGCAATGTTGAAAAACGAGCGTGATGGTATCAACCCTGAAAAACCAGGTGAAGTTGGTCCATTAAGCCAAATTAAAGAACTCATTGCTAAAGGCAACCAAGTTGCTTACGTAGGTGACGTTGTTGGTACAGGTTCATCTCGTAAATCTGCAACAAACTCTGTTCTTTGGTTCTTTGGTGATGAAATCGCTCACATTCCAAACAAAAAAGACGGTGGTGTGTGTTTAGGCGGTAAAATTGCTCCGATCTTCTTTAACACAATGGAAGATGCTGGTGCATTACCAGTAGAGATCGATGTTTCTAACATGAACATGGGTGACGAAGTTACTCTTAAAATCGATCATGCTGCTGCAAAAGTTACTGCGTTCAAAAATGGCGAACAAATCGCTGAGTCTGAACTTAAAACTCCAGTACTTTTAGACGAAGTACGTGCTGGTGGTCGTATTAACTTGATCATTGGTCGTGGCTTAACTGCTAAAGCACGTGAAGCTTTAGGTTTAGCTCCATCTACATTATTCCGTACTCCAGTACAACCAGCTGACACTGGCAAAGGTTTCACTTTAGCTCAGAAGATGGTTGGTCGCGCATGTGGTCTCCCAGAAGGTCAAGGTATCCGTCCAGGTACTTACTGTGAACCTAAGATGACTACAGTTGGTTCTCAAGATACAACTGGTCCTATGACTCGTGACGAGTTAAAAGACTTAGCTTGCTTGGGCTTCTCTGCTGACTTGGTAATGCAATCTTTCTGTCACACTGCTGCTTATCCAAAGCCAGTTGACGTACAAATGCAACATACACTTCCAGACTTCATCATGAACCGCGGTGGTGTATCTTTACGTCCAGGCGACGGTATTATCCACTCTTGGTTAAACCGTATGCTTCTTCCAGATACAGTAGGTACTGGTGGTGACTCGCATACTCGTTTCCCAATTGGTATTTCGTTCCCAGCAGGTTCAGGTCTTGTAGCTTTCGCTGCTGCAACTGGTGTAATGCCACTTGATATGCCTGAATCAGTCCTTGTTAAGTTCAAAGGTAAAATGCAGCCTGGTATCACTTTACGTGACCTTGTACATGCGATTCCTTACTATGCAATCAAAGAAGGCGATCTTACTGTTGAGAAAAAAGGTAAGAAGAACATCTTCTCTGGTCGTATCTTGGAAATCGACTTAACAGAAATGGAAACTGACTTAACAGTTGAGCAAGCATTCGAACTTTCTGATGCTTCTGCTGAACGTTCAGCTGCTGGTTGTGCAATCACACTTTCTGAAGAGAAAGTTGCTGAATACTTACGTTCTAACATCACAATGCTTAAGTGGATGATTTCACAAGGTTATGGTGATGCACGTACTATGGCTCGCCGTGTTGAAAACATGGAAAAATGGTTAGCAAACCCAAGCTTACTTAAAGCTGATGCTGATGCTGAATACACTAAAGTGTATGAAATTGACTTGTCAGAAATCAAAGAACCTATCCTTTGCTGCCCGAACGATCCAGATGATGCAAAACTTCTTTCTGACGTTCAAGGCGACAAAATTGATGAAGTATTCATTGGTTCTTGTATGACTAACATTGGTCACTTCCGTGCTGCTGGTCAGTTACTTGAGAAAGTACCAAGCGGTTCATTAACAACTCGTTTATGGTTGGCTCCACCAACACGTATGGACGAACATCAGTTAATGGAAGAAGGCTTCTATAACACTTATGGCCGTGCTGGTGCGCGTACAGAAATGCCTGGTTGTTCATTATGTATGGGTAACCAAGCACGTGTTGCGCCGAACACAACTGTTGTTTCGACTTCTACACGTAACTTCCCTAACCGTTTAGGTCAAGGTTCTAACGTTTACTTAGCATCTGCTGAGCTTGCATCTGTTGCTGCTGTACTTGGTAAATTACCAACTCCAGAAGAATACCAACAATATGCAGCTCAAATTGACAGTATGTCTGCTGACATCTACAAATATTTGAATTTCGACCAAATGGGCGAATATACAAATGCTGCTGATAAAGTAGATACTAAGAAAATTGCTGCTGCTCAATTGACTTAATAAGTCGATTTAGTACAAAAAAGGAGCTGATTATTCAGCTCCTTTTTTATTTTAATGAGAATTAGTGCATATTTTAAATATTAAAGTAATGAATTAATCAAGTTTTATTCCTATAAAATGTAAAAATAAATATAACGCTAGATATTAAAGAAGATTTTACTTTAAAATAATTGAATGAACTTAAAAATAATTAAAAAGAACATGGGTATTTTATATATGGAACTTAAAAATGCTAAAGACAATTGTTGAATTTAAATTTGATGATTATCAGCTATATGATCAAAATTTATCAGCAGAAGACGGAAATATGTTAGTACAGAAAACGGAAGATATTGCACAGTATATTTATAGTATATTGAAAAATAGATATCACTTAAGTATTGAATTAAATGCTGAACGCTGGGGGTGGGAAATAGAAGTACCATTACCTGAGATCACGATGTATATCGGTATTAGTGTTTATGAAGAATATAGTAATGGCTTTGCGATATTCATTTCACCAAATACGCCAATTTTGAGAAGATTTCTTTTTAGAAAATTAGATATTACTCACCATATTATGCTGCTTCAAAATTATATTAATGTCATTTTGAAGTCACATGCAGGTATTTATGATGTGCAATGGTGGGAAGAAAATGAGTTTAGATATGTTGCTGCTCATTAAAATATAATTAGAAAATATGAAATATTATTTATGATTGTTTAGTTAATACAATTAATAAAATATTTTATTGGTCCTTATAGTGGTGAATTTAAGTATGTGAGCTTAATATATATTCAATATCATGTGGCTCAGATCTGTATGCGAATTTTAGCTTGGAAGAAATTACGTAAATTCTTCTATAACAACCTTCATGATCATGATTACGAAACAACAGTCAGTAGGTGTATAAACTACTTTTTGGTTTTCTTAATTATTGGGAATGTCATTGCGGTATTGCTAGAAACAGTAAATGATCTGTATTACAGCTATCGTATATGGTTTGACTACTTTGAAAATATTTCAATTGCAATTTTTAGTGCCGAATACCTCTTACGCCTCTGGAGTGTAGTAGAGCGTGATCCTACACAAGCTGCATGGAAGCAGCGTTTAGCGTGGATGAAAAGCGGAGAGGCACTGATTGACCTCATGGCAATTTTGCCTGCGTATCTAAATTTCTTTGTACGAATAGACCTTCGTATGCTTAGAATTTTACGATTACTTCGACTATTAAAATTAACTCGCTATTTTATTTCTTTGCAAATATTGCTATGTGTTATTAAGCGAGAAAAAGGTTCTTTTCAGGCAGTGATTTTTATTTTAATCATTATGATTATTATGACTGCCTCTGGTATTTATGTCGTTGAGAATAAAGCGCAACCAGAAGCGTTTAGCTCTATTCCTAAAGCAATGTGGTGGGCGGTCGTTACCTTAACCACAGTTGGATACGGCGATGTCACACCTGTGACCAGCTTAGGAAAACTACTAGGAGCTTTAATTACAATTTTAGGGGTAGGGATTGCTGCTTTACCGGCTGGTATTTTAGCTTCTGGTTTAGCCAATGAACTTAACCAACGGAATCAGCGCCTTGAACAAGAGTTTCGTGAGTTACTTCAAGTGCGTGGTATTGACATCATGCATGATGAAGTTGAAATAGAACGTATTCGACAAAAAGTAGGGCTACCAAAAGAACAAGCGCATAATCTGATTATCCAAATTATGCGCGAAAAAGTATTAGAAGAGAAAGAATCTGTGAGAGAGAAGAAATGCTATTGTCCACACTGTGGTGAAAAGTTAACAGATTAGTATTTTTATTAAAAAAGCCTAATGAGAATCAGGCTTTTTGAGTTGCTTTTTCTACAGCAAATGCGATGAGCAAGATAATAAGACCACCAAGGCTTAGTACGAAACCTACCCAGATTGGTGCAATCCAGCCCATCTGATGGCTCAGTACCCAACCACCTAAAAAAGCACCTAAAGCATTAGCAAGATTAAAGGCGGAGTGGTTAAGTGAAGCTGCTAGGGTTTGGGCATCACCTGCAACATCCATGAGGCGTGTCTGTAAAGCCCCACCTAAACCCATAACAGTTAGGCCAATTAAGAATAAAGAGCCAATTGCGCTATAGATATTACTCATTAGAAAGCTTGCAATTACGAATGCAATCGCTGAGCTGATAAGTACGCCCACAATAGTTTTATTGAGGTTTTTATCTGCAAGCCACCCCGCGGCTAACCCACCAATCACCATTCCGATACCCCACAGCGCTAATGCAATAGGAACAATCTGGATATTAACTTTAGTGTATTCAGTGAGAATTGGTGAGACATAGCTATATACCGAGAACATGCCCCCAAAGCCAATTGCGCCGACTGCAAGGGTTAACCACATATTTATATTTTTAAGCCCAGCTAATTCTGTTTTTATGCTGGCAGTAGCTTGAACTGGAATATTCGGTACAAAGCAAGCTACGGCAATTAAAGTAAAAAATGCAATTGTTGCTGAAAATTCAAAACCTGCTCTCCAACCAAAATGTTGGCCTAACCATGTAGCTAAAGGTACGCCAATAACAGTAGCAACTGTTAAACCCATCATCATTTGTGCAACTGCTGAAGCTCTTCGTGAAGGGCCTGCGAGTTCAGCAGCTACAAGGGCACCGACTCCAAAATATGCACCATGAGGTAATCCCGCAATAAAACGAGAAATTAAAACTGTTTCTGGCGTATGTGCTAAAGCTGTACAGGCATTAGCAATCCCATAAAACAGCATGAGACAAAGCAATAGAGTCTTTCTAGGAACTTTAGCGCCCAAAATAGCAATAATCGGGGCGCCAATTACAACACCTAATGCATAAGCGCTAATAAAATGCCCGGCTTCAGGTACTGTGATCTTTAAATTGTGTGCAATTTCTTGAATAAGACCCATTGCGACAAATTCTGTAGTGCCGATACAGAAACCGCCTACTGCGAGTGAAAAAATTGCCAAGAAGAGCGAGTAGTTTTGAGGAGAAGATGAAGGGGATTGGGGTGACGCCATAATAAATTAATAAAAGGAAACTCAAAAAAGAAAGTATAAGGGAAAAAAGAGATCAAAATAATAAAAAACTAGAATCTCGAGAGGAAGTTTGCATATTTAAACTAATAACATTTTATCTTTATATTGAATAATTTATCGAAAGTTTTTATTAAATTATATATGATAAGCACGTAATACTTTATGCATTACAATAAGTTGTATAAATATTTAAGAAATAGAGAATCTAAATCGTGAGAAAATTAAGTATTGCCTGCCTTATGGGCTTGGTTATGTTATCTATGTCTGGTTGCTCAGTCTTTATGGCGGGTAATCAACCAAGTAAAAAAAATTTAAATGTTTTAAATCCGGGTAGTTCTCGCAATTATGTTATTGCCGAGTTTGGAGCACCTGTACTTTCCGAATATCGTGATGGTACAAGAGTCGAAATTTATACTTTCCAGCAAGGTTATCCAAAATGGGCTAAAGTAAGCCGAGCATTTGGCCATGGCATAGCAGATGTTGCCTCATTTGGGTTATGGGAAGTATTTGGAACACCAACTGAAGCATATTTTAGTGGGAAAGAAACCTCTTATGAAGTAACGTATGGGCAAGATGACTTGGTAAAAAGCTTTAAGCTCATCGATTTTGAGCAGGCATTTCCTAAAGCAAAAGCACAATGATGAAATGAAAAGGGCCATAAGGCCTTTTTCTTTGTCTATATAAAAGGTTCACTAATTTCTATTTAATAAAAATATTTACCTTTATATTTATGAAAATTCATTTCTTCTAAAAAGAATTAAGAAAAGTTCAAGTTGAGACAAATTAATTAATATTGTGATAAGATGAATACTGTTCATTAATAGTGATTTATTTAAACTGACTCTAATTGCTGTCAAACAACAGATAAGTTGAAAAATGTTTAGATAAATCTATTTGTTCAGGCTTTTGCCCATGTTAGAAATTCGTCATCTTAAAACTTTGGTTGCCTTACGTGAACATGGTTCACTTGTTGCGGCTGCTAATGATCTGTGTTTAACACCATCTGCTATTTCTCACCAATTAAAAGAATTAGATCATTGGTATGGTGTAGAAGTGGTGAATCGTCGAAGTAGACCTGTTAGTTTTTCAAATGTTGGACAGCGTTTACTCAAATTGGCTGATGATGTATTACCACAAATTCAGATCACACAAAGCGACATTACGCGAATTGTTCATGGGCAAACAGGCAGAATTATTTTTTCCTCAGAATGTCATAGCTGTTTTGACTGGTTAATGCCTTTATTAAATCAATATCGACAGCAGTATCCAGACGTAGACTTAGACTTTGCTTCGGGCTTTGAAGCAAATCCACATGAGCTTTTACAAAATGGTGAGTTTGATTTACTTATTACAGCCGATCCGATCGCGCTAAAAGGAATCGAATACTTCCCGATTTTTGAATATGAGTCGCGTTTGGTTTTATCAAATACTCATCGATTGGTTCGTGCTGAACATATTACAGTTCAAGACTTAGCTGAAGAGGTTCTCATTACTTATCCGGTAGATAAGCACCGTTTAGATATTATGTCGAAACTATTTATACCGGCAAATATTCAACCAAAACAGATTCGAACTACAGATTTAACGCAAATGTTGATTCAACTTGTAGCGAGCGGTCGAGGCATTGCTGCTTTACCAGACTGGGTAGTGAATGAATATGAACAAAAGGGTTGGGTAACTAGCCGCCGTTTAGACTGTGTTTCTGCAACGGGTTTAAGACGTACATTATATGCAGGCTACCGAACTGAAGAAAAAGAGAAGAGCTATTTTGAAGGATTTTTAAAGCAGTTAGAAAAGTTCTCTTTAAAACGTAATGCCTATTATTCTGGATAAAAAATTAATTGAGCTTAAGTGTTAAAAAGGTGCGATTAAGCACCTTTTTAATATCTATAATTTTATTTACCAATGAATAAGGACAGCAAGCCTGCAGCAATCAGGGGACCAACAGGGACGCCTCGGAGTAAAGCAACGCCCGCAACTGTACCAATAAGTAAACCTGCCACAACATCCGGTTGGCTCGACATAAGTTTTACACCACGGCCACCTAGCCACGCGACAAGTAGACCAATTGTAATAGCGACTAAAGATTTAAAACTAATAAAGGATTTTAAAATACTCTCTCCACTAAGCTTGCCACTTGCAATAGGGGTGAGTACGCCAATTGTTAGAATAAGTATGCCTAAGTTTAGTCCATGAGCCTGAATATAAGGAAAAAATTGATTTAATGGCGTGATTTTTATGACGATTAAAATACCTGCTGCGATGGTTACAGCTGCATTTTGACTTAGTAAACCGCAGATAAGTAAAACTAATAAAACAACTAAATTGACATCGAATTGGGCAAGCATGAGAAGCGGCAAGAAAAGCAAATAATTTGAATTGTATAATAATTAAGAGCCAAAATGTGAGAGCTTTTAAGGCTGAAAAAGATTAAACAAAGGTTTTTTGGTGGAAATTTTCTTGTATATATCTCAATGATAAAGAGTTTTATCTATAGTTACGCTTGGAAACAATGTTATATAAATTAACAACTTAAAAAGTATTCTTTTGAGATAGTGTGATATAAAAAGAATCACTACTCGTGAGTACAGGATTAATCTTATGGATATTATAGATATCAAGATCAAAGACCAATTTGATCAAATTCATGATGCGAAAGCTCAATTAAAGAAGAATTTAGTTGAACATGAAAATGAGCCTTTAAAGCTAAGTCAGCGTATCGAACACATTATTGTAGATAATGAGGTGATCTTACCCACTACAGAATTACTCTTTGAAAGTGAACAAAACGAAAAAATTTATCGCGTCATTGAAGAATAATGCAAATTTAATGAAGTTAAATGCGAAGATGATAAAGCAGAAGATAATAAAACACTAAAATTACGTTAAAATAATAGTTTCGTTTTAAAGAGAAAGCTTTATGCTGCTGGAAAAAATTTTACAATCACAAGGGTTTGGTTCACGTAAATATTGTCAGCAGTTAATAAAAAATGGTTCAGTAAGTATTGATGGGGAGGTTGTGAGTGATCTCAAAAAGCAGTTCTCCCCAGAAAATTTTGAGTTTTCCGTTTTTGGTCAAAATTATCAATATAGAGAAAAAATTTATATTGCTCTAAGAAAACCTCAAGGTTTCGAGTGTTCTCATCATCCTCAGCATCATCAAAGTGTTTTTAGTCTACTACCTGAGACCATGATTCATCGTGGTGTGCAGGCGGTTGGACGCTTGGATCAAGACACAACGGGTCTGCTTTTACTTACTGATGATGGTAAATATCTACAAGCTTTAACTCATCCTCGTAAACATGTACCAAAGGTTTATCACGTTACAACTTACGACCCCGTAACCCCTGAGCAAATTGAAATGCTTACTCAAGGGGTTAATTTACACCAAGAAAAGGGGGTATTTGCTGCCACAGATGTAGCACTACTAGGAACTCATCAATTAACGATGACTATTCATCAAGGTGTTTATCATCAAGTCAAAAGAATGATTGCAGCCGTAGGCAATAAAGTCGAGAAATTACATCGACATCAAATTGGTCAATTGGTTTTACCTGAAATTGAGGAAGGGGATTGGGTATATTTGTCGGAGGAGGAAAAGCAACTCGCTCAAAATATTATTTAAGAAAGCAATGGAATGTCTGAAATTCACTGTCTCGAATAAATCCCATTTTTTCATAGAGACGGTGAGATTCATGATTATTCGTTTGAGTCTCTAAACTAATACGTAAAGCATTTTCTTGTTTTGCAAATAAAATAGCTGTATCAATGAGCTGTTTTGCTGAACCCTGACGTCGGAACATAGGGGTAACATAGACATCATCTAAGATATAGTAAGTAGAGCAAGCAACTGAAGAAAAACCTAAATAAAGCAAAACGAAACCTGTGATTTTTTCATCCTTAATGTGGATGAAAAACACACTTTCTTTATTCTCAAAACGTTGTTTTAAAAAATGATGTGATTCATCAAGATTAGAAGATGCACCATAAAATTGACGGTATTCATCAAATAGAACAGCAAGTTGACTTAGATCTTCATAGGTCGCTCGTCTTACAATCATTAGGCGCTCCTTGTATTTATGTTTATATTTTTACAAAGAGAGCATAACTAAAAAAGACGCCAATAGACGTTAAAAGTTGTTTAAAAATGCAACACCGTTAAGTTTTGTCACTTTCACCTAATAGAGCATTTAGCTCTTCAAATAAATCTTCATGGTCATCATCTTCATTTAAATTTGAAGGGTTCTGATTTAATGAAGTTGCTTTTGCTTTTCTCAGTTTTAATAATTGTTCCATATTAATGTTCTGATTTTCGATAGCAAAAGGAATAGATTTAGTTAAGACGACTTGTTTAAAGAACAGTCGTACCGCTTGGGCAGGGGTAATTCCCAATTGTTTAAAAACAGCAAAAGCTTGTTTTTTCTCTTGGGAGTCAAGTCGAACCTGATAAACTTCTGTTTTTCGCATGAATAACAAAACCAAATGATTTTTAATTTTTAGGGATTTATTTTAAACCATCGGAATGTAATTTCAATGTCTTTCAGCATAAAAAATAATCTTTTTGTCATTACGATGAGATTACAGTGTCAATTCAAAGTGTGAATTGAAAACCATTTCCTGTTTTGTTAGCGGGTCTATAAAAGAAATTTGCTTAGCTAAAAGCTGTAAGGGCTGAGAAAAATCATTATCGGCTTTATGTTGAACTATAGGATAAAACAGATCATTTTTAATCGGTATACCTAAATGATTTAAATGAACACGGAGTTGATGTTGTTTGCCGGTGGTTGGCGTTAAACAATATTTAGCCCATGAGTGATTATGTTCAAGCAGCTCAATTTTAGTTTCGGTATTGGTTTTAGTATGGGGAATAACGCGCATTGTATAAAAGGGAGTGCCTTTATCTAAATACAATTTTAATATCTGAGGGAATTTTAATTCAGCTTTATAGGCAGCGATTGCATGGTAAATTTTATGAACTTCTCGATCTGCAAATAACTGTTGGTAAATTCCACGTGACTGCGGTCGTTTGCAAAATAAAACGACACCAGCAGTTTCACGGTCTAGTCGGTGGATTGGTGTTAAAAACTCATTGCCCGTTTGTTTTTTTAAACGCACCAATAACGTTTCTTGGACATATTGCCCTGTTGGGCTAATGGTTAAAAAGTGTGGTTTATCTACAACCAGCAAGTCATCATTTTCAAATAAAATTTGATGCTCAAAGGGAACATGTACTTCGTTAGCAAGGAATCGGTAATAAAAAATATGCGTGTTTGCTATATAAGGGCTGTCTAATGTTAATTTTTCGCCATTTTCTGCATAAATAAGTCCATCTTGGAAACGTTGCTGCCACTCTATTGCTTTTATATGAGGAAAGTTTTCACAAAGAAATTGATAGATGGTTTGTGCAGTGGTTTGTGGAGGAAGATAGACTTGGCTTGCGCTTACGCCATCAATCATAGGTGGGAAAAATTCAATCGGGCTAGACATAAAAATGTGTCAATATTTAATAAATGTGATGTAAAAAAAGCCAACTTTAAGCACTTAAGTAGGCTTTAAAGCAGGGCAATGGTATCATATCGATTATTTTGAATCATGTTATGTGTGTTATGTCGTATTCATTGAAAATGGTCTTAAATCATGAAGAAGATACCCAGCGTTTAGCTCAGGCATTAGCGCAGCATGTTCAAGCTGGCGTGATTTATCTGATTGGAGATTTGGGCGCCGGTAAAACGACATTAACCCGTTATTTTTTGCAAGCTCTAGGGCATAAAGGTTCGGTTAAAAGTCCGACATATACGTTGGTTGAACCATATAAAATCAATAATAAAGAAATTTTTCATTTTGACTTATATCGTCTTAATGATCCTTATGAACTTGAATTAATGGGAATCCGTGATTATTTAGATATTCAGGATGCACTATTTTTATTTGAGTGGCCTTCGAAAGGTGGAGACGAAATCCCTGAGGCAGATATCGTCATTGATATTCAAAAATCAGATGATGAACTCAATCGTTTCGTCACCTTAACTTTACCAACAGAGCATTTGTACCAGACTTTGCAGGAACAGCTTCATGACTGATCAAAAGCTAACACAACGTCGTATTCATACATTAGACGCCGCGTTAGCCAACCAGATTGCTGCTGGTGAGGTGATTGAACGTCCCTCATCGGTCGTAAAAGAATTATTAGAAAACTCAATTGATGCAGGTGCAACCGAGTTAATTGTGCGGATTGCACAAGGCGGCTCAACATTAATCGAAATTATTGACAATGGACATGGAATTCATCCTGATGATTTACCATTAGCAGTGATGCGCCATGCAACCAGTAAAATTAAAACAGCAGAAGATTTACACGCGATTGTTAGCTTAGGTTTCCGTGGTGAAGCACTTGCTTCTATTGCTGCGGTTTCACGATTGACTTTAACCAGTAGCCAAGATGAAAGCGGAATTGGTCATCAGGTCGAGGTGAATGGTACAGCCTTTGATCATCAACAAGTCCAAGCTGTTGCTGCACAAAAGGGCACCCATATTCGAGTTCAGGACTTGTTTTTTAATGTACCTGCTCGTCGTAAATTTTTAAAAAAGCCAACCACTGAATTTGGGCATATTGAAGAAATTGTACGTCGTTTGGCTTTAACACATTTTGATATACGTTTTGTACTTGAGCACAATGACAATATTCGAATTAATTTACCAATAGCAGATAGCGGTGAATTAAGATTTCAGCGTGTACAGCAATTATTGGGTCAACAGTTTGTTCAAAATGCTTACTGGATCGACGCAGAAAGTATTAACATGCGTTTGTCAGGTTGGCTAGGGCATCCCTCTGATGCACGTGCTCAAGCAGACTTACAATATGTGTATGTAAATGGCCGAATTGTGAAAGATAAAACTATTTCACATGCTTTAAGAATGGCATACGACGGTATTTTACATGGTCATCAGCATTCATCTTATTTGCTTTTCTTAGAAGTCGACCCTGAAAATATTGATGTTAACGTTCACCCAACGAAACATGAGATTCGTTTCCTAAATCAACGCGAAGTACATGAGTTTGTCAGACATTATGCTAAAGAAACGTTAGCAAAATTTCAGACCGCTAGTGCTGATTTGGCACAAGCCATGAAAGTAGATGATACTCAAAATCTTTCGGTACAACCTCAGCCTAAATATCAAGAACAATTCACATTGCATCGCACAGACCAAGCTATTGATACAACACTAGATAAGCCTAGTAGTTATCAGCCTTCTACTGAACTTTTAACTGATTTTAATGACAGTCGTCCACAGGCTGTTCACTATGCAGAACAAACCCCAAAATATAATGGTTCTGCGCAGTTAAATAATGCATTAAAGACTTACTTGGCCCCATTACGTGATCAACCTGCTACCAGTTTTTCAGTTAATGAAAATATTGAGCCTGTCGTTAAAGTAGATGAATTTCCATTAGGTATCGCAATTGCTCAGCTTCATGGAATTTATATTCTGGCGCAAAATACTGAAGGTTTGATTATTGTTGATATGCATGCAGCGCATGAACGTATTTTGCTGCAACAAATGAAAAATGCTTGGGATAAACCTGAGTTTTGGACATCTCAACAGTTACTTATACCTAAAGTCATTTCAATTAGTCGTATGCAAGCAGTACGGGTCGAAGACTTAAAGCCTCAGCTTGAGCGTTTGGGGCTAGAAATTGATTTATATGGCGATGAGCAAGTCATTGTGCGTGGTGTGCCGGCTATTTTGCAAAAAGCAGATTTTGAAAACCTTATTCCTGAACTTCTTAATGATTTAGATCCAAATGATGAAGCTCAAGGATTATTGCAAAAGCGTGATGAACTGTTAGCTGGTATGGCATGCCATGGGGCAGTGCGAGCACATCGACAACTTAGCCTCTCAGAAATGAACGCTTTACTTCGCCAAATGGAACAAACCGAATTTGCCAGTCAATGTAACCATGGTCGTCCAACTTGGCGTGCATTTCCATTATCTCAACTAGATAAATTATTTGCTCGAGGAGAGTAGTTTTACATGTCAAATCAATTGCCCGTCATCAATTTAATGGGACCAACTGCAAGCGGAAAAACCGCTTTGGCATGTGAACTTTATGAGCGTGGAGATTTTGAGTTAATTTCGGTTGATTCGGCTCTTGTATATAAAGACATGGATATTGGCACGGCTAAACCAACACGTGAAGAGCAGGAGCTATATCCACATCATTTAATAGATATTATTACTCCACTTGAGGTCTATTCGGCTGCCCAGTTTGTTGAAGATGCTTGTGTTTTAATTGACGAGATGCATTCACGCGGCAAAACTCCTATCTTGGTAGGAGGAACCATGCTGTATTTCAAGGCGCTCCTAGAAGGATTATCAAGTAACTTGCCAAGCGCAGATGCAAATGTTCGTGCAGCAATTGAAGAAAAAGCAGCAAATGAAGGGTGGCAAGCTGTTTATGATGAACTGGTGGCAGTAGATCCGGCAGCTGGTGTGAAATTCAAGGTTTCTGATAAACAAAGAATTATTCGCGCGTTAGAAGTTTATCGTATTACAGGTCAACCAATTACCAAATTGCAGGCAGAACAACCAAAAAACGTACCATATCGATACATATTTCATAACTATGCTTTGCTTCCAGATCGGTTAGAATTACATCAACGCATTGAGCAAAGATTAAGCAAAATGTGGGATATCGGTTTTTTGAGTGAAGTTGAATCTCTAATTGAAAAATACGATTTAGATGAAAATTTACCCTCTATGCGTTCTGTTGGTTATCGACAAGCTCTAGAATTTCTATTAAAAAGTGATATGAGTCTCAAAAAAAAGCAAGAAATGGAGGATAAAGCCTTATTTGCAACACGACAACTTGCCAAACGTCAATATACGTGGTTACGTTCTTTGCAAGAAATACACGATTTTAAAACTTACTTGACGATAAAGCAGGCGAAAGAAGACTTGCGAAACTCTTATGGATAAAGCAAAATTTGCACACTGTCTTTTTATAATTTTTAGTTGAAAAATAAAGATAGTTTTTTTGCGCTGATTTAAAAATTTTTTTTTGGAGTTAAAAATGTCTAAAGGTCAAACTTTACAAGATCCGTTCTTAAATTCTCTCCGTAAAGAACGTATCCCAGTTTCTATTTTCCTTGTTAACGGTATTAAATTACAAGGTCATATTGAATCTTTTGACCAATATGTTGTTTTATTAAAAAATACTGTAAGTCAAATGGTTTACAAACACGCAATTTCTACAGTTGTTCCAGCTCGTAACCCACGTCCAGCAGGTGCACAAGGTGCAGGTTTCCCAGCTCAGGGTGGTAGTCAAGGTGGCTTCGGTGGTCAAGGCGCTGGCTTTGGTGGTGCTCAAGGCGCTGGCTTCGGTGGTCAAGGTGGCTTCGGTGGTCAAGGTGGCTTCGGTGGTCAAGGCGGCTTCGGCGGTCAAGGTGGCTTCGGTGGTCAAGGTGGCTTCGGTGGTCAAGGCGGCTTCGGTGGTCAAGGCGGCTTCGGTGGTCATCAAGGCGGTTTCGACAACGATTCTAAATTTGAAGATGGTCAAGACGACGAAAATAATCGTTAATTGATTAGCTTAGAAAAACCAGTCAGTGATGGCTGGTTTTTTTATGGCTTTAAAAATATAAAAAGTATATTCAGTTATTTGTAGTGCATCTCGCTTTCTTGAAAATTCAGTTTAATAGGTTCTTCGCAAATGATATTAATATTTGCTGCGGCGCTATGCAGTGTTCTGGTGTCTGTATTACTAAAAAATTTAAAGAAAAAGGGCTATCAACCCATGCAAATGATTGCATGGAATTATGCAAGTGCTAGCTTGTTATGTTATTGGTGGTTTAAGCCAGATATTCAGCATATTTCTATACAACACATGCCTTGGTGGCTAATCGTTGCTTTAGGCATCATTTTACCGAGTATTTTTTTATGTCTTGCGAAATCCTTAGAGCATGCCGGTATCGTCAAAACAGAAATTGCTCAACGATTGTCAGTGGTACTCTCTTTATTAGCAGCTTATTTCTTTTTTCAAGAACGGTTTAATTCTCTTAAATTATTAGGTATTGGTTTAGGAATTTTTGCTGTTATTTTAATCGTATTTGGACAGATAAATGGCACTTCAGGCCATCAATCGAAAAAGGCAATTCTTGCGTTAATGAGTGTCTGGTTTGGTTATGCTGCTGTAGATGTCTTGTTAAAATACACGAGTAGTTTGGGGCTACAATTTACGTTAACTTTGAATCTGATTTTTATTACAGCCTTTGTATTATCAATAGTTTATTTATTATTCCAAAAAA
Source organism: Acinetobacter sp. AR_0276 (assembly GCF_003000705.1). NCBI lineage: Bacteria > Pseudomonadati > Pseudomonadota > Gammaproteobacteria > Moraxellales > Moraxellaceae > Acinetobacter > Acinetobacter sp. AR_0276. Next base: position 370,252 of record NZ_PSQO01000004.1, on the reverse strand, counting down.
AGTCAGCATGGAATTTTAAAAATACTGTGGCCGGATTAATACTAGGTGTACTTAATTTTTCAAACATTGCCTTGTATGTTAAAGCACATATTTTACTTAAAGATTCACCAGCGATTGTCTTTGCAAGCATGAATATTCTAGTGGTATTACTTGGGATAGTTTGTGGTGTAGTTTTATATAAAGAAAAATTAAAACTCCCAACGATTTTAGGAACGATTTTGGGAATAAGTGGATTGGTTTGTTTAGCCTTAGCTATGAAATAGGAGTTCAAAAGACTGTTCTTTTGAACTCTGCTAATCTTATAAATGTGTAAAAATAACTTCATCTGGCAGACGAGATTTTGGCAACTTCGCATTGAAATCATTTTCACTTCTATAGCCAAGTGAGACAATGACAGAGCTACGTAAGCCTTTTTCTTTTAAGCCAAATTCTTCATTTAAAACATCTTCGTCGAAGCCACCCATTGGGGTTGCATCTATGCCTTCAAGACCAGCTGCAAAAAGTAGTTGTCCTAAAGCGATAAAAGTTTGGTTTTCCATCCAGCCAAATAAATTTTTTTGTTCATTGCGATAAAACTCAACGTAGCCATGACGTGTATCTTTTTGACCAAGTTTTGCTTTTTCATCTTTAAATCGACCACTTAGATCATCTTGTTCAAGTAATTGATTTAAATATTCGGGTGAAATATCTGTTCTTGTACAAAATACAAGCGTATGTGATGACTCAAGAACTTTAGGAGCATTATAGGCATATCGCCCTGTTAAGGCTTTAGCAATGCGTTCTTTAGCAGCAAGATTGTCAGCCACCAAGAAATGCCAAGGTTGAATATTCACTGAAGAAGGGGTGAAGCGTAAAATTTCTAATAATTTATTAAATTTTTCTTTGGGAATTTTTTTCTCAGGATCATACGCTTTTGTGGTGTAGCGACTTTTAACCGTATTTAGTAAATCCATACTTACTCCATATCAATCTTATTACAATCGAAGTGTTCTAATCTTTGGCATGATACGCGATTTTGTAGGAAAACATCTGCATTTTAATGTGATAAAGAAATATAATACTTATATAAATTTTTTAATAATTTATTGAAAATGTTTGATTTAATGCCCAAAGATGCAAAGGGTAAGCTGCGAGAAATTAGAGTTGTTAAAGCCTTTATTATTCTTATATTTGTATTGAGTCTTCTTATTTTATATATTGATTATCACAATCATGCATATATAAGTTGGAAATTTATATTTATTGCTAGTATGTGTGTGATTTACGATTCTGATTTAAATAAAAAAATTAAAGAATTAAAAGTTCAAATAAAAAGTGACTAATTTCTAACTAATAATTCCAGACAATCAATTCGATCTGTTGCGTATTTGAAGAGGGATCAATTTCTAAAATTTGTGCGTGATCTTCTTTCCAGTCACCGAGTACAATCCGTTGTTTATGCTGTACTTCATGAATAGCTGGACGATGAGTGTGTCCATGAATAAGTATGTCTATATCTTTTAGGGCGGAGAGCACGGCTTGTTCATTCACATCCATAATCTCATAACTTTTTTGCTGTTTGTCCGAATGGCTTCTTTTACGAAAACCATTGACAAGTTTCGTGCGGAAACTTAGAGGTGTTCGACGTAAAAAAGCGACTAAAAGGGGATTTCGAATAATTTTTTTAAATCTTTGATAAGAAATATCATCCGTACATAACGCATCGCCATGTTCTAGACGGTATTGGTGACCTGCAATATTAAGATAATAAATATCGGGGAGTAATACACCATTAAACTTATTGAGGAAAACCTGATTTAGAGCAAAGTCGCGGTTACCGACTTGAAAGTAAACACGATTACCTTTTTCATTAAAAGCTTTTAAAGCTTCAACAATTTCGTCGAGCCAAGGAGCTGAATAATCGTCACCAATCCAAGCATTAAACCAGTCACCTAAAATATAAAGCTGTGTTTGTTTATTTTGATAATGTACCAACAAATCTAAAAACCCTCGAACGAGTCGAGGGTGTTCAGGTGACAAATGTAAATCTGAAATAAACAGATAGGTCACAGCTTTATCCTAAAATTATTCAGAAATAATTTTAGCAGATTCGATAACAACGTTTTCTAAAGGAACGTCAGCGTGATAACCACGGTTACCTGTACGTACACTTTTGATCGCGTCTACAACGTCCATACCTTCAACAACTTTACCGAATACAGCATAACCCCAACCTTGTGCAGTTTTTGAAGTATGGTTCAAGAAAGAGTTGTTTTTTACATTGATGAAGAATTGTGCAGAAGCAGAGTGTGGCGCTTGAGTACGTGCCATAGCAATTGTACCAACATCGTTACTTAAACCGTTGTCAGCTTCGTTTTCAATTGCATCACGAGTTGCTTTTTCTTTGAAGTTTTCATCCATCCCGCCGCCTTGGATCATGAAACCATCAATGACACGGTGGAAAATAACGCCGTCATAAAAACCGTCACGTACGTATTCTAAAAAGTTTGCTACTGTTTTTGGTGCTTTTTCAGTATTTAGTTCAAGAACAATACGACCTTTATTGGTGTTTAATTCGACTTGAGGAAAACTCATTACATTAATCTCCTAAACATGGGCTTATGACCATGGGTTTTTGGTTGAGAGAAGCATAAGCAAACTGTAAACTACAAGGCAAGTAAAAAACGTTAAAATCTTTGTGAAAAATGAAGATAGCGTTTATTTTTTCGAAATTTTATCTACAAAGAAGTGATTGATACACTATGAAGCCTAATGATGTTGTCTCGAACCTGCCAAACAACCCGACACCGAATACTCATGCCTCTGTCGATTCTGCGCAGCAAGAACAACAGGCTGGATTAGATTTTGTTCGCCAAGTCATTACTGATGATTTAGCTGCCGGACGTACCAAACAAATCGTAACTCGTTTTCCGCCAGAACCAAATGGTTATTTACATATTGGTCACGTAAAAGCAATCTGTCTAAACTTTGGTGTTGCAGAAGAGTTTGATGGACTCTGTAATTTACGTTTTGACGATACGAATCCAGATGCAGAAGAACAAGAATACGTTGATGGTATCGCCAATGATGTGAAATGGCTTGGTTTTAACTGGAATGGTGAACCTCGCTATGCTTCTGGTTATTTTGATCAGCTTTATGCATGGGCAATTCAATTGATTGAGCAAGGTGATGCATATGTTGATTTGCAGTCTCCAGAAGAAATTAAATTAAACCGTGGTAGTTTTGTTGAACCAGGGAAAAACTCGCCATATCGTGATGCATCTGTTGAAGAAAACCTTGCTCGCTTTGAACAAATGCGCAGTGGTGAACTAAAAGAAGGTGAAGCTGTTTTACGCGCTAAAATTGATATGGCAAGCCCGAACGTGCATATGCGTGATCCAATTTTGTATCGTGTCTTGCATTCAGAGCATCATCAAACTGGCGACAAATGGAAAATCTATCCAATGTATGACTATGCTCATCCATTGTCTGATGCAATTGAAGGAATCACGCATTCACTTTGTACATTGGAATTCCAAGATCACCGTCCATTCTATGACTGGATTGTTGAAAAGGTTAAGTCTAAAGCTGTTCCGCACCAATACGAATCATCTCGTTTGAACGTAGATTACACCATTACTTCTAAACGTAAATTACGTAAGTTGGTTGAAGGTGGTTATGTAAATGGTTGGGATGACCCTCGTATGCCAACAGTTGTTGGTATGCGTCGTCGTGGTTTTACACCAGAAGGCTTACGTGATTTCTGTAAACGTGTAGGTGTGTCTAAAACTGACGGTATTGTTGATGTTGCAATGCTTGAGTTCTGTATTCGTCAATCTTTGGAGAATACAGCAGCGCGTGGTATGGCTGTGTTAGATCCTTTAAAAGTGACACTTACAAACTTACCGGAAGATTTAGACCTTACCCATGCGCGTCATCCAAATGTCGATATGGGTGAGCGTGTCATTCCATTAACTAAAGAAATCTATATTGACCGTAAAGATTTTGAAGAAGTACCGCCAAAAGGCTTTAAGCGTTTAATTCCGGATGGTGAAGTTCGTTTACGCCATGCATATGTGATTAAGTGTGATGAAGTCATTAAAGATGCAAACGGTGAAGTCGTTGAGCTGAAGTGTTCGATCGATCCGGATACTTTAGGTAAAAATCCTGAAGGCCGCAAAGTAAAAGGCGTAATTCACTGGGTATCTGCAAGCAAGGGTATTCCTGCTGAAGTACGTATTTATGATCGATTGTTTACAGAAGCTGACCCTGAAACTGGTGATGATTTCTTAGCAAACTTAAATCCAGATTCTTTGAAAGTGGTTCAAGCTGTGATCGAACCTGCTTTAGCTCAAGCGAAACCAGAAGACCGTTTCCAATTTGAACGTGAAGGTTATTTCGTTGCGGACCAATATGATCATACTACTGAAAAACCTGTCTTCAACCGCGTTCTTGATTTGAAAGACAGCTTCAAACCTGAGAAAAAGTAAGAGATTGCTTATCTCTTACTTTTTCGCAAGACGAGCAACATGTTGTGAGTAGATAGTTGAGATTGCTTATCTCTTACTTTTTCGTAAGACGAACAACATGTTGTGAGTAGATAGTTGAGATTGCTTATCTCTTACTTTTTCGCAAGACGAACAATATGTTGTGAGTAGATAGTTGAGGTTGCTTATCTCTTACTTTTTCGCAAGACGAACAACATGTTGTGAGTAGATAGTTGAGATTGCTTATCTCTTACTTTTTCGCAAGACGAGCAACATGTTGTGAGTCAACAACAGATATTAAAAAAGCCCAACTGTAAGGTTGGGCTTTTTTCGGAGGTCTTCTCATCATAATATTCTTTTTCTTTATGATTTCGCTTCCTTGGCAAAAGAGCTTAGGTAGGATTAATCACATAAAAGTAAAGAACTAATAGTATGAGAAGCATTGTTGAAAGCATTAAGTAAGTATTGACCGTATTAAAGCTTTTAAGAAACTTCCAGATATCCATAGTAAATCAGCGTATATTTTATGTTACAAATTAATAATACACTGAAACTTTTCTGAAATGTTTCTAAAAATAAAATATAAAGTTTCTTTGTTTAAAAAATAGTCATAAAATACCAAGTGGTAAAAAATAATATTCATTAAACATTAGAAATTACTTCACTTATGCACTATAACCAATTCTTTTCAAGAATTTTTGAATTAATTCAAATGCAGCGTGTTCAAGTGCAGGGGCATATTCGATATTTTGCTCACGCAATTTAGGAATGGAAATTCCAGCATTACGAAGTTCACATGTGTGACCAATAAGCCATTTTTCAAAGTTTTCTTGAGTCGTCTCAATGTGGAACTGTAAAGCAAGAATATTATTACCCACTTCAAAGGCTTGGTTAGTATAAATATCTGAACTCGCCAAAAGGGCTGCATTTTCAGGAAGGTCGAAAGTATCACCATGCCAATGTAAAACATGGATATTATTAAGCAAAGGCGATAATACCTGATTAGGGCGTAAACTTAAGCTTAAAGCTCCCCAGCCAATTTCTTTTTGATGGCCTGCATATACTTTGGCACCAAGTGCATGAGCTATAAGCTGTGCACCTAAGCAAATGCCAAGTGTTGGTTTATCTGCTGCCAAACGTTGTTTGAGTAAAGCGATTTCATCTTTTAAAAATGGATAATCTTCAGTTTCATAAACTCCAATTGGACCACCTAAAATAATAGTTAAACCGTCATGGGCGAAAGCAGGAGTTAAATCATCTACACCAGCTTCAAAATAACGGACGCGAAAACCAAGTTGATAAAAGACATCTTCTAATGAACCTAAGTCTTCGAAAGCAAGATGCTGAATGGCATAAATAGTTTTAGGAAAGGCGTTTGTAGTACTCATACAAATGATTCATAGAAGATCAATAGGTGGAGTATAGCGATAAATATAAAGAAGAAAATATCCATATAAATCGTCAATACCTGAAAATTGCTATTTTTCGTTAAGATAATCTTGTTACGCAGAAATATTTTGTAGGTAAGAAATATCTATGCGTAACCTACTATTTAAAATAAAAGCTTTGAGTTTTCATTATGGTCGATATTTGAAAGTTGATGTTCATCTTTTAAATTTACTCCTGAAAAGCCAAGCTGCTTCGATTTTTTCATGAGTGCCATTAAACGTTGTACCGCAACTGGAATACTTAAGCCTGCTGAACGGACGTTGGAAATACAGTTGCGTTTGGAGTCAAGGCAACCTGAATATGCATTCCATGTGTAGTAAACTCCCATACTGTCAGGAGAACTTAAACCTGGGCGCTCTCCAATAAGCATAACCAGCATGGAGGCTTTAAAAATTTCTGCAACTTCATCGCCTAAAGCAACTCGGCTTCCTGTTGCAAATATAATTGGCGCAAGGCTCCAGTTTTCTTGTTGAATATGTTCGCTTAGCACTGCAATAAATGCGATAGCATTTGCTTCAATCGCTCTTGCAGAGAGACCATCACCTACCACAATACAAACATCATACTGCTGTGGGTTTTTTGCATACTCTTTAATTAAGGTTTCTTTTGATGGGTTTGAAAGCTGACGACCCAAATCTGGGCGTTTAAGATAAATTTCCTTATTAGCAGCATTACTTTGAATATGAAGAGTTTGAAGTTGTTTGTGCTGTAATTGTTCAGACAAGTAGGGAACATCCATATGTTGATAAACAGCATCTTTTGCTTGCGCATGAGACAACTGGAACTCAAGTAAGGCCCGTGTTGGGATACTGCAACCAGCACGACCTAAAGCAATACGGGCATCAGTAAACTGTTTGAGCTTTTCCCACTGATCCTGATGGGTAGAGGACGGATATTGAATATCACGGTTCAGTTTCATGGTGTTCCCCCTAGTTCATGAGCAGACGAGAGAATTGGTCAGGCATGTGGTCTGCCCAACAAATTTGAGAGTTTTGCTGTTTAAAAATCCCTTGTTGTTCAAGCCAAGCGGAGAACTCAGGAGCGGGTTTTAAACCGAGGAGTTGTCTTAAATAGAGAGCATCATGGAATGAAGTGGTTTGATAGTTGAGCATGACATCGTCCGAACCTGGAATTCCCATAATGAAGTTAATGCCTGCGGCGCCAAATAGAGTAAGAAGCACATCCATATCATTTTGGTCGGCATCGGCATGGTTGGTATAACAAATGTCGCAGCCCATTGGTATGCCAAGCAACTTACCGCAGAAGTGATCTTCTAAACCTGCACGTATAATTTGTTTACCGTTAAATAGGTACTCGGGGCCAATAAAGCCGACGACTGTATTTACCAAAAGTGGGTTATATTTACGAGCCACTGCGTAGGCCCGAGTTTCTAAGGTTTGCTGGTCAACGCCGTGATGTGCATTGCTTGATAGGGCACTCCCTTGACCCGTTTCAAAGTACATAACGTTGTGTCCAATGGTTCCGCGCTTGAGTGCGAGGGTGGCTTCATAACCCTCTTGTAGCAAATCGAGCGAGATACCAAAACCTTCGTTAGCAAGTTGGGTGCCGGCAATTGATTGAAACATTAAATCAATCGGTACATTTTTTTCAGCCAGTTGAATGCCTGAGCTGATATGCGTAAGTACACAAGATTGCGTTGGAATTTGATATTCCTGAATGACATGATCAAGCAATTTCAGTAGCTCTGACAAATTATGCAGGTTATCCGTGGCAGGGTTAATGCCAATTACGGCATCACCATTGCCATACATCAAACCATCTAAAATACTGGCTGAAATACCGAGTACATCATCCGTAGGGTGATTAGGTTGTAAACGGGTAGAAAGATGACCTTTTAAACCAATGGTGTTACGAAACTGGGTAATGACTTCACATTTGCTGGCGACATAAATCAAATCTTGATTGCGCATAATTTTGCTGACAGCAGCCACCATTTCTGGAGTTAAACCTGATGCTAAAGCTTTTAAGCTTTGGGCAGTTGCATCTTCTCCAAGTAACCAATTTCGAAAATCACCTACTGTAAAGTGTGAAATAGGGGCAAAGGCTGTTAAGTCATGTTCATCAATAATCAGACGCGTAATTTCATCAGATTCATAATCGACTACAACTTCATTTAAAAAGGTTTTCAGTGGCACATCGGCCAAAGTCATTTGTGCCGCAACATGTTCGGTTGCATCTCTGGCAGCTATACCTGCTAGCTCATCGCCTGAACGTAACGGTGTAGCTTTTGCCATCAAAGTTTTTAGGTCAGCAAAATGATACTGTTGATTGGCGACAATATTGCGATAACTCATAGTTACATCCCTTTTTATAGTTCTTGTTCGGCAGCTTTAATATTTGCAAACTCTTCTTCTGGTGTCCCTTTCACTAAATGATAGCGGCTGTAGAACAAGAAGTAAGCAATAAATACGACATAGATACCGGCAGCAATAAACCATACTTTCGGATTAACAACAAAACCTGCAACCACAGCAGTGACTGCTAAAATGAGTGCAATACTTGAGGTCACAATGCCACCTGGTGTTTTATAAGGGCGAGGCATATCGGGTTTAGATAGACGTAATTTGATGTGGGATAAAAGAATCAACACATACGAAATAGTTGCACCAAAAACCGCGATTAAAATCAGTGAATCGCCTTCTTTGGTAAGTGAAAGCAAAAAACCGATAATGCCCGGAATAATAATTGCGAGATAAGGAGCTTTATTTTTATTGGTTAACGAGAGTGACGTCGGTAAGTAGCCAGCTCGTGACAATGCAAAGATTTGACGCGAATAGGCATAGATAATTGAGAAGAAACTTGCGATTAAACCAGCTAAACCCACAAAGTTTACGAATGTCGCAAGCCAAGTGTTGGTGCCATAAACTTTCACTAATGCATCTACCAGAGGGGCACCTGAGTTTTGTAAAGTACTTGCACCTGCTGCGCCTGCACCCAAGAACAAAATGAGCATAGCAAACGCGGTTAAGATGAGCATTGCACCGATTAAACCGCGTGGCAGAGATTTGGCTGGATCTTTTGCTTCTTCTGCTGCTAACGGCACACCTTCTACTGCAAGAAAAAACCAGATTGCAAAGGGAACCGCGGCCCAGATGCCCAAATAGCCATGAGGTAGAAAACGGCTTGCACCAGTTGCTGTGCTAACGGGAATATCTAAAAGGTTTTGTGCATTAAAATGTGGGATCATTGCTGTAATAAAAACAACAAGAGCAACAGCAGCGACTAGTGTAATGGCAAACATGATTTTCAAGGCTTCGCCGGCACCTTTGAGATGTATACCCATAAAAATGGCATAACAGGCGAGGTAAATCATCCAGCCATTAATCCCAAATAGAGATTCGCAATAACCACCAATAAATACGGCAATAGCAGCAGGCGCAATTGCGTATTCAATTAAAATCGCCGTACCTGTTAAGTAGCCTCCGAAAGGACCAAAGGCAGCACGTGCAAAACTATAACCGCCACCTGCTGTCGGCATCATGGTAGACATTTCTGACATAGAAAGACATAGACATAAGTACATAAGCGCAGCGAGTACCGTGGCAATGAACATTCCACCCCAACCACCTTGGGCAATACCAAAGTTCCAGCCGGCAAAATCACCCGATATCACATACGCTACGCCTAAACCAATCAGGAGTAACCAACCTACGGTACCTTGTTTAAGTTGACGCTGAGCAAAATATTCTGCTGATGAGACTTCTGCACTTGAAGAAATAACGGAAGCTGTTTCTGGTTGATTCATACAATACTCCTGCGAGTTGGTTTGTATGAATGAATGCAAAAGCAATGCCTAAATGATGTGCTTTAAATATTAGATGACGCTTTTTTATTCCGGATAGTAAAAATTTGAGAGCTGGCTGTACTAAATAAAAAAGCCAGCAATCTAAATTACTGGCTTTTTATACAATTACTGAGCTTGCTTCCTTCTAGCGTTGATAGTTTGGTATCAACTTGGTGCGAAACTTAGAAGAAGCCCATTGGTTTAGTTGAATAACTTACTAACAAGTTTTTAGTTTGTTGATAGTGATCTAGCATCATCTTATGGTTTTCACGGCCAATACCAGACTTTTTGTAACCACCAAATGCAGCATGCGCAGGGTAGATGTTATAGCAGTTTGTCCAGACACGACCCGCCTCAATAGCGCGACCAGCACGGTAAGAAATATGGGCTGAACGTGACCAAACGCCAGCACCTAGACCATACATGGTGTCATTGGCAATTTTGATTGCATCGTCAAAGTCTTTAAATGTTGTCACAGCAAGTACAGGTCCAAAAATTTCTTCTTGGAAGACTTGCATGCTGTTGTGGCCTTTAAAGATAGTCGGATCAACATAGAAACCGTCACCTACTTCTTTACGGCCACTACCACCTAGTAAGAGTTCTGCACCTTCTTCGCGGCCTGTATTAATACAACGTAAGATTTTCTCTTGTTGTTGCAAAGATGCTTGAGCACCAATCATGGTTTCAGTATCGAGAGGATGACCAGTTTTAATGCGTTTTACACGTTCAACGGCCAACTCTAAGAATTGATCAGCAATACTTTCTTGTACTAAAGCACGAGAAGGGCAAGTACATACTTCACCTTGGTTTAAGGCAAACATGGCAAAACCTTCAAGTGTTTTTTCTAAGAAGTCATCTTGTTTATCCATGATGTCTTCAAAGAAAAGGTTCGGTGACTTACCACCAAGCTCTAACGTAACTGGAATAATATTTTCGGTCGCATATTGCATCACCATTTGTCCAGTTTGTGTTGACCCTGTGAATGCGATTTTTGCAATACGTGGGTTGGTAGCTAACGGACGACCAACTTCTGAACCGAAACCATTCACAATATTGAGTACGCCCGGCGGTAAGATATCTTGGATGAGTTCGGCAACCAGTAAAATACCCACTGGCGTTTGCTCAGCTGGTTTAATCACCACACAGTTACCAGCCGCTAAAGCAGGAGCGAGCTTCCATGCAGCCATTAAAATCGGGAAGTTCCATGGAATGATTTGTCCGACCACACCTAGCGGTTCATGGAAATGATAAGCGATAGTATCTTCATCGATTTCAGAGATGCCGCCTTCTTGAGCACGAATACATCCAGCGAAATAACGGAAATGGTCGATTGCAAGTGGAAGGTCAGCGGCTAAAGTTTCACGGACTGCTTTACCGTTATCCCAAGTTTCTGCAACTGCAAGCATTTCAAGATTTGCTTCTAAACGATCGGCAATTTTTAAAAGTATATTTGAGCGTACCGTTGGAGATGCTTTATTCCATGTTGCTTTAGCTTTGTGCGCTGCATCTAGCGCGAGTTCAATGTCTTCGGCACTAGAGCGTGGAATACGTGTAAAGGCTTTTCCGTCAACGGGAGATACATTGTCAAAGTACGCACCCTTTACAGGTGCGACCCATTCACCGCCAATAAAATTTTCATATTGTGATTTGAATTGAACTTTTGAGCCTGGTTGATTTGGATCGATATAGCGCATATAAATATTCCTTTGCTTTTTAGGACTAAAGACTAACAAGAACCCTGTCGTAGGTACTTTCGTACTTTGTATAATTAGGATATAAAGAAGAAGGTTGGAGAAAGGTTGGAATAGAAATGTGGATATATAAGGAATTTACAAATGTTCACAAAAAAGGATTTATTGCAGCAACGGATGTTGATTGATCAACTGCGCACGCAAAATAGTCTCTCTCCTCAAAACGCTGCCAAACTCGGCCAAAGTATTGCAAGCTCATGGGAGCGATCAGCTTCTGCTGCGATTCCTAAAGAACGCTTTGCGGCTCCATTAGTCGAAAAAAAATCTGCCTCACAAAATGCTTTAGATATGGCTTTAAGTCAGTGTGGTGACGACTTACGTCATATTGCAGAGCAATCTTCAATGGTGATTGCTGTCGGTGATATCGGCAGTACCATTATTTGGACTGCACCCAGTGCCCAAATGCAAAGTGCTGCTGAACGCGTGCATTTTGTACAAGGCGGGCAGTGGCGTGAAGAATTTGTCGGTACAAATGCCTTAGCTTTATCTTTAAAAACTCAACAATCAAGCTGTGTTTTTTCAAATGAACATTACATGGAGTCGATTCATGATTGGGTATGTTATGCCGCACCAATTATCGATCCATATTCAAAACAAACACTAGGTGTGGTTGATTTATCAACTACATGGAAGAATCATAATAGCTTAGGAATATTGGCTGCCGAACGTTGTGCATCCATTATTCAATCTGCTTTGCTAGAGCAACAACGCCAACAATTACATATTCGGGCATTTTCGACGCCACAAGTTAAATTTAATGGTAAAAGTTTATTATTAACACCGCGGCAAATTGAAATTTTAACCATATTGGCACTATGTCCACATGGCTTAACTTTAGAACATCTTTATCAGGCACTCTATGGTGAGCGCAAAGTCAGCATGGGTACGCTTAAAGCTGAAATGTCTCAACTGCGAGATATTTTAGGAGGTTTGCTTGGTTCACGCCCATATCGGCTACTTGTGCATGTTGAAGCCGATTTCTTACAAGCTGAACAAGCACTCGATGCAGGATATGCGGCTTCTGCTTTACAGCTTTATACCGGTGTTTTTCTGGCAAAAACCGAAAGTCCGTTTCTGTGTGCATGGCGCGACTGCCTTGAGTCACGCTTGAGCGATGCAATTTTTAAAACCCAAGAAACGGATTTATTACTTAAGCATTTAGCTCATTTTCCCGAAGCAATCGATGCGGTAGAACGTCTTATGGAGCTATTACCGAGTGAACATCCTGCGCATCAACTGCTGGTGAAATATATTGACTCACCTAAGCTAAGTTAGGTGATTTTTTGATCCAGCCACTGGAATAGTTGTTGATAGACTTGATTCCGCACTGGCTGGGCCGAAAGGACTAAATCGTGTAAGCCATTGTGAATAGAGACAACCGAAACATCGCCCTTTATTTTTTTACCGAATTTCGCAATGTCTTTAACATCTAAAATAACATCACTTTGGGTTGCATCTGGCCCCCATTTACGTGGATTTTTAGTTTGATGCGAATGCATAATCAGTGCGGGGACGTTTAGCTTAACGCCGTGGTGAATTTCTTTTTGTGCTGTATGAATCGCATGTAGAAAGCTAAGTTGAACTGTAGGGGCAGAGGTCGGTTTCCAATCCAGGTTGAAGTCCCATTCACCCTTAAGTTGTTTGTGAAGACTGGTGGTGTACCATTTGTTAAGTTTGCTTGGAAATTTAACTTTAGGCAGATATTTTCCTACTCGACTGAGCATTGGGATACCAAATTTCTTTTCAACTAAACTTAAATTGAAGTCGTAAAACGGACTATTGGCCCATAGTGCTTTAATAAGTGGATGATCTGGATGATGAGTAGCATAAAGCGTTGCTGTCAAACCGCCAGTCGAATGACCTGCAAGTAATACTTGGGTGTGCTGCTCTTCGCCAATGATCTCTAATGCTTGAGTAATTTCGGCATCATATTCATTTAAATCAAGCACATTATAGAAAATTTGATGAGGCAACTTTGAGCGGCCATATTTTCTTAAATCGAGTGCATAGAAGTCATAGCCATGCGCATTGAATTGCTCGGCCATTTCAGTTTGAAAGAAATAATCTAAAAAACCATGAATATAAAGTACGGCTTTTTGAGTTGGCTGAGTGGTCTTTTTACGAACTAAGGTGGCTATAACTTTACCTTCATAATCATCTGGAAAGTTGAGTGTTAGCTGTTCGTAGCCGGCACCTAAAATATCTGGGGCATAATTGTGTTTAGCTGTAGATGTATTCATTTTTATCGAGCTATTGTCATTAAGTCATGTTGAGTATCCTTCAATGAAATGGGCAAATTGTCAATCAGGTTTAGAGAAGGTTGGAGTATAGGTTTTAAAAAAAAGGGAATACCGCTGGAGCTAAGTATTCCCAAAAAGTAAGTCAACGGTCGGAGGGATTTGACTTACTACAGGAACATAGAGTTACATCAGTATTAAAGAGCGGCTTTGAAAATCTCCACAACTTGTGCATGGTTTGCTTTACGAGGGTTGGTCAACATACATGCATCTTTTTGAGCGTTATCGGCCATAACCGCGAGGTCTTCGGTTTTTACGCCCAATTCTGTTAAGCCAGATGGGATACCAATTGAAGAAGACAGTTTACGGATGGCATCAATTGCGGCATACGCAGCTTCTGTTACGGTGAGTCCTTGCGTATTTACACCCATTAACTCTGCGATTTTTGCATAACGATCTGGACAAGCAATTAAGTTAAATTCACAAACATGTGGTAGCAAGATTGCGTTACATACACCGTGAGGTAGGTTATAGAAACCGCCTAACTGGTGAGCCATTGCATGGACATAACCTAAAGATGCATTGTTAAATGCCATACCAGCCAAGTACTGCGCATAACTCATTGCATCACGTGCTTCGATGTTTTCACCATTTGCGACAGCAGGCTGTAACCATTGACTAATCATGGTGATTGCTTTTTCAGCACACGCATCGGTAATTGGGTTTGCCGCCGTAGACACATATGCTTCAACCGCATGGGTTAACGCATCCATACCAGTTGCTGCTGTTAAACCCGCTGGTTTTGCAATCATGAGTTTCGGGTCATCGATAGCAATAAGTGGGGTACAACGCCAGTCAACAATTGCCATTTTTACGTGAGTGTCGGTATTGGTAATAATACAGAAGCGAGTCATTTCAGATGCAGTACCTGCCGTTGTATTCACTGCAATCAGTGGTGTCATTGGTACTTTACTTTTATCGATGCCTTCGTAGTCACGAATATGACCACCACCTGCAGTGACCAAACCAATTCCTTTCGCACAGTCATGAGATGAACCACCGCCTAGCGAAACAATAAAGTCACACCCATTGTCGTTATAGGCTTTCACGCCATTGTGAACATTAATATCGGTTGGGTTAGGTTCCGCGCCCGGGAAAATATGGCTCGCTACGCCTGCTTCGGTTAAATAGCTTGCAATAAGATCTGCAACGCCAAATTTAAATAGCCCTTCATCGGTCACAATTAATGCTTTTTTTGCGCCGAGATTTTGTGCTTTTGTACCAATTTCTTTGGCACATCCTGGACCAAAGAGTGATACGCAAGGAATATAAAAACCGTTTGTTTGATCTGCAATATTTTTAAAAGCCATGGAGTGATTCCTTTTTCCATAAATCCATTGTTTGTTATTACAGGTGAGCCTCACCATGGGCTTAGTATTGTGATGTGTAGATTATTTTCCTACCTACCAAAAACCTACCAAATACAAACTTGATATTAGTAGTTGATTTATATTGTTTTTATAGAAAGTTTGGTTCATTCATTTAAATTTTTCGGGAAAATCGTTAAGCTATGGGCTGTTGAAGATGTACATATGAGATTATGAAACAGGAAACTGCACTTAAACTGCTCAAAGCAGGTGAAAATGTTTTTTTAACCGGTTCGGCTGGTGCAGGGAAAACCTATACACTCAATCAGTACATCCAATATCTAAAAGCACGTAAAGTGCCTGTAGCGATTACAGCATCGACAGGTATTGCTGCAACGCATATGAACGGTATGACCATTCATACGTGGGCGGGCATCGGCATTAAAGATCAGTTAACTGACGACGATCTAAAACGTATGAAAGAGCGTAAATATCTCAAGGAACACCTTGAAAATGCGCAAGTTCTCGTCATTGATGAAATCTCGATGCTACATGCGAAGCAGCTCAATCTGGTCAATCAGGTTTTAAAATATTTTAAAGAAAGTGATGAAGCTTTTGGTGGCATTCAAGTGATTGTGGCTGGAGATTTTTTCCAGTTGCCACCTGTAGGCCGTAATGGTGAAGCTAATCGCGATAAGTTCTGTTTTATGTCAGATGCATGGGTCGAAGCCAAATTCCGCGTATGCTACTTAACAGAACAGCACCGCCAAGACGATGAAATTTTAAATCAGATTTTAAATGCCATCCGTGCGCAAAGTATTCAAGCTGAACATTTGCAAGCTTTACATCAATCACGTGCACATGACATTGGTGAGACATTTACTCGTCTTTATACGCACAATATGGATGTCGACAATATCAATTATCAGCACTTAAATGAAATTGATAATGAAGGACATCAATTTAATGCAGTTTTAGATGGTAATGAAAAACTATTAGAAACTTTAAAATCCTCAGTTCGTGCACCAGAAGAACTTACTTTGAAAAAACATGCCAAAGTCATGTTTGTAAAAAACAACTTTGATATGGGTTATATCAACGGAAGTTTAGGTGAGGTGATCGGCTTTGAGGAAGATGATGAAAACGGGTTACTACCAAAGGTAAAATTAACCGACGGTACAACTTTGCTGGTAGCACCTGAAACATGGTCAATTGAAAATGAAGCCGGAAAAGTCATTGCAAGTTTCCAGCAAATTCCACTTCGTTTAGCTTGGGCGATTACCATTCATAAAAGCCAAGGTATGACTTTGGAAGCTGCTGAAATTAACCTGATGCACACCTTTGAAAAAGGGCAAGGTTATGTTGCGCTCTCACGTTTGAAATCTTTAACAGGATTAAAATTATTAGGATTTAATGAGCAGGCCTTAGAGTTAGATAGTCTCGCTGTAAAAGCCGATCGCCGTTTTCAGGAATTATCGGCTGAAGCCGAAGATAATTTTGCTGATGTCGATTTAACCGCCCAGCACAAAGCCTTTATCCGTCACTGTGGGGGCACCTTAAATGAAACCGAGATTTCTCGTAATGAGAAGAAACTCGCAAAAGGTGGTAAGCAAAATTATGCTACGGCAACGCTAGACGAGACGCGTGTCTTATTTGAAGAAGGTTACGAAATTGAAGACATCGCGCACGAACGTGGTCTAACACCAGCAACTATTATTAATCACTTGGCTCGACTTCATAAAGAGCAAAAACTAGATATTTCAGTTGCCCACCCAGGTGAGGAAGTTGTTGAAGAAGTGCGTAAAATTTATAAGAAGTTGAAAAAGCGTCAAAATCCAGATCATTTTTCTGATGATGGTTCGATCAAACTAAGACCAATTGTTGAAGCAACTAGCCCTCGAATGGGATATGATCAAGTTCGATTAGCTTTATTATTTATTGAATAAAGTTTAATGGGCTTAATGACTTATTATATAAATTGAGGTGGCTATGCCGCACGTTGTAGTTGATTATTCAGATAACTTAACTGGACTAAATGCAAAACAATTACTTGAAGAAATTAATACCACGCTGATTGAAACAGAGGTGTTTAGTCCAGAAGACATCAAAAGCCGTGCACGTAAAGATGAAGTTTTTCTGATTGGCTTAGGGGTTGATCAAGCCTATATCCATGTAAAAGCCTATATTTTGTCGGGAAGAACTGCTGAACAAAAACAGCTTATGGGGGAGCAATTGTTGGCGGCGCTCAGCAACAAAAAATATCTACCACAAGAGTTTAATAAAGAAATTCAATTGTGTGTTGAGCTTATCGACATGCCAAGAGATGATTATTTTAAGCAAGTTGTATAATTCTAAAAAACGCAATTTCGATCAAGAATAGCGATGAGCATTATGTAAAAGTAGTGCTATCGAATGAACAGACATGAATGTATGGCTGTATATACACAAAAGCTGCAACTGGTTTGCGATTATATTCAAAGACATCTAGATGAAGACCTAGATGTTGATCGATTGAGCCAGATCGCAGCTTTATCTAAGTTCCATTTTCATCGCATTTTTGCCATTCATATTGGTTTAAATGTGATGAAGTTTATTCAACTTTCTCGTTTAAAGCGGGCCTCTTTTCAATTGGCTTTTGAACCTGATCTCAAGATTATTGAGATTGCATTACAAGCAGGGTTTGATAGTCCAGAGGCATTTACTCGTGCATTTAAGCGTTCATTTGATCAAACTCCTCGAGCTTTTAGAGATAAACCGGACTGGGAATCTTGGCACCAGAAGTTTGTTTTTACGATTCCAAAAAGTGAGTTAAAAATGAATGTAAATATTGTTGAGCGACCTGCTGAAAAGATTGCGTATTTATCGCATTTAGGAAGCCCTGATAAAGTCTTTGAAACGGCTGCACGTTTTATTGCTTGGCGCAAAGAAACAGGTTTGTCACCAGTGACCAAGTCTAGAACTTATGGTATTCCTTTTGCTGACCCTGAGCAGACACCATCTGATGAGTTTCGATTTGATATTGCCGGTTCAATTGAAAAGGCTGTATCTGAAAATACTTATGGTGTACAGACAGGTGAAATTCCTGCGGGGCGTTATGCAACCGTAAGACATTTGGGTAGCCATGACCAGATTAAAGATAGCGTCTATTACATCTTTAGAAACTGGTTACCTGAGCAACCAGAAGAGGCAGGGGATTATCCGGTTTTCTTTCACTATCATAACTTTGTGCATGATGTGAATGAATGTGACCTTGTGACAGATATCTACTTACTTTTAAAGTGAGTCTAGTGTCATTCAGGCATAACTTAGGTTATGCCTGTTTATTTAAAAGTTTGATATCTGCATATTGCTCAATCAGATTGTCATCTAGCATATGGATATAATCCATAAATATGCTACTAAAACTACCCATCGTTTGTGCTTGATTTGCAGCAAGTTTACCTGCAATTGCAAAATGAATATGAGCTGAAAGAGCTGCAATAGTTGGTGTCGTCACAGCGCTATAGGCTGCAATTAATGCACCCAAAGCGCAGCCAGTTGCGGTAATTTTGGGTTGTAACGGGCTTCCACCATTTACTTGAATCACAGCATCTATTTCGTTAGATAAAATGTAATCTGATTCACCTGAAATAGCGATACAGCTTGCATGCGTTAAGAGTGAAAAAGCTTGTTGATAAGCTTGGTCACTGCTTAAAGTGCTGTCTACACCTTTTGATTGAACCTGATTGCCTGCAAGCGTGCTAATTTCTGAGGCATTACCACGTATAACGTTTGGTTTGAACTGCAAAAGCTCGTCTGTCATTTGACTGCGCCAAGCTAAAATTGGTCCGTAGCCCACCGGATCGAGTATCCACGGTACTTCATTAAGCTGTGCGGTCTTAGCAGAGATTTGCATGGCTTGCATTTGCTCTGAAGTCGGTGTACCCAAATTAATGCTTAAAGCCGATGAAATTTTGGTAAAGCTTTCTGCTTCATAAGGATTATCAATCATGGCAGGTGAAGCACCGGAAGCGAGTAACACATTGGCTGTATAGTTGGCAGCAACGCTGTTGGTAATACATTGCACAAGAGGCGTTTTTGCCTGCATGTTTTGCCAAGCTTCAATCACCTGTTCAATGAGGTTGGATGTCGAAGTCATCTGATAATCCTTATTAAGCCAGAGATAAGAAATTTAACGGGTAAAATAGTGATCTTGATGTTTACAGTTTTGGCAAATCAACGACACATAATCTGCTGCATCATAATCAACACTTAGATCATTTGAACCACAGTACATACAACGTTTAACCGAGTAAAAGTTTAACCGAGGTTCGATTTTTCGCCATGCTTTCCATACAGGTTGTACAAAAATCTGTTCGTCATAACCTAAAAAGCGGTTAAACAATATGTGGCTCATTTTACTGTAAGGAATATTGTAAGGGCGTGGCAACATTGAAGTTTCCCACTTTTCGGCCAAAGCCCGTTCCCGATATTGCTCTAAAGTTTTCTTTAATAAATTGGTGTTAATAAACTTTTCATTTCGTGGCTGTAACGCCTTTTGTTTATAAAGGTATTCAAGTGCAGTCTGAATAAGATAATAAATTTGTCCAATTGCCAATGAGTCCATTAAACGGTAGCAAAAAGTTTGAAAATTAGAGCTTCCTGCAATTTGGATACCCCAAGTTCGGCAATAGAACTGGGTGAACTGAATAATTTCTTGGTAGAGCACCTGAAACAGCACATCTTTCACTTCATCGGCACTACGAAATGGAATACCAAGACTTAGGTTTTCATAAAACCAGTGACGTAGTTGCTGAGCTACACTAAATAAACTCGGGTCACTATAACCATCTAGACGAATATTTAAATAAAAGCACTGTGGTTCATCGGTTTGATCTTGTGCATTTAAAATCCCATCTTTATGAAGCTGTTTAATCAGATGGCTTTGGAACATCCAGTTGGGGGTAATCGGCTGATATTTTATCTGATCCCAGTGAATATATTCGTCATGAGCAACATCGTCTCGTGCGTAGTCATCAAGTAGGCTTAGTAAAAAAAGTTTATGTAAAAAACTCAGTTGTTCCAGACTGCGTTGTGGCTGATCTTTTGACTTAAACTGGCGTTGTTCTTGTAGGCGGGTTTGCTGTAAAAGTTTCTTTCTTTGTTTTGTGCATTGGTCACAGTGGCACGTCATTTTTGTGTCTTTAAATACACGATGTTGGCAATGGCTACATTCATGAAATTGAACGTCTTGCTCAAATTGTTCGGCATCTACCCAATACATCGACGCTTGGCAGAGAGGGCAATGGCTACTTTCATCTAGCTGTTTTTGTAGAATTTGTAAGGCCATTTTGCTCCGAGCGTTTAAATCAATCACGACTGACCTATTATACACAGCCGCATGGCCGATAGCTGTGATTGTCTTTTTGTTTGGTGCAAAAATAGAAAACCTAAAGTCTTTGTTTTGACTTTAGGTTTTCATAAGCGGTTAAAAGTTAAGATTAAACAGGGCACGGTAAAGTCTCATCATTTTGTCCAAGTTTTTTGGCATTGATAAGTGCCTGCACTTTTTTACTTGGTAATTTCACTTTACCTAAGGCGTCATAAGTATTAACGATAGTAGTTACCTCCTGAGCAGTCATTGAAATACCTTCGGCAGACAAGAACACAGCAATCACATGATGGTCGAGTCCTGCTGCATCTAGATCATGAATCGCTTTAATATTTTCTAAACGATGTAAATAAGCTTTTAATTCCATAGTGAGTTCCTCTTGTTCTGATTGAAATACTTATACTGGTATATTGGATAAGGCAAGAACCATGCCCAAAATGTAAGCAGCTCCTCAAAAATGTTAAAAGCGAAAGGAGTTTTATTTTTATTGTATAGATTGATTATATAAACAGCGATTATCGTAATTTTGGTCTAATCTGTGCTAATAAAAGACGATTCTAATTTGAAATGTATAAATGAAGTCCCATTAATTTTATAAAGGTAAACAAACATAGTATGTATGAATGTGTATGATCAAATTCATAAAATTCTTACTACGGTTTCCGAAAAGTATATAAGGAATAAAGATGAATATTGCGGCGCAGCCTCCAGTTCAGGCAGATCAAACAGTTTATTTAAAAGATTATCAAAAACCTGCGTTCTTGGTTGAATCAATTAATCTTGATATTCAAGTCTATGACGATAAAACAATTGTTGATTCAACATTGGTCATGAAGCGTCAAACTGCCGGAGACTTGGTGCTATTGGGCCGTGATCTTGAGTTGCAATCTATTCAGCTCAATGGCCAAGATCTTACTCCTGCACAATATTCACTCGATAGTGAACAACTGGTGATCACTGATGCACCAGATGAAGTCATTTTACAAACTCAAGTTATTATTCACCCTGAAACCAATACTCAGCTTGAAGGTTTATATAAAGCTGGTGACTTATTTGTAACGCAAAATGAGCCTGAAGGTTTCCGCAAAATTACCTTCTATCCAGACCGTCCAGACGTACTTTCAGTTTTTACGACACGTGTAGAAGCAGACAAAAAATATCCAGTATTACTTGCGAATGGTAACTTGCTTGAAACCGGTGAAGTTGGTGAAAACCGCCACTTTGCGATCTGGCAAGACCCGACTAAAAAGCCAAGCTATTTGTTTGCTTGTGTGATTGGTGATTTAGCTGTTCTTAAAGATCGTTATACCACTTCAGAAGGGCGTGATGTCGCTTTAGAAATCTATGCGATTGAGAAAGATATTCCAAAATGCCATATCGCGATGGAAGCTTTAAAGCATTCTATGCGCTGGGATGAAGAACACTACGGCCGTGCTTATGATCTCGACAACTATATGATTGTGGCGGTGAGCCAGTTCAACATGGGTGCAATGGAAAATAAAGGTTTAAATATCTTTAATACCTCATGTGTACTTGCCGATGAAGAATATACAACTGACGCAGCGATTATGCGTGTACAGTCTGTGATTGCCCATGAATATTTCCATAACTGGACAGGTAACCGTATTACTTGCCGTGACTGGTTCCAGTTGTGCTTAAAAGAAGGTTTAACTGTATTCCGTGATCAATCTTTCTCGGAAGATCTGCAATCTGCTGCGGTTCAACGTATTGACGATGTCGCTGTTCTTAAATCGCATCAATTCCCAGAAGATGCAGGCCCATTGTCACACCCTCCACGCCCAGACCACTTTGTCGAAATTAATAACTTCTATACAGCGACTGTTTATGAAAAAGGTGCGGAAATTAACCGCATGATGTCGACATTACTGGGTAAAGAAAAATTCCGTCAGGGAACGGATGAATATTTCCGCCGTCATGATGGACAAGCCGTAACTGTTGAAGACTGGGTTGCTGCACTCTCTGCGGGTTCAGGTGTTGATTTATCTGCATTCTTAACTTGGTATAACCAACCGGGTACACCAAAGCTTGAAGCGAAAGGTGAATATGATGCAGCAGCACAAACTTATCGTTTAAGCTTTAAACAAAGCCTAAAAGCGCATCCGAAATATCCAAACTTAAAAGCTGTTCCGATTCCTGTAGCGTTGGCGCTATTTAATGCTAAAACAGGTGAGCAATATACACTTCATAGCGACAGTCTATTTGTAAATGGTGTTAAAGATGGTGTGTATTTGTTTGACCAAGATGAAGCTACTATAGAGTTTACAGGTGTGACTGAGCAACCAGTTGCATCGCTATTACGTAACTTCTCTGCACCTGTAAATCTGATATTCGATTACAGTGATGAAGAATTAGCATTCTTGATTCAGCATGAAACAAATGGTTTTAACCAATGGCAAGCAACACAAACCTTGCTTGAACGTATTTTGTTAGAAGATCACTCAGCGGATACCTATATTCAAGCTATTCAAAGTACATTGCCTGATTTAGTTGGTCGTGATCCACTTTTAGCATCCCGTTTATTTGATGTACCAACTGAAGGTTATTTGGGTAGTCGTATTGATCAAAACTATGCACCAGCCGATATTCATGTAAAACGTGAAGCCCTGTTGAATCGTTTAGCACAAGATTTGGGTTCATTCTGGAAAGAGACTTACCTTACCCTGGACCCAGACTTGCAAAAAGAATTTTCTTTAGCGATGGGTGTACGTGCATTAAAGAACATTATGCTTATGATGATGGCGCGTCAGGGCGACCAAAGTGCGTTTGAATTGGCTTACGAGCAATATCAAAGCACAGGCAATATGTCTGAACGTTTAGGTGCGCTACGTGTATTAGTTTGGCAAAATGCGCCTCAAGCACAAGAAGCCCTTGCTGATTTCTATAACCGCTTTAAAGACGAAGCATTGTCTTTAGACCAATGGTTTATGATTCAGGCAGCAAACCCAAATGCCACAGTTGAGACAATTGAGTACTTAACTCAACATCCTGATTATGACTTAACTACGCCAAACCGTATTCGCGCCGTGAGTGGTGGTTTGTCAAATAACCCTGAAAATACTTGGGGCTTTGGTGTAGCTCACTTTATTCATCTTGCAGAATATCTGGACGAGAAAAACCCAATTTTAGGTTCACGCTTATTACAAGTGTTATCTCGTTGGTATACGCTTGCAGAACCTCAACGTACTCAAGTGCAACAGGCTTTACAAGCCTTGCAGCCTAAAGTGAAATCTAAAAATGTTTCTGAAACTTTAAATAGTATGTTGAGTATTTAATTATTTAAATATACTTAATAAAGGTCTCTTAAGAGGCCTTTATTTTTATATAAATTTCATAATAAAGAGTGTTCAATATTACCCATCATAAAAATTAAAATTATATACGCTCTATAATTTGTTTTAGTTAAGGTGAGTTTTTAATGATTTATTTTAAATATATCTTTTGATGTGACAAAAAATAGTATAGCTAAATTTTAATCCTTATGGTTTTTTATCTAAAAGACCTAAATTTTTGACATATTTATTTAAAATTTAGGAAATAAATTTTAATAGTAATTTATTAATTTTAAATAAATCAAAATCTTGTAATTTTGATTGTTAACTTTTGTTTATGTTTTGTTAGTTGGGGTAATGGTATTTTGTTAAATAGAAATAAAAATAAAAACATACTCATACATTTTAATTATTTTTATGTATGATGACTAAAATAGGATAAAAAATAAGCTTTAAAAGAGCAGTCAAATAAAAATGATTGTAAGGATAAGAGTTAATTTTTTTATATCTATTAATTCGACAATTTAGTTTAAAAGGTTTTGGACATGAAAAAGACTTTTTTTTATTTATCGGCAATTGCTGTAGGATTATTTTCTTTTAATGCAGCAAACGCCGCTACAGCAACGGGGACATTAACTGTTAAGGCGACAGTAACAAATAGTTGTGTCCTGAATACATCTGCAACAGGTACAACCACAAATGCCGTTTTGGATTTTGGTACTTTAAGCTCTCTCGCAACTAACGAAGATGCTGATACCACCACGACCGGAGGTACCTCAATTAAAGTCCTTTGTAACAATACTGTGCCATGGACTCTAGCTTTCGATGGCGGCAAAAATGCTCAAACGACCCAACGCCGTATGATTGGTGGTGCAACAAGTAACGAATATATCCCTTATAACTTATATTCAGATACAGGACGTGCTACTGCAATTGGAATTGCTACAACCGCTTATAGTGGTACAGGGAGTGGTGCAGTGCAAACAGTAAACGTATATGGTCGTATTCCTGCTGGCTCAGCGTTGCCAAGTGCGGGTAGCTATGTTGATACGGTGACAATAACGGTAACTTATTAATTTGTATAAATTATAAAAACTGTTAGCCCTTTTGAAAGGGCTAATATATTAAAAGATATATATTTGAGTAAAACATGAAAAAAAATATTTTTATTATTACGGGATTATTCTTATCTTTATCTACCATTATTAACGCAGCTACAATCCGTCTTTCACCAGTAACAGTGGAAGTTTTAAGCCATCAGAAAGCATCTTCAATTAGTTTATATAATCAGTCAAATGAAAGTGCTGATTTACAGGTACGTATATTTGAATGGACTCAAAATAATGGGCAAGATCAATTAACGCCTACAGATGAAATCAATATTAGTCCACCTTTTTTAAAGCTAAAGCCTAATGAGTCTTATAATTTACGGGTAGTTAGAATTAATCCAGAGCCGATTTCTGGTGAAAAAACTTACCGTATTATTATTGATGAATTACCCAAACCTGTTGATAGCCGAAAAGCTTCTCAAGGTGTAAATGTATTGCTTCGTTCGTCATTACCTGTATTTGTTGTCAATAAAGATGCGATTACTCAACTAAATTGGAAAATTGATACTCATCAAAAAGAACCTTCCCTAAATATTAATAATGTTGGGAATCGACATGCACTGTTAAATGATTTAACGCTTGTAGATAACACAGAGAATAAGAGTTATCCGATTAAGGTAAATACAGTGAATGGCTATATTCTTGCAAAGCAAGAAAAAAGTTATTCAATTAGTAATTTTACATATCAGCCAAATCATAAATATAGTATTTCTCTGACAGTAAATGGTAAGAAAACCACACTTTAAGAGGCTTATATGAAATATATTATAGGTGTCTTATGTGTTGCGTACTTTCCAGCGCATTCATTTGCTGAACAATTAGTAGATCATACGAATACTTTGATTCCAAGTGTTCCTGAATCTATAGATGGCAATAATAAATATACGCAGGAAAAGACAAATGGACAGGAGCAAAATCTTAATTTTATTCAGTTATTTTTAAATATTTCTATTAACTCTAATCCTTCAGAAGATTTGTTTTCCGTAAAACAATCTAAGGACGGAAAGTTATATATTCGTTCTGGCGACTTAAAAACGCTAAGAGTGAAAATGGATGAGCATATTCCAGATAGCCAATGGGTATGTATTAATGAACTTAAAGGAATCCAGTTTAAATATCTGGAAAATGAGCAATCTTTAAACTTGCAAGTTCCCGCCAGCATGTTAACTGGTTACTCAGTTGAGTTAAGTGGTCAGCAAACTACTAGTTCTGGTTTGCTAAAAATGAAACCCTTAAATGCTGCAATCCTGAACTACAGCCTGTACCACACCATAACCAATGATGAGAGTATTTTCTCAGGTTCAGCTGAAGGAATTTTTAATAGTGCACTCGGTAACTTTTCATCAGGCATTTTATATAACGGTAGTAATGAAACGAGCTATAGCCATGAGAAGTGGGTGCGTCTGGAAAGTAAATGGCAATATGTAGACCCTGAAAAAGTCAGGATATATACCCTAGGTGACTTTGTTTCCAACAGTTCTGACTGGGGCAGTAGTGTACGTCTTGCCGGTTTCCAGTGGTCGAGTGCCTATACCCAGCGTGGTGATATTGTTACCTCGGCGTTGCCGCAATTTTCCGGTTCGGCGGCACTGCCTTCAACACTGGACTTATACGTTAACCAGCAAAAGATTTATTCAGGACTTGTGCCTTCAGGCCCGTTTGACATTAAGCAACTGCCGTTTATTTCCGGAAATGAAGTTACACTGGTGACGACTGATGCCACAGGTCAGCAAATCATTACTAAAAAACCTTACTACTTTTCATCGAAGATTCTGGCAAAAGGCATAAATGAGTTTTCAGTAGATGTTGGGGTTCCACGCTATAACTATGGGCTGTACTCAAACGATTATGATGATGCCACCTTTGCCTCTGGTGCAATTCGTTATGGTTATAGCAACTCACTGACCTTAAGTGGGGGTGTGGAAGCCTCAACAGATGGTTTGACGAATCTCGGCACAGGTTTTGCCAAGAATTTGTTTGGTGTGGGGGTGATTAATGCCGACATTGCCGCCAGTCAGTATAAGGATGAAAACGGCTATTCGGCTCTGGTCGGTTTAGAAGGGCGTATTAGCAAGAATATTTCATTTAACACCAGTTACCGCAAAGTATTTGATAACTACTTTGATCTGGCCCGTGTATCTCAAATCCGATATTTAAAAGAAAACCAGATTAGTGCTGAGCCACAGAACTATCTTAGCTATAGCGCGCTGGCAGATGAGATTATTAGGGCAGGGATTAACTATAACTTTTATGCAGGCTATGGTGTTTATGTCGGTTATAACCAGATCAAGTACAGTGATAACTCGTATAAGTTACTGTCTGCGAACTTAAGCGGAAGTTTAAACAAGAACTGGGGTTTTTATAGTTCAGCTTATAAAGATTATGAAAACCATAAGGACTATGGCATTTACTTTGCGCTGCGCTATACGCCGTCTACCAGAACTAATGCGATTACAAGCGTATCTAGCGATAGTGGCAGGCTGACTTACCGACAAGAAGTATTTGTTTTATCGGAACCAAAAATTAATTCATTTGGATGGGGTGGATATGTAGAGCGAGATCAGGATGCGCATACTAACAATGCATCGATCTATGGTTCTTACCGAGCACGGGCTGCGTATCTGACAGGTCGTTATAACCGAATTGGGGATAATGACCAGGTTGCACTTTCAGCGACAGGATCGTTGGTTGCGGCGGCAGGACGTATATTTGCGGCCAATGAAATAGGGGATGGTTATGCTGTTGTCACCAATGCCGGACCGCAAAGCCAAATTATAAATGGTGGGATAAATCTAGGAACAACTGACAAGTCTGGAAGATTTCTTATTCCTCGTCTTATGCCATATAGAGAGAACCATATTTATTTAGATCCATCATATCTTCCTTTAAATTGGAATGTTAAATCTACAGATCAAAAAACAGTCGTGGGCTATCGCCAAGGGACGCTAGTTGACTTTGGCGCACATCAGGTTGTTTCAGGCTTGGTGAGAATAGTTGATAAAAACAACATGCCATTATTACCAGGCTATAGCGTTCGAATTAATGGACAGCAAGATGCTCTAGTGGGCTACGATGGTGAAGTATTCGTTCCAAACTTATTAAGACAAAACAAACTTGAAGTAGATCTTCTCGATCATGGTTCATGCCAGGTTAACTTCACTTATAACAGTAATCAGTACTCAACTAAAAAATTGGGACCTTATATATGTCAGTAAATAGTATTAATAAGGCTCAAAGAGAGAGCTATAAAAAATTTTCATTGTCTTTAAAATATTTTATAGGTATTTGCTTATTTTATATCATTTATGCATTTTTTAGTCCGTCACATGCTGCTTGTACGGTAGCTGGAACGACCAATAATACGTTTACCTACACGGCAGCAAATATTAATAGTGATGCAACGGTAAACTTTTCAGGAACAATTACTTGTACGAATGGAGGGATAATACCTCAGATCTCTCCGTTTATGTGTATGAAGACCGTATTTACAGGAGCAACCACTGCGAATAATAACGTGACCTTACCCTATACGGTTACTGCAACTGTAGGTGGAGCAGGTTCTTCTACCACCAACCAAACCTCCAATGTTTGGTATGGTCCAGTGGTAACTATCGCTTCAAACAATGTTCTTAGCTATTCGGTAAATGTGAAGGTACCCGCACGTACAGGATCACTAATTGCTTATCCTCAAGGAACATATACAGCTACAGTTCAACTATTTTGGGATATGGATCTTCTATCAGTGTTATGTTTAGGTGATTTACTCAGCTGGGACTCTGGAAGTGTAATTTTAACAGCAAATTTTGTAGTGCCGACACTTTGCCAATTAAACTCAACCTCGAATGTAGATTTTGGCAATATTAACGATATTGGCACGGCTAGTCGTGATTACACAACACAAGGTGCTGTAAATACGACATGTAACTATGGAACGCCTTATACGATTTATTTGGGGGATGGCAATAACCGTATAAGCGGAGGATTCAGGCGTATGGCCAATAGTAATAATGAGTTTATTCCCTACCAGTTATATAAAGATGCTGCTTATAGTTCGGTGTGGGATGCTACGGGTGGAGTATCTAGTATTAGTGGCGCAGGTGGAGTGTCTGGTACTGGAACAGGTAATGCTCAAACGACTACAGTTTATGGAAAAATTCCGCAAGGTACTACGATTGCAAGTAGACCCGGTAGTTACTCCGATAATGTTGTGGTTACAGTGACTTATTAATTATTTCAGGCACTATTTCTTTAAAAGAGGTAGTGCTTGATTAATTATAAGATTTAGTTTTTTTAATTATTAGGAAATGATAAGTATTCCATTTATCGGATTTAATTAAATTATTTATGTATTTATATATACTAAACGTTCAAATATAAAAAAGGATAATGACGTGAAAAAGATAATTTTAGCAACAATAATAGGTATCTCGGGTATGAATAACTCTTTTGCTGAGTGTACCTATAGCTTTGATGCAACATCTACACAGATACAGAGAGGTGGATCAGGAAATTTGAACAACACTTATAAGTGATATTTTGCTCCCCAAATGATGTTATAAACATCAATATATGGAGTATTTTATGGCACGTAGACCAAGAAGAAATCATTCAAATGATTTTAAAGCTAAGGTAGCACTTGCTGCGATTAAAGCAGAAAAAACACTTGCTGAATTGAGTGCTGAATTTGATGTTCATCAAAACCAAATTATCGACTGGAAAAATCAACTGATTTCAGCTTCCTCGCAAGCTTTCGATCAATCAAAAGCTCCAACAGAACCACCCATCGATCTAAAAAAACTACATGCAAAAATCGGTGAGCAGGCATTAGAAATTGATTTTTTAGAAGGTGTGTTGAAGAAACTGGGCCGCTTCAACCACAAAAGTTAATCGATGACTCACTTCAGATTTCAGTATCTAAGCAAGCTCAGCTGCTGAAAGTCTCCCGTGGTTGTTATTACTATCGCCCAAAACCTGTGAGTGCATCAGATCTGAAGCTGATGCGCTGTATGGATGAGTTACATATGCAATACCCTTTTGCAGGTAGCCGTATGATGCGTGATTTGTTGAATCGTCAAGGACATCATATAGGACGACGTCATACACGTACTTTAATGAAGAAAATGGGCATTAATGCGTTATATTGCAAACCAAATTTAAGCCAGGCTAATCAAGCTCACCGCAAATATCCATATCTGCTCAAAGGATTGGCTATTCAGCGCAGTAATCAAGTGTGGTCTACGGATATAACGTATATCCCTATGGCAAAAGGCTTTGTTTATTTATGTGCTGTGATTGATTGGCATAGCCGCAAGGTACTTGCGCATAGAGTATCGATTAGTATGGAGGTTACATTTTGCATAGAAACATTAAATGAAGCTATTGAAAAATATGGTCGACCTGAAATATTTAATACAGACCAAGGCAGTCAGTTTACCAGTGATGCATTTATTGATGTATTGAAATCAAATGGCATTCAAATCAGTATGGATGGTAAAGGTCGATGGGTTGATAATGTGATGGTTGAACGATTATGGCGGAGCGTTAAATATGAAGAGGTGTATCTCAAAGCCTACAGCAATGTTTTGGATGCGAAGAAGCAATTAAACGCATATTTTGAATTTTATAATTTGAAACGACCTCATTCGAGTCTGGACAAAATGACTCCAGATGAGTTTTACTATGACCAGCTACCACAACAAAATAAGGTAGCTTAACTAGAGCAGAGTATCACTTATAAATAAGCTTTTAGTTGTTCAAACATGTGGGACCACCTCTACAGTCTTTGGGAAATAGTTCTGCACAGAAGTTTCCGACAATAAGTGGAACTAAGTTTTCTTATAAAACATCTCAGCAAAATCAAATTTATATGGCATATAGCCAAGAATACTTATCTAGATTTATTGCAGCAAATGACTCGTCTGCCATGCTATATACTCGTGGTGACAAAGCAATACCTACGAGTGGAATACTGGCTTTTGAATATAAATTTAAAGTTCCAGAAATAAGTAATACGGGCTATCTAAATATTTTCCCAGCACTCGCGGCGGGTATTATGCAAAATGGTAAAGCTTTAAATATTATAGTTGCTTATCAACATGGACCTACGACTAATAATTTTTATATTCAGACAACTTCAAATGATAATACTTTAGTTTCTAATGGTTTTAGTTTACCTCTTGAAGCTACAATTGATGGTTATCAAAAAATTGGTATATATATAAATCAAAACTCTAATCAAGTTGGTTTAGTCTTTAATGGCATGAATAAAGGTTATTTTGCGACATTCCCATCTAAGTTAGATAATTTATATTATTCCTTAACCTCAAATCACATGGATTTAGCTGCGGTTGATATCAACAAAGATGTATCGATTGAGTTTTTAATTGATCATTCTAAAATGACTCAAACTTACCCAACAGGGTCTAAAGACATTTGTGGTGTCGCTTTATAAGAGAAAACTATCAAGACTATGTATCTCAGTTTTTAGGGTACATAGTCTTTGTAAAATACTATAAATTAAAAGATAACGTAAAAACTTAAAGCTCTTTTTAATCATAATAAAAATCAAATAATTCTTAGATTTCGAAACTTGACCGTCATCAAAAATGGTTTGACTTAAAAAAGTATTCTGTATATTTATTGATTAGTTCTAAAAAGGAACTAGTAAGTAAAACAGGCAATTAAAAAATAAAGGTGAATAAATGTCAGATATTATTTTGCATCAGTGGGAAATTTCTCCATTTTGTCAAAAAATTTCAAGGGCTTTGAAATTTAAGGGTATTCCATTTGATACAGTAAACTATAACGGCATTCTTGGTGCCAAAGTTCCTTTGCTGAGTAAAGTGGGGAAAGTGCCCGTTATAGATGATAAAGGGCAACGTATACAAGACAGTACCCGTATTGCTCGTTATTTAGATGAAGCCTATCCAGATACACCGCGACTTTATCCCGAAGATCCAAATCAAAAAGCACTTGCCGAACTGTGGGAAGACTGGGCAGATGAGTCTCTTTATTTTTATGAGGTGTATTTAAGGGTAAATGACTCGGAAGCATTAGAAGAAGCAATCCGTATTAGTAGCATTGGTCGCCCAGCTTATGAAAAGCCAATGGTAAAAGCTTTTATTTTAGCCGAATTAAAAACACAACTTTTCTTTCAGGGTTTGGGCCGAATGAAAGCTGAAAATGTAGAAGCAGAGTTTTTAAAACATTTAGACCGTATTGAGCAGGTGTTATCACAAAGTGAATGGTTGGTTGGAGATAAACAGACGATAGCAGACATTGCCGTAGTTGCCCAACTCGGTGAGGTGGTTCGAACAAGCAAAAAGTTTAGTAAAGAAATTTTGAATCGACCGTTTATTGCTTTATGGTATAAAAAACAAACAGGGTGAAACGGCTATGTCATTAGAACCACCGAATAAAACACGAGAATGTGCAGTTGTTATTGGTGTTGGGGCTTCACAGGGGATCGGAGCAGCCGTTTGTCATCGTTTTGCAAAAGAAGGATTAAAAGTTTACGTTGCAGGACGAACTTTCCAGAAAATTGAAGCTGTGGCTGCTGAAATCCATGCAAATGCAGGTGAAGCTGTCGCATTTCGTTTAGATGCCGAAGATATACATCAAGTACAAGCCTTATTTGACACCATTACTAGTCAAAACGAGCGTATTACCGCTGTTATTCATAATGTTGGAGGGAATATACCTTCAATTTTTTTACGCAGCCCGCTATCGTTTTTTAATGATATGTGGCAATCCACATTTTTATCAGCTTATTTGGTTTCTCAAAGCTGCCTAAAAATTTTTAAAGAACAAAATCACGGCACACTTATTTTTACTGGGGCGAGTGCTTCTTTGCGCGGAAAACCGTTTTTCGCTGCTTTTACCATGGGTAAATCTGCCTTGCGAGCTTATGCATTAAATCTAGCTCAAATTTATAAAACACAAGGCATTCATATTGCTCATGTCATTATTGATGGAATGGTAAATGGTGACAGAATTAATAAAGCTTTATTTGGGCTAGGCCGTTTGGCGCGTCTTACACGTGGAACAGGCGGGCTTAATCTTGATGCAATAGCAGAAAACTATTGGATGCTCTACCTGCAAAGCCCTGAACTCTGGACACATGAGTTAGATTTACGCCCATACCAAGAAAAATTTTGAGAGACTCATATGCTAAAAACAATATTTCAGAAGTTTCAAAAAAAGCAGGGCTGTGTTGTGGTTGCCGGCCATGATATAGAACTACTTAATCATGACTTTGTAATTTTGGATAAAAACCATCAAGCTCCATTACATGTTTATCAAGTCGTACATGATTCTACTGTTCAGAACATACAAGTAAGTTTCGTAAATGATGGCATGACAAGTGTCCGCTTAAACTTGATAAAAACTAAGCATTTAAAAAATCTGCTGAAATATATAACAGAGCATCGTCATACCATTGAGTTATGCGTGTTTCAGCCAAATTTTTCATCTGCGCCAAATATTGAATCTTTATCTTTAGAAGAAATTGAGCACAGTTGGCAGACCACAGGTTTAAGTGCTGTGAGCATGTCGCAGTTAGTACTTAAACCCATGTTAAAGCAGCAGCGGGGTACAGTTATTTTTCTTGGAGCGCCATCTCATCATTCTGCTCACCACGATGTATTAAGCCAAAGTATGTTTGCGAGTATTCGAGCGTTATCGCAGTCGTTGGCAAGAGAATTTCAGCCCAAAGGTATACATGTCACGTATTGCATGGTAGAAAAATGGGATGGACAAAACCCGCACTTTATTTCATCTGTTAAACAAGTGTGTCAGCACATCTATCACCAATCTGATTCTGCATGGAGCCAAGAGCTCAGCGTATCGTGAGATTTTACTTTCGAGTGTTCTTAAAATAGAGTACTGCTTTGGAATGACAGCACAACAATAATTTCGGTAGGTACTCAAATGTTAAATATTAAGAATGCTCAACAAACGGTTAAGGTAGCGACTACAGTGGCAGCTTTGATGTGCTTTTCTTCACTGGCACAAGCTTATCAATATGAGCAAACAGCACGTTTAATTAACGAACGTTTATCTTATATGAAAGATGTCGCAGGCTATAAAGCAGAGCAGCATTTACCGATTGAAGTTTTAACACAAGAAAAGAAAGTACTCGACCAATCACTTTCTGAAGCCGAATCTTTTGGACTGAACAGTGAAACAGTAAAGCCATTTATAGTGGCGCAAATGGATGTAGCTAAAGCAATTCAGTACCGATATAGAGCAGATTGGTTGTCTAGCCCTGAAACCAACTGGAAGCCTCAAGACTTAAGTGAAGTGCGTTTAAAAATTAGTTCTTTAAACACCGAACTTCTAAAAAATATTGCCTATGAACTTAAGAAAAATAATAACAAGGCGCCTCATGGCTGTAGCTATATGTGGCCAGTTCAGCACCCTCAACTTAAAGAAGCTGACAAGAAAGCTTTATGTGTAACATTAAATAAAATCAAATTAAAACAATGAAACGCCCAAAGCTGTCTATATAAGTAAATCACTCAATTAACATTAAGTCGGCAGTATTGGCAGATTTAAGTGGTCGTAAGGCAAAGGTTGAACGCGTATGCCGAATACCTTTAATCGAATACAGCTTTTTACGTAAAAACCGTTCGTAATGTTCGGCATCTTTTACGGCCACTTTTACCAAGTAATCATAATCACCCGTAACTAAATGCGCCTCGACTACTTCAGGAATGTCTGCCAAAGCCTCACTAAAGTTTTCTAGCATTTCGTCATCGTGTCGTTCTAGCGTAATTTCAATAAAGAACAACTCGTGAATACCAATCGCTTTTGGGTTTACGTTTACTGTATAGCCTTCAATAATTTTTAGAGTTTCTAAACGCTTGAGTCGAGTCCAGCAGGGCGAAGATGAAAGCCCAACTTCTTCGGCGAGCTGTGCAACCGTTAAGCGTCCATTTCCACGAAGGGCAGATAATATTTTCCGATCTATGCGATCTAGTGTGTATTCTGTGCTGTTCAAAATATAAACCAAAGAAGATTCTTCTGTTAATTTTTAATATACGTGATTTTTATGCTGAGATCATTTAAAAAAACTGAAAATACAGTAAACATTTTGAGTGACACAGCCATACACTATTTCTATGCATCGAACTCTACTGGATAGGAGTTGTGATGAAGCAAAGAGCACTGTTTCAGTAAGGGTGACTAAACAGTGCTCTTTGCGGATCTTATAAAAAATTAGATATTAGAAATTTTTGATTCGAAAACTGCTTTTATATTTGAAGAAAAGTCACTAAAAGAAATTATCTTTATCTGCTGCTTAGTTTTATATTTGACAAATTTATTTAAACATTTGTTAGGTACTCTCATAAACTAAATCTATCG
Source organism: Acinetobacter sp. AR_0276 (assembly GCF_003000705.1). NCBI lineage: Bacteria > Pseudomonadati > Pseudomonadota > Gammaproteobacteria > Moraxellales > Moraxellaceae > Acinetobacter > Acinetobacter sp. AR_0276. Next base: position 335,042 of record NZ_PSQO01000004.1, on the reverse strand, counting down.
ATTTAATGAAGTTAATTCTCATTTTTATTTTACAATTATTCTTATATGGTTTTATAATCTCATTCATTGAAAAAATATAAAGTATGTTATTTAAACCTACATCAAAATTTTAATTTAATCATTATAAGTGCATATAAAACTAATCCCATAATTTTAATAAGGTGATGAAATATTCAAAAGATAAGAGGATTTATCTAACTTTCTTATTATTAATAGACACTTATAAACAATTATTATTTAATACACCCGCAACATTGCCACTTATACTTTTAATAATTTTATCGGGGAAATAATAGACCTCTTGCGAAAGTCGTTATTGCAAGTTCATCCGATTTACCAGTGCAGCGATTAAGTTAATGCGTAAACCGAATCTTTTCCGTCTATTTCGATAGCGTTCACTTAATATTCTAAATGTTTTCAATTGACTATTAATATGTTCGATCACAACTCGTATTTTTCCAATCATTTTATTGTACTTTTTCTCAACATCAAATAAGGGTAAATTCTTCTTTTTCTTTATTGGCATCAATAATTTAAAGCCATCTTGCTCTAATCCGTAGTACCCTAAATCGGTCATAACATATTTACAATGTTTGAATTTTTTAACCGTTCTTCTTGCCAATTTAATGTCATGCTGACTGCCATTCGATATATCTAGCCCTATGATTTGTTTGCTGTTCGGATGATAGATCACTTGTGCTTTTAGCGTATGTTTCTTCTTTTTACCACTGTAGAACTTACTCTGATTTTTTTTTCGGACGTTCTATTGAACATTCTGTCGCATCAATAATGACCCAGTTAAACTGTTCGTCTGCTGTGGTAATGCTTCGTTTTGGCAGAGTAAACCGTCTTGATTTCATCAATGCATCTTCAACCTTTTTAATGGTTCGATTCACATTACTTTCAGCGATATGGTAATTTGCAGCCAACTCCAATTGAGTGCTGTAATTCCGTAAGTAATTGAGTGTTAATAATAATTGATCCTCTATAGCTAAAGTATGAGGACGCCCAGATTTCTTTTTAAGTGATTCTACTTCTTTTAAAACTTCGATCATTTCACTAAAAACTGGTCGAGGTACACCAACCAAGCGCTGGAATTCAGAATCTGAAAAACGATTTAATTTCTGATATCTCATGAAATTTAGATTGAGGTGGTTTTTACTTTCGCAAGAGGTCTAATGCGTAATTTTTTAGTAACAGCTTTCACTTTATTGGTAGGGTCATCAGTTTATGCTGCTCAAGAGCCTAAAACTTATATACAGCGAACAACTTGCGAGAGAACAGTACAACTACATGGTTTTTTAAGCCGTGCTCAACTTGATTGTAATTATCACTATACTTCACAAGAATTAGTTCATGAATCTGACAAATGTACCAAACATGAACTAGGTGAAAAGTATGGTAAAGAAGTTATGCGATTAGGTATGGACCAATTTGAAGCACGCAAACGTGAAGATATGAAAGGCCAATTATGTAGCACAGTTTTAAAAGAGTTTCCAAACTATATTAGAAAATAAAATGGAATCTTAAAAAGCCTCTGTAGGCAAGCCGATAAAATGGATTTTATGATTCATTTTATCGGTATATCTTTAAATATTGGTGATAATTTTAAATCTCAAAAAATAAAAGATTATGTATGAATTAATAAATCGTTTTACTAAAAATTTTAATGATTTATTTCTAGCCAATATCACATTGACACTTAAAATCTCTCTTATTATTCTCTGCAGTAGAATGGAGGCGGGACGCTTTTTGCGTGCTGATTCTTGTGTGTCAGTCTGTCAACCTGCCTTCATTCACTCATATGTTTATATAAAAGAGTAGATCGTATTCATATTTATAAGTTAATGTGCGTTAAGCAAATATAATATATTCTATTCAATAGATTAATGAATCTAATCTAATGAAAAACAAAAAATTATTTATCCATTTTCTAGCCAATATCACATTGACACCCAAAATCTCTACGATTATCCTTTGCCTGCTGGCCTACATTGCCAGTCGACTTTGACAGGTCGCCATCATCTAGAACATCAAAAAAGTAATTTTTTGGTGTTGAACTCGTTCGTCCCCCTTCGTAGCGGTAGGACGGAGGAGGGACGCCTTCGGGCGTGCCAGTTCCTAGATGACTGGTCTGTCAACCCGCCTTCGTTCTACCACCATAATCATTTGACAGTGATTGGGTAGAACTTCTATTTCATCTAGGAGTCTGCTATGCGTACTATTTCTTTTCATTTATTGGTCTTTGCCAAAATTTCTTTATTCATACCATTTCAACATCCTATAAAACGGTTTAATCGACTCTAGGTTTTCTGCACCTTAAGAATCGTTACGACTCAAAAATCATAGCAACAATAAACCCGAGATAGGCGAGCACACCTTTATTGTGCCGCTTTTACATGCCTGTTTTTAGCACTCAATTTAAGAGTGACGGCATTTCTATCTCTTTTAGATACAACAAAAAATTATTTTAAACGGTACACATATGCCACCTTTAGTACTTTCTACACGTGCTTTAAAAGTTGTGAATAAGGGAATTGATTTATTTCACCATCACGGATTCCATTTAGTAGGTGTCGACAGAATTATCAAAGAGTCTGAAATTACAAAAATGACTTTTTATCATTACTTCCAATCCAAAGCACGGTTTATCGAAATTTGCCTACTTGTGCAAAAAGAACGGCTGCAAGACCAAGTCATTGCTATGCTTGAGTATGATCACAGCACAAGCTTGGTGGATAAACTTAAAGCACTTTATGACGTACATACAGACTTGGAAGGGCTGTATTACTTATTATTTAAAGCCATTTTTGAAACCAAAAATACCTATTCAAATGCTTATCAGGTCGCACTTAAATATAGAACTTGGATAACCAATGAAATTTATAGTCAGCTTAGCGTGCTAAAAGCTGATGCCTCATTTCATGATGCCAAACTATTTCTGCATATAATTGAAGGAACCATTATCCAAAGGCTCAGTCATAACGATGTAGATGAGCGGGACAAACAATTCGAATATTTTATAGCGATGTTTTTATAAAATACTCAAGATAATAAAAGCCCCGAGGTTGGGGCTTTTACTGTATTAGGGGCTAAGCAAAGCTCTTACCACTTATGGCTATAAGTCACTTTAAGCGTTATACCATTTGCAACTAAGTGGCTGGTGTTATCGTTCGTTCTTAATAATTGGCTATAAAGCGGGTAGTACTTGCGGTTAAACATGTTTTCTAGGCCAATGGTCATGGTGTCTTTCTTGTTAAGCGCAAAACTACTGATTAAATCTGCCGTAGTATAAGATTTTACATCGTAACGACCAAAACTATTTACACCATTCAAACGGTAATCTTCTGAACCGAAGTAAGTAGCTTGTAGACGGTTTGTCCAAGTTTCAGTTGGGCTATAAGAAATATAACCTGTTAGTTTTAATGGTGGAATACGGAAGCCCGTCATGTCCTGTTCAGCACCATTTTGAGGTTTCTCACGGCCTTTCATCCACGTTACGTTACCACCAGTTCCCCAAACATTTGCATCGTCAAGATAGTCAAAAGTTGCTTCAACACCTGTGACTTTCTCTTTAGTTCGAGCCAGCACTAAACCATTATTGAATGATTGAACAGCACCCAAGTCAGAAGTAGAGTGGAATACAGCTAAGCTTGAAGAGAAGTTATTAAAGTTACCTTTCCAGCCAAGTTCGTAGTTATCAACTTTTACAGGCTCTAAGAATGATGATCCAAGGTTAAAACCTTCACCAGCATTACGAATAATCAAGCCAACATCAGGCAACTGGAAACCTTGGTTAAACGATGCATAAATTGAGTGCTGGTCGTTTGGTGAGAAAGTCACATTGGCATTGTATAACCATGCATCAGCTTTCACTTTTCCACCTGGAACTGTGTAAGGGTTGGTTTTGCCTAATTGTGATAAGGGAACAAAGCTGTCAATTTGCGCATAGCTGTCTTCATAGCGTGTACCAGCTTCTGCTGACCATTGGTCATTAAAGCGGTGTTTTAGCTGTACAAAACCACCCACACTTTGCGTGGTGAGTTCAGGTAAATAAATCAGTTTGCCAATTTTTACAAATTCTAAGCCGCCCGATTGATCATAAATTTTTTGATCGAAAATATCTAAAGGCATTTCGCTTTTTTCGCGGCTAAAGTCACCACCCCAAACTAAAGATGTGTCACCTAAAAACTCAAGGGGAGTGGTAACCGTTAGGCGGCTACCGAGTACGTTATTTTCTTGATAAATCTGGTCGACTTGTTTACCACGGTTGGCATTTGCACGGGCATCAAACGGTGAAAAACGGGTAAAGAAGTCGCGGTAATAAATTTGAGCATCAACCTTATTACCAAAAAAGTCTTTATGGTTATAGGTCAAATTGTAGATTTGGTTTTCGTTTTTATTTTGGTCTTTGAGCTTTAAGCCTTTAATGGCTTTAGCTGGGACAGTTCCTGCTGGAGCTTTTTTTACACTTGGGTCAGATGCATAATCTGAGTCTTGCTCGGCATTATAGTAGTTTGCAGCAAACTGAAGATATTGGTTGTCATCAATGTGATAACCCAGCTTACCACCGATGCTATAACCATTTGAGTCGTAAAGGTCGCCCTGACTTGGTTCTGGTGCAACACGGTCACCACTTGCATCGTAGGGGCTACCAATACGTTGATAACCAAAGTCGAGCGCATAGTCAAAGGCGTTAAAACTGCCCGTAAAATACTGGTGAATATCGCCACTTAAAGCATTAGAACGCAAATTTGTGAGGGGTGTTTGTAGACCAACGACCGTTTTAGCCGTAGGCTCACCGCCAGCCGCTTTCGTTGTAATTGAAATAATACCGCCCGCAGCACCGCCACCATAAATTGCGTTACTACCACGAATCACTTCAATGTTGGCAATACTTTCAGGGTCAATGGCTGAAAGTCCTCTCGCTGTATCACGTGTAAGGTTCATTGGAACGCCATCCACCAAAATAAGCGCATTACGGCCACGTAAGGTTTGACCATAATCGGTAATGGTTCGGCTTGAGTCGGATAGGCCGGGTACGGCTTTGGCTAAAACAGTCGCAATGTTTCCAGACGATCCATTTTTTAAAAGCTCAATTTGTTTTTCATCTAACTTGGTGACTTGTTTGGCAGAGGTAGAGAGCTCATCTGCACGTGAAGCGGTAATGGTAATAGTAGGAAGGGCTTCAGGCTTTTTTTCTGTTTCAGTGGTTTCAGCAGGTGAAGCGGCAAATGCTGAATTTGAAAGAATAATGGCTCCTCCAAATGAAAGAAGTGGAATGATATTTTTAACTTCAGACTTTCTTGTAAAAAGTTTATTACTTTTCTTATTTGCCATTGTCTCGCCCTGAGAGTGATTTTAAATTGAGCGAATTATAAATGAGAATCATTGTAATTAACAATATTATTAATTGCTTTAAAATAATATATTTGAAATTTATTCAATGAATTAGGGGAATAGGCTTTTATTCCCCTAAAAAGATGTGAATAGTTATGAAATGCTCTTAAAGGTATTTAGATGGTTTTGATGGGCACGGCGTATAATGCTGCGGTCATCGCCGAGTACAAAAAGCTGAACAGATTGTTGTTTCCATGCCGCGATATCTTCAGGTTGTCGCGGAATAGCACAGAAATGCTTTTGACTATTTTTAGTCTTTAAATACATCTCTTGAACTTTTTCTTTCACTTTTGGATGGCTAGTTTGCCACGGCATTCCCATCGATTGAGAAAGGTCGGCAGCACCTTCCAGAATAATATCTATACCTTCGACTTTTAAAATTTCATCTAGTTGTTGTAGTCCTTCTAAGCTTTCAATCATAGCAATGACAACAGTCTCGTTTGAGGCTTGTTGAACAAAACTCGCTAAATCGTCCATGCCATATCGATTTAATCTTGTTGAGTTGAGTCCTCTTTGTCCAAGTGGCATATAGTGGCAATAGTTCACAGCCTGTTGAGCCTGCTCCGCATTTTCAATACGCGGAAACACAATGCCCGTTACCCCTGCATCGAGCAGAGGTAAAACTAAATGGTTAGCGTTTAAAGGCACTCTCACAAACACATCAAGGCTCATAGCTCTAGCGGCTAAAATCATGGTCTCGACTTGAGACGTACTAAATAAAGTATGTTCCAAGTCGATAATAATAAAGTGGTAGCCCGCAAGTGCCAGTTGCTCGACATTAATCGGAGAAGCTACGGAACAAAATATTCCGTAGAGCATCTCACCATTTGCTATTCGTTTCTTAAAAGAAATCGAATGCTTATTCATATTCAATTTCCTTAATGAGGCTGAGCGGGTTTGGCGTGGTTTGTACTCTTAAACGAATTTCCGGAAGAAAACGGCGGCTTGCGAGCTGTTCAATATCGATGGTGTCATCTGTAAAGTTAAACAATTCATATCGCTCGGCAAACTCTGGGTGAGCTTCTTTGTGTTGATTGATGATAGTTCTTAACATAGTCCAGAATTTGATTTCATCGAAGTCATAATGTTCATTTAAGAAAATCGCTAACTCTGCGAGATTTACAAACCAAAGCGCATCTTGAGTAAAGTCTCTTAACTCATTTGGAGAGTGGGTTTCCAAGAACGAGTTCGGGTTAATTTTGGCGTGTTCTTTAGGTGCATCTTGCAAGTTAGGTAAAAGATTCGGCTCGCGTAAAAGATGACGACTAAAACGAATTCCATCGTGGAAATCTTTCAATGCAGCTTTGACTGGTAAACCATTTTTATGAATCAGAACCATATTTTGTGCATGTGACTCTAAAGCGAGGCCGTGGCACCATAAAATATGCATGATTGGTAAATAAGCATTGGTGAGTAATTTTTCTAACCAGAACTCGATACCGTACTCTTGAATCCAATCATCAATGAGAGGTTTTTGGTCAATATCAAGTTGCATCAATCCTGTTACTGGCGTTGCCGATTCACCTTCTTTTAAGTAGCTGTAAATACTTTCTCGCCAAATGCAGGCGAGTGCGCCGTATTGAACAGGAAGGGCAAGTGGCTGATTCACTGAAAGACCGCCAATCTCTCTTAAAATAACAGGCTTGCGCTGTTTTTCTAAAATATGGTCTTGCTCAACAATGTTATACAGCCAGTCACTCATTTTTGCCGCATTTTGAACGGTATGTGGTGCCAATACGCGAGAGGTCGAGGTATTGACCAAATTCATTGCCAACTTAAGAGAAAGCGCCGAGATATCACTAATATTTGATAAAGTTCGAATCGACTGCTGTGGTAAATAAGTTGGACCTTCAATATCTAACAGAATGATCAGTTGGTTGCTAATCGCATCTTGATAATACAATTCAATAATTTTATCCCACTGCCACGGATGAATTGGGGTGAGGATATAATCTTTAAAATTTACATTTTGCTCTTTCAATTGCTCATTAATAGTTTGTAGATCTTTTTCTGAAAAATGCTGTTTATAAAGCTGATCTAGGTTAATGGTCTCGCTTAAAACCAGCTTGCACAAACTACTATGAGTCGCCGCCCATTGAACCGTAAAACCTTCAGAAAGCTCAGGTGCATATTTTTTATTTTCTTTTAAATCGAAGCCGATACGTGACTTAAAGCTTGGGTGATATAAATGGGCGTTGGTGATGCGTGCCTCTTGTTCTAGGTAAGGCAAGTTTCTTAAAGGTTGAGCAGGCACTTGGCTCAAAGTCTGCGCATGTTTAACGTAAGTTAAGTTGAGTTCATCATTAAAGTTTTGCCATTTAACTGGGTCAGCTTCAATAATATTTTTTAGGTCAACAAGTAGCGTTTTTAAGTTAGGGCGAGTTTCAGTGCCTAAAGTAATATCAGAACGGGTTAAGCTTGAAGGATCTAGCTTAATTCGTTTAAAACTAAAATGTCGTTTGGCCGCGCAGGTATAGAAAACGGTATCGGAAATATAGAACTTGATTTGACCTTTAGAAAACTCGTATTTAAAAGTATTTTCAAAAATGAGCGCTTCTAGTAACTGACCCATCACGCGATTTTCCGCAAGGGTTTTATAATTGGTTTGTTGTGTTGGTTGAAGAGGGCAAAGCGCTTCTGCACCGCGATATTTATAAATAGAGTTTTCAACTTCAATCCAAATAGGATTGCCACCACTGTGGTAGAGCGTATTTAACATATTTGCCTTAATTGGTAATGTGAGTGAATGAATTAATAAGTCGCGGTACTGCTGACCTTTGGTGCTAAATTTTTCTTGTGTGAGGGTAAGACGGGTGGCTTGCCAAAGTTCAGATTCTTCAATGGCCGTAACGCGTGCAATTGCACTGATGAGATGAGCAATGTGATTGATCACGAGGTAATATTTTAAAAACGTCCATGCATCTTTTTGAGAGAACCAAACAGTACTATCTTCAGAAATAGATGAGTCGTCTTCTATCATTTCTGGAACAATGCTAATGCCTTCCATATCTCGAAGAATAAGGCGATGCGGATAACCGTTTTTAAATTCCATTAAGCTGTTTTGCATATGCGCTTCTACGCTAATGCCTTTGTTTGCAAACAACTCAACTAATGGAATAAGCGAAACTTTAACGTACTGTTTCCACCAAAAAGTAATGAAATCCTTGGCATCGTTCGATTGTAAGTTTTGATTCGGTGCCGCTTGCTGAATAAAGCTTAAAAGCGGGATTTCATGGTTTTCGTTTTCTTCAACCAAGCCACCGAGCATTCGGGTATTTTCTAGTACAGCAGGAGTCAGCCCCGCTCTATAAATAATGCCAAATGAACTTTCTAATTCTGGAATTTTGACTGTTTTTGCTTCTAACTCCGGCAGAATCACAAGGTCGGGATATTGCTCATTAATCTTGTGATTGATAATGATTTTGCTCGCATCAATCGCGCGTTCCATTTCATCCATTGGGTTATTACGAATGAAACTGGTAATTCGCACATCAATGGAAAGCTTTAAGAATAGATTCGATTGAGGTAACCAAACCGTGCGAACGGATGAGGTCGGCCATACCGTTTGACCCAAAGCGCCCAGATAGATTACGTCTTGGCTATCTAAATGTTTCTTTAAAGATGAATGTTGAATTAAGAAATTAGCTTGCCACGGATGGGTTGGCATGAGCTCATAATTAGTGAAGTTCTCTTGCAAACGTTCTTTTACAGTTTCTAAAACTTCATCTTCAATATGGTGAGAAGGCTGTTGTTCACTGACCAGTTTTTGGATTAAAGAAGAATGAATTGCAAAGTAGTGGAGTTGGAAACTTGCACCTAACTCAGGGCTATACTTTTTCATGTCCTCTTTAGAAAAACCTAAGTTGGCTTTAGAGGTCACATGAAAAGGGTGCCCATATAACATGCCTTGCTCAGTAGCCTGAAAACCGCTTAATGCTTTAGCTGTTGTTTTGGAAGGTCTATTTTCTAAAAAGAATTTTGTGTTCTCGATACTATTTACAATATCTGAGTACAAATTCTTATTTTGGTTTTTATCTTTAAATAAGCTATTCAGTTCATCTGTAATCAGCCTCACTAACTGCTTAGGGTCGGTGAGCGAGTCAAATGTATTGTCGTTTAAGTTTTGCAGAACAAAACCACGTTGATATCTATGATAACCAGTGGTGGATAGATGCTGAACTGCGCCATAAGCAACCGTGTTAGATGCATGAAATGTATAAGCAAAACATAGCGTGTCTGGTTGCTCTGCATATAGGGTGAATAAAGGAGAGTCTTGAGCTGGAATAATGCATTCTTCAAGATTCACTTTGAGTTCACGAAAGAAAGTATTCAGGTACTGTTCGAAAAGTTTATAAGACCATGCATCTGTTGTAATAATTGAGTTCATTCTTGTGCCTCTTTTAAAATTGTATCCATTAAGAATCTGTTCAAAATCACCACTAATCCCGCACCGATAAAAAATAGTGAGGTGCAGATTAATGCCGCGGTAATATTGAAAAATGAGTAAGTGAGCGTGATGGTGATTGGGCCAATAAGTTGCCCTAAGACAAAGGCACTGTTAGAAATACCAATCACTTTTCCTTGGCTTTGAGCGCCAGCTTTTAGAGAAATTGTGTGTAAGATCGAAGGAATAAGGGCTGCAAAGCAAAAGCCTTGTATGAGTCGTAATACAAGAACGAGCCAGATATTCGAAACCCAGATCAATGCAAAAATCGTGATGCCGCAAATTAAAGATGCGTAAACAAAGTTATTAAAAGAGTCTCCTTTATCATCATTTCTTTTTCCCCAATAGGTCGCAGCAATAAAGGCTGCTCCCCATGAAAGCGCATGAATGGTTCCCGTTAAACTCGCGGCAGATAACGAAGAGTGACTGCTTTGACTTATTTCGCTAATGTACAAAACGAAGCAAGACACCAAACCAAAGCCACCCGCTTGAACCAAAATGCCGGCGCTTAACCATGAAAAAATCGTTCTATCAAAGAAAGCTGGAAGCTTAGATTTCTCTTTGGTTTTTGTGACCTCTGCTTTAACGGGATTGGTTAATACAAATGACGCAATCAAAATTAAGGTCATCACAACAAATGCTGTCGCGTTGAGTAATACTTCAACCCGCCATTGATCCATAAATATCCCGCCGAGCACGGGGCCACATAGGCAAGCGAGCGCAACACTACTTTGTAGTTGCCCAAAAGCGGCACCTCGTTGTTGTTCATTGGAAAGATATGAAACATAGGCATTTAAAATCACGGAAAGACCGCAAAAACCGAGTAAAATTCGCGCGAAAATAAATAGGTATAAATGCTGGGCGCTCGCCATGAGCAATATTGAAATACAGAAACCAGCCAGTGAAAGTAATAATGCTTTTTTATGACCAAATGTGTCGGATAGGTGTCCCACAATCGGTGCTGTAAATAAGCTGCCAATAGCTGGAGCCGCGAGTGCTAAACCTGCCCAGATAGTGGGAGCACTCATATGCGCCGTCAGTTTTTCCATATAGAGCGGCATGATTGGAATCAGCACCATGAGCCCAAAAGTGGAAAAAAACTGACAGAGCAAAATAATGAAATGATCTAGGCGAGATGAGCGCATGATTTAGATATCCATGGTCTCATAGCTAGAAACAGATAAGCTGTGATAAGGGTTTGGCGTACTTCCGATTTTACTTGGCATGCCTGTTGAGTCGCTTTCTTGCGCAAGTAAAGGTGTAAGGAGTTGTTTAAATGGCCAAGTTTTATTGTCGAAAAGATAAGTTTGAATTTGCGATTTTGTTTGTTCTGAAATGGGTTGGGCTTCTACAAAATCTTGAATAATGTCTTGTACCATCTCCCAAAAATCGCTTTCAGTTCGATCCGTATATTTCAAGGCAGCTAGAGCAATTGGGTAGAGGTTAATTTGAATCCCTAAGGTAATGAAGTAATTAAATAAGTCTTCATTTTGAGTAAAGATAAGATTATTTGGCGTGCTGGTATCAATGGTATAAACCGGAGGTGTAAAACCGCTTTCTTCAATGGCTGTGGTACATATTCTTAAGGTATCGTGGTCACGTAAAATAAAGCATTTCAACTTGTTATTTTCATAACACACCATGGTGTTTTGCCCGTGGCATTCAGGCATGACTCCTTTTGCCCAAAGTGTTAAGAATGTTTGAATAAAATGAACGCTTAAGTCTTTTAGTAATGTCCATTTGTCACCCTTAATGCCTAAAGTTTCCCAAGGGTCAACATAGGTACAGCTTAAAGCTGACATAGTGATTGGTGTGACATTTTTGTCTTGGCAAAAGTCAGGTAAATGTCGGACTTGGCAACCAATTACACCTAAATTCTTTACAATCGGCTCTTGTTTACCCAGCACCCACCAGTGCGTTTCATTACTTAAAAAGAGACGATTTTTTATTAAAGCAGTTTCATTAATGACGTCATTTAAAAAATCATAAGCCGTATGACCATTCATTAAATAACGGCCTGGCATAGAGCGGATTGCACCTAATGTTTTGGCATTGGTTGAGAGTTTTAAATGTAGAGTAGGGTTTGCGTTGTGAATAAGGGTTCTTAAAGAAGAAGTCGGTAAACCAATTGTGGTGACATGGTTTAGGTCAATACCGCCGTACTTATTTTCATCAAACTTTAAATAGCGATGTTGAGTCTCTAAGAGAGGCAGGGCTAAGTAGTCATCTGAAAGCTGAGCCATTTTGTCAGCAATCAGACGTTCCTCAACATCTGATAATAGAAGCTCTTTGTGAGGAATCGACTTCATATTGTTGATCACGTCATCTTTCTTAAATGCCCACCAATACACCTCAATTTCTTTTTGAGTTGTGAGTGGGGCAAGTTCACCTTTTGAGTGAGCGAACGGATGAAATGGACGATCAGCGACCAGCGATAGCAGCTCACTTTTGATTAAAGGTGAAGAAAATGAAAGTGCTGACTGTAAAATTTGAGGAATTTTTTCAGCCGTAACTAAGTTGTCTAGCCAATAATCAATCGCTTTTTGATGGTGTGGTGACGGCCACCAAGTTGCTTGAGTTAAATAGTTAAAAATTTCAGAAATCGAAACTTTAGATGTTGTATGGCTTAAGAGGTTATGAAGTAAAACTTCGGGTTGGGTAACATAGAAAGGATTTACACCATCTACTTTTAAACAGTTGAAATAGAGCTCCAACTCATCATTGAGAGTAATTGCCAGATAAGGCTTTTTATAGGAAATATGATCTTTAAAATCTCCATAATTCTCCATGTAGAGGGCATCTATCGTTTTTTGTAGTTGTGCTGTGTAAATCCGATCTAACATTTTAGTTATTCCTATTCTTATAAAAGCGGTAGAACCGTGCCAACGTTTTGTTCTTGTGCAGCATTGAAGAACCACTTCGCGCAGACAATATCGTCAATCGCCATGCCCATTGGGTTGAGCAAAATGATTTCATCTTCGTGTTCACGGCCGTTTTTATGACCAATAATGATGTCGCCAAGTTCAGCATGCAGTTTTTCACGACTGAACAAGCCATCTTCAACCAACACGTTGATGACTTTCTTTTCTCGGTTTGATTGGTCCCAGTCATCTACAATCACTTTGTCTACTTTTAAGAAGACTTCAGGCTCAATATCCATAATTGAAATGTTTGAAACAAAGCAGCCTTTTTTAAGCCAATCAAATGGAATGTAAGGCTTATCTGAAACGGTACAGGTAATGAGGACATCGGCTTGCACAATTGCAGACTTGGCGCTGTCATGAATTTCAATTTCTAGATTTGGATATTCTGATAAGAACAATGCTTTGAGTTTTTCAGCCGCTTCAGGGTTTACATCAAATAAATGTATTTTTTTCACTTGAGCGTATTGCTCAAGTACCGTCTTAATCTGCATTTGAGCAATTGGACCGCAGCCAATTACGGTAATGTCTGAAAAGTCCTTTTTCGCTAAATACTTAATAGAAACACCCGTAATTGCCGCAGTTCGCATGGCACTGATGAGGCTGCCTTCCATCACTGCAACCGGATAATTTGTTTCTGAATCATTTAAAACAATCAGTGCGCTGGCACGCGGAATATTGAATTTTTTAGGGTTATGTTGTCTTGAACCAATCCATTTGATTCCGGCAATCGGGTCGTTGCCACCTAAATAGCAAGGCATTGCAATAATACGGTCCGCAATATGGTCTGCACCTTGCCAGCGAAGATAAGGTTTTAAAGGTTGTACAAACTGTTTATTTGCATGCAGGGTTAAACCTTCAGTAATCGCTTCAATAAATGAATTACTATGATTTGCACCAAGATTTAATAAATCTGATTGACTTAAATAGCGAAGGGTAGCCAAATTGCTCATGAATATGTCCTAAGGAGAAAGTTAAACAACATTTTGTAAAGTAAGGTTTTCTTGACGTCGTAAGTTTCGATTGAAGTGACGTTTCTTGATCATTTCGAACCATTCATCTTCATAAACAAGATCGAGATAGCGGTCGCCGCGATCAGGCAGCAGCGTTAAGACGCATGAACCTTCGGGAATGGTTGGAATCAGTTTTTTTATGGCTGAAATGGACGAGCCGCTCGAACCGCCTGCAAAGATTCCTTCATGTTCAAGAAGTTCTCTACAACCGAGTGCCGATTCATAGTCATCTACATAAATGACATCATCAATTTCATCAGGAGAGAGCAGTGGTGGGACAGTACTTGCTCCAATGCCGGGAATTTCACGTGGACCAGATGTGCCACCGAACAATACCGAACCGACAATATCGACCGCGATGACTTTTAATTCTGGGAACTTCTCTTTAAGACGACGAGATACGCCCATAATCGTGCCGGAGGTACTTGCCCCAATTACGAGGTAATCAATCTTCCGATCAATTTGATTTAATATTTCTTCTGCTTCACCAAAGTAATGGCTTTTCCAGTTGTTTGGATTTGCATACTGGTTAATCCAAACCGCATTTGGCAGTTGTTGGCATAGCCGTTTTACAGTGTCAATTCTGGTTTTTAAATATCCGCCGTTTTGGTCTTTCTCAGAGACCATTTCGATATTGGCTTTATAAAGTTTCAGCATTTGTAGGTTTGCTGAGGCAATTTTCGGGTCAATCACGGCAGTGAATTTTAATCCATATATTTTGCAAGCCATTGCAAGCGCAATAGCTAAGTTCCCTGATGAACTTTCAACAATATGACTGTCTTTATTAATCACTCCAGATTTTAGGCCTTCCTGTAGCATGAATAATGCTGGACGGTCTTTAATACTTCCTCCTGGGTTTAACAATTCCATTTTCGCAATCACTGAGACTGATTGATGCGTGAATAGCCTTGATAGTTGTAATAGTGGCGTTTTACCTATGCATTCGAGAATATTTTCATGGATCATGGCAGATCTTCTCAGGTTTTATGTGTTGTAAATGATAATTATTATTAATTAAATTATTATTACGATTTATTCCAAGATTGTTGCTGTTTGTAAAGAAAAAACAGGGGGAGTTATAGGAATTTTCACTAATTTTTTTGTTCTAATTCTTTGAATAATAAAATCTATATTTTACAAAAGGTTAAATTAATAAACTTTTTAAATATAAGCAGATAGGCAGGAACTTACTATTTTATAAAAATTAAACACAGTGAAAAAATAAGTGAGTTGACGAAAAAATGAAGAAAAATAGGTGATGAGGAAAGTTTTTTCATTCATAACTCTTCATACCAAGGTAAGTCTATTGAAACAAAAAAGCTGTAATTTGATAAAAAGAGTACTCCCTATGAAGGAGCTAAGTAGATAAACCAGTGTTGAATAACTAGTCTTACTTTAAAAATGAAAATCTACTTATTGCCTACTTGAATCATTTTTCTAAAAATTAATCTAATTTAGCGATTAAGTATTATAGACGTGTTGTATTTATGACGACATATGTAAACAAGCCTTAATCTATAACATACGAACACTTTAAAATTATTGAAAATAAAGTTGTAAGGTGTAAGGGTTTGGATTTTTTTAATTATTATCGTGATCTTCAAGCTGAGTTAAGCAACTATCCTTGGCTAGAAATGATAGTTTCACTCACAATTTTGATTTTATTTGCTGCGTTGGCAAACTTTATTGCTAAGCGAATTATTGTTCGGGGAATCCGTCATTTAGTGACTAAAATCAAGTCACTTAATCAATCTGTTTTTGCTCAGCATAGTGTTATTAAGCGATTTGCCAATATTGTGCCAGCCATTGTGATTATGAATGGTATTACCACTGTTCCACACTTATCTGAAAAAGCCATTGCTTTGGTACAGATGGGCGCACAGGCATTTATTTTCCTGACTATTGCGCTCACTATTAGTGAATTATTAAATATATTTAACTTAATCTATCAGCGTAATCCAAAATCTAGAAATAAGCCGATTAAAGGTTATTTACAACTCGTTAAACTCATCATTTTTGTTGTTTGTGGTTTGATGATTTTAGGTACCTTCCTTAAAAAGGATGTATTTACCTTACTGGCTGGCTTCGGTGCGATGGCAGCCGTATTAATGCTGGTATTCCAAAATACCATTTTGTCATTGGTCGCGAGTGTACAAATTGCTTCTTATGACATGGTACGTATAGGAGACTGGATTGAAATGCCATCGTTAAATGCCGATGGTGATGTGATTGATATTTCATTGCATACTGTCACAGTCCAGAACTTTGATAAAACCTATACCACCATTCCAACCAATAAACTCGTAACGGACACTTTTAAAAACTGGCGAGGTATGAGTAATGCCGGTTGTCGCCGTATGAAGCGTTCTCTTTATATTGATCAAACTAGCGTTCACTTCATGACTGAAGAAGAGCAGCAAAAACTTAAAGATTTTCTATTATTAGATCAGTATCTCAATGCCAAGCAATCTGAAATTGAAGAATTCAATAAGCATTTAGGGAGTCAGTCACGCTATAACAAAAGACGTTTAACCAATATTGGGACATTCAGAGCATATGTTGAATTCTATTTACGTCAGCATAAGGGCATTGCTCAAAACCAAACTCTTATTGTTCGTCAATTACAACCAACGAGTGAAGGTCTACCTTTAGAAATTTATGCTTTTACCAATACTACGGCGTGGGTTTCTTATGAAGCAATTCAGTCTGATATATTTGATCATCTCATCGCGATATTGCCAGAGTTTGGCTTAAGAGTGTATCAAGCGCCTTCAGGCCATGATTTTCAAAAACTAACAGTAGAATAACTAAATAGAAGAATGCTATCTTTCTTGATTTTTCAAATAGATAGCATTCTTTTAATAATTTTATACATTAATTAATAATTATTTTTGGAAAATTATTATTAAATAGCGGTATAAATTGACTATACCAAGTTATGTGCTTTTCATAACTTGAAAAAGATTAATTTTTAAGCAAACTCGATCTATAACTTTTCAGGAGTAAGGCTTAAGTAACAATTTTGACACTTTGAACAAAGAAAATACTAAATGTTTAAGAATAACAAACAATAAAGTTGCTTTACTAAAATTTGTTAGGTGAGTTGGAGTGTTTGAATGGCTACAGCAATAGAGAACCGAGCTAGACAACTTAAAAACGCAAAACGTGGAGGATATGCGCCAACCATTGCCAAAGATGTAAACAAACACAAAGTCCAAAAACTAAGGAGAGCTCTAGACGAAGCCCGGCGATATGTGAGTGAACTAAATGACGAAACCATTATCTTTGACGATCAAGACGCAAGGCAAAAGGCTGAAGGAGCCAAAGCAATAATTGAAATGTTTGAAGCAGCTTTAAGCGGTGCATGAGTACCATCAAGCTAAAACATAAATTATAGAAGACCTTGCTGAAGACACGGTTAACTTTTCAGTCCCTCGACTAAAAACTCGTTATTCAGCAAGGCAGCAAATAAAAAATAATTCAAAAATTTCTATATTCTATTTTTAGATAAGACAGCACAAAAAATATAAGTCAAATAATATTATTGATGAGCTTAATTTTTTTCAGAAAATTATTACCAACTATAAAATCTTTCCGCACATAAAATGCGACGAATTTTGCATTTTATTTAATTGCTGTGGCTTATTATGGAAGGCAGTTTCACAACCCTCTTATTGATTACATTTGGCATTTCAACACTTACATACTGCAATAATATATCCATCATACTTCCCTAAAAATCTGATCAATCACCAAAGTCAGAATAAGAGGGAAGGAACCATGCCAAAATTTCTAATAATCGCCGAGAAGGTGTATAAAAAATTCGAAGAAGATAAATTGTTCTCTGATAACCTGATTGAACAATTAAATAATTTGGTCAGCATTATTCGAAAAGAGATAAAGGGAACCCCCTGTAAACTCAAATATAATTTTATAGACTTTGAAGAATGTCTAAGCAAACCCTTAAATGAATGTTCAATTAAACTCGACATGAGCTTAATGCCTAAATATAAAAATAAGGGTGAATATATTATGTGGTTAGCAAGCTTTATTGAAAGAATTACAACAGGTGGTCAGCCAAAACTTCCACCACTTTCAAGTATTGTACCTGCTGACTTTAATACTAAAAAAGAACCTCAATCCGTACTTGAAAGTAAAAAGGCAGTATCAGAAGAAAATGCCAAGATGATCGTGAACTATTTTAATTCCGAAGAGTATAAAAAAAATAATAAAAAAATAAATCTGGTTTAAAACCTATAAAAGTGTGTGTCCACCGCACTTTTATAATTGCTGATAAATTTCAGCAACCGCCTTCTGGGGCGGTTTTCTTTTATATAATTTATTTACTTTATTTGATGGTGACAGTCTTATAATATGCACTTTTTAATTATCATAAGCGAATATTACATATTATGAAATTACGATTTTTTATCTTGGGTTTACTTATTTGTACTAACACTACGGCGGCACCAAACACAAGCTTTGAAGATGAATATTATAGTCTTTTAGAAAAATTCCATATAGATCAAGCACAAAGAGATGCTTTTATCAAAAAGAATGCGAATAAAAATTTAACCAGTTCGCAAAGGAAAAAGCTAGATTCAATAGAATGTAGCTATATGCAATCCGAATTAAAATATAATGAATTTCTTATTTCTAGATTTAAAGAATATAAAACTTTCATGAAAAGATCTGGTCTAGTAGTAGCTGCTGATAAAGAGTTAATTCAAATGGATATTGATTCTTTAAAAGAAGAAATAAATGGTCCTAATGGAAAGTGTAAATAACTATAAGCACCGATAACGGTGCTTTTTAAAAGGATTTTTTTATTTTCAATACGATATACATTACATACTTAAACAATTGGATCATAAAAAAATCCATAACTTATCTGTATAGCATGTTAAGTTTTTCTACACATATATAAATTATAGAAGGACTGAAACATGAAATGTTCATATCAAGATTTGGATGGAAACAGTGTTGAAATAACTTGTGAAAGTTACATACATATACCATCCGGTGCAGGAGTAAACAAAATAGCCGGGAATAATCGGTCGGCAGACCTAATACATATTACCGAAGATTTCAGTTTTTTTAAGAAAACACAGGCAGATTCAATACCCATCTATCGATTTGCTGTTGATGATAATTGTAATGTTTTTAATAGTGATGAGTTACCAGCTTTGGCACAGATTGGAACAAATTGGAAGGTTTTAGATGAATAGTTTTTAAAATGAAAACATAGTCTATAAGTTAATTTTAAATATTTTGTAAAATTTATCAAATAGTAAATATTTAACTAAACTTAATAGAGGTATTATAGACAGCTAAATTAGATGTAGTCTGAATATTTATAGGCAGTTTTAGACTAAATGTTGCATAGTGAGAAAGAACATGAAGCGCCTTATTACATTATTTTTATTGCCTTATGCTACGGGTACATTCGCTCAGGAGCCCTTCGAAGTCAGTAAAAGCTGTTTTGTTGTGAATGGTAAAAATAGTACTGAGACTTGCTTACTCTCTTCTACGAATAACTTAAGTTCTAACTTTGAAAGATTAACTTTTCCAAATAGTAAAGTATTTATAAAAGAATCAAATATTTGTTCTCATGAGGATTCATGTATTTCTGTGGGAAGTAATTTATCGAATTAGAGGTGGTCCCACATGTTTGAACAACTAAAAGCTTATTTATAAGTGATACTCTGCTCTAGTTAAGCTACCTTATTTTGTTGTGGTAGCTGGTCATAGTAAAACTCATCTGGAGTCATTTTGTCCAGACTCGAATGAGGTCGTTTCAAATTATAAAATTCAAAATATGCGTTTAATTGCTTCTTCGCATCCAAAACATTGCTGTAGGCTTTGAGATACACCTCTTCATATTTAACGCTCCGCCATAATCGTTCAACCATCACATTATCAACCCATCGACCTTTACCATCCATACTGATTTGAATGCCATTTGATTTCAATACATCAATAAATGCATCACTGGTAAACTGACTGCCTTGGTCTGTATTAAATATTTCAGGTCGACCATATTTTTCAATAGCTTCATTTAATGTTTCTATGCAAAATGTAACCTCCATACTAATCGATACTCTATGCGCAAGTACCTTGCGGCTATGCCAATCAATCACAGCACATAAATAAACAAAGCCTTTTGCCATAGGGATATACGTTATATCCGTAGACCACACTTGATTACTGCGCTGAATAGCCAATCCTTTGAGCAGATATGGATATTTGCGGTGAGCTTGATTAGCCTGGCTTAAATTTGGTTTGCAATATAACGCATTAATGCCCATTTTCTTCATTAAAGTACGTGTATGACGTCGTCCTATATGATGTCCTTGACGATTCAACAAATCACGCATCATACGGCTACCTGCAAAAGGGTATTGCATATGTAACTCATCCATACAGCGCATCAGCTTCAGATCTGATGCACTCACAGGTTTTGGGCGATAGTAATAACAACCACGGGAGACTTTCAGCAGCTGAGCTTGCTTAGATACTGAAATCTGAAGTGAGTCATCGATTAACTTTTGTGGTTGAAGCGGCCCAGTTTCTTCAACACACCTTCTAAAAAATCAATTTCTAATGCCTGCTCACCGATTTTTGCATGTAGTTTTTTTAGATCGATGGGTGGTTCTGTTGGAGCTTTTGATTGATCGAAAGCTTGCGAGGAAGCTGAAATCAGTTGATTTTTCCAGTCGATAATTTGGTTTTGATGAACATCAAATTCAGCACTCAATTCAGCAAGTGTTTTTTCTGCTTTAATCGCAGCAAGTGCTACCTTAGCTTTAAAATCATTTGAATGATTTCTTCTTGGTCTACGTGCCATAAAATACTCCATATATTGATGTTTATAACATCATTTGGGGAGCAAAATATCACTTATAAGTGTTGTTCAAATTTCCTGATCCACCTCTAATTTAAAAGATGCGACTATTTATTATCGTGATTTTAAAACTAAAAAGATTATTGAAGCACCTGAAAAAGATTCATGGACATGCTTTAAGCAACAGCATGATCGGTTAGATTTTTGTGTTTCCTACAATTAACAAAAGCTTACCTCTAAGAGTGATAATTAAAGTAATGAGCGAAAACTAGTTAAGTATCCCTCTCATCTCTAAAACTGCTGCTATTTAATTATCAATGCTTTAATTATGTGTGCTCCATTCTAATTTACATTTCTATGCGAGAAGTACAAAAAAGTCTATAAACCTATGCTGATCGTAATATGGATAGTCAGTATTTATAACCTAATCAATGGAAACTATATGAGGTAAGACATGACTAAAATTATAGCTACCCTAGGTTTAGCAGCAATTATTTCAGTCTCTGTTGCGGCATGCCAAGGCGAGAACGATACCAAACAGCAAGATAAAACCACAACGCCGCACTCATTAGATAAAGACTCATAAAACTAAAAAAGCCCATCAATAGATGGGCTTTTTTAATCTTATTTTCACTTAAAAAATGGATTACTCACAAAGACTAAACCGACTGAAAAAAATGAGTCATCTTTAGTCTGATTTAAACGGTTACCGTAACTTGCGTTGAACTGTATATTTTCTTTGTACAACATATATTTAATACCGGTTTGATAAAATGAATCACTTCGATCATTTCCATACACTTCAGCAGTAACCGTTAAGGGTTTCGTAATGAATGTTTCTGTACCCATACCCCAAGTAGTTTGCTCGCGGTGAGTGGTGTGTTCTCTAAGCCAGCCCACATTAGTATGCAATAAGAAATGGTCATCCAACATAGAAATACTTAAGGGTACATTCACAGTCCAATCTTTTTCAGAAGTGTGGTTATTATTAATTTGGCTAGAAAATGAAACACCAATTCCCCAGTTATTGGTCTCAAGTGGTTTTATAAGCGTTTTCCCTTGAACAGTTGTATAAGTGATATTACCTGCCTCATCAGAAAAATGACGCCCCAAACCTACACCAAACTCAAAATTGCCATCAATATTGCAAGAAGGAATAACCCAATATTCCTTATCTTTAGAATTATTCTGCATCCATGAGTCAAGTTGACAAGAATGGGCTGGGACTAAAGAAGCATCATCAACGACCATTGGTCGTCCAGCATAGCTACAAATAAATGCCAAGCAAGTGCTAAAAAAAACGATAGATTTTTTAAAATTAAGAAATAGCATGGATGACTCCAAAACAACAAGGAGCATATGTAAGTATTTACTTGTTTTTTAAATAACTGATAAATAAGAAATAAAGCAAAAGGGAAGGACTCTCTTAAATCCACAAGAGAGCCAGTGGGCTTTAGTGGATACTTAAATCTGAGTCGATGATTTATTCTTATCAATCGAGCAAGTACTCACAATGAAGCCCCTAAAAATTCGTTGCGCGGATTCTAAGGTGGTTTTTATGAGCTGGCAAGTTAAAGTTTCATGACATATATTTTTTGAACAACTATTAAAAGACTTACAAACTCAAACGTTACTCATCAAATTTATACATAAAGTAAAATTTAATAAAAAGTATCTTTTTTATAATTATTTAAAAGAATTTTGAGGGTTAAAAATGAAAAAAAATATTAAAATTTTATTATTAACAGGATTAATTGCAACTTTACCATTAACTGTTGTTGCTAAAAATGTTGAAACCAAAGTAAGCTTTTTAAAAGGTTCTGATCAAACAACTTTAACAGGAAAATTTCAGGGCTATGATGATGTAAGGTATCGAGTTTTTGCAAAAAGTGGACAGGTTTTAAAATTTAACATTAATAGTTATAGTAACTTAGCTTATATTAATGTTTTTGCTCCAGGTCAAAAGCCAGGCAAAGATAAGGCATTATTGGTAGGCTCGACTACAGGCTCTTCAGGAGAAGTAATACTACCCGTTGATGGTGACTATATTATTCAAGTTTATCAAATGAGAAATAGTGCACGAAAAAATAGAACCGTATCATTTAATTTAGATCTTCAAATAGTAAATAATAAAAATATAAAATACTAATTAAGACCATCTATATAAAAGCTCTAATAATTAGAGCTTTTATAGAAGATTAAAAAATATTAATTTAAATAAATTGACTCATGAATTCCGCACTTTTCAACAAAAGCTAAATCATGAGAGACTAATAACACAGCACCTTTATAGCTAGAAATAGCATTTGCAAATAGCTCTCTTGATTCAATATCTAGATGATTTTCTGGTTCATCGAGTAATAAAAGTTCAGGCATAGTCTCTGCATGACTTAAACCTAACAATGCGACTTTTAACTTCTCACCACCACTCAGTTGAGCTAAAGGATAAGTCCCTTTTTCACCACGAAGCCTAAGCTGACCTAGTAGATTTCTCCACTCTAACTCAGAAATATCAGGATTAATATTTCTTAAATTCTCAACAGCAGAGAGATGGTCTAACAAAAAGCTGAAGTTCTGATCTAGATAGAAGCAATTTACAAATAGGCTAATTTCATCTGTAGGCGCTACAGCAGATTGAACAATCTGTTTAAGCAAGGTTGATTTACCGACACCATTACGACCAACTAAGTGAGTTTTTTGAGAAGCTTTGAGGGCAAAATTGATGGGTTGCTGTGTTCCATAGTGGAGTTTTAAGTCATGAACTCTAAGAATTTCTCCTGAACGTTTTTGAAAAGAGGGGAATATAAATTGTTGAGGTTTAACAGTTTCCAGAAGTGATTTTTTATTTTTCAAATCCTGCTGGCTTTGCTCAATTTGACGGTGATGTTGAGACTGGATTGCTCCTAAACTTTGTCCAGCCTGTTCTTTTTTAAAGTCGAGTAAAATTTTAGCTTGTGAGTTTGAATCACGAAGTTTGTTGCCAGCACGCTCACGTTTTTGTGCTTTCATTAAAACATCATGTTGCTTCTGCTTCATGTGCTTAACTTCACGTTGATGTTGATGTACAGACTGTTCTAAAGCCTCAACTCGTGTTTGATATTGCTCATAAAAAATTTCATAGTTTCCTGTAGTGTGCTGTAAGCCATGTTCATTTAAGTGATAAATATGGTCCACTTCATTTAACAAAGTTAGATCATGGCTAATGATAAGAGCACCCGCCGGATGTTTCTTGAGGTGATGAATTAACCACTGTCTAGCATCTTGGTCGAGATGGTTACTTGGTTCATCAAGCAATAGATAGTGGTCGGTTTTTAAAAATAATGCTGCTAACGCTAACTTGTTTTTTTGTCCTTCACTTAACTGTTTCACCGGAAAGTTTAAATCGGTTGGTAAGTGAGCCGATCGCAATAAGGCTTCCCAAACAGAAGGGAGATCCCAATTGCCTTCTAATAAATCATAATCATCGAATTCAGCTTCGCCTTGTTCTACTCTTTGCAAAGCTTTATAAAGATGGTCAATCTCTAAAGCTTCTGCAATGGTGGATGAAGAAAGGCGCGTTAATTGAGCTAAATACGCATGCTTAGACAGCCAAGTAATTTGACCACTAATGTGCATTTCTTTGGTGGGCGAAATGTCTTGGAGCAACTGCATAAGTAAAGACTTACCTTGACCATTGCGGCCAATTAAAGCTGATACTTGATGATGCTCAAGTGAAAAATTTAATTCTTTAAACATCACTTTTGAAGGAAATTCTAAAGTGAGCTGCGATACTACACATGCCTGCTGAGTCATAAAAAACCTCATAAATACAGGATGTACAAAATAGGAAAGTTAAGCTTTAAATAAAGACGTTAAGTCACTAAAAATAGTCTATTTTGCACATCAAAAAAGAGAAAATTGATGAGAAAAAAGACTTACTTCATTGGCGTGACTCACAAAATAGAAGGGGAAAGAGACTAATAGTTTATAACGGTTTTTAAGCTGTGTAAAACTTATGCATTTTTTTATGATGAAAAGCCTAATCACTAGATTAGGCTTTTATTTGACTAAGCAATTATTCTTTTACCACCAAAACTTGGATTTTAGTGCTGTTTAGAACATCTTGTGCAAAACTACCTAAAATAAGTTTTTGGAAACCTTTGCGACCATGAGAACCAATAACGATCAGGTCTGATTTTAAGTCTTCTACTGCTTTTAAAATGCCATCAGATGAGATTTCACCTTGAATAATTTGTGTATCAATATCAACGCCTTCTTCAGCACATAAGGCTTTTACCTTGGCAAGCGTTTTTTCAGCATTCGCACGCGCTTCAACAAAATAATCTTTTACAACAGGAGAGATGTAATAAAAATCAACACCACTAAATGGATCTACTGCAACAAGACTAATTGCTGTAAGTTTACTACCAAAAGCTTTAGCAATATGGGCAGCTTGTCGGGCTGCTGCCAAAGAAATCTCGGAACCATCCACAGGTACAATAATATGTTGATAATTCATAATGTTATTCCTCTTATTTACAAGTTGTTATATGTATGAAGCTTTTCTTACTTAAAGATTAACACATTTGTTTAAAGGTAGAAATCAATTCAATTAAGTTGTCATTAAATTAAATAAAAATGAAATATATAATTGATTTTTATTGCTTTTAAAATGAAATTGCTTGATCGATATAGAGTAGAGTGAAAATTTTATTTTTTAGATGAACTTTACAATAAATTACTTTTCATATTTTTGTCATACAGAACTCGTATAACCAAATAGTATATTCAGTGGGGGAGTATAAGTATGGCAGATTTAACAGCAAAGAAAGTAAGTAAACTTATTGAAGAATTTCGCCAAACAGGTAAAGAACCGGAAAAATTAGTAATTGGATATAAAACTTATGCAAGACTTATGGCTGACGATAAGTTTGCTGAAAAAGTAGTACCTTCACTGGAAAATTCAAAAGATCGTTTATATAAAAATCTGAAAATAAAACTTATTACTGAAAAGCACTATTTTGAAGTTAAATAAATTATAATTGTGATATTTGTCACAGTTTATTTTTTATTATTAACATTTAGCAAGAATTATTAACATATTGTTTTTGAGTTAATACAAAGAAGGTGTGTATTCAACATTTGAGAACAATTTATTGCTAAAAGCGCTAGAATGAGTTGATTTTATCGTAAATGGTTGAATAAACTAAATGTTTAAGTTAATTATAATTTTATTTTATCTACTCACTATTCTAGGTGTTTTATCTATACTAGGCGGTGTATTAACTTTAAGCTTCTTTTTGATAATTATTGGTTTAGGACTAATCTGTGCTGCATTACTATTGAAGAAAGAATTTAAAATTGATGTTTTGTTTTGGAAATAATCAGCCGTTATATATTATTAATTCAATAAAAATAATTAAACCACCTCATCTAGAGTGAGGTGTATATAAAATACTTAAATATTATATATGCTGTTATAATTTATTGGTCTCAACAGTACTTATTACAATTCTAAGTAAAATAGAAAATTAAAAATTATTTCAAGTATTTAAAAATAAAAAGATTTCCTTTAGGATTAAAGTAAAATGAAGTTGTCTCTTTAGTATAAGGCAAACGATAACAAAACAGAGGTGTACGCATGAGCTATAAATACGAATATGCAGGGTTCTGGTTACGATTTGGTGCAATGATTATTGATACACTTATTCTTTTTTTAGCAATTATTCCAGCTGCATGGGTTTTTTATCGTGGAGATTATGATCTGATATTTGCGACAGGAATGAGTAGTAAACCGCAAAACTATTGGTTTGATCTGATTGTAAATTATGCTTTTCCATTTTTATATACCGTTTTATGTTGGCTCTACTTTGCAGGTACACCAGGTAAACGCCTTATGCGTTTAAAAGTTCTCGATGAAAAAACGGGAAATAAGTTAACTTTGATGCAATCCATCATTCGTTATATTGGATATATTCCATCCATCTTAGTATTTTGTATTGGTCTTATTTGGGTGGCATTTGATCCTAAAAAACAAGGCTGGCATGACAAAATGGCGAAAACTGTGGTAGTCAAAGAGCTGTGATTTTAAGCTGGAATTTTGTTAATAAAAAATTACAAAAAAATTCTTGTGTGTTATAGAGTAAAACATATACTTGCCGCGAGTTTATTTAATGGAGATCCTAAATGGGTAGTTGTTCGAGGTTCGAGTTTAATTATCAATTAAACCAAAGCCAATACTGAGCAAGATAACCATTAGGAAGGGCTATCTTGCAATGAGATAGCTTTGTAAAAAATTAGATTAAACCTATACAAATTACTTTTTGTAATTAAGTACTTCAAGCACTTATCTATTTAGTTTCTCGCTAGAAATGGGGAGAAGCCAATGTTCTTATATGCTTCCACACACTGCTATAACTACCAAAATTCAATTTTGGTAAATAATTCGTCTCATACGATTCAAAGTATTCGAGCTATGTTCAAGCGCGTGACTTTCCGTCAGCGTTGGTTCGGCTTTGGGCTAATTTTCTCTTCTTCATCGTAACTTTACGATCTCCTATCCCTTTCTAAATTTTAAATTTTTATAGACTTTATTTATCAATAAGGTCGAGAGCTTTGTACGCCTAAAAAATGGAGGATTTCGCGATGAAATTCTGGCAACGACTCTTCACAGCATTTTTACAAAGATTTCATTTGATGCGTTTTTTTGGTCGTAATCGATCTTTTAAAGAGCTACATCAATCTAGCTATGCTCAAGAAATTAGCAAAAATTTATCTATGCGTTTGCTCGATGCATCAAGAGCCCAATCAAGTGATTTATTAAAACAATTCAATACTCATTTCACAGGGCTTACAGAAGAACAAGCACATACACAGCAAATGGCAGTGGGGCTCAACGAGATTACTCATGAGAAGCCATTAACTTGGTGGCAACATCTTTGGTATTGCTACCGCAATCCGTTCAATATTTTGCTTAGCCTTTTGGCATTAATTGCTTTTTTTACCGATGATTTAACGGGTTCAACCATTATTAGCGTGATGGTTATTCTCTCGACGTTACTTCGTTATTGGCAAGAAGCAAAATCAAATCAAGCTGCAGATGCTTTAAAGGCAATGGTAAGTAATACCGCTACAGTACTGCGTCATCAAGTTAGTGCAGAAGATTTAGAGCTTATACATGAGCGTTATGACATTGATATTAAAAACCAAACCAATCACCAATTTGAAATGCCAATTCAATATTTGGTGCCAGGTGATGTGATTTTATTATCTGCAGGTGACATGATTCCTGCTGATTGCAGAATTTTAAATGCCAAAGATTTGTTTGTCTCTCAAGCTGCAATGACTGGTGAATCAATGCCTGTCGAGAAATTTCCATTGCAGAAAAATCTCGAAGAAACGAGTGCTTTAGAGCTAGATAACATTGTATTTATGGGGACCAATATTGTTTCTGGTTCGGCTCAGGCAGTTGTTTTAAGTACGGGTATTCAAACATATTTTGGTGCACTCGCTCACCGAGTTACAGCTACTGATCGAAGTAACACGGCATTTCAAATGGGTGTCAACAAAGTCAGTTGGTTACTTATTCGTTTCATGTTGGTGATGGCACCTGTTGTACTTTTCATTAATGGCTTTACTAAAGGTGATTGGACAGAGGCATTTTTATTCGCATTATCGGTTGCTGTTGGTCTTACTCCAGAAATGCTACCGATGATTGTGACTTCAACTTTAGCCAAGGGTGCGGTTTTCTTATCTAAAAAGAAAGTAATCGTTAAACGTCTAGATGCGATCCAAAACTTTGGTGCAATGGATGTTCTGTGTACCGATAAAACTGGAACGCTAACTCAAGACAAAATCTTTTTATCCCAACATATTGATGTTCATGGTGAAAAATCAGACTTTGTACTCATGCAGGCATTTTTAAATAGTTACTATCAAACAGGTTTGAAAAATCTGCTTGATGTGGCTGTGTTAGAAGCTGTTGATGATCAGATCAAAACGCAAAAGTTACGTTATAAGAAGTTAGATGAAGTTCCTTTTGATTTTGATCGCCGCCGTATGTCGGTTGTTGTAAAAACACCTCAAGAAAAAGTGCGTATGATTACCAAGGGCGCAGTTGAGGAAATGTTAAAGGTTTGCCGTTATGTCGAGGTAAATGGCAAAGTAGAGCCTTTAACAAAGCAACGTGAAGTTGCAATTGAAGCATTAACTCAACGTTATAACCGAGATGGCTTACGTGTTGTTGCTGTAGGGTATCGTGAGTTTGATAATAATCAGGAAAATTATTCGGTTGTTGATGAAAGTGATTTAATTTTAATTGGTTACATCGCATTTCTTGATCCACCTAAAGAGTCTGCTCGAGAAGCAGTACAAAGTTTGCATGCTCATGGTGTAACCGTAAAAGTACTTACTGGTGATAATGAATTTGTCACTCAAAAAGTGTGCCGAGAAATTGGCCTGAACTATGATCAAGTTCTATTGGGCGGTGTAATTGAAACCTTAACCGATGAGCAGCTCAAAAGAGCAGTAGAGCAATACCACATTTTTGCAAAGCTTAGCCCTGTACATAAAGAACGTATTGTTGAGCAGTTAAAAGCCAACGGACATGTAGTTGGTTTCTTGGGAGATGGTATTAATGATGCCGCGGCTATACGCGCTGCCGATATTGGTATTTCAGTAGATACGGCAGTAGATATTGCTAAAGAATCAGCAGATTTAATCTTGCTTGAAAAAAGCTTGATGGTGCTTGAAAAAGGTGTAATTGAAGGCCGTAGAACTTTTGCCAATATGTTGAAATATATCAAAATGACGGCAAGTTCAAATTTCGGTAATGTTTTTTCGGTATTAATTGCGAGTGCTTTTATTCCATTTTTACCAATGCTGCCTATTCACTTACTCATTCAAAACTTACTTTATGATGTATCACAAATCGTGATTCCATTTGACAACGTTGATGAAGAGTTAATTGCAAAACCGCAGCGTTGGCAACCTGAAGAAGTTGGCCGTTTCATGGTGGTGTTTGGACCGATTAGCTCTATTTTTGACATTATCACTTTTTGTTTAATGTGGTTTGTGTTTTCAGCAAATACACCTGAACATCAGACTTTATTCCAGTCTGGCTGGTTCGTAGTGGGGTTACTCACTCAAACGTTAATTGTGCATATGATCCGTACGGCTAAGATTCCATTTATTCAGAGTCGTGCTGCAACCCCATTGTTAGTTATGACAGTAGTGATTATGTGTATTGGTATTTTCTTACCAATGGGTCCTTTAGCAAGTTATTTAAAACTGCAAGCTTTACCATTAAGTTATTTCTTATATTTGCCTTTAATTTTAATTGCTTATATGTGTATTACTCAATGGGTGAAAAAAATCTATATCCGCCGTTACGGCTGGCAATAAAATTATAGGTGCAAGATGAAGTTGCAATTTCTACAACATGCAGATTTATCTAATATTGTTGATACATTAATTAGTCTCTCAGTTGCTTTTATTTTAGGTGCTTTAATTGGATTTGAACGGCAATATAGGCAACGGACTGCTGGTCTTCGGACCAATGTGCTGGTCGCTGTAGGTGCTGCAATCTTTGTGGATGTTGCAACAAATCTTACTGGAGCAGATGGCGCTGTTCGGGTCATTGCTTATGTGGTTTCGGGTATTGGTTTCTTGGGCGCAGGTGTAATTATGCGTCAAGAAGGTAACATCCATGGCTTAAATACCGCAGCAACTTTGTGGTGTTCTGCTGCGGTGGGGGCTGCTGCGGGTTCTGACTTAATTATTGAAGCCATACTGGCAACAGCTTTTATTTTATCTGCCAATACGTTGTTAAGACCGATTGTTCATATCATTGATCGTCGTCCATTAGACGATGATACAGAGGTTTTACATGTAATTTATATTATCTGTGACCGAAGTCAGAGCAAAGTAGTTATGGATGAATTAAATCTAACGTTGAAGCACCACAATTACCCTCCCAAAGACATTGATGTAACACCTTTTGGAGAGAAAGAGGTTGAAATAGAAGTGACCTTAATTGCGACTTCAATTGAAGCGGAAGAAGCGCAGCATATTATTAACCACTTAAATGCGATGCCACAAATAAGACAGGCTTTTTGGGATAAAAACGCAATTAATTAATTTAATGAGACTTTGCACTTAATTATTTATGAAATGCTCTAAATGGTTAAGCGCAAAGTTTCTATTTTAGGTGTTATTTTTTAACCTTAAATTTAAGGACTACAAATACAATAATACCGACAATTAATCCCCAAAATGCCGAACCAATACCGAAAAATTGAATACCCGAAGCACTACATAAAAAGGTAAATAGTGCTGCTTCACGGTCTTCAATTGGGCCAAAGGCAAGCGCAATGTTATGGCTAATGGTGCCAAGTAATGCAATACCTGCTAAAGCTACAATAAAAATATGAGGAAAAGACATGAGTAAGCTTGTCAGTGTTGCTGCAAAGAGTCCCATCAATGCATAGAAAAAACCAGAGCTTATGCCAGCAATATAGCGTTTACTTGGGTCAGGATGAACTTGATCATCAAGGCATACAGCCGCACTGATCGCGGCAATATTGACGCTATAACAACCAAAAGGCGCAAGCAAAACTTGGGTTAAACCAGTCCAGCCAATGAGTTGATTGACATGTGGTTTATAGCCATAACTTTTAATCATGGCAATACCGGGTAAATACTGTGAAGCCATACTAATCACAAACAGTGGTAGCGCTAAGCCTAAAACTGCTGACCAGCTAAAAACAGGACTAATCCAAACAGGTTTAGCCAAAGACCAGTGAAGTGTAGGCATATGAAAGTCTAAAAACACAGGGCAGAGCACAACACCAGCAAGTGCTGTGAACACGATGCTATAACGCGGCCATAATCTTTTGGTAATGATATAAATGACGAGTAAAGATAAAACGAATGCCCAATCATTTTGCAAACTTGCGAAAAGTGAAATACCAAATTTGAGTAAAACGCCTGCAAGCATGGCACTGGTCAAGCTTTGAGGAATATATGAAAGCGCCTTTTGAAATATTCCTGAAAAACCTAAAACCGCAGTCAGTACACCAACAACTAAAAAAGAACCAATTGCTTCATTTATGCTATATCCACCGCCAGTTGCAATAATTAAAGCGAGACCGGCAGTAGACCAAGCTGTTGCTACAGGGTATTTAAATTTCCAAGAAAGGATGAGTCCTGATAAACCAAGACCCAAACCTAAAGCCCAAAACCATGAGGTGATTTGTTCAGGTGAAGCATTTAAAGCTTGGGCTGCCTGAATCACTAAAATAGCCGAAACACTAATACCAATTAGAAAGGTAATGAAACCCGCGAATACGGCTGGAATAGAAAAATCTTGAAGAATCTTTTGCATGGCTAAATGTTCTAAGTCCCTGAAAAATTGATATGTTTCTGCCTATATTTTCAGCCAGATAAATCTAACAATTTTTTTTAAGAAGGTGCTTTCTATTTTGGGTGTAAAAATGAAATAATATTTTTTAAATAGCTATAAATGCTATTATTCATTTCATAAAAATTAATGAATACTGGATATTATTCTTATGGATGAACAAGCTGAAAATTTGACACCGCTTGAGCTGAAAATTATGCGTTGTTTACAAGAGAACGGACGCTTAAGTAATGCCGAACTAGCAAAACTTGTTGGTATTAGTACCTCGTCATGTTGGAATCATACGCAACGTCTTTTTAAAATTGGAGCAATCTTGGATGTTCGTGCTCGAATCAATCCAAGTATGGTGCAGCGTGAGACCATCGTTTTGGTTGGGGTAGTGCTGGACCGTTCAACACCGGATAGCTTTCAAGCTTTTGAACAAGCCGCAGGTGATTTGGAGAATGTTCTAGAGTGTTATCTAGTTGCCGGAGAAGTCGATTATTTTCTAAAAATTCGTGTTAAAGACTTAGCTGCTTTTAACCGATTTCATAGTGAAAAAATTATTGCCTTACCGGGAGTAAGGCAGGTGAGAACATTCTTTGTACTTAATGAAGTCAAAACAGATGGCATGCTGGCATTTTAATAATTTAATAAGTTTTAACTTTATTGCCTTAGTAATTTACATGGTTGAAGTGGCCAGCTTTAAACCGAACCCAAAAAATAAAATACCAACTAAGAAAATTCCGCTTGCTGCAATTTTATGATTTTGCTTAAAAAATGCTGAGAGTTTAATTCCAGAGAAAATGAGCGCTGTCAAATAGCTAAAACTAATAATTTGTAAAATTACCGCTAAGATTAAAAAACTTAAAGCTGGATAAGCGTAATCTGGATTAATAAACTGAACAAAGAAAGATAAGAAAAATAAAATTGCTTTAGGGTTAAGTAAACTAATACTTAAGGCAGTTTTGTAAGGGTGAATTTTATCTAAAGTAGGTAAATCAGCCATTTCGGCTTGTGTTTGATTACGTAATTTCCAGCGTTGAATACTGCCTTGTAAAAGTTTAAACCCTAAATAGGACAGATAAAGTGCACCAACGAGTTTAAGAATAATAAAAACCCAAGGGAATGCTTTTAATAAAGAAGCTGCACCTAATACGGTACATAACATTAAAATAAGATCACCAGTAAAAATACCAAGTGCACCCATATATCCAGTTTTAATACCATAGCGTGAAGCAATTGACATCACATAAAGGGAATTGGGTCCGGGTAATAACACAATTAGGAGTGTACCAATAATATATGTTGTTAGATCTGTTATGCCGAACACGAGAAACCCAATAAAAACCGATTTTTGTCATGATAACAAAAATCGGTAATTTTGTATGAAAAGTGCAGTTTTTTAAGATTTAATTTCTGCATCAATTCCAAAGGATTGACGTAATAAAAGGCTTAATTGATCTCGCGCTTTAATGAAGCCATCAACACCACCTTGTAAAAGTTGGAAAGCCATTAAGTCATGATTGAGTTCGTCTTTAAAACTTTGTTCGTTCTGAGCTGGTCTAACAATCGCTTCTGCCTGTTTTGCTTTGTTTGCATCAAGTGCTGCATCGACTGTACGCGTATCTTGTTCAAGCTGCGTTAGTAAGCTTGGTGAGATCGTAAGCAAATCACATCCTGCAAGGCCAAGCACTTGGTCGATACTACGGAAGCTCGCGCCCATGACTTGAGTTGGAATATTTTGCTGCTTGTAGTAAGTGTAGATTTTCTTAACTGAAACCACACCTGGATCTTTCTCGATTGGGTAAGAATCTACACCTTCAGCTTTTTTGTACCAGTCTAAAATACGGCCTACAAAAGGTGAGATTAAAGTAACTTTGGCATCTGCACACGCTTGGGCCTGATGTAAACCGAAAAGGAGAGTGAGGTTACAAGCAATCCCTTCAGCTTCTAAGACTTTAGCCGCTTGAATACCTTCCCAAGTCGATGCAATTTTAATAAGAATACGTGACTGATCAATACCATAACCTTTATAAAGCTCGCATAATTCATGTGCTTTTTGAATGGTCGCTTCGGTGTCGTATGAAAGGGCAGCATCAACCTCTGTTGAAACTCGGCCTTCAATGAGTTTTAAAATTTCTACACCAAATTTTACGGTTAAAATATCAATGGTTCTTTCAATCAGTTCATCATTTTTATAGCCTTCTTCTTTGGCTTGATAATAAGCGTCTTCAATGAGCTCTTTACTTTCAGGTTGTTCTGCCGCAGCGGTAATTAACGAAGGGTTCGTTGTAGCATCTAAGGGACGAAATTTACGAATTGCTTCAAGGTCGCTACTGTCAGCAACAACGGTCGTTAATGTTTTTAATTGGTCAAGTGCTGTATGAGTCATTGATATTCAACATCTTCAATAAAAAATCTTATGTTTTCTTTATAGCACAAACTCTATCCATACTGTCGATATATCAATTGTTATGTTTCAAAGAAAAACGTTTAGGTTCTGCATCTAAATTGAAATGATTTTACGGAGCTGGTTGCATTCGCTTATTACGAATATAGTCAATCAAAAACCGTGCAGCAGCACCGAGTTCACTTTCGCGGCTCCAGACCAAATCAACGTAATATTCAAATCGAGGCGTAAAATCAAATACATCTAATGCTTTAAGCTTATTGTTTAACCCAGGATTTTCTTTAAACATCTCTTGCGGAAGTACGCCCCAACCTAAATTACGTAAAATCATTAAGCAAGCAGAGTGGTGGTTGTCTGTACGCCAGTAATGTTTTGAAAATAATAATTCGGGTTTTAATGTTTCATCTCGACTTGCCACCACAATTTGTCTTGTACCTAAAATCTGCTCATATGAAACATGCTCTTGGCTTGCGAGCGGATGGGTTTTTGAAATAACAGGAATTAAGGCTTCACGTTTGAGTTCAACAAACTGTTCTCTATTGTCTAAATGCTCACGTTCAAACATAAGGGCCAGTTGGGCAGATCCATCTAACAACATTTGAAGCGCATCTTCTTGAGGGGCAGACACAATATTAATTTGTAGATCGGGAAAGCGACTTTCTAGCAGGCAAACATAGTCGGTCCAATTGGTATGTAGCAGCTCAGACACCACAACAATAGTAAGATTAGGTTCCAGCCCAGTACTTAATGCATGCGCGTGCTGTTTCCATTGATTCATTTCAATCAATAGTTGCGCCGTTTTTTCATATAGCACTCGTGCTTCGGCTGTAGGAGTAGGTTCGCGGCCTTTACGTTCAAATAAAGTCAGGTTCAGATCAATTTCTAAATTAGCAATCGACATACTCACAGCAGAGGGGACTTTACCGAGTTTCCTTGCCGCTGCTGAAAATGAACCTGTTTCCATAACGGCTTGGAACATGAGAAGTTGTTCTTGATTAATATTCATCTGTCAAAAAAATTGAAAGAACCTGATTGGATTAATCAAAATTATAAAAATAAAATGCACATTATCCAAGTTATTATTGAGTATTTAAAAATGTTGATTTCCAAGAGAAGACTCATTCATGCAATCAGTTATGAAGGAATTTTGTTGGTCATCATTGCGATTGCATTAAGTTTTATTTTTGACATGCCGATGGAAGTGACCGGAACACTTGGTGTGTTTATGGCAGTGGTTTCAGTTTTCTGGAATATGATTTTTAACCACTATTTCGAAAAAGTAGAGCATAAATATAATTGGGAAAGAACGATCCCTGTACGGATTTTACATGCGATTGGTTTTGAGGGTGGTTTGCTGATTGCGACTGTTCCAATGATTGCATATATGATGCAGATGACAGTGATTGATGCATTTATTTTAGATATTGGCTTAACCTTATGTATTTTGGTTTATACCTTTATTTTCCAGTGGTGCTATGACCATATTGAAGATAAGTTTTTCCCTAATGCTAAAGCGGCATCACTTCATTAATTCACATAGATTGAAATAAAATAAGCACCCAGATGGGTGCTTATTTTATTAGGTCGATAAATAGAAATTATTTTTCTACAATCGCCACCACACCTTCACCACCTGCTGTACAGATCGAGATTAATGCGCGGCCTGAACCTTTTTCATTAATCAATTTAGCTGCAGTAGCCAAGATACGACCACCAGTTGCAGCAAATGGGTGACCCGCACCTAAAGATGAACCATTTACGTTCAATTTAGAACGGTCAATTGAACCTAAAGGTGCATCTAAGCCAAGACGTTCTTTACAGAATTTTTCATCTTCCCAAGCTTTTAAAGTAGAGAGTACTTGAGATGCAAATGCTTCATGGATTTCGTAGAAATCGAAGTCTTGCAGTTTAAGGTTAGCACGCTTAAGCATACGAGGTACTGCATAAGCAGGAGCCATCAATAAGCCTTCTTTAGGACCGTTCTTACCAATGAAATCAACAGCTGCTGTTTCTGAGAAAGAAAGGTAAGCTAAAACTTCATGACCGTTTTCTTTTGCCCATTCTTCAGAAGCAAGCAATACAACAGACGCACCGTCAGTTAACGGAGTTGAGTTACCAGCTGTCATTGTTGCAGTTTCGCCTTTACCGAAAACTGGTTTTAACTTAGCAAGTTTTTCAACTGTACTGTCCGGACGTAAGTTGTTGTCACGGTTAAGACCTAAGAATGGAGTCATTAAGTCATCAAAGAAACCGCGGTCATAAGCAGCAGCAAGTTTTTGATGGCTGCTTGCAGCTAGTTCGTCTTGTGCTTCACGAGTGATACCCCATTCTAAAGCAGTGATTGCTTGGTGCTCACCCATTGAAAGGCCAGTACGTGGTTCACCATTGCTTGGTGCATCAAGAAGCTTTTTAAAATCAATTTTTGTTAAAGCTTTAAGGCGGTCTTTACCAGTTTTAGCAACATTAAGCTCAAGTAAAACTTTACGTAAACCATCACCTACAGCAATTGGCGCATCAGAAGTGGTATCTACACCACCTGCAATACCTACGTCGATTTGACCAAGGGCAATTTTGTTGGCAACGACAAATGCTGCTTGTAAACCTGTACCACATGCAATTTGAATATCATAAGCAGGAGTTTCAGGAGCAAGATCTGTACTCAATACAACTTCACGAGTCATGTTGAAATCACGGCTGTGTTTTAAAACAGCGCCCGCAACAACCTCACCAATACGCTTACCTTGTAAATTAAAGCGCTCAACCAAACCATTCAATGCTGCTGTCAGCATGTCAGAATTAGACGCTTTAAAGTAAGCAGTATTTGAACGTGCAAATGGAATACGGTTGCCACCAAGGATTGCAACGCGGCGAACAGTGTTTTGACTCATGGTTTTATCCTGTTGAACAGAAGTTTTGGTTTTTGTTGCTTTTGGTGCTGCAGCTACATTTGAAGATGTAGACGGGGTTGCTGAAGCAGCGCTCTTACTACGAGGGCTACGTGCAGGTGCAGTCGTTGAACGAGTACGTGTCGTTTTTGATGTATTAGTTGCTGCTTTAGGAGTAGTGCTGTTACGCTTAGCCGTGTTAGAAGCCGACTTTGATGTATTTGACACTTTTTCCTGAGCAGAATTCTCGACTGCTGGATTTTCTTGAGTTGTTTTGCTCATAAGGCTTTTCCAAGCATAATAACGATATTCTTGTAAGCTACCTTAACACAATTCAAATAGACCTGTATTGACTAGAATGACATTGTAGATAGCATTCAGGTCAAGACATCAAAAGATGAACTCAAGTATGATTTGGAGTAACTCTAATGAACGACTGCTTTCATATTGTTTCTTTCCATCTCATAACATAATGAAGCCTGTCGTAGAAAATTCATTTCTTTGAGAGATAATAATCATGACTGATCAATACCAAGCATTTACGCAATCTCCTATTGGTAAATTCGTTGTTAAAAATCTGGGTTTACCATCGCCAGTTGTATTAGAGCGTTTTGAAAGTGCTCAGCCAGTAGTGAATGGTGCAGTATTGGTTGGCGCAGCGCCGTCAAGTGTTTTGTCTGGTGCGATTGCACAAGTACTTAGCAATATTCATGCTGACAGCTATGTAGGCAATAATGTTGCATTACAACAAGAAGCTGCAAAAGTTGGTTTAAATTTACGTCCATTCAATGCGGGCGATAAAGAATCAAAATTCAAAGCAGTTGTATTTGATGCATCTGGTATTCAAAACTCAGAACAGTTAAACGAACTTTATAAATTCTTTAATCCGATTGCACGTCAAGTTGCGACTTCTGGTCGAGTGATTGTGATTGGTACAACACCTGAAACTGCAAAAACTGTAAAACAGGCAATTGCTCAGCGCGCACTTGAAGGCTTTATCAAATCTGTAGGTAAAGAATTTAAAAAGGGTATTACTGCTCAAGTTGTTTATGTTGATGAAGGTGCTGCTGCAAATCTTGAATCAACATTACGTTTCTTGCTTTCTCCACGTTCAGCGTATGTATCTGGCCAAGTAATTCGTGTATCTAAAGCAGATGTGGTGGATGTTGATTGGGCAAAACCACTTGCTGGAAAAACTGCGTTAGTAACTGGTGCAAGCCGTGGTATTGGTGAGGCAATTGCACACGTGTTGGCACGTGACGGTGCTCATGTTATTTGTCTAGATGTACCACAACAACAAGCTGACCTTGACCGTGTAGCTGCTGACATTGGTGGTTCTACATTGGCAATTGACATTACAGCTGCTGATGCGGGCGAAAAAATTAAAGCTGCTGCGGCAAAACAAGGCGGTTTAGATATTATTGTTCATAACGCAGGTATTACACGTGACAAAACTTTGGCAAACATGAAGCCAGAGCTTTGGGACTTGGTCATTAACATTAACTTGTCTGCTGCTGAACGTGTAAATGACTACTTATTAGAAAACGATGGTCTAAATGCAAATGGCCGTATTGTTTGTGTATCATCAATTAGCGGTATTGCGGGTAACCTTGGTCAAACCAACTATGCTGCTTCAAAAGCTGGTGTAATCGGTTTAGTGAAATTTACTGCACCTATCTTAAA
Organism: Acinetobacter sp. AR_0276; assembly: GCF_003000705.1. NCBI lineage: Bacteria > Pseudomonadati > Pseudomonadota > Gammaproteobacteria > Moraxellales > Moraxellaceae > Acinetobacter > Acinetobacter sp. AR_0276. The sequence continues at coordinate 296,062 of NZ_PSQO01000004.1, read as the reverse complement.
AAATGGTATTACCATTAACGCAGTAGCACCTGGCTTTATCGAAACTCAAATGACTGCGGCAATTCCGTTTGCAATTCGTGAAGCAGGTCGTCGTATGAACTCAATGCAACAAGGCGGTTTACCTGTTGATGTGGCAGAAACAATTGCATGGTTTGCATCAGCTGCTTCTACAGGTGTAAATGGCAACGTTGTACGTGTGTGTGGTCAAAGCTTGTTGGGCGCTTAAGCACTCTTAGCTAAATAGGGGTGCTTGTGCATCCCTTTTTTATTCAAGAATCTATAAATTATAAAAGGTTAGGTATGAATACTCGTCATTTTAGCCAACTACCAAAAGCGGCATTGGCTTATCCAAAAGTAGTACAAGGCTTAATTTTTAAAAAGCCGCAGGGGCCAAAAATCTTACCACAAGTTGAATATGTGGTAGACCATCTTGAAATTGATCAAAGCCATCTCAAAGCTTATAACGAAGTATGTGGCTTTCAAAATAATGGCTTTGTACCGGCAATTTATTTGGCTGTGCTTTCTCAAAGTTTGCAAATGCACATGATGACAGCAGAAGCCTTTCCATTTCCAATTTTAGGTTTAGTGCATATCCGTAACCAGATTAAACAAACCAGACCAATTGGTGTAACTGAAAAACTCACTCTGTCATGTAAATTTGGGGAACTAAAACCACATGATAAAGGTGTTCAGTTTGACTTTATTACTACGGCAAAAGTTGGCAATGAAGTAGTGATGGAAGGCTTAACGACTTATTTATCTCGTCAAAAAGTCGAGAAAAGAGTAGGTGAGAAAGCTAAAGAAGAACAAGCGCCAGCTTATGTTCCAAAGGCCCAGTGGGATATTTTAGAAAACACAGGCCGCCGTTACGCGAAAGTGTCTGGTGATTTTAACTTAATTCATATTCATGCCATTACTGCAAAAGCATTTGGCTTTAAGCAAGCAATTGCACATGGTATGTGGAGCAAAGCTAAAGCACTAGCGAATCTTGAATTACCTAATGCTTATGAAGCAGATGTCTGGTTTAAGCTACCAATGTTCCTACCATCAAAAGTTGAGTTTTTAACTGCCAATACAGACAAAAAGACTGACTTTTTGATTCGTAATGCAAAATCGCAAAAACCGCATGTTGCAGGAACAGTAAAAGCATTATAAAAATATCAGCAGCCTGAACACAGGTTTGGGCTGCTTTTGAGCAAAATAACAAAAAATGCAAGGAACTTCATGTGATTAAAGAGATTTTACTGGCCGATACCCATAACTATCACGGTATTTTAGATGAACGTTTTATTGATTTAGCTCACCAGTTCAGCCGTCTTCAAGATGCTAGAACAGGACAAGGTGGAGCTGCTTTAGCGGTTTATTTTAGAGGTCAGAAAGTTGTAGATATCTACACCGGTCTAAAATCACAAACTGAAGCTTGGCAACCTGATACTTTGGCAGTTTGCTACTCTACAGGGAAAGGTGTACTTGCAACCTTAGCACATATTTTAGTCAGTAAAGGTTTTTTAGACTATGACAAACCGATTGCGACTTACTGGCCTGAGTTTACTCAGAATGGTAAAGAGCAAATGACTTTGCGTCATGTGTTGAGCCATCAAAGTGGTATGTTTGATATTCGAAATATTATTGAAAGTGCGAGGGAAATGCTCGACTGGCGACATATGTTGGATGTAATGGCTATTTCCAAGCCAAGATTCATTGTCGGACAGGGCAATGCATATCAAGCCTTAACATTTGGTTGGCTTGTCGGTGGCGTGCTTGAAAAAGCAACTGGTCAATCTTTAGATCAGCTCATGCAAAAATATCTCGTTGAACCGTTGCAGTTAGACGGTGTTTATTTTGGTACACCTGCAAGCGAATTGGATCGAGTAGCACGATTAATTATTCAACCAAAACCAGAAAAACCAGCACCTACTCAAGCTGAAAAACCTAACAAACCTCAGCCGCGCAAAAGTTCACTTTCTGAAAAAATGATTACTTGGACTGGACAAGACCCGCAAGATTTTCAGGATGCTATGATTCCAAAAGGAATGAAGAATTTTAGTTTCTTTAGTGATGAAGGATTGCAAGCTGTTATTCCAGCAGCAAATGGCACATTTACTGCGAATAGTCTTGCTAAAATTTATGCGATGCTGGCAAATAAAGGCGAATGGGATGGACAGCAACTCATTCGCCCAGAAGTATTTAAAGAGCTGAGTACCATTCAAAGTTATGCACGTGATCGTGTCATGCCAATACCGATGAATTGGCGCTTAGGATATCACCGTATTATTACGATGGGTAAACGTGCTAAAAATGGCTTTGGGCATATTGGCTACAATGGTTCAGGGGCATGGTGTGACCCTGAGCGTGATCTTAGCTTTGCTTATACACATAACTTCCAGATTGGTTCAATCACGGGCGATTACCGTTTGTGGGGGCTTACTCAAGAAGCCTTACGTTGCACCGATCAAGTTTTAAAAGGACGTAAAGGCTGGTTCTAAGTTTTATATAATCAATAAATGCTGGTGTTTTTAATAAATGCCAGCTTCAATATTTATAATAATTCTAGACGAATAATTGCTTCGGTATGACGCTTAAAGTCGTTTTCAGCTAAACCTTGTAATCCAAGTTGATAAATACCTTCTAATCCGCACACAAAAGCAATGAGTCGCCATGCTATGTCTGTTGAATTAGATATATTTTTAAATTCGCCTTCTTTCTTACCGAGTTCAATTGCTTGCACAATAGATTCATGCCAACTTTGCATGGCAAGGTTATAGGCCTTTTGTATTTCTGCATCTTGTTCAATCAAGAGTTCTGCTTCATTCCATAATCGTAAATAGGGCTGAAGTCTGTCTATGTTTTCTGCGCCTAATAAGATGAAGAGTCTTTGAAATTGGCTGGTTGTTTGGAGGGTTTGTTCAATTTCATCAAGTTGTTCCATCAGCTTTAAAAAAGCTTCAGCTTTTAAATGAGATGCCGAAGAAAAATGATGATGAACTTGTCCGGTTGAGGTTTGTGCTTCTGTTGCGATTCTACGTACCGTCATGGCTGTAAAACCTTCAGCCAAAGCAACTTGCATGGCAGCTTGCAAAATCATTTCTCTGCGTTGATCGCGATTAAGATAGGCCATGTTTCTTTCACCTGACTGAATTCGACACAAACTACATTAAATTTAAAAATTGGACAAGTGTCCAATTGTGTATATAATAACCATGATTTGAACACATGTCCAATTTTTGGATATTAGAAGAATGTTATGCAAAAGAAATGGTTAATCCTGACAATTATCGTCCTTATTTATTTACCTGTGACAATTGATGCAACAGTGATGCATGTTGCTACACCGACTTTAAGTGAAGCATTAAATTTAACTGCCAATCAGCTTTTATGGATCATTGATATCTATTCACTGATTATGGCGGGTTTAATTTTGCCGATGGGTGCACTTGGTGATCGTATCGGCTTTAAAAAATTATTATTTATAGGAACTGCCGTTTTTGGTATTGGTTCTCTAGCTGCGGCTTTTTCTCCAACGGCCTATGCCTTAATTGCTTCACGTGCTGTTTTAGGCCTAGGGGCAGCGATGCTTATTCCAGCCACTTTATCAGGCATTCGTAATGCCTTTACCGAAGAAAAGCAGAGAAATTTTGCACTCGGTCTCTGGTCTACAGTAGGTGGCGGTGGAGCAGCTTTTGGCCCGCTAGTTGGTGGGTTTGTGCTGGAACATTTCCATTGGGGAGCTGTATTCCTGATTAATATCCCGATTATTTTAGTCGTTCTGGTTATGATTGTAATGATCATTCCTAAACAGCAAGAAAAAACTGATCAGCCAATTAACTTAGGACAAGCTTTAGTTTTGGTGGTAGCCATTTTAAGCCTCATCTATTCAATCAAATCGGCTATGTATAACTTCTCGGTACTTACAGTCGTGATGTTTGTGGTGGGCATAAGTACTTTAATTCACTTCATTCGAAGCCAAAAAAGAACGACCACGCCAATGATTGATCTGGAATTGTTTAAACATCCAGTGATTTCTACCAGCATTGTCATGGCAGTTGTTTCCATGATTGCGTTGGTTGGCTTTGAATTACTACTGTCTCAAGAGTTGCAGTTTGTCTATGGATTTTCTCCATTACAGGCAGCCATGTTTATTATTCCATTTATGACCGCAATTAGTTTAGGTGGTCCACTAGCAGGAATCTGTTTAAATAAATGGGGACTTAGACTTGTATCTGCTGTTGGTATTTTAATAAGTGCACTCAGTCTCTGGGGACTTGCCCAACTTAACTTTTCGACTGATCACTTTTTAGCGTGGACGTGTATGGTCTTTTTAGGCTTTAGTATTGAGATTGCCTTACTGGCTTCAACTGCTGCCATTATGTCATCTGTACCCCCACAAAAGGCGAGTGCAGCAGGTGCGATTGAAGGTATGGCCTATGAGCTTGGCGCTGGTTTAGGCGTCGCTATTTTTGGTTTGATGTTGTCTTGGTTTTATAGTCGCTCAATTAGTTTACCGGCCGAGCTTCCGTCAAACTTAATTGAAAAAGCGAGTATTTCAATTGGTGAAACTATGCAATTAGCATCTAGCCTTGAAAAACCTTTAGGAGAGCAATTAGTTGCGGTTGCGCAGCAAGCTTTTAGCTATGCACATAGTTGGGTGCTTACTATCTCAGCCATTTGTTTCTTCCTGTTAACTGTATTTGTCTGGTTTAGTTTTCCTAAGAAAGTAAACTAAAATAAAGGGTAAAAAGAGAGATTTATCTTTCTTTTTACCCTCAAATGTCTTTTTAATATTTTCTTTATATTCAATTTAGTTATTTAATTCTCATAAACAAACTATTATTTAATAAATTTCATGTTTTTATTTCAAAATGATTCAAACATCATCTTATTGAAATTTAATAAAAAATTAATGATTTGAAAATTGACTGCAAAAAAATGGTTTGTTAACCTGCTATTCGAAAATCTAAAAACAAATAAAAGAGGCTACTGTGAATTTTAAATTAAAAACATCACTTATTATTGGTGCAATTGTTGCATCTTCACTTGTATATGCTGCAACCGTACTCTCACCAAATCAGAATAATAATAGTGGATCAATTCCGACGGGTTATTCAGATTTAGAGTTTTCTTTAGCTAATGGAAATTGGGTAAAAAATCTCTCTTTACCAACAAATGCTAATAATTCAGACAAAATTACAATTCGTTCTAGTGCTGCTTATAGTAGTTATTTAGACACTTCTAATACGAATATTCCGTTAGAAGTGTTGAAGATAAATAGCGGAGATATCTATCAATTCATTTTTAATAGCAGTCAAAATAAATGGATTGCTCAGCTAGCGACGGTTAGTCCTACTACTGGGGCTAACTATGAGTTAATACCGTTAACGACTGCAACCATGCAAAAAGTACTTATTCAAGATGGCAAATGGGCACAAACCATAGCTTTACCAAGTGATGTGCGTGACGGAACAACCGTACAAGTTGTTTCTACAGCAAGTGTAAGTTCGGATATTGATAAAACCAACTTACTATTCCCGAGCAGTTTTATATTAAAAAATGGCTCTGAATATTGGTTTAAATATTATTCTGCTTTAGGAAAATGGGTGCCAGAATATATAAAACCTCAGAAGCTAAATGTTCAGCAAATTGGAACATCTTTAGCAGCAGTAAATAGCCCACTTACCGAAATTGCATTTGGAGATGGAAATTGGGTTTCTAATTTCACTTTACCTACCACTGCAAATGATCGGGATAGGATTATTATCAAGTCTACTGCAACTTGGTCTGCAAAAATTAATAATACCAATGTTAATAGCCAGGCGACCTTAACCCTTAAAACAGGCGATCAGTATGAGTTTATGTATGTAAGCGACAAAGGCTATTGGCAGCTCATCTCTTCACCAACAAAAGTGATTGATTCAACGGCAACAATTCCTGCAATTTTACCGAATATGACCCAACCCACTTTAAAGGTAAAACTGTCTACATCCAATTGGCAGCCGACCTTGCAGCTACCAGCTCAAGCTCAAGTCGGAGATAAGGTGGTTATTGTGTCGAATGCATCGGCCGACACCTATATTAATGCTGCTAATGGTTTGTCGACAGCAATTAAAAATGGTGAAAACCGCCGTTTTATTTATACTGCTCAAGGCTGGACAGTAGATAGTTATACAATTGATATGTTGTTGGTTTCTAGCCCAGAAGTAAACTCAATTTTAGGTGAGAGTGCAGCAAAACTTAGAATGATTGAAGGCGTAAATTTAACAAACTTAACCGCTGAAAATTCAAATGCACGTTTTTACTTAAGAGATGTGGGCTATTTAACTTATAAAATCCCAGCTACTACTTTAAAAGAAGCAATCTCGACTGGACGAGATGACACGACGGTACAAAATGAGCGTAAACGTGTATTGGCAGACGGTGTTTATTATCAAGGTAATGAACCAGGGGATGGCGGTTGTGGCTGGGCTTGGATTAATGCTTCGGCATATAACATGATTGGTGCAAATGATATTGCAGGTTGTTCTTTTGCAGCCATGCGTCATGAAGTTGGGCATAATCTTGGTCTATATCATAATGGCTCAACCAATATCGGTTCAGGTTTTGCTCATCCCTTAGGTAGTACTGCAATGGGTGGCAATAATATTAATTTTTATTCTAGTCCATACCTTTACAATCCTAAATATGGTGTTCGTTTGGGTGAAGAAGGAAAAATTGATGCGGTTAGTGTGATTAACCTGAACGCACAAAAAATTTCTCTATATAACTAATCTCTATTTTTAGCTGTAAATAATGAAGAAAAATAAGTTGTTAATAGGAACTGCTATCGCTTGTGTGGCGTTAGCAGTTTTAGTCTGGTTTGCTTTTTCACAGCAAAGCTCTTCTGCTTTAACGTTCTCTCCAGAAAGTCGGCAACAATCTGGGGCAAAAATGATAGAGAGTCAAAATATTCTGAATTTGAGTCCGTCAGAAAAAGAAAGGTTGTCTCAGCAACAAATTGTTTTTAATGAAGTAGAAAAAGATCAATTGCATTCTAAAGCTAATTTTCCCTTGCTTAAAAATGCTAAAGGTATGGCCATTAAATATGATCCAAATGTGATCGAACTTAAAAAAGTCGGGGACACTGTTAAATTTCAGATGTTGGAATATGGCATTAATCGTACAGGGAAAATTGTAGAGATCGAACCTGTTGATCAGGATATTATTCGATGGACTGGTAGATTTGATCAAGGCGATCCGAACCAAAATTTCTTTACCATTACTCAAAGTCAAAAAGACCACTATACGATCATGCAAATTTTTACCGAGAAAGGAAATTATTCGGCTGAAATTAAAGATGGTGTCGGGTTGGTACAAACTATGGATGAGGGTGTTACGGATCAAGAATTACATCATGATCATCCATAAAGGAATAAATGATTTTGGTAGAGAAAAGAAGCCAGTTCGCAGTTTATCTGTACGGATATGAGCTTTATGCGTTCACACTCTTTTAAAAACAAAGTATGCTTATGCCTGTAACAAGGAGCATACATGTATCAAGTACTTGCTAGAAAATACCGTCCACGTAATTTCAATGAGTTAGTGGGACAAAACCATGTTTCTCGTGCATTAAGTAGTGCATTGGAACGCGGTCGTCTTCACCATGCTTATTTATTTACAGGAACGCGTGGTGTAGGTAAAACTACAATCGCCCGTATTTTAGCCAAGTGTTTGAACTGTGAAACAGGTGTGACTGCTACACCATGTGAAGTCTGTGCAACCTGCAAGGCAGTAAATGAAGGCCGTTTTATTGACTTAATCGAAATTGATGCTGCTTCAAGAACAAAAGTAGAAGATACGCGTGAACTTTTAGATAATGTTCCTTATGCGCCAACGCAAGGTCGTTTTAAAGTTTACCTGATTGACGAAGTACATATGCTTTCTACGCATTCTTTTAATGCGTTATTAAAAACACTAGAAGAACCACCAGAACACGTTAAGTTTCTGTTTGCAACGACTGATCCGCAAAAGCTACCAATTACGGTTATTTCACGTTGTTTACAATTTACTTTAAGACCTTTAGCGGTAGATGAAATTACCAAACACCTTGGCGCTATTCTTGAAAAAGAACAGATTACTGCTGATCAAGATGCAATTTGGCAAATTGCTGAATCTGCTCAGGGTTCACTGCGTGATGCGCTATCATTAACTGACCAAGCCATAGCTTATGGCCAGGGTTCTATACATCACCAAGATGTGAAAGAAATGCTTGGCTTGATTGACCGTACGATCATTTATGATTTGATTTTAGCGGTTCATCAAAACCAACGTGAAAAAGTAAGTCAGTTATTACTCCAATTTAGATATCAAGCCTTAGATGTATCGTTAGTGCTTGATCAGCTCATTTCAACATTACATGAGTTAGCTTTATTACAGTATTTACCAGAGCTTGGCTTAAAGTATAGTGAAGAAATTAATGCCAAAATTCTTCAACTTTCTAAGTTAATTTCTGCTCAAGATTTGCAGCTTTACTATCAAATCGCATGTAAAGGCCGTTCAGACTTGCAACTTGCCGTAACGCAAGAGCAAGGTTTTGAAATGTGTATTTTACGCTTATTGGCTTTCCGTCCTTTAGCACCAAATGAAATTTTAGTTTCAGAGCCTGTTCAACAAAATGAGCAAGCAGTGGTAGGGCTAAATCAACAAGTTGAGCAAACTGCTCAAGAGATTACTCCTGTGAGTGCTGTTCAGCCTGTTGAAGTTATTAGCCAACCCGCTATGGTTGAACCTGAACCTGAACCTGAACCTGAACCTGAACCTGAACCTGAACCTGAACCTGAACCTGAACCTGAACCTGAACCTGAACCTGAACCTGAACCTGAACCTGAACCTGAACCTGAACCTGAACCTGAACCGCAGTCTAATCAGGATTTAATGGTATTTGACCCAAATCATCATGAGCTGATTGGGCTTGAGTCAGTACCTGTTCAAGAAACGATTAGTGTTCTAGAGGAAGATTTTATTCCGGTACCAGAACAAAAGGCAGTACATGTTCAGGCTGAAACCCAAGCCAAGCAAACTGAACCTGAGCCAACATTTACTGCTGAGTCGCAAGGTTTGTTTGAAACATCTGATACTGAATTTTCTCTGGGTCAAGATGCACCTGTAACTCATGATTTGGTTTCTGAGCCTGTTATTGAGCAGCAAACATTGGTGCAAGCCGAAGTGGTTGTTGAAACTGCTACAGTTATCAAAGAGTCTAGTGCAACTGATAACGCGCAATTGATGCCTCAGGATATTTTGAAGCTTTCTGCTCAAGTTTTAGAAGGCGAGTGGACACTTGAAAAGTGGGAATATTGGTTTAGAAATAGTCAGCTTTCCCCAGCCGTTCAAGAACTTGCTCAACATGGTGTGATGACTGGTGAAATTGGAGGCAATACGATTTTCCATATTCCTCAAGAATATGAAAATATGTTAACCCAATTACAGCAAGGCCTAATTGACGCTTTAAAGCAACAATGGGCAGATACACAGTTTACAGTTGAATATGGTGCAGTTCATACATCTACACCTTATGTTATGCAAAGCATTCGTAAAGAAAAAGCTTTCCATAGAGCGACAGAGCTATTACAGCAACAACCCGTTATTAAAAGCCTTATAGAGACTTTTGATGGTGAATTACAAAATATTCAATTAAAGCCTTAATTCCAATTGAGTTTTGATTTGGTGAAAAATATGGAAATAATAGAATTTTCATATTTTTCACTGGATTGAAATATTCAGGTCACGCCACTGTCATTGTACTTTTCTATGTTAGCCATTTTAGATTTTAAAATGGACTATATATCGTCATGAAAAGGCAATGTACAGGAATAACTTCCTTTAAATATTCATATTTCTTACTAATCGGTGCACTCTTACTGAGTGGTTGTAACGACTCTGCAAATGATAATTCGAATACACCAGACACAGGTAAAAAGCCTGTAATGCGCTGTGCTCCATAACCTTAAATAATAAAAAGAATTTGATCATGATTACACGTCGTAAATTTTTAAATTACTCTTTAAATATGGGCTTTGGTGCTGCAGCGTTGGCGGCTTTCCCATCAAGTATTCAAAAGGCTCTAGCAATTCCTGCAAATAATAAAACGGGCACCATTCAAGATATTGAGCACGTTATTATTTTGATGCAGGAAAACCGATCTTTTGATCATTACTTTGGTACGTTAAAAGGCGTTCGAGGTTTTGCTGACCGCTTTACAATTCCTTTGCCAAATGGTCGTAAGGTTTGGGAGCAGCTTAGACGCAATGGGCAAGTTTTAACGCCTTTTCATTTAGACGGTACAGCCAATAATGCACAGCGCGCAGATGGTACGCCGCATACGTGGAATGATAGTCAGTTGGCTTGGGACAATGGCCGTATGGCGAACTGGCCAACCCATAAAACTGATATATCCATGGGCTATTTTAAAGAAAAAGAAATTCCATATCAGTTTGCACTTGCCAATGCCTTTACGATTTGTGATGCCTACCATTGTTCCATGCACACTGGAACAGATGCGAACCGATCTTTTCATTTAACTGGTACCAATGGGGCAACACCGACTAAGCGTTCATTTGTAAATAATGAATGGGACTGGATTGATGGTAATCCCGCTACGGCAGATCGTGGTTATACATGGAAAACCTATGCTGAACGCTTAGAAGAAGCAGGTGTTAGCTGGATTTGCTATCAAAATATGCCGGATGAATGGGGCGATAATATGTTGGGTGCGTTCCGTTCTTTTAGAAAGGCCAACATTGCATCCGGTTATCCCGTTTCAAGCGGTGGCGAGCCGAATAAACCGTATGCCGATACGGGTCAAAAACTACCGTATAAAGCCTATGATGCGGCTACTGATAATGCCAAAAATCCACTATATAAAGGCATTGCCAATACGCTACCGGGCAATAAACCAGAAGAGTATCTTGACGCTTTTAAAAGAGACATTCGTGAAGGGAAGTTACCTCAAGTTTCTTGGATTAATGCGCCATCAATTTACTGTGAACATCCGGACCCTTCAAGCCCGGTTCAAGGGGCATGGTTTATTCAAGAAATTATTGATGCTTTAACTGCTGTACCAGAGGTGTGGAGTAAAACAGCACTACTTATTAACTTCGATGAAAATGATGGTTACTTTGACCATATGCCATCACCATCTGCTCCATCACGACTTGCAAATGGACAATATGCTGGTAAATCAACATTAAGTAGTGCTGATATGCAGGATGAATATTTTGATCATGCTGCGCCTGAAGGAAGCCATTCTCAGCCTACACCTGATGGACGTGTTTATGGTCCGGGCCCGCGTGTTCCTTTATATGTGATTTCTCCATGGAGCCGTGGTGGTTGGGTAAACTCGCAAGTGTTTGACCATACGTCCGTGCTCATGTTCTTAGAAAAACGTTTTGGTGTAAAAGAACCGAATATCAGTCCATACCGCCGTGCAGTGTGTGGTGATTTGACCAGTGCATTTAACTTTAAAACACCAAATGCAGATGTTTTACCGCAGCTTAATGGTAAGCAAACCCGTGTGCAGGCAGATGCGCTAAGGGAAAATCAAGAAGCTTTGCCAGCTGTTCCCGTACCAACTGACATTAAATTACCAATTCAGCAAAGTGGCATACGTCTATCGCGAGCGCTACCTTATGAGTTGCATACCAGTGCACGTTGTAGCACTGATGGCAAAGTGCAATTGATTTTTTCTAATACAGGTACGCAAGCAGCGGTTTTTCATGTTTATGACAAACTTAACTTAGACCGTATTCCAAAGCGGTATATTGTCGAGCCGAATAAAACACTAGATGATGAATGGGATGCTTTAAAAGATAACTTAGGCCGTTATGACCTATGGGTACTTGGTCCAAATGGCTACCATCGTCATTTTAAAGGGGATACTCAACGTATTATCGATAGTGGCGTTAAACCTGAAATTCGAGTGTGCTATGACATCGCGAATGGTGATGTGTATGTCGAACTCATAAATGAGGGGACCAAGGATACAATTCTGACGGTAAAACCTTGTGCATATCGACAAGATGCGCCATTACAACTGACCGTAAAAGCGGGAGAAGTTGTTAAACAACATTGGGCCTTGGCTGATGTTGGGCATTGGTATGATTTTGAAGTAACTAATCAGAGTGATCCATATTATTACCGACGTTTTGCTGGCCGGGTCGAAACAGGGGAAGACTCTTTTAGTGATCCTGCAATGATGTAAGTTAAGACGAGGCAAAAAGAGCAAATTATTTTCTTTTTGCCTCATCTTTTTATAATAAAAAATTATCTAAAACTTTACGAACTGACTCGGATATTGGAACAGTCTTGCGCGTTTCGCGATCAACAAACACATGCACAAAATGTCCTTGAGCTGAGGCTTGGTCTTGACCTTGTTTAAAGATTGCCAATTCATAGCGTAAAGAGGTTGTACCAATTTTACCAATCGCAACGCCTACTTGAATAACTTCTGGAAATGATAACTCTTGAAAAAAGCTACATGCTGAATCGACGACTAAACCAATTGATTTCGCTTTATGAATATCAAAACCTGTTTTTTGAATGAGTAAAGCATTGGCAGCGGTATCGAAGTAGCTATAGTAAGTCACATTATTTACATGACCGTAAATATCATTATCGGCCCAACGAGTTTGAATATCTAAAAAGAACTTAAATTGATCACGGGTTTTTAAAACGGGTTTAGTCATTAATAAATCGCCTGATAAATTGCTAAAGCAGCGGCTTCTGTCATATCACGTGGGTTGTTTTGTAGTAAGCGGGTTTGCAACATGGCATCTTGAGCAAGTCTTGGTAAGCTAGACTCTTCAATACCCAAATCACTAAGTTTTAAAGTCAAACCGCTACGGTCTAAGTGATTTTGCATATGGTCAATAAACAGATCACATAACCCATCGGTGCTGCCATTACTATATGGATCTAGCCATTGCATAAGTTCTGCATAGTATTTTTTTGCATTCGGCGCATTAAATTTTAAAACTTCAACCAGCACTAAAGCATTGGTATGTCCATGCGATAAATGAAAATGTCCACCCAGTGGGTAAGCTAGAGCATGCACAGCTGCAACAGGTGAGTTAGCAAATGCCTGACCTGCAAGCATTGAGCCGAACAGCATGTTCTGACGTGATTCTAAATCATTACCATCTTTAAGAACTTTCGGTAAATTATGGTTCAATAATTTCAGTGCATGTTTGGCTAAAATATCGGTATAAACATTTTTTTTGTGTTTAGAAGTATATGCCTCAATGGCATGGACCATCGCATCGATACCAGTTGCAGCGGTAATATGTGCTGGAAGGTTTTGAGTAAAAGTTGCGTCAAGAATTGCTGTATCAGCATATAGTACTGGGGAAACAATCCCCATTTTTGTTGTCTCGCCAGTAGTTACAATTGAGATAGGCGTTACTTCTGAACCTGTGCCCGCAGTAGTAGGAATCAATATAAGTGGTAGGCGAGTGGTTGTTACTTGGTTTACACCATACATCTCTTGCAAACTTTGAGTTTGATCAGGATGCGAGAGCAAAGCGATTACTTTTGCCACATCCAAAGAGCTACCACCTCCAAAACCAATAATGACATCTACATTTTGCTGTTTTGCATAATTGGCCGCATCTAAAACGACTTGTTCTGGCGGATCAGCCTGCACATCTGCATAAATGACATATTCTATATTGAGGGTATCTAAAATTTGCAGGATGGGACGGTGTAATTGGTTTTTAACCATACCAGCATCTGTGACTAGCAATAACTTACGGTAAGATTTTGGAGACAAAACATTCTGTAATTCTTGTATAGAGCCTAAGCCAGAGATGATATTTGGAACAGTTTGAAATTGAAAATGGCTCATATACATTATTTCCTTATTCTTGAAAATTATTGTTGAACGGTTCTATTCAATCTTTAAGTAACTTAGCATAAGACGCTTTAAAATAAAGTAGTTCTGAGGCAATTATGTTGAGGGTTGTGTGAGGTGAGCACTGTTTGTATGTGCTCGAAGAGGAATATTTAACAGGTGTACAAGTTATTTAAAAGGCCATTGAACCGTGGGCTTTTTGTTATTTGTGGCCTTGTGTAGATTTTCGAGCAGGCTAGTAATTTTATATAATGTCTTAACAATTTATAATTTTATTCGGTTCTAAAAATGAAAATTTCTAAAACTTTACTTAGTGTTATTGGATGTACTTGCTTCATGCTTAGCTCTGCAGCGATGGCGAAAACTAACTCTGGTGTATATTCACCTCAAAAGGGTGTCATTTGTGATAAATACATTTGTGCGGACAAAAAAGGCGTCTCTAAAAAACTTACAGCTAAATATTTAGGTCCTTATAAAGCGAATAAAGCTTTCTCTCAAGGCGATTTAGATACTTCAGCATTTACATTCTCAAATGGTGTGTTTTGTGATACCAAAACAAAGCTATGTCATGTCGATCGATACTTTCAAAATGGGCATCGTAGCAGAATTGATAAAAATATGACTGATAAATTATTCAAAAATAAATAATTTCCCCGTCTTAAATAAGGTTTGACTAAAACGATCAATAACTTAAAAGACAAAATTTTGTGTTTTAAGAAAAAATTATGCTATGTTTAAATACGCTTTAATGATGAGCAAGTTTAATTCATGAACTGTCTACCAAAAAAAATCAATACCACCACCACGACCTTTAAAAAAGGCTGCGTGTGATTTTTTATTAGAGCGACTTAATAAGATACCTCAACCCAGCCAATAATGGCTGGGTTTATTTTTCTCTGCTCATTATTGGCTTTTTTCAGAGAAAGATTATGGACCAAAGTTATAACTCAAAATCAGTTTTACTCATCATTGATATGCAAAATGGACTATTCAAAGCAAAGTCGACGCCATATAACCATCAATTTGTACTTTCAAATATTCTTAAGTTGATTAATTATCACTGTTCCAATAACAAGCCAATTATTTTTGTCCGTCATGTTGGCGAAAAAGATACGCCTTTAGATCCCGATAGTCTAAATACTCAGTTGATAACAGAGTTATCTTGCAATCCAGATAAAGATATTGTCATTGAGAAAACCTACCCGAGCAGTTTCAAGCATACTGTCTTAAAAGAATTATTAGAGAAACTTGATATTGATGAAATCATAGTGACTGGGATGAAAACGGAATATTGTATAGATACGACTATTAGAGCTGCTTCAGAGTTTGGATACAAAGTAACTTTAATCTCTGATGCCCATACAACATTTGATTCTACGGTTTTAGATACGCAGCACATAATTGATCATCATAACCAAGTTTTAAACAAAGAGGTGGATCAGGAAATTTGAACAACACTTATAAGTGATATTTTGCTCCCCAAATGATGTTATAAACATCAATATATGGAGTATTTTATGGCACGTAGACCAAGAAGAAATCATTCAAATGATTTTAAAGCTAAGGTAGCACTTGCTGCGATTAAAGCAGAAAAAACACTTGCTGAATTGAGTGCTGAATTTGATGTTCATCAAAACCAAATTATCGACTGGAAAAATCAACTGATTTCAGCTTCCTCGCAAGCTTTCGATCAATCAAAAGCTCCAACAGAACCACCCATCGATCTAAAAAAACTACATGCAAAAATCGGTGAGCAGGCATTAGAAATTGATTTTTTAGAAGGTGTGTTGAAGAAACTGGGCCGCTTCAACCACAAAAGTTAATCGATGACTCACTTCAGATTTCAGTATCTAAGCAAGCTCAGCTGCTGAAAGTCTCCCGTGGTTGTTATTACTATCGCCCAAAACCTGTGAGTGCATCAGATCTGAAGCTGATGCGGTGTATGGATGAGTTACATATGCAATACCCTTTTGCAGGTAGCCGTATGATGCGTGATTTGTTGAATCGTCAAGGACATCATATAGGACGACGTCATACACGTACTTTAATGAAGAAAATGGGCATTAATGCGTTATATTGCAAACCAAATTTAAGCCAGGCTAATCAAGCTCACCGCAAATATCCATATCTGCTCAAAGGATTGGCTATTCAGCGCAGTAATCAAGTGTGGTCTACGGATATAACGTATATCCCTATGGCAAAAGGCTTTGTTTATTTATGTGCTGTGATTGATTGGCATAGCCGCAAGGTACTTGCGCATAGAGTATCGATTAGTATGGAGGTTACATTTTGCATAGAAACATTAAATGAAGCTATTGAAAAATATGGTCGACCTGAAATATTTAATACAGACCAAGGCAGTCAGTTTACCAGTGATGCATTTATTGATGTATTGAAATCAAATGACATCCAAATCAGCATGGATGGTAAAGGTCGATGGGTTGATAATGTGATGGTTGAACGATTATGGCGGAGCGTTAAATATGAAGAGGTGTATCTCAAAGCCTACAGCAATGTTTTGGATGCGAAGAAGCAATTAAACGCATATTTTGAATTTTATAATTTGAAACGACCTCATTCGAGTCTGGACAAAATGACTCCAGATGAGTTTTACTATGACCAGCTACCACAACAAAATAAGGTAGCTTAACTAGAGCAGAGTATCACTTATAAATAAGCTTTTAGTTGTTCAAACATGTGGGACCACCTCTCAATGCTTTTGCTAAGGTAAAAAGTACTGAAGAGTTTTTCCATTAAATAATGATTATTAGCTATTGGTAGGGTTTTAATTGTTAAGTATTTCTGTAAAATTGAGATGTTGCCTTAAACAACAATAAACCTTAATGATCAGCGCAAAGTCATAAGGGGAAGCCTACTTGAAAGAGTAGGCTTTTTTTATATTATCTATAAATATCTTTGGTTAAGGCTTAAACATAAAAGAGGAGGACATACAAAAATTTATTTCTTATGGCTACGATGAGTTAGTTTCAGTTCCAAATGATTAAAATCTATAACTTGGTCAGATGAATCAACAAGTTTCAATTTGAGTTCATCATCTGAATTTTTCTTAAAAACTTTAACGACATCCCGATCTGCTTCAATAAAATTACCGCCAGATTCAAGCATAGCAAGCAAAACAATATTTAGGCTTTTACCTTTTTTGGTAAGTAAATATTCTTTACGTTCCCTTACACCTATTTCTTTATAAATAGATAACTCAAATATTTCTAATTCAATAAGATGTTTGAGACGATTAGATAAAATTTGTTTTGATATTCCTGTATTTACTAAAAAATCATTAAATTTTGTTACTCCATAGAAAGCTTCTCTTAACAAGAGGATTGTCCATCTGTCATTCATTATTTCAGTAATTTTAAAGATTCCACATACATCTGCGGGAAATTTATGGTCTGGAATAATTTGATTTGACATTAGAGGAAGCTCCAATTAGGATGGGTCTATAATTTAGACCTAGCATTAATTCAGGTAGCATTATGCCATTTATAAATATACAAACTATAGAAGGTTTACTCGATAAAGACAGTAAGGCCGAACTTTTTAAACGGATAACAGACTTATTTGTAGAAATAGAGGGTAAGGGTAATCCTGCTTTTCGAGAGCATGTTTGGATAAGAATTGATGAATATCCACCTGAACAGTGGCAATTAGGTAGCTTAAGTCCAACAAAACAAATGATTGAGTTAATGACTTCAGCAAAATGATTTGTTTAAAGCCCTTTAAGTAGGGCTTTTATAATTGAGCGGGCTTTGCTCAAAATATTTTTGATACCACTATTTAAAATAAAAAGACAAAATTAGCTAGTTTATCGACTGATTTATCAACTTTTAATCTATTGATAAACATTATTTTCCTTTTCAACACAAGTGAGTTTTGACAAAATGCAACAGGTCATCAGGATCAATACAGACTTGGCCAGATTTATAGTTTGTTAGCATTTTGCAGTAACTTTGCAAGTAACCTGTTTATTTCTATGTAATTCAAATGTTTGGAACTAATTTCTAATGGAAACACAATATAAGGTTTTATGTGTCTGTTTAGGAAATATTTGCCGTTCTCCCACCGCTGAAGTGGTTTTCAGACATTATTGTGATAAGCATCAACTCAATGTAATCGTTGATTCGGCTGGAACGAGTAATTATCACCCAAATAAAGCCCCTGATCAGCGTAGCCAAAAGCATGCTAAGAAAAGAGGCTATGACTTGTCATCTTTACGTGCTAGACAACTTTCAACTCAAGATTTTTTAGATTTTGACTTGATTTTGGCAATGGACCATCAAAACTTTGAAGATATTTATGATTTATTGCAAAACGCTATCTTTCAGTTTGGTAGCCATCAAATTCGAGCAAAAGTCGCATTAATGAGTGAACATGATCCCCAATATCCAAAGCAAGCTTTGCCTGATCCTTACTATGGTGGTGATGACGGCTTCGAGCGTGTACTTGACCAATGTGAATCGAGTACTCTCGCATGGATTAATGTTTTGAAAAAACAATTGAAAGTTTAAGAATAGGTTTATCAATACAATGCAAATTCAAAATCAAGTACAGCTTAAGCCATTCAATACTTTAAGTTTAGATGTAACAGCTTCTCATTATACTAAGATTACGTCTGTTGAAGATATTAAAGAAGCTTTGAATTTTGCTAAACAGCATGAGCTAAATGTACTTGTTTTATCTGGCGGTAGTAATATGTTGCTGCCACAGCAAATTAATGCGTTAGTCATTCACCTTGATATTCAAGGTATAGAGGTTTTATCTGAAGATCAGAATTTTGTTCGTATCAAAGTAGGTGCAGGACAGGTTTGGCACGATTTTGTTTTATATAGTACACAGCAGAACTGGTTTGGTTTACAAAATTTAGCCCTTATTCCTGGCTTAGTGGGTGCTTCACCAGTACAAAACATTGGCGCCTATGGCGTTGAAGTTGGTGAGTTTATTGAGTCAGTACAGGTCTATGACCGTAAACTTGGAGAGACACAATCAATTTTAGCGGCCGACTGTCATTTTTCTTATAGACATAGCATTTTTAAAGATGATCCGACGCGTTACATCATCACGCATGTCACCTTTAAATTACTCAAGCAACCTCATTTAAAGTTGAATTATGGTGATTTAAAGGAAGCAGTTGGAGACAATCTCACTGCTGAAAATTTACAAAATCAGGTCATCCGTATTCGTCAAAGTAAATTACCTGATCCAAAAGAATATCCAAATGTAGGAAGCTTCTTTAAAAACCCGATTGTAAGTGCTCAAGAATTTGAACGCTTAATCACACAATTTTCAACAATTCCACATTATCCTCAAGCCAACGGTAACGTTAAAATTGCAGCGGGTTGGTTAATTGATCAAGCAGGTTGGAAAGGTAAACAACTTGGTGTGGTGGGGATGTTTCATAAACAAGCCTTGGTTTTGGTGAATTATGCCAATGCATCTCTTGCTGATGTAAAGAAAACTTATCAAGCTGTACAACACGATGTTGATCAGCGTTTCCATGTTATGTTAGAACCAGAACCTGTGCTTTATAACAGTTTAGGTTTAATTGAAAATCATACGGAATAGTTCTATGCCAAAAGTACACTTGATGGTACGTTTTGTACAAGTAGTTACTGTGCTATTTGTACTATTGGGCTGTTTCGTGGTTTTTCTATATTCGCCATTTTATTCAAAACTTATTGTAGCTGGACTTAACTATTTTGTTCCAGTAGATGTGAATGAAGTGGCAGCGGAAAGCCAGCGAAAAGCTGCATTAAGTGAACGTGATAACTTAGAGCCTGGTTCAAACTTATGGATTGCTCGTCAGGCTTATTTAAAGCTTACCGAAGATGCTATACGTGAAAAAAAGACAGCAGACTTGGGCTACATACAAGAAAACTATAAAGCTTTGCAGCAAATTATTCTTTTAGAAGAAAAAGAACAAGAGATGGAAGAAGAGGAAGAAACTTCAGCTGTAAGTGTTCCATTAGTCGCGAAAAACTCAGAAATTGATGCAGCTGATGAAACAAGTAGCCCTATAGATGAAGCGCTTTTTATTAACAGTTCTGAAAACAAGGCTCTTACTGAACAATATACCGAGTTTTTAGCAAGAAAACCTGTAGTACCTGAACATCAAAAAGCGGTAAGTGAGCCTGAGCAAAAAGTTGAATATGTCCGTAAAAATCCTTTGCCAACTCAACCTAAAAAGTTAACAGAACCGTATGCTATTGTAGTACTAGGTGGCGGTTTAACTTTAGATAAAAATGGCAAAGATATTGTAGTTAATAGTTATACCCGCTTAAGACTAGAGAAAACGTTAGAAGTTGAAAAGCAAAACCATCTACCAATTGTATTAAGTGGTGTTGAAGCACCATATATGCAAGCATGGTTAAAAAAACGTGGTGTCGATACAAAATTATTAGAACAAAGAAGTATGAATACTTGTGAAAATACTCGTTTTAGTTCATTACTGCTTCAAAAGAAAGGCGGTGCGCCTACAGTAATGTTAGTTACAGATGAATATCATATGCCACGTACGCGCCGTTTATTTGCTCTGAATGGTATCGAAACGATTCCAGTTATTGCCCCTATGCCAACACCGCTTACACGTTGGCAACCGAGTATACAAAACTACGATCATAGTCGTCGTGCAAATTATGAATTACTTGCGACAATTCGTGACATGTTATTTGGTTCAAGTGATTGTCGAGAGGTGCCTTAATGTCTGAGATTCCATTTCTCAATCCTGCCGTATTAAAACAATTAGATTTACCGGTACCTAACCGTGATCTCACTCCACAAGTTTTAAGTCCACTCAATTTAAATACATTAGAAGAGCCTTCTCGTGAACTTTTAGCATACCGCAAATTATACGGTTTGCATTTACTCGACTGTGACCATTGGCAAGGCTATGTTCAAATGCCTTTATTTCGTCTGCATGTCCAAGTTTTTAAGCCTAAATTAGACAAAGTACAGGGGACTGTATGTTTGTTGCATGGCTATCTTGAACATAGCGGGATTTATCAACCTATTATCCGTGAAATTCTTGAACAAGGCTTCAGTGTAATTACTTATGATTTACCTGGTCATGGTTTAAGTAATGGTTCACCTGCAAGTATTCAAAATTTTGATCATTACCAGCAAGTTCTAATGGCTGTTTATCAGTATGTCAAACATGCAGATCAGTTACCAAAACCGTGGGTGGGTATCGGCCAAAGCACGGGTGGAGCAATTTGGATGCATCACTTGCTCGAGTATGCTGAAAAAAGACAAGATCCAATTGTTGATAGAGTTCTGTTACTTTCACCTTTAATTCGACCAGCTAAAACAGCATGGTGGCATAACCCAGTGGGACTCGGCATTATTCGTCGTATTAAACGCCAAGTACCAAGACACTTTAGACGTAACAATCATAATCCTGAATTTTTACGTTTTGTTCGTTTAAAAGATCCATTACAACCACGCATGATGGGGATGGACTGGATTTTAGCAATGTCAAAATGGATGCAAGAAATGGAAGAGCGTCCAGCTTGTCGTATTCCTGTTTGGTTAGCACAAGGGGCATTAGATCAAACGGTAGACTGGCGCTATAACATTGAGTTTATTCGCCGTAAATTTAGACTTCAAACCTTGTTAATGCTTGAAGAGGGGTCTCATCAATTAATTAATGAACGTGCAGATATACGTGCAGCTTTAACGGGTTTAATTCCAGCCTTTTTACATGCTAAGCCAAAGCATTTTTATTATTAAAAAATTAATGCACTCATTCTAGTAAATAGATTGAGTGCATCAGTTAATCAAATCAGATGATTATTTTAAACTTTGATAAAGTTCTACGAAATTTTTATACACAGAAGATTGCTTTTGCGGTGAAAGAGGTGGTCCCACATGTTTGAACAACTAAAAGCTTATTTATAAGTGATACTCTGCTCTAGTTAAGCTACCTTATTTTGTTGTGGTAGCTGGTCATAGTAAAACTCATCTGGAGTCATTTTGTCCAGACTCGAATGAGGTCGTTTCAAATTATAAAATTCAAAATATGCGTTTAATTGCTTCTTCGCATCCAAAACATTGCTGTAGGCTTTGAGATACACCTCTTCATATTTAACGCTCCGCCATAATCGTTCAACCATCACATTATCAACCCATCGACCTTTACCATCCATGCTGATTTGGATGTCATTTGATTTCAATACATCAATAAATGCATCACTGGTAAACTGACTGCCTTGGTCTGTATTAAATATTTCAGGTCGACCATATTTTTCAATAGCTTCATTTAATGTTTCTATGCAAAATGTAACCTCCATACTAATCGATACTCTATGCGCAAGTACCTTGCGGCTATGCCAATCAATCACAGCACATAAATAAACAAAGCCTTTTGCCATAGGGATATACGTTATATCCGTAGACCACACTTGATTACTGCGCTGAATAGCCAATCCTTTGAGCAGATATGGATATTTGCGGTGAGCTTGATTAGCCTGGCTTAAATTTGGTTTGCAATATAACGCATTAATGCCCATTTTCTTCATTAAAGTACGTGTATGACGTCGTCCTATATGATGTCCTTGACGATTCAACAAATCACGCATCATACGGCTACCTGCAAAAGGGTATTGCATATGTAACTCATCCATACACCGCATCAGCTTCAGATCTGATGCACTCACAGGTTTTGGGCGATAGTAATAACAACCACGGGAGACTTTCAGCAGCTGAGCTTGCTTAGATACTGAAATCTGAAGTGAGTCATCGATTAACTTTTGTGGTTGAAGCGGCCCAGTTTCTTCAACACACCTTCTAAAAAATCAATTTCTAATGCCTGCTCACCGATTTTTGCATGTAGTTTTTTTAGATCGATGGGTGGTTCTGTTGGAGCTTTTGATTGATCGAAAGCTTGCGAGGAAGCTGAAATCAGTTGATTTTTCCAGTCGATAATTTGGTTTTGATGAACATCAAATTCAGCACTCAATTCAGCAAGTGTTTTTTCTGCTTTAATCGCAGCAAGTGCTACCTTAGCTTTAAAATCATTTGAATGATTTCTTCTTGGTCTACGTGCCATAAAATACTCCATATATTGATGTTTATAACATCATTTGGGGAGCAAAATATCACTTATAAGTGTTGTTCAAATTTCCTGATCCACCTCTGAATACATATTTCGCTCAATAATACCTTTATCAGTCTTAACTAACACATTAATGTTTTTCGCGTTTTTGAATTCCTGTAAGAACTGACTTGGAATAATAAAGTACGTGGTCGAGTGTTTAGGAACAAATCTGCTAACAGTAGTTTTCTCAGTGGCTTGAGCTGGGTTATAGCTAAATTGTTTTCCATCAATATCAAATACTAATGAATTAATATCATAGAAGTTATAACTACTGCTTAAATGTACATCTACACGGACTTGGTTTTTCTGTTTCTCATTCCATTTAACAAGTAAGCTTGGACAAAGTTCTGTAGGTAGGCAATTGAGCTGACCAGCTGTTTTTAGCTCAGATGTTGCTGTCGTGGTAGTAGATTTATATGAGGTCGTGCTACAAGCTGTTGTAAGCAAACAAGTACCTAATAAAAATAGGGCTTTTTTCATAATGTAATTCCAAGAAAGCAGATATTATTTATCTTATAGGTGATAAATTTTACCCTTTATTAAAGAGTTTTTGGGCTTAAAAAAGCAAATGGTTTTGCAATTTTAAAATCAGAAGTCGCATCTCCAGCATAGATATGGCTCTGCTCGGGACCGAGATCCAGTCTACGGGTTTTACCATCTTTAAAATTTATTTTCTTCAAGTCCACCCAAAATACATTGGGGGATAAAGCGGATTCAAAAAAATAAAGCATCTGTTTATGGTCTGCAACAGTTCTCCAACGGGTCGATGAAATATTAGGCTCTTCTTGTGTATTTAATCCATATGGAACAGAGGCATTTCGAATAACGCTAAATACAGAAGCCTGAGCTTGTTTCATATCGTCGTTTTTTGGAATTGCATTAATATAAAATGATGCTCGTGCAAAACGGTCAGAAGCGCGGTTAGTACCCGGAAGCATAACGGTACCACCGATTTGTTTCCAATATTCAGCAAGTGCAAGCTGTTTATCAAATGTAGGAGAGTTAGTCATAATTTGATAACTTCGGCTGTGATGAATCACTTGTTTTCCGCCAATATATTCAATGATTGCGCTATCACCTGTTTTATCGGAAATAGACAAATGAAGTGTTGTGAGTCTTGATTCGCCAGGAACGCTGTCTGTTACGATTGTATAGGGTTCATTCTCAAGAGCTTTAACGGCTTCATCAACGGTGGCGAAATTATCGAGTACATACTGTGCCCAAGCTGCGATACTTAATAATGGTTTATTAGAATTTTTTACATCTGGATACTGAGATTCGACTAACCATAAGACATTAGCGACTAAACCAGCTTCATTCATTCCGTCGGTCGTAGAGACTTCATAACCTGTTGCAATAACGCTGCCATATTTAGAAGTCCATTTAATTGAATTTGGTCCTGCACTTCCATCACGAGCAACACCACTCGGTAAAATCCATAAATTTGTGCCAGTATCAACTTTCCAGTCCATTGAACGAGCTGTAATAATATGTTGATTGTTGCCTAAATATACCGCACGTGTACAAGCCGATGCATAGCTACTTAATCCTAGAGCAAAAGCAACAAAAGTTGGAATGAATGTTTTTTTAAACATGAGTGAATACCTTCTTGTTATTACAGTTTGAGGATATTTATTTAATAAAATTAAAGCATGTATATTATTTATACTTTTATAGTAGGTGAAAAATATATTAAATACAAACTAAAAGAAGAGGCTATTTAAAGCAAAAATCACATATAAATTTAAAATATGAGAGAGCATCACATTTTAAATATGATGCTCAAATTATTAAGTTAGTATGAATTAAAAATGATTGGCATCAGCCATATTCCACATACGATAATAAAAATTATCATCATC
The DNA here is from genome assembly GCF_003000705.1 of Acinetobacter sp. AR_0276. Taxonomy (NCBI): domain Bacteria; kingdom Pseudomonadati; phylum Pseudomonadota; class Gammaproteobacteria; order Moraxellales; family Moraxellaceae; genus Acinetobacter; species Acinetobacter sp. AR_0276. The sequence goes on along the minus strand of NZ_PSQO01000004.1, from coordinate 271,215 downwards.
ATTTTTTAGTTCAGATTGTAAAAGTTCTCCTTCTTTCAAGAAGAAATGTAATTGAGCATAGTTCTTGATTTCACGGTCATTGACTCGTTGAGCCAAATGATGGGCTTTAATATCTGAAGGATGACGTAAACCGGCAGCAGCAATCATTTCTGATAAAGCATGTAATGTATTTTTATGGAAATTAAATACGCGCTCTGCTTTGGTAGGTACATGGAGTGCTTTTTGACGGTCTTTATCTTGGGTTGCTACACCTACAGGACATTGGTTGGTATGACAACTTTGCGCTTGAATACACCCAACTGCAAACATAAAACCGCGCGCTGAGTTAACCCAATCTGCACCTAATGCAAAAGTACTAGCAATATCAAATGCGCTAATAATTTTACCGCTTGCACCAATTTTAACTTGGTCTCTTAGTCCAGCACCTACAAGCGTGTTGTGTACAAAACGTAAGCCTTCACGTAAGGGAGTACCAATATAGTCACTAAACTCAATTGGTGCTGCACCAGTACCACCTTCAGAACCGTCTACCACAATAAAATCAGGCACAATTTTTGTTTCAAGCATTGCTTTTACAATACTCATAAACTGCCAAGGTTGCCCAATACATAGTTTAAAACCAACAGGTTTGCCGCCAGATAAAGTGCGTAACTTTTGCAAAAAGTGCATCATTTCAATTGGTGTAGAGAAGCTAGAATGTTTTGCTGGTGAAATACAGTCATGATCACGTGAAACACCACGAATTTCGGCAATTTCAGCAGTAATTTTATGCTTAGGTAAAATACCGCCATGCCCGGGTTTAGCACCTTGTGAAAGCTTTAACTCAATCATTTTGATCTGTGGCAATTGAGACTGTTTAGCAAACTTTTGTTCGTCAAATTTTCCATCTAAAGTTCGACAACCAAAATAGCCACTGGCAATTTGCCAGACAATATCACCACCATTTTCTAAATGATAAGGGCTGAGACTTCCTTCACCAGTGTCATGATAAAACCCACCCAACTGTGCACCTTTATTTAATGCACGTATTGCATTTGCACTTAAACTACCAAAGCTCATGGCAGAGATATTCATAATAGATGCACTATAGGGTTGAAGGCATTGTGCATTACCAATTTGAATACGAAAACTCTTAGGATCTGCTGGTAGGCATGGACTAATTGAGTGAACAATAAAGCGATAATCTTGTTGATAGACATCTATGATTGACCCGAAAGGTTTATCGGCATTTTCATTTTTTGCACGTTGATAAACTAAGCTTCTTTGCATACGCGAGAAAGGTAGAGCATCTTGATCGGCTTCAATAAAGTATTGGCGAATTTCTGGACGTATATCTTCAAATAAAAAACGAAAATGACCCATAATTGGGTAATTTCTTAAGATAGAGTGTCTATTTTGTAAGACGTCATATAAACCCAATAAGCTTAATGCACCAGTAACGACCCATAAACCATTGAGTAGAGTATCTGAAATAAAATAATAGATACTATGAGGGGTATATACGGTTCTAAACCACGTGATACTAAGTGCCGTAAAAATACACAAGAACCAGAGTGAATGGCGTGAAAAGAATGTATTGAGAAATTTATGTCGAATGATTTGTGCTGGACTCGCCATATGTGAACAAATTCCTAATGTTTTACTGGCACATACCTTGCCAAGAAGCAGCTTAAACTACAAGTAGGGAATTGTTAGCTGTAAGAGTTTATATCAATAGTAAATGATTATATTTAAGATTAAATTGAATAGAGGGTATTTAATTTTCTAAAAGTTGTGGCGTAATAATTTTAAGATAAAGTTGGTTTTATAAATAACGAACTTTTATAATCATTGCTTTGATTATAAAATATATGAGAATTTTTTATGGTTTAGACGTTTTAAATAAGCTTACTATTATTTAAAAAGCTAGTTAATAAAAAAATCTAAATAAATCTGGGAATTAATCTAAAAAGTTTTTTAACTTTATAAATTTAATCAAGTCTGAAATTTGCTTGTATGAGTTTGATCAAAAATCTAGCTTTTAAATTAATGGCTTTATGTTTTTTTAAACATTTTTTGATAGTATTTGTCAATTGAAAGGATATTTTCAATAGATTTTATTACAACTATATAGCATTCTAAAAAATCAAGTAAGGGTTTGAAATGAGCTGGAAATTTTTAACATTTTCTGTTTTTTTTACTGATATTTTTTTATTGTTTTTAATGTTCTATCTTGGCTATGACTTCGAAACTTTTAAAAAAGTAGCTTTAGCTGAAACTTTACTAGTTATTATTGCCCTAATATTTGATTCCATGGAACAAAAGAAGAAACCTATTTTTCCTGGTTGTATCGTCTATCCATTGTTGGGCATTTTATTCATTTTAGGATTTACACCTATTCTTGATTTTTTTGCAGAACGACCAAAAGGATTCCATAGTTGGGATATTAAAAATATGTGGATGATTAATGTGAATGAAGGAAATTATCAATTAAATAGACTTGCTTGGTATGGTAAAGCTTATGTACAACTGGGCTTTGCAATGGTAGGGGGAATTTTAGGATTCATTTTTCATTTAGTCTTTAGAAATACTTAAAGCATATTTATCTTTTTTGCTAAAGCTAGATGACATTTCTTACCTCAATTTTGGGAAAAGTGATTAAATCACCTTTCACTTCCTTAGAATTCTTATTCATAGAATATTATTTTCTTATTCATTTAAAATATATAGAACAAACAAAAGCTTAAATTTTGCTCTCCTAGTGGAAGGGAAATTTTAATAAATGATAAACTATAAAAAATGATGGTAAAATTTAACTAATGAAATTTTATGATTTTTTATTAAAACTAATAAAAAAGTGAATAAAATTACCGGAAATTTCTACAAAAAGTGGTATAGACCATATAAAAATACATAATTGAGAAATCCATCGGATTTTGAATTGTTAATAGATATTTAAAATGAAACTAATATCAGCATTTTTGTTGTTTTTTTGTATGATGCGCGCACAGTAGAGTAAAAAAAAAGACGCTTTGAAAAAACAGTCAGAAAAGCTAGTGATTGGATTGGGGAAGGCTAGTTTTTACATCTATTAATTCTTATTGGCGTAATGTAAAAAGGTTTTCAATCATGAAAAAATCTCTCATCGGTTTATCAGCAATTGCTATAGGGTTAATGTCTATCAATGTCGCAAATGCTGCAACGGCTACAGGTACATTAACTGTTAAAGCAACAATTACAAATAGTTGTGTATTGAATACATCAGCTACGGGTACAACTGCTAATGCAGTTTTAGATTTTGGTACTTTAAGCTCTCTTGCTAACAATGTAGATGCAGATACGACTACTACGGGCGGTACAGCTATTAAAGTGTTATGTAACAATACTGTGCCATGGACTTTAGCTTTTGATGCAGGCAAAAATGCTCAAACAACTCAACGCCGTATGATTGGTGGTGCAACAAGTAACGAATATATCCCTTATAACCTTTTCTCTGACACTAACCGTGCAACAGCAATCGGTATTTCAACAACAGCCTATAGTGGTACAGGTACTGGCGCAGTACAAACAGTGAACGTGTATGGCCGTATTCCTGCTGGCTCAACTTTGCCAAGTGCTGGTAGTTATGTTGATACTGTGACTGTGACTGTTACTTATTAATTTTAAATAAGTTCTATTCATTGTTGACGCTAGCTCTTATTTGAAAGAGCTAGCTTAAGTTTAATTTGAGAAAAGTAATTCTGGGCAAATCATGAGAAAAAATATCTTTGTTGCTACAAGTTTATTATTATTTTTGCCTAGTATGTTAAATGCTGCCTCAATACGTCTTTCTCCTGTAAATGTTGAAATATTGAGTGATCAGACTGCATCTTCAATTAGCTTGTATAACCAGTCAAATGAAAGTGCTGATTTACAGGTACGTATATTTGAATGGACCCAAAATGCTGGGCAAGATCAATTAATTCCTACAGATGATATTGCAATTAGCCCACCTTTTTTAAAATTAAAACCTAATGACTCTTATAATTTACGGGTAGTTAGAATTAAGCCGGAACCAATTTCTGGTGAGAAAACCTACCGTATTATTATTGATGAATTACCCAAGCCTATTGATAGCCGAAAAGCTTCTCAAGGTGTAAATGTATTGCTTCGCTCATCATTGCCTGTGTTTGTAGTCAATAAAGATGCGATGACTAAGCTGACTTGGTCAATACAACAAGAACAAAATAGTGCTTATCTTTCTATTAATAATATTGGCAATCGCCATGCACTGTTAAATAATTTAACGCTTGTAGATACTACTTCAAACAAAAGTTATCCGATTAAAGTAAATACCGTAAATGGTTATATTCTTTCCGGAAAATCAAGAAACTTTAATATTAGTTCTGATTTTAAATTTCAAGCTGATCATAAATATAATATTTCATTGAATATTAACGGTAAGCCAGCATCGGGGCAATAAAAATACCAGCGTAAATATGTATGAGACGGAAAAGACTGCGCCAAAAGCTAGGGGGGTTAGGCATTTTGAGAAGTATCGAACAAACTTTGGCGTGAAGTATATCTACTTTTAAATAAAGTTACCCATTGTTTAATTATCTATAGCCAAACTTTTCACATAAAAGCCTTTTAATAAATTGATTATCTAGACCTAAAAATTGAAGAAGTGAGATTAAAATTTGATTAAAGATTGATAGTGATAGCTTTATGCTTTGTATTTTAAAAAGCAATAAAGCTATTAGTTTTTTATCTAGATGATAGAATTGCGCCGGTCAGTAAATTGATGTGTATTCTTACTTAATATGCAATTGATGATGCATCCTTTTGAGGTTGTGTGTAGATTGTTGAGTTGCGAGTAAGTGCTAATGTAGATATACATACAACTATCTGAAATTCTAACTTATTGAAGATATAAGGTTTATCAGTTGCTCCCATCACTTACAATTCAAACCAGACTCGGTGGATTCTACTTTTTTTATAATACGCCTGTGGTTTTTGTATTTTTATTAAAGTGAATTAAAACAAAGGCTTATTGTTAGAAAATGACGTATTTTATGGTTAACTAAAAACGCTTGTAGACTATTTGTAGACTGTTGAGAAACATGGTTAAATCAAAGTTCGCTAAAACAGGTTTAAGACATGAAACTCAACAAATCTACTGTTGATGCTATTCCATTAACTGAAAAAGGTCAAAAAATATATAGAGATGCAGAACTGATCGGTTTTGCTGTTCGGGTAACTAATAAAAGTAAAACCTATATTGTTGAAAGGAGGCATAAAGGTGAACTCTATCGAGTGACAATTGGTAAAACCACCGATATTCCTGCAACAAATGCTCGAGCAAAAGCTCAGATGATTCTGGCGAAAATTTCAAACAATGAATATGAAAAGCCTATCAAATTAAAGAATGTTGCTAATCCTTTAGATATTACAGTGAATGAAGCTCTTCAAATTTATATTGATAGAAATGACTTTAGGCCGAAAACAATTAGGCAATACCATAAATACTTTGATTTATATTTAGGGTGGGGCAACAAAAAGCTTTTCCAGATATCTAAGCAAGAAGTATTGGATCGATTTATTGAGGTATCAGAAGTAAGTGAGTCGTCAGCAAATGGTGCTGTATCTCTTTTAGGTACTTTATGGAAGTATATTCATGTTCTTTATTCAACAGATGAGAACCCGATCCTTAAAAGTAATCCAGTTGACATTATTTCCGTAACAAGAGGTTGGAATAAAATAGCAAGTAGGGATAGACATCTCCATAAAGACATCATTCACAAATATTACAATGCGGTGCTTCATTATGAAGATGAGTTGAATCTGGAAAATACTGCTAGGTCAAACACGCATCGGGATATCGTATTGATGTGCATGTATACGGGATGCCGTAAACAGGAGGCATGTTGTCTAAAGTGGGCTGATGTAGATATTAAAAATGGTACCTTAACTTTTAGAGATACCAAAAATGGTTCAGATCATACTTTTCCTATTGGTGATCATCTACACAGTATTTTGCGTGAACGTTGGTTATTAAGAGAAAACGATTGGGTTTTCCCAGCTACTAAGATGCCTACTTCGTGGAATATGCATGCGACTAAGGTAGATACATTATTGAATAGAGTGGGTAAGGAAGTTGACTATTACGTTTCAATGCATGATTTCCGCCGTACATTTGCCACTATATGCAACCTTTTAAGATTTAATATTTATGTGACAAAAAGACTTCTTAATCACACGGCTAAACCAAGAATTGATGTGACAGGTGGTTATGTTCAAATTCCAGATGAGGAATTAAGAGCTTCGATGAATATGATTGAGGCGGTTTATCAAGGCAAGATTGATTGCTTTAATTACCAATCTGTCTGGGCAGAAAGATTAAAAGAAATAAAGGCGGTCTAAACCGCCTTTAATCAAATAACTAATTTAAGTTTAGAAGGATTTTGTGGCTGTAAATCTAATTGCGTAATTTTATTTAATAGATCTAGAGATATATTTAATTCATTAGCTATATCAATTGCTGAAATTCCTTTTTTACTTAAAGCTTTGAAACATGTATTTAGTAAAGTTGGAACTTCTTTAGGTATTTCATGATCTTCTGACTCTAAAATAGCCTCACCAGTACGCTTCAAATGAATAAAGCCACTACGATAACTTGTTTCATTTAAAAGATCTAAAGATTTAGCTCTATAGAGCAAAGCTGCCTTACTTATTTTCCAATTTGTTTTCATCTCACTTAATTTATTCCAATTAAATCTACCATTAAAGCAATTACGGAAATGAGAAATCATCATTTCTTGTGGAATAAGTAAAGCACTAGCAAATCGATGCGCTTGCGACTCAGTGAGAGTGTCACCTGTAACACAACCATCATGTAGTACAAGATGTCCTAATTCATGAGCTAAATTAAAACGCTGGCGACAAGTACTACTAATTTCGTTATTAACAAAGATTGGTCTTTTAGATGCAATAGAAAGAGCATCGACTTCGCTTGAAACACTTGGAAAAGTAGTTACAAAAATTCCAAGCATTTCAGTCAATTGAGTCATATCGCTAATAGGTCCCAACCCTAAATTAAAATATTTTCTAAATTGAAGCGCAGCATTTTCAATATCTTGAAAATTCTTTACAGATTCAACAGAAGGTATTGAATACTTAGGGAGCCTTAAATTTGCCTCTATAAATTCTACTAACCTTTTTAAATATTCACCCTGAGCGATCACTGATTGCTTTGTAAAAATTTTGGCAGTTTTGTTGCTTCGAAAATTGATTTGTTCTTCTTGTAAAATCGGATGAGAACTGTAAAAAATATCCGTTTTTACATTGAAGAAGTTGCTAAGTACATCAATTAAATCAGGTGTAGGAACAACTTGGTTCATTTCAATTTTATGCAAGAATTGGCGTGACTTACCAACATGAATTGATAAGTCCTCTAAAGACAAATGATTAAATTGACGTAAGAGCCGCAATTCTAGACCATTAAAATAAGTATTCATTTTCTCATCAACTTTTGCCTATTTGCTGTTGAAGATTTACTTGATTCCGCTTGCATCATCTAAATCATCATCAGCTAATAGATCATCAATATTATAGCGTTTCAATTCTGCTGGTTCTGGCAATATAGCCGCTGGATCAAAAATAAATCTAGAAGTCTTATTAGATGTCCAAGCTGTAATCGGCTGTAATTTCTGGTTAAAACCAACAAAAGCGATAAATGTTTCTTCGTCATCAGTTTTAGCTGGAACCAAAATGAATCGCCAAAAAACAGGAACTTTTGAATCAGATTCAAATAATTCTAGATTGTAACTTTGCTTAAAAAAGTTTGGTCTTTTCGGTTTTAAATGATCAGATTCTTTAAAAAAACGGATACCAGGTGTGTTTCCAATTTTAAAGGTGAATTTATTTGAAGAATCTTCTAAATATGTTGGAGATGGGGCATTACCACTACGAATTTCACGAGCAAACCTATTACGGCATCTTCCAAAAATTGCACAACTGATAGTGTAATTATCATCATCTTTTCTACTAAGATCTTGAGTAGTTTGTGAAAAAACTTCTAACATATGGTTAGCAAAAAAGCTTAATGTTTCATCATTCAGTGATGCATCATAATAGCTTGGAGGGGGATTCTTCGATAAATCCATAATTAAGTCCTAAAGAGATTTGGGTAATCAAAATTTATTGCAAATTTTGAAAAGTGTCAACTAAAACTTTTTGCAATTTTAATTATTTGTCACCCAATATTTATCATGGAAACTACAATTATTTCTTAACTGAATCCTTATACAGTTGCAAGTTGCGCTGTATTAAGCACAGTCCTGCTTTGCTCATACTTTAAAACGTCTTTCTTTTTATATGAAACACGTCTTCCAATTTTCGAGAAAGGCAGTGATGATTGATCACAACGCATTCTAGCTAATGTCCTAACCATGGCTGAAAAACTTCTTGCAAATGCATCATCGAAATTAACTTTAGAAGAAAAAGCAAAGATGGAATGGATTGCCAAACTTGAAGGCAAGAATTCCTTATCTAATCTCATCCGTTCTATGTGTAAGAAAAAGATTTCAGAAGTAGAAGGTGAGATGGCAGGTAAAAGCTCTCTCGAGGTAATAAAAAACATTTGCACTAGAAAAGTCTCAGAAGCTGAATCTGAATATCAGTTTCTCAGAAATGTTTTTTGTGGGTCAAAAGATAACGGGTATACCAGAGATACCTTCGAATTAGTGCCTTTACGGGCCGAAAAATCGCGGCATACAAATGCTAGTGATAAATCAGTCCAGCTTGATCTACTTAGCTGGAAATAAAAAACCACTCCCTGCGCCAACAGGAAATGGTCTATGGCTGTTCAAACCCTTGGAAGAATGAACGTGAGTAATTTAGCAAATCATCCCTGCTCAGGCAAATGCACTGATTTTAAAGAAGAACAGTGCTCAACTTGTCTTATTAATCAAGATGCCCCGCATCAAATCGTAAACACTCAAACCGATGAAGAGAAATTTCTAGATCGTGCATTCAATGCACAAAAGGAGATTTCATGACTTCAGAAAAAAAGGTTTGGCCGTTAGGAACCAATCACACTGATTCTGAGGGAACGCCGTGGAAGCGTGACGAGCAGAACAATTGGTGGTTTTGGCAAGAAAACTTTGGCTGGTCACGCTACGTAGGTCCAGTGAACCAAGCTTTCTTAGATTTACGATTTGAGGTAGGGACTGAACAATGATTTTTGAATTAATAAATCCTAGTGATAAATGTACATTTGAAGCGCCAAATTTAAAAATTGCTGCTTTAGTTACTTGTGTACTTGGAAACGGTCAATACTCTGCAAAAGGAATTGAAAACGACCTTGATGTTCCATTCTTTATTTTTGGTGGGCATGACGAATGGTTTGTTTCTAATTTTGGGTTGAATTTTAAAGAAACTTATATTCAAGTTCGAAATGAAGAAAAGTTTGACCTGGTAAATAGCTTTAACAGTGTTTTGTTAGGTTCTTACCTTGACCGTACTGCTTTCTATAAAGCTTATGACTTAATTCAAGATCCAGCTGAGAAAAATAAATGGCGTGAACAATGGTTAGAGGAACGCCGCTCGTCTTTAAATAATATCTGTAAACGTGCATGGAATTTTGCTGAACAAGTGAGCTTGTATAAACCAGCTCAGGAAGGTGCAGCATGACGGTACGTCCAATTTTATTTAATTCAGAAATGGTTAGGGCCATTTTAAATGGATCTAAGACGCAAACACGCCGAATTATTAAGAGTAAAGTTCAAAAAAAAATTGATATAGCTGAACATCTTGGAGAGTTCTTTGGTTTAGAAGATTCTAAATCACAAATATCTTCTTATTTTCAGAAAATTTGTCCTTTTGGAGCAATTGGCGACCAGCTTTTTGTTCAAGAGACGTATGGCACCAAAATTAGAAGTTTAGGTGGAACTCCTCATGAGTCATTTGTCTACAAAGCAGATAACCCAAATGAAATTGCTTATTACGACTGTAAGGGAAAGGGTTATCCAGTTAGATGGAAGCCATCTTCTCGTATGCCTCGTAAAGCATCACGTGTTTTGCTTGAAATAGTTGATATCCGTGTTGAGCGTTTACATGAAATTAGTGATGTAGATGCTAAGGCTGAAGGTTTTGATAAACCTAAAACTGATTCAACTATGCAAAGCAATAATTCTCATAACCCAGTTCTTAACTTTCAAAAACATTGGGAAGCAATAAAAGGTAAAGAATCTTGGAATGAAAACCCTTGGGTTTGGTGTATTTCTTTTCGGAGGATTGATCAATGAAAAGATGTCCATCGTTTAACAGTTACTCAGTCACTGCAGATGGGAAAGTTTTTACACACCGTCGCAAGGGTAGGTTAGCCAAAGGGCTAAATAGAGTTGATTTTTCATACTCAAAAGAACTATCGCAATTTACCACTTCAAAAGGATATCGCACCGTTTCTGTATATATCGGTAATGGCAAATCAAGACCAATTGGTGTTCATCAACTTGTTGCAGATGCATTTATTGGGCCTGTTCCAGAAAATCAAGAAGTACGCCATCTAAATGGGATTCCATCCGATAATCGTTACGAAAATCTAGCTTATGGCACAAAACAAGATAATGCAAATGATAGGGTTCAGCATGGTGGATATAAGCAGGGGGCATCACATATAAATGCAAAACTTAATCAAGGGCAAGTAGAGAGCGTTAGGAAAAAACGTGCATCAGGCTCAAAAGTTAAAGATTTGGCAAAAGAATTTGCTGTAAGTACTAGCACTATTGAGTCGGTCCTCTATGGCAAGTCTTATAAAGTTAACCAAGGTGGCGCCTCATGAGCCAGATTGTATATAGAGAAGACAATTTCATTGGGGAACTTTTAATGGAAAAGTTCGTCTTTAAAAAAATAGGTGAATATAAGTCAGACTGGGCTTTAGCTTATGTTGATCCAAATAATTTATATAGTGCTGGCGGTGGACGTCTAACAGTCGTTTTAAGTAGTTTTACCGGTTCCGCTTTCTTTTCTCATGTTGGTCAACCAACTTTTAAAGAGTTCATTGCCCAATGCCATGCTCCTTATTTACTTAATAAACTTTTTCCTAAAATTGAAAAGTGGGTAGATGTTGAGGATGGTAATGAAGTAATTGAATACATAGCTATCAATAAGCTATCTGAATTAAAAGATGGTCGATCAAGTGGCGCAATTTCCAAAAAAGATCTTAGAAATTTTTATGAACACCTTAAAGAAATTGAATTCGAATGTTTTTCAAATTTCTTTGACCAGCTCACTTTTAAAGACCGATCAATCATGTGTGAACTGTTTGGTGAAGACTGGCTTTGGGAAAGTGGGCCATCCAAATTAAATCCTGATTACGTATACCTCGAAAAAATGCTGGTAGATGTGATTTCTGAATTTAAGAATTTAATTGGATTGGATGGGTGAGCGATATGAAAAATAAACTCATCGTTGACCGCAACCAAGCTAAAAATATCCGCGATAGGGAATTATGCGAAATAGCGGTAAATATGCGAATTAAGGAAGGGGAAAACAATCAATTTCGTGCGAGAAAAAAATTTCTCAATCAAGTTTTTTGGGTAGCTGAACCCCTTTGTAGCATTAAATGTGGACCTGAAAAATTCTACGGCCATTTTTCCTGTGATCCGATTCCTGAAGGTTGGAGCCGTTATACACTTGATAGACCAGGAAGTAGGGTTAATTTTGGTGAACATCGCTTTTTAGTTGAGTGCACTGAAGTTAAGACATTTAAATATTCTGCAGGTCAATTATTCACTGTTTTACTAACGCTTAAAAAAGTTAATGGTGGTGCATTATGAATATGTGCCTCAATCTTAACTTATTACCTCATGAATTGATTGTTGATAATTTTGCAGGTGGTGGTGGAACATCTACTGGCTTAGAAAAAGCCTTTGGCCGTCCCGTTGATATTGCTATTAACCACGATCCTAAAGCAATTGCAATGCATCGTGCTAATCATCCAAATACTCGTCATTTTTGTGAGGATGTTTGGGATGTTGACCCTGTAAAAGTTACTAACAATCAGCCTGTAGGACTGGTTTGGCTTAGTCCAGATTGCAAACACTTTTCTAAAGCAAAAGGTGGAAAACCGGTTGAAAAGAAAATACGTGGTTTAGCTTGGATTGCTCTTAGATGGGCTGACTTTACACGACCACGTATAATCATGCTCGAGAACGTTGAAGAGTTCAAAACTTGGGGCAGACTAGGAAAAGATGGATTCCCGAGTAAAAAGCACAAAGGTGAAACATTCAGGTGCTTTGTTAATGCATTACGTCATCAAGGTTATAAAGTTGAATGGCGAGTAATGAGTGCTCGGGATTAAGGATCTCCAACACTAAGAAGACGGTTTTTTCTTGTTGCTCGCCGTGACAATTTTCCTATAGTTTGGCCCAAGCCTACGCATGCTGCACCAGATAGCAAAGCAGTTAAAGCTGGGAAATTAAAACCATGGCGAATCACTGCAGAATGTATAGATTGGTCGATTCCTTGCCCAAGTATTTTTACTCGTAAGAAACCTCTAGTTGAGGCAACTTGTCGCCGTATAGCAAATGGTTTAGTCCGTTATGTGATCAATAATCCAGAACCATTTATTGTTCCAATGGATAAGGTTAAAAGCGTTGCCCCAGTACTTACTGAGTGTGCAAATGCATCTAGCCCAAGATGTATGCCTATTGATGAACCTTTACGCACAATTTGCGCAGGGGTGAAAGGTGGGCATCATGCGTTAGTTACTGCGTTCATTGCTAAGCATTATACGGGTGTAGTTGGTAGTGATATTCGTGAACCACTTCATACGATTACTGCAAAAGATCATAACAGTTTAGTCGTCAGCAACCTGGTGAAACTGCGTAATAACAACATTGGTCAACCAGTAGATGAACCATTACACACCATTACTACAAGTGCGGGTCATTTTGCATTGGTACAAGCATTTTTAACTGCCTTCTACGGTAGTGAGAAAGACGGAAATAGCATTCATGAGCCACTTCGTACGATACCAACACGTGATCGTTTTGGCCTTGTAATGGTTAAAGGTGAGCTGCACCAAATTGTTGATATTGGCTTCCGTATGCTTCAGCCAAGAGAACTATTCACTGCACAAGGTTTTGAACCTACTTACATCATTGATCATGGGATCGATGAACATGGAAACACTATCAAATTAACTAAGACAGAACAGGGAAGAATGGTAGGTAATTCTGTACCTCCTCAATTCTCTGAAGCTTTAGTACGTGCAAATTTTGCACATGAACACTTATATGAGGCAGCTTAAGAAATGGCAAGATCTAGAAATATTAAGCCCTCATTCTTTATGAATGAAGACATTATTGAATTACCTTATGAAGCACGATTGCTATTTATAGGGCTTTGGACTTTAGCAGATCGCGAAGGCCGACTCGAAAATCGACCTAAGAAAATCAAAATGTCTTTATTTCCTGCAGACGATATAAACGTTGCAGAACAGTTAGAGAACATTTCTAAGTTTGGTTTTATCGAGTTATATAACGCTGATGGTATTGATGTTATCCATATCGTTAACTTTGTTAAACATCAAAACCCACATGGTCTTGAGAAAGATAGTGAGCTACCTGACAGAAATGGCATCTACACTGTCTATCAACGTAATCCAAAAAACAAAACAATTGTTGGAAAGGCAATTCAGCTAAATAAAGCTGATTTAAAGCATTTTTACGATAAAACAGGTCCATTTGCCCCTCAAAATACTGGTTCTGCTGTTGAAAACAGTTATCAAGAAAGTGAATCGAATCAAGCAAACAGTAGTGGAAACACACAAGAACAGTTAGATAACGGTTCTAAAACTGTTTCTATCTCAGACCAAAACGCCCTGATTCCTGATTCCTTTAATCTGAATCCTGATTCCCTTAATCTGAATCCTGATTCACTGAATCCAGAAGGGAATAACAACTCCGCCGTTGGCGAAGTTGATTCATCGACTCAAGCAAAATTTAGTTTCAAGAGTGCTTTGAAAAAAAATGGTGTACCTGAGAAAGACGCTGCTGAGTTCTTACAAGTACGTAAAGCCAAGAAAGCTCAAAACACCGAAAACGCTTTTGACGCACTTTTGAATGAAGCCCAAAAAGCAGGAATCACACTTCAGCAAGCCGTCGAATATTGTTTGAAAAGACAAAATCCTTGGGGTGCCTTCAAAGCATCTTGGTACCTAAACGAAAAACCCGAAATGACTACTGGTCAACAGTCAAACCATCAATCGTTACCACGCAACGTAAATGATCAATGGGGAGCGCCAAAGAAATATGAACCGGTTGCTCACACAGCTGTGAAGGGTGAGTTGATATGAACGCAGTGCCTCAAAAATTGGAATATAAAATTTCCCATACAAACCAGATCTGTAAGATCCACAAAGAACAAATGATCAATGTACATGGTCGAATCGTTTGTCAGTCTTGTGTTGAAAAAATCATGAAGCAGTCAAATGAAAAATATGAAAGCGATAAGAATATTCGTATTTTAAATTTGAAAATGGCTCGAGCTGGTATCCCTAAAAGACATGTAAATAGCGGCTTTAGCAACTATGCAGTAACTCACAAAGGACAAGACAAAGCTCGTAAAACTTGTGAAAAGTTCACTATGGATTTCAATGCAGGTGTTTTTAGAAATTTACTCCTTGTTGGTCGTACTGGAACAGGTAAAACCCATCTAGGTTCATCTATTCTGAAAAATATCATCATTAAAAACTGGGAGGCTATTTACATTACGTCTGCAGACTTAGCTGAAGATATTGCGGGTGCCTATCGCCGTAGCGGTGATAGCGAAGATGAAGCACTAAAACGTTATGTGGGCAAAGATTTATTAATTATTGACGAATATGGCTTACATGACCGTGCTGAAAAACGTCCTCACCTGCTTGAGAGTGTTCATAAGGTTCTACTTACTCGTTATGACGAGATGAAGCCAACAGTAGTGATTTCAAACCTAAGCCTTTCTGAGGTTCGCGATGATCTTGGGGACCGGCTTTGGTCAAGATTTCAACATGATGGCTTAGATATTGTGGAATGTGATTGGGATGATGCTCGTATAGGTGGAGGTAAAGCACAGTGAACGCATTTGTTGATATGAAAAAATCTGAATACGCATTAGTTGCTTACTCAAACGTAGCAGCTAAATCTAAGGAGCGAAAAGCATTAGAAAAAGCAGTTAAGAAATGGCTGAAACATCCTGGTAATAAAATTCGACACGTTGAGTCTATAGGGCGTGATCTCAATATGCCTCACGGCACCGGACCTATGTATAAGCGTTTATGTTGTCGTTGCGAAACTTGTGTCGAATGGGCGCTTTCAACTGGTTTAATCAAATCTAAGCCAAAACCAGTTGTAAAACGTGGTCCAGATGCTCGCCAATTGCGTATTTTGGCACAGAAAAGCCAATTGACCCCCTACGCTACAGCTTTTAATGAAGATTGGGATTTACTGGCCTTAGAAGTGGATTATTCAGTTACGGCATTTCAACTTGAACGTATTTATCAAGGTCGTTCTGAAATTGATCACAACTTTGTTTGGAATCGAGTTAAGCGTGTAGCTGATCGTTTAGTTGCTGAAAAGTTAAGAGCTAAAGGGGGTGGGTGCAAATGAAATCTAAAGCAACCAGCAAAAAACGCTCAAAAAAATACAATCCAAACAAGCTAACCCCGACCCAAGTTCAAGCTAATCAGAAAAAGGCTTAACTACGAAGAGAAGCAGCTCAAGAATATGAATGCAATATGGGGTCCATTTCATAAGATGTAGGGACTAGATGGAAGCAGAGAAATTTAAAGAGAGAGGTTAATTGAGCATTTTCTAAATTACTTAATAGTACCAACTTGAATAAGGGCAGCTAATACTAAATCAGCCATTTTTAGGTTTGAGCGCTTTTTTCGCTAGGTCTATTTCTTAAAAAAGAAATAGACCTTTTTATTAGGAATTACTATCTTAATATTTTGATATTTGATCCTAGCCAAAATAATGGACAGTACTTCCCTCTAAAGATAACGTAACGTTAACTTTGGAGATCCAAGAAATGGCCAAACGTTTTAGTGCTGAATTTAAACAGCAAGCAATTGATTATGCACTTTCAAACTCACACGAGCCTATAGCTGCAATCGCCCAGAAATTAGGTGTGGGTTATTCAACTTTAGACAAATGGATTCGTGAAACCAATCCAGTGGGTTCAAGCAAACGTCAACTTTCACCAGAACAACAGCGGATCTTGGAATTAGAGAAAGAAGTCAAACAGCTCAAGGAAGCCAATGACATCTTAAAAAAAGCGCATGTGTACTTTCTAACAGATCATGCCAAGAAAAGTACACGGTAATTCAAGATCTAGATATGAATGAAGTCACGGTATCTTCTGCCTGTAAATACCTAGGTGTCAGCACTTCAGGCTATTATGCCTGGCGAAAACGTCAGGCCAATACGGTAGAGAAATATAATGATTTAAAAGCCGTATATTGGCAGCATCATGCACGATTGGGTGCACCTTCATTGGTACATGACATGCATGATTTAGGTTACAGCATGAGTGAACGCACTGTTGGAAGAATGCTGAAAAATCTGGGTTTACGCAGCAGGATTGCGCGTAAATACAAGCATACGACTGATTCAAACCATCGTTTGCCTACAGCACCCAATCTGTTAGAGCGTCAATTTACAGTCATTCAGCCTAACAAGGTTTGGACAACGGATATTACCTATATCCGTACCAAGCAAGGTTGGCTGTATTTATGTGTGATGCTGGATCTATTTAGTCGTCGTATCGTGGGGTGGCAAACCAGCCATCGAATAGACCGCCAGTTGGTGTGTGATACGTTTAACTATGCAATGGCTCGTCAGGGTTATCCAACTGGTGTTATGGTTCATTCGGACCAAGGTTCACAGTACTGTAGTCGTGATTTTAGAGCGCTGTTACTGACAAATGATTGTACTCAGAGTATGTCTAGACGTGGAAACTGTTGGGATAATGCAGTGACTGAAAGCTTCTTTCATACATTGAAAGGTCATGTGGTCCATGGCAGTGTGTTTGCCACTCGAAAAGAAGCGAATGCTGTCTTGTTTGACTATATTGAGATTTATTACAATCGGGTCAGAAGACATTCTGCAAATGGCTGGTTAAGCCCTGAAGCCTTTGAGAAGAAATATTTTAAGAATTTAGAGGGATTTGTTGTCCACGATACTGTCTAGGATCAGGATATTAAATTACTAAAAAGAAGGAAATGATAGGGGCCCCTATCCTAAAAGTGCTGACACATTGGTAAGTAGGACCAGCTCGATGTTTTTTTGAGGATCAATATATTTTGCATATATAAAAGAGAGCATTTTTTTACAAACAAAAATAATGAATTGGAACAAGGGTACTTCTAAATAAATCTAACGGTTAATAATTCTGGAACTAAGTGTTTTTAAGGATTATGTCATGCAAGAAGAGCTTCAAGTTTATGTAAATCTTACTTGCTTGATTTGAGGTCGTTATGATTAAAAAAAGTAACCGCCGTCAGTGGAGCGAGTTTTTCTCCAATAATAAAAGACAGGAATTCTTTAAGGATTTCAGTGTTTCATCAGGTAATGACAAAGTTAAAAAGCATAAAGCTAGCTCAAATAAACATGTGTTTTTCCCGTGCCATGTAGAAAAAGAAAATGATGGTGAAAATAGTGTGTATAGGGGAAGTACAGGTGGTGTTATCATTTTTGGTAAGCAATACATCACAATCAAATTGCCTTATGGATTAAGCGCTAACGAGATTTGGCGGGCTACAATTGATCAGAACGGAAAGCAAAGAAATAGTCTTTCAGTAGGTGCTAAAAAGTATAAGGACAAGGTTCAAAAACAATATGGACCTATGTTTAGAGCACTTAAGTTAAAAGCTATCGATCAACTTTGTGAAATACGGTTAATTGTTCAGCCACCACTTAAAACTCGTTCTTACAGCGCTAAAACTTATCCACGATTTGATATTGATAACTATCCAAAACTACTAATTGATAGTGTCAAAGGTGATGGCTTGTTATTCAAAGACGACAATATTTTCATAAGTGAACAAATTAAGCTGGCAGAACCATGTGAAGAGGGTTGTGTCTGGCTTTCGTGCGTTTTTACTGATGAAACTGATTGGTTGTCAAAAACTGTAGATTTTGATTGGTTAGCTGGGAGAAGCATTTAAATGGCGAAAAAGAGCGATTTGCAACGTCGAGTACTTATCGGAAGAAAACTTGCAATGGCGCGTGACATGGCTCAATTACGTCAAGAAGACGTAGCATTAGAAATATTCGGTACACCGCATAAAAATCGAATGAGTGAAATCGAAAATGGTAAGTTAATGCCAGATGCAGAATTACTTTCTTTGCTATGTCAAAAATATGGTGTTTCAGCTGACTGGATTCTTGGTTTTACGATTGAACCGGAACTAGATAAAACAGCTTCTGTAGCAGGTATTCTGTTTAACAGTCTTGGTGAAATGATGAGTGAATATACTCAAGCTATGGCATTTCAATTGAGTATGGCTGCGGCACAGCATATTACTTCTTTCCCTAAAGCCTTAACGGTTGAGTTACTTGAAGCCTCAAAGGGGCTTATTCAAGCATGTTTATCTCAAGAACAGTCTATCCAAGAAAAGGTTTTACCTGAACTTCACACCCTCATGCGTATAGTGCGTGAGTGTGAACAAAATCGTGCGAAACAAATCCGTAACTTAGAAATGGCTATCGATGATGTATTCCAACGCGAAGAGAACGATTTACAGCAAAAAGCTCTAATTGATCTGATCCAAAATAAAAAACGTTTTAGCAAGGCTTCTTTACAGCAACAAGCTATAGCTGAAGTAAAACAAATAGGTCTATTTACTGAATAAGGGATAGACTTTAATGGCTCGCAAGATTGAATACTCGGAAGAAATTTGGAACCGGCTAAAAAAAGTCTATGAATCTTCTCCTAAGATTACGTGGCAAGGTTTAGTTGATCAGGTTGGCGAAGAACTCGGTTGTGAGATGCCTTCGCCATCCGTTGTACGCCGTAAAGCACTTGCGGAGAAATGGAAAAAGAAAGCTAAATCTCTAGTCAAAAAGACAGCTCAGGAGCTTAATAAAGAGATTAAAAAATTGACCAAAAAAAACAATGGTCAAGAAGATACACAAGATACTGAAAAAACTGAAAAAAGTAATAGTCAAAATTCTGTCAAAAAAACGTCAAATATTGCTGAATTTAATAGTCAAAACTCAAAAAATAGTGGTCATAACAACGGTGGCCGTTCTACAGTCAACGAGAACTATCTAAAGTCAGCTTTGGTTGTCAAAAACAACCGTATAAGAGCTCATAAGCTTGGAGAGTTAATTACAGACACTATCGATAGTGTTATTCATATTAGAGATGAAGTACTGAATTTAAATAATCCAACTGAGGAACAATTAGCATTAGTCAAGTTCAAGATGGGACTTATATGTCAAGTTGTAGATTTAAACGTTAAGCAAAGTATCAGCATTTCTAACATTGCCAAGACAGAAGCAATGTTCTGGGGCTTAGATGTAGATGATCTTAAAGACCAGTCGGAAGTTCAAGCACGGCGTAGTTCTGTTATTTCGGGTGCTGAAGAAAGAATGGCAATCGCTAAAGCTAATATGAAGAAGAAAAAAGAAGAGGCGTTTATGCGTAAGTTAGCGCTAATTGAAGCAGGTGAAGTAGAGCCAGATGATAAAAATGAATAGATTTTATATAAAACTTTACACCATTGAAATTATTATCTTTCTATTAATTATAATGCATGTGGCATTTATATTTTACAAAGTGCTTAAAATCATTAATTAAATAGAGTATTAAGTTATGACCCTTATTTCAGCAGCAGAAGCAGCTAAAATCTCAGAATCTGCACAGCCATCTACACTTGAGGAATTGAAACAAGAAGTAGGTGTATTTATTACTTCTCTTGCCGCAAAAGGACAGAAAGAAATGACTTTCACCTTATCAAAATCAAGAGCTACAATGGCAGTAGTCAATGAGTTACAACAGTCCCTAATCGATCTAGGATACCAAATTGAATTAGATGTTTTGGATCATAATAATTATTTTCTAAAGATTAAGTTTTAATTAAATTTTTGGTTGGAACACTTAAAAATTCAAAAATAATTATGATTCAAAATGCCCTATATCAGTATGGGGCATTTTTGTTATGACAGATTCAAATCACAATAATCCAGTTTTATCTTATGATGAACTTGGTTTCATTATTGGTATGAAACGAGTTGAAAAAAAAGTAAGTACGATTGATTCAAATATTGAGAAGATCATAGATATTCTTACGCAAAGCTTTGAAGAGCAAAAAGCACAGTTTGCTAAGCCTCAGCCAAAACTTACTGAATTTCAAAAGATGCTTAATGCTGTCAATAATAGACCAGCTTTAGACTTCGAAGATTTATTAAAAGAAAAAGCTAATCCAATCACTCAATCTTTTGTTGTAGCAGACAAGCTGGTCAAAGACTTTGCTGATGTTTTAGAGCAATCAGTTAATGATCTTAATACAGTAAATAAAGAACAAATCAACCGACCTAAGGCACGAAAGTCAGCTATAGAAATTAATAGCCATGAAGATTTGAATAAGGTCGTAAGCTCATCTACACCAGAACGGACGCTAAATTAGCATTAGGTGAAGAAACTAATACACTCATTAATCAAAAAATTGAACCGGTTGTAACCCAAACTGAAGCTGCAGTTAAAAAAGTAGATCAAATTGCAGCTCAGTATATTGATCTTGATAAGAAAGTTGATTCTGGTTTTCTAGCTGAAGCTGAAGCACGTGCAAATGATAAAGAGGCTTTAACTCAAAGTTTTGAGCTTAAGTTTGCTGAAATGCAAAACGAATTCGGTAAGTCAAACGCTCTAATTTCAGAAGAAATAAAAACTCTAGCAGCTCAAGATAAAGCGTTTACTGAGCAAATTAGCACCGCACAATCACAAATTGGTGACAACAAAACTGCTATTAACAAAGTCGAACGTACTGTAAGTGATTTGAATCAATCTATTGCTGAGAAAACCTCACAAATTGAATCTACTCTTAAAAACTCACAAGAACAAATAGAAGGTAATGCCGCAAACATCGAAAAAGTAGAATCTTCAGTGAAACTTGTTGATGAGAAGGTTGTTTCAGAAGCAAAAAAACTTGAAGAACTAAAAACTGACTTTAATTCGAATAAAACTAAAACAGAGTCGGATATAGCAACAATTGCTCAATCAGTTTCTGATGGTGATAAAGCCTTATCTTTACGTATCGACCAAACGAAAGCAGCTTTGGAAGAAGCTGATCGGAAATCTAATGCAAATATTTTAGAAGTTACTGAGTCACTTACCGAGTTGGAACAGTCTACTGCTTCAAAATTTAGTGAACTTGATACAAGTATCTCTAAAGAAAACTTAAAGGTACAAGGGCAAATTACTGATGTTCAAAAAAGTGTTTCGACCTTAGAAAGTAATACAAATACAAGCATAAATGGCCTTTCATCATCACTTAAAACTACTGATGATCTTGCAAAATTGGCTTTTGATAATGCAGCAGAAGCGCAGCAAACAGGAACAACAGCTGTAAAAGCTACCGAAGCCCTTTCTCAAAATTTATTAAGTCTAAAATCTCAAACTCAAGTAACTTCTGGGGTACGTGCAGTCGTTACGACAAAAGGTATTGATGACTGGACACGTTGGCGTACCACTGCAGAAGTGAAAGTAATTCAAGATTCTGATGCACTAGGTGGTTATATTCTTGAGCTTGGGAATAATGCTGATAATGATGAAACATGGGTTCATTGGAATGAGTTTGTAAAGATTAACCCAGATACACTTTATCGGGTTCGTGCACGTTTCCGCCGTGTACTCGGTGAAAATGGATCTATTTATCTTGGTGTTGCATGTAAAAATGCAGACCAAAGTAAATACGTAACGACTACAAACACCCTTGCAGGAGATATGGGTTCTTCTAACTACTTATTGTCGGCCATTAAACCTAATTTAGGTGAATGGCAAGAAGTAGTTCTATACATGAAGGGTAAATCTACTGGGGCAGCAACTGGCTTAGGGACAATTGATAATCCGCGTACTTTCCCAGCGCAAGCTGAATTTTATGCCCCAATCTTTATTGCAAACTACAACTTCCAGACAGGAATTTGTCAGCTTAATTACATTATTGTTGAAGATAACAACTCATTAGCTTCAGCTAATGATGCAACTGCAACTGCAAATGATTTATTCAAAACAGCAACTAACAGAACAGAAGCTGAAGCTGAAAGGACCAGTAAGCTTGAAACAAGAATGCAGAATGCAGAAACAGGTATTCAGAGCAATGCTCAAGCTTTATTGAAAACAGCTACAAAGAGTGATCTCGAAAGTGCAATGGGCCGTGTATCGACTGATATAACAGCTGCTGTAGATAATTTAAAAATCGGTGGTGTTAATGCAGTTGCTAATTCAGAAGCTCCTAGAACATCGACAGCTACAACAAGTCGTGAATACTTAATGTATGAACGAAGCAAAGAGTTAAAAGTTTTTTATGACGAAAACTTAGATAAGCCGGTTACCATTTCATTTGAAGTGAGTGTACCTGTTGCCGGTTCGGTTCAGGTTTACTCATCTAATGGTTCTGCCCACTTTTTCACAACTTCAGTTACAGTAACTAAAGCAAATGAATTTCAAAAATTTGCAGTGACGGTTTTTCCTAAATTAAACACTGACAGTTCAACTGAATCTACAATTGAGTTTTACGGTACTTATGGCTCAGGCCGAATTCCAACAATTCAAAAATTACAGATCGAAGCCGGCAATAAACCTACAGCATGGAGCCCAAGCCCTCGGGATACGCAAAGCTCATTAAATGCTAATGCAGAAGCGATTAAGATCACTCAAGCGGAAGTTAAGAAGCACGGCGAAACATTGTCTTCTCAAAGTTTAGATATTTCTAAGCTTAGAAATGATCTAAATTTAACAAATAATGAAGTAAATAAAAAGGCTTCGTCAGAAGCATTGGAAGCAACGAAATCAGATGTAACAGAACAAGCTGGACAGATTAAAGCAGTTACAGAGCAAGCAACAGCACTCTCTGCAAGTTTGAGTAGAGCCGCAGCTGCTGGTTCGAATTTGCTTATCCAGTCAAATGTTGTGGGTAAATATAACGGAACTTCATATCCTCATCTTTCATATAAGCTAGGCGAGGATTGGGAGGTAGGCGCAAAATACACTTTAATGTGGTGTGCCGAACATCAAAGAAATGGTGCGGATACAAACTCTAATTTGGCAGTTTATGCTGGGGGAGGTCAGCAAGCCTTACAATCCGTTGTTAATACAAATGGCAAAGTTATTAATAAAATAACCTTTGTTAAAAATAATCAAGTTATTGAAAAACGTGCTTTAAATTTTTACATAATTAACAGTCCTACTGCTGCTCAAGGTTCAGTCGGAACGGTTTATTGGGCAGTGCTTGTCAGGGGTGACTTGATCACTACTGAATCGTGGATCCCCAGTGCTTATGACTACAACGCTGCAGTAGACCAAGTTAATGCAAACTTTAATGATTTCAAACAAACATATGTGACTGAAAAGGAGGCACTAACAAAGAGAACATCAAGTCTTGAAACTGGACTTTCAAATGCTGAAAAAAATATCGACAACACCGCAAAAGCACTGCAGAACTATGCAACCACAGCAAAGTTAGACGAAGCTACAGCAAATCAAACAAATCAGCTTAATGCTCAAATTAAAAATGTTAAAGCATCTATTGAATCTGCTAACGATAGTGACTCTTTACTGCCAGATTTTAATTTAAAAAACCCTGAAGATTGGATTAATTACTATAGTTATGATTTGAAAATCCACTTTAAAACAACAATTACAGGAAAAGTTGGCAATACTGTCTTTAGAAAAGATTCTTCGAATCAAGCAGGATGTTGGATATATAGCCGCAAAGCTTTACCGACAAATCGTTCTTATAAAGTTAGCTTTTGGGTTCGCCGAAGTGCAGATTCTACAGGTGATTGCAGCATTACGGCTATGTATGGCAAAGCAGATGGTAGTTTTTCAAATGCTACAATCACTGCATCAGTGATTGCTTTAAATAGAATTCCAGCAAACGAAGAATGGGTATATATCGAACAGGTTGTAACTTTTAATACTCATCCACAAATGAAGTTAGGTTTTGCACTTGGACACAATGGCAGTGGCGGTTGGTGGGAGTTACAAGCTTATCGGGTAAATAGCGTTTTAACAGACAAAGATGTAGACACATCACTTGTTCGCGCTACACAACTACAAAATTATTCGACTACTGCTGACACCACTAAAGCTGTTGCCACAGCTACAGATGCCTTGGAAGCAAAATTTAAGCAGAAGTTCGGGAATTTATGGACAGATAGTTCAGCAACACTGGATAGCACCCGTTATACAAAAGCAGAAACAAATAAAGCTATTGCTGAAGAAAGTAAAATTCTAAAAGCAACAATTTCGTCTAGTGGTGGAGACAATTTAATCAAGAATGGTGATTTCTATGCGCCTTTTTCAATCTCTAACTGGCGTCAGAATGCTGTTGTTGAAGGTAATGTTCTAGAAGTTTTTAAGGATGCTTATGGCGCAAACTGGGGGAGATTCCGCTCTACGAATTCGTCTACATATTTTAAAGGTTTTATCGAGTCAATTACGATAGCTGATGGTTTAGAAATAAATCAAACCTATACGTTGTCACTTAAAGCCAAAGCTCTAACTGCAGCACAAAAAACTTTGCTATTAATCATCCATAGATATGATGGTAGCTGTAATAATCAGGTTGTTAATGAATGGAATATTGCAACAGATAAAGAAATATTATGTACTTATAATTTTGATACAAATATCAATAACTTACAGTATATTAATATTATCCTATGTGCTCAAGTAGGGTATGCTCCTGATTTCTTAATTCGAGAAGTTCAATTAGAGAAAGGTGAGTTAGCAACAGGATTTAGAAAAAATCCTCGTGAAATTGAGAAAGGTTTAGAAGCTAACTCATTAGCAATTACAGGTACTAAAACAGATGTTCAGAAAAATTTAGAAAAGATCCAAGTACTAACTGAAAATTATACAACTCTGAAATCTACTGTTGATACGAATAAATTAACAGTTGATGGGAAGTTTCAGGAAATAAACTCTACAATTAGTGATAATCAACAAAATATAACCCAATCAATTAATAGCTTAGATTCTAATTACAAGCAGTTAAATCAAGATCTAGGACAAGTCTTTAATTACAGAGTTTATTCTTCAGGCTGGAATAATGATTTTACTGGAATCAAGAACTTAAAAGGTGAGACTATATCTGTAGCTTCTAACCGCGGCTTTTCTGTGCATGTTTTAGCAGCAGATGGCTCGATTGCAACCTCTACGAGATACGATACATATGCTGACCCAGCTAATGCAGTAGCAATGAGTAATGCAATTCAGTCATTACCTCAAAATACTTTTGTGATTATCACTAACTATGATTACATTGCAATGAATTTGAATAGTGTAAAACCAGCATTACTTTCATTAGGCGCAAATCAATTTACTCTCGATCAGATTACAGGCAGAGATGCTTATATTTTAATTGGGCAGAAGGGAATCGGAGCGGGAAGAGGTATTGAACTTCATGCAACTCCTGACTCTGGTCTGAATGGCGCAAAACAGATTATGGTTGCTGTTCAGGTCGTTAGTGGTATTCCATTAGGATTAGCTAATAACAGTGGTAATTTGCAAAAAGTTTTAGAAAATCATGCTCAAATTTTAAGTCAAAAAATTACTCGATCTGATGCAAAAGAAGTATTTGCAGAAGAAATAAAATCCTTTTCAGCAAAACTGGATACTATTCAATACGCAGAAGACAATTGGATTTTATTAGGAGATGAAACCAAAACATTAAATGTTTCAACAGGCACAAATCAAACTTTTCCAGTCTGGGAACTACAATATAAAATTAAAGAACTACCAATCGCTAAAGGTGATCCTGTAGTTATACGAATCAAATATAATGCTTCGGTAGGTCTAATTGGTGCAGTTTGTACCATCCAATTTCACGGCGCGGTATATGGGCTTGGTTTACCATTATTTACTGTTCAAACAAGTGGAGAATTAGAATTAACGGGGATTTTTCCAAGTGATGTAAAAGCTACGAATTTTGAATTTGTTCCTCTGGGTTTACGATTTGATAATGCTCCTTCAGCGGGCACATTTTCAGTTTCGAATATTTTCATTAGCCGAGGAAATTCTGCTCCTAATTTCAAAGGAGGATTTAAAACTACTCTTAAACAAAATGCGAAATTTGTGGAAGATACATTTATCAATGCTGATGTTAACAAAGGTGTTATTGCACAACAAATTCAGCAATATGATGCTTCAGTGCCAGGTGGACTTTCAACGGTATTAAAAACTACTAAAGCAGCAGCGGATCAAACATCAAAAGATTTAATTAATCTTCGTAATAATGATATTACTCAGCTCCAAACAAGCACCGACAATCTGGGTTCAGCATTAGAAAATACAACTAAGCTTGCAATGATGATTACTAACGGTAAGTTGCTTTACGGTGATGTAAATTTCAAGAAAGGAATGAACAACGTCGGCACTTATAACAATCTAGGCAATGGTACAGTTAGTGTTACTCGTGAAGCTAAAAGTGCTGACAATCCGACAACTTCAACTCATGAACTTAGAATCGTTACAACTGGTTCAGCAAGCCCGAATTTCGGTGGTTTTCATCAACAGTTTTTCACACGTTCAAATGCTATTTTTATCATTAAATACCTGATTAAATTACCTATCGGCTACAAGTTATATCCTGCAGCAAATTTAATGGGCGATGGATCAGTAGATAAATTCATTGGTAGCACTGACGGGACGGGGAGATTTGAAGTTTATGTTCGTATGGTTAAATCCGGTGCCACCGGAAGATTCGATACTTCTGGATTCGTACATGTAGCGGGTGGACCAGCCCCAACACCTGAAAGCCCTCTATTCTGGACTTTAGCTCAAATTGAATGTTATGACGTAACTGACTATGCATCTGCAGATCCTAATTTACAAGATTTCGTTTCTACAGCTACAGAATCATTAGGGACATTAACTAATTTTAAGGAAACATGGGCAAGTAAACTTACTGAAATGTCTTCTAAATTAGATAGAACAAATAGTGCATATATTCTTAATTCTGACCTAACTAATACAAATATTGAAAGAGCAATTGCTGCATCGTCAAATCAGTTAAAGTCGGAATATATTGATCCCTTACAGAAAAATACTGAAAGCTTAAAAGAAAATATTTTAACGAATATTGACTTATCAGGTTTGAATCCAGATATTTACTATCCTGTTATCTTTCAGTTGGCTACCGGTAAGCAAAAGTATGATTTTAAAGTATTTTGTACTTTGGGCGGCCAAAATAATAGTAATGTGCCTTGGGCTACACATGGTACACGCTCTTTCGGTCTTAATTGTGAATGGAGTGTTACCGCTAATGGATGGGGTACTCAAGCAGAAAATAGAATTATTGATAAGTTCTCTTTTAGCTGGACTGCACAATCACCTTTAATAAACATTAAACAAATGCCTAACTCTTCAATTGAAACTGTCTTTTTACGGGGTGGGGCGAGATATGATATTTCACACTATAAAACGATTACACCACTTATTAAAACTGAGTCTTTCACAGCTTTGGGACAATCTATTGAACCAATTCAATATAATTCGTCACTTGTACCAGTACCAATTTTTGCAGAAATTGTAAAAGCTCAAGACACAGCTGCTGCAGCATCTAGAACAGTTGCTGACATACAAAGAGATTATGTGACTTCTTCAAAATTGAATGAGGCAGTTGCTTCATCCAGTGAACGATTATCAGCCCTCTATTCAGCAAATAGCCAAACCATTATGGCGTCTGCTTTGCAAACTTTTGAGATAGATTGGATTAACAGAACGCCTAGCGGCTCAAGAATAGATATGCGTTTAATTGAAGATCAAACATGTCGGGGAGGTTATGCATTACGGATGGGTGATAATTCTGGCAACGATGAAATCTGGCTAAACTGGTTCTCTACCTTACCAATTGATGATAATAAGATGTACCGGATTAAATACCGCTACAGAAGGGTGTCAGGTGCTGGTGTAGTTTATGTGGGGGCCACCTGTTTTAATGCCGCAAAAACTGCATTTATTACAGATGCTAATTACATTAATGGAGATATCGGTTCAAGTCATTATGTGGTGGGTGGTGCTGCACCTGCCTTGGGTACATGGATGACGGGTGTTGCTTATTTCAAAGGTAGATCTGCTGGTGCAAGTAGTGGGGCTGGAACGCTTACAAACCCCAAAACATTTGCAAATAAAGCAGCTTTCTTTACTCCTGTTTTTATCGGCAATTATGCAGCTCAAGCAGGCGAAGTAGATCTTGATTACATCGATATTGAAGATGCAGACAATATTGCTGAATTTGAGAGTTTTAAAACTACATATACCACGGATGTAGGAGCTTACGCTGGTTCACTTCAAACTCTCACTTCAGTATATGGTCCAAATGCAATTAATCTTAAGTCTCAAGTTGATTTGATCAACGGGATGAAAGGTAAATATGTAATGGGAATGGATAACAACGGTGTTTTCTCTGGTTTATCCATGGTAAGTGAACAAAATAATGGAACTGTCCAAACTTCTATAGGTTTCCAAGCTGATAGAATTTTCTTCACAACAGGTACTTCTTCTACTAAATACATGCCGTTCATAGTCCAAGACAATCAAGTCATTATGAATAGTGATGTATTTATTAAGAATTTGACCGCAGCAAACTTCAAAGCGAAGTCTTTAACAGCTGAACTGTTTAAAGTCGATAAATTGAGCGCGATTGCTGGTGAGTTGGGGACATTAACTACCTACAAGGATCCGGCTAAACCCAATGGTGCAAGGATGGTTTTAAGCGGCAGTTTAATTACGGTTTACGACGATAATAATGTTGTCAGGGTTAAATTAGGGCTGTGGTAGTGAAGAAGGGCTAGATATCTAGCCCTTTATTTTTGGAGGACAATATGCCACAAGGCTTACAATGTTTTGATGAAACTGGGAAGATTGTTGTTGATGTTACAGATCGTCAAATGCACTTAATACATACTTTCGAAGTCTCTTTAGGTTCTAATGAGTATTATAAGGATTATGTTTATGACGGTATTACATCTGAAACTCATATAGCAATTGTTAGAGAAGACTGCTTAGGTAATATGACTCAGCAATACCCTACACTTGCTTACCATGGTGGACCTTTTGCGTCTATTTATACACCTAATGTAGTAAGAGTGAGTGCATTGACTGGTTTAGCCCTTCTTACTGTTGATATTTATAGGTATGGATAATGTCTGGCTTTGAAGTAAGTAATGATAAAGGTGAAATTATTGTTAGCGACACTTACAGACATTTAGGTGTGAATTCTGTACAAGTGTTAGATGGTGGTGCACCTAGTTCAATAGGTGCATCTTCTGGTTGGGCACCTAGTTTTATTCAAACCCCTAGTTTGGTATATCCTTCTTTTCGTAATGATTTACCAAAAGAGACTCTTTATATTTTAAACCTATCTGAAGGTACTGAGTTTTGTGGGAAATATTGGCATAGTGTGCATAACAATAATATTTCATTTTTAAGTTATGACTACTCTAAAATCTCTGGTTATTTAGATGTATATGATGAGCAAGGTAATTTAATCTGGTCTGCTATATCTGCTAAAAATATTCCAAGGATTGTGCAAACATATCAATTAACAGCAGATAACTTATTAAACGGTATTATACTTAGCATTGGTTCTAATGTGGGTATCTTATTAAATACTTTGCCTTCGTGGTTTAGACCGGGACCTATGAATAACTTAAATAGAGGGGGCTTGTTTGGTAGGTACTCTAATGGTCAGTTACAATTAAAGTTTGCGGCTGCTGCTAAATTAAATGATATCTCTTCAAGGATAATTGAAAATCTAGGGCCTAATGGCACTCTTCCTGTTCATATTACCTCTTTTGCATCATAAGGTTCCTAGATAATAAGAAAGCCCCTTTTAGGGGCTTTCTTATTAAAGCATGTTATGCAGGTTGATCAGTACTTTGAGGTTCTTCTACAAAAGTGTAGTTAACTGCAATGGAACCAGTTTCAAGGTCCCAGCCTAGGTTTAAAGTTTTGAAAGCTGGACGATTATTATAACGCTGACTATTTACAATATCTTTTGTCTTTTGAGCTAATTCAATATCCATATCAGTGAATACTTTTACATCAGTCATTAGCGAATCCTCTAAACAGTAAAGTAAGTTTGTTCAGATAGAATTGCATGCTGCATATTTATTAAATCTGTTTGGTTCCAATTCAATTTGGAACCCATCTAAAAGTAGAAAAATAACAACCTTCAAAATACATAATTATTTAGGTATTTTGGCTTCGTTATGTCTTCTCGGTTCTTATCGTTATTACTCGGTGAAAATGTTAATTCATATGATCAGCAATTCGATACGTCTAATCAGGATGCAACAGCGCAGCTTTATGAAACTATGGCTCCGTTTTCACTTGGGACTAACCAAACCAAAGCCAATAAGAAGCGTACTCGAAAAGAAATTCTTACTAAATGGGAGAGAATGTTACGCTTTGCACCTATAGCAGAGGGTATGGGGATTCATGTTTCTGCAGCCTTAGGCGGAGATTCTTATAGCGGCCAACAAGTCTTTATTACGCCCGCAGAACGGTTAAAAAAGGCGAATGGACCAGCAGCTGAAAAACTAAAAAAACAACTAGATGAGCGCCGTGTAAAGATGGAAAAGCTGATCAATAAGTATTTAAGCAAGCTAGCCCGAGATGCAATTTCATTTGGTGATTCTTATGCACGTATTTACGGGAAAAAAGATAAAGGTGTAATTGACCTCGTATGTAATGAGTATACTTATCCACCATTAATACAACCTTTCGAACAAGGCAGTAAGACTGTCGCCTTTTTTTGTTTAGATCCTCGTAATTGGCAGAAAACTATTACCAAACTGAATACTATTCAAATGGTACGTTTCAAAATGCCCCGTATGAGCAATATTGCTCAATATGAGCTTGTTGAAACTGGTCTTGTCACGAAAATGTTAGAGGGGGATGATCCAGATGAGCTACCTATCTTACCTGCGCATTTGGGCGGCTCATTCCTTTACGAAATTGAAGACATTTATGATGATGTAATCCTTGCTTTGGCATCTATGAACAGCCAGCAAATTGCAGATACCGTAAATCAGATGTTCTTGACAGTAAATATGTCGGGAATGCCACCAGCACAACGTCAAGCTTATATCCGTGGTTTAGAAGGTTTACTTAAAAATCATGAGGCTTATGTCCGTGATGCTTTATCAGGTGGAGAAGCAGTTTGGAATACTGCTTTTCACATGCTTCCGGTATTTGATGAAAAACAAGTTCTAAATCCAGTGGGTGATATCAAGAATCAACGAAGCTCACCTATTAATATTGAACAGTTCATGATTAATGTCCGTTTGCTGATGGGTGGAATTGGTCTAGATCCAAGCATGGTCGGTTGGGCTGATATGTTAACTGGTGGTATAGGAGAAGGTGGAGCATTCCATACTTCTGCACAAATCATGCGTAGGTCACAAGATATTCGAACAGCAGCTTCCGAAGGGATTAATCAAATTCTTCATTTGGATTGGGGGTTTGCTTACAACGAACAATTTGAGCCTGAAGATTACCCTTGGCAAGTTGAATATTATTCAAACCAAACTGCAGCAGCTACAGAAGAAATCAACAATGCTCAATCAAGAATGAATACAACATTACTTAAAACACAAGTAATCGCATCATTGAAAGAATCAAATTTAGATGTAGATATTATGGCGTACATTCTTGAGCGCGATACAGGTATGAAATATGAGGAAGCATTAACATTAGCTGAAAGTATTGCTAAGAGCCGTAAATTTCCAGAGGATGAAGAATAATGGCTTTCTTTGAATACGAAACGCAGAATAAAACTATAAATAACAGTTTTGGAAACGTTTTAAATCCGTTTAAAGAACGTTTTGCTAAGAATCCTGTCTTGTGGTCTGGGCTAACTGTTGATCGAGCTGTTTCACATTATCAGGAACTTTACGCATTAGGGACACTTTCAGCGGCCCATTTTGGAATTGAAATTCGCCCGTACCGTGCAAACAGTAAAATTGCTCAAGCAAATATTCCAATTTTTGATCCTTCAAACAAAGTTGCTTGGTTAGCCAATAATGTAGAGGTATCACTACTAGATGCCCAAACCGATGCAGTGCATGTGGGGCATTTTCAACTCAACCATGTAACTGGTAATGCTTCAAATGAGTTGAGCATTTCATTTATTGAGACTAAAGAAGCAGCTATTGCGAATAGTGCTAAAGCTATAAAAGAAATAATGTTTAATAAAGATGGTACTCAGTCGCCACCAATTGAATACTTAATGAGATTAAAAATATATGCTTTTGATAAAGCTGCAAGAAATCAGAACCAATTTGAAATTGAGCATCTAGTTTCACTTCAAGCAGGCAATTTGCCCCTTGATGCCTCTAATAAAGCACATGCCATTGTTACTTTAAATTTCATAAAAATGTTTCCCAACTTAAAATAAGCTATGGAACTCATTGCCTTTATAGATTCACCTAATTGAGAAAATATCCTCAAACTAAAATGAGGATAACTCCGTGAGTGTTAAATCAATTTTCATTCAAACACACGCACCACATCAAAGCCGATTAGTACATGGTTTTGACTCCATGGTGAATAGTGGTGCTTGTTCAATTGGGTTTATTAAGGGTGATTACCGTCAAATTAATGCTTTAGTCACTGAAGATTACACTGAAAATGATTTCTGGCGTGTTGTAAATTTAAAAGGTAAAAAGGGTGGGATAGATGCGTTTGATTCTGTTGCGGTATTAGGCGCTATCGATGACCAGCATGCAGCTGATTTAGCGATACTGCAATTTGGCCGAATGTTTGATGCTTGTGTTACAGATGTTATTGAAACAAATCAATTTGGACTTAAGCGCCATTTATCTTCACAACAATTTAATTTGACGGGTGCAAAACCGATTCAAAGATGGCAACTAGAACAATTACAAAATGTTGTCGCAGCTGAAAAACCTGAATGGGATGGAATCAATTTAATTTCTCATGAGGGTGATATTTCTAAGTTGTTTTTAGATATGCAACGAAATGATGATCACAGCCAATTATTAAGTAAATTTGATGGGTTACCTACGCTTTTATCTAGTCTAGGCGTCGAAGAAGCGCATTATGACTCTATTATCGTTGATTACCAGCATTTAGAGCAGCTGTCTGCAATTTTGCATCACTCTATGGATCAGTTTTCAAAAACTGGCGTCAAAATCGTTAACGTTACGGAAAGTAAGCCCTTTAAGCATAAAAAAGTCCTTCAAATTGCCCTTACTTATGATTTTGATGACGGCCAAAACTTCACAATCCTTTTTCATAAGCCAGATCGATTATCAAAAAAAATTAGTCCAGCAGATTCATTAATTTCATGGAAGATTTTAATGAACAATCGGGATATTACTGCTGCAATCCAGCCTAATCAGGGAGAAGGAATTTCAATTCCAGTTCTCGCTGGTCGAATTATGAAGTTAATTAACCAAAATAGTAATCGTTTTAAGCGGTTACAATCTAAGAAAGCAGAAAAGGCCAAGGCTTTAGCAGATGCTGAACTACGCCTCGAGCAAAAACAAAGTCAATTAAATTCTTTAAGTGCAGAAATTTCCAATTTATTAAACGAATTGGATCAGTTGCAAAATACATTGTTAACCAAGCAATCTGAGGAAAATGAAGGAATCATTAAAGAGAATAGTCTTGATAATGAGTTACCAGATAGTATTTCTGATGAAGAAGCCGAACGTTTAAAAGCCGATTTAAAGCGTTTAAATGCTGATCCTGAATGGGCAGGTGAAGATGGTTTACGTTACCAAGCATTCTTTGAACGTATCAATAAGGCTCTAGAGGGGGACTCTGATGCGGTAGTTTGGGCTCGTGAATGGATTTCTGAACTAGATGACCAGGCTTTGGCTCAACAGCAAGCAGAATTAGAAGCAAAAAAACTTATTGATGCCGAAAATGAAGCTAAACAAAAAAGAGATGAAGAAGTTTTAGCAGCACGTGCAGCTGGTAAAGCTGAAAACAAAATGATGCAAGCATGGTTAGACACTTTGGAAAAGCCTGAAGATACTAACAACATAGACTTTATGGCTTGGGTTTCAGATCGCCGTGGTGAATTCTTAAAAAACTGGAATGGGGCCGAAGGTTCACCAGAATATTTAACAGCATTTTATGAATATTCAAGAGCATGGGCAGATGAACATTTAGCGGATCGCCTCAGTAATAAAGAGCCAGCCCAAAATTCAGATAATGATGAATCTAAAGAACTAAATGCTCCGACAGAAGTTGAAGATCTTCAGCCTAGTACGACAAATGATGAAGGTAATCAACTTTATCGTTCAGTAATTGAAGGGCAGGTTAAAGTTAATCTTGAGTTATTAGAGCAAATTCGAGATGAAGCAGAAAAAGACTTAAATGATCCACTTCTTATTCCAGCGGTGACAGAACTCTTGAATCAAGTGCAAAAAATGGAAGCGGAGAATATCTAATGACAACTTTAAATCTAATTTCTATTCAAGATATTGCTAAAAATCCATTAGTTGTAATTGATCAAATGATTAGTTTCTTTAAACCTAAACAGCCCTTTACTGGGCTATTGAAGGGTAGAACTAATAATGTGAAAACAGCCAAAGGACAAAAGATTTCTACTGTATTCGCTTTAGTTGATATTAATCAAGTAATTGCATCTCATACAGCAACTGGTGCGGAAAACCCTAATTATCCGCAAGAATTGCAGCCACGAGATCGTAGTCGTGAATCCTCACAAGCATGGGTACAGAAAACTGCTAATGATTTAGACCCAGAAAGCCTAGGCCGCTCAGGTCGGGCAGACACGGGAGCACCGATAACTGGTGATGATTTAGTTGTTGAATCAGGAAATGGCCGAACAATGGCAATCAAGCTTGCCTATGAGCGCGGTACCGCAGATGAGTATAAACAATGGTTGATTGATGAAGCTGATTACTTTGGCTTTAGCAGTGAGCAGGTCCAAGCAATAGCTCAACCAATCTTGATACGTATTCGTACAACTGAGATTGATAGAGCTCAATTTGCCATAGATGCTAACCAAGATGATAAGTTGTCTTTTACAGCAACTGAACGTGCTAAAGCTGATGCTAAACGTTTAGATGAGAATTTACTGGCTCTTTTTAACCCGAGTGAAGATGGCGATTTATTAGCAGTAAGTAATCAAAAGTTTATTCAAGGTTTTTTAAGTAAATTAGGTGATACAGAAGCTGCCCAGTACACAACGAAAGATAAAAAACCAACACAAGCACTGATAAACAGAATCAAGGCCGCAATTTTTAGTAAAGCGTACAATGATGATCGTCTGCTAGAAATGATGGCTGATCATACAAAACCAGATCTTCAAAATATGCTTAATGCGCTTGGTGTTGCTGCGCCTAAATTTATTGAAGCGCAAGCTATAAGTCGTGGAAATGTTCAAGATATATCAGATCAAATCGTTGATGGAATGGAGCAAGCCATTGATCAACGTGTTGCTAATGCAATTATTGATGCAGCAAATACCATTTTATCTGCAAAGCAAAATGATCAAGATATTGTTGAGTTTGTAAAGCAGCAAGGGCTTTTTGAGGATCTAGGAGAAGGTGTTGCTGAGCTCGCCGTATTTCTCGCCAAGAATAGCCGCAGTTCAAAAAAAATGAGTATGTTATTTAAAGCATTAGCTGAATTTGCAGAGAAACAGGCTTTAGATAGTAGTAATGTAGGCTTGTTTGGTGAACCTGAACCAGTAAGTGTAAAAGATGCTATCCAATATGCACAACAAGTGCTTGGTGATGATTTCATTAGTGTGCAAATGTACGATTCCTTGGTTGATTCCAGCAGTTCAAGTAAACCTAAAATAATTCGATTAACGAAAGAGGGAGCTGAACGTTTTCACAGTGCTTTGAAAGTTAAAATTGATCAAAGTAATGACAAGGAAAATCAAGAAGGGAACAAAATTAATGACATTCTTTTTGAAGAATTAGATGTTTAGATCTGGAACCTACTAAAAATTAGATACTTACGATCATTCAACATAGGAATGTAAAGTTCCTATGTTGAGGGATATATGTCCATCTTAAAGCTCAAACCAATCACTAAAGACACAGTATTGGTTGCGATTTATTACATGATTGATTTCATGCATTATCAGAGCAATATTGCTCGATTTTTCCTTCTTATAATCCATAAGCAAATAGAACTTAACTTGTCTGTAGCAAAGCAAGCTTTAGCTTTTGCCCGTCAAGAAAGTGACTTTCCAAAATTGGATGAAGTTATTGAAGTCTTATATAACGAGGCTATCAAAAACATTGATGAATCAGTTATCCAACACCTTAATAACAGTTCCAGAAATGTTATTGAACAGCTAGAGACTATTGTCAGTCTTTTTGCTTGCGATAAAGAGCTGAAGCCATACACCACTAAAAAGAATAAAACACTACAGGTTATTGGTCTTAAAGGCATCAAATTAACCAAAGCTAAAGAGTTTGACCCCTATGCCTTTTATTATCAGGGTGAAATTCTTGTACGCTCAAAACATCTTAAAGCTATTCCAGACTCTCTTCTTTCTGAAGATCAGCAACTTGTAAAAGGATTATTCTTACATGTATCAAATACCAATTCAGATGTGGAATCAGTTGGCGAATTTCGTCTCAGATCCAGAGGACCAATTGTTTCTACAACTGGATCAGGAAAAGATGAACTTGAGGCTTCAGAAGCAGTCAGAAATGATGGAGAAGTTGGGGTACTCAGAGACAGTAATTCTGGCTTACCAAAAAGTGATGATGCAAGTTTACTTGGCGGCCGAAATCCTAGAAATGAATCTTCAAATGGAGATAGTGGAACCAGTGCTAACCGGATTAACAGCAGCGGAAGCAGTGAACTATCTGGTAAGAGATCATCTCTTAAACGAGCAAGAGATCGATCAATTATACAATCTGCTAAATCAGTTAGAGCTGCCATAGATGAAAAGCTAGATGCTCAATTAAAAGCAGATAAGGTAGAAACTATATGGAGTGATGCTTCAAATATTGACGAAGCTTTGCCATATCTACAATCTGCACAGCGTGGTGATGTTTTTAAGACTGAAAAGCGCTTAATAGAGGAAAATCAGAAAGGTATTCTTTTTACTAATGGCACAGGTACTGGAAAAACCTTTACTGGTCTGGGTGTAGCAAAACGGTTTATCAATGCTGGCCTTAAGAATATTTTAATTGTTACTCTAAACGATAAAATTGCTAATGACTTTGTCAAAAGCTCAAGCCCTTTAAATATCAAGGCTTACAAATTAAAAAGTATTAAAGAAAATGGCGGTGAGGATCACTCAGTCGTGGTCACAACCTTTGCTAATTTTGGTCAAAATAAAAGTTTGGTTCACAAACATTGGGATCTGATTTTAATTGATGAGGCCCATACTCTATCGCAATCATCCGATGGTAAAGCAACTGCAGCATTAAACAAACTACGAGCATTAACCGGGCATTTGCATGGTTTTAGTGAGTGGTTTGAAGATAAGTTTGCTGAGCAGATGCCAATTGAAGAATTTGATGAAAATGGTAAAGAAACAGAACAATATCTAAGCGCTTATAACAAAATGCAGGTCCTTCGAAATGAACAACGAAAGATCTGGAATTTGAATTGGAAACACCAGAAAAGTAAGGTCAAAGTTGTTTTCTTATCTGCTACGCCATTTAGCTATCACTTTTCACTTGATTGGGCGGAAGGCTATTTATTTGATTATATGTCTCCTTCAGTATCTGTTGATGACCAAGGTAATTTAGCTGAAGGCTTTAGTAAGGCTCGAGAGCA
This sequence comes from Acinetobacter sp. AR_0276, assembly GCF_003000705.1. NCBI lineage: Bacteria > Pseudomonadati > Pseudomonadota > Gammaproteobacteria > Moraxellales > Moraxellaceae > Acinetobacter > Acinetobacter sp. AR_0276. Next base: position 233,229 of record NZ_PSQO01000004.1, on the reverse strand, counting down.
CTTCTATATGGGAAATCTTGGATATCGAAAGCGATATGGTAAGTTGACGCGACCAGAAGCTAAGGTGGATACAGGTGTACTTGAAAGACAGTTCGCCGAAAATCTTAAAAACACTGGTGCTATGTCTGGGCGGGATTTAGAAGTAAATTTTGACTATGATCGTAAATTCATTCTAATTGGCTCTCGTGTTGGTGAACTTATTGATGAAGGTTTAACTTATCTTCGCAATGGTTATAAAGAAATAGAAGGGCACAAAACACGAACTTTTGAAGAATGGGCTGCTCAGACTGGTAAACCAACCACAGGCTGGGGGCGTCATGCATCTATGCAAGAATATGATCGGTTATTCACTGGAAACCGATTTAAAAACATATACGAAATTATTGCAAAACGCTTTGATTACTTAGCAAGACGCCGTTTGTTAGAAGCTATTAAAGCTGAAGCTTGTGTTGATATGGTGAAAAAGCACTTAGCATTAGGTCGTAAAGTAGTAATTTTTCATGACTATAACGAGGGCGGTGGTTTTGCACCTTTCTTGATTAGTAAGCTTGATATCGAAAAATATGAAAGCCCACTTAGAGAAGATATTGAGCTTGAATATAATGCATTCAAAGAAAATAGACCGGATCTAGTAAATCTCAATCTTGATTATGATTCACCTGTTGAAACTTTAAAGAATGCATTTCCTAATGCTCTTTTATTTAATGGCCGTCTTTCAAAGCAACAACGTGAAACTAATGTAGCGTTATTTAATACTGATGATAGCGGGCACGATATTCTCATTCTGCAGTCAGATGCTGGTTCTACTGGGATTAGCTTGCATGATACAACTGGTAAACACCAGCGAGTACTCATTAATATTGGTCAACCAACAAAGCCAGCAAAGTTGAGACAGACGGAAGGGCGTATCTATCGAACCGGACAAGCATCAAATGCTATTCAGAGATACTTGACTACTGGTACTGCATGGGAACGGGCTGCATTTGCAGACACGATTGCTGGACGCGCAGAAACAGTAGATAACTTTGCAAAAGGTGCTGATGCTGTAGTAAGTATCAAAGAAGCGTTAATTCAGGCTTATGAAGAAGCTAAATATGAAGAGCCAAGTCTAAATGATGGTATTGGTGGTAAAGCATATGATGAAGAAAATGCCCGTATTGCTAAGTTAACCCCATTTGATCAAGCACTAACATTCTACTATGCCAAAGGCAAACGTTCTGAAAGTCGTGATAACCGCGAAGGTAAGGAATGGTATGCAACGCCTGAACCTCTAGGATTCAAAATGATTGAATGGGCAGGGGTACACACTGGCGATTCTGTGCTTGAGCCTAGTGCTGGTGATGGAGCTATTGGTCGTTTTGTTCCGCAAGATATAGAGCTGACAATGATTGAACCCACTGAGTCTTTAGCTAGTCGTGCTCAAATGGCAAATACAGGTGCAAAAGTAATTGTTGATACATTCGAATCTTTAGAATCATTGAATAAGTACCATGCAATTGTGATGAATCCGCCATTTGGTCATGCTGGCACTTTGGCAATTCAACATATCAAGAAAGCTTTTGGTCATCTTTATGATGGTGGTCGGATTGTGGCCTTAGTACCACGTGGTTCTATGGATTCTAAAGTGGACGAATTTATTGATAGTACACCTGGTGCAATTTTGACAGCTGAAATCTGGTTGCCTCAATCAACCTTTAAAAATGCTGGTACCGCCGTTTCAACTCGTATCATCATTATTGAAAAACATGCAGGCTCTAATGATGTTCCAATAACACGAGAATTAGACTTTACGCACCTTACAAGTGTAGAGGATCTATTTTCAGAAATTCGTGATATCGCAATGCCTCCTAGAAAACTACGTATTGATGAGCAGCTTGCTAAGTACGATCTTTATGTCAGAACTGAACGTAGCAAGTATGTATTCAATGGCGACGGCGTTGATAAACCTCAGATCAAGAATATCATGCTCAAATTCTGGGGGTCAGAAGTAAATGAGTTTGATGAGATTGTTATGCCATATAACAAGTCTGCTGAAATCATTAAGAAGATTGATGAATTTGAGCAAGAAAACAATATTAATTTAGCTGCATAAGATTAGTATAAAAAAATACGCTCACAAAGAGCGTATTTTTTTAATTATTTAAAGGACTTGAAAGTGTAGAGTTATGCCTTAATCTTATAAAACTAAATTGATTTCTTAGACAATGGTACATCTATGAACTTTGAAAATATTAAATCTTTGCGTGAAAAAAATGACTGGCATCAAGTTAACGGGGAGCGTCGATATATTTCTAAAGATGACGTTTATTTAAGTTTTTGGTTAGGTGAAGAAACCGTAATTGAATACTTTAATTTACCTAAAAATTTACATTCTTTTGATGGTTATTTATCCCAGCTTGCTCAAATCACTAAAATTGAGGAGATGAGCGGTGCATTTGAATACAACTCAGTAAAACTTGAGAATTTTAAATTATATAAGTTCTCAGGTCATGTGCACCGCCATGGTTCTATGAAGCCTATCTCTGTTTATTTTACAGTCCATCCTAGCATTAATGATGATAAGACAGAGATTGATATGTTTAGTAAAGCTTTAATACATGCTTTAAATGATAAGTATGCATTGAATTTAATTATTCGATGCACAGATGATTAATTCCGGTTTATTCAATTACTCCTAATTGGAACTGTAGAGTTCTGCTAATAAACTTATCTTCAATAATAGTCCTAACTTTAACGGTAGGGCTTTTTTATGTCCAAAGCTTTAGCTTATGCACCAGCTGTTAATACAGCTAAAACAAAGTTGCCCAGTACTGAATCAGATCCTTTTTATGGCTCAATTTCAAAGCATAAATATGCTGAATTTTCTCTTTGTGATAAGGATGGTAACCCTATAGCTTCACCAGTAATTCGTGCTTTGTTGACAGACGGCGACAAAAGTATTGAGAGCCAATGGCAAACTCCATTTGAAAATAGCAATCCAGAACTAAAGATGCCTATGTTGATGGCTAACTTGCAAACCGGGCAAATGCTTCAAGCTGCAGCTACTCTAGGAGAAAACTCACCCTTTATTTCTGCTTTAAGCGATATGGCATCAGGACCTTTAGCAACGGCTGAAAATGCGCTTAAGAGCGTTGAAGGGCGAACTAATTTAACCAAAGTAAATACAACTCAAGTATTCCTTTCAACATCATCAGTACGTCTTAATTTATCAATCTTTTTCTTGGCCTTTAGTGATGCAAAATCCGAAGTTGAAGACAAGATCATGCAGTTGGAGGCTTGGAGCGTACCAGTATCATTATCGTCTGATTCTACGCTGCAAAATGTCATTAATAATTCAAATACAACCTTAGAAGGCTTGTTTTCAGGGGTTATCCCACCTTTCGTATCTCTCACTACTCATGGCAAAACTTATAAACCCTTTATTCTTGAAAGTGTTTCAGCACCAATAGTCGCGCCAATTGATGAAAAAGGTAACCGGTTAAGTTTAGCTGTCAATATTAGTTTAATGAGTCGAACTGCATGGGACTCAAAGGATATTTACTCATTATATGGAGGCAACTAATGATTACTTTTGACCCTGTGTACGTTGGTGAAAATACCTACCAAATGCAAGAGCTTAGTTTTGAGCAATGTCTCAAAATATCTATCATTGCTCCAAATTTTAATGAAAAAAGACTTTCAGCTTTTCTGAAATCAGCATTAGACAATGTTGATCCTTTACTTTTATCAGTTCAGGAACGGTATTTATTGCTGCTTAAATATCTTGAAAAACAAAGTAATACTATGTTGGAGGTGAACACAGACTGGTCTAAAGTTTTCCTTCAATCAGAAAATAATTGGAAAACTGAAATTACTCAAAATGGAATTACAGTTAGACAGCTTATTGGAATGGAAGTGGAGTTCTTAGAGGCAAATTGTAAGAATGTCGCTGAATGGATTGCCTGCATGATGGCTTTTCAGTTGAGTTATTCTAATCATGAGCACTTAGCTTTATTGCCGGATAGAACAAATCCTCAATTATTTGAAGAACAATTTAAGCAGCGGCTAGATTTCATTAAGAAAATGCCAGCTAGTGATTTTGATTTGTGCTATCAAGACTTTAATAATTTAAACAATGAGTTATTTACTCATTTACGGTTAAGCGTTGATAACTACGGTATTTTAGTGGAAAGAGGTGCAGATGACGCGCCTGCACGATTTCGCACCGCTTCCGTCTTTACAGGAATCATCAAAGAGTTGGACCGATCTTTTGCTTGATACAGCAAGTAGTATTTCTGAAAACTGCCCAATGCCTTTATCGGATGCATTAAAAATGCCTTTGAGTTTTGAAAGTACTTACTTCAATTCATCTGCATGGGAAAACCGCAAGAAGTATTTAGAAAACGAAATTGAACGTCACAACGTATTCTTAAAATTAGGTCAAGAAGTCATTAAAGGATTAAATGCCCTAGCAAGTAGAGGCCGATAGTTTTCATATAGAAAAGTCTGAGTAATTCGGGCTTTTTTTCGCTCTTTGTATTTGGAACCATACACCAATTAGAACAACAACACTTGCAAAAATAACCACAAATGAAACGTGGGGAATAGGTCATGTCTGATCATCAGACACTTGAAATAACAATCACTAGTTTTGCAAATAAAACAACAATTCTTAGTGGTGTAACAAGTGCTTTAGCGTCTTTAGCATCTTTTAATTGGTTGAGCTATTCGGGTGCAATTGTAGCTGTAGCGGGCCTATTCATAAGCTTTATTTTTCAGTTTAGACGTGATCGCCGTGAACGTAGAGAGAGCGAATTGCGTGAAAAAGAAAGCAAGCTACGTATTAAAGCTTTAGAGCAAGATACTGAACGAGAGAGGAAGGATGAATGAAGTTAATTGAAAATAATGCTTGGCAGTATCTATCTGTTAAGTTACCCGCCGTAGGTGCATTCATCATGCTAATTTTATTGCCAGCACTACAATGGGGTGTTGATTATGAAGTTATTCCTGAAAAATATCATGCATTTGTTACTGGTACTTTAATGCTTGTTCTGTCATGGATTGGTAAGAAAATTTCTCAACCACGACTCAACGGCCCGCAATTAACAGGCCAGTTAGTAGGAATCAACACTTTAATGAATATTCCTACAACGACAAAGTTTGACGAATTAGCTTGGATGGCTGAAGCAAAAAAACACATTGGTCTGCAAGAAATACCAGGTAAACAGCACAATCCAACTATTTTGAAATGGTTAAAGGAGCTTAAAGCTTGGTGGGCGGATGATGAAACAGCATGGTGCGGTACTTTCGTTGCTCATTGCTTGAAATCAGCTGGAATTGCTTATCCTAAGCATTGGTACCGTGCATTGGATTATGTGAATTATGGTACCAAATTAGCTAAACCAGCTTACGGTTGTGTAGCTATTAAAACCCGTAAGGGAGGAGGCCATGTTTGTTTTGTTGTAGGACGTGATAAGTCTACTGGAAAACTTGTTTGCCTTGGTGGTAACCAATCCAATAAAGTTTGTTACGCCCTATATAATGACTCAGATTTCCAAGAGTTCCGTTGGTATGGACGTACACCTCAACCAGCAAGTAAGCGTTATTCTTTACCGCAATTAAAGGGCGTAACAGCTACTAGGGTTTCTGAAGCCTAATGAAGTTACTATTACTGAGCTTTCTTTTATGTGGTTGTACGGCACATACAATTAATAGCAATGTAAATGTCACAATTTGCGTTAAAGCGATTTAAAAAAAGCCCTGAATGATCAGGGCTTTTTGAGCCTGTAAATTATTTTGTGTAAGTTCCATTTTTTATAAATGATCTTTTAATCGATCATCGAACTGAATCGTAAACCAATTCATTGCTAAACGCCAATTTTGAATTGGCATCGTCCATTTCTTCGCAGCATTTGATGTTGCTAAGTAAATGACCTTCTTTACTGAGTCATCAGATGAAAAGATTTTCCTTTTCTTCGTTGAATGGCGTATTACGCTATTCAACGACTCAATCGCATTTGTTGTATAAATTGCATGACGTATTTCGGCTGGATAGCTAAAGATCGTTCGGATATTTTCCCAATTGGCCCGCCAGGATTCTCCAATTTTGGGATACTGGTGATTCCATTGATCACAGAAGATGTCTAGGGATTTTAAAGCATTTTCCTCTGTACTTGCCTGATAAATCGCTTTCAGACCCGACGTAACAGCTTTGTAGTCTTTCCAGCTTACAAATCTCAGGCTATTGCGTACAACATGCACGATACACAGTTGAATATCAGTATGAGGGTAAACAGAGGCTATCGCGTCAGGGAAGCCTTTTAATCCATCTACACAGGCAACAAGAATGTCCTGTACTCCTCGATTTTTTAGCTCTGTCATGACTGACAGCCAGAATTTGGCACCTTCTGTCTGAGCAATCCACATACCCAGTAATTCTTTTTGCCCATCCATATTGATGCCTAAAGCAAGGTATACGGACTTGTTAATCACATTGGAGTGCTGACGGACTTTGACAACAATACAGTCAAGATAGACAACAGGATAAAGGCTATCTAAGGCTCTATTTTGCCACTCAGTCACTTGCTCAATCACAGCATCGGTAACTTTGCTGATGAGAGATGCTGACACATCGGCATCGTACATTTCTTTGAAGAAGGCTACAATTTCCCTATTAGTCATTCCTTTTGCATACAGTGAGAGGATTTGGTCATCCATACTGGTGATGCGTGTTTGGTGCTTTTTGATAATTTGTGGCTCAAATGAACCTTCTCGATCACGGGGAATATCTAAAGCCAGTTGTCCATCTTGAGTTGTAATGGTTTTAGAACTAAACCCATTACGGCTATTTGAGCCTTTCTTGGGCTGATGCTTTTCATAACCGAGATGGTCTGAAAGTTCAGTATTGAGTGCAGTTTCAATCATGAATTTTTTAAAGACTGCTGTCATTTGGTTTAAGTCTTCTGGTGTTTTTAGACCTTTAGCCAATTCGGCAGCCATACTTTTGATTGTTGCTTCATCCATGTGAAGTACCTTTTGTAATTATCCTCTGAAGGATAAATGAAAATTAAGTACTTACACAAAATTTAGAACAGTCCCGGCTTTTTGAATTCAGTTTTGAACTTCTGCATCATAAATTGTTTTGAATGCGTTCTTCAGTTTTTCATCTTGCGTATCCGCGATGAACTTTTGCATTTTCTCTTTGTATTCCAGATGACCAGCTTTGTACTTAGCAAGTAAGTATGAAAACTCGCCTTGTTTATAGTCAGGATCTGTCTTGTTTTCTGGTTTATCTAGTGCTGTTTTCAGAACAGTTGCTGCTGTATCAAAGCATTGATTAATTGTTTGCTTGTCTTTTTGTTGCATAGTAAAGATTTGGCATTTAGCTAGATACAAAGCAGGATTTTCAGGCTTTCTTGCAATTTGTTTCTCATTTAAAGCCAATGCTTCATCATACATCTGTGCAGCTAAGTACACATTCATTTGAAGCATTTCTCGCTTGCCCTGATCTTCCATTGTGTTGATTTCAGGCAGTAACTCTTGCATTCGTTTTTTTAGAACGTCTGGGCTCTCAAGAGAATACTTCTGCACATACTCATTATGTTTTTCCAAAATCTGCTGATCTCTAGCAGATAGTTTTTTAGGCGCTGGAGTTTCAGTTTTTGCCGCCGACTGATTTGTGCTTTCAGAAGCTTTACTACACCCACCCAGAAGTGCTGTGCCAAGAATAATTAAGGTAAGTGTCTTTCTCATTTCTTCCGTCTTGCTGCTGATGTAATTGTAAATTCATGCACTACATGAGGTGGATTTGTAACAACTGTTCCACCATCAAACTTGGCATCATATTTCATTGTCAATTGAACTGTGATTACTGATAAGTCTGGGGGAGGTAGTTTAATTTCGCAACTACCGACAGGTTGCCTATCATTTTCCGTATTCCAATATCCCTTTTCCACTTTCAATCTCACAACATCACCTATCTGCTTTTTGTCTTTAAACAGACGCAATGCTGCTTGAGGGTAAATTGTTGCATCCCCTTTTAAAGCAGGAGGTAGTAAAGTTGCAGTCACGAATAGATTTTGTTTTTCAAATTTATATGAGACTTCAAATGTACAAGCACCGGACATAGCTTGCATAGCTAAACCGAATAATGTTGCTTTATCTTGATCGTATGGATATAGCCAAGGTTTAAAAGGAACCATTGTGGTTTTAGTATTCTCTATGTAGTAATTCTCGTACTCATCTTTTACAAAGGTGTCTGTTGCTGGTTGTTTTTGAGACATAGGGGCTGGTGATGATTTAGCAGCAGAAGATGCGGCTCCACCGCCGTTGTCTTGAACGACCAAATTTTGTTTTGGTAGAAGTTTACAACCACATGAAAGAGAGTCATTAACACGAGCAGCAGCTTTACCGAAAATTTGCATATTCGGATCGCCAGATACAATTGTTGCGACAATTTTATGTGTTGGGCAGGTTGCTTTATCACCGACACAAGCAACGGCAATGCCATCAATTAGAAACAAACTGTTCCCTGAGATTACTTGACCGCCTCCTGTAGTTGGACAGCCTATAGTTATGTATGGGGTAGCCAAATCTATACCTTCTTATTTTCATGAAGCAGAGCAATGTTAACAAAGAGGGATAGACAGTGCTGTATAGTTTTATTTATCTGGATGCTCAGCTCATACGATCAAGAGTAATGTGAATCTATGTATTTGAGTGAAAGTAATATAAAAAAATCCTCAATTGAGGATTTTTAAAGCTCAGTATTTATAAAAATACTATTTTACTTTTAAATTAATATATTGAGACATTTCAGAATTTACGATATCAAGTATTTCTTTATTAAATAATTTTTTAGAAGTCTTCATATGATTTGTCATTCTATTTAATTCAAAAACTGATTTTGATTGTGATAAGTCTCTTAGCATTCCTCCAATAGATCCTCTGTAATATCGGATTCGAGATAAATCTAGATTAAGATCAGTGTCAAAAGTCTTTTCATAAATCTTTAAATCGATTAGAAATTGTTTATAGAGCTCTTCGCATTCATTGCGAAAAATACTTCTTCTTTCTTCACATTCGTTAGCTATTTTTTCTGCCTGATCGATGAAATTCTGACTAATTTCAGGGAAGCTTTTTGCGATAAATATATGTTTTTGTGTCATTACATACTGATGATAATAATCAAGGTAACTTACAAGTTTATATAAAGATGTTTGTGTATTTTTAGCAAGTTCAGATCTATTTATGCCAGTTTGAGATTCTCTCCAATCATTAAATAAATTAGCTGCAATTATTGCTGCCCCAATAGTAGCTAAAGCTGAAAGTATACTTACTGTTAGAGACCAAGCTTCTTTTAATGGGTTATCAATTTGATTATAGGAATATAGCCAAAGAGTGAAAAAGAAAAATATGATACAAATCGAAGTAATCCAACCAATGGTATCTATTAATAAAACTTTAATTTTTGAATTCATAACTTTGAGTACTTCTGAGATTAGCTTATTTTAGATAATCATAAATATTAATCTAGTCGAATAAATGGAAAATTCTTTTAAGTTTTTGATAGTGAAACGAGCAGAAATTTGCTCAAAAATTTTAAAATCCGACGAAAGTGAGCAAAAAATTGCTCATTTAGTTATGAGTGGTAGTTCATCCCATTTAAATGGATTCCTAGTTAATTTGTCTCGTGACATTGACCAGTTGCGACCTGGTACATAACACGAACTTATACCGAGTTTTTTCTTTCCGAATTTAGTGTGCACGCTATCTAGTGTTTTCATCAACTGTTCTTTCTTTTCTATTGCATCAAAATCTGTGAGCAAGTCATATGTATGGCCAGCCTTGGGTTCTAGCCCAGTTAATATGACACCACATTTTTTATACTTAATATCTTCTTTATAAATGTGAGATACCATTTTTGTAGCGGCTTTTACGAAATCTAACGCACAATCTGTTGGCTGTGAAAATGAGCCGGTTATTGACTTGCTATAGAAAGGTACATTTTCATCAAAAGGACTAGATTGAACAAAAACAATAAGACACCCGCATAATGACTCATCATCTCTCAATCTCTTACAAGCTTCTTGAGCATGCATCGCTATCGCTTCTTGAAGGTCAATGAGTTCTGTAACTTTTGCACCAAAAGAACATGACTTAATAATTTGCTTTTTAGAGGGTGGGGTGTCTTCAATTTCAAGGCAAGAGATGCCTTGCAGCTCATTAATTGTACGAGCCATCACAATAGAAAATCTTCTTTGCATCTCCCTGGGTTCACTACATGCGAGATCAAATACAGTGTTAATTCCCATTGATTGAAGCTTTTTAGCGTGCTTACGGCCAACACCCCAAACCTCAGAAACATCAATCTGCGCGAAGTAATATTCTTTATTGCAAGGGTCCATGTTTACCAAATCGCAAACGCCATTAAACGATTGATTTTTCTTAGCTATATGGTTAGCAATCTTCGATTCTGTTTTGCTTCTACCGATTCCAACGCACACAGGTAATCCAAGCCATTTCCATATTTTTAAGCGCATATCTTGAGCGACCTTTTCTAGGTCAAAATTTTTTTCATAAGCTGAAAAATCAACAAAACACTCATCTATTGAATATTTCTCAACATCTTCGTCAGTTACATACGATGCAAGAATTTTATGAAATCTGCGCGACATTTCAGCGTAAAGTTCATAATTACTAGAGAGAACAATTACATTGTGCTTTTGTACGATTTCTCTGATTTGGAATAATGGCACACCCATTTTTATATTTAAGATTTTTGCTTCATTACTGCGCGCAACGGCGCAGCCGTCATTATTTGATAAAACGATGACCGGCTTATTGTTTAAGCTTGGATTAAAGACTCTTTCACATGAGACATACATGTTATTTACATCTATGAGAAAAAAGACTTTATCTTTGTGCCTCATGATTTTTTTCTTGCATTTTTTAGAATATAGGTAACCACGCCCCAAATTATTAGTTCTTGCCCGTCATGAAGATGAATATCATCATAATCTGGGTTTTCAGCTTTTAACCAACGCTCATTTTCATCAATCATTAAGCGTTTAACAGTAAAATCATTATCTATAAGTGCAACAACAATATCGTTGTGTTTAGCATCAAGACTACGATCAACAATCAACTCATCATCAATATCAATGCCAGCGTTAAGCATCGAAAGTGATGCCACTCTAACAATAAATGTTGCTTCTTCATTTTTAATTAGGTGCTCATTCATGTCGAGAGTTCGATCAACATAATCTTGAGCAGGAGAGGGAAAACCAGCTGAAACTTTTTCTATAGCTAAAGGTATTGAAAAAAAAGTAGTAGGTGAAACTAATTTTATGGATTCAACCTCACTCAATACCTTGCCAGCATTGAGATGTGGTTTAATTTCGATAATGGAATTGGGGATAATGCTCATAGTTACTCCTTGATTTCGTTACATAATCAAGATGATATGCTAGAGCTTGGTTTAAATTCAAATTAAAAAAATTGTGCATAAATAATGACTAGTCATTACTTGTCGCGTTAGTTAGTGCATTTGGTCGGAAATTCAACGGTGCTAATTTGCACTTTTTTTTGGTTTTGGGAAGTAGTCTGCAGTAAATTCACCTAAGGGCATTTCAAAGAAAAATTGATCAGCATCTTCTTTTTTGCAGTTCAACCAGTCTTCTCGATACTCTTCAGGAATTACGATGATAGATCTCTTTTCATCTTCTGGCTTATGAAACTGTGACATAAATGGGTGGTCGTCTGCATTGATAGTCAGCATAGACATTGATCTAACTTGCCGCCCATCAATGACAGTAGAATCGTAAATAGCAGCTACTGTAAAAGGTAAGCCATCCTCTCGAAAAATCCCCCATCTTTCCGCTTTACCATTCACATACCTAGGCTCATAAATTTTTTCTACAGGTATTAACGCGAATTGGCTTTTAGCCCAAGCATGTCGGAAACTCGGCTTTTTATCTACCGTCTCAGTTCTAGCGTTATATGTATACTTTGAGAATTTTAAGTCATGGTTCCAAGGCGGAATCATACCGAACTTTACTTGCCGCCATTCGATATGGCCATCTTTGGAAAATATAAGAGGGCAGTCGTAACCAGGATAAACATCGGCTTTATAGTCGAACGTAGGTTCGAAGAGATCTAGTAGATGTACTCGGTCTTTTGATATTGGTTCGTAATTAGCGCACATAGTATTTACTCACTATTTATGCTCTATTAATTTCACTAATCTTAGCGCTTAATTGCTTATAATAACTATCCATTAAATCGTAATATTCTTTGTATGTTTTACGTACAGATATCATTTCTCCTGATTCCTTATCCATTTCCATATTAATACCAGTATTATCATAATGATAATTAAAATTAGAATATTGGCTTTCAATTTGCCTTTTTTGTGGAGATCCTTCTGGAAAGATTATAGTAAAATTAGAGTCAACCCATCCGTTACCTAAAGGCTGCTCTTTTAATTGATAATAGATAAGAGAGTAGCAATCACTAATAATTTGCTTATTTATATATAGAAAATCATTTGCAATTCCATAATATTCATTAAAAAGTTTCTTTAACTCAGTATCTTCATTGTAATTTAGATACCTTTCCATGTGTAAATAAAAGTCATTAAGACATTCATCTGAAATTTTAAGGGGACGGCGGAATAAAGAGTGAGCAAGATAATATGTATGATCTTGACTACCTACCTCATGAATTTTTATTACTGCTTGACAAATTGGATAAATTTTATTTTTAAATCTAATTAAATTTTCCTCACAAGAGTTCAACAATGTTGAATCAGCTTCAAAGTTTTTTTGGTATCTCCATGAATTTAATAACAGGATTGCTATAATAGGTGCAATCAGTGTAGCGGACCAAACAAACATATTTGAAACAACACTAGGTATCTCTTTTTTATCTGTTTCACAAAACGTTGTAAGTGCTAAGCCAATACATAAAGCGAAGCAGACCAAGACTATATAGAAAATCAAACTAAGTGCAATTGTTTCAGCTAGTTCATTTGACGTAATTTTATTTTTTAAAAAGTTTAATATTTTCATTAAGCTAATTTCACTGTATAAAAATCAATTTGGTAAAAGCTAATATTTAAATCAGTTTGGCCCAACTATCTACATGATCTGCCCACCATTACATCATCTATTTTTAACTTTTAACTATACTCATTACTATATAATTATTCTGCAAGCCTAATGACCAGCCGATCTCTTTATAGAATGGCTCACCATATTTGATTGTGTGCTCTATGTAAAAATAGACCCAGTCTTTCATAACCTTACTTTACTCAATATTCCTGTTAAGAAGCCAAACTCAACCATGGACTGATAATAATTCATTTCTATCCTATTCAAAATGATAGAATTACTTAGGTTTGAAAGTTGGGTGTGTTTTGCTTAAAAAGCATGCAGTCTACAAATTTTTTTAAATTAATTGAAAAATAAATTTGTAGACTGATTTGTAGACTAATGAAATGCAAAATACAGCATTGTGGTACAAGCGGATGCAACTTTAATTATGTTTAACTATTTGAAAATGCAAGATAAAGCAACCGAATGCAACCATTAACAATTACAGCTAGACTGTCAGGATTCTACTTTTTTTACTATTCCATCGTTGGCACATTCATGCCGTATTGGAATTTATATCTTCAAGATCAAGGGTTTAATTATCAGCAGATAGGTATCTTATCATCTATTGCTATTGTGACGCGATTCTTTGCGCCTTTAGTTTGGGGCTGGATCGCAGATAAATCTGGTAAAAGAATGCTTTTGGTGCGGCTCGCAACTTGGATGGAAGCTTGTATATGGTTGGCTATCTTTATAGTTCCCAATACATTTCAATCTGTCGCTTTACTTATGCTTATTTTTAGCTTTTTCCAAAATGCAATTTTGGCTCAGTTTGAAGGGGTAACCTTATTTTGGTTGGGCGACCAAAGGGCAAAACTTTATGGAAAAATTCGAAAATGGGGATCGGTCGGTTTTATTGTAGGTGTGTTTACCATAGGTGCAATTTTAGAAATTATTCCAATCTCTATGTTGCCTATTTTATTACTCATAATAGCATCGCTTGCATTTATTTGGGCTTTTACGATTCGTGAACCAGAAGGGGCTCCTACTTCACAAAAGTATTTAGAACCTTTATTGCCTGTGTTAAAGCGTCCAGAAGTTGCTGCTTTTTTTACTATTGAATTTATTCTTCTTTTTTCACATGCCCCTTTTTATAGTTTTTATAGCAATTTTCTAAAATCTTTAAATTACAGTACCACTGAAATTGGCTTTTTATGGGCAATGGGAGTGATTGCTGAAATTGTGATGTTTGCATATGCCGCTACGTTTTTTAAATATTTTTCGTGGCGTAGTCTTGTTGCCATGTGCTTAGTTTTAACAAGCATACGCTGGTTGTTGGTGGCTCTCTTCTCTCATTATTTTATAGGTCAGTTATTTGCACAGTGCTTACATGCTTTTAGTTTTGGCTTGTTTCATCTTATTGCAATGCGTCTCATTTTTCAGAACTTTTCAATAGGGCAGCAAGGTCGAGGTCAGGCTTTTTATAGCACCATGTGGGGACTTGGAGTTGCCTTTGGAAGTATTCTAGCTGGTCATTATTGGAAAATTCTTACTGGTGAGTATATTTTTATGATTGCTGCATTAGTAGTGCTTCTAGGTTTGTGCTTTGTATTTTGGCTACCAAAACAGATTGAAAAGCCAGCTTCTTAAGTCAAATGTTGCTAAAAATTGTTAGGGATGAGTAGTTAAAGATAAAAATTGTTTGATGAGAAGTATCGGTTCGTTACGGTTGAAAAATATTGTTTTTATATGGTTATGAAACAATGTTTTTCTAAAAAAATGTGCTAACTTAAACCCATGCGTTTAATGATTAATAAATCTATGAAAAATATTTATATTATGGGATTATTATTGGCTTGTTCTGGTTTTGCTATGGCTGAGACAGTGACTCAACAGCCAACTGAACAGCCCGTACGCACTGCTAGTAATCCTAACGCTATACGTATTGTTACGCGTCCTGAAATTATGGGATTGTGGGGAATGGAGATTCCAAATAATAAAAAATGTGTAGAGTACTATAATTTCCGTAGTAGTAATGATGTGGTGATTAAAAGCGGTGAAGAATGGTCATATGGTATTTATGAATATCAACCATCTGATGACCCTAAAGAGCAGTTATCAGCTCTAGTGATGCAGATTAAGTTTGATAATAATAAAGTTGATTGTTCTGGTCAGCAGCAAGATCAGACTGGTGATGTTTCCCAGTATTTTGTGCAATGGAAAAATGACCATACCATCAATTTCTGCTCAACTGCTAAAGGCGAGCAATGTTTTGCAACACTACGTCGCATGTTGCCATAAATTTGAATTAATAAAAAAAGCCTCTTATGTAAGAGGCTTTTTTTATTATGCATATTATGCAGTTTCAGCTTTCTTTTCTTCTTCCACTTTTTTCAACAAGTGTTTTTCAAGGTAATGGATGTCCATTGCTTGTTCGCAGAAGTTTTTATCTTGCAAGATAAGATCTTTATGTAAAGGAATATTGGTTTTAATTCCTGTAAGAATCATTTCGTCTAACGCTTGACGCATACGGGCAAGCGAAGTTTCACGATTTTTACCATGAGAGATCAATTTTGCAATCATTGAATCATAATAAGGTGGAATGCTATATCCAGGATAGATATGAGAATCTAAACGAATACCTGCACCGCCTGGCGCATAAAAACTTTCAATTTTGCCTGGTGAAGGTAAGAAAGTGGTTGGATCTTCGGCATTGATACGACATTCAATGGCATGACCACGAACTTCAATATCTTCTTGTTGAAGCTCTAAGCCTAAACCAGCTGCAATACGTAATTGCTGTTCAATAATGTCAACACCAGTCACCATTTCAGTTACAGGGTGCTCAACCTGAACACGAGTGTTCATTTCAATAAAGAAGAACTCGCCGTCTTCGAACAAGAATTCAAATGTACCAGCACCACGATATTGCATTAACTGACATGCATTAACACAAGCTTGTAAAATATCAGCGCGTGCTTGTTCTGGTAGATTTGGAGCAGGAGCTTCTTCTAA
Source organism: Acinetobacter sp. AR_0276 (assembly GCF_003000705.1). Lineage (NCBI taxonomy): Bacteria > Pseudomonadati > Pseudomonadota > Gammaproteobacteria > Moraxellales > Moraxellaceae > Acinetobacter > Acinetobacter sp. AR_0276. The sequence continues at coordinate 217,141 of NZ_PSQO01000004.1, read as the reverse complement.
CACCTTTTGGTGACGACGTTGTAATGAGCAGTCGCGATCATATAAATGAATCGCATGGCCGTTACCATCACCTAAAACTTGAACTTCGACATGGCGAGGTTTTTGTAAGAAGCGTTCCATGTACACGGTATCATCGCCGAACCACATTTCTGCATCACGTTGAGCTGCTTGAACTGACTCAAGTAATGTATCTACGCGTTCAACAATACGCATACCACGACCACCACCACCAGCTGCCGCTTTAACAATAAGCGGGAAACCGATTTCTTTAGCTTCAGCTAAAGCATTGTGGATAGTTACTGCATGGTCACAACCAGGTACTGTCGGTACACCAGCTTTTTTCATTGCAACAATTGCAGAAACCTTATTACCCATTAAACGAATATGTTCTGGGCGAGGGCCAATGAATGTGAAACCTGAGCTTTCTACAATTTCAGCAAACTCGGCATTTTCTGAAAGAAAGCCATAGCCTGGGTGAATTGCATCAGCACCAGTAATTTCTGCAGCAGTAATAATTGCCGGGATATTTAAATAGCTGTCACTACTTGCACCCGGACCAATACATACTGCTTCATCAACGAAACGTAAATGCATCAAATCTTTATCAGCATCTGAATAGATACCGACAGTTTTGATTCCTAATGTTTTGCAAGCCCGGGTAATTCGTAAAGCGATTTCACCACGGTTTGCAATTAAAACTTTTTGCAACATAGTTGTCCCCGAGGTATTACGCGCGATAACGGAATAAAGGTTGACCGAATTGGATCACTTCACCATTTTTCACTAAAATTTCTTCAATCACGCCGCTTTGAGTTGCTTCAATCGGGTTCATGATTTTCATTGCTTCGATAATACCCAAAGTCTCACCAGCAGATACTGTTTGACCTACTTTAACAAATGGTGCTTCGCCTGGGCTTGGAGCAGCATAGAACACACCAACCATAGGAGAAGTTTCAACTGCTCCACGTGGTGTTTTTGCAACAGGTGCTTCAGCAACAGGAGCTGCCGGAAGTGCTACACCAGCCGCAGCAACGACAGGATTGCGACGAGTTAAAGCGATCGATTGATCACCTTCTTTAACTTCAATCGCTTGCAAGTCAGACTCAATCATTAAATCGATGAGTTTCTTAATTTTGCGGATATCCATGGGCGACTATTCCTGAACTAGTTTGGGTTAGATGGTTGAATTTTTTCAATAGCGTAATCGAGAGCAAAGCTGTAACCTTTTGCGCCTAGACCACAAATCACGCCAATTGCTTTGTCTGATAAATAAGAATGATGTCTGAAAGCTTCACGTGCGTGGACATTTGATAAATGTACTTCAATAAAGGGAATAGCAACGCCCAGTAAGGCATCGCGTAAAGCAACTGAAGTATGAGTGAGAGCAGCAGGGTTAATAATAATCAGTTTTACGCCTTCTGTTTGTGCCTGATGAATACGGTCAACAATGGCACCTTCCCAGTTGCTTTGAAAAGTATCTAGTGTAATAGAGGCTTGTTCAGCTTGAGCAATAAGTTGTTGGTTGATATTGTCTAGGGTAAGATGACCATATACTTCTGGTTCGCGTTTTCCCAGCAAATTCAAATTCGGTCCATGAATTACCAAAATGGTCGAACTCATTCAGATTGCTCCAGCTCTAAAGTTGCAAATAATCTTTGCAAGATGTCTGCAAAGTTTGCTTATTATGGCATATGTTTCTACAAGTTTTTTATAATTTCTTTTAATTGTCGCAGAAAGGGTACACCAAATTCGGCTTATATATTGTAAATTTTGCGACGAATTAGCAATGTTAAAAAATGACAAAATTTCAAGTAATTTAACGGAGCTTATTTTAAACCGAATTGACAAAAACAGTTCATGTATTTTGTGTAACGAGGTCGTGAGCATCTTCAATCGTTAACATTTCATTCCAGCGAGTTAGGTAATTTTTTGAGCGATGGCATTGTTTCATTTGCCAAGATGGGTTACGTGAGTGATAGCCGACTTGTAAGTAATGACTACCAAAACGCTTACGGACTATACCTAAAGTTTCCATCAATTGTTGTCTTTGATGAATAAGTTCTAAAGGCTGCCATAAATCATCAATATGTTGCTGACGTGCATGTAGACCACAAAATAACACGCCAATTTTTATGTAGCTTTTATTTTCTTTATATAAAACATCGATTTGCTGCATTGCGGCTTTTGTTAGTATACATAAATCATCTGTTGCATAATGAAGGCCAATTGCCTGAGATGTGGCTTTTTTATAGGGTGGTTTGTCGGTTTTTTCATAAAGCATAACTTGAACACAGGCACAAAGTTGTTCTTGTTTCATTAAACGGCGATGTGCCCGGTTAAGGTGAAAGATAAGTGCTTGTTTAATAATCTCAATACTGGATAAAGCTTGAGCAAAACTTCGTGATGCTAAAATCCGTTTAGTCGGAATAGCGGGATCGTCAAGTTGAATACAGGATTGGCCTTTTAGCTCACGAATGGTACGTGCCATGACCACAGAAAATGCTTTTGCCATATGGTGTTCATTGGCAAAAGTTAAGTCTAGGCAGGAGTACACTTCATAACTTTGTAGTTGTTTGACCAATTGATAGCCAATTCCCCACACTTCTTTGACTGATGTGTGCTGCATGAGATCTTCCATAATTAATGGATCTAAGGTGATAAAATTACAAATTCCCCTAAAACTTTTAATTTTCTTAGCATAGTGATTGGCAAGTTTTGCTTGTGTCTTTGAATATCCAATACCAATACAACAAGGTAAGCCTAACCATTTTAGGAGGGTGTTTCTCACTTCACTGCAGTAATCTGATATATCAATAGACTGAAGGTAAGGGGTGAGATGAATAAAGCATTCATCTATAGAGTAAGCTTCTAAGTCATCTGGAGAGAAAAAGTCACCGAGGACAGCAAAAAAGCGACGAGACATCTCGGCATATAAAGTGTAGTTGCTTGAATAAACTTGAACACCAGCTTTTAAAGCATCTTTTTCAATTTGAAACCAAGGTATTCCCATCTTGATACCTAAAAGTTTTGCTTCTTCGCTACGTGAAACAACACAGCCATCGTTGTTAGATAAAACAACTACAGGTTTATCATTGAGTTTAGGGTTGAAAAGTCGCTCACAGCTGACATAACAATTGTTAATATCAACCAGTGCATAAACTTCGCGGTGTGAGATTTCTCTCATCATTTCTTTGCCCCCAATTTATTAATCCAAAATACATATTTTGAATTTGTAACATAATCAAGTTAACAAAATTACAGACTAATATCTAGGGGAGTTCAGGTTGTTCGTCGAAATTATAAAAAGGATGCAAGACTGCTGAATTGTCAGTTATTGATATGGAAATGTCTGAAAATGATAAGTTTTAGTTGGTTATGATCGGAAGCATAAGAACTATATTTAATGGATGAGTTGAGTCTTTTAAATGTAGTAATGCGTATAACGCATTTGTCTTATGGGTCTTTCAAGCTGTCTTTGTTAATAAAGACAGCTTTTTTTTATAATGTGCTTAAGTTTTTTAGAGTTTGGCTTGATTGTAGCAATCGAGATTAATGCATTGTGTACTCAGTTCTATGATTTGAGCAGGGGCTAATTGAAGTTTTTCCCATTTTTGCATTTGTTCAAATAACCAATAAAAGTCTTCTGGTTGCGGGGCAGCATTTTCTTTAACCAAATACTTAACAATATTTTGAATCATATAGTATTTATCGACATGTACTTCTTCCGAGCAATGAAATCGGACAATCCCAAACTCGACCAATAACTTTAAGACAGGCGTAAAATCTTTTAAATTACTCAATTCTTTTTGGGCTTTCATAATTGCCCCTGTAAGTGCAACTAAGGTTTGAGGGTGTTGTTCGGCCCATTCTTGAGTTACTGCGAGAACTTTATCTGCCACATTGGGAATAATGTCCTGACTTGAGCAAACCATTTTACTTAAGCCTAAAAGTTCTCCTTGTGTATTCCACGGCTCTCCCACACAAAAACCATCAATCACATGGTTATCTAAAGCTTCGACCATATACGGTGGCGGAAGTGCCTTGAGTTTGAGCGTTTGAGCTATTTTAGAATCTGCCAACGCAAGCCATTCTCTTAAACAATAATGATGGATTGAATGTTTAAATACATGGGCTAAGGATAGAGCATTATCTTCTTTAATGTAGCTCGTCACTTTTTGGGCGGTAGTTTGTGCATTATCATTCTCTTGAATAGCCAGTTGATGGGTTAATTTTTGGCTTAAGCTAATAAAGGCACGGTTTTTACTTAAAATAAGAGGGGTTTGCAGTGCAATACCAATTTGGTCTGCACCCACAGCTGCAGCGGGTAGCATAGCAGATAAACAATGTGCAGCATCTAATAAACCAAAAGCTAAACGGTCGCGTAGACTTGCCCATGATGCTTCTTTGACTAGGGTAACATCTAAATCGACTTCTTCGAAGAAACCTTGCTGCTTTGCCCACAGTAAAGCGATGCAATCAAGTAAAGGAATATAGCCGAGTTGCAATTGAGTCTTTTCTAATTTGCTCATTTATTCATCCTTTAGTTGATCATTTAGTAATTTTTGAGCGTCAAGTAAACGCCGTGCCATTTCTCCAATCGTTATACGGTGACTCATGGCATTTTTTCTGAGTAATTGAAAAGCCGTATCTTCAGGTAAGCCATGCAGTTGCATGAGTAGCACTTTGGCCTTTTCAACATCTTTACGATCTGCCAGTTTGGTTTGAGCTTCTTTTAAGTCACCTTCGAGCTTTTTATGTTTTTTATATTGCTCAATTGAAATCTCTAAAATGGTATGTAAGCGGGCAGGGTCTATGCCGTCTACAATATAAGCCGTTACACCTGCATCTATCGCTTGTTTGATGGTGTCTTTATCTGAATTTTTAGTGAATAGAACAGTTGGTAGGTCATAGCTACTCACACAACTTTCAATAATGTCACGATGAGGATGATCCATGTCGAGCAAGATGACATCGGCTTGTAAATCTTCAAGACAGAAAATATTTAAGTGGTCCAAAGTAAGGCAGGCCACCACTTCAAAGTCATTTTCAAGCAGACTGTTTTTTATATAGTCGGCCCGTGCATGATCATCATCGATAAGAGCTATTTTGAGTTTTGGCATAAGTTCAGAAAATCAGGCTAAGAAAATGCGCCAATTCGACGCGTTTTTTGTTATTAAGTTTTAAGCAAGATTAGTGCCATCCAAATTTAAACAAAAAATCAGGCATGAGTGGTCCTTTACTATGTTAAAGCATTGTTTTGATCGATATTGGTGCAAAAATACGATTCATTTTGTGGCAAAACTTATTTTTGTTTAAACCATATAGAGGAGCAGCAATAGTGCAGGAAAAATTAAATCTTCTTTATGGATGAAAAGGTATTTTAGTTTAAATAATTGAAAATAATAATAAAAAATTATTAATATTAATCTTAAAAAGAATTGGCATGCAAAATGCTTAGTTAATTACAGGTCGAAGACGACCATAAGTTTTAAAGACGGCCAACGATGTCCGTTCTGATCGAATTTGTGAGTGCAACTGCACACATAAAGAATTTACGTTCAGTCGGAGTGAAGGTTATGTCTTTATTTTTATTGCATAAAAAAGTTACATCTGAATTAACTAATTTTTCAGTTCCAGCGATGCGAGCCTTCTCTATGAGGGGGCTCGCTTTTTTTATTTGTTTTTATGACTTTGCTATGCATTGGGTGTCGTCAACGAGTGGAAAAAATGGATTCCAAGCAGCTATACGCTTTGTGATGTTGATACGTTTCTCGGTAGAGCACAAGGCAAAACAACAATGTCTATTTGAGAACGTAAGAACGCAGCTTAAAAGCAACGTGATTTGAGGAGAAACACTATGAAATTGGTAATGATTGGTCATGGTATGGTGGGCCACAAATTCATCGAAGCCATTTTAGAAAAAGCAGATGATGAACTGGAAATCACAATTCTCGCAGAAGAGCCTCGTATCGCATATGACCGCGTACATTTGACTGAATACTTCTCAGGGAAATCGGCAAAAGATTTATCTTTAGCACGTTTTGATTTTGCCGATGCGTATGGCATCGACCTACGTTTAAATACTAAAGCAGTGGCGATTGATACAACTGCACAAACCGTAACAACCAATCATGGTGATGTGATTAGTTATGACAAGTTGGTGCTGGCGACTGGTTCATATGCATTTGTTCCGCCAATTCCGGGTAATGACCGTGAAAACTGTTTTGTTTACCGTACTATTGAAGACTTAGACGCGATTCGTGCAGCGAGTCTCAATGCAAAAACAGGTGTAGTAATTGGCGGTGGTTTACTTGGACTTGAGGCAGCCAAAGCTTTACGTGATTTAGATTTAGAAACGCACGTTGTTGAGTTTGCACCACGTTTGATGGCAGTTCAAATTGATGACTTAGGGGGCAAAGTTTTACGCCGTAAAATTGAAGATTTAGGTGTAAAAGTTCATACACAAAAAGCGACTCAGTCTATTGAGTCTGGTGTAAATACCACTCATGTGATGAAGTTTGCCGATGGTAGTGAACTCGAAACTGATGTGATTTTATTCTCTGCGGGGATCCGCCCACGTGATGAGTTAGCGCGAAATAGCGGGCTTGCGATTGGTGAGCGTGGCGGTATTGTAATTAATGATTATTGCCAAACATCTGATCAAAACATTTATGCCATTGGTGAATGTGCGCTTTGGCAAAATAAAATTTATGGCTTGGTTGCACCGGGCTATGACATGGCGCGTATTGCAGCAAAACATATTTTAGATGAAGAGTGTCATTGCTTCGCTGGCGCAGACATGAGCACCAAGTTGAAACTGATGGGTGTTGATGTTGCTTCGGTCGGTGATGCACATGCCATAACCCCAGGTGCATTAAGCTATTTCTATGCAGATGAACATGCACTGGTTTATAAAAAGATTGTTGTAAATGCCGACAAAACCAAATTGCTTGGCGCGGTTTTAGTGGGCGATGCCAAAGAATACAACGAACTTTTACAAATGATGTTGAATGGTCTGGCTTTACCGGAAGTGCCTGAAAGTTTAATTATGCTGGGTTTTGAGCAATCAGCAGCAAAATCTGGTGGTAGCGGAGTCGATTTACTGCCAGACAGCGCGACCATTTGTTCATGTAACAACGTATCAAAAGCAGACATCTGCCAAGCAATTAGCGATGGTTCGACCTCTTTAGGTGCATTAAAGAAATGCACCAAAGCAGCAACAGCATGTGGTGGTTGTGCACCATTAGTGACTCAAGTATTGAAGTCAGAGTTACAACGTCAAGGTGTGACTGTTAACAATCATATTTGCGAACACTTCCCGTACTCGCGTCAAGAGTTGTATCACTTGGTCCGTGTCAATGAAATCAAGACATTTGATGATTTGATTCATCAACATGGGCACGGTTTAGGTTGTGATATTTGTAAACCAGCGGCAGCAAATATTTTGGCATCTTGCTGGAATGATTTCGTACTTAAGCCAAGTCATGCAGGCTTGCAAGACAGTAACGACTACTACCTAGGTAACATTCAAAAAGATGGCTCTTACTCAATTGTACCGCGTATGGCAGGTGGAGAAGTCACTCCGGATGGCTTAATTGCGATTGGTCAAATTGCAAAGAAATATAACTTATACACCAAAATTACTGGTGGTCAACGTGTTGATATGTTTGGTGCCCAAGTTCATGAACTTCCATTTATTTGGGAAGAGTTAAATGCTGCGGGCTTCGAGTCTGGTCATGCCTACGGTAAGTCGTTACGTACAGTGAAATCTTGTGTGGGTAGCACTTGGTGCCGTTACGGGGTAGATAACTCGGTTGGTTTAGCGATTGAACTTGAAAACCGCTACAAAGGTTTGCGTTCACCGCATAAATTGAAAATGGCAGTGTCTGGCTGTACACGTGAGTGTGCAGAAGCGCAAGGTAAAGATGTAGGCGTGATTGCCACTGAAAAGGGTTGGAACCTTTATGTATGTGGTAACGGTGGTATGAAACCGCGTCATGCAGAATTACTTGCATCTGACCTTGATAAAGAAACACTGATTCGTTATATCGACCGTTTCTTTATGTTCTACATTCAAACGGCAGACCGTTTACAACGTACCAGTGTATGGCGTGACAACATGGAAGGCGGTCTAGACTACCTTAAATCTGTGATCGTTGATGACTCTCTTGGTTTAGCCGCCGAGCTTGAGCGCCGTATGGAACACATTATTGGTACATATCAAGACGAATGGCGTACAGCTGTCGAGAACCCAGAAGTTCGTAAACGCTTCCAAACCTATATCAATGCAGGAGCGAATGAACAAGCTGATCCGCACATTCAATTTACAACTGAACGTGGTCAAATCCGCCCATTAACCGAAGCTGAACGTTCAGAAGACCGTATTCCAATGGTTGAAGCATAAAGGGGAACTTATATGAATATTGTACAAGACAAAAATATGCTTCCTGATGATCAGTGGATTGACGTTTGTGCACTCGATGATTTAACTCCAAACACTGGTGCAGGAGCGCTAGTGAGCGGTCAAGCGGTTGCAATCTTCCGTGTGGGGCATGAAAAACGTGTTTATGTACTAAGCAATAAAGATCCGTTTAGCTTAGCAAATGTGATGAGTCGCGGGATTATTGGTGATTTACAAGGCGAACGCGTGGTTGCATCACCAATTTATAAACAACATTTCAGTTTAGCTACGGGCCGTTGTTTAGAAGATAAAGACCAAAAATTGGCGGTTTACCCGAGCAAAATTGTTGATGGCCGTGTTTGGATCAATGCGGTGCCGCAAAAAACTTATATTACCAATACAGGGGTATCACAAGACAAACTTAGACTGGTGCTGATCGGGAATGGTTTGGCAGGGATGCGTTGTCTGGAAGATTTACTTGATATGGCACCAGACCGTTATGAAGTTACGGTGATTGGTGAAGAACCATGGGGTAACTATAACCGTATTATGTTGTCTCCGGTTTTATCGGGTGAGAAAACCATTGAAGACATTATGTTGCATCCACCAAAGTGGTATGACGATAAAAGCATTAAATTTATTGCCGGTGATAAAGCCGTAAAAATTGATCGCCCACGTAAAGTGGTTTACACCGAAAAAGGCAAGACAGTTGATTATGACCGTTTGATTCTGGCAACAGGCTCGGCACCATTTATTCCACCAGTTCAAGGTGTTGACCTAAAAGGTGTGTTAACTTTCCGCGATATTTATGACGTTAACACCATGATTGAATACTGCGATTCAAAAACTAATGCAGTCGTGATTGGTGGCGGTTTGCTGGGTTTAGAAGCGGCGTATGGTTTAAAACAACGCGGTATGAATGTCACAGTATTGCATTTGATGGACCGTATTATGGAACGCCAACTTGATGGTCGTGCGAGCCAGTTATTACGTCATAGCATTGAACAAAAAGGTATTCATATTATTACCGAAGCCAATACAGAAGCGTTAATTGGTGATGAAAACGGACATGTGAAGCAAATCCGTTTGAAAGATGGCACAGTGTTAGATGCTGACCTTGTGGTATTCGCTGTGGGCATTCGTCCAAATATTGCTTTGGCACAAAGTGCTGGTTTACGTTGTAATCGTGGTGTATTGGTGAATGACACCATGCAAACATTTGACCCAAGTATTTACGCGGTGGGTGAGTGTATTGAACACCGTGGTCAAACTTTTGGTTTGGTTGAGCCACTATGGGGCCAAGCTTTTATTTGCGCGACCCATTTAGCAGAGCACGGCAGCTTAACTTTTAAAGCACCCACTGTACCGACTCAGTTAAAAGTCAGTGGTGTCGATGTATTCTCGGCGGGCAATTTTGAGCCGAAAGATGATTATGAAGACATTATCCTGAACGATGAAAAACGCCAGATTTATAAACGCATTATTATTCAAAGCGATCGAGTAATCGGTGCAGTATTGTTTGGTGATACTGAAGATGGTATGTGGTATGCAGAGTTAATTGCAGACCAAACCCCTGTTTCTTCATTTAGAAATAAACTGCTATTTGGTCGAGATTTTGCATTAAAAAATGCAGGCTAAATAGGGAAAGGAGCAGTTATGAATAGTATTCCAAGCGTTGAAGTCGATAGCTCCGATCATGTTGCAAAAACAATCAAAACAACATGTCCATATTGCGGTGTAGGTTGCGGTGTTAGCGTAAACGTCCAACAAAAACCTCAAGGACCTGTGGTGCAAGTTGAGGGGGATGCTGAGCATCCTTCCAACTTTGGACGCTTATGTATTAAAGGTAGCCGTCTTGCGGATACTTTGGGGTTGGAAACACGTCTACTTCAACCCATGTTTGGTCGTAAGCCACATCGGACTGTAACGACATGGGATGCAGCAATCAATAAAATTGCCGATAAATTCCAGTCTTGTATCGACAAATATGGTCGTGACAGCATTGCATTTTATGTTTCAGGTCAGCTTTTGACTGAAGACTATTATGTGGTGAACAAGTTTGTAAAAGGCTATTTGGGCACTGCAAATATCGATACCAACTCACGGCTTTGTATGTCATCTGCGGTGGCAGGTCACAAACGTAGTTTCGGTGAAGATATTGTGCCTGCAAGTTATGAAGATTTTGAACATGCAGACATGGTGGTTTTGGTTGGTTCCAATACCGCATGGTGCCATCCTGTACTGTATCAACGGATTATGCAGGCTAAAAGCCACAATCCAGATATGTTTATTGTGGTGATTGACCCACGTTTTACCAGTACTTGTGAGCAAGCGGATTTACATTTACCGATTTTACCGGGCCAAGATGTCGCATTGTTCAACGGTCTATTCCAATATTTATATCAAAATGGTCATGCCGATCAGGCTTTTGTTGATGCTTATACCGAAGGTTTGCAAGAGGTTTTGGCAAGCAGCGAGCCAGAAACTAATGTGGAATATGTGGCAAAGCGTACAGGAATTGCACTCGATAAGATGCAACAGTTCTTTGAGAAATTTGCGCAGACTGAAAAGGTAATTACGCTATTTTCAATGGGTGTGAATCAATCAAGTCAGGGCGTGAATAAAGCCAACAGCATTATTAACTGTCACTTACTAACAGGCAAAATTGGAAAGCTCGGCGCTGCACCATTTTCAATGACAGGCCAGCCCAATGCTATGGGTGGCCGAGAAGTGGGTGGCTTAGCTAATATGCTGGCTGCCCATATGGATTTAGATAATCCCTTGCACCAAAAAGTAGTGCAAATCTTTTGGGACAGCCCATTTATTGCAACTCAAGCTGGCTTAAAAGCAGTTGATTTATTCCGTGCTGTTGAAGCTGGAAAAATTAAAGCCATCTGGATTATGGCAACCAATCCGGTGGTAAGTTTACCAGATGCTGATCAGGTGAAACGTGCTTTAGAAAAATGCGAATTGGTCGTTGTGTCAGATATCTGTGCCGATACGGATACTACGGCTTACGCCGATATTTTGCTTCCAGCTTTAGGTTGGGGTGAAAAAGACGGAACCGTTACTAACTCTGAGCGTCGTATTTCACGTCAACGTGCTTTTTTACCTGCGCCGGGTGAAGCAAAAGCAGATTGGTGGTCAGTGAGCCAAGTTGCGAAAAAATTAGGCTTTAAAGGTTTTGACTTTACGAGTGCTGTTGATATTTTCAATGAACATGCGGCTTTGTCAGCACAAGATAATGCGGACATTGAAGCACGTGAGCAAACTGATACGTTTCGTTATTTCAACTTAAAAGGTTTAATGAACCTAAGTGCTGCTGAGTACGATGTTCTGCAACCAGTGCAATGGCCAGTCTGGAGTAAAAATCAAGACGCTAAAGCTGTTCAACAACTGTTTGGCAAGGGCCAGTTTAGTCACAAAAACACCAAGGCAAAACTAATTCCGACTGTTGCAATTAATCCGGTACATGCAATTTCAGAAGATTATCCGCTCATTTTGAACACGGGGCGTATTCGCGATCAATGGCATACCATGACCCGTACTGGTTTGTCGCCAAATTTAACCAGTCACCGTGCTGAACCATTCTGTGAGATTCATCCAAGTGATGCATTAAAGTTTGGTGTACGTGATCAAGGTTTAGTAGAAGTTCGTTCGAAATGGGGCAGTTGTGTACTACGTGTAACCTTCTCATCAGGTGTCCGTCGTGGGCAAATTTTTGCACCGATTCACTGGACTGAACAGGTCGCATCCGATGCCCGTATTGGTAAAGTCGTTAATCCAGAAGTTGATGCAATTTCAGGTGAGCCCGAGTTCAAACATACGCCTGTAACTATTCAACCGTTCTATACCACTTGGCAAGGTGTGCTCTATATTCGTGAAGGATACGATTCTCATATTCAAGAATCGCTACATCACTGTGCATGGTGGACCAAAGTCAAAATGGTGAAAACCAGCCGCTATGAACTTGCAGACCGCCAAACTTTTCATGATACTCAAAAGAATCTGAAAAGCTTTTTGCCATTTGCCGATGAAACCTTTGAATGGTTAAGCATAGAAGATATTTCTTCACAACTGAGCCATAGTGTTATTTTGAAAGATGGCATTGTAATTGCAAGTCTATATATTGCACCGCCAGATTTATTGCCAGACCGTGACTGGGTAGCAAGTCTGTTTAAACGCGAACGTTTGAGCGCCTTGCACCGTAAAGCTTTACTAGCAGGTATGCCAATGTCGGCTACCAATAATGATGGGCCTTTGGTGTGTAGTTGTTTTAAAGTAGGTAAGAATAAAATTATCGAAGCAATAAAAACACAAAACATTACCCATGAAAAACAGGTTACTGCATGTTTAAAAGCAGGTGGAAACTGTGGTTCATGTTTACCTGAAATCCGAGGCTTGATTAAAGCTTGCCAGCAAGAGGTGGAAGTGTGAATAAGGGATATCCCGTAACTGATCTGGTCATTCTGGCGGGTGGACAAGCCCGCCGTATGAATGGTTTAAATAAGCTGTTGCAGCAATTCGATGGCGATACACAACTACTCAAAATTCATCAAAAATTAAAGTCATCTGTATCTGAAATTTGGGTGAATAGTCATCGTGATTATTCGATTTATCAAAGTATTGTGCCTGATATTAAATGTTTTCAAGATGATGCAGCAGGCTTTTTTGGCCCACTCATGGGAATGAAAAGCGCATGGTCACATGTAAAAGCAGATTATGTTTTGTTTATCCCTTGTGATGTGACCTACATACCTACGCAAGTCGTTGCGAAATTACACAGCGCACTTCGCAAAAATAAACAGGCCCAGGCAGCTTACGTTTCAATTAATGGAGATGCTTTATACCCATTTTGTTTGTTAAAACGTGAAAGTCTAGAGGTTTTAGAGCAGCAAATTGATAAGCAACAATTGAGTTTAAAAAATTGCTTTAAACTTTTACACGCACAAGTAGCCATTTTTCAAAAGCAAAACTTATTTTTCCATAGCATTAATTCTTTAGATGAACTTCAACAATACAAACAAATTAAAGCATTTAAAGAGATTTTTTCGACAAATTAGAACTTCAATCATATCGATTTAAAATTTACATTGATAATCTGAAATCATTTTTTAAATTTTGAGTTATTGACTGTTTAGAATTTAAGTTCTATTTTGGAACTTGTTGTTTTCATTCTAGCCAGATGTATAAAAATAAACGGAGCCAGAAAAATGATGGACGCAGCTCAGCAAAGTAAAACAGATGTGACCGCATGTATTTTATGTTCAAGAAACTGCGGTTTGAGCGTAGAAATTAAAGATAACCAATTTGTCAAAATTAAAGGTAATCCTGAGCATCCATTTTCTCAAGGTTACATTTGCCAAAAAGCCGCAAGATTACAGCATTACCAGAAACATGCAGACCGTTTAACCGCACCTTTAAAACGCCAACCAGATGGCTCATTTCAAGAAATTAGTTGGGATGTGGCGATACAAGAAATTGCTGATCAATTGGTTCAGATTAGAGATAAATTTGGCGGTACTGCTTTTGCTTCGGTTGGGGGCGGTGGACAGGGTAACCACCTCGGTGCAGCTTATGGTCGACAACTTTTACTGGCTATGAAAAGTTATTATGCATATAACTCACTTGCCCAAGAAAAAACAGGTGATTTCTGGCTCAATGGCCGCCTGTTCGGTAGTCAGGCTTGCCATACGACAGAAGATGTTGAGCATGCAGATTACGTACTTTTTATTGGGACGAACCCGTTTCAGGCACATGGTATTCCTAACGCACGAGACACGCTAAAACATATTAAAAAAGATCCGAACCGAACCATGGTGGTGTTCGACCCGCGTGTTACCGAAACGGCAAAACAAGCAGACATTCACGTACAGCTAAAACCGGGAACAGATGCTTTTTTAATGTCGGCCATGATTGCGATCATTATTAAAGAAAAGCTTTATGATGCAGCGTTTATTGAGCAGCACACACATGGGTTTGAAGAAGTAAAAGCTGCATTTAACCATGTCCCGATTGAAGACTATATTGCTAAAGCTGATGTACCTATCGATTTGATTTATCAAGTGGTTCGAGAGTTTGCCAAAGCAAAAAGAGGCTGTGTACGTATCGATTTAGGTATTCAACATACTTTGAATACAACATTAAATGGTTATTTAGAAAAGCTCTTATACTTGCTGACAGGGAACTTTGGAAAACAGGGTACCAATAATTTGCATACCATGTTTATTCCAATTTTGACCGATACGGATGAAAGAAAACCAAAATATCGACGTAGCGTTTACCATAAAATGTTCCCGATTTCCGGGTTTTTCCCGCCTAATATTTTACCCGATGAAATCTTAAAAGCAGGGGAAAAGCGAATTCGTGCTGTGTTTGTAGATAGTTGTAATCCACTATTAACTTACCCTGATACACCAGCTTTTGAGGAAGCCTTTAAAGCATTAGATTTGTTGGTGGTAGTTGATGTTGCGATGACAGAAACCGCGAGATTTGCACACTATATTTTGCCTGCTCATACTCAGTTTGAAAAATGGGAATTTACCGGTTTTAACTTGGAATTTCCTAAGAATGGTTTTCACCTGCGTCATCCCGTATTGGTTGCTCAAGCAAATACTTTACCGGAAGCCGAAATTTATACTCGATTACTGGAAGCGATGAATGCTATTCCGAAGAGTTTCCCAGTTTTAGAAAAAATAGCTGCGGTCGACTCGAAAAAAACTGCCTACTTACCATACTTGTCGGCGTTAGGACTTACCTTGGCACGACATAAAAAATATATCCCTTTTGCTGCTTCTATTATTTATCGAACTCTTGGCAAACGACTTGGCAATTCTGCAGATTCAGTTGCTTTTTTACTGCCGCTATCTATTCAATATGCTGTTTTACATACCAAAGCGGTACGCCGTGCAGGTTATAAAGGTAATCCGTTAACACAAGGTGTCAAACTATTTGAGCAGATATTAAAGCAACGTTCAGGTATGGTTTTATCGCAACATGAATATGACGAAGTCTGGAAACTGGTGGCTTATAAAGATAAGAAAATACGTCTTGCAATTCCCGAGATGTTAAGTGAACTCGCAAGCTTGAAAAGCCATAACGTTAATGTTGAAGAGTTTCCTTTCATCCTTTTGTCAGGTGAACGCCGTAGTTACAACGCCAACCAAATTTACCGTGACCCTGCTTGGCGAAAAGTAGATGCAGAAGGTGCACTACGTATTCATCCCGAAGATGCAAGGCACTTAAATGTAGATACAGGAGGGCAGCTTAAATGTATCTCACAACATGGAGAAATTCAGGTAACTATTGAGTTGGATGATGGGATGAGAAGAGGTGTTGTGTCACTGCCACATGGCTACGGTATGCGCTTTCAAAATGGAGAACCGATTGGGCCACAATTAAACTTACTTATTTCTGCTGAACATTGTGATCCATTGTCGAAAACGCCGTACCATAAATATGTACCCATCCGTTTAGAAAAGTGTTAGAAATAGAATCAAGTAAAACATAGATTTTACCGCGCTAACTTGAGATTTATTTTTTAATTGTTCTTAAGGTAGTGCGGTGAAAAGTCTATAAAAAATTTAAATATTATGGAAAATAAGTAGAGCTGGAACAAATTTTGCTATTAAAGAACAAAGCACTATTAAGATGCAATTTTTTGTATTTGATTGTTCATAATCGGTGCTCGCAAGATTTGAAATGTTCTCGATATGAGTGCAAATGATGAAACAATATCACTCTGAAAATGCGCCAAGCCTTCTGCAAGATCAATATGGGCGTATCAAGCGTAAGTTACGAATTTCTGTAACTGATCGCTGTAATTTTAAGTGTGTATATTGCATGCCTGAGCATCCAGAATGGTTAAATAAACAGGACTTGCTTAGTTTTGAAGCGCTCTTTCAATTTTGTCATTTTATGGTGCAGCAAGGTATCGAGAGTATTCGCATTACGGGTGGTGAACCATTAATGCGTCAAGGCATTGTTCATTTTGTTCGTGATTTGCAGGCCTTAAAAGCATTAGGTTTAAAACGTATATCGATGACTACAAATGGTCATTACCTTGCTAAATACGCTAAACAACTAAAAGACGCTGGATTAGATGATTTAAACATTAGTTTAGATAGTCTTGATTCAATTCAATTTAAAGAGATCACTAAGAAAAAGTTAGAACCGGTTCTTGAGGGTATTCAAGCTGCTAAAGATGAAGGACTGCCTTTTAAAATTAACTGCGTATTAATGAAAGATAAAAATGATAATCAAATCTTACCTATGGTGAAGTGGTCAATTTCTAATCATATTCCTTTACGTTTTATCGAGTTTATGCCGCTTGATGGTGATGCACTTTGGTCAAATAAAGATGTGGTAAGCGAGGCTGAAATTTTAAAGGTATTGCGACCGTATTATTCGGTACAAGTGATCGAGCAGCAACATGAGCCTGCGCGTCAATATCTAATTAATGGTAGCTACCATTTAGGAATTATTTCCACAATTACGCATTCATTTTGCCACCAATGTGACCGTATACGGCTTACCGCAAAAGGCGAATTATATAACTGTTTATTTGCGCCGCAAGGTTTAAATATTAAGCCTCAGCTTCAAGCACTGGTAAGCAAACAACATAGCCCAGAATACGGTATATATATCCAAAATTTAAAGAATTTGGTTCATCCTTATATCTGGCATAAAGCAAAAGGTTTCCATGCCTTACAACATCAACAAACCCGTAAAATCAGCATGCATATGCTTGGGGGATAAATGCAACAATCTATCCAAATTAAAGTCGAAGCATTTGGTGCAATTGAAAAATTGCTTCCTGAAAATCTTTTGTTAGTTTGTCCTAACCATAGTTTGGTTAAAGATGTATTAGATGAAATTGTTTTATTGCATCCGGAATCTACAAAAGCCATGGAAAAATGTGCATGTGCAATTGGTGATAATGTCATAACTAGACAAACTGTCTTAAGTGAGCCATGCACTTTGGTTTTATTATCACCCGTTGCTGGAGGATGAATCATGAAAGAGTTTGCAAGAATACAAGAGCAGGCTTTAAGCCTAGATACTTTTGATCCGATTCAATCTTTTCCTGAATGTGGCGGTATCGATATTTTTATGGGTACGGTTCGTAATCACCACGAAGGTAAAGCGGTAAAGGCGCTGAAATATACATCTTATAAACCGCTTGCAGAAAAAATGATACGTGAAATTGAACTAGAAATTGAGAAAAAGTATCAGGTATCTTATGTGCGAGTGGTTCATCGAATTGGATATCTAGATGTTGGTGAAACAGCCATTATTGCGATTGTGTATGCAGCCCATCGCCGTGAAGCTTTTCAAGCATGTGAGGAAGCAGTCGAACGGGTAAAACATGAAGTGCCTGTCTTTAAAGAAGAGTTCTTTACAGATGGCACAAGTCATTATGTAGAGGGCTGTTGTATTCGTAAGGATGCGCCGCACGACCACAAACATCACCATCATCATGCCGGCCATGAGCACTCACACTGAAATATGTAACACTAGGATAAATAATGAAAAACGTAGGAATGAAGCCGGAAAGTTATCGTGTTGCCGAAGCACAAGCGATTTTATATGCACCACCCGCCTGTATTGAACTATTAAGACAAGGAAACACGGAAAAAGGTGATGCATTAAAAACAGCACGTGTTGCAGGAATTTTGGCAGCAAAACGAACTGATGAGCTAATTCCACTATGTCATCCGTTACCGATTTATCGGGCAGATGTTGAATATGAATTGGAAAATGACTTTGTAAAAATTATTGCTGTTGTTGAAACTATTGGTCCAACTGGCGTAGAAATGGAAGCTTTAACGGCGGCAAGCCTTGCAGGCTTAACTATCTATGACATGTTAAAGCCTCATTGTGAACCAGAAGAACTCTGGATGGATCAATGTAAACTACTGAAGAAAAAAGGCGGAAAATCCCATTTTAAACGGGTATTGCGTCAGCCTGTTTCGGCTGCGGTTATTGTCTTGTCAGACACCGTAGCAGCGGGTAGAAAGCCGGATACTGCTGGAAAATCTGTGGTTGAAACTTTAACTGAAGCTGGCTTTGATCCGATCCATTACCAAATTTTGCCCGATGAAGCAGATGATCTCAAAGAATTGGTTTTAGAACTCACCAAATCGTATGCTTGTATTATGACTGTGGGTGGGACAGGAATTGGTAAGCGTGACATTACAGTTGATACGCTAGAGCCTCTTTTAGAACGTAAATTAGATGGCTTAATGGAAGCTGCTCGCTCATTTGGACAAAAACGCACGCCATATGCTGCTATGTCACGCGGAGTAGCAGGGTTTATTGACCGTTCGTTAGTAGTGACATTACCGGGAAGCCGTGGTGGCGCAAGCGAATCAATGGCCGCTATTTTACCCGCATTAGTCCATATTTTTGATGTTTGCCGTGATTTACCACATCCAGGAGGCTATGAATAATGTCAGGTTGTGGTGCTGAGCGTGGATTAATCAGTATAGATGAAGCGCTAGATTTAGTTATTAATAAGCCTAAAAACTTAAGCTCTATTCAAAAGACTCTAACAAATAGCCTAAGTAGTTATCTTGCCAAAGATATTTACTCTGAAATTAATTTACCAAGTTTCTCTCAAAGTGCAGTTGACGGTTATGCACTTTGTAGCCATGCAGAAGATTTAAATAATCAAAAGTTCCAAGTCACAGGTGAGATTCGTGCCGGAAGCGAGAGTCATGATATACTCGGTGAAGGTCAGGCAATTCGTATATTTACGGGCGGCAAAATTCCTGAAGGGACAACGCATGTAGCTCGACAAGAAATCGTATCGGTTATTTCGGCCCAAGAAATTTGTTTAACGGAACATATACGTCCTCAAGCCGATATCCGCTTTACCGGAGAGGAAATCCAGCAAGGGCAGTTGCTTGCTCAAGTAGGACAACTTTTGAATATTGGAAGTTTGGCTGCTTTAAGTATGGCGGGTGTGCAAACCGTTGAAGTCTATCGTGCACCGAAAGTCGCTGTTTTGATCACGGGTGATGAAGTTGCCGAAACAGCAGAAGATCTAGCTGAAGGTAAAGTCTTTGATGCAAATGGCCCATTACTAAAAGCTTGGTTTGAAGATTATGGTTTAGATATCGAACTCATTCACGTAGCAGATGAAGCAGAGCAGGTCACCCATTACTTTAATCAACTAAAAGACAGCCATGATGTTGTTATAACGACTGGCGGAGTGTCGGTAGGAGACTACGACTTTGTACGGCCCTGTGCTTTCGAAGTTGGGTTTGAACAAATCTTTTGGAAAGTTAAACAAAAACCGGGTAAACCTTTATTCTTTGCCGAATACCATAATTCACAAACCCAACATTCTTGCTATTTGTTAGGCTTACCGGGCAATCCAGCTGCGGTATATGTCGCAATGCAAATTTACGGAAAATCTTTGCTTGATGCATTGCAGGGCAATAGACGCGGACCAGAATGGTTTACCGCAATTTTAGAGCATGATTTAAAAGAAGATGCACGTGAGCGTTTTTTACGAATGTATGCTTATTTTGATGCAGGACAACTTAGGGTAAAAGGTTTGGCCAAGCAGCAGTCCCATATGCTGAGTAATCTTATGCAAGCCAATTGTCTAGTCCGTATTCCTGCGAGTACAAAACTAGCATCAGGAACTGTGCTAAAGGGAATCTTTATTTCAAATTAACTTATAAATAAGCTGAATATAATTAATCCATACGGATGGATTAATTATATTTTATATCTATTTTTAGTGACTGTTATTTTAAAAAAATAAGCTTTATAAATATACTGAAAACTTATTTCTAAGCTCTATATTGCATATAACATATTAAGTGGTTTAGGGTATAAATAATATGGCAAATAGGCCAGTTTTATATTGAGGAAAGCATAAAGATGAAATGGGATGACATCGGTGATCAGCCTTGTTCAGTTGCCCGCATGCTATCAGTGATTGGTGATCGATGGACGATGTTAATATTACGTAATGCTTTTATGGGAATTCGCCGTTTTGATGATTTTCAAAAATCATTAGGTGTCACTCGTCATGTCCTTTCTGATCGCTTAAAAAGGTTGGTTGAATACGAAATTTTAGTAAAAGCACCTTATTTTGACCGTCAGGAGCGTTTTGAATATCGTCTCACGGATAAAGGCTTTGAGCTTTATCCAATTATCTTATCTATGGCGAACTGGGCAGATAAATGGATGGATCAAGGTTTAGGTAAACCTTTGGAATATCGTCACAAAACATGTGGACATAAGTTTGAACCTGTTATGGTGTGTTCAGTATGCCGTGAGCCATTACATGCAAAGCAAGTTCAGGTTTCGGCTGGGCCGGGCTATTTTGCTTATATGCAACAAAAGCAAAAACAGGCTTAAACTCGGTTCTCTAACCTAACGACTCTTGTAGAAGTGCTTCTGCAAGAGTCTTATAAATATAATCATGATTTGATTGAGTAATATTAAAACGGATAAATTGACCTGCTGATTGTGCTTGGCTAAAGGCATTACCCGGGGCGAGAATCACTTGCCGATTCAGACAAAACTGGGCAATCTTCGCTGCATCTACACCTTCTGGTAGACGACACCACACAAAAATTCCAGCCTTGGGTTCAATCCACGGTTCTATCCCAATCGATTTGAGCTTCGTGATTGTTTCTTGCATGGCTTGAGCTAAACGAACTTTTAATAAATCTAAATGCTTACGGTATGAACCATCGGTTAAAGCTGTGTGTAAAATCTTGGCTGAGAGTCCATTGTGAGAAAAACTGGTAGCAATTTTTAAATCGGTAATCTGATCAATCCATTCTGGTTTTGCAATAATGTAGCCGCAGCGAATAGAGGCAGAAAGCGTTTTAGAGAAACTTCCAATAAAAATCACGCGTGAAAGGTTGTCTAGGGCTGCAAGTCGTGGAGCTGGAGTATATTCAAAATCCGAGAATATATCGTCTTCAATCACAATTAAATTAGATTGATCAATCAACTTCAGTAATTGATGAGCTGTCGAGAGTGAAAGCGTTGCGCCAGTGGGGTTATGTATTCCTGAATTTGTAATATAAAGCCGAGGATTATAGATCTCAATCGCTTCTTTAAATGCCTCTAAGTCTGGGCCATTTGGAGTGTATGGAATACCAATAACTTTAACTTGATGAACTTTAAGTAGAGCATGAAAATTAAAGTAACATGGGTCATCAATTAGAACTACATCATCTGGTTTAAGTAAAAAACGACAAACCAGATCAATAGCTTGAGTGCCTGAATCGGTTAGAACAACTTGATTGAGATTTGCCTCTATACCTTTATTTTGTGCTCGCCTAGCCAGTAAATCTCTTAATACGGGCAGCCCTAACGGTGAAGAATAACCCATTAAACTATCATCTTCACTTCGTGTAACAGATCTTAATGCCTTACGAATACTTTCAAGTGGCATCCAGTCATTAGGTAACCAACCACAACCGGGCTTAAACGCATCAGGTTCTGCCTCTAAAGACTGACGTGAAATCCATAACGGATCTATTGAGCGATCTAGTTTGGGTCCTAATTCACTTAAGTCTAAAGGAGCAAGTGGTGCCACTACATAAAAGCCCGATCCACTACGTGATTCAATTTTACCTAGGGCAATTAATCGTTCATAAGCTTCGACAATCGTAGAAACTGAAAAACCTAAATCTTTGGCCAGCTTGCGCACAGAGGGGAGTCGAGTTCCCGGAGTCAAAGAGCGATTCTTAATTTGTTGTTCAATCTGTGAAATAACAAGTTCGATTTTTGTTTTTGTCTGGTTCACGTTAATCATCTCTACTGTACTGCTTATTTATACATAACAGTTTTTTAAAATTGTACTGCTTTGTATCTGGTTTTGACACCATATCACAGCTTAAATTCTTCGTATAGTTGCGGAGAATAATATGCAAAAGTTTATGAACGGTTGGGTAAATGGTTTTATTGGCGTTGCAATTTTTGCAGGCTCGTTACCCGCTACCCGTGTTGCGGTAACAGGTTTTGAGCCTGGTTTTCTAACAGCAGCAAGAGCTGTCATTGCAGGAGTCTTGGGCTTAATTCTTATCTTTTTACTTAAGGAAAAAAAGCCTGCTAAACAAGACTGGTGGCCGCTGGCTATTGTGGCTTTAGGCGTTGTAGTTGGGTTTCCATTATTTACGGCGCTTGCCTTGCAGTATATGAACGCAGCCCACTCGATTGTCTTTGTTAGCGTTCTACCGCTCACTACTGCCATATTTGCAGTAGTGAGAGGTGGAGAAAAACCAAATTTATTTTTTTGGATATTTGCAATTTTAGGCAGTTTAGTTGTTTTTACCTATATGTTCTTTTTGTCCGGTGAAGCATCTTTTGGCATTGGCGATTTATACATGCTTATTGCAATTATTTTGTGTGGATTTGGCTATGCAGAAGGTGGAGTGCTTTCGAAAAAAATAGGTGGATGGCAAGTGATTTGTTGGGCGCTTATTTTAGCTTTACCGATTATGCTGCTCGCTACTCTTTTTTATATGCCCGTTTCCTTTCAAGATGTATCTACATCGGCGGTAGCAGGACTGGTTTACGTATCTTTATTTAGTATGCTCATCGGGTTCTTTTTCTGGTACAAAGGTCTTGCTCAAGGCGGTATAGCTGCAATTAGCCAGCTACAACTTTTACAACCATTAATGGGACTCGCGATTGCTGCACTTTTATTACATGAACATGTAAGTTGGTCGATGTTAATGGTAACGGCAGTAACAATTTTATGTGTCGCTGCCGCTAAAAAATTCGCATAAAAATTTATAAACAATTTGCCGGTTTAGGAATACCTGCTAAGCGACTGAGATGGCGAGCAACTAAACCGGTATTAAATTTTTGCTGTAAAACAGCATTATTAATATCTGGACTTACGGTTTTCATTAAAAACTTAATCAAAGGACGTGTTGCAGGAGAATGCCCAAATTGCTGATAAAATTGGCGAACCGCAGCTAAAACTTCAAAATGCCAATCTGTTAATTCAAGATCGAGAGATTTGGCGAGTTCCTGTGCTACTTCGGGATTCCAAATCGTATAGTCGACTAAATGACCATCTTGATCTAATTCTAAATTCATAAAAATGAGCCTAACTATATTATTTCAAAGAAATACATCGATTAAATTGTAAAACCAGATCCGCAAACTGGTCATAGTTCAATACCTTAACGTGAGCCAAGGTTTCTGCATCAATTAAATCTTTTTCATGAGACAAGCAAGAAACTGAGCCAAACTGCTGACAAATACTTACTGTAAGTTGAGCAGTTGAGTCACCCATAAAAATAAGTTGATCATCTTTATGGAACAGTTTTGCAAGTTCTTCAATAATGCGAGGAGTATGGTGATAAGAAGCTTGCACAAGATAAAGAGTTGATTGCGTCATTAAAATTACACCTTTATCTACCAATATAAGACATGATCGAAAGATTGGATGAGTTTCGTATCTAGCTGAACAAATTCTAGTTCCTGCTCACTGTTTTGAACAAAAGGATGCTGTTTATTTTTGTCTTCAATAAGAATTGGGCTTAAGTCATAAAACTCAAAGCTATCTACCATATTTGAAGCAATTTTAAATGCATGCTGCAATTGGTCAAAGTTACGTTCATTTTGTAAAAGACTAAGAGCCGCATCTTTTAATAATACTTTGACTGGTGAGCCAAAGGTTGCTAAAACCATAGTAGCGGCGAGGCTTTCATTGACTTGTAGGCTGGTTAAATTGGCTTGGGTCAAAATAACGAGTACAGTTTTCACACAATATACCTTTTAAAAGCAACAATCTAAGTTAATAAAGTAACTTAGAATTGAAGAAGACGAGAGGCTGACTGTACTGCATCAGCAAGTTCACCTAGTCCAACCAACTCAAAGTTGTTCGCTAGGTTGTGATGACTAAGTTGATGACGACTCGCATTTTCTGCATCGGTAATCCCACGTGCAAGAGCTGCGCTGACACAGACAGGAAGTCGGATCGCGAGCTTTTGCCATTCATGCGTTAAATTACGCTGGTCGTCAGGAACCCATTGAAAATCATTCGCAACTTGAACGCCATCTTGGTAAAAGAATACACGAAAGTCTTCATTTTTACTTTTGAGTGCCTGAGCAAGGCCTAGCGCATGCCAAGCATGGATCGAAGTAGGAGCAGAGGTTATTAGTAGTAATGTACTCATTGAGAATTCACTATGGTCATACGTCTAAATGGGCGTAGATACATTAAGAGAAAGGTAAGTATACAATGATTTTAGTGACAGGTGGTTTAGGCTTTATCGGTTCACACATTGCATTGAGTCTATTGGCTCAAGGCCAAGAAGTGGTTATTGTCGATAATTTGGCTAACTCGACCTTGCAAACGCTTGAGCGGTTAGAATACATCTCTGGTATGTACGTTCCGTTTGTTAAACTTGATGTACGTAATACACCTGCATTGAACAAAGTATTTGAACAGTACTCAATCGATGCAGTTATTCACACAGCTGGTTTTAAATCTATTGAAGAGTCTAATTTAAAACCGCTCGAATATTACAATGACAATGTCAGTTGCATTATGAGCCTGTTACGTGCAATGCAGCGTACTGGTGTTCGTCATTTTATCCATTTATCTAGCTTGGCAGTCTATGGAAAATCTGGTTTGCAGTTAAGCGAAACAGAAGACTTCAACTATGCTTATCCTAATCCATATATTAAATCTCAACAGATGATTGAAGAAATCATTAGAGATACTCATAAAATTGATCATGAATGGAAAATTGCAATCCTACGCCTATCAAATATTGTAGGTGCTTTTGAGCATGGTGTATTAGGTGAATATGTTGCACAGCTCCCTAAAAATATTGTACCGCTTGCATTACAAGTTGCAGCGATGCAGCGTGATTTAATTGAATTACAAGATCAGGTTTCGACCGAAGACCATACAGTAGAACGTAGCTTTTTACATGTATTAGATGTATGTGAAGCAGTAAGCTTAACTTTACATTGGTTACGCGATCAAACCCATTGCTGTGAAGCTTTTAATATTGCTCATGAGCAAGTGCAATCGATTCGTCAATTATTAGATGAAATTTCACAGGTTACCCAAGCCGAAATTCCGACGCAATCGGCAATTTATAAGCATGAAGAGTTGGCTCAATTGGGTGCAAATATAGGAAAAGCAAAAACTTTATTACAATGGAATCCGAAACGAACTTTAAAGCAAATGATTGAAGATGAGTGGAGATTCTATCAAAATACATTAAATGGAAGATAAGATAATGATTCTTATTTACAATAATGAAATGCTTGAGTACGATATTAAAATTAACTAGCCAAAGCAAAAATTGCTTCAGCCCGTGAGTTCTTTAGCCACATAACCGAGGTTTCTATGCAAACACGAATTGAACATGACACTATGGGTGAGATTGAAGTTCCAAATGAAGCGCTATGGGGAGCACAAACCCAACGTAGCTTACAGAACTTCAAAATCGGGCAGGAGCGTTTACCCCGTGCCATGATTCGAGCGATGGGCTTGGTAAAAAAAGCTGCGGCAATAACCAATGCAGAGTTGGGCCAGTTACCACAAGATTTGAGTCAGTACATTGTAGGTGCTGCCGAAGAAGTGATTGCAGGGAAATGGGACTCACAGTTTCCACTCGTAGTTTGGCAAACAGGTTCTGGTACGCAAAGTAACATGAACTGTAATGAGGTGATTGCAAATATTGCAAATCAAAAGCTAGGCCAAGCGCTCGGAGCACAAAAGCCAGTACATCCAAATGATCATGTTAACCGTGCACAATCTACTAATGACTCATTTCCAACGGCTATTCATGTTGCGGCAAGTTTGCAAATTAATGAATTACTGATTCCAGCTGTAGAGCAGCTTAAAGCGACTTTGCAGAAGAAGTCAGATGAATTTCAAGAGATTGTCAAAATTGGCCGTACCCACTTACAAGATGCGACGCCACTAACACTTGGCCAAGAATTTAGCGGTTATGTTTCTCAGCTTGAGCACGGTTTAGTACGCTTACAACAAGCTTTAAGTGGTTTGTATGAGTTGCCATTGGGTGGTACAGCGGTAGGAACTGGTTTAAATGCTCATCCTGACTATGCTGTTAAAGCCGCAGCTCAGCTTGCAGCTTTAACGGGTTTGCCATTTGTTACTGCTCCTAATAAATTTGAAGCACTTGCAGGACGTGATGCAGCTGTTTTTGCATCAGGTGCATTAAAAACTTTAGCAGTAAGCTTAAATAAAATTGCTAACGATATTCGTTGGTTAGCAAGCGGACCACGTTGTGGTTTTGGTGAAATTCGCATTCCTGAAAATGAGCCAGGCTCAAGCATTATGCCGGGTAAAGTGAACCCGACCCAAAGTGAAGCAATGACTATGGTGGTTGCACAAGTGCTTGGTAATGATACGACTATTAATGTCGCTGGTGCTTCGGGTAACTTCGAACTTAATGTATTTATGCCAGTAATCGCTTATAACTTACTGCAATCTATTCAGCTTCTTGGTGATGCGTGTAATAGCTTTAATGACCACTGTGCAGTAGGAATTGAGCCTAATCGTGACAAAATTGATCACTTCTTGCATAACTCTCTCATGCTGGTTACTGCATTGAATCCGGTTATTGGTTATGAAAACTCTGCAAAAGTGGCGAAAACTGCTTATAAAGAGAATAAAACTTTAAAACAAGTAGCTGTTGAGCTTGGTTTAGTTACAGCAGAACAATTTGATGAGGTCGTTAAACCTGAAAAAATGGTTTCACCAAATAGTAAATAAGCAGTCTATATAGCCATCAGTAGTGCCATTTTGTACTGAGTGTACAGATAAACTACTGATGGCTATTATGTTTACACCTTAAATCTAGAACTTTAACTTATAGATTGAGAATAAAAGCTACATCAGTAGATCTTCTATATATTCCCAACCATTTACTTTCATTTCTTCAAATTTTCTTTTTAGTTCTTCTTTCGTGTATTCATGAGCATCTTTTGCTAAAAGAATATGATAAGAATTAGAGGCTGGGTCTATAGTGACCTCACTAATTTCTACAGGTTCAATCACACCATTTTCGGTTAAACCAAGATCAGTAAAGCACATTCCTTTTACTGGTATAACGCTACATTCATATTCTTTCGAAATAAAGTAATGGTTTGAATAAGTTGAATAGGTACGTGAAGCGCGGATCTTCATTGATCTCTCCTTTATTTGTAGAGAAGATTTGTATAGTCTGGCGTCTTTTAGCAGTTAAAACTGTTTAATTTTTATTGCTTATTTACTATGGATCTTTGTTATTTAAAGTTTTTTTAACAATCTATATCAAAACTATTATAGAAGCCTTCCATCAGAAAGAAGGCTTCAGAAAATATAAAAGCTTATTTTAAAATTTTATAAACTTTCTCTTTGTATTCATCATTGGAAATGACTCCTTTATCGTATTGCTGTTTTAATGATCTATATTGTTGAATACGAATATCCCTTTTAAGGCTTATATCATCATGATTTCTAATATAGTAGAGACTTCGCTCATGATCGCTCATGTTCACTGTCGGGTCAGGAAAATGCGAGTAGGTATTTTGTGATTTCTCATCTTGATATTGTTTGGCAATTTCAAAAAAATCTACTCTTTGCTTATTAGAATCGGAGTGAAAAGAATTGTGTTGTGATTCACTAAACTTATGACTTGAAGTGTTACTTACCTCAAGCATACTTCTATGGCGGTTCGATTCTTGGTCATAAAATTCTTGTTTAATTGGGGAAGTAATCGTTTCAGAAAATACCAAAGAAGAAAAAGTACTAATACTTAAAAATAATAAAATTAATTTTGATCTATTCATTTCTTTGGAAGCCCAGATGAAATTGAGTAAATCAATGTATTATAACATTAAATTTAAAAGTAGACTAAAAAATAATATATTTAAAATATATGCATTTTTAAATTTTTGAAGTTGTATGAGATTTATTTGCAAGTTTCTAGGTTGTAATTATTTCTTGATTAAGCTTTATCAAACCAACTTAGAGTTGAATAAGCTGCCATAATTGTTAAAATGCCCACCTTATCCTGTTTTTCTATTGTTTTTAATTTTTATTTATTTTGCGATATGGAAATTAAACACATAATAAACAGTTGTTTAGCTAAGGATTTTTGAATGCTCTCGATTTATTTAACAGATACCGAACAACATGTGCAGTTTAATGATTACCCGAGTGATCAGCCTGTTAAATTTCTGTTAAATCTTAAAAAGATTTTTCCAAGTACTGGTGATTTGCTGTTACCTGTTTTGCCTGAAGATAATAATCTGGAAAATGTCACTTGGGAATCAACGACGAAAGATTTTGAAATTTTCAAAAAATTGTTGGCCGGTTGGGGTGTTATTGAGCTTCGTTTAAATGCAATCACCACATATAAAGATAAAAATTTTGCAAATGAGTTAATTAAACAAGCTCAAGTGAAGCGAAAAAAAGTAGCGCAAAAAAATCATCAACTCTCTTTAGTTGCCTTAGATTACATTTTTATGCACGAAATTCATGCACTCATTGATGCTGAGTTGGTCACAATTGGTGAGAAGTTTTATTTACCAACCTTGAGAGAGCAGTGGAAAGGTCATGTTTCAGACCAAGTGCTTGAAGGAAAGCTTTAATAAATGGCAAAAGGTGAATTTAAATAATTCACCTTTTTTTGTAATTAAATCAAATAATTTCATATTTAATTGAATTGCTGTACAAAAGTTTACAAGAAAAGAATGCGTTTTTTTAAAAGTGGCAGATACATTGCTTATATAAATACAAAATTATTGCGGGAGAGAGGTTCTTAAGAACCCGCCGAAGGAGCAACAGGCCCGGAAACTCTCAGGCAAAAGGACTGTAATAATTAAAAAATCTGGAGAGCAGCTTAAGATTTATAAGCATGAAGAATAAAAACTTATAAGTCATAAACTCACCGAAGGGGAAGATCGAAATGCTAAAAGGTAGTATTTAGGTCGAAACTCTCAGGTACAAATGACAGATGGGCTGTACTGATGAAATGTTTTTGCATTTCAGAGGAGTCTGTTATGCCACATGTTATTGTGATTGGTGCAGGAATCACAGGGGTTACTTCAGCCTATGAATTATCTCAATTAGGTTACCAAGTCACAGTGATTGATCGTCATCTTTATCCAGCTATGGAAACATCATTTGCAAATGGAGGGCAATTATCTGCTTGTAATGCAGAAGTCTGGAACCAGAAAGCGACCGTTATAAAAGGTTTTAAATGGATGAGGAAAAAAGATGCTCCTCTATTACTTAATCCTTCTTTTAGTTTGCACAAATATAGCTGGTTAGTTGAGTTTTTATCTCATATTAAAAATTATGAGGCTAATACGATAGAAACTGTTCGTTTAGCATTGCTTGCTCGTAAGCGCTTATTTGAAGTCGCTGAAAAAGAGCAGCTTCAATTTGATTTGGAGAAACGCGGTATTCTTCATATGTATCATACTAAGGATGACTATGATATTGCCAAGCGAGTTAATGATGTCTTGAATAAAGGGACTTTAGAACGTTACTCCGTTTCACCTGAGGAAATGAAGTCAATCGAACCTTC
This sequence comes from Acinetobacter sp. AR_0276, assembly GCF_003000705.1. NCBI lineage: Bacteria > Pseudomonadati > Pseudomonadota > Gammaproteobacteria > Moraxellales > Moraxellaceae > Acinetobacter > Acinetobacter sp. AR_0276. Next base: position 187,186 of record NZ_PSQO01000004.1, on the reverse strand, counting down.
TTTAACGGGTGAGTACTTTGGTGGTTATTACACACCAAGCGATGCAACTGGAGATATTCATAAATATTCAACCACTTTAGCTGAAAAGACTAAACAATATGGGGTGCAGTATAAGTTTGGCTTAGAAGTTACTGATATTAAGTGTCATATAGATAAAGTCGTACTGAATTGTCAGCCAAGTGCTGAGCATCCGCATCTTTCCCCAACAGATAGCTTTCAATTAGAAGGTGATGTTCTGGTGGTTTGTGGTGGTGTTGGAAGTTATCAATTGGCTGACATGATTGGTGAGCGTGTAAATGTTTATCCTGTAAAAGGCTATTCGATTACTGTCCAATTGAAAGATGAGAAAAGCATTAAAAATGCGCCGTGGGTAAGTTTGCTTGATGAGAGTGCCAAAATTGTAACCTCTCGTTTAGGACAAGACCGTTTACGTATAGCAGGTACAGCTGAGTTTAATGGTTACAATCGAGACATTCGTGCAGATCGTATTCAGCCTTTGGTTAATTGGGTGAACCGCAATTTTGACATTTCAACTGAGCATGTTGTGCCTTGGGCGGGTTTAAGGCCAATGATGCCTAATATGTTGCCTGTAGTGAAACAGTCTAAGCAATCACGGGTTTTTTATAATACCGGGCATGGCCATTTAGGTTGGACTTTGTCAGCAGCAACAGCTGTTTTGGTGAGTCAGGATATCCTGCAAAAATATCCAGCTTAAAAAGAAAAGCCAGTGTAGATGCACTGGCTTTTTTTATTTTATATCAATTAATCATATAGTCGATAAACGCCAGTAAATCGCTCACAGCCTTTTTGTTGAGTCTTTACAACAAGTAAGGCCTTTTGAAAATCAAATTTGTATTTGCAATTATGCTCGTTATCTAAAATTTCACTTTTTTGCTCAGGAGAGCTATAAGCCATTAATGAAATAGTTTGGGCTTCTTTTCGGTTATTCGGATTACGGTAAGCTAACCCTTCTATTTTGATTTTATCTTTAGCAAGTTGATGGATTTGTAAATGAACAGGTTGGGCTGCAATGTGCCCATTTTCAAATTTAAGGTAATGCTGTGTTAGGGTTTGCTTAAGTGAAGCATAAAAATTTAAATCATCACCACGTACGTCAAACTGTTGTTGAATACATGAATTGGTTTTACATTGTTGCGTATGTTTAAACCACAATGTTTGAGTATCTTGTAGAAGCTGTAATGGAGCATCTGTAACTAAGTATGCAGAAAGATATTTGTTATTAAGTTGCTTTCGTGCTTCGCTAAAGTTTTTTGAACAGATTTTGAGCTCTGATTTTGAGTTGGAGCAGTCAATGGATTCTGCAAAAACAAGCGATGAGCATAAACAACTCAATGTCACGACAAAACTTAATCTTTTCAATTGATTCATATCAGTATTCGACGGCATGATCGCTTATACTTTCAGTCTACTTTGCTAAGTGTACTATAGCGAAACACAACGGTTGAATACAAGATTTCTTAAGCTTTTATAATAGAAGGAAAGAGTTTATATGGTTGCTCAAATTCGTATTGGTCAAGGAATGGATGTGCATGCCTTTGAAGAGGGTAACTTCGTAACTTTAGCTGGCATTCAGATTCCGCATACGCATGGCCTGAAAGCACATTCTGATGGTGATGTCGTGTTACATGCACTATGTGACGCTTTATTAGGTGCACTAGCGCTTGGAGATATTGGTCAGCATTTTCCAGATACCGATCCAGAGTTTAAGGGTGCAGATAGTCGTGTACTACTAAAACACGTTTATCAACTAATCTTAGACCGTGGTTATCGTTTGAATAATGCTGATATTACTGTAGCCTGCGAACGTCCTAAATTAGCGAAACATAATTTAGAGATGCGACAAAGCATTGCGGATGTTTTGAATGTGGATTTAAATCAAATTAGCATCAAAGCGACCACTACCGAAAAACTCGGGTTTACTGGTCGCCAAGAAGGAATTTTAGCAACAGCGACGGTATTAATCTCTAATTAGACTAAATCATCAGCTTGTTGCAAAGACTGCTGGAGTTCTAAAGTAGCCTTACGGCCTTGTAGCTGTAAGGTAATACTATGGATAAGACCTGTCCAAGTTTCATTTGGCTCCCAAATTTCGTGCAGTAAATCTTGGGAAGTAGGCATGTCCATATTCATATAAAATTGTCTGTAGACATACATAAGACAGCTTACGCGTTTGTTTTTGGCACAATGTAACCAAACAATTTCATTTTGAACCAAATGATCAATTAAATCTAAAACCAGTAAGCATTGGTCAGAAGATGGTGTTTCCCAGTCAATTGGAATATGAATGTAATTTAAACCATACTCAAGACAAACCCGATCTTCGTTTTCAATACAATCTGGTGAGTTTGTCAAAGCTAAATTGATAACGGTACTACAACCATACTCTTTAATAAGTTTAAGCTGTTCAATAGAAGGTTGTGCTGAACTAAACAAATGTTCATGAATAATTGAAAATGCAGGGATTTGAGATAGTGATTCTTCAAGGGTTGTCATAATCGCACTCTACAAGAGTAGGCTTGGCTTATTGTGTAGAATGTTATACACGATTCTAGAGTGTAGTTGAAATATAGACTGTTTATATATTCAGCAACATCATGAAAAATTTTAAAAAAATAAACTAGAAAAATAAGTATTTTATAGAAGTAAAAAAAACAGCACCTTAAAGGTGCTGCTTTTATATCAAGATTAAGCTTTTTTTAAATTTTCATTCAATAAAAATTCCATTAAAGCTTTTTGTGCATGTAGACGATTTTCAGCTTCATCCCATACAACAGAGTTTTTATGATCAAGCATTGTTTCTGAAATTTCTTCACCGCGATGGGCTGGTAAACAATGCATAAATAAACAATCTGGATGTGCAAGACTCATCAGTTTTTCATTTACCTGAAAAGCCGCAAATGCGTTCTTACGTAATTTTTGTTCTTCTTCTTGCCCCATGCTTGCCCAAACATCTGTAACGATAAGGTCAGCATTTACAGCCGCATCTTCAGCATTATCAAAAAGCTCAACGCAATGACCAAATTCTGCTAAAAATTCAGGTTTAGGTTCAAAACCTTTGGGTGAAGCAATTTTTAATTTAAAACCCATTAAATGTGCAGCTTCAATATATGAGTTACACATATTATTACCATCACCAATCCACGCTACGGTTTTACCTTCGATACTACCGCGATGTTCAATGTAAGTTTGTAAATCTGCGAGTAGCTGACAAGGGTGGTGGTCATCAGTTAGGCCATTAATCACAGGAACTTTTGAATAAGATGCAAAACGTTCAACAATGTCATGACCAAACGTACGAATCATCACAATATCAAGCATACTTGAAATAACGCGTGCTGAATCTTCGATAGGTTCACCGCGACCTAGCTGTGTATCGCGAGGTGATAAAAAGATAGCGCTACCACCAAATTGATTAATACCGGCTTCAAAAGAAATACGCGTACGTGTACTCGATTTTTCAAAAATCATTCCCAATACTTTACCAACAAAAGGTTGATACACCTTATTGCTTTGTTGCATTTTTTTTAGTTCGCTTGCGCGCTGTAAAACGCGATGGAGTTCTAATGTAGATAGATCACGTAAAGTCAGGAAATGTCTTAAAGCCATGTAGCTACTCCATAATAATTGTCTTTGAAATACAACAATTATCTGTTGTTGGCTGGGTGGATGTGGGAAAAAAGAAGTCTACTATACTATAAGCATTTCAAAATGCAAAAGAATTAGACTTTATGGTGGCCTTTTAAGAAAATTTCTACACAATAATGAATATAATCAATTACTTCATATTCATTGGTTGGTAGTGGCATGCCCATAATCATACGCCACTCAATATCACGTAAAATCCCAAAATACATGAGAGATGAGTGATCGGGAGAGGTACAAGTAATTTCACCTGCTTGATGAGAAATAAGTAGTGCTTGAGCAATGGTATTTTGTACGTCTTGAGCGCATTTTTCGTATAAATATTGGCTCAAAGTTGCATTACACTGGGTTTGTTCAATAACCAAACGTAAAAAAGCAATATGCTCAGGTTGAATAATGTGGTTATAAAAACGGATGAGAGTTTGAATTAAGTATTCTTTTAAAGAAGCCTGATCTGGTTGAAATGCAATACAAATATCTTTAAAGAACATCTCACGGCGGTAATCGCAAATTGCAGTAAATAAACCTTCTTTATTACCAAAGTATTTATAAATAGAAGCTTTTGAACCACCAGCATGATTGACGATGTCATCTAAAGAGACAGCATCATATCCTTTTTCCAAAAACAGTTCGGTTGCGCTTAGCAATAGTGCTAAACGACGTTCTACACCGCGACGTGTTTGAGGCTTGTCACATATAGGAGGATATGACTCAAGGACTGGATCATGCATAAAATTTAATAACGACAATTAATACTGCTTAACTAGTATAACAAAACTATCTTTAAGGGTGGTCATCGCTATATTTTTAGGTTGCTTGATAAACAGCAATATAAAATTTAATTTGAATAAATATTTTAAAATACAAGTATTTGTGAAATATTTTGAAGGTTTTTAATGATGTAACTGTATGTTCACATTTTAGTTTAACCATGTCTTTTCAATGTAAATCAAGATAAAGAAAAAGCGACTAATAGATTTAGTCGCTTTTTCTTTTACGAATGATTATTAAGCTTCAGACAAAGTTACTTTGTGTTCATCCTCATCATCGTCATCAGCAGAATCCATACCTAGTTCTTTTAACTTTCGGGTTAGAGTGTTACGACCCCAACCTAATAGCTCGGCTGCATGACGTTTGCGCCCACGAGTTTGCTGTAGTGCAGCATTAATTAAAGTACGCTCAAACATTGGTGTAGCAATATCCAAAATCTTCATTTCGCCATTTTTGAGTTTTTGAATTGCCCATTGACTTAGTAGCTCATCCCAATGATGTAAAGAAATACGCTCAAAAGATGGAGCAGGTTGGCTAGCTTCACTATTTTTTTGGAGTGGAACTTGTTTAAGTTCTGAAGGTAAATCTTCTGGGTAAACCTCACGGCCAGTAATCATGACGGTTAACCAGCGGCAGGTATTTTCAAGCTGACGAACATTACCGGGCCATGGTAATTGCTGCATATAGTCAGTTGTCTCGGTACGTAAAATCTTTGGACTTACGCCTAACTCTTTACCAGCACGAGCCAAGAAATGTTGAGCTAACATCGGAATATCTTCACTTCGATGTGCAAGCTTAGGAATATGAATACGAATTACATTTAGACGGTGGTATAAGTCTTCACGGAAGCGACCTTCATTTACCAATTTTTCTAAATCTTGGTGTGTTGCCGCTACGATCCGAACATCAACTTTAACAGGGATATGCCCGCCAACGCGGTAAAACTCACCATCTGCGAGTACACGTAGTAATCGCGTCTGTGTTTCAAATGGCATGTCACCAATTTCATCAAGGAAGAGAGTGCCGCCATTGGCTTGTTCAAAGCGACCTTGATGTTGAGTATTAGCGCCAGTAAAAGCACCTTTTTCATGGCCAAATAATTCCGTTTCAATTAAGTCTTTCGGAATTGCTGCCATGTTTAGAGCAATAAATGGTTTGGCTCTGCGTGGTGAATGCTTATGTAAAGCATGTGCAACTAATTCTTTACCTGTTCCTGACTCACCATTAATTAAAACGGTAATATGCGACTGAGATAAGCGACCAATTGCTCGGAAAACCTCTTGCATAGCTGGAGATTCACCAATAATTTCTGTCGATTGTAGCGGAGAAGCAGTTTTTGTAGCCTCTTGTTGCTGCAATTTATTGATATGTAAAATTGCTCGATTGACTAAAGCTAAAGCTTCATCAATATCAAACGGTTTTGGTAAATACTCAAATGCACCAGTTTGATAGCTAGATACAGCAGACTCTAAGTCCGAATGCGCTGTCATAATGATCACAGGCAAATCAGGATGAGAGTTTTTTACTTTAGATAAGAAAGTTAACCCATCAATGCCTGGCATACGGATGTCAGTTAAGATGACATCCGGCGCATCATGATGTAAACGTTCGAGTGCTGTTTGAGCTTCTTCAAAATTGGTGACGTCAAATCCTTCTTCTTTAAAGGTCTTTTCAAGTACCCATCGCATGGCGCGATCGTCATCAATAACCCATATTTTATTTCGCGACACGGTCTGACTCCCAAGGTAAATATAAGCTAAACATTGTTTTTCCAGGAACTGATTGGCATTCAATCATTCCGTTATGTTGATGCATGATGTTCTGTGCAATACTCAGGCCAAGGCCTGTGCCTTTTGCTCGTCCTGTAACCAAAGGATAAAACACAGACTCTAAAATGCTTTCGGGAATACCCGGTCCATTGTCCTCAATATCGACTCGTACCGCAGAGCGATTGAGTACACCATTAATAGTGACTAGACGTTGAATTCGGGTACGTAAAATTAATTCAGGCTCTTGATCTATAAAAAAAGATTTATTTTCTGTGATGGCTTGAATTGCATTAACGCTAATATTGAGCATGACTTGGATAAGTTGATCTCGATCGGCTTTTACATCCGGTAAAGATAAATCATAGTCACGCGTAATTTTGATTTTTTTCTTGGTTTGATTTGCGATTAAAGAGCGTACACGTTCCAAAGGTTCATGCACATTTACGTTTTCATAACTCGGCAGTTGTCTTGAACCTAGCATAGTGTCTGCTAAATTGGTGAGACGGTCTACCTCATTAATAATGACATCTGTAAATTCAGCATAACTCTCGTCATTTAAACTACGAGCAAGTAACTGAGTTGCACCCCTGATACCAGCCAGAGGATTTTTAATCTCATGAGCCACACCTCTAACCAGTTGTCTAGCCACCTGATGTTGTTGAATTAGGTTTTCTTCTTTAGAAATTTTCAACATCCGATCAATTGGATTTAGCTCAATAAGTAAGAGCGGGTGGTAGCTTTTGCCTGCATTTAACTGTGAAACCGTATAATCAACATGTAAGTCTTTAAAGTTGACATTAATTACAGCTTCACGACGTGTATAAGGCTGTCCTGTTTTTAGAGTATTGAGTAACGCTTCATGTGTATTAAAAGTATCATCAGGGGCATGAAGTAAATTTAAAACCGGTTGCCCAGAAGCGCGAAGCAAACTAATGTCAAAAAGTGCTTCACAAGCAGAATTTAAATAAAAAATATTAAAGTTACTATCGATTAGTAAAATCGCAGTAGTTAAGTTGTCTACCAAGAGGCGATAGTCGATAGGTGTGTGTTGATCCATTAGCGAATCGTTCCTGTCTTAAAATGGCGCAATGGCATCTTCATTAGTTATCGGTTTTCACCGTTATAGAACATGCATGATGCAAAATGTACGCCAACTTTGTTTATGGATTATTTTAAGGTTTTAAGCGTAGTTAAAGCGCTCTAAAATCGTTCTTAATATCTTTTGGTCAAAAATATGGATGTATATACCAATGATATCATGATCCAACTTGGTGCAATATTGAGTTTTGGTGCAAATATTGGTTGTATTTTGGTGCATTACACAAAGAGTGGGGTTTCCACCTATGCTTGAGACGAGAAAAGACATACAATACGCGCATTCAAGTGGAGCGCAGATTCATGAAGACCCCCAAAGTCGGTTTTGTTTCTTTAGGTTGTCCTAAGGCATTGGTAGATTCTGAACGAATTTTAACTCAGTTAAAGACTGAAGGTTATCAAGTTGCATCAGATTATGATGGTGCTGATTTAGTTGTTGTTAATACCTGTGGTTTTATTGAATCTGCAGTACAAGAATCGTTAGATGCAATTGGCGAAGCCATGAGTGAAAATGGCCGAGTTATTGTTACAGGTTGTTTGGGTAAAGACGAAGATAAAATTCGTCAAATGCACCCTAATGTTTTAAAAGTCACTGGTGCAGCAGCTTACCAGGACGTTATGGAAGCTGTACATGAATATGTGCCAGCACCGCCTAAACATAATCCGTTTATTGATCTTGTTCCTGAGCAAGGTATCCGTTTAACACCTAAACATTATGCTTATTTGAAAATATCTGAAGGCTGTAACCATCGTTGTACCTTCTGTATCATCCCAAGCATGCGCGGTGATTTAGTATCACGTCCGGTTGGTAGCGTATTAGAAGAAGCTGCCGCATTAAAACGCGCAGGTGTGAAAGAAATTTTGGTTATTTCACAAGATACTTCAGCTTATGGTGTAGATACTAAATATAAGCTGGACTTCTGGAATGGCCAACCTGTAAAAACCAAATTCTTTGACATGTGTGAAGCACTTGGACAGCTTGGAATCTGGGTTCGTCTACATTATGTATATCCATATCCACATGTTGATGCAGTAATCGATTTGATGGCTCAGGGTAAAATCCTGCCTTATCTGGATATTCCTTTCCAACATGCAAGCCCACGTGTTCTTAAATTAATGAAACGTCCGGCACATAGTGAAAATACTTTAGAAAAAATTAAATTATGGCGTGAAAAATGCCCTGATCTTGTAATCCGTTCTACTTTTGTGGTTGGTTTTCCAGGCGAAACTGAAGAAGACTTCCAGATTTTGCTCGATTGGTTGGTTGAAGCTCAACTTGATCGTGTAGGGTGCTTTACCTATTCACCAGTAGAAGGCGCTACGGCAAATGATTTACCAGATCATGTGCCAGAAGAAATTAAGCAAGAGCGTTACGAGCGCTTTATGCAAGTGCAGCAGCAAATATCTGCTGCCAAATTACAAAAACGTATTGGTCAAACGATGACTGTATTAGTCGATAGTTTGGAAGATGAATATCCTGTTGCTGTTGCACGTTCTTATGCCGATGCCCCGGAAATTGACGGTAATGTCTTTGTAGAAGATATCGATAAGAGCACGATTCAACCAGGCGATATGTTGGAAGTCGAAATTACCGATGCGGATGAATACGACTTATTTGCAAAGTTAATTAAAATTAAATCGGTCTAATCGAATCGCGATTCAAAAAGCATTCAGTTTAAGAGGTCTTGGAGCAAAATCATGGCGGAAACAATCAGCCCCCGTTATTCACGAATTTTATTAAAATTATCTGGTGAAGCTTTATCAGGTAATAAAGATATGGGTATTGATGCTCAAGTTTTAGATCAGATGTCACTTTCTATTGCGCATTTGGTAGGCTTGGGCGTGCAAGTAGGTATCGTTGTTGGTGGCGGTAACTTATATCGTGGAAGCCAGTTGCAAAAAGATGGTTTGGTTGGCCGTGTAACAGGTGACCAAATGGGTATGCTTGCGACTGTCATGAATGGTTTGGCAATGCGTGATGCATTGGTGCGTCGTAACATCAGAACTCGTCTTATGTCTGCACTACCAATTGGTACTGTTGTAGAGTCATACTCAAGTCGTGATGCAATTCGTCATTTAAGCCAAGGCGAGGTCTGTGTTTTCGTTGCGGGAACAGGAAACCCATTCTTTACAACTGATACAGCAGCATGTCTACGTGGTATTGAAATTGAAGCAAATTTAATTTTGAAAGCAACCAAAGTAGACGGTGTTTATAATAAAGATCCAAGCAAATATGAAGATGCAGTGAAATACGATCATTTAACATTTGATCAGGTGTTAGATGAGAAGTTAGGTGTTATGGATTTAACAGCAATTTGCTTATGCCGTGACCACAATGTGCCATTGCAAGTATTTGATATGAATAAATCTGGTGCGCTTTTATCAGTTGTAATGGGTGAAAAAGAGGGTACACGCGTTACTAAATAATGTACGTGTGCCGCAAAGCTCTTTATACTAGCGCTAAATTAAATTTGTTATATACATCCTTGAATAAATAAGTAAGGAAGATCATATGATTAACGATCTGAAAAAAGACAGCGAACAGCGTATGATGAAAACTCTTGAGTCTTTGGAACAAGGGTTTGCTAAAGTTCGTACCGGCCGTGCACACCCATCAATTTTAAATGGGGTAATGGTTCCTTACTATGGTTCTGATGTGCCTTTAAACCAAGTAGCGAACGTTGGTGTTGAAGATTCTCGTACGCTTATCGTTCAACCGTTTGAACGTACAATGGTATCTGCAATTGATAAAGCAATTCGTGAAAGTGATTTAGGTTTGAATCCAATTACTGCTGATTCAATCCGTGTACCTTTACCAGCTTTAACTGAAGAAACACGCCGTGATATGCAGAAAGTTGCACGCAGTGAAGCTGAAAATGCAAAAGTTGCTATTCGTAACATTCGTCGTGATGTTTTAGGTGATATCAAAGCATTATTGAAAGAGAAAGAAATCTCTGAAGATGATGAGCGTCGTGCAGGTGATGATATCCAAAAAATCACTGATAAATATGTTGCAGAAGTAGATAAGCGTCTTGCAGCGAAAGAAGCAGAATTGATGAAGGTCTAATTTTATGACCGAATCAGAAGAGTATCATCTTCCTAAGCATGTTGCCATCATTATGGATGGCAACAACCGCTTTGCAAAGAAAAATCAAATGCAAAAAGGTGATGGGCATCGAGAAGGTAAAAATATTCTTGATCCTATTGTTGAACATTGTATAAAAACTAGTGTCCGTGCTTTAACTGTTTTTGCATTTTCGAGTGAAAATTGGAATCGACCACAATATGAAGTCGATCTGCTTATGAAGCTTCTTGAAGAAACCATTCATGAGCAAATACCTCGCATGAAGAAATTCAATATTGCTTTGCGTTTTATAGGGGATCGTTCTAGATTACCTTCACATTTAGTTGCCTTAATGGAAGATGCAGAGCAACAAACAGTACATCATGACACCATGACATTAACCATTGCGATTAGCTATGGGGGTATGTGGGATATTGCAAATGCAGCTAAACAAGTTGCCCAAGCAGTTTCACGTGGTGAAATTGACGCTGATCAAATAAATGTTGATTTGTTCGAAAAATATGTCAGTCTAAACGATCTGCCAGCTGTGGACTTGTTGATCCGTACAGGTGGAGATTTCCGTATATCTAACTTCTTGTTATGGCAAGCAGCTTATGCGGAACTGTATTTTACGGATACTTTGTGGCCGGAATTTACAGTCGAGGAATTCGATCATGCACTGAATGTTTTTTCAGGGCGTGAACGTCGTTTCGGTAAAACATCTGAACAAATTCAGCAAGAGAAAATCGAGAAATTATAATGTTAGAGCGGATTGTTACCGCATTGGTACTTGTTGCAGTTGTTTTAAGCTGTATGTTTGCTACGCAATCACATTATCCAATGTTGGTACTTATGATTGTAGCAGCAGCGGTTGCGGGGTATGAATGGTATAAGTTGATGCCTCATGAAGCTGGCGCCGTAGTAAAACCTAAAGCATGGGGTTATGGTCTACTTGTTGCTTTTGTTTCGGGCGTTGCCTTGTTCTTTCACGACATTGCATTACTGCTATGGTCTGCTTCAATTTTAACTTGGCTCGTTAGTGTATATTGGGTTAAGTCCTTTCCTGAATTTGATGGGTGGTATAACGCGACCCTTTATGTCATTGGTTTAATTCTTATCTGTGCAGCAGTGACTGCAATTTTTGTAGTATGGCAAAGCTCACCATGGTGGTTGATGTATTTGTTCTTGCTTGTATGGGGTGCAGATAGTGGAGCTTACTTCGTAGGTCGTAAATTCGGTAAGAGAAAATTGGCACCTACGGTAAGCCCTAATAAATCAGTAGAAGGTTTATATGGTGGTATTCTCACTACAATTATTGTAATGCTTGTAGTGCAATATCAATATTTAAACTTAACTTGGGTTCAACAACTTTTATTCCTGATCTTATCTTTAGTCACAGTATTCGGTTCAGTATTAGGTGATCTATTTGAGTCGATGATTAAACGCCGTGCTGGTATTAAAGATTCTGGCCGTGTTTTGCCAGGTCATGGTGGTGTGTTGGATCGTATTGATTCTTTACTCGCGGCAGCCCCGATTTTTGCAACGGGAATGTATATATTAAAGCTTATTGGTGTAGATTTATAGATGACACAATCTGTTTGCATATTGGGTGTAACTGGTTCTATTGGGCAAAGTACATTAAAAATTTTAAGCCAACATCCAGATAAGTATTCAGTCTTTGCAGTTTCGGCACATAGTCGAATTTCTGAACTTGTTGAAATCTGCAAACAGTTCCGCCCTAAAGTGGTCGTTGTTCCTGAACAGAAAATAGTTGAACTAACCACCTTATTTGCTCAACAAAATATACAAGGTATTGATATTTTAATTGGGCAAGATGGTCTGGTTGAGATCGCATCACATACAGATGTTGATATTGTTATGGCAGCAATTGTCGGGGCAGCGGGACTGTTGCCTACTTTGGCAGCTGTTAAAGCTGGTAAACGAGTATTGCTTGCAAATAAAGAAGCATTGGTTATGTCTGGTGAAATCATGATGCAAGCTGCTCGTGATCATCAGGCATTATTATTACCAGTGGATTCAGAGCATAATGCCATTTTTCAGTCATTACCTCATAACTATTTACAAGTTGAGAGAACTGGACAACCACAACTAGGCGTATCTCAAATATTGCTAACAGCATCTGGTGGCCCATTCTTAAATCATTCCTTGGAACAGTTGGAACATGTAACACCCCAACAAGCATGTAAACATCCAAATTGGTCAATGGGGCAAAAAATTTCAGTTGACTCGGCTACTCTCATGAATAAAGGGTTGGAGTTAATTGAAGCGTGTCATTTATTTTCAATATCTGAACATTTTGTTACAGTTGTTGTTCATCCACAAAGTATTATTCACTCTATGGTGCAGTATGTTGATGGTTCAACATTAGCACAAATGGGTAATCCTGATATGTGTACGCCAATTGCACATGCATTAGCATGGCCTGAGCGTTTACAAACAAGTGTTCCTGCTTTAGATTTATTTGAGTATTCTCAACTTAATTTTCAGGCGCCCGATACCCAAAAATTTCCTGCATTAAATTTAGCAAGACAAGCAATGCGTGCAGGAGGTTTGGCACCTACCATTTTGAATGCGGCAAATGAAATTGCTGTTGAAGCATTCTTAAAGGAAAGGATTGGATTTACACATATTCCACAAGTGGTAGAGCATACTTTGCAAGAGTTAGAGAATGCCGCAGCTGAAAGCATTGAGTGCATTTTAGATAAAGATAAAGTGGCTCGATCTATAGCTCAGAAATATATATCAAGTATTGGAGGCTGAAATGAATGCGCTTTTTATGATTGCAGCAGCAGCTCTTTTACTTGGTCCTTTAATTGCAATTCATGAGTTTGGCCATTACTGGGTTGCACGCAAACTTGGGGTTAAAGTATTAGTTTACTCAATTGGTTTTGGTCCAACTTTATTGAAATGGACCTCTAAAAAATCGGGTATCAAGTATCAGCTTTCTGCTTTACCTTTAGGTGGCTACGTCAAAATGTTGGACGAGCGTGAAGGTAATGTCGCAGAACAAGATCTACCGTATGCTTTTAATAGACAAAAACCATGGAAACGTATAGCTATTGTTGCTGCAGGGCCACTAATTAACTTAATTTTTGCTGTACTTCTCTTTTGGGTTTTGTTTTTACCAGCACAACAACAATTAAATACCAAAATTGGTAAAATTATTCCAAATTCTCCAGCTGCAGAGGCCCAATTGCATGTGGGTGACAAAATTATTGCTGTTGATGGAAAAGAGACTACAACTTGGGAAAAACTAAATTTTGCTTTAATTGATCGTGTAGGTGAGACAGGTACTGTAAATATCGATATTGATCGTGCAGGTACAGAGAAAAATTTTGTCTTACCCATTAAAGATTTTTTAAAAAACCAGAATGAATCTGCATTGGATATATTAGGCTTCTTGCCTTATCGTCCTGTAATTCCTGCTGTGGTAACAGATTTAACAGAAGATGGTGCGGCTATTCGTCAAGGAGTGAAAGTAGGTGATCGTATTGTTGCGATTGATGGCCAGCCTATGAAAGATTGGTTTGATGTTGTTGAAGTCGTACAGCGTTCTCCAGAAAAATTGCTTAATATTGATGTTTTACGCCATGAGCAATTAGTACATTTACAAGTTATGCCGCAAGGAAAGCGGGATAATATGGGACAGGTCAATGGTGTACTTGGTGTAAAAAGTGATGCTGGAAAAATTACAATTCCTGACGAATATAAGCAAACAATTCAATATACTCCAATACAAGCTTTTGAAATGGCACTTGATAAAACTGGCCAAATCTCTAGCATGATTTTGAATTCAATAGTGAAAATGGTTAAAGGATTAATTGGATTAGAAAATCTTTCTGGCCCAATTACCATTGCAAAAGTTGCTGGACAAAGTGCAGAAATGGGATGGGAAACTTTTATCTCTTTTATGGCTTTAATGAGTGTAAGTCTTGGAATTTTAAACTTATTACCAATTCCAATGTTAGATGGTGGTCATCTAGTGTATTACATTATTGAAGCTATTCGAGGGAAACCTGTTTCTGAACAAATACAAATGTTTGGTCTAAAAATTGGTATGGTACTGCTCGGTAGTATGATGCTTTTAGCTTTATTTAATGACTTTATGCGTTTGTAAACGTATATGGATTTATAACTTACTGGAAAAAACTGGCATGCGGCACACACATTTTTTAATGCCTTTGGCACTTGTTAGCGCTATGGCAGCGGTACAACAAGCATATGCAGCTGATGATTTCGTTGTTAGAGATATTCGTGTAAACGGCTTAGTCCGTCTTACTCCTGCAAATGTTTATACCATGTTGCCAATCAACAGTGGCGATCGCGTTAATGAACCGATGATCGCCGAAGCAATTCGAACATTGTATGCCACGGGTCTTTTTGATGATATTAAAGCATCAAAAGATAACGATACTTTGGTCTTTAATGTCATTGAACGCCCTATTATTTCAAAACTCGAATTTAAGGGTAATAAACTTATTCCTAAAGAGGCATTAGAACAAGGCCTTAAAAAAATGGGTGTTGCAGAAGGTGAGGTTTTTAAGAAATCTGCTTTGCAAACCATTCAAACAGAATTAGAGCAGCAATACACCCAACAAGGTCGTTATGATGCTAGTGTTACTGTTGATACCGTTGCGCGACCAAATAACCGCGTTGAATTAAAACTTAATTTTAACGAAGGAACGCCAGCAAAAGTTTTTGATATCAATGTAATTGGTAATACTGTTTTTAAAGACAGTGAAATCAAACAGGCATTTGCTGTTAAAGAAAGTGGTTGGGCTTCAATCGTTACACGTAATGACCGTTATGCGCGTGAGAAAATGGCTGCAAGCCTTGAAGCATTGCGTGCTATGTACCTTAACAAGGGTTATATTAATTTTAATATTAATAATTCCCAGCTTAATATTAGTGAAGATAAAAAACATATCTTTATTGAAGTTGCTGTTGAGGAAGGTAACCAATTTAAATTTGGTCAAACTAAATTCTTAGGTGATGCACTTTATAAGCCTGAAGAGTTACAAGCACTAAAAATTTATAAAGATGGCGATACCTATTCACAAGAAAAGGTAAATGCAGTTAAGCAATTACTTCTACGAAAGTATGGTAACGCAGGTTATTACTTTGCTGATGTGAATATTGTTCCGCAAATTAATAATGAAACTGGTGTGGTTGACTTAAATTATTATGTAAACCCAGGTCAGCAAGTGACAGTGCGTCGTATTAACTTTACTGGTAATAGTAAAACTTCTGATGAAGTATTACGTCGTGAAATGCGTCAAATGGAAGGTGCTTTAGCAAGTAATGAAAAAATTGATTTGTCTAAAGTTCGTTTAGAGCGTACAGGTTTCTTTAAAACAGTTGATATTAAGCCTGCCCGTATTCCAAACTCTCCTGACCAAGTCGATTTGAACGTAAATGTTGAAGAACAACATTCAGGTACTACCACATTAGCTGTAGGTTATTCACAAAATGGTGGTATTACGTTCCAAGCTGGACTTAGTCAGACTAACTTTATGGGTACTGGTAACCGAGTTGCAATTGATTTGTCTCGTTCAGAAACTCAAGACTATTATAATCTAAGTGTTACTGACCCATACTTTACTATTGATGGGGTAAGTCGTGGTTATAACGTTTATTATCGTAAAACTAAGTTAAATGATAACTATAACGTTAACAACTACGTAACGGATAGTTTTGGTGGTAGTTTAAGCTTTGGTTATCCAATTGATGAAAACCAAAGCTTAAGTGCATCTCTAGGTATTGATAATACTAAAGTAACGACTGGCCCTTATGTTTCTACCTATGTGCGTGACTATTTATTGGCAAATGGTGGTAAGGCAACTGGTAAGTCGAATTGGTGTCCAACTGGTAAGACCGAGACTGACCCTGAAACAAATCAACCAATACCTGATACATGTGAAGGTGGTTTTAAAGAATATGATAGTGCTTTTGATGGCGAGTTCTTTACTTATAATTTAAACTTGGGTTGGTCATATAACACTTTAAATAGACCGATTTTCCCAACATCAGGTATGTCTCACCGAGTAGGTCTTGAAATTGGCCTGCCAGGTAGTGATGTTGACTATCAAAAATTAACTTATGATACACAAGCATTCTTACCGATTGGTAAATCAGGCTTTGTGCTTCGTGGTTATGGTAAGCTGGGTTATGGTAACGATTTACCATTCTATAAAAACTTCTATGCGGGTGGTTACGGTTCTGTTCGAGGCTATGACAATAGTACTTTAGGACCTAAATATGCCAGTGTAAATTTACAAGAAACAAAACAGAATGATCCTTCACCTGAAAATGTGGGTGGTAATGCATTAGTTCAATTTGGTACTGAATTAGCATTACCTATGCCATTTAAAGGTGATTGGACTCGTCAAGTACGTCCTGTACTATTTGCAGAAGGTGGTCAGGTCTTCGATACCAAATGTAATATTAATAACTCTGTATACGGTGATAAAGGCATGATGATTAATGGCCAAACTATTACAGATGTTAAGAAATATTGTGAAGATAACTATGGCTTTGATTTAGGTAACTTACGTTATAGCGTGGGTGTGGGTGTAACCTGGATTACTATGATTGGACCATTATCACTTAGCTATGCATTCCCGTTAAATGATAAACCGGGTGATGAAACTAAAGAAATCCAGTTTGAAATTGGTCGTACTTTCTAAGTACGATCTTATTGAACAACGAAATAAGGAAAGAAATTTACATGAAAAAATTAAATACATTAATGTTAGGGTTAGGCTTGACGGTGGCTTCGGTAGCAGCTAATGCAGCCGGTTATGGGGTGATTGATCTTGCTAAAGTTGTTGAGAGCAGTACTTATTTGAAACAACAAAACGCAAGCTTGAATCAGTCTGTGAAACCAACAACGACTAAACTTGAGCAATTAGGTAAAGAGTTAGAAGGGCTTCAACGTCAAGCGCAGACCCAAGGTCAAAAAATGAAAGAAGATGAGATTAAAAAATTACAATCTCAGTATCAATCAAAGTTAAATGAATTTAATTCAACACAACAGGGCTTACAGTCTAGAGTTCAAACTAGCTTGCAAAGTATGAACACAACTTTTGAGTCTAGAGTTAAGCAAGCTGCTGAGCAATTACGAAAAGAAAATAATCTTGACTTTATTTTGAATAAAAATTCAACTGTTGCCTATGACGCTAAGTATGATTTAACTGATAAAATGATACAAAAGGTTAATTCAATGAAATAAATTAATGAAAGTGCAACAATTTCGTTTAGATGAATTAGCTCACCTTGTTAAAGGTGAGTTAATTGGTGAAGGTAGTCTTCAATTTTCGAACTTAGCAAGTTTGGAAAATGCAGAGGTTAATCATCTTACTTTCGTAAATGGTGATAAATATCTCGAACAAGCTAAAGCAAGTCGTGCAGGGGCTTTCATTGTTACTGCTACTTTAAAAGAATATCTTCCTGAAAAAGATAATTTTATTATTGTTGATAATCCTTATCTTGCTTTTGCAATCCTTACTCATGTATTTGATAAAAAGCTTACTTCAAAAGGTATAGAGAGTACTGCTCAAATCCATCCTTCTGCTGTTATTTCAGAAGCTGCTTATATTGGTCACTATGTAGTCATTGGTGAGAATTGTGTAGTAGGTGATAACACAATCATTCAATCACATACCAAACTTGATGATGATGTAGAAGTTGGGAAAGACTGTTTTATTGACTCTCATGTCACCATTACAGGTAGTTCTAAATTGGGCGACCGGGTGCGTGTTCATTCAAATACTGTAATTGGTAGTGAAGGTTTTGGTTTTGCTCCCTATCAAGGTAAATGGCACCGTATTGCTCAGTTAGGATCAGTTCTAATCGGAAATGATGTTCGAATTGGATCAAATTGTAGTATTGATCGAGGTGCTCTTGATAATACAATTTTAGAAGATGGTGTAATTATTGATAACCTTGTGCAAATTGCACATAACGTTCATATTGGTTCAAATACTGCTATTGCAGCTACCTGTGGCATTGCGGGTAGTACAAAAATTGGCAAAAACTGTATTCTAGCAGGCGCATGTGGGGTAGCAGGTCACCTTTCAATTGCTGATAATGTGACTTTAACTGGAATGTCAATGGTCACAAAAAATATTTCTGAGGCTGGAACTTATTCTTCAGGAATTGGATTGTTCGAAAATAGCCAGTGGAAAAAGACGATTGTGCGCTTGAGACAATTAGCAGATGTGCCATTGACCCAAATCACTAAACGACTTGATCATATACAAGCTCAAATAGAGTCTCTTGAATCAACTTTTAATTTGCGTAAATAGAATATTATGACCGAGTCAACTACACCTAAATTTGCCATCCCTGAATTACCAATGCAGATTCAAACGATTCGTCAATATTTGCCGCATCGTTACCCATTCTTATTGGTTGATCGTGTGATTGAAGTTACTGACAATAGTATTGTTGGTTATAAAAATGTTTCTATCAATGAAGAGTTTCTACAAGGACATTTCCCAGAATATCCAATTATGCCTGGTGTTCTAATTGTTGAAGCACTAGCTCAAGTTTCAGGCGTTCTAGGTTTTATTATGAACAATGAGACGCCAAAACCAGGTTCTTTGTTCCTGTTTGCTGGTGCAGAAAGAGTTAGATTTAAAAAACAAGTAGTTGCAGGCGACCAACTTGTATTAAAATCCGAGTTGGTAATGCAGAAGCGCGGTATTTACAAATACAATTGTACAGCTAGCGTTGATGGCATTGTAGCGGCAACCGCTGAGATTATGATTTCACACCAAAAAACAGAGCAGGCATGAGCAATCACGATTTAATCCATTCTACCGCCATTATTGATCCATCTGCAGTGATTGCTTCAGATGTTCAAATCGGACCTTATTGTGTTATTGGTCCTCAAGTGACTATTGGTGCTGGTACTAAATTACATTCTCATGTGGTAGTAGGTGGTTTTACCAGAATTGGTCAAAATAATGAGATCTTTCAATTTGCAAGTGTTGGCGAAGTTTGTCAAGACCTCAAATATAAAGGTGAAGAAACTTGGCTTGAAATTGGTAACAATAATTTAATTCGCGAACATTGCAGCTTACATAGAGGCACTGTGCAAGATAATTCATTGACTAAGATAGGTAGTCATAACCTATTGATGGTAAATACTCATATTGCACATGACTGTATTGTAGGTGATCACAATATCTTTGCTAATAATGTTGGTGTTGCTGGACACGTACATATTGGTGATCATGTTATTGTCGGTGGTAATTCTGGAATTCATCAATTCTGTAAGATTGACTCTTATAGCATGATTGGTGGGGCCTCACTGATTCTTAAAGATGTACCAGCCTATGTTATGGCTTCTGGTAATCCTGCGCATGCCTTTGGTATAAATATTGAAGGTATGCGAAGAAAAGGTTGGTCTAAAAATACAATTCAGGGCTTAAGAGAAGCTTATAAATTGATATTTAAATCTGGTCTAACCTCTGTTCAAGCTGTTGAGCAAATTAAAAGTGAAATTTTGCCTTCTGTTCCAGAAGCTCAATTATTAATTGACTCTCTTGAGCAATCCGAGCGTGGAATTGTACGCTAATCAATAAGGCATAAAAAAAGACACTGTTTTAACAGTGTCTTTTTTTATGCCTAAATTATTTTTTAAAGAATTTAGCTTCTTCAGATTTAGGATATTGAGTAAGTAACTTATTTTTGTATTGATTAGCTGATACAGTATTCTTATCGACATCTTTGGCAATACTATATAGTTGATAGAGTGCTCGAGGTGCCTTGCTAGAGTTTGGATATTGGCTAGCGACAATATTGTAGTTTTTCTTTGCTTCATTGTAGTTCACCGGGTCTGTAGCTAAATGAAACTCGGCTAACCAGAAATAAGCATTGCCTGTATAAATACTGTTAGGATGGTTTTTAATAAAGTTTTGCATCGGAGCAATTGCTTTTTTTGCTCCACCTTGTTTATAAGCATCTAAAGCTACTGTATAAGCGGCTTTTTCTAATTCAAGTGGATTAGATTGGTTTTGAGCAGTAGTCGCTGGTTGAGTGTTGGTTACTGGTGTATTAGATTGTTGTTCAGACGTTTGAGATGGGGCGGCAACTACTTTATTTCCATCTGCAGGCTGAGATTGGGATACTGATGGACTAGCAGGTGTGGCGCTATTAGTATTGGTATTTGTACCGTCTTCTTGTGTAGTACTATCAGGGTCAACTTTTTGATGTAATAATTCTAAACGTTGATCTAAATCGGTATATCTATTCGCAAGGTCTTTTTTTAATTGGTCAATATCATTCGCTTGTTCTTCTAATTGACCTCTTAAAGTGCGGATATCATTTTCTAGTTGTTGATTTTTTTGCATAAGCTCCCAGTTTAAGTTTGTAGGAACTGAAATATTGTTTGAAGAAGTATTAGATGCACTGCCATCATTTTGACTTAAACCACGAGACTCAATAGGAATGTTTGCGTATAGAGAAGTGGTACTCATTAAGGCAATAAATAATAAAGAATGCTTCTTCATTTGCATGTGTATAAATCCATAATTTTATATAAAAGCCACCTTGACACAGGAATATAAAAACAATTCTCTAAATATCTAAGGTTTTTCATTGATCAATGCAATTAAAGCAGTTAACAGTTTAAATGCAAGGATAGTTTACAATCTTCAAGCATATTTTATGCAAAATAAGAAAAGAGCATAAGTTCAGAAAACTACATTTTGGGGGGATTAAGCAATTTTTGCTGATGAATTAATCAATCGAAACAAAAACTTGCTGAAAAAGCCAGAGAAGGGTTGCAACTCTTTTAAAAATCTCTATACTTTGTTTTGCAATGGTAGCCCCGCTGGTGGCTTCGCAATTGTACTCTGTGAACCCCGCCAGGACCGGAAGGTAGCAACGGTAGCAGATCTATGATGTGCCGAAGTTTTGCTAGTGGGGTTGCCACCATTCCTTTAATCCAATTTTCTTTGGATCGCTTTTAAAATTACATCTAAATCAAATCCTCTATATTGTAGAAATCTAATCTGCTTTGCTTTAAGTTTTGGGTCTTTCTCTATCTCTTCTCCAAACTTCTTAACTTTAAGTTGATAAGCTTGTTCTACCCAATCAATTTCGTGAATTTCGTCGGCAATTAAATCATTTTCGATCTGTTTAGTTTTTAAAGCTTGTTGAATGCGTTTCGGTCCTTTACCTTTACGAATCTGACTTGCAAGCATTTGCTCAGCAACACGCTGATCACTTTGGTAATTTTGTTCAGATAACTCTTCAACGAGTTGGTTCACTTCTTCTATATTTTGTGCATAACGGGCTAATTTCTCAATGAGTTCTGCTTTAGAGTAGTCTCGTCGAGTAAGTAAAGCAAAAGCATATGAGCGCAAACGCTGGCCAGTGAGTGGTGGACGCTGTTGAGATTGTTCATTGTTTCTTTTGAACATATATATTTCCTTGTAAAAAACGCCCCGAAGGGCGTTTTTATGACTTAGGTGTAATTAAGATTCTAATAAAAGATCTGGTTCTTCTTCATCATCTTCAATTTGCACTGTGCCATTTGTACCTGTAGTCAACAATTGCTCACGGATATTGCGTTCAATCTCTTCAGCAATGTGTTTATTTTCTTCAAAATAGCGGATCACATTATTCTTACCTTGGCCAATTTTATTGCCTTGATATGAATACCATGCACCAGCTTTCTGAACGATATCTTGCTGTACTGCCAAATCTACAAGTTCACCTAATTGGTTAGTACCTTTACCGTATAGAATTTGGAAAATAGCTTCTCTAAAAGGAGGAGCCATTTTATTCTTAACGACTTTAACTTTAGTTTCTGAACCAACAATTTCATCGCCTTCTTTTACCTGACCAATACGACGAATATCTAGACGAACTGAAGCATAGAACTTAAGAGCGTTACCACCAGTCGTGGTTTCTGGGCTACCAAACATAACACCAATCTTCATACGGATTTGGTTAATAAAGATAACCATACAGTTTGAACGTTTAGCGTTACCAGTAATTTTACGAAGTGCTTGGCTCATAAGACGTGCTTGTAGACCCATATGAGAGTCACCCATTTCGCCTTCAATCTCTGCTTTAGGTGTAAGAGCAGCTACTGAGTCCACAACGATTAAATCAATTGCACCTGAGCGAACAAGCATATCAGCGATTTCAAGCGCTTGCTCACCATTATCAGGTTGTGAAACGAGTAGGTTATCAATATCTACACCAAGCTTACGTGCATATTGAGGATCTAGGGCATGCTCTGCATCGATGAAGGCACATGTACCACCAGACTTTTGACATTGAGCAATTGCTTGTAATGTCATTGTGGTTTTACCAGAAGATTCAGGACCATAAATTTCAATAATACGGCCTTTTGGTAAACCACCAATCCCCAATGCGATGTCTAAAGTTAAAGAACCTGTAGATACGGCTTCAACTGCTTGAACAGTGTTGTCACCGAGACGCATAACCGTATTTTTACCAAATTGTTTCTCAATTTGGCTCAAAGCGGCTTGTAATGCTTTGCTTTTATTCTCATCCATCTCAAAAACCTCAATACTCTATGTTCATCACGTTTAACCCAAGTGGATGCATTGAATCTCAACTTGTTTCACAGGGCTAATACTGACAGATTTTTTCTCTAGCTTCTATATATTGTATATGTGAGTGCGACACAACTCGACGTTTTTATTCATCATTATATGACCAGTGGTCTTCATAATGTTGATCGTTATCCTGTTTAAACCGATTGATTTGTCGCCGATCTTTCTTGCTTGGTCTATGGTCAGGTCGAGCTAGATTATGCAATTTTCGTTGCGAAGCAATCAACTCCCGTCTTGCAATACTTACTTCGGTTTCTTCATAAAGCTGTTGTGCAATAGGAGCCGGTCCTCTGGTATTGGAAAGTGCTTTAACAACAACTGTCTTTTTATCAAAACCTTGTTGAACAACAAGTTCCATTCCAACACGAATTTCTTTAGAAACTTTTACACGTTCATTATTGTGATGCACTTTTCCCCCTTCAATTGCAGCTTTAGCAATAGAACGGGTTTTAAAAAAACGTGCTGCCCATAACCATTTGTCGACACGCATGGTTTCTACAGCATCGTTTTCACGCAATTTTGACATCATTATCCTTTCTATCAGTTTGATTCAAAATAGACAGTAGCTCTGTAAGCTGATCTAGTGCTTTATACTCTAAATCTTGTAGCTGTCTTTTACTCTTAAGAGTTGAGGGCTGTAAGATAGTAAACAAGTGTCTTATACCAAATTTTTCTGCAGTTTTTAAAACTTGAATAGTATCGTCTAAAAAAATAGTGTTTTGGGGTTCAAAATAATGCAAGCCTTGTAATTCTTGCCAAAACTTAAGGTCTTCCTTCGCATAACCAATTTGTTCACTAGATACAATCACATCAAAAAAATCTTGAATAGGGATGTTATCAAGTTTTAACTGTAAGCTTGCACAGTCTGCGTTGGTCACTAACCAGCATTGATAGCCTTGTTCTTTCAGAGTATTAAGTAACTCCATACATCCTGATCGTGCTTTAATTTTATGCTGAAATTCTTTTTGAAGATTTAAAACATCTACACCTGTCGTTTTTGTCCAATACTGTGAAGAATACCAGGAAAGAGTATGTTTATTGCTACGATAAAACTGGCTTAATATTTCATGGCTTTGTGTTAAAGGGATTTGATGCGTCTGAGAATGTCGTTCAGGTAAGCATTCATTCCAGATAAAATCATCGAAAGCCAAATCCAATAAAGTTCCGTCCATATCGAAAAGCACTATTTTATGCATGTTTTGAGAGCTCCAATTGAAACAGACATGGAAGAAAAGTAATTTAAGATTATAATCATTAAAGACGATAAAACGGACTGATTTATGGTTATTTCATCATTTTATAATTTAAATAGTCTGTACTAGGTAAACAGAGAGATAACAAGAGAGTTCTTAGATTTAGACTACTCAATAAGATCGCTGAAACAAATTTTTTGAAAAATATTTATATAAAAGGAATAGTGTGGAGGATTAATAAAAATATATTAAAAAATATAGAGTTGTATTTGTTAGGAGATCATTTTTTGATAAGTATTTTTGCTTTTCTATGAACTCTATGGAATTATCATTATTTAAATATTATTAAAAGTTGGAATAAAAGTGGGCTTATATACAATTAGATATGGCTATCGTAATAATAGTTTTTTTATAGCTTCAAATGCTGCTGGACAATTCATTGTGATTGATGCATTAGGAGCAGATTTCCAAATAGGTCATCAAATTTCTTATGAAGGTACCAAAATAATAAATGAAACTTTAAATGATGAGACAGAAGCAACAGTTCATCTAGAGAGTAATGAAAAAGAGGCTTATGAATATTTACGTGCCATGAAATAATGAATTCGTTATTTTGATTTACATAGGATACGTATTGGCAAACATTTTATAAATTGAACCGTACTTGTTTAAAGTTATATTAAAAATTATCCGAATAACAATTTAGAGCAGGCAATGAAAATTGGATTTATTGGCGGAGCCAATGATGGCATAGTGATCAATGCTGCTAATGGTATTGATACTTATAAACTTGAATGGCATTACAAGGCTGAGAAGCATTGTGAAGAACAGCCATCATTGGGGCTAAATGGCCCCGAATATGACTATTACAATTTATTAATTTTGAGGAAAAACAAAGAGGCAAAACTTTTCTATGTTTTAACTACAATGGATAAGGAAGCTATTGCAGATAAAATTAATGAATATTGGGAGCATTCCACTTCGGTAGGTTATGACTTCGATGAATAACCTTTATTTTATATTCATTGGAACGGTTGAAATATATCCTATTTTACACCTTTATAACCCAAAATTAGGATTATTTATTTCATAAAGAACATGTTCTTGAAGGGCGTGTCCATCTGGAAGCTTGGGGTGATTGAAGTGTTTAACTTTACACATTCCTAGTCTTTCCATGACGGCTTGTGATGGCTTATTTACCGTTGCTGTAAAAGAAACCACTTTATCTTTATTCAGAACATTAAAGGCATAGTCCAAAGCTGCTTTTGCTCCTTCTGTGGCATAACCTTTTTTCCAATATTTTGTAGCAAGTCTCCAGCCAATTTCAATGCATGGAGAAAAATCAAATTGTTCTGGTTGGTCATGTAGACCAATAAAACCGATAAATTCATGGTTTTCTTTTAATTCTAAAGCCCAAAATCCCCAACCTTTTTCATCAATAAGGGCCGATGCTCTTTGAATTAAATTTATACTTTCAGTAGCAGATAAAAGCTTTGGAAAAAAACGCATAACATCTTTATCTAAACCCATTTCGATAAAGGAGGTAGCATCAGTTTCTTTCCATTGTCTTAAGATTAAACGTTTGGTTTCGATCATGGTAAAAGCTCTTTAAATATAATTTTTAATTTAACCACATAGTCTAGAGTGGCTTTTGTATAATTTTCTGTAAGATAATCTTAGAATTAATGCTTATCACTCCTTTAATTTTATTGAGTGTATTAATAACAAAATGAGAAAAAGAATTTAGATCTTTAGTGGCCACATGCAGTACATAGTTACATTCGCCTGTAATGATATAGGCATTAATGACTTCATCAAAATTCTTGATCTGGCTTAAGAAAAAGTTGTGGTCATTTTCGGTGAGTTGAGCAAGTTTTATTTCAACTATCGCCTCAATTTTTATTCCTAATTTTTCATAATTAACTTTCGCTTGATATTTTTCAATAATTCCGTTGGTTTCTAAAATCTTGACACGTCTGTGACAAGCAGAGGCTGAAAGATTAACGAGATCAGCAAGTCCTTGATTGCTTAAGCGGGCATTATCTTGTAAATACTTCAAAATTTTTAAATCAATTGCATCTACATTCATTTTCGAATTCCATACATGTTTTTTAATTTTAATTAGAATTCTATACGAAATTATCTGTTTTTGATCAAATATTATCGAATAAATCGAAAGAATCACCATGATAAAATTCAAATACAAAGGAAATGTTGAAATAGGTGCAATACCAAATGATTACTCGTGAACAGTGTTTGTATTGGGATCAGGAAGACGAACTCAAAAAATTTAAAGATGAATTTGCATTACCAGAAGGTGTCATTTATTTAGATGGTAACTCTTTAGGCGCTAGACCAAAGAAATCTTTGTCTGTCGCTCAGCATATTATTTCCCAAGAATGGGGAGAAGATCTGATCAATAGTTGGAATAAGGCTGATTGGTGGGGGCTACCTACTAGACTGGGCGATAAGGTAGCCACATTGATTGGTGCAGAACAGGGTGAAGTTGTTATTTCAGATTCAACTACACTAAACTTATTTAAAGTTTTATCAGCAGCGGTAAAAATTCAGGCTGAAAAATTTCCTGAACATAAAATAATTGTTGCGGAAAAGGATGCTTTCCCAACAGATATTTATATTATTGAAGGTTTTATTGATTTAATTCAAAAGGGCTATCAAGTTGAATTGATTGATGGAGTAGAAGACTTAGCTCGAGTTCTAGAAAAAGATGTTGCTGTAGTAGTTCTTTCTCATGTGAATTATCGTACTGGGTATTTCTACGATATGACATCTATTAATAAACAGATTCACTCTCAAGATGCTCTAGTTATTTGGGATTTATGTCACTCAGTTGGTGCTGCGCCTATGCATCTTAATCAAGCTGATAGTGATTTCGCGATTGGTTGTACGTATAAATATTTAAATGGTGGACCTGGTTCTCCAGCATTGTTATGGGTCAATGAAAAACACCGTGATCAGTTTTGGCAACCATTATCCGGTTGGTGGAGTCATAAAAAGCCATTTGATATGGCCCAGCATTATGAACCAGCGAATAGTATTCGTCGCTATCTATGTGGGACTCAGCCAATTATTTCTATGAGTCTGATTGAGTGCGGAGTAGATATTTTCCTGCATGCTGATATGCAAAAAATCCGTGAAAAATCGCTGAAATTAACTGATTTATTCATTCAGCTGGTACAGCAAGAATGTTCTGAATTTGGATTTGAGTTAATTACTCCTTTAGATCATAAATATCGTGGTAGTCATGTCAGTTATCGCCATGAGTTTGGTTATGAAATCATTCAGGCACTTATCGCACGTGGCGTGATTGGTGATTATCGTGAACCTGCTGTCTTGAGATTCGGTATTACACCTTTGTATCTGGGCTTTGAAGATATCTGGAATGCAGTACAGCATTTAAAAGAAACCATGCTGAATAGTGAGTGGAAAAACAAGCGTTATTTAGTTCGCGGTGAAGTGACCTGATATAAGGAATCAAAATAAAACAAATGGCTAGGAGGGCCTATGAGTAATTTTGATGAAATACAAAATAGAGAAGCTGGGCTGCATAAAAAGTTATCTGCAAAACAGATGGGGATGATTGCGATTGGTGGAGCAATTGGAACCGGATTATTTATGGGAAGCAAATTTGCAATTAGCTTTGCAGGTCCCGCAGTTATAGTCAGCTATGCGATTGGTGGTTTAATTGCTTTTGCACTTATGGCTTGTTTGGCTGAGATGACGGTTCAGCATCCTACTTCGGGCTCATTTGGTGCATATGCAGAACATTATATAAGTCCACTTGCTGGTTTTTTAGTTCGCTACTGTTACTGGGCTTGTATTGTGCTGGCTGTAGGTACCGAAATTACCGCCGTTGCTGATTATATGAAGCTCTGGTTTCCGAATGTAGGCTCTTGGGTCTGGATTGGATTTTTTTCACTCACCTTACTTGTTGTAAATGCCTATAGTGTAAAAGCCTTCGGGTTAGTCGAGTACTGGTTTTCCACAATTAAAGTTTTTGCCATTATCGTATTTATTCTTTTATCTATTGGTATATTGACGCAAAGTAATCAGGGAATGAATCAAGTAGTTACTAATTTGAGAGGTCATGGGGGCTTTTTTCCAAATGGCTTTAGTGGAGTATGGATCGGAGTCATTATTTCTATATTTAGTTACTTAAGTATAGAAATGATTGCTGTCGCAGCTGGTGAAGCTAAAGACCCTGAAAAAGCAGTAAAAAAGGCATTTAAAAGCACAGCGCTACGACTCATTTTATTTTACTTATTATCCTTATTTCTAATCGTTACTTTGGTGCCGTGGACTGTTCTGATTGGAGCAGATGCAACTAGTCCTTTTGTTATGGTCATGAAGATTGTTGGTATCCCATATGCAGATAGTATTTTAAATTTTATTGTAATTGTAGCTGCCTTATCTGCGATGAATAGCATGCTTTATATTTCAACCCGTATGTTGTTTAGTTTGTCACGTGCAGGTGATGCTCCAAAAGTTTTTGGCCGAATCAGTAGTAATGGTGTGCCAGTAAATGCGCTGTTGCTATCTGCGGTAGGGATTGGTATTGCTAGTATTGTTTATACGATTAATCCGGCTTCTGCGTTTCCAATTATGATTGCGCTATCGATGTTTGGTGCATTGTTCACTTGGGGCAGTATCTTTGTGACACATATGTTTTTTAGAAAACAAATGACACAGCAAAACATCGAGCTAAAATTTAAAATTCCCGCTAGTCGATTTATCTCGTTGTTTGGGTTTATTGCGATTTTAAGTATTACAGTAACTACCTGGTTTACCAATGAGTTTAAATCCACTTTACAGTTTGGAGTGCCTTTAGTTCTTGTTCTGATATTTTGCTTTTACTTAAAACGTTCAACTGTAAAGCTAAATCTCAATTCTGGTGAAGAAACGTTGAAGTGATCGCTATATGAGAAAATACGATAATGCTACAACGGTAGCAAATGAAGGGGAAATACTAGCAAGCTTTCAGTATAGAAGCTTGCTGAGTTATCAGACCTATCACCATATAAAAGATATAAAGTACGGTTCACAGAACCGATCAACGATGGATTTTTTTCCTTGTGAACACACCAATAAAACCGTGATTTTTATTCATGGAGGCTATTGGCAGTGGTGTGATAAATCGGATTTTGCTTTTATAGTGCCGTATATATTGGCAAAAGGAGCCCAGTGTGTACTTTTAGAATATGACTTGGCTCCTCAAAGTCATATTTCAGAAATGATTATGCAAATTCAGAAAGCTCTAGATTTTATTGCTAAACAAAATTGGAAAACGAATGAAGTTCAATTAGTGGGGCATTCAGCAGGTGCACATCTTGCAGCTGTATGTTTAAACCATCCTTTATTATCAGAATTGGCTTTATTAAGTGGTATTTATGATTTATCTCCTATAAAGGAGACTCATTTAAATCATGCATTAAACTTATCAGAAGAGGATATTTTGAAATATAGCCCTATTTATCAGAAACAGCAGACTGATATACCTTGTAGGATTTTGTGTGGAGAGTTGGAGCTAAGTGAATTGCAGTGGCAAAGCCAAAATTATTTTGAGCACAGATGTAGTACTGGTCATGAGTTAGTTTCTTTCGAGACTATTTCTGGAGTTAATCATTATTCCATTTTAGACTACTATTTTAAATATATATTTAAATAGATATGGATGTAGGCGCTGAACTTTATAAGAATAGTTTAATTATATTTTACTATTTAAATCAATAGCTTGTTTTTTGCTAAGAGATGCTGCATCAAATAATATGTTTTATTAAATTTGAAATAAATATATTCATTTTTGGTTATGTTTAAGTGAAAATGTAGAATAGTTCACATTTAAGTGGCTTTTTATCACTATGTTTGATTTCAAGTTGACCTAAATTAATAACTCAATTAGATTAAAAGGATAGTGTTTTCTCTCTAATCGACAAACTGTTTAGCTGTTGCTTAGATGAGTTTTATAGTCCGTAGCTTCCCAAGATACGGACTTTTTTATTTTGCATCATCCTTAGCTAAAAAATATTTAGCATACTAAAGCAGCAGTTAGTAGGAAGGATCAGGTCGAATTAAATGAAAATTTTAAAGAAGCATTGTAAATATATCTTTAAAGGTGTATATTTACTTATGCATATACTGCGTCTGTAAAGTTGTTTATTTTAATACCCTCATATTTTAGATATGAGGGTATTTTTTATTAAAAGATTTTTTCATAAAATTAATTTATTTAAATAAAATTATTAGAATTAGATAGTTTAAATGGTAATTAGAGTAAATAAAATATCTATACATTTATTATACGTATGACTTATAGTTAAAAAAATTGTAAATTACTTGGAGTTGCATGAATTGATAAATTTTGAAATAATTTTACTAATTTATTAATTATCATATTGTTATGGATATTTTGAAGTTTTTGAAAAGTTTTAATACTGTTGGAACTTACTTATCACTAGCAACTATAGTATTGCTCATTATGATTATTTTTTTTATTTTATTTCTCCAAAATAATAAAATACATCTCACTATAAAAAAATAAAATATATAAATTTAAATTAGATTTCTATCACAATTTTTATTGAAAAAGTTGAAGCATATTGTGTGGAATAAAAAATTATGAAAATATGATTTAGGTTTAAAAACAGATAAAAATCTTTAAGATTTCCATCTTGAATTTAATCCTGAAATAAAAAATTTATTATTTATCATAAAAATACTTGAAATATAATATATGGAGATACACATGAAGATTCGCAAGGTTTCTGCTGTTTTTCTTTCAATGGCTGCGACTCATTTAGCTTATGCGGCACCTAATCTTTTAAATTCTGCAATAGATTCTTCTCAAGCAAAAGGAATTATTAAAAATCAATATATTGTCATTTTGAATAAGGATATTGGGCCTGCGAAAGATTTTGCACAGAATATTGCAAAACAGCATGGTGGCAGAATTTTACAAAGCTACGACAGTGCTCTTAAAGGTTTTGCAATTTATTTACCTGATACTGCAGGCACAGCGTTCATTGAAGCGATGAAAAAGAACCCTCAAGTTCTTTCTGTAGAAAATGATACTGTAGTGAATATTGATGCAACGACACAAACTAATCCTGATTGGGGACTAGATCGTATTGATCAGAAAGCTTTACCATTAAATTCAACATATTCTTATTCGCAAACTGGTACCGGGACAACAGCTTATATTGTTGATACTGGTATATTGTCTACTCATCAAGAATTTTCAGGTCGTGTATTAAATGGATATACAGCAATATCTGATGGTAATGGTACGACTGATTGTAATGGGCACGGCACACATGTTGCTGGAACGGTAGGTGGTACCACTTATGGTGTTGCCAAGAATGTAAAACTTGTCCCTGTTCGGATTTTAGGATGTGATGGTTCCGGTGCTTCGAGTAATGTTATTGCTGGTTTAGATTGGATTTTGAAAAATGGAAGTAAACCAGCTGTTGTAAACATGTCCTTAGGTGGGGCGGCAAGCTCTTCTTTAGATAGTGCAGTAGAAAACTTATATAATAATGGCTATGTAATGGTCGTAGCTGCTGGTAACTCAAATACAGATGCATGTACTTCTTCTCCGGCTAGAACAAGTAATGCAATTACAGTTGCTGCAACTGACAATACTGATACTCGAGCAAGCTATTCTAACTACGGAAGCTGTGTTGATATTTTTGCGCCCGGAAGTCAAATTAACTCTTCTTGGATTGGGAGTAATACGGCCACTAAAGTATTAAATGGCACTTCCATGGCAACTCCACATGTTGCTGGAGTAGTTGCTGAACTTTTTCAAAGTACACCTACAGCTACACCTCAAACGATAACATCCAATCTGCTAAATCAAGCGACTAGTGATGTGGTGAAAAATCCATCTGGTAGCCCAAACCGTTTATTATATAAATCTCCTTAAAAATATAATTCTCTATGATTGAAAAGGTCCCGCAGGACCTTTTTTAAATTTTTGCATGTGTACCATACTTGTCAATCATGACTGAACTGGCTTCGTTTAAACCACGTACAGTAACTTGTATGCCATTCTTTTGAAACTTTTCCACTGCTGAATCAAGCATTGCAACCGAAGTGATATCCCAAATATGTGAATGAGTCAGATCAATAATGACTTCTTTTACTTCTTCTTTAAAGTTAAAGCTTTGCATGAATTTATCTGAAGAACTAAAAAAGATTTGTCCTCTTAAATCATATAAACGATAGTTGCCTTCTAATGAGGTTATCACGTGTACATCATTTTCAAGTTTATTCGCTAAGAAAAGCGCGGAAAGTAATACACCCGTCAATACGCCTAGTGCTAGGTTATGAGTAGCTACAACTACTACAACGGTTGCAATCATGACGATATTGCTACTTTTAGGATGAGTTTTAAATTGCGTAAGTGAACTCCACTCAAAAGTACTGATTGATACCATAATCATGACAGCAACAAGTGCAGCCATAGGAATAACTTTCAACCAATCACTTAAAAATACGACTAAAATCAGCAAGAATATACCTGCACATAAAGTAGATAAGCGTGTACGGCCACCTGATTTAACATTAATCATTGATTGTCCAATCATTGCACATCCAGCCATCCCACCCATAAAACCCGAGGCAATATTGGCAATACCTTGACCTTTACATTCCTTAAATTTATTACTCGGGCTATCCGTCATTTCATCAACAATTGTGGCTGTCATCATCGACTCAAGTAAGCCAACTGCAGCTAACGCTAATGAATAAGGAAGAATGATAAGAAGTGTATCTAGATTAAGAGGAATATTTGGAATTAAAAAAATAGGTAGAGTATTTGGTAGTGCTCCCATATCGCTAACTGTTCGCACATCAATACCAAAAAGGAGGGTAAGTAATGTGACTATAATAATACATATAAGGGGAGATGGAAAAAATTTTCCAAGCTTTGGTACATAAGGGAATAGATAAATAATTGCTAAACCAATAGCGACTAATAGATAGACGTGCCAACTTACATTGATTAACTCTGGTAGTTGAGCCATAAAAATGAGAATGGCGAGAGCATTTACAAAACCCATCACAACCGATTTAGAAACAAAGCGCATGAGCTTAGCAAGCTTAAGATATCCCACTACGATTTGTATGACACCCGTCAAAATAGTAGCTGCGAATAAATACTGAAGACCATGTTCTTTCACTAGGGTCGTCATGACTAAGGCCATAGCACCTGTTGCTGCCGAAATCATGGCAGAACGACCACCTACAAAAGAAATAATAACCGCAATACAAAAAGATGCATATAAACCAATTTGGGGATCTACACCTGCAATAATTGAAAAGGCAATCGCCTCTGGAATTAAAGCCAGACCAACAACAAGCCCAGAAAGAATATCTGCACGGACATTAGAGAACCATTGTTCTCGAAGATTCGTTAACATGGAAATAGCCTAGAATTTTAAATTTTAGAAAGGCTAGTGATGTGATATACCAACACACAAGCGACTACACCACATCACTAGACAGTGATGAGTTATTTACAAAAGAGAAGGGTAAATAAACTTAAGGTGGCGTAAGTGTCATGGATAATGAAAATTTGAAATTTTAAAGAGGTGCGAAGGATAACATAAGTTATTAGGCGGAGCCATTTAAGCTTGCTACCTTCACTTATTAGGCATCTAACTATTTTATGATTTGTTCATCTCTACTTTAGGCAGAGACGTAAATTCATTTAATGGCATATCTAGGAAAAAGTCAGAGGCTTCATCATGCTTGCAATTTAACCAATCATTTCTAAGATCTTCAGGTATCACAATAATTGAACGTTTTTCATCATCTGGTTTATGGAACTGTTTCATAAAAGAATGTCGATCTGCATTGATTGTTAATAATGACATTGTTCTAACTTTCTGCTTATCAATTATGGTTTCTTCATAAATTGCTGCAAGTGTAAATGGCTTTCCATCTTGACGGAATATGCCATACCAATGAGCTTTTCCATTGATATATTTAGGTTCATAAATAGCTTCAACAGGTATAAGTGCGAATTGATCGTGTGACCACGCATGCTTAAAGGAACGTTTTTGTTCAACCGTTTCAGTCCTCGCATTATAAGTTGCGTATTTAAAAGTTATTTCTTTTGCATATGGAGGTAGCATACCAAATTTAACTTTTCTCCATTCCCATTCATTTTGTTGAGATAAGATCATTGGACAGTCATCGCTTGGATAGACATCCGAGTTGTAGTCAAAAGTAGGTTCAAATAAGCCTAATTGATGAGCATGAGCTTTTTTAAGGGGTTTAAAATTTGCACACATAACTAAACCTGATTTCTGCTTTAGTCCTAGCTTGGAACTTTTGGCTTTGTGTTATGTATATTTTTATAATTTGAATTGTTTGTTTCAGTATTAATTTTTACTTTTCAATTACTTTAACAAAGATTTTCTTCGGATTAATCGTTTTAAAAAATAAATGAATTATTGGTAGGGGGGAACCATAGGGCATTTCTAAGATATTTATTGGTTTTGAATAGCTACTTTTATGCAACAGAGCCTTTCAGAAATTTGGATTTTAATAAATATGCTATTCATCATAATACAAAAGATATAGAGAACGCATACAAATCAAACATTTTTAGTGTGGGTTAACTCTTTAAAAAATTTATAAGGTGGAATTATGAATAAACATTTATTAGCGAAGATCACTCTTTTAGGTGCTGCACAACTATTTATCTTTAATACGGCATTTGCGGATATTCCTCTTACCCCAGCACAATTTGCTAAAGCAAAAACACAAAATTTTGATAAAAAAGTTATTCTGTCTAACTTGAATAAACCTCATGCTTTGTTATGGGGACCAGACAATCAGATTTGGTTAACCGAGCGTGCGACTGGCAAAATTTTGAGAGTAAATCCTGAGTCTGGTAGCGCAAAAACCGTTTTTCAGGTTCCTGAAATTGTAAATGATGCTGATGGTCAGAATGGTTTATTAGGTTTTGCTTTTCATCCTGACTTTAAACATAACCCTTATATCTATATTTCGGGCACTTTTAAAAATCCAAAATCTACAGAAAAAGAACTACCTAACCAAACGATTATCCGTAGATATACCTATAACAAAACAACAGATACATTTGAAAAACCTGTCGATTTGATTGCTGGCTTGCCATCATCGAAAGACCATCAGTCGGGTCGTCTCGTCATTGGTCCAGACCAAAAAATCTATTATACAATTGGTGACCAAGGCCGTAATCAGCTAGCTTATTTGTTCTTACCAAATCAGGCACAGCACACTCCAACCCAGCAAGAGCTCAATAGTAAAGACTACCATACATATATGGGTAAAGTATTACGCCTAAATCTGGACGGAAGTATTCCCAAAGATAACCCAAGCTTTAACGGAGTAGTGAGTCATATCTACACTTTAGGGCACCGTAACCCACAAGGTTTAGCGTTTGCTCCAAACGGAAAGCTTTTACAATCTGAGCAAGGACCAAATTCTGATGATGAAATTAATCTCATTTTAAAAGGTGGGAACTACGGTTGGCCAAATGTAGCGGGTTATAAAGATGATAGTGGTTATGCTTATGCTAACTATTCGGCTGCAACCAATAAATCACAAGTTAAGGATTTGGGACAAAACGGAATAAAAGTAGCTGAAGGGGTTCCGGTGACTAAAGAATCCGAATGGACTGGTAAAAACTTTATAGCCCCTTTGAAAACGTTGTATACCGTTCAAGATACCTATAACTACAATGATCCAACTTGTGGTGATATGACTTATGTTTGTTGGCCAACAGTCGCGCCGGCATCGGCATATGTATATACGGGAGGCAAAAAAGCGATTCCAGGATGGGAAAATACATTATTGGTACCATCTTTAAAACGTGGGGTAATTTTCCGTATTAAGCTAGACCCGACGTATAGTGTGACTTTAGATGATGCTATCCCGATGTTTAAAAGCAATAACCGTTATCGTGATGTGATTGCAAGTCCGGAGGGTAATATTCTATATGTACTGACAGATACGGCTGGTAATGTGCAAAAAGATGATGGTTCGGTAACAAATAATTTAGAGAATCCAGGTTCTCTCATTAAATTTACGTATAACGGAAAGTAATCTACGCAAAAAACCCAGCGCTATCGCTGGGTTTTTACATAACTTTAGATGTATTTATTCAGTTACGACCAACACTGGTACATGGATTTCTCCTAAGAGTGCTTGAGTTACACTTCCTAAGAAAAACTTTTTAAAACCTTTTCGCCCATGAGAACCGATTACTAATAAATCAGCTTTTAGCTCAGTTGCTGCTTTAATAATTTCTGTGTGAATTGTTTGACCCTCAACAATCTTTGTTTCAACAGAAATTCCGTGTTGATTAAATTGTTCTTTAGCCTGATCTAAGATGCCCTGAATCGAAGCTCTCGCTTTATTAAAGTAATCTTGCGCAATTTCTGTACTATCGATGATTTCAACTGAAATAAAAGGATCAATAGTAAGCGCATATACTAAAGTGACTTTACTGTTAAACGCTTTAGCAAGGCTTGCAGCATGGTTAACCGCAATAAGTGAAGTAGGAGAACCATCGACTGGAACTAAAATATGGTGATAACTCATATATTGCTCCTTATTGTCTTATGACAATATTTATTGTTGAAGAACCTAAGCTTGTTATCGTTATGGTTATATTATCGCCAATTTTATGATTTCTATTGTGTGTTTTTAGTGTGCAAAGTGAGCGACTACTTTTTAAAGGTAGAGATTAACTCATTGAATAATGACTTTCTAAGTAAGCCTGACCTTGTTTGAGAATAGATACAACCTGATTGGCATCGATAGCTTGTTCGAATAAAAAGCCTTGTCCAATGTTATAGCCAAATTGAAGAAGTAATTCTTCTTGTTCTGGTGTTTCAATGCCTTCTGCAATTAGACCAAGTGAGAGATTTGGAGCAAGTAAGCCAATGGCTTGAACAATTGAATAAATTGATGGGTCATTTTGCATCTTTTGTATAAAACTACAGTCGACTTTTAGACAGTCAATTGGGTAATCTCTTATATGTGTTAGAGAAGAGAATCCTGTTCCGAAATCATCTAAAGCAATGCGTACACCATGTTGTTTTAGTTTATTGAGTGCGCGAATAACATATTCCGAACCACGGTCCCCAAGCATATGCTCAGTAACTTCTACTTCAATTAAATGTGTAGGAATTTCAAGATGATTAATTTTTTTTAATAGCCGTTCTGCATAATTATCTCTTAAAAACTCAACTGGTGCAGCATTTAGAGATACTGGAAGGGGCTGAAAACCTAATTTTATCCATTTAGCCATATCATGCAAAACTTGATGTTGCATGATTTCACCAATTTTACTTGCTAAATCGTAATCTTTGAAAGCTTCAGCAATCTGAGAAGGTAAACCTGTCTGAGCCGACGTCGTGTGCCAACGGAGTAATGCTTCAAAGCCCACGACAGTATGTGTTTTTAAATCAACTTTAGGTTGATAATAAGGTTGGATGGTATGGTGACGAATAAGCTGCCGGGCAATGTTAAGTTGAGACGCGATTGCCTCGGTTAATTGCATCATACTCGGGTTATACATACGTATACCGCCACGACCTCGAGCTTTTAAGTCATGCAGTGCCATGTCTGCACAGCTTAATAAACTTGATTGATCAACAGCATCTTGAGGATAAATGGCACAGCCAATGCTCATCCCGCCGTTGAGTACATTCCCGGCATACGTAATAGGTTGATTAAGTTGCTGAAGCAATACTTCAGCAAGCTCGCGCACATCATTTTCATTTTTTAGATGGCTGACAATAACTGCAAACTCATCGCCACCTAATCTAGCGACAGAACATCGTTCATGGTCTACACATTGATTAAAACGTTT
The DNA here is from genome assembly GCF_003000705.1 of Acinetobacter sp. AR_0276. Taxonomy (NCBI): domain Bacteria; kingdom Pseudomonadati; phylum Pseudomonadota; class Gammaproteobacteria; order Moraxellales; family Moraxellaceae; genus Acinetobacter; species Acinetobacter sp. AR_0276. Next base: position 149,120 of record NZ_PSQO01000004.1, on the reverse strand, counting down.
GGATAGTATTTTTAATAAGTGATCACCAGCACTATGGCCTATGGTGTCATTAATGTGTTTGAAATGATCTAAATCAATTAAAAGTAGTCCTACACTTGTTTGCGTTTCCCTTGAGTAGGCTAGAGTACGTTTTAGTTGAAGCTTAAATGAGCGTCTATTAAATAATCCAGTAAGTTCATCTCTTTCACTAATATCTCTTAAACGGTTTTCAGTAAGATATTGTTGAGTGACATTCCGGGAAACACACAATATTTGAATAATTTCGCCATTTGTATGCTGGATTGGGGTAAGCATGTTATCCCAATATTCAGGATCTTGATGAGGTAAACAACTCATGCCAGCGAATCGAGCTACTTTACCTTCTAAGGCTTTTTTTAAAGCAACTCTTCCACGCTTACGAATATGAGATGGTAAAAGGTCTAACCATCGCATGCCAAATTTTTTTTCATTTACAGGTACACCTAGAGCAAGGCATCCTGATTTATTCATATGAGATACTGTACCATCAGTATTTAAAACTTTAATACAATCCACACTAATATCGAGCATTTGGTTCTGTATATCGATATCTTTGCGTAAGCTTTGTTGTTCTTGAATATCTTGGTCAATATCTAGGAAACTAACAAACCATTCATTTTCCTGAGAAGATTCATGGTATTTCGACAATTGAATAGAAAGTTTACACCATCGATAGTGGTGACTCTTATGCAAAAGACGGCATTTAAACTCAACTCTTGATTGGAGCCGTATAGCATCTAACCATTTATTTTTAACTTCTTCTAAATCGGCAGGGTACACGAAATCTAACCATTGCTGAAACAATGGAGGAGAAGTATCGCGCCAGTACTTTGTACACTCCGTATTGCAGTATAAAATTAAGCCCTTTTCATCACTGACCCAAGTCGGTAGAGGAAACTGCTCAACAATAAAGTGCTTTTGGGTAGTGTTCGACATTGAAGTCATAACATGCCTAAAACTGCTGAAGAGTTAAACTATTTATAAACTGTATTGTAATAGTTGTGTCGTCCCCACAAAAGCTATAAAAACTGAATATTTGATTTTTTTTTAGACTTGAATAAATGTTTTTCTAAACTCGAACTGTTATTACTCATGTATGCATATGTTATTTATTAACTTTTAATTTTACGAAAATTATAAAAAATAGAGTTTTAACTTTAAAAAATTATGCTTATTTTTGTAAAAAACTTGTTAAAACAGGTGTTTATATAGCTGTAATAGAAGGCTTAACTGAGAAATTTATATCAAATAAAATATTTAAATAAGAAAAAAATGAATTACTTTGAATATTTTCTTTTAAAAAATTTATATAAAGAATCAGTTTAAGTTATTAAGCATTAATACAATAAGCACTATTAACTTTACAAAAGTAATATAAAATAAGGTCTTATGATATCGTAGAATTCTTTTTGTCAAAAAGGATATATAATTCCTTTTTGTGCATTTTATAGCCTACATTTTCCCCAAGATGTAGGTTTTTTTTATGCCAAAATTTTATTATCTCACTTGTTATTAACTTGTTAAATTATAAATAAAAAAAAAGCCATAATGGCTTTTTTATTTATACGGCTTCTGGTTTTTTCAACTGTTGTTGAATATAGAGATTCATATAGTATTGCTCTATATAATCATCAGCATAATTATTAGCTAATGTTTTTGTAGCTACTTGTTCATGCTTAGCATAGCAGTTAGTTTCCAAGTCCTTTTCAAGTACCCACCATTGGCGATTAATACGACGTACCTGAAACTTATCACTTTTATATTTTCTTTTAGCCATTTTTCCTATCATTACAATGTAGAGAATAAAAAAGAGTTTCTACTGGAGTTGAAAGAACAAGTCAACAAGCAGAATGTTTAATTGATTACTTTATGAAATCCATGTTCTTTATCATAATTATCACGTATAAAAAAAGCCCTCATGAGAGAGCTTTAAATCTAATAAATTTTGCAAATTATGAAAAAATAACTAACGCGATAGATTTTTTAAAAGCATTTTTAAGCTTTCCATCATTTTTTCTAACTGTAGGGGGGTAATACCTTCAAATGATTGTTCAAGTACCACACTCGTAAGATCATTAATTTTACTGATCATTTCAATACCACGTTCAGTAAGATATACACGTGTAATTCGACCATCTGTTTGGCAAGAATATGTTTCAACTAAACCTTCATCTTTTAAGCGATAAACAATTTTAGTTGTCGTGGACATCTTTGAAATAATCATGTCAGATAGCTCAGATACGCTAGCATGAGGTTTGCTACTGAGTGCAAGCATAATACGTCTACGAGAATTATCGAGGCCATATTTTTTAAGGGCATTATCAATATTTTGAACATATTGAGCATGGACCTGAGTAATCCAATAATATGGAAAATCTTCAAGAGTGAAAGATTCTGTTGTAGGTAAAAAGCGCGCATACTTCTTTGTCATTGACTTTTCCCCATACCTTGGTGGATCGCATTTTTATGAAACTAATCTTAATAGTTGAAAAATATAGTTTCACTAAGCAAGTTATATCAGGACTTTAAGTCTTGAGCAAAATTTATATTGTTTGAATTAACAAGGACAAACTATAAATTTTCCTCTTCTGATAAAACTTATTCCTTACCGTTTATTTGAACTTGGCTACTCGCTTGGTCGTAAAATGAACGATATTTGTTTGCATGAGAATCGTAGAAAAAAAAACGTGTTTTGAACGTGACATTTCTATCAAAATTTTTTGTCTACAAAGTCATAACTTAAAAAAATAAATCCATTTATTAGGTAAATATTTAAATTAATCATATATTTAATTGTTTTTTTAAAATGAAAATTTACCATACATTTAACATAATTGATGAATTATCTATAAAATTAATGCATATTTGTTTTTAAGTTATTGATTTTAAATATTAAAATTATTTTTGGGAGTAGGGGTAATTATATCTGAAAAATCCAAATGTACTTCTAAAAATTTTGAAATTAAAAGATGAGTGTGGCCTCAAATTAAATTTTTAGTGTTTTACCTTAGAACCACTGATGACATATCTGGTTCAAATTAATTGATAATCTATAAAACTGAGTACTAATAAAAAGGGAGAATTTATATTCTCCCTTTTTTAATTATGATTTTGTTAATAATTTTTCTTCTTGATTCTTTTTAATGATGGCGTAACTTACTCCCGTTACGATACTTCCAGCCGCAATTGCTGCAAGATACAACCACGCATGATTGATTGCATTCGGAATCAGTAGTACGAATACACCGCCGTGTGGAGTCACAAGCTCACAGTGAAATAAAGCAACTAATGCACCAGTTACTGCGCCACCTAGAATACAGGTTGGAATAACACGCATTGGATCTTTTGCTGCAAATGGAATTGCACCTTCTGAAATAAAGCATAAACCAAGCACAAACGCAGCTTTACCTGCATCTTTTTCACCAGTACTAAATTTATTTCTAGCGAGGAAGGTCGCAATTGCCATCCCAATTGCAGGAACCATACCACCTGCCATCGTGGCAGCCATTGGCATATAGGTATTGGTGGTAAGTAGTCCAACTGTAAAAGCATAAGCAGCTTTATTGATTGGTCCGCCCAAATCAATACACATCATACTTGCCAGAATAATTCCCATTAATACAGCATTTGTTGTGCCCATGTTGTTGAGGAAATCTTTCATTAACTCAAAAATATGCGCTACAGGTTGACCTACCACATAGAACATAATCAGTCCAACAGATAATGTTCCTAATAATGGAATAATCAAAATGGGCTTAAGGGACTCTAAGCTAGTTGGGAGCTTAACTTTTTTAGCAATAAATAACGCGATATAACCTGCAAGGAAGCCAGAAACAATACCGCCTAAAAATCCTGCTTGTAACTGTGCTGCCAATAAACCCCCGATTAAACCGGGTGCAAGACCGGGGCGATCTGCAATGGAATATGCAATATAACCCGATAGCATGGGTACCATGAGGGTAAATGCTGCTGCGCCAATCTGTTTTAATATGGCTGGCAGACTACCAGCTTGTTCCGCTGCATTTAGGCCAAAACATAAAGAAAGTGCAATTAGCAAGCCCCCCGCAACAACCATAGGCAGCATATAAGAAACACCAGTTAATAAGTGTTTATATACACCAACTTTTTCAGTTTTATCCTTATTTTCGGTTGTTGCTTGCTGTTTACCTTGTTCTAAAACCTGAGCATTAGCAATTGCCTCAGCAAAAGCCTTGTCGGTTTGTTTTAAAGCAAAACCAGTGCTACATCTATAGACACGCTTACCTATAAAGCGGTCAGTGTTGACTTCAATGTCAGTAGCAAGAATAACAATATCGGCATCAGCAATCGCTTGAGGTGATAAAATATTCTTCGCACCTACAGAACCTTGAGTTTCTACATCGATTTGATACCCAAGTCTTTCTGCACCTTGTTGTAATGCTTCAGCTGCCATAAATGTATGGGCAACTCCAGTTGGGCAAGCAGTAATGGCAACAAAATGAGTTAATGTATTTGAAACTTGCTTAGGTTTTTGTTCCCACTCATTTGCTAGTTTTGAGTGTTCAAGTGCTGTTAAAAGCGCTTTGTCTGCATCATCTTTAATATCTTCAATAGAAACTAAAGATAAAGCGTTTTGACCAAAAATATTTAGATTTTTAGGTTGTTGTCCAATAATAATGACATGATCAAAATGATCGCTTGATTCAAACTCATCGAGTGAAATGACACTGTGTTTATAGCCGTGTTGAGTTGCGACTAAAGCTAGTTTACGAGCCAAGATTAAAGCATTGACTTGCTGTTGCGGACTATTAGTGACAAATAATAAATGTTTAGCAGTTTGCATCAGATTCACTCAATGAATTGATAATAGTTTGTGCTTTTAGTTGGTCTAGAATCTCAGGAGTAGGGATTCGAAAACCAATTTGTGTTACAGCATGGCTTGCAATGGCAGTCGCAGTTTTTAAGGTTTCTTCAGGAGGCAGTTGGTTAACAAGTCCATGGATCATGCCGGCTAAGAGTGAATCACCAGCGCCTACTGTACTTTTTACAATAACTTTTGGTGCTTGAGCATGTAAGGGGTGAGTGGCGTGTAACCAATTTACGCCATCTTCACCCATTGAGATAACCACATGTTCAATATTGGTTAAGCTATCAAAAAGTTTTCTTTGTTCGGCATAGCTTGCGGCAGGACGTTGATAACTTTCAACCAACTCATCGGTATTCGGTTTGATCATCCAAGGTTGACATTCAATTGCAGCAACCAACGCTTTACCACTGGTATCTAGTGCAACTTTCTTATTATTTTTTTTGATCAGTTGAATAAGATGTTGTAACTCATCAATACTAAAACCTTGTGGAAGGCTACCCGCTATTGCAACGACCTCGACTTGTGGTAACAGAACTTCAATCTTATTAAATAGGCTTTGTTTGTCTGTTTCAGAAACAAAGAAACCTTTGCCGTTTAAATCGGTCATCCGCCCAGAATGCTCAGCAATTTTTATATTTTGACGTGTTTCACCATCAATATAAATAAACTCGGGTTGAAATTGAGCTTGTGCAAAATGTGTATCGAAAATTTGTCGATTATGCTCACCTAAAAAACCACTTACGATTACATCATGACCTAAGTCTTTTAATACTTGAGCAACATTTAGGCCTTTGCCAGCCGCATGAATTTCTACCGACTCTTGCCGGTTCACTTCACCTACTAATAACTCATTCAGTTGAATGGTTACATCAATTGCAGGGTTTAAAGTAATTGTTAAAATTTTAGCCATTACTATTCCCAATCTTATAAGTCTTGTTCAGATAGCTGGCGCACAGCAGGGGCGCTATCGCATAGTAAAGCTTGTTGTGCAAGCTTTTGAGCATGGCTATAGCTTAGTGTACGGATTTGAGCTTTTACTAAAGGAATGCTATTTGGTGACATACTCAGTTCGTCTACGCCTAATCCCATGAGAATAGGTACAGCTTTCGGGTCTGCTGCAAGCTCACCACAGATTCCTACCCATTTGCCATGTTTGTGGGCAGCTTTTACTGTTTGATCAATCAAATTAAGAATACTTGGATGTAATCCGTCTGCTTCCGCTGAGAGTATTGGATGGCCTCGGTCAATCGCTAAAGTATATTGGGTCAGGTCATTTGTGCCGATACTGAAAAAGTCGACTTCTTGTGCAAGAACCGGTGCAAGTAAAGCAGCAGACGGAACCTCAATCATAATACCAACTTGTAAATTGTCACATGGATGTTGGGCTCTTACTTCGTCAAGAATTGCTTTGGCTGCACGCCATTCTTCAACGCGTCCAATCATAGGGAACATAATGCGTAACGGACGATTATCAGATGCTTTTAGTAGAGCGGTTAATTGCTGTTTTAAAAGCTCAGGGCGTCTTAAAGTTAAACGAATTCCTCTTAACCCTAAGAATGGGTTTTCTTCTTCAGCAATTGGTAAGTAAGGTAAAGGCTTATCACCGCCTACATCTAATGTACGTACTACAAGCGGGCGACCTGCAAGTGCATCTAATACAACTCGGTAATCAGCCTCTTGAACAGCCTCATTAGGTGCACTGCTATGAGACATAAAAACAAGTTCGGTTCTAAGTAGGCCAATTGCTTCAGCACCACATTCTACTGCTTGTGCTGTCGCTTGAACTTTACCCAAATTGGCTGCAATTTCGATTTGGTGTTGATCTAAGGTAATTGCTGGCTCGTGGCTATGGCGTTCAGCTTCTTCACGAATTTGACGCTGTTGCTCACGCTCTTGCTTGGCTTGTTCGATTTGCGCTGCATCTGGATTTAAAACAAAAGTTCCAGTATCACCATTAATAAGTAAAGTGCTTTTCGGATCAATTTCTAGGACTTGTTCACCAGCACCAACAATAGCTGGAATGCCTAAAGCACGTGCGACAATTGCACTATGCGCACTTGCACCGCCTATAGCAGTTAGAATACCTGCGACACGGTCTTTGTTTAGACGAGCGACATCACTTGGCCCCACGTCATGCATGATTAGAATATAAGGCTCTTTAGGCTCTTCAATTACTACTTCACCACATAATTGGGTTAAAACTCTATCACCAATGTCACGTAGGTCTGTTGCGCGTTCAGCGAGTAAACGATCTGGTAGTGCTTCCTGTGCTTTAGCTGCAGCTTCAATATGCTCATGCCACGCAGCCGGTGCTGATAAATTTTGATAAATTTTTTGATATACACCATTAATTAAATCAGGATCATCAAGCATTTCTAGGTGAGCTCGAAAGATTTGTTTAATTTCAGAAGCATCAGCTTTGGCTATAACTTGGTGAATATTGTTTTTTACTGCATGTAGGGCAATATCTAAATTTTCTTTCTCGACTTTTACGCCTGAACCCATACGTTCATATTGATAAATCTTTGGTTTAATCACATGGACAGGTCCAAAGGCTAAGCCACTTGATGCTGCAATGCCCGTATTGTTACCCAATGTTGTAGCATTGGATATTGCCGTTTGAGCAGGGAGTTGGTCAGGTGTTTCACTGGTTACAGGTAGCGCTTCAACTTCTTCACCTAAGCCTTGCTGCACTGCCAAAATAACTTGATCTAAAGCCTCTACGGCATCGGTTTCTGGCTCAGCGATAAAACGTAGAGTTTGGCCACGCTTACAACCTAACGCTAAAAGACGAGTTAAACTTTTGGCAGAAACAAAGCTACCATCGTCTACTGCAACTTGGATGTCGCCTTGAAAGGTTTTTGTAAGATTGACTAAGTGTGTAGCTGGTCGGGCATGTAAGCCGTGTGCATTTGCTAATACTACTGAACGTTGAGGCCAGTCCGGAACAACGTCAGCTCCAATAATTTTTGCAATTTCGTTTGGCGTTTGAGTTTTATCTAGCTCGGCAACTTGCTCAGGGTTAAATAAAATATCAATTAAACGATTAAATCTTTCATTATCGAGTTGGTCATTGGCTGCTATACAAATGAGGGTGTTCAGCTTTTTACCATTTAGTTCTAAAGCCTGTGATGGTTTAGTAATACTAATAGCTGGTTGCTGAACAAAGTGATTGCTTGAAATGGACCAGATTTGATCTTGCAGTTGAATGGCTTGTTCTGGATCAAGTGAACTTAGAAAACCACATTTTACAAAATTATGTTTTTTGAGTGTTTGAGAAGCTGCCCAAAATAAATCTTCGATATCTTGTGCATCGATTTCGGTTTGAATAAGATTTTCATGAAGTGCTAAAGATAATGGCTGAGCTTGTAGTAATTCGATAATCTGCTCAGGTTTAGACGCATTCTTTACTTGTTCGCTGACGTCATGCATTAATGCACGAGTAAGAATTTGCAAAACTTGCAAATGTTCATCAGATTTTGCTGCAATCACTACAGCTAAATAAATTTTATTTTCTCCATCCCAGATCACACCTTCGGGAAAATGGGCTAAGCGAATCCCTGTTTTTAAAATATATTCACGTGATTGAGGAGTACCGTGGGGAATGGCAATGCCTTGGCCTAAATAAGTCGCGCTTTGTTGTTCACGATTGATGAGTCCCGTTATATATTCAGGCGTAACTAACCCATCTTTTTCTAATATATCTACTAGACACTTTAATGCATGTGTTTTATCAACAGCATGTTGATTCATATGAATATGTTGAGGCTCTAGTGCTAGCATAATTATCCTTGAACAATTTCTTTGGCTTTAGCTAAAACAGAAAAAAAGAAGCTGTTTGCATTAAACAAGTAAATATACCTGTTTTTTGACAACAGCTTCAGATGAATTACCTTAGCAGAACTTTAACGGTATATCGACGCATTTAAGTAAAAAGCTGCTCGTTTTTAATACAAAAAAACCTCTAAGCCGGATTACTGACTTAGAGGCGAAAATAAAAGCAGTGATTAATGTTTAATTTCTTGTTCTAAAATAGACCAAAGTTTTTGATGTGATTTTTTAAATAACAGCATATGGCCAATTGATTTATAGCCTAAATCTTTTGGGCTAAGTTCAATCATTTTTTTATTTGCATTTGGATATAAACTTAATAATTCTTGTACGTTCCGTTTGGTTGCAATCTCATCATCATCAGCCCAAATAGCAGTAATTGGACATTGAATATCTGAATGAAAATCATGAAAAATCTTCTTGCCTATAGCGTTTTTTACATATCCGGGACGACTACAAAACTCTCGCCATTGTTGAGCAACTTTTTTAGGTAGGTTTTCTCCCATACCAATGAATTGAGTTGCGCCATAGCCTTTAACGAGACTAGAAATAGGGAAGATAAGATTAAACATAACTGGTGCTAAAACCTTGGTTTTTCCTTTAAGGCCTTTAATATGTCCAGTTGAACCAGCAACCGTTATTACTTTTGCGACTTTATTATAATTAGGTACGACTCCTAGTAGTTGTCCACCAGCACTATGTCCAATAAGAATAACTTGATTTGCTTTCGTTTTTATTAATAAAGCATCAATTGCAGCAGGAATATCAAGTGTTCCCCAGTCGGTAATACTTGCGGTGCTTTGTTTTAAAGCGCCATGTAGGGACTCGCCAATACCACGAAAGTCAAAACTCAATACATCGTAGCCTTGTTGGCTTAACCATGCGGCGAAAGAGTGATAAAAGTTTTTAGTTATACCTGTTGCTGGACAAATGAGAATAGGATATTCAGTTTTCTTTTCTTGAGCAGGATAAAATTGAGCTGCAAGCTGATAACCATCTTTACAGGTAATCCAAAAAGATTCAAAAGTCTTATCCATAGATTTAAAGTTAATTGGCTAATCATTTATCTTAATGTACATGAGTTCCGAAAAGGCACTTGATTAAATTGTGACTATAAAGTCAAGATTTATGTTATATAGCTCATCAAATTTTAATAAAACGAATAAAGGAAATGATGGATTTATCGAAAGCCGTACAGTTGGCTATTGTTTTTAGTGGTGTCTTTTTATGGATAGGAATGTTAACCGGGGTATGGAAATATTGGCAAATTCGCCGTTCTGAATTAAGCCGTGCACATTATTATGTAGATATTGCACATAGAAGCAGTTTGCTTTATGCAGCAGCTACGCTCATTCTAGCTGTATTGAGCTATTTCACGGTTTTAAATGAGGATATTGCTGTATGGTGTGTATTGGCAAATATACTGTTTTTTAGTTTCTCAATTTTAGTTTATATCATTCATGGGTTTTTACAGGATACGACCAATCAGTTTAAACAACCGCATAGGTTAGGGCAGGTTAATTTGCCGACATGGCTGATGACATTTATGATGATTGCTTTAATTATTACTGAGCTGCTGGCAACTGCTATTTTGGTAATGGGAACGATTTTTCTATTTTTAAATAAATAAAAAATGGATGATTGCTCATCCATTTTTGAATTCTTATTTCTGTTGACTAAGTCGTCTTTTAGCTAATTTTCGCATTTTGTGGTCGACAAAGGCCCATACACAAAATACAAAAGAAACAACCATGGCATACATAAAGTATTCGGGTTTCAGATTCCCTTTAATCATACCTTGAAACAGTAGAGTCAGCATAAGAGCAAGTGTTGTTACTCCATAAACAACTGAATCTTTACTGTTCAGAGTGTTAATGAAGACTTGTTTGTTGAAATGTAATGATAACATCTCCATCCCTCCTTGTGGTTGCGCTAAAACCGAATGTTTTAGTCAAGAATAAGTTTAATGTTGTACTTGTATTTTTAGCTTAATTCAATAGTCAATTGAAAAATTTTTGAACAGTTTTATGAAAACCTCTATATTTATAAATAGTTAAGGTATAAAAAAGGTAAATATTAAATATTTTTGTATAAAATACTTAATATTTTAGAAAAGAGAAATTTTTAGGTGAAAAGTGTAATAATTTCTCTTTTCTCTCAATTTACTTTAGTTGCTTTGTTTCTTTAAGAAGACATCAATTGCGTGTTGTGCAATTTCAGCATCTTCAAAAGATTGGACACCAGAAACACCAATTGCACCTAAAATCTGGCCTTCATAAATAATCGCTTTTCCGCCTTCTAGCATACCTTTAGCACTTGGTAGACTTAAGAAACCAAGACGGCCATTTTGAAGAAGTTCTTCGTAAAATTTTGACGGACGGCCACTCATTGATGAGCATTTAGCCTTTTCTAGGCATATATGTGTACTGAGAGGAGAGGCACCATCTAGGCGTTTCATAAGTAATAAAGAGCTTGTTTCATCAACAATAGCTATACTGACTTTGAAGTTGTGTTCGATTGCATATTTTTGAGCTTCTTCCATTAAAAACTCTGCATCTGCTAATGTTAAATAATATTTACTTTTCATTTATGCTCTTCTTTACTGAGTAAGCTAAAAATTATTTTAATGTAATATTACAGCAAAAATTAATTATATCTATAGTTGAATTGTCATTAAATACTAGTGTTGGAAATAAAATGCTGGTTGGGTAAACGCAGCATTTTATTCAATATATAAAATCATGTTTGGGTAAAACTCGATTTCAAAAAAACACCAGGTTAAATGCTTTTATGTTTAACTTTGTCGATAAGGGTAGTTACCACAAGAACAACTAAAGATGGGATCAACCATGCTAAATTCTGTTCATTTAATGGTAAATGTTGAAGGAACATAGGAAGATTATCTCCAAAACCCGCAACCTTAAGCCCATCGATAATTCCGAAAATTAAAGCAATACTTGTTACTGAACCAACAATTAAAGATGGTTTATGCCAAAATTTCCAGAAGAAACTGAGCATAATAACCACAATAGCTGGTGGATAAATTGCACTTAAAACCGGTACTGATACAGCAATGAGTTTGGTCAATCCAAGATTAGAAATAATGAAAGAGAAACCAACTAAGATAAATACTAAAAGCTTATAAGGTAACTTGGTGAGTTGAGCAAAATATTCACCACACGCACAAGTTAAACCAATTGCAGTTACCATACACGCTAAGAAAATAAGTCCAGTTAGGAATAATGAACCCATATTTCCAAAAGCATGTTGAACATAGGCATGCAGAATTACAGCACCATTTGCGGCATTTGGAGCAACTTCGTGACTACCTAAACCTAATTTAAATAAGCTTAAGTACACTAAAGTAAGACCAACACCTGAAATAAGGCTAGCAATAATTGCATATTTGGTGACTAGCTTTTTATCTGTAACACCACGCGAATAAATTGCTTGAATAATAACGATACCAAATACTAAAGCACCTAAAGTGTCCATAGTAAGATAACCATTTACGAAACCTTCCGAAACAGGAGAGTTAACGTAATGATTAATTGGAGCAGGAACGTAGCCCGCAGGAATCATAACCGCTGCAATACCTAAAATTGCTAAAGCGATAATTTTTAGAGGTGCTAGAACATGTCCAACTGTATCTAAAAGCTTGTTTGGATATAACGAAACTAAAGTAACAAATGTAAAATAGATTGCGCTATAAATTAAAAGACTACTGCTTGATGTTCCGAAATAAGAGGAAAAACCAATTTCATAAGAAACTGTTGCAGTTCGTGGTGTAGCAAATAAAGGACCAACTGATAAATAACATACTACTGTTAAAATCAGACTTGCGATACGGCCTAAAGGTGAACTAATGATTTCAATGGAACCCTGCATGCGAGAGAGTGCCATAATCGTAATTACGGGTAAGCCAACAGCAGTAATCAAAAAGCCTATGGCCGCTAACCATACATGATCACCAGCTTGCTGTGCGACAATGGGAGGAAAGATAATATTACCTGCCCCAATAAAGAGGGCAAAGGTCATAAAACCTAAGGCAATAATATCTCCAGTACGAAGTTGTTGCATAAATTAAATTTAACAAAAAAGAAAGAATTTTAGAGTAAAAGAGAGCATGATCAAGCGCTATTTTATGTGAAAAAGAGATTTTTCAAGTTTTCTAAATCAGTCAGAGATATGAAAAATATCAACTGGTTAAGTTATCTATTTGAAAAACCTTTGAAAGAAATAGAGAAAATAGTTTTTAACTCTGATTTTTTAAAAAAATTATGTAAAAATAAAAATATAAAATACTATTATGAATGTTGAATATTTGGACATTTAAAGCTTTCCGCCTATCATATATCCATTCTAAAATACTATAAATTAACTAACATTTTTGTAGGTGTGATCAAAACAGTGCCTACGAGGATAAAATTGAATGAGAGCTTCTACTGTTACAATTAAAACAGAACAAGATCTGGAAAAATTAAGAATTTCTGGGCATTTGGCTGCACAAGTTTTAGAAATGATAGGGAAGTACGTTAAGCCAGGCGTAACAACTGAGTATTTAGACAATATTTGCAATGATTACATCGTAAATACTTTAAAGGTCATACCAGCCAATGTTGGTTATCACGGTTTCACAAAAACAATATGTACTTCAGTCAATGAAGTAGTGTGTCATGGTATTCCATCTCCAAATAAAGTTTTAAAAGATGGCGATATTATTAATATTGATGTAGCGATTATTAAAGATGGTTACTTTGGCGATACGAGCCGTATGTACTACGTTGGAAACGTAAATCCACATGCGAAAAAGTTGGTTGAAACAACTTATGAGGCAATGGTTGCTGGTATTCATGCAGTTAAACCTGGCGCTACTTTAGGTGATATTGGTTACGCTATTCAATCGGTTGCTCATCGCGAGGGTTATAGCATTGTTCGAGAGTATTGTGGGCATGGCATTGGTAAAGTTTACCATGAGCAGCCTAATATTCTGCATTATGGACAACGTGGACAAGGTTTGGTTCTAAAGAAAGGTATGGTCTTTACAATTGAACCTATGGTGAATGCAGGCAAACCTCAAGTTAAAGAATTAAATGATGGTTGGACCGTCATTACTCAAGATCTTTCTTTATCTGCTCAATGGGAACATATGGTTGCAGTTACAGATACAGGTTTTGAGCTACTTACACCTTGGCCAGAAGGGGTAGGAAATTATCCAAAAATTTAATCGTTATAAAATAAAAAGTTCGATATATTATCGAACTTTTTTATGGAGCTTAATTTATTAATGCTCTGAGAGATGTTCCACAAGATAATCAATAAATACACGCACTGCTGGGAGTAATCCTCTACGAGATGGGTAAACAGCATGAAATATACCGTGAGCTGCTTTCCAGTCCGGTAAGATTTGTACAAGCTGACCCGATTTTACAAAATCTTCAGCTGCTGTTTCTGGCAATAAGGCAATACCACAATTCTGACTTGCAAGTTGGGCAAGCATATAAAGATTTGTTCCCATTACAGTGGGGCTAACTTTCACTTTTTTCAGTTGGCTATCTGGACCATGTAAAATAAATTGTTGATCTAAATGCTCTTCGGACAAGCTTAAAATACGATGATCGCTTAACTCATCAGGTGACTTAATATTACCAAACTCATTTAAGTAAGCTTGGCTTGCGAATAAACTTTGTTCTATGAGCGCAAACTGTCTAAGTACTAAGCTAGGGTCATCATCTAATTTAGATCTGACACGTAGAGCTACATCAATACCTTCATTAATCACATCAACGCGACGGTTGCTTACAATAAGTTGTAAACGAATTTCGGGATATTTTTTTAAGAATGCCGGTAAAATTTTAGGTAGCTGGTTTTGGGCAATGTCTACAGGAACGCTTACTTTGACTACGCCTCTTGGTTGAATACTTAAGTGATCAACTAAATCATGGGCTGCTTGAGCAGCATTCATCATAACTTGTGCGTGTCTATAGATATCCATCCCGATATCGGTAACAGCAAAATGACGAGAACTGCGCTGAATTAAGCGAACCCCTAAATTTTCCTCTAAATTATAAACACGACGACTTAATTTTGATTTTGGAATGTCCGTAACACGTTCGGCAGCACTAAATCCACCATGCTCAACAACAAGGGCAAAACAATAAAAATCATCAAGATCTGTGAGCATTAAAATATCCTATTTATGCAACACTAAAGATTTTACATTATTAGTTTTGCAACGATAAAGTTTGATTTTAATTTTTTGTAAAAAGCCGATAAATACAAGAGAGTAAAGGGAATTAAATAATTTGAAATTATAATGTCATTACATTGAAATGTTTTTGTAATTTATTTTATGAAGCTTAAAACAAATATAGCGTTTACATATTATTTTTCATAAAATAGATTTTTCTCGGTTTTTTAAAAGTATGTCTTACCAGTTAGTTGAATTAGAAAATGCATCGGCCAATATCCTTTGCCCAATCTGTAAGCTTTCAGTTATTGATTGGACACAAGAGCAGTACGTCCAACCTTGTGAACATACATTGTTTATTGCAATGGATTTAGGCTTTGAATTTGTAGCTGATCGTTTTGAAGAAGTTATGAATCAAAACGTAGATGAGTTGCATGAAGATCCGAACATGAATATTTTTGAAGCGATAACTACCACACCGTATAAAAATTTAACTATTTTAAAAGCAGATCTTGGTGTTGATGGACTATTTCGTTATATCGGTATAAGTGATTGTTAAATTTATAAGTATAAAAAAGCCAATCTTTCGATTGGCTTTTTTATTATTAAGCTTCTGGAGCTGCGCTGTATTGTTCGATTAATGGTTTTAATTCGCCATTTTGGAACATTTCAAGCATGATATCGCTACCACCAATAAGCTCGCCGTTTACCCATAATTGTGGGAAAGTAGGCCAGTTTGCAATTTTTGGTAAAGTTGCACGAATATCAGGGTTTTCTAAGATGTTCACATATGCAAATGGACGACCAATTTGACTGAGCGCCTCTACTGCACGTGCAGAGAAACCACATTGTGGAAACTGTGGAGTGCCTTTCATGTAAAGTAAAACGGGATGCTTCGCAATTTGATCGCGAATTAACGCTTCAGTATCACGTGCTTGTTCAGTCATAAATAGATCCTCAACTAATCTTGCAGCATTATAGGGGGTGTTCACATCGCTTTGCAAACCGCCTTGTTGCTTAAAGTTGCACAGAATATTCAATATTTTATTGTATAAACCGAAGCGATAGCAAAAAGCAGACGAAATTTTAGATAAATGAAGGATGAGACTTTTCATCAGTGCAAGTTTTTGTTTATATAAACCCTTCTTAAAACCTCATACAGAAAGAGTTCGTGATGACTGATATTACCCTGGCTCCAGTACAACCTGATCAACCAACACACTTAATGGCTACTTATGGTCGCCAAGCGATCAGTTTTGTCCGAGGCCGAGGGGCATATCTTTATACACAAGATGGTACAGAATATTTAGATGCACTTACTGGTATTGCTGTATGTGGACTAGGACATGCTCATCCAGCTATTGCAGAAGCTATTGCAGAACAAGCAGCTACTCTCGTGCATACGAGCAATTTATTTGAAATTCCATGGCAAACTGCGGCGGCGCAAAAGCTTGCTGAGGTTTCAGGTATGGAAGAAATTTTCTTTTCAAACAGTGGTGCTGAGTCAAACGAAGGAGCGATTAAAATTGCTCGTAAATTTGGTACTCAACAAGGTATAAGCTTGCCAAAGATTATTGTTGCTGAACAATCATTTCATGGTCGTACTTTGGCGACACTTTCTGCAACTGGTAACAAGAAAGTACAAGACGGTTTTGCACCTTTGGTGGAAGGCTTTATTCGAGTCCCATTTGGTGACATTGAAGCCATTCAAGAGGCAGCCTTACAGCATCCAGATATCGTTGCTATTTTAATTGAACCAATCCAAGGTGAAGGTGGTATTAATACTGCACCTCAAGGATTTAGCTATTTAGAAGAAGTTCGCCAAATTTGTAATCAGCATAACTGGTTGATGATGCTAGATGAAATCCAAACTGGTAATGGTCGTACCGGTAAATACTTTGCGTATCAACATACAAATATTATTCCGGATGTTTTAACTACAGCAAAAGGATTGGGTAATGGTTTCCCTGTAGGTGCTGTAATGACTCAAGGTAAGGCTGTAGGTTTGTTAGGGCCAGGCAGTCATGGTTCTACTTATGGCGGTACAGTATTGGGTTCTCGTGTGGTTTATACGGTAATTGACACAATCCAGAAGGAAAATGCGGTAGAGAATGCAGCAGTAGTAGGTAATTATATTGTTGATCAATTACGTGCCCAATTGTCGGATAAGAATGTGCAAGTACGTGGTTTCGGTATGATGATCGGTATTCAACTACCTAAAGATTGTGCTGAACTTGTTGCGATTGCTCGTGATGAATACAAACTTATTATTAACGTTACGGCAGGTTCGGTGGTTCGTTTATTACCTCCAATTAACATGACACAAGCTCAAGCTGATATTTTGCTAGAGCGTTTAGTTGCTTTAATTACGAATTATCTTTAATTTTTAAAGACAATAAAAATGGGCGTTAATCGCCCATTTTTATTTTTGTATTTAGCCTGAAATATATTGCTTTAATTGTTCAATTAAAACTTTCTGATCTTCCATGGCTGCTTTAACTAAGTCACCAATTGAAATAAAACCAACTAATTTTTCATTATCTAATACAGGTAAGTGTCGTAAATGACGATCAGTCATGAGTTGTAAACATTCTTCAACTGTATTGTTTAAACCTACGGTAATTACTTTTGCCGTCATAATTTCAGCAACTGTGGTGCTATAAGACGAACGCTCCATAAGCGTTACTTTTCGTGTGTAATCGCGTTCAGATAATATTCCAACAACTTTTTCACCTTCTGCTACGACTAAAGCACCAATACCTTTTTCCGCCATAATCGTAATTGCTTCGAGGACAGTCGCTTCGGGTGAAATTGTAAAAATGGCTTGTTCAGATTTGTTCTTAATTACTTGTGCAACGATAGTCATTTCTTCTGTCCTGTTGTTTTATCATTTTGATTTAAATTAGCTCGATTTTTGAAAAAAGCAAAGACTTACGAGTCATTCAAATATTAGTTTTACGCTTAAACGCTCAAAAAGCACTCTAAGTTTGGTAGCTTAAAAACTTTAAGCTACCTGCCATTTTGGATGATTAAAAAAGAAATGATGCATTTGTTGAGTAGATAACTTCAACTTACGATGAGATGAGTTAAATAATGCAGGGGTAACTTTTAACCGTGTTAAAGTAGGTAATAAAGATTCATGAAAGTCTTTTGGGGTAATTTTTCTTGGCTTGTAATTAGGCCAATGAGTTTTGGCATATCGATGTGCTTGCACTCCATTTAACCAAAAAGGAAAAATAAAATCTTCCTGATCTGATTTAATGGCCCAGCCTTCATCAAATAGTCCCCAAAGAACTCCACAATACATCATGGTTCTTAAAATATAAATCTTGATCATCAAGTCTTTAGAAACCGGTTGTAGATTACTTAAACTGTTCATTTTAAATTTAAAGGTTTTCAACTTGTCTTGCTTATTATAAGAAAACCACATGACATTTCAGTTTAAACAGGTGTCAAATCGTAAACAAATATTGATGACTTGAAATATCTATATAAATCAATACTAAAAAATAATGCTGTGTTATGACTAAGAATAGTGAAGTAGGGTTGCAGAAAAAATTAATAACTTTAGTTTTTTCAGATATAAAAAAACGCCACCTGAGCAAGACAAAGCGACTTAAGCTTTGGCGAAGCGCAAGATGAACATAGTTATGGTTAATTTATATTGAACTTTTTACAGGTATAAAAAAACGCCACCTAAGTGACGTCTCTTTATGCTTGCATGGTGGCTAGTTTCTGCCAATATTGTGCTTTCATGGAATCACGTTCTACACGGAAACCTTGATAATATAGCTCTGCTAAGAATAGGGCAGCTTTGCCGTGACCAGCACGCGCAACTTCTTCTAACTGCGCAACAGCATCTTGGAAATTCATTTGAGAGTGAATTGTATTAACTGCAGTTGCGTATACATGTTCTAAATCATGATGAGAGATACGTTGAATCATATAAAACTCCTTATTTTAATTATGATTACTTTTTCTAAAGGCCACTGCCTTTGAACTAATGTAACTTAGAATTGTTAAACTAATATTACAAATTAATGGATTTGTCAACTATTGTTCAGCATTAGTTGGTTCACTATTAGGATACATGATTAAACATTATTCACAAATAATTTTGAGTAAAATCAATATGAGAATAAAAGACAAGGAGAATAACTATGACAAATACTATCGATGGCTTTGTTTTTGATACTCCTCCTAAAGAGGAGCAAATCATAGAGCTTGCTCATTACCATCGTAAATTATTAGACGAAGCAATTTTCCATCAAGAAATACATTTAGGTGATTATTGTTTGGCGCAACGTAAACGGGTTTTTGACTATGCTCGCCAATTGGATCCTAATCAAAAAGCTTGGTTCTATCAGGTTTATGATGGTGAACTTAGAAAAATTGCAGATGAAGATGAATTGCATCCAGCTGATGCTGAAGAAGGATTAAGTATTTTTGCTATGTTACTGGTGCTAGTAATTATTGCAGCAATCTTATACTTCTCTGTAATACGTTCTTTAATAAGCTAAAGTTTATCATCCAGTAAGGCTAAAGAATATTAGTCTTACTGGATTTTGACCTTGTGCTGAAGTGCATTGAACCCTACACTACATCAATTAGAGGTAGGGCATGCTCACATTCAAAGAAAATTTTCTTAAATTAAAGTCTGAGTTAAAGGCAGACCAATGTTTTAATCTGGTTGTGATTATTATCATTGGCTGTATTTTTATGCTGTCTTATTTAGCATTGCTTCGTCCTGTGAACTCGGAACAGTATCAACGAATTGTACAACTTTCTCGACAGGCTACATATCCTAGAACTCAAGATATGGCAGAGTTGATAATGAATCAATCAAAAATTCATAGGGCAGAGTATCTAAAGTTAATGTACGCTTATCAGTTTGAACATGATCACATCAAGGAATATCCTGCGTTAGCACAAGAAGATACTCAATAAGCATGGTCTTTATTTTAGAAAGGTTTTGCTCGCTATTGGAGCAGGCAAAAACTTGAATTTATGCTAAACTTTCTATTTTTTAACACGCTGCTTTTCAAGGAATCGGCATGCAACAACAATCGAATATGCAAAATAAATTCTTGATAGATGCTGAGATCGGGGATGACGATGTCACATTGCCTAATTTACCTGCTATCGATGTTCCTATCGTTGAGTCACCTGTTAAGCAAGAAGTAAAAGCACCAGAAGTTGTCGAGACAGCACCTTCAACTGAACCAGAGCAACCAAAATCAGGTTTCTTTGGGCGAATGAAAGAAGGTTTAAGCAAAACTCGCCGTAATTTCACCGATGGTATGGTAAATATCTTAATTGGTGGTAAAGAAATTGATGATGAGCTGCTTGAAGAAGTTGAAGAGCAATTATTAGTTGCAGATATTGGTGTAGATGCAACAAAAACGATTATTACCAACTTGACTGAACGTACTGCACGTGGCGATTTGATTTATTCACATTCGCTTTATAAAGCATTACAAGAAGAGTTGGTTGCTTTACTGGCTCCACGTGTGAAGCCTTTGCATATTGACCCTAATAAATCACCTTATGTGATTTTAATGGTGGGCGTGAATGGTGTTGGAAAAACAACCACTATTGGTAAACTGGCTAAGCGTTTACAAGGCGAAGGCAAGAAAGTTATGTTAGCAGCAGGTGACACATTCCGTGCAGCTGCTACTGAACAATTGCAAATTTGGGGTGAGCGTAACGACATTGCTGTTGTCGCTCAAGGCCATGGTGCAGATAGTGCTTCGGTTATCTTCGATGCTTTTGAAAGTGCGCGTGCTAAAGGTATTGATGTGTTAATTGCAGATACCGCAGGTCGTTTACATAACAAAAGTAACTTAATGGAAGAGCTTAAGAAAGTTAAGCGTGTTATGCAAAAAATTGATGCTACGGCACCTCATGAAATTATGTTAGTAGTAGATGCAGGTACGGGGCAAAATGCAATTAACCAAGTACAAGAATTTGATCAAGCAGTAGGTTTAACTGGTATTACTATTACTAAGTTGGACGGCACTGCAAAAGGTGGTGTACTGTTTAATATTGCTAGTCGTACTCATGTACCAATTCGTTTTATTGGTGTGGGTGAAAAAATTGATGATTTAAGACCGTTCTCGGCAAAATCATTTGTAGCGGCATTATTTGAAACAGAAAAGTAATTTACAGCTAAACTCTAAAAAACCTCATGAAATAGTGAGGTTTTTTTATATCCATATCTTTTTTTATTGTTGCGAAAATAAAACGAACTGTCATATTTTTAATGCTGATTATAAGAAATGAGTTTCATAGACTATATTCATTCCCAAACAACGGCCAATGGTCAAACAAATAGGTAGGAAATAAAAATGTCTACTTTCTTAGATAAAATTAAAAACCGTCGTACTATTTATGCAATTGGTAAAAATGTTGCATTAGATCGCACAAAAATTGAAGAAACAATTCGTGAAGCCGTTAAACATAGTCCTTCATCGTTTAATTCGCAATCTTCACGTGTAGTTACTCTATATGGTGAATCACATACTAAATTTTGGAATTTGGTTCGTGAGGCATTACGTAAAATTGTTCCTGCAGATGCTTTTGCTGGTACTAATGCAAAAATTGATAGTTTCGTTGCCGGTGTTGGTACAGTACTATTTTACGAAGATCAAGCTGTTATTAAAAACTTGCAAGAGCAATTTGAACTATATGCAGACAACTTTCCAGTTTGGTCTGAACATTCAACCGCAATTGCACAATTTGCAACTTGGACTGCGCTTTCAGAACTTGGTTTAGGTGCTTCTTTACAACACTATAACCCAATTGTTGATGCTGACGCTGCTGAAGCATTTGATATCCCATCAACTTGGAAATTACGTGCTCAATTAGTATTTGGTTCTGTTGAAGCACCAGCTGGTGAGAAAGCATTTATTAACGATGAAGATCGTTTCAAAACATTTAACTAATTTTAGTTAATCAAAAGAGTACCTCAATGGTACTCTTTTTTTGTGTTCAAAATTAACATGAAAAATAGTTATTTATTATAATTCAATAGTATATTTTAAAAGTTTTAAGTGTAGCTATGCTAAAACAGATAGTGTCATAAAATCGTCATAATCATATTGCATATTGCTCATGTTTTTACAAACTATTAAATATTATAGAGACGTGAACAGATGACTTTAAGATTAAGTGTTGCTGCAATTGGTTTATTACTAAGCGGTTCGGTATTTTCAGCAGTTACAATTACGGCACCTGAGGAAATTGTAATCCTTGCGGTGAACGGTCAAGAAGTCAATTCAGGATTATTCCGTTCCTCTAAAAATAACTACAAAGTTGATGCGGGTGAAACAAACCTAAGTGTGCGTTATCAAGAATACTTTGAACATCTAAATGGTGAACACGATATTGTTAAGTCTGGTGTTGTTACAATTCAAACTCCAACTTTAAAAGATGGTCAAACTTATAAGCTTGCTATGGTGGGTGTACCAAAAAAATATGAGCAAGCAAAGAAATATGCTGAGCAACCAACAGTCGCTTTATATAACTCAAATAACGAACTGGTTGTTCAGCAAACTGGTGCAAACAACGAAGCAAAACCTTGGTTTGCAACGGGTTTGTTGGGTAAGGTGGCTGACTTTACGACAAAACCTTCTAAACCACAGCCTGAACCTGTTTATGCTGCTGCCAAGCCATCTACTTCTCAAGTTACAACATCTATTGCCGCAACAGTACCTTCGGCAGGTGTTGCACAAACAAATGATCAGCGTCTAGTCGAGCTTTGGCAAAAATCTTCTAAGGCTGAGCGTCAAAAATTTATGGCGTGGTTAGCTGAACAATCAAATTAAGCAATTGCTATTCAAGATAAAGCCGATTTAATATCGGCTTTATTTTTTAAATATTTAAAATAGCCTAAGCATATTTATGATGAATTTAAATTTCCGTTTAGCTGAACTAAGTGACATTCCATCACTTTTAGACTTGATTAATCATTCTTATAGAACACAACAAGGTAGAAGCTGGACAACTGAAGTTGAATTCGTAAAAGGCCAACGTATTAGTCAAGAACAATTGACACAGCAATTAGAATTACCTAACTCAGTATTATTGGTTGCAGAAATAGATTCTTCACAAATTGTTGCATGTATTGGTCTGACATTTCAAAAAAATACGGTTGAGATAGGGACTTTCTGTACTGATCCTAATCTACAGAATATGAAGGTAGGTCGCTGTGTTTTGGAGTATGCTGAACAGTTCGCTTTGCGAAAAACACCAGAATTGGACAGTGCACTCATGTATGTTTTAAATGTACGTTCGGAGCTAATTGCTTATTATGAGAGACGTGGTTATGCAAAAACAGGTCATGTAGAACCATATCCGGCTGAAGCAGACGTTGGAATACCACTTATACCAATTAAACTAATTGAAATGAAAAAGGACCTCAAATGAGGTCCTTTTTTTAGGTTAAAAACCAGATGTAATAGCCTAGCAACATGAGAGGCCAAGCTACCCATGGGCTAAATAACCATTTCCATAACCAGAAGTGTGGTACAAAACCAACCCCGTAAATGAAGCCTCCAGAAATACCCACCATCACCAGCATAAGCTGGCTATGATTGTAGTGTCCGTTTGCATCTAACATGAGGGAAGGATGCACCAGTAAAATTACAGCAAGCGGCAATGCCAACAGAAATGAAATGGCCATTGCGAATGCTTGAGCTTTTCGTTGATTTGGTGCTGTCATTGCGTTTGCCATGATTTATTCCTCATCTAAATTTTGATGATGTTCGATATAAAGTGCACTGAGTACACCCGCAAAACATGCCATCAAAATTCCAAGAATCCATGCGAAATACCACATATGCTTCTCCTTATTAGTACAAGCTGTGCGAGTTTGACTCGATATGTTTGTTGGTAATCACGCCCCACATTTTGTAATACGACCAACTGGTGTAGAGCAAAATGATCGGAACGAATATGCATGCAGCAACAGTCATAACCCCTAAAGTACGATGGCTTGATACGGCATCCCACATTGTTAAGCTAGAGTTTGGATTGACACTTGATGGCAATAAAAATGGGAAGAGTGCAAACCCAGCAGTTAAGATCGCACCTACAATCATTAAGCTTGTGCCAGCAAAGCTTAAGCCTGCTTTTGCTTTTGATGCTGTAAAGAATGCAATAATTGCCCCTAAAATTGCGAGAACTGGAGCGATCTTGGTAATTGGATAATTAGTGTAATTGTTCATCCAACCTGGGTTGTTATTTGTGACTACCTGTTTAGCTAAAGGGTTAAGTGCAGCATTTGTATCAATTGCAGCAGCATAGCTATAACCAGGAACTTGACCGAAGTATAACCAAGCTCCAATAACAAGAAAGCAAACCAAGAATACTGCTGCCATAATTTGAGTGGCCTTAGCAGAACGCTGTTTTAAAGCGCCGTCTGTGCGAAGCATAAGCCAAGCACCGCCGTGCGCACACAACATAGATAAACTGACAACGCCGCAAACTAAAGCAAACGGGTTAAGAAGAGCAAAGAAGCTACCCGAATATTCAGAGCGCAATGTGCTATCTAAACTAAAAGGAATACCTAAGAATAAATTACCGAATGCTACACCGAAAACTAGAGCAGGCACCGCACCACCAATACAAAGGCCCCAGTCCCAAGAGTTGCGCCATTTTTTATTTTCGAGTTTAGAACGATAGTCAAAACCTACAGGGCGTAAGAACAGGGCAAATAGCACAAGTAATAAGGCCCAATACATTCCGGAGAATGCAACCGCGTAAACCATTGGCCACGCAGCAAATAACGCGCCACCTGCTGTAATAAACCAGACCTGATTACCATCCCAGTGTGGTGCTATGGTATTAATAGCAGCACGTCGTTCGTTATCAGTCTTGCCAACAAAAGGCATGAGTGCCATTGAGCCCATATCGAAGCCATCGGTTAAAGCAAACCCAATAAGCAAGACCCCAACTAACACCCACCATATGATTTTTAGGAGTTCGTATTCAATCATGATAAAGCCTCTCCATTAACAGCTGCTTTTTGCTCTTGTTTTTCAAAATGGTATTTACCAGTGTGAAGTGAGCTTGGTCCTAAGCGAGCAAATTTAATCATTAAGTACATTTCAATAATTAAAAGGACGGTATAAAACGCTGCTAACGCGAGGATGGAACCCCACACATCGCCTGTACTTAAACTTGAAGCTGATAAGTGTGTTGGTAAAATCTCACCAATAGACCATGGCTGACGGCCGCCCTCAGCTACATACCAACCAGTTTGTGCAGCAATCCATGGAAGTGGTAAGGCAAATAATGCATATTTAAGTAGCCAAGGTTTATTCTCAGCATTTCTTTTCGCAACAGCCCAAGTCGCTAAAATGAAAAGAAGCAACATTAAGAAACCAGATGCAACCATTGCACGGAACGAGAAGAATAACGCTGTAACATTTGGAACAGTGTCTTTCACAGCTGCTTGAATGTTTTGTTCGCTTGCATCTACAACATTTGGTGCATATTTTTTAAGAAGTAGGCCATAACCTAAATCTTTTTGATTTTTTTCAAATGAAGCTAACAACTCAGGTGAGCGATCACCAGCACGTAGTTTTTCAAGTTCAGCATAAGCAAGCATACCGTTACGAATACGAACTTCATGCTGTTGCATTAAGTCTTTTAAACCAGTGACTTCTTTAGTTGTTGAACGAGTTGCAATTAGACCTAATGCATATGGAATTTTAACTGCATAGTCTGTTCGCATTTCTTCATGGTTGGGTACACCAAATAACGTAAATGGGGCAGGAGCAGGGTGAGTATCCCATTCGGCTTCAATTGCAGCGAGTTTAGTTTTTTGCACATCACCTAGCTCATAACCAGATTCATCACCAAGCAAAATCACTGAAAGTGTAGAAGCGAGTCCGAAAATTGCGGCAATTGCAAATGAACGGCGGGCGAAAGGAAGATCACGTTTTTTGAGTAGATAGTAGCTTGAAATGGCAAGTACGAAAATCGCACCTGTTACATATCCGGCAGAAACAGTATGTACAAATTTAACCTGTGCAACTGGGTTGAAAATAAGTGCACCGAAATCGACAAGCTCCATACGCATGGTTTCGAAGTTAAATGCTGCACCTACCGGGTTTTGCATCCAGCCATTCGCAACTAAAATCCAGAGCGCTGACATATTAGAGCCAAGAGCAACTAACCAAGTTACACCTAAATGTTGTACTTTGCTCAGGCGATCCCATCCGAAAAAGAATAAACCAATAAATGTTGACTCAAGGAAGAATGCCATTAAGCCTTCAATTGCTAATGGTGCACCGAAAATATCACCTACATAATGTGAGTAATATGCCCAGTTTGTCCCGAATTGGAACTCCATGGTTAAGCCTGTAGTTACACCTAAGGCAAAGTTAATACCAAATAATTTTCCCCAAAACTTAGTCATATCTTTGTAAATTTCTTTACCAGATATCACATAAGTGGTTTCCATAATAGCCAGAATAAATGCAAGGCCTAGGGTCAAAGGTACGAAAAGAAAGTGATACATTGCGGTCATGGCAAATTGGAACCGCGAAAGATCAACCACGCTTTCAGAAATCATCAACGTGTCTCCTTAATGTGGGAAGTGTTATCGCCTGCAATATGCTCAGCGACTTGATTGTCGAAATTTTGGGGGATAGTGGGAGCGTCAAACCAAATATGTTTGATTGTTAAGAGAAGCACGACTTTAATTATTAGAATAATCGTAATTTCTCTAACTAATTTGGCATTAATATCTGGATTTTTAAGGCTCATAAAATAAACCTCGATACATATTAATTTCATTATTAATCAAAATATATTAAAAATAAACAATAAATATACTTTAAATAAAAACTTAATTATCTTTTTTATATAAAACAGTGTCTTATGTATTTAAATAATTTTAAATAAAATATCTTACTAAAATAGTTTGGATTGATTATTAAATCCAACTAAAACACTTGTAAATAAATATTTTAAGTTGATTAAAATGGTATGGTTAAATTTAATTCTGATTAAAATGGTTGGATATAATAAAGTTATTTTTATTTCTAACTAAAATAGTTGGATTAATTTTAATTAAAAAATAAAAAGATAGAAGGGAATAATAAAGTTATTAAACTGATAAAAGACAAAAATTATGGAAAATTAATCGGGTGCAAAAAGATCGTTTGATAAGGAGATTTTTTTGGCAACATAATGGCTCTTATGCACTTTAATAAGAATGACTTGTGAATATAATTCTAGCTCGCCATATTCTGGTTCAACTTGCACGTAGTGTAGTTGGCCGAACTCATCACGTACACGTGCTTGAGCTGAAAAACCGGGTCTGGCACTACCACTAGAGATAGTTGCTAGTCGCCCTAAAAGATTGTAATTGGTATGTGTATGCTTTGGTTTAATCACTTGATCAAGACAATGAATCATAAATACGGTAAAAAAGATTGCAATGACCAGTGCAGGGATGATTAAGTAAAAAGGGGTGATAAAGTAATGTTGTATAGCAAAGAAAGACAGCTGTAAGAAGTAACCAGCAAAACTGAAATTAATGAGTAAAAAAACAAAAATTAGAGCTTTAGAAAACTTAACATTAAGTATAGGTGAGTTAGTAAGCCAGTCTGGTGCAATTTTTTTTAGGAGTTGACTCGGCCGTAACCCGATATACATACCAATAGTTTCTACCACACTGAGCAATATCAAAGCCACAACACTTAAATGAAATGGCATAAGATAATAATTAAAAAAGAAATCAGCCATGGTAGAAACTCTAATGTTGATGATCTCAGTCTACGATATAAATACCGCCATCTGAATGTACTTTAATCTCAACTTTATTTAAAAAATCACCTAAACAAGGACCTGAAATACATTCGCCAGTTTCCACGTTAAATAAAGCACCGTGAGTAGAGCATTGAATATATTCTTTGTCTTGGTCTAGAAATTGATTTTCTAAATACTCAAGTTCGGTTTGCAAATGCGGGCATAAATTCTGATAGGCATAGAATGAGCCATCACGCTGTGTAATGAAAATAGTCGTTCCTTGTAAAGTGTCAAAAGCTCTAGCTTCACGCTCAGGAACTTCTTCCGTCATACAGATCCTTTCCATTTCAAGCACATTCCTTCTGAAAATTTTCGAGAAGTTTAGCATAGTCATTAATGGCTAAACGAGGACCAAATTGAGACACAACTTCACTAGAAATTAAGATAGCTAACTGCGCCGCAGCAGTTAAATCTTCATGATGATTTAATGCATAGAGGAAGGCACCAGCAAAAGCATCACCAGCGCCATTGGTATCTACAGCTTCTACGTGACGGCCAGGTACATGAAAATGTTGGGTTGAATTTGCAACTAAAGCACCTTTGGCACTTTGTGTAATCACAACAGTATGGTTTTTAAAACGCAACTGAGTGAGTGCATCCTCAATAGTAGAAGTATTGGTATACATTAAAGCTTCTTGTTCATTACAAAACAATAAATCTACACCATCATCCATAAGCTCTTCTAAGCCTTCACGTGCGTATTGAACCATTGCAGGGTCTGATAAAGATAACGCAATTTTAACGCCGTGAGCTTTAGCTATTTCTCGAGCTTGTTTTACCGCTTTACGTGCCGTTTCACTCGTAGAAAGGTAGCCTTCAATATAAAGCCATTTTGCTGTTTTTAATGGCTCAAAATCGATTTGGTCTTGAGAGAGTTCAGCTGTAATTCCTAAATAGGTATGCATGGTACGCTCAGAATCTGGACTAATAAGTACCATACAGGTGCCTGTTACACCTTCACTGATTGACTTTGGCGTAGTCTGGATGCCTGCATCATTTAGACCTTGCAGATAAATTGAACCCAAATCATCGTTGCCAACGCGGCAACCATAAAAAGCAGTTCCACCTAATGCACTAAAAGCTACAGTTGTATTTGCAGCAGAACCACCACTTGCTTGGCCTTTGTAGTCTTGAGTTTGCTTTAATTTTTCATAAAGGGCAGATTGTGTTTCACCGTCAGACAACTGCATGGTGCCTTTTTGTAAGCCTTGCTGACTAAGAAAATCATCAGACACTTTAAATTCTTGGTCGATTAATGCATTACCAATTGCAAAAAGATCTACAGTTGCCATATGTGTTGTCACAGAATAAAAAAATCAGACTGATAATTTTACACCATTGCTCACATTTGCTGTAGTTTATTGAATAAAATTCAGGTAATTCAGCAGTTAGTAGAGTTTTATTGTTTGCCTAAGCAATCGAAATATTCTTTTTAATAAATATTATCAATTAATAATGATTCTTGATAATATTTACAAATGTATAGTATTTCATTGAAACTTCGCCTGAAATTATTCATAGCGAACTTACATGAAACGTTCTATTTTATTTATTTCATCAGTTGGGGTTATAACAGGCCATGTATATGCAGCAGAGACAGACTCACAGGCTGTAACCAACCTTCCAACGATTTCAGTAAAAGCTGAGAAGGAAAACAGTTTAAAACAAGAGGTAGGACAAGCATCAAGTGCCACTAAAGGACTTATGCAATTAAAAGATGTTCCTCAAATTGTAAATGTTGTACCGAAACAAATTCTAAGAGAGCAGACAGTGACTTCTATGCAAGGTGCTTTGCAAAACGTTGCTGGTTTGAGCTTTAGTGTGGGGGATGGGCAACGTGATCAGGTCATGATTCGCGGTTTCTCTGCAATCACAGATAATTATGTAGATGGTATTCGCGATGATGCTTTGTATTTTCGTGATATGTCGAATGTTGAACGAGTTGAGGTACTAAAAGGACCTGCTTCTGTATTATATGGACGTGGTTCGGCGGGAGGTTTAGTCAATAAAATTAATAAAAAGCCAATGGATCAATCCTTGCGTGAAGTGAGCCTGATTGGCAGTACTACAGGGCAACGTCGTGCAGAAGTCGATGTAAATGAAAAAGTAGCCGAGAATGTTAAAGTTCGTTTAACTGGTGCAGTTGAAGACTCAGATGGTTATCGCGATCAGGCATTTTTAAAACGACAGGCGGTGGCTCCATCTGTACAGTGGGATATTACTGATAAAACCAAACTTTTACTTCAGGCCGACTACTTGCACGATGATCGTCTAGCTGATCAAGGTTTCCCGACAGATCCAATTACAGGTAAACCAGTTAAGACAAATCCTAAAACTTTTTATGGTGCATTAAACGGTAAAGAAGTTGGGGATGTCGATACTGAAATCTCAAGCCAGACTATCAGCTTAGATCATGAGTTTAATGATCAACTCAAATATCATGGTGCAGTTCGCCACTATAACTACTCATTAGATCGTCAATATAGTGTTGATACACATCCTGCTGATAAGACAAAAATTACTTTGACTCAAAATAAACGCCTGCGTAATGAAGATGGTATATATGTTCAGCAAGAATTAAGTGGTTTATTTAATACAGGTTTCTTAAAGCACAATACCTTAATTGGTGCTGAATATAGCAAACAGCATAAAGATGAGATACTTTGGCAAGGTGCTAAGACAACCACTGATTTATATAATCCTAAATTAGACTACTGGGCACCTATTAATACCGGAACAACAGTTGCACGCAATAACAATAGTAATACCTTTGAAAACTATGGTGTGTATCTGCAAGATTTAATGACAGTAACAGATCAGCTTAAAGTTTTAGTTGGTTTACGTTATGACAATCTATCTCAAGATCGTGATGATAAAACGAGTACGAATTTAGACTTAAACCGTACTGACAATACTTATTCTCCACGAATTGGGGTGGTCTATCAGCCAGTAAATAATCTTTCACTTTATACTTCTTATAATCGTTCTTTCCAGCCTTTGGCTGATTCATTTGTTTTTTATCAAAACAGTGATGATTTAAAACCAACAAAAACTGAAAATTATGAGGTGGGTGCAAAGTGGGATGTGAATGATCAATTGAATGTGACATTGGCTTTATTTGAAATGAGCCAAACCAATATTCAAAACCAAGATCCAGCTAATCCAAATCAAGCACTATTGGCAGGCGAGCAAAAAACAAAAGGTATTGAACTTTCATTAACAGGTCAGTTGACTGATCAGTTGTCAGTGCTAGCTGGCTATTCTTATATGGATGGTAAGATTGAAAAGTCGACTGTTGGATTTACGGGTAATCACTCAGCGCTTACGCCAAACAACACAGCTAACCTGTGGTTAAAATATCAAATTAATGATCATTGGTATGCAGCTGTAGGTGGTCGTGGTGAATCATCACGCTTTAGTGCGCCAGATAACAAAAACGTTTTACCAGGGTATGCGGTTGTAAATGCAGCTTTAGGTTATCAAAGTGAACGTTATGATGTGAACTTAAATCTAAATAACTTGTTTGATCGCGATTATTTTGTTTCAGGCCATAGTGGAGCAAATGATTCAAATATGATGGGCGATCCTTTAAATGCTCAAGTTGCACTTCGCTATCGTTTTTAATTGAAAAAGTCTAAAAAGCTCATCATTTTGGTGAGCTTTTTTATTTGTCGTGTAGCATATAGATAGTATTAAAAGGTTTTGTTCTGGTAGGATACAACTAAGCTGGCTATGTGCTTGATATCAAAGCTATGCCCATGAAAACTAATACTCAACAAAAACATAGTATTTTACTTGGCTTTTGTTCGCCAATCTCAAGCCGACTCAGGCTATAATGAGACTTATTCACTTATCCGATATATTAGGAGATCACATGACTGTAGATGTCACTGAAACCATTTCTCAAACTGTTCACCCTGCGTTTCAGTTGCTACGTCAGCACCATGTTGAAGCATTAGATATTTTAGTGTCTGAATATAAGCATAAAGTCACAGGTGCGGTGCATTATCACTTGGCAACTGATTATGATGAAAATGTATTTCTTGTTGCGTTCAGAACACAACCAATGGACTCTAAAGGAACTGCACATATTTTAGAGCATACCGCTTTATGTGGTTCTGAAAAGTTTCCTGTTCGTGACCCATTCTTTTTAATGATTCGCCGTTCATTAAATACATTTATGAACGCGTTTACAGCAGCAGATTGGACAGCCTATCCATTTGCAACTCAAAATAAGAAAGATTTCCAAAACTTACTCTCTGTTTATCTTGATGCAGCTTTCTCGGCAAATTTGAATCCTCTTGATTTTGCTCAAGAAGGAATCCGTATTGAACTTGAAAACGGTCAGCCTGTATATAAAGGCGTAGTGTTCAATGAAATGAAAGGTGCGATGAGTGCGCCGTCTGACCAGCTTTATCATCAGTTGGCTCATCATCTATTCCCTGAAACTACATATCACTACAACTCAGGTGGTGATCCAAAAGACATTCCTGACTTAACCTATGAACAGTTAGTCGAATTTTATAAAACTCATTACCATCCAAGTAATGCGGTATTTATGACTTTCGGTAACCAAACGGCGTATGAGTTACAAGAGCAATTTGAAAAACTAGCTCTACATAAATTTACTGCGGGTACAACTTTATATTCAAAACCAGAAAAACGTTTAACAGCTCCTGTTGAAGTCACTGAAACCTATGCTGTTGATGGTGATGAGTTAAAAGACAAAACTTACCATGTGTTGTCTTGGTTGTTACCACAAGCGAGTGATATCAAACTGCGTCTAGGTATGCGTTTGGTCGAAGGTGTTTTACTAGAAAACTCTGCTTCACCACTACGTCATTATTTAGAAACTTGTGGTTATGCTCAGTCGACTGGTCCTTTAATGGGAGTAGACGACAGTAATTTTGAAATGACCTTCTATTGCGGCGTTCAAGGTTCAAATCCAGAGCATGCACAAAGCTTTAGAGATGGTGTCTTAAATGTTTTACGTGAAGTGGCTGCAAAACCAATTGACTCATCGTTAGTTGATGCAATTTTGCATCAAATCGAATTGCATCAACGTGAAATTAATGGTGATGGCACACCATATGGCTTAAGCCTGATCTTAAATGGTTTAAGTGGTGCTATTCACCATAACGACCCGATTCAAATTTGGGATGTTGACAGTGCTATTGCTCAGGTCAAAGAAGAACTTCAAGACCCAATGTGGTTATCTAATTTAATTCAAACACATTTGTTAGATAATCCGCACCGCGTACAAATGACTTTAGTACCTGATGCAACTAAGTCAGCGAAAGAGCAAGAAGCTGAAAAAGCACGTTTAGCTGCGATTGGTGAAAAGCTCACTGAAGAAGACAAAGCAGAGATCGTTGCTAAAACCAAAGC
The DNA here is from genome assembly GCF_003000705.1 of Acinetobacter sp. AR_0276. Lineage (NCBI taxonomy): Bacteria > Pseudomonadati > Pseudomonadota > Gammaproteobacteria > Moraxellales > Moraxellaceae > Acinetobacter > Acinetobacter sp. AR_0276. The sequence continues at coordinate 116,025 of NZ_PSQO01000004.1, read as the reverse complement.
GTTACAAGAGCGTCAAGATACGCCAGATAATCTTGAGCTATTACCAAAAGTAGGCCTAGAAGACGTTCCAGCTGACTTGCATATTGTACAAGGTCAATTGCGCGAAATTATCTGTAATCGAATGGATACGCCGTTGAATTTGTATCATGCAGGAACGAATGGTATTTACTATCAACAAGTTCTCATTCAGATTCCTGATGATGTTGTTAAATCGCCATACTTTAATTTGCTCTCTATCTTAATGGGTGAAGTTGGTGCAGGTGAGTATGACTATCTTGAATTACAAAACTTACAAACAGCTGTAAGTGGTGGTTTAGGAATGGGCGCTTCATTACGCAGTAAAGTTGATGATAAAGACAAAATTAGCGCTTGGTTAACATTAACGACTAAATCTCTAACGCAGAAGTTTGATGCAATTCATCTATTAAAATTAGCATTTGAACAACTCCGCTTTGATGAAAAAGAGCGAATTATTGAGTTGTTGCAACAACGTAAGACACGCTGGCAGTCTCGTTTATCTGGTGCTGGTCATAGCTACGCGATGCAGATCGCTTCTCGTAATATGAGTGCATTGGCTCAACGTGACTATCAAAACACAGGTTTAGGTGCGTTGAACTGGTTAGGCGAGCTTGTTACTAACATTACTCAAGACGATGCTGCTTATGATGCCCTGATTGCTGAATTGAAGCATATCCATACCAAACTATTGCAAGCGCCTAAACAGTTCTTGCTTGTATGTGAAGAGCATCAGTCAGAGCGTTTAGTTGAAGAAATTCAAAACGTTTGGGATAAATTAAACGTTGATACAGCAGCGGCTGAGTTAACCCAAGTCGAGCAAGAAAATGATAATGAACATGAAGCTTGGTTAATTCAAACCAATGTTCAGTTCTGTGCTTCGGCATATCAAGCAGTTGAAGTGTCTCATCCGGATGCGGCACCTTTAATGGTGTTAGCAGCATACTTGCGTAATGGTTTCTTGCACAGCGCTATCCGTGAAAAAGGTGGTGCTTATGGTGGTGGTGCTAGCTATGATGGAAATGCATGTTCATTCCGTTTCTTTAGTTACCGTGATCCTCGTTTAGCTGACACGTTTAAAGACTTTGAAGCGAGTGTGCAATGGTTGTTAAATACAGAGCAACAACCTCATCAGCTTGAAGAAGCAATTCTTGGTTTGGTGGCGAGTATGGATAAACCTGGTTCACCAGCTGGTGAGGCAATTACAGCGTGTTATGCACTGTTACATGCAAGAACTCCAACTTTCCGTCGTACCTTACGTGAAAGATTATTGCATGTAACTTTAGATGATTTACAACGTGTTGCACGTCAATATTTAATTGAACAAACACCTGTAAAAGCTGTGGTTGCACCTTTTGCAAAACGTGATGAATTGCAACAACTGGGCTTTACGATTAAACAAGTTAATTAAAATAAAAATTGGAGATGAACATGGCGTTCAGACAATTTGAACGCACATCTTTACAGCTAAGTATGGGGACCCTGCTTAGCTGTTTATGTGCGTCGGTGGCATATGCTGACACCTTAGCCCCTGTAAAACCTGCGACCGTAGATGCATGTGTTGCCCTAGCTTCAAATGCTGATCGCCTAGCTTGTTATGACTCTGTATTTAAGCCCTCAGCTTTACCCGCTGTTCAAGCTGCCGCAGTACCAGAGCCTGTTAAAAAAATTGATAAACCTGCTGTTCAGCCTGAAACATTTAAAGAGAAGGTTGTAGATACGGTTAGTAATATTAAAGTAATAGGGAAAGCTCCGAAAATTGAACCTACTACTTCTTTATTAGATCAACGTTGGGAGTTATCTGAAAAAAGTAAACTTGGTGTTTGGAACATTCGTGCTTATCAGCCTGTCTATTTACTACCTGTATTTTGGACCAGCGATAAAAATGAATTTCCAACTAGCCCAAATCCCAATAATACAGTTAAAGAAGCTCAAGATTTGAAATCTACCGAAACTAAATTTCAAATTTCTTTGAAAACTAAAGCTTGGGAAAATATTTTTGGTAACAATGGTGATTTGTGGGTAGGTTATACCCAATCTTCACGTTGGCAGACCTTTAACTCTAAAGAATCTCGGCCTTTCCGTGAAACAAACTATGAGCCTGAAGCTAGCTTAATGTTTAGAACAAACTATGAGTTACTCGGTTTAGATGGTCGCTTGCTTGGTGTCACTTTAAATCACCAATCGAATGGTCGTTCAGATCCGTTATCTCGTAGTTGGAACCGTGTTATCTTTAATGTCGGCTTAGAGCGTGGCAATTTTGCTGTAATGCTTCGTCCTTGGATACGTATTAATGAAGCTGCCAAAGATGATAACAACCCCGATATTGAAGATTATATTGGACGAGGCGATTTGACCGCTTTTTATAAGTGGAAAGATAACGACTTCTCCCTAATGTTACGTCACTCTTTAAAAGGTGGAGATGACTCTCATGGAGCTGTTCAGTTTGACTGGGCATTCCCAATTAGTGGTAAGTTACGTGGTCACTTCCAGCTATTTAATGGATATGGTGAAAGCTTAATTGACTATAACCACCGTGCAACTTATGCAGGTTTGGGCGTTTCACTCATGAACTGGTACTAAGTTTGAACCCATAAAAATGCCGCTTTAACAGCGGCTTTTTTATTAACCAATTTGAATGTTGGCTTGAGGATGCTTGAGACGACTCTTTTTAGGAGTAGCAATTAAATACGCCAGTGTTAAAGGCCCAAGTCTCCCAGCAAACATAAGTAAACTTAATATAAACAGGCTACCGTTATGTAAATCTGGCGTAATACCTCGAGAAAGCCCAACTGTACAGGCTGCTGAAACGACTTCAAATAGTAAGTTCATAAAGTCGGCTTTTGGTTCTAAAAGCAAAAGTACAAAGAACCCAATAAATATGAGAATGCTGGTAATTGCAGTAACTGCTAGCGCCTTATAAGTAGTTTCGTGAGAAACAGAATGATTAAAAACCCTGATTTCATCAGTACGTCTTAAAAAGGACAGGACACTTAAAACCAATATGACAAAAGTACCTACTTTTATACCGCCAGCAGTACTTAATGAACCACCGCCAATAAACATAAGTAGCATCATAAGCAAAGAACTACTATTAGTCATTGCACCTGTGTCAATGGTGTTAAACCCTGAAGATCGTGGAACAGTCGCTTGGAACCAAGCATGTAAAGCTTGATCACCTACGCTTAGCATTCCTAGCGTATGAGGGTTTTGTGCTTCCATTGCCCAAATTAAAATAAAGGCCACTAAATTAATAATGGCAATAGTCGTTAAGATCAGTTTGCTATTTGGGCTAAGTTTTTTCCATTTTTTATTTTGTTTAATATCCATGAGAACTAAAAAGCCAAGTCCACCTATTGTATAAAGCAAACTTACCGTAAGGCAGATCACGTAGTTGTTTTGAAAACCCATTAAACTATTATTAAATAATGAAAAACCGGCATTATTAAACGAAGAGATACTATAAAAAATTGCATAATACAAACCACGAGCGAAGCCAAAAGCTGGTGTAAATGCACAGGTGAGAATGACTATGCCGATCAGTTCAAATAGGAGAGTATAAGTCACTACTCCTTTAGCTACGAAGGTTACTTTTGATAGGCTCGTTTGACCGAGGCTATCCTGAGCCATCATTTGCTGCTTAAGACCAATTTTAGGCGAAAGGCTTAGTGCGGCCAAAATAGCAAAAGTCATGAAGCCCAAACCACCTGATTGAATCAACAATAAAATAATGACTTGCCCAAAAAGTGTAAAAGATTCATGAATATTTAGAACGGATAAACCTGTAATCGTAACTGCTGACGTTGCTGTAAATAATGCATCCATCCAGCTGACATGACCGTTATTGGCAATGGGAAGTTTAAGTAATAATGTGCCAAAGACAATAAAGCCTAGAAAACCCAGCGCTAAAAGAGAAGGTGGGCTTAGGTTTAATGTTTTATGTGGTTTAGGCTTAAGAGACATATTTTTGGGTTCGTTTTTATAGGAAACAATTAGAGAGCTTTTTAAGTTGCTGTAAATGACCTTCTAAAATAAGAATATCATGCGTTTGTAGGGTAAAAGTCTCTTCAGTTTCAAATAAAATTTGCTGCTGTCGTTTTACAAGTAGAGTTTTAACTTGCGGTGCTTGTTGCATAATCCCATACAAATTAATGCCATTTAATTTCTCGGGAATATCGATTTTCACAATATAGTGATCATCATCTAAAGACATGTAACGACTTACCATTGGATAATTAAGTGCTTGCGCAACACGTACACCCATGTCTTCTTCAGGATGAATGATTTTATTGATATTGAGGTGAGACAAAATTGTGTGATGAGCCTTTGTCTTTGCTTTTACCCAAATTTTATCAATACCAAGATTTTTTAAATTCAGCACACATAAAATACTAGCCTCAATATCTTCACCAATTGCAACAACAACCGCATCACAATTTTGAATGTTTAATTCATCCAGTACATATTCATCAGTAGCATCAGCAATGACAGCATGAGTTAAAACATCGGCAAGATTTTCAACATTCTTTTTGACTGTATCAATGCCAATAACATCATGATTTAATTTTGTGAGTTCTTGAGCAACTGTTGCTCCAAAACTTCCCAAGCCGATGACCGCGAACTGTGCCATAAATAACCTTTTATACTTAATTAGGGCTTTATTTTTAATGATATTTTCTTTGAGATAAAGAGAAGCAATGTAAATATAGAAAATATTGGGCTCAAATAATAAAAAAGCCGACAAATTTGTCAGCTTTTTTATAAAACAAAGATTATTTCAAGAAACGTTTATAGCCCACATTGTCAGTAATTTCTGCGTATGGGTAGCTAATTTGTTCTAGGGTTTCAATTAAACCATCTGGATTTTGTTTGGCATCTGTTGCTTGTAAGCCAACCAATACACGGCCTTCTGCAGCACCATGGTTACGGTAATGGAACAGCGTAATATTGTGGGTTGGACCTAAACGAGTTAAGAATGTGAGTAATGCACCTGGACGTTCAGGGAATTCAACACGGAACAATCTTTCATCATCTAGATTAGCATGACCGCCAATTAAATAACGAATATGCAATTTAGCAACTTCATCATCAGATAAATCATCTACAACATAATTTTGCTGTTTAAGTTGTTCTAAAATTTCATGACGTTCAGCGTCACCACCTTTTAAGCTAATACCCACAAAAACTTGTGCTTCTTCTGTGTTATTTGCACGGTAGTTAAACTCGGTAATATTACGGCCCTGTAGAGCACGGCAGAAACCTAAGAATGCGCCTTTTTCTTCAGAAAGTGTCACCGCGTAAATTGCTTCACGTTGTTCACCGAGCTCAGTACGCTCTGCAATGTAACGTAAGCGGTCAAAGTTCATGTTGGCACCGCAAACAATCGATACCATGTTTTTACCGCTAATTTTATGCTCCGCTACATATTTTTTGATACCAGCTAGGGCCATTGCACCTGATGGTTCAACAATGCTACGGTTTTCATCAAAAGTATCTTTAATTGCGGCACAGATTTCATCTGTATTAACAGTGACAATGTCAGGATCAACAATTGGGCCAGAGTTATCTGATTTACGAAGACGAACAATATCAAACGGTAAAGCACCAATTTGTGCAACAGCAGTACCATCTGCAAATAAACCTACATGTGGCAAGATTACACGTTCATTGGCTTCAAGCGCTGCTTTTAAACACGCAGACTCTTCATATTCAACACCAATGACTTTTACATGTGGTGCAACTTCACCTAAGTAAGCTGCTACACCCGCAATTAAACCGCCACCACCTACAGCAACGAACACGTATTCCACATCGCGCCATTGACGCAATATTTCATTTGCAATAGTACCTTGACCAGCAATAACCAATTCATCGTCATAAGGAGGAATAAAAACTAATCCTTCTGCTTCGGCACGCTGCTGAGCGTATTTATTTGCAATATCAAAGCTATCACCATGTAATACAACTTGCCCACCTAAACGCTTAACTGCCTGAACCTTAATATCAGGAGTAGTGCTTGGCATAACAATAATTGCAGGAATTCCTAAACGTTGACCAGACAATGCTACGCCTTGTGCATGGTTGCCAGCAGATGCGCAAATTACACCACGTTCAAGTTGTTCTTTCGGTAATTGGCTAATACGGTTATAAGCACCGCGTAATTTAAAAGAAAAAACCGGTTGTAAATCTTCACGCTTAAAACGAATTGTATTATTTAATTTTTGACTAATTCGTGGAGCTGCTTCGAGAGGTGTTTCAATTGCAACATCATAAACCGTTGCTTGTAAAATTTGTCGTACCACACGAGACAGCATGTTCATCTTCCCTATAACAGTTTAAAATAGGAAATTATTGTAGCAAACCCTTGTGCATTTGCGCCGTTTATTGGCGCATAAATGTCAAAAAATAGTTGAGTGATGTAATGAGCCTATATGCAACCCAAGATGAAAAGAAACAAGCTGCTGCGAAAGCTGCTTTAAAACACTTACCCAAAGGTGGCATTTTGGGGGTAGGAACTGGAAGTACTGTAAATTTTCTAATTGACTTATTGCCTGAACTACAATTAGAAGCAGCAGTGGCAAGTTCTCAAGCAACAGCAGATCGTCTTAAAAAATTAGGTATCGAAGTGGTTGATATGAACCATGTAGGCAGCCTTGATGCTTATGTTGATGGTGCAGATGAGATTGATCGTCACATGCATATGATCAAAGGCGGCGGCGCAGCATTAACTCGTGAAAAAATTGTAGCTTCAATTGCTAAAAAGTTTGTATGTATCGTTGATGATTCAAAATGGGTTGATCAACTTGGTCGTGATTTCCCATTACCAGTAGAAGTAATTCCAATGGCGCGCTCTGCTGTAGCTCGTAAATTGGTTAGCTTAGGTGGTGATCCGGTTTATCGTGAAGGTGTGGTAACAGATAACGGAAACGTTATTTTAGATGTATTTAATTTGAACATCTTAAATGCAATTGATTTGGAAAAGACAATCAACAATATTCCGGGTGTTGTGACTAACGGTATTTTTGCGTTAAATCCAGCAACGATTGCAATTGTTGCAACAAATAATGGTATTGAAGAGCGTACTGCACAGTAATGTCTGTGGAAATGCCAGAAATTAAAATTGTTCGTCACGTAAGGGCAAGAAAATTGCGCTTACGTGTTGAGCCTGCGTCTATACGACTCACTGTCCCGCTATTTTGTAGTAAGAAACAAATTCAGCAGTTTTTGGCTCAGTCTGAACAATGGTTGATCGAGACATGGAATAAACAGCACTACGCTCAATCTACATCGTTTGAGATTCCTTCAGAAATTTCTTTTTTTAATAGAGAGCAGCCTTTTCAAATTGTTGTACAGAAGCAACATCGCATTTTTCAATTTGATTGGGAAAATAATCGTTTATTTATTAAAGACCAGCAAACCTATCAAGCCTTACAAAGCGCTGTTATTGCTTATGCCAAACAAGAGTTACCAGCATTTTTGTCAGAGCTTAGCCAAAAAACTCGGTTGAGTTATGCAGAGTGTGCTATCCGACGTCCTAAAACTCGTTGGGGAAGTTGCAGTAGTCAACATAATATTATGCTGCATGCAGGTCTGGTTCTTATGCCTGCTCAAATTACCCGTTATGTTTGCATTCATGAATTAGCTCACACCAAACACTTCGACCATAGTCCTGCTTTTTGGGCCGAAGTTGCAAAGTTCGACCCAAACTATATGCAGCATCGCAGACAATTAAAAGGTAACCCATTGCCTGCGTGGTGGTATGTGACAGCTTAGCTAAAGCTACATTCTAATTGTGTTGTTTGTAAGACATCTGGTGCTTTGCGGCTATCAAGGCCTGCTTGAGCACTAATAATCTTATTCGCTTTAATATGTAGCTGTATAAAATTATATTGCTGTGTTGAATTGTTGGGTTCAGACGAACTTGAGTTAAGTAAGTAGCTATAACTTGCAGCGTCGGTTTGCAGTAAATTATCTGTACTATCTGCGCTTAAGGCTGAGCGATAACTTAGTGAACCTTGAATTAACTCAATTTGGCCATTAGCACGGAAATTAAGTTGGCAACCCGATGCGCTGTTTTCATAGTGACCAACTAAATAGTCCGTAGCAGGCAGTTTAGGGTCAGATATATTGATGCTAGTTAAGCCTTGTTTACATGGATAAGCCGAATCATTACAACTTGTTGTAATACCACTAAATCCTACGGCACGTCGGTAGTCACCAGCACCATCTATACGGAAAAAGTCAGTTGTATTTCCAGAAGGCACAACTCCAGAATAGAGTTTTTTCTGCAAAAGAACATATCCTGTTTGATCTAAACTGGACTGACTTTGTGCATCTGCTAGTTGCAATGTGGCAGCTTTTAAATTGGTAGCAAAATAATCGCGAGTCGCTTTTTGATTGGCTGCTATGTCCAAAAGCGTATTTTTTACAGGGTCAATATTATCTGGCGATGGACTAAAAATAGGTGTCATGGTTGTATTGTCACCATTAAGCTTTTTGCCGTCTAAATATCCATCTTTTAAATCGGTGGCAAGACTATTTGTAAGTTCTTGATATGCATTGGTACTACCATGAATCGTATTCCAGTATTGTAAATATCCGAAACTCAGATAGCTATCTACATAAGTACTAGGCTGTTTAGTTGAATACTGTAATAAATTTAGTACAGTCAGCGGGCTAGCTGGGCTTAAGCTTGGAATGGCAGCATCTTTAAACGCACTAATAAGAGCGGTGTAAACATCTTGAGAAGCCAAATCAACATGTGATTGTTCAATACGGGTCGGGTCTATCGTTTCTTGTGGAAGTTGGCCTGAACGAATTACGGCACGCTGATAAATCGCTTCTGAACTTGGGCTAATCGGCTGCGTTTTATTGCTTATTGAACTTGGAGTAATAAAAGCGTGATAGACGCCAGAAATGTTCTCATATTTAGAATTAATTGGATCAAATACCTGAGATGAGGCTTGAGTTGTGACTTCTACTCGATAAAGCCGATTCAACTTGGTACTTGAAAGTTTAATATTATAACTTGTTAAACTGGCAACTTGGGTATCAATCAAAATACTATTGTCGGTGTTGTCATAGACTTTGAGTTGCACATTGCGCATTTCGACGGGGGTTTTAAGTGTAAAATCTGTCGTGACTTCAGGAGTTGGCACAGTCGGTGTCGGAGTGCTAGATGAACCTCCGCTACTACTGCCACCACCACATCCAACAAGGGCTGCGCTTAAAATTAAAGTACTAAGGCCGAGATAAGTGCACAACTTTGTTTGTTTTGATTGATTAAGCATCCTAGCTCTCCACAAATGAATCTGGTATTTATTTACTGATATTTGTTTGGTTCTGACAGACCAGCAAGTGCTATGTAATTAACGCTAAAAAATAAAAAAATTAAAATTACCAAGCATGAAATGGTTTTGTAAGCCTGGACATCCTGTCATACTACCGCAAGTATAGATTCAATATTTGAGGTAATGCACGTGATTTCTGTCGGAATTGTTGGTGGGACTGGTTATACAGGCGTTGAACTATTACGTATTTTATTACGACATCCAAAAGCGCAGGTTCGAGTTCTTACTTCACGTACAGAAGCAGGCAAACCAGTTGCTGATATGTTCCCAAACTTACGTGGACATACAGATCTTCAATTTTCAGATTTAAATATTGATGCATTAAAAGAATGTGATGTTGTATTTTTTGCAACTCCACATGGTGTTGCAATGCAGCACGCAAAAGATTTGATCGAAGCTGGAACTAAAGTTATTGATTTGGCAGCAGACTTTCGTTTACAAAATCTTGAACAGTTTGAAAAATGGTATGGTATGGAACATGCGTGCCCAGACGTACTAAAAGATTCTGTTTATGGTTTAACCGAGTTAAATCGTGAAAAAATCAAGCAAGCTCAAGTCATTGGTAACCCAGGTTGTTACCCAACAACTGTCCAACTGGGCTTGGCTCCACTTTTAAAATCAGCACAAGCATTAATTGAAACAAAGAATATTATTATTGATGCAAAATCTGGTGTTTCTGGTGCTGGTCGTAAAGCAAGTTTGGGCATGATTTACAGTGAAAATGCGGATAACTTTAAAGCTTATGGTGTTGCGGGACATCGCCATCATCCTGAGATTGTAGAAGCTTTGGAAAATATTGCAGGCGAAAAAGATGTTTTTGAAGGTCTTTTGTTTGTTCCACACTTAGTACCGATGATTCGCGGTATGTTGAGTACAATTTACGTGGACTTGACAGAGGCGGGGAAACAAACAGATATACAAGCTTTGTATGAAAACTTCTATGCAAATGAAAAATTTGTAGATGTCATGCCTGCCAATAGTTCACCTGAAACACGTAGTGTACGTGGGGCAAATGAATTACGCATTGCTTTGTATAAACCACAACCAAATAAACTCATTATTTTGGCCGCTCAAGATAACCTTGTAAAAGGAGCATCTGGACAAGCTGTACAAAATATGAACCTTATGTTTGGCTTTAATGAAGATGAAGGCTTACAAGGGATTGGTTTATTACCATAAAAAACTCTTTTTTGCTTCACACACATTTAAATTTCGATTTAAATGTGTGTCTTGACTCTGATCTTAAACACTGAGATGACGATGCAAAACTCGGAACAGACGACTTCTGTAGAAAGTTCGTTGCAAAAGAAAAAATTTTTAAACACCAATAAGCCTTTGTTTATTGGTGCTGCTATTTTAATGAGTGGTTGTTTTGCGCTCGGCTATACAATTGGGCACCGTCAAGGTTTAACTGTTGTAGGTTACGATGCAGATGCAGAGCAATTGGTTGAAGTAGTGCAAAAACAAAAAACAGCGTTAGATGCAGTTAACAAAAGCCTGAACGCTGCTGTACAAGAGCGTGATGTTGCTGTTACAAATGCAAATGACTTGTTTACAGCACTTAATCAAGCCAATGCTGATAAAACGCAACAAGAAGGTATGAGTAATATCTACCGTGAAATTTTAAGACAACGTGGTGGATTAAGCTTAACCATTCAGGATTTGGCAATTAAACCGTTACCAGAAAACGCTTATGAATATCAGCTTGATTTGGTGCAGGTGAGTCCAAATAAACGCCGTGCTTCAGGTTCAGTTGAAATAAGACTGATTAAAGATACTGAAGTCTTGGTTGTGCCACTTGAAGATAAGAACTTTAACTTCACTGATTTTGAGCGTTTGACTGGCCGATGGACAATGCCTAAGGGCTTCACACCTCAGTATATCGAAGTACGTTTAATAGGTGGTTCTGAAACACCAGTGATTAAACGTTTTAGTTGGCAGCGCGGTAAACCTGTCGAAACACCTTCTGCTTTTGTTGCAGAAATTCCTCAAGCTGAAGCAAATTCACAATAGTAACATCATATGCGAACAAATAAGCGTCAAACAAATTTAAAAGATATTAAGGCTTCTTTTCAGCAGTCTGGCTATGTCGATTGGCACTTCAATCCACGCTTAAGTGATTCGCAAAACGAAGATCATGACGGAGAGATTGTTGTTCAAACAGCACCTCCCGAACTCAAGCGTCCTCCTTTATATGCGGTAGTATTATTGAACGACGATTACACGCCAATGGACTTTGTAATTGAAATTTTACAACAATACTTTGCAATGAATCTTGACCAAGCAACTCAAGTAATGCTAACAGTACACTATGAAGGTAAAGGTACTGCCGGGGTATATCCAAGAGACATCGCGGAAACCAAGGCAAACCTTGTTAATAATTACGCTCGATCGCAAGGTCATCCATTACTTTGCCAGATTGAGCCTAAAGCATAAGGGGGTCACATGCTCAGTCGTCAATTAGAAGTATCATTACGTTTGGCTGTTAGCATGGCTCGTCAAAAGAGACATGAGTTTCTTACAGTTGAACACTTACTATTAGCCTTACTCGATAACGATTCGGCTGTGAATGCATTAAAAGCATGCGGCGCTGATATTGTTTCTTTACGTAAAGAATTAGAAGAATATGTAGAACAACATACTCCTAAGCTTGGCGAAAATAGCGAGCAAGCTCCACATCCAACAGAAAGTTTTGACCGCATTTTGCAACGTGCAATTTTCCATGTGCAATCAAGTGGTGGTGATCGTACTGTTGAAGGTGCGGATGTTTTGGTCGCAATGTACTCAGAGCGTGATTCTTTTGCTGTTTATTTGCTTAAACGTCATCAAATTAATCGACTTACTTTGACTCAATATTTGTCTCATGGTACACGTAAAGACGAAGTGCAGGTTGAAGAAGAAGTTGAAGACATTGAGGGTGAAAGCAACTCAGGCAATGCTGGGCCATTAGAACTTTATACGCTTAATTTAAATGTTGAAGCGCAAAAGGGTAAAACTGACCCACTCATTGGTCGTGAAAAAGAAATTGAGCGTACAGCACAAATTCTTTGCCGCCGTCGCAAAAACAACCCATTACTAGTCGGGGATCCTGGGGTAGGTAAAACTTCAATTGCAGAAGGCCTTGCATGGCTCATTGTAAATGGTAAAGCACCAAAACCACTTAGCAACGCAGAGATTTATAGCCTAGATATAGGTGCATTGGTTGCTGGTACAAAATACCGTGGTGACTTTGAAAAACGTTTAAAACAACTGTTAAATGCTTTGAAGAAAAATCCAAATGCGATTTTATTCATTGATGAAATTCATATGATCATTGGTGCAGGCTCAAGTATGGGCAGCACAATGGATGCATCGAATCTTATTAAACCAGCATTGGCAAATGGTACTTTACGTTGTATCGGTTCAACGACTTTCCAAGAATATCGTCAGGTATTTGAAAAGGATCATGCGTTATCTCGTCGTTTCCAAAAAATTGACGTAAATGAACCAAGCATTTCTGAAACTATTGATATTTTACGTGGGTTGAAAACGAAGTTTGAGGATTTCCACCACGTACAGTATGACGACAAAGCTTTAGTTTCTGCGGTTGAGCTTTCTGCGAAATTTATTAATGATCGTTTCTTGCCGGATAAAGCGATTGATGTCATTGATGAAGCAGGTGCACAACGCCGCTTAAAAGCAGAAAGTGAAGACAGCTTAATTACTGTAGAAAATATCGAAGACATCGTTTCTAAAATTGCGCGTATTCCGCCTAAGACAGTGTCTAAAGATGATAAATCAGTACTTGAAAATCTTGAGCGTGACCTAAAACGTGTGGTATTTGGTCAAGATGAGGCAATTACTGCATTGGCTTCTGCAATCAAGTTGTCACGTGCTGGTTTGAAATCACCAGACAAGCCTGTTGGTAGCTTCGTCTTTGCTGGTCCAACGGGTGTTGGTAAAACAGAAGTCACTAAGCAGCTAGCGAAATTGTTAGGTGTAGAGCTTGTCCGTTTCGATATGTCTGAATATATGGAACGTCATGCTGTTTCTCGCTTAATTGGTGCTCCTCCAGGTTATGTTGGTTATGACCAAGGTGGTTTGCTCACAGATGCGATTCATAAAAATCCGCATTGTGTTTTATTGCTCGATGAAATTGAGAAAGCACATCCAGATGTGTTTAACCTGTTGTTGCAAATCATGGATCACGGTGCGTTAACTGACAATAATGGTCGTAAGTCAGACTTCAGAAATGTCATTATTGTATTGACGACAAACATTGGTGCAGAAAGCATTTCTCGTGCAAGCATTGGATTTACCGAGCAAGACCATAGCTCGGATAACCAAGAAGCTATGAAGCGTGCATTCTCTCCAGAGTTCCGTAACCGTCTAGACAGTGTTATTCAGTTTAAAGCTTTACCAACCACAGTGATTGAATCTGTAGTTGATAAATTCTTAACAGAATTACAAGCACAGCTAGATGAAAAACGTGTAGTTCTAGATGTAGATCAAAGTGCGCGTGACTGGTTAGCAACCAATGGTTATGACCGTTTAATGGGTGCTCGCCCAATGCAACGTCTCATTCAAGAACACTTGAAGAAACCATTAGCTGAAATGATTCTGTTTGGTGAACTTGCAGATCACGGTGGTAATGTGGCGGTATCAGTGAAGAAAGAAGATGGCAAGGCAGTTGGTCTAAAACTTGAAGTTTTTGAAGATCACCATACGGCAGAACCAGCTTAATTTATGTTAATTGATAGTCTTTCTATAACCCGAATACTTAGTGTGCTCGGGTTATTTATTATTACTGCGATCGCTGAGATTTTAGGCTGTTACTTTCCTTATCTTATTTTAAAAGAAGGGAAGTCTGCTTGGTTGTGGATCCCTACAGCCTTAAGCTTAGCGATCTTTGTTTGGTTACTTACATTACATCCAGCTGCTTCTGGGCGCATTTATGCGGCCTATGGCGGTATTTATATTTTTACTGCACTCATGTGGCTTCGTTTTGTCGATCAGGTCGCTTTAACGAGATGGGATGTTTTAGGTGGCTTTATAGTGCTTTGTGGTGCAAGTTTGATTATTTTGCAGCCGCAAGGATTAATTCGCTAATGATGAAGTGAGCAATTAAATTTTAAGTAAAAAATAAGAAACTTTTTCGCAAAAAATACTTGTCAAATTCATCAACAATGCGTATTTTAGATTTAAGGAACATTTTTTAATATTTGAGATAAAGATGTTAAATCAATCTGTGAATTCTAACGCTTACTTTTATTTCTGGCAATTTAGATAGTTGCCTGAGCGTATTCGGGCATGAAAGTTGCCCATCACAGTTAATACCTGATCGGCAACCCCGATCAGGTTTTTTTATGCTTTATCTTTTTCAAATCGAGGAACTCAAAATGAACAACATGACTTATTCATACTTTAGCAACTTTTATTGGTTTTACTTTTGCTTACCTTTGCCAACGAATAGATCCAAAACGCTCAAATAAATGATCGGACTGATTCGGTTTCAGTCCAAAGGAAAAGACCAATGAATGCTTTAAATACTTTACTAACTCAAAGTAATACAAAAGAAACACCAGTTAGTTTACCTCTCCAGTTAAAAGCTAAATATCCGCTTGTGCAGACCTTCGCACGTCAAATTGCAGAACACCGTCAAATTATTCAAAATATTCTTGCTGGTAAAGATCAGCGTTTAATGGTTATTACAGGACCATGTTCAATTCATGACCCAGTTGCGGTTCTTGAATACGCAGAAAAACTGCAAAAATTACAAGAAAAAGTTAAAGATCAAATATTCATTGTGATGCGTGCTTATATTGAAAAGCCGCGTACAACTGTAGGTTGGAAGGGGTACATGTATGACCCAAACCTTGATGGTTCATCCAATCTACAATTAGGTTTAGAAAAATCACGCGAGCTTTATTTGCAAATTATTGAAAAGGGTTTGCCGATTGCGAGCGAAATTTTAAGTCCAATGGCAACTGGTTATTTTGATGATTTGTTGGCTTGGGGCGCAATTGGTGCACGTACCAGCGAGTCTCAAATTCACCGTGAAATCTCAAGTCATATGCCATACAGTATTGGTTTCAAAAATGGTACAGATGGTTCGATTCAAATTGCTTTAGATGCTATTCAGTCGGCACAAAATGAGCATCAATTTCTAGGAATGAATCAGCAAGGTTTACCTTCTGTTATTCAGAGTGCCGGCAACCCATTACCACACTTAATTTTGCGTGGAGCGAATCATGGTCCTAATTATGATTTAGCTTCAATTCAGGCAATACGTGAAAAACATAAGCAAAATCTTCCTCCTTTAGTCATTGACTGTAGTCATGGCAATAGTGGTAAAGACCCTTTACGTCAGCCAGAGGTTTTGCAGCAAATCGTTGCTGAACGCTTAAAAACTCAGGTGAAGGGTGTCATGATTGAAAGTCATTTAGTTGATGGTAATCAGAAAATTTCGTGTGAAATGACGTATGGTCAGTCGGTAACGGATGGTTGTTTAGGGTGGGATAAAACTGAACGGCTTTTATTAAATGTTGCTAAACAGTTAAAAGCAAGTGAATTAGCTCATTCGGCTTAATGATGTATACATTTAAAAAGGGATCTGTTTTAGCAGATCCCTTTTTTTTAAGAGGCATGTTTAAGTTCGGATAAAAAAGTAGTGATTTCATGCCCGAATTTTTTTGGCTCGGTTAATAATGGCGTGTGACCTGAACGCTCAAAATAAATTGTTTTTGCATGTTCGACACTATGTGCAATCAGTGTCTGACCAGTTTCTGGATAGAGTGTGGAATTACGGCCAATAAAGAAAGTTGTTGGGCACTGTAATTGTTGCAATGCCTCACGATAGTCTTCATTGTGAAAAAGATAATTTTCGACGTACCAAAATAAGTAGTCTAAGCGTTGAATCGGTAATAAGTATTTCTGTAAAAATGGCTGTTTTAACGCAGTTTTAAAAACAAATGGACTAAAAGGATTGCTACTTTGTAATTCAATAAAATCTACCCACAAACGTACCAATTTTTGACGGTCTGGAAGTGATAACTCATAAAGATATTTAGCATTTTTATGTTTTGATAATAATTGATAAATATCATTGAGTAATTGTTTAAATTGGGCATGTAATGGTCCGAATAAACCATATTGCCATGTCGCATCTACAGATATTTTAGGCGTTTGATCAATATGTAAATAAGCTTTTAACTGCTGAGCAAGATGAGCATGCTTCATACCATGCATTGCAGTGGTAGCACCCATTGAATAGCCCATTAAAATAAAGTGATCAAGTTTTAGTTGTTCAATTAAATGAGCGACATCTTGCCAGTGGCTTGATATGGCATCTTGCTCGGGAATAGCACAGTTTTTTGAACCGCCAAAACCACGCCAGTCAGGAATAATAAATTCATATTCTTTACGATTTGCGTAGATAAACGGTAGCCATTGCCAACTTTGCATACCTAGACCAGATAATACTAATACTGGTTCACCACGACCAACACGGCGTACAAATAATTTTTCCTGATCGGGCATGGTGTAATAAGGCATGGTTATTCTCCAGATGCGTTATCTTGAGCAAAAAGTTTTAATTGTGGGATGACCTGTTCTAACCATTTGATCCACTCAGTTTCCATAGTGATACCGAGTTCCAAGATCATTTTGTGGATATATAACACTCGATTATTCAAGTCATCACTATCTTTAAAATCTTTATCGTAAATATTTTGGTAAAGCTTAAGCTTTTCTTGGTGTAAGCCAAGATGTCGTAACAGTTCGGGTAATATTTGATTATTGCCCAATTGTGCCTCGGCACGCAATCTTACCATTAAGTCATCTCTAAGCTGAGCGGGTTCACTTTGCTGTGTCATCCATGAGGCAAGTTCTATACGCCCAAGTTGTTCGACTTGATAAGTCTTTTTTCGGCCGCTATCCATCTCATTTTCTAAAGTAGAAACCCAGCCTTTTTTTAGCATGTTATTGAGTTCACGATAAATTTGCTGATGTGTGGCATTCCAGAAAAAGCCCATAGAGCGGTCAAAACGGCGAGCGAGTTCAAAGCCAGTGCTTGGACGTTCTAGTAAGCTGGTTAGTAAAACATGGGGAAGTGACATGGCAATCCGTTTGTAAGCAAAAGTAAAGTGTGACTCATAAGATTATGCAACATGTTGCATAAAAGTCAAAATTTGATTATAAATTTGTGCAACAAGTTGCATTAAGCAAGCAGATTAGCAAGCCAAGGAGTTGTTATGTCGTTATATCCACATTTATTAAAACCATTAGATTTAGGTTTTACGACATTAAAAAATCGCGTATTGATGGGGTCTATGCACGTTGGTCTAGAAGAAGCGCCAGGTGGTTATGAGCGCATGGCGGCTTTTTATGCGGAACGTGCTAAAGGAGATGTTGGTCTTATTGTTACTGGCGGTATTGCACCTAATCAGGCAGGTTTAACCTTTGCTCATGCTTCTAAGCTAGATAGCACAGAAGAAGCCGAAAAACATAAAGTCATTACCGAAGCTGTACATGCTGCTGGCGGAAAGATTGCTTTACAGATATTACATACGGGTCGATATTCTTATCAGCCAGAGATTGTTGCACCTTCGGCAATTCAGGCACCGATTAATCCAATTAAACCTAAAGCAATGACTTCTGCAGAGGTTCAACAAACGATTGATGATTTTGCAAACTGTGCGAAGCTTGCTCAATACGCTGGATATGACGGCGTTGAGATTATGGGTTCTGAAGGTTATTTAATTAATGAGTTTATAGCAGCAAGAACAAACCATCGTGATGATGAATGGGGTGGTAGCTATGAAAACCGTATTCGTTTTCCTATCGAGATTGTAAAACGTACACGTGAAATAGTGGGTGAAAACTTTATTATTATTTACCGTTTATCAATGCTTGATTTAGTTGAAGGCGGATCTACTTTAGAAGAAGTGATTCAACTTGCTAAAGCGATTGAAAAAGCTGGCGCTACGATCATTAATACGGGTATTGGCTGGCATGAAGCTCGTATACCAACAATTGCCACTAAAGTTCCAAGAGCTGCATTTACTTGGGTCACTGAAAAATTAAAAGGTGAAGTTTCCGTTCCATTAATTACCTCAAACCGTATTAATACCCCAGAAATGGCTGAACATGTATTGGCATCGGGTCATGCAGATATGGTTTCAATGGCACGTCCAATGCTTGCAGATCCTGAGTTTGTTTTAAAAGCAAGTGAAGGTCGTAGTGATGAAATCAATACCTGTATTGGCTGTAACCAAGCGTGTCTTGATCATATTTTCTCTATGAAAATCGCAACATGTCTAGTTAACCCTCGCGCATGTTATGAAACAGAACTTATTTTTAAAGAAGCACAAAAACAGAAGAATATCGCTGTCATTGGTGCAGGACCAGCAGGTTTAAGTTTTGCTGTATATGCGGCAGATCGTGGACACCAACTTAAAATCTTTGAAGCAAGTCATCAAATTGGTGGGCAGTTTAACATTGCTAAAACTGTGCCTGGTAAAGAAGAGTTCTACGAAACATTACGTTATTTTAATCGTCAAATTGAATTACGTCCGAACATTGAACTTGTATTAAATCATAAAGCGACTTATGAAGAGTTAAGTCAATCAAACTTCGATGAAATTGTAGTTGCAACTGGTGTAACACCTCGTCAATTACAATTTGAAGGTATTGATCATCCAAAAGTACTGAGCTACTTACAAGTACTTAAAGAGCGTGTACCAGTAGGTCAGCGTGTTGCCATTATTGGGGCAGGTGGTATCGGTTTTGATACAGCTGAGTACCTAACCCATGAAGGTGAGAGTGGTAGTTTAAATCCAGAAAAATTTTATGAAGAGTGGGGTATTGATACTCACTATGAACACGTTGGTGGTTTAAAGCAGCCGAAAGTTGAAGCTTCTGAACGAGAAATCTATTTGTTACAACGTAAAGCTTCTTCAGTAGGTGCGGGACTAGGTAAAACGACTGGTTGGATTCACCGTACAGGGCTTAAGAACAGAAATGTGAAAATGTTGGCAGGCGTACAGTATGACAAAGTAGATGATCAAGGACTTCATATTACTGTTGATGGAAAACCAACAGTGCTTGAAGTTGATAACGTAGTGATTTGCGCAGGCCAAGAATCATTTACTGCAATGTATGACCAATTAAAAGCAGATGGTAAGAATGTTCATTTGATTGGTGGTGCTAAAGAAGCAGGTGAACTAGATGCTAAACGTGCTATTCGTCAAGGTGCTGAACTAGCAGCGGTTCTTTAATGATTTCAATGAGCACTGTCTTGGGTAAGAGAGTGCTCATGACTAAAAACTATTTGAAGGAAAAATAAAAAATGACACTCGAAACAACTAAACAGTCATTAGAAAAATGGCATCACATGGTTAAATCAAATGACTTATCGAACTTAAATGATTTGCTGGCAGATGAAGTCGTTTTCCGTTCACCAGTCGCTTATAAACCTTATGAGGGAAGACAAGTTGTTTTCTTTATTCTTACTAATGTGATTCAAGTATTCCAAAATTTTACCTATCACAGAGAGTTTTACACAGAAGATGGTAAAAATGTAGTACTGGAGTTTAGTGCGAATGTAGGTGATAAATCATTAAAAGGGATTGACATGATTCGTTTTAATGAACAGGGTAAAATTATTGATTTTGAAGTAATGATTCGTCCAATGAGTGGTTTAGCTGCATTAGCTGAGCAAATGGGTATAAGAATAGCTCAATTTAAACCTCAATAATTTTGTTAAATAGCCTAAGAATATTGAGGTATATAAAATGTGGTTAAAACTTTCAACATTGCTTTTATTGCCCGTATTATTTGTACAAGGCAGTAAAGTTCGAAAGAACACGCCACGTTTAGCAGAAGCCAAAGGTGAACGAGAAGGTTGTATCGGTCAAGGCAAGCCTTTATCCCTGCTTATTTTGGGAGATTCTGCCGCAGCAGGTGTCGGTGTAGAAAATCAGAAAGATGCCTTGTCTGGTGCTATTATTCAAGAACTGCAAAATGAATTTTCCCTGCAATGGAAACTTCATGCTAAAACTGGTGATACAACTCCACAAGTTTTTAATGCTTTACAGCATTTAGACGAGCAGAAGTATGATGTGATTGTGACATCTATTGGTGTAAACGATGTTACGAAATTTACTTCTGCTAAATCATGGATTAAACAACAGAAGCAATTATTTGAGCACATACAGAAACGTTTTCAGCCAAAGTTGATTATCGTTTCCGGTGTGCCTCCAATGCAACATTTCCCTGCTTTACCCAATCCACTAGCTTGGTTATTTGGGCAATATGCAGAGCAAATGAATCAAAAATTACAACAATGGTTAGCACCGCAGAGCCAGTTTAAGTTTCTTCAATACGATATTGAAACTTTTCAAGCCATGAATTTGACAATGGCAAGTGATGGTTTTCATCCTAGTAAGGAAGTTTACGCAATTTGGGGAAGGCAGGTTGCTGCTTTAGTGCGGCAATCATTTAACTCATAGTCAGAGGTAGTCATTGGACATGGGCATATCTGTTTTTAGTAAAATTAAAGATTTCGGTTCAGAGCTGTTTGATTTAGTGTTAGGTGCTGAGCATCCAAAAGTTTATTATGATCCTCAAGGGCAAATAAAAGATGTGTTGGAGAAGCTTCCTCAACTCAAACAGAAATATCGACCTACGCCTTGGTTAACCAATAGTCATGTCCATTTACTCTATTTTGATCTTATTAGAAAACAATCAATAAAATTAGAGTATGACCGCATTGATCAACTAACCATGAGTGATGGTGGGATTACCGCTATAGCTTGGTATGGATATGACTTACCGGCAGATACTCCAACAATTGTAATTATGCATACTATTACAGGTACGCCTGAAAGTATGCGTGAGTTAGTACGTGATTTGAATCAATATACAGGCTGGCGAATTGCACTATGCCTGCGCCGTGGGCACGCAGGTTTGCCAATGCCTGTGCCGCAAATTTCTCTTTTTGGATCTACCAGTGATTTAAAAGAACAGCTTAACTATATTCAAAGTTTATTTCCGACATCAGATTTATATGCAGTAGGTTCTTCAGCAGGTACTGGCTTGCTTGTTCGTTATTTAGGTGAACAAGGCGAAGATACACCTTTTAAAGCTGCTTTTGCGATGTGCCCGGGTTATAACACGGAAATTGGTTTTAAAAATGTTCATCCTTTTTACAGTAAAATGATGACGAAAAAACTCTTCAAGTATTTTATTTATCCGTATCAAAATACGTGGAGCAAAATAGCATCTTTAGAAAAAGTCTTATCGACGACCAATTTAGAAGAATTTGAAAAAGAATACTTTGAAATGGCAGGTTTTCAAGATTACGAGACTTACTGTAAATCTATTAACCCGATTTATGTGTTTGAAAATATCAAAATTCCATTAATGATTCTTAATGCAGAAGATGACCCTGTTTGCTCTATTAAAAATTTAGAACCTTATAAAGAGCCAATTCAGCAAATGAGTACTGTTGCTGTAGTCACAACTAAAAAGGGAAGTCATTGTGCATTTTATGAAGGATGGCGCAGTACATCATGGGCAGCACGTCTTATGTCTGATTATTTTCTAATTGAACGTAATAAATAGATAATTATTGAATATATAAGTGAAGCTCAAATTTTGGGCTTTATTTTATATCTTAAAATAAGAGCGGTATTGCTTCATTTTTCCAAGTTTTTGAATTGAAATTTAAATGAATTTAATCTGTTTTTATTATGAATTTTGTATAAATGCCCAAATCAAAAAAATTAATTTGGGCATTATTAAAACAGAAGCTTAGTTTTTAAGTGCTGGTGTTGCAGCAGCAATTGCAGCAGCAACTGCGTCATCTTCTGTCTTCGCAGGCTCAGTTGCCTTAGCTGGTTTAGACTGAGCCTTTTCAGGTTTAGGTTCTGCTTTAGGCTCAGGTTTTTTTTCAGGTTTAGGTTCTACCTTTGGTGTCTCAGATTTAGGTTGTTCAGCAACTTGTGTCTGTGAAGATTCAGCAGAATGCGCAGGACGGGTTTCTCGGCGAATTTCAGTTGTAGTATTAGTTGTTTCTTCACGTTCAACTTCAACTTGTGGTTGCGCTGGAACTTGAGCTTCTTGATGAGTATCTACACTCTCTAAAGATTCAAATTTTGCAGGCTTCTCTGGTTGAGGTTCTGAAACAGCAGTTTCAACCTTGTCTTGCTCTTCTTCTTTCGGTGTCTCTTTTTTAACGCATGCGGTTAACAATAGTCCAGCCGCAATTGCAGCACAGATTAAAAGTTTTTTATTTGCCATTGCCCTAAACAACATTTAATTGAGGAATTGGCATTATAACAGTAAATAGCAATGAAAAAATCATGTCAGATTGAGCTAATTTTTTATTAAAAATGCTGATAGAATAACCAGTTGTTTATTGTTCTTTGAATTGATGCGGTTTGACTTTGCTTTATAGGGGCAGAGTACAGTAAAATTGCCAAACATTGTAGGCCGATTTCGGCTTGATTGTACGAGAAACTTAATGACCCATTTTATTTTTGTCACTGGTGGTGTGGTTTCATCGCTAGGTAAAGGTATTTCTGCTGCTTCTGTTGCTGCACTTTTGGAAGCTCGTGGCTTAAAAGTCACAATGGTTAAAATGGATCCTTATATTAATGTCGATCCAGGGACAATGAGCCCATTCCAGCATGGTGAAGTTTTTGTTACCGAAGATGGTGCAGAAACCGATCTGGATCTGGGTTATTACGAACGTTTCTTACGTCGCGCGAAAATGACCAAACTAAATAACTTCACTAGTGGTCGTGTATATCAAGACGTTTTAAATAAAGAACGTCGTGGTGATTACTTAGGTGGTACAGTTCAGGTTATTCCTCATATTACCGATAATATTAAAGAACGTGTTCTTCGCGCAGGTGAAGGCTACGATGTTGCTATCGTAGAGATTGGTGGCACCGTAGGTGATATCGAATCTTTACCATTCATGGAATCGGTTCGTCAGTTAATGGTTGAGCTTGGTCATAAACGTACCATGCTTATGCATTTAACTTTATTGCCATATATTAAGTCGGCAGCAGAGTTAAAAACTAAACCAACTCAGCATTCTGTAAAAGAGTTACTTTCAATCGGTATTCAGCCAGACATTCTTATCTGCCGTACTGAATATGATGTAGATGTTGATACTAAACGCAAAATTGCATTATTCACTAACGTGGAAGCACGTGCTGTAGTGGTATGTAAAGATGCAAAAACGATTTATCAAATTCCACGTACCTTCTATGAACAAAACGTTGATGATCTAATTTGTGAGCGTTTTGGATTTAATGATCTTCCAGAAGCAAATCTAGAGGATTGGGACAATGTAGTAGAAGCATTACTGAACCCTGAATACACTTTACGTGTAGCTATGGTTGGTAAATATGTTGAGTTACCAGATGCTTATAAATCTGTAAACGAAGCATTGTTACATGCGGGTATTAAAAATCGCGTAAAAGTACAAATTGATTATGTCAACGCTGAAGAGCTTGAAAGCCAAGATGTATCTATTTTAAGTACAGCTGACGCAATTTTAGTACCAGGTGGTTTTGGTGAACGTGGTACTGAAGGCAAAATGAAAGCTATTCAATACGCACGTGAAAATCGTATTCCTTTCTTAGGAATCTGTTTAGGTATGCAATTGGCAGTTATTGAATATGCTCGCCATGTTGCAGGTATGCCAGAAGCATCTTCTACAGAATTTAACCGTTCTACAAAATATCCACTCATTGGTTTAATTACTGAATGGTTAGATGAGCGTGGTGAATTACAACAGCGTAGCCTTGAGTCTGACTTAGGCGGAACAATGCGTTTAGGTGCACAAAAATCAGAATTGGTTGAAGGCACAAAAACACGTGAAGTCTACGGAAAAGCTGAAATCACTGAGCGTCATCGTCATCGTTATGAAATGAATAATCGTTTCATTGAGGCGATTGAAAAAGCGGGCATGAAGATTTCTGGTTATTCTTCAGCACAACATTTGGTTGAAACTGTAGAAATTCCTGACCATCCTTGGTTTATTGCTGTACAATTCCACCCGGAATTTACAAGTTCACCACGTGATGGACATCCATTATTTGCTAGTTTTATTGACGCTGCAAAAACACAGCATCAAAAAAGTAAGTAATGCGATTTTAAATAAACTGGGAAAGTTTAAATGTCACAATTAAAACCACAAGAAGTTGTACGTTTAGGCGATATACAAATGGCAAATCATTTGCCATTTGTATTATTTGGCGGAATGAACGTACTTGAGTCAAAAGATTTAGCTTTTGAAATTGCTGAAACTTATATTGATATTTGTAAACGCCTAGATATTCCTTATGTATTTAAGGCGAGCTTTGATAAAGCAAACCGTTCTAGTTTGCATTCATTCCGTGGTCCTGGACTTGAAAAGGGTATTGAATGGTTAGGTGACATTAAAAAGCATTTTAATGTTCCAATTATTACCGACGTTCACGAACCATATCAGGCAGCACCAGTTGCCGAAGTCGCTGATATTATCCAGCTTCCAGCTTTCTTAAGTCGTCAAACTGATCTTGTTGAAGCAATGGCTAAAACTCAAGCTATTATCAACATTAAAAAAGCACAGTTTTTAGCTCCTCATGAAATGCGTCATATTTTGCATAAATGTTTGGAAGCTGGAAATGACAAACTTATTCTTTGTGAGCGTGGCTCAGCATTTGGCTATAACAATTTAGTTGTAGATATGCTTGGCTTTGACATCATGAAAGAAATGAATGTACCAGTATTCTTTGACGTGACTCATGCTTTACAAACTCCAGGTGGTCGTTCTGACTCAGCTGGCGGTCGCCGTGCTCAAATTACAACTTTGGCGCGTGCAGGTATGGCAACAGGTTTAGCGGGATTATTCCTAGAGTCTCATCCAGATCCAGACAAAGCAAAATGTGATGGACCATCTGCATTGCGCCTGTCGCAGCTTGAGCCATTCTTGGCACAACTAAAAGAATTGGATACTTTAGTTAAAGGATTCAAAAAGTTAGATACTCATTGATGCAGGAACTTGCATCGCGTTATTCATTCAACTGAGGAATTGTTCATGAGCCAAATCGTTGACATTCGTGCACGTGAAATTTTGGACTCTCGTGGTAACCCAACCATCGAAGCAGACGTCATCTTAGAATCTGGGGTGGTTGGTCGTGCATGTGCACCATCTGGTGCTTCAACTGGTTCTCGTGAAGCTTTAGAACTTCGTGACGGTGACAAATCACGTTACTTGGGTAAAGGCGTTCGTACTGCTGTTCAGAATGTAAATAGCTCAATTCATGAATTGCTTGTTGGTCAGAGTGTTTTTGATCAAAAAGCACTTGATGAAAAAATGATTGCATTTGACGGTACTGAAAACAAATCTAAATTAGGTGCGAATGCAACTTTGGCAGTATCTTTGGCAGCAGCTCACGCAGCAGCAGCTGAACAAAAACTTCCATTGTTCCAATATATTGCTAACTTACGTGGTCAAACTACTTTGACTATGCCTGTACCAATGATGAACATTTTGAACGGTGGTGCTCACGCAGACAACACTGTTGATATTCAAGAGTTCATGATTGAGCCAGTTGGTTTTACTTCATTTGCTGAAGCATTACGTGCTGGTGCAGAAGTATTCCATTCTTTGAAATCAGTTCTTAAAAAACAAGGTTTGAATACAGCTGTAGGTGATGAAGGTGGTTTTGCACCTAACCTTCGTTCAAACGAAGAAGCAATTACTGTAATTCTTCAAGCAATTGAGCAAACTGGTTATAAAGCTGGTTCAGATATGATGCTTGCACTTGACTGTGCATCTTCAGAATTCTACAAGAATGGTCAATATATTCTTGAAGGTGAAGGCAACAAGTCTTTTACAAGCAATCAATTTGCTGATTACTTAGCTGGTCTTGTTAAGCAATATCCAATTATCTCTATTGAAGATGGTTTAGATGAGTCTGATTGGGAAGGCTGGAGCTATTTAACTTCAATTCTTGGTGATAAAATCCAATTGGTTGGTGATGATTTATTCGTAACTAATCCTAAGATTTTACAACGTGGTATTGATGAGAAAGTAGGTAACTCAATTCTGATCAAATATAACCAGATTGGTACATTGACTGAAACTTTAGATGCAATCTACCTTGCTAAAGCAAATGGTTACACGACTGTTATTTCTCACCGTTCTGGTGAAACAGAAGATTCAACTATTGCTGATTTAGCAGTTGGTACAGCAGCAGGTCAAATCAAGACTGGTTCACTTTGCCGTTCTGACCGTGTTTCTAAATATAACCAATTACTTCGTATTGAAGAGTTGACTAAAGCGGTTTACCGCGGTAAAGCTGAGTTCAAAGGTTTAAACTAATCTTTTGAATAATACTTTGCTGATTTAAATATTGATGACAAATTAATATTTAAAATATAAGTGCTATTTCTTTTTTGGGAATAGCACTTTTTTATTTATCCTAAACGTCGAGTTTTTAAAGATTCAGCCCAACTATGATGATGACAGCGAGAACATTCTTGGTCGAGTTTGTTTAAAATTTTTGTTTCACCGCATTTCATACAAGAATAAAAAGTATTAATTTTAAGTACATCAGCTTTGCGGTAAGCATCTGGAAATAAAGGAAGTCCCCATTTAACGTCTTCATCTTCATAATAAAGCAAACTCAAAATACCATCAGATTCAAGTAAGGCTGTTCGGACTTGACCTAAATGCTCTACATTTTGTTGGCGCATTTCCGAGAAAAACTCGTCATGAGAATATGTTTGTTTCTGGAAATCTTTATAAACTAAGAGACCGTCCTTAACGACACAGAGAGCTCGGCCTTCTAATAAATTTTCAATTTTTTTATTTTTTACCATACCCCAAGTAACGAGGCGGTATAAAGAAATAATAGCTACAAAAGCAACAAATGCATGAGCAATAGGTAAGTCTTTAGTAAACATAGGATCACCAGCAGCAGATCCTAAACATAAAATAATAGCCAGTTCGAATAAGGAAAGTTGTCGAATACCACGTTTACCAGATAGTCTTAAAAAAGTAATGATGATAATAAACATCACAGTACATCGGATTAAAATTTCTAAAACAAAGGTCCACGTTGTGTCACCTATAAAAATGTTAGAAAGATCCATCTTCTTCTCACTTATTAAAATATGTATCAAAAATACATTTAAAATTCTTATCAAAATGGAAAGCAAAAAAGTATACTTTTTAGGTAGTTATTGGTTAAAAATATAAGAAATATGTGATTTTATATAGCTTCAAATAAAAATTTAATAAGTTTTATAGGGCTAATTGGATAAGTAATTAAGTATTTTAAGATGCAAATTTTAAATACTAAAACAGAACAGAGCTATAGTACGATTTTAAAACCTAGACTATTGTAGACTTTTAAGAATAATTATTTTGGTTAGGCCTATGATCTATGTAGCACTTGCTGTTATTGGGGTTCTATCAGGACTGATTAGTGGGGTAGTAGGGACTGGGTCATCTATTATTTTGTTGCCTATACTTTCTTATATTTTTGGGGCGAAGCTTGCAGTACCTATTATGGCAATTGCCGCAATCATGGGGAATATTTCACGTGTGGTGTTGTGGCGTAAAGAGCTTAATATTAAAGCATTTCTGTTGTTTACGAGTCTGGGCATACCCGCAACGATACTGGGAGCCAATACTTTATGGGTTATGTCACCGATATTATCCAACTTATGTATAGGTTTCTTTTTCTTTTGCTTAATACCGATTAGGCATTATGCCAAACGCCATAATTTTAAATTTAATTCATGGCAAATGATAGTCGCAGGTGGAGTGCTTGGCTATATCACTGGTGTAGTATTCTCCACAGGTCCATTATTACTTCCGGTTTTTAATGGTTTTGGTTTAACTAAGGGAGCTCTCTTGGCAACAGAGGCGGCAGCTTCATTTGGAATTTACGTAACAAAAAGCTTAACTTTTGGTGTGCTAGGTGTTTTACAGAAAAATATTTTAATTGCGGGAGTTGCGGTTGGTTTTTCTTTAATCATTGGTAATTATATTGGTAAAACATTTGTAATAAAGATGTCTGAGGAAACTTTTAATTTATTGCTAGATTGCATGTTGGCGGTTGCTGGTTTTTCTATGATATTTGCAGTTTTTACTCATTCTTAAGAGTAACTTTTATATACATAGATTGATTTATAAACAGTTGTGTTTATAAACATTATTTTCCTTTCCAATTGAGTTTAATTTTGACAAAATGAAACATGTTACGATGGTCAATTTAAAGTAATATGATCATTCATCGTTTTGCAGGAATTTTGCAGGAATTTTGCATGTCGCTTGTAAATTGTCATACAATACAAAAACTTAATAAAAGTTTTTAATTAAAGCTCTTAATGCTATGTTAGAAGTATTTCGATCCACTTCAAGCAAACTTATATTGCTACTGGTTATTGTTTTAGTAGCTATATTGCAATATCAGTTCTGGTTAGGTGAGGGTGGTTATTTTCCTCATCAAGCGCTTATGCAACAGATCCAACAGCAAGCCGAAGTAAATGATGAGCTTAAAGAGCGAAACCGCATTTTGGCAGCTGAGGTTTTTGACCTAAAAAACGGTACAGAAGCAATAGAAGAGCATGCTCGTCTTGATCTTGGTTTAGTTAAGCCTCATGAAACATTTGTTCAAATGAGTACAATTAGTACCAATTATAAGCCTATTTATATTGACCCGAACGCTAAAGTAGATTTGGAAACTAATGAGACACCTCCATCGCCAGACATCCCAGACTAAATTATGGGCAGTTATCCCTGCTGCTGGTTCGGGAAGTCGGTTCTCCAAAACTGAATTAAAGCAATATCAATACATTCAAGACGCTACTGTTTTAGAACATACGGTTAAACGTTTAAGTCAACTTCCATTAAGTGGCTATGTTTTAGCAATTGGTGCACAGGATAATTTTGCCTCGACTTTAGCTTTTCAGGATAAATATAAGGCTCATTTTTGTAATGGTGGTGCTGAACGTGTGCACTCAGTATTAAACGCTCTAAATTATCTATTGCAGATAGCGGATGAGAATGACTGGGTATTAGTACATGATGCTGCACGACCTTGTGTGACTTTTGAATGTCTTAGTGCTCTTGTTAAAACCGCAGTTGAAACAAACCAGAGTGCTATTTTGGCAATTCCGGTACGCGATACGCTAAAACAAGTAACTAAACAACACCAAATTGATAAAACTGTGAGTCGAGAACTTTTGTGGCAGGCTCAAACTCCCCAAATTGCTAAAATTGGCACGCTTAAAAAAGCAATAGAAACAGCATTAAAAAATAATTTGACCATTACCGATGAGGCGAGTGCACTTGAATCTGTGGGCGAAAGTGTACAAGTGGTCATGGGGCGCTCTGATAATATAAAAATTACTTATCCTGATGATTTGGAACTTGCTCGTTTAATTTTACAATCACAGTCTTAAGGTTTTATATACAGTGCTGATGGTTATTTTATTTATGAAATAGCCTAAGCAAATATGTTGTTTTATACATATCTATCCAAAATTATTGGTATTTTTTTACAACTTGAGTTTATAAGATAGATTAAGTAATTTACTGAGATAATGTTCGATAGTCGAACAAAAAAATCCTAAATCGAACAAAACTATATATAGCTTACTAGATCAAAATACGAAAATTATCAAAAATGATTAAAAGGGAAATCTAAGGGAAACACTCGGGATTGAGTGAAATATTTATCTATTCTTCTCGCCTCAGTGTGCCTAACTCTCTTACCTATCTCTTCTTCAATGAGCACAATGGAGTTGTCTAATGATTGACAAAAGTAAGTCCTCACTAAGCGAGGTTTTATCGCAGATTAAAGATGGTGCAACCATTCTGATTGGTGGTTTTGGTACCGCAGGACAACCCGCTGAACTCATTGACGGTCTGATTGAACTCGGTGTTAAAGGCTTAACCATTGTGAGCAACAATGCCGGTAATGGTGACTATGGTCTGGCTAAACTGCTTAAGGCCGGTTCAGTAAAAAAAGTGATCTGTTCTTTCCCACGTCAGTCAGATTCTTATGTGTTTGATGAACTATACCGTGCCGGAAAGGTGGAACTTGAGGTTGTACCGCAAGGTAATCTGGCTTGTCGTATTCAAGCTGCAGGTATGGGTTTAGGTGCTGTATTTACTCCAACGGGCTTTGGAACACTTTTGGCCGAAGGCAAAGAAACTCGTGAGATTGATGGTAAAGATTACGTACTTGAATATCCGATCAAGGCTGACTTCGCTTTGATTAAAGCCTATAAGGGCGACCGCTGGGGTAATTTGGTTTACCGTAAATCTGCACGTAACTTTGGCCCGATCATGGCCATGGCTGCGGATGTCACCATTGCTCAGGTTTCTGAAGTGGTGGAGCTGGGTGGATTAGATCCGGAGCACATCATCACCCCGGGTATCTTTGTACAGCATGTTGTACAAGTACAGCCCGCACAGTAAGCAATAAGGAGAAATAACATGAGCTACCAGAAACTCAGCCGTGACCAGATTGCACAACGTGTGGCACAAGATATTCCAGATGGCGCCTATGTAAACTTGGGCATTGGCTTACCGACTAAAATTGCCAGCTACTTACCTAACGATAAAGATATTTTCCTTCATTCTGAAAATGGCCTATTGGCATTTGGCCCACCACCAGCGGCAGGTGAAGAAGACCCTGAACTGATTAATGCGGGTAAAGAGTTTGTGACCATGCTAGAAGGCGGCAGCTTTTTCCACCATGGCGACTCCTTTGCGATGATGCGTGGTGGTCACCTTGATATAGCGGTACTTGGTGCCTTTCAGGTTGCAGCCAATGGTGACTTGGCGAACTGGCATACAGGTGCGCCAGATGCGATTCCTGCGGTGGGTGGTGCGATGGATTTGGCAGTTGGTGCCAAGAAAGTATTTATCACTACAGACCATGTCACCAAGCAAGGTGAACCAAAGATTGTGGCTGAGCTCACTTATCCGGTAACGGGTAAGCACTGTGTGGATCGTATTTACACCGATCTGTGTGTGATTGATGTGACCAAAGATGGTTTAAAAGTAATTGAGAAAGTTGAAGGTCTTAGCTTTGATGAGTTGCAGGCTTTAACGGGTGCGACTTTGATTGATGCGACTCAAGGGTAAGGAAGTAGGGAAATGACATTAAAAAACGCTTATATCATCGATGCCATCCGTACTCCATTCGGCCGTTAAGCCGGTGGCCTTGCACCTATCCGTGCCGATGACCTTGGTGCTGTACCCATTAAAGCCCTCATGCAGCGTAACCCAAGTGTAGATTGGGAACAGGTCGATGATGTGATTTATGGTTGTGCCAACCAAGCTGGTGAAGATAACCGTAACGTGGGCCGTATGTCAGCACTGCTTGCTGGGTTACCTTATCAGGTTCCGGCAACCACCATTAACCGTTTGTGTGGTTCATCACTCGATGCCATTGCCATTGCTGCCCGTGCCATTAAAGCAGGTGAAGCGAACTTGGTGATTGCAGGTGGTGTGGAAAGCATGAGCCGTGCGCCTTATGTAATGGGTAAGTCTGACAGTGCTTTTGGCCGTAGCCAGAAGATTGAAGACACCACTATGGGTTGGCGCTTCATTAACCCAAAACTTAAAGAATTGTATGGTGTAGATACCATGCCCCAGACTGCCGAAAACGTGGCTGAACAGTTCAACGTCAATCGTGCAGATCAGGACCAGTTTGCCTTGGTGAGCCAACAACGCACCGCAAGCGCGCAAGCCAAAGGCTTTTTTTCTAAAGAAATTGTGGCAGTTGAAATCCCTCAGCGTAAGGGTGAGGCTGTTGTGATTGATACTGATGAACATCCACGTGCATCCACCACACTTGAAGGTTTAAGCAAACTTAAACCTGTGGTTAAAGCAGATGGTACGGTCACTGCGGGGAATGCTTCAGGGATTAACGATGGTGCAGCCGCATTGCTGATTGCTTCTGATGATGCAGTTCAGGCTTACAACTTAAAACCACGTGCCAAGATCATTGCTTCAACAGCAGTGGGTGTAGAACCACGTATTATGGGTTTTGCTCCAGCACCAGCCATTAAAAAATTACTTAAACAAGCCAACCTGACTTTAGATCAGATGGATGTAATTGAGCTGAATGAAGCCTTTGCTGCACAGGCATTGGCAGTGACCCGTGATTTAGGTTTGCCAGATGATTCTGACAAGGTAAATCCAAACGGTGGAGCAATTGCATTAGGTCATCCACTGGGTGCTTCAGGTGCACGCCTTGTGACCACAGCCTTAAACCAGCTTGAACAAACAGGTGGTCGTTATGCCTTGTGTTCAATGTGTATTGGTGTAGGCCAAGGCATTGCTTTGATTATTGAGAGAGTCTAATCATGAGTCAGTTATATGCCAGCTTGTTTTACCAAAAAGACGTCACAGACATCTTTAGTGACTCATCCTTAATCGCATACATGATTCAGGTTGAAGTTGCGTTAGCCCAAGCGCAGGCACAAGTTGGCGTGATTCCTCAAAATGCAGCAAATACCATTGCCCAAGTAGCTGAGCATGCACTAGACAAGTTTGATTTTTCCGCTTTGGCGATAGCAACTGGTTTAGCTGGGAATATCGCAATTCCATTTGTAAAACAGCTTACAGCAATTGTTAAAGATGTGGATGAGGATGCTTCCCGCTATGTGCATTGGGGTGCAACCAGTCAGGATATTTTAGACACAGCTTGTATTTTGCAATGCCGTGATGCGTTAAATATTGTGGAAGCTCAAATTCAACAATGCTATGCGACTGCATTACAGCAAGCCAAGCAATATCGCCATCAAGTCATGATTGGACGTACATGGTTACAACAAGCTTTACCAATTACGTTGGGACATAAACTTGCTCGTTGGGCTTCTGCATTTAAACGTGATTTAGACCGTATACAAGCTATGAAATCACGTGTGCTCACTGCTCAGTTAGGCGGTGCTGTGGGTTCATTAGCTTCTTTGCAAAACCAAGGTTCGCTTGTGGTCAGCGCATTTGCGAAGCAACTGAATCTGACTGTACCAACAAGTACATGGCATGGTGAGCGTGACCGTATTGTAGAAATTGCAAGTGTGCTTGGCATGATTGTCGGGAATACGGGCAAGATGGCACGCGACTGGTCACTCATGATGCAAACTGAAATTGCAGAGTTGTTTGAGCCAACCGCAAAGGGTCGTGGTGGTTCATCGACCATGCCTCATAAGCGTAATCCAGTCGCAGCAGCTTCAGTACTTGCAGCAGCGAATCGTGTACCAGCGCTGATGTCTAGCATTTATCAAAGCATGGTACAGGAACATGAACGGAGTTTAGGTGCATGGCATGCAGAATGGTTAGCAGTTCCAGAAATCTTTCAGCTTTGTGCTGGAGCATTAAGCCGTACTAGTGAAGTTCTACAAGGTTTTGAAGTTAATGCTGAACATATGCAACAGAACCTTGAGTGTACCAACGGATTAATTATGGCAGAAGCTGTGATGATGGCACTTGCTCCCAAGATTGGCCGTTTAAATGCTCATCATTTAGTTGAAGCTGCATGTAAAACAGCGGTAGCACAAAACCAGCATTTGTTTGATGTTGTTAGCCAACTAGATGAAGTAAAAGGACAGTTTAACCAGCAAGAAATACGAGATATTTTCAAACCAGAAAATTATTTAGGCAATATTCAGCAACAGATTGATGCGGTTTTGCAAGAAGCACAAGGAGAGTCAAAGTGAAACAGACTATTCGTAATCGTCAAGGAAAACAGTTAGCAGTTTATACAGATGGTCTAAAAGATGCTCCTGTGCTTGTGTTTTCTAATTCATTAGGAACAGACCACGGTATGTGGCAACCTCAGCTTAATGAATTAAAAAGTCATTTTAATGTCATTACATACGACACACGTGGTCATGGTGAAAGTGATGTAATTAGTGACACGACATTGCAAAACTTAGCTGAAGATGTTGTTGATATTTTAGATGCCTTGAATATTGAAAAAGCTCATTTTTGTGGCATTTCAATGGGCGGAATTACAGGGCTTTGGTTGGCTATTCATCATCAAAATCGTTTTAATAGCATTACAGTTGCAAACTCGGCAGCCAAAATTGGTCAGACTGAAGCTTGGTTAAGTCGTGCTGAATCGGTAGAACAAAATGGTTTAGCTGAGCTGGTTAAAACCACGCATACCCGCTGGTTCAGTGAAAAATTTGACTATCAACATAATATTGTTGCACAGACGACGATTCAAAGTCTGGCAAACACACCAGCACAAGGTTATGCCAACGCATGTCGTGCTTTAGCGTATGCCGATTTAAGAGATGAAATTGCACAAATTCAAATTCCAGTACTGCTGATCGCAGGAACAGAAGATCCGGTAACTACAGTAGCAGATGCCGAATTTATGCAGAAGGCAATTAAGAACAGTCAGCTAGCAAAACTGGAAGCATCTCATCTTTCTAGTATTGAGCAACCACAGAGATTTACTCAGGAATTGACTAGGTTTATTCAGCAAATCTAATCGCTTAGTAATTTAAAAGGAATTGGCCTTAAGGAGGCAAATATGGCGTCTCAGGATTACGCTACACCAAACAAAAGCATCGATGCTCAAGCACTGATTAATGATGCTCCACTTAGTAAATATCAATGGATGATCGCAATCATCTGTTTCTTAATTATTTTTACTGATGGTATCGATACAGCTGCTATGGGCTTTATTGCACCAGCATTGGCACAAGACTGGGGAATTGATCGTTCTCAGTTAGGACCGGTGATGAGTGCAGCACTTGGTGGAATGATTATTGGCGCTTTAGTTTCTGGTCCGACAGCGGACCGTTTCGGTCGAAAAGTTGTTTTAGCT
Organism: Acinetobacter sp. AR_0276; assembly: GCF_003000705.1. NCBI lineage: Bacteria > Pseudomonadati > Pseudomonadota > Gammaproteobacteria > Moraxellales > Moraxellaceae > Acinetobacter > Acinetobacter sp. AR_0276. The sequence goes on along the minus strand of NZ_PSQO01000004.1, from coordinate 80,807 downwards.
GTGGCAATGCTTGTGTTCGGTGGTTTTACTTTGGCATCTGCTTATGCAACCAACTTGGATAGCCTTGTCGTTTTACGTTTTTTAACCGGTATTGGCCTTGGTGCAGCAATGCCAAATGCCACCACTTTATTTTCTGAGTACTGTCCAACCCGCATTCGTTCATTACTCGTGACATGTATGTTCTGTGGCTACAACTTGGGTATGGCTACCGGCGGTTTTATTAGCAGTTGGCTTATCCCTACCTACGGTTGGCATAGCTTATTTTTGCTCGGCGGCTGGTCACCTTTAATTTTAATGATTTTAGTGATTGTAGTGCTACCTGAGTCTTACCGCTTTTTAATTGTGAAAGGTAAGAATCCTGAAAAAGTACGCAAAATCTTAAATCATATTGCGCCAACACAAATTCAAAATGCGACTGCATTTCATGTTCCTGAAGAGAAAACTGAAACAGCTCAAAAGAAAAATGTCTTTGGAATTATGTTTTCTAAGCCATATGCCAAAGGAACAATTTTACTTTGGGTAACTTACTTCATGGGACTCGTGGTTGTGTACTTGCTGACAAGCTGGTTACCAACACTTATGCGTGAAACAGGTGCTTCGATGGAGCGTGCTGCATTTATTGGAGGTTTGTTCCAGTTCGGTGGTGTGGTGAGCGCATTGTTCATTGGCTGGGCAATGGACAAATTCAACCCGAACCGAGTCATCGCTATTTTCTACTTTGCCGCAGGCCTATTTGCAATTGCGGTCGGTCAAAGCTTAGGCAACTCAACCTTACTTGCAGTATTAGTGCTTTGTGCGGGTATCGCCATTAATGGTGCGCAATCTTCGATGCCTGCGTTAAGTGCACGCTTCTATCCAACTCAGTGCCGTGCAACGGGTGTTTCTTGGATGACTGGTATTGGACGTTTTGGTGCAGTATTTGGTGCATGGATTGGTGCGGTGCTACTCGGTAATGATTGGTCATTCACCGCTATTCTCAGTTTATTACTAATTCCAGCGACTGCTGCGGCTGTTGCTGTATTTGTTAAATCACTTGTTGCGCATACCGATGCAACTTAATAGAGGTCTATCACAATGAATGATGAACAACGCTATAAACAAGGCATTGAAGTGCGGACTGAAGTTTTAGGTGAAAAGCATGTTGGTCGGTCTTTGCAAAACCTAAATGACTTTAACCAAGATTTTCAAAATTTTATTAGCCGTTACGCATGGGGTGAGGTGTGGTCGCGTCCGGGCTTGCCACGTCATACACGTAGTTTAGTGACTATCGCAATTTTATTGGCACTGGGCCGTGAAGATGAACTACGCATGCATTTACGTGCTTGTTTCAACAATGGTGTAACCAAAGAAGATTTAAAAGAGCTGATCTTACACAGTTCACTCTATGCAGGTTTACCTGCTGCAAACGCTGCAATGCACATGGCTGAAGAAGTCTTTAAAGAGTTGGGAATAGAAGTAAACCCAATTGCAGCGAAAGAACAGGATTAAGGAGATAAAGATGTCACAACATAGCTGGGGTGCCTACGCCCAACGTAATACAGATGATCATCCACCAGCGTATACGCCAGGTTATAAAACAAGTGTATTGCGTTCGCCAAAAAATGCATTGATCTCTATTAACGAGACTTTAACTGAAGTTACTGCACCGCATTTTTCTTCAAATCTGTTTGGTCCAAAAGATAACGATTTGATTTTGAACTATGCCAAAGATGGTTTGCCAATTGGTGAGCGTGTCATTGTTCATGGCTATGTTCGTGATCAGTTTGGTCGTCCTGTAAAAAATGCACTTCTAGAAGTATGGCAAGCCAATGCTTCTGGTCGTTATCGTCATCCAAATGACAAGTTTATTGGTGCAATGGACCCTAACTTTGGTGGTTGTGGTCGTACCTTAACAGATGAAAACGGTTTTTATATTTTCCGTACCATTAAACCGGGTCCGTACCCATGGCGTAACCGTATTAATGAATGGCGTCCTGCCCATATTCATTTCTCATTAATTGCTGATGGTTGGGCGCAGCGTTTGATTTCGCAATTTTATTTTGAAGGCGACACGCTCATCGACACTTGCCCGATCTTAAAAACAATTCCTTCTGAAGATCAACGTCGTGCATTGATTGCACTAGAAGATAAAAACAACTTTATCGAAGCCGATAGCCGTTGTTACCGTTTCGACATCACTTTGCGTGGTCGTCGAGCGACTTACTTCGAAAATGAATTGACTTAATCGGGAGCACGAGCATGAATAACTGGAATTTTCAGGAATTAAAAGAAACTCCATCTCAAACAGGTGGTCCTTACGTTCATATTGGGTTATTGCCACAACAAGCAAATATCGAAGTGTTTGAAAACAACTTTAATAACCAATTAGTACAAGACCAGACAAAAGGTGAGCGTATTCGTCTTGAAGGTCAAGTGTTTGACGGATTAGGTTTACCGCTACGTGATGTGCTTATCGAGATTTGGCAGGCTGATGCAAATGGTATCTACCCAAGTCATGCCGATACACGTGAGCAAAAAGCTGATCCTGCATTTCACGGCTGGGGTCGTACAGGTGCAGACTTTGAAACAGGTATTTGGAGCTTCAATACGATTAAACCGGGCGCGACAGCAGGCCGTAAAGGCTCAACTCAGGCACCACATATTGCATTAGTCATTTTCGCTCGCGGTATTAACTTAGGTCTTCATACACGTGTTTATTTTGACGATGAAGCTGAGGCAAATGCTAACGACCCAATTCTAAATAGTATTGAATGGGCACCACGTCGCCAAACACTTATTGCGAAACGTTTTGAAGAAAATGGTGAAGTTGTTTATCGCTTCGATATTCGCATTCAAGGCGATGACGAAACTGTATTTTTTGATATTTAAGAAACACCTAAGGCTACACCTGATTATTCAAGGATGTGTGTAGCCTTTTTAAGGATGAACTCTATGAACATGAAAACATTATTAAGCCTAAGTTTGCTTGTAGTCCCATTTTTTACAGCACAGGCAAATGCTGAACCTGTCGTTTTGGCTGCTCAAACACAAACTGCATCTACAGCTGTTAAAACGATTGTTCCGATTACCGCAAAAACCAAAGAACAAGCTCTGGCACAGGCTCAAGTGATTGCAAACACAGCAGATGCTGATTTGGCAGAGTTCCGTATCGATTTATTAAGCTTTGCCAGCGATACAAAACAAGTCATTGCCTTAGGTCATGAGTTGAAAAAGATTTTAGGCAACAAGCCATTGATTGCCACCATTCGTACGAAAAACGAAGGGGGGCAGCTTGAAATTAGTGATGCGGATTATGGTAAGACTTATCAGGCTTATTTAAAAAATCCGTTCATGGATTGGTTAGATGTTGAAATGTTCCGTGATCAAAAACTAGTTTCAGAAATTGTTCAAAAAGCACATCAAAAGAAAGTGCTCGTTGTCATGTCTAATCACGACTTCCAAAAAACACCAAGCCAAGATGAAATTGAAAAACGCTTGTTAAAACAAGATCAAATGGGCGCAGATGTTCTCAAAATTGCTGTAATGCCTAAATCTAAACAAGATGTTTTCACTTTAATGAACGCAACTTTAAAGGTAAGCCAACAGACTACTAAACCTTTATTGACGATGTCGATGGGGCAATTAGGTACGATTTCTCGTGTTGCAACTGCCAATATGGGCGGAAGTTATAGCTTTGGCATGATTGGTCAGGCTTCTGCACCGGGTCAAATTGATGTGACTAAGCTCAAACAGATTTTACAAACCGTTCAACCAACAAACCCATAAATCATAAGGATATGATGAAATGAATACATTACGTTTAACTACTCTTGCATTAGGTTTGATGGTTTCAGGAGTAGCTGCAGCACAAACTTATGTGGTTGACCGTTATCAAGATGATAGCAACAAAGGCTCTTTACGCTGGGCAATTGAACAAGCCAATGCAAACCCAAGCGAAGCTAGCGATATCTTGATTCAAGCAGTAGGCAAAGCACCTTATGCAATTAAATTAAACAGCCCGCTTCCTGAAATTAAAGCACCTATCAAAATTATTGGTACCCAATGGGATAAAACTGGTGAATACATTGCAATTGATGGTTCAAATTATATTAAAGGTGAAGGTGCAAAAGCTTGCCCGGGAGCAAATCCTGAGCAGTATGGTACCAATGTACGTACTATGACTTTACCGGGTTTTGTACTACGTGATGTCAATAACGTGACTTTAAAAGGCCTAGATATCCACCGGTTCTGCATTGGCGTATTGGTTAACCGTTCAAGCAATAACCTCATTCAACACAACCGTATTAGTAATAACTATGGTGGAGCTGGGGTCATGATCACGGGCGATGATGGTAAAGGCAACCCAACTGCAACCACGACTAATAACAACAAAGTTTTAGATAACATTTTCCAAGACAATGGTGATGGTTTAGAACTGACACGTGGTGCAGCATTTAACCTGATTGCAAATAACCATTTTGTTTCTACCAAAGTAAATCCAGAGCCATCACAAGGTATTGAAATCTTGTGGGGCAATGACAATGCTGTAGTTGGAAACAAGTTTGAAAATTATTCGGATGGCTTACAGATTAACTGGGGTAAGCGTAACTATATTGCCTACAACGAAATGACCAATAACTCGATTGGTTTTAACATGACGGGTGATGGCAATATTCTTGATAGCAATAAAGTGCATGGCAATCGTATTGGTGTTGCCATTCGCTCAGAAAAAGATGCAAATGCAAGAATTACACTGACTAAAAACCTAATTTGGGACAACGATAAAGATATTAAACGCTGCGAAGCAGGTGGTTCATGTGTACCAAATCAGCGTTTAGGTGCAATTGTATTTGGAGTTCCTGCGCTTGAGCATGAAGGATTTGTTGGTTCTCGTGGTGGTGGTGTGGTGATTGAGCCATCTAAACTACAAAAAACATGTACTCAGCCAAATGAACAAGGTTGTAATGCTCAGCCGAATCAGGGTATTAAAGCGCCTAAGTTAACAGCAAATAAAGGTTCAGTTAATATAGAGGTAAATGGTTTACCAAACCAACGTTACCAAGTTGAGTTTTTTGGCAACCAGAGTACGACATCAAAAGAAGCTGAGCAGTATTTAGGGACTATAACAGTTGCCACAGACGTACAAGGCAACGCAAAAGCCAATTGGAAGCCAACAGTCAAAGTTGCCTCAATTACAGCAAATGTAACGGATCACTTTGGTGCAACTTCTGAGCTTGGGTTTGTGCAAGTTAAATAATAAAAAAATAAAGCGCCTCAAAACAGGGGGCGCATTTTAGAAAAGATAAAAGGGACTTGAAATGCCAAACGTAATCAAACTGAGTGTATTAACAATTGCTGTATTAGGTAGCCAATTTGCACTTGCGAATGAGCCGTGGTCACAAGACCGCCAATGGTTATTGGGTGACTGGAATGGTGAGCGTCAACAATTAGAGCAACAGGGTTATAAATTTACAGCTTCTATCATGAGCCAAGCTGCCACAAATTTAGATGGTGGGTATAACGACAGCAATACTTTTGAGAATGCTGCGCAGCTTTCTTTGGGTGCAACTTTCGATTTAGACAAAATTGCTGGATGGAAAGATACAACCGCGAGCTTAGTTGTGACTAAACGTGACGGTAATGCGCTTACTTTAGAGCGTATTAAAGACCCACGCTCTAGCCAACTTGGTAACGCACAAGAGATTTATGGTCGTGGCAAAATCTGGCGTTTATCTCAAGCATGGATAAAAAAAGGCTTTGCTGATAATACCGTACAAGTCAAAGTTGGTCGTATGGGCATGTCAGAGGACTTTAATAGTTCTCAATGTGAGTTTCAGAACTTATTGCTTTGTGGTGGGCAGTTAGGAAAATCAATTGGTTCAATTTGGTATAACTCACCAGTTGGTGTTTGGGCTGCAAACGTTAAATATCAGTTTGCACCTGAGTGGACTTTAGGTGTTGGCGTGTATGAGGTCAATCCAGACAATATTAAAACCGAATCAAACAGTGATGGTTTTAATCTGGATATGAATAACGTCAAGGGCGCTACTATACCGGTTGAACTTGCATGGAAACCAAAACTTGCTGCTTTCAATGGTTTACCGGGTGAATATAAAGTAGGTGCACTTTACTCAACCGCAGAAGCAAATGATATTAAAACTGCAGGTAAAGTTCATGACGGAAAACAAAGCTTCTGGATTAATGCGCAGCAACAACTTAGCCATGCCGGCCAAGATCCGAAACGCGGTTTATATGTAAGTTTTAATGGCGTTGTAAATGATAAAGCAACGACCTTTGTACAAAGTACACAACAACTTGCACTTTGGTATAAGGGCCCATTTGACAGCCGACCAAATGATTCAATTGGTTTTGGTATTGCCAATTATGTCGTTAATGACCGTGCTAAAGATAAGCAGATCGCGACAAATGAAAGCCGCGGATACTATAGCTATGATCCGATCGCATCTAACTATATTCCAATTCAGGACGACGAACTAAACGTTGAATTGAACTATACCTATCAATGGTCTCCGGCCGTCATGCTGCGACCAAATATTCAATATATCCATCAACCTGCTGGTGTAAAAGAAGTTGATGATGCTTGGGTGGCGGGCCTGAGTGTAAAAGTTAATTTTTAACAATATTGATGGCTGGTTAGACATAGTTTAACTGGCCCAAATGCTTGAACTATTTGTGTTCAGTATATGTGGAGTAGGATCTATGTCTGAGTCAGATTCTAAGTTTCATATCTTATTCAAAATATGGTGTTTTATTTTAGGTCTAGTTTTATTGGCTACCGGTGTTTTTTACATTGTAGGTGGTGGAAAACTAGTATCACTCGGCGGTTCTTGGTATTTCCTTATCTCAGGACTGTTTATAACCATTTCGGCAATTAGTATCTTCCGTAAAAAAGCACTTGGTGTCTGGATTTTTGCAGTTGTTTTTATCGGTACGGTAATTTGGTCACTGATTGACGCTGGATGGGAATTTTGGCCGTTATTCTCGCGCTTAATGTTTCCTGCTGGTCTTTTTGCTGCGTTGTTATTTACCTTACCTTCAATTCGACGTTACCAATTTCAAAATGGTTCAGCATCCTCAGCGTATGCTGTTGGTGGACTAGTCGTTGTCGGTATGTTGATTGCGCTTTACCAAATGTTTCAACCGCACCCGACAGTAGCAAGCTCAGGTCAAAAGCTACCTTTAGTGCCAGTTGACCCTGCTAAAAAACAGGTGAATTGGGAAAATTATGGTAATGATTCTGGCGGTAGTCGTTTCGTTGCTCTCGATCAAATTAATCGAGATAACGTTCATAAGTTAAAAGAAGCATGGCGCTTTAGAACAGGTGATTTTACAACGGGTAGCGGTAATGGTGCTGAAGACCAAATGACCCCACTACAAGTTGGAAATAAAGTCTTTTTATGTACGCCGCATAACAATATTTTTGCAATAGATGCTGATTCGGGTAAACAGCTTTGGAAAGCTGAGGTGAACTCTAAAGCCGATGCTTGGGAGCGTTGCCGTGGTGTTGCATACTTTGATTCAACAAAAACACGTGTACAACCAACTTTAGCTGGTGCAACTCCGGTCACTACTGTTGCGGCCAACACAGCATGTCCACGCCGTGTATATACCAATACTCCCGATGCTCGTTTAATTGCAGTCAATGCAGATACTGGTGAACGTTGTGCTGACTTTGGTGTGAATGGAACAGTTAACCTGCTCGAAGGCTTAGGCGATGGAACAAAAGCTCCACGTTTTGAAGTGACTTCTGCACCAACGATAGCAGGTACTACTATTGTAGTCGGCAGCCGTATCGCAGATAACGTGGCAGCAGATATGCCGGGTGGCGTAATCCGTGGTTATGATGTGATTACAGGTAAACTCCGCTGGGCATTTGACCCACGTAACCCTGATCCTAACCATGTTCTAAAACCAGGTGAAACGTATAAACGTAGTTCGGCAAACTCTTGGGCCGCTATGTCGTATGACCCACAAATGAATACAGTGTTCTTACCTATGGGGAGTTCATCTGTTGATATTTGGGGTGGTAATCGTAATCCGTTAGATCACAAATACAATACTTCTGTGTTGGCACTCGATGCGACAACGGGTAAAGAAAAGTGGGTATATCAAACTGTTCATAATGACTTATGGGACTTTGATTTACCAATGCAACCAAGTCTAGTCGACTTTCCATTAAAAGATGGTACGACTAAGCCAGCTGTTGTGATTGGAACCAAATCAGGCCAATTCTTTGTTCTAGACCGTGTAACTGGTAAACCACTTACTAAAGTGATTGAACAGCCAGTGAAAGCTGCGAATATTCCGGGTGAGCAATATAGTTTAACTCAACCACGTTCTGTTGAAATGCCTCAAATTGGTAATCAGACTTTAACTGAGTCAGATATGTGGGGTGCTACACCGTTTGATCAGCTCATGTGCCGTATTAACTTTAAGTCAATGCGTTACGAAGGTTTATTTACTGCACCGGGTACTGATGTTTCATTAAGTTTTCCTGGTTCTTTAGGTGGCATGAACTGGGGAAGTATTGCTTTTGACCCGACTCATCGTTACATGTTCGTAAACGACATGCGTCTTGGTTTATGGGTTCAACTCATTAAACAAACCCCTGAAGATATTAAGATTCAGGCGAGTGGCGGTGAAAAAGTAAATACAGGTATGGGGGCTGTACCAATGAAAGGGACACCATATAAAGTGAATAAAAACCGCTTTATGTCTGCTTTAAGTATTCCTTGTCAAAAACCACCATTTGGTACCATGACTGCAATTGATATGAAAACTCGTCAGGTTGCATGGCAAGTACCACTTGGCACAGTTGAAGACACTGGACCTTTAGGTATTAAGATGGGCTTAAAAGCACCGATTGGTATGCCGACTATTGGTGGACCGATGGCAACTCAAGGTGGTTTAGTCTTCTTTGCTGCAACTCAAGATTACTACTTGCGTGCTTTTGATTCATCTACAGGTAAAGAGCTGTGGAAGTCACGTATGCCAGTAGGTAGCCAAGGTACACCAATCAGCTATGTCTCACCTAAAACAGGTAAACAGTATGTAGTGGTTACCGCGGGCGGTGCACGTCAGTCTCCGGACCATGGTGATTATGTGATCGCATATAGTTTAGAGAAGTAATTAAACAGGGCAAAAGGATAAATTTTCTTTTGCCCTTATTTTTTTAATATCTTTTTTCTATTAGAGTGTTTGCGGAAATTCTATAATTTTAGTGAGATAGCTTTACCAAATAGTAAAAAAGTGCTTGAAGTTATTGCTAAACTTAAAATATACCTATAAATGTTTTATTCTGAACGCTAGAGATAGCCGAACTATTAAGCATTTTTTTATAATGTTTTACCTATAAATAAGATTAATAAGTTTATTAAGTTTTGTTTAACTTAAGATTGTGAATTTTAATTAAAAATAAACATTATTAGCTTTTTAGGCTTGAAAAACATGTTTTTTTTGTTGGAAAAACAAGCGTAAATATATACTTATATTATATTTAAATAATGTATTGCATTACTATAGAATGGTTGGCGCAGGTTATTACTACCCAGTAATAATTTGTATTTCAGGAATTTAAGCTTTAATTGGCTTAAGGCTCATCGAAAGATGGGCCTTTTTTTATGTGCTTTGTATTACAATTTCTTTATAAAATTAAAAATAGCCTAAGTCTTATTAAATAAAGATATGAAAAATGAGTCTTTAATGACAATTTGGATCTGATTTGTTAGATTAAAGCCACTTGATAATAATAGGTGATGTAATGAGATTTTTAGTTCTTGCAACTTTATCCGGTTTGGCTTTAATGGGTTGTGCTTCTGTTCAACAAGCACCTAATACACAAGAAACCATTCGTTATGCTTCTAGTCCATGTTTCGGCGCATGTCCAATTTATTCAGTAGAAGTGGCGCCTACAGGCTTAATTCGTTTTGAAGGTAAACAATATACAAAAACACTTGGTGTTAAAGAAATCCAAGGTAGCGTAAAAGATTATCAAAAACTTGCTGATGAATTAAAAACTTATCGTCCTCAAACAGGAACTCAATCTAAAACTGCGGGTTGCCAGCAAACTGCAACTGACATGTCTAGCTATTACATTACTTGGATTCAACCAAATGGTACAGAAACAAAATTAAGCCATTACACAGGTTGTATCTCTCCAGCAAATAATAGATTAAATAAAGTTATGGAAAAATTACCTGAACAATTAGGCATTAAAGATCTAATTTAATGATAAAAGCCCCAAAATCTTGGGGCTTTTTCTTGTTAAGAAGAATTATAAACTTAAAAGTTTTATATTAAGTATTTCTAAAAGAATCAGCGTATAATACAGATTACAAAAACATATATTGTTAAGAGTAGCTATATGTCAAATATTGTCTATGCTTTTTTGGGTGGTTTATTACTCGGCATCGCAACAGTTGGATATTTATATATAAATGGTCGTATAGCCGGAATTAGTGGTTTGATGGCACAACTTATTAGACCAACTAAAGATACTTTTAAAAGTTCTGCATTCTGGTTTATTGCAGGACTCGTAATTACGCCTTTCATATACAGTTATTTTTATCAGCCCGACATTGAAATTAAAGCCAATTCATTTGCACTTATTCTGGCAGGGTTACTTGTTGGTTTTGGAACACGGCTAGGCTCTGGATGTACAAGTGGTCATGGTATTTGTGGTATGAGTCGGCTCTCAAAACGCTCAATAATAGCGACAGCAGTTTTTATGTTTGCTGGCATGTTAACCGTTTATATCATTCGCCATGTGTTGGGGTAATCTTATGAAAAATGTCTTTGCTTTTATATTTGGTGGTTTGTTTTCATTGGGGTTAATGATTTCTGGTATGTCTAACCCTGCAAAGGTTTTAGGGTTTCTAGATATTTTTGGGCAATGGGATATTAGCTTAATGTTTGTGATGCTAGGTGCGATTGCTGTGGCATTTATTCCGTTTCAAAGGGCTATTAAAAAACCAAAAACACTCTTTAATGAACAAATTCAATTACCAACGAATACACAGATTGACCAAAGGTTAATTGTAGGCGCTTTTATTTTCGGTATAGGCTGGGGAATAGCAGGTATATGTCCAGCGCCCGCTTTAACTCTTGTTGGATTAGGACATTTTGAAGCACTTTATTTTATTGTCGCGATGTTAGTAGGAATGTTTATTTTCCGAATTTTAAATAAAGGAAATTAAAGATATGCAACAACCTCTAGTAAAAGATTTTTTTGATGAAAATACCAATACTTTTAGCTATGTTGTTGCGGATTTAGCGACTCGTCAATGCGCCATTATTGATAGTGTGCTTGACTATGATCCCGCGTCGGCCACTACAAAAACGACTAATGCTGATTTAATTATTGATTATGTCTTGGCGCAAAACTTCAAGGTACAATGGATTTTAGAAACCCATGTACATGCCGACCATATGACTGCGGCTCAATATTTAAAATCTAAATTGGGTGGTACAGTTGCGATTAGTCAAAAAATCTCAGTTGTACAAGAAACATTTTCGGCTATTTATAATTTTGATTTTAAGAAATTTAATGAAAATCAGCCCTTTGACTATTTGTTTGAAGATTATGAACATTTCAAAATAGGGGAGATAGAAGCCTATAACATTCCTACACCAGGGCATACACCCGCTTGCTTAAGCTATGTGATCAGTGATGCCGTTTTTGTAGGTGATACTTTATTTATGCCTGATTATGGTTCGGCCAGATGCGACTTTCCTAAAGGAAGTGCTGCTGCACTTTATGATTCGGTACAAAAACTTTACACACTTCCCGACGATATGCGTATGTTTTTATGTCATGACTATAAGCCCGAAGGTCGTGATGAATATGTCTGTCAAACTGATATAAAAACTCAAAAACAAAGCAATATCCATTTAAATCGACGAGTTTCCAAAGACTCATTCATAAAAATGCGTCAGGAAAGAGATGCGACTTTGGCAATGCCAAAATTAATTCTGCCTTCAATTCAAATTAATATGAACGGTGGAAATTTTCCGGAACCTGAAGCAAATGGTATCCGCTATTTAAAAATCCCATTTAATTACTTTTAGAAATAGCCTAAGTATTCATTCAATCATTTTAGGTACTCAAATAGCCTAAGCAAAATAAAATTAATTTTATGAAAATAGCCTAAGTAAGATTTAAAGGACTTGTCTTAAATCCCGCGCAGTCTCTTGCAATAGCGGCAGAATATGTTGAATTAAATATTCTTCAGTTGTTCTCATGGTTGGAGAGACAATATTTAAAGCAGCCACCACTTTAAAGTCTTGTCCATAAATCGGTACGGCGAGCGCATGAACACCTAATTCGTGTTCTTCACGTGAATAACACCAATCTTGTTCTCGGATTTCTTTTAGTAACTCTAAAAATTTATCATTTTCGACATGCGTATATTTAGTTAAACGCTGAAGTGGATATTTTTGGAGCCAGTCCAATTGTTCTTCTTGGCTTAAATGTGCCAGTAAAATTTTACCCGCCGAGGTTGCATGAGCAGGTAAGCGGTTACCCAAGTGCAAACCATATGGATTTACACGGTCAGTTTGTTGGTGAGCAGCACTACGGGCAATAGTAATGGCTTCATAACCATCAAGTACCATCACTGAATAAATGAGAGAGGTTTGGTTGGTTAGAAGATTTAATAAAGGTTGAGATACTTTTGGAAGCTGAGCTGCACCTAAATAAGCTCCTGAAAATTTGAGTACTTTAGGGGTTAAATAGTAATAGTGGCCATCTGACTCAAGATACCCTAAATATTCTAAAGTTAATAAATGGCGTCTTGCTGCCGCTCGGGTAAGCCCGGTTTTTTCAGCTGCCATAGAAATATTTAAACGATGTTGATTACTACTAAAGCTATCTAAAATCGCCATGCCTTTACCAATGCCAGCAATGTAATCTTCATGACGAATCGTTTTTTTGTTGTCCTGATTCTGGATTATCCGTTCATCTTTACTCATTACTGGTCCTTGTACGATAGAAGCTTAATAGATCAATTTGCTTTACTGAAAAAGTTTAATGATTTCATGTCGCAAAAATTGATGCCTTAAATTATCCCTCAAATCTTCATGCCAAAACATACCCATTTTAATATTGGTCATCTCAAAAGGCAGAGAATGGAGTTGAATATCAGGGCTATAAGATAAATGCTGCAAAATCATTCGAGGCATAGTGAGTATTGCGTCGGCTTGAGCTCCTAGAACTTGTAACGCCGTTGAATAATTTTGACAGCGCATAAATACATTTCTAGAGATTTTTTGGTGTTGGTTTAAATAAATATCTTCAAGTAAAGCACCTGTACGGCGTGATGAAACACCAATGTGTCTACCACTAATGTAGCTAGATAAATCGACTTCTTTAAGTTGACTACAAATGATGAATTCATCTGTGACCAGAAGATCAAAGGTAATTTTTGGAGACAAGTATTGTTCTAGGTCAATTACGAAATCGAGCTGTTGTGTAGCCAAGTCCGCCATAATATGTTTTCGATCGAGCTTCATACTGACAAACTGCAAATCTAAATTAAGATTTTGAAAATGTTGAGCCAATCTTGGGAGAATAATTGGCTCAATTTCGTCATGCACGGCGATTTTTAAGCTTTTTAAACTTGTTGGGTCGAACACATGTTTCTGCTGGCTAATATTTTGAATGGTTAAAAGTGCTTGCTTAACAGTTGGATAAATCTGTTCTGCAAAAGGCGTTGCAGACATTTTATTACCTACACGTATAAATACATCATCTTCAAGTTGCTGGCGTAAACGCTGCAAAGCATGACTTGCTGCCGATTGTGTAATATTGAGACTACTTGCCGCATTTGAAATACTTTTTTGCTCATAAATCGCGATAAAAAGCGGATATAAATTGATATCAATTCGGTGAAAAAAACTTAAGTCTAGGCCATGTAGGTTATGAATATTATTCATGAGACATTATTTAATAAAATCATTTCATTCATATTAAGTTTCAAGTTATGTTGATGTAAAGACCAGATAATGATGTAAAGGAAAAAGAATGTTTGAACTCTCAAAAAAAGCTCAAGATTTTGCTGAGCGAACTAAAAAATTTATTCAAGAAGAAATAGAACCTGTCGAGGCAAAATTTTGGGAAGAAGTTCATGAGTTAAATCCAGATGGAAACTGGACAAAATGGCAATGGCCAGACCTTTTAGAAACTCTAAAATCTAAAGCCAAACAGGCAGGCCTTTGGAATATGTTTTTACCCGATGAAAAGCTAGGTGCTGGGTTAACTGTTCAAGAATATGCACATATTGCTGAATTGACTGGCCGCAGTTTATTGGCACCAACCGTTTTTAACTGTAATGCACCAGATACGGGAAATATGGAGGTGTTATGGCGCTATGGCAGTGAACAGCAAAAACAACAATGGTTACAGCCTTTATTGGACGGAAAAATTCGCTCTGTTTTTTGTATGACTGAACCAGATGTTGCATCAAGTGATGCAACCAATATGCAAGCGACTGCACTCATCGAAGGAAATGAAATTGTTTTAAATGGCAAAAAGTGGTGGTCGTCTGGTTTAGGTGATCCAAATGCCAAAGTCATTATTTTTATGGCGCATACCCCAGATGAAACCAAAGATCGCCATCATCAACACTCTATGGTTTTAGTACCGATTGATACAGCGGGTGTTGAAATTCAGCGTATGTTACCTGTGTTTGGTGATTACGATGCACCACATGGACATGGTGAAGTTCATTTTAAAAATGTTCGAGTACCTCTTGAAAACTTTATTGGTGGTGCAGGCCAAGGTTTTGAAATTGCACAAGGTCGCTTAGGGCCAGGGCGTATTCACCATTGCATGCGCTGTATCGGAGCTGCTGAAAAAGCACTAGAACTTATGATTGATAGAGGCATGTCTAGAACGGCGTTTGGCAAAGAAATTTTAAAACTTGGTGGGAACCTCGAACGTGTAGCTGATGCGCGAGTAGCCATAGATCAAGCTAGACTTTTAACCTTGTATGCTGCTTATAAAATGGATACTTTAGGAAATATGGCTGCTTTAACAGAAATATCTGCAATTAAAGTCGTGGCTCCAAGCGTATTAGAAAAAGTAGTCGACATGGCAATTCAGCTACATGGCGGTGCAGGCGTTTCACGAGATACACCTTTAACAGGTTTCTTTGCTCAAGCACGTAGTTTACGTTTAGCTGATGGTCCAGATGAAGTACATAAAGGCATGATTGCCAAATTAGAGTTGGCCAAACGTGGTTATGGTCGTCATAAGAAAGTATAAGTTTAAAGGAAGAGAATATGTCGGTAATTGATGTAGGCGGTGAAGTACGTGAAGGTGAAGAACTTGATATTGGGGCAGTTGAAAACTGGTTAAAGAACCAAGGTGTTGAGTTAGTTGGTCCAGCAGTCGTTACTCAATATACGGGCGGCGCGTCGAATTGGACTTATCGTTTAAAGTATGAAAATACGGATTTAATTTTACGACGTCCACCAAAAGGAACAAAAGCCAAGTCAGCCCACGATATGGCCCGTGAATATATGGTGCAGAAAAACCTTGCTCCTTATTATCCAGTACTTCCTAAAATGGTGGCACTTTGTCAGGATGAATCGGTCATTGGCTGTGATTTTTATGTCATGGAACGCATTGAAGGAATTATTCCTCGTGCAAAATTGCCGCCTGAGCTTGGCTTTAATGAAGAAGATGTTCATGAGCTTTGTGTAAATGTTATTGATAAGCTGATTGAGCTGCATCAAGTTCCTTATGAGAACACACCTTTAGCTGAACTTGGCAAAGGTACAGGATATTGCCGTAGACAAGTTGAAGGTTGGGATAAACGTTATGAAAAAGTCCGCACAATTAACGTTCCTTCATTTAAATATGTCCGAAAATGGCTAAACGATAATATTCCTCAAGACTCTACGACTTGTATTATTCACAATGATTGGCGTTTTGATAACGTAATTTTAAATCCAGAGCACCCAACAGAAGTGATTGGCGTGCTGGATTGGGAAATGGCGACCTTGGGTGATCCATTAATGGATTTAGGTAGTGCTTTAGCTTATTGGGTTGAGCCTACGGATAATATGATCTTCAGGTCAACACGCCGTCAGCCTACTCACCTAAAGGGAATGTTCTCTCGCAAAGAAGTCGTTGACTATTATTTGCAAAAAACTGGTCTGGAACCTCAAAACTGGACTTTTTATGAAGTCTTCGGTGTATTCCGTTTAGCAGTGATCGCTCAGCAAATCTATTACCGTTATTACCATAAACAGACCCGAAACCCTGCATTTAAAGATTTCTGGATAGTGATCCATGCACTACATATGAGAGCTTTAAAACTTATCGCGCAGCAAAAATTGCAAGAATCGGAATTTGCTCAGCAATCTCTACAAAAAATACAGGGTATTTTAAGAAGATGACCACAATTTATCTGGTAAGACATGGACAGGCATCATTTGGTAAAAGTAACTATGATGAGTTGTCTGAAAATGGTGAAGCTCAAGCGACTTTATTAGGTCAATATTTTAAGAAAATATTGAAAGAACAACCTTATATAGTTGCAGGAACTATGCAGCGCCATGAACAAACTGCACAGCTCGCACTAAAAGAATGTTTTCCAGATGCGGTAATTCATCATAATAATTTATGGAATGAGTTTAACCATCAACAGGTTTTTGCCCGTTATGAGCCACGTTTTGAACAGCCTGAACTGTTAAAAGCCGATATCGCAAAAGAGCATAACCCTCGCGCGTATCTTGCAAAAATATTTGAAGGTGCGATTGAACGATGGACCGACGGTGATTTTCATCATGAATATGATGAGTCTTGGCCGCATTTTAAAAGCAGAGTTGAAACAGCGCTACAGCAACTTTGTGATGAGTTGGCAAAAACCAAACCTCGTTATGCAGTCGTTTTTACCTCTGGTGGGGTGGTTTCCGTAGCAATTGGCAAGCTGCTTGAACTGAGCGCCAATCGAACTTTTGCTTTGAATTGGGCAATTACCAATACAAGCCTCACCACTTTACGTTTAGTTGGCAACGAAGCTCAGGTTTTAAGTTTAAATGAACATCATTTTATAAAAGCTGAGCGTCCAGATTTACTGACATGGATTTAAAAATAAGGATAAAGCATGGCAAAGACAATTTTAATTACAGGTGCAAGTTCTGGTTTAGGTGCAGGTATGGCGCATGAATTTGCAGCCAAAGGTTATAACTTGGCGATTTGTGCACGCCGTTTAGACCGACTAGAGTCCTTAAAAACCGAACTTGAAAATGAGTACGGTATTAAGGTAATTGCGAAAAGTCTGGACGTTACCAATTACGATCAGGTTTTTGAAGTATTTCGTGCCTTTAAACAAGAATTTGGCTATTTAGACCGAATTATTGTAAATGCCGGAGTCGGAAATGGCCGCCGTATTGGTAAAGGTAATTTTGAAATTAACAGAGCCACTGCTGAAACAAACTTCATTTCTGCTTTAGCGCAGTGTGAGGCAGCGATTGAAATTTTTAGAGCGCAAAATGCAGGTCATTTGGTGGTGATATCATCCATGAGTGCGATGCGCGGATTACCAAAACATTTATCGACCTATGCGGCAAGTAAAGCTGCAGTTGCTCACTTGGCCGAGGGTATTCGCGCTGAGTTACTGGATACTCCAATTAAAGTCTCAACCATTTTTCCGGGTTACATTCGTACTGAATTGAACGAAGGTGCAAAACATTTACCTTTTGAAGTCGATGCCAAAACAGGGTGTAAAGCTTTAGTCAAAGCGATTGAAAAACAGCCTGTAAAAGCATATGTACCACAATGGCCATGGCTACCAATGAGTATTGTCATGAAAGTTTTACCGTTAAAGTTGGTTAATAAATTAGGATAAAAAATACCCCCAAAATTTAAGGGGGTAATTTTTATTTAGAATTTTTTAGTGTAATTGACAAATAAACGGTCTTCACCAAAGTCATTACCATGTTTAACGTTGTAGTCAATACGAATATATTGCAGGGCAAAGCCTTTTAAGAAAGGCTGCTGAAAGGCATAGTTCAGAATGATGTTTGATTCGGTTTCATGGTTTTTCTCACCATTGGCTGCTTTAAAGTCATGACCGTAAACATATTTCACCATTACGTTTAAGCCCGGTACATAATCTTTAAAGTCATAGCCATACATGACATGGTAAGATTTTTCATCTTCTTTGAAAAAGCCCGTAGCATTCCAGTTAATGAAATACGTCTCTGGTAAGAAACCATCCGGTAGCGGGTAAGCCGACTCTCCAATAATTTGTTGGTACCCCAAACCAAAGGTATGGTTTTTTACTTTGACGGTTTCAAGTAAACCAATGTTCTGGGCATCAATATTAAAAGTATTACCGTCATCTTTCGCATTGAAGTATTTAAACTTAGAAGTGAGGGCAAAGTTAGGCTGTTTCCATGTATGTTCAAGCCCTACATAGTGTTTGTTATAGAGGTCTTCCAAATTACCAAAATAATATTCACCTTTTAAAGACGGCGTGAATTGATAGCGCAAGTCAATATAATTTAAGCCATCAGATTCTTTAGTAATTCCATTGGATGTGAAAGAAAACTTTTTAAAGTCTTCTTCATTTCGTGGCGAGACTTTTTCAACTCGACCAATTTCTGCATAGAGTTGATCTGAAAGCTGTGACTTAAGGTTAGTGCCCCAATAGGAAGTGAGTAACTGACGGCTAGCATCGACTGCTGTTACAGGTAAATCTAGCCAGAGTTCGCCGACACTCAAAAGTGTTTTGTCATAACCTAGTTTTAAGGTCGCGCCGTATTTTAGATAGTCAGATGCTTGAGATTGCGTTTCTTTATTAAAAGGTAGAACCGTATCTGCGACATGTTTGTCAGAACTTAAACGCACGGCGTATTGAACGGAAGCATCGGCCCCAATCGTAATCGGTTTATCTGCTATGACTAGCGGAGTGTCATGCATTTTCGATTTATAAAATAAAGATGCTGCCTGAGACCAGCTACCGGTATCTTTAAGGGCGTCATTATCAAAATCGCGGTTGATATAGGCATTTTTTAAAGTGAATTTCCATTCATCTTCAGGTTGCTGATTTGGATTTGCAGCCCATGAGCTGCTACACATAAGTATTAAAGTGGCAAGAGCTAAAGTATGTGGTTGAAAGCGGTGAAATAATTCCATAATCCATTTCCAAGATATATGCCAGTCCTCGGCATTACGTATTGTGAAATATTGGTGTGGTGTTCCCTAAATTGTTTAAAGGGAACTCCTGTTTTTATAAATGGCTGTTGCTTCAATTAATGTAATTTTTCAAGCTTCATGCTTTCACTAAAGGATTTACAGCCTTTAAAAAGTAGAGCCAAAGCCAGTACACAGGACAAACCACCCACAATAGATAAAGAAGAACCCACCATTAATGGATTGCCAAAAACCTTATCTGTAATAATTGCCACTAATGTTGTACCAACACCTAGTCCAATTAAGTTACTCACCAAAAGGAATAGGGCAGAAAGGCGTGCTCTAAATTGGTTGGGTGCTAACATTTGCAATGCTGTTGCCGAGATCACAAGGGGGAAGGAGGCAAAGAACATTGCAGGAATGAGCAAAGTTACTGAAAGCCAGAGTTGATCTGTTTGGGTGAAAAATGCAATTGGAATAATCAGGCCAACAATACCAATCACCCCCGTGAACATCGGTGCATCTTGGCGTCCTTTTTTAATAAACCAGTCGTTTAGCCATCCTGCACAAAACACGCCTAAAGTATTTGCAACTAGCAATATACTGCCGAGCATATAGCCTGTTTCAGTCGGTGCGAGTTGAAACTTACGAATATAAAATGCTGGTGTCCAACTAGTCAGACTGTAGAGTGCCATTGCATAAAAGGTAAAACCTAAATAGTGACAAGCAAAAGTTTTTGCATGTTTTTTAATAAACTGAAGGCACTGTGTGAATTTAACTTGGTCAACTTGTCCACTTTGGTTGAGTTGCTGGCCTTTACGTGCAGGGTCTTTAACTGTCAAAATAAATAACAAACCAATAATAATGCCGGGTAACCCCACCACTAAAAAGGCAATTTGCCATGCTTTAAGTGCACCTAATAAAGGAACTTCAATGAGTGTCACGCCTTTAAGTAGGTTAATCACATAACCGCCAACTAAAAAGGCGATACCTCCACCTAAGAAAGCACCAATTGAATAGATCCCGACCGCGCGGCCTAGTTTGTCTTTACTAAACATGTCACTAAACATTGAATAGGCCGCTGGAGATAAAGCTGCTTCACCAACGCCTACAGCCATACGGCTTAAGAACAGTTGAATAAAGTTTTTACTTAAACCGCAAGTTGCTGTTGCCAAGCTCCAGACAATAATTCCGATTGAAATCAGTTTTGGTCGGGAAAAACGGTCGGCAATATAGGCTAATGGTAAGCCCATCACAGCGTAGAATAGTGAAAAGGCAAGGCCATGTAACAAGCTAAATTGAGTATCTGAAAGTTGAAGGTCTGCTTTGATGGGTTCAATCATCAACGCCAGAATTTGACGGTCAATAAATGAAAATATATAGGCCAACATACAAAGTATGACCACATACCATGCATATGCATTGGTTTTCTTTTGTGTCCTTTCAACGGCGATATTACTTTGGTTCATACACTTAATCCTTATGTATAAAACGCTTTAAAGAAATTGATCTCTAGCTTTTATTCATCCTCAAAATTTTTGATACGTCCCCATTTGAAATGAATAATAAAACGGCTAGAAATGATTGAATTTGGTTTGGTAAAGGACCTTGAAGAAGAGATCCTAGTACAAACGGAAATAGTAAGATTGGGTAAATTGTTGAATAATTATTTTCTTTTTATATGTAAAATTCCATTACTTATTGAGTATGTTTAGATACCTAAAAAGTATGTTAAGTGAGCTATTGGAAGAATTTAATTAAATAAAAATATGATTTTACTTGTTTTTATTTTTAGTATTGGACTTTTTATAGTAAGCAGCTAAAGAATGACTAGCTTTAACTGCTCTAGACCCAAGTTAATTTAGTGTCAATGGAAATAATTAACTGGATGGCATGAGATCAAATAATTTTTTTAACTGAGAATTTAAATTGTGTAGCTCGTCTTCTGAAAAAGCGTTAAGGATCCCAGCTAAGGTAACCACACTAATTTGATTAATCTGTTCAACCAGCTCAACTCCTTTGGTTGTTAATTTCACCATCGAGATGCGTTCATCAGTGGTAGAGGAGTAGACTTCCACAATTCCATCTTCTACCAATCGATATACAGCCTTTGTCGCTGTCGTGAGTTTTAAAGTAGAAAGATTGGCAATGTCAGTGATACTGGCTTCCCCAAGCGCATTGGTACTTAAAATAATTTTACGGCGAGTATTATCAATGCCGAGTTTCTTTATAGATTTTTCAATAAGTTGTGAATATTTACCATTAACTTGGGAAACCCAGAAAAAGGGGAAGTTTTGAATACTCGACGGTTCTTTATTGGGAAGAAATTGTTCTAAATGATCAAGCATAGCTAAGCAATAACTTAGTAAAAAAAGGGTAATCCTATTATAAACAAAATTTTGCATATTTCCCTGAACACACATTAGAAAAATTACTTGACAATTCCATTAAATTTTCTGATATTTTAATTAATGGATAAAAATACATGGAAAAGTGAATGAATATTATTAGCCAAAGTGTGCAAAAAGGAAGCGGCAAACTTAAGGTAATGGTGAAAGACACTATAGATATCCAAGGTCTAAAAACCATTGCTGGTAGTAAAGCTTTATTAGAAGTTGAACCTGCGCACGATGATGCAGAGGTGGTTAAAAACATCTTAAAAGCTGATTGCGAAATTATTGGTAAGACAAATTTGCACGAATTGGCTTTTGGAATTACAGGCATTAACCACACTTTTGGTACACCTATCAATCCTAAATATCCTGAACTTATTCCGGGCGGATCTTCGAGTGGTTCAGCCGCAGCAGTTGCAGCAAAACAAGCTGACTTTACCTTAGGGACAGACACAGGTGGCTCTATTCGTATGCCCGCTGCATGCTGCGGAGTTTTTGGTTTAAAACCGACTTTCGGTCGGGTAAGTCGCAAAGGCGTATACCCGCCGTCAAGTTCTTTAGATTGCGTTGGTCCTTTTGCAAATTCAGTCGAGATGATTGAAAAAGCCATGCAAATTATTGATCCAACTTTTAAGCCAGCTGAATATACGCATACACCAAAACTTGCGCTGCTCGATGTCAAAGCAGATGAGATTGTTTGGAACTGTATATATCAAGCACTTCAAAAAGCAAATTTAGAGACCGTTTTAGAAAAAGTTGAACATTTTGAAGCAGCTTATGATGCAGGCATGCAGATTATTAACTATGAAAACTGGCAAGCTTTTGGTGAGTTAACCCAAACGGGCTTAATTGGTTCTGATGTAAATAATCGGTTATTAAAAGCGGCACACACCACTTTAGAGCAAGTAAAGCAAGCAGAAGTTGTGAAAGCACAGCTCACCCAAGAACTCGATGCACTATTAGACAAATATGATGCATTGATCCTACCGACACTACCGCAAATTCCACCAAAAGTTTCTGAAGCTGAAAACACGGTCGCTTTTTTGAACCTAACCGGTTTAGTTCGACCATTTAATTTATCAGGACATCCAGCTATTTCAGTGCCACTTGAAACCAGTGAAGGTTTGCCTGTGGGCTTACAGATCGTATCAAAGCATCAAAAAGATGAGCAATTATGCGCAATAACCAAATTTTGTGTTGATGCAATGCAATAAATTACAAGGAGTTAGATGATGAATAAGTTGTCTAAAATGGAGTTTGCTTCTCAAGACCAAGCCGTAGACTTAGATACTTTGTGTCAAGAAATTCGTGAGCGTGCCTGTGCAGGTGAGTTTGATAATCAGGCCTATGTGAGCCAAGACATTATCGAAAAACTTAAAAAAATTGGTGTTTACCGTGCCTTGGTACCTAAACGTTTCGGTGGTGAAGAATGGTCACCACGGCAGTTTTGTGAGTTGATCGAAACTTTATCTAAAGCTGATGGTTCAGTGGGTTGGGTAGCAAGTTTCGGTATGAGTCCTGCGTATTTAGGAAGTTTGCCGGAAGAAACGCTGAAAGAGTTGTACCAAAATGGGCCAGATGTCGTATTTGCCGGAGGTATTTTTCCACCACAACCTGCTGAAATTACCGATGAAGGTGTAGTGGTGCGTGGACGTTGGAAATTTTCCAGCGGCTGTATGGGCGCTGACATTGTTGGTGTGGGGATTTCACCTCTTAAAAACAATGAAATGCAAGGTTTACCACGTATGGCCGTGATGCCTGCCAACAAAGCCAAAATCGAAATGACATGGGACACTGTTGGCCTAAAAGGTACCGGAAGCCATGATTTAGTGGTTGAAGATGTATTGGTCGAAAAGAAATGGACCTTTGTACGTGGTGAACCTTCAAAACTCAGCGAGCCATTTTTTAAATATCCATCATTGTCTTTAGCCACTCAAGTCTTAACCGTGGTGGGTATCGGGGTTGCAGCTGCTGCATTAGAAGAATTTGAAAAATTAGCACCGGGTAAAGCATCTATTACGGGTGGTTCAGAAATTGCCAACCGCCCAGTGACTCAATATGAGTTTGCTCAAGCTGATGCAGAGTTTCAGGCTGCAAAGTCTTGGTTTTATCAAACCATGGATATTGTGTGGAATGAAATTATTGCTGGTCGTGAAGCAAATGCTGAACAGATTAGTGATATGCGTCTGGCATGTACTCATGCAGCTCGCGTTTGCGCCAAAGTGACCCGAAAAATGCAAATGCTCGCGGGTATGACAGCGATTTATACCAACAATCCATTTAGCCGTTTTGTAAATGACACCAACGTGGTGACCCAGCATGCCTTTATGGGGGATGCAACTTTACAAAATGCAGGTTTGGTCAGTTTCGGGTTAAAGCCAACCCCAGGTTATCTATAAGTTTAAATTTTTAAAAAGGAATATTGAGATGGAAGCTAAAAAACCATTACGCGTGTTGTTTTGCATGGGTATTAACCAGAACTTTTTTGATGCAGAACCTGCTGAAGCAAAAGCGGTTTGGGCAGCATTTGGTGAAATGTGGAATGGTATTCATGACCTACCGGGCGTGCATGTTTTTGGGAATCTTGATGATGACCAAAGCATGGTGGGTGCAAGTACGGGTTGGCCTTGGACAACCTACTTGCTTGCTGATGTTCCGGATATTGAAACTGTACACGCGGCTTGCAACTTGTTTAGAACGACAGTGGTGGGTGAAGGGCCATACAAACTTTGGAAATATTGCAAAGTTGAAGCTCGTGTTGGGCGTGAATTGATTATTCAACGTTAAGGCGACCGCAATGACTGACAAAGTGAATATTGCAGAAATCATAGAACGGCTAGAACAGTTGGAAGCACACAATGCTATCCGTAACTGCATAAACCGTTATATGGAAATCTGCGACGAGCTCAATGCAAATACAGATCTTTATGAGTTGATGAATCTTTTTGATCAAGACTGTATTTGGGAAGGTATTGGTGACAAATATTCCAAATCCTTTGGTCGTTATGATTCTTGGCAGTCGATTTATGACATGTTCAAAAGCTATACCCAAAAAGAATCTCACTTTGTCATGAATGCACACTTTGTAAATTCAGAACAAATTTATGTAAATCAAAATGATGCAAATGCTTCATGGCTGATGTTGCAAACTTCAACTTTTCAAGATGGCCGTAGTCATCTGAATGCGGCAAAGCTCAAGGTGAAGTTTCATAAGCAAGCAGATGGAACATGGAAAATTAAACATTTCCAAACCCAGAATATTTTCAGTCGTCCGGTATCGCATTGGCACAGTGAAGCCGAGTTGCCGGTACCTTCCCAGGAATGACCCAGGACATATTTAAAAGGACTATTGATATGAACAGTATTATCCCAACGCATAACATTGGCATTGATTACGATGCTTTAGTTAAAAGTGACCGTGCCCATACTTCTCTTTATAAAGATGAACGCATTTTTGATGAAGAGATGGAAAAAATCTTTTATAGCACTTGGGTGTGGGTTGCGCATGCCAGCGAAATTCCGGAAGGCGGAAGCTATAAAACCATTAACATTGGTAAACAGCCTGTGGTTGTGGTACGTGACCGTAAAAAGAAAGTCCATGTACTTTTAAACCGTTGCCGTCACCGCGCAGCAACCGTATGCGAACATAAAAAAGGAAAAACCAACAGTTTTGTATGCCCATATCACGGTTGGAGTTATGCACTTGATGGCAGTTTACGTGGTGTGCCATCTCCGGAAAGTTACGGCGATTGTTTAGATAAGTCAGAATTACCGCTGGTGAGTCTACGGGTAGAAGAATATAACGGTATGATCTTCGCTTCATTTAAAGAAGACATTCAACCGCTTGAAGAGTTCCTTGGACCAGCAAAAAAATGGATTGACCTGTTTATGAAACAAGGCGCGGGTTATCCAATTAAAGTGTTGGGTGAACACCGCTTCCGTTTTCCGGGTAACTGGAAAATCCAGCTTGAAAATACCACCGATGCATATCATTTCCCGTTGGTGCACAAGTCATTCTTAAGTTCTGTAGATGAAAAAACCGAAGAACTCTTTAACTTCGAAAACCAGCCGGGCTTTGTTGAAGACTTAGGCAACGGTCACAGTGTCATGGTGATGATTCCTGAACTGGTCGATTTAGAAGAAGACTTAATGGAGCGACCAATTCAAGAGCGTTTCGAAGACTTGGCTCAAGCTTTGCGTGATGAAGGCCATGAAGAGTTAGAAGTACGCCGTATTGTTCGAGCAGTGGGTGGTTCTGGCTTTAACTTAAATTTATTCCCAAATATTGCATGTTCAATGGCGTTCTTCCGTGTGTTACAGCCAATTTCAGTCGCTGAAACAGAGATTCATCACTCGGTGATTACGATGGATGGCGGTCCACAAATTGCCAATCAATATCGCTTACGTTTGCATGAACATTTCCAAGGCCCATTTGGTTTTGGTACGCCAGATGACTCTGAAGCTTGGGAACGCGTACAACACGGTGCCAATGCGGGTAATGATTTATGGATCATGCTCAACCGCGGTTTACCGGGCGAAGTCAAAACCGAAGATGGCTTAAAAAGTGATGTCAGTGCTGAAACAGGTATGCGTGCAGCATATCAGCAATGGAAAAAGATGATGACAGCTTAAGGAGAGAGCAATGAATATGAATCTGCAATTATTAAATGAAGTCACTGCTTTCATCTGGGCTGAAGCAGATATGTTAGACCACAGCGAGTACCGTGAATGGCTCAATTTATGGAATGAAAAAGGTGTTTATATCATTCCGATTGACCCGAACCTCACAGACTACGAAAACAACTTAAATTATGCCTATGACGATAATCATATGCGTAAGTTACGGGTAGAGCGTCTTGAAAATGGTGAGGCAATTTCTACGGCACCAAAGGCGAATACGGTACGCAGCATTTCGCGAGTACGAGTGATTCAAGACCATAATGATGAAATCGTTTTACGCTGCGCTCAAAACCTGCGTGAATTTCGTAAAGAAAACCTCAAGCATTACACGGCCGATATTACGTACCATCTAACCCGTGATGCCGATACTGGTTTTAAGATTAACCGTAAAATCATTAACTTGGTTAACTCAACCGATACCTTAGCTGGTATTAGCTACATTCTTTAGGAGCGGTAACATGAAACAGGTTGTTTTAGTGACAGGTGCTGCTTCTGGACTCGGTAATGTGATTGCTGAATATTTTGCGAGCCAAGGCCATCAAGTGATTTTGTCAGCAAGCACGCTTGAAAAAGCCGAAAATGCCAAAGTACAAAGTCAGTATGCCCAAAATATGCTTCCTTTAAAGCTGGATATTTCGGTCGAGGCAGATTTTCATGCAGCGGTGCAATGGATTGAAGAGAAATTTTCTAAACTTGATGTGTTAATTAACAATGCTACCGTCACTAAAGCAACACCCGTATTAGAAATTACCGCAGCCGATTTTGATTGGGTGACCCAAGTTAACCAACGCGGCACCTTTCAAGCTTGTCAAATTATTGGTCAATACATGGCCAAAAAAGGTTATGGACGCATCATTAATATGGCGTCTTTGGCGGGACAAAACGGCGGTACTGCAACGGGTGCACACTACGCGGCAACCAAAGGGGCTATTGTGACATTAACCAAAATTTTTGCCAAAGAGTTTGCGGCAAAAGGTGTTACGGTCAATGCGATTGCACCGGGACCAATGGAGTCACCAATCGTTCATAGTGTGGTGCCCGACGAAAAAATGGAACAGTTCATCCAGAATATTCCGGTTAAGGCCTTAGGAAGTATGCATTTTATTGCTGAAACTTGTGGGTTGCTTGCGAGTCCAAATGCAAGTTTTGTGACTGGTGCAACATGGGATATTAACGGTGGTTTATTCATGCGTTAAGCCAATCGCTTTACCATGAAAAGGGAGTTAAATCATGACTACACTTTATGATGTTGTCGTTAAAAATCGCCATGTGGAAGGTGGAAATATTGCAGTTATGGAGTTTGAATCTGCAACTTCTGCTGCATTACCAAAGGTTGAACCCGGTGCACATATTGATGTGCACTTACCGAATGGTATGGTGCGCCAATATTCGCTTTGCCAAAATCCAAATGACGAAGGAAAGTTTCGCCTTGGAATTTTACGTGATCCTGAATCACGTGGCGGCTCGATTTCTGCATTTGATGAAATTAAAGATGGTATGCAAATTCAGATCAGTGAGCCGAAAAACTTATTCCCACTTTTAAAAGCCAAGCACAGTGTGTTAATTGGCGGTGGAATCGGGATTACGCCATTAATTACGATGGCATATCAACTTGCACATGAAGGTGCATCATTTGAGCTTCACTACTGTGGTGCTAGCCCTGAAAAATGTGCTTTTGTTGATGAAATTAAAAATGGTGTGTTAGCACAATACACAACTTTCCATTTTAAATCTGAAGGCGCAAGCCACAGAGCATTTTTTGAATCTGCCATTAAAGATATTGACCCTGAAAGTCATATTTACACCTGTGGTCCAGTCGGTTTCATGGATTGGGTGATTAACCTCGCCACAACTCATGATTTTCCTGAGCAGCAAATCCACAAAGAGTATTTCCAAGTCGAAACTGATACCTCGGGAGATTCATTTGAGGTGGTGGCTGAGCGTAGCGGAAAAATCATTATGGTCGAAGCTGGCGAAACCATTTTGCAGGCTTTGGCTAAAGAAGGCATTGAGATTGAAATGTCTTGCGAGCAAGGTGTATGTGGAACCTGCATGTGCGATGTGATTGAAGGTGAACCTGATCATCGAGATGTTTATTTTACTGATGAAGAAAAAGCCAGCAATGAGCAAATATTGGTTTGCTGTTCACGCTCTAAAACACCGAGATTAGTTTTAGATATCTAATGCTCTCGCGATTTATATGGATGTAAGAGAAGGTTTAGGAGAAAGATGATGAATGTATTACAACAAATAGATGAGTTTACGGTCGATCCACTACAGTTCCGACGGGCATTAGGAAATTTTGCAACAGGCGTTACCATTGTTACCGCACAAAATGCACAAGGTGAAAAAGTAGGAGTTACTGCAAATAGTTTTAACTCGGTATCGCTCGACCCACCACTTATTTTGTGGAGCATTGATAAAAAATCTTCAAGTTTTTCAGTATTTGAACAAGCAACACATTTTGCAGTCAATATTTTATCGGGCACGCAAATTGAGCTGTCTAATAAGTTTTCGAGACGCAATATTGATAAATTTGCCGACACAAATTTTCAACTTGGCGCAGGACGCGCACCCATTTTAGAAAATTGTTCAGCGGTGTTTGAGTGCGAACGTTATCAAGTGATCGAAGGTGGTGACCACTGGATTATTATTGGTAAAGTGGTTCGCTTCCATGATCAAGGCCGAAGCCCGCTAGTTTACCATCAAGGTGCATATTCTTGTGTCATGCCGCATCCGAGCCTTCAAGTTAAACAAACTGAACAGAGCGGTGTAGACCAAACACATTATGGGCATTTATATAATAATGTCTGCTACTTGATGAGCCGTGCTTTTAAAGCTTATCAAACCGACTATATTCCTAAACAAATGGCTTCGGGTTTCCGTACCAGTGAATCACGTCTTTTGCTTGTTTTGGCAAGTGGTACTGCTTCAAGTAAGGAGGATTTACCACGAGATATTGCTATGCCAATGCAAGAAGTGGAAAGATCGGCTGAAATTTTAAAATTTGAAGGGTTATTGGTCGATCACGATAATTTGTACGCACTGACCGAGAAAGGCAAACAAACGGCGCAGTATTTGTTTGATATTGCCGATAGCCACCAAAATGAGGTGTTTAAAAAGTATTCTGAGGAACAAAAGGATATTTTTATAACCATGCTGCGAGACTTTGCGGGAGTAGCATAAGCCCCATTAAGCTGATAAATTGAATTGATTTATCAGCTTCTTTACATCTAGCTGACTATCATCAAAACAATTCCAAGGATAAGGAATTTTTGGCACACAATTTGTTTATCAATAAAACAAGATTGCAAATATGCCAAGACAGTGCACCACCACAAACACAAAATTTTGAGCGGTGGCACATGTATAGAGAGGTAAGGGATGAACCAGTATGTAAGCGATGCATTACTCACATGGACGCACCATATTAAAAGTGTGTGCGGCAATTTTGAAACCGATTTTGACGGAACCCGTAATTTATTCATTGGTGAAGTTCAGTGCTTTTTATTGGGCGATACCGAAATTGCTTTTATTAAAAACAATGCCAATAAAATTGTCCGAAAAGCCGATGAAATCGATCGAGTGAATAATCGTTTTTGTTTTTTGATTTTGCAGTATTCGGGAAAAATGCTGCTCGAGTATAAAAACGAGACTCTAAGTCTGAATGAAGGCGATATTGTTTTGGTCGACCCAGTCGAAACTATTTCGATGTATCCGCAAGGCTTAGTCAGCCAGATTTCAGTCCATCTGTCGCGTGAAAAATTACTGAAAGAAAATATTAGTACCGAATATTTTGGAAAACTGATTACTCAAAATATGAGTGGTTTTTTACTTAAAAATATTTTGAAAAATATGTCTGCTGAAAACATCAAACTTTGGTATGCAACCGAAGATGGGAATGCTTTTGAAGATGCGTTAATTGCTTTAATCAAACCCACAATCAATTATAAAAATATTAATAGCTCCAATAAACTGATGGAAAACGCCGAGCGATATATTATAGAAAACTTAGCAAAACCCGATTTAACACCTAAATTAATTGCAGAGCATATTGGAGTGTCACTGCGTCATCTCTACCGTTTATTCCTTCAAGAAAATTTATCGATTAACAAATATATACAGCTCAAACGCTTAGAAAAAGTTAAAGCAGATTTGCTTGATAAAAGAAATAAACAAAGCTCAATTACCCAAGTTGCCTTGAAATGGGGTTTTTGGGACGGTGCTCATTTTTCAAAAATCTTTAAAAAGACTTATGGTATCTCTCCTAAAGAATTTAGAGAGGGTATGTCGGTTTAATTCTTTCATCTCTCAATGTCATTTTTAGACAAATCCGACGTCATTCTTGAACAAGCTAGCCCTATGTAACTGTGTTGAAATTAAATTCATTAGAGCAGGTTAGATAAGCTTAATAACCATAAAACTATTAAGTTGGTCTAATGAATTTCACTCACAGGAAAGTGCATTTTAACTGTCTGATTCAGATAGTTCAGGGATAGATGAAAAGGATGAAACCAATGCGTAAACAACGATTATTGAATGACATACAAAAAATACTGGCACTTAACTTATCAATCGCTGCAAGCTTTTGGGGACTCAATACTCAAGCGTTTGCTCATGGTGGACATGCCGAAATGGTCTCACTTTATCAAAACATGAGTGAGCAAGGCGCTAAAGTTGTTAAAGATGACTTTACCAATACCTATACAATCACCAAAGGTTCTATGGTAGTTCGGGCCAAACCCAATTCGGATCAGGTTTTGGTGAATGGCAAACCTTTCAAACTCAGTGTGCCTTTATTAATTAAAGATGGTAAACCTGTTATTGGAAAAGATTTTTTTAATGAAGTCTTCCAGTCGGGGTTAGATCAAACTTTCAAAATTGAAAATACGTTTCACCCGCTCAATAGCTTAAATTCTGACGAAATCAAAAAGACCTTTGATGTGATTAACCGCTCGAAATACGCCTATAAAAATATGCGTTTTGCCGAGTTAAAGCTTAAAGAACCTGAAAAAGCCAAAGTATGGGATTACTTCATTAATCACAAAGAATTTAAAGAAGATCGTATTGCTTCATTTATTTTATTAAAGGGCAATCAAGCGATTGAAGGTGAAGTTAATCTTAATACTCAACAAGTCACAAAATGGAATGTACTTAAAGATACTCATGGTATGGTGCTGCTAGATAATTTTGAAGCCGTGCAGCGTGTAATTGAGACAAGTAAAGAATATCAAGATGCGTTACGCAAACGTGGCATTACTGATGTGAAGAAAGTGATTGCTACTCCGCTAACTGTTGGATATTTTGGCGGTAAAGATGGGCTTGATAAACAACTCAACATATTAAAAGTCGTCGCTTACCTCGATGTCGGCGATGGTAACTACTGGGCACATCCTATTGAGAACCTAGTTGCTGTAGTCGATTTAGATAAAGAAAAAATTATCAAGATTGAAGAAGGCGCAATCATTCCTGTGCCGATGGCAAATCGACCTTATATGTCGAATAAGCCCTTAGCAAGTAAGCTAAAACCACTCAATATTACTGAACCTGAGGGCAAAAACTTTAGCATTACCGGTCAAACCATACATTGGGGGAACTGGTGTTTGCATGTAGCGTTAGACTCTCGTGTTGGCTTACAGCTTTCAACCGTGACCTACAAAGATAAAGGTGTGAAGCGTAAAGTCATGTATGAAGGTAACCTTGGTGGAATGGTAGTTCCATATGGTGACCCTGATATTGGTTGGTACTTCAAATCTTATTTGGACTCTGGCGAATATGGTATGGGAACACTCACATCATCTATTCTTCCTGGAACAGATGCACCCGACAACGCTGTTTTACTTGATGCCGTGATTGCAGACTACAAAGGCCAACCACAAGTAATTCCAAATGCCATTGCTGTGTTTGAACGATATGCCGGACCTGAATATAAACATCACGAAATTTTTGGTAACCAAGATGCCAGTGAAGCACGCCGTGAACTTGTCGTGCGCTGGATTAGTACGGTTGGAAACTACGATTACATGTTTGACTGGGTATTTTCCCAAAATGGTGTAATTGGAATTAATGCGGGTGCAACGGGTATTGAAGCTGTTAAAGGCGTTAAATCACGCACTATGCATGACAGTACCGCCAAAGAAGACACCAAATATGGAACTTTAATTGACCATAATATTGTGGGTACAACGCATCAGCACATCTATAATTTCCGCTTAGACATGGATGTCGATGGTGAAAATAACAGCTTTATGCATATGGACCCTGTGGTGAAAGCCAATGACAAAGGCGGTGTTCGTACAAGCTCAATGCAAATTGACAGTAAAGTCATTACCAATGAGCAAAATGCCGCTGAAAAATTTGATCCATCTACCATTCGCTTACTCACGAATTTCAACAAGGAAAATAAATTAGGCAATCCGGTTTCTTACCAACTCATTCCTTTTGCAGGTGGAACACATCCTGTTGCGAAGGGTGCCAATTTTTCTAAAGATGAATGGTTATTTAAACGTTTGAACTTTATGGATAAGCAAATTTGGGTGACTCAGTACAATCCGGATGAACGTTATCCTGAAGGGAAATATTCAAACCGTTCAACTCATGATACAGGCTTAGGACAGTTTATTGGCAACAACGAAAATATCGAAAATAAAGACCTTGTGGTCTGGATGACAACAGGCACAACCCATGTGGCACGTGCTGAAGAATGGCCAATTATGCCGACAGAATGGGTTTATACCCTAATCAAACCTTGGAACTTCTTTGACAACACCCCGACTTTAAACTTGGGTGAAGACGAGCAAAGTACGCAGCACGACCATCACTAAAGATCATCATGAACGAGGATGGGTAACGAATAAGTTACCCATACGTGAGCACGGTTAGGCCGTTCGCAAAAAAGGAATTTCTCAATGAAAAATTTATTTTCTCAGGTTATGAGAGGGACTCTCTTTGTCTCATTTTTTTCAACTGTGCATGCTGGTGAGCTTGAAATTAAGCCAACTTTTGAAGCAACTTTTGGAGCTTTTAGTAGTGGTAAAAGCTATAACGGCGAAAACCTAGATGATGAAAGAGTCAATTGGCAAGAAGGTCATCTTAAATATGGTGCTAAAGGACAATATACCTTTAAAAGCAAACAGCTCTATGCAAGTTTGAGTGGTATTAGCTCGGCAACATTTGGTGATGGCGACGCAGGTCAAAATAGTAATGGCAAAGAACGTAAAACAGATGTGAATGAATGGATCATTGGTTTTAAAGACGGCACCAATAAAGATGAGTTAACGACCTATGATTTAAGTATTGGTCGGCAAAATATCATGATTGGTGATGGGTTCTTTATTGCGGGTGATGCGTTAAACCTCGGTAAAGTGCCTGCGGATGGCACACTCGATCGGGGCGGTGCATATTATCTAGCAGCTCGTCGAAGCTTTGATTTTACGACTTTGCTTCAATACAAACCGCAAGAGAATACAACGCTAAAGCTGGCTTATTTAAAATCAAACAACAAAGCACAATTTTCACCAGAACTGTTTGTAACTGATTTGATGTATCAACTTAAAGATAAGGGCGTTGGGTTCACTTACTTAAACGTATTAGACCTTAAAGATGCTGAACACGTTTCAGGGCGTGAAGATCTTAAAAACTATGCTTTACGTTTAAATTATCAACCTTTACCAGAATTACAGCTCAAAACTGAGTTTGTGGTGCAAGATAAAAAAGATAGCCACGAAAATGCTGGCTACTTAGCGCTGAACTATAACTTTTTA
The DNA here is from genome assembly GCF_003000705.1 of Acinetobacter sp. AR_0276. Classification (NCBI taxonomy): domain Bacteria; kingdom Pseudomonadati; phylum Pseudomonadota; class Gammaproteobacteria; order Moraxellales; family Moraxellaceae; genus Acinetobacter; species Acinetobacter sp. AR_0276. Next base: position 46,827 of record NZ_PSQO01000004.1, on the reverse strand, counting down.
TCTTCAAAATATACGCCCTCATTAGGCTACCGTTTTAGTCATTTTTCAGACCAATACGACCCTATGTTTTATGGAAATACAGTCGGCTTTGGTACGTGGTTTCAGGGCGAAGTTGCCGGAAACTATGCTGGTCCATTTAATAAAAATGCAGATATTCATCAAGTCTCTTACACTATGAATTTGAAAGAAAATTTTATGTTGGGTGCTTTGGCCTATAAGTTCAAAACGGTAAATAAGTCTTTAACCAATGTGGATGGACATGAGTTAGATGTGTTTTCGGTTTGGTCGGTTAATAAAAAATTTAACGTTATTCCTTTAGTGGGACTCTATAAACCGAAACACGATATCCATAGTGGCGGTACTCAAAACTACGATGACAAGATCAATGTATATGCGCAGTTGATTCTGCAATACATCTATTAATAAATCCTTTTAAATGAATTGAGAGAAATAAAAATGAGTGAAGTTCAGATTTTACAAAATGTGCAGCAATTTATGGCACGTCAACATGGACATTTTATTGATGGAAAATTAGTTGCTGCCGAGCATTTAGATAAAGTGGATATTGTAAATCCATCGACTGAACAAGTGGTTGCTCAAATTAGTATTGGTAGTCAACAAGATGTCGCAAGCGCCGTCAAAAGTGCTAAACATGCTTTTCAAAATGCTTGGGCTGAAACGACACCCTATGAACGTGGCGTTAAATTAAATAAGTTGGCAGATTTAATTGAGCAACATGGTGAAGAACTTGCTCAGCTCGAGACGTTATCCACCGGAAAACTTATCAATATTTCCCGCCATCTTGAAGTCGCACAATCCGTTATTTTCTTAAGATATTTTGCTGGTTGGGCAACCAAAATTAATGGTCAAACCATGCAACCTTCTATTCCTTCTATGCAAGGTGAAAAATATACGGCCTTTACTTTAAGACAACCAGTGGGTGTGGTTGCAGGGATTGTGCCTTGGAATTTCTCACTGATGATTGGCGTTTGGAAAATCGGTTCAGCTTTAACAACAGGCTGTACCATTGTGCTTAAACCAAGTGAGTTTGCCAGTTTATCTTTATTACGTTTAGCTGAACTTGCCATCGAAGCAGGTATTCCAGCCGGTGTAATTAATGTAGTGACAGGTAAGGGCGATACAGGGCAATATTTAATTGAGTCGCCACTCGTTAAGAAAGTTTCGTTTACAGGTTCGGTACCAACAGGTATTGCCATCGGTAAACTTGCGATGAGTAGTGATTTAACCCGTGTAAGTCTGGAGTTGGGCGGTAAAAATGCCATAGCTGTTTTAGCCGATGCAAATATTGATGAGATTTTACCGACTTTATTGCAAGCAACTTTTGTACATCAAGGTCAAGTTTGTGCATCCCCAGAGCGTTTTTTTGTACACCATACAAAACATAATGAACTAGTCGAAAAACTCTCTAAAGCACTTTCTAGTTTAAAAATTGGATCGGCTATGGATGAAGGAAGTATGTTTGGTCCACTCTCTAATCAGCCACACTTTCATAAAGTGAAACATTATTTAGATATGGCTAAAGCCAATAACCAGATTATTGCTGGAGGTGAGGCTTTAGATCGATCAGGATATTTTGTACAACCGACTTTAATTTCCTTTAAAAATACCGATGATCCTTTATTTTCAGAAGAAACTTTTGGTCCAGTAGTCGGGGTAATGCCATTCGAAACTGATGAAGAACTTATTCAACTGATGAATCAGTCGCGCTTTGGTTTAACCGCAAGTATTTGGACAAATGATTTGTCTAAAGCTTTGCGTTTAATTCCTAAGATTGAAGCAGGGACCTTGTGGGTCAATATGCATACGTTCTTAGACCCTTCGGTTCCATTTGGTGGCGTTAAAGCTTCAGGAATTGGCAGAGAGTTTTCAGATGCATTTATTGAAGATTACACCGAATTAAAATCGGTCATGATTCGGTACTAAGTTTCTACGAGATATAAAAAATGGCCTCTATAGGCCATTTTTTGAATCATTAAAATTAACCTAGTAAAAAATCCTTTAGGATTTTATTAAAAGCTTCAGGTTGTTCTACATTGGAAATATGAGAAGCGTCTATCTCTGCAAGTTGTGATTGTGGAATGCGTTGCTGCATAAACTCACCATCTGCAACAGTCGTTACAGGGTCTTGAGTTCCAGCAATCACCAATACAGGTATTTTGATGTCGTTTAACTGCTCACGGACATCCGCTTTAGCCAAAGCCTCGCAACAATTGGCATAACCTATTGCGCTGCCAGCACTTAAGTCGTTACACAGGTTGTTGACAATTGAAGCATGACTTTGGATAAAGGGATCTGTAAACCATCGCGAAGCTGCTGTAGCTGCGATTGGCTGTAAACCTTGCTCACGTACTAATTTTGCACGGTCAAGCCATGCTTGTTCTTGTCCGATTTTAGCGGCAGTATTTGCAACAATGACATGACTAAAACGGTTAGGGTAGTGAATCGCAAGCCATTGACCGGTTAACCCCCCCATAGAAATACCACAAAAAGCAGCTTTGCTAATATTTAGATGGTCGAGTAAACGGACAACATCTTCACCTAATTGCTCTACAGTGTATGGGCCGTCAGGCGTAGATGATGAACCATGACCACGTGTATCATAACAGATCACAAAAAATTGATCTTTTAACTCATTGAACTGTTTTTGCCACATACCATAATTGGTGCCCAAAGAGTTTGAAAACACCAGAGCAGGGGAAGATGGCTCACCAAAGGTTTGATAGTTAATTTGTGCATCGGCAGATTGAAAAGATGGCATTTGTTTCTCCTTAAAGTGCTTCAACACGTTCAATAATGAGTGCAATCCCTTGACCTACCCCAATACACATCGAACACAAGGCATAACGACCATCTGTTTGCTCAAGCTGGTTTAAGGCAGTGGTCACAAGGCGTGCACCTGAGGCCCCAAGTGGATGGCCTAATGCAATTGCTCCACCGTTTGGATTTACCTTGTTGCTATCATCTGGCAAGCCTAAATCACGGGTCACTGCCAATGCCTGTGCAGCAAAGGCTTCATTGAGCTCAATTACATCCATCTGCTCTAAAGTCAGGTTGGCTTGTTTCAGTAATTTTTTAATGGCGGGTGCCGGAGCAAAACCCATAATACGTGGTTCTACACCCACAGCTGTTGAAGCAATGATCTTGGCACGTGGTTTGAGGTTATAAGCCTGAACTGCATCATCAGAAGCAATCAGTAGAGCTGCTGCCCCATCATTAATACCTGAAGCATTACCTGCTGTTACAGTGCCATCTTCTTTTACAACTGGTTTAAGTTTCCTTAAACCTTCAAGTGTGGTCGATGCACGTGGATGTTCATCGCTATCGATCACAACAGCATCCCCCTTACGCTGAGGGATTTCAACTGCCACGATTTCTTTAGAAAAAAAGCCTTTGGCTTGCGCGCTTGCGGTGCGTTGTTGGCTCACCAAGGCAAACTGGTCCTGATCTGCACGATTAACGTTGAACTGTTCAGCCACGTTTTCGGCAGTCTGGGGCATGGTGTCTACACCATACAATTCTTTAAGTTTTGGGTTGATGAAACGCCACCCCATGGTGGTGTCTTCAATCTTCTGGCTACGGCCAAAAGCACTGTCAGACTTACCCATTACATAAGGCGCACGGCTCATGCTTTCCACACCACCTGCAATCACCAAGTTCGCTTCGCCTGCTTTAATAGCACGGGCAGCAATAGCAATCGCATCGAGTGAAGAACCGCACAAACGGTTAATGGTGGTTGCTGGAACCTGATACGGTAAACCGGCAAGCAGTGCTGACATACGGCCGACATTACGGTTATCTTCACCAGCTTGGTTGGCACAGCCATAGATCACATCATCAACCTGTTCCCAATCTACACTTGGGTTACGCTGCATGAGGGCTTTAATCGGCACAGCGCCAAGGTCATCGGCACGGACGGGTGCAAGGCCACCGGCATAACGGCCGAATGGAGTACGGATGGCATCGATGATATAAGCGTTTTTCATTCTTACATTTCCATTTTGAAATCTGTTGCTGTCATTGCTACATCGTGAAACTTTTTAGCATTTGCTGGTGCTGATCATGGTTACTAAGTTCGAAGTAGTCATGACGGAGTCTTATCGTGTTGAGTCAAATGCCAGTAGTTAATTCATGTCACTTTTTTAAAAAAGTAACCAAAAACCTTTGTTGAACAGAGGAGGCTTCCATGCCTCCCTGTCCAACGGGCGACATCCATGTCGCCTGTCACAATAGCGAATTACGGTAAAATCCAAATTAATAAGCAAGAACCGTATTCAAAGAGTTCCATTCAATGTTTCGCGTTGGCGACATGGATGTCGCCTCGTTGCTCAGCACAACAGGGATGTTGTGTCTGAGTAACAAAGGATTTTTGTTACTTTTTATCCTTAAAAAGTAAGGTACTGCCTATACAAAGGGCTTTCGAAGACCACTATCATTTACAGGCAATGACAGTAGTAGCATTGGCTATGCTGTGTAAACTTTACCCTTGAGTGGCATCGATCAAAGTTGCGCCCGTAAAAGCCTGTAACTCATCAAAGTTAAGACCTTCAACTTTCTCAATCACCTTTAAACCATCTTTGGTCACATCAATCACACACAGGTCGGTGTAAATACGATCCACACAGTGCTTACCCGTTACCGGATAAGTGAGCTCAGCGACAATCTTTGGTTCACCTTGTTTGGTCACATGGTCTGTGGTGATAAATACTTTCTTGGCACCAACTGCCAAATCCATCGCACCACCCACCGCAGGAATCGCATCCGGCGCACCGGTGTGCCAGTTCGCCAAGTCACCATTGGCTGCAACCTGAAAGGCACCAAGCACGGCAATATCAAGGTGACCACCACGCATCATCGCAAATGAGTCACCATGGTGGAAAAAGCTGCCGCCTTCAAGCATGGTCACAAACTCTTTACCTGCATTAATCAGTTCAGGGTCTTCTTCACCTGCAGCTGGTGGTGGGCCAAATGCCAATAGTCCATTTTCAGAATGAAGGAAAATATCTTTATCGTTAGGTAAGTAGCTGGCAATCTTGGTTGGTAAGCCAATGCCCAAGTTCACATAGGCGCCATCTGGAATATCTTGTGCCACACGTTGTGCAATCTGGTCACGGCTGAGTTTCTGGTAGCTCATGTTATTTCTCCTTATTGCTTACTGTGCTGGCGTTACTTGTACAACATGCTGTACAAAGATACCCGGGGTAATGATGTGTTCTGGGTCTAATCCACCCAGCTCCACCACTTCAGAAACCTGAGCAATGGTGACATCAGCAGCCATGGCCATGATCGGGCCAAAGTTACGTGCAGATTTACGGTAAACCAGATTACCCCAGCGGTCGCCCTTATAGGCTTTAATCAAGGCGAAGTCAGCCTTGATCGGATATTCAAGTACGTAATCTTTACCATCAATCTCACGAGTTTCTTTACCTTCGGCCAAAAGAGTTCCAAAGCCTGTTGGAGTAAATACAGCACCTAAACCCATACCGGCAGCCTGAATACGACAAGCCAGATTACCTTGCGGTACAACCTCAAGTTCCACCTTTCCGGCACGGTATAGTTCATCAAACACATAAGAATCTGACTGACGTGGGAAAGAGCAAATGACTTTTTTTACTGAACCGGCTTTAAGCAGTTTAGCCAGACCATAGTCACCATTACCGGCATTGTTGCTCACAATGGTTAAGCCTTTAACACCGAGTTCAATCAGACCGTCAATGAGTTCAGCGGGTTGTCCTGCGGTACCAAAACCACCAATCAGTATGGTTGCACCATCTTTAATCTGCGATAAAACCTCGCTTAGTGAGGACCTACTTTTGTCAATCATGTGAGAAACCTTAGAGCATGAGGTAACGTAATGTATTACTACCGCTAAAAATTTATTGAAATTCTTAATGGTAGTAATAAATGGAGTAAATTTTGTGAGTCAAAAGCGAACTTTTAACTCACATACACTTTCAATTAAGCACTAGCGCGACGACGTTCAACTTCAGTTGAAGGAGCAGCAGCGGCTTCTTTAACCAATTCAATGTTAAATGTGATGTGTTTGAAAGCGTGATCTAAACCACGGCGTTGAATTTCAGCAGGGTCTGTTACATCTACTGCTGTTGCCACTAAACCGTCACGAGTAGCGAAGGCAAAGTCATCCCATAAGTACTCATCACCTTCAATGTTGAATTGAGTAGTTAGCTTGCGGTAACCCGGTGCAGAAACGAAGTAGTGAACGTGAGATGGACGGTTACCATGACGGCCTAACTTGTTAAGAAGAGCCTGTGTTGTACCTTCAGGAGGGCATCCATAACCAACTGGCATAGTGGTTAACGCTACATATTTACCATCTGTATCAGTGAAAATGGTACGGCGTAAGTTAAAGTCAGATTGAGACTTATCAAAGAATGAATAGTTACCTAAACTGTTGGCATGCCATACTTCAACTTTAGCATTTTCAATAATATTGCCATCCGTGTCAGTTACTTTACCTTCAATAATTAAGGTATCGATTTTGCCAGTTTCAGTTCCATCATCCATACGTGCAAAACCAACTGATTCAGGCGCGCCAGCTACATAAAGTGGACCTTCAATAGTACGTGGTGTGCCGCCAGTAACACCAGCTTTGGCATCTGCTTCATCTGCACGTAAGTCAAGATAATGTTCTAAACCTAAGCCAGCAGCCAAAAGACCAAGTTCATTTGCTTGACCTGCATCGGTAAAATATTCCAAACCTTTCCAAACTTCAGAAGGCTGGATGTCTAAATCTTCGATGGCTTGAAATAAATCCCCAAGAAGGCGCACTACAATTTGTTGAACACGTGCATCGACTTCACCTTTTGCTGTGTCGACATTCATTTGTTTTACAAGCGCATCAATTTGTTGACGGTTCATACTAAAACTCCTTAAGTATGCAATACGGTTTTGGGTGGCAGCGCTGCGGGCATTTTGTTTTGCTAGCGAATAAGTGCCGCCACGTTCCTTGTTACCTTCTGAATAATCTGCTTGGTTTTTAAATGGACTTCAGAGATCACATTTAAAACATTCTTTGGATTTACGAATCATCATCACGAACAGAAGATGGGTGACGGTTCATTGCCATCACTTCAATGTCCATGTATGGATAGAGAGGTAAACCCTGTAAAATGTTGTGCAATTCTTCATTGCTCTCGACATCAAAAATGCTGATGTTCGAGTACTGGCCTGTAATTCGCCAGATATGACGCCATTTACCTTGGCGTTGTAATTCTTGCGAATAAGCTTTTTCAACGGCCTTAATTTCATTTGCTTTGTCGGCTGGCATATCAAGTGGAATATGCACATCCATACGTACATGAAATAACATGGGAAACTCCTTATCCTGTTGCCTTAACGACGTAATTTCTCAATCTTATCTTCATCAATTTCAATGCCTAAGCCCGGAGCTGTTGGCAAATGCAATTCAAAGTTTTCGTAACGTAGCGGCTCTTTTAAAATTTCTTCGGTAAGTAATAACGGACCAAATAATTCAGTGCCGAACGCTAATGTTTCAAAGGTTGCAAATACATGGGCCGATGCAATACTTCCTACAGGACCTTCAAGCATGGTGCCGCCATATAGGTCGATACCAGCCAAACCAGCAATTTTGCCAACTTCACATGCTTCAATCAGGCCACCAGATTGTTCAATCTTGACGGCAAATACATCTGCACCATGATTTTTTGCAATACGGTATGCACTGTCAGGTCCAGTTAAAGCTTCATCTGCCATAATGGCTACATCAAAACGATGGGTGAGGCGAGCAAGAGCTTCGGTATTTTGAATTGCACATGGTTGTTCGATTAAATCGATTCCACCATCTTGGAGCTGTTGAATACCATGAATACATTCAAGTTCTGACCATGCACGGTTTACATCTACACGTACACTAACATCAGCACCTAATGCTTTTTTAATCGCAATCACATGGTCAACATCTTGCTGTAAAGGACGTGCACCAATTTTAAGTTTGAACGTGTTATGGCGCTTTAGCTCAATCATTTTGCGAGCTTCAGCAATATCTTTTTCCGTGTCACCAGACGCAAGCGTCCAAAGCACAGGTAAACTATTACGCAGACGTCCACCTAAAACTTCGCTTAATGGCACACCTAAACGTTTGGCCTGAATATCAAGTAGGGCAGTCTGAATGGCACACTTAGCAAAGCGGTTACCATTAATATTTTTACGAATCAGTTTAAGTGTTTGTGCAACATTTAAATCTTTAACTGATGTCAGTAATGGTGCAAAGTAGGTATCAATATTGGCTTTGACACTCTCAGGACTTTCTTCACCATAGTTCAGCCCACCAATGGTGGTGGCTTCACCCCAACCGACAATACCATCCGTGGTCGTAATTTTAACGAGTACCAAAGTCTGGGTACGCATAGTAGTCACAGACAACTGGTGAGGACGGATAGTTGGAATATCCACAAGTATGGTTTCTATGGTTCTATACATGAAGTTTCAACTATTACGAACTTGTTTGTATACCATAGAAGAATGTAATAGCCTAAAATAGATATAGAACGGTATTTTAAGATACTAAAAAGGTATATTAATGGAATTAAGACATCTACGTTATTTTGTTACCGTTGTTGAAGAACAGAGTCTGACGAAAGCCGCAGAAAAGCTTTTTATTGCTCAGCCACCTTTAACACGCCAAATCAAAAAACTAGAAGAAGAATTAGGGATCGATTTATTCGAAAAAGGCTCTCGTCCATTAAAAGTAACGGAAGCAGGGCTGTTTTTTTACCAGCATGCGGTGCAAATTTTGACTCACACCGCTCAAGCTGCTTCGATGGCTAAAAAAATGAAGCTGGTCGAGAACGTTGTTAAAGTGGGTTATGTGAGTTCGCTTCTTTATGGGCGATTACCACAAGTCATCTATCTATTTAGGCAAAAAAATCCTGACATTCATGTTGAGCTTATTGAGTGTGGTACACGAGATCAGGTAGAAGCATTAAAACTTGGCAAAATCGATTTAGGATTTGGGCGATTACCAATTAGTGATCCAGCGATTAAGCGACTTCTGCTTAGAAAAGAAAAGTTAAAACTCGCAATCCATAAAAAACACCCATTAAGTGATTTCCAAGAGACAGGAATTTATTTATCTCAAATTATTAATGAGACAATTTTTTCTTATCCAACTACACCTAAACCAAATTTTTCGACCACTATTCAAGCTTTATTTACCAAATTAGGTCTTGTCCCAGCCAAGCTGACTGAAGTACGAGAAATTCATATGGCACTTGGCTTAGTGGCGTCCGGTGAGGGTATTTGTATTATTCCGGAAAGCGCCTGCGACATTGGAATGAAGAATCTAACTTATTTAAATATCTTAGACCTAGAAGCCTATAGTCCCATCTCTCTATCCATGCGCAACATGGACCAAAGTTCCTATATTCCTAAAATTTTAGATTGCATTGAAGAGATCTATAGCGAAGAAGATGTGTCTAGAAACTTGAATTTATAAACTTTTAAGGTTCTTAAACTGGATATTTCATGTTATTTTAAAACTTTAAACCTATAGGTAATATGTAAAAGGAATTATTGAATGAGAAAAATTTTAGGTTTAGCTTCACTTATTATGTCTACTAGCGTTTTACATGCGGAACAATTAAAAGAACAAGAAAAAACTTCTCCTTATAGCGCGAATGTGACTTTTGCTAGTCAATATATTTCACGTGGTTTCCAACAAACTTGGGGTAAACCAGCCTTACAAGGTGGACTGGATTATGCCAATCCTAGTGGTTTTTTTGTAGGAACTTGGGCATCAAGTGTAAGTTCCAACTATCTGCGAGATGCTTCAGTTGAATGGGATTTTTATACAGGTTATTTAAAAACAATCGATAAATTCTCGATTGGTATGTCTATTTTTTATTATTACTATCCAGGCGCGAAAAGTACACCAGAAACGGGAAATACGAGTTATAACTATGGTGAAATCGTACCTCAAATTGGCTATGGTCCTTTAAGCCTCAAATACTTTGTGACTTACACGCCAGATTATGCTGGTTATAACTCTAAAACCATGGGTGGACCTGCTGGTAAAAGGTCAAGAGGATCAAGTTATTTAGATGTTAACTTTACCCAGCCGATCAGTGAAACTTGGACTTTTGGTGCCCACTATGGCTATGAAAGAATCAAAAACTTTTCAGAGTCGAACTTTCAAGATGTTAAAGCCGAAGTAATTAAAGATTTAGGTGATGGTTGGAGTACAGGATTAGCCTATACCAAGGCATGGGATAAAAATGCTTATTATAAAAAGTATAGCAATGGTGAGCCGGGCGCACCTATTTCAAATCCAATTGATTCAACTTTTACAGTCTCTGTAAAAAAGGTGTTCTAATTTATAAATAAAAAGCCTGATCACTTTAATTTAGAGTCAGCAGGCTTTTTCTAATACATAGAGAAAATTATTTTTTAATTAAATCATAAGCCATCTTAGTGTCATCTAGCTGAACGAGTGAAGCATGGCGAGCAGAGAGCGGATCTTTATTTTCAATTGCTGTCAAAATTGCTTTATGTCTTGGTAGCGAATGGCCTTGTAAATTTGGACGTAGACTTGTCACTTGAATTGATTGCTGCAAAGGTAAAACCAACATTTTTGACATATAAGCCAATAAATCATTATGCGTTGCTTTAGCAATTGCTAAGTGAAACTGAATATCGGGTTCTATAAACTCTTCAACTGTTGTCGCTTTTTCCATGCCTTCATAGGCTTGCTTAATACGCTCAATATCTTCTTCATTTGCTGTACTTGCGGCAATATAAGCAAGCTCTGGTTCTAAAACGCGTCGTACAGTAGAAAGGGTTTTAAAAAACTCGTGTTCAGGGGTTGTTTGAATCAACCAAAACAATACATCCGGATCGAGCAAATGCCATTCTTCTTTAGGTCTAACCACAGTCCCGATTTTAGGTCTTGAGTAAGTTAAACCTTTAGCATTTAAAACACGGATGGCTTCGCGAAAGACAGGGCGGCTGACTTTATATTCCTCACATAAATCAACTTCACTTGGGAGTTTTTCATTTTCTGAGATTTCTCCAGAAACGATTTTTAATCCCAATTGTTGAACAATTAATGCATGTTGGCTTTTGCTTGGAATAGGATTTTTATAGTCAGCTTTACTCATATTTCACTATTACGAGATGTTGAATATCCTATGGTATAGATGACCTTGTGTTTTAACAAGATCATCTTTTTCAAGAATAAATATTAATGAGAATGACGTGGAACTTCCGAGCCGCGGCAACCGACCAAGAAATCAAAATCACAGCCTTCATCGGCTTGTAAAACATGTTCTACATAGAGCTTACGGTAGCCGCCAATAAAACTTGGTGGAGCTGGAGGCGCTAAATTTTCAAGACGTTGCTTAAGTTCTTCATCACTCACTTCTAGGTGAAGTTTTCCAGCATAGGCATCAAGTTCGATAAAGTCGCCATTTTGAACTACAGCCAAAGGCCCGCCTGCCATGGCTTCTGGAGCAACATGCAAAACTACAGTGCCATAAGCTGTTCCACTCATACGTGCGTCGGAAATACGGACCATGTCGGTAATGCCTTTGGCTAAAATTTTTGGTGGTAGTCCCATATTTCCGACTTCTGCCATGCCCGGATAGCCTTTAGGGCCGGCATTTTTCATCACAAGAATACAAGTTTCATCGACATCTAGATCTGGGTCATTAATCCGGGCTTTATAATCATCGAAGTTTTCAAATACGACTGCACGACCACGGTGTTTCATCAACTCCGGTGTGGCAGCAGATGGTTTAAGCACTGCACCTTTAGGCGCTAAATTACCGCGTAAAATACACATGCCGCCATCTTGTCGAATTGGGTTATCTATTTTCCGAATCACTTCATCGTTATAAATAGGTGATTGCTGGCAGTTTTCCCAAATGGTTTGACCGTTTACGGTTAAAGCTTGTGGATTTGGCAAGAGATTGGCTTCACCCATACGACGAATTACGGCTGGCAAGCCGCCGCTATAATAGAACTCTTCCATTAAAAAACGACCCGAAGGCTGTAAGTCGACAATGGTTGGCATACCGCGGCCAACACGGTTCCAGTCATCGAGTTGTAAATCAACCCCAATGCGTCCGGCAATTGCTTTTAAGTGAATTACGGCATTGGTTGAACCACCAATAGCTGCATTGACCTTAATGGCATTTTCAAAGGCTTCTTTGGTTAAGATTTTAGAAAGACGTAAATCTGCATGAACCATATCAACAATACGCATACCAGAAAGATGAGCCAACACATAACGGCGAGAATCTACCGCTGGAATGGCCGCATTGTGGGGTAAAGAAGTGCCTAGGGCTTCAGCCATACACGCCATTGTAGAAGCGGTGCCCATGGTGTTACATGTACCAGCCGAGCGTGACATACCAGACTCGGCAGATAAAAATTCATTTAAATCAATTTTGCCTGCTTTTAATTCTTCATGCATTTGCCAAACGATAGTACCTGCACCAATGTCTTTGCCTTTATGCTTACCATTCAGCATTGGACCGCCAGTCACTACAATGGCTGGAATATCACAGCTTGCGGCACCCATTAATAATGCAGGTGTAGTTTTGTCACAACCTGTTAGTAAGACCACACCGTCAATAGGGTTACCACGAATAGCTTCTTCGACATCCATACTGGCTAAGTTACGGGTAAACATGGCGGTAGGACGTAAATTCGACTCACCATTTGAAAACACAGGGAATTCAACAGGGTAGCCGCCCGCTTCTAAAATCCCTTTTTTTACATGTTCGGCAATTTTTCGAAAATGCGCATTACATGGGGTGAGTTCAGACCACGTATTACAAATCCCAATGATGGGCTTGCCTTGAAACTCATGATCTGGGATTCCTTGGTTCTTCATCCAGCTACGATACATAAAGCCATTTTTATCCGTTGTACCAAACCAGGCAGCCGAACGAAGAACTTGTTTGTTATTCATACAAATTTCCCTATATAGTATTACTATTAGAATTAATTGAATTAAAAAATACACCATAAATTTTATTTTTAAAAGGTTTGAAATTTAAATAGTATTACTATATTTTAAATTGAAAGGATAATTTACGAGCAAGATGCTCTATAAGTAAATAATAGGAAATGGAGTCGAACATGGATTTCGAAAAGGATGTAATACGGACGGTCACGTTTAAGCTGATACCTGCATTAGTCATACTATATCTGGTGGCATACATTGATCGGGCCGCTGTCGGGTTCGCTCATTTGCATATGGGTGCCGATGTAGGAATTGGTGATGCTGCCTATGGTCTAGGAGCTGGCTTATTTTTTATTGGATATTTTCTTTTTGAAGTTCCAAGTAATTTGCTTTTAGACAAATTTGGTGCTCGTAAATGGTTTACCCGCATTTTATTAACATGGGGCCTCATCACCATGGCCATGGCGCTTATTCAGGGCCCTAAAAGTTTTTATCTCTTACGGTTTTTACTCGGTGTTGCTGAGGCAGGTTTTTTCCCTGGTGTTTTATACCTGATTACACAGTGGTATCCGGTGCGGCATCGTGGAAAAATCATGGGAATGTTTGTGCTTTCACAACCGATTGCCATGATGATTGCAGGGCCTTTAGCGGGTCTATTACTTGGAATGGATGGCATTGCAAATTTGCACGGCTGGCAATGGTTGTTCGTTGCAGTTGGCTTGCCCGCGGTTTTATTGGCTTTACCGACATTTCTGTGGCTACCCGATAAGATTGATAAAGTAAAGTGGTTAAGCATTGAACAAAAACAATGGCTTAAAAATGAACTCATTAAAGATGAAGCCGAATATGACCAAATCCGACATGCCAATCCACTACATGCCTTAAAAGACAAACGCGTACTTTTATTAGCACTCTACTATTTACCGGTAACTTTAAGTATTTATGGTTTAAATCTCTGGCTTCCTACCATTATTAAGCAATTTGGCGGAGGTAGTGATATTCAAATTGGGTTCTTATCTAGCATTCCCTATATTTTTGGAATTATTGGACTCCTCATTATTCCGCGTAGTACTGACCGCCTGAACGATCGTTACGGACACTTAAGTTTTCTATATGCACTAGGTGCTTGTGCAATGTTTTTAAGTGGTTGGCTAAACTCTCCAGTTATGCAGTTGGCAGCTTTGGCTATAGTTGCGTTCTGTCTATTTTCATCGACTGCCGTGTTTTGGACATTACCAGGTCGTTTCTTAACAGGTGCAAGTGCAGCAGCTGGTATTGCCTTAATTAACTCTGTTGGAAATTTAGGTGGCTATGTCGGTCCATTTGGGATCGGACTGTTAAAAGAATACACGGGAAATATGGCTGCTGGTTTGTATTTCTTATCTATCGTCATGCTTTTTGGCTTGATTCTGACTTACATCGTCTATGCCAAGCTCGAACGCCAAAAAACACAAACAGTGAATATTCAAAAGCCTTTGTAAGGAATAAAACATGCAAATTATTCAATTTGAGAATCGTGCAAATCAACGTGCCGTCGCGAAAGTAGAAGGCAACATGGCATATCCGGTTAAAGATATTCAATCTGTTCGTGATTTAGCACTTTTAGCAATCCGCAATAAAGTTTCACTGGAACAACAAGTTGAGGCGTTAGGGTTTGAGTCCGAAACTTATGATTATTCATCGTTATTAGCAGACTTAAAGGTATTGCCGCCTTTAGATCATCCAGATTCAACGCATTGTTTAATTTCCGGTACAGGTTTAACCCATTTAGGTTCTGCATCTGCACGCGACAAAATGCATCAACAAAATTTAAGTGATGACAGCTCGGTGACCGACACTATGCGAATATTTCAATGGGGGCTACAAAAGGGGCGTCCAGAAGAAGGTCAGATCGGGGCACAGCCAGAATGGTTTTATAAAGGCGATGGTTCAATTGTGGTAAGACCGGGAGCAGAGCTGCCTTTACCTCCATTTGCCGAAGACGGCGGCGAAGAACCTGAAATTGCAGGCCTCTATGTTATTGGAGAAGACCTAAAGCCTTACCGAATCGGGTTTGCGCTGGGCAATGAATATTCTGATCACGTAATGGAGCGTCGTAATTATTTATATTTGGCTCATTCAAAATTACGTTTTTGTAGTTTTGGTCCCGCTTTACGGACAGGCGAATTACCAAAACATTTAGTCGGAACTAGCCGTTTGCGCCGTGATGGACAAATCATTTGGGAAAAAGAGTTTTTGTCGGGTGAAGACAATATTTGTCATAGCTTGGCAAATCTCGAATATCACCACTTTAAGTATCAACAATTCTTAAAAGCAGGCGATGTACATATCCATTATTTCGGTACAGCGACTCTATCTTTTGCCGATGGTATTCAAGCACAAGTTAATGATGAGTTTGAAATAGAAATGAAAGAGTTCGGGCATCCACTCAGAAATAAACTTGCTCATATGCAACCTGAATTACCGATCGGTTCAGTTATTACTCTCTAAGGAATATAAAAATGGTCATTGGACACAACTTTATTGGCGGTTCACGTAGAGCACAAAGTATAAGCTTATTGAAAAGTGTAAATGCAACAATGGGCGAAACTTTGCCTTATGAGTTTCACCATGCAACCGAGCAAGAGGTCAATCAGGCCTGTGAAGCAGCCAGTCAAGCGTTTAAGACTTACCGCCATACGTCTCCTGAACAGCGTGCTGTTTTTCTAGAAAATATTGCCGATGAACTCGATGCATTAGGTACAGATTTTCTTGAAATCGTTTCACAGGAAACCGCTCTGCCACTTGCACGCTTACAAGGTGAACGTGCCCGTACCAGTGGACAAATGCGTTTATTTGCCAAAGTGCTGCGCCGTGGTGACTTTTTAGGTGCCCGTATTGATACTGCTTTACCAGAGCGTCAGCCTTTACCTCGGCCAGACCTGCGCCAGATTAAAATCGGTGTTGGCCCTGTTGCAGTGTTTGGGGCAAGTAACTTTCCTTTAGCATTCTCAACTGCGGGTGGTGACACTGCTTCGGCACTAGCGGCTGGATGTTCGGTAGTAGTAAAAGCCCATAGTGGACATATGGCGACAGCAGATTTCGTAGCGCAGGCAATTGAACGTGCCGTAGAAAAATCAAATATGCCTAAAGGTGTGTTTAACATGATCTACGGTAATGGCGTAGGTGAACCTTTAGTGAAGCATCCTTTAATTCAGGCTGTAGGTTTTACGGGTTCACTGCGTGGCGGACGAGCTTTATGTGACATGGCCGCAGCTCGTCCACAACCGATTCCTGTGTTTGCTGAAATGAGCAGTATTAATCCGATGTTGATGTTGCCAGAAGCCTTAAAAAACCGTGGTGAAAAAATTGCACAGGACTTGGCTGATTCGGTGGTTTTAGGCTGTGGTCAGTTCTGTACCAATCCGGGCTTAATCTTGGGTATTAAATCAGCTGAATTTAGCCAGCTCATTAGCAACCTGACTGAAATTATGGGTGCTAAACCTGCGCAAACTATGCTCAATGCCGGAACCTTAAAAAGTTATACCGCTGCCCTTGAGCACTTAACTGAGCATCAAGGCATTAAGCATTTGGCAGGTCAAACTCAACAAGGCAATCAGGCTCAGCCACAACTGTTTAAAGCGGATATTGAGTTATTACTGGCGGGTGATCAGCTTTTACAAGAAGAAATCTTTGGGCCAACCACAGTCATTATTGAAGTTGAAGATAAAGCCCAACTCATTCAGGCGCTACAAAGCATGAATGGTCAGCTGACTGCGACTTTAATTGCCGATGAAACTGACTTAACCGAGTTTGCTGATGTAGTTCCTGTACTAGAGGAAAAAGCCGGTCGATTACTCATCAATGGCTACCCAACGGGTGTTGAGGTCTGTGATGCGATGGTACATGGCGGGCCATACCCAGCCACTTCAGATGCAAGAGGCACTTCAGTTGGAACCTTGGCCATTGACCGTTACTTAAGACCTGTGTGTTACCAGAACTATCCGCAAAGTTTATTGCCGGAAGCTTTAAAAGACAGCAACCCGTTGCAGATTTTAAGACTGGTCAATGGTGAGATGACTAGAGAAGCAATCTAAAAAATAAAAAGAGACCATATGAAGGTCTCTTTTTTATATTTCGAATAATAAATCTATAGCGGAGTAGGCAAATTAAGCACGACTTGTGCATCTTCTATAACATCTAAACGCAAAATTTTTGAAGCACCTAGTTCATTTAATAACTTTGTTAAAGGGCCTTCATTTTTCACTAATCTTACTTTCTTTGGAAAAAGTTTTTGCGCGAAAGAAAGAATGTTTGATTGAACCTCTGTCTGGTGCCATTTACCATCAACAACATGTAGCATGGTTGCTTTATTAATATGTGTTTCAGAGTCAACATGTTTTAAAGGGGGGACAGCAGTCTCTAAACTTAAATCTAACTTACCATTAAGATCAAAAATATTGGCTTGAACGCTTTTTGAGTTAATGTTCACGTCAATTTTAGTCAGCCATTTCGGTAACTGGTAACCATATACACCCCGCACTCTGGCAATTTCTGTATCGACAGGTAACGCTAAAACATGTGCATAAAAATGACGTTGGCGCATCGATTTGATTAGTTCTGCAATATGTGGCACATGCGCATTAGGCTTGCGTACCACAATCGCAATCGACACTTCGTTATAAGGGTCATTGTCACAAACCGAATAGGTAAAGAACGTAACAGCGACCAACCCATAACCCGGGAAGGGTTGTAATGGTGTTAAGTCAGCAGGAAGTTTTGCTTTAATCTGTTTAATAGGTGCAAGCATCAGCAGTTGCACATTTGCGCTACGATAATAAAAGTTGGGTGCCCAAACAGGACCTACACGGGACTCCATAATTTTTTTAGGAATATGACGGAAAAAGTCGATATTGCCAGCAGCAGGGTCTTGAGCGACTTCATCTAAATCGGGATTCATTCTAAAACGGTCATAATAACCACCTTTGGGTACTTTGATTTTTTGTTGTCCAAATTCAACCTCAGTAAATTGTTGTTTTATATCCATGAAAATTCACCTTTACATTAATTGACCGAGTATCTGATGCTGTCCATATGAAGACGTGTTAATTTAGAACCACTACAGAAACTATAAGTTTAAAGTTCACTTTAAAGTCAAGATTTTAATTTTGATGGCTAAAGGCTTTGACATTTAAATGAAATAAAAAAGGGGAAAGATGAGAAGAGTTTAAGGCCGTGCTTTCATATAAATTTTATTTTAAAAATACAATTAAAGTAATTGACCTTAAAGTTAACTTTAAGCTTAGTATCAATATTCAAATTTTATAACCAATCTATAAGTAGTTGTTTAGCAGGAGAACGAAGATGGGATACGTAACGACAAAAGACGGTGTAGAGATTTTTTATAAAGATTGGGGACCACGTGATGCCCAAGTTCTATTTTTTCATCATGGTTGGCCTTTGAGTTCAGATGATTGGGATACACAATTGCTTTTTTTCCTTAAAGAAGGTTTTCGTGTAGTTGCTCATGACCGCCGTGGACATGGGCGTTCGAGTCAGGTATGGGATGGTCACGATATGGACCATTACGCAGATGATGTTGCAGAAGTGGTTAAACATCTGAACATTAAAAATGCAATTCATATTGGCCATTCAACAGGTGGTGGTGAAGTGGCTCACTATATTGCACGTCATGGTCAAGAAAACGTTAAGAAAGCTGTTCTTGTCAGTGCAGTACCACCGCTTATGGTTAAAACTGAAAATAATCCTGAAGGTTTACCAAAAGAAGTTTTTGATGACCTTCAAAATCAGGTTCTCACAAACCGTGCACAATTTTTCCGAGACCTTCCATCTGGCCCATTCTATGGTTTTAACCGACCAGATGCGAAACCATCTGAAGGTATTATTGCTAACTGGTGGCGTCAGGGTATGACGGGCAGTGCAAAAGCACATTACGATGGTATTGTTGCATTCTCACAAACTGACTTTACTGAAGATTTAAAGAAAATCACTATTCCTGTTTTGGTATTACATGGTGACGACGACCAGATCGTGCCTTATAAAACGTCTGGTGTGAAATCTGCTGAGTTACTTCAAAATAGCCAACTCAAAATCTACCCAGGTTTTTCTCACGGTATGTTAACCGTAAACCATGAAGTAATTAATGCGGACTTATTAGCGTTTATTCGCGAATAATTTAAAGCTATAAACTTTAAAAAAGAGGCCTATTAAGTGCCTCTTTTTTATTTATAAGAAATTGAAATTAAAAGTAATAAATAGAGAAATAATAAAAGGTATTGACATTAAAGTTAGCTTTAATCTTAAAGTAAAGCCATACTGAATGAGGTCATTCCAATGAAAGTGTTCGAAAAATTAGTATTCCCAAATGGCTCATATGTTCCTAATCGTATTGCTAAAGCGGCAATGGAAGAAAATATGGCTGATTTAAACCATGCACCATCAGAAGAATTAATGCGTTTATATCAGGCTTGGGCAAATGGTGGCGTAGGTCTAATCATTACCGGAAATGTGATGGTAGACCGCCGAGCGATGACTGGACCGGGCGGCGTAGTGCTTGAAGATGAAAAGCATCTAGATACTTTCAAAAAATGGGCACAAATTAGCCGTTCCAAAGGTGCTCAGGTTTGGCTTCAAATTAACCATCCGGGTCGACAAATGCAAGCTAACCTAGGTCAGCAGACTTGGGCGCCTTCTGCAATTTCACTTGATCTTGGCAAAATGTCAAATCGCTTTAACACACCAATTGAAATGACTGAATCTATGATTGCAGAAGTGATTCAGCGTTTTGCAAACACGGCACGTTTAGGTGAAAAAGCAGGATTTACTGGTGTGGAAATTCATGCAGCGCATGGATATTTATTAAGCCAGTTTCTTTCTCCACTCAGCAATAAACGCCAAGATCGTTGGGGCGGTTCTTTAGAAAACCGCGCTCGTATTTTAATTGAGATTGTGGAAGCGGTTCGTAAAGTGGTTTCGCCACAGTTTACGGTCGCAGTGAAACTAAATTCAGCCGATTTCCAGCGTGGCGGTTTTAGCGCTGAAGATGCTCAGCAAGTGGTCAAAATGTTAAATGAGCATGCAGTCGATTTGGTTGAACTTTCAGGTGGTAGCTATGAAGCGCCTGCAATGCAAGGTCAGGCACGTGATGGTCGTACACTTGCCCGTGAAGCTTATTTTTTAGAATTTGCACAAGAAATTCGTAAAGTTGCCAAAATGCCTGTTATGGTGACAGGTGGCATACGCCGTAAACAAGTGGCAGAAAAAGTAATTGAAAGTGGTGTAGATATGGTCGGTATAGCCACAGCTTTAGCGATTGAACCTAATTTGCCAAATGCTTGGAAACAAGGCCAAAATATTTCACCTGAACTCAAACCAATTACATGGGAAAATAAAACATTGGCTTCACTTGCCAATATGGCTGTGGTCAAATTCCAGTTACGTAATTTAAGTGCTGGTAAAAAAACAAAACCAAATGTTTCACCAGCTTGGGCTTTAATTTTGCAACAATCAGCGATGTCATGCCGTACTCGCCAGTATAAAAAAGGCATGCGTAACTATTCATTTGCTTCTTAAAAAGTGAGTTGTGTTATGACAAATCTTAACGATTCAAACTGGTTAATTTATGGAGCAAATGGCTACACGGGCGAATTAATCGCTCGTGAAGCTGTACGCCAAGGTCTAAAACCGACTTTGGCTGGCCGTAACAAAGCTAAGGTTGAAGCACTTGCTCAAGAGTTGGGACTTGACTATAAAGCTTTTGGACTTGATAACGTAGATGCAATAAGTGAGCAACTCCAAGGTTTTAAACTGGTTATGCATTGTGCAGGGCCTTTTTCAGCGACATCGAAACCCATGATGGAAGCTTGTATAAAGGCAGGTGCTCACTATCTAGATATTACGGGCGAAATCTCAGTATTTGAGTTGGCACAGTCACTTAACAGCCAAGCCGAAAAAGCCGATATTGTGCTTTGTCCGGGTGTCGGTTTCGATGTAATTCCAACAGACTGTGTTGCTGCTGCCTTGAAAGAAGCACTACCAGATGCGACCCATTTAGCGCTTGGTTTTGACTCTAGAACTGGGTTTTCACCGGGTACAGCCAAAACAAGTACAGAAGGCATGGCCGAAGGTGGAAAAATTCGTAAAAACGGAAAAATTACCACTGTTCCGTTAGCACATTATGTCCGGACTATTGATTTTGGTGATGGCAAAAAAAGTGCCATGAGTGTTCCTTGGGGAGACGTATCGACAGCGTTCTATACAACCGGCATTCCAAACATTGAGGTGTTTGTACCTGCATTTCCTAAAATGATTTTTGGTGCAAAAATGCTGAACTATGTACGCCCAGTATTAAAAATCAATGCTGTGCAGAAGTTTATTAAATCACGTATTGAAAAAACGGTTGTGGGGCCAAATGAGGAGCTTCGAGCGAAAGTACCTACCTATGTTTGGGGTGAAGCAAGAAATGCACGTGGGGAAATCAAAACTGCCCGTATTCAAACGGAAAACGCCTATAGTCTTACCGTAAATGGCTCACTGACTGTGGTGAATTATTTACTCAGAAATACCGTTAAAGGCGGTACACATACACCCGCAAAACTGATGGGCTATAAGCTAGTGACCGAGTTGCCGGGTTCTGGCCCGCTAGTCATTACGTAACCAAGCCTTTATTAAAACAGTACGTTTATAGATAACCCGAATAAGGAGCCATTCTTGTTCGGGTCATTTATATAATTTATAAATATTTCAGGAAGATATAGAGCTATATAGATACAAGAAAAATCAGAAAACAAAACACTCCATAAGAAATCATTTAAATTGAATATACTAAAAAGCGATAAATCTTATTCATAACAAAGGAATGAAAATGAGAAAACTCATACTGTTTCTACATGCATCGCTTGATAGTTTTGTCGAAGGTCCAAATGGGGCAATGGACATAGGTTGGATTGCTTACGATGCCGATTTGGCAAATCATGCAAAAGAAATCTTGAGCACTGCCGATACGGTAATTTGGGGACGTGCGACTTACCAGATGATGCATAATTATTGGCCAACCATGCTTTCAAACCCCGAAGCTTCGGAGCATGAACGAAATCATGCTGAGTGGATTGAAAAGACTGAAAAAATCGTTTTTTCAACCACCTTAGATACTGTTGAATGGAATAATTCCAGACTTGTGAAAGATCATGTTGAAGAAGAAATTAATAAGCTCAAGCAGCAACCGGGCAAGGATATGGTGATTTTGGGGAGTCCACGGTTTGCACACTATCTCATGCAACTTGGTTTAATTGATGAATATAAAATTACGGTTTCGCCCGTTTTAATTGGTAGTGGCTTGCCGCTATTTCAAGGTATTCAGCAAAAGACCAATCTTAAACTTATTGAAAATAAAACTTTTGCTTCTAGTGCGATAGCTCTTCACTATCAAAAGGTTGGTTAATTTTTTCTATAATATTTATATGAAAAAGACGAATTACAAGGCTGGTCTGTAATTCGTCTTTTTAGATTTATTTTATGCTGCTTAAACGTTTAACGACTGCTTCGGCAATTTCTTTACTCGACTGAGGGTTTTGTCCAGTAATAATTCTGTCGTCTGAAACCACATATGAGGTAAACGGAATAAAAGCTTGTTTATATTTTGCACCACGTTCAATGAGTCCATTTTGTAAAGAAAATGGAGCTTGAGACTTAATACCTGAAAGTGTTTCTTCTATATTTGCAAAACCCGTAACAGTTCTACCTGCAATTAACGGTTTGCCATTTTCATCCTGTAAAGGTAATAAACCACCTACGCCGTGACAAACTGCTGAAACGACTCCACCTTGGCCATAGATCTGTTCGCTAATGTTTTGCAAAGTTTTATTATTTGGGAAATCCCACATGGTACCGTGCCCACCCGTATAGTAAATGGCTTTGTACTGGGTAGGATTAATCGCGTTCGGAGCTAATGTTGTTTTTAACCGTTGCATAAATGCTGGGTCGGCTAAATGCTGACGAGCGGATTTGTCTAAGTAAATAGACTTTAAGCTACGTTCATCTAGAGGCACTTCACCACCTAAAGGACTTACAAAGTCCATTTCATAGCCGGCAGCTAATGCAACATCATAAAAATGGGTGAGCTCGGTTAGCCAAAGTCCTGTTTTATCTGAACGAGAAGGGTAAGCCGAGTGATTAGTCATTACGACTAAAATTTTTCCACTTGTTTTTGCAAGGCTTTGAGCTTTATCTGAACCTGCGGCATAAACCACATTTGTAGATAAAAGAATGGTAAAAATAATGCTTAACCAACGTTGAAAATTCCACACTTTAAACATCACAGGTTCCTCATTTATCACCTGTGGTCCATCGTATGTTTAAAGTGTACTTTAAGGTCAATAGAATTCTATAGGTTTACGGCGTTTTTGATTTATCGTAATAGAGATTCATAAGGCGTTCGGCATTTTCTTCACAGGTAATTTCATCGGGTTTGTTATTAATTGCTTCAATCATGGTGAGTAAATTTTGCTTACTGACTTTAAGCTTTTGTTCTAAAAGTTCGATTTCCTGAATTTTAGATTCAAGTGTTTGGATGAGTGCGTCATGGTTCCAAGTAGTCACTTTTGACGGTAAAAATGATTTAATTTCTGCTAAAGAAAAACCAACTTGCTGGGCCTGTTGAATTAAAGAAAGTTGCTTTAAATCGTTATCTGTATATTCACGATAACCATTCGACTTTCTTTTTGCTTTAGGCAAGAGTTTGATTTGCTCGTAATAACGAATTGTAGGGGTACTTAAACCACTTAGTTTCGATAACTCGCTAATATTCATAGCCACATACTCTATTGACATTCAAGTTAACTTTAGACTTATAGTTACTTAAAATCAAGGTTCATAACTTTACCAAGCACACACTTTCAGTAACAGCTTTCTATGCTTTGATAGATGAAAGAATAGAATTATAAATATGAAAAATGAGGTGAGAAAATGTCTAAACGCATATTACATGTCGTGACCAATATTTCACGCTATAAGGATGTAGATGAGCCGACAGGACTGTGGTTGGGCGAGCTCACTCATGCTTATGATGAATTTGAAAAGCAAGGTTATGTGCAAGATATTGTCAGCCCAAATGGCGGAAAAACCCCGATCGAGCCTAAATCGCTTGCGCCTTTGGTTGCAGATAAATCTGTTAAAGCCAGAGAAAAAGACCAAGCTTTTATTACCTTGTTAGCAAATACTTTTAAGCCTTCCGATATTCATTGGCAAGATTATGACGTGATCTATTACACGGGTGGTCACGGTGTGATGTGGGACTTTTTAGATAATCCTGAACTGCAAGAAATCACCAAAAATATTTATGAAAAAGGTGGCATTGTTTCGAGTGTATGCCACGGTTATTGCGGTTTGCTTCACGTCAGACTTTCAAATGGCAAGCGACTCATAGAAGGTAAAAAGTTAACTGGCTTTGCATGGAGTGAAGAGGTTCTGGCAGGGGTAGCGAAAAAAGTGCCGTACAATGCCGAAGAGCTCGCTAAAGAATATGGCGCTCGTTATGAAAAGGCTTTTATTCCTTTTGCGCCGTATGTCGTTCAAGATGGCAATTTGATTACTGGTCAAAACCCGTTTTCAGCTAAGAAGACGGCTTTAGCGATTATAGAAACGCTTGAAAAGAGTGCTTTGTGAAAATTATTCAAAGTTATAAATAAGATAAGCCGAATACTGCAAATGGAGTGTTCGGCTTATTTTTATCGAACTATGAACGTCACCAATAATTTTCAACATTCGGCTCGTTTAAGTTCAAAATTTGTCCCATTTGCGGTGTGCTAATGGCTAAATTATTTTCATGAGCCAAAGCCACGATACGTTCAAACGGGTCGTCCCAAGCATGAAGCGCCAAGTCAAAAGTACCATTATGTACAGGCAACAAATGACGTCCTTTTAAGTCTAAATGTGCTTGTAAAGTTTGCTCTGGTTGCATATGAACATCGGGCCATTCAGGGTCATAAGCGCCAGTTTCTAACATGGTCAAATCAAACGGACCATAACGATGTCCAATTTCTTTAAACCCATCAAAATATCCCGTGTCACCGCTAAAAAACACACGTAAGTCATTATCAATAATCACCCACGAAGCCCAAAGCGTTGCATTGCTATCGCCCATACCACGGCCTGAAAAATGATGGGCAGGGGTAGCGACCAGTTCAAGTCCATCTACATGCGTGGTGTCCCACCAGTCGAGTTGTTGAACTTTTTCTGCTGGAATTCCCCATTTAATGAGTGTATCGCCTACACCAAGCGGCGTTAAGAAATGTTCAACTTTATCGTTAAGCTGCATAACCGCATGGTAGTCGAGGTGGTCGTAGTGGTTATGCGACAGAATCACACCTTTAATGGGTGGTAAGTCTGCAATGCTAATCGGTGGCTGGTGAAAACGTTTTGGACCAATCCATTGAAAAGGTGAAGCACGTTCAGAAAAAACAGGGTCGGTTAACCAAAACTCATTTTGCAGTTTTAACAAAATGGTTGAGTGGCCCAAACGAAATAGAGAGCGGTCAGGTGCACTTAAAAGCTGTTCTTTTGACAAACTTAAAACAGGAATTTCTTTGTTGGGTACTGTGTCTTTTGGTTTGTTAAAAAGAAACTTCCACATAAGTTGAAGTGTTTTACCAAAAGAAGGCTTGTGTTGGTTCGGACGCGTATTTCTAAATTTGCCATTGTGCTGCTGAGATGGCATTAAGGGAGAAGGCAAGTTTGTTGTGTTTGAAATAGTCATCTTGTTTTTCCTTATTGGAACAAACCTATATGTACAAATAAGAACTTGGGTTAAGTGCTTATTTTAATTCATTTAAATGAGTATTTACTCACTCATTAATTGGTTTAAAAATAAGGACGCCGCGCATCCTTATTCTATGATTTATATTGAAACTGCATGCCAAAACGCTTCAAAACCAGATTTGCGATAAAGCTCGGTTTGAGAAGGGTCTTGGGCAATAAAATTAAGTGTAACCTCGGCAAGCGCACCTAAAATCGAAGCAATAAATAACGGTGGATAATCTCTTAATTTGCCATCGTTAATACGTTCTTGAATGTTTTGAGTAAAGTCACAAAAGGTTTGCATACCAATTTGTTTGCTTTGCTCAGTAATTTGTTCTGAGGTCGAAAGCTGCGCCATTACTTTACGTTTAAGGGGAGCTTCTAAACTCCAGTCCAAATAACTTTGCCAGATATGCGACATTTGTGTTTGTAAATCTGAGTTGGTAGGGTAACCAAGCATCATGACCTGACGTAGCTCAGCCTTGAGCGAAAGATATAACTGGTTAAGCAATTCTTCTTTATTACTAAAATAGGTAAATAAAGTGCCTTCTGCCACGCCAGCAACTTTAGCAATTTTTGAAGTAGACGCACGTTCGCCAAGCTCTGCTAATGTTTCGATAGCAGCACTTAAAATTGCATTACGTTTATCTTCACTACGAGGACGAGCCATATACAAACAGATTAATTGAGTGATTACTCAATCATAAATAAAAATAGAAAAAATGCAAGCAAAATAAAAAAAGCCCTCAAAGAAGGGCTTTTAGGATTGAGTTATATGACTGAGTAAAACTTTTACTCAGGATCTAAGTAAACTTTACCGAGATCAATTTTTTTATAATGTTCAAAATTAGCTTTTTCTTCTGGAACTTGTTCATTAAATTTTCCTGAGTAATCTAATGTTTTGTTTTGATAATTTTTAAAGCTAATATAAATTAATGGCGGAAGATTTTTATAATCCTCTAAACTAGGTTCAATGAAAAAATATTCTTTTGTTAATGGTTTAATAGTAAAACTACCATCATTACTTACTCTTATGGTTGTTGATTTTTCATCAGGTAAATAGAAACCTATATATCCATTTACATTGTGTAGAGGCTGTTTAGTTTTACTGTCATAAAGATAACCAGTTGCTTCAGGAGTTAAATATAAAATTTTTTTTGTACAACCTGAAGCAATTGAACACGAGAGTATAAGAAAAAAGAATATTAAATATTTTTTCATTTTTTAGAAATCCCTGAAATAAATAACAATCCCATCGTATCTTTTTCGTTCGCTACCATGCGTGTATCCCAACCAGATATGGTAAGTAGATTACCCTTTGCATATTTCATTAGATCGATTTCACCAGTTTTTGGATATATGGTTCCAGCTTTAGGATTCTGATCATAGCCTGATGATCCATGATGTGTAACTGATTCATTGAAACCTGCATATGTTTCAACAATTGCATGGCCAGTCTCATGAGCTATTGTCTCTTTAAACTTTTTATCAGATAAAGAATACTCATAAAAAGACCAACCATTATCGAATTTTAAGTATCCTGTCATGTAGGCAGTTTTTCTGGAAAGTGCCCAGTTAGAACTACGGAACATTAGATCATTCGGGTTTACATTAGTTACAAATGTAAGTTTCATTTCGGGCATAGCTTGAACTTCGGAAGGTTTAGCCTTTACAAAAACTTCATATTCATCTCCATTAATTTTTATATTTTTTCCGGTCGGATGCGTATGATTTCTACCCCAATAATAATTGATACCATCTAATGCTAATTGGCGAAGCTGATCGAAAGTTTTGGTTTGAGTACTATATGGCTTAATTTTCTTAAAGGAAATTTGCATAGGAGGGACTGAGTTACCATTAAAAAGACCTACCGCTCCTCCATCGACAAAATTTACACGTAAATCAATTAAGACATGTTTTGTCTTTCGGTTAATGACAATATCCATCCAGTCTTTATTAAAATACTTGAATTTAAATATTTTCTCATCTGAACATTGAACTGAGCCACTTGAATAGCCTTTAACTTTAAATTTGACTCCTGATGGTTTCGTCATAAATTTACTATTATAGAAATCTTTAATAAAGCCATCCCAATTGAGTGAAATTTGCTGACCAGAGGAAAAAGCTTTTTGTATTTTCTTTACTTCTACAAAGGTTCCGTCCTGCTCAACTTCTAGACTTATAGCATCACATATTCCTTTTTTTATTTTTATGAAAAATGAATGTTCTTTATTTGATGGTTTACCTTCAGAGGTAGGAACTCCAAGGGGAATAAAAGGTGTAACTTTTAAGTCAACTAGTTCAATCTCAAAATCTTTCTTTTCAATAAAATTTTCTTGAGTAGATTGTTGAGTATTTTTATAACTACTATTACTACCAGTGCTACCACCATTATCTTGAACAACTAGATTTTGTTGCGGAAGTAATTTGCAGCCACATGAAAGTGAGTCGTTCACTCGTGCTGCAGATTTCCCAAAAATTTGCATGTATGGGTCACCAGACACAATGGTTGCAAGAACTTTATGTGTGGGACATGTAGCTTTATCACCAACGCAGGCAACGGGAATACCATCAATTAGAAACTTGCTGTTCCCAGAAATGACTTTGCCACCCCCAGATGTTGGGCAGCCTATAGTTATATACGGGGTTGCCATATTACTCCTTGTTATTTTCATGAATTGGCCCGAATGATAACAAAGTGGGGTATACAGAACTGTATAGTTTTATTGTATAAGTTCCTATAATAATTAAGTTAGAAATTTAACTATCTGAATTGTTTTCTTATGTAGATAGGAATTTTATTTTAATTCAATATGAAACTGTGAATTAGCTGTTTAGTCCCGGCATTTGATGGATCGGATCAATTTTAAAAAGTTCAGGTTCATCTGTCCACTGTTTGCAGATGAATTCGTAGGGAGTCAGGCCCCTGAGTGTTTTGAGTCTGCGGCCGAAGTTGTATGCAGCAATAAAATCAGCAAGGTGAATGCATAGCTGAGTGTGATCGTCGTAATGGAACCGTTTGACAGTAGCTTCTTTAATCGTTCGGTTCATCCTCTCGACCTGTCCATTGGTCCATGGATGCTTAACCTTGGTAAGACGATGTTCAATGCCACATTCAGTACAAACCCGATCAAAGATGTGCTCAGAGGCGTAGCGATCACAGGTGCGGTTCGTGAACTGGATGCCGTTATCTGTTAGCACCGTATGGATTCTATAGGGCACAGCCTTAACCAGATTGCGCATGAACTCCGCGGCTGCCATCTTACTGGCTTTAGTATGCAATTCAGTGAACGCAAACTTGGAAGTGCGATCAATGGCAACGAAGAGATAAAGCTTACCCTGTGCTGTTTGCATCTCAGCGATGTCGATATGAAAGTAACCAATGGGGTAGCTCTTGAAGCGCTTCCTGACAGGGCGATCACCTTGTACCTCAGGCAGTCGTGAAATACCATGCCGCTGTAAGCAGCGGTGTAACGACGAGCGTGTCAGATAAGGAATACTCGGCTGCAATGCATAAAGGCAATCGTCTAGCGGCAACAAAGTGCGTTTTCGAAAAGCAACAATTGCCGCCTCATCTTCAGGCGATAACACGCTTGAGCGAGGATTCTTTGGGCCGGTTGTAAGATCATCTACTGAAGTACGTTTCTTCCATTTTGCGACGGTCTTTTGATTGATGCCGTAACGCTTGGCTAGCGTTCTTAAGCTCTCTTGACTATTTTGTATTGCTCGACGCACTGCCTGTGTCGTTGTGGCGCTGCTGTGTAGAACTTGTCCCATAGTGCTTCCTTCCATTTATCTGAGAATATTGCACCATTAAAATCTGGGACTAAACAATTAGCATGACTTAAACTTAAGATTTTAATCGAATAAAATTATAATTATTTAAATACCCTCTAATAAACCTTCACAAAAATACCAACTTAAAAAGATAGCTAACCGTTATGATCTTATGCTTGGCTGTTGGGGAATGAAATTAAATGAAAATTTTTGCTGTTGACCAAAATAGTGCTTTAACACGCTATGCAGGACAAAGTCTGGTTATTAAATTTGATGACGGAAAAATACTAGAGATAAATGACAGCCAAGAACCTTTAGCCGCGTTCCCTGAAGGCATTCTTATATGGAGTGGTCGAGCTCCCAATCAAGATGCTATAACTGATTTGCAGTTTTCACAACTGAGCATCACGCCAGTCGCTAGTAATGGAATTATTATCGCGCCATACCAAGAACAAATAGCGACAGCTATAAGCCTGACCCTGTTCGTTACCGATGAAAATGCGCAATTATTCCCAATTAAAGAAAAAAATGTTGTGATTGAGCTTAAAAATGGAAAAACCATAGAAGTACTCGAAGACTATGCTAAAAAAGGCTTGTTGGTTTGGGGCGGGCGTGAACCGATTTCAGGACTTTCTATAGAACAATTGAAAGAAAGAACCGAAAGCTTAGGGATTTATCCTATGGCTAGTAATGTCATTTACGTATTTCCATTTAAGTTGCCATAAAAGGCTCAAGGTCGGCTAAAAGAATTGCTAATTGGAACGGATATTTGAGCAGTGACACGAGTAGAGTGTTTTGTTTTTATGCATTTTTATAAATAAAAAATTAACAATAAATTTTAACTATTTATCCTTACTTTTTAATGATCTATTTTAAAGCAAATGTCATTTTGTATGCTTGACTGTAAGTGACTTGGATACTATCCTTTGCGGGCTGGCCTACATTGCCAGTCGGTTTTGACGGACCGCTATTTCAACCACTTCAGGACTATTTCTTCTGAGGAATAGTTTTGTGTGCACACCTCGTTCCCTCCCGTAGCGGTAGGACGGGAGTGGGACACTTTCGAGTGTGCTGGAGTTGAAACCAGTCCGTCAACCCGCTTCCGTTCTGCCACCATAATTTATAATGTTTCGGCAGAACTCCCAAAAGAAGGAGTTGGCTATGCACATTCATAAATTATTGGCAGTCACTGTCAAAAACTATCTCGACACAACTTAAATCACTTTAAAGAAACTTGATTGCCTATAGGCTTTTCAGGCTTTAAATCATTACGTCTAAAACTTAGCAACAATAAAACTTGAGATGTGCCAAGCACAGTCTTTACGGCTTTGCTGTGCCTTTTTTTCTCCCAGAAAAGGCACAGGCTTTTTAATCTCATTTAGAAACAACAAGAATTTATAACGGCAAAACTATGTCAAATTTAGAAATATCTTCGAAAAAACTATATGTTCTTCAAACTGCCATACACCTATTTACAACTTACGGGTTTCACACAGCGGGCGTAGACCTGATTGCTAAAGAAGCCCAAATTACCAAATCCACCTTTTATAAATATTTTGGCTCAAAAGAAGGTTTAATTGAAATGTGCATTGCCTTTCAAAAAAGCTTGCTCAGAGAAGAAGTGCTCTCCATTATTTACTCAGGCCATTACCGCACTTCAAAAGATAAACTCAAAGAAATTATTGTTTTACATGCCAACTTTAATAGCCTGTACTACCTTTTACTAAAAGCCTATTTTGAAATTAAAATCGCTTACCCACAGGCTTACCGTATGGCAATAGAGTATAGAAAATGGTTGCTTCATGAGATTTTTGACCTGATTTTTAGTTTAGAAACTCATGCATTAAAGCCCGATGCCAATTTGGTTTTAAACCTAATTGATGGCTTGATGTTCCAGATTTTAAGCTCAAATAGTTTGGATGAGCGGGATATGGTGGTGGAGAGGTTTTTGAAATAGGAATTAATATTTTTTCAATTTAAATGAAGTAATAAATTTAATTTTTAATAATTGATTACCTTTTTAAGTTACTTAAACTTTTATTATTACGTCTGATAATTAAGAAGTTAAATCTGAAAATTAATTATTTCTTATAATAAAATTTTAACTTATTATGCTTAACCGCATTTTATACCACTCAATAAAAAAGAGTAAATTTTATGACACTTAATAAAGCTATTTTCCTTTTTCTACTTTCAGGTCTTATGGTCGGCTGTGGTGGCGGGACTGGAAGTAGTGATACAGTTACAACAACAAAAGATGAAATTCTTAGTAGCGAGTTTGATAATACTACTTCTTACAAATGGGCATCTATTCAGTTTGATAATACATTTGTTGAGATTACTAGAAATTCAAGAAACGGAAATATTTGGTATGCAGATTATCTTAAATTAGATAAAAACACTCAACCAGATATTGGTCGCCTAATGTTAAGCACAGATGGTCTTTACAGACCAGATGAGACGAAGTATCCATTAGGTTATAGACGATATATTTTAAGATCTACTTCACAAGATGGAACTACTCTTCGAAAAACCCCTTATAACAAAGATGGCCTTAAGAATATTGTCGTAGAAGAGAAAGGGCGCTGGATTGATTTAAAGAATGTCAGAATAAGTGACAGAACCGCCGTATATTGGAATCTGCTTGCAGAGAAAATTCCTACAAGCGTATTTTTTCATCGAGAATCTATTGGTGATCAATTTAAAAATTTTTTAGCTTTAACTAAAAAAAATACATTTCCTGCAGGAGCTAAGTGTTTTCAGGTTGAAAGAACAAATTATTCAGTCCCTTACTATGTAATTACTAATACAGAAAGTTTAGCTTCTGTTAATGGTGTTAGCGTTAATAACTTTTCAGACTATGTTTCTTTAGCTGGAAGTAATGCTGTTACTGGAAAATGGGGTAATGTACAGTGGGCTTATTTAAATACAGAGGCAAACGATCCAAAGTATTATACAGTTTCGGTGTATATGAATATAGACAATAAACTAGCTTCAGGTTATTGGCAAAAGAATCCTAACACTTCAATTGATAGTATTGTTGCAGGTTATAAAAAATCACTTGATTCATTTAATAATTACGAGGATGTAATTTCTTTCCAAAGTGCAATTGAAGAAGCAAAGAATGAATGTACTTACTATAATTCTGTTGCTTCTCAAAAAATTGAATCATTGATTAATCAGACTTTAATCAACTAGATTCAGATTATTTAATTTTGATCAAGGCTAGTAATTTTTTGAATTATAGTGATCATTATTTATCAGTAGAAAACTCCTAAGGATAAAGCTTACTCGAAAGAGTAAGCTTTTTTAAACTATCGAAATTATATTGTTTTTTCTTAAAAATTTTTTTGAAGATCAAATTAATAAGTATTCGGGAAATATTAGAATTAATGATTTTTATGATCCCAGAGGCACAATGACATGAATTTGTATCCAATACCTGCTGATTTTATTAATGAAAAGGTGACACTTTCATGGTGTGATATCAAATGGGGCTATAAAAATAATCTTCTCACTTCAGAAATACCAATAAAAAAAGCAGAAAATAGTTTATTAACGGAAGACTATACTAACGCTGAACTTGAACTATCATTCCTTATACCGAGTGAATCAGATGATATCGGTCCCTTTTTGAATGAATTATGTTCAGAGACTAATGAAGATTCGATGATTAGGGAAAAATGGCTTTATTGATATACGCTGAATTATCAGGAGACTTTCCCTTGGGAGATTCTAGGCAGCCAACTTATAAAAGTCTTCGGCCATTTGATTTGGTGTCTTAAAACCCAAACCCTTTTGAATTCTTCGATGATTATAAAATAACTCAATGTATTTTATAATATCTGCTTGGGCTTCTTCTCTGGTTTGATAGTTGTAATGATGCACTAACTCATTTTTCAGTATTCCCCAAAAGCTTTCAATCGGTGCATTATCGTAACAGTCTCCGCGCTTGCTCATTGAACCTTGAAAACCATATTGCTCAAGTATATTTCGATATTCCTGGCTGCAATATTGACTTCCTCTGTCTGAATGCACAATCAGTTCTTTGGTTGGTTTTTGATTGTGAATAGCCATATTTAGCGCATTACAAACAAGCTGTGTTGTCATGCGCTCATTTAAGCTATAGCCAACCACTTGCTTCGTGTAAAGGTCTTTTACCGCTGCTAAATACAGCCATCCTTCAACAGTCCATATGTACGTAATATCACTTGACCATGCTTGATTTGGTCTAGTCATTGAGAATTGTTGCTCCAGCAGGTTTTCATAGATCGCTCGATTATGGTCACTATTCGTAGTCCTTTTAAAACGCTTGTGTCGCTTACAATACAGCTGGTTCAGCGCTTTTATCTGACGTACAGCGTACATACTCATTTTTATACCCTGAGCTTGTAAGTATTTGGTTAATCGAATATAACCATAGCTCTGCCTTGTCTCCTCATGGGCTATTTTCACCAATATCGTCTGTTGATTTCGTTGAATCGTTCTTTTGCTCACGCCTCTCTTGAGCCAATCATAAAAACATGAAACTGAAACATGAAGTAATCGAGCCATTAAGGTAATTGGAAAAGAATATCTTTTTTGTTTCATATAGGCGTACCTTACTGACTTTCTTTGGCAAAGTACGCTGCTGCCTTTTTTAAAAATTCACGTTCCATTTCAGCTATTTTGAGCTGTTGTTTGAGTTTTTTATTTTCTTCGAGTAGAGCGTTTAGATCAGGTGAATACTGTTTTGTACCTGCTAAAGTTCCAGCCTTTGCTTTGGTATTCCAATTTGAAAGAGTTTGCATTGAAATGCTAAGTTGTCTGGCTGTTTCCGAGACATTGCCTTGATTGGCTTCAATTAATTTGATGGCTTCAGCTTTAAATTCTGTGGTGTAAGTCTTGTGTTTCTTGCTCATGGTAAACTCCTGATGAGTGTGTTTAGTTTACCAAGTTAAAACCTCCTGTTTTTTCAGCACACATCATTATATACTTCTTAGCTGGCTTTGGATTAATCGAGAAAGTTTTGAAGATCCTTTAGATGAAGTAGAAAGTATTTATACAGATTTTGATTATCCTGCTGAAATAGAAAGTTTTATTAAATATATACCTCCTACGGATGGATACGATCCCTCATTGTATTCGTATGCAGAAAATATTAATCGCTTAATGAAGAATTGGGAAATTTACTTACAAAAGGGTGCTGATATATTCAAATAAACCCGAGGCTATCCCTAGCATTAATAAAATTAGTTAAAGTTCTTTAAGTATTAGATTAAATCTTAAAATAATATATTGAAATTTGATAGAATATTTTTCCCTAAATATTTTTAGAAATATATGTACATAGAATTTAAAGATCTAATGAAAAAAAGAAATATCGCTTTGATCACTATATTTATTCTTATTATTGGAAGTGGCTACTTATTTATTAATAATAAAGAAAATACACAAAGGGTTAAATCAGTGGTATATACAGATAAAACCATAAGACAGAAATTTGGAAAAATTAAAGACTACAGTATTAAGCAGTATGGATCTGATTTTTATACTGATGCTGAACGGCCACTTTACTCTTATAAAGTTGAAATAACTGGACAGAAGCAAGATGGAGTGGTTGATATAGAAATGAGGAAAGATTTTAATAAAATTAAATACTTATATACTATTAAAGTCAAAGAAGAAGGGCATTCTATGGGATTTCGTATAAGATTTGGAAAACATTAATTTATCTAAATTATGGGCGTTAAAGAAGGCTCTCAAAGTTGTAGGCTTATTTATTACACATTGCTTAAAAAATATACAGAAACCTCGTTAAAACGAGTTGGAACGCTACAAACGCGGATGTTAAGTTGAAGTCCACTCTTCCCAATAAGTGAGGTGAGCAATGAAATTGTTAGCTTTAATTAGCATGGGAGTTGCAGCAAGTTATTGGTATATAACTATAAAAGATAGCAAGCCAACTCTTCTGAAACCAAATTTTGATGAAATAGTAAAAAACTTTGTAATAGCAGAATTTAAAGTCTAATGCATTTGATAATCTTAATTAAATAAAAAGCTCATCGGAAGATGGGCTTTTTGTTGGAGTAAAGACAGACAAACTTATAGTTTTCATATAAAAATAAGAAAATATTGATTCATCTTAGCATCTATATATTTGTTATAAATAAAAAAGAGACCATCAATGGGTCTCTTTTTATTAAATCTGTTATTTCTAAAACCTAAACCAATTTTTGAACCTTTTGTGCTTTCGGTAAAGTTGGTTTTCTTCCTAAATACAACGCAATCACGGCGCCAATAAATGTCAGAATGCAGAGCGGTAAAAGTGAAACAGGGAAACTACCCGAATAATCTTTGACTATACCCATAATAGAGTTCATAAGCCCAGTACCGATATGCGCAATGGTATTAACCGCTGCGATGCCTACGGCTACCAGAGTCGGCGGTAAGCGCTCAGAAACCAATGCCCAGAAAGGACCTTTAATGGCATAGTTACCCATCAAAACGAGTGAGAATAAAAGTAAGCTCAAAGTTAAAGACGAGGTAAAAATAGTAAGAAGCAAACCAAAACTGGTTACAAATAATGGAATGGCTGTGTTGAGACTTTTATTGCCACTTTTATCGGCATGTACGCCCCAAACAATCATGAAAGCAGCAGCTAAACCAAACGGAATCATATTTAAAAGACCCGTCTGCATGGCAGTTAAATGGAAAGCCTTTAAAATCTGAGGCATCCATAATGATAAAATATTGCTGGTTGCTGAACTTCCTGCATAAATAATTGCGAAGAACCATAGATATTTATTGGTAATCAGCAGTTTGAACTTACTCTTTTTCTGTTCGGCACTGTCTTGTTTTTCAGTATTTAACTGTTGGTTTTTTTCAAAAGTTAAGGTACTCGATAGCCATTCTCTTTCCTCAGAACTTAACCATTTAACATGATTCGGTTTATTTGGAAGCCAAACTAAACATAATATGCCAAGAAGAATTGCAGGCAATGCTTCAAAAATTAAAAGCACTTGCCATCCACTTAAACCAACTAAACCATGTAAGCCCAACAGTAAGGCAGATAATGGTGAACCAATAAAATTAGATAAAGGAATGGCAACCATAAATACGGCAACAATTCGAGCCATATATCGTTTAGGGAACCATAGGGTTAAATACAGTAATACACCAGGAAAAAATCCGGCTTCGGCAGCACCAAGTAAAAACCGTGAGATTGCATATGAAATAGGGCCAGTAATGAAGGCGGTACAGCAACCGACAATGCCCCAAGTAATCATGATTCTGGCAATCCAGATACGTGCACCTAGCTTTTCCATGGCCATATTACTTGGAATTTCAAATATGACATATGCAATAAAAAATAATGTCGCACCAAAACCAAAGGCAGTCGCGGTTAAACCAATTTCTTGATTCATGGTTAAAGCGGCGAAACCAATGTTTACTCGGTCAATATATGAGATGAAATAACAAAGAATGAGGAAAGGAAGAATACGAAAAGAGAGTTTACGGATCGTTGACTTTTCTACTTCCGATATAGATATATCATTTTTCATACATACTCCTTATGTACGTGAGAAACCAAACAGCTCGGTAGGGTTCTGATTTAAAATTAAACATTGCTCGTGTTTATCAAACACAATCTGTTTAAAAGCTCTAAATGCATTTTCATAAGTAATTAAAGATTCATGTTGGGTATGTGGCCAATCACTTCCCCAAATGAGTTTGTGTAAAAAGCCTTTTTCTTTAAGAATGTTATAGGCCAGTCGTGCCGTATTTATGTTGTTTGGAGCGGCACCCAAACGGTAGAAACCGGACACTTTAATCCAGTGCTGTTTTACGTTAAGTAAGCTTAAAAATTTCTGATAATCCGGATCTTCAATCCCTTTAACAGGGTCAACTCGGCCAAAATGGTCAATTACGACATCAAAGCTGTATTCATCTAATTGTGGCAAAAGCTGAACCAGATATTTTGGCGGTGCGTGTAATTCAACTTGCCAGTTGAGGCTTTCCACATTACGTAAAAATTTTTGCCAGTCAGGCGTATTTAGCGCAGGAGGGTTAAGACCGAATAGATTTAAGCGAACACCAACGATGCCTTGTGCCTTGAGATTCACTAGCTCCTCAAAAGTCGTCGTATGTTGAACAACGGCGATCCCTTTTAAACGCTTAGGGTATTGCTGAATTGCGTTTAACATCGCTTGGTTATTGGTACCCAAAAAGCTGGGTTGAACCAAAACACCATGCGTGAAATTGTATTCATCAAGATGAGAGATAAAACTTTGTACAGTTGCCTCATAATCAGGTGCATAACGTGCTGTTTCGATACTGTGGTCCTGTGTCGAAAAAACATGTGCATGTGTATCTATACAGTTCATTTTCATCTCACATTACAAATTTTAAAGCGAAAATAGTGATTAAAGCGGCAATGACTCCTACAGGAATTGCTTTAAATAACAGTTGATTAAAAAATTTGGTTTTGTCGATATCTGCAGGAGCTGAAGCCATAATGAGGCTACCGCCAGAGGAGAAAGGGGAAATCGCTGTAGACTGAGCGCCAACTACAATACAAATGAACAGCACAAGTGGATTTAGGCCAGAGCTAAGTGCAAGCGCCGGAACAATTGGGAATAAGGTAGGAGCAACTACACCTAGAGTGCTTGAAAATACAGACATAATGGCACTGATCAGACATAACAGTACTGGTATAACCCACACAGGAACATTGTTTGCTAACCATTCAGATAGGGTCGTAATAATGCCAAGTTTCACACCTAATGCGATGAGCATACCAACACCGCAAATCATGATTAGTGTTCCCCAAGGCACAAGAGCAATGACCTTTTTCTCATCGGCAAGTTTCATAAGTAAACTAATGAGCGAGAAGGTAATGGCAAGGAAGGCAATATCAATTTTGGAGTTTAAAAAGCTAATCGTTTTTACATCGGGAAAAACAAGGTGCAAGATTGGAAAAACTAAAACAATCGACATCATTAAAACAATAAGGAAGATGGATTGTTTCTGTTTTTTGTCAAATGGCTCAGGCTTTTGATCTTCAATCACAATTGAATTACTTTTTCTATTCCACAGGGTATAAATGCCCAACACCGCAATTGGAATAATTAAAGTTAATACAAAAATTCCACTGCTATATGAAAAAGCGGTTTGTGAGCTAATACCAGTATTTTCCATTAAGCTTCGGAAAATAATGCCACTTTGTGATGTCATAAAATTTGCGCCAGCTAAAGC
Source organism: Acinetobacter sp. AR_0276 (assembly GCF_003000705.1). Lineage (NCBI taxonomy): Bacteria > Pseudomonadati > Pseudomonadota > Gammaproteobacteria > Moraxellales > Moraxellaceae > Acinetobacter > Acinetobacter sp. AR_0276. Next base: position 8,057 of record NZ_PSQO01000004.1, on the reverse strand, counting down.
GCCGTAATTTGCCGCCATCCCGCCAATAACCATATTCATATTGGTTTTTTTACACAGCAGCAGTGTAATGGGTGCCATAAAGGCAAGTACCGTATAAAAACCAGCACCTAGGCCAGCAATAATGGTTGCTGCGAAAAAAATCGCTAAAGGTAAAAACTGAGGAAACTTACGGCATTTATATAAGAGATGGCTGGCAAGTTTTTCTAAAGCGCCATTTGCCAAAGCAAAGTTATAAAACAGAGTGACAGATAAAATAATAAAGAAAATTTTGACAGGCCATAATTCAATAACTTCGGAAGGTTTAAGACCCATGCCAAAGCAACCAATCAGGTAAGCAAACGCTATCGTAAAAAATCCGATATTGATTTTTGTTTTATAACCTAAGCCTATAGATACAGCTAAAGCTATCAGCATCAATGCGGTCATATTATCTTCCTTGATAAATATATAAACATCTAAACATATATATGTTTGCTTTTTTGTATTACACAGAACTATGCTAATATTGTCAAATCGATTTCATAATGTTTAACGCAAATGCTTGATGAGACTGCATTTAAAAATTTTAAATTGCCAAGATATGAAAAGGTCCGTTGGGAACTTCAAAAACTACTGATCCAGTCAAAATGGACAGTCGAAGAGCCTATTCCAAGTGAACAAGAACTTGCGCAAATGTATAGCGTATCGGTAGGAACCGTTAGAAAGGCGGTTGAAGGACTGGTTGAAGATGGCTTATTGGTTAAACAGCAAGGAAAAGGAACTTTCCTCAAACAACCTAATTTTGAAAATTCACTCATCCGTTTTTTTAGACTACGTAATAAAAAAGGCGATTTTATTCAGCCACAAGGACAAATCAAAAAAGTAGAAGTGTGTGATGCAATGCCGGAAGTAAACGCCGAGTTAGGGCTTGGGCACACCGAAAAGCTGATTTATATCGAGCGTGTTCGTAAGCATGAAGACGTCGTTGTGTTAAGCGAAAGAATCTGGCTGCCTGAACGCTTATTTAAAAATCTGGAAGAAATTCCAATCGCTGAGTTTGGGAATCTACTTTATCCTTTTTATTATCAGCACTGCGGTCAATTTATTTCTACTGCAACAGAACGGTTAACTTTTGAGAAAAATATCAAAGATAGCCATTTAAATAATCACCTTGAAGACCCTTTAGTGAAGGTATGCCGTATCGCAAAAAATCTTGAAGGCGTAGCAGTCGAATACCGTGAGTCTTATGGTTTGGCCGATAATTTTCATTATGAGATAGCAATTAATTAGTATCTAACGGTGATCCCTGATTTCAGAGTTTATTTGATTGCTGCAATCAGGTGTTTTTGTCTTTACAAATGATGATTAAAAGAAAAATTTAATTCTGCCAATACGGTGTGTCTCCATAGATTTCAGCAAAATAATCTATTACCACTCGAATATTTAAGGGCGGATGGCGAACATTGGGATAAATGGCTGCGATATGCTGGGGGTGTGATTTAATCGCGACTTCATATTCAGGTAAAAGCTTTATTAAATCACCTTGTTTTAAAGCTTCGCCAATCAGCCAATCAGGAAATAAAACAATCCCCATGCCATGAAGCGCGGCTGTCATTAAACTCTCGGCATTGTTTGAAGACAGCAATGGAGTAATTGGATAATGTACCCATTCTTCATTGGGCTTTCTTACTAACCAGCGGTTAGGACCTTCAAAACCTTTATAGACTAGGCATTTGTGCTGATTAAGTTCTGTCGGATGATCAGGCGTACCGTATTTGGCAATATATTGAGGAGACGCTGCCAAATGATATTTTTGTGTACCAAAAATACGTGCATGAAATGATGAATCAGTCAGTGCTCCAATACGAAATATTAAATCTGTGCTTTCGCGTAATGGATCTATAAATTCATCGGTTTGAATGAGTTCTATTAGAAGCCTTGGGTAACGCTCTGATAAACCCGCCAACCACGGCGCAATATGCCGTTGACCAAAAAACACAGGGGCATTAATGCGGACGAGTCCCGATGGCTCTATGGTTTTATCTTGCAATGCCTTTTGGGCTTCATCAAATTGTTCGGTAATTTTTTTCGCGTACTCAAAAAATAATTTGCCCGATTCGGTCGGTGTGATTGCTCGCGTATTTCGGTAGAAAAGTTGCTGGCCCAATGCATCTTCAAGTTGTTGAATGGTGCGTGAAATCATAGACGCTGATACATCTTCTTTACGTGCTACATTTGAGAAGTTTTGCGCGTTATAAACACTAATAAAGAAGCGAAGCGTGCGGATATCAATCGAATTTGTTAAATCCATTTGTGCAATTTCTGCAAAAGTGATTCATGAATTATGCTGTTTTTCTGATGAATTGGCTACCTTACTATTCGTTGCTTAGATACAGATGAGGCAATGTAGATGCAAATTCTATTACTACTCCTAACCATTTTAGGGGGTATGGGGCTATCGGTCGAAGCAGGGCTTTTAGGGCCGTTAGGAAAAGAAGTGGGTGAGTTGTGGGCCACGTTTAGTATTTTTGGCGTGGGTGCAGCACTTACTTTTCTACTCATGCTGTTTTTTAGCCCACGTAATAGTCCTTCATTTTTTACACTTCCATCTTGGCAATTACTCGGTGGTGTTCTTGGTCCTGCTTACGTCATTATTTTGACAATTACGACTCCAATTATTGGTATTGCAATGACCATGATTGGCATTTTAGCGGGACAGGTATTTAAAAGTCTGATTATCGACCACTATGGTTTACTGGGAACTCCACATCGAAAAGTAGACCGTAAACGGGTAGTGGCACTCATCTTTATTGTTGTCGCACTTATACTTGTGGCAAAAGCGTAGGAGATAGCCATGACAATTTTAATGATTCTTCTCGCCGTCATTGGTGGTGCTTTGCTGAGTGTGCAGGCCGCAATTAATGGTCAACTTGGAGCGAAAGTTGGTGTATTTCGTAGTGCTTTTCTGACTTTTTCGGTCGGTGCTCTAATTACGGCTCTCCTTATTTTTACTTTGAACCTAAACAAACTTTAACGTTACTAGATGTTCCTAAATGGCAGTTATTAGGTGCTATGTGTGGCGTACCTTATATTGTCATTATGGTACTGGCTGTACAAAGAATCGGAGCTGCGGTTGCTACTGTTGCTGTGATTTTTGGACAACTTTTGATGAGTATCTTGATTGATAACTTTGGCTGGTTCGGTAATGAAATGCTTCCTTTTTCACTGTATCGATTAGGAGCGCTAATTTGCTTAGGGATTGCTTTGTATTTTATCTATTCAAGTAGCAAGGACAAAAGGATAGAAGGGTAAAATACGAGCCAAATTTAGTATTGAATTTAATGAGCCCACATTAGGAGTAAGACTAACAATGAGGCTCATTTAGAGTTTTTAAGTGCTCAGTTGATTCCGTTTATTTAGTCGTATCCACAGAAACCACAACAGATAGACCAGGACGCAACAACTTAATATCCGGCTGGTTCTCAAGGAGTTTGATGCGTAAAGGTAAACGCTGAACAATTTTAGTAAAGTTACCCGTCGCATTTGTTGCTGAAATTGGCGAGAAAAATGCACCAGTCGATGGTGAAAAACTATCTACCACACCTTTTAACTCAACATTGTAAGCGTCGACATAAACAATGACAGGTTGGCCGATTTTAATTTGTTTTAGTTCAATTTCACGGAAGTTTGCTTCTACATACACTTGATCTAAAGGCACAACCACCATGAGTGGATTACCTGCGCCAACAAAGTTGCCCACATTTGCAGACTTTTGTCCAATCATGCCATCAATAGGCGATCGAATTTCTGTATAGCTCAGATTCAGTTTTGCTTTATCAAGCGCAGCTTGAGCTTGTTTTAAAGCGGCTTCTTTAGCCTGTACCTGAATTTTATATTGGTTGAGCTGATACTGTGCATCTGTGACTTTTTCTTTACTGCTGTCCAAGTCGGCATATTGCTCGGTCAATGTGGTTTTTGACTGTTGCGTAATCAATCTAGACTCAGCACCAAGCGCCTGTAGTTGCTCATAACGTGCTGTATTATCTTTGGTGAGTTTAATACCGGCTTCTACTTTTCTAAGCTGGGCTTCTGTTTCTCGGATAACAGTGGGTTGTCTTTCTACTGCCAGCTTTGCTTCATTTAAGTCAGCTTGTGCTTTAGCATAATTAGATTCTGCTTCAGCTAAAGCCGCCTGATAATCTCGTGCATCAATCCGTGCCAAAAGTTGGCCTTTTTTTACGGTCTGGTGATCTTTAATATAAATTTCTTCAATATTGCCTGACACTTTAGGAGCAATGGTTGAGTACTCGACATCTACCCGTGCATCGTCAGTTTTAACCACTGAAGAAGGTAAAAATATAACTTTTAAAATCCATAAAATGGAAACTAGAACGATAATAAATGCAATAACCATAACCCAGTGTTTCTTAAGATATTGCATCTTTGTTAACTTGGGTGACTCGGTCATGGAGTGATCTTGGGCTTCGAGAGTACTCATAAAGATTTTCCTGAGTTATGACTATTCATTAACTTAATGAGAGCAATGCGTGGTGGATAAGTTCTAACTGGCAAAATCAGCATAACGATAAATAAAATTGCAGTAAGTCCCGCTAAAATCAGATATTGGTCACTAATCACCAACACCGATTGCTGTGCCTGAATCGCAGAATTTAAGGCAGATAAACCACCGGAAACACGTTCGGTACCATCTGCACTTAGCACAGGCGGGGTAAGCGGGTTAATAACAGGACCTTGAATATTTTGAAAAACATGTTGTGAGGTATTTTCAATCAGCCGTGTTGAATGGTATTCACCACGTACTCGATTGACCCAGTCCAAAGACACACACCGAGTACGCCGCTAATAGCACGCGGGGTATTAATCATAGGCGAAGCATAGATTGCCATAGTTGGGTGGACACTATTTGTCCCCATCATGAGGAGCGAAAGCACTACACAGGTTTGTCCTAAACATGAGATTGCATGCCAAAAATAGAATTGGTCTTGGTTCCAAGTGGTATCAAGTTGACTTGCACCTAAGCAGCCAATCATCACCAAAAGTAAACCAAACCCATGTACATATCGGCTATCAACCCAAGCTTGGTTTAAAACCTTAATGACAATTGGAATATAGATAAACTGTAATGCGGCAATTTGTAAGCCAATCCACATGGTTTGAGTGGGCTTATAACCATGCACAGCGCTTAAGTAATTAAGGGGTAATGTACTGGTTGACATACCAATAATCACAAGCAAAACAGCGCAATAACAGCATAGCCAAAATTTCGTATTTCGAGCATTTGCGGTTTAATTAATGGTGTTGGATAGCGCCATTCATGTATTAAAATAAAGGTAGGGTAATGGCACTCATTAAAGCCAAAACACAAATCAATTTTGAATTGAACCAGTCCAAATGATTGCCATGCAAAAGCATGGTACTTAAGCTTGCCAAGCCAATAATGGCTAGAATCGCACCAGTCCAATCATAAGTTTTTATTCTTGAGTAATTTAATGGATCTTGCGGAATACCGAAGTAAACCAGCGCAGCACTTAAAGCACAAAAAGGAATGGTTTGGAAAAATATCATCTTCCAACCAATCACATCTAAATAAAAGGCAGCAAGTGCAGCACTTAAGTTTGGGAAAAAAGTTGCTGTTAATGCATAGCAGGCCAAACCCCATAGACGAATTTCAGGTCCTAGGAATCTAAGGGCACAGGCCATAAGTAAAGGAATGGTTAAACCATTAGCGAGTCCTTGCAAGCCCCGTAATAAATAAAATATTTCGATATTTGGGCTAAAAGGAATTAAAACGCTAGAGAAGAGGCAAAGTCCTATCGCAAAAGAAGAACTCGACGCATAGAAAAAATAACGGCCCAACTGGTGGACAGGATCATGCAATAATCATGGCACTGGCATAAATACTACTGACCCAATAACCAGCGTCGACACTAATGCCCATTGCACCGCGATATCGACCAAGGTAATGCTGCTAATTCGGTTATTAAATTCGACAGTCATGGCTGCAAAAATTGCACCTGCCAAACCGATGATGGTCGTATATTCATCTTTACCTTAAATTTTAAAATGAGCTTATTGCACCGAACAGGGCAAATCTTAAGCTCAACTGTACGATCGGTACTCTACTATCTTATTAAAATTACGTCAATTCTCGATTTTGAACTTTTCGATGAGGTACACTAAGAATGAAATTGCTAAATATGTTTGTAGGTTCGTATGTTAGATTGCACTAAAACCAAAGAGAAAGATCAAAAAATTCTAGATGCAGCAACAAGTTTTTTCTGATCCACGGATTTAGTGGCACAACCACAGATATGATTCAAAAAGAAGCAGGTGTTTCAAAAGCCACCATGTATGGTTGTTTTAAAATAAAGAAGCAATGTTTGCTGCGTCATTGAGCGCAAATGTGCCAATATGCAAGAGCAAATTATATTGGTTGAGACAAAGGCCAAAAACTTACGTTCAGCTTTAACTGAAATTGGGAAAACTTATTTGTGTTTTATTTATCGCATTCGGGTTTGGCATTCTTTAGAGTCTGTATTGCAGAAGCCGTAAGATTCCCGGAATTATCGGAAAAGTTCTTTGAAGTGGGGCCACAACGTCTGGCAAATATTATTGCGGGTTATCTTGAAAAGTCGGTTAAACAAGGAGAAATTGAATTAACTTCTTCTTCGGAAGTCGCAGCAAATATATTTTTATCACTGTTAAGAGTGATGCTCATCTAAAATGTTTGACTCATCCTGATTATTTAATATCAACCGATGAAATTAGTGCTTGGGTTGATTACGCTGTTGATTTATTTTTAAAAAATATCAATTACAAAACAAGTTAATTTGGCAATTTATATTATATACGTAAGATTTGAATATCGATAAAAAGAGACCATCATCTGGTCTCTTTTTATTTTTTAGATCGCTTCTCTAGTCATCTCACCATTCACCAGTCTTAAAATCTGCAATGGGTTGCTGTCTTTAAGGTTCTGGAATAAACTTTGCGGATATTCTGGTAACACACAGGTCTTAAGTAACGGTCAATGCCAAGGTTCCAACTGAAGTGCCTCGTGCATCTGAGTGGCTGATATGGCCGCCGTGTACATCGCATCACAGACCTCAACACCCGTTGGGTAGCCATTTATAAGTAATCGACCGGCTTTTTCCTCTAAAACTGGCACTACATCTGCAAACTCGGTTAAGTCAGCTTCATCGGCAATTAAAGTCGCAGTCAGCTGACCATTCATGCTTTGTAGCGCCTGAATGAGTTGGGCTCTATCTTCAACTTCAATGATGACTGTGGTTGGCCCAAAGATTTCTTCCTGTAAAAGCTGGTCACCGCCAGTAAAAGCTCAACATCCGCTTTAAACAGTTGCGGCTGCGCCTGATTGCCTTGTTGAGCCTGACCTGCCAAATGCTTAATGCCTTGATGCTGGGTTAAGTGCTCAAGACCAGCGGTATAACTTTTTAAGGTTCGGCATTGAGCATAGTTTGTGCAGGTTTAGCACCCATAATGTCGGTTAGTTTGCTAATGAGCTGGCTAAATTCGACCGATTTAATACCCAAGATTAAACCCGGATTGGTACAGAACTGGCCACAGCCTAAAACCACTGAATCTGCCAAGTCCTGTGCAATTTTTTCACCACGGTTTTTTAAGGCTTCTGGCAACATCAACATCGGGTTAATGCTGCTCATTTCAGCAAACACCGGAATCGGTTGTGGACGGGCTGCAGCCATGTCACATAAAGCGCGACCACCTCGCAATGAACCCGTAAAACCTACAGCCTGAATTAAAGGATGCTTAACCAGTGGTTCACCTACGCCATTACCATAGATCATGTTAAACACACCTTTAGGCATATTCGATTTTTCTACAGCACGTTCAATTGCCTGCGCTAAAAGTCTGCTGTGGCCATATGTCCACTATGGGCTTTCACCACTACAGAGCAACCCGCTGCCAGTGCCGAAGCAGTATCACCACCCGCAGTTGAGAATGCTAAAGGAAAGTTACTTGCCCCAAATACTGCACAGGGCCAACACCGATTTTAATCTGGCGTAGATCTGGTCGAG